>CAVVSB010000001.1:0-86193 GCA_963750695.1 uncultured Solirubrobacterales bacterium
CGCAGGGCCTGCTCGATCTGTTTGTCCTCGGTGATGTCGCGCCCGATCGCGTACCTCAGTCCGTCCTCGGTCTGGGTTGCGTTCCAGCGGATCCAGCGGTACGTGCCGTCCTTGCAGCGGTAGCGGTTCTCGAAGGCGCGGAGCGGATCGCCGGCGTCCGTGGCCAGAGGAATCTGACCTGTCGCGTCCAGATCGTCGGGATGCAGGAGCGACCGGATCGGCTTGGCGTAAACCTCCTCGCGCGAAAACCCGAGGATCTGCTCAAACGCCCGATTGAGGCGGACGAAGTGGCCGTCAGCATCCATGATCGCCATGACATCGATGGCGAGATCAAAGAAGCGATCGATGTCAGCCCGGGCTTGCGCCAGCTCGCGCGCGGCGCTCGTTTCCTCTCCGACGTCGTGCGCAATCGTCGAGAGTCCGAGCAGGCGCCCGTGCAGATCACGGACGGGTGAGATCCTCATCGAGATCTCGACGAGCGATCCGTCGCGATGGCGCCGCACGGTCTGGAAGGGGTCGACGTGCGCGCCGTCGGCGACCCGCTCAAGCAGCCACGGGAGCTCGTCGGGAAGGTTCTCCGGCGCGAGCAACGCAATGGACTGGCCGACCGCCGCCTCCCTCGGGTAGCCGTAGAGATGTTCGGCCGCGGCGTTCCAGCTCACGATCGCGCCGTCGACGGTCGTGCTGACGATTGCATCCAAAGACGACTCGACGATCTCGGCGAGATGTGCGAGCGATTGTGAGGTAGCTCCGTCGTTGAGAGGCGCCATTCCCCCAGGTCATCGGCCGATGCCGTGAAAGCTGCGGACTAGCGGGGCGGCGTGAGCTGCGAAAGATTGCCGCCTGAGTCCGTCACATACAGATCGCGGGCGCGCCAGCCGGTGCCGCCGAACCGCGGCGAGGTCGGGTGGGCGAGTCCGGTGGCGAGCGCGCACGACACGTGGGTCTTCGGATCGAGCCGGTAGATCGCGCCGCTGCCGAAGCCGGCGACGTAAACATTCCCTGCTCCATCCACGGTCAAATCATCAGGCGCGACGTTGGCGCCGAGATGGCCGACGACCTGCACCGTCCCCGGATGCGCGATCGAGATGCGATCGATCTCGCCGTTCTTGCTGAGCGTCCGCGCGGTGTAGAGCCAGTGGCCCGTGGGGTCGACGGCGAGTCCGTTCGTGTCGTCAAGCCGGGCCCAGTTGAACTGGGGGTGGCGTCGATCGTGACTGCGCACGCGGGTCAGTCCCGTGCCGGTACCGAGGTCACGGCTCACGACCGCATCTCCGTTGGGCAAGAGCGCGAGCCCGTTGGGCATCGTCAGGCCGCGGGCCCACGTGATGCGTTTGCCGGTGCGGAGATCGAGCCGCTCGATCGTCCCGTTCGGCGCCACGGGGACGGTGTCGCCGGTCACGAAGTACAGGTAGCGGCCGACACGGCGCTGCCCCCCGGGAGCACGCACGTTGTTCACGAGCGTCGAGAGGCGGCCCCGCGGAGTGAGACGCAGCAGGCGCCCCTTGGTCAGCGCCGAGATCGTCAGTCCGCCGCGCCTGTCGAAGGCGAGGTTCTCGAGCCAGCCCTGTCCGCTCAGCAGCGTGCGCACGTGCCACGACGCACACGCCGCCCGCGCGCGCGACGCGGAGGCAATCGCCAGCGTCACGACGGCGATGAGGAGGAGCACGGCCAGGCACAGGGGACGGCGTCTCGTGAGGGGCATTCGGTACACCGCGGGGTCGTTCCGCGCGGCGAGTATACGTCGCTGGGACGATCACGGCCGGCCGCTCCGCATTAGCCTTCGCGCGTGCTGCACCGGAGAGTCCTGGGTCGCGTTGCGATCACGCCGGACGGATGGGCCATGCTGGCTATCGGGGCCGCGGTGGTGCTCGCCAACCTGCCGTATCTGCTCGGGTTCTTTCATCCGAACCCGCTGAACTTCCGTGGCGGGCTGACGAGCGCCCTCACCCCCGGTCTGCTCCACGGGCGGCCGACAATCGATCCGAGCAACGGGTTTACCTCCCAGGCGATCGGCCACCTCGCCGCAACCGATCTGCTTCATCTCCGGCCGCCGTGGTGGAACCCGTACGAGGGGACCGGCATGCCGCTGCTCGGCGAGACCCAGGCGGCGGCGCTGTTTCCGCCGACGTTGCTGACGGCGCTCTCCAACGGTCAGGTCTACGAGCACATCCTGCTGGAATTGCTCGCCGGCATTTTCACCTACCTGCTGCTGCGGCGTATCGGACTCGGCCGGGCCGCAGCGACCCTCGGGGCAATCGCGTACGCCCTCAACGGGAAGTTCGCCTGGTTCGCCGATGCCGGCGTCAACCCATTGCCCTTCCTGCCGATGCTGCTGCTCGGAATCGAGCGGGCGTACGACGCGGCCCGCACGGGCCGGTCGGGCGGCTGGCGGCTGTTCGCCCTCGCCGGGGCCTTATCGGTCTACGCGGGCTTTCCCGAGGTCGCGTACATCAACACGCTGATGGGCGCGGCATGGCTCGGCTGGCGGATCGGATGCCTCGAGCCGGGTCGGCGGCGGGCGCTCGTGACGAAGACGGCGCTCGGTGGCGTCGCCGGCGCCTTGCTCGCGGCCCCGATGCTCGTCGCGATGGGGACGTACCTGACTCACGCCGATCTCAGTGTCCACGCCAACGCGCAGCTCGGACGGCGACATCTCAGCCTGTCGGCCCTCCCGCAACTCGTGATGCCCTACCTCTACGGCCAGGTCAACACCGAGCCGCGCTTCATCGTCTGGCTGATGGTCGGCGGGTATCTGTCGACGACGCTGCTGCTGCTCGCCGTGCTCGGTGTGATCGCGCCCGGCCGCCGCGGCTTCAAGCTCGTGCTGCTCGGCTGGACACTGCTCGTCTTCGCCCGCATGTATGGGCAGCCGCCGTTGCTCGGTGATGTCCTCGGCGTTCTCCCCGGGATGTCGAAGATCCAGTTCTACCGGTACGGCACCGCGGCGCTCGAACTGCCGGTGATCGTGCTCGCCGCCCTCGGGCTCGACGATGTCGTTCGCCTCGGCGCCCGCTGGCGGCGAGTCGTGCCGGCCACGCTGGCCGTGCTCGCCATCGTCGTCGCCGCGGCGATCGACGCACGACCCGTCGTGCGTTCGCTCGGGGCCGCGTTTGAGCACGACGCGTGGTTCCGCGCCTCGGTCCTCTGGGGAGCGCTCACCGCGGCGGCGATCGCGGCCGTGGCGCTCCTGCGGAACGTGCGCGTGCGCACCGGCGGGCTCGCGGCGCTTGTGGCGGTCGACGCCGTAGCCCTGTTTGTCGTTCCCGAGTTCGCGGCGCCACGCGCAACCACTGTCGACTTTGCGCCGGTGAGATACCTGCGAGCGCACCTCGGTGAGGGCCGCTTCTACACGCTCGGTCCGATTCGCCCCGATTACGGTTCGTACTTTGGCCTCGCCTCGCTGGGCGTCGACGACTTCCCGCCGACGTCGTTCGCGCACTTCATCCACCGGCGAGTCGACCCGGCGAGCCAGTTCATTGGCTTCCGGTCGCGCAACGCGGCAACCGCGCAGTTGGAGTTGATGCACCACCTCGCCGGTTATCGCGTCGCGGGGGTGCGCTATGTGCTGACGCCGACGGCACAACCGCTGCCCCCGAGCCGTGGTGCGCTGCACCTCGCGTTGGAGACCCCGACGACTCTCATCTACCGACTCGCCGGCGCATTGCCGTACTTCACCGCCGGCGGCTGCACGGTCACGTCCCGCGACCGTGAGAACGTCCGGACCGTCTGCCCGCGACCGACGACACTCATCCGGCGCGAGACCTTGATGGCCGGCTGGGATGCGCAACTCGACGGCCATCCGGTCCCGATCCGCCGCATCGACGGCGTCTTCCAGGCGGTGACCGTCCCGGCAGGGTCACACCGCCTCACGTTCACGTTCGCCCCTCCGGGGATGGGCTGGGCAATCGTCGGCCTGCTCGGGGGCTGCGCGCTGATGCTCGTCCCGACGATCATCCGGCGTCGCCAGGCCGGCGCCGCCCGTCGAGCCGCGACCGCGCCCGGCGCGCCCGGCGCGCCCGGCGCGCCCGCGCCTCAGCCGTAGCGCTCAGCCAGCGTCGCGTTGCCGGGGAATCCGACCGCGATGCAGAACGCCGAGCGACACGCGACCTGCTCGAGCGGCCAGCCGTCACCGCCCGGGGTCGCCTGGACGGTCCAGTGCGACCCGTTCCAGCGCTCGGCGAGTGTCCGTTTGCCGCCGCCGTGGAGGATCCGGGATTCGAGATACTGCTGCCATGACCAGCTTCACGGACGCGGTTGACCGGGGCCCTGTCGTGCTCGACGGAGGCCTCGCCACGCAGCTCGAGACGCAAGGACACGACCTGCGCGACAGCCTCTGGTCAGCACGTCTGCTCCGCGACGCGCCCGAAGAGATCGTCAGGGCCCACGAGGCATACTTCGACGCCGGCGCGGACATCGCGATCACCGCGAGCTACCACGCCAGCTACGCCGGCTTCGCCGCCGCAGGTATCGACGAGCCCGAGGCGACGCGGCTGCTCGCGCGCTCGGTCGAGCTCGCGCGTCGCGCGCAACCGGCCGAGCGCGAGACGTTCGTGGCCGGTTCGGTCGGCCTGTACGGGGTTGTCTGGGCGAACGGAACCGAGTACACCGGCGACTACAGCCGCGCCACCGACGATGAGGTCGCCGACGAGCAGCGGCGGCGCATCCGCGCGATGGTCGACGCCGGGGCTGACCTGCTCGCGATCGAGACGATCCCGAATGGCCGCGAGGCCGCCATCCTCGGCGACCTGCTGACCGAGTTCCCGGGCGTCGAGTCGTGGGTCACGTTCTGCTGCCGCGACGACCATCACCTCAGCGACGGCACGTCGATTGGCGACGCCGTGCGCGCGGTGGCCCGCACCGGCCGCGTGACCGCCGTCGGGCTCAACTGCACGCCGCCGCAGCACGTCGAATCGCTCCTGCAGGACGCCCGCGCCGCGAGCGACCTTCCGCTCGTGGCCTACCCGAACTGGGGGCGGATCTGGGATGGAGCCCGGTACGAATGGGTCGAGGGCACCGGCGTCGTCGAGTTCCCGCCCGAGCTACTTGACCGCTGGTATGCCGCCGGCGCGCGCGTGATCGGCGGCTGTTGCGGCATCGGTCCCGACGGGATCGCCGGCGTGGCCGCCTGGCGCGCCACCCATCGCTGAGCGCCTGCTGACCCTCTCGCCCACGTCCTCCTGATTATGTCGCTCAAGGATCTGACCCACTGGCCGAGTACCAGGGTTGGGTTTCGTTATGAGCAGCGCGTTCCTCGCTCGACAGCCAATTCTCGACCGCGAACAGTCGGTCGCTGGATACGAGCTCGTCTATCCCCACGGCGAAGCCGACGGTGAGCCGGTTGACGAGGCGCTGAGCACCGCCCGCGTCGCCGTCACCGCCCTCAGCGAGATCGGGCTCGAGAACCTCGTTGGACAGAGCCGCGCCTGGATCACGGTGTCGCCCGAATTCCTGTCGCACGATCTCGTCCGCAACCTCCCGCCGGACCGCGTCGTCCTCCAGCTCGACGCCGGACCGTTCGGCGATCGCTCCGCCCTCGACGTCGTCACCGAATTGCGCGCCGCCGGCTACCAGTTCGCCCTCGATCAGTTCCGCTACCAGCAGGGTCTCGAGCCGCTGCTCGAGATGGTCAATTTCGTCAAGGTCGACATGGCGGCGTTCGGCCCCCGTGAGCTCGCGCACCAGGCCTTTGAGCTCAAGCCGTTCGACGTCACGCTTGTCGCCCAGAAGGTCGAAAACCCGGAGGACTTCCGGCTCGCAAAGGCCGCCGGAGCCGACCTGTTCCAGGGTTTCTTCTTCTGCCGGCCCCACCTCGTCGGGGCCCGCGCGATCCTCCCGAGCCGAATCGCGCTCATGCAGCTCGCGGCCGCGCTCCAGGATCCGGCGATTGAGCTCGCCGACCTCGAGCAGCTCATCTCCGCCGACGTCGGCCTGAGCTACCGGCTGCTCAAATACATCAACAGCGCGTACTTCGGGCTACGCGGTCGCATCAGCTCGATCAAGCAGGCGACCGCCCTGCTCGGCATCGCGAACCTCCGCCCGTGGGCGACGCTCACGACGATGGCCGACCTCGGCGACAAGCCGCACGAGCTGTTCGTCACCGCGCTCATCCGGGCGCATTTCTGCGAGCAGGCCGGGGAGAGCAAGGACGGCACGCCCGCCGAGCGATTCACCCTCGGCCTCTTCTCCGTACTCGACGCCCTCACCGACATCTCGATGCACACCGCGCTCCAGAACCTGCCGCTGACCCCCTCGACGCGCGACGCCCTCATCCACCACACCGGCCCCGGCCGGCTGCTCACGTGCGTGATGGCGATCGAGCAGGGCGACTTCGACCGGGCCAACGAGATCCTCGACGGTGCCTCCGCGCACTACCTCGAGGCCGTCGCCTGGAGCAACGACACGGGCAAGCAGCTGATCGGCTGAGCCGGTCCGCTGCCCGAGCCCCGGCGATGACGACGGGTCACGTTGGCCTCGAGATCGAGGAAGACCTGCCGGACGTCGACACGATTGTCGTCCCGGTGGGCGGTGGTGGGCTCGTCACCGGGATCGCTGCCGCCGTCTCGTGCCGCGTCGTCGCCGTCGAGCCCGAGCTCTCGCCCGCATTGCACGCCGGCCTCGCCGCGAGCCGGTCGGTGCCGGTGCAGCCGGCCTCGATCGCCGACGGCCTCGCCGCGCCGTTCGCCTGCGAATCGGCCATTGCCCTCGGCGCCGCTCGCGGGTCGACAGCGTGCTCGTCACCGAGGACGAGATCGCCCAGGCGATGCGCCTGCTCTACGGCCGCGCCAAACTCGCGTGCGAGCCCGCCGCCGCGGTCGGGGTGGCCGCCGTCCTCGCGGGCCGGGTAAGCGGCGAGACGATCTGTTGCGTCGTCTCGGGTGGCAACGTCTCGCCGGAGACGGCTGCAGCCGTGCTCAATCCGGCGGCGGCGCGGTCGAGCCGCGGTCACACAGCTCCGGCTTGATCACGACCCGACGCTTCGAGGACGGAGTGGCGTCGATCGCCGCCAGCAACAGCCCGACGGCCTGCTCGACGAGGCGCTTGGAACCCCAGCTGAAGCTCGTCAGCGGCGGCGACAGCAACCCCGAGATCGGGTGATCGTCGTACCCGATGACAGACAGCTCCACCGGGATCGCAATTCCGAGCTCCTGCGCCGCTGCGTAGACGCCGTAGGCGATCGAGTCCGAGAAGCAGAACGCCGCCGTCGGGCGTCGCGAGCCCTCGAGCAGTCCGCGGGCCAGGTCGGTGGCGTGCTGGAGCTCGTAGGCAGCCGTCACGATCTGCACGTCGAGCCCGAGCCGGTCGGCTTCGGCGCTCACGAATAGCTCGGCCGGCCGGTCGGTCGTCGGCGATCCTGGCGGGCTCAGCACAGCGATGTGGTGATGCCCGAGCTCGGACAGCAGCTCGAGGGCGTTGCGGACACCGGTGCGGTTGTCGAACAAGACCTCGCCCGCAGCCGCCGCGCCGGCGAGCGAGTCGCCGATCGAGACGACCGGAAGCGCCGCGGCGAGCTCGGCCCAGAACGGGTCGGCAGGATCGATCGGTGACACGATCAGGCCGTCAACCTGCTGGTCACGGAGTTGGCCGGCGAGGATCCGCTGGCGTTCTGGGTCGGCGCCCGCATCGAGGATGAGCGCGTAGCGGTCGCGGTCGAGGAGCACCCGACCCGCTTCCGCGACGAGCCGCTGTTGCCACAGGTCCTCGAGCGTCGGCCCGAGGATTCCCACCATCCCTGAGCGGCCGCTCGCCAGCGCCCGCGCGATTGGGTTGGCCTCGTAGCCGAGCTCGGTCGCGACCTTGCGAACCCGCTCCTGGGTCTCCTCGGACACCTGGATGCCCCGGAGCGCGTAGGAAACCGCGGCAGGCGAGACCCCGGCGGCATCAGCCACCTCGCGGATAGTGACTCGCTTGGTGGGGCTCACCGTGCGCAAAGGGTAGTCGCGCCGGCACTCAACGATCGACGCCCTTGACGGAGGCCGCCTTAAGCGCTTCACTGAAGCGGTTCAATGAAACGGTTCAGAACGTAGTGAGGGCGGACGTTCACCAACACCTGTGGCCGGCCCCATTCGTCGAAGCGCTGCGGTCCCGGACGCGCGCGCCGCGGCTGCGAGGCTGGACGCTCGAGCTCGACGGCGAGCCGGACTACGCGGTGAATCCCGCCGCGCACGATCCGGATCTGCGCGCCACCCAGGCCGAGCGTGACGACCTCGACCTCGTCGTCATCTCGCTCTCGAGTCCGCTGGGAATCGAGCTCCTGCCGGCGGACGAAGGCGCAGAATTGTTCAGCGCCTACCACGACGGCGTACTCGCGCTCCCGCCGCCGTTCCACGCGTGGGCGGCCGCGAGCCTCACCGACGTCGATCCGGACGCCCTTGCGAGCCGGCTCCAAAACGGGTTCGTCGGCCTGTCTCTTCCGGCGACGACACTCCTCGACGCACCCGGCTACGAGCGTGTGGGGCCGTTGCTGAAGACGCTCGAGGCCCACAGCCGCCCCCTGTTCGTCCACCCCGGTCCCGCAACGCGGGCCGCGTCCGGCGACGCGGCGGACCCGGGGCCCGGCTGGTGGCCGGCGCTTGTCGACTACGTGCAGCAAATGCACGCCGCCTGGTACGCGTTCCTCGTGCTCGGGCGACCGCGGTACCCGGCGCTGCGGGTGTGCTTCGCGATGCTCGCCGGGCTTGCGCCACTGCACGGCGAGCGGTTCTTCGCCCGCTCCGGACAGCGCACCGTCGTTGACGAGCACGCCTTCCTGGACATCTCGTCCTACGGAACGCGCGCTATCGATGCCGTCGTCCGTGTGCTCGGGATCGACGTGCTCGTCAACGGCTCCGACCGCCCGTATGCCACGCCGCCCGACCACGGCCTCGGCGCGGCGGCGCACGTCGCGCTCCGCAGCTCCAACCCCGTTCGACTCCTCGACCTCCCGGAGGCCCCCGATGACGTTGCCATCCCTGCCGGCACGCACTCTTGACCGCGCCGAACTCGCGTCGCTCGTCGAGGCGCTCGCGCGCGACCCGGAGCGGTGGCGCGAGCTCGTCGACTACTCCGACGACGAGCGCGTCTTTGTGTCGCTCTACCGCGACGACTACGTCGACGTGTGGCTGCTGTGCTGGACGCGCCAGAACGACACCGGGTGGCACGACCACGACATCTCCTCAGGCGCAGTCCGCGTCGTGCAGGGCGCGCTGTCGGAGGCGAGCCCGCGGATCGGCGGGCAGCCGGCGATCCGCACCGCCCATGCCGGGGAGTGCTTCTCCTTCGGACCCGATCACATCCACCGTCTCGCGGGCGACGAGGAGTACTCGATCTCGATCCATGCCTACTCACCGCCGCTGTGGCGTCTCGGCCAGTACGCGATCGACACCGACGGCGTGATGCGCCGTCGATCGATCAGCTACGCGGAGGAACTGCGCCCGCTCGGGCCACAGATCGCCGTGTGAAGCGCCCCACAACGCCCGGCGTGACAGGATTTGGCGGCGATGTGCGATTTCGGCGCCGATCACGAGCCACTTGCGCCGCTGGAGCGCGACGAGTACCGGCTTGACACGCCGCGGGTGCGCACGTTCGTCGCCGCCGTCCGGGACGTGATCGCGCGGGCCGCGTCACCCACGGACGCGTGCGGGGCGATCGCTCCCGCCTTCGCCGAGCTCCTCGCTGATCGGGACTGGCTGCCGCAGACGCACCGCGAGCCGGCGAAGGGCAGCGGCATGGGTGGCGGCATCGGCCAGTGGCTGCTGTTCCGCGCCGCCGACCGGTCGCTGTCGCTGTTCAGCCTCGTCGTCCCGCCGGACGCGATGACGCCGGTCCACGACCATCTCGCGTGGGGCCTCGTCGGCCTCTACGAGGGCAACCAGGACGAGGAGTTCTACCGCCCCGGCGACGGACAGCTCACGCTGCTGCGGCGCCGCCCGCTCGAGGTCGGCGACTACTACACGCTGCTGCCGCCCCGCGACGATGTCCACCGCGTCCGCACGACGTCCGCCCAGACGTCGGTCTCGATCCATCTGCTCGCCAACGACACCGGCTGCGTGTGGCGGCACACGTACGACGAACGCACCGGCGAGGCGAGCCCGTTCCGGTCCGGCTACGTCAACGCGGAGTGCGGCGGATGAGCTCGCTCGTCCAGCGACACGCGCTCGGGATCACCTGGAGCGAGCCAGGCGGGATGGCCCGCGCCGCTCACGGCGTCGCGCACGCCGGAAGGGTGTGGCTGATCGACCCGTTCGAGGACGACGAGGCGCTCGAGGCCGTCGCGGCGCTCGGCCCGCCGGCGGGCGTGTTCCAGCTGCTTGACCGTCACAACCGCGACTGCGAGCCGATCGCGGCGCGGCTCGCGGTGCCGCTCATGCGCTTGCCCCGGGCGGTACCCGATGCGGCATTCGAGGTCATCCCCGTCATCTCCCGTCCAGGGTGGCGAGAGGTCGCGCTGTGGTTGGGAGACGCGCGCGGCCTGATCATCGCCGAGGCGATCGGCACCGCGCCCGCGTTCGCGCTCGGCCGGCGCGCCGGGGTCCACCCGCTCCTCCGCCCCATCCCGCCGCGCTCCCAGTTCTCGGGCCACCGGCCCGAGCTCCTGCTCGTCGGCCACGGCGAGGCGATCGAGTCCGGCGGTGCCGCCGCCCTCGACGAGGCGCTCAGCCACTCGCGCTCGGACATCCCCCGCTTCCTCGCCGCGCTGCCGAAGCTGTTCCGCAACCGCTGAGCCCAGCGCAAACGTGGGCAACTGCGAAGCGGCTCCGAGGGCGTTGGGCGGATGCGCGCCCGCGGACGCGCGCCTACGGTCGTGAGACGATGCCGCGCTTGGGGATCGTCTCGAGCTTGATGCTGGTGACGTGTGGGCTGCTCGTCCTCGCAGTGGCCGCGGCCCCTGGCCGGGGTGACCTGCCAGCACGGACGCGACCTCAAGAACATCGCCCGTCCGGCGGTGGCGCTCGCGCTCCCGGCCGGCGAGCCGCTGCACTGCGGCGACGTGCGTATCAACCAGCGGCTGCACCGCGACCAGACAGGGATCTTCGGAGCCTTCGGCATTCTGGCGTCCGGTGGTCAGTCCGACTGCCCTGCCGCGCGCGACATCTCAAAGCGTTACGTCCAGCACCCCACCGAGCGCACACGGATCGTGCTCCACGGCTGGACATGCACCCAGCGGCCGGGCGACCTGGCACAGGAATCGTTCGTGACCTGCAAGCAGCGGCGCAAGACGGTGATGTTGACCGACGAGATCCCAAACGGGTGAGCGGCTGTGGGCCGGCTGGCGAGCGCTGGACCAGCATCTCGATGCCTACGCGGCGCGCCGCTCGATGGAGACCGCCGTCGTCGTGCTCGAGCCGCCGCGCGCTTCGGAGTCAGCGGCCCTCAGGTGAGATCGCGTTCGATCGTCCGAACGAACACGGCGAGCAGACACCCGTTCGGCGCGCTCGAGCTGTGCTGCGTGCCGTCCTCGAGCATCACGAAGTCGCCGGGGCGATAGACGTACCCGTCGTTGTCGACGAGTTCGCCGTCGAGGATGAGGAAGCTCTCCCGGCAGGTGTGCTCGTGCGGCGTGGTCACCGCGCCCGGCTCCATCTTGTAGATGTAGAAGCCGCTGCCCGCCGGAAACGAGTCGTCAAGCTGCAGATAGCCCTGATCGAGCAGCTCGCTGCCGTCCTCGTTGCGCCAGTGCTGGTAGTCGGCCGAGTGGATGTTGACCACTGTGCGCGCATCCGTGGTGATCGCTTTCATGCTCCCTCTCCTCGCGTTCGTCGAACCGGGTGGCACAGTGTCTCACTGAATGTCTGAGCGCTTTGTTTGGGAAGGGCGGACGATCGCGTGGGAGCGACTCGGTTCAGGTCCGGCGGTCGTGCTCTGCCACGGCACGCCGTTCTCCTCAGAGGTGTGGCGCCCATACGCTGCCGCCCTCGCCCGTGACTTCACCGTCTACACGTGGGACATGCCCGGCTACGGGCGCTCGTCGAAGGCCCCCGAGCACCGCGTCGACTTTGGCGCCCAGTCCGAGGCGCTCTCGGCGCTGCTCGCGCACTGGGAGCTCGGAGCCCCGCACGTCGTCGCCCATGACTACGGGGGTGCCGTGTCACTGCGAGCTCACCTGGTTCTCGGGGTGCCGTACGCATCGCTGATGCTGATCGACGTCGTCGCGATTCCGCCCGTCGGGTCACCGTTCTTTCGCTTCGTCGCCGAGCACCCGACACTCCTCGACGAGCTGCCCGGCTACATCCACGAGGCGATCGTCCGCGCGTATGTCGGTGGCGCCACCCATCGCGGGCTGTCGGACATCCAGCTCGAGCGACTCGTGGCGCCGTGGCTCGGGGACGGCGGACAGGCGGCGTTCTACCGGCAGATCGCGCAGTTCGACGAGGGCTTCTTGGAAGAGATCGAGCGCGCCCTCGATCAGCTTAGGATTCCGACGCGGATCCTCTGGGGGTCCGAGGACGCGTGGATCCCCGTCGAGGCCGGTCGCCGCCTTGCCGCCCTCATCCCAGCCGCATCATTCCGCCTCGTCGAGCGCTCGGGCCACCTGATGCAGTCCGACGCCCCCGCCGCGCTCGCCGACGAGATCCGCGCCTGGGTGTCTACGGCACGGCGGTGAACAGCCGCCACTCGTCCTCGATCCCGGCAAGTTGACACGCGCCTCGATCCTGAAAACAGATCCCGGAGCCGGCAACAAGGTCGCGTGTCGTGCTCGAGGCGAGCACCTCGCACGGGCCCGCGAGGGCGCCGACCCGCGCCGCGATGTGGACCGCGATCCCGCTGACATCGTCGCCGATCAGCACCACCTCGCCGGTGTGCACGCCGACCCGGACCTCGAGTCCCAGCGACTCGGCGGCGGCGGCGATCGCCTGCCCGCAGCGGATTGCCCGGGCCGGGCCGTCGAACGTGGCGAGGAAGCCGTCGCCGAGGGTCTTCACCTCGCGGCCTCGGCACCGGGCCAATTCGTCGCGGACCGCCTCGTGATGCGCAGCGAGAAGCTCGCGCCAGCGCGCGTCGCCGAGCTCCGCGGCGCGCTTCGTCGAGCCGACAATGTCGGTGAACATCACCGTGGCGAGTACACGATCGGTGTCGGGCGGCGAGCGCTTGCCGGTGAGGAACTCCTCGATCTCCCCGAGCACCGCGTCGCTGTCGCCCGCCCAGGGCAGGTGATCAATGCCGGCGAGTTCGACGTAGCGCGCGCCCGGGATGCTCGCCGCCAGTCGCTGCCCGGCGCGCCGGTTGACGACCCGGTCGCTGTGGCGATGCAGCACGAGCGTCGGCACGTGAATCGTAGGCAGCACGGCGCGCACGTCGATGTCGAGGAACATCTCGAAGATCTTCTGCACCATCCCCGGACTCGCGGCGGAGCGCTCGAGCCGCGCCGTGTACTCGGCGACCCGCGGGTCCCCGGCCAAGCTCGGAGCGAACAGCTCGACCATCCCCTCCGACTGCCGTCCCCAGTAGGGCGCGATGAACGTCGCGGCGGCCTCGCGCAGCGCGTCCGCGGGCGTGGCCCACGGATAGTCCGGCGCCTCGGTCGTGCGCCCCATCGCTCCGTAGAGCACGAGCGAGCGCACCCGGGCGGGATGCGTCGCCGCGAGCAGCACGCTCATCGGGCCGCCCTCGGATATCCCGAACAGACTCGCCTGGTCAGAGCCCGCCCCATCCATCACCGCGCGCACGTCGTCGACCCGCTGCTCGAGCGTCGGCACCTCCGCCACCGGATCCGACAGTCCGGTGCCGCGCTTGTCGAAGATGATCAGCCGCGAGAACGCGCTGAGTCGGTCAAAGAACCGGGCCATCGGCGGCAGCTCCCACTGCAGCTCGAGGTGGGTGGCGAACCCGAGCACGAGCACGAGGTCGGGCGGCCCGTCGCCGACCACCTGATAGGCGATCGACGCTCCGTCGGATTGGGCGTAGTGGGTGACGGGCGTCCTCATGCGTTCACCGATGTGTGCGCACTAGCGATCGAATTCCAAGCGCCGGAGCACGTCCGGATCCGGGGCGCCGTCGTGATGAACATCGACGGCCGGCGGCAGCTCGACCTTCAACTCGGTCGCGTCGTCGACGTGGGCGGCCCCGTGCTCGAGCGTGAAGTCGAGCACGTGACCGCCGCGGGTCCGGTCGTCGGTCACGAAGTGCAGGTGCCAGCCCAGCATCTCGATCCCATCGAACGCGTCCGGGAAGCCGAAGCCGACCATCGTCCCCGAGACAGCGCGGAGGTCGCGCATCCGCTGCTCCGCGAGCGCATCGGCGAGGCGCGGGTACGGGCGCTGCTGCCTCGGCACCGAGCGCACCCGCACATGCTCAAAGCGACCATCGATGCGTACCGCCGTCGGAGACGTCATGTCCTCGAGCCGATGCCCAACGGCCTGCCCGAGCCCCGCGTACGGCAACTGCCCCGGCAGGACGATCGGCGCGGTCGGCGTGAACGGGACGACGACCGCGTACGGGGTGCGCCACGAGCCGGGCGCGTGAACGAGCTCGCAGTCGGCGCTCGCCTGCCACGCCTCGCCGCCGATGACGATCAGCTCGCCGTCAAGTGCGTTGAGCGTCCCGAGCCCCAGGTCACCGTGCTGCAGGATCTCCGAGAGGGTCACGTCGCCCTCGAACGCACCGTCGAGCAACGCCTCGATCGTCGACGTCTGGAACAGCTCATGCCGATGACCTTCCGGCTGGAGCGCTCGGTGACGGATCAGCTCGACATGCAGCGCATGAAGGAACTCCAGCTCGCTCATCCGCGTAACGATCCACGACGGGGGAACCGTTGGCAACCGGAGATCGTCCGGCGGTCCCAGGGCGCGGCGAGCCACGTGCCGGCCTTACGGCGTCCCTCGCGGACCCCTCGGTCGCGCGGATCGGCGTTGTTGACCGTGCCGATTGACCGCTCGGACGGTCCCCGGCGGCAGATCGGGCAGTTGTCACGGTCTGAGCGACACGATTGCCCGATTCTGCTGATCTGGCGCGTCCATCGGTCACTTGCGACGGTTCCGCCGCCCACCTCGGCCGGTCCCTGGGCGCGGCGGGCCGCGGCGCGCGACCCGCCGTCCCAATCGTCTAACGCCGAGCGCCGTGCCAGCGCCCGACGTGCGTCCTCAGCCCGTAGCCGTACGGATACAGCGGGTGATAGTTCCGGTCGCCGATGTTGATCGGCTCCTGGTTCAGCGTCCGCGGCCACGTCACCGGGAGCTTGCCGGTGAACGGGCGGGCGCCGAACAACGTGTCGGCGACGCCCGTGCCCTCGCTGCCCGGCAGCCACGCGGCCACGATCCCGTCGGACTCATGCCGTTGCGCCGGATCGAGGATCAGCGGGCGACCGGACACGATCACCATGACGCACCGCTTCGCCGCAGCGCACACCTTGTCGACGGCCGCTTTGTCCGCTGTCGACAGCTGCATGTCCTTGACCGGCCGGGGCACGTTGTGATCGCCCGGGTCATACGCCCACTGCGGGCCGAACACGTCGCCGAAGCCCTCGGCGTACGGCGTCTCGCCAACGACGACGATGCCGGTGGCGTTGCGCGGGATCGGCGCCGACGCGTCCTGGCTGTAGGTGACGGTCCCGCGGGCGTCCTGCCGGATGCCGTCGAGGATCGTCGTGCCCGGGATCACGTTGGTCGAGCCGCCCTGCCACGTCAGCGTCCACCCGCCTGCCTGGTTGCCGATGTTGTCGGCGTTGGAGCCCGCGACATAGACCGGGTGTGCATCGTGAATCGGCAGCACCTGATGGCGGTTCTTGAGCAGCACCTGGGATTCGGCCGCCGCTCGCCGGGCGAGCGCGTGATGGGCCGGTGAGCCGACCTGACTGATGTAGCGGCGATCCGTGAACGGATGCTCAAACAGCCCGAGCTCGAACTTTGCGGTCAAAATCCGGCTCACCGCGTCGTTGATCCGACCCATCGGGACCTGGCCGGAGTTGACGAGGTCGGTCAGCGTCGATTCGAACTGCTCGAAGTTCTGCGGCTGCATGAACATGTCGATGCCGGCGTTGGCACCGATCTCGACCTTCTGGGCGAACGTCGACGTCTCCGGCTGGATGTGATCGATGCCGTTGTAGTCGGAGATCACGAACCCGCTGAAGCCCATCTTCTGCTTCAGCCAACCGGTGATGAGATCGCGGTTGCCGTGCATGTTGATCCGGTTGCCGAGCCCATCCTCGGTCCAGTCGACGTCCGAGTAGGACGGCATCACGCTCCCGACGTGGTACTGGTGGATCGCGGTCACGTACGGGGACAGCGCGAGCCGGTCGAACGTCGCATGATTGACCTGGTCAACGCCCTGGTCGATGGGGTAGTTGCCGGTCGTCTGGTTGTTTGACCCGGTGCCGTAGGTGGTCAGGCCATCGCCGGCGAAGTGCTTGGCCGTCGCGAGCACGCGGTCGGGATCCGACAGATGGCCGGGCGGGCCCTGGAACCCCGCAATCGCGGTCTCCATCTCGCGCACGAGCTTCGGGTCCTCGCCGAACGACTCGTAGGTGCGACCCCAGCGATCGTCGCGCACGACGCAGATACACGGGGCGAACGCCCACTGCGGTCCGGTCGTCCGGGTCTCCTCAGCCGCGATGTGCTCGACCTGGCGCACGAGCGCCGGATCGCGAGACGCCCCGAGGCCGATGTTGTGCGGGAACACGGTGGCTCCGTACATGTTTCCGTCGCCGTGGACGGTGTCGATCCCGTAGATGATCGGGATGTGCAGACGGTTGGCGAGGGCCGCCCGCTGGTAGCGGTCGACCATGTCCGCCCACGCCGTCGGCGTGTTCGGCGTCGGCACTGAGCCGCCGCCCGACAGCAGGCTGCCGAGGTTGTCCGTCGCGATCTTCGACGTATCGGTGTCGATGCTCGCCCGCTCGGCCTGTGTCATCTGGCCGATCTTCTCGGCGAGCGTCATCCGCGATAGTAGGTCCGCGACCCGCTGTCGTATCGGCAGCATCGCGTTCTCATACGGCAGCGACGCGGTCGACTGCCGGATCTGCCCGTACGACGACTTCGCCGCAGGGTGACTTGTCGCGCTGACCGTCGGCGCGATGACGGCGCCGGCGGCAAGCCCGGCGCTCGCGGCGGCCAACAGCCGGCGCGCGCGTGGCACGGATAGGTGCATTCGCTCTCCTCCTACCTCTCGGGACCCTTCCCTCCGGCCATTGCCTTACCCAAGGGTCTCCGGGGGCAAACACGCGCGGTTGCCAGTCGAACCGGACGCCGCCCGCGGCCGCGGACTCAGTCTCCGCGCCGTGTCATCCCCACTTCGACGTGCAGCGGGAACCGCGCGGGGGTCTCGCCGCCGATGACGACCGCACGCATCCGCGCGAGCGCGTCGGCCCGCTGCCCCTCGGGCAGCCCCGCGATCCAGCTCATCGACGCCATGTGGGCGAGCACCCGCTCGGGATCGGCGGGGCCATGGGTGGTCACGCGCACCTCCCATGGCTCCGAAAAGCCCTCCGCCGCACGGACGAACTCCTGCCACGGCCGGCCGTCGAAGTGCGGATGCTCGGGGCGGACGCCGGCGACGAGCGTGCCTAGTTCGTGCGCCCAACTCGCGCCGCTCCAGTCCGGGACGGTACCCAACAGCGCCAACCCGCCACCGGGCCAGAGCACGCGGCGGATCTCCGCGAGCGCCCGCGGGCGGTCAAACCAATGGAACGCGTCGGCGATCATGACCGCGCCGATCGAACCGTCCGCCAGCGGGATCTGCTCGGCAACGCCGTCGCACACGCGTGCCGCACCGGCCTTCTCGGCCAGGACGGCGCGCAGCGCCGCCTGCGGTTCGACGGCGACGACGTCGAAACCGAATGCGACAAGCGCCCGGGTCAGCTTGCCTGTCCCGGCAGCGAGGTCGAGGACGCGGTCGCCCGGGCCGATCCTGAGTTCCGCGGCCGTCGCGCCGATCACAGCTGGGGCGTAGTCCGGCCGTCCCCGCTCATACGCATTGGCGACCGACGCAAACTGTTGGGCGAGGGGATGCAGCTCCACGCCCGGATCGTAGAGACCCAGGCGACGCAGCGGATGACGCCCCGCAAGGCCAGGAACGGCGCGGCCATCGACGGCGACGACGGTGTCGCGACGGCGGTGCTCAACGCGATCGGCGAATCGATCAGATTTCGAGAAGTCCCGACCGCCGGCGCGGACTAGCATCGGGCTCGTATTCGAACGCGTATTCCGGAAGGGAGGCTGCAATGGCACCTGCGGCAAAGGCGAAGGCAAAGTCCAAGACCAGCTCGGCATCGAAGACGTTCACCGCCGAGGAACGCGCCGCGATCAAGGAGTACGTTGCCGAGCGCGACGCACAGCGCGGCAGGGGCGCGAGCAAGGAGGAGGGCGAGGCCGACGTCCTGGCGAAGATCGCCGAGATGGCCGAGCCGGATCGCGCCATCGCGCAGCGGCTGCACGCGCTGATCGCAGAGGCGGCGCCCGAGCTGACCCCGCGGACGTGGTACGGGATGCCCGCGTACGCCAAGGACGGCAAGGTGCTGTGCTTCTTCCAGAGCGGCCAGAAGTTCAAGACGCGGTACGGAACGCTCGGCTTCTCCGACAAGGCGCGGCTCGATGACGGCGACATTTGGCCGACCTCCTACGCATTGAAGGAACTGAACGCCGACACCGAGGCGCAGATCGTGGCGCTCGTCACGCGAGCCGTGGGTTGAGATCCGCCGGGCCGTAGGATTGCCGGCATGAGCGTCGTCAAGATCAACGCGATCACGGTGCCCAGGGAGCGGTTTGCCGAGTTCGAGCAGCGGTTCGCGTCACGCGCCGGCAAGGTCGAGGAGGCACCGGGCTTCGAGAGCTTCGAGCTGTTGCGACCGAACGATGACCGCGACGTCTGCCTCGTCCTGACCCGCTGGCGCTCCGAGGAGGACTTCCAAGCGTGGCTCGCGAGCCGCGACTTCGGCGCGGGCCACTCGCAGCACCGCGATCGCGGCCCGGTCGGGACTGCGAGCGAGCTGTGGTCGTTCGACGTGCTGGAGCGCAAAGACGGCTGACCCGACGCTGTCCGTGGTGATCGCCGCGGCGGGCGCTGTCACGCGGCGACGGCGACACCGGTGCCCTGCCCGAAGAACCGTCGCGGGTTCTCGATCATCATCTCGTCGATCTGCTCGGTGGGCACACCCGCGTTGTGCAGCGCCGGAATGACGCCGCGCGTAATCAGCAGGTAATCCGGATTCTCATCGGCGAACAACGGATCGCTAACCATGAAGCCGTAGAAGCTCGACGCCTCATGCAATGCCGAACACGTGCTCGTGCATGAGCGTGCGCGCGAGGCGGTCGAGCCCGACCGGTCCGAGGGCTGGGCCCCAACCATCTGCAGAAACGGCGTGTTTCTCGCCACCGGCAGCGCCGACTCCGTGCTCGCGCCGTCGCTACTCGAGGCCGCCGAGCCGGAACCGGGCTCCTGAGTCGCCCCGCTCGGCAGTCGACATTTGCGGCGACTCGGCGAGCGTGCGACCCTAAGCGACGGATGCGCAACCTTCTCGGCCTCCTGCTCGTCATCCTCGGCGCGCTGCTTGTCACTGCATCGAACGCGGGGGCTGTGCTGCCCGGGCCGAACGGCAAGCTCGTGTTCACGAGCGGTCGGGACGACGGCGCGACTTCGTTTAGCGACGGTAACGCTCAGCTGTGGGTCGTCGACCGCCCCGGCGGTGTGCCTCACCGGGTGACGGTCAACGCCGCGATCCAGCATCGCCACGCGAATTGGTCCCCTGATCGCACGAAGCTCGTGTATTCGGCCGGTGCCGCCGGCGACTGGGACATCTGGATCCTCGACGTGACCAAGCCGGCCTCCGGCACCAACCCGCAAGACATCACGAACTCGCCGGGGGTCGCCGACGATCGCCCGTCGTGGTCGCCCGACGGGACCCGAGTCGCATACCAGAGCAAGGGCGTCGGCGCCGTCCGGATCGTCATCCAGAACGTCACCACCGGGGCGAAGACGGTCCTCACCCAGCCGGCCGGGACCGGCGACGCCGGCAAGCCGGTATGGACAGCCGATTCGAAGACGATCTTCTACAGCCTCGTTGTTGCCACCGGCCCTCCGCTGGATGACGACATCTACCGCAAGGCCGCCGACAACAGCGGCGTCGCGACGTCGGTCGTCACCGGGGCCGGCGACGACTATCAACCCGCCGTCTCGCCCGACGGCCAGAGCCTTTGCTTCACCCGCGGCACGTTTGGGACCACGCAAGCGACCGTGCAGCGCTCGACGATCCAGGGCGCGAACGTCGTCGAGATCGCCGACAGCGGACTCGGTGACTACAACTGCGCCTGGTCGCCCGACGGCACGAAGATCGCATACGTCCAGGGCATCTTCGGCAACGGCGACCTCATGGTCATGAACTCGGAGGGGACCGGCTTCCCGACCGCGCTCGTGCCCAACGTCGCGGGCCGTTTCGACGGTAACCCCGATTGGACGCGCAATCCGTCGCCGACGTGCCAGGACCTCACGGTGACGGTGAGCTCCACCACGAGAACGTCGATCCCGTTGCGCTGCACCGACCCGCCGCCGGAGAACGACCCGCTGACGCAGGCGATCGTCGACCAACCGGGGCACGGCAGCGTCGGCGCAATCGCCAACAGTGCGGTCACCTACGCGCCCACGCGCAATTTCACGGGCAAGGACCAGTTCACGTACAAGGCGAACGACGGCACGTCGGACTCGAACGTCGCCACGATCCACGTCACGGTCACCCGGGACGCGGCGGCGACGATCTCGGCGCTGAACGTCACGCCGTCGCGGTGGCGGCTGGGGTCACGCAAGCCGCAGATCTCACGCCGGCCCGCACCGACCGGGACGACGATCTCCTTCCGCCTCAGCAGGGCCGCCAAAGTGACGCTCACGTTCGCCAGGGCGAGCACCGGGCGGCGGGTGAACGGCCGCTGCGTCGCGCCGCGGCGATCGAATCGCACCCGGCGAGCGTGCACGCGCTACGTCGACGCCCGCAACATGAACATGAGCGCACATACCGGCCTCAACCGGGTCCGCTTCCAGGGCGTCCTCACCAACGGGAAGCGGCTGAGCGTCGGCAGGTACCGGCTCACGGTCGGCGCGACCGATGCCGCCGGTTCACGCTCACGCAGTCGCACGACCACGTTCACGATCGTCAGACGCTGAGCAGCGATGGACTACGTGAACCTCGGCCGGACCGGGCTGCGCGTCTCGCGCCTGTGTCTGGGGATGATGAGCTACGGGCCGCACGAGAGCCGGCCCTGGGCACTCCCGGAGGGCGAGGCGGAGCCGATCGTCCGGCGCGCCGTCGAAGCCGGCGTCAACTTCTATGACACCGCCGACACGTACAACGGCGGCGAGAGCGAGGTCATCACCGGTCGTCTCCTCGCCAAGCTGTTCTCGATGCGGGAGGAGTACGCGCTCGCGACGAAGGTGTTCAACCCGACGATGCCCGGCGAAAACGGGCGAGGGCTGAGCCGCAAGCACATCCTCGCCTCGATCGACGCATCGTTGCAGCGCCTCGGTCACGACTATGTCGATCTGTACCAGATCCATCGCTGGGATCCGCACACGCCGATCGAGGAAACGATGGAGGCGCTGCACGATGTCGTGAAATCGGGCAAGGCGCGCAACATCGGAGCGAGCAGCATGTATGCGTGGCAGTTCGCGAAGGCGCAGGCCGCCGCGGCGACCCGGTTCGTGTCAATGCAGAATCACTACAACCTCATCTACCGCGAGGAGGAGCGGGAGATGATCCCGCAGTGCATCGACTTGGGAGTCGGCGTGATCCCATGGAGTCCCCTCGCCCGCGGGATGCTCGCGGGCAATCGTGGGCGCGCCGGCGAGAAGACCAGGGCCCAGACCGACGGCTTTGGGGATTTGCTGTACACCCCCGAGGTCGACTTCGAGGTGATCGACAGGCTCGCCGAGGTCGCCGCCGAGCACGGTGCGCCACCGGCGCAGATGGCGCTCACGTGGTTGCTCACGCGTCCCGGGGTGACCGCGCCGATCGTTGGCGCGACAAAGCTCGCGCACCTTGAGGACGCGATCGCCGCAACGGAGTTGACGCTCGCCGAGGACGAGGTGCGCCGACTCGAGGAGCCCTACCAGCCGCATGCAGTCGCCGGCCACCGGTAGCGGCGGCGGTTAGGCTGTCGGTGCGATGGCGACGGTCGCTACAGGAACGCTGAGTCGCCCGCCCGCAGCGAGCGTCGAGGCGGCGTGGCGGGCGCTCGCGGATCTGCTCGGCGCGGACCGCGTGGGGACGGGTGCCGACGTCCTCGCCGAGCACGGCCACGACGAGTCATTCCATCCCGAGGCCCGCCCGGACGTCGTGGTGTGGCCGCGGAGCACTGAGGAAGCGGGGGCGATCGTGACGATCGCGCTCGAGCACCGCGTACCGCTCGTGCCGTTCGGCGCCGGCACGTCGCTCGAGGGACACGTGGCTGCACTCGCCGGCGGCATCAGCGTCGACATGCGCGAGTGCAGCACGATCGCTCCGCCGTCGCTCGACGATCTCGATGTCGTCGTCGGGGCGGGCGTCACCCGGCGTGCACTCGACGCCCGGCTCCGGCGTGACGGGGTGTTCTTTGCGGTCGACCCGGGCGCTGACGCGACGATCGGCGGGATGGCCGCGACCGGCGCGTCCGGAACGATGACGGTGCGCTACGGGACGATGCGCGAGAACGTCCTCGGGATGACGATCGTCAACGGCCGCGGCGAGGTCGTGCGCACGCGGGCGCGGGCGCGCAAGTCATCGGCCGGATATGACCTGACGCGGGTGATGATCGGCTCCGAGGGCACGCTCGGGCTGATCTGCGAGCTCGTGCTCCGGATCCATCCCACCCCGCCCGCGGTCGCGGCGGCCGCCTGCACGTTCCCGAGCGTCAGCGACGCGGTCCAGTGCGTCGTGCACGTCGCCCAGCACGCCGTACCGGTCGCCCGGATCGAACTCGCCGACGCGCTCCAGATCGAGGCGATCAACCGCCACGACGAGACCGCGTACGCCGTCGCCCCGACGCTGTTTCTCGAGTTCCACGGGATCTCCGAGGAGGACGTCGAGGGCCAGGCGCGAGAGACGGCCGCGATCGCCGCCGAGCACGGCGCCGGTGGCTTTGCCTGGGCATCCAACGAGGCCGAGCGGCGGCGGCTGTGGCACGCCCGCCACCGTGCCTACGACGCCGCCCGCGGACTCATCCCCGGCCGCTCGGGGCTCACCACCGACGTGTGCGTTCCGATTTCGGCGCTCGCGGACTGCATCGCGGCTGCCCAGGCCGACATCGCTCGCGAGCACCTCACCGCTCCGATCGTCGGCCACGTCGGCGACGGCAACTTCCACGTCTGCGTTCTCGTTGACCCCGCCGATCCGGAGGACATCGCCCGCGCGGAGGCGTTTCACGCCCGCCTCGTCCAGCGCGCGCTCGAGCACGGAGGCACCTGCACCGGCGAGCACGGCATCGGCTACGGCAAGTCCCGCTTCCTCGAGGCGGAGCACGGCGCCGCCGGCGTGCAGATGATGCGCGCGATCAAGCACGCGCTCGACCCCGCCGGGATCTTCAATCCCGGCAAGGTCGTCGCGTAAGCCGAACCCTTACCGGCTCCCGCTCCCAAACGCGCCGCCCGCGAGCAGCGGACGACGACCAGCGGCGGCGCCCAGCCCAGCAGCTCAGCCCAGGTCGATCTGCGCCGAGTCCGGCAGGAAGTGGTGGTACGCGTTGATGTAGAGGACGATCTTCAGCCCGCCGGCCGCGTCGCGCTGCACGATCCAGTCCTCGCCGACGACGACCTTGATGACGGGTCCGGCATGCTCACGACCCGGCCCTCCTAATACACCCCGCCGACGGCGCGGGCTCGCTCGGGCGTCTCTGAGAGAGGGGTGATCGTCCAGGGCTCCAAGGGCATGTGAACTTCATCGGTCAGCTTCTGATGAATCTCGTAGTTGGTCTGCATCGAGATGTCCTCGAGACGTCGTGAAAGGCGTTCACGAGTGCGATCACTTCATCCTTCGTGATGGCCATCGATCAGGCGTATTGGAACACCCCCACTGCTACCGTCGGGTGTCGTCCGATGGCCGTCGCCTCCTCACCGTCTCGGCGTGATGAGCTCCGCGCGTTCCTGCGCTCACGCCGCGCGCGGCTGTCACCGGCGGACGTCGGCCTGCCCGACGACGGCGCGCGCCGCCGCACGCCGGGCCTCAGGCGCGAGGAGTTGGCTGCCCTCGCCGGCGTGGGCGTGAGCTGGTACACGTGGCTCGAGCAAGGGCGCGACATCCACCCCTCGCCCGAGGTGCTCGACGCGCTCTCGCGGGCGCTCCGACTGGACGCCGCCGAGCGGGCGACGCTGTTCGCGCTCGCGCGCACCGAGCTGCCGCTTCCGAGCGAGCCAACGCTCACGTCGACCGACGCCGAGGGCGGGGAGGAGTTACTCGTGTCCCTGGTCGAGGGGCTCCACCCGACGCCGGCGTATCTGCTCGGGCCGATGACGCACATCCTCGCGTGGAACCGAGCCGCATCCGTGCTGCTCGGCTCGCCCGACCATCTGCCGCCGGAGCGCCGCTCCCTGCTGTGGATGCTGCTCGTCGACCCCGGCCCGGCGCGTTACAACTCCGGTCGCGAGGCGACGGCCCGCAACATGGTGGCGCGGTTTCGCAGCGAGTACGCGCGGCACGCCGGCGAGCCGGCATATGAGCAGTTCATCGCCGAGCTCGCTCAGCGCAGTCCACGGTTCACGCAGTGGTGGGGCGAGCACGAGGTCACCGACACGCAGCGTGGCACGAAGACGATCGAGCACGCCGAGCTGGGGACGCTGCGCCTGCATCACGCGCAGACGGTGCCGACGGGCGCGCCGGACCTCCGGCTCAGCATCTACGCGCCCGCCGACGCAGCGACCCGCGCCGCGCTCGCGACGCTCGTATAGCTCAATGCCGGGCGGCGGCCCCGGGGTCGCCAAGCCCAACCGCTTCCTCAAGCCGCTGCATGTCGTCCTCGGTGAGCGCGATCTCGCCCGCGGCGAGGTTCTCCTCAAGGTGAGAAACCGAGCTCGTCCCCGGAATGAGCAGCATCCACGGTGAGCGGTGCAGCAGCCACGCGAGCGCGATCTGCGACGGCGTCGCATCGTGTCGCACAGCGACCTCCGCAATCGCGGGGTCGGCGGCGAGCTGCCGCGGACCTCCCGCGAACGCCGAGCCGAGCGGGAAGAACGGCACGAACGCCAACCCGCGTTCCTCGCACAGCGCGAGCTCGTCCTCCTCGCCCCGGTTGACGACACTGAACGCGTTCTGCACGCACGCGATGTCGACTAGGTCAAGCGCCCGGCGGGTGGTGTCGGCGGACGCGTTCGAGACCCCGATCAGGTCGAGCTTGCCCTCCGCGCGGAGGTCCTCCAGGGCGCCCAGTTGCTCTGGCAGGCGATCGTCCGAATCGTGCTCGTCGAACAGCCGCAGGTTGACGAGATCCATCCGCTCGCGTCGCAGCGTTCGAAGGTTGTCCTCGACGCCCGCACGCAGCTCAGCTCCTGACAGCGCCGGATGCCACCCGCCGGAATCATCGCGCCGCCCGCCGACTTTCGTGACGAGCTTGAGCTCCTCCGGATACGGATACAGCGCATCCCGGATCAGCTCGTTGACGACGTCGGGGCCATAGTACTGAGAGGTGTCGATGTGGTCGACGCCGAGCTCGACGGCGCGGCGGAGCACGGCGCGGGCACCTTCGGGGTCGCTCGGCGGGCCGAATACTCCGGGGCCGGCGAGCTGCATCGCGCCGAAGCCGATGCGGTTGACGGGCTTGTCGCCCAAGAACGATGTAGTGGTCATGACAGACAGGCTGCGCCTCTTGAGTCCTCTCAACAAGAAGCCTGATGATCATGTGACTGCCACCACCAGTCTCGGACGCCTGCGTGACCGTCCGTGAAATCACTCGCGCTCGATCCGTCGCAGCCCCTGCGTCGGCGACCACCACTCGACGACGAGCAGCGTCGCCGCCTCATCGAGGTGGGTGTGCACGACCGTCGCGATGTCGGCCCGGAAGTGGTCGCTCCCTGATCCCGCGCCGCCCGGTCCCGCGACGAGCGCGCGGCCGGAGATCTTCGCCTCGCCCGGCCACTGCGCCTCGGCGCCCTCGACCGGGTCGACCGTCGCGCTGTGCAGCGCGAACCGTGGGTCCCGATGGAGGTCCGCGCCCTTGCGCGCCTTCGCCATCGAGCCGAACGTGAGCTCGCCGTCCTCGAACGACGCCTCGATCCCGGAGATCCGGGGGGACCCGTCGGCGCGCAACGTCGCGATCGTCTTGTGCCGATGCGCGTCGAACAACGCCCGCACACGCTGCGCGAACTCGGGCTCAGCCCGCTCGACGTCCCGCCAGGCCGTCATACACCGATGATCGCACCGCCAGCCGACGGGACGAGACCTCATTTTTGTCATAGGGTTCAGCGCGACCGTGAACGTCATCGCCGCCTCAAAGTCGCGCACCGCCTCGGTCGCCGCGGGTCTGCGCGAGGCCGACGCGACCACGCTCGCGTTGCGCGCGCGTAACGCGCTCGGCGGCGTGATCGAGTCGCTGCCGACGCCGGGAGCGGCGCCGTTCGCGATGCCGCCGCCGGGGAGCGATCTGAGGCCGGTGATGGGCGAGCCAGGGCTGCCGGTCATCGGGCAGGTGTTCGGCTTTCTCACCGACCCGATCGGCCAGGCGCGGACCGGCTACGAGCTATACGGCACCGTCGCATGGGGCGGCGGACCCGGCGGTCGAGTCGTGCGCGTCCTCGGCCCGGAAGGGATCGGCACTGTGCTCGCGAACCGGGATCGCGCTTTCTCCAACGAGGAAGGGTGGAACTTCTTCATCGGGCCGTTCTTCCGCCGGGGCGTGATGCTGATGGACTTTGACGAGCATCACCACCACCGGCGGATCATGCAGAACGCGTTCAAGCGCGAGCGGCTGATCGCCTACCTCGACACGATGAACCCAGCGATCACTCGTGGCATCGACGCGTGGCGACCAGGTCAGATCCGGCTCTACCGCGCCGCCAAGCAGCTCACCCTCGACATCGCCACCGAGGTGTTCATGGGCCGCCCGATCGGTCCCGAGGCGGATCGGATCAATCGGGCGTTCGTCGACGTCGTCGGCGGCGGACAGGGCATCATCCGCGCCGACATCCCGGTCGGGCGCTGGGGGCGCGGGCTGCGCAGCCGTCGCTGGCTCGAGGACTACTTCAGCCGGCAGATTCCAGCGAAGCGAGCGGGGAACGGCGAGGACCTGTTCAGCGTCCTCTGCCACGCCGAGAGCGACGACGGGGAGCGGTTCTCCGACGACGACGTCGTCAACCACATGATCTTCACGATGATGGCCGCCCACGACACGAGCACGATCACCGCCGCGATGATGGGCTGGTACCTGGCGCGCCATCCCGAGTGGCAGGAGCGCGTCCGTGCCGAGTCGCTCGCCGTCGGCAAGGACGCGATCAGCTTCGACGACCTCGACGCGCTCCCCGCGATGGACCTCGTGTTCAAGGAGACGCTTCGGATCAACGCACCGGTCGGCATGCTCGCCCGTCAGGCGCTCGCCGACACCGCGATCGACGGGTACTACATCCCGGCCGGGACGACGATCATGCTCGGGATCTTCCAGACCCAGCGGATGGAGCCGTGGTGGCGCGATCCGGACACGTTCGATCCAGAGCGCTTCACCCCCGAGCGCGCGGAGGACCAGAGCCACAAGTACGCCTGGGTGCCGTTCGGCGGCAACGTCCACAAGTGCATCGGGATGCACTTCGGCAGCATGGAGGTCAAGGCGATCATCCATCAGCTGCTGCTGCGCTACGAACTCCGCGCCCAGCCGGACTACGAGCCGCTCATCGACTACGCCACCGGACCGTATCCGGGCGACGGGCTGCCGATCGAGCTGCGGGCACGGCGAGGCTAGCCAGCCCCGCCGCCGCGGCTATGCCGCGGTTGGGCCCGCGTCCTTCGGTGCGTAGCGATGATGGAGTGAGAGCGGGTTGCCGTCGGGGTCGACGCAGATCGCCTGCCAGCACACGCCGGAGTCAAACGTCTCGCTGACGAACCGCACGCCCTTGGCCTCGAGCTGTTCCCGAGCGGCAGCGACGTCGTCGACCTGCAACGCGATTGGCATCGCATTCGGCGAGAACCGGCCGCCGAAGTCCTCGGTGCGCATGATCGCCAGCGTGAGATTGCCGGCCTGATACTCGGCTCCCGGGCGGTTGCCGTAGCGCTTGACGAACGGCAGGCCGAGCGTCTCGCCGTAGAAGGTGGTCATTGCGTCGAAGTCCTGCGCCGGGACGCACACGAAGTCGACGCCGGTGATGAGTGGGGTCTGATCGGTCATGTGGCTGAGACCCTAACCAGCCAGCGGATTCATCGGTCGCCCGCGGATCCGTCGCCTCAGATGTCGCCGGGCAACCCGAAGCGCCCTAGCAAGGACGGATCGCCGAAGAACGTCATCTCCGCGACCTCTGCGCCGCTCAGCGTAAGTGCGAGCATGCCCCACGGGCGCGAATGGAGATAGGTGCCGAATGCCGGCTGTCCGTTCGCGCGCGTCGGGCGCGCCTGCAGCGGCGCGCCGCGCACCCTCGTACGGTCATCGAGAAATTCTGTGATCGGACCGCGGCCGACATAGACGAGCGGCAGCGGTGGCATCGTCAGACGCGCCTCATCGGTGAGCAGCGCGACGACGCGCGCACCATCGCCGGACTCGATCGCGTCACTGAACCTTGCCACCAGCTCGCGTTCGGCAGGCGACTCTGGGAGCGGCGCGCGCTCGAGCCTGAGCGTGCGTTCGTCGAGGGTCGCCCGGGCACGCTGTAACGCGCTCTTCACCGACTGCGGGGTGACCTCGAGCATCGCCGCGACTTCCTCGGTACGAAAGCCCAGCGCGTCGCGCAGGACAAGTGCGGCGCGCTGTCGCTCGGGGAGGTGCTGGAGCCCGGCGACGAACGCGAGCTGTATCGCCTCGCGCTGCTCGTAGCGGGCCTCGGGTCCAGGGGCGAGATCGGGCAGCATGACGTCGGGGTAGGGCTCGAGCCACATCGGCTCGGCGTAGTAGGTGGGCTGCGGCGCGCCGAGGTTGTCCTCGACCACGGGCCGACGTCCACGTTCACGCAGGGCGTTGAGGCAGCGGTTCGTCGCGATCCGGTACAGCCAGGCGCGCAGCGACGCCCGCTCCTCGAAGCCCGCGATCCCCCGCCACGCGGCGAGCAGCGTCTCCTGGACGAGGTCCTCGGCGTCCTGCACTGATCCGAGCATCCGGTAGCAGTGCAGCTGCAACTCGCGCCGGTATGGGTCCACGAGCGCGGTGAACGCGCCCTCGTCGCCGGCCTTTGCCTCTGCGATCGACATCGCGCTTAACGACACCAGGTGAGGCTAGAACGGATCGGTCCGTTGCGTGTCCGGGCGGTGTCTCGTTCATGCACAGGCAGTCAGCCGTGACAAGTAAGGAGAACACGATGGGAAGGATCGTCATCAGTGAGAACGTTTCGCTCGACGGAGTCGTCCAAGACCCGACCGGCGGTGAGGGGTTTCGGCACGGGGGATGGTTCAGCGAGTTTGGCGAACCCGACCGCGAGGCGTGGGCAGAGACCGAGTTCAACGAGGTGCTCGAGGTCGATGCCGTGCTGCTCGGTCGGGGCAGCTACGAGTACTTCGCCTCCCGTTGGCAAACCCGGACCGGCGCGTGGGCCGACAGGCTCAACGCCGTGCCGAAGTACGTCGTGTCCTCGACGCTCGCCGACCTCGAATGGAACAACTCGACGGTGCTGGCCGGCGACGTCGTGCGCGAGGTGTCGACGCTCAAGCGGCAGCTTGACGGGGAGATCGTCGTCTACGGGAGCCGTCCACTCGTGCGGACGTTGATGGAGCACGACCTCGCCGACGAGCTGCGGCTGATCGTGTTCCCGGTGGTACTCGGCGTCGGCGAGCGCCTGTTCGGCGAAACGACCGACAAGAAACCCGCCCGCCTCATCGCGTCCGGGACCGTCGGCGACGGCCTCGCCCAGCTCACGTACGCACTGCTGCACGAATCGACCACAGATCGGAGCTCGACATGACCACACCACCGTCACGACCGTTCATCGCCGCGATACAGGTCACGCTGGACGGCTACATCCTGGGGCCCGAGGGCGAGTCCGACTGGGTCGACTCGTGGGCCGACGGCCTCGGACTGCTGCCCGACATCGATGCCTTCGTCCTCGGCGGCGGGATGTTCCCCGGATACGAGCAGTTCTGGGCAACCATGCTCGAGGACCCCGCCACGATCGCCGACTGGCTCGGACGGGAGCCGTACCCGCGCGAGCTTGCCTACGTACGCGTCGCCACCGAGACCCCGCATCTCGTGCTCTCGACCACGATCACCGACACCATGTGGCCGACGGCGCGGCTGGTCCGCGATCCCGGTGAGCTGCACGCACTCAAGCGCCAGCCGGGCAACGCGGTCTACGTGGTCGGCGGTCCCAGGCTCGTCATGAGCCTCATCAACGCCGGCCTCCTCGACGAGTTGCGGCTGATCGTGCACCCCGTCGCGGTGGGGGGCGGGACGCCGCTGTTCGGAGGGCTCGGCGAGCGACAGGCGCTTGAGCTGGTGAGCACGGAGCCCACGAGGGATGGTCGCGTCACGCTCACATACCGGCTCATGGCCCTCGCGGCGGCGACGGCGGCCGCGGCGTAAGCGCACATGGCCGGCCCGGACCACGACATCGGCGCCTTCAACGAGCGCGTCATTGCGGAGTTCCGGGCGAACGAGGGGCGGGTCGGCGGGTCCCTGACGGACACGCCGATCCTGCTCCTTCATCATGTCGGCGCCAGGTCCAGGATCGAGCGCGTGACACCGGTCGCCTACACCCGGAACCGGGACGGCGCAGTCATCGTCGTCGCGTCGAACGGCGGATCGCACACGCACCCCGGCTGGGCATACAACCTCAGAGCCCACCCCCAGATCGACGTCGAGCTCGGGGCCGAGCGGTTTGCGGCGCGGGCCCGGGAGCTCAGTGGCACGGAGCGCGCCGAGATCTGGCTCGGGCTCGTCGAGGCGGCCCCGGCAATCGGGGCGTTCCAGGCCCGGACGAGGCGGCAGATCCCGGTGTTCGTCCTGACCCGCGTGGACTAGCTGCGAGTGCCCCGGACCGCGCTGCTCGAGGAACGACCCTCTGCGGGGTTGAGCGCGCCCGCGACCGTGCTGAGCGCTGCGTAGTTGCCATCGCCCGCGGGCCCGCCGGGCCCGAACCCCTTCGCCATCACCTCCGCCGCAAGCTGCGGGATCGAGAGCCCCCGAGCCGCTCGACCTCGGCCCGCAGCTTCTCGTTCTCCTCCTGACGTTTGGCGCCGAACAGCGGCATGGCGCGATCCTATCCGCGGCGCGCCCCGGCCACAGCAACCGAACTCGGCGTCGTCGGCCGATCAGCTCACGGCTCGGTGTGGACGACGACGTCGGTCATGTGTGGCTGCGCTTCGCGGATGTCGTCCTCAAGGCGGCTCGCCAACTCGTGGGCGTCCGGGAGCCGGCTGTCTGGCCCGGCAACGACCGAGACGAACACGACCAGGCCGCCGTCGGTGTGCAGCAGGCGCAACTCGCGTGGCGGAAGGCCCGTGTGCTCGACGACGAGCTTCATGATCCGGTCCCGCTCGACATCGTCGGTGGGGCCGGTTTCGTCCTCGGCGAAGAGCGGCCGCTCGAGCGGCTCTAGGTGCGTGTGCACATCATCGACCCCCGGATATGCCCGTACGGCAGCTTCGACGCGCTCGGCGACGTCGTGGGCGTCCGCGAGCGGAACGCCGGGGTCGAGCTTGAGGTGCAGCGAGACGCTCTGGGTGTCGCCGTGCCTGTAGATGGCGATGTCATGGACGTCACGGACGAGCGGCTCCGCGAGCGCCGCGGCCAGTACCCGGTCGCGCAACGTCAGGCCGTCGCGGCGCGGCTCGAGGCGCACGGCCACTTCGGTATCCGGGAGCGACTGACGGACCGCCGCCTCGACCTCCTCGGTCAGGCTGCGGCCCGCCACGACCGCCTGACCGGGCGGCACCGCGACGATCGCCTCGGCGAAGTAGTGGCCGCCGGACTCGCGCACGCGCAGACTCCGTAGGTCGACGGCATCGCCGAGTTCGTCGATCGCGGCGTGGGCGCGGGCGTACGCCTCGGCTGGGGTCGTGTCCATCAGAACCCGCGCGTTCTCGAAGATGAGCCGGCTGGCCGCGGAGAAGATGATCCCCGCGACGACCAGCGCCGCCACCGCGTCACCCTCATGGAACCCGGCGCGCACGGCGATGAGGCCGGCGAGCACCGCCAGCGAGCCGGCCATGTCACCCGCAAAGTGAAAGGCATTGGAGCGAAGCGCCGCCGACCTGTACCGCGCCGCGCCGCGCAACGAGACCATCACCCGGCTGACGTCGACGGTCAGCGCGATGCCGATCACCACAAAGACGTACCAGTGCGTCTCGAACGGGGCGCCGCCGCCGGTCAGCCGGTCGACCGCCGCAACCACGACGATGATCCCGCCGCCGATCAGGATCGCCGCCTCGCCAAGCGCGGCAAGGTTCTCGGCGCGACGATGACCGTAGGGATGATTCTGGTCGGCGGGCCGCCCGCCCATGCGAATCGCAAATAGCGTCAGCAGCGCCGCGACGACATCGCCGCTCGACTCGACGCCCGCGGAGACAAGTCCGAGGCTCCCGGAGACGATTCCCGTCCCGAGCTTCAGGACGACGAGCACGGCCGCGGCGAACACCGACGCCAGCGCGGTGCGCTGCTGACCGTCATCGCTCGCTTTGTCTGATCCCGCTGAGCGCGGCGGGACGTGCTGGCTCTCGGCTGAAACCACGCCTGCGCACGATAGGCGAGACTCACGGCAGGGAGAACTTGAACGCGTTGCCGAGGCGTGGGCTGGCGCGTCCTCATACATCAGTGATGAGTCGCGGACCACAGCTCTGTGTCCTCGCGGAGGCCGGCCTTGAAGTACATCGAGCTCTAGACGCAACAATTGTCACTGCCAGTGGCTCGCCCGGCGGCTATGTTCACTCCCAGTCACACGCCAACCACAAAGGGGGATCGGAAATGGCGCTTACGTGGCCGCTGGAGCAGGAGGGGACAACGGGCGAGGACGTTAAGACCGTCCAGTACCTCGTGACGGCACATGGTCACTCCACCGGGGTGGACGGTGTCTTCGGTTCGCTGACGAAGGCCGCCGTGAAGGCCTTCCAATCGTCAAGCGGACTGAGTGTCGACGGGATCGTCGGCCCACAGACCTGGAGCGCGCTGGTCATCGAGGTGCAGCAGGGAAGTCACGGTGACGCCGTGCGCGCCGTACAGAGTCAGATCCATGGGCGCGGGGACGGCGCCGTCATCACGGTTGACGGGGACTTCGGGCCGCAGACGAACGACGCTGTGCGGGCGTTCCAGATGCTGCTCGGCCTCACCGTCGACGGGATCGTCGGGCAACAGACATGGAACCATCTCGTCAACGGCTATCTCGCTGCGCAGGATCCCCAGACCGCCGCCACCGACGTGTTCGGCGCTTGGGAGGCTCACAACCGCGACCTGGCCGGCAAGAACGCCACTCCGGCGGGAGTGAACGAGATCTTCGCCGAGAGTTTCTCTGCGGGCGACGGCTGGTCGTTCGAGGGCTGCCAGGGCGCTGCCGGACACACGTTCTGCAGCTGGAAGCGCACGAACGGCCACGAGCTGCGCATCGGCGTCATCAACGCGGTCGAAGGCCCGTACTACGCCGCCGACCAGGCCCAGTTCACCTGATCGCCAATCGCCGTCGCACCGGGTACGGTGATGGCGATGAGCGAATGCCCTGAGCCCTCCTCTCGGACGACCCGCCGTGAGGTCGTCAAGGGCGCGATCGCGCTCGCCACGCTCGGGAGCACGTCGGTGCTGGCCGAACCCGGTACGGCGGCGGCAACCGGTAGCCGTCACGGTCGCGTGGCAATCATCGGCGCCGGCGCGGGCGGCGTGGCGACGGCGTATTTCCTCGCCGGCACGCACGCCGTCGACGTGTTCGAGGGGAGACGCAAGATCGGCGGGCATTGCGATTCCCACGTGATCGACTACCGCGGGAAGCGGATCACAGTCGATCTCGGCGCTCAGTTCTTCCATCCGGACACCCACCCGATCTACGTCACGCTGCTCGAACAACTCGGCCTGTACGACCCGGCGCATCCGAACGGACGGGAAACGCTGGAGGCGCCCGGCAGCCTGTGCATCTTCCCGACCGCGGGCGGCCCGCCGGTGTTCTCGTCGTCGCATCCCTTGGCGACGCTGCCGCGGTCGATCGAGTTCGCGAGCTACACGCAACTCGCGCGGCACGCCGTTCTGTCGAACATCGCGTGGGAGACGACGGTCGAGGCCTGGGTCCGCAGCCTGCCGGTCAGTCAGTCGTTCAAGGACGACGTCGTGTACCCGTGGACGTCGGCTTTGATCGGGTCGCCCCGGGCGGACGCGCTGGAGGCGTCGGCGCGCTCGATCCTGCAGACGTTCGCGCTGACGTTCCCGCCCAACATCGCGAAGGGAGCGACCACCTTCAACTCGCGGATCGGCCTGCAGGGCAACCTCCAGCGTCTGCTCGATCACAGCCCGCACGCGCGGGTCCGCCTCGGCACTCCCGCGCTCGGCCTCACGCGCCGACGCGCTGGCTGGTTCGTGCGAACGCACAGCGGCGATTGCGGGCCCTACAACTGCGTCGTCCTGAACGCGCCGCCGCGGGCGGGTCGCCAACTGCTGCGCAAGCTGCCCGGCTTCGCTGACGTCACCGCGCTCCTCAGCAAGTACGAGTACTTCGACTCGCGCCTGCTGATCCATACCGACCCGACCTACGTCCACCACGACCGCAGCAACTGGGCCGCGTACAACGCCGGCGTGAACGGCCGCGAGTGCGAGGGCAGCGTGTGGCTCGGCGGCCTGGACCACAGGCTGCTTTCAGGCGCCACGATCGACATCTTCAAGTCGTGGGCCGAGCGCCGGCGCCACGACCCGAAGCACATCCTGCTCGAGCGGCGCTTCAAACACCCGGTAATCAACCGCGCCGCGATCCGGTCGGCCCGTGCACTGCACCGGCACCAGGGGCGCCACGGCCTGTACTTCAGCGGCCAATACACAACCGGCTTCGACTCCCAGGAGTCGGCCGTCTACTCCGCCATGAAGGTGGCCGAATCACTGGCGCCCCACAGCCACACGCTGGCGTCGCTGAAGAAGCTCCTGGCCACGCGGGGCCGCGCCGCGATCTCGTACGACCTCTGAGCTCCGATCCTCCCGCCGGCGCCCTGACCGCGTCAACTTAGCCAGTGACAAGGGAGTTGTCAATCGCCTTGATACTGTCCGCCGCAGGGTGTCCACCGGGTATCGTTCGCTCCCATGCGACCGGCCGTCTCACCCGCGTTCAGTCCGCCAGAAGCGAGTTCTGAGCCGCGCGTCGGCTACCTCGTATACCGGCTCGAACGACGACTGCGCACCCTCCTCGACGTCGCAGTGCGGGCTCACTGACTGACGACCACCGAATACGTCACGCTGAGCGTCCTGCGGACTCACGACGGCATGTCCTCGGCGCAGCTCGCACGCTGGGCGTTCGTGACCCCTCAGGCGATTAATGCCGTCAGAATGCGCTCTACAAGCAACGGCTCATCCGCCGCCGCCGCGATCCCCAGCACCGGCGCATCCGTCGCCTCTCGGTGACGGCGAAGGGGCTGGACGTCCTCGAACGCTGCGATCACTCCATGGACACGATCGAGGCCGACATGCTCAGCCAGCTTGCACCCAACTCCATCGGGACGCTCAAGGAGATGCTCGCCGAGTGCGCTCACTCGCTAGAGGCGAGCAGACCGAGAGCCATGTCGTAGGCGTTCGCGTCGTCAGCGGTCGCCATCGCGCGCGAGCGCATCGGCGATCTGGCCCGCCGCCTCTTGCGCGTGGCGAGCGATCACCGGGATGCCGTCCCGGTGCAGCCGTCGGCTTGGGCCGGCCACCGATACCGCCGCTACGGCGCGGAGCCCGTGCTCGGCGGCCACGCGTACTGGCACGGCCACCGAGGAGATGCCCTCGGCGCGCTCCTCGTCGGTGGCGGCGAACTCGCGACGGCGAACCTCGCAGAGGATCTCGGCGAGCCGCCTTGGATCGACGACCGTGTACCGCGTGTAGCGCGTGAGGCCGGCCTCGAAAATCGCCTGCTCCACGGCCGGGTTGAAGGCGGCGATGGCGCGCCCCGAGCTCGAGGAATGGGCCGGCACGCGGCGCCAGATCTGTCCATGGAACCGGGGGTCGAGTCCCTCGGCCTCGTAACGGTCGAGGAACAGGATCTCGGCGCCGATCGGAATCCCGAGCTGCACGAGGTCGCGGACGCGATCGCGTAGGCCGGCGAGGATGGGGACGCTGACCTCGAAGATGCGCAGCCGGCCGACGGCGAGCTGGCCGTATTCGAACAGCCGGAGCCCGAGCTGGTAGCGCCCACCGTCGAGGCGCACGAGCATGCCGCGGGCCGCCATCACAGAGAGCATCCGGCTCGCCGTGCTCTTCGCGATCCCGAGCTCACGAGCGACCGCCGTCGGCCCGAGCTCCGGGGTGACGAGAAAGCAGTCGAGGATCGAGAAGGCGATCGCGACCGATCGGAGCGGGTCCCGGTCGGGGACCTCGGGGCGTGGCGCAGTCGGCATCGCAGTAGATGGATTCGCTCGCTCGTTCGCGAGAGGCGAACGATAGCCGCCTCTTGGCGCGGGCCGGGGGTACGGTGCGCGCACCGACCGACGGCGTCGTATTCGAGAGAGGACAGCGGTGGCAGGAACCGATTCCGTCGTTGCGCCGGCGTGCCCGCACGCCGACCTGGCGCGCGACTTCACACCTTTCGACCTCGCGGATCCGTTCGCGTTCTACACGCGGGCCCGCCACGAGGCTTCGATCTTCTACAGCCCGGAACTCGACTACTGGGTTCTCACCCGTTACGCCGACATCCGCGATGTCTTCCGGGACCCGGCGACGTTCTCCTCGGAGAACACTCAGGCTCCCTACCGGCAGCGCCCTGCGGAGGTCCAACGCGTTCTCGACGACGGCGGGTTCTCGGTCACGAGCGGTTTGTCTGGCCGCCAGCCACCCGAGCACACCCGACTGCGTGGATTCATCAAGAAGGCGTTCACGCCGCGGCGGATCGCATCGATGGAGACGACGATCCGCTCGATCGCGTCGACGATGATCGCCGCGTTCGCTGATCGAGGCGAGGCCGACCTCGTCGCTGAACTCGCCCGAGACCTCCCGGCGCTGGTCGTCTTCAGGATGCTCGGCATCCCCGATGCAGACGTGCCCAAGGTCAAGACCTGGGCGCAGAGCCGGGTCTACATGAACTTCGGCGATCTGCCGGTGCACGAACAGGTCCGCCACGCCGAGAACCTCGTCCTCTATTGGCGCTACTGCCGGGATCTCGTCAGTGCGCGCTTGCGCTCGCCTCAGGACGACCTTCCGGGTGACCTCGCCCGCATCTACCTCGATGGCGATGAGACGATCACCCCAGACGAGATCGCCGCACTCGTCTACGGCCAGCTCACGGCCGGTCACGAGACGACCAGCGCGCTCCTCGCCAACGGTCTGAAGGAACTGCTCGCCGACCGCGATGCGTGGGAGACGATCTGCGCCGATCCGGCGCTCATTCCGGCAGCCGTCGAGGAGTTGCTGCGGCTCAGCGCGCCGGTGTTCACCTGGAAGCGCCGCACGACCCGGCCTGCCGAGGTCGGCGGAGTCACGCTCCCGGCCGGGACCAACATCCTGCTGCTGCTCGGCTCTGCCAACCACGATGAGCGAACGTTCCCGGAGCCTGACCGCATCGACCTCGAGCGTGAGAACGCCAGCCGACATCTGTCCTTCGGACTCGGGATCCACTTCTGCCTGGGCGCCCCGCTCGCACGACTCGAGGCAAAGGTTGTGTTGGAGCAGCTGACCGCAGGGTTCTCGAGCCTGCGCCTCCGCGACGGACAGGCGTTCGACTTCACGGCGAACACGACGTTCCGGGGACCCTCGCGGGTGCTCGTCACGTGGGAGCAGCCGCCGACGGGACGCGATCACACGCTCCCCTTCGGCCGCTGCACCGAGGACGTCACCGTCGTCGGTGGCAAGGGGGCGAGCCTCGTCGCCCTGACCGGTGCCGGGCTGCCGGTACCGCCCGGGTTCGTCGTCACCACCGGCGCCTTCGAGGCCCTGCGCGCCGTCGATGGCGTCCGCGACCGTATCGACGCGGCGCTCGCGTCACTCGATGACGGCGATGTTGCCGAACTCGAGGTGGGGGCCCGCGCGATCCGGAGGATCGTCGAGAGTCTCGAGCTCCCTGACGCGATCGCGCGGGCGAACCGCACGGCCTATCGAGACCTGTGCGGCGCGGACGGAGACGTTCCGGTGGCCGTGCGCTCCAGCGCGAGCATGGAAGATTCCGCCGAGGCGAGTTTCGCCGGCCAGCAGGACACCTATCTGTGGATCGTCGGTGCCGACGCGGTGCTCGCCCACGTCCGGCGATGCTGGGCGAGCATCTATTCCGCGCGGTCGCTGTCGTACCGGCACCACGCCGGGATCCCGGAGGACGCGGTGCGGATGGCGGTCGTCGTCCAGCGCATGGTCAACGCCCGTGCGGCCGGGGTTGCGATGACCCTCAACCCGCTCACAGGCGAGCGGACGAGCATCGTGATCGAGTCGAACTACGGCCTCGGAGAGACCGTGGCCGGCGGCACGGTCACTCCGGACCAGTTCGTCGTCGACAAGGTGATCCTGGAAGTCATTCAGTCGACGATCAGCTGCAAGCAACGCGAGCTCGTCGCCGACCTGGGCGCAGGCCAGGTCGTCGAGCGGGTGGTCGAGCCAGACCGCCAGCGCGCCCCCTCGCTCGACACCGACCAGGTGCGGGCGGTCGCCGACCTCGCCAAGCGTGTCGAGCGTCACTACGGGTGCCCCCAGGACGTCGAGTGGGCGATCGATCACGACGGCTCGCTGCGGTTGCTCCAGAGCCGCCCGGAGACGGTCTGGAGCACAAAGCAGCCTGATCCGAGACCGCCGAGCATCGGCGTCCTCGACACAGGCCTTTCGAGCATGGCTCACACCCTCATCAATCCCCTGGCCGCGAGGAGAGCGGATGTCCATCACTGAGGTCACACGGTTTGTCAGCCCCTACGACGATCCCGCGCCCGAGGGTGCCACGGGATGGGAGGAGCTATACCCGTATTACCTGCGTTTCCGCGACGACCGGCGGGAGTTCGAGGAGAGCCGCTTCTGGTTCGCCGACCTGCAGCATTGGCCGACGGTATTCAAGCCGTTCGACATGATCACGGTCGAGTTCGCGATCAAGTGTCTCGGCCAGTACAACACCCGGCACCTTCTGATCCCGCCGGCCAACGGGATCGACTACCGGGTGCACAACGGATACGTGTACATGAGCCCGGTGTCCGTGCCCGAGGACCAGATCCCGTCCCGCGTGCCGCAGTTCACCGAACGTGCCGGTTACTACTTCCCCCACTGGCAGGAGCTCCTCACGAATTGGGAGACGAAGGTCCGCCGGGTCATCGCGGACCTTGAGGCGTTGACCTTCGAGCCATTGCCGGACATGGTTCCGATCGAATGGATCACCGAAGGTCGAGGGCTCGATCCGACGTTCGCGCTCGCGACGAACTATGACCGCGCGATCGAACTCTGTTACGAGGCGTGGCAGTACCACTTTGAGTTCCTCAACCTCGGCTATGTGGCGTATCTCGACTTCTTCACCTTCTGCAAGGAGGTGCTGCCCGGCGTCGCTGACCTCGGCATCGCAAAGATGGTTCAGGGGATCGACGTCGTCCTGTTCCGCCCGGATGCGGAGCTACGAAAGCTTGCCCGGCTCGCTGTCGAACTCGACGTCGCCGATGCCCTCACCGATGCCCGCGTGGGGGCCAGGGCCGCGGACACGCTCGCCGCCGTCGCCGCCACTCCGGGCGGCGACGAGTGGCTGGCGGCGTGGCGTGCCGCGCAGGATCCGTGGTTCAACTTCTCCTCGGGCAATGGGATGTACAGCAGCGACCGGGTGTGGCTCGATCATCTCGAGATCCCGCTCGGCTTCATCAGCGACTACATCGCCCGGCTGCGGACGGGCGACGTGATCGACCGCCCGACTGATGCGCTGCGCCGCGAGCGGGATCGGATCACGGCTGAATACCGGGAGCTCCTTCCCGAGGACGCGCGCGCCGTGTTCGACGAGAAGCTCGCGCTGGCCCGGCTCGTCTTCCCGTACGTCGAGGATCACAACTTCTACATCGAGCACTGGGCGATGTCGGCGTTCTGGCGGCAGATGCGCCGGCTCGGTCAGGTCCTCGCCGACGCCGGGTTCTGGGGCGAGGCGGACGACATCTTCTATGTGCGGCGCGACGAGCTCCAGCAGGCGATCTTCGACTACGGCAACGGCTGGGCGGTCGGTGCCCCGCCGATGGGGCCCTACTACTGGCCGCCGGAGATCGCCCGACGCAAGAAGATCATCGCTGCGCTCGAGCTCAAGGCTCCCCCGCCGGCAATGAACGAGCCCCCCGCCGTGGTCACCGAACCGTTCACGATCATGCTCTACGGGATCACGAGCGAGGCCGTGTCGGGGTGGCTCAGCACGTCCCGCGACGCCGCTCAGCTCGCCGGGATGGCCGCGTCGCCCGGGGTCGTCGAGGGCGTCGCCCGCGTCGTAGGTGGCGCTGAGGAACTCGGCGAGGTGCAGGAGGGCGAGATCCTTGTCACGCGAATCACCGCCCCGAGCTGGGGACCCGTGTTCGGCCGCATCGCCGCGGCAGTCACGGACATCGGCGGCATGATGAGCCATGCCGCCATCGTGTGCCGTGAGTACGGGCTGCCCGCCGTGACCGGGGTCGGCTCGGCGACGTCGACGATCCGCACCGGCCAGCGCTTGCGCGTCGACGGCAACACCGGCACAGTGTCCGTCCTGACGTGAACACCGACGGCGCATACCTCGAGGTCTGGACAGCCGCGCGCCCCTACATGCGGGCGCGCAAGAACGACATCCACATCCCGCTCGCCTACGGCTACGCCGAGCGGCTGCTCGATCAGCATCCGCAGGCCGAGCGCGATGTCGTCCTGCTCGCGATCCTGCTCCACGACATCGGCTGGGCGGTCGTCGACCAGGAGGCGATCTATCGCGAGGGGTTCGGGCCGGATATGGCGCAGTCCGCGGTCCGGATCGCCCACGAGCGCGAGGGCGCACGCCTCGCCGGCGAGATCCTCGATGAGCTCGGCTACCCGGCGCCGCTCAGCGCCCGGGTGACCCAGATCATCGACGGCCACGACACGCGGTCGCATGCGCTCTCGCTCGAGGACGCCCTCGTCAAGGACGCAGACGCGCTCTGGCGCTTCTCGATCGCCGGCATCGGGATCGCCTGCGACTGGTTCGGCATGACGCCGGGCGAGTACGCCGACCTCGTCGAGCGCCAGATCGACGGACGGCTGTTCACCGAGGCGGCACGCACCACCGCGCGGGCCGAGCTCACGCAGACACGCCGTGCCCTGCGCACCGAGCTGCTCGCGCAGGACGCGGTGGCGCGGTGACCCTGTCCGGTCTCCCCGATCGGACGGTGATCATCACCGGGGCCGGAGGCGGGCTCGGCCGGGCCTTCGCCCTCGGTTTCGCCGCGGCTGGTGCGAGGGTCGTGGCCGCCGACCTCGATCACGACGCCGCCGCGGCCACCGCCGAGGCCGTGACCAGGAACGGGGGCACCGCCGTACCCGTCGCCGTCGATGTCGCCGATGAGCCGAGCACCCAGCGGATGGCGGCGGCGGCGGACACCTTCGGCGGGATCGACGTGCTCGTCAACAACGCCGCCGTCTATGCCGGGCTCGAGCGTCGGCGCTTCGACGAAATTGCGGCGGCAGACTGGGAGCGAGTGATGGCGGTCAACCTGCGCGGCCCGTGGCTCTGCTCCAAGGCGTGCGCGGACGCACTGCGCGCGCGGCGGGGCGCGATCGTCAACGTCGCCTCGGCGACCGTGTTCAGCGGCTCCCCGCTGTGGGCCCACTATGTGGCGTCGAAAGGTGCGCTGATCGCGCTCTCACGGGTGATGGCTCGGGAGCTCGGCGATGACGGCGTGCGCGTGAACACGCTCGCGCCCGGGTTCACGCTGACCGAGGCCAGCCGCGAGCTGATCGAGGACGCCGAGACCTACAGCGTGGCGCGCGGGGCGATCAAGCGCGGCCTGCAGCCGGATGACATCGTCGGGAGCGCCGTGTTCCTCGCCTCCGACGCTGCGGCGATGATCACGGGCCAGACGCTCGTCGTCGACGGCGGCCGGCAGTTCCTCTGATCGCGGCAGCAAGCTCGACGTCGACCGCGATCATCACCACCCGGGCGTGCTACCGGATGCGGATCTGTTGCGGCCGCCCGAGGTCTTCGACGCGACCGTTGCGCGCCAGCGCACGGACTGTGATCTGGTAGGTCCCGGGCGCCAGGCGGCGGCCATGGACCTTTCGGTTCCAGTGGATGCGGGCGCGACCACGTGGAAACTGACCGAGCGGCACGCGTCCGATCAGCCGGAGCCGCGGAGCCCGCCGCCCGAGCACGCGCGTGTGACCGACGACGCGCTGAACGAGAATCCCGATCCCAGCCTGGGTTAACAGTTGCACGCTGACCAACCCGGACAACGCCACCCCGGTCGCCCGCAGCACGAACGAAGTCCGCAACGATAGGTTGCCGCGCTGAACCAGGAGGTCCTTCTCCCGTCCGCTGAGAGCGCCGAGATCGATGCCGGCGTCATTCACGAGGAGCTGGGTCAGGCTGTCCCACACGAACAGCCGACTGTGGCCCGTGGCCGCGTCGCGGATGAATCCGATGTACCGGCCGTCGGGGGTCTGCGCCGGGCGCGACTCGTCGCGCGGGGTATTGACGATCGCCGGGAGCGCGCCGTACGTCCCGATGCGGCCGCAGGGCTGGCCTGTCGGGTTCAGCAAGACGAACCGGACGTCCCCGCGCTGCGCGGCCCCGCCGGGCAGGTCGCGACGGACGACGAGCAGGACGTCGCTACTCCCCGCGGCCAGCGCCGGCTGCGAGAGGTCGGCGTTGTTATCGGCCAGACCACAGCTACCCGTGCTCCCGAGCACTCCTAAGCCGAAGGTGGCGACGAGGTGCGGAACGCGTGGCTCGAATGCGATCAGCCCCTCGGCGCCTGCGACCGGCTCGAGCGTCTGCCCCCCGCTCCCGCCATTCTGCGCGCCGTTGAAGGTCGTGTGCGGGAACGGACCGGTCGTCACGCTGGGAAACGATGAGACGTCGGTCGTTGTAAGCAGCTGTTCGAACGCGCTGCCCGGCGGCGCCGGCCGACCGGTGAGCACCGTGTTGCCGTCCGGCGTGATCGCCGGACTCGTCGGCGGGAGCAGGCTCGTCTCAAACCCACTGAACAGATCGGCGGACCTCCCCGTGGCCGGATCGACGATCACGATCCGCACCGTGCCAGCGGCGCCGTTGCTTCGTTCGAATACGAGCTTGTGACCATCCGGCGTGATACTCGGGTGGAGTTCGTCCGCGGTTGTGTTGACACCGGCTGGAAGGTTGAGTCTCGCCCCCGTCGTGACGTCGTAGAGCGCGAGGTCGAGATCCGTTCGGCCGCTGCCGGCGGGGCGCTCGGTCGCCGCGATGATGTTCGCTCGTGCGACCGGTGCGAGCGCGCCAGCGGCAAGCGCGGCGAGCATCGTTCCCGTCAAGAAGCGGACCCGCGCCACCCTGGTCATCATCGTGCTCCTCACGCGTGCAGGCGGATCCGCCGTATGACGGTTTCGGAGCCCTTGAGGCCCGCCTCCCGCGAGGTAACCGTCGCACCGAGGCCGCGGCGCAGGTTGAGCATGCTCGTCAGGAGGACGTGCACGGTGCGATTGCGTCCGGCCGCGAGACGGTAGCCGGCCGACCCCACCGTCCGCCCGCGGCCGACCGCGAGCGTCAGCCTGCCCGCGCACGTGCGGTGCACGGCGCGTGGGCATCCGACCACCAGCGCGGCGACGCGTCGCGACACGCGAGTGGACGTGGTCAGGATCCTCGTTGCAGCTTCCTCGTCGACGGCGCGCCGGTCGATCAACTCGCAGTCCTGGGCGTCCGACGGGTTCGGATCGTGCAGATCGAGGAGGGCGGTGTCGTTGCCCGGGCCGCATTCGACCTTGGTGTCAGCGATGCCGTCCTTGGCGTTGAGCGTGTCGTCTCCGCCGAAGCCACGGATGATGTCGGCGCCCGGTCCGCCGATGATCGTGTCGTTACCATCGCCGCCGGTGAGCGTGTCGTTGCCGTCGCCGCCGTTGCTGCTGAAGCCGAGGATGGAGTCTTTGCCGGAACCGCCGAGGATCCGTTCGAAGTTCGCGATGGCATCCTCGCTGCCAGATCCGCCGGTCGAGCCGACCTTGGCGACGAAGATCCCGGTCGTGCGCAGCGAGTAGTCGAGGGTGTCGAACCCAGATCCCCCGTCGTAGCCGTCGTGTTGGGTGCGCTCAGACTCCGGGCCCGCCCGGACAAGATCGTTTCCGGCGCCGGCATTGACCGTGTCCGGGCCCGAGCTCAGATCGATCGTGTCGTTGCCGTCGCCCCCGGACACGAAGTCAGAGCCACGGCTGCCCAGGTACTGGTCGTTCCCGGAGCCAAGCGTGGCCGTCCAGGCCCCGCTTGACGGACCGACGGGAATGTCGGTGAAGAAGCTGGCGGACGAGACGATGTCGTTGCCGGAGCCTGCATCGATGCTGACGGGATCGCTCGAGGACGTGCCGACGCGGATATTGTCGTCGCCCCCGTGCGTCGAGATCGAGACCCCTGCGTGGATGCGCGCACAGCGAATCTCCTTTCCGAACCCTCGATTCTGCGCATGGCAGTCGGAATCGTTGCTGTCGATGCACAAGTTCCCTAGCGGATCGATGACGCTCGTGAGGCACAGGGCGCCAACGTCCCAGTTCGCGACGTTTCCCTCGGGCGTCAGCTGGCCGGTCACGATCGTGGGACCGTCACTGTTCGGGTTGTCGGTCGTGACAACGAGCCCCGACGAGCTCGACATCGAGACGTGCAATCCAGCCTGTGCCGCCGAGACGGCACCAACGAGCAGCACGACGGCGGCCAGTGCCGCGACGATCAAAACGCGACGGGTCATTGACGGCGATTGTCTGAGCTCGCGACCGCGGTGTCATTACGGTCGACCACCAGAGTTTTCCCGCACGGGGTTCCGTATCCTCGCGGGTGATGAGCTCCGCGGGGCCCTGATCGCAAATCGGATAGGAGATTCCGCCCGTTTGGGTGGTGCGGCCGGGGTCCGCACGAACTGATATGGAGAGCGCGTTGTCAAGTGGGGGTTGTTGAGTTCTCGCATTTGCGTTGGGTGGTTCGGGGTGTGTGGTCGGCTGGGTGGGTGGCGGTCCGGCTTGCTGTGCGCGACGCGCGGTCAGACTGATATACGCGGGTTGGGGCCGCAGGACCATGGTTCGTCGTGGGGTGCCGCTGTCTAACATCGAGCGTGGCCGGCCCTGGGGGCGGGTTGCTCATAGTTCGCTCGCGGGTTCCCCGCGCGTGCCGGGCCGCCACCGACCCAGCCGACGGATGAGGACGTGTTCGCTCGCTGCTGTTCACTCGATCTGGGTGATCGCCCAGACGAACCCGGCAAGCTCGCGGGCGGCCGCGACCGCGATGATCGTGCGTCGCTTCCCGCGGGCTTCGAGTCGCGCCCAGGTGCGGTGCAGCCGCATCTGTGCGGTCCATGCAATCGCGACAGCTGCTGGGGGTTGATCGGCTTGGCGCTCGGCCAGCGCCTTGCCGAGGTTCGGCCTGGGGCGGTAGTGCCATGCTGCTTCGGTCAGCAGCCGTCGGGCGTGCGCGGATCCGGTCTTCGTGATCGACCCGAGCCGGCGCTGCTGACCGGTCGTGTTCTCCGATGGCACGAGCCCGAGGTAGCTCATCAGCTGCTCGGCGCGGGCGAACCGGGCGAAGTCGCCGACCTCGGCGCATAACCCGACCGCGGTGAGCGTGTCGACACCGCGCAAACAGCGCAACACGCCGACCTGCGCGCGCCACGGCGAGCTGGGGAGCATCGACACGATCTGGCGCTCCAGCTCGTCACGTCGATGCGTGAGCGCGTCGATCGCGCCGCGGACGTCGAACAAGGTGACTTGCGCCGCGGGCCAGTCCAGCTCGACCGTCGCGAGCCATTGACGGTGACGCTCAGTCCACGCATCGCCGTCCTGGAACCGAATCCCGTGGCGCAAGAGCAGCTTCGAGAGCCGGTGCCGGGAGCGCATCAGATCAACCCGCACCTGCTCACGCGCACGCACCAAGTCCCGCAATGCCTCTTCCTCAGCGCCGGGCACCCGGACCGCGTGCAGCTTCCCCGCGAACAACAACCGCACGATCAGCTCCGCGTCCCGGCGATCGGTCTTCACCCGGTCCCCCGACGCGCGCGGGATCTTCGACGGTGCCGCCACGACGCACTCCACCCGCCGCTTGGCGAGTTCGCGGGCAAGCCCATACCCCGTCGGACCGGCCTCATACGCAACCCGTACCGGCCGAGGCAAGGCGGCGCAGAACCCGGCCGTCCTGCCGATATCCGCAGTCATCGCGAAGAACTGCAACTCGCCCGTCTCAGCATCCAGCACCGCCGCGACGATCTTCGTCGCGTGCACGTCCAAGCCAACGAGGGATCTAGCCTTCGCCACGGCTGGTTCCTCCAATATGTGATTGTGGGCCGCCGCGCGGTTGCCGCCGCGCGGCTTGAACGTCACCCCATGAACACGGGGGGACCGGCCTCTTCTACACCGCAGGCCGGACGGACACTCAATCCATATTGTCTAACGTCGCCGCATGACCGCCTCGCCCTCGCTCGTGCGCGACCTGCTCTGCCGGCCGGGGGCGGTACCGACGCAGCGTCACGGCCGGACGACCGCACGGCATCACCCGGTCGGAACCGACGCGATCGACCGTTACCTGATCGGCCACGCACTCCCGACCGATCCGCACCGAACGCCCCCGAGCGATCAGCGGGCGCGCATCGACGCAGCCAGCACGATCAGCTCGACGCAGTTGTCGACGCTGATGCGCGTGGAGTTCAAGACGAGGTCATAGAGCCGCGGGTTGTGGGGATTGACCCCATACCAGCGCTCGACATAGGTCTCCCGCGCCCGGTCGGCGATCTTCAGCTCGCGCTCCGCGGTCGGACGGTCAACCTGGTGGACGATCATCGCTTGGCCGATCCGGCCCTCGGGCGGACCGTCCAGACGGACGTGGAGCGCTCCCGGCTCGTCGCGCAGGACAACCGCGGCGGCCCGTCCGAGGATCACCGCGCCCACGTCGGAGTACTCGTGAAGAACCCCCTCGGTCGCTTTTCGATACTCGTCCTCGGTCATCTCGGTCGGGTCATCCCGGCTCGCCGTCCCGGCGAACACATGCGTGGCCGGCGCAAACCTCGGAAGCCAGCGGCGGAAGACATCCTGCGGCACCGGTCGTTGGGAAAGCCCCTCTCGCGTGACCTCGAGCTGGTCGGCGACGGAGACCGGGATCGCGCGGTCCAAGAAGCGCACCCCGAGTCGCTCCGCCACGCGTGGTCCGATCAGGCTCCCGCCGGCGCCGTATGCCGCCGAGATCGTCACGAGCGCACTCATAACGCCAACAGTATCGCCGTCGATTGCGGAGGATCATGGTTGGGTCCGTGAGGATCCATCAATAGGCTCCCACCAGTCGTTCTTCGGAGGTTGGTGTGCCGGGGTGAGCGGTGTGGATCCGAAACCGGGGGCGGTTGTCCCGATTGTTGGGCGCGAGCCTGAGCTGGCGTCGCTCCGTGAGCTGCCTGTCGGCGAGTCCGGCGTTCGCGGGATCGTGCTCGTCGGGGACCCGGGGATTGGGAAAACGTCGCTATGGGAGGCGGGGGTCACGAACGCGCGTCACCGTGGCGCCCACGTATTGGTGGCCCGCCCGCGCGAGAGCGAGGCGCGACTGCCGTTCTCCGGCCTGATCGACCTGTGCGAAGACATCGAATCTGCAGAGCTCGGCGCGCTGCCGGCGCCACAGCGCCGAGCGCTCGAGGCAGCGCTCCTGCGAGCCGAGCCGATGGACAGTGCGGCGCACGCTGGGGCGGCTGAGTTCGGCTTCGTCGCCGTGGTGCGTGGGCTGGCGGCGCGCTCACCCCTCGTGATCGCGGTCGACGATTTGCAGTGGCTCGATCGCTCGTCGGCCGATGTACTCGCTTTCGCAGCGCGGCGTCTCAGGGACGTCGAAGTCGGTTTTCTGCTCGCCCGACGCCCGGCTCGCGTGTCCGAGCTCGAACGAGCATTCGACCATGGGTCGCTGGGACGGGTGAAGCTGGGTGCCCTTAGCCTGGGGGCGGTGCGCCGGATGCTGTGGGATCGCCTCGGCCTGACGGTCTCGCGGCCGCTGTTGCGACGCATCGTCGAAGTGACCGAGGGCAATCCATTGTTCGCCCTGGAGATCGGCCGCTCGCTGCTCGAGCAGGAGGCTTCGGTCGACCCCGACGAGATTCCCCTCCCGGTCAGCGTCGAGGAGATCGTCGGAGGCCGCGTCGCCCACTTGTCCGCCGGGGTGCGCACCGCCTTGCTGGCGACCGCGCTGTCGGAAGATTCGCGAGTCGCCGCGCTCAGCACCGTCGCCGGCTCGGACGCCATGGATGATGCGCTCCAGGAAGGCGTGTTGGTCCTCGACGGCGAGCGCGTCCGGGCGGCCCACCCGCTCCTGGCGGCCGTCGCGAGCAAGCGATCGCGGGTGCGCGAGCGTCGTGACCTGCATCGCGCCTTGGCCGGCGTCATGGACGACGGTCCGTTGCGCGTACTGCATCTGGCGCTGGCCAGTACGGGGGTGGACGAGACCCTCGCCGCCGAGCTGGTCGCCGGCGCCCAGGAGGCTTCGGCGCGTGGCGGGCGTCAGCAGGCGGTGGAATTGGCACGGCATGCGTTGCGCCTGACCCCGGCGGAGTCCGACGCGCGCGGAGAACGGGTGCTTGCGCTTGCCGCCGCCTTGTATGAAGCCGGCGAACTGCAGCGCCTGACGAAGCTTCTCTCGGAGGAGCTTGGGTCCTTGCCGGCCGGGGCGATGCGAGCTCGCGCACGCTTGCTGCTCGCTGAGGGCCACGGGTCGCAGAGTCTGGACGAGGCCGATGGCGAGCTCGAGCTCGCGCTCGTCGAGGCCGGCGACGATCCCGCGCTGCGTGCCTACCTGATGGCGAAGCGAGCGGCCAATACGGCGGCCGGCCGTGTCGCCCGGATCGGCGACGCCGAAGCGTGGGCGCTCGAGGCGCTGCGCAATGCCGATCGTAGAGACGTCGAGCGGTTCGCGCTGTACGCGCTGGCGTGGGCTCATGCACTCACCGGGCAGTCGGTGGATGAGCTGTGCGCGCGCTCGGACGTGACGTCAGACCCAAGCGCATACCTCGCGGCGAGTCCTGAGCGAGTGGCCGGCCAGCGCCACGTTTGGCGGGGGGAGATCGCAGAGGCGCGGGGAGCGCTCGCGCGCTTGCTCACGCTCGCCGACGAGCGCGGCGAGGAAGCATCGTATGTGCTCCTCCGCCTGCACCTCTGCGAGCTCGAGCTGCGTGCGGGCGAGTGGGACGCGGCGGGCTCGCTGCTCGACGAATGGGCTGAGTCGTCGAACCGCGAGCTCACATTCAGGCCGCAGTACCAGCGCTGCCGCGCGCTTCTCGCCGCCGGCCGCGGCGACGAAAGCGACGCGCAGCGGTGGGCGAACGACGCGATCACGCGGGCGCAGCAGGCGGGGTCTCGCTGGGATGAGCTCGAGGCGCGGCGCGCACGCGGGGTCGTCGCGCTCCGTGCGGGCACGCCGGAACAGAGCGCGGAAGACCTCGCTGCCGTGTGGGACCACACTCGGCGTGAGGGGGTCCGCGAGCCCGGGGCCTTCCCGGTCGCGCCCGAGCTGGTGGAAGCACTCGTCGAGCTCGACCGCTTGGCAGAGGCTCGCACCGTCGCAAGACGGGTCGCACAGCTGGCCAAGCGGCTCGAGCATCCGTGGGCGATCGCCAGCGGCAAGCGCTGCCGGGCGCTGCTGCGACCCGGATCGGAAGAGGCGGCCACGGCGATGCATGACGCAGCCGCCGATTTTGAGCGACTTGGTTTGCGGTTCGACGCGGCGCGCTCGCTGTTGGCGCTTGGACGGGGACTGCGGCGTGCCAAGCGTTGGCGTGCCGCGCGCGAGGCGTTGGCAAGCGCGGAGGTCGCGTTTGAACGGCTGGGCTCGCCGGGCTGGGCCGAGTTGGCGCGGTCAGAGCACGGTCGCGTGCCCGGACGGCGCCGCGGCGCCAGTGACGAGCTGACGCCAACCGAGCAACGGGTCGTGGAGCTGGCTGCCGGCGGTCTGGCGAACAAGCAGATCGCAACGACGCTGTTCGTCACCGTGCACACGGTCGAGGTCCATCTCGCGCGCGCGTACGCCAAGCTCGGCGTTCGCTCCCGCGCGCAGCTCGCCGCCCGTCTGGCGAATGAGGCGCCAGCGGCGGCGTCTACACCCGGAGCGTCGGTGAAAGATTGAGGGTTTCCGTTATTTCGCTCGGGGCGATCGCGACGTACGGTCCTCGGCATGCCCACCTTCATCGCCGAGCAGTACTTCTCGCGCACCGACGCCGCCGGCGCGCGTCGCGCCGCTAGCGCAGCTCGCCGCGCCGCAGCGCAGCTCGCTGGCGAGGGAACGGATGTCGAGCTGGTGAGGTCCCTCTTCGTCCCAGAAGACGAGACATGCACCTTCATCTACCGGGCCGACTCGCTCGAGAGCGTGCGCATCGCCGCGGAGCGCGGCGTGCTTGCGTTCGAGCACATCGCACAGGCCAGTGACTAACCACGGATTTCGCCAGAACTGCCATGAGCAACACCTCCCTTCACGGATTCGCTGACAGCTCCCGGCGGCGATCGCCAGCCCGGCAGATGTCCGAGCGTTCATCGACGCCCTGCCATGTCAGCGTTACGCTGCTCGACGGCTTCGCCGCGCGTGTGGGGAGCGTCCCGGTCGGCGACGGCGTCTGGCGGTTGAAGAAGGCGCGAGAACTCGTCAAGCTGCTCGCGCTCGCGCCGCGACACCGCCTGCACCGCGAGCAGGTGATGGACGTCCTCTGGGGCGATCGCGCGCCGGCTGCCGCCGCAAACAACCTCTATCAGGCGGTGCACGTCGCGCGTCGGGCACTCACGCCGCATGCGATCGCACTCCACGACGAGATGCTTCAGCTGATCGCCGAAGTCGATGTCGACCGTCTCGAACGCGCGGCCGTCGAGGCCCGTCGCACCCGGACAGCGGGTGCGTACCGAGCCGCGCTGTCGCTGTACCGCGGAGAGCTGCTGCCGGAGAACCGCTACGACGACTGGGCGGCCGATCGGCGCGACGAGCTCGAAGGGCTCGCGGAGGAGCTGAACGAGGAGCTCGCGGAGATCGACTCGGGCCCGCCAAGCGTCATCCGTACGATGCCGGCCGCGACGAGTTCGTTCGTCGGGCGCGAACGTGAATTGGCGGAGCTGGCGGTGCTCGTCGCACGCACGCGACTGCTCACGCTCGCCGGAACCGGCGGTGTCGGCAAGACCCGCCTCGCGCTTGAGCTCGGGCGCACCATCGAGTCGGCGTACGCATCCGGCGTGGCCCTTGTCGAGCTGGCTGACGTGACGGAACCAGCGCTCATCCCCGATGCGATCGCCGCCGCGCTCGATGTCCGGGCGCTCTCCGGGCAGTCGGCGCGCGACGCGGTCATCGAGTACCTGTCGTCGCGGTCGCTACTGATCGTGCTGGACAACTGCGAGCACTGGCTCGGCGCCGTCAGCGATGTCGTCGATTCGGTGCTTCAAGCGGCGCCTGGTGTCACGATCATTGCGACGAGCCGCGAGCCCCTACGCGCACCGGGCGAGATCGTGTTTCCGGTCCTCTCCCTTGACGTTCCCGACCCGGACCTCGCGCTCGAGCTAGACCAACTACTTTCCCACGCCGCGGTGCGACTGTTCGTCGACCGGGCGCACGCCGCGTCCCGTGACTTCACGCTCGACGTGGACAACGCCGTCGACGTCGCCCGTATCTGCTCTCGCCTCGACGGCCTGCCACTCGCGCTTGAACTTGCGGCCGGACGCGTCGGAGCATTGGGCACCGCCGCCGTCGCCGCCCGGCTCGACGACCGGTTCCGGGTGCTTCGAACGAACAGCCATGTTCAGCCCAGGCGCCAGCACTCACTCTCCGCAATGCTGCGCTGGAGCCACGATCTGCTCGACCCGTGCGAGCAGGTTCTGTTTCGCCGTGTCGCTGCCTTCACCGACGCCTTCACGCTCGACGACGTCGAGCAGGTGTGCGCCTGGGGCGAAATCGACATCGATGACGTCGCCCATCTCCTCGGACGGCTCGTGGAGAAGTCGCTGGTCGCGGCCGACGAGCGCTCATCGGCTCAGCGGCGCTACCGGTTGCTCGAGACCGTCTGGCTCTATGCACGCTGCCGCCTCGAGCGCGCAGGCGAAGACGCCACGCTCGCCGAGCGGCATGCAGCGTGGGCGGGCCTCGGCGTGAGACACCGCGTGGCAGGCCACCGGGGGTGACCGAGTTCGAGACCTAGGGTGTCTAGTCAGTGCCCGGTTCCTGGCGGACGATCATCGCCCACCGTCCAGCCACACTGTCAGGAGGCACGCTGACATGACCCTCACCAAGACGCGCTGCGCGCTGATCGCGCTCGCTGTATCTGCTGCGTTCGCTATCGCGTGGGTTATGCCCACGGCATCGCAGGCGCAATGGCACAACATCTGTTACGGAGGCCATTGCACCACACACACCAACTACACCATCAACGGCAAGGACCCGTGCACAGTCATCAACGGGAACTACAGCCAGGACTACGGTGCGTACCTCGGCGCGCTGCAGACGCAGATCGACCAGGCCAACATGGTCGACCCGACGATGACGCCTGGCCAAACCCAGCAGAACGTCAACGACACAGAGGCACAGGTCGCCGCCGACCAGCGAGCGGCATTTGAATGGGGCTGCTCGCCGGCCTAGAGCCGACGCGCGCGCGGTGGGCGTGGGCCAGACCTCTGGCCCACGTTCACCGGAAAGGCTCGCCGCCGTCTCGCTTCGCTGTCGGGCCGCCTCATGCTTGCCGACGGGTTCCGATGACCCAGCGCCGCGTGCGGGTCGGGGCGCCGCCGGGCAACGCCCGTCCCGCGTCCCGCTCACCTACCGTCGCCGTGCCGTCGGCATGCCGCGCTCGGTCAATGCCCGGCGCCAGATTGGTGACCCTCATTTGGACGATTACGTGCGTTGAGTGGCTTTTCATCTGTTCCGCTCCAGTCGGTCTGTCGTGATGCCGAATTCATCGGCTGCTGCGTGATCGGCATCCTGCAGCGACTCACCGCCGCCGGACACCCACCCAAGAGGGGAACCGGACCACACCCCGTGATCGCCACAGGTGCAGCGCCGAAGGTCCCGCGACGATGCGCGGGACCTCAAGCGATCCGGGGTGCTCCTAAGTCGACAGGAGGCGCTGGAAGAACGTGCGGTATCGCTGCAGTGCGACGCGCAGGTCCTCTGTGGAGATGTCCTCTCCTCGGCCCCACTGTGCCTCGAGTCGCTCCCGTTCCTTCGCGAAGCCTTCTGCAAGCTGTTGCATGAGGTTCGCGACGAGGCCATCCGCGTCCTCGACCGCCCCTCGGGGCTCGTCGACGAACCGGGTCTGGATCTCCTTCCACCGCTGCTGAAATTCGGCATCCGTATCAGCCGAGAGCAGCGAGCCGTTGGCGTCTGACGCATCGCTTTCGGTGCCGCGGGCGGCCGAGGTGGCCGTCCGCTCGTCGGACACCGCTCCGTCTCGGAGGTCGCTCTCGGCGGTGGCCACACCGCTCGTCGGCTCGTCCGGCGAGACGAGGTCGCGGGTGCTCAGCGTTTCATCGTTGCGTTGCATTGGTCATCACCTCGACGTCGTTTGCTGTGGAGTCGTGCCCAACCCGGCGTGCTCGGGCACTCGCTCAGAGCCCGAGGAGCCGTTTGCCCGCTCTGCGTCGGTGGGGGCGAGCAGGTCGCCGAACAGCGCTCGGAAGTGGACCATCGCCTGACGCAACTCCTCCGTGTCGGCGTGCCCGTCACGAGCTCGTACCGAGATCTTGCGGGCTGCCCGATAGTTCTCGACGACTGTCGGGTGTTGCACGGAGATGTCGGCCGCTCGCCGCGCGAAGTCCTCTTCGACGGGATATCCCCGGTCGTGCATCACCTGCTGTACGAGCTGGTCCGCCTGACCGACGGCACTGACCGGCTCATCGACAAAGTCGCGCTGGACAGCTCCCCAGCGCTCCAGATACCGCTCACGAGCAGCGGGGTCGAGCGGCCGAATCTCGAACTCGTCGACGCGCTGGCGCCGGTCGGCCAACTCCTTCTCTGCGCTGCGCGGGTCGCCGTGCTCTGTCACGGCGCGGCCATACTCCGGCCCGAACTCGTCCTTCAGTCTCTGCGATCGCTGCTGACGCGCAACGAGCATCGCGATGATCGCCAGCAGAACGACGACAATCGCGAGCAGCACCCACACCATGGGTCACTCTCCTTATTGGTCCTCTCCCGGACCGTCGAAGGCCGACGGTCTCCTTCCCAAGAGCTACCCCTGTTCACCCAGGGACAAGCGGTCGAGGTCCGGCTCACGACGTATGCACGCGGACCTCGACTCGCCTTCCTGTTGTCGTGAGTCCGACTCACGACACTCTAGAGGTGACGGTTCCAATCCATCGCCCTGGAGCCCTTCCAGTCCGGCGGACGCCCCAGGGCCAGATGCAACGTCGGACTGGGGACCGCGACTGGCTGGGCATCGGCAACGGCATCGAGCGCATCCAGGATGTTGCGCAGATTGACCAGCACGGCACCCGCCACGGGCCAGAAGCCTTCGCGGAGGTGATCGACGGCGAGCTCGTCGGCGTAAGCGGTGAGGTCGGCGCGGACCGACGCGATCGCCTCAGCGTCCCCGGCGCTGATCGCCCCGCCGGCTCGCCCAAGCAATCCGCGCCAGCGCTCCCGGAAGCCAGGATCCCACTCGCTCGTCGTCAGGCGGGCGTGGCCGATCGTTCGAGCCATGCTCCGTGTCTCAGCGACCGCTTGGCCCAGCCGTCCCAGGATGCCGTCGTAAGTCTGGGCGGCACGCATGCGCGGGGCCGTCGCACGCCGGGGATTTAGCCGTCCGCTCTCACGAGCCCGAGCCAGCACGACCCACGCGTGATCGATCGCGCGGTCCAACGCGTTGGTCTTGGCGATCCAGTCGTCAATGTCGGAGGGGCCGCATTTCCCGGACAGGCGGTCGGCGATCTCGCTGAGGACCCGGCCGATCGCCTTCGTGACGGCGTCGATCTGGCTGGCGGCACCGCGATCGCGCAACGGCGGCCACACGAGAAGGTTCACGAGCAGGCCCACGCCGATGCCGACACCGGTGTCGAGAAGCCGAGCACCGAGAACGCCTCCGTTGTCGCTGTAGCCGTTGGTCAACACGATCACCGCGGTCGCCGCAGCGGTGGTCGTCTCATCCCGAAGTCCGCCGAGCGAACCGACGACGAGACCGGCGAGAATCACAGCTCCGACTGAGATCGCGCCGAGGCCGAAGAGTTGCCCGGCGGCGAACGCCACCAGGATCCCGAGCACACTGGCGATGGCCTGCCGGAGGCCACGCCGCAGTGTCCCGAACACGGTCGCATGGACTGTCAGCAGCGCCGTCCAGGGCGCGAGGTAGGCCTGCTTCAAGCCGAACACATGTGTGGCCAGAACCCAGGCGATGGCGCCGGCGGAAGCCGTCTTGAGGACTTGCGACACACCGGTCCACGTGATCGGGTCGCGCAGACGGTGCCGTAATGATTCGAGCCTGGCCATACCTCGGACTACCCGCACCCGTGGCGGCCTGACGCAATGTCGCGAAGGGTTCGTTCAAGACAGCGCCACCGGCCGTCCGGAGCCCATTGCTGACCACACGCAGTAAGCGGTCGGCATGACGACCTCGGCGATCATCGGCATCTCGGTCCAGCTTCAACACCTCCACGAGGTCTCCGACGCGCTCGTCTCGATGCCCGAGGTCCGCTACGTCGGCGCATCGACCGGGCGCTACGACCTGATCATCGAGGCCTCTTCGCCGATCACGACTTCCGACGCAGTCCCGTGTGGGACGATGCGGTCGTGAGACCTGAGGCGGAGGTCCATCGGACGGACTCCATGGTTACGGAGGACCAGGTCGCAACGCCGCTCGGCGAATCACGCTGGCCGCCGGTCCTCGCGATGTTCGTCTTCCTCGTGGCCAACATTGCTGCACGCATATGGCTGCCCGGGAACGGAGCGATTCAGCTGCCCTGGCTGCTACCGACGCTCGAGGGGATCTTGCTGGTGGTGCTACTGACCAGCGACCCTGCGACTCTCGGTGAGCGTCGGCGGCTGCATCGGCTCGCGGTCATCCTCGCCGGCACACTCGTCATCGCCGCGCTCTGGGCGACCGTGGCCCTCGTCTCGGACCTGATTGAAGGCACAGGGGTGTCGAACTCGCCCGATCAGCTCCTTGCCTCCGGTGCCATCATCTGGCTCGGCAACAACCTCGCGTTCGCGTTGTTGTACTGGCTGATCGACGGTGGCGGGCCGATGGCGCGCTCTCGGCAGCAAGTCCCACGCGACTTCGCGTTTACGCAACATGTCGCGCCTGAGCTCGCGGCCCCTGGCTGGAAGCCGGTGTTCCTCGATTATCTACATCTGGGTTTTACGAATGCGACCGCATTCAGCCCGACCGACGTGATGCCTCTGACCCACCGCGCCAAGTACACGATGCTCGTACAGTCGACAGTCGCGCTTGCCCTATTCGGCCTTGTCGTCGCACGAGCGGTCAACGCGTTCAAGTGACCCGCATTACCCAAAGCAGTCGATCGAGCAGACAACGTGATCGTTGTCGTCGGGAGCGGGATCTCGCTGACGTCCGCGCGGGCTGAGATCGACCGGGCCCCGGTCAGCCCCCCTGCTCGGAGCGGCGAGCCTCGAGCTGGCTGATCCGGTCGAGGAGTTCGCACGCGAGCGCGGCGCCTGCGTAGTTGAGCCCGAGGTCGCAGCGTAGCCGCTCCGCACGCGCCACCCGCGCGGCGCTGCTCGGGTTGAAGCGCGGTGTTTCGGCCGTCGCGGCGGGGACAGGATCGAACAGCCCGAACTCCAGGTAGCGCCGCACGTGCACGATCTTGACTCCCGCCTGCCTCGCGATGACGGTGAGCTCGACCGCCTCCTCGGCGGCGACGGCGCGCCGTGCCGGCCCCGTGTGCCTGTCTGCGTTCATCGTCCTCCCTCCCGCAGGTCATCGCTTGAGCTTTCGGCGAGCTGTTCGTAGAGCTCGCGCTCACGGTCCGACAATTCCTTTGGTACGACGATCTTGACGATGGCGTGGAGATCACCGGCGCCGCCGTCGCGTTTCGGAAGTCCCCGTCCGCGGAGCCGCAGCCGCCTGCCGCTGGGCGTCCCGGCCGGGACCCGGACCCGGGCTGGGCCGGTCGGAGTATCCACCGCGACCGTCGCCCCCAGCGCCGCATCGGGGGGAGCGATCGCTAGGTCGACGTCAAGGTCGTGGTCACCGCGCCGGCGAAAGCGCGGATGCGGCTTCAGCACCGCCCGCAGGAACAGATCGCCGGGCGGACCACCGTCGCGCCCCTCGCCGCCCTGTCCTGGTAGCCGGATGAGCTGGCCGTCGCGGACGCCGGCGGGGAAGTTGACGTTGATCTCGCGGCCGTCCAGCGTCAACCGGCGGCGTCCGCCGGCCAGTGCGTCCTCGAGCGAGAGCTCGAGCACCGCCTCGCGGTCCCGGCCGCGGACGGGACCGGCGGCCCGGCCGGCGCGCGCACCGAACAGCGCCTCGAACAGGTCATCGCCGAACTCCACGTGGGTGCCCTCGCCAAACCCTTGCTCGGCGAAGAACTCCTCGAAGGTCTCCTCAGGCGCCTCGTGCTCCGCTTCGCGCCAACGGGCGCCCAGGCGGTCATACCGCGCACGCTTGTCGGCATCGGACAGAACCTCGTACGCCTCGCCGATTTCCTTGAAGCGCTCCTCGGCGTCGCTGTCGGAGTTCAGGTCCGGGTGGTACTGGCGGGCCAGCTTGCGGTAGGCGCGCCGGATCGTGTCGGCGTCCGCCTCGCGCGGGACGCCCAGTACCTCGTAATAGTCCGTGTAGCTCAGTGGCATCTGCAGTCGATTAAGCCGGTGGGCCAGGGGCCTGTTCGAGCAACCGCCGAAACCGCTCGGCAAACAGGTAGGCGTCGCCCGGCCAACGCGCGGACAGGTAGTTGCCGTCCTGGACCACCAGGGCGGCACTGTCGTCCGTGGCCGTGCCCCGACGCTGGGCGTGTGGTCCACGGACGAACTGGCGGGGGTCGTTCAGCGCAGCGGTGACCTCGTCCTGGACGTACGCCGGATAGGTTCGGTAGTAGCGGCCGAGCCGCCACGCCGTGAGGTAGTAGGCACTCCGTTCCATGTATTTCGGCAGACATGTGGTTCGGCGATCCGCGATCACGCTGCGTCCCGTCTGCGGGTCACGGCTCCGGGCCAACACGAGAACGCCGTGGCAGATCGCGCCGACCGGCCGACCCAACCGCCAGAACTCGGCCACCGTGGCCGACAGCACGGTTGAGGACAGGTACTGGCGCATGCCGGGCGCGTGGCCGCCCGGGAGCAACAGACCGTCATAGTCGCCGGGTCGGAGGTCCGCCCAAGCGAGCGGTTGCTGGAACGACGTTGTCTCGACAAGCTGCCGATAGAACGCTTTCGGCTCCTCGTACGCCCCGAGCCGGCCGAAGATGACCCCGTCGAGCAAGCGCTTGTCCGCCTCCGGAGCCACGCCGCCACGCTCGGTGGCGAAGACGACGTCGTGACCGGCGCTCGCCAACCGTCGCCACGGCACCGAGACCTCGGTCACATCGAAATCGTGGTCCGGCAGCGGGATCAAGACGCGCACGAACAAAGCCTCTCAAAGCGCCCACTCCAACGCACAGCCGCGGCCGGAACGAACGTCAGCGCTGCCGTTCGTCCTGCAGGTCGCCTACGCGGGCGCGGGAAGGAGCCGGTCGACCAGCGCGAGCGCGGGACGCCCCTCGAACACGGGCCCGAGGTCGGAGCGGTACAGCATCAGCGCGAGGCTCGGTGCGACCATGTAGTCAGCCGTGTTGAGCTGCGGCCCAGCGAGGACGCCGTCGGCGATCCAGGCGTCGATCCGGTCAAGCGTCGCGGGCAGTTCGGCGAGCAGCGCCGGCTCGGCCGCCTCGCTGGTTGCGAACATCGGACCGAGCCTCGGGATGAACAGTCGTCTGGCGACGCGGTGGCGGTACAACGGTGGTCCCAGCCGGCCGTCGGCAGCCGACCGGCTGAAGCCGTCGGGGTCGCGCGCCACGGCTGGACCGACGATCCGCCGAGCGGTCATCTGCTGCGTGTCGGTCAGCCGAGAATGTAGGCCACCCGCGGCCAGGCGGCGAAAACGCAACGGGCCGTCGCTACCCGATCCGCTCGTCGATCCGAACGTGGACGGTGTCGCCCGCTTCTTTGCCGATCGTCTTGCGCAGCACTGCCTTGATGGGGAGCCTGTGCGTACCGTCGCCTTGGGCCATCAGTGCGCCGACGAACGGCTGGCCGTCGATCGCGCCGCGGATCTTCACGAGGCCGCGGGTGCCGAACAGCTCGGCGACGTCGCCCATCACAACGCACGTCCACGCACCCCGGTTTTCGCCCTTCTGAAGTTGCGTGTCGAACTCTTTCACCATGGTGCTTGAGACTCTCGCACGCCGCCAGACTCATCGGAGCGACATCCAGCACGGCTCGGCGGGCGACGTCTCGACGACGTCGCCCCCCTCGCCACCAACACGACCTCTCAGGAAGCTGCCGCGCCTGCCATTGCCTTGCGCTCCCGCTCTGACTCGACGGGCTCGTCGTCGGCGGGCGCCCTGAAGAATTCGGCCCCCTCGATGCTGATGTGCGGAAGGAGCCGCTCGAGCCAGCGCGGCAGGTACCAATTCGTCTTGCCCATGATGACCATCAGCGCCGGCACGAGCAGGCAGCGGACGATCGTGGCATCGAGGATCACCGCCACCGCCAGTCCGATGCCGAACTGCTTGACCGTGGGATCGCCATTGAGCACGAAGCTCCCGAACACGAACACCATGATCGCGGCCGCCGCCGTGATCACGCGTGCACTGGTAACGAGCCCCGAAACGACCGAGGAGCGGTTGTCCTCACCGGCATGGACGTGCTCCTCGATCTGGCTCACGAGGAACACTTCGTAGTCCATCGAGAGGCCAAACAGGATTGCGAACATGAACAGCGGGACGTAGGAGACGATCGGCACCGATCCGTCGAGGCCGATGACACCGTGCCCCCACCCGAACTGGAAGATCGCGGTCAACACACCGTAGGCGGCCCCGATGGACAGGACGTTCATCACCGCGGCTTGGACGGGGATCACCGCCGTTCGGAAGGCGAGCGTGAGCAGCGTGAAGCTGAGCGCGATCACCACCAGGATCTGGAGCGGGAGTTTGTCCGAGATGTTCGCGGCGAGGTCGATGTAGCCGGCCGTCGTTCCCCCGACGTACGCGTTCATGTTCGCGCCCTTCACGGCCTTCGGGATGACCGAACTCCTCAGATCATTCACGAGGTTGGTCGTGCCGTTCTCAGCGGGGCCCTGCGTCGAGATCACATTGAAGTAGGCGGTGGTTCCCGGCTTGTCGAGCTGAATCGGAGTTGTCGCCGCGACCCCGGAGCTCTGCGAGACGTCCTTCTGGAGCGTCGTCAGCCGCGAGTCGTTCGGTCCGTCCGCGGGTGAGTGGAGCGAGACGGCGACGATCAACGGGCCGTTGACCCCGGCCCCGAAGTTCTTGGAGATCAGGTCGTACGCGTGGCGCGCCGTCGTCGAACTCGAGAGCGCGGCGACGTCCTTCTGGCCAAGGTTGAGCGAGAGCAGCGGGACGGCCAGCGGGATCAGAATCACGAGAGCCGCGAGACCCGCGACCACCGGACGACTGGCGATGCGCGACGCCCACCTGGCCCACATGCCCTGCTTCGGATCCGCCTTCGGTTGGCGTTTGCGCACGCGTAGCGCATTGATCCGCGGGCCGGCGATGGCGAGCATCGCTGGGAGTAGCGTGATCGCCGCGAGCACCGCCACGACGACCGCGATCGCCGCCATCAATCCCATCACCGTCACCAGCGGAATGTCGGCCACGGCGAGTGACACGAGCGCGATCGTCACGGTCCCGCCCGCAAAGACGACGGCGCCGCCCGAGGTGGCAGTCGCCCGAGCGATCGACTCCGGTAGGTCAAGGCCCTCGTCGAGACCGCGGAAGTGCCGCGTGACGATGAACAGCGCGTAGTCGATTCCGACGCCGAGCCCGATCATCGTGGCGAGCGTCGGGGCCACCGTCGACACCGTTGTGACGTGACTGAGCATCCGGACGATGGCCAGCGTCGCAGCGAGCGCAAAGATCGCGTTGATGATCGGCAGCAGCATCGCGACCACCGTGCCGAACGTGAACGTGAGGATCACCATCGCCGCGATGATCCCGATCAACTCGCTCGACTCCGTCCCGGGCCGAGAGACCTTCTGGCCGAGCTGACCGCCGGTCTGCACCTCGATGCCAGCGGCATGGGCCGGCTTTGACGCCGCGTCGATGATCGTCTGCGCATCACTGACTGACAACGCTCCGGGGCTGACCGATGTCGTCACCGACAGGTACCCCGTCGCCTGGTCCTTGCTGAGCGCGGAGGCGCCCTGCGACGTGAGCGGATTGACGACCGCGGCCACGTGCGGTGCCTTGGCGACATCGGCCGCGGCTTCGCTGACAGCGCTCGCGTACTTCGAGTCGGTCAGCTTCCCGCTCGTCACGTGCAGCACGATCGGGCTGGAACCGTTCGACTGGGCCGGAAACGAATGACTGAGCGCGTCGGTGGCGCGCTGGCTGTCGGTTCCCGGGAGCTTCAGGTTGTCGTTTGTGTTGTCGCTCAGGCGATGCGCCGCCACCACGAGCGCCGCCGCCGCGAGCACCCAAACGGCGAGGACGACCACGCGACGTCGGATGCAGAACCGTGCGATCGCGTACAGCACTCCAGTCATGTCCAGCCCCTTCCTCTCCGTCAGCGGCGCTGACGTCTGTGTTGGCGTGGCACGCATCCTGCGTGCGTCCACCCCTCCTCACAAGAGGGAGACCCCGCGTGTTTTCCCTACGGTTTTGCTAGCGACCGATCGCCGTTGCGAGCTGATGGCGCGAGCGGATCCCGAGCTTCTGATACGCGCTGGACAAATGGCGCTCGACCGTCTTCTCGGTGACGAACAGCGACTGGGCGATCTCCCGGTTCGTCTGGCCGTCGGCCGCTTGCCGGCAGACGCGCCGCTCTGCCGCCGTGAGCGCGTTGGGGCCGGTCAACTCGGTCCGCGCCGGGCGGCCCGGCCCAGCCTGGAGCTCCGCCCGCGCTGCCGCGGCGAGAGGGACCGCCCCGCACCCGTCGGCCAGGTCGATCGCTCGACGTGCCGCGCCTCGAGCCTCGCGACGGCGTCCCGTGCGGTTGAGCAGAGCGCCAAGTTCGAGCAGCGCACGGGCAAGCTCCAGCTTGGCGGAGCTCGGCTCGAGGATCGCGATCGCCTCCTGGAGCAGCGGCAATGCCTCCTCGTCGCCGATCACGCTCGCCGCGGAGCACAACGACAAGCCCAACGCCCCCGGCGCGCCCACGGTCCGCGCCACCGCGAGCTGCTCGCGTGCGAGAGCAACCGCCCGCTCGCGCTCGCCGAGAGCCGCAACGACCGGTGCCGCGTGGGCCCGCCAGTCGCACGGCCAGGCGACTTCCAGCGCCTGGAGCCGCTCGCCGCACCACAAGAGGTCCGATAGACCCTCGCGCATACGCCCCTGCGCGATCCGCAACCGGCCGCGCGCAGTCAAGAACGAGTCGACGTACAACCGATCCTCATCGGCGCAGAATCGCCCGCCCATCTGCGTCAGCGTCTCGGCCGTGTCGAGATCCCCAACCTCAAGGTGCACGACGATCGCCGCCGCGAGCAGCTGTGGCAGCGCGAAGTGCGGCTCCTGAATCAGCCGCAGACCGGTCTCGGCCTCAATCTGGGCGTCGTGCAGCGCTCCCTGCGCGAGCGCGATCCACGCGCGCTGCCCGCGAACCAGACCCTGCCGGGCAGCATGGCCCTCGCGACGGGCACCCTCCAGCACCCGGTCAAGCATCCGCCAGGCCATGTCGTATTGCTCGGCAAGCCGCAGCGTGTGAATCGCGAGGAACCCGGCGTTCGCTGCCGCCGAGCTCGGAAGCCCAGCCGCCAGTGCGGCCTGCACGGAGGCGGCAGCGGCATCCGCCGAGCCTCCGCGGAGAAGCTGCTCGAGAGCGGTATGGATTGCCGCGACGGCTTCAAATTCCGGGTGCCCGACCGCATCTTCGTGAAACCGGGCCAGATGTGGGCCCAGACCCGCGCGGAGCCGCGGTGCCACGGTCACGAGCGCCACCAGATCACTCTCAAGCTCCAGTGCGCGCTGCACGTCAAGCGGAGCGAGCTCTTCGGCGAGTGACGCGAGCGCGGCTTCGGCGACATCCGCTGACTGGCTCCCTGATACGACCAGGCAGCGCGCCAGTGCGGATGCGGCGTCGGCTCGTACGCTCAGTTCGGCACTCGAGTTGACCACCCCACTCAGATGACCCTCGGCCGCCTCGAACCGCATCGCGGCAACCTCGTAGCGACCCAGCTCGGTCAGTATTTCGGCTCGCTCGTCGTCGGCTGGCGACTCTTCGAGCGCCCGGGTGAGCCGGACCGCCGCAGCGTGTGGCGCGCCCTGCGCCCCCGCGGCTCGTGCCGCCAACCTGAGCGTTTGCACTCTGTGCCCGTCGCCGATCGGGGTTGTCAGGAGCAGGTGCGCGGTCACGCGCTCGGGAGACGCGCCGAGTCGCATGAGCGCGTCGGCCGCAGCAGCATGCCGGGCTTGGCGCTCGCCGGGCGCGAGCTCCTCGTAGAGCGCGGCGCGGACGATCGGATGGACGAAGGCCAGGCGCGCGGTGCGCGCAAAGATGTCGCCGCGGACGAGGTCGTCCGCGGCCGCGCGGGCTGCGTCCTCGCTGAGTCCCGCGGCCTGGGCCACGAGCAGAAGCTCGCTCCCGTCGCCGAGCACGGCGAGCGCTCTCGCCAGCTCGGTCGCGGAGGGCCCGAGCGCCCATAGACGATGTCGGACGAATCGCGCGACAGCCGCTGGTCCGACCGCCTGCACGTCGCTCGCAGCACTCGCCGACGGCACGACGCCGGCCGCCTCCAGTGCGCCGAGAAGCTCTCGCAGAAACAGGGGGTTTCCGCCTGTCGCCGCATGACATGCACGACAGAACTCGTCGGCTGCCTCGCTGCCCAGCCGCTCGCGCACGAGCCCGACCGCCGCCGCCTCGCTCAGCGGTCGCGGGAACAGAACGACCGCATCGGTACGGGATGCCAGCTGCCCCCAGAGCGACCGGGCCTCCCCGACCGAAGCGTCCGGCGGGCGCCCGGCGAGGAGGATCGCCACCTGGAGCCCATCGATTCGCTGACCCAGATAGGACAGGAAGCGCAGCGAGTCTCGGTCGGCCCAGTGGCAGTCGTCGACCGACAACAGGAGGGGTCCGCGGTCGGCGAGGTTGACCACCAACCAGTAAAGGCTGTGCAGCGCCTCAAAATCCGTGTCGACCGTGGTGGCACGCCCCCGCTCGTCGGTCTCGAACAACCGCGCGGCCGGGGCGGCCGCGCCGGCGAACAGCTGAGCTGCTGCAGACCGTGGAGCGACCTGCGACTCCAGCAGTTGACGCACGATCCCGAAAGCAAACGGCTGCTCGAGCTCAGAGCCTTTGGCTTCCAGCGTCACCATCCCGCACGCAGCAGCGGCGCTGCCGGCCTCGCGGAGGAGTTCGGTCTTGCCGGCGCCGGGAGGTCCCTCGACGAGCAGAATCGCTCCCTCGCCGGAGCGCGTGCGATCGAGTCCGGCATGCAAGGCACCCAACTCGGTCTCACGTTCGAGCAATGCGGCGCGCGTCGCCGAAGCCACGCGCCGACGATACACCCGGAGGAGCCGGCGCTGGCCGGAAAACCCGGGGGAAACTCTCGGGGATCCTCCCTTGCCGGCCTCACGCTGCGCCCGCGACGATGACATCGAGCCGATGAGCGCCAGCGCCCTGAACAAGCTACGCGTGCTGCAGTTCTTCCATGAAGTGTTGAACGACGGCCGGCTCGAGCTGATCGACGCCCTCGTGGCCAAGGACTTCGTCGGACACATCAGCTGTGTGCGAGAGGCGATCTGTGGCCGAGACGGCGTGCGCCATTTCGTGTCCGGTCGCCGCGCCGCCCGTCCCGACATCTACATCCATATCGAAGACCAGATCGCCGACGACGACCGTGTGGCGACGCGCTGGCGAGCGACCACAGGGATGACGCAGCCCGGTGCGTCGAGTCGCGAGGCGACGGGCTGCGCCGGGATCACGATCATCCGCCTGCTGGCGGGAAAGCAGGTCGACGCATACACACAGTGCTCATCGCTCCGCGAGCCGAGTGTTCGGCACTAGTAGGCCGCGACGAGCCACTCTTCGAAGCTGGGGCCCGCGAGCTTCGCACCCGCGTTGGGCAGCGCAGCGCCCTCCGCGTAGGCCGCGGCGTCGGGGTCGTCTGGCTGGGCGAGCGGACCGCCGCGGCTCTCGCGGACCTCAACCGTCTCACCTCGGCTGGCGAACAGCGCCGCTGCCACATCGGCGAGTCGCTCGGCCTGCGGGCCCGCGACCTCGGTGATCTGGCCGTTCTCGATCTCCGTCTCCTCGGCCGCGTCGGCGAGGGTTTCAGCGACGACTCGGGCGGACACAAGCTGCGTGCGCATCTCGGGCACGTAAGCGACGCCGTCCTGGATCGTCCATCCGACGAGCGGCTCAACGAACTCGTGGAATTGAGCCGCGCGGACGATCCGAACCGGGAGCGGGCCGTCGAGCAGCGCCTCCTCCTGCGCGACCTTCGCCGCGTTGTATCCGCCGTGGAACTTGTCGATGCCGATGATCGAGACAAGGACGATTCGCTTCGCCCCCGCACTGGCGCCGGCGCGCTGAAGGTTCCGCGCCGATGCGATGAAGAACGCGGTCGCCTCCTCCTGGTCGGGCGAGGGCCCGGTGGCCGCATCGATGATCGTCTCGACGCCGACGAGCGCCGCGTCGAGACCGTCGCCGCTGACCACGTCGACGCCCTTGGAGCGCGCGATCGGGATCACCTCATGCCCGCGCTGCTCGAGGATCTCGACTAGGTGGGACCCGACCCGGCCGGTGGCTCCCGTGACGGCAATCTTCTGATGTTCGTCTGCGCTGGGCATCGTTCTTCCTCTCTCAGCTCCGGGGTACCGGCGCCGTCAGGATTGATCTGTCACCGATGTGACGCCAAGCCGCGCGCAAATGTGACATCGGCTGATTTGACCTACCGGAGGGGCGGTTCGATAAGTGCGGGCGGCGACGCCCCGCGGGTCGATCAGGGCCAGGCTTGGCCTCGCGCTCCACTCGACCCGGTGGAGCTGCACACGTCCTATGAATCCATACAACTCGGCGCGCGGGAGTCGACGGAAGGCAAACGCGCCCCTTCGATCCGATGCCCGTGCTGCGCCCGATACGAGGATCTCGCCGCCGCAGGCGCGCGTGGCGATGCGGGCGGCAAGTGTGACGTCATGACCGATGAAGTCGCCTGCGGCGTGGATCGGCATGCCGGCGTGCAGGCCGATCCGGACACGGAGCCAGCGCTCGTCGCCGAGAAGCTCGTTGAGTCCGTCGTACCCTGCCTCCATCCGGAGCGGCGTGCTCGGCGAGAAATTCATCGGATAGGCGTGCCGTGACAGACCTCAGTCAATGCGCTCCATGATCCTGCTACTGCGACGGCTGTGCCAGGCGCGAGGCGGCGGCTCCGGCGCATGTCGCTAGGCTCTCGGTCGTGGGAGGCTTTCGATCCGGGGAACTGCGATGAGACGCACGTCGCGGCTGCTCCAGTCACACGCAGCGCTCGCCGGCGTCATCTTCGTCGCGACCTCGCTGGCCGCCGGCTGCGGTGGGAACGGCTCGGGTGGCGGACAGCTCACCGCCGTGAAGGCGAATGCGAACCTGGAGCATGCCGGTTACACGGTGGACAAGGTCACCAATGGCGCCAACAAGGCAATCGGGCCAAACGGGAAGCTGAACGCCGACGTCTACCTCGGCATCGGTCGGGACCCCCATGGCGGCCGGCTCTACGTCGGTGCCTACTTCTTCTCCGATCCGGCAGCCCGGAAGGCGTACGCCACTTGGTCACGCGTGGACCACGTGACGGACAAGAAGCGCGACGTCCAACCCGTGGTGGAGGGCGAAGGCGTGTTCACCAGCGCGGGCGAGTCACAGGACGAGTTGAACACGGTAGTGGCAGCGGCCCGCGGCGGCTGAGTTCGCTAGCAGACCGAGAACGTCACGCGCATCGTCCTTGAGAACCGCCGGATCGTGCGACGGCCGTGCTTGGTCGTCGTCGACGTGTAGGTGATGAGGACCCTCAGCGTGTGCGGGCCCGACTTCAGGCTGCTCAGCCTCAAACGCGGCGAGGCGGGCAGGTGGTGAGCGGCCGCGTTCGGGGTGTACACGACCACGGTGATCGTCTTCTTACGGCCGTGCGCGAGGTGCCGGGTCTGCTTATGGGTTTTGCGGACGCCGCGGTCGACATAGAAGGCCGCGCCGGCGAGGTGGAGCTTCGTGCCGTGCGACAGCGTGGTCGCTCTGAGCGCCTCGCCGAGCTTGCTCGACTTCGCCACGCAGTTCGCCGGCGTCGTCAGCACGAGGTGCTGGTTGCCAATCGTCGCCGTGGTCGTGCGTGTCGCCGGTGATGGCTTCGGCTTCGTGCCCGTCGTCGTGAAGGTCTTCGTCGTCCCATTGATCGTGCCGAAGCCGTTGTTGGCGGAGACGCGGTAGTAGTAGAGCGTTCCCGGGATCAGCCGGGAGAGGGCGACGGTGACGTTCGAGGCATCGCCGCCGGCCTTGACCGTGCCGCCGGGTGCGCTCGACCCGAGCGCCGGCGTCGCGCCGTACTGGAAGGTCACGGCCGTGTCCGTGCCGCGTGAATTGACCGATCCCGCGACGGTCGCGCTCATGTTCTGAATCCCGCTCGTGCCCCCGGTTGTCGCCGTCGGCGGGAGCTCCATCGATACCTTGCCGATCGCCTTCGCGCCGCGATCGTTGAACCACAAGTTCCCGTCTGGCCCGGTGGTGAAGCCGTCCCCATCTGCCCCGGCATTCGGCAGCAGGCCGGTGCTGAACTGGGTGATCGTGCCGGCCGATGTGATCCGAGCGATACCGCCCGGCATTGACTGCTCGACCCAAATGTTGCCGTCCGGACCGGCGGTGATGTCGTCCAGCAGACCGGTGCCGAGGCCCTGGTTGAACTCCTTGACGACGCCGCTCGGCATGCTGACGCGGCCGATCGCACGGGCGCCGCCGAGGTTGTCCTCGAACCAGACCGTCCCGTCCGGGCCGGTAGTGACCGCGTCCGGTCGTCCGCCGGCTTGGATGTTCGTCGTCGCCTCAGTGACGGAGGGTGTCGAGTTGGTGGTGGCGCTCCCGACTCCGCCGGTTCCGCTCATGTTGAGCGTGCCCTCGTCGGTGAACCACAGTTTCCCGTCGCCGCCGACGGTGATCCCGTTCGGCATGCTCGTCATCTGGTCGAGGCCCGCGGTGGTCTCGGTGATCGTTCCGCTCGGTGTGATCCGGCCGATCGACGTGGTGTTGCCCCGGTCGGTGAACCACAGATTCCCATCAGGACCGACTGTGAGGTCCTCGATGTTGCTGTTCACCTTGTCGGTCAACTGATACTCGGACACGACGCCGGCCGGCGTGATCTTCCCGATCGAGTCCGGGTTGGTGTTGTCGGCGAACCACAGATTCCCGTCCGGGCCGACCGTGAGGCTGCTCGGGGCGCTCCCCAGATGGAGATGACCTGCCTGGCCGTCCGCGACGAACTCCGTAACCACGCCGGCGGGCGTGATCCGTCCGATCGCATTCGGAGGGCTGCCAACGGCGGTGAACCAGACATTGCCGTCAGGCCCCAGGGTGATGTCGGCCGGGTGGCCGGTGCTAACAAAGCCGGGCGTGTTCGTCTTCAGGAATTCCTTGATCGTGCCGTCCGGGGCGATTCGCCCGATCCCGATCGGGCTGTCTTCGCTGAACCAGACGTTCCCGTCCGCACCGTTCGTGGCCGCGCCCGGGTCCGCTCCGGATGGGATCTTGAATTCCTTGATCGTGGTCGCCTGCGCCAGCGACGGCGTGACGGCGAGCGCCGAGACGGCAGCCAGTGTCGACAGGATCGAGCCCCACACGCGCTTTGCAGTCATCCAACACATCCCCTTCCATGGCTGAGCAGATTCCGGGCGAGCGTAGATCCGTCCTGTAGGCCACGCAAGCCCACCAAGGGTGGATCCTCACCACACCTTCGACAGGCTGCTGAAGGCATCAACCGAACCCGGCGCCGTCATCCGGCGCCGGACGCTGAACCGTCTCGGCCCTCGAGCCAACTCCGAAGCGAGGGTAAAGTGACGGGTCGTGGGAGGGCGTGCGGACGCGGGCGCGGGCGCGACTCCTCTGTCGGCGCGGACGAGAATGACCGGCGCACGCAGCCATACGCTCGACCTTCGCCGAGAGGCACGTCCTTGGCGGGTAAGGCGACCGGCGAGCGTTGCCGTCCGAGGAACCGAACGCTTGGCGCGAGCCCGGCCCAGGAGGACAGCACCTCTCAAAGGTTTCGGAGCTTTATGTATGTTTCAGCCGATTGTCAAGATGGTGGTCCGGACAAAAGTCACACGACCACCGGCACGCTTGATATAGCGTCGCCTTGTTGATTTGGGTGCCGGCGCAGACCGCTGTCGCTCCGCCGCATTGGGGAGCTGGCCGGACTTTCGAGGGGGCACATATGGCGGGTCAGAGCGACTCACTTCCGCGCAGTAAGCGGTCAGACGTGGACGGCCGACGTCGACCTGCCGCGGAATGGCGGGTCACGAACGAGACGATGCGCAATGTGGAGGTTCAGGGGCGCGACCGGACGTGGATATGCCTGAGACCGTTGGACACTAAGTGTGTCGCCGCCGACGAACTTGACCGATTTGAACTCAGGACGTGGTCGGATGTGATTGTGGTGGACGAGATTCCACCGGCCCGTCCGCGGCCTGGGTTGCCGTATCTCGCGTGGGGAACCCTCGTCTGCCTGGTTCTACTTGCCGGGTCGAGTGCCCTGGTGGTAACTGGGATCGCGTCTTGGCCGCTGGTCGCCGGGATCGCCGCTGCGAGTGTGCTGGCGCTTGTGACGACTTTGGTGATCCCGCCGCTCGCGTCTCTGTGGCGCAAACATCGCAGTGACGGTGACGATCCCATCAATACGACGTTTGGTGGCGACGTCATCGATTGGTGCCGCAGCGACGGCGGCCAGCTTGTCTACCTCTTGCTCAGCGGTGTGATTGCCGTCGTATTGCCTGCCGCTGCGATCTTCTTCGCGGCTGATGGGCTACAGCTGATTCACCTCGTCACGACCTCCGGCGTCAGCAACGACCAAGATGTTGTCGTCACTGTCATCGGACGCATCATGCAGGTCTTCTTTGTAGCGATAGCCTCGATCCTTCCTGCGCTCCTCTATTTCCTCTTTGACCGCGAGCATCTGAACACTCTTCGAAAGCGCTTCTACCGCCAGATCATGCGGTTCGACCCTACGGTCCGCACCAAAAGTGACGTGATCGCCAAGTACGGTAGCCAGATGAACGAGGCGTACGGACGCGACCCCTCCGGCAAGATCCTGCCGGGACGGCGCTCGCCGCTTCTGCTGGCGACGCTTGCCATTTCACTCGGGTGGACATTCACGCTGTTACACGGAGATGTATTCATCATTCATGAGCGCGGCATCGCAACCCTGTTCGAGCCGCGGCAGACAGCCGTCTCCTACGGATTTATGGGTGCCTATTTCTACGGCATCAACGCGATCCTTCGCGGGTACGTACGTCGGGATCTTCGGCCCAAGACATACAGCACACTCACCGTGCGCTTCTTCATCGTGGTCGTGCTTGCGTGGGTCCTCGAGCTTATATGGCAGAGCTCGACGCTCTACGTGATCGCGTTCCTCGCCGGAATCGTTCCGGAGACGGCACTGCTGCTCATTCGAGAGAGCGTCCGCAAGAGCGTTCCGAGCAAGATCTCGCTGATTGAGGAGGAGCCGGATCCCCTCACGAAGCTCGAGGGCATCGACTTGTACGATCGCGCCCGGCTCTTCGACGAAGGCGTCACGAATGTCGAGAATCTCGCTCACCACGACGTCGTAGAGCTGATGCTTCAGACGCGGATTCCCGTCCCGAGACTGGTCGACTGGCTCGACCAGGCGATCCTGTACCTCCACGCCGGCCCCCGCGCCGCAGACGCGCTCCCGGCGCTGCGCAGGTACGGAATTCGGACGGCGACGGATTTGGACGGGGCGCTCCGACAAGCCGCTAAACGCGGGCACCCTCAAAGTGTCGAGGGCATTCTCGGCCGCGTACCGAACGGGGGCCCTGGACGCTTGCGCGTCATCCACGACGCGCTGGACGATGAGGAGTGGATCGTAAACGTCCGCCAATGGCGGAAACTCGACCCCGCTCTGCTGAAACCGCTGCGGCTCCGCGTGAGCGACTCGAGCGCCCTAGCTCAGGAGCCCGGTGGGAACACCACACACGAACCGGCCCTGCCTGCGGCTCCCGCCGACGCGAACAACGCGGGCGCCTCGCACGAGCCGCCCGCATCTTCGCCGGCGACGAGTAGTACCGAGGCGGTCGCCTTGGACCAGCCGGCCGAGCCTCGGACGCCGCCGGCGGCCACCAGAACGAGGGAGTCCAACGGTCGAGCGAAGCTGCCGCGTACGCGGACGAGACAGCCGTCTCGCTCCCGACCATAGCGACGCCAGCACTCAGCCGGTGACGCTCCGATCACCTACTCTCCATCACCGCGCCGCCTTTCTAGCGCACGGTTCAAACCCAGGTATCGCTGGCAGGTGTTACGCGAGAAGTTCGTCCACCGTCGCCAGCGCTCGTACCGCTGGCGCGGGGGTCGGTCGATGAGCAGCGCGTCGAGCGTCCGGATGGGTGATCCTGCGCGGAAGAGTCGGAGTGACCGCTCGCTGCCCGCGTCGCCCGAGGCGGGGCGACGCGAATCGAGTTCGAGTCGTGACGGGTCGGTGGCCGCGCTTCTTGCGACGACTTGCTTCAGTGATCGGGCGGCCCGGCGCCTCCAAGCATGCCTTGAACGGAGCGGGGTTCCGGTGCGTTTGTGCCCTTGGGCCGCTCGCGTAAGCATCGGTACGGCGCCGTGGTTGACGGTGCTTCTCTGGCCGTCATCCCCGCCGAACCCGGCATCACTCGTGTGGCCATCGATCGACACGAGCGTCTGCTGACTTCTCGCTATTTTGGCTGTGGGAATCGCTTACTCAATTGACCGACCGTGGCGTGGTGGCCCCCTAGATTTGACCTGGTACGTGGCAGTCGGCTGGAGTGTCTTCTGCTGGCGCTTTGGTCACGATCCCACTTGGTTGGGAAACCTTCCTTGCCATCAACGAACATCGCGCTTCGGCCTACCTCCTGCTCGCCATCGACTCAGTCGTCCTTGTCGCTCTCTGCGCATGGCTCGCGTGGGATGCGTACCACATCGACAGCAAGCTCGCTCGCGTTACCCGCGCCGCGCGGGATTCGACGCTCCGAGACTTGAGCAGGCTCCTACCTGGCGACGCAAGACAGATGGTCACGTCGGGCGGCCAGCGCGCGATTGACCTCTACGACAGAGTTGCGAACGAGCCGCTCGGCGGCATCGGCCGTGCGTCGCGATTGATCACCATTGCTGGCACGCTGGCTCCCACCATCATCCGGCTCGTCACGGCGATCAGCGTCGTCGTACATGTGCACTGATCGCCAAGCGAGGCATCCGCACGGTTTCCCTCGGGTCCGTAGCTCCCACCCGACGAGCAGTGAAAGCGACGTGTGAGCGCCGCGCATCGGTCGGCGATGATCCTGCCTGTGCGAGTTAGACGGCGTGGTTCGACGCAGCCATGTAGCCGGGCTCGCCGTAGCTGCCCTGTTAGGGTGATAGTCAGCCCCGTCTGGCGTCGGGGACGGAGCCGAGGAGGATGCAAATGAGACGTGCGCACGCATGGAGGTTTGGCGCTGCGACCTTGATCTGCGCCTTGGTCGCCCCGTCGATCGCCTCCGCGGCGCTGCCAAGCCCCAAACATGCTCTGGTCGTGCCGTTTCAGTCGATCGGCAAAATCAGGTTCGGAATCAGCAAGGCGAAGGCTTTCAGCGTTTGGGGGAGCACGAGCCTCTGCTCGGTGGGAACCGAGGGGCGCGATACCTGCGACTGGCTCTCGAGCGATCCCAAGAACTTCCCAGAGGAGGGTGGCGTCCTCGAGCTACGAAACGGCAGGGTTTGCGGCATGCTTGTACGAGCCGGCACCGACCGACGCAACGACAAGCTGACGATCACGCGGCTCAAGGGGTGGAAGACGCGGGAAGGCGTCGCCCTCGGGTCGCCCCTGAAGTCGGCGAAGCGCGTGCTCGGAGGAAAGCTCGTGGCCACCAAGCATCACGTGACGACCGCAATCCTTGGCGGAACGACGCCCTCGACGGCCAAGAAGGTGGAGGAGATCACTATCTACATGCAGGGCTGCCCGGTGACCTGACGTCCAGGCCGCCGGATTCGGTGCATCGGAGGGATCACTGCTTGATCGGGTTCCCGCCGGGATCGCCGATCCCGTAGAACTGTCCTCCGCGTGCGCCGACCCACAGCATCCCGTGCCATACCGCGGGGGTTGACTCGATGCACCCGTCGAGGTGAACGGTCCAGAGGATCTTTGGTGGCACCCGTGGGTTCGAAATGTCGTAATCGTGGAGTCCCCCGCTGCAGTCACCGATCACCATCTGGTCGTCGATTGTGACCGGCGAGCCCCACGTCTGCGAGTGCTGGCTTATCCGCCAGTACACCCGGCCAGTTTGCTGGTCGACGGCGAGCAACTCGCCGTCGGTCCCGGCCTCATAGACGACTCCCTTGTACAGCGCGGGCGTCGACAGTGAGCCGGCGTTGGGCGTATAACCGCCGATGCGCACGCTCCAAACGAGCGGGTGGCTCGGATTGCGGGGATTGAGTTTCATCAGTGCGCCGATCTCGTGAGCGCGCGGCAGGGTCTCCGGCCGAGCTTCGTTCTCCGAGATGTGCCGCGCGGCATAGAGGTAGCCGTGCTGGTCGATCACGATCGAAGCGTCGGTCTGGTCGCCGTCCCAGAAGCGAAACACGCGCTTGTAGCGACGACCGCCCTTGAGGATGTCAGAGATGTCCCAACCCTGGACGAGACCGGCCGAGTTCGAGAAATAGACAACGCCGTGGTAGAAGGCCACCGAGTTCTCGATCGAGATGTCCTGGTCATGTACGTCCTGCTGCAACTGAGCGTCCCAGCCCGGGACGAGCATGACGATCTTCGGGTTCACCTGAACCAGGCCGTTGGAGTCGTAGTGGCGGTGTAGGCGGATCACGTAGAACCACGAGTTCTCGCCGCCCTCCAGTAGGTAGTCGCCGATCTCGAGCGGCGCGCCGTCCCAGTCGTCGTTCCAGACCGGGTGCGGGGCGTCGTGCGCGTTCGTTGACCACAACACGGTCGGTGCGGTCCGGTCGAGCGCTACCACCCTCAGGTTGTTGTCGCGCGACCCGGCGTAGTAGAGGGGATAGCCCTGTGAGTCCGATGTCGCAGAGCCCTTAGCGAGGTCGCCCGTGTGGAGGTCGGGGCGCATCGGCTTGCCCGTGACGCCGTTCCAGAAGTGGTAGTCGTCGTCGTAGGCGCCCTCACGAATCTCGATCGTCCCGTTCCGGTGCACGATCACATTCGGCTGTCCCGTCCACCCTGTTCCGCACCACGTCTCGGTGCCAAACAGGTCGCTTGACCGCGAGCACAACCCGCCGCTCGCCGGGTAGCGCCATCGCACCGTCGGATGCCGCGGCAGCGGCCCGTCGCCGTAGTAGTCACGAGTCGCGTTCCCTCGGAACGTGGTGAGACCCGCAAACGCAGTATTGATCGGTGCCGGCGTCGGCTGCCGCTCAGCCCGCGGGTGGGAGTGCTTGCGCACGATCGATTCTTGAGCGAGCGCAGCGCCCCGGTTCGACCGCGTCGTCACCTGCGCGCCGCCGAGCGGTCCAACCGCCCCTGCGAGCCAGACGACCGCGCCCACGCCGACGGCAAGGACCGACAACGCGATACGCCGTCGACGGAGCACGACCCTGCGACTCGGCTTGGCCGGTGGACGCCGTTGCGGCCCCCGGGGCTGCGTGCGGACACCCGCCATCTCAACCGAATCTCCACGACCGGTGCGGCGGCGACTCACAGGACCGCAACGCGCGAGTCGTCGTCACTCTTCTCGACCCTCCGCACCACTGTCGCATCCACCCACCCACCGGCCAACCGCCCATATGCCCTCGCATCAAGTGATCACGTGACGGCGCGACGACGCCAGCGAACCGGCAGAGCAATCGTGGCCGGCACGACACCCGGCGTCCGAGTGCATCGGTCCGTGCCCGCCCAGTCCAACCATGATCGTCGGTACGTCTTTCGCCGTCGCCCCCACTTTGACCTCCCTGCACCGAGCTCGCCGCGCGGACGGGCATCCAGCCGCTGCTAAGACCGTAACAGGCATCCTCTCGAGCAGCTCGCTCCGAGACGGCGACGATGAGCGAGTCCGACAGCCGGCCCGCACGATCGCGTTCATCCGCTCGCCGGGTTCGCGGCGAGGAATCTTTTGGCGACTGGGCAGGCCCGCGTAGCCTTGTTTCTGTGAAGCCGCGAAGATGGGCAGCCGCGTTGGGGACTGTGAGCGCCGCATTTTTGTTGCTCGCGTGCTGGGCGTCGAGCGCTGCCTCGGGCGCGAGCCCGGTGACGCGGGGCGACTTCTCGGGCCGGGTGGGCATCCATGGCGTTCGCCGGCTGTATCTCGAGTGTCGTGGTCATGGGACTCCGACGGTCGTGCTCGAATCTGGTTCCGGCGACAGCGGCCGGGAGTGGCTCGCTCACGAGCCGGGTCTGTCGGCGATCATGCCGGCCGTCGCTCGGTTCACCAGGGTGTGCATCTACGACCGCCCCGGAACCACGTGGGCCGGCGGGCTGGGGCAACCGAAGAGCGTCAGCAGGAGCGACCCGGTCGCGATGCCCCGGACGGCCCGAGACATAGCCCTCGACCTCCACGCGCTGCTGCGGGCGGCTGGGTCGCGGCGTGCGGCGGAGGTTCGCGGTCCCTATGTCTTCGCCGGGTTCTCGTTCGGCGGGATGATCGCCCGCCTGTACGCGACCACCTATCCGCAGGAGATCGCAGGCCTCGTATCGATTGATGCCCAAACCGAGTGGTTCGGCGCAGCAGAAAAACGGCTCCTCACTCGCGCGCAATACACGAACTCCCTCGTCTACCAACCGTCTCCGGCCGGGTTCGGCAGCTACTCGAATTACGAGCGGCTCGATCTGGACGCTAGCTCAGCACAGATGCGCCAAGCGCAGGCCGACACTCCGCTTCGCAGGATGCCGATGCTGGTCATCTCCCACTCCCGGACAGCGGCAAATCCGTTTGGATTCCCCACGGGCTTTCCGGTCCGGGCGCTGAACCAGGCGTTCAACGTCTCGCAGGCTAAGCTCGCGACGCTGGTGAGGGGGAGCCGCCACGTGATCGCCCGCAGAAGCGGGCACGCCATCGGTTTCGATCAGCCGGAGCTGGTCATCAGGGCAATTCGGTCAGTGGTGGACCAGGCCCGCAGCCACTGAGTCTGAGATCGGGGAGCATCTTCCGACGAGGTTCGTCCCGCGTTGAGCGGACCAGCGAGACGGTTGACGCTCCACGCAGGTCGTCCCGGTCATCGCTTCCGTTGCGAGCCGCCCGTACACCGCACACGTGCTGCGGCGACGACAGGAGGGCCGGACTCACTCAGTTTCTCGGCCCGACTTGAGTGGTCGGGTTCGGAGCCTCAGCTTCGCGAACGCGGCGTTGTCTGGGTCGCGCGATGAGGACGCGGGCGGCCCCGGAGCTCACGGTCGTGGGACGATGAGGATCTTTCCCGAACGCTGTCCGCTGGCGGCGCGTGCCACTGCTTCTTTGATCTCACTGACGTCGTAGGTGGCGTGGATCGGCGCGTGCAGCGTTCCCAGGGTGATGAGTTCTGCGAGCTCGTCGACGAGCACCCGGCGCTGATGCTCGGGCGTCCGCCGAAACCAGTTCACGAGCCAGAAGCCTCGGAGCGTCAGGTCGCCGAAGACGAATGCGTCCGCCGGTACCTGGCAAGGTTCGCCGCCCATGTGGCCGTAGCTCACCAGCGTCGCGCTCTCACACAGCGTGTCGGCGAGCCGCCCGCTGGCGACCCCGCCGACCGCGTCGATGCCGAGGCGGATCGCCGCTCCGTCGGTCGCCCCGACGACCCGCGTGGCCAGGCCTTCGCCGTCGACCAGGACAACGTCGCCGCGGCTGTCCCGTACGACCGCCGCCGCGTCCTCGCGGCGAACCACGTTGACGGTTCGATAGCCGCGGTGTCGGGCCAACTGCACCAGGTAGAGGCCTACCGCCGAGTTGGCCGCATTCTGGATCACCCAGTCGCCGGGTTCCAGGGTCACGAATTCGCTCAACAGCAGGGCCGCCGTCGGAGGGTTGATCGTCATCATCGACAGTTGCAACGGGTCCGCGTGATCCGGCAGCGGCCGCAGCTGCGCCGCCTCCGTAATGACGTGGCTGGACCAGCTGCCGCACCCGAGCGGCAGCAGCACCAATTGGCCCACCGCAGCCTCACCGGTATCCGAGCCGAGCTCGGCAACCCGTCCGACGCCTTCACGCCCGCCGATCGCCGGCAGCGGCGGCAACACTCCGTACTCGCCGGTCAGGGTCAAGATGTCCGCCGGATTGATCGGCGCCGCGACCACCTCCACCAGCGCCTGCCCGGACTGGAGCGGCGGCGCTTCGAACTCGACAGCCTCAATCACGTCCTGCGGCATCGGACCGCGCCGTTCGTACTGCGCTCTGAGCATCGGCCAGCCAGCCGTCCTGTCACCCGGCCGCAATGAACTCGGGTGCGACCACCGCCTGTCCCCGCGACGTGATGCTGAACCGGATGTCCTTCACCGGCCGGTAATCAGGGTCGTCAAGCAAGCGCCACGCGGCCGCTGCGTCGGCGAAGCGGATCACGACGGTGCTATTCGGCGGATCCCCCTCAGCGGGCTCAGCATCAAAGCCCGCCACCAGGACCTCCGCGCCATGCTTCTTCAACAGCGGCCTCAACCCGGGCAGGTACTCGTTGCGGTACCGGTCAACGTCATGGACCTCCTGCATCAGAACGAGATATGCCGCCATGCGTCTCCTTACCGTCGAGCCGTGGCCACGACCCTAGAGTGCGCGTAGTTGCACCGCAAGCGCCGACGCCCTCAGACGCCGACACCCGACTGCTCCCTCGCGGAGCACTCCGGGGCGCGAGCCAACGCCGGGCCTGGATCCGCGCCGGCAGGTCATGATCGGGAGGCCCGTCCTCCTCTGCCTCGGCACGAGCAACGCGAGCGCCGCGCCGCGCTCCCTCTCCGCGCGCAAACCCGGAAGCGCGGACCCGCGGCCCCACGGACGCTGTCTCGGCAACCCGCCGGATCAGCGTCCAGCCAAGAGTTGGCGGCCGGCGGGGATTATCGGCTCGGGCCGCTGATGGACCGCTTGGATGATCTCGGCGCGTCGATCCCGCGCAGGTATCTCGAGGTGATCGCAAGCTCGGCGTGCCCGAGTGGGCGCTCGATCACGATCATCGAGATCCCCTCGCGTGACATCCCGACCGCATGCGCGTGCCGCAGCTGATGCGGCGCGAGCCGCCGACGCGCGCCCGCCGCGAGCGCGGCGTCCTGGAGCTGTTTGCGGATCCCGCTGGCGCGCACAGCCAGGCGCGTGCCAGTCCGCGGAGGACGCAGAACAGCCGTCCGACCGGGAGATTGGGGCGGCTCGAGCCATGGTCTGAGATGTGCCATGCCCACCGGTCCATTCCGAGCTCTCGACGTTTATCGCCCTTTCCGTGCCGAACGAACACAGCACCTCACACAGGATTGAGGTCGGTTCGTTGAGCGCGAGCACGTCGCCGGTCCGCAGCCCGGCGCGCCAGAGCACGACGATCACGCCGCGCAGCCCTCGGGGCCGTCTCCAGCAGCGCGCATCACGGCGAGATCTCCTCGACCGTCGGCGGGTCGGGCGGGTACGCGCCCCCGTGTGGCCCGGCGCATCGTGTTGGTGGAACGCAGATGTGGTCGCCGGGGATCGGCGCCGCCCGGGCGCGATCGAGCAACGGTACGGATTCCGTGACGCCCGCCGATGGACGATGGTTGACGCGACCATCGTGCGCCCGCGCGGGCAAACCAAATTCAACACCGGGATTCCTTTTGTCGCGAAGCACTCGTGGATCGCGGCGGTCGTGACGACCGCTGCTGGGCGCGTGCGGAAGCCGACCGAATTCTCTGTTGCTGCTTGCCGAAGGGCCGAGCAGCGCGCGGCAGTTAGCGCCGGACCCGTTAGCGGTGGGTGCGGGTTGTGAGACGCCTGTCCGATGTCGGACGCGTCGGCCGGCCGCAGCCGCTGGAAGCGTGCGGTGGTCGATGCCCCGGCGGACGCGCATGGAGCACGCGATGGTGGTTCCCGTTGTGATGCTCGGGCAGGTGTCATGCCTCGCGCGAGAACGGTGGCGCGTTGCCGCTAGGGGCGTAGGGGAAAGCGATCCGCCGGTTAGATCAGACGCGTGGTGCGTCTCCGAAGTGGAGCGACATGCGTCGACTCTTCCTCTGGCGAAGGTTGAGCGTTGCGTCGGGGTCGAGTGGGATGTCGTTGCGCGTCGTGTCGGCGAACCACCACGAGCCCGGCCTTCCAGCCCCGGGGAGCCCGGCCACCGTTGGTGGCTTTGGAGGGTAGGCTCGTATCCGATGCCGCTCGACAGTTTGATGTCCGAGTTTGATGCGACCTGGATCGAGCACCGCGTGCTCAGCGGACGGCCGGCCGACGTTCATAAGTTGGCGATTCACATTGACTTCCTCGACGCGATGCGTTGTGGCCCGGTCGTTCGCGGGCTGTTCGCGCTGCGCGCCGCTGCGGAGGGGGTGGCCGTGGCGGCGCGGCGATCGCAGGTGGTCAGCCCTTCGGAGCCCGGGGCGCTGCGTGTAGGTGAGCTGCCCGAGCATGGAGACTTGGTCCGGCTGGGCGAGGATCCGCTGAATGAAAGTCGTGAGAGAACGCGGTCGCTCGCCGGAGACGGGCTGAAGGGCCAAGTCGCGATGGTTACGGGCAGTACGCGGGCGATCGGACGCAGCCTTGCTAGCCAGATGGGCCGGTTGGGGCGGCCCGACGATGTGGCGCGTGCGGTGAATTGCCGTCTCCCGGACGCGTGCGCGTTGATCACCGCTCAGTTGTGGGCGCTCAACGTCGGAGGGGAGATCTAATGCCCGGCTCGGCGCCCGAGCCCCGGCCGCTGGTCAGGGACGTACTACTTCGCGATGGGTGGACGCTGCGCCTGCAGACCCCGACGCCTGTGGACTACGAGGACATCAAGGCGTTCTATGACGGCCTTTCGTCGGAGAGCCGCTACCTCCGCTTCCACGGATTGGGGCGCAGCGACACTGTCGCGCGCGCGGACGCTGAGGCCAGTGGTGTCGATCGTCTGTCGCTGATCGGTTGGCACGATGGTCGCGTGGTGGCTGTCGCCGGCTATGACGGGTTGCTCGAGCCCGGCGTAGCCGAGGTCGCGTTTGCGGTGGCTGATGATGATCAGGGCCGTGGGGTTGGGATGCGGATGCTCGAGCAGCTCGCGGCAATCGCGGCGGATCGAGGGATCCACCGCTTCGATGCGGAGGTGATGGTCGGGAACCGGCCGATGCTGGGGGTATTCGAGCATGCGGGCTTCGCGGTGCGGCGGCGGGGTTCGGGTGGCGAGCTGATGGTGTCGCTGGATATCACCCCGACGGAGGAGGTGCTGGAGCGGATCGATGAGCGTGACCATTTCGCCGTGATCGCATCGTTGCGAGCGATCCTCGCGCCCTCCTCGATAGCGGTGGTGGGCGCGGCGGACGCGCCGGGCAATATCGGGCATGTCGTGCTGAGAAACATCATCGCCGGCGGGTTTCAGGGTGTGGTGACAGCGGTCAACCGCGCTGGGGGAGTGGTCTGCTCGATGCAGGCGGCCCGCAGCCTCGCCGAGCTCGAGGTCGCTCCGGAGCTCGTGATTATTACGGCCGCGGGCGACGACGTGCTCGAGTTCGCCGCCGAGGCGGCCGCGAAGGGAGCAAGAGCGCTGCTCGTTCTCCCCGCCGGTCCTGAGGACGGCGAGGCGGCCCGCGCGCATGAGGAGCGGCTGCTTGAGATCGTGCGGGGCGGGGGCTTGAGGATGGTCGGGCCGAGCTCGTTGGGAGTGCTGAACACCGCCCCGGAGGTCAGCCTGAACGCGACGTTTACCGGCGCGAGCGTGCGGGCGGGAACGCTGGCGATCGGCTCGCCGTCGGGCGCGGTTGGGATCGGGCTGCTCGGTCGTGCGGCGTCGCGGCAGTTGGGGGTCTCGATGTTCGCCTCGCTCGGGAGCCGTGCTGACGTGTCAACCAACGACCTGCTCGAGCGTTGGGAGCAGGACGACCGGGCGGGCGCGGTGATCCTGTACGTCGAGACGTTCGGCAATCCGGAGCGCTTCACCCGGATCGCGCGGCGGGTGTCGCGCAAGAAGCCGATCCTTGTGATCAAGGGCCGTCGACGGGCCGAGCGGGTGCTCAGCGAAGCGCGATCGCACACGGCCGCGGCGCTCCGCGGCGACGCGGTCATCGACGCGCTCTTGCGACAAGCCGGCGTGCTGCGGTTCCGCACCGGCGAGGAGCTGTTCAACGCCGCCGATTTCTTCGAGCGCCAGCCGCTGCCGAGCGGGCGGCGGATCGGGATCGTGAGCAACTCAGCGGGCATGGCGACGCTCGCCGCCGACGCGTGCGCGACGGGCGGGCTGCAGGTGAGCGAGGCAAGCGAAGCGCAGAACCCCCTGCTGTTGGGGATCAATGCCGGACCCGACGAATACGCCGCGAGCATCCCTGCGCTGCTCGGTGATGCCGGCATCGATGCGCTGATGGTCTTCTACGTCGACTTTCACGAAGGTGATCCGGAGGCTGTGTTGGAGGCGATCTCCGCGGTCTCGCCGGGGCAGCCCAAGCCGGTGGTGGCATCTGTGCTGCGGTCCGACGGCCGGCTGCCTGCGCGCAGCGGTGTGCGGCGTGCCTAACTATCTGTTCCCGGAGTCGTGTGCCGCGGTGCTAACGCGGGCGGTCGAACGTCGCGAATGGCTCTCGCGGCCGCTCGGCGAGCCGCCGCATTATCCCGACCTCGACCCGGCGGCGGCGCGCGCGGTGGTCGCTTCATTTCTTGATCGCGTGCCGGCCGGCGGCTGGCTTTCGCTGGCTGACGCCGAGGCTCTGTTGGCCACGCACGGGATCCCGGTTGTCGCCTCGCATCGCTGCCGCGATCTCGAGCGCGCGGTCGCGGTGGCGGCGGACATCGGTGCTCCGGTCGCGCTAAAGGCGGACTTTGCCGCTCCCGCGCACGCGAGCGACATCGACGCTGTGCTGCTCGGGGTGAAGGGTGAGCCGGCGGTGCGATCCTGTTGGCGCGAGCTCGAAAGACGGGTACGGGCGGCCGGACGGGAGTGGATCGGAGCGATCGTCCAGCGCATGGTCGAGCCCGGCGGGGCGGACGTGCTCGTCGGGGCCGTCGGCGATCCCGATCTCGGCCCGGTGCTGGCGGTCGGCCTCGGCGGTCACCGGGCCGGTCTTGGCCGATCGGCTGCTTTCCGCGTGATGCCAGCGACGGACGCAGAAGCCGACGAGCTGATCGACTCCGCCGACGGCGTCGCCACCGAGCTGGACGGGTTCCGCGGCAGCCCTCTGCTCGATCGTGCGGCGCTGCGCGAGCTGATCCTGCGCTTTGCGCTCCTGGTGGCGGGAGGTCCCGGAGGTGGTCGAGGCTGACCTCAATCCCGTCCGATGCATGACAAACGGTTGCGTCGTGCTCGACATGCGACTGCGAATCGAGCGCCCGCGCCCAGTCGAGCGCGTCAAGACCTGGTGAACAGCCGGCGGCCTGGAGCTGGACTAGGGTTGGGTAGTTCTTACCGTCCCGGATCGGGGCGGAATGCCGATAGCACCGCGGTCATCCGAGCGTAGGCTATCGTTGCTTGAATAGGGCGTCAGCTGATGCAACTCGAAAGCTCAGATGAGTCCATCGCCTGCTGGGTCGGGCTGCAGAGCACGCCTGAGTAGTGTTATTCGTGCGACGGCCGAGGGCCGCGAGATCCTGAATGCGGCGAACGGCTCCGCGGCCGTCGAGGACAACGGTGACACCGGCGTGATCACGATGTGGGCGGCGTCCGCGAGCGACGGGTCGGCGTTTCGGCTGGCGCACGGAGACGGTCGGTTTCCGCGGCGTGGGCAACCGCTGAGCTTCATCGACTGCGCGGGCGGCCCGGCGTTCAGTCTGAGCTTTGTCCATCGGGGTTTCGGGCATCGAGCGCAGCGGGTGGAACGGCTTGCGTCCAAATCGTCCTCGCGCGTTAGGGGGGCCGGGATCGCGAACACGTAAACCAGTGCATTAGTCGGAGCAGTAAAGCAGCGTCTGATTTGAAGGAGAGGGTTCGATGACTGACACGGCACCAGGAGCACCCAGCGCGGCTGAGGTTGCCGCCGCTGCGACCTCGGAGGCGCAGATCGCGGTTCACTGGCGTGAGGAGGAGTACTACCCGCCACCGCCGGCGTTCGTCGCGCAGGCGAACGGAGACGACCCGAAACTGTTGGAGCGGTTCAGCGAGGACCACTTCCCAGGTTGCTTCACGGAGTACGCGGAGATGCTGACATGGGATCGTAAGTGGGACACCGTGCTGGATACGAGCAATCCGCCATTCTGGAAGTGGTGGGTCGGCGGACGTCTGAATGCAAGCGTCAACTGCGTCGATCGGCACCTAGAGTCTCGCCGCAGCAAGAACGCGCTGATCTGGGTGCCCGAGCGTGAGGATCAGGAGACGCAGGAGATCACCTACGAGGAGCTCCATCGCCGGGTCAACGAGTTCGCGGCGCTGCTGAAGGATTTCGCTGGCGTGCAGACCGGCGATCGGGTCACGTTTCACCTGCCGATGTTGCCCGAGCTGCCGGTCTCGATGTTGGCCTGCGCTCGCTTGGGTGTGATCCATTCGGAGGTGTTCGGCGGGTTTGCCGGCGCGGCGTGTGGCCATCGGATCGCGGACTCGGGGAGCAAAATCCTCGTGACGATCGACTCCTACTACCGCAACGGCCAGCTGATCGACCACAAGGAGAAGGCCGACGAAGCGATCGAAGCGGCACGCAAGGAGGGGATGGAGATCGAGAAGGTGCTCGTCTGGCGGCGCCACCCCGGCCAGTACGGATCCAAGAGCCCGATGGTCGAAGGGCGCGATTACTTCATCGACGAGCTGCTCCACGACTACCGGGGCAAGCAGGTCGAGCCGGTGTCGATGCCCGCCGAGGCGCCGCTGTTCTTGATGTACACGAGCGGTACGACCGGCCGGCCGAAGGGCTGCGAGCACAGCACCGGCGGCTATCTGTCATACGTCACCGGCACGTCGAAGTACTACCAGGACATCCACCCTGACGACACGTACTGGTGCTTTGCGGACATCGGCTGGATCACCGGCCACTCCTACATCGTCTACGGCCCTCTGTCGCTCGGGACCACGAGTGTGATGTACGAGGGCGTGCCGACGTACCCGGACGCGGGTCGTCCGTGGCGGATCGCGGAGCAGCTCGGGGTCGACATCTTCCACACCGCCCCGACGACGATCCGGATGCTGCGCAAGCTCGGCCCGGACGAGCCGGCCAAGTACAAGTACCACTTCAAGACGATGACGACGGTCGGTGAGCCGATCGAGCCCGACGTGTGGCGCTGGTACTACGACGTCGTCGGCCAGGGCGAAGCCGCGATCACCGACACGTGGTGGCAGACCGAGAACGGCGGCTTCCTCGGCAGCACGCTGCCCGGGCTGCAGCCGATGAAGCCGGGCAGCTGCGGTCCGGGTGTGCTCGGCATCTACCCCGTGATCTATGACGAGAACGGCGAGGAGGTCCCGAAGGGCTCGGGCAAGGCGGGCAACATCTGTATCCGCAACCCCTGGCCCGGGTCTTTCCAGACGATCTGGGGCCAGCCCGAGCGATACGTCGACACCTACTACGCGAAGTACAACCGCAACAAGAACAGCACGGACTGGCGTGACTGGCCGTACTTCGCCGGTGACGGCGCAATGCAGGGAGCCGACGGCTACTTCCGGATCCTTGGTCGGGTCGACGATGTGATCAACGTCGCTGGGCACCGGCTCGGCACCAAGGAGATCGAGTCGGCGACCATCACCGTCGATGAGATCGCCGAGGCCGCCGCGGTCCCGGTGATCGACGAGCTCCGCGGGAAGATCGTGGAGGTCTACGTCGCGCTGAAGCCGGGGGTTACCCCGAGCAAGGAGATCGAGCAAAAGGTCAGCGATGCGATCGACCGTGAGATCGGGAAGATCGCGCGCCCAAAGAACGTCTGGATCGTGTCCGACATGCCGAAGACCCGCTCGGGCAAGATCATGCGGCGGGTGATCGCCGGGATCTCCAACTTCGCCGACGTCGGCGACACAACGACGCTCGCAAACCCCGAGATCGTCGACGAGATCCGCCACCACGTGCAAAGCGAGAAGGTCGCGCACGGCGAAACCCCGCGCGAGCTCTCAGAACAAGAGAAGAAGGAGATCGCAGCCTTCGGGCAAGCGGAGTAACCAGAAACGATAAAGGTAGTTCCACGGCGGTCGTCGCGCTCTTGACGCGACCATTGCCAACCGCGGCTGCAGGGGTAGGCGGCGAGGCTCGAAAACTGGCTTATCAGCCAGTGGTTTCCTCGCCGCCCGCTTCGAACCGGACGCAGAAGTCAACGTCCGCACTTCTAGGCCTCCGGCTTAGCCGCATCCGAGTTTGTGGCAGATCAGATGACTCAGCAGTACCTTGTCGGGCAGTTCTCAGCGTTGCTAGGGGATCTGGAACGAACAGCCGCTGAGTGCCAACCCGCCGTCTACTGCCTGCGCCGAGAGGTCGAGTCCTCGCCAGTAGCGATGCTCCCCGAGCTTGCGGACGAGGCAACCGAGCTGACCGACGCGATCTGCTGGGCTGCCCTTCAACGAGGGGATGTCACCCGGTTCTGCAGCTGCGCGAAGGTGGCCGCCGCGCTGGGCGCGTTCATCGACAGTGCCGACCTCCGGCGCTATTAGACGAAAGCTCCGACTCGACCCGGTCGT
>CAVVSB010000002.1:0-208627 GCA_963750695.1 uncultured Solirubrobacterales bacterium
GACCCAACACCAGCAGACGAAGCGACTCAACACCGGTCAGATTCAATGCGACCAGCGGCACCCCAGCCGCGGGGAGCCCCCGCAGCGGCGCCGGCATCGACTCAAGCGCCCGCCGCTGGCGCTCGGCGAGTGCTTCAGCCACCCGATCACCAACCAGCGGGTCGGTGAGCAAGCCGTTGACCACCAACCGCTGGTGACCGATTCCCTGCTCGGCAAGCTCAGCACCCGCCCGTGCGGCCTCGCGCAGCGCCGCCTGATCGGGGCGACTCACCAAAACCAGCGTCGTACTCTCCGGGTCGCCAAGCTGCTTGACCGCCGCCTCATACTGCGCACGCTGAGCATGCAACCCCGATCGAGGCCCAAGACAACTCGCCCCATCCGGGCTCGTCTCGATGTACTCAGACCAAGCACTCGGCAGATTCATCAACCGCAGCGTGTGACCGGTCGGCGCCGTGTCGAACAGCACATAGTCATAGCGGCCGGTCAACTCCGGATGAACGATCAGCTGCGTGAACTGATCAAACGCCGCTACCTCCACCGTGCACTCCCCCGCCAGCTGCTCCTCGATACCGCGCAACTCCTGCTCAGACACGACACCTCGATACGGCCCAATCACACGCTCGCGGTAGGCCGTCGCCGCCGCGTCAGGATCAAGATTCATCACCTCGAGTCCCGGCACTCCCGGAACAGCGCTCGGCACTGGCCCAACCGCAGCGCCGAACACGTCTGCGAGGTTCGACGCCGGATCGGTGCTGACGACGAGTACCCGCCTACCCTGGTCGCCTAACGCCACCGCGACCGCGCTTGCGACCGTCGTCTTCCCGACCCCGCCCTTGCCCGTGAAGAAGACGAACGGCGTCCTCCACGAACTCCACTCCAACGGCGAGAGCCAAGTCGCTGCCATCAAATCGCTCCAGACGCTGGCATGACACCCGTCCATTCCAACCAGACCACACTATCCTGCCGCCCGCGCCCCAGTTACGTCGCTGCAGGTCTACGCACCGAGAACGCTCGACCAACCGTCGAGAGCTACCCGGCGTTTGACAAGCTGGACTAGCACGTCGCCGCCGAGCCAGACCAACACCCGAAGCAGAACAATGGCGACCGTTAGAGCCGCAGGCGCAGCGACGATCTGGCCGCTTGCTCTGTCCGCTGATCGTTGGGGAATGAGACGGCGATCCACTGAGCAGCGCCGGCTTGGCCTGACGCCCGAGTCGCGGCAGCCAGCTGCGCCGAGACCTCCTCTCGCCATTCCGCAAGCATCCGGCACCAGCACCCGTCCGGCCTGGGGGCTGTCCAGAAAGAGCGGTGCGCGAAGGCCGCCTAGGTTGCTGCGGGCGCGGGTTGGCAGCCGAGCTCGATCAGATAGCGAGCGAACGCCAGGCGATCGCGGTCGGGATGAAACGGCTGGTCACCTTCGCGTAGGAGCGTGGCGACGCGCTCGATGTCGTAGAGCAGCGTGAGTTTGCCGAGCGGGTCGTCCCAGTCGCCTGAGTCGTACAGGTGGACCCAGGCCGGCTAGTACGGCGAGCGCCTCGACCTGGAGCTGGTGCTCCCACCAGCCTGAGCGGACAGGTAGGCGGTAGCGCTGGGCGGAGCATGCAGACGTCGGTCCACAGCTGCTCAAACCAGATCCAGCGTTCGCGTGGGTAGAGGCTGTGCCAGTCAAGCGGCCATCTCCGTGACCCGAGTTCGTCGAAGTCACCACCCGGCTCATTAGAGCGCTCGTCGTCGGGTTCTTGCCAGTTCATGCGATCGCCTCCAGCCAGCTATCGAGGGGGGCGACGCTCATCGGAACCGCTGCGAGCTTTTGCGCTTGGGCGAGGTAATCGGCCACCAGCGCGTCCAGGGCACCGTTGCCGTCGCGCTCGAGCTCGCGCTCGACCAGATAGGAGCGCCCGCCAGGCTGGGCGGGACGGTCGGTGACGCGAACCACCCCGTCCACCCGCTGGCCATACAGAACCCGCTCAGCACCCGCGACGGTGTAGCGCGCGAGCTCGGTCCGCTGGCCCACCGTCGGCAGCGGGCGGCGGTTCACCGGGTGGGTTGCGGCTGCGGGGTGCGGTTCGCGGTGGTGCGCCCATGTGGCCGAGGACCCGTGGCCGGAGACTTCCGAGCTCCGCACCCGTGTCGGCGTCTGCGTCGCCGCAGGCGATCGCGTCGGCGATCTCGCGGTCGATCAGCCGGTTGTCCAACCGCGTGGCGGGCTGGGCCTGCTCGAGCCGCTCGATCTCGCGGCTGGCCTCAGCGACCGTGGTCGGGTAGGTGAACGTCTGGCCGGTCCGGTTGGCCAAGGCTCGGAGATAATTCAGCTGGCGGCTGGTGGGCTTGTCGGGCATGTGTGGCTCCTGGGGTTGGGGTGCGGGCATGCCCCGACCCGTGGCCAGCGCTACGGCGCGATCTGTCAAGCGATTGGTAATCACTCTCGCCGTACGCGAGGCTCTGCCGAGCGGGCCTCCAATCGCTTGACCGGCGCGCCGGCGTGGCCAGGGTTTGAGGGGTTGCCCGCACCCCACTCCCGGGCAGACCGGTGTCTAGTCCTCCTCCCCGCTGCCTGTCCTTCCCCCGCCTGCGAACATGTGTTCGTATGACTTCGGACGGGTCAGCGGTCGTTCGCCTAAAACGCGCGCTCGCTAACGAGCGGTGCACGGCTGCGCAGATCCGCGCGCTTGTGGCCGAGCTTCCGGGCCCGGTTGGGCTGGAGGACGCGCTGGCGATCCTGCTGGCGCTGTTGGATCGCGAGCCCGGGACGTTCCCGCGCGCTGCGGCGCGGTGGGGCTGCCGTCTGGCTCTGGAGCAAAAGCTGACGCTCGTCGATGCGCAGCTCGCACTCGCGTCTTTGGCCGTGCTCCCCGGCCCGGGGCCCGGCGCCCGAGCGGGCGCCGAAGCTCTGATCGAGCTCTCAGATCGCTACGGACTGCGGCGCGTCGACGAGCTGCTCGCCGGCTGGATGCGCGCCCGCGGGATCGGCGATTAGACCAGCTGCTTGAGTGCTGGGTGAGACAGGTCGATCTCGGTGGCGAAGTAGAGCCCGGAGGCGAGCCGCGGGATCACATAAGCGTCAAGCGTCCAGCCCGCGACGTCGCGCCCGGCGATCACGGTCTGGCCGTCGACGCTTCCGACTACCCGGTAGTTGTCGGGCAGGTAGGCGGCGACCCGGTCGACGTCGGCGGATACGAGCGCGTAACGGATGAACATTGCTGCTGTCCTTTCGGGTTAGGCCGCGATTGGCGAGGCTGGGTCGTGCGCAGGCGCGTCGTCGGCTTCGTCGGCGGCGGCGGCGGCGAGTAGCGCGTCTTCGATGCGCTGGGCTAGGCGGCCGGTGATCGCGGCGGTTTGCTCGAGGACCTCGAGGCTGGCCTGCTCGGCCCAGGAGGCGAGGTAGGGGATGCAGTTGGCGCTGGTGTCGAGGCCGACGGTTTGACAGCAGGAGAAGGCGATCGATTCGACGACGAGCTCCTCCTGGGCGTAGGTGAGCTTCGGTGCCTGCTCGTCGGCGCCGACTAGCGCGTGTGAGAGCTCGTGGATCCCGGCGGCGAGGCGGCCGTTGGGTGAGAGCCGCTCGGCGATCGTGATCTCGTCGGGTCGTGCGGTTACACGTCCCGTCCGCCGGGCCGGTGTCGGCAGACGCGACGGTGTAGCCGATCTCGCCGGCGAGCTCGATGATGCCGGCGAACAGGCCTGGTGGCTGTCGCCGCTGATCTCGGCGATCGGCGCGGTCAACGGCACCGGCTTGGCTGGCGGGGGCAGCGGCGCGACCTGGTCCTGAGCTTGTCTCGTGATTCGACCGACCGGATACGTAGCTTGTGCGTCAGCGGCGAGGGAGAGGTTGGTTGGCGTGGCGGGAGCGTTCGCGGTTGAGGTGGATCTGGGTGCGGCGGGCCGGTCCGGCTCGCGGTTCGTGGTGACCGGGCCGGAGTGTTGGGGCTGGCGAGGCGAGCGAGTTCCTGGCGTGGTTGGCGTGCTGCGGCCGCGGGTCGTATACGCAGCGGACGTACGCGTTGGGGTTGGCGCATTTCCTGAGCTGGATCGATCTGCACGGGGTCGGGCTGGTCGATGTCGATCGGCGGGTCGTCGGCGAGTACGTCGTCGCGTTCAGGGACGGGAGCGAGGATGGCCTCGCGCTCGGGCGCCAGCCGCGGACGGTGAATCACCGGCTGTGCGTGTTGGCGTCGTTCTTTGAGTTCCTCGAGCGGCGTGACCGTGATCGTGGGTTCGGGGTGTGGGGTGATCGGCCGTGTCCGGTGCCGGTCGGGCGCTCGCCGATGGACGGGTCTCATGGGATGCCTGGTCGTGATGTGGTCGCGCGCGCGGCCGCCGCGGCGAGTACCGGCAGCGCGTTCCGCGGCGGCTACCGCGCCGGGTCGAGCCGGAGGTCGCGGTCCGGTTGATCGACGCGGCCTGCTCTGAGCGGGACCGGGCGCTGTTGACGTTGTTGTGGCGGTCCGGTCAGCGGATCGGGGACTGGAGCGCGATGCACGGCGAGCACGGGATCCTCGGGATGCGGCTCGGTGATCTGGATCGTCGGTCGGGCACGATCGTGGTGCGGTTGAAGGGCGCGCGGGATGAGCATCGCGTGCCGGTCAGCGATGACTTCTGGCCTGTGTTCGCCCGCTATCTCGGGCAGGAGCGCGGGCTCGGCGGTCCGGAGGATCCGGCGTGGGTGATGTTCCGCCGCGGGCACGGACGCCCGTTGACCTATTCCGCGTTCGAGCAGTCGCTGCGGCATCTGTGCCGCAGCGTGGGTGTGCACGTCACGGCGCACATGTTCAGGCACGCGCTCGCGCAGGCGGTCGTCGACGTCGCCGGGTTGAAGGTCGCTCAGGAGATGCTCGGTCACGCGCACATCTCGACGACCGCGGACACCTACTCGCACGTTGACGAGCAGGCAATGGTCGCGGCGGTCGAGCGCGTGCGGGACCTGTTCGACCTGCGAGCCGCGACGAACCTCGGCGAGGGCACCGCCGGCGGGTACGTGTTTCCGTATGACCCCTCAACGCTCGCCGAGCTCGACGCGGCCGCGGACAGCGGGCTGGGCGAGGAGCCTCGGCGGTGAGCTTGCCGTGCGCGTTCCCTGAGCTGGCGGACCGCCCTCATGACGGCGAGGCACTGCTGGCCGCGCTCGAGCCGCTGGTCGATCGGCTGGTGATGGATCGCACCAACCGGTCGAAGATGAGGCTCTCGACGCGGGAGCTGCGCGGAGTGTTGGACGGTCTGCCGGGCGACACCCTGCAGGAGCGATGGTCGGCGTTTGAGTGGCGGGTATGGCCGGATTGGCTGCGCGGCGTCGGCCGCGCCCCTCACGATCGCTGGACGCTCGGGGTGTGCGCGCTGATGATCTCCCAGGCCGCCCGGCCGAGCTGGCCGTTTCTGGAGTGCACCTACACCCGCGCGTGGGTGAAACGGCTACCGCCCGAGGCGCCTTTACAGACAGCGGCCGGCCGGCTGACGCCGGCGCTCGAGGACGTGGCTTGGGCGACGATGGCGTTGCGGGACAAGGCGCTGAAGAACGCGCTTCGGATCATGATGGTCGGCGGGTACAGCTCCCTTGATCAGATCACCGATGAGGACCTGCGGGCGGTGCCGGTCATGGTCGGGTCCGGCAGCGACGTGCTCGATGCGGCGCTGTGTTCGCTCGGGGTGCTCGGGAGAACGCCGTTGCGGGGCGCGGCAAGGCGGATGCGCAGCCGCCGGCTCACCCCTGCTGAGCTGGCGGAGCGCTCGCGGATCCCGGAGCGCTTCCGGCCCGCTCACGTCATGTATCTCGAGGCGTATCAGGAGCGGATCTCCGACGTGTATGCCACGACGCGTCACAAGCACAACTCGCTTGAGCATTTCTGGTGCTTCATCGACGAGCGGTTCCCCGAGGTCGGCGGATGCTCGGAGATCCGTCCCGCGCACGCGCGCGCGTACATTCCCGAGGCGATCGAGCTCGCCCGCCGCGTCCAGCGCGGCCCCGCGCGCCGGCGAGCGGGAGGACCGCTCGACCGCGATGCAGTGGCTGACGAACATCCGCTGCTTCTTCGCGGACGTGTGCACCTGGGGCGCCGAGCCAGGCTCGCCGTTTGAGCAGCACGCACCAGCGGCGGTGCCGCTCGAGCGTCACGACCTCAGGAACATCGGGTTCGAGAAGATCCGGCGCCGCGCGCAGGCGCAGGCCGCCGAGAAGGTGATCGATCTCGAGCGGGAGATCCCGAAGCTGCGCGCGCTCGCGATCCGCCGCTGGGACGACGCCGAGCAAGCGTTCACGGTCGCGCCGCACGCCAGGGCGAGGCGGATCGCTGAGACGGAGGCGTTCTGGGATTGGGCGGTGCTCGAGCTGCTGTTGCAGAGCGGGCTGCGGATCGAGGAGGCGAGCGAGCTGACCACGCTCGATGTGCTCCGCCGCCGCCATCCGGACGGGCGGACCTACTACATGCTGCACGTCAAGCCCTCGAAGTTCGACCGGGCCCGGGTGATCCCGATCGGCGACGGGCTCGGGCGGGTGATCGCGGAGATCATCCGGCACGTCAAGGCGTTCTACGGCACCGACCGGGTGCCCGACTGCGACCACTACGACGCAAGCGAGAAGCGCGCGCTGCCGCGCGCTCCGTATCTGCTGCAGGGCTGCCGGCACCCGAGCCCGCTCGCGTTCGCGGCGATCCGCACGCGCCTCGCCCGGCTCTCGCGGCTCGCGGAGCTGCGCCGCGCGGACGGTTCGGAGCTGATCGTGCGCCCGCACGACTGCCGGCGCGCGTTCGCGTCCGAGCATTTGAACAACAACACGCCGGTGCACGTGATCCAGGCGCTGCTCGGGCACGCGTCGCTGGACACGGTGATGGTCTACGCCAAGCTCTACCCCTCAACGCTGGTCGAGGAGTACCGAAAGACCGTCCGTGCCGTCTACGTCGACCATCACGGCACCGCCGCGCTGCGCAACCCGACCGCCGAGGAGTGGGCCGAGTTCCAGGCCAGCTGCGGGATGCGTGACATGGGCACCCACCTGTGCGCGCTGCCGACCGGGGAGCACTGCGCCCGCGGGCTGGTGTGCCTCGGGTGCGGGCACGCGCAACCGAAGCAGAGCGCAGCGCCGGTCTTCCGGCGGATGCTCGTCAGCCACCGCCGCAGCCTGACCGCTGCGCGTGAGGGCGGTGAGCCGGCCGGGCAGATCGCCGCGCGCGAGCTCGAGGTGATCCGGATCGAGAGCGCGCTGCGCCGCGCCGAGGAACTCACCGAAGACGTCGCCGGCGCGATCGAAGCCGCCGCCTGAGCCCCGATGGACCGCGGCTACTGGTCGAGGAAGAACGGGTGCTCGCCCGCCGGCGACCGAGTCGACCAGATCGCGCAGCCGGCTGGCGAGCTCCCGGAAATCGACGGTGGCCTCGATATACACCTCGGCGAGATAGCCGCCGCTGGCGCTCTGCACGAACACGACCCAGTCGCTCTCGGGCACCGACACCGGCGCGTCGGGGATGCCCTCATCGCCGATCGAGATATCCAGCAGCGTCTCGTCGTCGAGCTCGCAGAACACCCTCAGCGGATCGTCGCTGTCGCCGGCCTCGAGCTCGAGATACGGCCGGAACCCGGCGGCATGCAGCTCGCCGAGCAGCGGCGCCCACGCGACCGTCGCAGCGCGCAGACGCTCGGCGGCGAGCTCGTCGACCGGCGGATAGTGCGAGAACACCACGACCGCCATCCTACGCCCGGGCCGGGGCGGCCGCCGGGCTTGCGAAGTCACATCGCAGGCAGCGCCGCCAGCTCCTCGCTCGCGGGTGAACGGTCCGCGTCGAGGGCCTGCTCGATCTGGCGGGCCATCCTGTCGATCGTTGCCGCGAACTCGGTGACTGCCTCGAGCGCGCCGTTCTCGCCCCACCCGGCGACATACGGGATCGTCTCCCCACCGAGGTCCAGGTGAACGCTCGAACCGACGACGAAACTGACGGTGTCGACGATCACCTCGGCCTGCGCCCGGGAATACTGCTGATAGTCGACGCCCATCGCATGCGCGATCTCGTGGATCAGAACCCGCACCCGCGCGTTCGCAGGCTGACCGGCGTCGACGACGATCCGCTTCCGCTTCGTCGTCGCACCACCCGCCTGCCGGCCCGTCGATCGTCTCGAACGAGACGGTGAACCCGAGCGAGCCAGCGAACCGCTCAAGCGGCTCCAGCAGATGCTCATGCGAGTCGCCGCTCAGCGGCTCGACCGGCGGCTCCAGCGGCGTCGCCTGCTCGCCTGCCGTGACCTGGGCACGGTCGAACACCGGCACGGCGCGAAACAGGGTCCGTGTCTCGCCGGTCTCCTCGCCGCTCGCCCGGTCGCGCTCCTTGATCTTCAATGGGGCGAGGATCCAAATCGCCTTCTCGCCCTTGCCGACCCGATAGCCAAGCTCAAGCCACGCCCGAAACCCGGCGACGAACGTCGCGTCCGGTCGCGCAAACGCGATCAGGAGCTGATTATTGACCGAATACCTGGCCAGCCCGTTCCGGGAACGCACCCGCACCCACCGCTCCCACCCCTCCGAGCTCAGCAGCTGCTCAGCTGCCCGCTGCAGCCGTTCCCGATCAGCGCGGCGGCGCTCGTCGCGCTCGGACTCGGACAACCGACGCCGTGACTTCGTGGCCATGATGGCTCCTTCCGATGAGGGCCCGCCCGCTGCGGGCCGATGCCGCCCAAACGCACCCCGAAGGGGTGCGAAAATCAGGCGGCCGGTCCGCAGCGGCCCGGGACCACGCCAGAGCAGCCCACGCCAGGCGTCACCGCGCTGCCATGCGCGACACCGCGAGGACGACGCCGGCTACTGGTTCCACGAAGACCAACGCACCGAGACCAGCGTCCGACGTGAGTCCTGGTCTTTGCTCCGACCGACCCGGCGTGTCGGGGCCCCGCCGCTGGAATGCACCAATTCGGGCCACGTCGGCGGCGCGGATCTGGTGGCCGCCTTTGTTCCGCAAGCAGTCACGCTGCGGAGAAGCCAGGGCGTCGACGGGGTGGCTCCTTTGCTGCGCGGGCGACAGCGTTCCTGCGCGGTGGGTGGCGAACTTCCGGATTCTCGGGCGCGAGCAGTGATCTTCCGATGGCGGTGGCCAGCGCCGATCCTCGGTCGTCCCAAGCGCAAGCACTGGCCGTCACGACCGTATTCGTGACGGAGCGACGGTGCCGCGATGTCGCCGCACGACTGAGGTCGACTCCCGCTTGGGCAGGCGGATCGGGACTGCGGCGCGTGCGGGCGCGAGGGGGCCGTTTGTGGCCGTGAGCGTGCCGATGGGCACGGGCGGGATCGCCGTGAGGGTCCGATTGCAGGCGGAAGAACACGAGCACCGTCCGGGTCGGCGGCCCGAACGCGGGCAGCAGGTTCACGCCGAACACGACTTCGGCAAGAACCGGGTAGCCCTGACGTGTAGTGAAGGCCGGGCCGTCGCACGAGTCCGGGAGCTGCTCACTGAGATGTCAGCCGTTCGCCGCATGCTGATGGGACCGCCCGGCGTGCTGCGGGGTTCTACGGCGACATTGTTGGCGCGATTACGGTTGCGTGTGGGCGCGTGTCCGGCGATGCTGGGGCATGGCTTCTGCAGAGGCGTCTTCGGCTGCGGCGGGAGTTGCTCGCGGGTCACGACATCGCGGGTTGGTTCGTCGCGCCTTCGGCTGGCTGGTCGAGCATCGCGCGCGTGTCCTCGCGGCGATTGCTGCCGTGTCGATTGTGGTCGGCGGGACGTTGTATGTGGCCGGGGAGCAGGCTGCGGCCAGTGATGTGTGGGGGGCTGCGGTCGCGTTGCTGGCGGCCGAGCTTGCGTTCGAGGTTGGTCGCACGGTGATCGTTGACCATCACATGGGTGTCGACACGATCGCGCTGGTCGCGATGGTCGGGGCTTTGGCGCTCGGGCAGGAGTTCGCCGGGGTGATCGTTGGTCTGATGTTTTCTGGCGGCGCGACGCTCGAGGACATCGCGTCGACGCGCGCGCGCCGTGAGCTCACGGCGCTGATTCAGCGCGTCCCGAAGGTCGCGCAGTTGCGTGTTGGAGACCAGCTCGAGCAGGTGCCCGTCGCGCAGGTCAAGACGGGCGACGTCGTGGTCGTGAGAACCGGAGAGGTCGTGCCGGTCGACGGGACCGTCGTTGGGGCCGAGGCTGTTGTCGATACGAGCACGCTGAGCGGCGAGCCTCTGCCCGTCACGATCGGGCCGGGAATGGCGGTGTTGAGCGGGTCGGCGAACGCCGGCTCCCCGTTTGACGTTCGCGCCGACCGGCCCGCGTCTGAGAGCGCGTATGCGGCGCTTGTGCGCCTGGTCGAGCAGGCGCAGGCGCACCGGGCGCCGTTCGTGCGGATGGCTGACCGTTATGCCGGGTTCTTTCTCCCCGCGACGGTAATTACCGCTGGCCTCGCGTGGGCGATCAGCGGCGACCCTGTCCGGGCGCTGGCGGTCGTTGTGGTCGCCACGCCGTGCCCGTTGATCCTCGCGGCGCCGATCGCGCTCGTGTCCGGCCTCTCGCGCGCCGCTCGTTACGGCGTGATCGTCAAGGGCGCCGGAGCGATCGAGACGCTCGGCCAAGCGCGCACCGTCCTGTTCGACAAGACCGGCACACTCACGGTGGGAACGCCTGACGTTCGCGATGTCGTCGCTTATCGAGATCATCAGCCCGCCGAGCTGCTCGCGCTCGCCGCCTCTGTCGACCGCTTATCCGCGCATGTGCTCGGCGAGGCGCTCGTGCGGGCCGCCACAGACGCAGGCCTTACCCTTAGCACCCCCAGCCATGTTCGCGAGGACCCCGGCCAAGGCATCCAGGGCGTCATCGATGGTCGCACCGTGGCCGTCGGGAGCCGCGCGTTCATCCGCTCAGCGGGGATCCCTGAGGACGAGATCATGTCCGCTGCCGTCGTGCGCGGCCACGGCTCCGGGGAGGCGCACGTGCTCGTCGGCATCGACGGCCACGTCGGCGGCGTGATCGTGATGGCCGACGAGCTTCGACCCGACGCCGACCGGATCGTCGAGCGGCTACGCGCCGAAGGCATCCGCTATGTCGCGATGGCATCAGGAGACCGCCGCTCCGTCGCCGAGCGGATCGGCCGCGAACTCGGAGTCGACCGCGTTTACGCCGAGCAGTCACCAGAGGAGAAGCTCGAAGTCGTCCGCCGCCTTCGCGAGGACCCCGCGCTGCGCCCGGTGATCATGGTCGGCGACGGGGTCAACGATGCGCCCGCGCTCGCGCTCGCTGACCTCGGCATCGCGATGGGCGTCGCCGGCGCGACCGTGTCCTCTGAGACCGCCGACGCGGTCATCACGATCGACCGGATCGACCGCGTCGCCGACGCCGTTCACACCGGTCGGCGCTCGCTGCACATCGCGCGCCAGAGCGTACTCGCCGGCATGGGCCTCAGCCTCGCCGCGATGGCGGTAGCGGCCGCCGGCTACCTACCGCCCGTCGCCGGCGCCCTATTCCAAGAGGCGATCGATCTCGCCGTAATCCTCAACGCCCTGCGGGCCCTCCGAGGCTGAACGAGAGCCACCCACGCTGCTCGCGTCGCGGCTGATCACCCCACGATCGGGCGGGCTGCGTGCGGTCGAACCCGCGCACGAGGTCACGTGAGATGCGACTCAGCCGGAGGGCTTTTCGCGTTCAGCCCAATAGCTCTCGGCCTCGGCCTCCATTTTCGCCAAGCGCGTGTAGTAGTCGGGAAACTCAGTCAGGTGCGCCCAAGCGATCTTGCCAGTCGTGACCTCGTCATCGTCACTGACATTCGTCGCTGGATCACGCCGCCCATGCTCGAGCTCGACTCCCAGACCCAACCGAAACTGCTCCACGTCGAACCGCGCCGTTTGCCAATCGATGCCGATCCTCTCGCCGATCGCACGTGCCTGCTCTACAGAAAAGCTGGGGGGTTCTCCACCGCGCAAGTGTTGCGCATCGACCCCGCGAAGGCACTCACCGGCACCCGCACGAACGTCGCGGCTACGAGTACTCGGCGAAACGACGAATCTCGCTACTCAACCACCGGCGGTGAGGGCAGTCGTGCATCAACGTCGGTCCTAGTCGTGGACGCAGTGCCGCACGCCGCCGTCGGCGGCTACGTGATCCTGTACCTCGTTGTCGCAGCCTCGTGGGTTGGCGTTCCGATCGTCGGTGCCACGCGCGGCGGCAGGGGTCGTTGCGAGCGAGGGTGAGCCTGTGGCCCGTGATCGTCGTCGCGACGTCGCTGCGTGGACAGGCGGATACGTCGGCTACTTGATCGGAGTCCGCGCGGGCGACGCCGTCTCCCGACACCCGGGACGCCGGCAACGACAGCGCCAGCACGCGATGAGCGTCGGCGAGCGGATCTACCGCCGGACGGCTCGCCGTGTTCGCCGCGCCGACCTGGGTGTCCGGCGCGCTCCGGATGCCACGAAACACGTTTCCCGGCTTGCAACGCGTTCGCGGCGATCGTCTCGACCAGCATCGCGACGCTCGAGGCCTACGGGATCGGCACCCCTGTCCTCCGCCAACTCCCCGCCAGGCGTGGGAAGATCGCGCTCGCCGTCGCCACAATCAACATTGACAGCGATCGCGGTAGCGGTCCTTCGCCGTCCTCGATCACTTCCAAACGGAGAGCAGAAATGACACTTCGAGCGCCGCAGCGCGCCGCGCCCAAGCATACGTCGACCGTACTCGTGAAGCGCGGCCGTGCCCGAGTCGGTCGGCCAGTCGCTCACGCAACGATCTCAGGCCCGCGGTCACGCCAGCGGATCAGGGCGCGCGATTGTCGCTCCCGCCGGACCGGGCGAAGCAGTACTCGACGGCGATCTGGCGAAACGTCTCAAGACTTCCGGTCCGCCAGCAAAGCGGGCGTTCGAAACGACCGGTTCGGCCCCGTCGAAACCTCCGCAACGGACGACCACCAGCAGTGACGGCTCACCGCCGCTCTCCGGCAAAGCAGGAGAGTCGGGCTCGCATCAGCACTGTCGAGCTTGTCCGGAGGCAGCAGTCCGGGCGGTGCCCGCAGGGCTGCTGCTCTTGTGCTTGCTATTCAGGAGTTCGTGGCTAACGGTGGAGGGCGGCGGCCAGGTCGGCGCCGCCGGAGTGCTGCATCGCCGGGGCGGACGGGCAGCCGTGGCCGTGTCGGTTGGCGTGGCTGTTGGCGTTCCGTAGCGGCAGCCTCGGCCAGCCCCACCGACCGGCTGAGAGTGCCGCTTGTAGCCCGATGCAGTCGCCTGGTGAAGCCATGGTGGCGTCTCTTTGCTGCTGTAAATTCGCCGCGGGTTAGGTTCCCGGTGATGGTCAGTCTAAGCGGCTGTCACCTCCTCGGGCAGGGTTTGTTCGGTGCCGTGGTATTTCGCTCGTTTGAGGTGTTGGCGGTCGAGCGCGGTGAAGTGGATGCCGTTGGTCTGGTGGGTGATGAGGAGGTCGAGCACGGCCCAGACGAGGGTGAGGCAGCTGGTCTCGCCGGGGAAGCGGCCCATCACTTTGGTGCGGCGTTTGACCTCGCCGAGCGAGCGCTCGAGCAGATTCGTTGACCTCCATCGTCGGCGGTGCCGGACGGGGTAGCGCAGGTGCACCACCAGGGCGTCGAGGTCATCGGCGAGGCAGCGGGCGGCGGCGGTGAACCCGCCCTTGTCGAGGTCGTCGACCAGCGCCTGCAGTCGCTGCTTGGCGTCGGTCTCGCTGATCGCCTCATCGAGCGCCTGCCAGTAGGCGTGCTTGACGCGCTCGCGCTCGCGGTCGGGGACTTTGGCGTAGAGGTTGCGGGCTCGGTGAACACAGCACCGCTGGCGGTCAGACGCCGGCCAGCACTGCTCGATCGCCTTGACCAGGCCGGGGGCGCCGTCGGCGACGATCAGCATCGGCGCTCCCAGCCCACGGCTGATCAGATCCCGGCCGAGGGTCTGCCAATCCTCGAAGGACTCACGCATCCCCAAGCTCACCGCCAACAGCACCCGTTCGCCGTCCTCGGTGAACCCCCACGCGACCTGGACGCCCTCCTTGGGACCGTCCGGGCGCACGGCGATGAACGTCGCGTCGAGAAACAGCGCGACCAGCCGGATCTCATAGAGGTCCCGGCGTCGGAACCGCTCGAAGCGTTCCTTGAGCTCCTCACACATCCTCGAGGCCGTCGACTTCGACAGCTTCCCCAGCCCCGCCTCCTCGCACAGCGACTCGACATCACGCATCGACAAGCCCCTCACGAACGCGCCGATCACCAACGCCTTGAGCGGCTCGGTTCGCAACAGCTTCGGAGTCCGGGGGAACAGCTTGGACGCGAACGTCTCGGCCGCCTGGCGGACCTGCGGGATCTCGATCGCAAGCTCCCCCTCCGCGGTCTGCAGCTTCCGAGGGCGAAACCCGTTCCGCAACCCGCCGTCCTCCTCGCCGCGCTCCTCGCGCTGATCGGGCGGCCGGCGCTCGTACCGGGCGCGACCCAACCACGCATCGAACTCATCCTCAACAGCACGCTGGATGATCAAACGGGCCCCCAGCTTCGCCAGCTCCGACAACGACTCGCGCGGGTTCTCACCCACCCCAACCGACAACATGTGCTCGATCCGAGCTTCTATCTCCGCCGACGGCGGTACGGTACGTCTCACGGCGTAGGCCTCCTTCATCGTCTTCGCAGGACTTGAGGGAACCTACGCCGTTGCTCTGACGGCACCGCCCGCTATTTACAGCACTTCTGAGACGCGACCCAAGCCATTGGTCACTGCCGGGTTTGCCCCATTGCGATAGCGCGGTTGCGCAGCTGCGGCCTCGCGCGCGCTGCTCCTAATCGTCGAAGGGAGCAGTCAACGGCTGGATGTGCTCTGGACTTGACCCGTTTTCGACGACACTTGAACGCTTCCGGTCGTAAGCCGGGGAAAGTGAGGGTCAGGTGCCGAGAACGAGGCCGCCGTATCCGGAGGAGTTCCGGCGGGAGGCGATCCGTCTCGCTCAGGTGGGCGATAAGCCGCAGCGCAAGCTGGCGAGGGATTTGGGGATCTCCGACGTGACGTTGCGCAACTGGTTGAAGGAGGAGAAGGCCGCGAAAGGGGAGCGCCCGGGCGGGCTGAGCGCAGATGAGCGCGACGAGCTGCGGCGGCTGCGGGACGAGAACGCGAAGCTGCGGATGGAGCGGGAGATCCTGCGAAAAGCGGCGGTCTTCTTCGCGAAGGAGGACGACGGGCGGTAGGTGAGTGCTACTCGTTTATCGCCGCGGAGAAGAGCAACTTTCCCGTCGCCGTGATGTGCCGCGTGTTCGATGTGAGCCGGACTGGCTTTCACAACTGGGAGCGTCGCGCGCCGTCCGATCGGGCGCTCACCGACGCTTGGTTGATCGAGAAGATCAAGCTGATCCATGAGCAGAGCCGCGGCGTCTACGGAGTCCCGAGGATCCACGCGGAGCTGCGGCTCGAGCACGAGGTACGGGTCGGGCGCAAGCGGGTCGCGCGTCTGATGAAAGCCGCCGGTATCTCGGGCGTCAGGCCCCGCAAGCGGTTCAAGACGACGATCCGGATCCCTGGGATCGCCCCGGCCACCGACCTTGTCGAGCGTGACTTCAACCGGTCCGGTCCGAACGTGCTGTGGGTCGCTGACATCACCTACCTGCGCACCGGCGAGGGCTGGCTGTACCTCGCCGCGGTGCAGGACACCTACTCCCGGCTGATCGTCGGCTGGTCGATGGCGACCCACATGCGCGCGAGCCTCGTGGTCGACGCGCTGAAAATGGCGCTCGCGCGCCGGCGCCCAGAGCCCGGGCTCATCCACCATTCCGACCAGGGCGGGCAATACGTGAGCCTGGCGTTCGGCCGCGCCGCCGGCGACGCGGGGATCGCGGTCTCGATGGGCTCCCGCGGCGACGCGTACGACAACGCCGTCGCCGAGACGTTCTTCGCGACCCTCAAGAAGGAACTCGTCAACCGCCGCAGCTGGCCCTCGCGGCTCGAGCTCCAGTCCGCCGTGTTCGAATACATCGAGGCGTTCTACAACCGCCAGCGCCGGCACTCCACCCTCGAGATGCTCTCGCCGGTCGCCTACGAACAACTACGACTCTCTCCGCTCGGTGGTTGAGATCAATCGCTCGAACAACAACAATCAACATCAACACAGGTGTCACGCAAACCGGGGCAGGTCCACTCGCCCGCCAGCGCTGCTCCCTGCATACGAAAGCAGCGGTCGGCCTAGGCTTCGGTTGAGCCATGCGACGCAGGGTTACCGGCCCCGGCGATCACGGCTGATGGTGACGGCGTGGAGTCAATCCGCCCTGACGATGTCCGAGCCGCTGTTGTTCACCGCCCCGCGGACCCGACAACGAGTCACACGCTCGTGCGCTTGGACCGTCGCGAGCGCCCGATCTCCAGTCCCGCCGCCGCGCGACTGGGGTCCCGCAAGTGGCGCACGCGCCGCCTGCGATACAGCAGGCGCTGAACGTAGAGCGTCGCCGTGCCGGCTGCCATGATCGACGCGAGGTTGATCGCGAGCTGCGCGATCGAGCCGCGCCACGCATGCCAGTCGCCGTAGGCGGCGGCGACGCCGATGTTGGCTGCCGCCGGAATCGTCGTGACCGAGATCAGCACCCCGATGAGCGCGCCCGACTTCGCCGTGCTCAGCGACAGCATCCCCGCCACGCCCGCGCAAGCGGCGACGAAGAACGTGAAGAAGTCGGGGCTGGCGATCACGTTCGACAAGCTGTGACTGCGCTCGGTGAACTCGCTTGGGGTCAGGCCCGTGATCCGGAAAGCGTGCGTGGTGAAATACACCGCCGCGATCGCGAGCGAAAAGCCCGCCGCGAGCGCGACGAGCGAGCGCGCCGCCAGGTGGCGCCGGCGCTGCACGAAAGCCACGCAGAAGCCGGCGATCGGCCCGAACTCGGGGCCGACGACCATCGCGCCGACGATCAGGATCGGGGAGTTCAGGAAGATTCCGACCGCCGCGATCAGACCAGCCAGCACGATGAACAACAGGTATGTGCCAGACAGCTCCACCTGCTCGCTGGTGCGCGACTCGACCTCTTCCCAGACAACCGCATCGGCCTCCGAGCCGCGCGCCCACTCGACGGCGCGCTCCGCGAACAGCGAGATCTGGGTCTCGACCGACTCCAGCGCGATCGAGCCGGTCCGGTGGATGTCGAGCTCCTTGAGGTCCGACAACACGACGCTGGCGTCCTCGCGCGCGACGTCCGCGAGGATCACGTCCCCCGCGGGCTCCTGCGCGGCGCCGGGAAGCCAGATCACGTTACAGACCGACCCGCTCTCGCGCAGCATCCCGAGCGCCAGCTCAGAGACCTCTCGGGGAGCGACGATCCGCATGTGGACCATCGCCGGAGCGTATCCCGCGGTAGCCTCGATCCGCGCGCGCTGGGTACGCGCACCGGCGGGGGCACCGAACGACGCTCTGCTCGACGACCCCGGGAGCGAAGATCGCCACGCCCGCACGAGCGCGCCAGCCAGGGTATGGCGCAGGGCCCTCGGCGTCACCTCCGGCGAGCCCGGTAAGCGCGGCGGATCGTGGGGACGGACGACAGCGGCTCGACCGGGGACACTTGCCGCGTATCCACGTACGGCGTCGGGAAGCACGGCCGCAATGTGCCCCAATCGTCGAAGAGGAGGAGCGAGGGCTACGCTGCTCCCTTCCATGGAGGCTGACCTGCCGCCGGCCGCGCTATCGCTATCGCTTTCCCAGCGGAAGCGCCCGCCGCTTCGGAGCCGCTGATGCTTTCCATGCATCTGACCGGTGCCATGTCGGCCGGCGGGCCGCGGGGCGCGCTTCCGCTTTCGCCTGAACTCCAGCAGTGTGCTATTGGCGAGGGTCGGTTGCTGCTTCGATCGAGAACCACCAGTTTCGGCGACGCTGCTGCTTCTGAGGAAACTGGGCCACGAGTTGAGCGGCCATTCCCGCTGCCGCAATCCTGGCGAGCGGCAGCGCCGGCACCCAGCCGCCGGCGGGAGCGCCGTGTGGCGCTCCCGCTCGACGATCGATCCGCGGACCGGGTCTCAGAGCTCGAGCCCGGCGCTGACGTGCATCATCGGCGCGCGCCTGGCGTGGATCGTGCCGATGATCTCCTCAACATCGATCCCCTGCAGATAAACGCTCGTCGTTGAGACATACGAATGCCCGAGCTGCCGCTGGATCACGGGCAGCGGGACGCCCTCCCGCGCAAGCTCGACAGCGTGCGCATGCCTGAGCTGATGCGGAGCAAACCTGCGCCGAACGCCGGCCGCGAGCGCGTACCGGCGTAGCTCGCCGCGGGCGGCGGTCGCTGACCATGGTCGGCCGCGCGTGGGACCGTCGATCACGCAGAACAGCGCACCGATCGGCAGCTCGACCTGACACGCGACCCAGGGAGCGAGATGGTCGTTCCAGGCCCAGGCATCGAGTCCGACCTCGCGACGCCGGTTGCCTTTGCCGTGCCTTATTAGAACGGAACCGCGTCGCGGGTCGAGATCGGACTCGATCAGCGACAGCGCTTCCTGGATTCGTAGTCCGCCACGCCACAGCACAACGATCAACGCTCGTAACCTGAGTCCGTGACGGTCGGCTGGGGTTTGGCGCATTACGGCAACGATCTCATCGACCGTCGGCGGATCAGCCGGATAGACCGGACCTTTGTTCTTTGGCGCGGCTCCGGCGTTGTGGCCGGGCATCGCCGCGGGTGAGCGCCGTCGGCCGGCGGCGTCCAACAACGGGGCAGAAGACATGGCTCCCTCCTTTGAGAGCTGGTGTTGACCAGCTCGCACTACCGTCCAAGGACAGGAGCCGGGAAGAATCGCTGCACGGCGTCGGTAGCCACGGTCTTCCCTGGGCCGGATGTAGGATCGGGCGGCCACGACCACCCGCCGACAAGGAGTCCAGAACGTGATCGATCGCCTCCGCCAACAGATCCAGGAACGCCTCGATCAGTTACTCGCCGAAGCCGACAAGCTCCGCCACGCACTCGCCGCCCTGAACCCACGCACCTCGTCTACGGACACGAAGACCCCGGCGCCGGCGCGAGCGGCGGCTCCTCAAGAAGGCGGACGTACCGCCGGCAGCGCACACCCCGGTGCCGCCACGCAGCGCACAAGCACACCTCCCGCTGGCGTGAGAACCCCGCCGGGCGAGACGAAGCGAGCGGTGCTCGCCGCCCTCGGCGACGGGAGCGCCATGACCGCCGGCGAGGTCGCCGCCGCGACCGGCCTCGCGCGAGCAACGGTCAGCACCACCCTGACGAAGCTGGCCAAGACCGGCGAGGTACTCAAGGCCCAACGCGGCTACCAGCGCCCGAAGCCTGCCGGCTCTACAGACGCGGCGGCCGCCGGCGCGTGATGCTGCCCGAGCACGAGCAGCGGTTCGAAAGGATCGCGAGCGAGTTTCTCGAGCGTCCCGCCGGCGACTACACGGAGCTTCTGCGACGCGGGCACGTCAGCTCCCCCGAAGGCGTCGACCCCCGACGAATGGCGCGAGGAGATCCGCCGCAACGCGCGGCAAGACAAGATCCGTGTGATCACTAGCCGCGACGGCGACGGCGCGGTCGCGATGCTCAATCGCAAGATCCCCGACGCCCAGGCGATGGACGTGATGAGAGCGGCATTGGATCGCACCGCCGTGTTGGGCGAGCTGGAAGAGCGAAGCGCCGAGCTTGGGCACGAGCTGAGCCGGTGGCTCGGTCATCACGACGAATCCATCGCGTTCTGCGACCGCTGCGGGGCGCGCATCTACGCGCGACACGGAGCAAGAGCCACCCAGGACGGCGAGGCGCTCTCGAACCGCTGCCCCAGCCCGCCCGGCTGAGGCATCCCGCTCGTCCCGTCCGATCAGCGCAAGTACTGTCGCTACCCCGGGTAGCGGCAGCGGGGCCGGCCGCCCTCGACGTGGCCGAGATTGCTCACAAGCAGCCATTTGCCTGAACGCTGCTGGATTCCCGGGGGGAAGCGGCGGTCGGTCGTGTGGAGGGTCTGTCACTCAGCGCGCCCTCGGTCTGGGCCAATCTCGCCGGGCGTATTGGCCTGGCGCGCCTCGGGCGTGTTCTCGGTGTGGCCGCGGTGGCGCTTGCGGTGCGCCGTGCGCTGGTGCTCAGCTCATGAAGAATTGTTGGTAGAGAAGGAAGGCGTTTAGCGCGCTGATGATGATCACGAGGGTCCAGGCGATGATCGTGGTGGCGCGGCGGTTGACGTGGATGCCCATGACGTCGCGGCGGCTGGTGAGCATGACCAGCGGGACGAGCGCGAGCGGGATGCCGAAGGAGAGCACGACTTGGCTGAGGACGAGCACGTTGGTGGGGTTCATGCCGACGGCGAGGACTGCGATCGCGGGGATCATCGTGATCGCGCGTCGGAGAAGCAGGGGGATGCGGATGTTGATGAAGCCGGCCATCACGACCTGTCCGGCGTAGGTGCCGACGCTGGAGGACGAGGCGCCGGAGGCGAGCAGCGCGACCGCAAACGCGAGCGCGGCGGTGCCGCCGACGAGGTGTCCGAACTGGGCGTGGGCGTCCTGGATCGTGCTCAGGCCTGACAGCGCTGGGGTGTGGAACAGTTTGGCGGCGACGGCGAGCATCGCCATGTTGACCAGGCCCGCGAGGCCGAGCGCGATGATCACGTCGAGTCGCTCGAAGCGCAGCACGCGGCTGCGCTCGCGGTCATCGCGGCACGGCATCCGGCCCTTGGTCAGCGCGGAGTGTAGGTAGATCACGTGCGGCATCACGGTCGCGCCGATGATCCCCACCGCGAGGTACAGCGAGCCGCTACCGCGCAGGTCGGGCAGCAGGCCGCGCATCGAGCCGTGCACGGAGGGCCCGATCCGCAGCGTCTCATAGAGAAAGCCGGCGAAGATGATCCCGAGCAGCGCGCTGATCGCGAGCTCGAAGCGACGAAAGCCGCGCGTCTGCAGCTCAAGGATCCCGAATGCGATCACGCCGGTCATCAGACCGGCTGGAAGCAGCGGCACGCCGAACAGCAGGTTGAGCCCGATCGCGGCGCCGAGAAACTCCGCGATATCTGTCGACATCGCCATCAATTCGGCCTGTACCCACATGCCCCACGTGACCGCGCGCGGGAAGCGCTCGCGCACGACCTCCGGCAGGTCGTGCTCGGTGACGATCCCGAGCTTGGCCGAGAGGTACTGGATCAGCATCGCCATCAGATTCGCCGCGAGCACGACCCACAGCAGCAGGTAGCCGAACTGCGCGCCGCCCTGCACATTGGTCGCGAAGTTCCCCGGGTCCACGTATGCGATCGAGGCGACGAACGCAGGGCCGAGCATCGTCAGCGTCGCGCGCACCCGCCCGCGCGCGAGTAGACGCTCCAGCGCGCTCGCTTCGAGCGCCTCGGCCAGCGGGAGGCCCCCGCCGGCGGCGCCCTCGAGCACGGGAACCGGCCCGCCCGGCGGGGGGGTCACGGCTCGTGCGTTTCGGTCTCGATCCGCATCGCGCGTGCGAGCTCGCCGCCGATCGGATGCTCGCGCTCGCCGAAGCGCACGAACACCGGCCCACCGAACGGCTGGCGATCGATCACCTCGAGGCGAGTGTCCAGCGTGATCCCGCGCGCGGCGAGGTAGCGCAGCATCTCCGGATCGGAATCAGACACGCGTACGAAGCGTCCCGCGGCACCGACCGGCAACTCGTCCAGGCTGCGTGTCTGACCCTCGTCGATCTCGAACTCGGGCGTGGGGATCGGATCGCCGTGCGGGTCGACCGCCGGGTCGCCCAGCCGCGCGGCGATCAGCCCTTCAAGCTCCTCGGAGAGCACGTGCTCGAGCACCTCCGCCTCGGCGTGTACACGATCCCAGGACATCCCGAGCTCCCGCGCGAGAAACAGCTCCAGCAGGCGATGATGGCGCAGCACCTCCAGCGCCACACGCCGGCCCTGGTCGGTCAGCCGCACACCGTGATACGGCTGATGCTCGACGATCCCGACCTCCGTCAGCTTACGCACCATCCCCGACACCGAGCCGGGCGTCACCCCGAGCCGCGCAGCGAGATCGTTCGTCGAAACCGGCGAGCCGCCGCGAGCCTCGAGCGCATACACCGCCTTCGCATAATCCTGCACCGACGCCGAAATCAATTGTTGCGCTGCCATGCGATCAAAATTATGGCGGGCCAAAGATATCTTGTCAAGCCGACGGAACTGCTGTCCCGCAGGTCGTCGATCAAGCCTTTGGCGGCAGCTTCGCGTGCCAGCGCGCCAGAGGCCGACCGCTCAGCGCAACGTGCGTTAGGATGAGAGCGTGTCTGATGATCGCTGCGACCTGCTGTGCCTCGACCTCCCACGCGCAGAGAACATCCGCCAGCACCTCGACGAGACGGCGATCGCCGACGCCGCCGCGCGAGGGAAGGCGCTGGGTGACCCCACGCGAGTGACGATCGCCGTGGCGTTACGCGAAGGCGGGGAGCTGTGCGTGTGTGACCTGGCGTGGATCACTAGCCGACCCGAGAACCTCGTCGGCCACCACCTACGCACGCTGCGCGCCGCCGGCCTCGCTAGCTCGCGGCGCGAGCACAAGATCGTCTTTTACGCCCTCACCGAACCAGGCCGGCGACTGCTCGACGCGCACCTCGAGTTCGCCGAGATCAGGCAGTGAGCACCCCGTCGCTCGAACTTCCCACTCTCACCGCGCCGCCCACCGCTCCGCAGCAGCAGAGCGTGCTCCATCCGGCCGAGCGCGATCGGCTGATCCGCCGCGCGAAGGCGCTCTCCTGGCTCAGCCTCGCCTACATGACCGCTGAGGGCACGATCGCGATCACCGCGGCAATCCTCGCCAGCTCCGTCGCGCTGCTCGGGTTCGGCCTCGACTCCGCGATCGAGGGCCTCGCGTCGATCATCGTTATCTGGCGCTTCACCGGCACCCGCCGACTGTCCGAGCGCGCCGAGCAGCGCGCACAGCGACTCGTCGCGATCACCTTCTTCCTGCTCGCGCCCTACATCGCCCAGGACGCAATCCGCACGCTCGCAAACGGCGAACATCCTCGCACCAGCTGGCTCGGGATCGGCCTGTCGATCTCGAGCATCATCGTCATGCCGCTGCTCGGCAACGCCAAGCGCCGGATCGGCCGGCGCCTCGGCTCAGGCGCGACCGCCGGCGAGGGCACGCAGAACATGCTCTGCGCCTACCTCGCCGCCGGCGTCCTCGCGAGCCTGGCGCTCAACGTCGCCTTCGGACTCTGGTGGGCCGACCCCGCGGTCGCGCTTGGCATCGCCGCGCTCGCTCTCCACGAAGGCCGCGAGACCTGGCGCGGCGAGGGCTGCTGCGCCAGCGCATCGATCCCGGGCGAGCCCGGCGACGACTGCCACGAGGACTGCTGCACCTGAACGCAGTGCGCCAGGCGATCACGAACAGCTGATCACGGACGAGCCACGTCTCGCATTCGACAGAGACCCGGGCGTGGCGAGCCCCCGGACGGCACCTAACCAGATGCCATGCTGAACGAACTCGAAAACCTCGGCTTCCACCCCCGACGCTCCCCCTCCCCAGCGGAATGCGGCGGTGTCCGCGGGCGTCGACGTCACTCCGCTTGGCACCAGGACCAGGCGTCCGCGCGAGCGCTCGGCTCGCTACCGCAATCCGCGAGACGAGGAGCCTCCAGACGTCAAATCGAAGCCACTCAGGCTTGCGCTATGGAACGCCAACAGCCACGCCCACCGACACGGCCACAGGTCCCCCTCCGCCCTGGCGAAGCAGCACTCTGGCAGCGCCGACCCGACGGTCGCCCTCCACCGTTAGCCACGAACTCCTGAGTAGCAAGCACAAGAGCAGCAGCCTCGCCGCCCCAGGCTCGCTGCCGCTCCAGGCGTGATGCAGCCACGCGATCCGCGCTGGCGACGTCGCTGCTCCTGGTGCAAGGCGGCAGCCTTCGGCAACTTGCCGTCGGTCCGCGAGATTGCCGGTATGGGGACAGGGTGGCGGCATTCTCGGCATCTGGTCAGCGCGCTTCTGTTCCCGGGGGTACCGGCGAGGCGCGCGCGCGATCGCCGCTGCGCCGTCGCCCTCGGGCGCCGACTCCGCGACGACCGCGCAGGCCACAGCCGTCCCCTTCGCCGTGGCGCTGGCGCGGACGAGCAACCAGGCGGGAGACGGCAGGCAACGTATCTCCCGACTCGGGCGTCGACGACATCCTCCGGACCGAACACGAGATAACCTGTCGAACACGCTCACGAGCTTGTAGGTCGCGCGGGGCATCTCGTTGGGATCGGCGCCTGCGTTACGCCACGCCTGCATACGCTTGTGGCTGGGTGCGCACCGCGCCCAGATCTGGATCCCCTTGCTGCCCGGTTGGTAACGCAGTACCCGAGATCAAGCCACGCCCTAAACCCCGCGACGCGATGCGCGGTCGGGTGCTGGCTGAGGATCAGCAGCACGTTGCGCCAGCTGTAGCTCGAAAACCGGCGGCGGGCTTTGAGGTAGGCCTGCCAGCCGTCGCTTGTGCGCAGCTGCTCGATCGAGGCGCGAACGAGCTCGCGCTGCTCGGCGCGGCGCTGCTCCCGCTCTTGGTCGCTGAGGGTTGGTTTGTTCTTGGCCATCGTCTGGACCTCCTCGGTCTGGCCCGCCGGTGGGGGCGTTGTCCCGACCCCCCTGCAGCCCGTCAGGGCTGCCAACATGGGGAGGGAACGGCCCTCACCGGGTCCGCTCAGGCGGCGGCCGCGGCGTACTGCGTCGTTCCGGCCGGCGGTCAATCGATGCGGCTCGGCGCGCGAGGGCGGTCCGGGATCGGCGCGGCAGATCGGACAAAGCTGCCGCGGCGAGTTGTGGTAGCGATGCAGCCGGCGCTCCGTGGTGGCGATCGCCGGGCCAGGTTGCGGCGACACGAAGTCGATTCCCTCGCGGACCGCGGCGCGACGAGCGGACTGCCGCGGCCGGCGCGGTGCGCCGCCAGCCGCGCGTCGAGATCGTCGGTGTAGCCGAGGTAGTGGCGCGCGTGATGGTAGGAGCGATCGAAGTGCAGTAAGTATTAGGCCGACCCCTCCGCTATGCCGATCGACTCAGCGGAACGCCCGGATGCCGTGCTGATCGTGCCGCGTCATCGGCATAACGAGCGCCTTGACGTCGGTCCGAGCTCCCACGCGACTACCTCGCTTTCCGTGCAACCCGGGTCGCTCTCGCATCCGGGACGGGGCTGCCTCGTGCGGGGGGAGAAGGGCAGGGCTCGCAAGCGATGGCGGAGCGAAGCCCGCTCGCTGCTCCGTTTAGCCCCAAGCGACAGTCCGCAGCGTTAGTGAAGCGGCGGGACAGCATCGAGCTGGTGGACTATTCGGGCAGCGATCCCGTAGCTGCCTGATGCTGTTGCGGTCGCACTGCCAACCGTGAACGAGTGCTGCGACTTCCGGACGAGCACCTCGGAACAGATCGACTCCGGGTCGGACAGCCGTAGCCGATGGGGAAGCTGCCCGGAGGTCCGTGATCGAGCCTTTGCGCTGATACCTCGGGCGGTTCTCGCCGCTTGGTTTGACGGCGCCTTCTAGCCTGCCCGGTGCGCGGTCCAGTGCACGTTGCCCGTCATGCAGTCGGCACGGTCTCCGTAGCTGACGGTGCCACTCGCTTGATCGTTGGCACCAAAGCGTCCGCGGATGTCGACGTAGTCGACCATGTTTCCGTAACTGCCGAAGAAACGTTCGTGATGGAGGACGGGCAGCGCGAACTCGGGTCCGTAGCCGGGGGGGCGCCGGGTACCTGACCCGTAGCGACCCCTCTGGAGCCGCACGAGTCGCCGTCTGGAAACTTCACGCGAAGCAAACCGAAATCGAAACGCGTGACGCGTGGATGGCGCTCGATCGTGCGCTCGAAGGTCACGCGGGTTCCTTCGCTGGTGGTCCCGGCGAAGTGCTGCACCGGCGGCCGGGGCGGGCTGACGTGTGCCGTCCAGATCCCGTCGGCGGTGCAGCCTTTGTCCGGCCCTCGGACGCGGTAGCGGACCGTCCCGCTGGCGCGACCGTGGCCCAGGAAGCGGCCCGTCAACGTTATCCGGCCTGGGATGCCGAAATTGGTCCGAAACGTACCGTCGCGCTGAATGCGCGCCGAGTCGACCACGAGGTAACTCGGCAGGTCCGTACTACGCAGCCCTTTGCAGGCGACAGGTAGGTCCCAGACTTCCAGGTGCATTACCGAGCGACGGTCGGGCGATACGAAAAATTGCACGACGAGGCTCCCAACCTGATCGCGGCCGGTCCTACATACGTGAACCACTTCGGACGGGCGACGCCGTCACAGCCATCGCCTCGAGCCCAAGCCAAACGGTCATCACGGTCACCAGCAGGACTACGACCCAGTGCCGGCCGATCCACCTCATGACGCAGATCATGCGCCGCCGGCGACGGCAACCGCATCCGGGTAAAAACACGACAGCCAACGCGACGAATTACCGACTCACCTTTCACGGCGTTGTCCTTCGAATACGACAGCTTTCCCGTACCAGTTGGTCAAGTGCTCCACGAACAGCCTCATGGGGCGAACGCCTTCTACTCGTTGAAGAGCTCGTGGCGAGAGTGCCGATTTGATCGAGATCCGACAGTCTCGGACATGCCCGTCCAGCTTGTCGACGTCCAACAAATTTCATGACGGAGCACGAGCTCAGCCAAGAGCTGAGAGGGGGTTGGCTGTGCTGGTGGGCGTTGCGTTGGCCCCGGCGCCCGGATGGCCGGGCACGGGATGATCGCAACGGCTTGACGTCAGAGGCCTTCAGGAAGGCGAGCAGCGTGTCTGGCGGTCGGTAGCGTCCCGGCCTGCTGTCTGGCGCGGCGGTCCGGTCGAGCGCTCGTTGCTTGAGTTCGAGGTCGGCATCGAGATAGATCTGCGTCGTCGTGGGGCTCGCATGCCCGAGCCACAATGCGATAACCGAGGTGTCGATCCCGGCGTGGAGCAGCCGGATCGCCGCGGTGTGGCGGAGCACGTGCATCGTGACTCGCTTGTCGCGAGCGTCGGCATGGTTGGCGCGCGATCGCCACGTACTTCGCGAGGCGATGCTCAAGCGCGTCGCGGCTGAGCCGCCTCCCGGTGCTGGTTGGAAACAGCGGGTCGGTGGGTGGCGCCTCCCGTTCCCGAAGCCAGACATGGATCGTCGCGGCCGTCGCGCGCGTCAGCGGCGTGACGCGATCCTTCCTTCCCTTCCCGCGGCAGGTGACATGCGCGCCGGTGCCGAGATGGACGTCGCCGCAGGTCAAGGCCCGTCAGCTCTGAGGCGCGCAGGCCGGTCTGCACGGCGAGTAGCAGCACGTGTGATCACGGCGGCCGGTCCACGTGTCCGGTCGGGCGCGACAAGCAGCGCGTCGACCTCGCTCTTCGAGAGGTAGGTAACGATCCGCTGGTCAAACCGCTTGGAGGGGACCGCGAGGACCCGTCCGATCAGCGCCGAGTGTTCGGGGTGTCGCAGCGCCGCGAAGCGGTACAGGGATCGAATCGCCGCCAGCCTGGCGTTGCGGGTGCGGGGGCTATTGCCGCGGTCATGTTCGAGGTGATCGAGGAACGCGGAGATCAGCTCCGCGTCAAGCTGATCGAGATCAAGCTCGGAGGGCGCCTTGCCGGACCGTGCCTGGGCGAACGCGAGCAACAGCCGCATCGTGTCACGGTAGGCTGCGACGGTCTGCGGGCTGGCGTTGCGTTGGCGAACCAGCCGGTCGGTGAAGAACGCCTGCATCGTGGGAGCGAGCGCGGTCATTAGCGGTCCTCCTCGAGATGCCGCTCGAGCCGCTCGCCGGCGAGGGCGAGCAGCTCCGGAGCGGCCGACAGATAGTGATAGGTAGTAGCGGGGTTCACATGCCCCATGTACGTGGACAGCAGCGGCAAACGGGCCTCCACGTCGACGCCGGCGCGATACCAGTCGAGCATCGTCCGGATCGCAAAGCTATGCCTCAGATCGTGGATCCTGGGGCGACACAGCCGCGATCTCGGTTTGAGGCCGGCGTCCTTGGTGAGCTGGTGAAAGGCGCCGCTGAGGTTACAGTGGCAGACCCGTTTGCCGCGAGAGTTGAGGAACAGCGCCGGCGTCCCGGTGACCGCGTATCCGTACTTGCGGTAGCGCACGTATTCGCCGAGCGCGGCGAACGTCGAGCGCTGGAGCGGAACCAGGCGGGCCTTCCCGAACTTCCCCTCGCGGATCAGCAACAGCCGGTGCTCCCAATGGATGTCGGAGAGGTTCAAGGCGATCGCCTCGCCGACGCGCATCCCGGTCGCGGCCAGCAGCCCGATCATCGTTCGATAGGTGCCGCCAATTGCGGGCTGGGCAACCGGTCAGCGGCCGCCATCAGCGCCTCGATCTCCTGATCGGAATACAGGTACGGCGTCAGACGCCTCGACGAAAAGCGGAACAGGTCCGGCGGCGGCACCTCGTTGACCGGGTCGAGCGTGTGCAGGTAGCGCGCGAAACCACGGACCGCGGAGAGGCGGTCCGCCAAGTAGCCGGGGTCCGCCCCGGCCGGCAGCGTTGCCCACGCGAGTGCCAAGTCGATCGTGACCGTCTGCTCGCCGAGCTCGTCGATACACCCGACGAACTGCTTGAGGTGGATCGACGGCCGCGCGAGCTTGAAGCCCAGCGCGCGCCGCAACGCGAGATAGTCGGCCAGCGTGTCCTCAAGCGCGGTCATCGCTGCGCTCCTGGCCACGGACGCGCGACCAGGCGCAGCGCTTCCCGGTCGACCTTCGCATAGATCGCCGTGTTTTCAGGATCGCGGTGGCGCAGCACCTGTCCGATCTGCGCCAGTGGCACGCCTTGCGCCAGGATCACGGTCGCGGCGGTATGCCGCAGGCGGTGCGCGCCGATCTCGCCCAGCCCCGCGTGCTTGCCGCACCTGGCGACGATGTGGCTGATCGCCGACCCTCGCAGCGGCCGATGGGGCTCGACCACGGTGAGGAACACATGCCGTTCGGCCACCACGCGCGGGCGGGCGTGCTGGAGGTAGTCGGCCAGCGCCTGGCCGACATCCGGCGGGAGAGGTAGCCGATCGTGACGATCACGCTTGCCACGGATCGTCAGCTCCCCCGCCCGCCAATCGATGTCGTCAAGCTGCAGACGCACGACCTCGCAGCGGCGCAGCCCCAGCCGCACCATCAGCTTCAGAATCGCGAACGCGCGCACACCCGCCGGCCTCCCCCGATCGCAGCCAGCAAACAGCGCGCGGACCTGCTCCGGCTCCAAGTACTGCGGCAGCCCCGCGAGCCGCCAATGCGCGACCGATGGAACGCCCTCCGCCAGCGCCTCGCCGACTGCCCTCTCGAGGTACAGGAACCGCAACAGCGACCGCAACGCCGTGACGGTCAGCTTGGCCGACTGGCGCGTGCGCCACTGACAGTCCGCCAGCACGAACGCGTTCACGTCCCCGGCCGTGAGGCTCGCAAGCTCAACGCCCTCAGCCGTCGCTCTCTCGGCCAGAAACGGCGTGACTCGATACACGTACCCCGCAACAGTTGCTGGATCGAGCTCGCGCTCAACCAGCAGATAGCGGCGATACCGCGCAAGCAGCTCCTCCACCGGCTCGAGCTCCACGACCTCTCGCCGCAGCACGCCAGCACGCGGGACGCGGCAATGACCAGCCATAACGACCTCCCTCTCGGAACGAACAACAGAGAGGTCGAGCCTCGATCAGCGGCCAGCGATTATGCCGATCAATCTCCTCGCCTCACCGCAGTTTGCGGGGAGTTCCGCAGCACATCGGCATAACCATTGAGTCGGCCTAATACTTATTACGCCGAGGTCGGCGTAACAGGTAGATGACGCCCACAAGGGACCTCCGGATCTGGGTCCCGCCGGGTGCGGGACCGTTTCTGCACCCGCCCCGGCACGCCCGCTAGGGCGTGCGATGATCAACGGGGGCGGGAAACGGGCCCGCCACGGCGGGCCTTCTCAGGCTGGTGGCCGATCGCCGGGCAGGCGTCCCGGTTCACAGCCACTGATCCGCCGCAGCTCCAGCGCCCACTCGCATACCGCCACCACGCGCCCGGCGGTCGACATCGTCTTCGGCACGAGCCGCCAGCTCGGGCGAGAGCCCATAGCGGGTGGCTCCCACGAACCCGGCGACCTGGCCCTGATAGCGCACGAGCATCACCACTACTAGAGCCTCCACGCCACACGATTTCACCCCCGGCATCAGTGATCCGACGCTTGTGAGCGTTGCGCTCGGCGCGCTTGGTGCTCGGCGACGACGCCACTGGCCAGCTGGTGGACCCCGTCTTACTGGTCGCTCGTTCTCAGCGCCTCGGCGAGCTTTGCGCGGGCGCGCAGGAGCTCGCGGTCGACGGTGCGGCGGCTGTTGCCGGTGCGCGCCGCGATCTCCTCGTAGTTCAGTCCCCACGCCTGAAGGGCGATCATCTGCAGCTGACGGCTGGTCAGTCCGGCCTGCTGGATCACTGCGGCAGCGTGGTCGAGCAGGTCTCGCGCGGCCAGCTCATCGCGAGGGTCGATCGGCTCGATGATCGCGCCGGTGGCGTCGACCGACAGCGAGCGGGTGCGCCGGTCGGCACGATCAAGCTTGACCGCTTCGCGGATAGCCACGGTGGTCAGCCAGCTGTAGGCGGCGTCGATCTCGTCGATCTCATGGCGCAGGAGCTGCAGCCAGGCGAACATGCAGGCGTCTTCGATGTTGGCCTGCGAGGTGTTGACCACGGCGCTGACGCGATCGCGAAGCTTCCGGTCATAACGGCCGAACAGGGCGGCGGTGTCGGATGCCGCCGGCGCCGGGTTACGACGGCGATGATGCTTTCCGAACATGGTTTGCCTCCGGTGGTGGGGTGCGGGCATGTCCCGCCCCGACCACGTCCGGCTCCGCCGGCGTGGTAAAGGGAGATCGGCGGGGTTGCCCGCGCCCCATCCACCCGGCCGCCTCTGCCGCTGTGCGCTCTCGTGACGGCTTCGGCGACCGGCTCGACAGGGTGGTTTTGGCGGCTTGCGGGCGCTGGTGGGCACTCAGCGGCCGAAGCCGGGCTCGCCTAAGGCGTTCTGCGGGCCTCCGAGCCGCTGCCGCGACCCACAGCACTCGTCGAAGATGGGTTGGACCGGCCGCCCGGGCGATCGTGCCCGCGCGGCCAATCCGAATCGTCGGTGTGCCCTACACGTCCAAACCGACCTCGAGGTCCTCCTCGGCGTCCATGTCCTCGCTGACCGCTGTTTCGTCGGCGTCGACGGCTTGATCGTCGTCGACGTCCTGCGCGGGATCGGCGCCGGCGGTGGCGCGCTCATGCGCGGCCGCTTCGAGCGCACCGCGCTCGGCGGTCGCATAGTCACGGTGCGCCCGCTTGATCGCACGCTCGAGCTCGGCCAGCGACGCCGGCAGGTGCGGCCCGGCGAGCTTGCGAAGCGCCTTGGCGGCGTGGTCCTTGTGCGAGCTCCAGCGGGTCGGGTGTGACCGTTGGCTGGCGGGAACCACCAGCCGTGAGGCGTACTGCTCAGCGGCGATAACAACCAACCCGCGGCCATACAACTCGCCTGCACTGCGAGCGCCGTCGACGAATTTCCACAGCCACTTGACGGCTGCGTCGGGCTGCTTGGGGTCGCCGTAGTCGATCCGGAGGCGGCCGCGGGAGCCGTCCTTGCGGGTCTTGGTCACATCGGTGCGGAACTCGTCGATCACCAGGCGGATGCCCGACACCGCCAGGCGCATCACGCGCTCCCCGGTCTGCGTGTACGGCGAGCTGTCGTAGTCAGCGCCCAACAGGCCGTAGACGAACGCGCGAGCCACGTCCATATCGGACGGGTCCACCGTCGCCAATCCCGTCAGCAGTCCGGCGCCGAGATCGAGGTTGACGCCGTGCGCGCGCTCTGAGAGCTCGCGCAGCTGACGCTGTTCCTCGCGGCGGGCGTCGGCGACGGGATCCGCGGGCTGGTCGGCCGACCGGCCACGGCTGGCCTTCTTCCCAGCGGCGCGCTCGGCGACCTTGACCTCGAGCTCGTCGACGGTACGGGCGATCGCCTGCTTGACGAGCTCCCGATACAACGCCCGATCGACGATCAGCGGGTAGCCGCGGTCGAACTCGATCACCACGCCGGCGGCGCGGGCCTGGTCGACCTCGGTGTCTGAGAAGCGCACCGTGGCGCCGTAGGAGTAGCGGTCAAGCTGGCGGGTCAGCTCGACGGCGCGCTCGTACAGCGCTTCGGTCTTCTTGCCGAGCCTGAGCCCGGCGAGCTCGTAGCCGTCGACCTGGCCGAGATGAGCGGCGAACACCTTGGTGGCGCTCGTTTCGCGCAGCGCCGCGTCCAGTACCCAGCCGGGTTCCCGGGCGAGCCGCTCGGCGGCCCACTCGTTGCCGTCGACCAGGTAGGCGATCAGCGCGTCCAGCAGCTCCGGGGATACCTGGCCGATCGCGCGTAGCTGCTCGACCGAGCTGAGCGCGATCTGTCCGGCGCCGACCATCTGCTGAGCGGCTTCGGGCAGCTCGAGCAGCCGCATCCGCGCGGTGACCCTGGCCTTCGGCCAGCCCAGAGCCTGCGCTGCGCCGTCGTCACTCAGCCCGTTGGCGAGCATCGCCGCGACGGCCTGGGCCTCCTGGTAGGGGTCGAGCTGGGTCCGGACGATATTTTCGGCTGCCCGCTCGGAATGCTCGGCCTCCTGGCTGTGGATCTCGGCGCGGATCTCGGTGCGCCCGAGGTGGCGCAACGCTGCGTAGCGCTTGTGCCCGGCCACGAGCAGGTAGCCATCGCCGTCGGGACGGACGATCACCGGGGTGATCTGCCCGAGCAGCGCGATCGATCCGGCCAGCGCCACGACGTCCTCGGCCGCCACGTCGCGCACGTTGTTGTCGTGGCGGATGCGCTCCAGCGCGATCATCTGCACGCCGGCGCCTACAGCGGTGGTAGTGGCCATCAGGCCCTCCTTAGGAGTTTGGGCCCCCGCCGGGCGCGGGGGCCGCTTCCCCGACCCCAAGCGCCCGCCAGGGCGCCATCATTGGGAGGGGAGCGGCCACCGTGCCCCGCCGGGCACGCACTGTCCGTTGCCGATCTGCTCAGGGGTGAGACTGCGGCCGTTAGGGCTCAAACCGCACGCGCAACGCGCGCACTGACAGCTGGCGGTTTTGATCCAGCCAGTCGGTCAGGTCGTACCCGTCGTCGCGGTTGGGGTCGAGGTCTGCGATCGCTACCGCGGCCGCCGTGGCTTTTAGATCCTCCGCGATCCGCGCGCCGGCTTCGCGGCCCTGCCGGTCGCAGTCCATCACCAATTACGGGCAGCAGTTGCAGCGGGCGACGGTCAACCAGCCGGCGGAGGCCTATGCGGCTTGCCCTCGCCTCAGCGGCTCGCTGACCGCGACCAGCGGCTGCTCCCAAGGCGCACATCCCGGCCAGCCGCTCGATACCGGGCCCGCCTGCACGTGCGCGGAGCGGCGGGAGCTGCCGGCGCCGGTTAGGCCAACCCATGCGCCGCCCATGCTCGGCCCGCTCTCATCTCACCGAACATCACTGCTGCCCCAACGGAACGAATCATCGGCGCCGGTTGCGTTCAAGGTTCGATCGGGCTGAATCTCAACCGCCGGTCCATTCGCACACTTGTCGTGCCCAGCTTCCCCTGGCGATTCTTGCGGACGATGATGTCCATCTCGCCGGGGCGCTCGGAATCAGGGTCGTAGTAGTCGTCTCGGTAGAGCATCAGCACACAGTCCGCGTCCGCCTCGATTTGGCCTGATTCGCGCAGGTCCGATAGCAGTGGACGCTTGTCCGGGCGTTGCTCGACTGCTCGTGAGAGTTGCGCGACGGCGACCACGGGACAGTTCAGCTCGCGTGCGAGTCGCTTGAGTCCGCGGCTGAACTCAGACACGTCCTCGACGCGGCTGCCGGAGGGTTTCTCGGCTCGCATCAGCTGCAGGTAGTCGACAACTATCAGGCGGAGACGTTCGAAGCGGACCGCCACCTGGCGAGCATGCGCCCTGAGCGAGAACAGCGACAGGTCGCCGTCGTCGAGCAGGTGGAAGGGCACGTCCATCGTGCGGCTCGCAGCGTCCAGCAGCGCCGGCCAGTCATCGTTCTCGATCTTCCCGAGGTGGAGGCGTTCGGGATTGACGCCGCTCTCGGCGGCGAGGTGACGTTGGGCGGTCTCCGAATCGCTCATCTCAAGCGACGCGAACAGCACACGCTGGCGCTCCTTGAACGCAACGTGGCGCGCGATCTGCAGGCAGAGCAGGCTCTTGCCCATCGCGGGGCGCGCGGCGACCACGTACAGCCTGCCGTCCTGCAGTCCCGCGAGGAGTCGATCGAGCTCGCGGATCCCAGTCGCGAGCCCTGGGATCTCGCGGTCGTCGTGCGCCGCGCTCTCGACCCGGTCGATCTCCTCAGCGACCGCGTGCTCGAGCAGCCGGTGCTTGGCCTGCAGCTCCTTGCCGCGCAGGGCGAAGATCAGCCGCTCGGCCTCCTCGATCATTTCCTCACCGCGGTGGCGGCGTTCGGCGACCTGGGCTTGGATCTCGTAGGTGGCCCTCAGGAGCTCACGCATGTGTGCGTTCTCCCGAACGATCCGGCCGTATTCTCGGGCGTGTCCGGCGGCCGGAACCCAGCCTGCGAGCTCGTCGATGGCCTCGGGACCGCCAATCGCTTCGAGCTGTCCGCGCTCGCGGAGGACTTCGGCGACCGTCAGATGATCGATCTTCCGATCGTTCTGGTGGAGCTTGAGCATCGCCTCGAACACACGCCCGTACTGCTCTCGGAAGAAGTGGTCGGCGCGTAGCTGCTCGTCGAACACAAGCCCATTGAGGTGGCGTTCGTCGAGGAGCACAGCGCCGAGGACCGACTTCTCCGCCTCGAGGTTGTGCGGCGGCAGCATGGCCTTGGCGGAGTTGTGGCCGTTGGCGGTCGTCTCGATCATGCTGTGGCGTCCTCTCTACCGTTTGTGTTCTCGTTAGTCAGCGCGGCCCAGGTCTCCGCGTAGCGTCGCTCGGCGTAGCGAAGAGGCTGCTCGCACAACGCGCTCCACTTGACTCGGTCGACGAACTGCGGCAGCAGCGGGTTCTCGGCAGACAGTTCGGCGAGCGCCTCGGCGCGTCCATCCCGGCCATGGCGCCGGATGGCGCGCTCGATCGCGACCTTTGCGTCCTGCCAGCTCAGCCCTCGATCTGCGACGCCGCCGCTCGCCCGGGCGCTGAAGCGCAGACGGCGGGCATGTGCACGCGCGATCAGCTTGTCTGCAACCTTGGCGAAGCCCGGCATTGTGAGCGCCTCGGAGCCGAGGATCTCGTCGGTGACCATGTAGGCGAGCGCACTGTCGAGGCGTTCTTGTGGATGGCGTTGCAGGAGCTTCTCGGCGGCCGCTAGCCAGCCCTGCCGGTTGCCCTGGAATTGACGACGAGGGCTGTCGCCGAGCGCCGGCGCCCAGCTGGCGACAAGCGCGTCGCAGAGCTGCTCTGGTGCTGAGACCCTCCCCGCTCCCTCTTCTGCGGCTGCCGCAGCTCGACTTCGGGAAGGAGGGTTGTTTTCTATCGCTGTTGCTTCTACGGCCGATCGCGGGCGCGTGGTAGACGGCGGCGCGAGGGTGCTGAGGGTGGCGGAATCGCCGCCATCGGGGTACCGGTCTGCCGCCTTGCGAGTACCGTTCGGCGGCCTTGCGGGTACCGGAGTGCCGCCATGCCGGTACCCGTTCGCCGCCTTCTCAGTACCGTTCTGCCGGGCTGGCGGTTCCGTTATGCCGCCTTGCGTTGCGGCGCTCGGCGCCTCGCGCACCGTGTAGACGCTGGGGAGATACGGGCCTCCATTGGCGCCACGGCGACGCTCGATGTGGAGCAGCCCGGCCCGTTCGAGCGCGTGGTTACAGTCGTCGACGCGGTCGACGCCGAGCCCGGATCGCGCCGCGATGTCGCTGCGCATCACCTCGGCGGCGAGGCCGCCGTGGGCTGAGCGCTGCTCGACGCAGAACTCGAGCAGCACGACGATCAGGCCGAGGTCTCGCAGCAGGTGGCCGCCGGGTCGTGGGGTGGCGAGCTGGTCGGCCGTTGCGACGGTCAGCGCGAGCCATGGCTCGTCGAGGATCAGGAGGTGGAAGAGGCTGATGACGGCGCCGGTGCTGCGGTCGGCGAGCCGCTCGTAGCGCACGACGTTCGCCTGCTCGAGCGCATCAAGCAGCAGCTTGACGGTGCGCTTGCTCATCTGGCCGCGGGCGGCCAGCGTCTCGTAGGTGGCGCGTACGACGCGATGCTCGCCGGTGTGCCGCTGCTCGTTGGCGAGTTGGCAGAGCAGCGCGTAAAAGCCGATTGCCCTGAGCCGGCGGGGCCCCGTGGTTTCGTTGCGAATAGCTTGGACCGCGCGCAGGCGGACCTGGAAGAACGGAAGCTCGCGGCGATCGCGGATCGTGATGCCCGCATCCGAGGGGGGACGGTAAGCGCTCATCGAACGGCCACCGAGGCTCCGGTCGCGCGCGGGATCGCGCGCGTCGCGGCGGGCGTGCGGGTCCCGGCGATGAGTGGTGAGGGCCCGACGCGACCGAGCCAGCGTGGCACGTCGACGGTCGCCGGGCCAGGACGTAGTCGTCGGCTCACCGCGCGGCTCTCCGGCATGGGTCGTGTGAGGTGTTCCACGTGGAACGCGTGCCTTTCCACTCGGCGGGGCTGCGGCTCGGCGCGGTCACGTCGGCACCACTTCGGTGCCGAGGATCTGTGCGAGGCGATCGGCGGCGGCTTGGTCGAGGGTGATCCGGTAGCCGTCGCGGTGCGGGGTGGCGCGGATCTCGCAACCCGTTGCCGTGGTGAGTGCGTTTTGCAGTCTCGTGGCCGCGGCGGCGTGATCGGGATGCGGCACACTGTGCGCCTTCGCGGGTCGGGCGCTGCGGCCGATCTCGTCTTCAAGGGCGCGAACCGACCACCCGGCGTCTGCGGCCCGGCGGGCGAGCTGGCGGCGTCGGTCGTGGTCGGGTTCGGCGAGCAGCGCCTTGCCGTGTCCCTTGCTGAGCGCGCCGGTGTCGATCAGGTCGATCGCTTCGTCGGGGAGCTCGAGCAGCCGGATGGTGTTGGCAATGTCGGCGCGGCTTCGGCCGAGGCGCTTGGCGAGCACCGTGGCTGTCAGGCGGAGGTCGTCGAGTAGTGTCGCGAGCGTTCGGGCCTGCTCGATCGCGCTGAGGTCTGCGCGGACGACGTTCTCGATCAGGGCGAGCTCGAGCGAGCCTGCGTCGTCGAGTGCGTCGTCGACGAGCGCGGGGATGGTCGATTCGCCGGCGAGCTGGGAGGCGCGCCAGCGCCGCTCGCCGGCGACGAGTTCGTAGCCGTCGGCGACGGGGCGGACGATGATCGGCTGCAGGACGCCGCGCTCGCGGATCGAGTCCGCGAGCGACGCGAGTGCGGCGTCGTCGAAGTGCTTGCGCGGTTGGGCGGGGTTGGCGCGGATCTGCTCGAGTGGGAGGTCCCGCAGTCGCCCGGTCCCGCTGTCCTCGACGTCGGCGGCGGTGTCGCGGCTGGGGGCGAGCGGGTCGTCGATCTGCAGGCCGCGTCGGGTGGTCGCGCTCATCGTGCGCCCACCGCCTCGAGCCGGTCGAGCAGTGAGCGGTAGGCGAGCGCGACCGTTCCGTCAGGTGCGCTTGCCGCGAGTGGAACACGTGTGTTGGCGGCGTGCGCGACCGCGGCGGCACGCAGCCGGATCCGCCCCGCGGGAGGGAAGTCGAGTGCGGTCAGGGCGGTCTCGACTGTTTGGCTGGAGAGTCGTTGCGGCACCCAGCGGGTCATGACCGCGAACAGCGCCGGCGAGCTGACTCCGAGCCGCTCGAGCTTCGCGATCGTGCCCTTGAGCTCGACGATGCCGTGTACGGCGCCCTCGTCCTCGGCGCTGACCGGGGCGATCACTCGGTCGGCGCAGACGAGCGCGTTGACGGTCAGGAGCCCGAGGTTCGGGGGCGTGTCGATCACGACCTGGTCGTAGCTGTCGAGGACGGGCTCGAGCGCGTCGTGGAGGAAGCGCTCGCGGCCGAGCTCACCAACGAGGCTCATCTCGACGCCGGCGAGCTCGCGGGCGCCGGGGATCACGTCGACACCGTGAACGGCGGTGACGATCGCGTCGTGCGCGACGGCGCGGCCGGCGAGCACGTCGACGAGGTTGACGCCGAGTGCACGGTCGCCGAGCCCGAGCTGCCGGGTGAGCGCGCACTGCGGGTCGGTGTCGATCACCAGCGTGCGCTGCCGCTGGTGGGCGAGGAGCACAGCGATGTTCGCTGCGGTCGTGGTCTTCCCGACGCCGCCCTTCTGGTTTGCGACCGTTGTCGTGGTGGTCATGATGCCCTCCTTCGTCTGGTTGGTTGGTGATCGCCGGAGACCGATCCCGGTGGGCGGTCCGGCGAGCTCGTTGGGCGTGGCGAAGCGCGCTGGGGCCGCTCGCTCGCAGCAGCGCGAGATGAGCCGGCGATCGCGGCATGACTCATCGCGACTTGCTCGTTGTTGGCTTGAGTGCCATCGCCAGCACCCATCGGTGGGGTGCTCGCGATGACGCTCATCAGCAGACGAAGCGCGCAGACCAGCGAGGCGGGCTTGGAGTCCGTCCAGCCGCCCGGTAGACTGCAGCGCAGGGAATCTTGCGCGGCGCTGACGGCGCCTATGTTCTGGAAGACCGGGTGGCCGCCCGGTCTTTCTCGTTTCACGACGAGCGTGGTGGGCCGCGGGCCCTGCTCGCGCGAGTTCGCCCGTCGCTGCATGGGCCACTCACGTGACGTTCTCCTCGAACGGCCGATCGCCGCGCGTACCGGCGATCACGACCGTGCGGTCCTCGCCAGTCCAGATCACCTCGCCGCGCACGAACGGCTGACCGGCGAACGACCCGAACCGATCCCACACCGGCGCCTCCAGCGCGTATGCCAGCTCGTCGCGCGAGCTCCAACGCTCGACGTCGACCAGCTGCCGGCCAACGACTCGGGAGAGCACGATGGTCGCCGTACTCCCGCCCCGACCCGCGTGACCGGAGAACGGCACGACGGCGATCGTCGCGCCGCGCCGCTCAAGCTCCTCCCAAACCTCCGTGCCCCAGAGCAGCTCTGCACGCGACCGCCGGAGCCGCGCCGTGTGAACCCGGGAGGCCTCCCGGCCGCTCGGAGTCCGGCACGGCTCACCCGGTGATGCCCGGCACGTCGGGCAGCTGCGCTCGCGCCAGCCGCGCGCGATGTGCAGGTGCGTTGCCGGCTGCCCACGGGTGTCCCAGCGGTACCGCCGACACCGCGTTCCCGGAGCGACCCGGCACTCTGGGCACCACTCGTCGAGCCACGAGCAGCGGTCGCTCATGCTCGCCGTCCCGCAGGGCCTTCACGGTGCCCGTCCGCAGCGTTTCGCCGCGCCCATGCAGCGGCGAGCTGTGAGCTTCTGCCGGGGTGGTCGCCGGCTCGTCGACAGACGCGGGAGCGTGACGCCCAGGAGCGCTGCCCGGATCCTGATGCACCCCAAATGCACCCAAAACGCCCCCTCGCGGCCACCCGGTCCAGCTCACCACTGCGCAGAAACCGTCCGCTTTGCAGGAATTTTCTGCTAGTGGGCGATCCAGGACTCGAACCTGGGACCTCTTCCTTATCAGAGAAGCGCTCTAACCGACTGAGCTAATCGCCCTGCGATTCGTGCGAGGCCGGGTGATGTGGCCGCGTACGCGTGGGCTGATTCTAGACGTCGATCGCTGGGAGGTGGGCGGTGGCTGGCGGTGGCGGCGGCAGCTCGATGTCATCGAGCGTGACGATGGTCCGCTCATGGTCCGAGCCCAACCCGCTTCCCCCGCTCGAAAATGCGGAAGAAACCCTGAGTAAACGGGAGCGTCGGTCTAGGCGGCGGGAGTGTCGGGGGGCGTCCGGGGGGCGCCGGCCCTACGCGACCGCGCGCACCCGGATCCGCCGGACGAGCTCGAGCGCATCCTCGACGGAGTCAAAGCTGACCTGGGCGCGGTACCCGGTTCGGGCCGGAACGACGTCGACGTCGCATCCGAGCGCCTGGCCGAGGGCGTCGGAGATCTGGGTGATCGCCGCTTCCTGGTCGGGATGTAGCGCGGGCCGGCGCCGACGGGGTGCGCGGGCGGCACGCTCGGGCGGCGTCTCGGCGGCGGCGCGAGCGCGGACCTCGAGCTCGCGGACCGACCAGCCGTTGGCGGCCGCCTCGCGGGCGAGTGTCCGACGGACCGCGTGGTCGTCGGCGACGAGCAGGGCGCGGCCATGGCCCTCGCTCAGCTCCCGCCGCTCGAGCAGCTCGATCGCCTCGTCGGGGAGGTCGAGCAGGCGGATCAGGTTGGAGACGGCGACGCGGCTGCGGCCGACGCGCAGGCCCACCTCTTCCCGGGTGAGGGACAGCTCCTCGACGAGGGCCGCGCAGGCACGCGCCTCCTCGACGGGGTTGAGGTCCTCGCGGGCCATGTTCTCGATGAGCGCGACCTCGAGCGATGCGGCGTCGTCGTGGCGACGGATGATCGCCGGCACCGTCTCGAGCTCTGCGAGCTGGGCGGCCCGCCACCGGCGCTCGCCGGCGACGAGCTCGTAGCGGCCACCGACGAGGGGACGGACGAGGATCGGCTGGAGCACCCCGCGCGCGCGGATCGAGTCCGCGAGCGCGAGCAACGAGTCCTCGTCGAATGACGCTCGCGGCTGGTGGGGATTGGCATCGATGAGGTCGACTGGCAGCTGTCGGAGCTCCTCCGCCTCCTCCTTCGGTGCCACCGACAGGATGGCGGCGAGACCGCGGCCCATTCCTTTTTGCCGTTCAGCCACGAGCGGCCACCTCCTTTGCGAGCTCGAAGTAGGCGTCCGCACCGGCGCAGTGCGGATCGTGATGGATGACGGGTTTGCCGAAGCTCGGCGATTCGCTGATCCGAACGTTGCGCGGGATCACGGTGTCGAACACGAGCTCTGGAAAGTGCTCGCGCACCTCACGCTCGACGTCCTGAGCGAGCCGCGTCCGGCCGTCGTGCATCGTCAGCAGCATGCCCGCGATCGTCAGCCGGGGGTTGAGCTCGCGCTGCACGAGCGACAGCGTGTCGAGCAGGCCGGCGAGGCCCTCGAGCGCGAAGTACTCGGCTTGGACCGGCACGATCACCCGATCGGCGGCGACAAGCGCGTTGACGGTCAGCGGTCCGAGCGAAGGCGGACAGTCGAGGAAGACAAACGCGTAATGCTCGCGGATGGACTCGAGCGCATCGCGGAGCTTCGTCTCGGACCCTGCCTCGCGCGGGAGCTCGACCGTGGCACCGGCGAGGTCAGGGCCGGCCGGCGCAACCGAGAGGTTGTCGATCTCACTTGGAACGATGATGTCCGCGAAGGACGCCTCCCCGGTCAACACGTCGTAGACCGTCTGCGGCGCGTTCTTCGTGATGCCGAGGCCAAGCGTCGCGTTGCATTGCGGGTCGATATCGACGAGCAGGGAGTCATAGCCCGCCTCGGCGACGCACGCGGCAAGGTTGACGGCGGTCGTGGTCTTTCCCACGCCGCCCTTCTGGTTGGCGATCGCGTAAACGGTGCCCATCGGCCAAGGAAGCTAGTGGGTTAGGCGGTCAGATGCCGCGCCCCAGCGGGCGTTTGCGTGCGATTCCCGCACGCCGCGGAAATCGATGCGGCGTCGGCGCAACCTTCGTCAGCACATGGAGATGGCGGTGCTCGGCACCGGGATAGGGATGAACCTGGAGAATCGGACCGACCGCGAGTCCAAGCTGCGGCGCGGCGCGGGCGGCCGCCGCCTCTGCGTCCGGATCCCGGCGTCCGCGCCAGAGGACGGCCACGCCTCCGATGTGCAGGAGCGGGGAGGCGTACTCGGCGATCACCTCGGGGCCGGCGAGGGCGCGGGCGACGACGAGATCGCACGTGTCGAGCCCGTCTCGCCACTCCTCGGCCCGCGCGTGCACAGCCTCGGCGTTGACCGCGCCGCACGCCGACGCCGCGCGCTCGATGAACGCGCACTTGCGAGCGTTGGCCTCGACGAGCATCACTCGCGCTTCCGGCAGCGCGATCGCAAGCGGGAGCCCGGGAAAGCCGGCACCAGCGCCAAGATCGGCAACCCTCCCGGCCGATCGGACAGCCGGGAGTTCGAGCGCGACGAGCGAGTCCGCGAGGTGGTCCTCGGCGATGCGCGCTGGATCGCGAACGGTCGTCGGCGCCAGCGGATCCTCCGCGACGAGCGCCACGAGGGCGCGGAGGCGTCCAGCCGCTTCGTCGTCGAGCCCGTAGCGCGCAGCGAGGCCCGCGATCGGATCCCCGGGACTCACGACGCGCGGGCGTCGCGCTGGCGCTCGCGCTCGATGAAGCCGGCGTAGCGCTCGCGCATCAAGCCCAGGCGTTCAGCCGCGTGTCCGTCGAGGCTGGGGTGAAGCTCCTGTTCGAGCAGGGGCAGGAGGTCGGTGACCAGGGTCCGGCCGCGCGCCATCCACTGGTAGTACGACCGCCCGCCGTGGTGGTAGGGCCCGTACAGCTTCGACCCCGGGAAGCGCGCGACGAGCCACTGGAACAACGCCTCGTGGCGGATGTGCATCCGCAGCGTGACCTGCGGCTGCTTCCCATCGCCGCCGAAAGATCCCTCGCCGACGAGCAGGCCGACGACGACCCCGCGCTCGAACTCGGTGAGCTCAGTCACCCGGGAAGTTCTAGCGCGATCGCTGTTTCACCGTCGAGAAAAACGTGAAACGCGGCGGTTCGTCATGGGCTCGGGCGGCGGGAGTGCAGCCCGTCGACGTTAATCGACGAGCGGGGCGACGACGAGATGCCGCGCGGGCTCCTGGCCCTCGCTGTAGGTCTCGACGTCGTGGCGCGCTTTGAGGTGCTCATGGACGACCTTGCGCTCGAGCGCGCTCATCGCCTCGAGCGCAACGGCGCGCCGGTCCTGGACCGCCGCGTCGGCGGCCTGATCAGCAGTAGCGCGCAGGGCCACCGCGCGACGCTCGCGATAGCCGCCGGCATCGACGACGACGCGACTACGGTTTGGCTGGCCCTTGAATGCGATGCGGTAGGCGAGGTGCTGGATCGCGTCGATCGTCTGGCCGTGGTGGCCAATCAACAGGCCGAGGTCCTCACCGACGAAGCGGCCCGCGAGTCCCTCGGGGTCCTCGTCCACTTCGACCGTCGCATCGACGCCGATCTCCGACGCCAGGCGCTCCAACAATTCGCGGAGGCGATCCGCAGGCTCACTCATCGATCTGACCTCCCCAGGTCTATCTCCGGCGACCGGAGCGCTTCTTCTTTTTGCGTGGCGGAGGCGGTGGTGCGCCACCGCGGCTCCGGTTGCCGGCACCGACCGGCGGCGAATCATCCTGCTTGCCGCGACCGCGGAGCAGGCCACTCAGTCCGCCACCGCCGGAACCGGTAGTGCTCGCAGCGGCGGCGGCGGCGGCGCCGGCGCCGTTCGCACCGTTGGCCCCGTCCGTTTTCGCCGGTGGCGTCGTGACCCGGCTGCGGCCACTGCCGCCACCGCGGCCTCCACCACCGCCGCCGCCCGGGCCGGAGCCGCCATCCCCACCCGCCGCCGGGGCCGGGGTCACCGGCCCCAGGCGTCTCTTGATCACGTATTGCTGACCCATCGTCCACGAGTTCGTGGTGATCCAGTAGACGATCACGCCAGCCGGGAAGCTGATGATGAAGACGACGAAGAAGACCGGTAGGAACATCATGATCCGCCGCTGCGTCTGGTCCATCGTCGGGCTCGACATCATGATGCTGGAGGCGAGCTGAGTCCCGACGTAGAGGACGATCAACACGACGAGGACCGCGCCCGTCGCCTTGTTCGTCAGGTCCGGGATGAAGAGGAAATCCGCGCCGTGGTTGGGCCCGCACGGGACCGTGTGGGCGTGGTTGATTGGCGTGTTCGGCCCGATGTGCTGGGCCGCCCGTTGTACCTGGGGACAGATGTCCACGCGCAGGCTTGTGCGCAGCATGTAGAAGAGCGAGATGAAGACCGGCAACTGCGCGACGAGCGGGAGGCAGGAGCCAAGCGGGTTGACCTGGTTCTCCTTGTAGAACTTCATCAGCTCCTGTTGCTGGCGCTGCTTGTCCTCCTTGTACTTCGTCTGGATCGCCTTGAGCTCGGGCTGTAGACGCTGGAGGCGCTGCATCGAGTGGAACTGCTTCACCGTCAGTGGCAGCAGCAACGCCCGGACGAGGATCGTCAGGAGCACAATTGACCAGCCCCACGAGCCGCCGATCGTCGAATGGATCGCCTTGAGGACGGCCTCGAAGACGTCAATCAGCGGTTGGAAAATGTTCGCGGCGACAAGCATGGGTCAGACGGTGGTGGCCGGGTGCCGCGGCTTGAACACCCGCTGGTCTTCGACGAGGTCGACTCCTCCGTGGCTCCACGGGTTGCAGCGCAGCAACCGCCAGCCGGCCAGGATCAGTCCGCGCAGTATGCCGAATCTCGTAATGGCCTGCGCGGCGTATTCAGAGCACGACGGGTAGTACTTGCACCGCGACCCGAAGACCGGCGACAGGATCCGCTGATAAAGCCGGATCGGGAACACGACGATCGAGCGCAGAACGCTCATCCCTCACCCTCCACCTGGGCCTCCGGGCCGGCCGCCGCCGGCTCGGGGCGTGGTCCGGCCGCCTTGTCAACAAGTTCCCCCAGCGCACGCTGGATCCCGGCGAGACCCTCACGTTCAGCTAGAGACCGAGCATCGGGTCGCGCGACGACGACCGCGTCGGTTCCGCCCGGCAACCGGCTCGACTCCGACGCAAACGCCTCGCGCAGCAGGCGCTTCACGCGGTTGCGCTCGACGGCCCCGCCCACTTTGCGGGACACCGAGAGTCCGAGTCGCGGCGGGCCGGCACCTTCCCCGCGCGGGAATACGTACAGAACGAGTTCGCGGCCGGCGTGTGACCGGCCGTTTCGGAACACGCGGTCGAAGTCGGCACTCCGAGAGAGCCGACTGCGTGCTGGACGGGACCGCGGAGCGGTCGACCGCCGGATCAGACGGTCAAGCGCTTCCGGCCCTTGTCGCGGCGACGCTTCAACGTCAGGCGTCCGCCGCGGGTGCTCATCCGCGCGCGGAAACCGTGCGTCCTCGCTCGCTTGCGCTTTTTCGGCTGGTAGGTGCGTTTCATGGATCACGAGCCCAGGGGCGGGATGGTCAGCCAGTATACGCACGGGCGCTGGACACCCCGGAAAGGCGACGCCCAGCGACACCGCGGCCTTTTTCCCGCGCTTTGCGCCAACCCACTCTTCGGAGCCGCTTCGCGCCCGGGACCCGCTGTTATATTCGCGCTCCCCGGGCGTCCGCCCGAACCTCACGAATCGGTCCCCACGAACGCTCCCAGAAGGAGTCGCTTGGAGCTGCCTGCGCATCTCGAGCCGTCATCCGCCTGGCGCGAGATCCGCGCCGAGCTTCGCCGCATCGTGGGCGAGTCGACTTACGAGATCTGGCTCGAGCCGGTCGAAGTCAAGGCATGGGATGGCGCCGTCCTTCTCCTCCAGGCACCCCCGGCGACGCAGGCGTGGGTGGCGAAGCGGTTCGGCCGCATTGTCGAACGGTGCGCCCGCGGGGTGCTGGGTTCCGCGATGCGCGTCAGCTTCGACGATGCCAGCGAACCGCGCCCCCGGTCGGGGTCTTCGGCGAAGGCCTCACCGATGCCCTTCGAGACTGCACCGACCGAGTTCAACCCGCGCTACAGCTTCAACCAGTTCATCATCGGCGACGGCAACCGGCTCGCCCACGCCGCCGCCCTCGCCGTTGCCGAACTGCCCGGTCAGGCGTACAACCCGCTGTTCCTGCACGCCCCGCCCGGCCTCGGCAAGACCCACCTGCTCCATGCGATCGGCAACTACGTGCTCGCCTTCGGTGGCGGCGCGACCGTCCGCTACACCACGGTCGAGGCGTTCACCAACCACTTCATTACCGCCCTCGGGACACGCTCGGTCGACCGCTTCAAACGCGCCTATCGCGACGCCGACGTCCTGCTCATCGATGACGTTCAGTTCCTCGCGAGCAAGGCGAAGACCGAAGAAGAGTTCTTCCATACCTTCAATGCGCTTTATGAGACCGGGCGCCAGCTCGTCCTCACGTGCGACCGGCTACCGCGCCAGCTCACATCTGTCGAGGAGCGCCTGCGCGAGCGGTTCGAGTCGGGGCTGGTTGCCGACATCCGGCCGCCGGACTTCGCCACGCGCGTCGCCATCCTTCGCAAGCGAGCCGCCCTCGACGGCATCGTCCTCGCCGATCTCTCCGTGCTCGACCTGATCGCCGAGCGAGTGACCGACAACGTCCGCGTCCTCGAGGGTGCGCTCATTCGGATCGTCGCCCACCACTCGCTCACCGGCCGGCCAATCGACCTCCCGCTCGCCCGCCGCGTCCTCGATGAAATCCACCCGGTCCCCGGCACCGTGGGTGGCGACCCACTCACTCTCGCGCAGATCCAGGGCACAACGGCGTCCTTCTACGAACTCTCGCTCGACGAACTCCTCTCCGATTCCCGGACCGCTCGCATCGCTTGGCCGCGCCAGGTCGCGCTCCACCTTGCGCGGGAACTGACCGACGCGTCACTGAACGAGATCGGGGCCGGCTTCGGCCGCAACCACGCGACCGTTCTGCACGCCTGCCGGCGTGTCTCGGACCGTGTTGCTAGCGATCAACAAGCCGCGGACGAGGTGCGGCACCTCGCCGAGACAATCCGCAGCCAACAACCCGACCGCACCTGTTGACACACTGGCCTGTCCGGCGCGAGCGACAACTTCTCCGCTCGTTGCGGACGAACGCGCACTTATCCACAGCTTCTATTCGCCCTATGACTTCTACCTTCCTTCTGAGGTATTCATCGTGAAGATCTCCCTTGAGCGCGACGTCCTGCTTGGACAGCTTCAGACCGTCAGCCGCGTCGCATCCACCCGCAGCGCCATCCAGGCGCTCTCCGGCGTTCAACTCGCGGCCTCGTCGGAGCTGTGCGAGCTCCGTGCCACCGATATGGACGTCGGTCTCCGGGTTCCGCTCGAGGCGGAGGTCGCTCGTGAGGGTGTCGTCGTTCTCCCCGGGCGCCTGATCGTCGACGTCATCCGGTCGCTGCCGGCGTCGCCAGTGTCGCTCGAGCTCCGTCCCGCCGAACAGGACGTCGAGGTCGTCTCGGGCAAGGCGACCTTCCACATCCGCACACTCCGGACCGAGGACTTCCCGCCGTTTCCCGAGCCAGACCCCGAAACCGCCATCAGCCTCCCCGCCGACGCGTTCGTGTCGACGGCGCTCAAGGTCGCGGGCTCGGCCTCGCGGGATGAGACGCGTCCGGTGCTCACCGGCATCCTCGTCTCAGCGTCAGACCGGGAGCTGCGCATGGTCGCGACGGACTCCTACCGGCTGAGCGTGAAGGAGACCGTGCTCGAGGCACCGCTCGCGTCGAGCTTTGAGGTCAACGTTCCGGCCCGCGCACTTCAGGAGCTCGCGCGGGTCGCAGGCCATGCAGAGGACGAGCAGGTGAGTGTGAGCGTGCGCCAGAACCAGGTGCTCTTCGTCCTCGGCCGCGTGATCCTGTCCTCTCGGCTCATCGACGGCCAGTTCCCGAACTACCGCCAGCTCCTGCCCGAGAGCTTCGAGCACGAGCTGCGGATCGCCGGAACCGAACTCACCGACGTGGTGCGCCGCATCAGCCTGCTCGCGCAGAAGAACGCACCGCTGCGCCTCGCCTTTGCGCCGGGCGAGCTCACGGTCTCCGCCCAGACGCCCGACGTCGGCGAGGCCCAGGAGTCGCTCCCGGTGGCGTTCGAGGGCGAGCCGCTCGAGATCGGCTTCAACCCGGAGTTCCTCCGCGCGGGTCTGGAGGCGATCGACGACGGAGACGTTCTGCTCAAGCTGATCAGCCCGCTGCGGCCAGGCCTCATCGAGGCGGCCGATGAGAGCCGGTTCCAGTACCTGATCATGCCGATCCGGCTCAACGTGTAGGTGCCCCGGGTGGAAGGCTAGTGGCCGTTCCCACTAGGTCCATGCGGGTCGTTGCCCTCAGCGCGCGAGACTTCCGCTGCTACGAGCACGCCAGAGCGAGCTTCGGCGACGGCCTCACCGTGATCAGCGGCCCGAACGGGGCCGGTAAGACGAACCTGGTCGAGGCGCTGTACTTCGGCTGCACCGGCCGGTCATGCCGGACGAACAACGAGCGGGAGGTCGTCCGCTTTGGGAGTGCGGCCGCCCGCGTCGTCGTCGATGCGGTCGGCGAGGACGGCCCGCACGAGCTGTCGGTGGGCTTCATTCCCGGCCAGCCGAAGCGGATGCGCGTCGATGGCGCCAATGTCGAGCGGCTGCTCGATGTTCCCGATCGCCCGCTCGTCAGCGTGTTCCTGCCTGACCGCCTCGAGTTGATCAAGGGGGCACCGTCCCTGCGGCGCGCGCACCTCGACCAGTTCGTCGCCGCGCTGTGGCCGGCACGGACTGCGGCTCGCCGCGCCTACGCCCAGGCGCTCGCGCAGCGCAACGCCCTCATCAGCCGGATCCGCGCCGGGGGGGCATCGGGCGATTCGTTGCGCGCGTGGGACGCACAGCTCGCCCGCTACGGGATTGAGCTGATGGGCGATCGCCGGGACGCGGTCGCAGCGGCGAGCCCGTCGTTCACCCGGATCGCAGATGAGCTCGGGCTCGGCAGCGACGTGACGGTCGCCTATCGTCCGCGTTCCAAAGCGTCGACGGCCGACGAGCTGGCGAGCGAACTCGCCGAGCGCGCCGCCAGCGACGTCGAGCGGGGCTTCACGTCCCATGGCCCCCACCGCGATGAGCTGATGGCATCCCGGGAGGGGCGTGAGCTGCGCGTCTACGGCTCCCAGGGCCAGCAGCGGCTGGGGCTTCTGGCGCTGCTGCTCGCGGAGCGCGAGACGATCACGGAGTGCCGGAGCACCCCCCCGCTGATGCTCCTCGACGACGTCATGAGCGAGCTCGACGGCACCCGTCGCGACCGGCTCGTCCGCCTGCTGCGATCCGGGTCTGGGCAGTCGGTGATCACGACCACGGACCTCGAGCACGTTCCGGGGGCGCGTGAGGACGGTGTCGAGCGGCTCGCCGTCGAGGCCGGGGTGATCACGCAGGATGCGCTCGTTGCGTAGGAGTCCGGCCCGGTGACCCGCTACCGCCGCAGCCCGCGCTCGCTCGGACTCGCCCTCGCCGGCGCCCAGCACGACTGGGCACCGGCGACGCTGCTCGCCTCGGTGCAGGCGGTGTGGCCGGATGTCGTCGGCGCGGCGATCGCGATCGAGGCGACGCCGGTGAGCGAGAAGGCCGGGGTCCTCACCGTGTCGTGCTCGGCGTCCGTGTGGGCCCAGGAGCTCGATCTGATGGCGCCGGCGATCCTCGGACGCCTCAACGCGAAGCTGAGGGACGCCGGCAGGGTCAGCCGCTTGCGGTGCGTGGCGACGCCGCCGCGGCGGTGACGACGTACAAGGTCCCGTCGAGATGGCCCCGCAGCCCGAGCTCCTCGATCGCCGCCCGGACGCCGGGGTAATCGGGGTGATCGTAGTCGTCGAACACGATCAGCGCGCCCGGGGCGAGCGCGCGATGCCACGCCTGGACCTCGGCCACCGTCTCCTCCCGGTCGTGGGAGCTGTCGATGTACAGAAGTTCGATGCGTTTGGTGAGGTCGTCGCCGCCGACGACATCAGGCCCCCCGCGCCCCGGCTCGGCGACGAACCGGATCCGCCCGCGCACGCCGGCTGGCACGAGCTCGAGATACGCGGTGCGCTCCGGGCGATCAAAGGGATCGAACGTGAGCACGCGGCGCTGTCGGCTGGCGAGCGCGAGCGCGATCGCCGTCCATCCGGTGGCGGTTCCGAGCTCGACGACCCAGTCGCGGCCGGCGGCGATTTTCAACAGCCGCGCGAGGTCCGCGGGCCGTGTCGATGACCCAAGTGCGAACTCGTCGCCAAGCTCGCGCGCACGCCGACGAGCGCGCCACTGAAACCACGCAACGTGCGGGGGAAGGACGCGTAGGCGGAGAACCTCCCGGATGACCGTCCTTGTTGCACTTTTGTTCTCATTTGCAGGCAATTTGTCAGGCCGCCGGGGGCGGTTTCCGGGGGTCGTTGTGCTATTCTTCTGTACACCAGCCTTCGACGCCCCGGCGCGCGGACATCGGCGCGGTCCCGGGGCGTCTCAACGTCATCGGAGGATCGTTGGCGAACGACGACGGTGCCACGCGGCGCCCTAATAAAGAATCAAGCTATGACGCCCAGGACATCACCGTCCTGGAGGGACTCGAGGCGGTCCGGCGCCGACCCGGCATGTACATCGGGTCGACCGGCCAGCGTGGACTTCACCACCTCATCTACGAGGTTGTTGATAACTCTGTCGATGAGGCTCTCGCAGGTCGTTGCGACAGCGTCTCGGTGACCATTCACCCGGACTACTCTGTCACCGTCCGCGATGACGGTGCCGGGATTCCGGTCGGGATCATGGAAAAGGAGCAGCGACCGGCGGTCGAGGTCGTGCTCACCGTGCTGCACGCGGGCGGCAAGTTCGGGGAGGGCCGGGGGTACAAGGTGTCGGGAGGGCTGCACGGTGTCGGCGTGTCCGTCGTCAACGCGCTCTCCGAGTACCTGGTCGTCGAGGTCCGCCGCGACGGCTATCTGTGGACGCAGACGTACGATCGCGGCGTACCGCGCGGTGACCTCGAACGCGGCGAGGCCACAAAGGAGACCGGCACGACGATCACATTCCTGCCGGACGCCGACGTGTTCGAGTCGCTCGACATCGACTTCAAGACCATCGAAGAGCGCCTCCGCGACACCGCATTCCTCACCCGCGGCCTACGCATCGAGCTCATCGACCGGCGCGGCGAGGGCCACCGGATCGAGTTCCAGTACGACGGCGGCATCGTCGACATGGTCGCCCACCTCAACCACAACAAGGAGCCGATCCACAACAAGGTCGTGTCGTTCTCCGGCGAGAGCGACGAGGGCGCGCTCGAAGTCGCCCTCCAGTGGAACTCCTCCTACCAGGAGTCGGTCTTCTCGTTCGCGAACAACATCAACACGATCGAGGGCGGTTCGCACCTCAGTGGCTTTCGCTCGGCGCTGACCGCGGCGCTCAATCGCTATGCGCGGGACAAGGGCGAGCTAAAGGAGAAGGACGACAACCTCAGCGGCGAGGACGTGCGCGAGGGGTTGACCGCCGTCATCTCGGCCAAGCTCACCGACCCGCAGTTCGAGGGTCAGACGAAGACTAAGCTCGGAAACCCGGGCATGCAGGGCTTCGTCCATTCGATCGTGTATGACCGGTTGAACGAGTTCCTCGAGGAGAACCCCAAGGACGCCCGCTCGGTCATCCGCAAGGCGGTCTCGGCATCGCAGGCGCGGGCCGCCGCTCGCAAGGCCCGGGACCTCACCCGCCGCAAGTCCGCACTCGAGAACTCAACGCTCCCGGGCAAGCTCGCCGACTGCTCGGTGAAGGACCCGTCGCTCGCCGAGCTGTTCATCGTCGAGGGCGACTCCGCCGGCGGCTCGGCCGTGAGTGCGCGTGACCGCAACACGCAGGCGGTGCTGCCACTCCGCGGCAAGATCCTCAACGTCGAGAAGAGCCGGATCGACAAGGTCCTCCAGAACCAGGAGATCCAGGCATTCATCACCGCGCTCGGAACTGGCGTGCGGGACGAGTTCGACATCGAAAAGGCCCGCTACCACAAGGTCGTGCTGCTCACCGATGCCGACGTCGACGGCGCCCACATCCGGACGCTCGCGCTGACGCTCCTGTTCCGAGAGATGCAGCCGCTGATCGAGGCCGGCTACGTGTACATCGCCAAGCCGCCGCTGTACCGGCTCACCCGCGGGCAGAAGCACCGATATCTCGAGCGCGAGTCCGAGCTCGAGGACATCCTGCTCGGCGACAAGTTCGAGAAGCTGAGCGTGTTCGATCGGCACAACACCCAGTTCAAGCTCACCGACGCCCGCTGGAAGCGGTTCAGCCGGCTGCTCAAGCAATACGACGGGTGGGGCGCGGCTCTCCGCGCCGCCCACGGCCACGGGATCGTCAACTTCGTCCAGCAGGCCCGACTGCTCGAGGAGAACATCACCGACGTTGACGGTCTCATCCGCTACATCGACACGCACGGCCAGAACGGCGAGGCGTACTCGGCGACGCTGATCGCGCAGAACGACGAGGAGATCGTCATCCGCACGATCGAGGCGAAGACGGGACTGGCGACGACACACCACGTCCGCCGGGCCGCGCTCGAGGCGAACGAGTACCACAAGCTCGCCGAACTCCATCGTGAGCTGATCGCGCTCGCCGGCACACCACCGTTCACGGTCCGCCTCGGGGATAACTCCAGCGATGCGGCGACGTTTGAGGAGCTGCGCGAGACGATCCTCGCGATCTCGCAGCGCGGCATCGACTATTACCGCTTCAAGGGCCTCGGCGAGATGGACGCCGACGAGCTCCGTGAGACGACGATGGATCCGGCGACGCGGACCCTCGTTCAGGTGACGATGGAGGACGCCGCCTCGGCGGACCTCGTGTTCTCGATGCTGATGGGCGACCAGGTGGAACCCCGCCGGGCGTTCATCGAGGAGAACGCTCGCCTCGTGACCAACCTCGACATCTAAGGGAGGTCAGAGACCAATGTCTGCAATTGACACCATCGGTGGCGGCAACATCGAGCCCCGCGGGCTCGAGGAGGAGATGCGCTCTGCGTATCTCGACTACGCGATGTCGGTCATCGTTGGGCGCGCCCTGCCCGACGTCCGCGACGGCCTGAAGCCGGTCCACCGGCGGGTCCTGTACGTGATGAACGAGCTCGGCCTCCAGCCGAATCGCAAGCACGTGAAGTGCGCGCAGATCGTCGGTGAGGTGATGGGCAAGTACCACCCGCACGGCGACAGCGCGATCTACGACACGCTCGTTCGCCTGGCGCAGGACTTCTCGATGCGCTACCCGCTCGTCGACGGCCACGGGAACTTCGGCAACATCGACGGCTACAGCGCTGCGGCGATGCGCTACACCGAGGCACGTCTCGACCGCCTGGCGACCGAGATGTTGCGCGACATCGACGCCGAGACCGTCGACTTCACCCAGACGTATGACGGCAGCCGGCAAGAGCCGGTCGTGCTCCCGGCTCGGTTCCCGAACCTGCTCGTCAACGGCGGCTCTGGCATCGCCGTCGGCATGGCCACCAATATTCCGCCGCACAATCTCCGCGAGGTCATCAACGCGACGATCGCCTACGTCGACGATCCGCTGATCGACGTCGACGGGCTGATGAAGCACATCAAGGGCCCGGACTTCCCGACCGCCGGCACGATTCTCGGTCGCGACGGGATCCGTGACGCCTACGCGACCGGCCGCGGGCGGATCCGCGTTCAGGCGAAGGCGCACATCGAGCCGATCGGCCAGGGCAAGGAGGCGATCATCGTCACCGAGCTTCCGTACCAGGTGCGCAAGGGCGGCGACGGCGGCGTGATCCTCAAGATCCGCGATCTCGTCCTCGACAAGAAGATCACCGAGATCTCCGACCTGCGAGACGAGTCCGACCGCCACGGCATGCGGATCGTCATCGAGCTCAAGCGCGACGCGATTCCGAAGGTCGTCCTCAACAAGCTCTACAAGCACACGCCGATGCAGGCCACGTTCGGCGTCAACATGGTCGCGCTCGTCGACAACGTCCCGCGGACGCTGTCCCTGCGTGAGGTGATCGGGCACTACGTCGATCACCAGCGCGAAGTCATCATCCGCCGTACGAAGTACGAGCTGCGCCGCGCCGAGGAGCGGGCGCACGTGTTGGAGGGCCTGCTCATTGCGCTCGCGCATCTCGACGAGGTGATCGAGCTCATTCGCGGGTCACGTGATCCAGAGACGGCGCGCAACGGCCTGATCGAGCGCTTTGAGCTGACGCTCATCCAGGCGCAGGCGATCCTCCAGCTGACGCTGAGCCGGCTGACCGCGCTCGAGGCGGACAAGATCAAGCAGGAGCACGGCGATCTCGTCGAACGGATCAAAGAGCTCCGCGAGATCCTCGGCGACGAGAACAAGATCAACGGCATCATCAAGGATGAGCTGACCGAGATCTCCGAGGCGTACGGCAACGAGCGCCGCACCGAGATCACGCACGCCGAGGGCGAGATCGACATCGAGGACCTGATCGCCGATCAGCAGATGGTCATCTCGATCACCCACTCGGGCTACATCAAGTCACTCCCGCTCTCGACCTATCGCCAGCAGCGCCGCGGCGGTGTCGGCGTCACCGGGATGGACATGAAGGACGACGACTACATCGAGCACCTGTTCGTCTCCTCGACGCACGACTACCTGCTGTTCTTCACGAACCGGGGCAAGGTGTACCGGCTCAAGGTGTACGAACTGCCGGAGGCCTCTCGCACGGCCCGGGGCCGTGCGCTCGTCAACCTGCTGCCACTGCGCGAGGGCGAGCGGGTTCAGTCAGTCCTCGCGACGCGCGACTTCTCCGAGGGCCGCTACCTCGTGTTCGCGACGCGTAACGGCATGGTCAAGAAGACGGAGTTCGGCGCCTACAACACGCCGATCAAGGCCGACGGGATCATCGCGATCAACATCCGCGACGACGACGAACTGATCGCGGTGCGCCGGACGAGCGGCCACGACGACATCATCATGGTCTCGCGCTCGGGTCAGGCGTCCCGGTTCAGCGAGGACCGGGTGCGTTCGATGGGGCGCGACACGAGCGGTGTGCGTGGGATGAACGTGTCCCAGAAGGGCAACTCGGTGCTCGCGATGGACGTCGCGCGCGACGATCAGGAACTCCTGGTCGTCACCGAGAACGGCTACGGCAAGCGCACTCCGATCTCCGAGTACCCAGTCAAGGGGCGCGGCACGATGGGTGTCAAGACGATCACCCTGACCGAGAACAAGGGTCAGCTCGCCGGCGCGCTCGTCGTGCGCGAGCACCAGGAGCTCGTGTTCATCTCGCAGAACGGGATGGTCCAGCGGACCTCGGTGCGCGGCATCAACCGCTACGGCCGGGCGTCGCAGGGCGTGCGCGTCATGAACATCCGGGACGAGGATCAGGTGAGCGCCGTCGCGCTCGTCGTCGAGTCCGAGGCGCAGACCGCCGCGGCCGTCCTGGAGGACGATCCGAATGCGGGCCCGGTGGATGTCACCGGCGGCGATGTCGATGACGTGCTCGCGGCGGAGGCGGAGGCCGAAGCGGACGCCGGAACCGAAGCCGACGCAGACGATGCGGGCGACGCTTCAGTCGACGACGAATCGCCCGAGTAGTCAGTCGCACGAGCTTGCCGCGGCTTTGCGCCGCTGGGGCGTTGTATACAGCTGCTGCACACAACGCCCCAAGCGCCTTGCGGTGGCGCGCTGATAGCCGCCTCACCGCTCACGCTTAAACGGGCGAAGGGCGCCGTCGACACGACGCCCTTCGCAACACATCAGGCTGACTGGAAACCGCAGCGGGTTGGTACGACTGCCGGTGGGACTAACTCCGGCACCCGCGTACGACGGTGCCACGGTTGGGACTCCGCTAAGCGGGGCCAGCCTCCGACCTAGCGGCCGGACACCTCCAGGGTCCCGTAAGAACTGTCAGACAGGCGGACCACCTCCTTTCTCTGGTAGGCGAAAGTCTAGCGAACGCGTGTGACGCGTCCGCCGGGTTTCCGCGAGTCGTCGTTAGGCTTGGTCACATGTGCCGAAACATCCGAACCCTCCACAACTTCGACCCGCCGGCGACGACCGACGAGGTCCGCGCCGCGGCGCTGCAGTACGTCCGCAAGATCAGCGGCTTCACGAAGCCGTCCCGCGCGAACGAGGCCGCGTTTGAGCGCGCCGTCGAGGCCGTCGCGGCGATCTCCGCCGACATGCTCCACGAGCTCGAAACCTCGGCGCCGCCGAAGAACCGCGAGGTCGAGGCCGCCAAGGCCCGCGCCCGCGCCGCCCAGCGGTACGCCGCCGCCTGAATAGACGGCGACGAGGCCCTACGCGGCTCTGGCGGCGAGGTACTGCTGCCACGCGGCCGGGATCGTCGGGCTCGCCACCTGGATGAACACGTGCGGGCTTGGCGTCCGCGGCTGCTTGAGCAGGCGCATCCCGGCCTGGCGGGGGAGCGAGTTGCCCTTGCGCCGGTTACATGGCGCGCACGAGGCGACGATGTTGTCCCAGCTCGAGGGTCCCCCCTTGGAGCGCGGGACGACGTGGTCGACCGTGAGGTTCGAGCGCGCGCCGCAGTACTGACACGTCCAGTCGTCCCGGGCGAACACGGCGCGCCGCGTGATCTTGCGCCGGTGCGTGTCCCGGGGGATGCGGACGTAGCTGACGAGCCGGATGACCATCGGCCGCGCCATCGTCGAGGTGGCGGAGTGCAGCTCCCACTCGGCACGCTCGAGCATCTCCGCCTTCTCCTTCAGGAGCAGGACGACGGCGCGCCGCACGGTGCATACGTTGATCGGTTCGTACGTCGCGTTTAAGACGAGCACCCGGCCAACCTCACGCCCGCGTCGCCGGTGCTCTGGAAGCGACGCGGACCCCACCGGCGCTGGTACTGAGGAGGCCATGGCCCGCCGGATTCTACCGATGGGGACTGCGAATCAATCCGGGCGCGCGAGTGGCCGATTAGGCACCCGGATAGGAGCCGAGCACGCGCAGCGTCTCGACATGGGCGCGCAGACCGGCGAGCGCGGCAGCGACGTGCGGCTCGCTGTCACGTCCCTCCAGATCGGCGAAGAACATGTAGCGCCCGAGCCCCTGTTTGCGCGGACGCGACTCGATCCGGGTCAGGTTGACCGCGCGATCGGCGAACTCCGAGAGGCAGCGAACGAGCCACCCGGGGGCCTCGGAACCGACGCCCCAGAAGACGATCGCGGTCTTCCACGGCCCGCGCTCGGATCGGTCATCGACCGGCTCGGCGCCCACGCGGGCGAGCCACACGAACCGCGTCTCGTTCGATGCGACGTCCTCGACGCCGGCGCGCAACACGACGCAGCCGTACAGCTCGGCGGCGAGACGGTTGCCGAGTGCCGCCCACGGCCCCTCGTGCTCGGCGACGAGCCGCACCGCCTCGGCGGTCGAGCTGCCGGTGACCACCCGCGCGCCGGGCAACCGTTGGCGGATGAACCGAGCGCACTGTGCGGTCGCCTGCTGGTGGGAGACGACCGCCTCGATCTCCTCGAGCTCCAGCGCCGTGCGGGCGATCAGGCAATGCTGGATCGGATGGACCACCTCGCCCACGATCGCGACGTCCTCGGTTTCCATCGCGAGCGAGTCGAGGGTCGCGTTGACCGAGCCCTCGAGGGAGTTCTCGATCGGGACGAGCGCGCGCTCGACGCTGCCGTCGTGCACCGCCATGACGACGTCGTAGATCGTCGCGATCGGGACGAGTTCGGCGTCCGCTCGGTCGCTCGGTCCGAGCGCGGTCATGAGCGCCTCCTCGGTGAAGGTGCCGGCAGGTCCGAAATAGCCGATGCGCATCGAAGGGTGGCCGGGCTACGCGGGCGGCTGCCGGCCGTCGTCGCCCTCGAGTGCGAGCTTGATCGCCTCGTTCTCCTCCGGGGACAGCTCGAGCTCGCCGCGTCCCTCGTGAACCTGTTTGGCGTAGAGCCGGGCCTGATCGCGATGGTGGATCGAGGAGAGCACGATGCCCGAGCGGGTCGCGTCAAGCAGCGCGATCGAGGTTGACTGCCGGCCGGACATCTCGCCGTAGGCGTCGTAGCGGACGAGGGCGCGATAGGTGACGCCGTGGTCGAGCCGGCGCTCGGCCGTGTGCATGCGGGCGTCGAGCCGATCGGCGGCGTCCTGCACGTATTCGGACAGCGCCTCGAACTGGGACTTCAGCGAGGCGGCGTGCTCCACGAGGTCCTCGCGACGCTCGCCGAGGACGGCCCGCTGGTCGGCGCGCACGCGGCGCAGGCGGAACGCGAGGACGATGCTCGTAACGAGGGCGATGACCGCGACGGCGGCAGCCGCGATCGCAACGATCCCCGCCGTACTGGTCAGGTCGTGCACCGGCCTAAGAATAGGCCGATCGCCCCTCGGAACCGTCTGCCGGGGACCCGGCGCCAGGCGGCGGCCGCTACTGGACCGTGATCGGGAAGTTCGACGTGTTGTTGTCGGTCTTCGTCTCGCCCGGCACCGGGACGATCTCGGCGCTCAGCGTGTAGTTGCCGGCGGGAGGCGCGGACGGGAGCGTCACCTGGCAGCTCGAGCTCTGGCCCGCGGTGCTCTGCGGCACGGTCGTCTTCGCCGTCAGGCTCGTGCCACTGATCGACACCTTGCAGACGACGTTCTTCTCATTGTTCGCGCCGCCATTGGTGAAGTTGAGCGTCACCGTCGGCGCCTGGTTGGCCGGGATCGTGTTCGTCGATCCCGTCTGGAGCGTCGTCCCGCCGATGCTGACGGAGTCGAGCGAGTGGCCGTGCAGACCGGGCGCGACTGGGCCCGTCGTCGTCGTGGTCCCGGAGGAGCCGAGCTTGCTTGCGATCTGGTTGGGGTCAAGCCACGCGATGTCGGGCAGGAACTGGTGAGAGTCGATCTGGATCCCGTTCGCGCCGCCCACCGCGATGCCCGCTGACTTCAGCGCACCCGAGATCAGCGCTGTCGTGTAGTCCTTGTACAGCACGTCGGAGGCGTAGAACCGCGCCATGTCGGCGGCGATGGCGTTGATGGCGTCCTTGCTCGTCGTCGTCCCGAGCGCCTGCTGGATCTCCGAGGCGACGCCGGCGATCCCGTCCCGGCGCATCAACATTGCGTTCACGAAGTTCCCCTGCGCGGCCTTCATCACGTCCGGCACGTCGAGCCCGCGCGCCGAGCTCAGCTGGTTGTCGGCCCGCAGCCGCGTCTCGTTGAGCTGATTCTGGAGCGCCGTGCCGTTTCCGGACTTGTTGCCGGAGCTGAGCTGGTTGAAGAACTGCTGACCTGTCTGCACCGACTTCTGGTTGAGCGCGGAGACGTTGTTGGCGTAGTCCTTCAGTGAACTGTTGCGTGCGCTGATCTGGCAGCTGCGCACGCCGAGCACGATGAGGATGAGCACAACGAGGATCGCCGCAGCGGCGATAACGCGCCGCGTCATGACCGTCTGCTGCTCGCCACCCCGGGGAGGGCGCCGACCACCGCCGGAACCGCCGCTTCCCGAGGGGCGGCGTCTACGCGCTGCTGTTCGCGGCTCTACCCTGGGCTCGTCCGCCTCGTCGAAGAACGACAAGCTCTTCTGTGCTCCTTGCGGGGGTCGGAAAGCCTCAGTATGACCATGGATGCGGCTAGATAAGCAACATCGCAAGCGGGCATGCACCGTGTCGGCGGCCGTGGACGGGCGGTCGACGAGGGGCAGGGACCGGGGCGGCGATGTGGAAAAGCCGTCCCATGAGCGCGAGCCAGCTGCCGACGGCGCGCCGTCAGACTGGGGGCGCTCGCGCCCCGGGGACCGACGCATCGCTCGTGCTCGGCCGCTACCGGTTGCTGCGCCGGCTCGGCACCGGCGGGTTCGGGACCGTCTGGATGGGTCACGACGAGCGGCTCGATCGCGACGTTGCCGTCAAGGTGCTCGCGCGCGAACGGGTCGTGGGTGGCCGGTTCGAACGCGAGGCCCGGGTGGCGGCTCGGCTCACCCACCCCGGGATCGTCACGCTGTACGAGGCGGCCGTCGATGACGACGGCGCCTACCTCGTCTCCGAACTCGTCCGCGGTACCACGTTCGCCGAGCTGCTCGAGGCCGGTCGCCTGTCGGACCGGGACATCGTCACGGTCGCGATCGGCCTGTGCGACGCGCTCGGGCACGCGCACGCTCACGGAGTCGTTCACCGGGACGTCAAGCCATCGAACGTCCTCATTCCCGACCAACCGACGAGCCGGGCGCATCCGGCGAAGCTGACCGACTTCGGCGTGGCGCGCGTCATCGGGGGCGATTCGCTGACCCGCACCGGCGACATCATTGGCACGGCGGCGTACATGGCTCCCGAGCAGGCGGAGGGGCGTGACGCCGGTCCCGCTGCCGACCTCTATGCGGTCGCGCTCGTCACCTACGAGGCGCTCACCGGAGTCAACCCGATCCGCACGAACACGCCCGCCGTGCGTGCCCGCCGTCTCGGCGCCCATCTCCCCCCGCTGCGCCGGCAGCGGCGCGATCTTCCGCGTGAGCTCGGGCGCGGGATCGATCTCGCGCTGCGGCCGCGCGCGCGTGAGCGGGGCACCCTCGACGAGTTGCGGATGGCGCTCGTCAGCTCCCTTCCGGAGCTGGGCGACGAGCCGGGCGTCGTTCTCACCGCCTGGCCACGACTGACCTCGCGCCCGCGGGACGACCCTGAGGCCGACGATCACCCCGAGGAGCCACCTGCACCGCTGTCGGAATTCGACGACGAGTCCCCGCCGGTCGGTGGCGATGCGCCGGTGTCGCTGTCGTGGCCGCAGCGCGGACTCGGCGCCGTCGGCGCGGCGATCGGCGCCGCCTGGGCGGCGGGGCACGTGCTCGGAACGCTCCCGGTGGCTCCGCCAGCGCTCGGCGTGCTCGCGTTTCTCCTCGTGCTCACGTTGCCGCGGATCGGCTGGATCGCGAGCGGCACGATCCTCGTCGCTGCCGCTGCCGCCGAGCATCATCCGGGTGGGGCGCTCGTCCTGCTGCTCGCGCTCGTCCTCCCGGTGGTCCTCATTCCCTGGCGAGCGACGAGCTGGCCGGTTGCGATCGCCGCACCCGTGCTCGGTGCGGTCGGACTCGCCGGTGCCTGGCCGGCGCTCGCGGGGCGAGCATCCGGCTTCGGATGGCGCCGCGCCGCGCTCGGGGCGATCGGCTACGTATGGGTGCTCGTCGCCTCGTTGATCCTCGGGACTGACCTGCACATGCACCGCCCGCCGGGCACCCCGGCGCCGGATGTCTGGATGCGTTCGCTGAGCGTCACGATGAACGATGTGCTGCTCCCGATCCTGAAATCCGGTGTATTGCTCGGAGCGCCAGTATGGGGGATCGCGGCCGCCGCGCTACCCTGGTTGCTTCGGGGCCGCTCTCTCGCCGCCTGCTGCGTGATCACGACCGTGTGGTCGGCGGTGCTCGTGTCGGCCACCGAGACAATGGTCGCGGCCGTGCATCACGGGCACGGGCTCGGTGCGGCCCGCGGAGCGGTCATCGGAGCCGTCGCCGGGGGGCTGATCGCGCTCGCGCCAGCCCTGTATGCACATGTGCGCCTAACCCGGTTTTCAGGCAATCCTCAGCCAGAACTTCCGTAGCATGAGACCGCCGCCGGACCCCGCTCATGAGCGTTCTACGAAGCATCGAGAACAAGATCGCCCGCCTCGTCGAGGGGACATTCAGCCGCACGTTCCGCTCCGAGGTGCGTCCGGTCGAGATCGCGCGCCGTCTCGCTCGCGAGATGGAGGAGCACAAGTCGTTCTCGGTCAACCGCACGTACGTCCCTAACGAGTACCGGGTCTACCTGTCCCCACGTGACCGCGATCGCTTCGCCTCCTACGAGGAGGCGCTCGCCGCCGAGCTTGGCGGCTACCTGCTCGAGCACGCGCGTCGGGAACGCTTTGCGATGCTCTCCAAGCCGGTCATCGAGTTCGAGACCGACGGCCGGCTTGGCCTGGGGGAGTTCGGAATCCAGACGCGCGTCGTCCAGCCCGAACACGAATCGTCAGCGTCCCAGCCACAGCCGCGGGAGGAATCGGGGCGGACGATGATCTACAGCACCGCGGGACGGGTCGCTGAGCCGCTCGAGGAGCGGGCGCGGGTCACCCAGCAGAACGCGCTGCTGCTCGTCGACGGCAAGCGGATGGTCGTCGGCCCCACCGGCGTCACGATCGGTCGTAGTCATCAGTGCGACGTCGTGATCGACGACCCGAACATGTCGCGCCAGCACGCCGAGATCCGACCGCGCGGGGGATCGTGGGTCCTGACCGACCTCGGATCGACGAACGGCTCCTGCGTCAACGGGCGTCGGATCGAACGCCCGGAAGTCATCAAGCCCGGCGATGAGCTCGAGGTGGGGACGTCGGTGATCAGGTTCGAGTTGGAGTAAGACCGTGCTCGAACCCGTCTCCGTCGGATTGAAATTCGGCTTTCTCGTCGTCCTGTACCTGTTCCTGCTGTGGGTCGCCCGCAGCGCGCTCAAGGACCTCCGCCGTCCGAGCGGGGCCGCGGCGCCGGTCGCCCACGCCCCTGTTGACGACGCGACCGGCATGTACGCCGCCGCCGACGGCCTCGGCGCCGGCGAGGACGAGTTCGAGCCGCGGCTGCTCGTCGAGCAAGCGCTCGGCCACGAATCCGGGATCGCCTATGACCTCATGGGGGGCGCTACGCTCGGCCGCGGCGAAGTCGAGATCAAGCTCGACGACCCATTCGCCTCCTCCCGTCACGCGCGCATTTCCCGGCAGGGACACGTCGTTGTCATCGAAGATCTCGGTTCAACGAACGGCACGTACCTCAACGAGGAGCCTCTCACGGGCCCGCAGCCGCTGCACTCCGGGGACCGCATCCGGATCGGCGATTCCGAGTTCTCCTATCTGCAATAACCGTGTTACGCGCAGCTGAGACCATCGAACGGACCGACACCGGACGCCAGCGCCGGGGTAACGAGGATTCCTCGTTCGCCCGGGCGCCGCTGTTCGTCGTCGCCGACGGGATGGGGGGTGCACAGGCCGGGGAGGTCGCCTCACGGATTGCGGTCGACGCGTTTGCGCAGGGGTTGCCGGACGGCGCCGGGGCCGAGGAGCGGCTCGCGATACGCGTGCGGGAGGCGAACTCGAATATCTTCGAACGGGCCCACTCCGAGCAGGACCTCGCCGGCATGGGCACAACCCTCACTGCGGCGTACCTCGAGGACACCCACGTCGCGATCGCTCACGTCGGCGACAGTCGGGCGTACCTGTTCCGGGACGGGACGCTCAAGCGCCTCACCCAGGATCACTCGCTCGTCGATGAGCTCGTCCGGGAGGGCAAGCTGACCGAGGAGCAGGCCGCCGAGCACCCACAGCGGTCGATCATCACGCGGGCACTCGGTCCCGAGGCGACGGTGGCCGTCGATACGTGGAGTTATCCGGTGCGCGCCGACGATGTCCTGTTGCTCTGCAGCGACGGGCTCACGTCGATGATCAGCGAGGCGCGGATCGAGCAGATCCTCCAGGAGACCGCGATCCTCGAGCAGGCGGCAGATCGGTTGATCGATGCCGCCAACGCGGCGGGGGGACGGGACAACATCACGGTTGTCCTGTTCCGCGTCGAGGACACCGGCGGGGGCGACAGCGTTGAGCAGCCGACAATGGTGTCGGCCGCCGCGCCGGACACCGTCGAAGAGACGCGCCCGTCCGCCGAGGAGCCCCCGGTCGTCTCGCCCCCCCACGAGGGGTTCTCGACGACCGCGACGGCAGCGCCCCCCGCGAGCTCCGTCCCGCGGGCGCCGCTCGCCCGCACGCAGGGCCGACCCGACCCGACCGCCAAGCCGCGCCGCCGCGTCAAATACGCCAAGCCGCTGGCGGCCGTGACCGCTGTCGTGATCGTGCTGTTCCTCGTCGGCGGGGGAGGCTACATCGCCACGCGCCAGCTCTACTTCCTCGGCACGAACTCGCAAGGGATCATGACGATCTACCGGGGTCTGCCGTATGACCTGCCGGCCGGGATCCGTCTCTACGAGACGTATTACACGTCGGGGGTCCCTGCCGCGTCGATTCCCGCTGACCGGCGCAAGTCGCTGCTGAACAACAACCTGCGGTCGCAGAAGGACGCCGTCAATCTGATGCGGAGCGTCGAGCTGGGACAGCTCACGCAATGAGCGCCCGCAATCGCGAACTCATCGGGCTGATCCCCGCCTCGCTGCTCGTGACCGCCGGTTTCGCCGGTGTGTTCATCCAGCGCTCGAACGCGCTCTCGAACATCTCGCTCACCTATGGCGCGATCTTCCTCGGTCTGTGCGTCGCCGGCCACATCTTCATACGGATGACGCTGCCGAACGCCGATCCGTACATGTTCCCGCTCGTCGCGCTGCTGTCGAGCTTCGGGATCGTGATGATCTACCGGATCAGCGAGACCGACGCGCGCCAGCAGGCGCAGTGGTTCGTGCTCGGGCTCGTGCTGTTCGCGCTGACGATCATCTTCTTCCGCGACTACCGCAAGCTCGAGCAGTACCGCTACATCATCGTCTTCACGTCGCTGTTCCTATTGATCCTGCCGCGCCTGCCGGGGATCGGCTACCAGGCGAACGGCGCCTACCTCGGCGTCCACATCCCCGGACTGTTCGTCTTCCAGCCGGCGGAGATCGCCAAGATCGGCCTCGTCATCTTCCTCGCCTCGTACTTACGTGACACCCGGCAGGTGCTCGTGATGGGCGCGCGACGGTTCCTCGGCGTGACGATCCCGCCGATCAAGCACTTCGGACCTGTCCTCGTGATCTGGGGGATCGCGATGTTGATCATGGTCCTGCTCAAGGACGTCGGCTCCTCGCTGATGTTCTACGGCGGCTTGCTGGCGATGCTGTATGTCGCGACCGGCCGGCTGTCGTTCGTCGTCGTCGGGCTGATCGCCTTCGGGCTCGGCGCCTGGTATATGGGCACGCACATTCCGCACATCCACGACCGGGTCGAGGCGTGGCTGCACCCGCTCAACCCGGTCCTGTACCACAAGGTCGGCGGGAGCTTCCAGCAGGCGAACGCGATGTTCGCCCAGGCCGCGGGCCAGTTGTTCGGCCAGGGGTTCGGCGAGGCGATCATCACGATCCCCGGTTACACGACGCCGCACTATCTGCTGCCGGCGCCGCAGACGGACATGATTTACGCGGTCATCACCGACGAGCTGGGCCTGTTCGGGGCGACGGCGGTGCTCCTCACCTACCTGCTGTTCGTGGCGCGCGGGTTCAAGACCGCCGTCCTCGCCCGTGACTCGTTCTCGTCGCTGCTCGCGGTTGGCCTGAGTGCTGTGTTTGCGATTCAGGTGTTCGTGATCGTCGGCGGTGTGACACGTGTCATTCCCCTCACCGGAGTGACCCTCCCCTTCATCTCCTACGGTGGGTCCTCGATCGTCGCGAACTTCATCCTGCTCGCACTGTTACTCCTCGTTTCCGATCGGGCGCGCAAGGACGCTCTGCACGCACGATGAACGGGCCGATCGCAAAGCTCTTCGGCGTGATCGTGTTGCTGTTCGCGTTGCTCGTCGCATGGACGTCACGGTGGACGGTGTTCGAGGCCAATTCACTGAACAACAATCCGCTCAACTCGCGAGTCCTGATCGATGAGTTGCGAATCAAGCGCGGCCGGATCATCGCCGGTGACGGTGCAGTGCTCGCGCGCTCGGTCCCCAAGCCAGGCGGGACGTGGGGCCGGACGTATCCGACGGGGCAAGTCTTCTCGCAGGCCGTCGGATACTCGGTCGTGGCGCTCGGTCAGGCGGCCGGCCTCGAGCAGTCGCGCGGTGACGCACTGCGAGGTCTCCAGACCGGGCTCAGCTCGATCTTCGGGCAGCTCTCGCGCCAGCGCGTTGGCGATGACGTGTACACGACACTTGACCCCAAAGCTCAGCAGGTTGCGATCCAGCAACTGAACGGTCAGGCGGGGTCGGTCGTGGCACTTGATCCCCGGACCGGTGCGGTCAAGGTGATGTACGCCAATCCCAGCTACGACGACAACCACCCGCTCACCAAGGGTCCGGGCATTTCCCAGTTCAACAACTCGACTCAGGCCGGCTATCCACCGGGTTCGACGTTCAAGGTGGTCACCGCGACGGCGGCGATCGACAGTGGCAAGTACACGCCTAATTCAATGGTGAACGGTAAGTCACCGATCACCGTGTCCGGGGTGCCACTCTCCAACGACAACAACCAGGCGTTCGGTGACATCGACCTGACCACCGCGCTCACCTACTCGGTCAACACCGTGTGGGCGCAGGTGGCCGAGAGCCTCGGCCGCGACACGGTGACGAAGTACATGAAGCGCTTCGGCTTCTACTCCAAACCACCGCTCGATTACCCCGCCGATCAGATCAACATCAGCCGCCCCTGGACCTCCGGCCGGCACCCACATCCGTACCAGCCGGGGAGCCCGAACGAGGACATCGGCCGGATCGCCATCGGTCAGGGCGGGCTGCTTGTGACGCCGCTCCAGATGGCGATGGTGGCCGCCGCGGTCGCGAACAACGGCACGCTCATGCGCCCCCACTTCACAAGCAAGGTCGTCGATCAGGACGGGCGCACCGTGAAGACGATCAACCCGACCGTCTACAGCCACGTGATGACGCCCGACACCGCGGCGGCGCTCGCTCAAATGATGAAGAAGGTCGTCGATGAAGGCACGGGGACCGCCGCGCAGCTCAACGGCATCGACGTCGCCGGCAAGACGGGCACGGCGCAGGTCGGGATCGTCGGCTCGAACCTGACCCAGCCGTGGTTCATCGGCTTCGCGCCGGTCGGGGACCCCAAGGTCGCCGTCGCGGTCACCGTCGAGCGTTCCCAGGGCGGCTTCGGGGGTACGGTCGCCGCGCCGATCGCCGCCGCCGTCATTCAAACTCTCCTTTCGGAACAGGGTGCGCACTAAGCCATGACTGATGCATTGACCGGGGCACTCATCGACGGCCGGTACCGCGTGATTTCGCGGCTCGGCGCCGGTGGGATGGCCGATGTATTCCTCGCCGAGGACAACCAACTCGGCCGCAAGGTCGCGCTCAAGCTGCTGCACCGACGCTTCGCCGAGGACCCGGGATTCGTCGAGCGCTTCCGCCGCGAGGCACAGGCCGCCGCCGGCCTTCAGCACCCGAACGTCGTCAGCGTGTACGACCGCGGCGCGTACGACGGCACGTACTACATCGCCATGGAGTACCTGCCCGGACGCACCCTCAAGCAGCTGATCCGCTCCGAAGCCCCGCTCGACTCGATCCGCGCGATCGACATCACCCTGCAGATCCTCAAGGCGGCGCGGTTCGCGCATCGGCGTGGGGTCATCCACCGCGACCTCAAACCGCACAACGTCATCATCGACGAGGCCGATCACGCCAAGGTGACGGACTTTGGGATCGCGCGCGCCGGCGCCTCGGACATGACCGAGACCGGCTCGATCATGGGCACGGCGCAGTACCTCTCGCCCGAGCAGGCCCAAGGTCACGCCGTAAGCGCGGGATCGGATCTGTACTCGATCGGGGTGATCCTGTACGAGCTCGTCACCGGACGGGTGCCGTTCGATGCCGAGGCGGCGGTGACGATCGCGATCAAGCACGTCTCCGAAGCGCCACCGGCCCCGAGCCAGTTCAACCCGAACATCCCGGCGGAGCTCGAGCAGATCATCCTGTGGGCGCTCAACAAGAACCCGAGCGACCGGCCCACCGGCGCCGACCAGCTGATCGACGCACTCGAGCAGGTCAAGGCGATGATCGAGTCCGGTCAGGCCGGGCAGCGGACAGCGAGCTTCGCGCAGGTGGCGGCGGCCGAGGCGTACGGCAACGCGCCGATCGTCGGCGCCGCGGCGGCCGTCTCGGACACGATGCCCCCGTACGGCCCGCTCGACGAGGGGGAGCCCGAGGAGGAGGACGACCGTCGGAAATGGCTGCCGTGGGTGATCACGCTCGTCGTGCTGCTGCTGATCGTCGGCGGGATCGCCGCCTATGCGCTCACGCGTCCGACGAAGAAGGTCGTGCCGGCAGTCGCCGGCGAGCAGGTGAGCGTCGCCCAGGCTCAGCTTCAGAACGCTGGCTTCAATCCGGTGCTCATCTACCGGACCGACTCACACAAGTCCGGCACCGTCATCGCCCAGAACCCACTCGGCGGAACGAAGGTGAAAGAGGGCGCGAACGTGACCCTCACGGTCTCGCAAGGCCCCGGCTCGACGACGATCCCATCAGTCAGCTTCCTCAGCGAGGCGGCAGCGAAGAAGGCGATCAAACAGGCGCGTCTCAAGGTGTCCCGCGTGCAGGCTGAGCACTCCGACCAGATTCCGGTCGGCGACGCGACGCGCACCGACCCGGTCGCGGGCACCCTGCTACCGGTCAACGCCGGGGTCACGCTGTTCGTCTCCTCCGGCAAGCCGAACGTCAACGTTCCCGACGTCACCGGGCTGTCCCAGGGCTCGGCGACCTCGCAGCTCTCGAACGCCGGGTTCAAGGTGGCGGTGAGCAACCAGACCTCGACGACGGTCTCGCCGGGCAACGTCATCAGCCAGAACCCCGGCGGAGGCGCCAGCGAGCCGCCGGGCACAACTGTGACGATCGTCGTCGCCCAGGCCCCGCCGAAGGTTCAAGTGCCCGACGTCACCGGCCAGACGAAGCAGAACGCGACCACGACGCTGCGCAACGCCGGGTTCAACGTCGTCAGCCAGACGCAGGACACGAGCAACCAGAACCAGGACGGCAAGGTCATCAGCGAGAACCCGGGCGCCGGCACGAGCCAGACGAAGGGCAGTACGGTGACGATCGTGATCGGGCACTTCAAGACCACGACGACGACCACGTCGAGCACGCCGACGAGTTCGACGTCCTCGACGACGACCTCACAGACGACGAAATGACGCCGCTGCGTGTCGCGGTTCTCGGAGGCGGCCGCTCCTCCGAGCACGAGGTCTCGCTCGCGTCCTCAGCGTCGGTTGCGGACGGCCTGCGCGAGGCCGGTCATGACGTGCACGAGATCGCGATCGGCCGCGACGGGACGTGGCGGGCGCGCGACGGTGGGCCGTCCGGCGACCCGATCGCGCTCTATCCGGGCCGCGGGATCGACGGCATCGACGTCGTTTTTCCGGTCCTGCACGGGCCGTTCGGCGAGGACGGCACCGTCCAGGGGCTGCTCGAGTGCGTCGACGTGCCCTACGTCGGCGCCGGCGTGCTCGCCTCGGCGGTGTGCATGGACAAGGTCGTGTTCAAGGAGTTGATGTCCGTCGCCGGCATCCCCCAGGTCGCCTACCAGGCCGTCCGCGAGCGGGACTGGCGCGATGGTTCCGGGGCGGTGCTGCGCTCGCTCGGCGCGCTCGGGATGCCGGTGTTCGTCAAGCCGGCGCGGCTCGGGTCATCGGTCGGGATCGTCCGGGTTGCGAGCTCGGACGAGTTGCCGGAGGCGCTCCAGACCGCGTTCTCGCACGACGGCCTGGCGATCGTCGAGGCGTTCTCGTCGGGTTTGGAGGTCGAATGCTCGGTCCTCGGCAACGGCGACCCGATCGCCTCGCAGCCGGGTGAGATCCTGCTCGCCGCGGGCGAGTCCGGCTGGTACGACTACGAGGCGAAGTACACGCCCGGCGGAATGGAGTTGATCGTCCCGGCGCGGATCAGCGATTCGGCCCGCGAGCGGGTCCGCTCCCTGGCAGTTGAGGCGTTCGTGCGGTCAGGGTGCGCGGGGTTCGCCCGGGTCGACTTCTTCGTCGACGGCGAGAACGTCCTCGTCAACGAGCTCAACACGATTCCCGGCTTCACCCAGACGAGCGTGTTCGGCTCGTTGTTCGCCGCATCCGGGATTCCGTACGCAGAACTGCTCGACCGGCTGGTGCGGCTCGCGGTCGAGCGGTATGAGACGGAGCGGCATCACCGCCACTGATCCGGTTGGGTGCCGAGCTGAGTCCGGGGCGCTCCGTGGGAGAAACGTCGCAATCTCCGACCCGGACACGGATCGGTCGACATTCCTCCCGCTCAGCGGCACAAACGTCGACGGATCGCCGCCCCGCCGACATCCTGCGACGTTTCTCCCGGAGCGCTCCCGACTCCGCGACCGCTCGATCCCTTCGATGCAACGCCGACCGACCGCCTTACTTGTACAGCGCAAGCTCGTTGATCGCGACCTGGTCGATCCCGTTGAGGTTCGTGATCCACAGCAGGTAGTAGCGGTACTTCGCGCCCGCGGCGCTCAGCTTCACGTCTGAGCGGCGCTTGACGTGAGACACAGAGCCGATGAGGTGCCAGCCGGCGTCGGGCCAGGCCATCGGCGGGTTGCCATTGCGGGCGTAGATCTGGGCGGAGAACCGGGGAGTGTCGGTCTCGATCCGCATCGCCCGGGCGCTGACGCCGGGCGCCGCGTCGAGGTAGACGCCGACGCCGGCCTTGCCGAGGTTGCCGCTCTGGTAGGTCTCGGTCGTCCACTTCGTGTCCTGCTGGCCGTCGATCGCAAAGCCGACCTCGTTGTGGTGCTCTTCCTTGTTGTCGCCGAGCGGGTCGAAGTCGTGGGCGCACGACTGGCAGAGCTGCACCTGCTGGGGCGCAGTCGGGGGCGCGGGCTGGACGAGCTTCCCGGTTCCATGATGCGTCCGCGTGGTCGCGAGCCACACGGCGACGCCAGCGCCCGCAAGCACAAGGATCAACAGGACGACCAGCATCGTCATCCGGTGGCGGACGCGGAACGGAACGCGGGCCTGGGTGCGAGACGGGAGGGTGCGCAGCACCGTCGTCACCTCGCCGGTCGCGCTACCCGCCCGAGCGGTCTCGATCGCGAGCACGTCCTCGAGGTCGGCGATCAACTCGGCATCGTTGGCGTAGCGGTCCTCCTGACGCTTCGCCGTGGCGGTGTCGACGACGGCGGCGAGCGCCGAGGAGACCTCAGGCCGCTTCGTCTGGACGTCGGGCAGTTCCTCGCGGACGTGCTTCATCGCCACCGCGACCTGGCTGTCGCCCTTGAACGGAACCTCGCCGACGAGCATCTCGTATAGGCAGATCCCGAGCGCGTACAGATCCGACTGACCGGTCACGGGCTGCCCGAGAGCCTGCTCGGGGGACACGTAGTCCGTCGTTCCGAGCACGCGGCCGTCGGCGGTGAGTCCCTCCTCGTCGAGCGTGCGGGCGATCCCGAAGTCGGTGACCTTGGCCGAGCCCTCCTCGTCGATGAGCACGTTCTGGGGCTTGACGTCGCGGTGGACGATGTGACGAGCGTGCGCGGCGCCGAGCGCGCGGGCGATCTCGATCCCGTACGCGACCGCTTCGGCGATCGGGAGCCGGCCCATGCGGCGGATCCGCTCCTTGAGGGTCTCGCCCTCGACGTACTCGAACACGATGTACGGCCGGCTCTCGTCCTCGCCGGCGTCGATCACGCCGACGATGTGGGGATGTGAGAGCTGGGCGACGGCGCGCGCCTCACGGCGGAAGCGCTCGAGCTGGTCTGAGTCGGAGGCGACCTCGCGGTTCATCAGCTTGATCGCGACCTGACGCTGGAGCGTCGTGTCGAGGGCGCGATAGACCGTCGACATCCCGCCCGCACCGATCCGCGCCTCCAATCGGTAGCGGCCCGAAAGCGTCGTGCCGAGGATCGTGCTCATCCGTCGCCCACTATTTTGCGGTACTTGCCCACGGTCGGGGACTACTACTACACAGATTCAACGTGACCTGCGGGATGTCGGCGCGGTTCAGGACCCAGATCGGGCTGATCGGGCTGGTCGCGCTCGGCATCCGGCTGCTCTACATCCTCGCGATCGCCCCGGCGCCAGCCGGCGTCGGCGGCGATGCCGGCTTCTACCACAGCGCCGCCAATCTGATTGCGCACGGCCACTTCTACTACCGCGGGATCTTCGGCCATGCCTACCACACCGCAGAGCACCCACCGCTCTATCCGCTCGTGCTGTCGCTCAGCTCGCTCGCCGGCGGCGACACGCTGAGCGCCCACCGGATCGTCTCGTGCGTAGTCGGGTGCGTCGGGGTGATCCTCGTCGGGCTGCTCGGCCGCCGCATCGCTGGTGACCGCGCGGGCCTCATCGCGGCCGGGATCGCCGCCGTCTACCCGCCCTTCATCACCGCCGACGGACTCGTCATGAGCGAGCCGCTGTTCGTCGTGACGGTGACCGCGGCTCTGCTCGCTGCGCTCACCCTCCTGAGTGCGCCGACGACCCGCAACGCCGCGATCCTCGGCGCGGCGGTCGCGCTCGCGACCCTCACGCGCGGCGAGGGGATCCTCCTCCTCCCCCTGCTCGCCTGGCCGGCCGCCGGCCTCGCGGCCCGCGACCACCGCGTGGGCCGGGTCCTCGCCGCCACCGCCGCCACCGTCCTCGTCCTCGCGCCGTGGGTCATCCGCAACGTCATCGTCTTTCACACCCCGACGGTCGCCGCCGACTCCAACACGGTCATCGCGGGCGCAAACTGCCCGGACACGTACTACGGCCACGACATCGGGTGGTGGAGCAACCGCTGCCTCCAGCGGGCCCGCACGCGTGAGCAGCTGCTCGTCGGCGATGCCTCGACGCGTGCCGCCTACACCTACGCGGGTGACCACCTCATCCGGCTGCCGCTGATCGCCGTTGTGCGCGTGCTCCGCACGTTCAACCTCTTCCAGCCGCTGCGTCAGGGCAACCGGGAGCCGCGCGTCGAGTGGGTCGACGTCGTCGGGCTCATGATCTACTACCCGCTGCTCATCATCGCCGTGATCGGCGCCGTCAGAATGCCCGACCGGCGGGCTCGATGGGTGCTCCTCGCCCCGATCGCGATGGTCGTCATCGTCAGTGCGCTGACCTGGGGCATCGGCCGCTTCCGGGTCGCGGCCGATGTCTCGCTCATCGTCTTTGCCGCCAGCGCTTTCGCAGCGCGACGATCCCGAGCGCCGTCCGGTAACACGCGTACGGCAGCAGCGAGCGATCCCGCTCGACCTGCCGGATCAGCCACGTGGAGCCGAGCGTGGAGCCGAACGACGCGAGCGCTCCGGCCGCGAATGGGACAGCCGTCGCCGGCGGTAGCCCGCGGCGCTTGAGCCTCACGCCCTTGAGCAGCGTTGCGCCGGCGATCACGGGCAGCGCGACGTGGCGCGAGAGCCGGTTCGCGTCCTCCCGGGTGAACAGCCGAAAGCGCGCCGCCGCGAGCGTCGCCCCGTTGCGTGAGACGCCGGGGATGAGCGCCGCCGCCTGCGCGACACCGAGCCACAGCGCGTCGACGGCCCGCGCGTCGTCGTGGCGACGGACCTGCGGTCGGCGGTCGGCGAGTGCCATGACCGCTGACCCCAAGATCAATCCGGCGGCGATCGTCGGCGGCGTCCCCAGCCGAGACTCGATCGGCCGCTCGAGCGTGTACCCGACGATGGCCGGCGGCGCGAACGACAGCGCGATCAGCAGCATGCGGCGCATGTCGAGCCCGCCGACTGCCTCACCGACCTCGTCACGGAGGGTGATCAGCAGCGCAGCCGCCGTGCCGGCGTGGAGCACCACCTCGAAGGATTTCCGGAGCTCGGGGTCGAGCCGGTCGTAGTCCCATCCGAGCAGCCACGGAATGAGTGCGATGTGGCCGGAGGACGAGATCGGGAGCAGTTCCGCGGGGCCGTGGAGTGCCCCGAGGGCGAGTGCCTGTCCGAGCGCGAGACGGTCCCCTGGCTGACGGCTAGCCGTCAAGGGAGCACATGACAGAGGCGGCGAGCGGCAAAGCTCGGCAAGGGTACCGGCACCAGGGCCGACCCCGAGCCGCCGGGCGGTGGCTTCGCGGACGGGCCTGGATAGGGTGAGGGAGATGCCGATGAACGTCTGGGTCGACCTCACGAATTCCCCCCACGTGCTGGTGATGCGTCCGGTGATCGCCGAGCTGCGGGCCCGGGGCCATCGCGTCCAGGTGACCGCCCGCGACTTCGCCCAGACGCTCGGACTGTGCCGGCGCTTCGGCATCGAGCACACGGCGATCGGCCGCCACCGCGGCGGCGGTCTCGCGGCCAAGGGGATTGGTCTGATCCGGCGCTCCGCCCAGCTTGCACGGTGGGCGGACGGCCGGCGCTTTGATCTCGCCCTCGGTCACGGGTCGAACGACATCACGGTCGCCGCCCGGCTGCTGCGGATCCCGTGCTCGACGATGTTCGACTACGAGTGGGCGATTGTCCAGCACACCGTGAACTGCCGGCTTGCGCAGGGCGTCGTCGTGCCCGACGCGATCCCGCCCGAGCGCCTCAGGCGCTACGGCGCAACTCGCAAGCTGCACCCGTACCCGGGCCTCAAGGAGGAGTACTACCTCGCGGACTTCGAGCCGACGAACGAGGTGCTCGATGAGCTGGGCCTCGATCCGGCCGAGCCGATCGCGGTCATCCGCACGCCGCCGGCCGTTTCGCTCTATCACCGATTCGAGAACGACCTGTTTGCGAGCGTGCTCCAGCGGCTGCGCGGCACCCAGGTCGTCGTCCTGCCCCGAACCTCCGAGCAGCGCGCCGACCTCGAGCGGGCCGGCGGCTTCATCGTGCCTGAGCAGGCGATCGATGCGCAATCGCTGATCGCCTACGCGGATCTCGTCGTCTCGGCCGGCGGGACGATGAATCGGGAGGCGGTCGCCCTTGGTACGCCCGTGTACACGGCGTTCGAGGGGCGTCTGGGGGCCGTCGACGAGCGGCTCATCGCCGACGGGCGCCTCAGGCAGCTGACGGCCGCCAGCGACGTGTGCCTCGTCAAGTACGACCGCAGCCGCCACCGGCCACGAATCCGCCGCAATCCAGGGAAACTGACGGACCTTCTGCTGGCGCCCGCGCTAACGCGCTCTTAGCGCGGTCCGGGCGTGTTGCCGCACTAGAATTGCGCGTCGCATGCGCCGGCGGATCAGATCCGCGGCCTTCCCCGTTCATCGCCACTCGTTGCCCCAGCTGCTGTTGGACGGTGCCTTGGTCGCGCTCGCGTACTACCTCGCGTTCCAGCTGAGGTTCGAAGGCCATGTCCTCATCCGCTACGAGGATCTGTTTGAGCGCACGATTCCGTGGGTCGTCCCCGTCTGGCTGGTCGCGCTCGCAGCATTTGGCTGCTATCAGCGGCTGTGGACGTTCGTCAGCCAGCGTGAGTACGAGGCCGTCGTCAAGGCGGCGATCGTCGCGACGTTGGTCATCGTCGGCGCGATCGCGCTCCTGCACCCGGTGCAGACGCCGCCGCGGATCGTGCGGCACCACGACTCCTTCTCGATCACCTCGACTGCCGTCACGCTCCCGGCAAGCGTGATCGCGCTGTGCTTCCTGCTGACGCTCCTGCTGCTGCTCGGCGCCCGATTCATCATCCATCTGATCGTGGAGGGGCGGGTCCGGAGCTTCCGCGTGAGCAAGGGTGCGCGTGACGCGCTGATCGTCGGCGGTGGCGAGGGCGGCCGGCTCGTGGCCCGCGAACTCGTCCGCAACCCGCAGCTACGGCTGCGTCCCGTCGGGTTCGTCGATGATGACCCGCGCAAGCAGGGGATCAAGGACGAGTACGGGTTGAGAGTGCTCGGGACGACCTCCGCCGACGACCTGGCGCGGATCCTCGACGAGGTCGAGCCGGACGAGGTCGTGATCGCCATGCCCTCCGCGCCGGGCACGCTGCGTGCGCGCGTCGTCGCGGCATGCCGGGCGCGCGGGATCCCGGTGCGGACGATGCCGACCGTATTCGAGCTGCTCCGTGAGGGTTCCGGTCAGCTCAAGGTGACCCGTCAGCTGCGTGAGGTCCGCGTCGAGGACATGCTCGGCCGAGAGCCGGTGCGGATGGAGCTCGAGCGGGTCGGGGCCTATCTTGCCGGCAAGGTTGTGCTGGTCACCGGTGCCGGCGGTTCGATCGGCAGCGAGCTCTGCCGCCAGATCGCTCGGGTCGGTCCGCGCAAGCTCGTACTCGTCGACCACGCCGAGGACAACCTCTTCGAGATTTTGCGCGAGCTTGAGGAGGAGCGGCACGTGCGCACCGCCACGCCCGTGCTCGCCGACTGCAAGGAGGAAGAACGGATGCGGGAGGTGCTCACCGAGCACCGGCCTGCGATCGTGTTCCACGCCGCGGCGTACAAGCACGTGATGATGATGGAGCTCAACCCGGTCGAGGCGGTGCGCAACAACGCTCTCGCGACGCGGCTCGTGGCGCGGATCGCGGGTGAGGTCGGGGTCGAGACGTTCGTCCTCATCTCGACCGACAAGGCGGTCAAGCCGGCGACCGTGATGGGTGCCTCCAAGGCGCTCGCCGAGTGGGCGGTCGAGGCGGCCGCCGCGAAGTATCCGGCCACGCGCTACGCGACTGTCCGGTTCGGCAACGTGCTCGGCTCCTCAGGCTCGGTCGTTCCGATCTTCCGCCGCCAGATCGCGGCCGGCGGGCCGGTCACCGTCACCGACGAACGGATGACCCGCTACTTCATGACGATCCCGGAGGCGGTCCAACTCGTCATCCGGGCCGGCTCGCTCCACGACGGCAGCGGCGAGGTGTTTGTCCTGGAAATGGGCGAGCCGGTGAAGATCATCGATCTCGCCGACACGATGATTCGGCTCTCCGGGCTCGAGCCGGGGCGTGACATCGCGATCGAGGTCGTCGGGGCGCGAGCCGGCGAGAAGTTCCACGAGGACCTGTTCAACCCGACCGAGCACCCCCAGCCGACGCCGGCGCAGAAGATCCTGCGCGCCCAGCGGGAATCGCTCGATCCGGCCTGGGTCGAGGACGCGTTCGGCCGCATCAACCTGCTCGTCCTCGAGGGCGATGCGGCCGTGCTGGCGGAGCACGTATCGAGCCTCGCGTGGGGCCGACCGACGTCCGAGCCTCCTGGCGCCCGGATCGCCACGTAGACTGCGCTCGCAGCATGGCGTCGATTCCCTTCGCCTTCTCGGTCCACCACTTCATCAACTCGGTGGGCGCGTACGCAGGCTTTGCCGCAATCATCGGCTTGGCCGTCCTTGTGCTGCTCTATTTCGCGCAGGCACGAGAGACCGCGTCCCTGCGCGAGCAGGCCTACGAGTCGGCCCAGCACGTCCAGCAGCTCGAGAACCGGATCGCCCAGCTCATCGCCCGCCAGCCTGCGCCCGCGCCGGCCCCGCCGGTTGCCGTCCCCGCCCCCGAGCCGGCCGTCACCGGCACGGGAGCGCCACGCCCCGCTGCGGCGACCGCAGGCGCGGGAACGGCCCTCGCGACGGCGACGGCGCTGCCCGAGGTCGGTGCTCCCGCTGGTGTCGGCGCACCCGCGCTCACGGCCGCCACGAAGCTGATACCGGCCGGGGCGGTCGCTGCCGGCCTCGAGGCGTTCGGCGGTGACGAGCCCGACCTCACGACGGTCGGCGCGCCGGCTCCGGCCACTGTCGCCGGCGGCGCCAACGGCCACGCGACGATGCCACCGCCACCCGTCGGCGCCCCGGCGAGCGCCCAGCGGACCGGCGCAGGCGAGCAGACGGCGCCGCCACGCATCCAGATCCGTCCGAGCGCGGCGTCGATTCCCGGCGGTCGACGCACGTCGCCGCCACCACGTCAGCAGGCTCAGCAGCGTCCGTCGACGGGCCGCCGGATCGTCGTGGCGCTCCTCGGCTTGCTCGTCGTCGCGGGAATCGTCGTCGCCCTGTTCGTGATCACGAACAGCGGGAGCAAAACGAACACGGGCTCCCAGCAGACCGCGGACAAGAGCACGACCAGCACGACGCCCGCCCGGCGTAAGCGCAAGCAGCCAGCCGCGTTCTCGCCCTCATCGGTGACCGTGTCCGTGCTCAACGGCACCGCGACCGCACAGCTCGCCCATCGGGTCTCGACGAAGCTCACCGGCATCGGCTACAAGGAGGGCACGGTCGCGACGGCCGCCGACCAGACGCGGACAGCGACCGTCGTCGCCTACCTTCCGGGCCACCAGCGTGACGCGCTCGCGGTGGCCAAGTCGCTGAAGCTCGGGCCGGCTTCGGTGCAGCCGATCGACCAGAGCACGCAGGCGGTCGCGTGTCCGCCCGGGACCGCCTGTGCGGGAGGCGTCGTCGTCACCGTCGGCTCCGACCTCGCCAACATCCAATAGCCGAGGCCATGATCGATCTTCTCGACCTCCCCGATCGGAGCGACAAGCCGCGCGGGCAGGGCATCACGCACGTCCTCGACCGAGGCCTGTCCGTCGGCGAGGTCGAGGGCCTGATCGAGAGTGCGGGCGAGTACATCGATCTGGTCAAACTCGGTTGGGGCACCGCACTCGTCACCGGCAACCTCGAGGGCAAGCTCGAGCGCTACCGGGCGGGCGGGATCCCGGTCGTGCTCGGCGGCACGCTGACCGAGCTGGCGATCGCCCAGGGACGGCTCGAGCCGTTCATCGAGTGGATCCGCGAGCTCGGGCTCGAGCACATCGAGATCTCAGACGGCACGATCACGATGCCGCACGAGGAGAAGCTCGGCCTGATCGAGCGGTTCGCCTCGGAGTTCACGGTGCTCTCAGAGGTCGGCTCCAAGGACGACACGCGGATCATGGCCCCGTATCGCTGGGTCGAGCTCATTGAGAAGGAGCTCGAGGCGGGCTCGTGGAAGGTGATCGCCGAGGCGCGCGAGAGCGGAAACGTCGGCATCTTTCGGCACGACGGCGAGGTCCGGATGGGCCTGATCGACGAGATCGCACACGCGGTCGCCCCGGACCGGATCCTGTTCGAGGCCCCCCGTAAGGAGCAACAGGTCTGGTTCGTCCGCCGCTTCGGTCCCAACGTGAACCTCGGCAACATCGTGCCCGAGGACGTGGTCTCGCTCGAGACGATCCGTCTCGGCCTGCGCTCGGACACGGCGGGGGCCGGTGCGGTCGTGGCCACCGAGGATGATTGAGCCGCACGCACCGGGCGCAATCCTTCTCGCGCGACACGGCCAGACGAACGACAACCTAGAGCCGATCCGGGCTCAGGGTTTCCGCGACACGCCGCTGAACGAGACCGGCCGCCGCCAGGCGGCGGCGCTCGCGGAGCGGGTCGCGGACATGGGCATCATCTCGATCTGGGCCTCGGACCTGAGCCGTGCTCGGGAAACGGCGGAGACCGTCGGCCGGCGGCTCCGCCTCGACGTGCGCTTCGATGCGCGGCTGCGCGAGGCGTACCGGGGCCGGTGGGAGGGCTACCGGTTCGTCGACATCGCACGCACCGACCCGGCCGGCTATGCGGCCTGGGTGCGCGCCGGTGAGGGGTTCCGCTTTCCCGGCGGCGAATCGCTGCTCGAGCAGCAGGAGCGCGTTGCGGCGACGCTCGAGGACGTCCGCGTAGCCGGCGAACTGCCGGCCCTCGTCGTCTGCCACCGCGGCTCGATCCGCGTCATCCTGTGCCTCTCGCATCCGCGCGGCCTGGCGGCGTTCCACACCATCCCGGTGCCGAACACGGCGGTCGTGCCGCTGTGAGGCGGCTCCCGGCGCTGGCGTTCGCCGCGCTCGTCATCGCGACGGTCGGGGCCTTCTTCGTCACCCAGCACCTCAAGTCCTCGACCCCGCTGTACGCCGGGTTCCCGCGCCCGAAGCCGCAGTGGATCAACCCGGTCAGCGGAGGCTCGTGCGACGGCGTCAGCCACCGGTCCACAAAGATCTCGTTCTATCTGCTGCACCGCGCCGACGACGTCGACGTGTACATCGTCAACAGCGCCGGGGCGATCGTCCGCACGGTCGCCTCCGGCCGCCACATGCGCATCCGCGTCCGCCGCCCGGACGGGGAATTCGAGTGGGACGGGCGCACCGACAGCGGGGCCGTGGCGCCGGACGGGGTCTACCACTTCCGGGTCGCGCTGCGCCAGCAGGGTCGCACCGTGCAGCTGTCGCAGCCGGTGATCGTCGAGACCGTCCCGCCCCATCCGCGGGTGACGAGTGTCACGCCGGCGCTCATCCCACAGGACGGGACGCCGGCGCGCATCCGCTACCGCGGTAACGAGCGCCGGGGCGGGACGCTGCTGATCTACCGCACGGACGTGGCCGGGACGCCCCCGGTTGTCGAGAGCGTCCCGATCAGTCCCCGCGTGCCGGCGACGTGGGACGGGCTCATCGGCGGCCGTCCGGCGCCCGCGGGCACGTACCTGATGGGCCTCCGGTTCGTCGACCGCGCGTGCAACGTCGGACGCTTCCCGAGCGAATTGCCTCCCGTGCCCGGCTCGACCTCACACGCCGGGCTGACCGTGCGCTATCTCGCGGCGCAACCGCCGATGGCACCGGTTGCGGCCGGGTCACGCGCGCTCGTCTGGGTCGACTCCCGGCAGCGGGCCTACCGGTGGGCGCTGACGCGCGTTGGTGCGCGCAAGCCGGTGGAGCATGGGACCGATCGTGCGGTCGCGCTCCACGTCCGTCTCCCGCGGTCGCTCGGCGCCGGCCTGTACGTCCTGGCGTTGCGGTCCGGTTCGCATCGCACCGCGGTCCCGCTCGTCGCCGACGCGGCGAAGCCCGGGCCGCACGTGCTCGTCGTCCTACCCGCGCTCACCTGGCAGGGACTCAACCCGGTCGACGACAACGGCGACGGATTGCCAGACACGCTGACGGCCGGGGGCCCGATTCGCCTGACGCGGCCGCTCGCCGACGGGCTCCCGCCGGGCTTCGACGATGAGGCGTCCCTGCTCGCCCACCTCGATCGCGCTCATCTGCCGTACGACCTGACGACCGACATCGGTGTGATCAATGGGGTCGGCCCGGCGCTCAGCGGTCACACCGGCGTCGCGCTCGCGGGCGCGCAGCGCTGGACCGCGCTGGCGTTTGGTGCGGGTCTGCGCGCGTTCGTCGCCCGCGGCGGGCGGGTCGCGTCGTTCGGCGTCGACACCCTGCGTGCCGGCGTCCGCGTCACCGGCAAGGTCGCGAGCAATCCCTCCGGTCTCGCCTCGACGGACCTGTTCGGGGTCGCTGCGGCGGCGTTGGCGCGCAGCCATGACCTGATCACGGTGATCCGGGACGACCTGCACATCTTCACGGCGACGTCCGGCGCGTTCCCCGGCTTCACGTCGTTCCAGCCGCTGCACGCGCCGCGCCCACCGGCATCGGCCGCCGGAACGAGTAACGCGACGACGAGCATCATCGGCGTGCACGTCGGTCGCGGGACGCTCGTCGAGGTCGCCCTCCCCGGCTTCGGTGCCGCCGTCGCCAGCAACGTCGACGCGCAGGAGTTCCTCGGGTCGCTGTGGACGTTCCTCCGTCGCTGATGGCGACGGAGCTCCGTCAGCGGTCGCCCGCCGGAGGTTCTCCGGGCGGGGGTGCTGGCACCGAGCCACCCGACGTCGACGCGACCCCGGCCGCAACCTCGGCCGCTGCTGCTGCGGCCCCGGCCACGGTCACCGCCTCGGGATGCTTGGCTGCGGCGTGGTCGGCGAGGACCTGCTCGGCCGTCGGGGAGTCGCGGGGATGGTGCTTGCGACAGACGATGTGGTCGGTGCCGGCGACGGGGTGGCGGCCGATCCGGAAGCAGCCCTTCACGACGCAGTTGTGCCGGCGGAAGATGGCGTACGCACCGCCGAGCAACGTGATGTCGGCCAGTGGTCCGCTGACGAAGTTGTAACCGTCCGGGTCGTGCCAGGTCCAGCGCAGGGCCTCCCAGAGCCCGCTGAGGAAAGCCGCGTGGAGCACGGCGCGGCAAGGTAGTCCTCCGCCCGGACGGAGCCACGGGCGTCGACCGCCCGTCCAATCCGTACCGTGTGGCGGCGTGACCGGCTACCTCAAGCGCCTCGTCAGCTCGCTCGCGGCCTATCAGCTCGCCGACGTCGTCTCGAAGTTCATCGCGGTGCTGCTGTTGCCGGTGTACACGCGGTACATCAATCCCGCGGGCTACGGCGTTGTCGAGTTGCTCGCCAACGGGGTGATCTTCGTCAGCATCCTGGTGCGCTTCGGGATGATCGAGGCGTTCCTCCGCTACTACTACACCGACGAGGACCCGCAGACACGCGATGCGCTCGTCCGGCGCGCGTTCGTGTTCCTGCTCATCACCACGACGGTCACGGCGGCGATCCTCGCCGCGTTCGCCGGTCCGTTGTCGAAGATCGTGCTCGGCCATCGGGACACGACCACGTTCCTGATCGCGGTGCTCGGGCTGTGGACGTTCACGAACCTCGAGTTTGCCTACGGCCTGCTCCGCGTCGACGAGCGATTGCGCGTGTACGCGATCGCGACGGTCTCCAACGTCCTGTTCACCGTGGCGCTGACCGTAATCCTCGTCGTCGGCCTCGGCAAGGGGTACCGCGGCCTGCTGCTCGGCAACTACGCCGTGTCGACCGTCGTGCTGTTCGTGCTGTGGTGGACGATGCGCCACCGGCTGCGGCCGCACCACGGTCGCGGGGAAAGACTTGCCGCGCTCCTGCGTTTCGGCCTGCCGACCGTGCCCGCCGAGATCTCCGTGTATGCGCTCAACATCATCGACCGCTATTTCATCTATCACCAGCGCAGCCCCGCCCTCGCCGGTCTCTACTCGATCGCGGTGAAGCTGGCCGGGGCGGTGGCGTTCATCGTGCGCGCGTTCCAGTACGCCTGGCCGCCGCTCGCGTATTCCGTGACCGATGACGCAGAAGCGGCCCGTCTGTACGGCCTCGTGACGACGTACTACGTGCTCGTCGCCGGGTGGGCGGTCGCGGGGCTCGCCCTGCTCGGGCGGTGGGTGCTCCGGGTGCTCACCACGCCGGAGTTCTACGGCGCCTACAAGGCGCTGACGTGGGTCTCGCTCGGGTGGGCGATGTACGGCCTGTGGGTCGTGTTCCTCGTGATCGCCGGGCGTGCCAAGGTGACGACGCGCAACTTCCCGGCCTCGCTCGCCGGGCTGGCCGCGAACATCGTGCTCCTGATCGTGCTCGTGCCGCCGCTCGGCATCGCCGGTGCCGGGCTCGCGCTGTGCGGCGCGTACGTCGCGATGCTCGGGCTCATGTACGTGCTCACTCGCCGGCTGTTCACGGTCGCGTTCGAGTGGCGGCGACTCGTCCAGATCGTCGTCATCGCGGGCGGGATTGCGGCGGCGGGCGATCTGATGCTGCCGACGCACGGCCTATCCGGGTTCGTCTCCCGGGCGGTGGCGTTCGCCCTCGTCCCGGTGCTGCTGTTCGCGACCCGGTTCGCCCACCGCGAGGAGCTGCTGCAGCTTCGTGCCCTCCTCGCCCGACTGCGCCCTGCGGGAGGGACGGCATGAGCCGGCCGCCGGTCACCGTGGTGATGCCGTTCGCGGGGACGCGGCGGGAGGCCGACGCGGCGCTCGCCTCGCTTGCGGCGCTCGACATCCGGCCCGGCGACGAATTGCTGTTCGTCGACAACACACGCGACCCGGTGACGACGGGTCCCGAGACGACGGTCACGATCGTCCGCGCGGTCGCCGAGCATTCGCCCGCATACGCGCGGAACATCGGCGCCGAAGGGGCCCGCAACGCGTGGGTGCTGTTCCTCGACGCCGACACGCGGGCACCGGCCGACCTGCTCGACGCCTACTTTGCGGCCGGGGAGCCCGCGGCCGACGTCGGCGCGCTCGCCGGTGAGGTCGTCGGGGCGGCGGGCGATGTGAGCGTCGCCGCCCGCTACGGCGCCGCGCGCGGCTTCCTCAGCCAGGCGACGCACCTGGCGCACCCGTACCGCCCGCGGGCTGTCGCAGCGAACCTGCTCGTCCGGGGCGACGCCTTTGCGCAGATCGGCGGCTTTTACGAGGGCGTCCGCGCGGCCGAGGACACCGATTTCAGCTGGCGCCTGCAGCAGGCGGGGTGGCGGCTCGAGCTGCGGCCGGACGCTCGCGTCGAGCATGTGTACCGCACCACCGTGCGCGCCCTACGTCGGCAGTGGCGCGGGTATGCGGCCGGCCGGGCGTGGCTCGGTCGCCGCTACGAGGGGTTCGCCCCGGAGCCGGCGCTGCGCCGCGTCCTGCGTGGGCAGGGGCGGCGCTCGGGCGGGTCCGGTGCGCCGGCACGTCCGGGCGGGCCGCCCTCGCCCCTCGAGCGCGCGCGGCATCTCGTCCTCGACGGCGTGCTCGCGATCGAGGAACTCGTCGGCTTCCTCCTCTCCAACCAGCCGCGCCGCCGCCGCATGGCTGAGAGGCCGCAGGTCGTGCTCGTCGCGGACCGCTTCCCCGCTCAGGACGATCCGCTCGTCGAGTTCGCCCGCGCGCTCGATCGTGCCCGGGTCGAGGCCGTTGCGCGCCCGTCACGGGTGTCCCCGGAGGCGTCCCGTGCCCTGCGCATCGACTATCGCGAGGACGACGGGGCGGCTGCGCGAGCGATCGCGATCGCACGGTTGGCGCTCCGCCACCCGCTGCGGATGATCCGGGCCGCGCGATCCGGCGAGCCGGGCATCGCGGAGCTGGCTCCGGCGGCGGTTCGGCTCGCCCGTGAGCCCGCGGCGCGGCTGCAGGCGCTCGGCGGCGGCGAAGCAGAGCGGATCGCGGCGGCGCTCGCCCGGTTGAGCGGCCGGCCGAGCGACGGCGGCCGGCACACCGAGGGCGGCGGAGCCGTCTGATGCGCGTCGATCTCATCGACGCGTCGGCGTTCACACCTCCGTACGAGCATGCGCTCGCCGCTGCGCTCGCCCGCGCCGGGGTGACCGTCCGGCTCGTCACGAGTCGCTTTCCGTATGCGGAGGTTCCGGCGCCGGAGGGATACTCCGTGTGCGAACACTTCTACCGGCACGCCCGCGGCGCGGCCGGGTCACGCGCGCGCCGGCTCTCAAAGCTGGCCGAGCACGTCCCCGACATGCTCCGCTATCGCCGGCTGCGCCGAGACGCGGACATCGCGCACTTCCAGTGGCTCGATGTGCAGTGGCTCGACGGCGTCCTGCTGCCCACGCGGCCGCGGGTGCTGACCGCGCACGACCTGCTCCCGCGCGAGCCGAGGCCGGGTCAGGCGGCCGCCCAGCGGCGCCTGCTCCGGCGGATGGACGCCGTCATCGCTCACTCCGACTACGGACGGCGACAACTGATCGACGGTCTCGGGCTCGCCCCGGAGCGCGTCCACGTCATTCATCACGGTGCGTTCGACCACCTGACGGCGCGCGCCGACGAGCGGCCGCTGCCCGAGGAGCTGCAACACGTCGACACGCCGGTCGTCCTGTTCTTCGGGCTGCTGCGGCCGTACAAGGGTCTCGACGTGCTGCTCGACGCCTGGCGCGGTGTGGCCGATGCGGAGCTGTGGATCGTCGGGCATCCACGGATGCCGCTCGAGCCGTTGCAGGCGCGCGCCGGGGCGGGCGTCCGCTTCGTCACGCGGTTCGTCGCCGACAGCGAGCTGCCGGCGTTCTTCCGCCGCGCCGACGTCGTCGTGCTCCCGTACACGCGGACCGAGCGATTCGATCAGTCCGGGGTGCTCGCGACGGCACTCGCGTTCGGCACGCCGAGCGTGCTCAGCGACATCGGGGGGTTCGCCGAGATCGCCGCGACGGGCGCCGGCCGGCTCGTGCCGCCGGGTGATGCCGTCGCGCTCCACGAGGCGCTGACGTGGCTCCTCGGCGACGCCGCGCTCCGGAGGCAAATGGGTGAGGCGGCGGCGCGGGCGGCGGCGAAACCGTATTCGTGGGATGCAGCGGCCCGCCGCACGCTCGACCTGTACGAGTCGCTCCTGGGGTGACGGCGCGGTCGGCAGGCGCGGCGGTCGGTCACAATCCGCCGCCGTGACCGTGCTCGCGATTCTGTTCTGGGTCTGCACCGGCCTGCTCATCTACACGCACGTGGGCTACCCGGTGGTGCTGGCGCTGCTGGCGCGGCTGCGGCGCGGCCCGCGTGGCGCGAGCGGCGCGAGCAGGCGACGAGCGGCGGGCGCCGACACCGCCGCCCTGCCCGAGGTCTCGGTGATCATCGCCGCGTACGCCGAGGAGGACGTCATCGCTCCCCGGATCGAGAACCTGCGGTCCCTCGACTACCCCGCGGACAAGGTCGAGGTGATCGTCGCGTGCGACGGGTCACCGGATGCGACGGCAAACCGCGCTCGAGACGCTGGCGCCGACGTCGTGCTCGAACTCCCCCGGGGAGGCAAGATCCGGGCGCAGGACGCAGGCGTCGATCGATCCCGCGGCGCGCTCGTCGCGTTCTCGGATGCCAACGCCCTGTGGGAGCCCGCCGCGCTACGCCGCCTCGCGAGCGCGTTCGACGATGCACGCGTCGGCTACGCCTGCGGCCAGGTGCGGTTCGTCAACGAGCACGGCTCGAACCAGGAGGGGCTCTACTGGCGATACGAGATGGGCGTCCGCGGGCTCGAATCGCGGGTGCGGTCGGTCACCGGCGGTAACGGCGCGATCTACGCCACGCGCCGCGAGTCCTACCTCGTCGTCGACCCGATCATGGGCCACGACCTGTCGTTCCCATTCAACATGGTCAAGCGCGGATGGCGAGCGGTCTACGTGCCGGACGCCCGGGCGACCGAGAAGATGGTGCCGACGATCGAGGGCGAATTCGCCCGCAAGCGGCGGATGATGAGCCACGGGTGGCCGATCGTCCTCCGCGGCGGGATGCTCTCGCCACGCGGTTACGACCCGCTGTACGCACTGATGATCTTCTCGCACCGGATCCTGCGCTACATGTCCCCGTTCCTGCACCTGGCGGCTCTCGGGCTGAGCATCGCTCTCGTCGGGCAGGGTTGGATCTACATCGCCGCGGTGGCCGTGCAGGTGGCGATCCTGATCGCTGCGCTGCTCGCGCCGCTGGTACGCGTCAAGCCGTTTCTCGTCGCGCGGTATTACGTGATGACGACGGCCTCGCTCGCCGCCGGCCTGTGGGACTGGCTCGCCCACGGGACGGCCGCTGGCTGGGAGCCCGCCGAGGGCACGCGATGAAACGCTCTCTCGACGTCGTGCTTGGCCTCGCCGGGGCGATCGTCTCGGCACCGTTCGTCGCCCTGCTCGCGCTGCTCATCCGGCTTGAGACGCCGGGGCACCCGATTTACACGCAGACCCGGGTCGGCCTCGACGGGCGGACGTTTGCGATCTACAAGCTGCGGACGATGGTCCGCGGCGCCGAGTTCACCGGCGCCGGGCTCTCGATCCAGGAGGGCGATGACCGGATCACCCGGATCGGGGCTTGGCTGCGGCGCTACTCACTCGACGAGCTCCCGAATCTCTGGAACGTCGTCCGCGGTGACATGTCGATCGTCGGCCCGCGCCCGACGATTCCGGTGCAGGTCGAGCAGTACACCGAGCGCCAGCGCGGCCGTCTGTGCGTCAAGCCAGGAATCACCGGCTGGGCGCAAATCAAGGGGCGCGCCGCCCTACCCTGGTCTGAGCGGATCGAGCTCGACCTCTGGTACGTCGAGCACCAATCGCTCGCGCTCGATCTGAAGATCGTGGTGCGGACCATTGAGATGGTCTTCACCGGACGAGGCCTCTACAAGGGAGAAACTGGCGGATGGCACCCCCGGGCGTAGACATCGGCGTCCTGTTGACCGGTGTCGGCAAGCGCTACGACATCGTCTCGGCGTTCGCCCAGCACGCGACGGTCGTCGCCGCGGACCCGAACCCACTGGCGCCGGCCCAGTACGCGGCGCACCATCGCGTGGCGGTTCCCCGGATCGCCGATCCGGAGTATGTGCCGGCGCTCCAGGCGCTGTGCGAGCAACACAACGTCGGCGCCGTGGTCCCGCTGACCGACCTCGACATCGAGGTGCTCGCGCACGCGCGCGAGGCCGGCCAGCTGCCGGCGTTTGTCCCGGATCCGGAGATCGCGCGCGCGACGTTCGACAAGTACGAGGCCCATCTGCTGCTCGGACGTCACGACCTGCCGTCCCCGCTGACGGTGCTCCCGGGCGAGCCGGTCCCGTCGTTTCCGGTGATGGTCAAGCCGCGCCAGGGGTCGGGCGCGCGCTCGATCCACCGCGCCGACGACGCGCGTGCGGCAGAGTTCTTCGTCGACTACGTCAAGGAGCCGACGATGGTCCAGCGGTTGATGGACGGCCCGGAGTTCTCGATCGACTGTCTGTCGGACCTCGACGGGCGGTGCCTGAACGCGATCCCGCGCACGATGATCGAGTCGCGGGGCGGCGAATCGATCAAGGGCACGGTGATCGCCGACCCCGAGTTGATCGAACTCGGCCGTCGGGTCGTCGAGTCGCTCGGGGTGCGCGGCCCATGCACCGTCCAGGCGTTCCGCGACCGGCAGATCGGCCTCGGCATCACCGACGTCAACACGCGCTTTGGCGGTGCTTTCCCGGCCCCGATGTACGCGGCCCGGCCGGGGTGCACATATCCCGAGCTGATCGCCCGGATGGCTCGCGGCGAGCAGATCGAGCCGCACGTCGGCGACTTCCGAGCCGGCGTGACGTTTACGCGCTATTTCTGGCAGCTCGAACTCGACGAGGAACTCCGGCCGACCGGCCGGGACATCGTCAAGCCTCCGGGTCCGCCCGCACCGAGGTAGGGCCGGGGAGACCTCCGTATGGAGATTTTTGGAGCGATTGGAGAGATCCGCGCGGTCGGCCCGCACGGAAAGGTGCGAGTTCGGTGCGGGATTCGCTTTTTTGCCCCCGAGCCGAGATAATACCGGCCATGGAAGCAAGCGCGGTGCCGCGGGCAGCACCGGCAGGGGTTTCCGCAATGTTCTCGTCGCCGCACCTGTGGCGATTGGCGACAGATGCGCGGCTGGTCGCACTCGTCCGTGAACGCAATCCGGCCGCTTTTGAGGCCGTTTACAACCGTCACCATCGAGCGATTCTGTCGTTCTGTCGGCACATGCTCGGCGACCCGCAGGAAGCCGAGGACGCCGTCCAGCAGACGTTCCTCGCGGCGTACAGCGACCTGATCAGCTCCGATAAGCCGATCCACTTGCGCGCGTGGCTGTTCACGATCGCGCGCAACCGCTGCTACTCGCTGCTCCGCGGTCGCCGCGAGCAGCCAGCGAGCGACCTCGAGGAGCCGCTTACCGAGGGCCTCGCGTCGCAGGTGCAGCGCCGGCAGGATCTCCGGGATCTCGTCGTCGACCTGCGCCAGCTGCCGGATGAGCAGCGGGCCGCCCTCGTCCTCGCCGAGCTCGACGCGCTCAGCCACGAGGAGATCGCGATCGCTCTCGACGTCCCGCGGGAGAAGGTCAAGGCCCTTGTCTTCCAGGCGCGAGAGTCGCTCGTGGCGAGCCGCACCGCTCGCGAAACGGACTGCACCGAGATCCGCGAACAGCTCGCCACCCAGCGGGGCGGCGCGCTGCGTCGGGGGAATCTGCGCCGCCACCTACGCGAGTGCGCCGGCTGCCGCGACTTCCGTCGCGAGGTCGAGCGCCAGCGCCGCCAGCTCGCTGCGCTGCTGCCGGTTGTGCCGACCGTGGCACTCAAGGAGGGCGTGCTCGGAGGGACGATCGGCGGCGGGGCCGCCGCGGGCGTCGGCACTGGTGGCCTCGTGCTCTCGACCGCGCTCAAAAGCGGTCTGGCCAAGGGGGCGCTCGGAGCGCTTCTCGCCGGCGCGGGCGCGGCGACGACCATCGTCGCGACGCATGGCCTCACCGTGCACAGTTCCCACGGCGCCTCGAGCCGGCACCAGGCAGCAGCGGTCGCCACGACCGCCGGGAATGGCGCCGGCACGACGACGGTGGCGCGTGCGCTCGTTTCCGGCGACGCGAGCGCCTCGGCGCCCACCGGCGGTGCGAAGACTACCGCGGGCTTCGGCTCGGCGCTGCCGACGGTCACGTCGTCCACGCACGCAGCGACCGGGTCCTTCATCCGCCGGGCCGCATTGAACCCATTCGCCACGCTGCTCGGGATCCCGAGGCCGCTGAAGGGCGGTGCCGCGCCTCGGCGCACGGCCACTCTTGTGCCGACGGCCGCGCCCGTCCAGCCCGTCACCGCGTCGCCGCCCTCGGCCCCGGTGCCCCCGGCGAACATGACGCCGGTTCAGATTCCGACCCCCGGATCGACGACCCACGGCTCAGGTGGTCACGACGGCGGCGGGACGGGAACCCCCTTCGGTAGCGGTCGCGGCGATTCAACCGGCGGGTCCGGGCGCAATGGGTCGTCTGGCTCCGGCTACGGCGGGGGCGGTGACAACGGCGGCGGCACACCGGTGCCGCAGAGGGGCGGAACTGGATCGACCGGCGGTGGAACCCGCGGTCAGGGCTCGACCGGAAACACCGGGACCGGGTCGACTGGGAACAGCGGTGCGACGGGCAACAGCGGCACCACCGGTACCGGCGCCACCGGCACCACCGGCACCACCGGCGCGACTGGAACGACGGGCACCGCCGGAACCGGAACGACCGGGACGACCGGCACGGTCCCTGCGGGTAGCGGCGGCACCGTCACCGGGACGACGACCGGTACCGGCACCGGAGCGGCCGACACGACGAGCGGCTCGACTTCGACCAGCGGTTCTTCCGGGTCGACGACTGCCGGCGGCGCGAGCGACGCCACGACGACTGCGACCGTCGTTCCGAGTGGAACGACCCGCGGCGAGACGACCGCCACCCAGTGACCATCCGGCGCTCGGCGACGCCGTTGGCTGACCACCGGGCGGCCAACACGCCCCAGGCGGTACCGTCTGACGCCCTACCGCACGTGGGCCCGCGGGGTCGGGCCGGATCTAGGAGGATCGGTTCCATGGCTAAACCTCTTCGCTCGCTCGCCGGGCAGACCGTCGCAATCACCGGCGGGGGACGCGGGATCGGCCGCGCCACCACCGCCGCGCTGATTGCTCAGGGCGCCCGGGTCGCGATCGGCGACATCGATGGCGCGCTCGCCGAGCGGACGGCCGGAGAGCTCGGAAGCGGGACGGTCGGGCTGCCGCTCGACGTCACCGACCGCAGCAGCTTCGACCGCTTCCTCACCGAGGTCGAGGATCGGCTCGGGCCGCTCGACATCCTCATCAACAACGCCGGGATCATGCCGATCGGCCCGTTCATCGAGGAGTCCGACGCGATCGCCAATCGGATGATCGACATCAACCTCGTCGGCGTCATCTACGGCTCCAAGCTCGCGCTGGCCCGATTCACGAAGCGCGGCCGCGGCCACCTTGTCCAGATTGCATCGATGGCAGGCAAGGCGGGGTTCCCGGGCGGCGCCACCTACTGCGCCACCAAGCACGCTGTCGTCGGCCTCAGTGAGGCGATCCGCGCCGAGCTCCGTGACACGAACATCGACATCAGTGTCGTGATGCCGGTCGTCGTCAACACCGAGCTCGGGTCCGGCCTCCCGGAGACGCGCGGGTTCAAGGCGGTTCAGCCTGAGGACGTCGCGGACTGCATCGTCGAGGCGCTGCAGACGGGCCGCTTCGAGGTGTTCGTGCCGAAGTCGATCAGCGGCATGGTCCGCGTCAACGCCCTGCTGCCTCGCCGTGCCGTCGAGTGGATGGGTCGCGCGCTCAAGGGCGATCAGGTGCTCGCCCATCCGGACCACACCGCGCGTGCCGCGTACGAGAAGCGTATGGCGGAGACGGTCGCCTCCTCCCAGGTGCCGTCCGCCAAGCAGCCGCCGGCGAAGCCGGCCCCGAAGATCGACGAGACGGCGGCGGCCGTCGAGGCCGCGGCAACGGGCGCCAGCGAGCGCGAGCGGGTCTGACCGCGGCGTGGAAGCATCTCCGTCTGGGGCGCCGGCCGTCCGGGCCTGGCTGGCTGGCCGACCGGCGCTCCCTGTTCGAGCCGAGGCTCGTCCCTGTCCCACGGGACCGCTTGGGGAGTTGTGTACAAATAGTGTCGTCAACCTCCCAAACGCCGAGGCTCCACGGGCGTATTTGACCGACGCTGGCTGATGTGGGACGGCGCTGAGGCTCGGGCGCTCGTGCTCGAGAAGAAGGTGTACGCGGCTCGATACGTGACGAAGCCTCGGGACAGGGGGCGATTCGGACCCAGCCCGTACGTGATCGGATTCCTGCAGGGCGAGGACTGGGGGCAGCGGGTTCCCGTTCGACCTGCCGGCGATGGAAACGATCGATCGGCTTCGCCTCGACCAACCCGTGACGCTACTCGTCGGCGACAACGGAAGCGGCAAGTCGACCATCCTGGAAGCGGTGGCGGCGGCGATCGGGTTCGACGAGCAGGGCGGCGAGCTCGAGCGGCTCGGCGAGTTGCCCGCGGCCAGCGCCGTCGACCCTGACTTTGGGAGTTAGCCCGAATGACTCACGGTAACTCCCAAAGCCAATCGCCGACCGGCGTCGACGATCAGCCGGCGGTCAACCAGTCCGCGATCAGCCGACCGATCTCCGGCCCGGCGTCCTCCTGGAGGAAGTGGCTCGCGTTCTCGATCACGTGGGCGACCTCGGTCCCGATTGCGGCCGCGAAGCGCCGCCCGGTCTCAAGCGTGAGCACCGGGTCGGAGTCCGCCCACAGCACGAGCTTCGGCCGTGCGTCGCCGCGGAGTGTCTCGAGGACGCGCTGGCCAGCTTCGGCGCCCGGCATGTCGGGCGAGGTCGGGAGGATCAGCGGGAAGGCGCGGGCTCCCGCCTTTGCGGCGGCGTTCGGGTACGGCGCCTCGTAGCCGACGATCACCTCGTCGCCGGGGTCGGTCTTGCACGCCCCACGGACCAAGAACCCGACCGGGAGGTCCTCGGTCCGGTCGACGAAGTTCCGGAACGCGATCCATGCGTCGCTCATCTTCTGGTGGCCGGTGAACAAGCCGGTGTCCAGCGCGATGATCCGGTCGAAGCGCTCGGCGTGCTCGACCGCGAGGCGCAGCCCAATCGGTCCGCCCCAGTCGTGGACGACCGCGGTGGCCCCGTGCAGGTCGAGCTCCTCGAGCAGCGGAGCGAGGGCAGCGACGTGCTGGTCATAGCTGTACCAGTCGAAGTCGGTCGGCTTGTCGGAGCGGCCAAAGCCGGGCATGTCCGGCGCAATGCAGCGAAACCCGGCGTCGCGGACCGAGGGGATCACCTTGCGCCAGAGGTACGACCACGTTGGCTCGCCATGGAAGAACACGACCGGTGCGCCGTCACCTTCGTCGAGGTGGGCGAGGCGGAGGCCGTCGTATGTGCGGTAGTGCGGCTCGAACGGGAACTCGGGCAGTCCCTCGAGCAGCTGATCAGGGGTGCGGATGGCGTCGGTCACGGCCGAGAACCTATCCCAACGGCGACAATGGACGTCGTTGTCGCGGTTTGCGCTCGGACCGACGCCATCCGCACGGCATCAAGTTCGGCGAGCACCATCCGACGGGCGTTTTGCGCAGGAAGCTCTTTCATCGCGACAAGCGTGTTCACCTCGACTCCGCGCTGATCGCCGACGAGGTCCGCTCGATGGTCCGTGAAGCCGCTGGCGAGGACAGCTCCGAGTTTCCGCTGCGGATGATCGGCATGCGGGAGCTGCGCTCACACAACTCGTGGATGCACAACGTGCCGAAGCTGATGGCCGGCGACCGCGTCCATACGGCGCGCGTGCACCCCGACGACGCGCGTGACCGTGGGATCGAGGACGGCGAGTCGTGCCGCGTCGTGTCGGCCACCGGCGTGATCGAACTGCCCGCCAAGCTGACCGACGAGGTGATGCGCGGCGTGATCGCGATCCCCCACGGTTGGGGTCACGGCAGCGGCGGCGGGTGGCGCACCGCGGACAGCGCCGGCGGGGCAAACGTCAATCGGCTCGCGTCCACGGCTCCGATCGGTCTCGAGCGGCTCGCCGGGATGGCGTTCCTCAACGGGATCCCGGTGCGACTCGAGGCGGTTTCGGCGGGCGAGGCGGCTGGGTCGACTGAGACCGCCGTCGCTACCGCGGCCGACTGAGGCGTGCCGGGTCTGAGACCCCGGACCGGTGCGAGCTGACCTCCGGACGGGGAATAACGTCGCAAGCCGCGGTCGCGGGACGGATCCTGCGACGTTACTCCCGCTGAGCGGGAGGAACGTTGACGGATCGCTGCGCCACTCACATCCTGCGACGTTTCTCCGCGATGTGGACGGCGAGAGGACCGACCGGGCGCACTATCCCCCTCCCCTCAATGCAAAAGAGCAGGCGAAGCAGGCCGGTCAAGGTCGGTCGGTGGGCCACCAACGACGACGCGGCCGACTGTCCGGGCACGTTGGCGGCGCGGTGCCGTCCGTCTGGCGCGCCGCTGACCCACCGGACCGGGACACGTGTCCGCGGCACGAGGCCGCGGCGGAAGCGTGGACCGTCGTGCCGATGTGGGCGGGACGATGTTCCGATCTGGCCAGCGAGGGCGCGACAGCGGACAGTTGCCGCGGTTTCGGGACGAAGCGACGCCGGCTCAGCCCGCGCCGGCCGCCTCACTTGGGCCCGTCGACGAGGTACCCCGACGCATCCGAGGCGACGGTGACCGAGATCGAGCTCAGACTGCGGCTCCACGCGATCAGGTTGAGCGCCTGGAGGCGGTCGAGCAGTGACTGGAACGCCGCCGCTTGGGCGCCGCTCGCGTAGCGACGGTCGATCAGGAATGTATACCCGGTGAGCGAGTCCGGATCGTCGATCCCGAGGGCGTGCTGGTAGCGGCTGTCGGTCACCGCCCCGCCGACGATCAGCGAGGCGCGGGATCGGGACCCGCCGCTCAGCGCCCGCGCCCGGACACCGAGCTCGACGAGGAGGTCGAGCGCCGCCGGGCGCAGACCGCGGTACACGGCGGGCGACACCCCGATCCGCCGCGCCCCTTCGCCGAGCGTGCGGCCGTAGACCAATCCGAGCGCGGTGCCGTTCCGGGGAAGCCGGACGAGCTCTCGCTTACCGTAGGCCGCCCCGAGCTCGGCCGGATCGGCGTACGCAGTCGTCCGGTCAGGCGGATGCAGGACGGCGGCGGTCGAGTCACGTTCGGTCTGCAGCGTGGCGAGTCGCTCGAGCGCGCCTCGGTCATGGCGGTAGAGCTTCATCACCTGTACGGCGCCGAGCACGCGCCAGTAGTAGAGCGAGGACTGATCCCCGAACCCGGACAGCAACCGGTACGTCGCCGGGTTGTGGTCCGGAGCGGTGTTGAAGTACAGCTGCGCGTAGGGGACCGCATGGCCGCCGTTGTAGTCGCTGAGGACGTGCTCGAGATTCCCGATCCCCATGTGGTAGGAGACGACGGCAAGATCGGCGCGCCCGAATCGGCGCTCGGCGGTCTGCAGGTAGCGAACCGTCGCCGCGAGGGCGCGGCGCGGCGCGAAGCGGTCATCGGCACGTTGCAGCGCCCGCAAATCCCGCTGGAAGGCCTTCGGCGAGGCAGCGTTGCCGAGCTTGACCAGCAGCGCTCGACTGCGGGCGAGATTGATGTGCATGCCAAGGAGCGACGAGCCGGTGTCCGCGAGGATCTGGGTCAGACCGGCGGCCGACGCGGCGTCGGATCCGGCAAGGACATAGGGCCGCCCGGCACTCTCGACGAACACCATTCCCTCGACCACGTCGGGGTTGATGTCCGTGCCGCGCACGGCGGCGTCGATCTGTGGTCGGAACGCGGCGACGCGCTTCGCAGTGGCGATCGCTCCGCCTGGGCTCTGGCTGAACAGGACGTGGGAGCTGCCGGCCGTCGCCCTGGCGACGAACGCGGCGTCGTGGCCGGGGACCCACAGGAACGGGTCGCCGGCGCGTGCGGGGCGCCCGATCCCCGGCAGGGGGACGCGGACGCCCGAGTTCGAGCCACCGCTCGTCGCCGCCACGATGATCCCGATGAGAAGCAGCAGAGCGCCGCCGGCGAGCAGCAGCCGCAGCCGCGAGCTCGCCACGACCAGCCCGGCATCACTCATGAGCGGTACGTCATCCGGATGCCGCGGCAACGTGCACGCTGGGCGGCCGTCATGAGGTGGCTGGGAACGATCGCCCAGCCGTCGCGGAGCGGGTGGAACGTCACGAGCGGGTGCGGGTGGAGGGCGAACTTCTTCTTCGTGATGTAGAGCGAGCCGACGTCACTGCCGGTGTACCAGGCGAACACGCTCTGGTAGCCGATCGGGAGGTTGGGGGTGCCGCAGGCCCGGATCCGCTCGATCCCGCCCAGCCGGGTGATCGCCGCGGACAGGCGCCCGAGCTCGTGCGCCCGCGCTCGCTCGTGAACGAGGTCGGCCTTCTCGATGTGCACGCGCGACCGCGCGCCCGGCAGCCATGTGGCCACGAAGAGGAGCACGAGGAGCCCGGTCGCCCACCCGACGACGCCCGGCGAGAGCCGCGGGCCCACGCGCGAGAGGAGTGGCGGCAATTCAACAATCACGCGACCGACGGCGTACCCGGCGAGCACGCACGCGACGGCGACGGGCTCGAACAGGTAGCGCGGGACGCCGGGCCAGCCGTGGAGCACGAACGCCACTTCGACGAGCACCCACACGACGGCGCCCGCGGCGAGCAGCAACACGAACCGCTGGCGACGGATCGCGGCGAATGTAACACCTGCCAGCGCGGCCACCCAGATCGGCAACTCGTGCAGGTCGAGGAAGCGGTCGATCGTGCCCCAGATCTTGTTCTCGTGCAGCGCTCGCACGGACTTCAAAGCGTTGTCTCCGGCGACGAATGGGCTGCGGGCGGTCAGACCTGGGATGCCGAACCAGAGCAACGGAATAGCGACGATCCCGGCGACGATCATCCGCCGTTGTGCGGGGTCGCGGCGCCACAGCCAGACCGTGTAGAAGCCGAGGAACGGCCACACCTCAGGCCGGCCGAGCGCGCCGAGCACCAGCATCCAGAACGCCCAGCGCAGGCGCCCGCACAGGTAGCAGTCGATCGCGGCCAGGCACAGCGCCACGATCATCGGATCGGACTGCGAGGACAGGTAGAAGTGGGTGTAGTCGCGGATCCCGAGCACGCCGATCGCGGCGACCGCGCCCGCCGCATACGCCGCGTAGCGACGCTCCGGGGCGGCATCGACGAGCCGGAACGCGATCCGCCACGCGAACACGGCGCCGCTCAACGAGACGGCGACCGCGGTGATCATCCACAGCCACAGGGCGTAGTGACCGAACACCGAATACGGGAGCGTGAACAGATACGGCAGCGGCTTCCACGACGGCGCACCATCGGTCTCGAGCTTCCAGTGGAGCGAGAGCTTGCCCCAGACGAGCCAGCCGTAAGGGTCATAACCGGGACGAACCCGGGCGGCGAGGACGATCACCGTCGAGATCGCGAGCAGTCCGAGCGCTCCGAGGACCCAGCGATAGCGCCAGGCAAACGTGCGCAGCGTCTCTCCAAGAGACGTGTGCGCGGGTCCGCTGCCGGACCGCGACGGCGGGGCTGGCGGGACGTCGATCGACGGTGCTTCTGCGGTCTGATGGGCCACGAGAATCAGGGTCAGCCGGGGATGACGGCAGTGGGCCGAGCCGGCGCGGACGGTAGCAGTCGAGGAGTGCCACTCGAGATGACCTCTGAGAATCCCGTAACCTAGGGCGCCGCGCCGGACTACCGTCTGTTGTCCTGCCGATTTTCGACGCCTGAACATCGTGAGCGCATCCACACCCGATAGCAGCCTCACCGGCCGTCGTGTCCTCGTCACCGGAGGCTCGGGATTCATCGGCCGGCACATGGTTGCCGAGCTGACAGCCGACGGCGCGCACGTGCGTGTCATCGACCTGAAGCCCCATCCGGACCCGTCGGTCGAGATCGTCCTCGGTGACCTCGCCGAACCGGAGGTCGTCGCCGAGGCGCTGAGTGGCGGATTCGACGCTGTCGTCCATCTCGCCGCCGTCACCTCCGTCCTGCGCTCGGTGCAGGAGCCGGAGCTCACCTACCGCACGAACGTGCAGGCAACCCACGGACTGCTCGAGGGTGCCCGCAGGGCCGGCGTCAAGGCGCTCGCGTTCGCCTCGACCAACGCGGTCACCGGACCGATGGAAGCACCGGCCATCACCGAGAAAGCGACGCTCAAGCCTCTGACGCCGTACGGCGCGACGAAGGCCGCTGGCGAGATGCTGATGTCCGCGTACACCGCCTCCTACGGTGTCCGCTGCGCATGCCTGCGCCTCACGAACGTCTACGGCCTCGGCATGCAGGCGAAGGACAGCATCGTCGCCCGTCTGATGCGAGTCATTCGACTCGGCGGCAACTTCGAGATCTACGGCGACGGGACCCAGGTTCGCGACTATGTCAACGCCGCCGACGTCGCCGCGGGGTTCCGGCTCGCGCTCACGAGTGATGAATGGCAGGGGCCCGTTGTGATCGGCTCCGGCCATTCGCTATCCGTGCTCGAGGTGCTCGATGCCGTCCGCGCAGCGACAGGCGCGACGTTTGAGGTCCGGCACGGCCCCGCCAAGGCGGGGGAGATGCCGGCCGTGATCGTCGATCCGGCGGCGGCCCACGCGAAGGGATGGAAGCCGAAGTTCAGCTTTGAAGATGGACTGGCCCGGGTCTGGGAAGAATGGTCCCGCGCCGACCCCGAGACGATCGCCGCCGGTGCGCCCGCCGCACCAGTGAGCGCAGGAGCGCAGACACCGTGAGTTTGACCACCCAGAAGCCCTTCAACCTCGACGACGAGCTCGGCCGGCTCGATCCCGCGGAGCGGGGCGCTGCCGCTGCGTTCGTGGCCGCGCATCCGGCCGGCCTCGGCGCGCCGCTCGCGATCGTGATCCCCGCCTACAACGAGGAGCCGACGGTCGCCGAGGTGATTGCCGAGATTCCGGGTGAGGCCGCCGGGCTTCAGGCCGAGGTCATCGTCGTCGTCGACGGTGCCAAGGACGCGACCGCAGCCGAGGCGACCCGCGCCGGAGCGCTCGTCTGCGATGTTCCCGTCAATCGCGGGCAGGGCGCCGCGCTCCGTCTCGGTTACTGGCTTGCGCGAGCCCGCGGCGCGCGCGTGATCTGCACGATCGACGCCGACGGTCAGTATGAGCCGGAGGAGATCGGGCGCGTTGTGCAGCCGATTCTCGACGGCCGTGCCGAGTTCGTCTCGGGATCGCGCCGGCTTGGCGCCGAACTGACGACGGACAAGGTCCGCCATCTCGGCGTGCTGGTGTTCGGTGCCCTGATCAGCGTCCTCGTACGTCACCGGGTCACCGATCCTGCCTGTGGCCTGCGGGCGATGCGGTCCGACGTCAGCGGCGCGGTCCGGCTCGAGCAGCCCCAGTACCAAGCGTCAGAGCTGATGATCAGCGCGGCGCTGCACGGCTACCGCCTCGCCGAGGTCCCGACGACGATGCGTGACCGCGGCCAGCACGCGACCGGCACCAAGAAGGGTGGGAACTTCGGTTACGGCGTGCGGTTCGCCCGGGCGGCCATCCACACCTGGCGCCGGGACCGCAGGGCCGCCCGCACGCGGCTCTGACCCGAGAAGATCCAGTGCTGGTAGAGGAAGAACCTCACGCCGTACAGCGCCGCCAACACTGCGAAGTACGACGCGGTCACGAGCAGCACGCGGATCCCGTGGCCGGCCGGTATTGACTGCACCTGGTCGTGCGTCCACCCGGTGACAAGCGACAGCGTCACGAGCGTCGTCGCCGAGATCACGATGTAGGCGATCACCTCACGCCCGAACGCCACGCGCCCCTCGACCTTCCAGGTCCAGCGGCGGTTGAGCGTCCAGTTCGGGACTGCGCCGGCGACGAACGCCGCGATCGAGCACACGGTCGTTGAGAACCCGAGCACGTAGAGAATCGGGAACACGACGGCGCTCGTTCCTGCCGCAACCATCGAAGAAACGGCGAATCGAGCGATTCGCCGGTCGAGGATCCGTCGCAACTTCTTCGGTAGAAGACTGGGCACAGCCTTGAAATCCTAGCGGTTGCGCCGTCGGGTCGCTGTCAACCGGACCTGTCGGTACGTTCTTTATCGCCCATGCGCCTGCAGTCTGCCGATGCGCCGGTATGCCTCGATGATGACCTCGTGATCGTCGGAGACAACGCGCCCGCGATGGCGTCATTGCCCGACGGGGCGTTCGACCTCGTGTACATGGACCCGCCGTTCAACACCGGTCGGGCACAGGCTCGACGCTCGCTCGAGGTCACGGCGGACGACGCCGAGGGTGACCGGGTCGGGTTCGGTGGCCGGCGATATCGCTCCCGCCTGCTGCGGACGCTCAGCTACGACGACGCGTTCGGGGATTACCTCGCGTTTCTCGAGCCGCGGCTGACGCGGGCGCGGGAGCTGCTCACCCCGCAGGGCACGCTCTACTTTCACATCGACTACCGCGAGGCGCATTACTGCAAGCTGCTGCTCGACGAGATCTTCAGCCGCGAGGCGTTCCTCAACGAGCTGATCTGGGCGTACGACTACGGCGCCAAGCCGCGGCGGCGCTGGCCCGCGAAGCACGACACGATCCTCGTCTACGTGCGCACGCCCGGCGGCCACCACTTCGACGCGGACGCGGTCGAGCGTGAGCCGTACATGGCTCCCGGGCTCGTGAGCGCAGAGAAGGCGGCGCGCGGCAAGCGGCCGACCGACGTGTGGTTTCACACGATCGTGCCGACGAACGGCCGAGAGAAGACGGGATATCCGACGCAGAAGCCCGAGGGCGTGCTGCGCCGCCTCGTCGCCGCGTCCTCGCGGCCGGGCGGGTGGTGCCTTGACCCGTTCGCCGGGTCGGGCACGCTCGGGGCGGTGTGCAGCGGGCTCGGTCGCCGGTTCGTCCTGATCGACGAGAGCCCGACCGCGATCGACGTGATGCGCAAGCGCCTTGAGGAGCCGGTGCAGGCGACGCTCACGGACGATCGGGGCCGTGCACGAGCGGCACGAACCTGACCGGCTCGAGCCACGTCCGCTCGATCCGCTTCGCGACCCGGCGCTCGAGGATCAGACGCTGTTCGTCGTTCGCCCCGACCGGGGCAACGAGCCGGCCGTGCTCCGCGAGTTGCTGCTCGAGCGTGGCCAGACCCTCAGCAGTCGTCGCGGCCGCGACGTTGATCGCATCAAACGGCGCTGCGTCCGGTAGGCCGGCGTAGCCGTCGCCGACGACGAACTCGACATTCGTGACGCCGATCGCGGCGATCGCGCGCCGGGCCTGCTCGGTCAGCTCCGGGTGGCGCTCGATCGTCCACACTCGGGCCACGAGCCTCGCTAGCAGCGCCGCGTGGTACCCGGATCCGGTGCCGACATCGAGCACGTGGTCGGACGGCTGCAGCTCGAGCACGTCGAGCATCCGGGCCACGACGAGCGGCTGGGAGATCGTCTGACCGCAGTCGATCGGCAGGGCGGCGTTGTCGTACGCGTGGTCGAGCTGCTCTGCAGGGACGAACAGCTCACGGGGAACATCTGCGATTGCAGCGAGAACGCGCGGGTCCGCAACGACCCGTCGAAGACGGCGCGCGAGGTCTGCGGCCTGCTCAGCCATGAGAAGATCGTGACCGATGTCGGCGACGATGGACGAGTCGGTAGGCCGTCAGCTCACCGAGCATGCACCGGAGAGGGGCCTTCGAGACCGAGTTGGCCGGCTACTTCGCGCGGTGCCGTGGCCGGTCTGCGTCGTCACGCTCATCGCTGCGCTGCTGCGGTTCATCGCGATCGAGGACGTCAGCTCCAACCAGTTCTACGACGCGGCGGTTCGGAGCATGGCGCTGTCGTGGCACAACTTCTTCTTCGGCGCGTTCGACCCAGCGGGCATCCTCGCGGTCGACAAGCCGCCGCTCGACCTGTGGCTACAGGTCCTGAGCGTGAAGCTGCTCGGGTGGGGCCAGTTCTCGCTCAAGCTCCCCGAGGCGCTGGCCGGGACGCTCGCGGTGCCGTTGCTCTACGACACGGTCCGCCGGGCTGTGAACCGTCCCGCCGGACTCGTCGCCGCGGTCGCGCTCGCGGTGCTGCCGGAGTCCGTCCTCACCGCGCGCAGCGACACGATGGACTCGGTGATGATGCTCTGCGTCATCGCCGCGCTGTGGCTCGTCGTCCACGCGACGGGGCCGGGTGCCCGTCCGCGGAGGGACGTCGTGCTCGCCGGCGTGGCGCTCGGGCTCGCGTTCAACGTCAAGCTGCTCGAGGCGATGATCGCCGCGCCCGCGATGGTCGTGTTTCTGCTGCTTGCGGCGCCGCCGGGGCGGGTGCGGGTCGGCGTCCTGCGGAACGTCGCGGTGGGGGCGCTCGCGGCTGCGGGCGTCGGCCTCTGCTGGGCGGTACTGGCCTCGATCGCCCCCGGCCGCCACCCGTGGGCGGTCGGATCGACCGACGGGAGCGTCTGGAACGCGATGTTCGTGTTCAACGGGTTCGGCAAGGTCGACAGCACCGCGCCGATCGCAAAGCCGGGCGGTCCAGGGCCGTTTCGCCTGCTCGTCTCGACCGGATGGCATTACGACGAGCTGTTCGGCTGCATGCTCATCGCCGCCATCGCGATCGGTGGCGCCGCCGTCGGGTTGACGTACTGGCGGTCGCGGCACGCCCGTCCGAAGGCGACCGACGCGAGTCCGGTCCCGCGCCCGTTTGCGACCTGCCTTGCCGTCTGGATTGCCTGCTCGCTGCTCGCCTTCGACACGATGCACACCGTCCACGCGCGCTACCTGGAGGCGATGGCACCGGCGCTCGCGGCGACGATCGGATACGGGACCGCCGTTCTGGCCGGCCTCGTCGGATCGCGGCCGGGGTCGGATCCACGGCGGCGTCCCTCGCTCGCTGCGGTAATCGCAGCACTCGCGTGCATCTGCGTTTACACGTTCAGCCTCAGGCCGGCGTCGCTTGCCCTCGCCGCGGGCGCGCTCATCCTCTCCGCTGTCGGGGCAGCGCTGATCGCTCGTAGCCCTGGGCCGTTGGAGCGGCCGGCGCGGTGGCTGCTCGCGTCGATGATCGCCGCGAGCGCGCTCGTGTTCCCGGTGCATGAGACGCTGTCCCTCGTGCGTTCAAAGGCGAACGACTCGCTCGGTCTCGCCACCACTGCTCCGGAGAACGCGACCGCGCTGTCCGCCTATCTGCGGGATCGCACCGTCGCGGTCCGCTTCGAGCTCGCGGTCGACGAGCCGCTGTCGCTGGCGCCGCTCGTGATCCGCGACCAGCGGCCGATCCTGCCGTTGACGAGCTTCGGCGGACGCCAGCTGACGAGCGTTGAGGCCCTGCGCGCCGCGGTCCGATCTGGCGCGGTCCGCTACGGGCTCGTCTCCCGCGTCGGCTGCGCGCTGCCGCGCAACACGACGGCGGCCGCATGTGCCCCGGCGTCGCAGTGGGTCCGGGCCCACGGCGTCGACGTGACGGGCTCAGTCGGGCTCGTTGGCGCCGCCCGTCTCTATCGACTCCCGCCGGACGGTGCCCGGTAGCCTGCGAGGTGGCGCGCCGGTGCTGCTTGCCCTGGCGTTGGTCGGAGCAGCTGTGGCGGGCGCCGCCACACCGGCCGCGACGCCCGCGTGTATGAGCGCCCCAGCGCCCGGTCAGAGCTCGCTCGCGATCACCGTCGATGGAACCACTCGCACAGCACTCGTCCACGTCCCTGCCGGGCTCGCCGCGGAGCGGCCGGTGGCGCTCGTGATCGCCTTGCACGGCGTCGGGGGGAGCGGGCCGAAGATGGAGCGCTACAGCGGGCTCTCTGCCGTCGCAGATCGGCACCGCCTCATCGTCGTGTACCCCAGCTCGGCGGGGCCGTACTGGAACAGCACGGCGGCGCCTCGGCTCCCGAACGACGTCCGGTTCATCAGCCGGCTGATCGGAGCCATCGAATCGGGCTGGTGCATCGATCGCGATCGCGTGTATCTCGCTGGGGTCTCAAATGGCGGCGGGATGGCGGCGATCGCCGGGTGTGAGCTCGCCGCGCATGTCGCCGGCATTGCGTCGGTCGCCGGTGGGTACGACGGCCAACCGGCCTGTCGGCCGGCGCGACCGCTGTCGGTGTTCGAGGTGCACGGCACGGCCGACCCGGTCGTTCCGTACTTCGGCCGGACGCGACGGCCCACCCGGGACGGTCTGCCGCCGTTCGTCAACGGGTGGGTTGCGCGCGATCGGTGCCCCGGGCACGCGGGCGTGTCACGGGTCGCGTCCCGCGCGACCGCGTTCCGCTGGTCGCGGTGCGCCGATGGCGTCCACGTCGAGCACATCCGGGTTCTTCACGGGCGCCATCAGTGGCCGGGGGCGACGCCGCCGGACCCCGGGCCGCCGGCGACCTTCTGCGCGGCATGCGAGATCTGGCGATTCTTCGCCGCTGTTGACAGCGGTTCACGGCGATGGTGAGCCTGCGGCTCGCGGCGGGGGTGAGTCTGCGGCTCGCGGCCGCGACCGTCGTCGCGGCGGCGGCGCTGGCGATCGTTGGCTGCGGGGCGACGAAGCATCGCCGGACGGTCGTGCGGTTGCCTCAGGTTCCGCCGCTCGTCAACCGCACGCCGCGGACGCTGACGCACGCTCCCGCGTTGGGCGTCTACTACCACGTGCCGCCGTTGCTCGATCCCCGCAACGTGTACGCCGCCGACACGGTCGTCGCCCCGATCGCCCGGCGCGATCCCCCGCTCGTGTACGTGCCGGACACCGGGAGCGATGACGTCTACGAGATCAACCCGCGGACGTACCGCGTCGTCCGTCATTTCAACGTCGGCGCCGTGCCGCAGCACATCGTGCCCTCCTATGACCTGCGGACGCTCTGGGTCAACAACGACATCGGCAACAGCCTCACCGCGATCAACCCCGCGACCGGCAAGCCGGGTCGGACGATCCCGGTTGACGACCCCTACAACCTGTACTTCACACCGGACGGGCACTACGCGATGGTGATGGCCGAGCAGCGCCGGCGTATCGACTTCCGCGATCCGCACACGATGAAGCTCCACCATGAGTTGCCGGTGCCGATGTGCGCCGGTGTCAACCATGCCGACTTCACCGCGAACGGCCGATACATGCTCGTCAGCTGTGAGTTCGCGCCGCGCATGATCGTCGTCGACATTCCCGAGCAGCGGGTCGTCAAGGTGGTGCCGTTGCGCCGCCGCGCCTCGCCCCAGGACGTCAAGCTCTCGCCCGACGGGCGGACGTTCTACGTCGCCGACTTGACCTACGGCGGCGTGTGGGTGATCGGGGCCCGACACTTCCGGAGGCGACGCTTCATCCGCTCGGGGACGGGCGCCCACGGCCTGTATGCGAGCCGCGACGCGCGCAACCTGTACGTGTCCAACCGGGGTGCGGGCACGATCTCGGTGATCCGCTTCGCCACGAAGCGGATCGTCGCCACCTGGAAGATCCCCGGAGGCTCGCCGGACATGGGCAACGTGTCCGCCGACGGACGCGTGCTGTGGCTCTCCGGCCGCTACGACAACTCCGTCTACGCGATCAACACGCGGACGGGGAAGCTGATCCGGCGGATCCCGGTCGGGTTCGAGCCCCACGGGCTGTGCGTCTGGCCGCAGCCGGGCCGGTACTCGCTCGGGCACACCGGGGTGATGCGCTGACCGGGCGTCCCGGCGTCCCGCTGGCCGCCTGCGAAAATCTGAAGCCGCCCGATGCTCGCCTCCTCGGCCACCCAGCGCCTCCTCCTGCTCGTCCTCGTGACGCTGCTGGCGGCGATCGGCGTCGTCCTGCTCGTCAGCCGCGGCTCCGGTAAGACGCAGACGGTGCCGAACACCCAGTCGAAGTTCGCCGGACCGACGATGCCGCCGGGGCTCATCGCCAAGAACTTCTCATTGGCCGATCAGAACGGGCACCGCGTGACCTTGTCCTCCTACCGGGGACACGTCGTGATCCTCACGTTCATCCACTCGCTCTGCCAGGACGACTGCCCGTTCATGGTCGAGCAGATCAAGGGCGCGCTCGACGACATGCCTGGCTCCGGCCAGGGGATCCCGACGGTCGGCGTCAGCGTCGCCCCGAAGGAGGACACCGTGGCGAATCGCCGCAAGTTCCTCACGCGGCACCGGATGAACGCGCGGATCGCGTTCGTCAACGGCTCGGTGGCGACGATGCGCCGGATCTGGCACGAGTACGCGATCGCGCCCGGCACCGGCCCCCAGGGTCACTCGGCGGTCGTTGTGCTCGTCGACAAGAAGGGCGTCGAGCGGGTCGGGTTCGGCGCGGCCCAGCTCACGCCCGAGGAGCTGTCACACGACCTGCGCGTGCTCGAGGCCGAGCCGGCGTAGCCCGAGGACGGCGGGTGGGGGCGGCCGGACCTGCACCACCAAAAGGGTCCGCCGGTCGGCCCTCCGGAGCCCCATCGGACCGTAGTGTCGCTCCGAGCGTGAAAACGTCCCGATCTGCCGCCGGGACTCCTTCTGGCGATCCGGCAACCGTTGCTCACGCCTCCCTTGACGCACGAGTAAAATACACACGTGTCTCTCACTGTCACGGACGCGGCGAGGCAGGCGCCGGGGCTCCGGCGCACTCACTCGACGCGCCGCTCGTGACGACGACCGCACCGCCAAGGCGGTCGTTCCCGATGTCAGTACGGAGGGTCTCGATGTGGCGATGGGCTAGGCGAATGGCGCCGGTGGGGTGCGTGCTGGCGCTGGTGAGTGCGCCGGCGGCCGATGCGAGCGGCCCCGGTCCGTGGCCGGCGTGCGTGGCGCGGCCGGCACCCACCCGGATCGGCCTTCGCGAGGCCAGCCGCGCGCGGCATGGGCGGCTGATCACGCTGATGCTGCGCTCCGCGGCGATGGGCGACGTCCAGCCCGTCGATGTCCTGCTGCCCCCGGGCTACGACGCCTCCGGACGCACGCGGTACCACGTCCTCTACCTGCTCCACGGGGCGGGCGGGAGCTACCGCTCATGGATCGACGGGCACCTCACGCCGCTGCTCGGGAGCCTCCCCGTCATCACCGTGATGCCGAACGGGACTGAGGACGGGTTCAACGGCGCCTACACCGACTGGACTGCGATGGCCGCGGGGGACACGCGACGCGCGCCGGCGTGGGAGACCTACCACATCCGCGAGCTCCTCCCGTTCATCGACCGACACTTCCCGATCATCCCTGGACCGACCGGCCACGCGGTCGCGGGGATCTCGATGGGCGGCGGCGGCGCGACGAAGTACGCCGCCGAGTATCCGGGGACGTTCGGGTATACCGGCACGTTCTCCGGAGAGGCGCATCCGCTGATGCCGTTGGCGCTGGCCGCGCAGACGAAGAACTGCCGCTGGGGCGATCCGGCACGAGATCAGGTGATCTGGCGTGACAACGACTCCGCGGACCTCGCGTCGAACCTCCTGGGTGTGCGGGTGTTCATCCGCTCCGGCGACGGTCAGCCCGGGCCATACGACTCGCCGACGGCGCCCGCGAATCCGCTCGCGGCCCTCATCCGGCGCGGCCAGCTCGCGATCGAATACGGCGCGGGGCTCGAGAACAAGGCGCTCTTGTCCGGGTTGCATGCGGTCGGGGCGAGCGTTAACGCCCGCTTCTTCCACGGGTCGCACAGCCTGCCGTACTGGCAGCGAGACATGACCGAGTTCGTCGCGTGGCTGCGATTGCAGTTCCGCCATCCACCGGTCGTGCGACGGCGCTTCTCGGTGCAGTCGACGCACCGGTGGTTCACGGCGTGGGGCTGGCACTTCCAGGCGATGCGGCGCGTGCGGGAGTTCGTCTACGTCACCGTCGACGGGGGGCGGATGCGGGCGACGGGCAGCGGCGTGCTCGTTGTCTCCTCGCCGCCGCGGTTCCGTGCCCGCCAGCCGGTGATGGTGGGGTTCGGCCGGCGGGACGTGCGGCTCCGGGCCGGCGGTGACGGCCGGGTGACGTTCCGGCTCGGCCTCGGGCCGAGCCACACCCGCCAGCAGACCGCGTTTGGCCGCGGCGCGCGGCGCGGCTGGCGGACCGCCACTGCTGTGATCGGTCCGGCGACGTAGGGCTGACCGTCAGCGCGCCTCGACCGCGCGCCCGTGGCGCTCGACGATCGGAGCGAGGTACTCCCGGAGCTCGTCGGGCGCGACTGCCGGGACCTCGAAGCTCGCGTCGCCGTGATTGGTGTGGATCACGAGGTGGGCGCGACCGTCTCGCCGACGGCGGCGCAGCCCCTTGTTCGGCGGGACGCTCAGCGTCCGAATGTCGTTCCAGGTGAGGCGACCGAGTGGCTCGTGAGCGCCCCGCACTATGTCGAGGCCGAAGCGGGAGATGCGCAGCTCGATGTCGCGCTCGCCGGCAGCGAGGTTGGCGACGCCACCGAGGTGGATGACCGCGAGGCGGAGCGCCTCTCCCGAGTCGTCATCCGCGCGCGTCGCCGGGGCGACCTCGTGGGGCTCGATCGGGGTCGGCAAGACCTCGTGCGCTCCGGGCTCCTGCGGCTCGGGCTGCGGTTCGGGTTCGGGGTCGGCTGCGGCCTCGGGCGGCTCGGGCTGCGGTTCGGGTTCGGGGTCGGCTGCGGCCGCAGGCGGCTCCGGCTCCGCTTCGGGCTCTGCCGCTTCGGGCTCTGCCGCTTCGGGCTCTGCCGCTTCGGGCTCTGCCGCTTCGGGCTCTGCCGCTTCGGGCTCTGCCGCTTCGGGCTCTGCCGTCTCGGGCTCTGCCGTCTCGGGCCGCCGCGCCTCCACGGCCTCACGGCTCTCCTCGTACGACGGCGCCCCGACGATCTCCTGTGCGCGGACGACGGCCGGATGGGAGAGCGCCTCGCCGAGGCCGATCCCCAGCTCCTCGGTCGCGACGCCCGCGAGGGCGCGACGCCACTGCAGGCCATCCGCCCGGTCGGCGGCCCGCTGGACCATCTCTTCGATCTGTTCGTCACTCAGCTCAAGGACGTCCGCGTGCTTGGCGGCGGCATCCCTGAACGCCGGCCGCAGACGCTCCACCAGCGCATCGCGACCGCGCCCGGCGATCCGCTGGGCGGTGTCCTCGAGCGTGTCGGTCACCCTGTGCCCTCCTCAATCATTCGCTTGATCAGCCCCAGGAAACGACTCGCTTGCGGCCCGTAGAGGATCCGGTGATCGCAGGCGAGCGTCAACGTCAGTACGTGACCCGGCACGATAACCCCATCCTGCGTCACCGGCACACTGCGCACGGCGCCGACGGCGAGGGCGGCGGCCTGGGGCGGGATCACGAGCGGAGTCGCCTGCGCGACGCCGTCGACGCCGGGATGCCAGAGCGTGAACGTCGCGCCGGAGGTCTCCGGTGCCAGCAGCTCATTGGAGGCGGCCCGCGCGGTCAGCCGATCCAGCTCCTCGCTGATCTCCACGGTGCCCTTCTCGTCCGCATCGAAGATCGTCGGGATCGCAAACGTGTCCTCGGTGGCGACGACGACCCCGACGTTGATCCGTCCGTACAGCTCGAATTGACCGTCGCGATAGGCGGCGTTTGCCCGCGGAACGGCACGCAGGGCACGGGCGATGGCGCGGACGAGGCCGGCGGTCGTGACCGCCGCGGCGTTGGAGATCGTCGCCTCGGCACCCAACTCGAGGTCGGGCACCGTGGCACGGGACTCGGAGCTGCGGCGCGCGACCGAGCGCGCGGCGCGGTCTGGCGCCTGCGTCGTCACCTCGCCCTTGGCCCCGGACATGATCGGCTGGCTCATCGGCCCCACACTAGTACCCGCGTCTCGACGGGGGCACTAGCCATCCGTCCCTTCCCAGGTCATGATGAATTCGTCCGCGTCCATCGTCGCGAGGTCGGTCCGCAGCTCCCGCAGCAGTCGCGTTGCCTCCTTGGCCGACAGGTCCCAGAACAGCACGACCTCGCCGTCGTCGATCGAGACGACCTCGATCCGGTCCAGGCGTTCCGGGTCGGCCATGAACGCCGGCTCGATCCCCCCGCGCGAGACGATCAGCTCGAACGCGCGGTTGGCCTTCATGCTCCGTCCTCTAACGCGCGAAGGCACGCGGCGAGCGCCTGTTCGCCTTCGAACAGGAGCCCATCGAGTTCGATCGCGGGAAGGCGGCTGACGCCCGCCTCGTTCGCCCGCTCGCGGGCCTGCTCGAGTCCACCGACGACCGACGAGAGCGCGATCCCCTTGAGCACCGCGGTCGGGTGCATCTCGCACGCCGCGGCGGCGATCAGCAGGGTGTCGCTGTCGCCCAGGTCGCGGCCTGCGGCGAACGCCTGGCGAAACGCGGCGAGCGAGAACGCGACGCTCCGCCCGATCCGCTTGGCGTACGTCGCGACGAGCATCGCCTCGCGGGTGTCCGGCGGCCAGTTGCGCGGCCAGCGCATCGGCATCAGCTCAAGCGCGGCGGCGGCGTGCTCGATCCGCTCCCGGTCGACCGTCTCGAGCGTCGGAGCGAGGATCGGCTCCCATTCGGGGACGACCGGCAGCGCCGTGTTGATCTGCTCGGCGACGAGGTACGACGCTGGACTCCCCAGGTCGTAGTAGAAGACCGGCTGCGAACCGGACTCGGTCGACACGTCTTCAGTGCCCTGAGTGAGACATTCGGTGGCAGCCTCGCGGCGTCTGAACGCGCCTGACAGGAGGCGGCGAACACGCCGGACCACCAGTACGACTTAGTTCGCCGCCTCCCGCCAGCCACGCCCACCCACTCGCGACGCTGCTCACGAATCTCCGACTCACGACACTAGCCGTGGATCAGCCAGCCGTCGGCGGCGCGGGCCGCTTCCATCACGCCCTCGGACAGGGTCGGATGGCCGTGGATGATCCGCGCCACCTCGGGATAGCCGCCCTCGAGCGCCCGCACATTGACGAGCTCCTGAATGAGCTCGGTCGCCTTGGCGCCGATGATGTGTCCCCCGAGCAGTTCGCCGTAGCGCTTCTCGCCGACAACCTTGATCACGCCGGTGCGGTCCCCGTACACCGTGCCGGCGCCGACGGCGCCGTACTGGACCTTGCCGATGACGACGTCGTGTCCCTCATCGCGCGCCTGCGCCTCGGTGAGCCCAAAGCTGGCGACGTTGGGAGTGCAGAACGTGGCGCGCGGGATGTCGATGTACTCGATCGGGTGCGTGCTCATGCCGGCGGCGTCCTCGACAGCGATCACGCCTTCGTCGGACGCCTTGTGGGCGAGGGCGGGACCGTGCACGAGGTCGCCGATCGCGTACACGCCCTCGACATTCGTCCGCATCGCGCCGTCGACCGCGATCAGCCCGCCGTCGTCGAACGCGACGCCGGCGGTGTCGAGCTTCAGCGCCTCGACGTCGGGCCCGCGGCCTGCCGCGATCACGAGCCAGTCTGCCTCGCCGGGCTCCTCGCCGTAGCTGAACGTGACGCTCGTCTCGCCGGAGCTCACATCGCGCACCAGCGTGCCGGTGTGAACCTGGATGCGCTGCTTCTTGAACCCGCGCTCGGCGGCCTTGGAGATGTCGGCGTCCTCGGTCGGGAGCACGCGATCGAGCGCCTCAAACAACTTGACGTCGGTGCCGAGCCGGGCGAATGCCGATGCGATCTCCGCGCCCGACGCGCCCGCGCCGACGACGGCCATCGACTTCGGCAGCTCAGACAGCGCCCACGCTTCCTCCGTGCCGATCACGCGGCCGCCGAACTGCGTGCCGGGGATCGGCTTCTTCACAGAGCCGGTGGCGAGCAGGATCGTGTTCGCGTCGATACGCTGGTCCCCGACGCCGACCGTCCCGGGACCGAGAAGTGCGCCTGTGCCTTCGACCAGCTGGATCCCATTTTTCTTGAACAGTCCCGATACGCCGCCAGTGAGGGTCCCCACGACCTTCTCCCGCCGCGCGTTGACGGCGCTGAAGTCGACCTGCGGTTCTGCCGTGAGCGTGATCCCGAACTCGCCGGCCTCCCTGACCTCGGAGAGTACGTCGGCGGCGCGGAGCACGGCCTTGGCGGGAATGCACGCGTAGTTCAGACAGCGGCCGCCGACCCGGTCCTTCTCGATCACGGCGGTCTTCATCCCGAGCTGCGCAGCCCGGATCGCGGCGACATAGCCGCCGGGACCGGACCCGATGACGACGCAGTCATAGGCAGACTCAGGCATGTCCTGAGCCTACTAAGCGGTCCGCGATTCGGTCGCTACGAGCGTCCGGGCGGTGTCGGCAACTGCAGCCGGCTGAGGACGCGAACGAGCTTGAAGAACAGAAAGCCGCCTCCGCCGATGACGACGACGCAGATGAGCGCGCCGAGGATCGTCGAGGCCTTGACGAGCGCCAGCGAGAAACCGAGCACGCCGATGGCGAGCAGGGTCTGGAAGCCGAGGACGGCCCAGTAGCGCATCAGCCACATCCCGGCGGCGCACATGATCATGAGGCCGCTGAAGACGAGGATCTCGAACAGGTGGGGCTTCGACCCGCCGACGTGCGGCTTGACCCCGGCGATGAACAAGATCAGGTTGGCGAGCCCGAGCAGCAGCGCGATCCCCACCGCGAACGTGATCGCGGCGGGACGCTCGCCGTCGGCGAACGGCTTGAGCGACGCGCGGACGGCGGCGTTTCTCTCCTCGGAGCTCATCCGCGGCCGGGGCTGCTGTGGCGGGGTCGCGGGCGCGGCGTTTGGTGCCGGGGCGGCCCCGCGCCGGCCACGCTTGCGGCTACGTTGTCCCAACGCGATCCTCCCCGTGGTGGAGCGCGTTGCGAAGCACGCTCGCGGTCAGTTCCGGGTTCGACGACTGGGTCAGGGCCCGCACGACGACCACGCGTTCGGCGCCGGCGGCGACGACGGCAGCGATGTTGCCCGGGTTGATCCCGCCGATCGCGAACCAGGGCAGCGTCGCATGCGCCGCCGCGTAGGACACGAGCGCCAGTCCGACCGCCGACCGTCCGGGCTTCGTGGGTGTGGCGTGCACCGGGCCAACACCGATGTAATCGACGCCGGCCGAGGCGGCCGCGTCAACCTGCGCCGGGCTGTGGGTGGAAAGGCCGACGATCCGGTCCTCGCCGACGACCGCGCGGGCGTCGGCCGGTGAGACGTCGTCCTGACCGACGTGCACGCCGTCGGCACCGCAGGCCGCGGCAAGGTCCGGACGGTCGTTGACGATGAACAACGCGCCGTGCTCGCGGCACACCGCTGCAAACCGCTCCGCAGCGGCCAGCACGTCGCCGTCGGCCGCGTCCTTGCACCGCAGCTGGACGACGTCGACGCCGCCCCGCACAGCGGCACCGACAAAGTCGTCTGACTGGGCGTCGCAGACGAGGTACAGCCGGGCCGCGGATAGGCGCTGCCTGAGTTCGGACACCCACCCAGTCTGCCATGAGCGGGGCGCTACGATTCCACTGAACGGGAGCCCTGAGCGCGAGCGGGCTGAGAGGGTGGAGCAAGCATCCGCCGACCGTCTGAACCTGACCCGGATCATGCCGGCGTAGGGAGACCGAGTTTGTCGCAATCATCGACATCGTTTGACGTAGCCGTCGTCGGCGGCGGCGTGATCGGTTTGGCGATCGCGTGGCGGGCGGCTCAGCGGGGGATGCGGGTCGCCGTGTTCGAGCGCGAGGAGTTCGGCGCCGGGAGCTCGCGGATCGCCGCCGGGATGATCGCGCCGATCAGCGAGGCGCGGGCGACCGAGCAGCCCCTGCTGGCGCTCAACCTGCGCAGCTCGCACGCATACGGGGCGTTCGCCGCGGAGATCGCGGAAGCGTCCGGAATGGATCCCGGATACGTCGCGTGCGGCACGATCGCAGTGGCGCGCGACGCCGACGACGCCGAGGCGCTCCAGCGCGAGCTTGTCATGCGTCAGGGCCTCGGGCTGCCGGTTCGCCGGCTGCTCCCGAGCGAGGCGCGTCGGCTCGAGCCGGGCCTCGCACCGACGGTGCGACTCGCGCTCGACGTGCCCGATGACCACGCGATCGACCCTCGCGCGCTCGCACCGGCGCTCGTCGCCGCGGCCGCCAGGGCCGGCGTCGAGTTGCACGCCGGGCGTAGGGTGCAGGAGGTGATCCGTTCGACGGACCGCATCGGGGGGTTGATGCTCGAGGACGCCGAGCGCGTGAGCGCCGAGCAGGTCGTGATCGCCGCCGGCGTGTGGTCGGACGCCGTCGGCGGTATCCCCGAGGGAGCGCGCGTCCCGGTGAGGCCGGTGAAGGGGCAGATCATGCGCCTGCATGACCCCGCCGGGCCGGGTCTCCTGAGTCGTGCGCTGCGGATCCAGGGCGGTCCCTACGTCGTGCCGCGCGGCGACGGGCGCTATGTCCTCGGCGCGACCGTCGAGGAGCGCGGGTTTGACACGCTCGTGACCGCCGGGCCGTTGTTCGACATGCTGCGTGACGCGATTGAGGCGCTCCCCGGTCTCTCCGAGCTGGTGATCGACGAGCTGATCGCGGGGCTGCGGCCGGCGACGCCGGACAACGCACCGGCGATCGGGCCGAGCTCACTGCGCGGGCTCCACTGGGCGGTCGGTCACTATCGGCACGGCATCCTGCTTGCGCCGGTCACCGCCGAGATAGCGGTCGACGCGCTGCTCGGGACCGATCCGCCGCCGGAGTTCGCGCCGAGCCGGTTCGAGGGGGCGGCTGTCGGATGCTGATCAGCGTCAACGGCGAGGATCGACAGCTTCCGGACGGCGCGACCGTCGCCACGGTCGTCGAACTGCTCGACCTGTCTCCGCAGGCACGCGGGGTCGCGGTTGCGCTCGACGGCGAGGTCGTCGCGCGTAGCCGGTGGGCGCAGACCGAACTCGCCGACGGGGCTCGAATCGAGGTCGTCGCGGCAATTCAGGGAGGATGAGGACATGAGCACCGTGCCACCGCTTCAGATCGCTGACCGCGAACTCCGATCGCGGCTCATTCTCGGAACGGGCGGATTCGACAATCACGAGGTCCTCGACCGCGCGCTCGCCGCCGCGGAAACCGACCTGTGCACCGTCGCGCTCCGACGTCTCGACCCTGCCTCCCGCGGCTCGATCATCGACGTGCTCGATGCCGCCGGTGTGGCCGTGCTGCCGAACACGGCCGGGTGCTACACGGCACGCGATGCGGTGATCACGGCGCAACTCGCCCGCGAGGCGTTCGAGACGGACTGGATCAAGCTCGAGGTGATCGGCGATGACCGGACGCTCCTGCCGGACGCCGTCGAGCTCATCGCCGCGGCGGAGGAGCTCGTCGCCGATGGCTTCACCGTGCTCCCGTACACGACCGATGACCCGACGCTGGCCCGCCGTCTTGAGGATGTCGGCTGTGTTGCGGTGATGCCGCTCGGGTCGCCGATCGGGAGCGGGATGGGGATCTGCAACCCCTACAACATCTCGATCATCATCGAGCGGGCCGGCGTCCCGGTGATCCTCGACGCCGGAGTCGGCACCGCGTCGGATGCCGCGCTCGCGATGGAGCTCGGGTGCGACGCGGTGCTGTGCGCGAGCGCGATCTCCCGCGCCCACGACCCGGTCGCGATGGCGACCGCGATCCGTCTGTCCGTGCAGGGTGGCTGGCTCGCCCGCAGCGCCGGGCGCATCCCGCGCCGTCGCTACGCTGAAGCCTCGACGCCGGAGACCGGAGTCCCGGTGTTCGACGCGCCGCGATGACCGAGCACATCGATGAGCTGATCGACAGTTGGGAGCGGGCCTGGTCAGGCAAGGACCCAGACGCGTTCGGTGAGAGCTGCCACGAGGAGATCCACTACGAGGATCCGGTGACGAGCGAGCCGCTCGTGGGTATCGAGGAGCTCGGCCGCCACGCCGAGCGGTTGTGGGGCGCGTTCCCCGACGCCCGGATGGAGAAGACCGGCGAGCGCCTCGCCAACGAGCGGTACGTCGCCGCGCCCGGCAAGGTGCTGGGCACCCATCGCGGGCAGCTGGAGAGCCTGCCGGCGAGCAACCGGTTCCTCGTCGTGCACTGCGTCTTCTACTGCGAGCTCAAGCACGAGAAGCTGTTCCGGGTGCGCGCCTTCTTCGATCTCTACGACGCCGCGATGCAGCTCGGCGTGCTGCCCGCCCGGGGAACGATGGGCGAGAAGGCGCTGATGATGCTGCGGGGGTTTGGACTGCGGGCGGGGCGGGGCTAGGGGCCGGGGCGAGCTGGACGGCGCGCCCACGATTTGGCAGGGATTGTCCTGTCTATGTCATTGCGGCCAACTCCGTGGAGCGTGATGATGCCCGCATGCCGCCCCGCCGCATCGTCCTCGTCGCGTTCCCGGACGTTCAGATCCTCGACGTCACAGGGCCGAGTGAGGTGTTCTCGCTCGCCACCCGGGAGACCGAGCACGGTGGAGGTGGCGGCGAGGCGTACACGCTCGAGCTCGTCGCGCCGGACCCCGGGGAGATCGTGGCGTCAAGTGGGCTCCGGCTCGTCCCCGACCGCACTCTCGAAGCTCACCGCGGCCCGATCGACACGCTCGTCGTCGCCGGTGGCCTGGGCACCCAGGCGGCGGCCCGTGACGCGCGGCTGGCGAACTGGCTGCGCCTCGCCGCGCGCCGCTCGCGTCGGGTGAGCTCGGTGTGCACCGGGGCGTTTCTGCTTGCTCGCGCCGGACTGCTCGACGGTCGCCGCGCGACCACCCACTGGAACGCCTGCGCCGCGCTCGCCCGCCACTACCCGAGCGTGGAGGTCGAGCCGGACCCGATCTTCGTCCGAGACGGCAACGTCTACACGTCCGCCGGCGTGACGGCCGGCATCGACCTCGCGCTCGCGCTCGTCGAGGAGGATCTCGGGCGGGAGCTGGCGCTGACGGTCGCCCGGGACCTCGTCCTGTTCATCCGCCGACCGGGTGGCCAGGCGCAGTTCAGCTCCGGGCTCGCCGGCCAGGCGGCGTCGCGTCCGGGCGTCCGCGAGCTCCAGGCATGGATCGCCGACCATCTCGATCACGACCTCAGCGTGCCTGCGCTCGCCGAGCGGGCGTTCATGAGTCCGCGGAACTTCGCGCGGGTGTTCGCCCGCGAGGTCGGCGTCACGCCCGCCGCCTACGTCGAGAGCCTGCGGCTCGAACGCGCGCGCACGCTGCTCGAGACCGGCGGAGGGCTCGGACTCGACGAGATCGCGCTGCGCTGCGGCTTTGGGACCGTCGAGACGCTGCGCCGGGTCTTCGGGCGTCGACTCGGGGTCAGCCCGAACGCGTACCGCAGTCGCTTCGCCTCCACCACCAACGTCATCCCGATCACGAGAAAGGACTCAGCCGCATGAGCTTCAACATTGCCATCCCGATCTTTGACCGCCTCACGGCACTCGACGCGGTCGGCCCCTATGAGGTGCTCTCGCGCCTGCCTGGGGCCACCGTCCACTTCATCGCCGAAACGACCGGGCCGAAGCGGACCGAGACGAAGATGCTCGCGCTCGTCGCCGACCGGACCCTCGACGAGCTCTCCGAGCCGGAGGTCATCGTCGTTCCCGGCGGGTACGGCACGCGTCCCCTGATGGAGGACGAGACGATGCTCGCCTGGCTGCGCCATGCTCACGCCCACGCTGAGTGGACGACTTCCGTGTGCACCGGGTCGCTGCTGCTCGCCGCTGCCGGGATCCTCGACGGCCTGGAGGCCACGACCCATTGGCGGGCGCTCGAAACGCTCCGGGAGTATGGCGCCAGGCCGGTCGGCGACCGCCGCGTCGTCGAGCAGGGCACGATCATCACTGCGGCCGGCGTATCTGCGGGGATCGACATGGCGCTGACACTGGCGGCGCGGATCGCCGGCGAGCAGATCGCCCAAGCGATCCAACTCGGGATCGAATACGACCCGCAACCGCCGTTCGTCGGCGGCTCGACGCAGACGACGCCGCCGGAGATCGTCGAACTCGTCAACCAGAACGCGCCGGCGCTCGCCTAGCGAGCCGGCCACGCGATGTGTGTGAGCACGGGCGCGTGATCTGACAGGTGGCCGCGCTCGAGCACGTCGCCGGGCGCGACCGCCGTGACGCCGCGCAGCAGCACGTGATCGACGTCGTGCCCGCCGGCGAACACGAATCCCGGGAGCTCGAAGCGGCTCAGGTTGAAATCGCCGCCGAGCACGATCGGCCCGTCGCCCGCCCAGTCCCGCAGCACGCGAGCACTGCGGGCGACCTCGGCAACGCCGCGTCCCGACGCGTGCAGGTTGCCGATCCACAGCCCGTTGTCGAGCCTCACGCCAAGCAGCCACCGTCGCTCGGGCAGGAGTCGGAGGCACGCCGCACGTCGTGCGACGATGCGGCGCCCGTGGCGAGTGAGGGTCGCGTTGCAGCCGCCGCCGTTCGACTTGATGACGTCGGGCCAGCGTTCGGCCGCCGCGCGCCGGAGTCCGAGTCCGGCGTTGCGCGAGGTCAGCACGAGCGCGTGTTCCTCGGCGAGACGCGCCGGCCACCACGGCGGGACCTCCTGGAGCAGTGCGACATCCCACTCCCATCCCGCGAGTGCGCCGGCGAATTCGTCGAACAGGTTGCGGCCCGCCGAGGGCACGGCGCGGCCGTGTTTGAGGTTCCAGGTGAGGACCCGCAGCGTCACCGCCTTCAACGTACACTCCGCGCGGTGCCGCGCCACTTCCTCACCGGAGCCGAGCTGAGTCGCGACGAGCTGAGTAGCCTCATCGCCCGATCACTTGAGCTGAAAGCCGCTCCGCACTCCTCGAACGTGTTTGCGCGGCGGAGCGTCGCGCTCATCTTCCAGAAGCCGTCGACGCGCACCCGGGTGTCGTTCGAGGCGGGGGTCACGGAGCTCGGCGGCCATCCGATGGTGCTCCGCACCGAGGAACTCCAGCTGACTCGCGGCGAGTCGGTCCGCGATACCGCCTACGTCCTCTCGCGCCACGCCGCGGCGGTCGGCATTCGCACCGGTCCGGATGAGCTCGTCGAAGAGCTCGCCGACCACGCGACGATCCCCGTCGTCAACATGCTCACCGCGCGCCATCACCCGTGCCAGGCACTCGCCGATCTGATGACGCTCCAGGAGACGTTCGGTCACCTCGACGGGTTGTCGCTCGCCTACATCGGCGACGGGAACAATGTCGCGCGCTCGCTGGCGATCCTCGGCGAGATCGCCGGCGTCGAGGTGCGCGTCGCCTCACCTGCCGGTTACGAACTCGAGCCTGTCGCGGGTGCCGTCCTCACGGACGATCCGCACGCTGCAGCTGCCGGTGCGGACGCGGTGTACACCGACGTGTGGGTGAGCATGAGTGACGACCCGGAGACGGCCGCGGCGCGCCGTCTGGTGCTCGGCCGCTATCGCATCGACGATGCACTGATGGACCTTGCCGCCCCACAGGGGGTGGCGATGCACTGTCTGCCGGCACATCTCGGCGAGGAGATCACGGCCGAGGTTCTCTACGGCTCGCGCCAGCGAATCTGGGACCAGGCGGAGAATCGACGACACGCGCAGAAGGCTCTGCTCGAGTTCCTTGTTGGCGGCCCGGACCGCTCGGAAGGGTAAGCTCGGCGGGACTGACGAGGAGGGTAGTGATGCCAGCAGCGAAGTCGTCCGGAAACTCGCGCCCCGCTCAGGCCGAGCCGAGCGCGGCGAGCGGGAGCGACGGACTCGCGAATGTCGTCGAGCAGCTCGCCAACCGGCTCTTCAAACGACTGGACCTCGTCGTGCTCACCCGCGACCGGATCCAGGAGACGATGGACGATGCTGCCGAGCGCGGCCGCGTGACGCGCAGCGACGCGAACGCACTCGCCGCAGAACTCGTCCGGCGCGGCCGCCAGCAGCGCGAGGACATCTGGAGCGAGATCGAGCAGGTGCTCGGACGCGGTCGCGACCAGCTGGACTCGGCGACCCAGCGGGCGCGGCAAGCGGAGCCCGTCGACCGGATCGTCCGCAGCGCCGACCGGGCGCGCCGGACAGTCAATCTTGGGTCATCGTTCCCGATCTCCGGCTACGACGAGCTCACGGCGCGCCAGGTCATGGCGAAGCTCGGCCAGCTGTCGCCCGCCGAACTCCGTCGCGTCGGCGAGCACGAGCGGCGCCACGCGAACCGCAAATCGGTCCTGGCGGCTGTCGACAAAGCGCTCGGCTGACCGGCGATCGAGCGCTACGCGAGCGCGAGGTCGTCGAGCAGCACGCGGAGGTCAAGTTGCTCGCCGGTGAGCTCGGCGAGCAGTTCATCCGGCGTCTGGCGCTGTCCGTCTCGCCACAGCGACCGCAGCAGCGCGCCGGCGTCCGCGGACTCGAACCACAGCTCGCCGAAACGCTCGACTAAATGACGCCGCAGATGGGCCTCGAGGGCCCAGGCGCGCAGGTAGCACGACGAGTAGAAGCCGGGATCGACGTCGGCGAGGTAGCTCTCGCCCGTCCAGGTCACGCGGAGTCCCTCACTCAGCAGCGCGGCATAGCGGTCGGCGAGTGGGGCCAGCGACTGTGGCTGGTCGTGCAGCTCGAGCTCGTAGGCGAATTTGGCGCAATACCGGCGGAGATACAGCGTCCGGGTGGCCCGTCCCTGCGCCGCGATTGCGCCCGCGTCGGTGATGCCGAGCCGTCGCTCGAGCCACGCAGGCGTCTCGACGAGGCGCTCGAGCAGGAACGCGAACGACTCGGTGATCGCGTTGTCGCCGAGCATCCGGAACTCGAATGGAAGCCCGGGATCGACGGACGCGTAATGCTCGGTATGGCCACCCTCGTGGAACAGGATCACGAAGTCGTCGTGGCCGCCGATGGGCGAGAGCACGAGATAGACCTCCCCGGGAGCGCGGACCGGCGCGCAGAATGCGCGCGGCGTCTTGCTCGGGCGTTGCTCGAGGTCGAGCACGACGCCCTCCTGGGTGTGGAGGTCGATGCCGAGTCCGCGCAGCGTCTGCTCGAAGGAGTCCACGAGCCGATCTGCCGGGAACAGGGCGTCGAGGTCAGGGGCACGCATGAAGCGTGAGATGTCCGCGCGCTGGAGCCGGTCAAGCCCATAACCGAGAGCAGACTGCAGCGGCTCGTCAACGGCGCCCGCATATCCGGCGTCGGACGCAGCCGTGAACGCGCTCGTCTGCTCGGCGAGCACGTCGAGATCCAGACCCTTGCACGTCTCGCACAGCTCGCGGTAGCTGCGGTACCCGAGCTCGCGGGCGACGGCGTGCTGGCAGCCGATCAGCTCGCCGTAGAGATCATTGAGGTCGGAGGCAATGAGCGTGAGCCGGGCGTCCTCGATCGCCGCTCGGCGCGCCGGGTCCGGCTCGTTGGCCTGCACGACCGACGACTCTCGGAACCCGAGGCGCTGGCCGTCCACCTCGAGCGTCAGCGTCGCCTCGCGCCCGGCGAGCTCGGCCTCGGCCCGCTTGGCCGCATCGCCGATGTGCCCCTGCACGGCGAAGTCGAGCAGCATCCGCAGCCGCCGCTGCTGATCGCTGCCGGGGGAGGAGGCGTCGGTCAGCCCCCGGAGCCGCTCGACCGAGCCACGGGTGAACAGCTCGGCGTGCGCCTCGTAGATCGGCTCGATCTCGTAGCTGTTCTTGAGCCCAGCGAAATGACGGTATTCCTCCCGGGTCAGATCGGTGAGGAAGGCTTCGGCAGACTGGCGGTAGGCCTCGAGCTCCACGCCCCTGCCATCCTAGAGGCGTGACTTCATCCACGCCCTCCACTCCGGCGGCCGCTCGACCCAGCCGCGGCGACGAGCTCGAGCTGACGATCGACTCGCTCGCCTACGGCGGCAACGGTGTCGCCCGGCGAGACGGATACGTCGTGTTCGTCCAGGGCGCGATCTCCGGCGACCGCGTCCGCGCCGTCGTCACGAAGTCAAAGCGCGCGTATGCCGAGGCGCGCGCGGTCGAGATCCTCCAGCCGGGCCCGGCGCGGATCCCACCCGTCGCCCATCACCCAGGCGCACCGTGGCAGGTGCTCGGCTACGAGCGTCAGCTCGAGGTCAAGCAGGAGCAGGTCGACGACGCTTTGCGGCGGATCGGCAAGCTCGACGGGTTCGAACTCGAGGAGATCGTGCCCGCCGTCGAACCGTGGCGCTACCGCAATAAGCTCGAATATTCGTTCGGTGCCGACCCCGACGACGGCCACCTCGTGTGTGGGTTCCACGCCCCCGGCCGCTGGAACGAGATCGTCGACATCGACGACTGCCTGCTCGCCTCCGAGGCGGTCAGCGCCGCGCGGAGCGAGATCGTCGAGTGGTGCCGCCGTTCCGGCCTGGCGCCGTATGACCGGCGTACCGGCGAGGGCGTCCTGCGCAACCTCGTCATCCGCGAGGGTCGGCGCACCGGCCAGCTCCAGGTCCGGCTCGTCACGACCCCGACCAAGCTCGACACGGACGCGCTCGCGCAGGCGAGCAGCGCGGACGCGCTGCTGTGGACGCGGATCGACTCGGTCGCCGAAGTTACGCAGGGCGGCGACACGGACCTCCTCACCGGCGTTGAACGCATCGAGGAAGAGCTCGGCGGGATGCGGTTCCAGATCTCGCCGCACGCGTTCTTTCAGACGAACACCGAGATGGCTGAGCAGCTCTACGCCCTCGCGACGGAAGCCGCCGAGCTGCGCGGCTATGAACGTGTCTACGACCTGTTCTGCGGGATCGGGACGATCGGGCTGCTGCTGGCGCCCCGGGCGGCCGAGGTGTGGGGACTCGAGCTGATCGAGGAGGCGATCGCCGACGCGATCACGAACGCCCGACTCAACGAGATCGACAACGCCCGCTTCTACGCCGGGGATGTGCGCCTCGCGCTGCGCGAGCTGGTGTCGAAGGCCGGCCGCCCCGACGTGATCGTCGTCGACCCGCCGCGAGCCGGGCTCTCCCGGAAGGTTGTCCGGCGGCTGATCGAGGCCTCGGCGAGGCGGATCGTGTACGTCTCGTGCAATCCGACCACGCTCGCCCCGAACGCCGCCCAGCTCGTGGAGGCCGGCTATACGCTGACCCGTGTGCGTCCGGTCGACATGTTCCCGCAGACGCCGCACATCGAGTGCGTAGCCGTGCTCGAGCGGTAGGGTTTCCGGCCTCATGCGTGCCGTCGTGATCAGGGATCAGGAGCTGTTCGTCGAGGAGCAGCCCGACCCCGAGCCCGGCGCCGGACAGGTACTCGTCGCGATCAAGGCGGCGGGACTCAACGGCGCCGACATGCACCAGCGCCTCGGGCGCTACCCGGCGCCGCCGGGATCGCCGCAGGACATCCCGGGGCTCGAGTTCGCCGGCGAGGTCGCTCGCTGCGGCCCTGGCGCCGACCGGTTCTCGCCGGGTGACCGCGTGATGGCGGTTGTCGGGGGTGGCGGCCAGGCGGAGACGACCGTCGTCCACGAGCGGATGCTGATGCCGGTGCCGGAGAACCTCAGTTGGCCGGAGGCCGGCGGGATGCCGGAGGTGTTCACGACCGCCCACGACGCCGTCTTCAGCCAGGCCGGGCTGAAGCCCGGAGAGCGGCTGCTCGTCCACGGCGCCGCCGGGGGCGTCGGGACCGCCGCGATCCAGCTTGGGCGCGCGGCCGGGGCGACGGTGACCGCGACCGTGCGCAATCCGGATCTGCGCAACGGGGTCGCCGCGTTCGGCGCGACGGTGATCTCGCCGGAGGGGTTCCCCGACCACGGCCCGTTCGACGTCATCCTCGAGCTCGTCGGCGCTCCGAACCTATCGGACAACCTCAAGGCGCTCGACCTGTGGGGTCGGATCGCGGTCATCGGGATCGGCGCCGGCGCCAAGGGCGAGCTCAACCTCGGGCTGCTGATGGGCAAGCGCGCCCGGATCTGCGGCTCGACGCTGCGGCCGCGTCCGCTCGAGGAGAAGGCGCTTGCGGCCCGGGCGGTCGAGCGCTCAGTGTTGCCGCTGATCGCCTCGGGCGACGTGCGCGTGCCGGTCGCGGCGACGTATCCACTCGATGAGGTGCGCGACGCCTACGAGCGGTTCTCCGCGGGCGGGAAGCTCGGGAAGATCGTGCTCGTGACCGAGTAATCCGTCCGAGGCGGATAATGCCCGGCACCGGCGATGGCGAGCGACGCTCTTCTCCAGCTGATCGGGGACACCCACAGCCTGCTTGACCTTGACGAGTTCCGTCTGGAGGTGCTCGCGGCGCTCGACCGCGCGATTCCGTCGGACTGGGTGTCGCTCAACGACATCGGCCCGGACCCCGAGGACGCGGTCGTGATCGCCGAGCCGGAGCCTCCGCCGGGGCTGCTCGAGTCGTTCCTTCGCTACGCGCACCAGAACCCACTCGTCGCGCACCACGTGGCGACGCTCGACGGGCGCCCGTGGCGGTTCTCAGACTTCCTCTCGCAGCGGGAATTGCACGCGCTCGATCTTTACAAGCAGGTGTACGCCAAGCTCGGCGTCGAGTACCAGATCGCGTTTACGCTGCCGAACGAGCGCGGGCGGGTCCTGGGGATCGCGCTCAGCCGCCGCGACTGCGACTTCACCGACGAAGAGCGCGACCTCCTTGCCGAAGCCCGGCCGTTCCTCATCCAGTCCTACCGCAACGCGCTGCGGTACACCGACGTGCTGCGCAATCCGGCCGCGATCGAGTCGCCGCGCCGCGACCGGCTGATCGCGCTCGGGCTCACCGGCAGACAGGCGGACGTGCTGCTGCTCGTCGCCACCGGCGCGTCCGAGCGGACGGCCGCCGAGCGCCTCGGGATCAGCCACCGCACGGTGCAAAAGCACCTCGAGCGGTGTTATCGACAACTCGGCGTGTCGAGCCGCTCACAGGCGGCGGCGGTCGCGTGGGCGACGGCGGAGCCTCGACCCGCGGGCTACTCAGGCTCGCTGAACCCGGCCTCGTCCGCGGCCAGCCCCGGCTCATCCTCGGCGGCGTGAATCGAGCACAGCGCCGGTCCGCCGGACTCCATCACCGCCTCGATCTCCTGAGGAGTGAGCTTTGCCCCGCACTCCTCACAACGATCGCCGATCTGCTCGATGGTGCGCTCTTCGAGGTCCATAGAGCGAGTGTAACTCCGCGATGCCGACGAGCGGGGTGCGATTGGACACCGATCAGTACGGCGGCAGATCGGCCCACCACCGGCCGAGCACCCGGAACGCCGACCAGAACTCGCGCTTGGCGGTTTCCTCGTCGAGCGCGTCGTCGATATTCGGCACGTACAGGGCCTCGATCGATGGCGTGTAGCGCTGGACGTCGCCGAAATCAGGGGTCAGCTCGCGGTGGAGCGGGACGTCGAGCTCGTTCATCACGGTCAGCGCCTCGGCGCCCATCACGACGATCATCTTCGGCTGGACGATCGCGAGTTCCTCGGCGAGCCGGGCGATGCAGCCGGGGTCGGCCATCACCGGGTCGAACACGGGGCATTTGGCGCACAGCGTCCCGTAGACGGCGAGCGGATCGATCGACAGGCGCTTGAGCGATTTCATCAGCGCGTTGCCGGTGCGGCCGTAGAACGCGACCCCCTCCTCGACCTCGGAGGGCCGAGCCGAGTACTTGACGAGGAAGATGTCCGCCTGGGGGTGCCCGGACCCGAGCACGGGCATGAGCGCGCCCCGCGGGCACTGCGTACAGCTCTGGAGATCGCGGGAGAAGGCGTTCAGCTCGCGGATCGCCCGCTCGAGATATTTCTCGCGGATCTCGTCATCGGTGGCCGGCATCCCCCTCGGATTGGACGGCGGCTCAGCTTGTCCTTGCGCATGCATCAGGACTTGCGCTGGACGCGGCGCACCCTTCGGTCCCGCGAGGCGCGTCTCGCGGCCTCCGGCAGGGCCTTCGTCTGGATGAATTTGAGCGCCTGGACGTAGAGCAGGCTGGCTGGGTTGCGCACGATGTCGGCGTCCCGCAGCGACTCGAGAAACTCCTCCGGCCCGTCGAAGTCCCGCATCCGGATCCGGACTGAGCCGAGTCCCTGGGGCACGTGAGCGTCGGACCCGGCACCCGCCGGGACCCGGTACTTGGCGGCGAACCGGACTGCCTCTTCGTTGAACTCGGCGATCGCGATCCGCGGGTTGAAGACCTCGATCGCGTCGACATCGTCGAGGACGTCGAGCAGGTGCTTGTAGTCAGGGACCGAGTGCATCCGGTCGAACGGGTGCGGCACGTACACCACACCGCCCTGGCGCTTGATCTCGGCGATCGTCTCCTGGAGCGTCATGCCGCGGCGGATCTTCTCGGTGAGGAACAGGCCGATGACCTCGCCTTGGTCAGCGGTCTTGACCTCCTCGCCGACGATCACCTTGATGCCGTTCGCCTTCGCCTGCGCCTCGACCGCGCCGGAGATCTCGTTGTGGTCGGTCACCGCGATCGCACCGAGTCCTCGGGTCCGAGCCTCGGCGAGCAGCACCTCGACCGGAGTCGCGCAGTCGTAGGAGTGGTCGGTGTGCATGTGGAGGTCGACGTCGATGAGCGGCCGTCCGGAGAGCTTGCGGCGAAGCTTCGGAACCCCGCGGCCGTCGTGGCGCCGCGCGACGAGGTCGCCGTAGACGTCCTCGAAGTCGTCGGTCAGCCGTGACCACGACAGCGTCGCCCGCAGCGGCTCGGCCGCGCTGACGAACTCTCGGTGGGTGTCGGGCTCGCGCAGCAGCCGCTCGAGGTGCGCGGCGAGCGTCTGGACGTCGCCGGGCTCGAATTCCGGCCCATAGCGTCCCTCGGAGAGGAGCTCCTCGTACGGGGCGAGGCGGGACGTGACCGGGACGGCCTGTGCGGCGAGCGCCCGCACGAGTGTGCCCGGTGTCGCGCGGACGCCCTCGGAGGCGAGCACAACGATGCCAGCGGCCGCGATCGCGTCGCCTTCGGACATCTGTGAGGCGTCAACGAATCGCACCCGGTCGCGGAGCGCTCGGCCGAGCGTCGCCGGCGCGGCGAGCGGCCGGGACGACCACACCGTGGCGTGCCATTCAAGCTCCACCGGGAGCAGTCGCAGCGCGCGCAGGAACGTCCGCAGCGCGGCCCGCTCCTCCCGCGCGATCATCACCAGCTCGGTGCTGTCGCCGTCCGTCCGTTCGGGCTCGTCGGCCGCCGGAAGGATCACGCGGTAGTCGGCCGGGAAGAACCGCTGCATCAGCTCCCGCGTCGCGTGGTAGCTCGCGGTTCGGGCATCGAGTCGCCCGAACAGCAGTCGCGAAAGACCACGTGCGAGCTGCGTCGACAGGATCCGCTCGGTCGGTGCGTGGAACGTGCCGACGTTCAGCGCGCGCGAGTGGCGCAGGGCGATGCTCGAAGCGCTCGGTGCGAACGGCTCGTGCACATGGACGAGATCGAGCGCCAGATCGGTGAGCGCGTCCTCGATCGTCCTCGCGACGTCGACGGGGAGCGACGCCGTCCGCCGCTTCGTCGGCGAGAAGGGAAGCACCTCCCCGACGCCGAGCACGACGGGACCGTTCTCGGCGCGTGTGAGCAGTGCGTCCGGTGAGCTTCGCAGCGCCCGCCGCGTTTCGCGGACGAGCTCGCCGGACTCAGACGGCGCCACGATGAGGACGCGGTGACCGCGCCGCGCGAGCTCGTCGGAGACTCGCGCGACGTAGTGGTTCACCTCGTTCGTCGCCTCCCAGGCGAAGGGGGTCACCTGGGCGATCGCGAGCGCGCCGGGCACGGCGCGGAGGATAGAGCGCGCGGCTACTTCGCCGCGCTCGCGCTCTTCTTCTTTGCCGGGCTCGCCTTCACCGGCTTCTTGCGCGCGTACTTGGCGATGAACGCCTCGGTCTGCTCGCGCGCCTCGTCGTCGGGACGCTGGTGCATCGGAGACTTCATCAGGTACGAGCTGGGACCGTCGAGCTGGCCGGAGAGGCCGTTGTCGAGCGCGAGCTTCACAATCCGCGTTGCGTCGATCACGATGCCGGCCGAGTTCGGGGAGTCCCACACCTCGAGCTTGAGCTCGGCGGTCAGCGGTACGTCGCCGAACGCCTGGCCCTCGAGGCGGATGTGCGCCCACTTGCGGTCGGTCAGCCACGGCACGTAGTCCGACGGACCGACGTGAACGTCGTCAGCGGGCAGGGTGTGCCCCATGATCGACGTGACGGCGTTCGTCTTGGAGATCTTCTTCGACTCCAGCCGCTCGCGCTCGAGCATGTTGTAGAAGTCCATGTTGCCGCCGACGTTGAGCTGCGAGGTCCGCATCAGCTTCACGCCGCGGTCATGGAAGAGGCGCGCCAGCGAGCGGTGCACGATGGTTGCGCCAACCTGCGACTTGATGTCGTCGCCGATGATCGGGAGCTTGGCCTTCTTGAAGCGCTTGCTCCAGTAGTCCTCGCGGGCGATGAATACGGGGATGCAATTGACGAAGCCGCAGCCGGCCTCGAGCACCTGCTCGACGTACCACTTCGTCGCCTGCTCAGAGCCGACGGGCAGGTAGGAGACGACGACGTCGGTGCGCGTGTCCTTGAGGATTTGGACGATGTCGGCCGTCGGGCCGGGGGCCTTCTTGATCTTCTGGCTCAGGTACTTGCCGAGCCCGTCATGCGTCATCCCGCGCTGAACCTCGACGCCGAGCTTCGAGATGTCGCCGCCGAGCTTGAGCGTGTTGTTCTGACCGGAGAAGATCGCCTCTGACAAGTCCTTGCCGACCTTGTCGGCGTCGATGTCGAACGCGGCGCTGAACTCGATGTCCCGCACGTGGTAGCCGCCGAGATCGACGTGCATGAGGCCCGGCACAGAGTCGCGCGGATCAGCGTCCTTGTAGTACTGAACGCCCTGCACAAACGAGCTGGCGCAGTTGCCGACGCCGATGATCGCGACACGGACCTTGTCCGCCTGATAGCGCGCGGCGCCGTTGGTGGAACCGTTGGTGGTGGTCACGAGGAAGTTCCCTTCTTGAAAGATTGAGTCTGCGCGACTTCGGTCACGGCGCAGACGACCTATTTAGGCTTTCTGGCGCGTTTTGTTACATCACGCCGTGGCGTTCAGCTGATTGCGCACATAGGCGATCCGCTGAATCGTCGTCAAGAGCGTGAGCCCGGCGAGGACATACACCGCCGGGGCGAGCAACTCAAAGTGCCCGATCGAGGCGCCCTTTGCGAACACGAGCCCGATCGACAGGATCACGACGCGCACGGGCCGGGTCGCGAGACCGACCTTACACGCGACCCCGAGTGCCTCCGCGCGGGCCCGGGTGTAGGACACCATCAGGCTGAACAGAACCGCGGCGACGACTGCGGCGACCGCGACCTGGTTGTGGCGTGAGGCGAAGTACGCGCCGACCGCGGTGAGCACGATGCCCTCCTCGAGGCGGTCGAGCGTCGAGTCGAGGAACGCGCCGAACGGGGTCCCCTTGCCCGACATCCGGGAGTAGCGGCCGTCGAGCGTGTCCATGATCGACCCGACGATGAACGCAATCCCGGCGAGGAAGAACAGGCGGCCGACGACGAGCGCGGCGGCAGCGATGTTGAGCGCGAAGCCGGTCAGCGAGATCGCGTTCGGCGTGAGCCGGGACTCGATCAGCCGCTCGCGCATCAGTTCCTGCGTCGTTGGCCCCTCGCCACGCCTGCGCGCGCCTCGGTTCCGAGTCCGCGCCTCGGTTCGGTCTGGCATTCGTGCTTAGGCGGTCGCTGGGTGGAAGGCTCGTGCCGGCCGGAAGGCCCAGGCGTCAGGACGCGCGCGTGCGAGCAGCCGGCTCGCGATCAGCCACGAGGCGCCGGCGGTCAGCGCGCCGAGGAACACGTCGGTGAGGTAGTGGTTGCCGGTCGCGACGACCACGAAGGTGATCAGCAGTGGGTACAGCCGCCACGCGACCCGGGCTGGCCGGCGTCTCGTCAGCCGGGCCATCGGGATCCCGACCATCAGTGCGAAGCACACGTGCATCGAGGGTACGGCGGCGTACAGGTTGATGAGCGCGCTCGAGGCACCCTTCTCGACCGTGATCCCGGTGAACTGCTGGATCGAATCGGTGAAGCCCCACTCCGGCATCAGCCGCGGCGGTGCGGTCGGGTACAGCGCGTAGCCGACGAGCGCAAGGGCCATCGCGATCATGAAGACGTTGCGCACGAAGTAGAACGAGTCGTTGCGGCGGAAGTAGATGAACAGCAGCGCCCCGAGCGTGACGAAGTAGTGGGCGTTCAGGTAGGTCCAGGAGGCGATGTCCATCAACCAGTGACGGCCGGCCACCCACGCCTGGATGCTGGGCTCGGCGAATACATGCAGCAGCCGCTCGAGGTGGATGATCTTGGTGGCGTCGCCGAACGGCTTGTAGCCAGGGCTGTACGCATTGCCGTAGACGACCGCGCGCACGAGCTCATAGAGCATGTATGCGCCCGCGCCGAGCAGGACCTGGCGAAACGCGTCCTTCCAGCCCCGCGGCAACACTTTCGTGCCGATCTGGTCGATTCGGCGTCGCATCCGCCTCTGATCGTAACTCACGTCGTGTTGATGCTCAGTAAGCGTCCGCACTTAACGCCCGGTTTTGGCGGATCCGGTCAGCTACAGCGCTCCGACCGCGCCCCGATGCGGTCAAATGCGAAGGCGATCGCCAGGCGCACGCGCTCGGGCCTCGGCACCGTGATCGCGGTGAATTCGCCGCCGGGCGCGACGCAGCCGGCTCCGCGTTCGATCGACCAGTACGGCGTGAAACGCACGCGCACGAACAGCGTGCCCGCCCGGTGGGCCTCGATCGTGAGGTCGTCGGGCCCGAGGCCGGTCAGTGTCGCCGGTCCCTGAACGATCGGTGTCGGCTGCTCGACGGCGTACACGCGCCAGTGCTGGGAGCGCATCACGAGCTTGAGGTAGGGCAGCCCACCGCGGACAAGTGCCGTTTCCTTCTCCGCCGAGAAGTCGAGGCGGGCATCGGAGATCGCGACGAACCGCACCGCGAGCGAGTGCAGCCACGCCTCGTACGTCCGCGCATTGAGCGTGCCGTCGTAGAACAGGTGGTTGTACTTGATGTCGAGCTGACGCTCCCAGCCCCGCGCGAGGGGGAAGTAGGGCGCGACGTCGTACGTCTCCCAGTGGAACTTGGTGAACGGGATCTCGATCCGGAAGGGCGGTCCGGTCTGACGGCGCAGAAACGCGAGCAGCGGGTCGTAGTACGAGGCCTGTACCGACGGGTCGTTGGCCGAGCGGTTCACGTCACGGACGGGCGCCTGCCACTGCACGTACGCGAGGGGCAGTACCGCCGCAAGCAGCCAGCGGGGATGACGGCGCCACCAGAGCAGCGCGGCCAGGGGACCGCCGATGAGCGCGGCGAGCCGGGCGGCGTTGCTCCCAACCGGGCTTGAGAGTGCGTAGGCCGCGAGTGTGCCGAGGCCGTACAGGAGGACTCCGATCCGAAGCGCGAGCTCTTCCTTGGGGAGCGCGAAGAACGTCGCCGCCGAGATCACGATGACCGGCCACAGGGTCGCGAACGTGAACGGCTCGCTGCCGCCCTCCGGAAACGCGACCACGAGTAGGGCGACGGGGAGCAGCGCACCGACGACGACCGCTGCACCGGGGAGCGCGGCCCTGATGCGGCGCTCGGTGATGAGCTTGGCGAGCGCGACCGCCGCGCCGCCGAGGGCGGCGAAGAGGGCTGCGACCGGGCTCGCGAGTGCGGCGAGGACGGCGCCGATGGTGGCGAGGACGGGTTGTCGGCGCCTCAGCGCGACCATCGCCGCCATTGCCGGCAGCATCCCGAACGCGAACGCGAGTCGGCCGGTGAACAGGTTGCTCGCAGTTGCGGCGCCGAACCACACCGACCCGAGCCACGCATCGGGGCCGAAGTGCTCGTACGCGAGCAGCTCGAACAGCGCCGCCGTCGCGACGCATGCGAGTCCGGCGGCCAGCTGGGGCGAGAGGGCGGCCTCGATCGGTGGGAACAGGACGCTGTAGCCGAGCGTGTGGTGCCCGGCGTACCACCAGTTGTTCCACAGCCCGAAGCCCTCGGCTCGGAACAGCTTGGCGCGCAGCAGATGCGCCGCGAGATCGAAGCTCGGCGGCGAGACGATCACGTACACCGTCGCCAGCACCGCGGCCACGATCGTCGGGGCCGCGCGCTTGAGGTTGATGCGACGGCCTCTCACCGCAGGAAGTCTTCGATCGCATGGGCGGCCCCCGGGTCATCGAGCCAGGGCCAGTGGCCGGCCGCGGGGAATCGCGCGACGGTGGCGTCCGGAAGGCGCGTGGCGAGCTCGTCGATGTCCCGGGCGTCGCGCCATGGGTCGTGCTCGCCGACGACGATCAAGGTCGGTTGTGTCACCTCGTCAAGGGCGGCGGTGGCGCTCACGAGCAGCGAGGTGTCGGTGGCGCGGTGCAGGCGGAGCGTCGCCCGCTGGGTGCCCTGATCGAACTGTTCCCACAATGGGTCGACGCGGGCCTTGGGCCATGTTTCCGGCGTCGCACTCGCGCGCCGCAGTTCCCGTGCGAACAGGGCCCTCGTCGTCGACCCCATCGCAAGCTCGCCGACGACCGGGCGCCGCCAGGTGCGGGCGAGGCGGTGCCAGTGCACGGTCGGCAGCGGCGCCAGGGGGTTGCAGAGCGCGATCCTGTCGATCCGCTCCGGGTGACGCTCGGCGAGCGTCAGGGCGACGGCGGCACCCCAATCATGGGCGACGAGCTTCACGTTCTCGACGCCGAGCTCGTCCAGAAACTCGATGACGAAGTCGCTTAGGCCGCTGAGCGAGTAGTCGAGGTGGCCACCCTTGCCGCTGCGGCCGAAGCCGATCAGGTCAGGGGCCAGCCCGCCCGTTCGCTCGAGCAGCTCGCTCCAGTCATCGGAGCTGGTCGGGATCCCGTGGAGGTACAGCGGCGGTGGATCGGCGACGGGAGCGCTGCGATAGAAGACGGGCGATTGGTCGAGAGTGATCGTGTGCTCATCGACGCGCACGCGGCGGCGAGGATAACGTCCCGGCCGTGTCCGGCCGAACCCTGTGCATCGGTGATGCGCTCGTCGATCTCATCTGCGAGCGGCCGATTCGTACGCTCGGCGAGGCCGACGCGTTCGTCCCGCACTTCGGCGGCGTCGTCGCGAACGTGGCCTACGCGGCGTCGCAGGCCGGCGCGCAGGTGGCGATTCTCGGCGGTGTCGGCGATGACCCATGGGGCCGCTGGCTCTGCTCGCGGCTGGGGGCGGCCGGCGTCGATCTGTCCCGCTTCATGTTGCTCGCGGGCCGTCAGACCCCGGTGGCGTTCGTCACCGTCGACGAGCTTGGTGAGGCGACATACGTCGTCTACGGCGCCGACCTCGGGTCGGTGACGTACCTCCGGGACGTTGATCTCGAGCAGGCGGTTGAGGGTTCGGCGGCGCTGTTCATCACGACGAACACGTTGGTGGACGAAGCCGAGCGGGCGGTGACGATGCGGGCGCGGGAGTTGGCGCTGAGGTTGGAGCGACCGGTGATCTTCGATCCGAACCTGCGGCTGCACCGCTGGAGCTCCGCGTCCGAGGCGGCAGCGAGTGCGAACGCGTGCCTGCCGGGGGCTCTGTTGGTTCGCTGCAACGCGAATGAGGCATTGATCATGACCGGGGAGGACGACCCGGAACGCGCGGCCCTGTCGCTGCTGAAGGCGGGCGCGCACCTCGTCGTGATCACGCTCGGCGCCGACGGGGCGATCCTCCGTGGAGAGCTCCGGGCGGATGTCGACGCGGTGACGCCGGCGCGAGTTGTGAGCACGATCGGGGCGGGCGACGTGCTGATGGGCGTGCTGCTGGAACGGCTTGCCGCGACCGGGTTCTATCCGTCCGCGGTCGCGGCCGGCCTGCGTGACGCGGTCGCCGCCGCGGCGCGGGCGTGTGAGCGGTGGGGGGCCGTTGAGTAGCGCGGCTGCGACGTGGTCGCGCCCGCCGGCCCGGCGGGTCCGGGCGATCCGGGACCGGCTGCGGCTCGTTTACGGCCGCCCGCTCGCGGCGCCGCACGGTCACCCGATCGCCGAGTTGATCCTGACCGTGCTGTCGCAGTCGACCAATGACCGCAACCGGGATGTGGCGTACCTGGCCTTGCGTGAGCGGTTTCCCGGCGACACGTGGGTCCTGATCCGGGACGCGCCGGTCGATGTCGTCGAGGAGGCGATCCGGCCCGGCGGGATCTCGAAGGTGAAGTCGGCGCGGATCAAGGCGATCCTGCGTGCGATCACCGACACGGCGCCGGGCGGCGAGCTCTCGCTCGACTGGCTCGCCGAGTGCACCGTCCCCGAAGCGCAGGCGTACCTGACCTCGCTCCCCGGCGTCGGGCGCAAGACTGCGGCGTGTGTGCTGCTGTTCGCGTTCGGGATGCACGACGTCCCGGTCGACACCCATGTCTCACGGGTCGGGACGCGGCTTGGGCTGTTCCGGCCGGGGGCGCCGTTTGAGGAGCTCCACGACGAGATGCTCGCTGTGACCCCCCGAGGGGATGAGCTCGAGCTCCACCTCAACCTGCTGCGCCACGGTCGGCGGACTTGCGATGCCCGGCGGCCGTTGTGCGGTGACTGCGGGCTGCGGCGCATGTGCCCGCGGGTCGGCGTCGACTGACCGGGACGATCGCCCGCCAGAACGAGTCCCGGCGGCAGATCGGACCGTTGTGTCCCTCGTAGCCAAGAAATGTCCCGATCCAACCGGCGAGCACCGACCAGCGGACACTTTCCTGCGGATTCGAGACAGCGGCGCCGCCGGCCATCCCCGACGTTCCCGAAAGCTCGCTCTCGAACGCTTGGCCGATTGTCCGGACGCTTGCCCGAGCGGACAGATCTGCTACTCTCGGACTGAGATTTTTACGAGCACACAGGAGCAGAACGACACATGGGCAAGACAATCGGAATCGACCTCGGGACGACCAACTCGTGTATGGCGGTCCTGGAGGGTGGCGAGCCGACCGTGATCGAGAATGCCGAGGGCGGCCGGACGACGCCTTCGGTTGTCGCGTTCACGCAATCGGGTGAGCGGCTCGTCGGCACCGTCGCCAAGCGCCAAGCGGTGACCAACCCGCAGAACACGGTCTTCTCGATCAAGCGCTTCATGGGCCGCAAGGAGGCCGAGGTGAAGACCGAGGAGTCGATCGTGCCGTACAAGGTCGTCTCAGGACCGAACGGCGACGCGCGCGTCGAGGCGGGCGGCAAGCAGTACTCGCCCCCGGAGATCAGCGCGATGATCCTCGGCAAGCTGAAGGCCGACGCCGAGGCGTATCTCGGTGAGACGGTCGACAGCGCGGTGATCACGGTCCCCGCGTACTTCAACGACGATCAGCGCCAGGCGACGAAGGACGCCGGCAAGGTCGCCGGCCTGGACGTCAAGCGGATCATCAACGAGCCGACCGCGGCGTCGCTCGCGTACGGGCTCGACAAGGAGTCCGACCAGACGATCCTCATCTTCGACCTCGGCGGCGGCACGTTCGACGTGTCCGTGCTCGAGATCGGCGACGGCGTGTTCGAGGTCAAGGCGACGGCGGGCGACAACCACCTCGGTGGCGACAACTTCGACAAGGCGCTCGTTGACTGGCTCGTGAGCGAGTTCAAGAAGTCCCAAGGCATCGACCTCGCGGCCGATCCGATGGCACTCCAGCGTCTCTACGAGGCGGCCGAGAAGGCGAAGATCGAGCTCTCGACGACGCAGGAGACGCAGATCAACCTGCCGTTCATCACTGCGGACGCGAGCGGCCCGAAGCACCTCGACACCCGCCTCACGCGGGCGAAGCTCAACGAGCTGACCGCCGACCTGCTCGACCGCACGGTTGCGCCGGTCCGCCAGGCGCTTGACGACGCCAAGGACAAGGGCGCGGCGAACATCGACCACGTCGTCCTCGTCGGTGGCATGACCCGTATGCCGGCCGTCCAGGAGAAGGTCAAGGAGCTCACCGGCAAGGATCCGCACCGCGGTGTGAACCCGGACGAGGTCGTGGCCGTCGGCGCCGCCATTCAGGCGGGCGTCCTCGCCGGCGACGTCAAGGACGTGCTGCTGCTCGACGTCACCCCCCTCACGCTCGGGATCGAGACGAAGGGCGGCGTGATGACGAAGCTGATCGAGCGCAACACGACGATCCCGACCCGCAAGGGCGAGGTGTTCTCGACCGCCGAGGACAACCAGCCGAGCGTCGAGATCCACGTGCTCCAGGGCGAGCGCGAGATGGCGACGTACAACAAGTCGCTCGGCAAGTTCCAGCTGACCGGCATTCCGCCGGCGCCGCGCGGGATCCCGCAGATCGAGGTCGCGTTCGACATCGACGCGAACGGCATCCTCAACGTGTCCGCCAAGGACCTTGGCACCGGCAAGGAGCAGAAGATCGAGATCCGCTCTGGGTCCGGCCTGTCCGATGACGAGATCAAGCGGATGGTGACCGACGCCGAGTCGCACGCCGAGGACGACAAGCGCCTGCGTGAGCTGGCGGAGGCCCGCAACAACGGCGAGAACGCCGCCTACCAGGCCGAGCGCCAGCTCAAGGACCTCGCCGAGACGATCGACGAGTCGTCCAAGACCGAGATCGAGGCCGCGATCAAGGCGGTGCGCGAAACGCTCACCTCCGAAGACGCGAACGAGATCAACGCCAAGACCGAGGCGCTTCAGGCGTCCTTCCACAAGGTCTCCGAGGCGATGTACCAGCGCGCTCAAGAGCAGCAGGCGGCGAGCGGGTCTGACGACGGTGCGGCGGCCGGTGGCGAGTCAACGACGAACGGCGCCGGTGCGCAGGAAGACGTCGTTGATGCCGAAGTCGTCGACGAAGGTAAGTAGATGGACTCGCAGAAGCCCAACGCCGTTGTGGGCTCCGATGCGTACACCGACGACGAGGCCGCGACGCGAGCGGCCTCGTCGCCGGGCCCGGCATCGGAGCAGGCGTCCGACTTCGCTCGCGGAGAGCAGGCGTCCCAGCGTTTGGCCGAGGATCCGGTTGACGAGAGCCAGCGGGGCGCCGATCAGGACCCCGATGCCGCTCCCGAGGCCGCCGCTCAAACCGCCGTCGATATCGAGGCGCTGACCGCGAAGGCGGGCAAGGCCGACGAGTATCTGGCGCTCGCGCAGCGGACGCAGGCCGACTTCGAGAACTACCGTAAGCGGGCAGCGCGCGACGCCGCCGTGGCCCAGGATCGCGGTGTGGCGAAGCTCGCCAAGGAGCTGCTGCCGGCGGTCGACAACCTCGACCGCGCGCTGCAGGCGGCCGAGACCCACGGCAACGGCCAGGGCGACGACACGCTCGCGTCCGGGATCAAGCTCGTCCACGCCGACGTGATCGCCGCGCTCGCGCGCGTCGGGATCGAGGGGTTCTCGCCCGAGGGCGAGCCGTTCGATCCTCAGCATCACGAGGCGATCGCCCAGCTGCCCGTCGAGGGCGCGTCGACAGGGACGATCGTCGAGGTCTATCAGCGTGGCTATCGCCTGGGCGAGACCGTGTTGCGGCCGGCCCGCGTCGTCGTCGCGGCGTAGTGAGGTCGTGACGGGCAATGGCTGATCGGCCTGACTACTACAAGACCCTCGGGGTCGCCAAGGGCGCCTCCGACGCGGAGATCAAGAAGGCGTACCGGAAGCTTGCGCGCCAGTACCACCCGGACCGCAACCCGGGCGACAAGAAGGCCGAGGAGCGTTTCAAGGAGATCTCGCAGGCGTACGACGTCCTGTCCGACGCGGACAAGCGCAAGCAGTACGACCGTGGCTCGGGGCCGTTCGGCTTCGGTATGCCGGGCGGGTTTGATGCCGGGTCGTTCGGCGGCGGGTTCAGCGACATCCTCTCGAACATCTTCGGAGGCGGCGGGGGCGGCGCGGCCCCTGGCGGCAACCGCGCCGGTGGCGTGCGTGGCGGGCGCGCGCGTGAGGCGCGCGGCCGTGACCTCGAGACCGAGGTCCAGCTGACCTTCGACCAGGCCGTCGGCGGCGCGCAGATCCCGCTCGCAGTACCGACGTCCCAGCCGTGCCCCACTTGCAACGGCAGCGGCGCCAAGCCGGGGACGAGCCCCAAGGTCTGCCCGGTGTGCAACGGCCGCGGCATCGAGGCCCAGAGCCAGGGCATCTTCTCGATCTCCCAGCCGTGCTCCAACTGCCAGGGCTCGGGCACGATCATCGAGGACCCCTGCCCGACGTGTAAGGGCAGCGGCGCACAGCGCAGCGTGCGGCGGATGCGCGTCAACATCCCCGCGGGTGTCCGGGAGGGCAGCCGCATCCGGCTCGCCGGCAAGGGCGAGCCCGGAGTCCGCGGCGCCGATCCGGGCGACCTGTACGTGATCACGCACGTGAGCGACTCGCCGGTGTTCAAGCGCGTCGGCGAGAACCTTGAGGTCGAAGTCCCGCTGACGATCCCCGAGGCGATCCAGGGCGCGGTCGTCGAGGTGCCGACGCTGAGCGGGTCAAAGCGCCTGCGCGTGCCGCGCGGGACGAAGCACGGCACGGTCCAGCGACTCCGTGGCGAGGGCCCGCAGAAGCTCGGCGGCAAGGGTCACGGCGACATCCATTACCGCTTCGTGATCGACGTCCCGGACCACCTCTCCCCGGAGCAGACCGAGGCAGTTGACAGGCTATCCGCCGTCATGAACGGGAATCCGCGGGCGAACCTGTTCACGGGCACCGAATCGGGGAGCCCGAGCTGATGGCGACCCGACGCATCAGGACAACGACTCGGGTCGAGGTCTCCTCCGATCGTGGTGTGTTCATGATCTCGGTCGCCGCCGAGCTCGCCGACATGCACCCGCAGACGCTGCGCATGTACGAGGCGCGCGGTCTGATCGAGCCCAAGCGATCGCCCAAGGGCACCCGGCTGTACTCGCATGAGGACGTCGAGCGGCTGCGCCGGATCCAGGAGATGACGGCCGAGCTCGGCATGAACCTCGCTGGCGTCGAGCGCGTGTTCGAGCTCGAGGAGGAGCTCGAGTCGGCGTCACGCAAAGTCGCCGCCCTCGAGCGGCGGGCGAACGAGCTGAAGGCCGAGGTCGAGCGACTCGAGGCGCTGCGGCGCGAGCTGCGCGCCGAGATCGTGCCGTACGAGCGCGGAGGCGAGCTCGTGCGACACAAGGATCTCCAGCGGTTCCGGATCCCGGTCGAGCGCCCGCGCTCCTCGCCTGCCGACGGTCCGGTCGACGGCTGAGACGCCGTTCCCCGGCGCGGCCGACGCTGTCGGTGTGAGAGGATGCGGCATGGGCTTTTGGAGGTTGGGGGTGGCCACCACCCTTCTCGCTGCCGTGTTCGTGCTCGCATCTGTGAGCGTTGCGGCCGCGGCGCCGCCGGCGCGGATCGCCAAGGTCGGTCCCGCTCCCACCGGCACCCAGCTGCAGCTCGTGCTGCCGCTCAACGCCGACCTCGCGGGCTTGCGGCGGGCGGCTCTCGCGGTCACCACCCCCGGGTCGCCGAACTACGGCGCCTACGAACCACTCGCGACGCTCGCCCGCCGTTACGGTGCGAGCGCGCAGACCCGCCGCCACGTGGTCGCCTTCCTGCGCCGCGCGGGCGCGCGTCACGTCGAGATTGATCCGACGGGCCTGTTTGCCGCTGCGACGCTTGCGGCGGGACGGGCGGCGCGGGTTTTTGCCACGCCGCTCAGCGAATTCCGGGTCGACGGCGAGCGCTTCATCGCACCTGCGGCGGAGGCGAGCGCAAGCGTCGCCGCGGTCCGGGCGGCGAAGATCCCGACGGGCCTCAAGGGGCTCGTCACCGGCGTCGTCGGGCTTGACAACCGCTCGCTCGCCGGGGCGCCCCACGTCCGCAAGCGAACCAGCCCGCGCGCCGCGCATGCGGCGTCGCAGCCGACGTCGGCGAGGCAGCGCAGTGGCACCCCCAGCGGCTGTGCCGACGGGCTCGCCACCGGCGGATTCACGCCGAATCAGTACCTCACGGCCTACGGGTACGACGGGCTGCGCAGCGCGGGCCTCTCGGGCCAGGGCGAGCGGGTCGCGCTGATCGAGGTCGACGGATTCAAGATCGTCAACAAGCATGCGACGGACATCGACGCCTTCGGCCAGTGTTTCGGTATCTCTCATCCGCCCATCCAGACCTTCGGCGTGGGGATTTCGAAGCTGCTCAAGCCCGGGGGCGAGGCAACGCTCGATCTCGAGGTGCTCACTGCGGCCGCTCCGGGCCTCGACGGCATCGACGTGTTCGAGACGAAGGCGAGCGCCGCCGACACGCTCCACGCGCTGACCGCGCCGCTGCGCACGAAGCACAAGCCGTCGGTCATCTCGGCCTCGCTGGGCCTGTGCGAGCCGGCGCTCGCCCATTTCGTCGGTGACAACGGGATCTTGTCGACTGAGGGCGCGCTGGAGATGGCCTCGGCGAGCGGCGTCACGTTCGTCGCCTCGAGCGGCGATCAGGGCTCGGCGGACTGCACCTCGGGCGACGGCACGCCGCTGCGCCTGCTGTCGGTGAACTATCCCTCGTCGTCGTGGTGGGTCACCGGAGTCGGCGGGACGAACCTCGAGCTGAGCTCGACGAACGCGATCACGAACCAGCTCGTCTGGAACGACGCGGCCGCCCAGCCGGGTTCGGCGGGTGGCGGCGGGACGAGTGAGCTCTTCAACCGCCCGAACTATCAGCGGGCGAGCACGAAGGCGAATGGCCGGGCGGTGCCCGACGTGTCGATGCTCTCCGACATTGCTCCCGGGTACGCGATCTTCTGCTCGGCGGATGACCCCAACTGCATCAGCCAGGTCAACACCAACCCGTGGGAGGCGCTCGGCGGCACGAGCGCCGCGACCCCGCTGCTCGCGGGCGGCTTTGCGATCATCGACCAACGGCTCCGCGCGGCGCACAAGCATCCGCTCGGTCTCGTCAATCCGCTGCTCTACTCGCTCGCTCGAGCGCATGCGCGCGGTGTGTTCTTCGACGTGACCCAGTTCGGGAACGACGTCGGGCTCGACTTCGGCAACCACAAGTCGCTGCACTGCTGCAATGCGCACGCGGGATACGACGAGGCGTCGGGGCTGGGGAGCGTCAACATCAGTGCGCTTGCCGCCGCCGCGCTGGCGAAGCAGCCTCCGGTCGTCTCGGTCGCGGCCTCCGTGCCCGGCGGCCAGCATCCCGTCGCCAGCCACGCGCTCAAGGTGACCGTGAGCTGCACCGGTCCCTGCCAGACCGGGGCGTACGCGCTCGTGTCGATCGGCCGGGCCAAACCGTTCGAGGTCAACTCGTCCGTCGTGCGCCTGAGCGGCGCCGGGCGCCGCACCCTTAGCCTGCGTTTCACGAGCCGCGAGCTGAAGAAGCTGCGCTCGGCGCTCTCGCACCACACGCGCATCCGCGCGACGGTCCGCGGGGTGCTGTTCGACTCGGCCGTGTACTCGGTGCTGTTCGACGCCGCGGGCTCGATCACCACGCGGACGGCGAAGATCCCCGTGACGATCAGCGGCTAGTCGCTAGCCCGGAATCGTTTGGCGAAGCCCGCCACGAACAGGGACTTCGCGTCGGCAATGACCTGACCCGATCCGGCGGCGACAGCGGCCCGGAGTCCCCGGAGCGTGTCGGCGCTGAGATGCGAGTTCTGCGAGGGCTTCAGCCCGGGCCCGATCCCGACGGCGGCGAGCTCACGGAGCTCGGTCCGGTCGGCTTCGGCGGTGGGAACTGCGCGAGCGGCTGCCGAGCACGTCGAAGAACTGCAGGCCTCCGGGCAGGTTGGCGTTCTTGACCTTCGTGTCCGGATGCGCGGGCGACGCAGGGCGGTAGTGATCGACGTCCCATTTGCGCAGCGGCGTGAGCGTGTAGCCGTCCTGGATCCGGTTGACGTTATGGAGGTCCTTCTTGCCCTTGAGCTGGGTCGATCCGATGATCCAGATCCGCGAGTAGTTGACGTTGAGCCGGTGGGTGCCCTTCGGGATCCGCAGCCGGTGCTGGCCAGGGCCGGCGATCACGTAGTAGCCGGGCTTGGTGTTGTGAACGCTGCCGAGATTGATGATGTCGTTGGTGTAAGGATCAAGGAGCGCAAGCACGAAGAAGTGGTTGCGTACGCGCGGGACATGCAGGATCTGCGGCTCGCGGCGGAGGTCGAGCCACGCGATCGAGGAGAGCGCACTCGCGCCCGGCGCGACGACCGCCTTGCTGTTTGGGTTGTTCAGCTTGCGCACGCTGTTGAACTGGTTGACCGGCCCGAAGCCGTGACCGTTGGTGACGTTGATGCTGGTCATCGTCAGGAACGTCTTGTTGGTCTCAAGGAGCGGCAACCCGTACGTGTAGGCCGCGAGCCCCAGCTTGTAGGCCTTCTGGTACTCGGCCTGCGACGCAGCCGCCGAGCCGGCCGTCGCCATCAACACGGTCAGTGCCGAAACGCATCCGGCGAGCAGGGCTCGCCCTCGCGTGATCCTCACAACCATCAGACGCTTCCCTTCTTCGTTGCTGCGTGGTCCGCCCGCGTCACCGCGTCGACGCGCACCGTGATCGGCGCACAGGCGTCGAGACCGTGATCGGCACGCCGAGCCGGTCACAGGTCCGTAGCGACCCCGGCTAGGGCAACGTGCGAACCACGGACCGCATCATCGGCGCGCCAGAGGGACGACTCGGTCGCCGACATACTCGGGCGGCACGTCCGGCCGCAGCGACGGCGGGCGCGTCGGCAGGCCGAAGTCCGAGCCGCGGGCGACGAGCCCCTCGGCGCAGCGCTCGCTGACCGCTGAGATCGTGAGCGATGGGTTGACCCCGAGCGAGGTCGGGATGATTGAGCCGTCGATGCAGTACAGGCAGTGCAGGCCCTCGTAGCGGTGACGGCGCCATGGTCATCGACGACGCCGAGGTCGGGCGACTCGGCCATACGGGCGCCGCCGAGGGGGTGCGCGCAGTACACCCCTGGGTCTCCGTGAGTGCCATGAACCGGCCGAGACCGCGATGCGTCGCGACCTGTCGCATCGCGTCGTTCGCGGCGGCCCGGATGCGCACTGATTGTTCGGACATCGTGTAGTCGAACGTGCCGATCGCGACGGCCGGCGCGGCGCGGACCGCTCCCACCGGCGGCGGCAGCAAGAAGGTGCCGTCGTGCGTGTCCTCGACCATCGCCAGCAGCTCGATCCGGTTGCCCAGTGGGCGACCGCCTGCTTCTTCTGAAGGCCCCACCAGGACGGGCCGCCGGGCCGTTCGGCCGCTGTCGTAGAGGAAGTTCGTCAGCGACGAGAGGAAGATCTCCTGGAGGGTGAATCGCGTGCCGTCGTACGCCCCGCCGCGACGGCCGGCCCACCAGTCGTAGCTCATCGTCGTGATCGGCTTGCCCTTGTAGAACTCGGCGTAGCCGGGGAGGCCGAGCACGGAGCGCACGCGGTCGGGGTCGAACTCGACGCGGCGATGTGGTCGCCGTTGACGCCGAGGTTGTGCCCGAGCTGCGAGGACAGCGCCGGGAACCCGGCCGGGAGCGCATCAGCAGCGGCGGCGTACCCATCGCGCCGGCGGCAAGCACGAGCACCTTGCACTCGAGTTGCACCAGCGCCCGCTCGGCCCGCGCGTCGGCGCGCGCCCTCGTTGTCCATCACGTCGGCCTGCACGATGTAGCGGTAGGGCCGCGCGCTCGACTGGCTGATCAGGACACCTGCACGTCCGGGCGCACCTGCACCCCGGCGGCCTCCGCGGCCGCCAGGTAGTTCGTGATCAGGCGCGGCACCGAAGAGCAACGTGTGACACCACTTGGCGTTGACGCAGCGCTCCTCCGAGATCGCGAGCGGCACGCGGTCGCACGAACGCCCGGAGCTGTTGAGCGCCGCCGCCCACAGGCCGCCGGACTTCGACACCTGATCCCACTCGGGTCGGGCCACCCGGAGGCCCTGCTCGGCCCGCGCGTAATAGGGGTCGAGGGTGAGGCGCGAGATCGCTTGTGGCCACATCCGCCGCGCGGGTCCGTCGCCGGGTCGGCGGTCTCGCCGCTCGAACGTCTCGCTCGGCGAGCGAAGACGTGCGAGATAGAGGTTCGAACCACCCCCGACGGCGTTCGCGGTGACGACCTGCGCTCCCTGTCCCTGGATGAGCAGGTAGATGTCCGAGAGATGGTCGATGTCCATCGATTGGCGGAAGTCGGTATGCCCGTACCGACGCCCCGCTCGAGCACGACGACCGATCGCGGATCGGTGCCCGCGGCGCGGTACAGCTCGGCGAGCCGCCAGGCCGTGATCGAGCCGCCGAAGCCGGACCCGACGATCACGACGTCGACGCGCTCGGTCATGGGAGCGATCCTGTCCGGTGCGCTCACGGCTGAGCGCACGGCCGTACGAGAACTCGGTGTACCCGTTCGGCGCGACCCCTGGGAGGCCCATCACCCGGTAGCCCGACGCGTGGCGGAGGTGGCCTCGCGCACGAGCGCCGCCGCGCAGAAGCACGTAAACGGGACGGCCGCCGCCGCCTCCCATAGGAGGCGCGTCGGGTTGCCGTAATCGAGGGCGCCGAGGCAGGTGGCACCCGGTCGTCGAACCGAGATGGAGGAAGTCGCCGCCGTGCAGCAGCGCGCGCGTCTCGAGTCGCCGAGGAACGCCGGTGCGAGCGCATCGAACCCGATCTCCGGGTGGTGGAACAGCGCGAGCGCGTCGGTCTCGACCGCACCGGGGGCGTGTCGACTCCGGCGATCGCGAGCGGGTGGATGCTGTTGCCGAGATCGGTGCGGTCGCGGCGCGGCCCGGGAGGATCGTGTCGGCGAACGCCTGGAGGGTCGCGTCGTCAGCGAGACCAGCGGCGTAGGCGGGCGTGGCCGTGATGGCAGGGGGATCGCTAGAGCGCGAGCGTGCCGAGCCGGCGGCCCCGGCGCGGCTGAGCAGCCTCGCGGCGGGTGAGCGCGTTCAACCGCCGCCTGAGGGTCGGCGGGGACGTCATCGTGGGTGATCACAGCCCTGGGTGCCAGCGGCGCAGCGAGAAGGTGTGACCGCGCCGCCGTCGCCGGTGGCCTTGTTGAAGAAGTAGTGACCGACGTACTCGTAGAGCGCGGGGCCCCCTGGCGTGAGCGAGCCGCGCCAGTGGTCCTCCTGGTAGGAGAAGCACTTCGGTACAGCGGCCGCCACTCGCGCCGGTTCCTTGAGCAGGAAGTCGAGGAGGCCGAGGTCGGTGACGCTCTGCCCGGTCTTGTCGAAGCGGACGCAGTACGGGTCGGCCCCGGGATCGGGCACGGTCGTTCCCCGGCCGGCATCCTGGACGATGCAGTGGAATGGGTTCGTGCCGTCCCAGGGGGTGGGCGGCGTCAGCGCGCGCGCCGAAGGGATCGCCACCACGCACGTCGCGACCATTGCGGTCGCCACGAGCGCGGCCAGCTGCCGCCACAGAACAGACCCTGCCGCCATCCCGTAATTGACTGTACGGAAACGTTCAGTGGCATGCGCCGGTTCTGAGCGATTTCTTGAGAACTGGCTCGGAGCCTGCCATAATCTAAGTCCATCTGACTAAGATTTATACGACTTCAGAAACCGAGGGTTGATGCAACCAGACAAGTTCACGATCAAGTCACAGGAGGCGCTGCAGGCCGCACAGCGACTTGCGGACGAGCGCCACAACCCGCAGACAACCCCCGAGCACCTGCTCGCCGTCCTGCTCGAACAGGACGGCGGTGTCGTCGCGCCCGTGCTGAGCAAGCTAGGAGTGTCGCCGGTTGCGGTGCGTGAGCGCCTGACCCCGGCCCTTGATGCCCTGCCGACGCTGAGCGGCGGCACCACATCCGAGCCGGCCGGCGGCTCGAGCGAGCTCGTGCAGGTGATGCGCGCCGCGGAGCACGAGATGCGCGAGCTCGGGGACGAGTACGTCTCGACCGAGCACCTCGTGCTCTCGATCTCCGCGCACGGCGGCAAGGCCGGCGACGCGTTGCGGAGCGCCGGCGCGACCCACGAGGAGCTGCTCAAGGCGCTCGCGGACATCCCGGGGCGTCAGCGCGTCACCGACCAGAACCCGGAGGACAAGTTCCAGGCGCTCGAGCGCTTCGGCCGCGACCTCACCGAGGCGGCTGCGCAGGGCAAGCTCGACCCCGTGATCGGCCGCGACGACGAGATCCGCCGGGTCGTCCAGGTGCTCTCGCGCCGGACGAAGAACAACCCCGTCCTGATCGGCGAGCCCGGCGTCGGCAAGACCGCGATCGTCGAGGGCCTCGCCCAGCGGATCGTCGCCGGCGACGTGCCGGAGGGCCTGCGGGACCGCAAGCTCGTCTCTCTCGACATCGGCGCGATGGTCGCCGGCTCCAAGTACCGGGGCGAATTCGAGGACCGGCTGAAGGCCGTGCTCAAGGAGATCACCGACGCCCGCGGCCAGATCATCATCTTCATCGACGAGCTCCACACGATCGTCGGCGCGGGCGCGGCCGAGGGATCGGTCGACGCCGGCAACATGCTCAAGCCGATGCTCGCGCGCGGCGAGCTCCGCTGCGTCGGGGCGACGACGCTCGACGAATACCGCAAGCACATCGAGAAGGATCCGGCGCTCGAACGGCGCTTTCAGCCGGTGACGGTCGGCGAGCCCACCGTCGAGGACACGATCGCGATCCTCCGCGGCCTCAAGGAGCGCTATGAGGAGCACCACAAGGTCCGGATCCAGGACTCGGCGCTTGTCGCCGCGGCGACGCTGAGCCATCGCTACATCGCCGACCGTTTCCTCCCAGACAAGGCGATCGACCTCGTCGACGAGGCCGCGTCGCGGATCCGCATGGAGATCGACTCCAAGCCGACCGAGATCGACGAGGTCGACCGGCACATCATGCAGCTCGAGATCGAGCTCCAGTCACTCGGCGACGATGACGAGCAGGACGTGGGCACGGCGGCCCGCCGCGAGCAGCTCGAGCGGACGCTCGCCGAGGAGAAGGAGCGCTCGGCGGCGATGCACGCCGAGTGGCAGCGCGAGAAGGCCGCGACAGACACCGTCGCCGAGCTTCAGTCACGGCTCGTCCAGGCGAAGACCGAGCTTCATAAGGCGACACGCGAGGCCGACCTCGGCCGCGCCGCCGAGCTCAAGTACGGCGAGATCCCCGACCTAGAAAAGGCGATTGCGACCGCGGAGGCGGCCGAGCGCGTGTCCGAGGCGGCGACGACCGAGCCGCGGTTCCTCAAGGACCGCGTCGACTCCGAGGACGTCGCCGAGGTCGTGGCCAAGTGGACCGGCATTCCGGTCTCCCGTCTGATGGAGGGCGAGATCGAGAAGCTCGTGCACATGGAGGAGCGCCTGCACCAGCGGGTGATCGGCCAGGACGAGGCGGTCGAGGCCGTCTCGGCGGCACTGCGCCGCTCCCGCGCCGGCCTCCAGGATCCGGACCGGCCGATCGGCACGTTCCTGTTCCTCGGCCCGACGGGCGTCGGCAAGACCGAGCTCGCCCGGGCGCTCGCCGAGTTCATGTTCGACAGCCAGGACGCGATGATCCGGATCGACATGTCGGAGTACATGGAGAAGCACACCGTGTCCCGGCTCGTCGGAGCGCCCCCCGGCTACGTCGGCTACGACGAGGGCGGCCAGCTCACCGAGGCGGTCCGCCGCCGGCCGTACAGCGTCGTCCTCCTCGACGAGATCGAGAAGGCCCACGGCGATGTGTTCAACACGCTGCTGCAGGTGATGGACGACGGACGGCTCACCGACGGCCAGGGCCGCACGGTGTCGTTCAAGAACGTCGTGCTGATCATGACCTCGAACATTGGGGCGGGCGGGGGCGGATATCGGGCCGGCGTTGAGGCGAACTTCAAGCCCGAGTTCATCAACCGGCTCGACGACATCGTCGAGTTCGACGTCCTCACCCGCGAGCAGATTGGCGAGATCGTCGACCTCCAGGTCGAGCGGCTCGTGCGCCGGGTGCGCGAGCGCGACATCGAGATCGAGCTCACCGACGCCGCGCGGACGTTGCTCGGCAACCTCGGCTACGACCCGACCTACGGCGCGCGTCCGCTCAAGCGGGTCATCCAGAAGCGTCTCGTTGACCCGCTCGCCCTGGCGATTCTCGAGGGCCGCTTCGTCCCGGGCGACACGGTGCGAATCGACGCCGCCGACGGGGAGCTCGCGTTCGACCGGGCGGGCGATCCGGCCGGAGCCGCTCTCTAACCGAGACCGAGCGTCTCGGTCAGCCGCAAGAGTTCGATCGCCCGCCGGACCGATACCGGCGGGTCGATCACTCTCAGGCTGCGCCCCTGCCGGGTGAGCCGACGCTGGGCGTTGATGAGCACGTGGAGTCCGGTCGAGTCGATGAAGGTCAGTTCCGAGGCGTCGATCGTCACCTCGCCGCCGCCCTCCAGCCGCCAGGTCATGTTGGCCATTGGGCGGTCCATCGTTCCCGGGTGTGTATCGCGTCAGCTGCGGCCGTTGGCGCGACTGTGACCGGCGACCGTGAACAGGCGCCACTCGCCGGGGACGCCGGCGAGCGCCTCGACACCGCGGTAGTCGAACGCGATGTTCGACCCGACGACGAGGTCGCGCACGGTTCCGGAGACGAGCACCTGACGGGGCTCGGCAAGATCGGCGATCCGGGCGCCGATGTGGACCGTGACGCCGGCAAGGTCGTCGCCGGCGAGCTGGCACTCGCCGGTGTGCAATCCGGCGCGGATCTCGACGTCGAGCGTCCGGGCAGCGTCGACGGCGGCCATCGCGCAGCGGATCGCACGGGCAGGCCCGTCGAATGCGGCGAACACGCCGTCGCCCGTACTCCGGATCGTCCGGCCTCTGTAGACGGCGATCTGGTCGTTCATCAAGCGGTCGTGATCGGAAATCAGGTCATGCCAGCGGCGATCGCCGAGCCGGGCGGCGTGCTCGGTCGAGCGGACGATGTCGGTGAACATCACGGTCGCGAGGATGCGCTCGGGATCGTGGATCCCGAGCGAACCGGTGACGAACTCCTCGATCTCGTCGAGCAGCGAGTCCGCGTCGCCGGCGAAGTAGATGTGATCATCCCCCGGCAACTCGACGTAGCGCGCGCCCGGGATGTTGTCCGCCAGGAACCGGCCGTTGGAGACGTCGATCAGCTTGTCCCCGCGGCGATGTACGACGAGCGTCGGCACTCGGATCGCGGGAAGCACCGCGCGGATGTCGAGCGCGTTGATCGTCTCGAAGATCGGGCCGACCATTCCGGGGCGGACGGAATGGCGCTCGAACCGTCCCCACCACCGTCGGAAGTTCTCATCGCGGGCGAGGCTCGGGGCGAGGACGTGGGCCGAGGCGCCGGTGCCCCAGCCATCGATCCACAGCTTGCCGCCCGCCCGCACGACCTCTTCAGGACGGCCGATCGGGTAGTCGTCGGACCACAGCCAGCGCGCGCAGGCGCCGTACAGGACGAGGCTGATGCAGCGCTCGGGGTACGTGGCGGCGAACAGCGCGGCCATCGGGCCGCCCTCGGACGGGCCGAACAGGACCGCTCTCTCGGAGCCCACCGCATCCATCACCGCGAGCACGTCGTCCATCCGCTCCTCGAGCGTCTGGGTCGTCGGCACCGCATCGGACAAGCCTGTCCCCCGCTTGTCGAACATGATCAGCCGGCTGAACGATCCGATCCGGCGCAGGAAGTACGACGCGGCCGCGCTGTCCCAGTACTGCTCGATGTTCGAGAGCCACTGGGGGACGAGGATGACGTCGACGTCGCCCTCACCGAGCACCTGGTAGGCGATGCTCAGGGCACCGGACCTGGCAAATCTCGTCTGCGGCATCGCGATCAGGGCACTCGACCTCCGTTTGGTGCGCTGAGAGCTTACATCGGCGCGGGTTTACCGAGGCGACCGCTGAGCGGTCAGTCGGGCTATCTGATCCGGACGCGGATCCGGCTGACGGGGCCGCCCACCCGCTTCGCGTACCGTCGGGCGGTGTCGACCTGGAGGGTCCAGACGCCGACCGACGGCGAGAAGGGGAACACCCGCCGGGCCTTCGTTCGCAGGTAGCCGCACTGGCCGCCCGCGGTGCCGAGGGCGTAGCTGCGGGCGGCTCGCCCGGACGGCGCGACATAGTGGACGTAGACGGGCTTGCGCCGACCGTCGAGCGCGAATCCCCAGACCTGGAACGGCGCCCGCAGCGTGTGCGGGTTGCCCGTGGCGGCGAGGAACCGAGCGCCCGCACGGCGCGTCACCGTGAACGTGGCGCCGGCGCTCGTCGTTCCGTCGGTCGCGTCGAGGTGGTGCACGTACTGGGCGAGGCCCGCGCCGAGGCCGCCGGGGATGAGCGAACTGGAGAAGGCTCCGGACGCGTTCGTCGTGCTCTGGCCGAAGTCGATTCCGTCGACCGACACGTCGAACGTCCGCACCGGTGCGAACCCGGTGCCGAGGACCGCCACCTTCTGGCCGACGAGGTAGCACCCGTGGCTCGTGCGGACGACCGGCCCGGGGGCTGCGTGCGCAGGGGCGATGACCGACGCCCATACGGTTGCGATCCCCGCGATCGCCAGCGCCCGGATCACCTGCCGTCTGGAGGGGCACAGGACCGACAAGGCGCGCCATGGTACAAGTGCCGCTTCACGACGTCGAATAGGAGGCGAGCCGTGCCGACCTACATCATGCTGACCACGCTCACGCCGGAAGGCGTGCAGACGATCAAGAACAACCCGGCCCGGATCCGAGAGGTCAACCGGGAGATCGAACAGCTCGGGGCGACGGTGAAAGCGCAGTGGGCGACGCTCGGGCAGTTCGATTTCGTCAACGTCGTCGAAGCCCCGGACGAGAAGGTCATTGCGCGGGTGTCCCTTGAGCTCGCGTCACGCGGGACGGGGAAGTACGAAACGCTGAGCGCGATCCCGATCGACGATTTCATTGGCTCCATCTGAGGTGACGTCCCCCCGCCGGCGCGTCCTCGTTCTCGGCGGGGGCGCCCGTGAGCACGCGCTCATCCAGTCGTTGCTGCGCTCCCCGCAGTCCCCGGAGGTGCTGTGCGCTCCGGGTAACGCCGGGATCGCCGGCGACGTGCGGGTGCTCGCCGGCGTCGTCCCGGACGCTGGCGCCTCTGTCGTCGCGGCCGCCCTGGAGGAGGGCGTGTCCCTCGTCGTCGTCGGGCCCGAGGCGCCGTTGGTCGCCGGTGTCGCCGATGCGTTGTCGGCCGCCGGGATCGCGTGCTTCGGCCCGGGGGCAGCGGGCGCCGAGCTCGAGGGCTCAAAGGCGTTCTGCAAGGAGATCATGGAGGCGGCCGGGGTGCCGACCGCCGCGTACACGGTCGTGCGCGATGTCGAGGCCGGGATGGCCGCGATCGGCGGGCGCTACCCGACGGTGATCAAGGCCGACGGGCTGGCGGCGGGCAAGGGCGTGATCATCGCCGGTTCTGAGGCCGAAGCGATCGATGCTTTGACCTCGCTGCTCGTCGAGCGCCGGTTCGGGACGTCGAAGGTCATCGTCGAGGAGTGCCTCGTCGGGGATGAGCTGTCGCTGCTCGCGGTCTGCGACGGCGTGCGGGCATTGCCGTTGGCCTCCGCCCAGGACTACAAGCGGATCTTCGACGACGATCGCGGGCCGAACACCGGCGGGATGGGGTCGTACTCGCCGGTGCCGGCGGTTGATGCCTCGCAGGCGGCGACGATCTGCTCGTCGGTGCACCAGCCTGTCTTGGACGAGCTCCGGCGCCGGGGCATTCAGTTCCACGGCGTCCTGTACGCCGGCCTGATGATGACCGCCGACGGGCCGAAGGTGCTCGAGTTCAACGTCCGCTTCGGGGATCCGGAGACGCAGGCGATCCTCCCGCGACTCCAGTCAGATCTCCTGGAGCTGCTCGATGCTGCGGTTCGTCCCGGTGGTCTGTCCGGCGTCTCGCTGCGGTGGTCGTCTGACTTTGCGGTCTCGGTCGTGTTGGCGAGCCGGGGGTATCCGGAGAGTTCGTCGTCAGGTGATGTCATCACCGGCCTGTCGGACGTGCCGTCCGATGCCTTTGTCACCCACGCCGGAACCGCTGTCGACGAGGACGGCGCGGTCGTCACCGCCGGCGGTCGGGTGCTGAGTGTGACGGCGTTGGGGGCGGACGCGGCGGCCGCCCGCGCGGGCGCCTATGCTGCCGCCGACATGATCGAGTTCGACGGTAAACAACTGCGGCGCGACATCGCTTTGCGCGCCGTGTGACAGGGAGAAGTCAAACGTGACCGAGCAGCAACCGACCGCGCCGCCGCCCTATGCCGAGCCCGCGGTGGAGTTCGAGGGGGTCGAGGTCGACGCCCCGTCCGTCGGCATCGTGATGGGCTCCAAGAGCGACATGCCGGAGATGGAAAAGGCCGAGAAGGAACTCCACGACCGCGGTATCAGCTGCGAGGTGCGGGTCATGTCCGCCCACCGCGAGCCCGACACCGTCGCCGACTACGCCCGCAACGCGCGGGTCCGTGGCCTCCGCGTGATCATCGCGGGCGCCGGCCTCTCCGCGGCGCTGCCCGGCGTCGTCGCCGCCCACACGGACCTGCCGGTCATCGGCGTCCCGCTAACGAGCCGCACGTCGGTTGCCGGCGGCCTCGACGCGCTGCTCTCGATCTCGCAGATGCCGCCGGGCGTGCCGGTCGCGTGCGTCGGGGTCGACAACCCGCGGAACGCGGCCGTGCTCGCCGCGCGGATCCTCTCGATCTGAGGTTCGTCGGCCGCGGGCATCGGCGGGCGGTGCGGCCGTCCCCGGGACACCCCTGGTCACGACGACCGGACCGTTGTCCCGCCGACACGGGCACAGCGGTCCGGGATTCCGCCGCGGCGGCGTCCCGCGGACACTTGTCCCGATCCGGTGGGTCAGCCGGGCACTGTGCGGGCGCTAGCCTCGACCGCGCTCGCCGGAGGGATACGTGGAGAGCCCCGGCCGGGGCACCCGGAAAAACGTCACAGGATCCATCCGGGCGGCGGATCCTGTTGCGTTATTCCCGCTCAACCGGAGAAACGTCACAGGTTCTGCTGACACGACCCATTCTGTTGCGTTTGTGTCGCCGTACCCGACGGGCGACCGACGACCCGCGCCCCACGACGCCTCCCGCCTGCCCTGCGAGGAGCGTGACCGGCCCGCGACGGTCAAAGGACGAGCGTGAGCCGCGGTGCGGGGCCGAACTGCGTCTCGGCCTCGCCGGTCTGCCGGAAGCCCTGCCGCTCGTAGAACGGGACCGCGCCCGACTGGCCCGTGACCTCGATCCGGAGCGCGTGCGCCGCCCGCGCTCGCTCGACGACGTCGGCGACGAGCTGGCCGCCGAGCCCGTGGCGCATGTGCTTCGGTGCTACGAACAACCCGTCGAGCTCGACGCTCTCGCCGAGCTCGATGACCGCAGAGAACCCGAGGGGCTCGTCATGCGCATCGACGATCACGCGGACGTCGCCGCGCGTGACCTGCTCGACGGGCAGCGTGATCACCTCCGGGTGCGCCGCCAGGTCGGCCCGATACGCCTCCCAGATGTCCGAGGCTCGCCGCTGAACATCGAGCAACACCGGGATTTCGTCGACCCGCCCGGTGCGGATACGACATCGGTCGTATTCGGGCATCGCCTCGTCAGTCTGTCGCATGACCATCATCATCATTACCGGCTCCCAACCACCATCTGGGCGTTACGCTCACCGCCGTGAGTGACGCCCGGTGGCTAGTCGTTACGCTCGGCCTTCTCGCTGCGCTGGCGTGCTTTCCGGGAGCTGCCAGCGCCGCGAGCTTCACGTGGAACCTGACGTCGGATTTCAGCACGTCGCCGATCGCCAACCCGGATAAGGACAGCTACGGCGGTCACCCGTGGAGCTACGAGGAAGCGGGTGGAGTCAAACTCGGATCGCCAGACGGGACGCTGCCGTGGAGGGACCCGAGCGGGACGCCGTCCATCGGAATCACTGGCGCACGCGACAACGTCGTGCTCCAGCCGTCGATCTCCGCGCCGCCCGTCGTCGCCTGGACCTCGCCGGTGTCCGGCAGCGTCACCGTGTCCGGGTCGGTCGTCGCCGATCAGTCGCCCGCGCTGCTGCCCCCGTGTCCGAACGCCAACTGGTCCGTCCTGAAGAACGGCACCGGCACCGTCGCCGGAGGGAGCGCCACGACGACGCCGATCGCGTTCTCAAAGCAGGTCTCCGTCCTGCCCGGCGACCGCATCACGCTCGCCGTCGCCCTGCCACAGCCCGTGCTCCCGCTCGAAACGGCCAACTGCGCCGAGACCGGCGCGACCCTCACGATCACCCAGATCGCCCCCGCGCCCGACGTCACCCTCGCCTCCCCGGCCAACGGCGCGACGATCACCGGCGGCCAGCCGAGCTTCGCCGGCACCGCCGACACCGGCTTCGGCGCCCAGGGTACGGTGGCCGTGCGCATCTACGGCGGCACGACGACGGGCGGCCTTCCCGTCCGGACGCTGTCGGCAGCGGCATCGAACGGGAGGTACAGCACGACCGCGATTCCCGCGCTGCCGGACGGCACCTACACAGCTCAGGCCGAGCAGGACAGCGCCGCCGGCACGCAGGGCTTCAGTACGAAGAACACGTTCGTCCTCAAGACCGGCGCCGCGACGATCACGCTCAACTCGCCCGGCGCCGCTCCTCTGCAAACGGCGACCCCGACGCTCACCGGCGTCGCCGCCCACAGCCAATCGGTGCGGATCACGATCTACCCGGGCGACACGACCAACGCCACTCCCGCCGCGACCGCATCCGGCGCGTCCGGCGCCGACGGCCGCTTCTCGATCCGCCTCCCGGCGCTCGCCGACGGCCGCTACACCGTGATCGCGACCGACGGGGCGGGCGGGATCAGCCATCCGGTGACATTCCGGATCAAGGTCCACGGACCGGCCCTCACGCTGACGCAGCCGGCCGCGGGTGGCCACCTCAGCCAGGGCGCCCCGGTCTTCCTCGGCGCCGCGGGCCACGGCATCGGTGACGGAACGCAGGTCGCGATCACCCTGTTCAGGGGGTCCAGCACGCGCGCCAAGAACCTCGGCACGAAGCGGACGTCGCAGGCGGGCGGCAACTGGGTGCTCCAATGGCCGAACCGGCTCGCGCTCGGCACATACACCGTCCGGGTGAGCCAAGGTGACGACGCCGGCCACACGACGACGGTCACCCACACGTTCCAGATCGTCCCGGCGAACAGCGCCGTCGGCACGACCGTCGACATCTCGCCAACCGGCCAGGCGTCGGTGCCGCTCTGGTGCACCGCGACCGTCGGCCAGACGTGCAGCGGGACCGTGCTCATCCTCACCAAGAAGACTTACCGCACGGCCGGCGGGGGGCTCGCGGGGCGGCTCCGCGTGATGTTCGCCTACGTCGTGATCCCCGGCGCCGGCACGATCGTCGTCCGGCGGCACGTGCAGCACGACGCCCTCCGTGCCCTGCGTCGCGCACGCAAGGTCCCGGCCGTCGTCGTGGCGACCCTGCGATCCGCGGGCGGCCGGCCGCGAAGCGTCAGGGTCAGTCGCCTGATCACGGTCCGAAGCGCGCGTCGCCGATAATCCGGCGCGATGATCGAGCGCTACACGCGGCCGGTGATGGCCGAGATCTGGTCCGACCATGCTCGCTTCGAGGCGATGCGGCAGGTCGAGGTCGCCGCCTGCGAGGAGATGGACGGTCCGACGCCCGAGGAGCTCGAGGCGATCGGCAAGGCGACGTTCACCGTCGAGGCGATCAACGAGCGCGAGAAGGTCACCGACCACGACACCGCCGCGTTCGTCGACGTGCTCGCGGAGTCGGCCGGACCGGCCGGGCGCTGGATCCACTACGGGTTGACCTCGAGCGACGTCCTCGACACCGGGCTCGCGCTGCAGCTGCGAGCGGTCGCTGACGTCGTCCTGCCGGAGGCGCGGCACCTCGTCGAGGCGCTGGCGAAACAAGCCCAAGCCCACGTCTACACGCTGTGCGTCGGCCGCACCCACGGCATCCATGCCGAACCGACGACGTTCGGCATCAAGCTCGCCGGCTTCGCCTTCGAGGCCGCGCGCAACGAGCAGCGACTCAGAGAAGCGTTCGCCCAGGCGACCGTCGGCGCCCTGTCCGGCGCGGTCGGGACGTACAGCGCCACCTCACCCGACTTCGAGCGTCGCGTCCTTAAGCGTCTTGACATCAGAGCCGAGCCCGTCTCGACCCAGGTCGTCGCTCGGGACAGGCATGCCGCGCTCCTCCAGGCGATCGCCCTCGCCGGCGCCGGGCTCGAGCGGTTCACGACCGAGCTCCGGCATCTCGCCCGCACGGAGGTCGCGGAGCTGCGCGAGCCGTTCGGCGCCGGTCAGAAGGGCTCGAGCGCGATGCCGCACAAGCGCAACCCGATCAAGTCCGAGCAGGTCACCGGGCTCGCCCGGGTGCTCCGCGGCAACGCACAAGCCGGCGTCGAGGACGTCGCCCTGTGGCACGAGCGCGACATCTCGCACTCCTCGGTCGAGCGCGTGATCCTGCCCGACTCGACGATCCTCCTCGACCACATGCAGCGCCGCGTGATCGCGGTCGTCGAAGGGATGGTCGTCGACGCGGCGCGGATGCGGGAGAACCTCGAGATCACCCACGGCGCGCTCTTCTCTCAGCGGGTCCTGCTCGCGCTTGTGGAGCGCGGTCTGACCCGCGACGACGCGTACCGCGTCGTCCAGCGGCTCGCCCAGCAGGCGCTCGACGAGCGCACGCCGATGCGCGAGCTGCTCGCCGCAGACCCGGCCGGCGAGCGCCTCGACCTCGACGCGATCTTCGACTACGCGCCGTTCATCCGCTACGCGGACGAGATCGTCGCCCGGCTTGACGTGATCGCGTAGCGGCCGTTGCCGCAGATTCCGCTGAAAACGGGTTCGGCCGGCCGGAAATCCCGCCGCGCTCGTTGCTACAGTCGGCCCAGTGAGCGCCATCGCCGACCTCCCCCTCATCGCCTCGGGGAAGGTCCGTGAGATCTACGCGCTGGGCGACGATCTGCTGCTCGTCGCCTCGGACCGGATCTCGACCTACGACGTCGTGCATCCGACGCCGATCCCGGACAAGGGAAGCGTGCTCACGGGCCTCTCGACCTTCTGGTTCGAGCTGACCGAGAACATCATTCCCAACCACTTCATCTCGATCTCCGACGGCGTCCCGGACGAGGTCCGGGGCCGCGGAATGATCTGCCGCAAGCTGAAGATGCTCCCCGTCGAGTGTGTCGTCCGCGGGTACCTGAGCGGGTCGGGCTGGAAGGACTACCAGGCAACCGGGGCCGTCTCCGGGATCGCGCTGCCCGACGGCCTGCGGGAGTCGAGCCAGTTGCCCGAGCCGATCTTCACCCCGAGCACAAAGGCCGACGTCGGACACGACGAGGCGATCGACTTCGAGGGCGCCGTCGAACTCGTGGGAGACCGCACGCTCGCCGAGCGCCTGCGCGACGTCTCGCTCGCCGTCTATCAGGCGGGCGCCGGCCACGCACGCGAGCGCGGGATCATCCTCGCCGACACGAAGTTCGAGTTCGGACTCGACACGGATGGCAATCTGACGCTCGGCGACGAGGTGCTGACGCCGGACTCGAGCCGCTTCTGGCCGGCCGACGAGTACGCCCCGGGCCGCGGCCAGCCGAGCTTCGACAAGCAGTTCGTCCGCGACTGGGCCTCCTCGACCGGCTGGGACCGCAACCCGCCCGCACCGGAGATCCCCGCCGACATCGTCGCCAAGACTCGCGAGAAGTACATCGAGGCCTACGAGCGGGTCACCGGCAGCGCGTTCGCCGACTGGCAGGAGAGGACGCGGGCGTGAGGGCCCGCGTGCTCGTCAAGCCGAAAGCCGGGATCCTCGACCCGCAAGGTCAGGCAGTCGAGCGGGCACTGCCCGCGCTCGGCTTCAGCGGGGTGCGCAACGTCCACGTCGGGCGGATGATCGAACTCGACGTCGAGGACCCCGACCGCCTCCCCGAGATGTGCGAGCGGCTGTTATCGAATCCCCTGATCGAGGATTACGAGATCGTCGACGTATGAAGTTCGGCGTCGTCCAGTTCCCGGGCTCATGTGACGACATCGACGCATTCGACGCCGCGCGGCGCGTCGGGGACGCCACGCTGCTGTGGCACGCCGACCGTGATCTGCAGGGCGTCGACGCCGTTGTCGTCCCCGGTGGCTTCTCCTACGGCGACTACCTGCGTGCCGGCGCGATCGCCCGCTTTGCGCCCGTGATGGAGGCGGTCGCCGAGTTCGCTCGCGAGGGCGGGCTCGTGCTCGGCATCTGCAACGGCTTCCAGGTGCTCTGCGAGGCGGGACTGCTGCCGGGCGCCCTGCTGCCGAACACATCGTTGAAGTTCGTCTTCCGCCAGGTCGGCCTCGAGGTCGTCGATGCCGGCACGGCGTTCACGCGGGCGTGTAGGCGAGGCGAGCGGCTCTCGATCCCGGTCAAGCACACCACGGGGCGCTACTACTCGCCCGACCCGGTCCACGTCGTCCTCCGCTACGCGCCCGGCGAGAACCCGAACGGCTCGCAGGACGACATCGCCGGCGTCTGCAGCGAGGCGGGCAACGTGTTCGGCCTCATGCCCCACCCCGAGCACGCGGTCGACGCCCTCACCGGCTCGACCGACGGGCTGAAGATCTTCGAGTCGATGAAGGCCCAGATTGCCGACCGCGTCCTCGCCTAAGTCCCGCCACCGCGAACTCGGTCTCACCGACGGCGAGTACGCCGAGATTGTCGAGCGCCTCGGCCGCGAGCCGAACGGCGTCGAGCTCGCGATGTTCAGCTTGATGTGGTCCGAGCACTGCGCCTATAAGCACAGCCGCAAGCTATTGCGCCGCCTTCCGACCGAGGGTCCGCACGTCGTCATGGGCCCGGGCGAGAACGCCGGCGCCGTCGACGTCGGAAACGGCCTCGCCGTCGCGTTCAAGGTCGAGTCCCACAACCACCCGAGCGCCGTCGAGCCGTTCCAGGGGGCGGCCACCGGCGTCGGCGGGATCCTCCGCGACGTGTTCGCGGTCGGTGCGCGGCCGATTGCCGTGCTCGACTCGCTGCGCTTCGGCGAGCCGGCGCAGTCCGAGCGGTCGCGCTACCTGCTCGAGCACGCCGTCGCCGGGATCGGCCACTACGGCAACTCGATCGGCGTCCCGACGATCGGCGGCGAGATCTACTTCGAGCCGACGTACGAGCAGAACTGCCTCATCAATGCGATGTGCCTCGGCCTCGCGCCCCAGGAGCGGCTCATTCGCAGCGCCGCCGCCGGCCCGGGCAACGTCGTCATGCTGCTCGGCGCGCTCACCGGCCGCGACGGCATCGGCGGCGCCTCGGTGCTCGCGAGCGCCGAGCTCGGCGAGGCGGACGCGGCAAAGCGGCCGTCGGTCCAGATCGGCGACCCGTTCGCTGAGAAGAAGCTGCTCGAGTGCTGTCTTGAGCTGCTCGACCGCGAGCTCCTCACCTCGCTCCAGGATCTCGGCGCTGCCGGCCTCACGTCGTCGTCCTCCGAGATGGCGTCCAAGGGCGAGGTCGGCCTCGACCTCGAGGTGACGCAGGTGCCGCTCCGCGAGCCGGGGATGGAGCCGTTCGAGATCATGATCTCCGAGTCCCAGGAGCGGATGCTGTGCGTCGTCGAGCCCGAGCGGGTCGCCGACGTGCTCTCGGTGTGCGAGCACTGGGAGGTGCTGGCGACGCCGATCGGATGTGTCACGAGCGAGCCGCGGCTGCGCGTGCTCGAGCGCGGGGCGGTCGTCGCGGACATCCCGGTCGACGTGCTCGTCGATGACTGCCCGCTCTACGACCTCGAGCCGGCGGCGCCCGAGCACGACCTCTATCCGGGCGCGCCGCCGATCCTCGCCGGGACCGAATCGGCCGCTGAGATGCTGCTCGCGCTGCTGCGCTCGTCGAACATCGCGTCGCGCCGGCCGGTCTTCGAGCAGTACGACCCGGTCGTCCAGTCGCGCACCGTGCGCCGCCCCGAGGAGGCGGATGCGGCGGTCCTCCAGCTCCCGGACGGCTCGGCGATCGCTGTCTCGATCGATGGCAATGGCCGGCGGGTCGCATGCGACCCGCGCGCGGGTGCGGTCGAAGCGGTTTTTGAATGCGCGGCGAACCTTGCCTGCGTCGGGGCGACCCCGCTGGGGCTCACCAACTGCCTGAACTTTGGGAATCCGGAGAAGCCGCATGTCGCATGGCAGCTCACGCGGGCGGTCGACGGGCTCGCCGAGGCGTGCGCGGCACTCGACGCGCCGGTCGTCGGCGGCAACGTCTCGCTGTACAACGAGGCACCGACCGGCCCGATCTACCCGACGCCGGTCGTCGGGATCGTCGGCCGCCTCCCCGATGCGGCCGTCGCGGGGCGGCTGGGGTTCGCCGATGAGGGCGATGTGATCGCCCTGACCGGATACTTCACGCACTCGCTCGCCGGCTCTGAGCTCGCCAAGCTCCGCGGCGAGCCACCCGTCGGTCCGTTGCCGTCGCTTGAAGCGAGTGCCGTCCGAGAGGTTCATGAGCGCCTCCGCGACGCGGTCCGGTCAGGTGCCGTGAAGAGTGCCCACGACATCGCCGAGGGCGGCCTCGCCGTCGCGCTCACCGAGTGCTGCATCGGCGGTGGGGTTGGCGCGAAGGTCGAGTTGGCGGACGTCGGCGACACCGGACTGTTCGGTGAGGCGCCCGGCCAGGCGTTCATCGTCTCCGCCGCCTCCGAGGAGGCGCTCGCGGACGCCGGCCTCGTCCGTGCCTACGTGATCGGCCGGGTCGGCGGCGACGCGCTCTCGCTGACCGCGGGCGCGGCCGAACTGAATCTGCCACTTTCCGAACTCTCGTCCACGCGCGAGCGTGGGCTGGCGGATCTGGTCTCGTGAGCCATCGGACCCGCTGCTAGCCTTGGGAATGAGGCCTCTCGCGTATGGCTGACCTCCCCGATCATCGCGACGGACCTCGCGACGAATGCGGGGTTTTCGGCATCTACGCGCCGGAACACGACGTCGCGAGGCTCGCCTATTTCGCTCTCTTTGCGCTGCAGCATCGTGGGCAGGAGTCCGCGGGTATCGCCACGGCTCCGCGCGGCGGCAGCCTCATGGCGATCCGCGACCAGGGCCTCGTCAACCAGGTGTTCGACGAGTACAAGCTCCGCTCGCTCGTCGGCGACATGGCGATCGGCCACGTCCGCTACTCGACGACCGGTTCCTCGGAGTGGGAGAACGCCCAGCCGATCGTCCGCGACGACCGCCGGACGCTCGCGCTCGCCCACAACGGCAACCTGATCAACGCCGTCGAGCTACACACCGAGCTCCGCGGACGCGAGGTCCCGTTCCGCTCGACCTCGGACTCGGAGATCATCGCGGCGCTCATCGCGACGCACCCGGCGGACCGGATCGAAGACGCCGTCGCCGACGTCCTGCCGCGGCTGCGCGGCGCGTTCTCGACGGTCGTCATGACCGACGAAGCCGTCGTCGCGTTCCGGGACCCGGCCGGTCTGCGCCCGCTTGCGATCGGCGTGATCGAGGACGAGGCGACGGGACGTGGCGCCTACTGCGTCGCGTCGGAGTCGTGCGCGTTCGATCTCATCGGGGCCCGCTATCTGCGTGACGTTCAGCCCGGCGAGGTCGTGACGCTCGTCGACGGCGGGCTGAAGACGCGGATGGCCGTCGAGTCCGAGCGCCATGCGTTCTGCGTGTTCGAGTACATCTATTTCGCTCGGCCGGACTCGCGGATGTCGGGCACCGTGCTCCAGGTCGCCCGCGCGAGGATGGGCGAGATCCTGTGGCGCGAGGCGCCCGTCGACGCCGACGTCGTCATCCCGGTGCCGGACTCCGGCAACGCCGCCGCCCGGGGCCTGGCCCGCGAGTCCGGTCTCCCGCAAGACGACGGGTTCATCAAGAACCGCTACGTCGCCCGGACGTTCATCCAGCCGGGTCAGGAGCTTCGCCGCCACGGCCTGCGCCTCAAGTTCAACCCGCTGCCCGAGGTCGTCGCCGGCAAGCGACTCGTCGTCGTCGACGACTCGATCGTCCGCGGCAACACGACTCGCCAGATCGTCAAGATGCTCAGAGAGGCGGGCGCTGCCGAGGTCCACCTGCGGATCTCCGCGCCGCCGATCAAGCATCCGTGCCACTACGGAATCGATATGTCGACCCGTGAGGAGATGATCGCTCACGGGCGCACGCCGGAGGAGATCGCGGCCGAGCTCGGCGCCGACTCGCTCCACTATCTCTCGCTCGCCGGCGTCTACGAGGCGGTTGGCACCTCGCGCGACACGCACTGTGACGCGTGCTTCAGCGGGGAGTACCCGCTCGCCGGAACCGAGGCGGCCGCCGGCAAGTTCGCGCTCGAGTCGCAACTGCCGCTCGTGCGCGCCTGATCGCTCGTACGCCCCTGATCCGCTCCCGCGGTCGGGGCCAAAGGCCGTGTCTACGACGCACCGTAGCAGTATGTACGAGGCAGCGTAGTAGATGAGCGTAGGTTGCGCAACCGAAGGGTTTGCTAAGTCCGGGAAGGTCTCGTGGCGCGATCCCGTCTCAGAGGGCAAGAGGCACTACTACTACGACTGCTAGTAGAGCTGTCCCAGCGTGCACCCTGACCCGAACCGGAGACACTCATGAACACGCGCTCCCTCTTTGCCCTCGGCCCCCTCGCCGCGGCCCTCGTCATCGCCGGCTGTGGCGGTGGCAGTGGTGGCGGCAGTGGGTCGTCGGCCTATGGCGCGGCGCCCCAGCCGCAGAAACAGGCGACGAGCGCGGCGACGACCGTCGACCTCGGTCACTCAACGCTCGGTTCCTACCTCGTCGACAACCGGGGGCGGACCCTGTACCTGTTCGGGGCGGACAAGGGGACCGCCAGCACCTGTTACTCGAGCTGCGCCAGTGTGTGGCCGCCGCTCACGACGAACAGCACCGTGACCGCGGGACAGTCGGTGACAGCGTCCGCGCTCGGAACCACCCACCGCAAGGACGGGGCGACCGAGGTCACCTACCATGGCCATCCGCTCTACTACTACGCGGGCGACGGCAACCAGCCCGGCAAGACGACGGGCCAGGACCTCAATCAGTTCGGTGCCAAGTGGTACGTCGTCTCACGCGCGGGCACGAAGGTTGATCACGATGCGCACTAGTCGACGGATTTCGGCGCTTGGTGCGGTCCGCACGCTTGGCGGGGTTGCGCTCCTCGTCGTCGGTGGCATCCATCTCGAGCAGTACACCGCCGGTCACTTCTCCGTCGTGCCGACGATCGGCACGTTGTTCCTGCTGAACTTCATCAGCGCAACGGTGCTCGGCCTGTGGCTGCTTGTCCCCGGGTTTGGCGGGTACCCGCGGTGGCGGTTGCTCGCCGACGGCGCCGTGGCGCTCGCCGGGATCGGTGTTGCCGGCGGCGCGCTCGTCGCGCTGATGATCAGCGAGACCCGGGCCCTGTTCGGCTTCATGGAGAGCGGCCACCGGCTCGAGATCGTGATCGCGCTCGTGTCAGAGGCAGCGGCGATCGTTCTGCTTGGCGCGTTCCTCGGTTTGGCCGCGGCGCGCGTCCGCGGGCTCAGGAACCCGACGCCGCCCCGCGCGCTGTCAGTCTGACCAGGCGCCGGGCGCGTCGCCGTACGGATTGCGATAGGGATGCCGGCTGATCCCGGCATCCCGCCGCGCGTGCAGCGAGACCGCGATGACGACGATGTAGAGGAGGACGATTACCCCGAACATGAGATCCATCGCCGCAGTGTCCGATGTCGACGAGCGACCGGGTGTGCGGTACCGCACAGAGCGCCGAGGGCATTTGTCACGAGCCCGTTGAGCCGCCGAAGGCAGCGCTAATGTCGCGCGCCCATGGATCCGCGCGGCGCACTAAGGGACATCTTCGGCTTTGACGCCTTCCGGCCTGGTCAGGAGGCGGCCGTCCAGGCGGCGCTTGAGAATCGCGACACGCTCGTGGTGATGCCGACGGGGTCGGGCAAGTCGCTCTGCTACCAGTTGCCCGCGCTCATGCGTGACGACCTCACGATCGTCGTCTCGCCGCTCGTCTCGCTGATGCAGGATCAGGCTCGGACGCTGTGGCGGATCGCGCCCGGGAAGGTGGAGCTGATCAACGCGCAGCGAGGCGCCGCCGGCAATTCCGAGGCGCTCGGACGGATCGCGCGGGGGGAGGACGTGCGGGTTCTCTACGTCGCGCCCGAGCGCTTCGCGCTCCCGCGCTTCCTCGACGTCATTTCCCGCGCGCGCGTGGGTCTGTTCGTCGTCGACGAGGCGCATTGCGTCTCCCAGTGGGGCCACGACTTCCGGCCCGACTACTTCGCCTTGGCGGAGGCCGCTGCGTCTGTCGGCGCCAGGGCGACGCTCGCGCTGACCGCGACCGCGACGCCGGCGGTGGCGACCGACATCGTCCGGCGGCTGGCGCTGCGTGATCCCTTACGGGTAACGACCGGGTTTGACCGGCCGAACCTGGCGCTGTCGGTCGTCTCCTGCCGCAACGCCGCCGACAAGCGCCGCCGGCTCGCCGCCGCCCTTGGCGAGGCGGACGCGCTGCCGGCGATCGTGTACGCGGGGACGCGATCGGCCAGCGAGGAGCTTGCCCACGAGCTGCGGGGCGCGCTCGGGGTCGAGGGGCTCGCCTATCACGCGGGCCTTGACCGCGGAGTCCGCCACCAGACCCAGGAGCGGTTCATGTCCGGCGAGGTCCCGGTGATCGTCGCCACGAACGCGTTTGGAATGGGGATCGACAAGGCCGACGTGCGGACCGTCGCGCATGCCGCGGTGCCGGCGTCGCTCGAGGCCTACTACCAGGAGGTCGGCCGCGGCGGCCGTGACGGACAGCCCGCCCGTGGTCTCCTGTTCGCCGAGCAGAAGGACAAGGCGCTGCACGTGTTCTTCATCCAGCGTTCGCGCGTCGAGGACGGCGTGTTCGAGCGGGTCGGCGAGCGTCTGCGATGGGCTGGACTCGACGGGTCATACGACCTCGCGGTCTCCGAGCTTGCTGGACTGACCGGAGCTCGGGACGCGGATGAGGCCGCGCGTTCGATCATCGGCCACCTCGCGCGCGCCGGGATGATCCGACCGTCGCCGGCCCCGCCCGATCGCATCGCGGGGCAGATCATCGGCGAGTGGGACCGCCGCACGCTCGGCCTCTGCCAGAGCTCGGCACGCGACGGCGAGCGCGCTCGGTGGGCCCAGTACCGCTCGATCTGGGACTACGTCGAGCGACCGCAGTGCCGCCGCCGCGCGCTGCTCGTCCACTTCGGCGACCATTCGGACCCGGCGCCGCTCGGTGGCTGCTGCGACGTCTGCGACGGCAACGTGCCCGAGTGGGCGACCGACGCGTTCGGCCGGCGCCAGCGGCCGGGCGCAGCGGGAGCCCGTGACGGGTCGGGTGCCGGCGCCGCGGGGTCGTCTGCCGTGCCGGGCGATCTCGACGACGCGATCGTCTCCGTGGTCCGCACCGCCCAGCCGTCGGTCGGGCGCACCCGCGCGGTCGAGATCCTCCGGGGCGGCCGCTCGAAGATCATCGCCGAGCACGCGTACGACGAGCTCCCGGAGTACGGGTCGTTCGCCCACCTGCGCTCCGGCGACGTGCTCGGACGGGTCGACGAGCTGCTCGAGGCGGGCACGCTGTCCTCGAGCGGCGGCCGGTTCCCAAAGCTCCGCGCGTCCGCGCCGACGCTGACATGAACGTCGGCGTCCTCGCCTCCGGATCGGGCACGAACCTGCAGGCTCTGCTCGATCGGGTCCACGGCCGGGACGGGATTACGATTGTCGCCGTCGCCTCCGACAAGCCCGGCGCCTACGCGCTCGAGCGTGCCACCGCCGCCGGCGTACCGACGTCGGTCTTCCCGGTCGATGCGTTTGCGGGCGGCCGTGCCCCGCGGGACGCGGCGATCGCCGACTGGCTCTTCGAGCAGGGTGTCGAGCTCGTCGTGCTGGCGGGCTACATGCAGCTGCTGAGCCCCGAGTTCCTCGCACGGTTCGAGGGTCGCGTCATCAACGTCCATCCCGCGCTGTTGCCGGCGTTCCCCGGGCTCGCCGCGGTCCAGCAGGCGATCGACTACGGGGTCAAGGTGTTCGGCGTCACCGTCCACTTCGTCGACGACGGGGTCGACACGGGCGCGGTCATCCTCCAGCGCGCGCTCGAGGTCCCGGAGGCGACCGACGCCGACGCAGTGCTCGAGCAACTGCACCCGATCGAGCACGAGTTGCTGCCCGAGGCGGTTCGGCTCATCGCCCGCGGCGGCGTTCGGCTCGACTCCGAGCACCCGCGGCGGGTGATCATCGACCGCGGTCCCGAACCGATCGACCGAGACTCTGAATCGCCTGATCTCGCTAGAGTCGCGGATTCCATGCACCAGGGCACAGAGTCCGCGTCGCATTCGCCCGTCGCTCCCGGCGAGGTCCAGATTGCGCGGGCCCTGCTGTCCGTGTCCGACAAGACCGGCATCGTCGAGTTCGCCCGCGGCCTGGCCGACCTCGGCGTTGAGATCATCTCCACCGGCGGCACCGCGCGCGAGCTCGAGAACGCCGGCATCCCCGTCCGCTCGATCAGCGACCTCACCGGCTTTCCGGAGATCATGGACGGCCGGGTCAAGACGCTTCATCCGAAGCTGTACGCGGGGCTGCTCGCCGTCCGCGATAACCCTGAGCACCTCGCCGCGGCCCAGGAGCAGGAGGTCGAGTTCGTCGATCTCGTCTGCGTGAATCTGTACCCGTTCGAGCGGACCGCCGGGAGCCGCGGCGTCACCGACGACGAGGTCGTCGAGAACATCGACATCGGCGGCCCCACGATGATCCGCGCCGCCGCCAAGAACGCCGCCTTCGCCGCCGCGATCGTCAGCCCCGCGAGCTACGACGCGATCCTCGACGAGCTGCGCGAGTCAGACCGTCGTCTCTCCTCGACGACGCGGGAGAGTCTCGCCGCCGAGGCGTTTGCGTACACGGCGCGCTACGACACCGCGATCGCGCGCTGGTTCCAGGAGAAGCGCGAGGACTTCCCGCCGCTCATGGTCCGCGCCTTCGAGAAGGTGCTCGAGCTCCCGTATGGCGAGAACCCGCACCAGCGCGCCGCCTATTACGCCCAGGTTGGGACCCGGACGCACATCCTCTCGATGGTCTCGCAGCTCGGCGGCAAGGCGCTGTCGTTCAACAACCTGCTCGACCTCGACTCCGCCCGCCTCATGCTCGCCGAGTTCAAGGTGCCCGGCTGCGTGATCATCAAGCACAACAACCCATGCGGCGTCGCGGTGGCGACTACCGCGATCGAGGCCTACCAGAAGGCGTTCGCGTGCGACCCGATGTCGGCGTTCGGTGGCGTGATCGCGATCAACCGCCGCGTCGACAAGGCGCTCGCCGAGGTGATCGTCGGCCAGTTCGTCGAGGTCCTGTTCGCCCGCGGCTACGACGACGACGCGCTCGAGGTGCTCGCGACGAAGCCGAACATGCGCGTACTCGACGACCGCGAGCGCCGCTCCCCCAACATGCTCGAGCCCCACCTCCGCCAGGTGATCGGTGGGATGCTCATCCAGGACCGCGACGCCGACCTCGAGGATCGCACCGAGATACAGGTCGTTTCCGAACGCCGGCCGTCCGAAGAGGAATGGCAGGAGCTTCTGTTCTCGTGGCGCGTGTGCAAGCACGTCCGCTCGAACGCGATCGTCCTCGCCCGCGATCTCGCGACGGTCGGGATCGGCGCCGGCCAGATGAGCCGCGTCGATTCGGTGCGCCTCGCGCTCGAGAAGGCCCAGTCCGAGATCACGGGGTGCGTGCTCGCCTCCGACGCGTACTTCCCGTTCGCCGACGGCCCCCAGCTCGCCCTCGAGGCCGGCGTGACCGCAGTCATCCAGCCCGGCGGCTCGGTCCGCGACCCGCAGGTCGTCGAGGCGATCGATAAGGCCGGCGCCGCGATGGTGTTCACGAGCCGCCGCCACTTCCGCCACTGAGTCGGGCTTTTCGAGATGAGCGAGTCACGGCTTCAGCGTCTCGGTGGTGACCCACCCTCGCCCTACGAGGGGATGTACGGCTTTTCGCGTGTGGCGGTCGTGGGCGGGTTCGTGATCGTCGGCGGGACGACGTCGGTCAGCGCCGACGGCGTCGTGCTCGGGACGAACCCGTACGAGCAGACGATCGAGATCTTCGGCAAGGTCGAGCACGAGCTCAACCGAGCGGGTGCGTCGCTGAGCGACGTCGTCCAGACGCGGATCTACGTCACCGACATGTCCCGCTCCGAGGAGGTGGGGCGCGCTCACGGCGACGTCTTCGGCGAGATCCGCCCCCTGATGACGATGCTCGGCATCGAGGCCCTCGTCGACCCCAGGATGCTCGTCGAGGTCGAGACCGTCGCGCTCGCCCCTTAGGCGCCTGGACTGGGGTCGCCCTCGCCCTCGAGTTCGACGAGCTTGGCGGTGAGGCGGTTGACCTCATCGGTGTCGCTGCGGATCTGCGCCTGACGGAGGCTCACCTGAAGGATGCCGATGCGAGGATCGGCCGCCGGGTCGCTTCTGGGACCCGCTGCGCCCGGCGCCGGAAAGCCGGGCGCCGGAGCGCTGGGGGCCGGGGCGCCTGGCGCCGGCGTGCCGACCGGCTGGCTGGCGAGTGCCGCGAAGCTGCCGCGATCGGCGTTCTTGCTCGCCTGGGCGCGCTCGTACAGCGCCCGTCGGTCAAACGCCACCTTGTGGTCCTTGTCGAACGTCACCGTGACCGTGTCCCCCGGGAGCGGGCGGTACTCCTCATCGCTCTCGAACATCTCGGTGAACATCCCGCGGAAGGGGGTCTCGCCATCGGCCGGCGTGACATCGGCGACGTAGTCATAGACATGGTGGTACTGCCCAGTCGGGGCATAGAAGTTCACGCCCTTCCGATATGTCCCATCGTGCGTCTCCCGCGCGATGATGACCGCCTGCGCATGCTGCCGATTCCGTCCGAACACCTCAGACTCCCTCTGTCGGGGTGGCGCGACATGATCGCACCCACCTCGCCTGCACCTACCCGCGGGCCCGCGCAGCCGGTCCGCCGCGTGCCGCCAGGGGGCCATCCGACCAATCCGCACATGCGCGATCATAAGTTCACACGCCGCCGTAGCTCAGCTGGCAGAGCAGCGGACTTTTAATCCGAAGGTCGTGGGTTCGATCCCCACCGGCGGCATCGGGATGGGCCTGGAATCACCTGGTCGTGTTGTTCGCCTTCCGACCGCCGAGCGAAACATGTGCCGAACAAGTGGTGCGTTTGGGCGGCTGCGGCCTCTCTGCAGCCACGTGCTTGGCGGCAAGTCCTCGACCTCCCGCAGGTTCTTCTTTGCGTAGCTCAGATGGACACACTACCTCTCGCTACGCGCGACGTACGCGCGCGCCGAGAGGCGCGTACGGCGCCGCTTTCGCCGCTCCTGCCGCTGACGCTACGCCGAAAATGTCAGGGTCAGCCCTGATGCAAATTCGCTGAGCCGTTGCGAGACTCTGCCGCGTGGGGCGCACGCAACCTAAGGCGGTCGCGGCGATGCTCGTCGGCTTCGTTACCCTGCTGGCGTTGCCAGGTGGGGCGACGGCCGCCGAGCCGGGGCTCGTCGGGCAGTGGCACTTCGACACCTATTCAGGTAGCGGCACGAGCGCCAGCACGCCTGACTCTTTGGGTTCCGGCGGCACCGGATACTTCGCCGCCACGCCGACGCTGTCGGCGGGTCGCTTCGCGTCGGCCTTCAACGGCCCGGTGGGGGCCGAGCCGATGACCGTCAGCGGGACGTCGGGCAACGGGAGCTGGGCGCTCGAGCCGGCCGCCGTCTCGTTGACCGCGTGGGTCAAGTACACCGGCGACCCCGGCGTGCTGAAGTACATCGCCGCCAAGGGCGACTTCCGCTACGTCCAGGGCGGGACTGACTGCGCGGGCAGCTCGTATGCGCTCTACACCGGGTACAGCGGTCGCCCCGGCCTTACGTTCTACGTGACGACCGCCAACGGCTCTACTCGCGCGTCGCCAAACCTCGACAACACCGCGGCGGTGTTCGATGGTCAGTGGCACGCGGTCACCGGCACGTACGACGGGTCTGATGCCCGGCTCTACGTCGACGGTGCTCTGGTGTCCGGGGCCGAGGGCGGGACCGGCTCGGGCGCGATCAAGTACGGGGGGAGCCTTCAGCAGCACTCCGGGTTCGGGTCCGGCGCCTATCCCGACGCAGGCACGTGCCCGGACAACACAAAGTTTCCCGGATCGATCGATGAGGTGCGCGTGCACAGTCGCGCGCTGGCGCCCGCCGAGATCGCCGAGCTGCACGACCGCAACGCGACCACCCCGCCGGACCTCACGCCCGCCGGCGGTGGGGGCGGTGGCGGTGGCGGAGGCGGCGGGATGCCGCCGATCGCCGCGCGCAACATCACGCCCCCTGTGCTCCAGCAGAAGAGCATTCCGGGTGGTAAGTACGAGTACACGTGCAGCGACGGCACCTGGGCGGGCCTCGCGGCGCAGCCGAAGTTCGTGCACCAGATCTGGGAGGACACGCTCTTCAACGGCGAGAAGCTGGTGGCCGGCGGCGGCGTCATCGTGAGCCAGACAGCCAAGAAGCGGGTGTTCTTCTGCCGCGTCACGGCCGCTACCGCATCCGGCGCCACGATCACGGCCAGCGGGGACGGCGTGCTCGTACCCGACAGCAGGATCGCCGCCCCGCTGCGGCGCATGTCCGCCGGCGACCTGCGCATTCGTGGCATCGACGTGTTCCAGGTCAGCCAGCCCTCCAGCGGCGCCGGGATGTTCGACTACCCCGGCATCGGAGGCTTCCCTGACCTGTGCGGCGGCGGGACGCCGACGAGCCTTACGCAGCCGGACTGCAACTGGACGGGCAAGGAGTCCCAGACGGCGCGCTACCGTGGGGTCACCCTCGATGCCGGCAAGCCCACCAGCGCGTTCGTCTACGTCGACCACACCGCGGCCTCGGTCCCCGACGCGGGCCTCAAGAACCTGCCGCTCGAGGTCCGCCTCCACGGCTTCGCGCCGGGCCGCCTCAACGCTACGCTGACGCAGACGGTCACCTTGGGCTCGCTCGACTTCACGGTGAACGACTTCGTGACCGACTACGCCCGCGGGACGGCGGGACTTCGGTTCGTCATCCCCCAGACGTGGCTTGATGCCGTCGCCGCCGGTGGCAACGGGGCCTTCGACCTCGACGCAACCGTGTCGATCCCCAACGGCCACCCCGAGGCTGAGCAGTGCGCTCAGCTCACCGTGGTCACCACTCTGCCGGCGACGAGGTGCCGTGACAACGACACCTACAAGGTCACCGGGATCAAGGCGCGCCATTTCACGTTTGAGCCTGTCATCCGGATGGTCGCGTTGCTGACGCCGGGTCAGACGCTGCGCTCGCTGAACAACCCACAGTCGGTGCTGCAGCGGACGCGCGATCTCTTCCCCGGTGGCGAGGGCTTCCACGTCTCCGACTACGTCGCGTCGATCCGGATCGACCCTTACAGGTTCACAGCCAACAGCGACAACTGCCCCAAGCCTAGAGACGACAAGGGCAACCTCACCGCGGAGGACAAGGCCGCGATCGAGGCGCGCGTGCGGCAATGTCGCTCCGACTACGTCCAGTCGATGATGCGCGCCTGGGTGTATTCCGCACCGCGCCCCGGGGAGCCGCGGTTCAAGGATCGTGGCTACAACATTCTCGTCGGCGCCCACAGCTATGACAGCGGGGACGGCCGCAACGAGCCGGGCAGGACGTTCGCCGGTGGCGTGTCAGGGATGCAGACCCCCGGCGAACAGCCGTGGCTCCATCTCGATGACGGCACGCGCAACTGGCCGCTCAAGTCCGCGGCCCACGAGATAGGCCACGCGTTCGGCGCGTCTCACGCGGGAATCCACTACGCCATCGGGGGGGACCCGTCGTGCGGCGGAGACCTCAACGGCGAGCATGGCGAGCCCTGGCCGCCCGCGGACTCCGGGCGACTCGAGGGCATCGCGTTCGACGCCCGCAACGGCAACCGCGCGGTCGACCGCAACGTGCCGGACGCATCCGGCCGCCCGCTGTTCGACCTCATGTCCTACTGCGCGGATGACTCCAACTCCTGGCTGTCGCCGCGCAACTGGAACCAGTTCGTGCAGGCGATGGGGCGCCAGGAAAAGAACATCCCACCCCTCCGTGCCACCGAGCGGGCCGCGACCGTCAAGGACACCGCTTACGTCGCGGGCAGCCTGATCCTCGCCACCGCGCGGATCGACCACCTCGAGCCCGCGCAGAAGGGCCGCGTCGTGCCAGCGGCAGCGCCGGGCTCGTTCGTCCGCGTGCACGCTTTTGACGCCGGCGGCAGACTGCTTGGCGACGTCGGCGCGCACATCGACCTGAGCAGCGACGGCGGCGGCGGGACGTTCGTCGCGCCGCTACCGGCCCGTACCAAGCGGGTTGAACTGATCGTCAAAGGTCAGAAGGTCGACGAGCGCGTCGCCTCCGCGATTGCGCCGACGGTGAAGCTGACCGCGCCCGCCGCGAAGACTCATGCCCGGAAGGCGCTCGACGTGCGCTGGCGGGCGAGGGGCCGCGACCTCACCGCGACCATCGACTTCAGCCCCGGCGGCGCGAAATGGCAGACGGTCTACTTCGGCCCGAGCACCGGCCAGGCGACGCTGCCGGCGGAGCTCTTGCAGTCGAGCAGGAAGGCGCGCGTCCGCGTGCGGGTCACCGACGGGTTCTCGGCCGCCACGGCGACCTCACCTGCATTCCGCGCCGACGGGGCGCCGCCGACCGCCGAGATCGTGCGGCCTGCGTCGGGGGAGACGCTCCAGGCCGGACAGCGGGTGACCCTGGTTGGCCATGCCTCAGACGACACCGGGCGCGCGCTGAAGGGCCGGGCGCTGCGGTGGTTCGCCGGCCGCAAGCGCCTCGGCAGCGGCGCGAGGCTGACGGCCAGACTCTCGGCCGGCAAGATGACGCTGCGGCTGGTGGCGACCGACGCGCGTGGACGCAGAACGACGGCGAAGCGTACGGTGGGTTCGACGCCCCCGCCCCTGACGATCACGCGGCTGCGCTCCGGCTGGGTCAAGGCTAAGGCACCGCGCGCGGTGATAACGATCGCCGCCAGTCGGACCGCGGTCCTGCGCGCGGGGGGCAGGAGTTTCGCCGTCGGCCCGAAGGCGCGGCGGCTGCGCGTCGGCCTGCCCGGCAAGCCCAAGACTGGGATCGTGCTCGTGCCCCTGCGGCTGACACCGCGTGGCGGTGGGAGCGGGATCCGCGCGACGCTTGTCGTCCTGCGCGGATAGTCGCCGCTAGGCGCGGCGAAACGCTCGTACCGAGAGCTGCGCGAACACGAGCAGCAACACGAAGAGCAATGCGAGAGCTCGAGCGCCGGGCCGAGTGCGTTGTCGTTCAGCCAGTTTGCGCCCGTAGGTTGAGGTGCTGAAAGGCGTGACGGGCTCCGCGAAGATCTGGACCGTGTCCCGGGATCTGTCCCGAACTCAACAAAAGTGACCCGCGACAACTTGCGCTAACTGCACTCAGCCACCTGTACCTTCTGCAATATCCCTGCAAATATCCATCTTTTAATCCGACGGTCGTGGGTTCGATCCCCGCCGGCGGCATCATGTTTAGCGCGATCCGCGGGTGCGCACGTCGGATCTGGTGCCGCACCTTCTGCCCGTGCGCCGCACACCTTACCGCCACCGCCGCCGGCCCGTGCGGTTACAACGTTCAGTCGTCCAGCCGGGGTCCGGTCTGGTACGCCGACTACCGGCTGCCTGACGGCCGGCAGGTCCCGCACTAGATCGGTCCCGGCGTGGTCTGAGCGGGTCCGACCGCCGGCGAGGTACTTCACCGGTGACTGCCAGCGACCGGAAGCAAGCGCCGTGTTACTCCGCAGCGAGCATCTGGTGAACCGCGTGAGAGGCGGCTGAGGCCGCGTTCGCTCGCTCCGCCAGCGGTCCGCTGTGCACGCCGCTTCGAGGACGCGCGGGTGGGTTCGGGATGTGGTCGCGGAGCGGGGTTCGGTGACGGTTTGTAACGCCCGCGCAGTTCGCGGGACTGCTGCCCAAACGTCAGTGGCACGCAGCGTGCCCGCTCCGGCAGCTGAGGTTTCAACGACTCCGCGCCTGTGACTTCGTGAGATGCGGTGGACAGGGTCACGCGAGAGCAACCACTAAGACAGAGAGGACACCATGAACAAGCCCATGTTCGGACGACGCCTGGCCGTCACCGGCGCCGTCGCGGCCGCAGTCGCCGGAGGTGGGACCGCCGCCGCCCTGGCCACCAGCGCAGGCTCCTCCAACGTCTACGAGGGCTGCCTGAACCATAGGCTCGGCACCCTGTACGACGTCCATCTCAACCCGACGTCGCCACCGCGCTGCCTGCGCGGCGCCAGCGCGGTCACATGGAACCAGACCGGCCCCGCGGGCGCTGCCGGGCCGGCCGGGCCTGCCGGGCCAAAGGGGAACACCGGTCCCGCCGGTCCCGCCGGCGGCGGTCCGCAGGGCCCTCAGGGCGACACCGGCCCGGCCGGTCCGGCCGGCTCTGCAGGCCCGCAGGGACTCAAGGGCGACACCGGCCCGGCCGGTGCCGCCGGACCCGCCGGACCCGCTGGACCCGCAGGCCCCAAAGGCGACACCGGTCCAGCCGGACCGGCCGGATCCGCAGGAGCGACGAGCGTCGTCACCCGGTCTGCCGTGGTGACCATCGGCCCGGGCTCAAGCGGAACGCAGACGGCGGCGTGCAACCCGGGTGAGCACGCGATTGCCGGCGGAGCGGCGTTTGTGTTGTTCGGCGGAGTGGTGCCGGATAGCTACAACGACGACCACATCGTCGGTGAGGGCCCGGCACTCGGCGCCAACAACGACTACCAGTTCGAAGGCAGTGCACCGTCTGGATGGATCGCCACCGCGACGGCGGCGTCCGCACGCACGAGCGACGCCACGCTTCGCGTCTTTGCCGTCTGCGCATCCCCGTGACAAGGCCGTCGTGCGCGAGCGTCCCTGCACCCTCCTCGCGGAGAAATGACCTAGCCACTGAGGTCGCCTACGAGCGCTTTGCCCGCCGTCGATGATGCTTGACCACTTAGCACGGCGTGGCCGGCGCCTCGCCGATCATCGCGTATTGCCGCATCGGCGAGGGATCGGCCCAACGTGTTCGTGCTCAACGAGCTGCTGCGAGCGCGATGCGGGCAATCACGACGGGTCGTCGACGAGTGGGGAGCCTCGTCGGCGTGCCGATCGAGCGCGGATCGTCAGACGACAGGGGAGTGCGGTAAACGCCGCCGGAGGCTGGGACCGCCGCAGAGTTGCGCGCAATCGCTGAGTGTGGTACGGCTCTGCTGTGGACGGTGTGGGCCGGAACTGGATCTGTCGAGTCGGTGCGATCGTCGCGGTCATCGGGGTGCTATCGAGCGTCCCCTCCGCCATGGGAGCATCGGGTCACTTACCCAGGCCGACGGTGGCTCCGATGGCCGAGATGGTCTCGCCGGGAGAGGCGCTGCCGAAGCCCGTCAAGCTCCGACCGCCGTCGGCGCCGTTGACTGCTCGTGTGGCCGTTGCGGGCTTCAGCGTTTCCACCACACCTGCGCTGCAGCCGGCCTTCGATCCGAGCGTGACCGACTATGTCACCCGTTGTGAGCCGGGGGCCGGCGTCGCGGTGGCGGTGACCAATGCTGACGGCACATCCGTCTCGGTCGACGGGCGACAGGCGCTAACCACCAGCTACACGGTGAAGGTACCGCTCGCTAGCGGCCAACGCTTCACGATTCGGACCGGGACGGCCGCCCAGGTGACGACGTACAGTATTCGCTGCCTGCCGCCCGACTTCCCGCGCTTCAGCGCCGAGTCGTTCCCGCTGAGCGGTAAGCCTCAGGCCGCGTACTACCTGATGACCCCGGGGCTGTCGTTAGGGCCAGCGGCGCAGGCGCCTTACGTCACACTCTTCAACGACCAGGGGGTCCCGGTGTGGTGGTATCGGCAGCCCACGGGCACGCCAATCGACGCCAACTTGTTGGCGAATGGCAGCTTGTCCTGGGACGTCGAATACCAGCAACCGAGCGCTTATGGACTGCCGAACGGCGTGGCATTCGAGCAGCACACGCTCAGCGGCCAGCTGACAAGCACGTTCGGAACATTCCTTTGGCCGACGGACTTCCACGAATCATTGCAGCTGCCAAGTGGCAACTTTCTCATCACTAGCTATGTGCTCAATCCGTTCACGAACCTGTCATCGATCGGTGTGCCGGAGTGGTGGCGGGTGAGCGTGCTCAACGGAGGTTTTCAGGAGATCACTCCGCAGGGGCAGCCGGTCGGCGGCTGGGACTCAAACGGGTTCGTGGAGCCCGCGGAGAGCCTGCGGTGGTGGAACCAGTTCAGCAATTATCCGTGGCCATTCGGGCCGGTGTGGGACATGGACCACATCAATTCGGTTGCGCCTGATGGAAATGACTTTCTTGTGTCGTTTCGCCACACCGACGCGGTCTACCTCATCAACGGGACCAACGGCAGGATCATGTGGAAGCTCGGCGGCACGCCAACGCCCCAGAGTCTGACGATCCTGGGCGACCCTGACGCGGCAACCGATTTCGGGGGCCAGCACGACGCCCGGGTTCTGTCGAACGGCGAGATCTCGCTCTTCGACGACGGCACGAACCGGGATCGACCACCACGCGTGCTCGTTTTCCGAGTGAATCCCGAGGCGCGAACGGCCACACTCGTGGAAAGCTTCACTGACCCAACGGGCACGGTCACAACCGCTCCGTGTTGCGGCAGCGCCCGCCAGCTGCCAGGCGGGGACTGGGTCGTTGGCTGGGGTGGTAATTCCGTCGTGGACGAACTTGCTGCCACCGGGACAAGTACTGCCGCCGTGGTCCTCCGGATCACCTTCGCCTCGCCATACTTCACCTACCGAGCTGTGCCGGTCCTCCCCGGAGAACTCACCGATGCGTCGCTCGAGATGGCGATGGACCAACAGTTCCCGCGCGCTGCGGGTGGATGACCGGTGTTCCGCCCCGTCGACTGGGGCGGGACGTGGACGCCCGTCACGGTGAGCCACGACGATCACGTCAACGGAATCGAGAAGACCACCGGACCCGGTTACCTAACGACGAGCGGCGTTCCGGGCGAAGTGGCAGTGTCGTTCTTCGACGGCGGCGTCTCTTACTGGAAGGATTACGGCGTGACATGGCACGCGATCGGGGGCGCACCCGATCACGGAAACCAGATCCTCTGGGGTCATGCCGGGCGCGAGAGCGTGCTGTTGCTCGTCTACGACGACATGTACGCCGCTGACATGACCAGCGCGAGTCGACGGTTCGTGAGGATGACCCGCCCGTAGCGCGCGTCCAGGCGCCGGTGGCAGACGGTCTGGTGGACGATGCCGGCGGTGATTCCTGTCTCGGCGATGCCCGCTGTGCCTGTGTCGTGTCCCGTCTTGGCCACCGTCGTTCTGTTCGCGAGCGGCACGCAGAGGTGTTCGTTGCGTCGTACCCAGCATCAATCGCCGACTGCGACCCTGCGGTCCGCGCCACCGTCAGGACGCCCGCGACCTCCTGCACCCAGCAACCCGCAAGCCATCCCGCACCGTATTGCGGGATCCGCCGCGTCGCTGCAGGACGTCCTGATCGCGGTGAGCGAGGACACGTACGGCGGCGGGTTATTCCGCATAGCGGACGCGACCGGCACACCGACCATCGGAGAGGTCGCGAGGTTCGTGGGTACCGGCTCGGGCAACGGTTTGCCCGCACTGCGGGTTGACTGCGCATCGGGCACGAGCTGGACGGCGTCGGGAGATCCTGGTGATGGGCTGCTCCTCTCAACGGACGGCGGGCAGTCGTTCACGCACTTACCGGTATCTAATCCCGGCGGCGGGGTCGAGACGATCAGAGCGCTCGGCATGACACCGGGGAACCCGTCGCAGATCATCGTCGGCGACACGGACAGGTACCTACAGAGCTCCGACGACGCGGGCCGCACCTGGACATTGGTCAACGATCCGCTAACAGATCTCGATCTTTGCCGCACCCCCGCCCGGATTCTCGGGCGGCATCTGGGACATCGTCGCCCCGCCCGCCGGCAGCGCGGCGCCGTCGACCAAAGCCATCCGCACTCAGGCTGCCGGATCGACAGGCGATCTGATCGCCGGGCCCGGTGAGTTCGTCGGGCATCCCCGAACGCGAGCCAAACCGCAACTGACCGCGGTACACCTGACACGACAACGGTTCAAAGCCACACGCCGTCCGGCCCCGACGGCCGGCATGTGGCCGCGGGGAACGAGGGTGAGGTTCTCCGTCTCGCTGCCGAGCACCGCGTCGATAACCGTCAGCAGGTTGTCCGCTGGTCGGCGCATCGAGGACACGCGGCGCGACGCAGACGAAGCACAACGCCCGGAGACGGCCCTGCACACGGCCTGAGCGTGGCTGCGGCCGCGCTGGCACGGCCGATTCCGGTGTCGCCGCAAGGTGAGGATGTCGCGTTCCCCGATCTGGAGATGGCTAGCTCGGTCAGTCACGCGTGCACCTCAGCCTGGAGTGCAGGCGCAGGGGCTCCCGGTCCTCCATCAGCTCGGCATGCAGGCCGTGGCGCGCCGCCAGCCCGATCAGCGTCGGGGCGCGGTAGTAGAAGTCCTCGCGCAGGACCTGATGCTCACTGCCTGTCGTGCGGTTGAAGGTGAAGTCGAAGAATCCCCCAGGCGCCATCACCCGGCCGACGTGCGCGAGGCACTCGTGTATGACCTCGATCGGCGAGTGCGTGAACACACTGTGCGCGTGCACGATGTCGAACGCGTCAGCCGGGAGAAAGTCGAGCCGCAGGTCACTCACGAGCGAGAGGTACGGCCGCTGCTCGCGCAGGTCGAGCGCCGAGACGCTGTCGTGCGCTGCGAGCAGGATGTCGGGGGAAATGTCCACTCCGTGGTAGTTGCCGGGTTCCAGGTGGGCGATGAACAGCCGCCCGGCACGGAGGTTGCCGCAGCCGATCTCGAGCATCCGCGTGTCTCGTCGGAGGCCGTGACCCAACAGGTAGTCGAACTGCCTTTGGCCGGCCGAGAGCCAGGATTCCCGGCTCAGGCTGCCGACGGCCCGGTCAACGCCGCGGGTCGTGTTGGACTCCATGATCGCTCGGTAGTACTCGACATGTCCGTCCGTGCGGAGCGCGATCAGTTGATCGCGAGCGGATCGGCGCACGTACGGCCAGACCCGTTGAGGGTGCTTGACCGCGTAGCGCACCTTGTACGACAGCCGCGACCGGTCGTGGCTCGACACGGGCGCAACCGTAACCCGTCCGTGTGCCTCCTCAACTCGAGCGGATGGCGTCAGATCGGGCCGGGGGCATGCGACGCCAAGCTCGCAGTCCGGCCGGCAGGCGCCCGAGAAGCTGGAAGGGTCGAACCGCGTACGCCACCGCGGTCCCCAGCGGTCCGCGACGCGCGAGCGGCGAGCCGGCGCGCAGATACGCGCGGGAGGGGAACAGGCGACCGGCGAGAAACGTGATCCGGGCGACCGCCCCGTCCGCGCGAAACAGGGCGTCGAGCCCGACGGCGAGACTGCCGTCTCCGGCAGCCGGCCGCGGACACGGCGCGGCGGAGTCGAGGCCGAGCGCCCGACACAGTTCGCGACCGGCAGGCACCAGCTCGAGACCGGCCGCGAACGCGGCGCTGGCGCCCAGCTCGCCGGCGAGCAACGCCGCCCGGCTCCACGTGGGCACAGGCAAGCGCTCGACCGCACGGGCGAGATCGGTCATCGGTTGACGCTCGCCAACGCCGTGCTGCTCTGCATGCAGGCAGACGATGAGGGCGGCAGCGGGCGCGCTCGGCGTCTCGACCGAACAGCCGCCGACGTCGAGCGTCTCGGTCTCGGCGGTCAGATGCCGCCACACGAGCTCAGGTGGCACCGCGTCCAGTGGCAGCAGGGTGCGATGCAGTTCGACTTTGATCCGCTGGGTTCCCGGACGGATCCAGCGCTCGTGATGAGTCGTGTACTCCCCGGGGCGTAGCGCATCCTCGATGCGGGTGAAGCCGTGCTCCGCCATCACTCGTCCGGCGAGCGCAAACGCGTCGGGTGCGATGAGTAGGTCGATGTCGCCGTACGCCCGTGCTCGCGGGTCGTCATAGAGCCAGCGTGCGGTCGCGGGACCCTTGATGAGTACCGGTCTGACCCCGCGGGCTCGCATGGCCGGGACGAGCGTCGCGAGAGTGCTGTCGAGCGCCAGGCGCCGAAACGCGTCGACGCGTGCCGATCTGAGGCGGCCCGCTGCGCGCATCGGTGCCGCCGTTCCCCGCGACTCCCGGGCGGCATCAGGCGCTGAGAGCTCGAGACCGAACTCGGTGGCGAGCAGATGGAGCGCCGCGGAGAGCTGGGCCGAAGCGCCCCGGGCGCGGGCCCGTGCCTGCAGCCAGGCCGGGTCGACGGGAACCTCGGCGGCTCGGATCACGAGTGCCGCGTCCGGGATCCACCGGAGCGGAACCGGCCGAGGCGTCCGGCGGCGTCCCAGGCACGCGAGGAGGAGCTGATCGGTCTCACTTGGAATGCGAACCGCCACGCCGCCCACCGTTGCGGCGCGGGCGGCGATCCGATGTTCCGGGCCGTCGCGGCCGGGTCGCCGCCCGACGCCGTGCACGATCAGCCGCTCGCTCCGACCACGGATCAGAGCAACCGAAGACGAGCGCCGGAGCCCGAGCGCGGTCGGGTCGGTGGCTCGGCGCCCCCAGCCCAAACCGGCGAGTGCGCGCAGCGCGTGCCGACGATCCGCCGCGCGGACCGCGATCTCGATCCCGCGGATGGGGCGAACTCCGGCGTCGGCGCTATGCAGTCCCATCACGGCGCAGCCGCCGAGGAGCATGCCGGCGATTCCCGCATCTTCGAATGCCGCTACGGCCTGTGCGGCGGCGTGTAGCGCCATCTGGTTCGCGTACCAGGTGCGACGGTAGATCCCACGCAGACGGCCCATGTCCGGTGCGTGCGGATCGAGGTCGCGCAGGTTGGCGAACACCATCGGCAGCAGTGCGAGCCACTCGCCGTCGACGTGGTCGATGCCACCGCGCCGCGCCAGGACCGCTCGCCACGCCGCCGGCCCGTCGGCCCTGAGCAGCGCGGCGCGCAGCAACTCTCGCTCGTCGTGGGCAAGCTCGAGTCGCCGGGTCACGGGGTCGGCGGGGGCCGGTCGAGCACGGCGGCCAACATCGGCGCTGCATCGCCGATCGGGTCGCCACTGCCGAGCGCGAGTCGGTAGGCGGGAACGGATCTCACGAGTCGGCGGAGCGGGCCTAACTCGGAGGCGTCGCGTTGGGGAGTGTGCAGCACGGTCGTCGGTGCCAGCGCGAGCAAGGCCGCTCCCGGGGAGATCGGGTCGAGCCGGCCGGGCATCGCCGGGTCGATGTGGGGCACGACGATCGCCGCGACGGGCAGGGCGCGACGCGAGCCCTCCGACCCGAGAGAGGTGAGGTCGACGACCCGCTTCCGGCCCGACCCGGGGCCGAGCGCGCGGTGATGCTCGAGGCCGGGCAGGAGGCGAACGGCATCGGTCGCGAGCTTCGCCGTGATGTACAGAGGGTGGACCATCGTCTGTGACCGCCCCACGTCCAGGAACACGTAGTCGTCACCGAGGCAGCCGTAGCCGGCGAGCAGCGCGCCAACAGCGGTGGTCGACTTACCGCTCCCGCTTGGACCGGCGAGGAGAGCGGCGGATCCCGTTCCCGCCACTGCGCCGGCATGGGCAAGCAGGTGGTCGGGCCCGTTGAGCCCCCACTGGAGGATGGCTCGCATCGGCGCGACGCGGTCATGGGCGGGGACGAGGTCACGGTGACGGACGAAGTACCGGGCGATGCCGGCGCGCTCGTCGAGCATCGTCATCGCGTCGAATGTGCCGTCGCGCCGGATCCCGCAGGGGAAGGCGACCCGTACTCGGGTCGTCGGCTCGTAGGCGAACTCGCCGCGACCGGTCGTGACGGCGGCGGCGCAGGGAAGCGCCGGGGGCCCGACCCCGGTGCTCGCAGCGTCCCACACCTCGATCGTGAGAGACGGAGCCGGTCCGCACGTCCGCTCGGTCGGGAGGTGGCCGAACGGTCGTGCCAGCGGTAGCAGGGCCGGACCCGCGAATCGCAGGCGAACCGTGCACGGACCCACTGTCAGCTCCCGCGTGGCGGCGGTCGAGGCGCTTAATGCGCGGTCACACGACGCCAAGAGCTGGCGCAGATAGCTCGCCGGAAACGGGGTCAAAGAGGCGGGCCCGGTGTTATTGGCACCCACAGCGGCCAGGTGGTCACGCTCCTTGCAATCGATGCGGCGCGAACTATATGCTCGCTCAGCAGATGGCTTCGTTCTTGGGCGTCGATCGGACTCGGGTGGTCTACGAGACGATTGACGGTGAGACGATCTTGATCCATCTCGGGACGGGGACCTACTACAGCCTCGATGGCTCCGGCTCAGAGGCCTGGGAGATGCTGGCGCCGGGCTCGACCCGTGAGGCGCTGCTGGCGGCGGCCCGCGAGCGGTACGAGGGCGAACCGCTGGCGGTGGAAATGGGACTCTCCGGGCTGGTCGATGAGTTACTCCGTGAGAAGTTGCTCGTCGAGTCCGACGCACCGCGCGGATGGATCGCCTCCCGCCGGCTCCCGGCCGGTCAGGTGCCCTTCTCGGTGCCGGTCCTGCAGGCCTACACCGACATGCAGGAGTTCATGCTCGTCGATCCGATCCACGACGTGGATGGCGTGGCGGGTTGGCCGCACGTCGGTGCTGCCTGAAGCTGGGCTTGTCTCAGTTGTGATGGCCGCCCTCAACGAGGAGGCGTTCATCGCCGAGGCAATCCAGAGCGTGCTGGCGCAGACGCACCGGCGGCGCGAGCTGATCGTGGTCGACGACGGCTCGGCCGACGCGACCGCGTCAATTGCAGCCAGGTTCGACGGTGTGCACGTGGTCACTCGCCCGCAACGTGGGGGCGTCGCCGCCGCCTGCAACACCGGCTTGGCCCTCGCCCGCGGCGAGTACTGGACGCTCTTCGATGCCGATGACGTGATGCCGCCGGACCGCCTCGCGATGGGGGTCGCCCACCTGGAGGCCCATCCGACGGTCGAGCTCGTGCTCGGGCTGACCGAGGCGTTCGTGACACCGGGGGATCCGCGACCGGCGCACTGGAACCCCGCGTGGGACGCAGGCCCGTTCCCGGCCTGCGCAGGGACGATGCTGGCCCGGCGCTGCATACTCGATCGCGTCGGCGCCTATGACGAGCGGCTGGCCGTCTCAGAGGACACCGACTGGCTGGCCCGGGCGAAGGACACCGGCGTGCGGGCCGACCGCGTCAGCGCGGTATGGCTGCGCCGGCGAATCCACGAAGGCTCAAACAGCTCCAACCATGCCAGCAACCACGCCGTGCTCCTGCGCGTCCTGCGGGAGTCGATTCATCGACGACGCGAGGCCCGTGCCTGAGCCGTTCCCGCCATCGTTGCCGCTGCGGCCTAGGAGTGCCGGGGGGCGGCCGCTCGCTGTCCGGTTGCGGTTTGCTGACGTCCGCGTGCACGCGGCGTTCGTGTGCCCGAATGCGGCCGACGGGCTCCTGCCGGCGCTGGTCCACGCACGCGACGCGGCGGACGGTCCGGCGGACGCCAGGATCACGGTACGCCGGCGCGTCAACGCCGGCGCCGAGCTCCAATGGTGGGAGCAGGCGGCGCCGTTGCGGGTGTCGCTCAGCCGCGTGCTCGGCGCCGACACCCGCCGGGTCGTCCACGCCAGCGTTGTCGGCGATGACCGCGGCGCATGCGCGATCGTCGGTCCGCCCGCCTCCGGGAAGACGACAGTGGCGCTCGCTGCGGTGCGCGGCGGGCTCGGGTTCCTCGCTGACGACTACGTCCTGCTGAGAGCCGGGCCGGGCTTTGAGGCCATTTGCCTGTACTCCACAGCCTGCCTGCGCACCGGCGCGGCGGATGGGCGCAAGGACGTCATCGACGTCGACTCGGCGCAACCGGGGTCGCTCCGGCGTGCGCTTCGGCTCCGCGCCGTCGTCGTCCCGCGGACGGCCGGGGGAGGCGTCGGCTGGCGGCGCATCGAGCCGGTGGTCGCTCTACGGGCCTGGGCGCCGAGCACGACCCTCCTGTTGTCCGGCGACCATGGCGCGGCACTCCCGATGCTCGCGGCCGTCGTCCGTTCGGTGCCCTGCTATTCGCTCGGGCTCGCTGACGATCCGGCGGGGATCGCCGCGGCCGTGCACGACATGCTCGACGCCGCGGGCTCGCCATCGTGATCGCCGGCCTTGTCTCGGTCGTGATGCCGGCGTTCGACGAGGAGGCGTTCATCGGCGATGCGATACGGAGCGTTCTCGCGCAGACGCACCAGGCGATTGAGCTGATCGTCGTGGACGACGGATCGACCGATGAGACAGCCGCGCTCGCGGCGTCCTTCGCGGAGGTCCGGGTGGTCACGCGTCTGCGGACGGGCGGCCCGGCGGCAGCCCGCAACACCGGCTTGGCCGAAGCCCGTGGCGAATACTGGACGATCTTTGACGCCGATGACGTGATGCCGCGGGATCGCGTCGCCCGCGGGGTTGCCCACCTACAAGCGAACGGGTCGATCGACCTCGTGATGGGGCGGACCGAGGCGTTCGTGACGCCCGGCGAGCCGCAGCCATCGCACTGGAACCCCGTTTGGGACGCCGGGCCGTATCACGGGCATCCCGGGACTGCGCTCGGGCGCCGATCCGTTTTGGGCGACGTCGGCCGCTTCGACGAGTCGCTACCGCTCGGCTCGGACATGCAGTGGCTGGTGAGAGCCAAGCTCGCCGGCGTCGGGATTGACCGGATCGATGACCTCTGCCTGCGTTACCGGATCCATGCCGGAAACGTCACCCGCGATGTCGGCGAGAACCGCGCGAACATGCTGACGGCGCTGCGGACCGCCCGAACGTTCAACTCCCGGCCGCCCGCGGTGCGTCGGCGATGAGCGGCGCCCCGACGGTTGGGGTGGCGATCCCCGCCTACAACGCAGCCGCCTACCTGGCCGCGGCGCTACGGAGCGTGCTCGCGCAGAGCATGCCCGTCGATGATGTCGTCGTTGTCGACGATGGATCCTCGGACGACAGCGAGGCACTCGCGGCAGCGTTCGGACCGCTCGTTCGCGTCGTGTGCCAACCGCACCTGGGGGTTGGTGCGGCACGGAGCCGGGCGGTCGAGGCCGTGCGCGGAGAGTTGATCGTGCTGCTCGACGCCGACGACCTCCTCACTGAGCGCAGCGTGGCGTCTCGCGTCGGCGTCATGCAGGCGCGCCGTGAGGTCGACCTCGTGTTCGGCCAGGTCCGCTCATTCGGTGCAATCGACGCGGCGGGGCCCCTGGGAATCGACGAGTCTCAGTCGGCCCGCGTCGCCGGATCGATGCTCGTCCGGCGGGCGGCCTATGAGCGCGTCGGCGGCTTTCGCCCCGGTGTGCGCGCCGAGGGACTCGACTGGCTGCTGCGCGCCCAGGAGCTCGGCCTTGTCAGCGCGACCGTTGATGAGCAGGTCTTGTGGCGGCGAGTGCATGGAGCCAATAGCTCTTCCGGAGAACGCCGACCGGTCGATGAATTTCCGCGGCTCCTGAAGGCATCGCTCGACCGCCGGCGCGCTGCCGGCTCCGATCAACCGCCATCTCGCCACTCTCCTAATCCTAATCGCACGTAATCACGAGCGCGGCCTGGTGTTCGACGCCCTGCCGGACATGCCCCGCCAGGACGCCGGCACCAGACCAGCCGTACGCGTGCAGTCCGCTCGCCTGAGCCAAACTCACCCGTGTCCCGAACTCAGCAGAAGCGACCTGCGACAACTTGCGCTACGTGCACTCAACCACCCGCAACTACTACAACTACCCTGCAAACGGGCCCACCGGCGACGAGCAAAATGATTCACCGGCGAGCGTTAGAGTGTGCGCCATGTACCGGGGCGCGGCATGCATGCGGATCGTGCTGGGCGTGCTCGCGGGTTTGATGGGGCTAGCTGCCGTGGCTGATTCGGCGCTGGGTCTGACGCTCCGCGGCCGCAGGGCGAACAACACGATCGTGGTTCGCGCCAGCGGTGTCGCCAGTGGCGCCTACTCCATTAACGGGGGCCGCTGGGTGCCCTTTGCGCGGATCCGGGCACTGACGATCGATGGCGTCGGCGGTCACGATGTGTGCCGGATCGTGAACCCGGCCGGCGGCTTGTTCGCTCCGACGGGAGGGATCGCGTGTAACGGGGGCAACCGCGCGCGGGCGCCGCGTCGGGGCGTGCTGGTCGTGAGCGGCGGGCGCGCGACCCGGACGACCTACTCACCGCGCCGCGGGCATCCCGGTGCGGGCACGATGACCGCTCGGATCGGCCGGGTCGTTCAAACGATCCGCTTCAGCGGGCTCAAGCCGGTCACCGACACGGTGACGTCGGTGAACTTCACGTTCAACGATCCGGTGGCGAGCGACGTCGCCGAGTTGGTCGACGGATCGTCCCCCGGGGTGGACACGATCCAGTCCCGCAGCGGTCAATTCGAGAGCGTAAGCATCGCGAACAAGACGAACGTGACGATCAACGCTACGCAGCCCGGTGACAGCGCCCGGCTGGATGTCGATCGGTCGGAAACCGGTATGCAGTCGTTGGTGGTCAACTCCAGCGGTGAGGTTCTCGCCCATCAGGCGATCCTGCCCGGCGTTCAGCTGAGCCTCACGAGCACGGCTGATCAGGTTCTCGAGCTCGGCCCGATCGTGCTCGGTCAGCAGGGACTGAGCGTCGCCGCTGGTAGTCGGGTCTCGCTCGTCAACCCGGGCAACGTTGTGGGGGGGTTCTCGGCTGTCGCCCATGGCGGAGCGGTGAGTTTCAGTGATGACAACGTCGACGGGCTGAACGTTGGTGCTGTGTCGGCCGTGGGTGACGTCCAGCTGATCAACGCCGCTGGGGAGGTGGTCGTCAACGGCGCCGTGTCGGCCGGCAGGTCGTCGGCGGTGACGGTGATCTCTCGCCAAGGCGACAGCCTGATCTCGCTGAGCGGCGGCGGTTCCCTCACCGGTCAGGATGTCTTTCTGACCGCGGACACCATGACGCTGGCCGGCGGTTCGGTCCACGCGAGCGACCTGGCCGCGTTGGCACCGTTCTCGGCCGGGCAGGCGATCGACCTCGGCGATACCGTGGACGGCCAGCTGAGACTGAGCGCGGACCTGGCTGCGATCACCGCCGGCAGCCTGACGATCGGCGGTCCGAATGCGGGACAGATAATCGTCACCGAGCCGATCTCCGAGCCGGTCGTCCTGGCGCTGGAAACCGGGGGTGGCTTGACGAGGACCTCCGCCGGTACGTTGAGCGCTCCGGCGCTGGTGCTGATCAACGGCGGAGCGATCGCCCGGACATGGACGATCACTCCAACGTCGTTTGCCGACGGGTCGGCCTTTTCAATCCCTTACACGACCGGCACGCTCACCCTCACCGGCGGCAGCGCCGGTGATCAGTTCAACGTGACCGCCGCGCCGAACACCCGCTATGTGATCGACGGCGGGGCGCTGTCGAACGGCACTTTGAACTACGACGCGCAGGGGCGAGCGATATCCGGCGCAGCGCTCGCTGCGCCATCTGGAGAGATCGATTCGCCGACGGTCAAGCCGGTCACGTTCACAGACATGGCGGCGGTCAACATCACGCACGCGGCGACCGCCACCCTGGCCGTGACGGTCGGTGGAACCGGTACCGGCACCGTCACCGGAGGCGGAAGCGGTCAGATCCACTGTCCATCGGCCTGCGCGCACTCCTTCCCGGTCGGAAGCCGCGTGACGCTAAGCGCGACGCCGACAAGCGGATCGCGCTTTACGGGATGGCGTGGAGGGGGCTGCTCCGGCACGACAGCGTGTTCCGTGACTCTGACCGCGGGCAGTTCAGTCCGTGCCACGTTCGCAAGGCCGCCCAGATGTGTCCTGCGAGCTGCGAGCAGCACCGTGTCACACCCACGCTCGGAGCACCTCAAGCGGGGACAGACGCGCCCCACAACGCTGGCACTGCGAGCCACCTGCGATCAGCCCGCCACCGCCGCAGTCGCGGGGATGATCACCGCGGTGCTGCGCCCCGGGACGCACCATCGCAAACCTCTACTCAAGACGTTCCGGATCCCGCCAACGCGCGCATCACTCAGCGCGCGGCGCACCAAATCGCTGACGGTGACCATTCCGACCGCCGCCGCTGCCGCACTAGCAGCCCACATCCCCGAGTCCGCGTCCATCACGCTCACGGTGACGAATACAAGCGGCACCAGCAGCGTCTCACTGAAGTTGCGACGGCTCACGCCCTGACGCGGCAACCACCGGTGTGCATGCAGGGCTACACGGCTGGCCTGCCGCTACCACGTAACGTGATCAGCGCCCCGCTGACGTCACGCCGGAGCGCCGTCACGAACTACGCCGAGCTGCTGCATCATCGCCAGCATGTCGACGACTCCCCAGTGCTCGGCGACGAGGCCGTCCTCGTTGTACCGCATGATGTCGACCAGCTGCACGTCGACGTCCTTGCCGGTTGCGGGGATGCCCATGAGCTCACCCTGGTGAGTTCCGGTCACCCTCGCGCGGGTGACAACCTTGTCGCCGCTAGCCAGAACATCTTCGGGGTCGAATCGCAGGTTGGGGAAGGCCGCGCGGTACATGCGAAAGAACGACATCACACCTTCTCTTGTCGGCGCGAGGCCGGGAGTCTCCTCGTGCTCGATGAAGTCGTCTGCCAGCAAGGCGCCGAACCCTTCGATGTCGCCAGCGTTCAGCAGCTCGTAGAGCTTCCGCTGCGCAGCTGAGTGATCCATCGTCGTCCTTTCGTGGTGGAGGCCGACACTATCCCGGCGACCAGCAGCGACGCAAGCGGACGGTTGCGGGTCGCTGCCGGTTTCCATGCAACTGGCACGGCAGTCCGCTCCCCTCGGCCGACCCAGCAGTGCTGCGCCTTAGTTAGCGGCGGCGTCGAGTGTTCAGTCGTCGTTGCGATCACGCGGTTCGTGGTTGCTGGGTGAGGAAGCGATCACCCGCGGAGATGCACGCTTTCCGGCGGAGGTGCTCGGGTAGCGAGGCGCACCAGAAGTCCTGTCCCGCTCAGGCCAGCCCAAGCGCCGTGTCGGCGACGATCCCGTTCGATCTAGCACGTCTGTCGATCGCGCCGCGTGGCCACGACAAAAGCGGTCAGTCCTTCAGCTTGGCGTTGAAAGCTGCCTTTTTGGCTTCGTCCTGCGCCTTGAGATACGACTTCAGATTCAGCTTCGGGTCGTCAAGGTCCCACCGCACCTTGCCGGACTTGGGATCGAGAAAGGAGAGGCACAGACGCGCCCTTGCCCGGCGAGTTCATCTTGCCGTATTTCTCCTTGAGGACGACTCGCTGCGGCTGAGCGCCCTCAACCCGATACTCGACGACGTACTCATGCTGGGACGCCAACGGCCCGCTGGACCCACCGCCGAACGCTTTCGCCCGCCGTACGTCGATGACGCGGCCTGTGATCGGCTGCAGATCCCGGAAGAACACGGTCGCGACGCTATCACCGACTCGTCGAATTCGGAGCTGATTCCGGCGGTCGGCGACCGGTTCGTTAGTCACGGCTACCGGTGCGCGTGTGCCGCCTACTCCTCGTCCTCGAGCTCCTCCGCGAGCGCGACGATAACGACATCAAGCGCCTCGGTTATGTTCAGTGCAGCGGCCATCGTCCGCGGCGTGCCGACGATCGGCGCGACCGCGATCAGGATGTCCTGAATCTGCTCGACCGTGACACCGGAGTCCATCGCCGGGCCGACGTGCATGAGGTAAGAGGCCGCAGGCGCATCGACCGCCGCTAGGGCGGCGATGCGCACGGCAAGGAGCGAGTTGGCGTCCAGCCCGCACCGGGCGACCGACTCCGCGGTCATGGCAGCGAGCGTGTCAAGGACGGGACTCTCGGACGGTACGGCACTCATCGCAGTCCTTTCGATCGTGGGGAGTTCACCTCAGACCTTCGCGCCAACCCCTCGGTGTCGCATCACTCAAATGGGGTGACCTCCGACCCTACGCGCACCGTCGCACGCGCGAGCACCAAAGATTCAACACCGGGATCGCTTTGACCAAGGGACCCGCCCATGGCGCACGAACGCATTGGCGACGACTGACCCTGCGGCCGTGCTCCGAATTCGAGCGGAGCGAAGAGGGATGCTGGCCCTCGCATCGCCGGTTGTGCTCAGAACCGTCGTCGTTGGTACCGCTGCGGCCTGGGTGTGCGGCTCATTGCGACGGCCCGGGCGCCTCTGACCTCAGGCAGGCCCGACGTAGAACCAGCTTCGCGCCCGGCGGGCGAATCCGCTGTTCTCCTGCTGGCGCCCGTACTCTCGGTGGGCGGAGTCCCAATAGTGGGCGACGAACTCGACGGTACCGGCGTCGTCGTCTTCCCCGCCCGCGGTCAGGCCCCGGATCTGCAGTCGTCGCCATTCGATGGCGGGATCGAGATTGACTGATGCGGGCCGGGTCGCGGGATGCCACGTCGCGAGCAGGTAGTCCGCGTCGCGGACCGCGAACGCGCTGTAGCGAGAGCGCATCAACTGTTCGGCTGTCGCCGCGGCGGCGCTGCCGCTATGCAGCGGGCCGCAGCACGCGACGTACCTCACCCTAGAGCCGCACGGGCAATCAGTCTGCATCGTTCTGCGAGTATCGCGCTCGGGCCGCAACGCGCTCTGCCGGATCGGATCTTCCGGTGGCCAAAGCAGCGATCGTCTACGGAAGCCGAGCAGGGCTTCGATGCGGCCGCTCTGCGATCAGTCGCTTGCCTAAGCATCAGCCGACGACTCCTTTTAGCACCGCGACGGCCCGAGCCGGACGAGCGCCTCGGCGACCAGCCAGCAGTGCACGAACCCACTTCTGGCGACAAGCGCGACGTCGTAAAGGGCCAGTCGAGACGTGTGTTCGGGATCACGCGCGTGGATCAGAGTCCGCGGGATGGTGAGTGAGCCTTGTTGCTGTGCACGCACGGGCGGCGGAAGCTGCGACGCGTGAGGGCGCTTGGCATGGTGTTGCTGGCGGGGCTCGTGATGTTGATCGGCGCTGCTTCCGCTTCAGCGGCGTTGTCCCGGCGGTGGGGGCCGAAGGTGATCCCGACCGACCTCTCGGCTGGTGCCGGCTTCGTTTCGATCTCATGTCCCTCGACATCCTTGTGCGTCGCCGGCGACGATGTTGGGCACCTCGTGGCCACAACCCATCCGTTCCGAAGTGCGGGAGGCTGGCCGTCGGTGTATCACGATCCTTCCGCGGACGTGAACGGATCGGCTCAGCAAGCCAACATCACCGACATCGCCTGCCCGTCGGGCTCGCTGTGCTTGGCGGTCGACGCCAACGGGTTCGCGCTGGCGTCGACGACCCCGACCGCCGGTGGCTCCTGGAAGCGCTACGCGATCGACCCGGGGTTCTTCGCCCAGCCTGGTGAAGGTCAGCTCGACGCCGTGGCATGTCCGTCGGTGTCGGAGTGCGTGGCGTTCGACTATGTGGACTACCGGCTGTGGGTCACCGCCGACCCGATCGCCGGCACCTGGACAGCTGTCCAGCTGCCACAACACGACGTGTCAAACGACTCGTTCACCGTCGACAACGAGCCGCAGTTCACCGCCGCGACGTGTGGTGCAACCGCGTCGTGCGTCGCCTTCAATAACAGCGGCGCTGAGGTCACGTCGACGACGCTCGCCAACCCGGCATCGTGGCGCGCGCTGCCGCGGCCGAACGTCGTGCTCGGTCACGATCCGGATACCGGAGCAGCGATCATCCCCGCGATCCTGCGGTGCCCGTCGGCGACTATGTGCGTGGCCGCGGGAGTCCATACCTCTAATGTCGCCACCACGACCAACGCGGATGGCGGCGGTGCGGCATGGCAGGTGACGCGGCTGTATCCTGGCGCCAACATCGAAGGCAACCCCAATGACGGCCCGTTAGAGCCTTCCTTAGCGTGTGCGGGACCGTCGTTCTGCATTGCCTACGACGACCGGCCTCTGTCCGAGCAGGCTCTCGTATGGGCGCTGACCGGGTATCGGGGGCACCCCGCCTGGGGCAGAACGAACATCCGCATACGCGCAGATCAGGACGGTACCGACTTTGCTGCGCAAGGGCGCGTGCCCGTCGAGCAGCGCGTGCGTGTTTATCGACAACCAGGGCTACGCGTACCTGGGGACACCGCGAGGGCCGGTGCGTTGCGTCGTGCCGAAGCTCAGGAACCTGACTGTGGCGGCGGCGCGGAAGGCGCTCGCACGCTCGCACTGCGCGCTCGGCAGGATCACCGGGCATCGCAAAGGCCGGGTCCGCTCGCAGCACCCGAAGACAGGGTCGCGGCTTCCCGCCGGTGCCACGGTCTCGATCGTAGTCGGCTGAGCCGCTGCAGTTCGGCCCCGGGCTGGAGACACGGCGCTCGCGGCGGCCGCCAAAGCCGTGGCACACAGATCTGTACCTATATGCAACGGATCCAGCACGGCGACAAATGCCGGAGGTTCGAGACCGACCGATAGAACCTGACGCCATCGGGGTCGTAACACGCGCCCGGAGCCACGTCGTCCAGCCGACGCTCTCACCCGTGGGACAGCCAGCCCGAGCCGAGTATTCACGCAGGGGGAGGGTAGGATTTGCGCGCGAGCAGTCGCTAGGATCGCGGCGCGCTCGCCAACGTGGAGGAGGCTTGAATGGGACGAGGCCGTTGGGAGCCGGCGAAGGCCAAGATCATCGGACGCCGGGATTCGTCGAAGTTCGCAATGGGCTCGATGTCCACGCAGACGCGTTACGAGTACCTCATGGATCTCACTCCGAGCGGTGGCGGCAGGTCGTTCTCGGCGACGATGATCACCCCGATGTTCTGCGGGCGGTGGCGGCCGCTGGACGTCGGCGACGTCGTCACAGTGCTCTGCCAGCCCGAGGGCGAGAAGGTCAAGTGGGACCGCAACGAGCGCTCGACCAACCGCTACGAGGCGCAGAAGGAGTACGAGCGTCGCCGCAAGCAGCAGGCCGACGCGGACTTCGAGGATGCGCTTCGCGAGCGGCCGGGCGCGCGCGGTTAGGCCATCAGCGTTCCACTGCGGCAGTCGACTGGTGTTCGCCGGATCGTGATCGTCTCGGCGGGCGAAGGATGGCGTTATGCCTCGGAGATGCCGAGGTCCGTCATCACACCGAGCCACATGTGCCGCTGACGCAGGGTGGCGACGTCCGACACGCTGGTCGGCGGGTGCTTCAATCATGCGACGAGCAACGAAACGGGCAATCGGATCGGCCACCACGCGATCACGCGCGCCGACGACGCCCCGGTGAGCGGTTTGCCACACGATTACGATCGTCTGCGCGGCGGTGGGCGGCACGTTCGGTCGAACGGCGCCACATCTCCTGCGGGCATCCGCCGGAACGACGAGTCGCATTCGCCCCTCCCCGGAGTCGCAGGACGGTAGCGCCGGCGGCAGCGCTGTCAAGGTCCCTCCGCTCCCCCTTTCCCTCGCTTCGCTCGGTGACAAGCTCCGCCGGCCGACGCAGGGTGAGGCAGCGACGTCCGGGGAGGGGGAGAGCGGTTTGGCGGATGATCGCTCCGCCACGGCTCATTCGTTGGCGGCAAGCAGATGGTCCGACGGACATCGCACGTCAGGGCGCCCGAGGCGCGACGAAGAGTCACCTTAACGGCCGACCGCGAACGCTCCTGCGCGCGGCCGCAGACCTTCTGGATCGCATGGGAAGCAGAGGCGACCAGGTCGTGGTCTCAAGGGGAGATGGGGCCGTGTTGGCACGACCCAGCGTGCGCCTGGCTCCGGGCGCGAGCAGCAGCGTGTGGCCCGCGCCGGCGTGCTGTAGCAGTTGGCCTCGCAGACGACATCCGTCTCAATGAGTGGCGAGACCGTCGCCGTGGGCTCAAGGTCGGGCTCGCGGTGGTGGCCGAACACCACCCCTAGGGGCCCTGTGCGGGGCGGCTTGTCTCGCTCAGTATCACGAACGCAGACCCATGCCAACCAACCGAAAGGGCGCGGGATGAGCCGACCGCGGGCAGGAACTGAGACAACTTCGGCGGCGTCAGGTGGCGCTGCGGACTACCAGGTGCGATTTCGGCAAGCCGACACGCCGGCTTGGTTTTCGTGGCTCCTCGGCGTCTACGCAGTGCTTCTGGGGCCCTATTGTCAAGGCCGGACGAAAAGTGGACCACTTGCGCCGGTTGAAAAGTGGACCACCTTGCCGAACTGGGATGAACGTGTAGGGCGCTGGGAGAGCGCCTGTCGACGCGAAGGCCGAGCCCGGAGGGCGAGGCCTGAGCGGCGATAGGCGCTTTAAGCGCCTCGATCGGGGGGAGGGCTCGTGACGACGCGTTGTGCGGCGTTCTGCGAGCCTCGGCGAGGCCGCCGAGGGATATGGGTCACCCGATTTCGGGGGTCTTGGCCGGGGGTGGGGAGCCGAGGTCCTTGTCCTTGAGCCGGTACGAATCGCCCTTCAGGTTGAGAATCTCTGCATGGTGCACGAGCCGGTCGATCATCGCGGCGGCGACGACGTCGTCGCCGAAGATCTCGCCCCAGCGGGAGAATGGCTTGTTCGAGGTGACGATCATTGACGCGCGCTCATACCGGGAGGACACGAGCGCGAACATCAGGTTCGCGGCCTGCGGGTCGAACGGGATGTAGCCAACCTCATCGACGATCAGAAGCGGGATCCGGCGCAGCGCGGCGAGTTCGTCCTCGAGCCGCCCGTCGTGTTTGGCGTCTGCGAGCCGGGCGACCCATTCGGTCGCGGTGCGGAACAGGACGCGGTGGCCGGCGAGGCAGGCGCGGATCCCCAGCGCGATGCTGAGGTGTGTCTTGCCGGTACCCGGCGGACCAAGAGCGACGATGCACTCTTTGGCGTGCAGGAAGTCCAATTGTCCGAGGTGCTCGACCACCTGCTTCTTGACGGAGCGTTGGAAGGTGAAGTCGAACTCCTCGAGCGTCTTGCGCGCCGGGAACCGCGCCTGGCGGATGCGCGCTTCGCCACCATGGCTGTCGCGTGCTGAGACCTCGGTCTCCAACAGCGTCTGCACGAACCGCTCGTAGCTCCACTCCTCCTCCCGCGCGCGGTCAGCGAGCTTCGGCAGCGCCCGGGCCGCTGCGGGCGCCTTCAAAGCGCGGAACAGGTGCGCGAGCTCGGCTTGAGAGCCCATCTATGCCGCCAGCCGGTCGTAGACCGCCAGGTCGCGCAGCTCGACATCCTCGCCGAGGGCTGGCTTGCTCCGGTAGCGCTGGAGCCTGAGCTGCTCGAGCGCCTGCTGGTGGGCTGGGTCGGTGAGCTCTTGACCGGCGGCGAACACGCGCCGATGCTTGGCCGCGAGCTCGCCGGTATCGAGCGCGACCGCGATCACCTCGCGCTGGGAGACGCGTACTTCGACACGTCGGCCGACCAGTCGCGGGTCGAGCGAGTAGTCGTTGCGGTCGATGTGCATGTATGGCTGCGGTGGCACCCGGATCACGAGCCGCCGGTCGAGATCGGGACCAGGCTCGGGAAGCGGCCGCATGCTCTCCCGCTCACGCTCCAGCCGGTCGACCGGCCGCTCCCGCAGCGTGCGGTGCAGACGAACGTTCGCGCGCTCGTCGAACCAGCGGTCCAGCTGATCCTGGAAGTCCTAGCTCGTTGACGAATGACCGGCCCGGTTCGAAGCTGGTCTCCATGAACCCCTGCAGCCGCTCGCTGACGCCCTTCGCCTGGCAGTCCCCGGGATCGAGGATCCGCCAGCCGACCGACAACTGCCCGCAGAAGCCGGCGAACTCCTCGGTCGGTCGCCCGCCGCCGGCGTGCAGGCAACCCTCGCGATCGACCACCAGCCGGCCCGGCAGCGCGCCGATCCGCCACACGCACCGTCGCATCCCCCACAACACGTCCGGCGCTTCCTTGGAGAACACCAGCGCGCCGGCGCCGAACCGCGAGTAGCCCAACACGCCGACGACCACGTACCCCTTGCGCGTCTGGCTGTAGCCGACCGCGATCTCCCGCTTGGGCTGCCACAGATCGAACTGCAACACATCCCCGGGCCGATACACCGTCCGCTGGAACGTGCGCTGATCAACGAAGAACGGCCGCACCTCGCGCACGTAATCGTCGACGATCGTCTTGCCACCGTCGAACCCGGACTCGATCAGGATCTCGCGGATCCGCTGGCTCTCGATATCGGGATCCTCACGCAGCAGCTCATGCACCTGATCCTTGAACGGGTCAAGCTTCGACCCCCGCGACCGACGCGAATAGCTCGGCGGTGTCGACGAGCCCAGCGCCCTGCGAATCGTCTCCCGATGCAGCCCCGTCCGCCGACGGATCTCCCTGATCGCCAACCCCTCCACGAACCGCATTGTTGCGCGCCGTTCAAGATCGGCATGCTCGCGCCGCTTTCGATGGCCACCGGAGGGTGGGGTACGAAAGAAGAAGTAAGTCGCGCGGAGCGGCCGTTTGACGCGTTGAGTCGGTCGACCGCGGAGTAGCTGCGCCGTCTGCGGGCGTCAAGCGCCGAGAAGCGGGCAGGCGAGAACATCAACGTTTGTTACGGCGCTTGACCCGCCGCCGCCGTGCACAGCTGGATGACGATGAGGTCGTGCTGACGCACGTCCACGAGGGACCGTCCTGCTACGGCGGGAGGAGCGGGCGACCGTGGAGCAGCCCGCCGGTCAGGCACACCGCGCGTTCCCATGCGCCGATGTCGTCGCGGCCGAACCGCAGCACCCACGCACGAACGGCGAGCATGATCGCTTCGACCGCGTCGCCGAGACCGCTTCCGGCCGCGATGACAGCGACGGGCTCGGGGTCCAGCGCGACGATCTGTCGGGTCGCGCACGCGCGCAGGCTCTCTGCGTGTTGCCGGGCGGCCCGCAGCCAGCCACGCACCGTGCCCTCCGGCCGTCCGAGCCCTCGCGCGATCCGGCGATGCCCGACGCCTGCGGCCGCCAGGCGCAGCGCCTCGCCGATCACCTCCGCCCCGTCGCGCCGGCGCGGGACCACCCACGAGGGCGAGAGCACATGCGTCGTCTCGCACCCATCGCAGCGCGCCCGCCGGGGCGCAAGCTGCCGAACCTCGTGCGCCAGCCGCACCTCGCGCGAGCGCGCGAACCCCCAGGGCGACAATCGCGCAGAGCACGCCGGGCACGAGAGCTCCCCGGCCGCCAGCGCGGCCTCCACGCGCTCCGGGATGATCGCGATCGAGAGCATCGAAGGTCAGTGGTTCGCTCACAGCCGCCGAACCCTCCCAGACACGGCCGCGGCCGGGAAGGGGCGACTCGCGTTGCACACCTACCACACCGACGCCGACGCCGGCCTGCCGAAGCAGCGGCCCCGTCGCCACCGTGAACGGCGCGAAGGTGCCATTTCATGCCCATCTTGAGCGGCGCCTAACACCGCATCCGCCGAACCTCGGCCCACTGCTCCACGCTGACCACCCTTCATCTCCTGGCTCGATCGACAACGATCGCGCCAGGGTCGGGACCCAACCGGACAACACCCGCCCGAGCCCGGGTGGGCCAGTTTTCAACCGGCGTAGGCGGTCCAGTATTCAGCCGGCGACGACACCTATCTCGTTTGGCGGACGGTCATCGTCAATTGGGATGTGTGGTTCGGGCCGATCATTTATGCGGCGGAGCTCTACGGCATCTTCATGACCGTGAGTTCATTGTGGATCCTCCACAAGGTCGAGGTGCCGATACACCGGCAGGCACGATTGGCGACTCATCACGCCGACGTCTTCATACCAACCTACAACGAGCCACTGACGGTCCTGGAGATGACAGTCCATGCCGCGAAACGCATCCGCGGCGTCGGCCGAGTGCTTGTGCTGGACGACGGCAACCGAGCCGAGGTGGCAGAGATGGCCCGGCGCCTGAGGGCAGACTACTTCGCGCCCGAGAATAACTCTCATGCAAAGGCGGGCAACATGAACAACGGACTGGCTCACTCTACGGCTGACTTCATTCTCTGCCTGGATGCCGACCATGTGCCCAAAGCAAAGATCCTGGAAAGAACCTTGGGCTACTTCGACGACCCGCGGGTTGGCTTCGTACAGTCGCCACAGTGCTTTCACAACACCGGCAGCTTTGTCTTTCGCCGCACAGCCAAAGGCCGGTGGTTTGAACAAGGAACGTTCTACAACGTCATCCAGCCGGCCAAGAACCGGTTCAACAGTGCCTTCTTCGTCGGGACGAGCGCCGTGATACGTCGGGCGGCTCTCGACAGTATCGGGGGATTTGCCACTGGCACGGCCACTGAGGACATCCACACATCACTTCGCCTACATGCGAGGGGCTGGAAGTCTGTGTTTGTGCCCGAGCCACTGGCGGTCGGACTGGAGGCAGAAAGTCTCAAGGAGTTCTTCCGCCAAAGGCGGCGATGGGCGGCCGGGTCGCTGGGCCTGTTGATCCGCTCACCCGACTCACCGCTGCGAGCGCGTGGCTTGAGCTGGCAGCAGCGCCTCAACTATGTAAACGCCACCTTGGCTCACGTGCTGGGCGTGCAGAAGGTCGCTTCGTTCTTGCTGCCAGTCGCCTGCGTGATGGCGGTGGCCAGTCCGGTCACCATCAATTGGGCTGTCGCGTCGTACGTCTTGCTGGCCTTCACGATCTTCTCGATCGGCCTGACCTATGTGTTTAGCCGCGGCACGTATCACCCGATCCTGACCGAGGCTTACATGATGGCTAATGCTGTCGCCCATATCTCGGGACTATGGGGAGTGATCAGAGTTCAGAAGAAGTTCAGCGTGTCGCGTAAGCTCGCCCCCAAATCGGAGCGCACCTGGCTGAAGGTCGTGTTCTGGGGCGTTGTCGGTGTCGCGGTGGCGGGTCTGATTCGATCACTCGATCTGCTGGCCACCACGAACGGCCCTCATGCGCGAAGCACGATGGACTTAGTCATCATCAGCCTGTGTCTTATCGGCTACAACCTGATTACGTTCCTGTGGTTCTTCGGCTACCTCATCGCGTATGAACGCCGCCGCGCCGGAGAGCTCCGGAGTGCTGCCGGCCGTGCGAGGCCTCGGAAACGCGGCGGACCCGCCCCTCGGGAAATCACGCTCACAGGACCGACAGCGTAGCTCTGAGGCCAAGCTTCCGGAGCCACACGACGCCGTTGGCGACACGGGAACGCCCGGATCGCCGGCCTGGGCGAGCGGCATCGCCACGAACGCGATCCGCGCGCCGTGCCCAAGCGACTACACCGGCTTGCTGCCCCGTTTCGCGCAGAGCATCAGCGGGCCGGTCGTCGCGAACAATGGCGTTTGAAGGGCGAGGGGTGCCGGTGAATCGCCAGAGTTCGCCCGCCCGCACCGGCCACAGCAGATGATTGGCCTTCGAGTTCCGAGGGGTGGAAGTCAATCGCCACACTTCGCGTTGGCTCCAGCGGGGATCGACGAGGAGCAGCGAGGGCTAAGCACCGGTGAGCATGAAAAGGCCCCAGCGCTCAGCAACGGCACGGCTGCGAGGCCGTTGCCTATGCGCTGGGCGCCCCGCGCCCGCACTGGTCGGATAGCGTGGGCCATGGCTACTCATGACGTTTCTCTCAACATCACGAAGCCGATCCCGGTCGGCAACGTAGACATCGAGGTCCCGGTTCGCCGGAATGGCCGGGCGTTCGGCAAGGTCAAGATCAGCAAGGGCGCGATCGACTGGATGCCCGCGAACAAGAGCAAGACCGCTTACTACCTCGGCTGGAGCGAGTTCGCCAAGGTCATGGCTGAGCACGGGCGTCCGGTGTAACTGCAACTCCGGGTTCGATCGTGATCACGAGCTTGGCGAGATCGCGGTAGCCGATGATCCTGCGGAACTGCTGCTCGGCGACGAGCATCCCGGCGGCGGTCCAGCGCCTGCGCATGTCGCCGTCCTGCCAGCGTTTCACGTTGCGCTGCGTGTAGCGGACGATCTCGATCATGCTCTCGCACGGGTTCGTCGAGCACAGCGTCTTTGAGAGCTGCCCATCGGATCCCGAGCCGCATCAGCGTCAGCGTGTCGTCCATCGCCTCCCGGAGCGAGTCGGCGGCATCGGGCCAGGTGCGTTCCAGCTCTGAGGCCAGCCGTTCGAGCCGTTCCTCGGCGAGCAGCGGGTTCGTGAGCGCCCACGCGCCGCGGATCCGCAAGAGGATCTTCGACCGGTCGCGCTCGGGCAGCAGGTCGCACACGTTTCTCTCCTTGTGGCGGTGGCAGCGGTGCAGAGCGAGTGCTCGCCGAACACGTCCTTGATCGCCTTGCGCAGCGCCTTGCCGCCGTCGATCACGAACAGGATCGCCTGCTCGGGATCCAGGCCGCGGTCGACGAGGTCGGCCAACAGCATCGAGACCAACGTCGCGTTCTCGGTGCTCCCTTCCCACAGCCCGAGCGGGATCTTCACGCCCTCGGTCGAGATCCCGAGCGCGACGACATGCGTGCGACCGGCGATCTCGAGCCCGTCGAGCATCATCACCGCCAGGCGCACGTCATCCAGCCGTCTGCTCATCAGCTCGCCCAGCGCGGTGCGGGTCCGCTCGATGAACAGCTCCGACACCGTGCTCTTCGGAGTCGAGCTGGCTGCCTGTTCGACCTCTTCGCCGACCGGCTCGCCGACGACCGCGAACTTGCGCGTCGAGACACCGGCGAGCATCCGGTCCATCACCGCCCGTGTCAGCGGGTCGCGGTCGGCGAAGTACTCGTAGCTCGCGACCGGCAGCTCATGCTCGTCATCGGCCGTCCGCATCCGCGGCCGGCTGACCGGCACGCGCCGGCCACCGAGCGTCATCGACCCACCTCGTGACCGTGGCGCTTCGCCGTCCGATCCGGGATCTGCTTGTGCTGCGGGCCCACGACATCATCGACTTCCCGTTCCATCAGCTGATGCACGACGCCAAGGCCGAGACCAACGCTCAGCGCGAGCAGCCCGTCCCTCGCTGCCCCGACGAGCTCACCGAGCGCTTCCTGAATCTCTGCAGGCAGCGGCAACTCCGACGCCTCCGTGGTCGTGACGACCTTCGAGCCGGATACCTTCTTCATGGCGGTCCTCCTGTCCGTGACGGACCTGGTTTGGCGACCACGAACGCTCCGAACAGGAGCGGATGAGCCGGGAGGACCGCCTCAAACTTCTACGAACTTCCGGACAACCTCGGGCCCTGCGGCCACCGGCTGACGATCTGGCCGGTCGACGACGGTCGTTATGGGCTCGATGCCACGTTCCAAGGGGCAACTGAATACGAGCGAGCGGCTCACCATGAGGTCGACTTTGAACGACGCGGCGTCAAAGTGCCGCTTCCACCAGGAGGTTGATAGAGGATGGACGCTTCGGTTCGGCCCACTATGGGCCGTTGACGTTGCCGTCGCGCTATCAGCCTTCGTGCACTGACCCGGCGGCGACGCTCGCCGCTGGTATTCGTCCATTGCAGCGCTGTTCGAGGCGGGTACGAATGACTGCATCCAGCGCGGTAGCAGCGCGGGGAGTTAGCTGGCGCTGACCCCCGCTTAGCGTTGGCAGTCGCTTCGAGAAGACTGTGCCCGCGATCACGGTTTTCTCCCCAGGGTTGATCACGAGAATTCCCCAGGGCGGTAGCGCGTAGAGATCTACGCGCGCGGGGTTCGACGGAGGTGAGGCCCGTAGGGCCGAGCCGTAGTCGATCCCCGCGCGCGTGCGCGGTTCTGTCGGGGGTCCCCCTCACTGTCAGCGGTTCTTGAGGCCATTGACGATGTGAGGAGGACCGTGGGGGATGTTGACCCAGGAGGACGACGTGGAGATACACGCGCTCGCGCGTAGGGGTTGGTCGAAGTCGGCGATCGCGCGGCATACGGGCCGGGATCGCAAGACGGTCGCGAAGTACTTGGCCGGTAACGGGCCCGCGAGGGAGCGGCAGCCGAGCTGTCTTGAGGCCTATCGCGCCTATCTGGAGGCGCGGTTCGTCGATGACCCGCATGTGCGCGCCAGCGTGCTGTTCGGCGAGCTGGTGCCGCTCGGGTTCGATCGCTCCTACCCGACGCTGGTGCGTGAGATCCGGGAGCTCGGGCTGCGGCCGGTGTGTGACTGCTGCCAGGCCGGCGGCGTGAAGGTCACTGTCGGGCTTGACCATGTGCCGGGCGAGGAGCTGCAGCTGGACTGGCTCGAGCTCTCAGAGACGCCGTGGGGCGAGAAGGCGTATGTGCTGGTCGGCGCGTTGTCGCACTCCGGCCGGGTGCGCGGTGTGTTCGCGGATGGGATGACGTTCGCGCATCTGATCGAGGCGCTCGATGGTGTCCTGCGCCGGCTCGGCGGTACCGCGAAGTCGTGGCGGACCGACCGGATGGCGACCGTCGTCTACCCGGGCACGGACCGGCTGCGCCCGGAGGCCGCGGCCGCGGCGAAGCACTACGGCGTCACCGTCGCGGTGTGCCCGGCGAACCGGCCGCAGCGCAAGGGCGTGGTCGAGAAGGCGATCGACTATGTGACGCAGTCGTGGTGGCGAGCGGCGCCGGTGTCGACGCCGGCGGAGGCGCAGGCCGACCTGGACCGCTGGTGCGTCGCGGTCTCGGACCGCCGCCGGCGCGCTGCCAGCACGGTCGGTCAGCTCGCCGCCACGGAGCCGCTGCTGGGTCTGCCGGAGCTGGCGTTCCCGGCTGAGCATCAGGCGGAGCGGGTCGTCGCCGATGACGCGCTGGTCGCGTTTGAGTCAAACCGCTACAGCGTTCCGCCCAGCTATGCCGCGCAGACCGTCACCGTCCGCGCCCGGCTGGGCGAGATGCATCTGGAGATCTACTCCCAAGTTGGTCGGCGGATCGCCCGCCACCGCCGCGCCCCGAACGGCGCCGGGCAGATCGTGCGCTCACCCGAGCACGCGAAGCTGCTCGAACGCGCCGTCCTCGACGCGTTCACCACGAAGAAGGCGTGCCCGCGCAAACCGAACCGGCCGCCCGGCGAACGCGCGCTCGCCGAAGCCGCCCGCCTGCGCGGTCAGAACCCCGGCGGGGTGCTCGTCGATCTCGATCAGTACGCCCGGATCGCGAAAGTCGCAGGCCAGCGATGAACAAGCACGCCAGCTACCAAGACCTCCGCGCCCACCTGGCCTACCTCAAGCTCGCCGCGCTCGCCGAGCACCTCCCCGCCGCGCTCGAACAGGCGGAGAAGGACAAGCCGGGCTACACGCAGTTCCTGCACGACCTGCTCGGGGTCGAGGTCGACGCGACCGAGCAACGACGGCTCGCCGGGCGGATGCGGTTCGCCGGGTTCCCGTCGACCAAGACGCTGGAGGAGTTCGACTTCACCGCCCAGCCCGGCATCGACCGTGCCATCGTCAACGAGCTCGCGACGCTGCGGTTCGTCGAGGAGAAGGCCAATCTCTTGCTGATCGGCCCGCCGGGCGTTGGCAAGACAATGCTCGCGATCGCGCTCGGGCTCAAAGCAGTCGAGGCCGGCTACCGCGTGCACTACACGACCGCCGCTGACCTCGTCGCCCGCACCAGCCGCGCCGCCGACCAGGGACGCTGGGAGAACACAATGCGGTTCTGGGCCGGACCACAGGTCCTCATCGTTGACGAACTCGGCTATCTGCCGATGGTCGGCGAAGCCGGCAGCCACCTCTTCCAGGTGATCTCGCGCCGCTACCTCCACGGCACAGTGATCCTGACGACCAACCGAGGGATCGCGGAGTGGGGCACGATCTTCGAAGACACGACCGTCGCGGTCGCGATCCTCGACCGACTGCTGCATCACGCGAGCGTGCTTCAGATCGACGGCGATAGCTACCGCATGCGCGGCCACCGCGCCAAGCTGCAGCAGCTCCGAGCCGGCCTCGGGACCAACAGCAAGCCGGACAGATAACGTCCGCGGCGTGCCGATCGTCGAGGTCCCGATGTCCCACATCGCCGACTGGGACAGCTTCCACGATACATTCGCGCACGCGCTCGGGTTCCCCGACTTCTACGGCCGCAACATGAACGCCTGGATCGACTGCCTGACCTACGAGGACGACGGCATGACTGCCTACCCCGCCCAGCCCGGCGAAGTGCTCACGCTCCAGCTCCTCGAGTGCCGCGAGTTCCGTGCCCGCTGCCCCGAAATCTACGAAACGCTCATCGACTCCGCCGCGTTCGTCAACTGGCGCCGCATCGAGCTCGGCGACCCGCCGATCCTCGCGCTCTCCTACCGCTGAGAGCGCCCACACCCGCCGCGCCGGCGACTACACCGCGAGCGCTCACTCGACCTGGGGAATTCCGATAATCACAACTGGGGAATTCCGATGATCGTTGACAGACTGCCGCTTGCACTCGCGGAGCGGCGCTCTGGCTGGACGCGGCGGACGACCCGGGTCGCGCTGCTCGGTTGCGCCCGCTTCCGGTTTGCCGCGCATCCATCGATGTGACGCGGGCGTCGACGCCGATGCTGCTAGCCCAGAGCAGTCGTCTCGCGAATGAGAGTCACGGCTACTCGTCTTGCTCAAACTCAACGCTGTCGCGGACGCCGAGCTTCACCGTGGCGAGGGTGTTAAGGGCTAGTCGTGGGCACGCGAGGAGACCGGTGCCTTGTCCGGGCTTATGCGGCAGCGTGGAGCGGGTGATGGCTATGGCGTCACGGTGAACGGGCGCATCATGTCGTTGTCTTCGTGCTCGACGATGTGGCAGTGGTAGACGTAGTCCTGTGGCGCGGTCACGCCGGCGGGCAGCTCGAACTTCGCGCGGATCGTGGTGAAGTAGCCGGGGTTCGCCTTGACCGTGTCTTTGAAGCCACGTTCGCTCGGGTCGGGGGGCTGCATCGGGCCGGTCGCGAACGGGGTCGGGTCGATCCCCCCGGGGACGCCGTGTGGGCCCTCGTTGCCCTCCTCGTAGGCTTGGACGTTGAACGGGGTCCGGCCCACGACCTGGAAGGTGACGAGGTGCGTGTGCATCGGGTGGGTGTCGGGCGTGAGGTTGATGTAGACCCAGTCCTCCACGGCTCCCACCTTCGGCGTCTCGGTCACCGAACTCTCGTCGAAGTGAACGCCGTTGAGGTTCAGGAACCAGGTCGGCTCGTCTGGGTCGATCTCGTTGAGCGTGATGTAGCGCGTTGTTTCCGGGTTGCGCAGATCGGCCTTGCGCCCGGGCAGGCTGGAGGGGATCGTGGTCGGGCCCGGCTGGCTGACGGTCCTCCCCACCCGGATCTGCATCACCTGCTCCAATGAGGGGGCTGGAGTCGACACCGGCTTCGACGGCTTGTGGTTCTTCATCACGAGTCTGGCCCCCGGGAACCTGCTGAAGTCGACGAGCACGTCGGCGCGCTCCGCCGGCGCCAGCACCAGCCTCTTCACGGGCACTGGCACGTCCCACATGCCGCCCTCGGCGCCGATCTGCCAGAGGTCGGGACCGCCCACGTCGAGGCTTAGGATCCGTGCGTTGCAGCCGTTCAGAATCCGGAACCGGTACATCCGCGGCTCGAGGTTCAGAAACGGCCAGACCTTGCCGTTGACGAGCATCACGTCGCCGAAGTACTCGCCGATCCAGGTGGCGCCGGGAATGTCGCTCCTCGGGTAGAGGAAGGTCCCGTCGGGGTTGAACTGGCGGTCCTGGACAACCAGCGGGACCTCGTAGGCCCCGCCCGGGATCCCGATCGGATTCGGTTCTGCGCCGCTGTCCTGCTCGTCGCGAAGGATGTAGGCGCCGGCGAGCCCGGCGAACACGTTCAGCCGCGTCGCCCCGAGGCCGTGATCATGGAACCAGAGCAGCGAGGCCGGCATCTGCGGCTGCTGGTTCGTGTAGTGAACGGTCTGCGTCTCGCCGTGGCCGAAGCCGTCCGGCGTCACCGCCGGGTTGCCGTCGCTCGCGGCGGCGACGAAACCGCCGTGCAGGTGGGTCATCACCCGCACCTCGTCGCCGAGCGGCGTAAGCCGCGTGTCGACCGGAATCCAGTCTGGGTACTGCGCAGGCAGATCATGGGTAAAGCTGATATCCAGCGGCGTCCCGCTATGCGCAACGACCGCCATCCCGAACGACCCCGCCTGGCCTGTGAGCCCGGAGCCGTCGTCGTAGGCCCACAGCGGCGTCGCCGGCAGCTCCGGATGCAGCCGCCGCGCGATCTCGGTCTGGGTGAACGAGTACCGGTTAGCTCCACTCGGAGTCGCCACCACGATCCCCGCGCCCGGCAGCGGCACCGGCTCACGGTACTTGGCCAGCTTGCCGCCAGCCGCAGCCCTAGCCAGCGGGGTCCGCCCCACCTCCGGCAGGACCAGTGCCGCGCTGGCCCCAGCGCTGTACCGCAGAAAGCGCCGCCGCGTCAAGGCATCCATCTCACCCTCCTTACCGAAACGTCCCCGAAGCTCCAGTCTGACACCGGTCCCATCCACGTCAAGGCCGACCGCGACAGGGCACGAGCGCTCGCTTGCGAGTTCGCCGCCATCTTGGGCGAATCAGCACGCTGGTCCACCGGCCACGCAGTCTGCTGGTCTGACATCGATCAGCGGGAGTCGTCGCGCTGCGATGATTCATCTGGGCGCGGCACGGTACGGCGGGGTCAGTTGATGCAGTGTCCGCCGTGGTTGTTTGGAGGGCGGAGCCGCACCCAGAGGGCCCGGTTCGCTCGGGCTTTGACGGCCTGTCGGTAGAAGTCGTAGACGCCGGCTGGGATGTCGTACGGGTCTCGGGGAAAGATCTCGCGCTTCTCTGCTGCCAATCCGTGGGGGAGGGTCGCGACATAGGCGCATGCGTGGTGGTCAGGCGAGACCCAGCTCTCGCTCAAGCGAGCTAGATGACCCGCTTCGCCGTCGTAGTCGACTACTTGCGGTGCGCTGTGACGCCAGCCGGCCGCACCATCCGCCTGGCCTCCGCAGCCCAGAAGCCTTCGGCTGATCGAAAGTGCTCGCTGGCGAGGAGCACGAACGTCTCACAAGGATTGTCAGCGAAGTACGCGACGTCGTTGATCTTCGAGCAGTCGACGTAGGCGTCGGACTGGTGCGCAGAGCTCACGATGGGGAGGGCGACGAGCGGCCACTTCGGGCTGCCCAGCTCCACGCATCGCCGCGAAGACCGCTGCGGCTCCCCCGGTGACGCCCGCGATGACCAGCAGCACAACCGCTCGACGCACCGGGCGAGTGTCCCAAGCGATGCCACGGGCCGTTCGCCCACTTCTCCTGTGATCGAGCACCAGCGCTAACGACTGACCGCTGCTTTCTCGAATACCGACGCTGGTTCCCGCCTGGCGCGGTCGGCCCAACTCCGATGGACGGCGACCGCTGCAACGCCGAGCGGATTCAGCAGCCTGACGGTCGGGATGAGACCGCTGGTGCTCGATCAACACGAAAGCCGCCCTGACTACGATCTCGCGCATGACGGCTCGGCGCGGCACGGTCTGGATCGCTCCCGTGGATGAGGTTCCGTCGGGAGCAATGGTTGACCCAGAGGTCGGCTGGTTCTTCGTCAGCTGGCAGGACTGGAGGCCGAGATATGCCAGAACCAGCCGACCGAGGCGCCGGTCATCAGCGAACCAAACGGGCTCACAGCAACCAAGCTCGCGCCGCGAAGACAGCGGCCGGCTGCTCGACGAAGACTGCCGCTTCGTCGCCGGAGGGGCCGCGCGACGCACGGCGGGTCAGAACGAAAGCGCTCGTCCCCGTTGCCTTGAGTCTCGCGCGAAGGGGTCGACTCTCGTTATTAGGATCGATCGGAAAGGAACGACATCCGATGCGAACAGGATGCGAGGATTGGACCCTCGCATGCTGCTCTCAGTACCCCAGCAATGAGGCCGCGACGCGACACCTACACGGCGTACAGCATCGGCTGCGGCTGCGTCTGGGCCGTGATCCTCGTCCTTGCGCGGCGCCGGCTGGATCCTCCGACCCAGAACACGCTTCGAACCGTGTGCGGCGGGTGGTGGATGGGATGGACGTCGGCCACGATCGCCCGGATCGGCTATCCACCGCCACAACCGCTAACGCCCGCGGCCGAGAGGAGGCTCCGGATCGTGTCGAGCGGACTGGTCGCACTCGGCCTCATCAACATCATCCGCTTGCTCGCGGCCGGCAAGCGCCCCGCGGGAAGCGCGCCGGACACCTGAGACATCAGGACCGACCGACGCTCTGACCGTGCGCTCCCTGCCACAGAGTGACCCGGGGAAACGACCCGTCCGCCTACATCTGCGGAACGGACGAGCAGCAGCGCCGCCGCGAACCGTGCCTCGTCGGTGAAGCAGAAGCCCAGACGAGAACGTCGCGGAGCGCTCAGCGCGCCGGCGTGCGCGCGGTCGAGTCAGTCCTGCTTTCGTCACGCGGCGCGAATCTCGCGGGCCGAAGCCCTGCCCCAAGTTGCGCGACAACCCCGCATCTCGGCAGCGATCGCTTTCGCCGGTGGGTGGCCTCAGGGTTCACGAGGAGCGCTTCGCGACCACACACTCGTCCGGCATGCGACCCGCCACGATCGCCGGGCATGACCGGATCGTCGCCCACGCAATCGTGTCGGACGTGTCAGAGCTGGCGATTCCTTTTGTCGCGGGTCGTCGCGGTCGAGGTTGCCCGGATCGTCGTGGAACTTCGGTGACGGTCCTCACGGGGTGATGGTCAGACGGTAACGGGCTGGCGGGTCTCCTGTTGGTCGCGGTTGTTGTTGGCAACGAGGAGGGCGTGTCGCTCGATCGCGATCACGAGCTTGGCGAGGTCGCGGTAGCCGATGATTCGGCGGAACTGCTGCTCGGCGACGAGCATCCCGGCGGCGGTCCAGCGTTTGCGCATGTCACCTTGCTGCCAGCGCTTCACGTTGCGTTGCGTGTAGCGGACGATCTCGATCATTGACTCGCACGGGTTCGTCGAGGACAGCGTCTTGGCGAGTTGCCCGTCGATCCCGAGCCGCATCAGCGTCAGCGTGTCCTCCATCCCCTCCCGCAGCGACGCCGCGGCGTCGGGCCACGTTCGGTCGAGCTCTGAGGCGAGCAGCTCGAGCCGTTCGCGAGCGAGGTGATGGTCGCTCAGCGCCCACGCGCCGCGGATCCGAACGAGGATCTGCGGCCGGTCGCGTTCGGGGAGCAGGTCGGTGACATTGCGCTCCTTGTGGCGGTGACAGCGGTGAACCAGCGCGTGCTGGCCGAACACGTCCTTGATCGCCTTGCGCAGCGCTTTGCCGCCGTCGATCACGAACAGGATCGCCTGCTCGGGATCGAGGCCGCGGTCGACGAGGTCAGCGAGGAGCATCGAGACGAGCGTCGCGTTCTCGGTGCTGCCTTCCCAGAGCCCGAGCGGGATCTTCACGCCGTCGGTCGAGATCCCGAGCGCGACGACGTGCGTGCGGTCGGCGATCTCCAACCCGTCGAGCATCATCACCGCCAGGCGCATGTCGTCCAGCCGGCGGCTCATCAGCTCGCCGAGCGCGGTGCGAGTCCGCTCAATGAACAGCTCCGACACCGTCGACTTGCCCGTCGAGCTCGCTGCCTGCTCGACGTCCTCGCCGACCGGCTCGCCCACGACCGCGTACTTGCGGGTCGAGACGCCGGCGAGCATCCGGTCCATCACCGCTCTGGTCAACGGGTCGCGGTCGGCGAAGTACTCATAGCTCGAGACCGGCAGCTCGTGCTCGTCATCGGCCGTGCGGATCCGCGGGCGATTGACCGGGACGCGCCGGCCGCCGAGCGTCATCGACCCATCCTCGTGGCCGTGACGCTTCGCCGTCCGGTCACGGTTGTGCTTGCCCTTTGGGCCGACGACCTCCTCGACCTCGCGCTCCATCAGCTGATGCACGACGCCGAGACCGAGACCAACGCTCAGCGCAAGCAGTCCCTCCCTCGCTGCCCCAACCAGCTCACCGAGCGCCTCCTGAATCTCCGCAGGCAGCGGCAACTCCGACGCCTCCGAGGTCGCGACGACCTGCGGGCTGGATACCTTCTTCATGGCGGTCCTCCTGTCCCTGACGGACTTGGTTTGGCGACCACGAACGCTCCCAACCGGAGCGGACGGGCCGGGAGGACCGCCTCAAACTTCTACGAACTTCCGGACAACCTCTCGCGGTCTCTTGCGCAGCGCCGGTCCTTGGCGCAGCGCCATCGCCGACCTCGCTACCGGAGCCGCGAGACGACCGGGTCGAGTCGGAGCTTTCGTCTAAAAGGGGGGTATCTATCTAACTCAGGTAGGCTGGCAGAGTGCCGCAGACAGGCAAGGATTACCCGGGCTCGTACGCGGAGCTGCTGGCGTGGTTCCCTGACGAAGCTGCCTGCTTGGACTACCTTGAGTGGCTGCGCTGGCCGGACGGGTTCCGTTGTCCGCGGTGCGTGAGTCGGATTGGTTGGCGGCTAAGCAGCGGTCGTTGGGAGTGTTCGGTCTGCGGACGGCAGACCTCGGTCACCTCCGGGACGATCTTCCACCGCACTCGCACCCCGCTGCGGCTGTGGTTCGCAGCTGCGTGGGAGATGACCAGCCAGAAGCACGGTGTCTCGGCGCTCGGCATCCAGCGGTCGCTCGGGCTGGGGTCCTACCAGACGGCGTGGGCGATGCTGCACCGGTACCGCAGCGCGATGGTACGTCCCGGCCGGGAGCGACTGACGGGCCTGATCGAGGTCGACGAGGCGTACCTGGGCGGGGTCGAAGGCGGAGTGTTCGGCCGGCAGACCGACACCAAGGCGATCGTCGCGATCGCGGTTGAGGTCAAGCAACCCAAGGGATTCGGGCGGATTCGACTGCAACGCGTCGACGACGTCTCCAAGGACAACCTGATCCCGTTCATCGAGAACGCAGTGCAGCCAGGAGCGACCGTCCACACCGACGGATGGCAGGCCTATTGGACGGTGGGCGACCGCGGCTACGAGCACGAGCGGACGATCATGCGCGCCCAACATGATCCCGCGCACGTGGTGATGCCGGGCGTCCATCGCGTCGCGAGCCTGCTCAAACGCTGGCTGCTTGGCACCCACCAGGGGTCCGTCGGGCCCGAGCACCTCGACGCGTACCTCAACGAGTTCACGTTCCGCTTCAACCGACGCGGCTCCCGGCGTCGTGGCCTGCTCTTCTACCGACTGATCGAGCAAGCCATCCTCGCCGACCCCATCACCTACCGAAGCCTGATCGTCAACCCACACCCCGGACGCCCACGGCCGACGCTGCCGATCCGCTCCCCCGCACACCCGCCCGTCAAGAGGCCGTGGCGCGAG
>CAVVSB010000003.1:0-193859 GCA_963750695.1 uncultured Solirubrobacterales bacterium
AAGCGCACCCGCGACTCAACCAGGGCGATGCACTCAGACCAGTTTGGGCCGCGGCTGAGATGACTGGAGGTCACGGTGTCGCCGGTACCTGAGGGACGGGATGCCGACATTCTGCGGGCCCAAGACGTCCCCGGGTATGGGCAACGTCTGAACGTTTTCGCTGAGCGGTTTGACGGCTACCGCCACTTCGGCGGCACCGACGTTGCGTCCGCCAGGACCAGTTCTGTCTGGGAGCGGTGGGTCGAGAGCGGCGAGCTGCCGGCCAGTGTTGATGACCTCCGAGCCTGCCTGTGGGTAGCGGTTCGCCGGGAGAAGTTCGTTGAGTTCGACGACGTTTTCGAAGTGGTGGGGCCCGACGGTGTCGTTGTTCACGAGCCCGACCCCTCGCGGTGACGTTCGCGCGCAGGGGTCAGGAACATTTCAAACGAGCGCTCGCAACCCGCATCATCGACCTGCTGGGAGGCGTTATTCCCTCAACCTTCATGGACAGCCAAGCGATTTGCGCCTACCTGAGCGATTTCACCGTTGAGACACAACCGGATCACGCGCTGTCGATCTCGTCGGCTGTGGTGCGAGCCGACTGCGACGGCATTCCGGTGGTGGCGGTCGGGAATGATCAGTCGTTCGGCGCCCAGCTGAACGGGCTGCTTGACGCGCTGCACTTTCATCGCGTGCGTTATCGGGGCGAAGGGCCGCTTCGCTACGTCGTCGGACGGCGTCGACAGAAAGCGGAGATGGATGAGCTGCTCGCGGCTCTCGCTGGCCTCGTTGAGGATCTGCGAGCACCGATCGACGTCACGATCGAGGTCGACTTCACGCCGGCGTTACTGACGGGCGCGTCGTTCGAGGCGCTGGGAGCGGGATGGCTCGAGCAGATGCGGAAGCGTGACGCGCTTCTGAAGGCACTGCCCGACGGCGCACGTGAGCTCGAGCAGAGGGTGGGCGACCCATCGTTCCGGTGGCACCTTTCGCTGAACTCGAATGAGCTCTCCGGTCGTATCGACGGGCTTCAGGTGTGCACTTTGAGCCTCGATGGACGTCACGGGCAGCTCGCGATCGGCGGCGAAGGGGGCAACGACAACACACGCGTTCGCGAATGCTTTCGGGCGGCTGCGAACGGCCGGGATCTCGTCACGTTGGATTCGGACGGCTTGCTCGAGGCCGTCGGGATCCTGAAGCTTCTCGTTGCGGACCGGTGCTCCGGGCAGCTGAGTGCGGCAGAGCCCGAGCATTTGCTCGAAGCACGGATCTTGCGCGGCGCACTGCCGGTCTCGAGTCCGGATGGTCAAGACCTCGCGCCGGCGAGCAGGATGGGCCAATTCCCGGCGGCGTACAGCGATGCGGGCAAGAAGGCCCGTCTCATCGACGCGATCCTCTACGCGGATGACACACCTTGGGTGATCGAACTCAAGGACCTGCAAGCCGGGCGCGGCAGCTACCTGCGTCACGGCATCGCGCAGGCCGTGTTGTATCGCCGCTTCCTGCGGCGGGCCAGCCTCATGTATCCGTACTTCTCGGGTCTCACGCCTCCGCTCGAGCCGCGCCTGACGCGGTCAGCCGTCGCCTTTCCAGCTTTCGGGTCCTCGCCTGGGGGCGCGAAACGGCTGCGGGAACTGCGCGAACTAGCGGCCCTGTTTGACGTCGCAGTGATCGAACTCGACACCACGATCCACGACGCACCCGGCGAGCTGCCCGAGCCCGTGCTGCCGGCTGATGCGTCGATCGACGATAAGCCCGACTACCGAGTCGTGGTGCGTTTCGCGACGCGACCAGACGACCCGCGGGCGATGGCGGACGAGATCCGCCTGACCCTCGGCGCGCACGAACTCGCGGTCGTCGAGGACGAGGACATCCAAATCACGTTTCGGGTGTGCGCGTCCGGCACGTTTGATGCGGCACGTGTAGCGCTGGACCGGGTGCAATCGGCTCTCGGCGAGAGCCGCTTCGTCGCTCCCGAGTTACTCAGCGTCGATGTCGAAGGCATTTACGGCTTTGCTGAGGACGAGGAAGAGCGGGAACACCAATGACGGTCGGACCGCCCGATGGTCGATCGCCGACTTGAGGGCGTGCATTCATCGAGGAGCGAACGCGATCGGTGGCAGCCTGGTCGAGCTCGAGTCACACGGTTCGCGGATGGTGATCGATGTCGGCCTCCCGCTCAATCTCTCCGAGATGTCGATGCGCGATCTGTTCCCGAACGTCCCAGGGCTCTGGGGGCCTGGCGACGGGTCGCTACTGGGCGTCCTGGTCAGCCACGGCCACGGCGACCACATCGGCCTCGCCGACCTCGCCGACCCGCAGGTGCCGATCTATCTCGGCGCCGCGACCGAACGAATCAACCAGCTCGCGTCGATGTTCGTTCCCGGCGTTCACGATGTCCGCGCCGCGGGACACGTGGCCGATGGCGACGCGCTTGAGATCGGCCCGTTTCTGATCACGCCGGTCCTCGTCGACCACAGTGCGTTTGACGCGTATGCCTTCGTCATCGAGGCGGACGGCAAGCGGCTGGTGTACTCGGGAGACCTTCGCGGCCATGGGCGTAAGCCGCGCTCGCTCTCGCGACTGGCCGCGCGCGGAGCCGAGGCTGACGTCCTGCTGCTCGAGGGAACGCGGATCGGTCGGCCGAACGATGCCTCCCTGACCGAGGTCCAGGTCGAGGACGAAATCGCCGCGTTCTGCGACGCGACGACCGGCTGGGTCCTTGCCGCCGCCTCAGCGCAGAACGTCGATCGGCTGGTCACAGTGTTCAAAGCGGCCCGTCGCTCAGGCCGTGATTTGATCGTTGACGCATACGCCGCGCTCGTGCTTGACGCGACCGAGCGAGACACGATTCCGCATGCGGCGTGGGACGGCGTCCGCGTCTTTCTGCCGAGCAGTCAGCGCCGGCGGATCATCGACCTCGGCCGCTTCGATCTGCTCGAGCCGCTCAAGCAATTTCGCATCTACCCGGAGGAAATTGCGGAGCGGGCCGACAAGCTGGTCATCCTCTTCCGGCAGTCGATGATCCGAGACCTCGAACGGATCGGCGTCCCGCCGGGCAGCGGCCTGGTCTGGTCAATGTGGCGCGGCTACCTCGACGCGAAGCGCGCACAGCCCCTCCACGCCTTCTCCAACCGCCACGGCCTGAGGCTCGCAGTCATCCATGCCAGCGGGCACGCGGACATCGAAGACCTACGCTCGCTCGTGAGCTCCATGGCCCCGCGACGCGTCGTCCCGATCCACACCGAGGCGCCCTCGGAGTACGCGGCCTGGTTTGGGCACACGGAGCCAAGAGCCGACGGCGAATGGTTCGACGTATGAGACCGATCGAATTGGCCTTGAACTCGCCCCCCGGCCCAACCCGACCCGCGCCTGCGTAGGCAACACCGTGCCCGCTCGGCGACTGCGACGAACCGACATTTGCACAATGGCGCGAGAGGCGAGCGCGCGATCGACAACTCGCTCACAGGCCGAAGCAATCGCCAGGGCAAGCTGACTGCTCCACGCATCATCGACCAGCATGCGCCCAGCGCTGTCGGCACCCGGATCGCTTGGGCGGCTGGCGTCGTCGCGTCGCAGCTATCGGGTTGGCGACCGAGCTATCGCGCCTACTGGAGATGCCGGCTGCGAAGGGCCCGCCTCTGATGGCGAGCTCTCCGGTCCGGGCGGAGCCCGTACGTGCGCAGTGCGCGACGCGCCGGCTTGGGCGGGCTGGTGGATCGAGTGGACACGCCTACGTAGAGGTGTTCCCGATGGTCGAGGATCGAAGGTCGGTGACGACGTGCGCGACGTAGAGCTGTGCGTCGAGATCGGCGACCCCGGGCACGTCGACGCACCATGGAATCGCGTCGTGATCGGGGAGCTGGCAGCCGAGGACTGCATCTGCGAAGCGGGCGAGCTCGGCGCCGTTGGCTGCGGCCTTGTCCTCGGGCCGCTGGTCTGTGCGGAACTCGTGAAGCACAAACACCGCATGGGTCGCCTCCGAGGCCTCGGCGAGAGTTCCCGCCCAGGCGGTAAGCAGCTGATAGCGCAACAATGCGACCCTAGGATCATCCACTGGATAGCGGCACAGTCGTTTCTGGAGATTGGCGAGCCGGGTTGACGCGTTTGAGTTGGCGTTGGCAGCCAACGCCTTGTCAGCGCTCCGTGCCTGCTCGGCGACGGTAGCGCCCAGCGGCTCACCCGCTTTTGCCTCGACGCATACGACGACCGGCTCGCCATCCGCGGTGACGGCATGCAGCAGGAGGTCGTGGTTCCGCACGTTGCCGCCATACGTGTCAAAGGTCGTCTTCGCCTCGACAGCCGCCGTGAGCATCGAGAGATCGGCGAGATTCGGATGTGCGGAGAGCGCGCCCAACAGATCGACAGGTCCGGACCATGCCGTAGCAAGTGTCGGTGCGCTCGTTCCAGCTCTCCGATTCTTGGCGTCGACATGCCCGAGCCATGATGAGTAGCTCTGTACCGGCGTGGCGCTGGACCGCCAAAAAATCCGCATCAGGGAAGCATGACGTGCTCGGCCATCGCCGTCGATGTGGCAGGTCGGCTCTTGCGCACCCGATCGCTTCGACGTGACCGCGCCGCTTGCGCTCGTGATCGAGTCGGCGACATCAGGATCGTCGCGATGGAAAAGTCTGGCACTCATGCGGGCGATCGGATTCGAAGGACGGCACGGCGGCCAGCCTGCGCCATATCCTGAGGCGGACAGGAGTTGTGCGGCGTCTCGTGGGGCAAGACCTGCTTCTCGCGGAGGTATCGGTGCCACGACGTCGCGGCTGCTTGGGTCCGGCAGGAGCAGTCTCCGAGCCCGGGTTTGTTGCGCCGACGCTGCTCCTGCCTCGAAGCAGCAGTCCGTGCTGACGAACGCGTGCGCTGCTTATCCCGTCGTAGAGGTACGTCGCTTCCTCGGCCAGGCCTACGACACATAGGCCTTGCGCACCATGGCGGCCGTCCAACGGTTCGTACCGTGGGCCGGGGGGACACCCTTGCTGTTCAGAGCCTCGGCGATGTCGGCGAGGGACTTGCCTTTCGCGAGCATCGTCCGGATCCGCGTTCGCCATCCATAGTCCAGGTTGTTACACCAGATGTGGGACAGCCGAACGTTTTCGGGGACGAGGTGCCCGCCGGCCGACTTAAGGATCGGATAGTGGTCGGGCGAGGGCGCCCACTTGGTGCGCGGCGTCGTGACCGGATCGAACTCGCCGCGCCCCTTGTGGTAGTAGCACTGCGGCATCTCGCACCTCACGGCGAGGAGCTGGCCGCGCTCGGCCATCTTCACGAGAACACCCCTCACACCGAGCGCGCGGAGCTGGTCCGCGACCGAGCTATCCGCGCGGCCGCCACCAGCTGCTGTCTTCGCCATCGAGTCACCCTCCCTCGTATTGGAATCACCGTACAGAGCGAAGCGGCCCGGGTCGCCTCCATCGCCTCTTCGGACGGCGGGATGTCGGTGTCCAGGTTCCCCATGCTGGCAGTGCGGCTTGAGGCGCACGTGGCGCTGCTCCGTTCTGCCTCGAAGCGACACCGCTTCTCATGGCCGCGCTCAGCATCGCGCTGTCGCTGGTCGCGCATAGCGGCAGTCCTTCTGACTCCGCTGTTGGCTGCAAGCGACAGCCGTGTGGCCTCCTGCGTTCGCAGGAGCCGGCCGCCGTCATGCTTCGAGTCCGCACTGCGAAAGCTCCCGTCGACACGGAGCTGACCATGAGAGAGTTCAGCGATGGCCGACACGCCGTACCAAGCGCCGCTCGTCGAGTTGCCCTACGGGACGCGCCAGCGGATCGTCGTCGTCCCCGATGACGTCCTTGATGCCGAGAACGACCCGGGCGCCGTAGGTGACCGGGATCAACCTCGACGTACGTGGGGCGTGCGACGCGGCGATCCGCGGCATCCGACGCTGAAGGCGCTCAAAGAAGCCGATGACGACGGCCTGCGCCTACTGCCGGTGAGGCAGTCGCACGTGGGCCAGCTCGACATGCCTATCGGGCACCCGCTTCCCAACGTCGTCTACATCGGCAGCCCAGCAGTCGCCGAGCGCTACTACCCAATGGCTGACTTCCACGTCCGCGTCTTCGAAGAGCGCTTCGGCGAGGCGATGCGGCTGCTCATGGGCCTGGGCGCCGAGCACTTGACTGTCAGATCCGAGCACGGTTGGAAGCGTGACATCAGCGCGAACATCGAAGCCCCGATTAAGCGCGTCCTCAAGAATCAAGCCGGACTGCGCATCGGCAGCCGCCGCGACCGCTCTCTCGTCTTCGAGGCCGAACTCCTGCCGGCCACCATGCCCGAGGTTCCCGACGGCCTTGTGTGGTTCAACCACGAGCCGACCTGGCAGGCCGTTGCGGAGGGTCGCGCAAGGTACGGCCTGCGGCAGTTCCAACTACAGGTCACCTCACGCGAGGATTTCGGGATCAATGCCGATATCGCGAGCAACATCCGCCGGCGAAAGGTCTTCAGTCTCGGCGGCGGGTTCACACAGCAGGTCGACACGTCGTGGCTACTCGAAGGGACATTCGGTGAGGCGCCCAAGCGCGGATGGAGGCGCGGAGGGTGACCGAGCCGGGCAAGGTGATCACCGCCCGCGGCCTCGCCGCCGAGCTGGAGACCTCCTACCACTGCCTGTCGAAGTGGCCGCGCCAACAGCGCGACGCAGGGCACCGGGCAGACGATGGTCAATCCCGCCTAGATGGAGCGGATGAGCTGCAGCGGCCGGGAGCGTTGCCTGTTCTCCTGCGAGCGGGACTATCGCCTCGAACGAAGAGCATCGCTCCACCGTCGCCCGCGTCGCTACTGCTTTCGCCTGCGAGGAGCAGCCAGCTCAAGCACCCGCTTTCGCGCGCCGGGAAGGCTGACGACTTGGCTCGACAGCCGCCTGCTTTGCGCGGGAAAGCGCGCCAGCCAGGCTCGCGCAGAGGAGATCAGGCGCCGCTGCCCGGACGGGCTGCATCCGAGCGGCCGGCGGATCGTCCTGATCGACGAGGCGGCGTAGCGCTGCGAGGTCTCGACGTCGACCGGTCGGCGTCACTCGTCGTCTTCGTTCTCGGCGGAAAGCCGCTGCTCGGCCTCCTCGCGCCAGTTCTCGCCGATCACTTCCTCGAGGATCTCGACGCACAGCGCGACGCACTCGTCGCAGATGTAGACGCCGGGGCCGGCGATCAGCTTGCGCAGTTGCGGGCGGGGCTTACCGCAGAACGAGCAGCCGGTCGCGAGATCGGTCCCGGTGGCGTTCGCGAGTGCCTCGGTGATCGTGTCGGTCGCGGTCGCGACTGTCTCGTAGGCGGCGGCGTGGTGCGCGAAGCTGGCGTCCGGGTCGTCGAGCGCTGCCAGGAGTCCCTGGAAGGAGCGATCGAGCGCTTGCCACGATTCGATCGCCCCCGGGCGCAGCGCGTTCTCGGCGTGGAGCTCGACGGGCGGCTGCCAGTCATCGGTGGCCTTGATCCCCTTGGGCGCGACTCCCGCTTGATGCAGCGCGCGGAGCGCGGTCGCGTGCTCGCGCGCGGCCTCGCCCAGCCCGCGCAGCCGCGCTGGCAGGCCGCGGTGCGCTGCGAGTGCCCGGTTGAAGGCGGCGCTTGTGCGTGCGGCTGCGGCCCGGGCCTGATCGATCTCGGACGGCGAGTCGGCGGGCTCCTCGCGGGGCGGCTCGCCTCCCGTCCGCCACCATGCGCCCACCACGGCGCCGATGATGACCGCGACAAGGGAGATCAGAATGATCAGGACGGGACGGTCAATCACGCTCAGTCGTTGTGGCTCGGGACTTCGCTGCGCACGCTACTCCTCTCGGTAGGGGAAAACTCCGAGGTTGTGCTGTCCAGCGGTGTCGGTGCGCGGCGCTCACCGTCGGCGCGCGAGCTCACGCGGCGAGCGAGCGCCTGCACCGCGGCGCGGCTCCGCTGAGGTCGTCGGAGGCGTGCGTGCTGCTTCGGCGGCCTTGCGGGCTTGGCCGAGGTCGGCGAGCGTCCGTGCCTCGATCGCGGGCTCGGGAACGCCGGCGTCGGCGAGGTGTACGCGGAGCTGCTCGCGGCGCTGCGGATCGTCGTACCGGCGCAGCGGAGCCTCCTGCCGGTCCGCGCCGAGCTCAGCCGGCTGGGTCGGCTGGTCGGCGGGCGCGGCTTGGTGCTCGTGCTCGAGTTCTTGGACGGCTGCGAGCGTGACGATCTGGGTTGGGTCAAGGCCGCTGCGGTCCCGGACCTCCTGACGGATTTGGTGCGCAGCGTGGTCGAAGATCGTCGGGGTCGCGACGGCCGGCTGGTCGGGATCGCGCCAGGTGTTGGCCTCCTGCCACATGTCGGCGATCTCCTGCGGGCGGGCGGTCTCCCACCAGTCGGGCTCGAACACGGGGCGCAAGCGCTCGGTCGCGAGCAGCCGCTGGGCGTCGATCCGGGCCTGGGCGGCTCGGCCAGCCTGCTCACTCTCGTGTCTGGCCTGCTCGATCGCGCGTTGGCGAGCGGCGATCGCGCGTCGTGCGGCGATCGCCGCGGCGGCAAGGGTGAGCTGCAGCTGGCGCTCGACCTCCTCGGCGACGCCGTCTGAGGGCTCGTGCATCGCTCCTACCTCCTACTCGGGTCGATCGGTCGGTTGTTCATCGCGGGTTCCTGGCGCCGCTGACCAGCCAGCGGCCACGCCTCTGCGTGAGCGTGAGGACGAGCTCGTAGGTCTCGCGGCCGTCGGTGACGTTCGGGAGCGCCTGCCAGCGGCCGCCGTGGCGTTGCATCGCGATCGCCGCGACGGTGGCGTGGAGCGAGCGCATCGCGGGCGGGATCCGCGGCGGATGACTCTTCAGGTCGGTCAGCAAGCCGGTCGTGGCGTTCTCGATCGCGTGCAGGGGTGCCTGCCCGTAGAGCCAGCGCAGGTAGCCCTGCAGGAACCGGCGGGCGGCGGTCTCGGGCGCCGCGGATGCGCGGGGCGGCGCCGGCGCCGGCGGGCCCGCCGACGCGAGTGCCTGCACGAAGTCCGGCGGCGTGAGCTGGACGACAACCCATCGGCCGTGCTCCTGGCTGAGCGTGACCTGGGCGTAGAACGTGTGCGCCCGGTCGTGCGCGGCCACGAAGTAGCTGGCGCCGGGCCTCTGGGTCTGCCGGAGCTGCGCGAGTACGAGCGTCCCGCGGCGGCGACTCGCAGGGACCGGTCCGGCTTGTCCGGCGAGCGCGCGGACGGCTGGTGTCGCATCGGGCAGCGCGGCGGCCGAGCCGACGCCGTCGAGAAACCGGACGTACGCGCCGGCGAACAACGCCGCGGCGGTCTCCTGAGCGCTGGCACCCCTCGTCGAGGCATGAGACGTGCCTGCCGGCGGGCTGTGGTGTGTCGAGCTGCCGCAACCCGCGATGGCGGGCAGGCAGACGAGCAGGATCAGGAGCCGGCGCGTGTGGGTCATAGGCCTTGGGGGTGGCGGGTGACGAACGAGCCGCTCGCGAGCTCGTAGGCGATCTCGGAGGCTGGTTGCCAGCGCGGGCCGGTGCCGGCGGGGGTTGTGGGTGAGCCGTGCACGGTGTCGAGCACGATTCCGGCGACTTCGATGAACGTGTGCCCTTGTCCGGCGGAGGTGCCGGCGTAGATCGTGACCCACTGCCCGCGACCTGAGAGCCCTTCGTTCTCGAGCGTCCAGGAGGTGGGGACCTGGCCTTGCAGCAGGCTTTGGCCGAGGCCTCCGCCCCACAGCACGAAGCTCACGGCCGAGGAGCAGTCGTATCCGGGGCCGCCATTCTCCTGCGCCCCGGGGTCGGCGCCCGGGCCTGGAGGGATGCGCATCGACGCGGGCGCGTGGCCGCCGCCCCAGCTGTAGGGGTAGTGGATGATCTGGTTGCCGGCGGCGATCATCTCCTGCACCGCTGGCGGCGCGCCCTGCGGGATCGCCGCCAGTCCGTTGGGCAGCACCTTGGCGACCGCGCCCGGCGTGGTCGGACCGCTCACCGGAACACACCCCTGCCCGCCGGCCGGGACCGGCGCAGTCGACGTCGTGCTGGGCCGGGGCGCCGCCGTTGCCTTGGCCGGTTTGCGTGTATTGGGCGACGAGCTGAGTGACTTGCGCGATTTCGGGCGGGTAGTTGTTCCAGCCGACGAGCGCGGCATGCCAGTCGCCGGGGGCGCCCAGGCGCCCCAGCAGGATCGCGGCGCCGTAGACGGCGTCGACCTCGTTGTACACGCTCGGTGGCGTCGTGCCGCCGGGCAGGTTGGGTGGGATCTGCGCGACGATGGTGGACCAGTTGTCGGTGGCCGCGCCGCCGATCCCGATCTGCATCGGCCCGGCCGCGCCGGCGTAGTTGCTGCCCGACAGGACGCCGGTGCCTGGGCCGTTGTCGGTCCCGAAGCTGCTCTCGGCGTAGTTGAGCGCTGCCAGGTATGCCCACCCGTCGCTGCCGAGCCCGTACTGCTGAGCGGCGCCTTCGTAGATCGGTAGGAACTTTTGCGGTATGCCGGGCACGCTCGCCGGGCCCGGCCCGGTCGGGGTGCCGCCACAGCCAGAGGCCGAAGCGGGGTCGAGCGCGAGCAGGATCATCAGCGGCAGCCCGATCGCCACCACCGCGCAGGTCAACGCGGCGAGCGCAGTGCCAGCGCGGAGCTGCTGGCTCATCGGCTGCGGCTGATCGTGTGCTCACGCGCCCGGCCGGCGTTTCGCGCCGCCGCCGACGTGCTGCTCGCCGCGGCGGTGGTGGCGGCATCGGCGAAGTCTTCGGGTTCGAACATCCCCTCGGGCGGGGGGGTGTGGGGCAGCTCCTCGAGAGGGTGCTCGCAGTGGCCGCCGTCGCAGCCCTTGAACGGCCCATCGGCGTCCAGGAGCATCGGTCATGTGGTGATCGGCGTGGTCGCGAAACCACACCGACAGGCCGGTGGCCGGGTCCTGGCGCAGGTGCTCCCACGCTCGCCACAGGGCTTCCAGGCGGGCGACCGCCTCGGCGTGCTTCCACCACTGCGGACACCACACGCGCTCGTGCCCGCGGACAGAGCGGCGATACACCGGGAACAGCCATTCCTGCACCCACTCGGCGAGCGTCAGGTAGTACAGGCCGGGCGGGTCGGCCAGCTCGGCGAGCTGCCGCTCGGCCGCCCGCTCGCGCGAGCTGCTCGATCGTGGCGGGCGTCGAGCAGGCCGCTCGCGCTGCTGGTCGAGCGCCTTGCGGGTGATCGGACGCGACGTGCTGCTCGAGCACGCTGCGCACGGTCTGCTCAACGAGCGGCGCCGCCCCGTCGAGCGACTGTCTCTGCTTGGCTCGCTGCTCACGCCGTCGTCGTCCACGGAGCCTCCTCGGCGGGTCGGGGAGTGTGCCTTCGGGCGAGGATCTGCGGCGGGTCGTAGGTGGCGATCGACTCTCGGATCAGCTGCGCTTGGCGGGTGTTCCACCAGTAGACGGGCTCTGCGAGCACCGGCGGCGCGCCGGAGGGCATGACGATGATCCGGTCGCGCGGGAGCGCAGCGAGGTCGGCGACGGTGAGGATCGGTGTCGGGGTCAGCTGCCAGCTGGTGCTGGTGCTGCCACCGCCCGGGGCGCGCACAGCGCCCGGGCTGGCGACGAGTCGGTTGTACTCGCCGATCAGCTTCTCGAGATCGGAGAGGAACTCTTCCTCGGCGGCCCCGCCGCCGTACACACGTACATTGGACGCGCCCCACAGCTTGCGCATCCCGGTGGGTCCCCACACCTGGGCGCCTTGCGACCATGACTGCAGCAGCGTGAGCAGCGGGATCCCGCGTGAGCCGTAGTGGCTGTAGAGGTCGGGGAGCTGGCGCCAGCGGCAGATGTTCGCTGCCTCGTCCAGCACCCCGACCAGCGGCACGGGCAGGCGGCCGGCGGGGGAGCGTTTGGCGAGCTGCTCGGCGGCGTCGCACAGCGCCATCGCCAGTGCCGTCACCAGACCCGCGGAGCTGCCCTGGCCTTCCTTTGCTGTGCAGATACAGGGTGTCGCTGGAGGTCACGAATGCGGCGAGGTCGAGCTGCGGGCGGCGATCGACCGGCGCGGTCGCGGGTGACCCAGCGGGCGATGTCCGGGTCGCGCAGGAACGAGAGGATCTGTCGTGCGGTGCCGTAACACGCCGCCGCGCTGCTCGAACGGCGCGTGCACGTGATCGAGGACCGAGGCGGCGGCGAGCTCGAGCCCGTGCTCCTCGAGGATCCGCGCCGGCTCGTCATCGTTGGGGCGAGTGGACCACAGGAACGCCTGCGTGATCGGCCGCTCTGCCAAGGCGGCGGCACGGAGGAGATGGGAGACGAGTTCTTGGCCGGCGGGGTCGAAGAACGGGTCCGGGCGGGCGTCGGGGTCGCGGTAGGCGCCGACGAACGCGTCGGTCAGCTCCAGCGCGCGGCGGTCGGAGGTGACGTAGGTGAGCGGGTTCCACCACCAGTCGGGCTCGCCGGCGGCGAGCTGCTCGGGGTCAAAGTTCCACACCTGCCCGTGCTGCTCGCGGACCGCCCTGGTGGCCGCGTACAGGTCGGGCTTGTTGCTGGTGGCGAACGCGGCGCCGGGGGCGGCGAGCAGCGTCGGGATCGCGCGACTGAGCTCGACTTGCCTTTGCGCGGACCCCAGATGTCGCACTGCATGTCCTCCCATGTGGCGTACAGCCCCTGGCCGCCTGCGACCGCTCGCGCGATCGGCAGCCCGGGCTGCTCGACGCCGAACCGCTTCGCGGTCGCTCTCGCGTTCGCGAGCGACACGGGGTGGATGCTGCGGCCGGTGCCCAGCAGCCGCGCCGCGCGGTCCGCGCCGGTGACCGGCGCGCTGCGGGCGCGCAGCACCGCGACGCAGCCAGCGACCAGAACGCAGACCACAGCGACCGCGATCAGGATCGGCGTCGCGGCGGGCGGCCAGTGGGTGCGGCCGTCGGCGAGCTCGAGAACGAGCGCGAGCGGATCCAGCGGCGGGCGGTGGCGCCAGTGGTCGATCGCGCGCCCGCCTGGGCGGCCAGCTTCGGCGCCGACGCCGGCGAGCGCCAGCAGCCCGAGCGTGCCGGCGAGCAGCGGCGATAGCGTTGACGGGCCCGTTGCGTGCCTGTCTGCCTGGCGCATGGCTCAGGCGCTGCCGTTGGCCGAGCTGTGGCCGGCGGTGCAGCAGCTCGCCGCGGCGGCTCCGCTCGTGCCAGAGCTTGTTGGTGTCATGCAGCCGCTCCTCGGCCGCCGTGAGCGTGACGCGGAACGGGATCCCCGGCCGCCCGCCGATCTTGATCATGAAGTTCCCGCGTCCCGGCGGCGCATCGTTACTGGCGGCGGCCGACCATGCGGGCGGGTCCTGCCAGGAGATCAGCTGTCGCTGCTCAGCCGCGCTGAGATCCTTCGCCAAGGCGAGCCGCGGCATCTCCTCGGGGGGCAGCGCGCCGCAGATCAGCATCCCCGAGCGCTCGATCAGCCCGAGCGCTTTCATCCGCTCGTGCTCGTCCGGGCAGCGAGAGCAGGTCCTTGATCGTGTGCGAGCACATCACCACCCCCACCCCCCACTGGCGGTTCAGCCGGGTGAGGCTGTTGGTGCGGTCGACCATCCCGCGCCCGGCGATCAGCGCCCGCCACAGCTCATCGAGGATGATCAGGTAGTGGCGCATCGGCGCCAGCCCGGCCTCCGCCAGGGCGTGCGTCACGTTCACCGCGCCGAACCCGATGCCCCAGCACGCCGACAACGCGGCGCCGACGAGCTCGGTCTCGTCCTCGGGGATCGAGGAGACGTCGAACACCGCGGGGCGATCCAGGTCCAGGGCGACAGTGCTCTGTCGGGAGAACATCTCCCCCACCCGGCCCTCGCCGAGCAGCGCCTGCAGGGTCACCTGCAGCGGCTCGACGAGTTCGCGGTAGCGCTCGATCGAGCCGCGGTCAAACGCCGCGGTCCGCACCCGCTCCGGCGCGCTCTCGAACGTCTCCAGCAGATCCCGAAGGACCGGAGTCCCTTGATGGCGCTCATCGAGGACGCGCAGAGCGGCGGCGAGAATCGAGTCCTCGCGATCGCTCGGCGGGTGGCCGCGCTGGATCGAGATCAGCGCGGAGACCATCGTGTGCCGGCGGCCGACAGCGTCGGCCAGCAGCTCGCGCGCAAGCTTGCGGTGCTCGCCGTCGCCGAGCCGCTGCCGCGGCGCGCTTGGCGAGCTCGATGTCGAGCACGTTCAGATAGCCGCGGCCGCGGCCGAGCCGGATCACCTGCCCGTCGAGCGCGTCGATCAGGTCGGCGTAGTCGGGCTTCAGATCGCCCAGCACGAGCGGCAGCACCCCGAACCCGGCCAGCGACAGCGCCATCCGCCGGATGCAGGAGCTCTTGCCGAACCCCTGGAGGCCCATCACGAACGCCGTCGGGGCGGTCAGCAGGCCGGCGCGCTGAAACCAGCTGATCGGATCCCCGCACACCGTCGCGCCGGTCAGCAGGTGCTTGCCCAACGGCGCGCCGATCAGCGGGGCGCCCGCGCCGACCGAGAACGGCCACAGCCCGCACGCCTGCACGCTGGTGGCGCGCCACTCCGGCGGCGGCTGCAGGTACACGCTGCGACCCGCGCCGGCCCCGGGCCAACCGCGAGGCCCGGGCAGCAGCGGCCCATCGCCCATCCCCTTCGGCTTGCGGCGGTGCAACAGGCTCATAGCGCCTGCCGGATCGCTTCGGGGACCTTCAGATGCGCTGGGAGGAACAGCCCGACCGGCAGCGCCGCGGCGAACGCCGAGTCCTGCGAGCCCCACACCGGCCGCAGGCTGATCCGCGCCGTCGGAGCGAGGTTCGCGAGCGCCGCGGTCGCAAGCGGCAGCTGCTGCTGCTCAAGGACAGTGGTCGTGACCAGCATGCCGAAGTTCACCAGCGCCGCGCCACGGGCCTCCTCCTGGGCGGTGGCGCGCGCGGCCTGCTGCTCGACGACGGCCCGCGCGGTCGGCCGCGCCGAGGAGTTGACGCGGAACTCGGCGTTGTGCAGGTCCCGCTCGACGATCCGTCGCCGCCTCGCCCGGGTCGATCACCCGGTAGAGCAGCGTGACGCGCTTGCGGGCGATGTCACCGTGCGGGGCGATCAGGCGGGCGAGCACGTTCTCGCGCACCTCGCCGCGCGGCGCCTGCGACATCGCCCAGGTCACCGACACCGCGCCGTCATGCCAATAGCTCTCCGCCCTGGCGTCCGCGGCCGCCGGCCCGACGTCCTCCCAGGAAAGCTCGGCCGGCTCGCCGGAGGCGCGTGCCTCCTCGAGCAGCTCGGCCGCGTGCGGGTTATAGGCGGCGTGCACGATCTCGCACAGCCGCTGCGCGTCGACCGGCATCGCGACCCCCGCGCCGGTCGCGTGCAGCCGCTGCGTGATCCCGCCCAAGCCTCGTGGCGAGGTCGTGCGCCATCTCGCTCGCGGTCCGCCTGCGCGGCCGGCCGCGATCATCGTGAACGTCAGCGCGACCCTTGCCTTCAGGTCGGCCGCGCCAGCCGGGTAGGCGCGGACGATCTCCTGGAGCGTCTCGCGCGCGAGCGCGGGCGCGTTCGGGTCCTGCCGATTGCGATCGCGTGCCGCAACCTGGTGCCGGGATCCGGGGCGGTCTCGACCGACACCTGGCACGCGACCAACCCCGGCTCCTGGGAGAGCGCCGCGATCCAGTGGCCGTAGTGCGCGACCCACTGATCGACCTGCGGCTGATCCACCAGAGCGGCGCCGTCTGGCTCGGTCTCCAAGCACCACCGTGAGGTGCTGCGCCCACGGATGGCAGAGCACCGCGAACGGCCGGTCGTACGAGTCGTGCGCCTCCGACAGCTGGCTTGCGGCAAGCAAGCCGGGCAGCTGGAAGGTCCCGTACGGGGTGCGGCCGAGCGGGCCGGAGCGGTACAGGTGCGAACGGCTGCGGCGCGCGCGGCGCCACCCGAGCCTCATCCCGACACGTTGCATCGGCGTCTGCCCGTGCGGATCCGGGCGCAGCGTCACCAGGAACACAGGCAGCATCACCGCCAGCAGCACCAGCCCGGGGATCAGCCCGACGAGCGCGATCACGATGATCGCCGACGATCAGACCGACGATCAGCAGCACGCTCGAGATCAGCCCGAGATGCCACAGACCAGGCGGCCGCGGTCGCCGCCAGTTCCCGTACGTACGCTCGACCTGGGCTTCTGCCGCCACCACCGCCTCCTAATCAGGTTTCCCGGCCGCCCCGGTCGGGGCCGGCCCATCGCCGCCATCCGTGTTGCTCTGCTCGATCGCCCCCCGCGCCGCCTGCTTGCCCGCCCCATACGCATGAACCACCGCACCCGCCAGGCCGCCCGCGGCCCCACCGCCGGCAGGCGCACCACCACCGGCAGTCGTGCTGCCGCCCCCGCCCGCGGCTGTACCACTTCCGCCGCTCGCGGCGCCGGACGCCACGCTGCCCGAAGCGCTCGCGTCCGAGCTGTCGGACCCGTCGCCTCCACCGTTCTGGCGGGCCGTCCCGGATGCACCACTGCCGTTCGTGCCGGACGGGCCGGCGGGACCCCCGCCGCCGACGAGCGCCGCGCCTGACGGGCCACTGCCGTTCTGCGATTGGCCGTAGGCGCTCGCGGGTGTCGCGGAGACGGAGGCGGCGCCGGTCGGCATCCGCATCGCGATCGCGCCGCCCGCCGCCCCGGCGAGCATCCCGCCAGCCCCGCCGCCGCCGGCCAGCGCGCTTGTCGCCGGCACCACGAATCGCAGCAGTGCGGGCAGTGCGAGGATCGCGAGCGTCAGCATCATCACGCCGTCCAGCAGCGCCAGCGCGCCCCGCTGGCCCGCGAGATCGAACGCGACCGCGTAGACGACCGCGGCCGCGGGCTTGTACAACGCGAACGCAATCAGCCACGCCGACGCCTTGCGGAACCACTGCAAGCCCATCTCGGTGTTCGAGAATGCGGCGACCAGCGGCAACGTCCCCACCAGCAGCACCAGCATGCCGCCGCGGACGAGCATCAGCATGATCTGGATCACCGTCGCGAGGAACGCGATGATCCCGAGCACGATCGCGATGAACGCCGTCGTGACCGTCCCCGCCAGCCCGACCGTGAACCCGGCCGGCGCTCCCGCCGCATGGCCGGTGCTGGCGGTGGCGAGCCCGAGCAGGTTCGCGAGATGATCGGCGAAGTGGCTCTGGCCGCTCGCGCGGGCGATGAACCAGGACGCCATCTGATCGCACCCGCCGATCAGCACGCTGGCCGCGCCCGCGGCCGCCGCAGACACCAGCACATAGGTGATCAGGTAGCGGCCAAGGTCGCGCAGCTGCCCGGACTTGTGCTCGTGGGAGACGATCCGTCCTGCGCCGAGCAGGGTGCTCAGCACTGCCAGCCCGGTGGTGAACACCAGCAGGTTCTGCTGCAGGAACGCCACCGTCCCGGTCGGCTGTCCGCCCGCGTCGGCGACCGGGGGCGTCCCGATCCCCACCCACAGCGTCGAGGCCCACTCCACCGCGTGCCCGAGCGCCCCGAGCACCGACTTCGCAAGCGCCGTGATCGCATCTCCCGCGACCGAGGAGATCGCACCGCCGACGCCCTTGCCGATCATGCACAACGGGTTGATCCCGCATCCGAACAGCGCCCCAGCCGGCGCCGGCGCCAGCAGCAGCACAGCCAGCGCGATCACCGGAGCGCACAGACCACAGCGGAACGCGACGCGGCGCATCAGAAGCTGCTCCAGGGGACGTAGCCAGTGAGATCCGCGATCACCTGCATCCCCGGTGTCCCGCCGGACGGGAACAGGTACTTCCAGTCGCCCGCGCGCCACACCATCGGCGTGACGACGGCGAGCAGCTTTCCCTCCGGCCCGCGGAACACCACCGCCACCTGCGCCTCCGCCGCCGTGTAGGACACGTAGCGGTAGCCGGCGAACTGGACCGGTCCGCTGGTGTCCAGCTGCGCATTGCTGCCGAGGTTTCTCGGTGCACCCACGGCCAGTCGCCGGAACAGCTCGTTCGCGGGCACAGCCGTTCCCTCCGCCCACAGATTCATCGCAGCCAGCAGCGCACCACCCGGGTCATGGGCGAAGCACGTTTCCCACCGGCCGCTTGAGCGCTGCGGGCCGAACACCGCCGGGTTCTGCGGGACCTCCATCGAGCCGACCGCCCCCCACCGCGCCGGCGGCGGACTGCTCCACGGAACGTTCTCTCGAGCGGCCGGGAGGCGGCAGCCGCCGCTCGACGCGCTCGACGGTGCTACGGCGGGCACGCGAGCAGTTCTCGATGCCGTCTGGGCGGACCGTCCAGCACTCCCGGCGTTGCCCGTCCCGGCAACGATCACGCCCAACAGGACGAGCGCCAGAAGCAACGCGCCAGAGAGCAGGACGCTCGGCCGGCTCCACGGCGAGCGCTCCGACGAGACCTCGCGTTCCAGCTCGTCGCTCACTACGTTTCCTCAGGCGCCTAGCTGAGCGCGCCGACGATCGCTGCCGAGGAGCCGGCGATCACGCACGCCACGAGCGTCCACACAAGGCTAGTGGTGTGCTGGCTCGCGCCACCGTACCCCTGGTTGTGCGCGTGCGCGAGCTTCGCGGCGCTGATCAGCACCCCGCCCACGCACAAGGCGAACACGCCCCACGCGGTCCACTGCAGGATCGTCGTGAGCTTGGCCGCGCCAGGTGGGGCCTTCCCCTGGCCGGGGTTGATGATGGCGAGGCTCAGCAGATGCCACATCGCTAGTCCTTTCGGTTGACGTTTGGCGTGACCGCGGTGTCGGTCTCGGTCATCGCTCGCAGGTCCTCGCGCAGCCGGCGCACAACCTTCGGTGCGTTCGCGGGGCCCGGCAGATCCCCAAGCCGCCACGCCTCGACCCACGGCAGACGCCACACCGCGGGAGCCCCGCCGGCGATCAGGTCAGTCAGCTGGCGCAGCGCGTGCGGCAGTCGCCCGGGCGCGTCGGCTATCAGCAACAGGCCCAGCAGCAGCACCGTCACGCCGTCGGCCGCCCAGTCCCGGATCGCGAGCTGCGCAGCTTTCAACCCGTGCGCGTGCGTGCGCGCGAGGAGCACCACCCGGGCAGGCGGCTCACCAAACGGCACCAGCGGCCACGCGTGCTCAGCAGCGCGGGAGCCGGAGAACAACTCCTCAAGCGTGCTCTCTCCCGCTCCCCCGTGCGCGCCCAGCCACCACACCGCCGCCCGCTCATCCGCCGCCAGCTCTCGCCGCGGCAGGCGGTCCTCGGCCGCCGGCGGGACCACCCCTCCGCGACCGCCAGGTGCGACAGGCGGCCCCGCGGGAGCAACAGTCCGCGGACGCCGGATCCCCCTCGCAGCGCCCAAGACAGACGCTTCAACGTTATTGATGCAAACCAATGTCATTAACGAATCACTGGTATCATACACCTGTGGCTGTCGTCAGCGGACCAGCTCCGAGCATTCGCGCCAGCCAGCCCAAGCAGGTAGAGCCGCACAACCCGTCGATCCCTGCCCTTGAGTGCGACCGGGGAGCTGCCGGCGCCGCGATCGTGCACCCGCTGCGGCCAGCCGCTTCAAGGTCGCCCCGGCTCCCTTCCCCTTGCCCGACGGGCTGCGGTTCCGCTCGGCCGCCTAGCGGGTGCGTCGTCGGCTCTCGTCAACCACCCCCATCCCCCCAAGAAGGAGGAACAGGACATGCAGCGACTCACTCTCACCGGCCGTCTGGTTCGCGATCCGGAGCTCCGCGAGCTCCCCGGCGGCGCGACCGTGTGCAAGCTCCGCCTCGCCGTCGATGACATGGCGCGCGGGCGCGAGACCGGCTACATCAACGTCTCGAGCTTCGGCAAGCCCGGCGAGGCCGCGGCCGAGATCCTCTCGACCGGCTGGCTCGTCGCCGTCGACGGCCGCCTCGAGTACCACGAGTGGCAGCAGGACGGAAAGACCCGCCACGACTACGAGGTCATCGGCCAGGTCGAGTTCCTCGCCGCGCCACGCAGCACCCCCACCGTGGACCCCGAGCAGCCCGCCGAGGCCGCCGCCTGAAACCGCCCGGGGGCGGGACCCCGCACCACGGGCGTCCCGCCCGGGCATCCCCCGCCGAACGCGATCCAGCGATGAGCAACCATCCGACCCACAACTGCGCCTACCGCGTGCTCGTCACCGACCAGCTCACGCCCGGGCTCGCCGATGGCGAAAGCCGACACTACGAGAGCCCGCCCCAGACCGAACAGGAAGCCCGCGCGCTCCTCGGCATCCTCGTCGGCCCCGGCACAGCCGATCACCCTGGCCCCTGGCGCCAAGCGATCGCCGGCGGCCAGCGGATCGTCGAACTCAGGACCGGGCCATGAGCGACCGCGCCGCGGAGGACCTCGATCGCTACCTGCGCATCCTCGCCGGCACTCACCCAGCCGGCCGACTGCTTGAGATCCGCGCCGCGATCCCCGGCGGCGCCATGCGCCAGACCTTCACCCCGGCCACCAGCCCCGAGCTCGCCGCCAGGACCATCACCAGGCTCGCCGCCAGCACCGATGTCTACATCGGCGTGCTCCTTCGCCGCCGCCGCGCCGGCGGCCGCGACGCCTGCGAGCGCTCGCACCTCGCCTTCGTCGAGATCGACCGGCCCGACGGCGCTCAGCGCCTCGCCCAGCACCGGTGCCCGCCGACCGTGATCGTCGCCTCAGGCGGCTCCCCCGGACACGCCCACGCCTACTGGCAGCTGCACGAGCCTGCCGGGCTCGACGAGCTCGAGACCGCCAACCGCCGCCTCGCGGTCCGCCTCGGCGGTGATCTCGCTTGCGTCGACGCCGCCCGGATCCTCAGACCGCCTACCTCCCGGAACTGGAAGAACACGCCGCCCACCCGCGTAGACCTGCTCGAGCTCCGGCCCGACCGGCGCTACACGCTCGCCGAACTTACCGCCGGCCTCACCGACCCCTTCCCCGAACCGCGCGCCACACCGGCACCAGCCCGCGCTACCACCAGCGATCTCGACCGGCAGCTGCTCGCGATCCCTGCCGCCACCTACATCCCCGCCCTCACCGGCCGGCAGCCCAACCGCGCCGGCAAGATTGCATGCCCGTTCCACGACGACCGCACTCCTTCCCTTCAGCTCTACCAACACGACTGGTACTGCTATGGAGCCTGCCGCACCGGCGGCTCGATCTACGATTTCGCCGGGCTCCTCTATGGCCTTGGGACCCGCGGCCGCGATTTCATCGCGCTGCGCCAGCGCCTCGCCGGCGAACTGCACCTGGCGGCGCCGTCCGCATCGAGCGTCCCGCCGCCTCTCCGTCACGCGCCCGGCAGCAACGGCGCGCGTCCGACGCCGCTGACCAGCGCACCAGCTTGCCCGGCAGCAGACCTTCACGCCCTCGGCCGGGTGTCGAGCGCAGCTGAGTCAGCCAGTGATCCGATCAGGCTTGATGCCGCCCGGCGGGGCAGGGGACGCGAGCCCCACCCGGGGCACGCAGCTCGCGTGGGCGAAGATCATTCGTGGCGAGTTCGGAGTTCGCGCCGGGCACCCGCTGACGAACCTCTGAATGCACACGCTACGGGTATGCGTAGTCGGCCACGAGCTCGATCGCGTGCCCTGAGCCGGATTCGAGGATGATCTTCAGCGCTGGCTCGGTGTCGAGGTAATAGAACTCAATGGTCTCGCCGATTCGGCCGCCCATCAGCACGCTCGCACCGACCTCCGCGAACTTCTGCCGCAACTCCGTGGACTCCTCAAAGTCGTGCAGCATCACCGCGACGTGATGGAGCCCTTCGCCGTTCTGGTCGAGCCACTCCTTGTAGATGCTCGGCCCCTCGAGCGGCTGCAGCAGTTCGAAGCCAATGTCGCCGACGTGCGTTTCCGCGCCGAGCATCGTGAACTCTGTCGGCTGCCCGCGCAGCTCCGTATGGTGCAGCCGGGGCGGCTCGTGCCGATAGACGTTCCACGGGCCCCAGCCGAGCAGCTTCGTATATTGCGCCATCGTCGTCTCGAGGTCGCTGCACACGACGGCGATTTGCGAAATCTGCAGCTGTCGGCCGAGCAGCCCGGTCAGATCCTGTGCGGTCTGCTTCGCTCCCATTCGTGCTCTCCTCTTAAAGATCGCGATCGGGCCATCCGACGGTTGTTATCTCGTGCGCCCGCGTCGAAGCCGCCGGAGACCGGAGCGCGTTGCGTCCCCATCAGTGGCGTCACGCCGGTTCCCCCGCCTGGTGTGCGGCGAGCGGGTGTGTCGCCGCCGCCGTCGCGTCGGACGCCTGGATGTAGATGCGGGTGCGATCGGTGCGCAGCCAGCTGCGGTAGCAATCGAACGGGCGCAGGTCGGTATCCCACGAGACGGACTCAATGAACGCCACCGGGGCGCCCGGCGGCAGCTCGAGCAGTTCCGCCAGCCACGATTCCGCCGCAACCGCCTCTAGCGTCCGCCGCGCGCCGTGCGGGACGACACCCGACTGCTCCCGCAGGCGGCGGTACAGCGACTCGTTCGGGTTTGTGATCGCGAGTGCGGCGTCCGCGAAGGCCCCGGTCAGGTGGTTGACGACATAGAGCGCCACGAGCCCGTCAACCGAGCGCAGACGCTCAAGTGTCGCGCCCTCGCTACGGGGCGGCAACGCGAGCGCCTGGCACGCCCATGGAGGCAGCGGGCCACGGTCCGCTCGGAGTATGTGCGACGTTACGGTGCGGCCGAGCCGGTCGACCTCGTCCTGAAAGAAGCCCTCTGAGGATTGGAGCAGCCATAGGCCCGGCTGCCCATTCTGCACAAACGTTCCCTGTCCTTTGTGCCGCTCGATGAGCCCCCGCTGCTCGAGTCGCGCGAGCGCTTGACGGACCGTTGTGCGCGACAGACCGTATCGCTCACCCAGCTCGGGCTCTGACGAGAGCCGGGCACCGGGCGGCAAACGGCCGCTCATGATCTCCTGCTCGAGGAGCTCCGCCAGCTGAAAGTAGTAGGGAATTGGCGAGGCGCGGTCAATCACGGTGTCCGGATGCTCGCCAAGCAGATGGCTCCCCTCGGCAGACTTGCCTGTATGCACAGCATGACGTTATGGTCTCACGACAATCGCTGTCAAGCCCTCGGATGGTCATGAAGATCCTCGTCGTCGGTGATTCGTACATGCCGCCGCGCTATTTCGCGGCGGCTTTCGCTGAGCTCGAGCGCGCCCATGAGATCAGTTATCTACAGGTCGATGCGGCTCGGCCGTTCAAGGCCGCCTCGCGATCGGAGCTGAAGCTGCGCGAATATCAGGGCTCGCCGGCGGAACTCGTCGAGCTGATGACCGGGGTCGAGGTGCTCGTCGTGCAGGGCGCTCCTGTCACCGACCGGGTCCTCGACGCTTCGGCGGACCTGCGGCTCGTTTGCTGCGCTCGCGGCGGCCCGGTGAACGTTGACGTCGAGGCGGTGACGGCACGCGCTTTGCCGCTCGTAATTACACCGGGCAAGAACGCCGAGGCGGTGGCTGACTTAACACTTGGTCTCCTCGTAATGCTCGCCCGTGGGCTGCCGAAGGCTCAGCGCTTCCTCTATGAAGGGTATCGGCTGAAGGACAACTGGGAGGGCTCGCGCTTCATGGGCAGCGATCTGAGAGGGCACGTGCTCGGCCTCGTTGGCTACGGGCAGGTCGGTCGCCGCGTTACTCAGCGGGCGCTTGCGTTCGGCATGGCCGTGCTTGTCTATGACCCGTTCGTGAGCGCCGACGGCGTTGAGCAAGTAGGCACACTTCGCGAGGTGCTCGCGCGGGCGAGCTTCGTCTCGCTCCACGCACGCGCGACCCCGGATAACACGAACCTGATCGACACCGCGGCGCTCCGCGCGATGAAGCCCGGCGCGTTCCTCGTCAACACAGCCCGCGAGACGCTGGTGGATGAGGATGCGCTGGATACGGCACTCGCGAGCGGTCATCTCGCCGGTGCGGGGCTCGATGTTGTGCGCACCAGTGCCGATACTGGGCGGCACCGCCTCCTCCGGCACGAGAACGTCGTACTGACGCCGCACCTCGGTGGCGCCACGCATGAGACGCTGTTGCAGGGGGCCGAGATGATCGCGCAGGAGATTCGCAGCTTCGCGGCCGGCGAGGCGCTCGTCAACGTCGTGAATCCAACGGTCGTGGCGTGACCGAATACCTGCTCGCGATCGACGCCGGCACTGGTAGCTGCCGCGCGGTGCTGTTTGCGCCCGACGGTTCGCAGGCGGCGATCGGGCAGCGAGAGTATTTGCATCCAGAGGTACCGGGCGCGCCGGGATCGCAGGTTTTTGACACTGCCACGAACTGGCGGCTTATCTGCGAGTGCGTCCGTGAGGCACTCGAGAATGTCGCGCCTGACGCCGTACGGGCTGTCAGTGCGACGAGCATGCGCGAAGGGATGGTGCTTTACGACGCGCGCGGCCGCGAGACCTGGGCGTGCCCGAACGTCGACTCGCGCGCGGCCGAGGAAGCGGCCGAGCTCGTGCGTTCCGGTGCCGCGGCGGAGATTTACCAGCAGGCGGGCGACTGGGTGGCGATCACCGCTCCGGCGCGATTCCGTTGGATCGCGCGCCACGAGCCTGACCTGTTTGCGTCGACCGCCCACTTCGGAATGCTGGGGGACTGGATCCTCACAAAGCTCTCGGGGGTCTTTGTCACTGATCCGTCGCTCGGCTCGAGCTCGGGCATGTTCGACCTCGCGCACCGCGATTGGTCCGACCGGATACTCGAGATCTGCGGACTCGACCGCTCCGTCTTCCCCGAAGTGGTGGAGCCGGGCACGGTCGTCGGCTCGGTGATCGCACGTGCCGCGGCGGAGACGGGCTTACCCGAGGGCACGCCGGTCGTCGTCGGCGGCGCAGACACGCAACTCGCGCTGCTCGGCATCGGAGTCACTCAGCCGGGCCGCTTCACCGTAGTCGGCGGCAGCTTTTGGCAGCACACGGTCGTCCTCAACAAGCCGCTGATTGATCCCGCCGCGCGCCTGCGGACCCTCTGCCACACGGAGCCCGATCGCTGGATGATGGAGGGGATCGGGTTCTACTGCGGGATCGTCATGCGCTGGTTTCGTGACGCGTTTTGCGAGCTGGAGCGGGCCGAGGCCGCGCGCGACGGCATCGCCGTGTACGCGTTGCTCGAGCAGAAGGCAGCGCAGCTGCCGCCGGGCGCGCACGGCGTCTTCGGGATCTTCTCGAACCTCATGCAGGCGAGCCGCTGGGTGCATGCGTCGCCGGGCTTCCTCGGGTTCGACGTAAGTAATCCACAGCGCGCTGGACGCATCGAGTGCTTCCGCGCAATCGAGGAGAGTGCAGCGTACGTCTCGCGCGGCCACCTCCGTATGGTCGAGGAGGTGGCCGCAATCGAGGTGGCCGAGGTGGTACTGACCGGCGGCGCTGCGAAGGGGACGCTGTGGGCCCAGATCGTCGCCGACACGCTCGGGGTGCCCGTGCACGTTCCTCTCGTCAAGGAGTCGACGGCACTCGGTGCTGCGATCTACGCCGGAGTCGGCGCGGGCCTCTACGCGGACGCGGCGTCGACGGCGCGCGAGCTCGTGCGGTTCGAGCGCACGGTTGAGCCCGATCCGTCGGCGACCGCGGCGTACGACGATCTCTACGAGCGGTGGCTCGAGATCTACCGCCGTTCGCTCGAGCTGTCCGAAGCCGGCCTTGTGCGGCCCTTGTGGCGCGCCGCCGGCACCTGACCAGAAAGGAGTCGCGATGCCTGAAACCGACATGAGAGATGGCAAGAACTTCCACGAGGGCGTGCCTCCGCCCGACCAGGGATTCTTCCTTAAGGGGTCGGGCTCCTACGACTGGGGCATGAAGAACCGGCTTGCGCGCATCTTCCGGCCCGAGACGGGTCGCACTGTGATGCTCGCTATTGACCACGGATACTTTCAGGGCCCGGTAACGGGCCTCGAGCGGGTCGACCTAAACATCGTGCCGATCGCCCAGCACGCCGATGCGTTGATGCTGACGCGTGGCATCCTCCGCTCGACGATCCCGGTCACACACCGCGGCGGCATCGTAATGCGCGCGAGCGGGGGTCCGAGCATCCTCAAGGACCTCTCGAATGAGCGCGTCGCAGTTGATATGGAGGATGCGGCGCGGATGAACGTGCACAGCGTTGCCGTACAAGTATTTGTGGGGGGCGATTACGAGACGCAGTCGATCCAGAACCTAACGAAGCTCGTCGATGGCGGTTACCGCTACGGGATCCCGGTCCTCGGCGTAACCGCCGTCGGTAAAGAGCTCACGCGCGACGCGCGGTACCTCGGGCTCGCGACGCGAATCTGCGCAGAACTGGGCGCGCAGGCCGTGAAGACGTATTACTGTCATGACGGCTTTGAACGCGTGACGGCAGGATGCCCGGTCCCGGTTGTGATGGCCGGCGGCAAGAAGCTGCCGGAGCTCGAGGCGCTGGAGATGGCATACCGCGCGGTTCGGGAGGGCGCAGCTGGCGTCGACATGGGCCGCAACATTTTCCAATCCGAGAGTCCCGCAGCGATGATTCAGGCGGTCGCGAAGGTCGTGCACGAGGACGGACGTCCCAAGGAGGCCTATGAGCTATATCGAGAGCTGTCACGGGACGCGGTGCGCGCCTGATGCGCACGAGAACGCGTCAACGGATCGAAGGCTGGCTGCGACCTCTTCCCTAGGATCCTCGCGGCTGAGCCGCTGCGGCACCGCATGGAGTCTGGGCGCTCGACAGCGCCGAGATCGCGCTCACCCAGGTAGAACGCGATTGAGAGACGAATATTCAATCAGCGCTCTGCGCGGAGGCGCCGGACTCTTCGCGTCGGACTCTTCGCGCCGGACGCGCAGTTCCTGATGGACGACGAAGAACTCGGACGAGGTCGCGGGGGAGCAGCTCGGGACTGCTTCCGTACCGGCACCATGCGAGTCGTCCGCGGCAAAGCGGACGTGGCGATCGCCAAGACGCAGCTCCCCCTTCGACTCGGCCACCCATCACTCGCAAGAGCGCGAGCGTGGTGCGACAGGGGCTGCGCGCAAATCCTCCGCCAGCAGGCCTGACCATCGGCCTCACAAAAATAGGCTTGACACGGCGCAGTGCTCTATGGGACATTCGCCCGGGCGGTTTAGCGAATGTCTGGACAAGATGACCTCCAACAGATTTTCTCGACGGTAGACCGGGCTTCCCCTGTGCCGCTGTACTTTCAGGTGGAGCAGGCCCTCGCAAGCCAGATCCGGCGCGGTGCGATACCGGCTGGGTCACGACTCCCAACGGAGCCTGAGCTCACCGACTACTTCGGCGTATCGCGGTCAGTGATCCGTCAGGCGATAAGGCGTCTCACAGCGACTGGACTCGTCGGGAGTCGTCGTGGCGTCGGGTCCTTCGTGGTCCAGAATGACCCGCCATCCTGGCAACTGCAAGGGTCGCAGGGCTTCTTCGAAGACGAAGCCATGCGTCTCGGACGTCAGGTTGTCTCGAGGGTCCTGCGTACTGAAGTGGTACCGCTGCCCGACTGGGCAGCTTCCCTACTTGAACTTGACACGGAGACGCGAGGTGTCGTTCTTGAGCGCCTTCGTTACGTCGATGGGCTGCTCACAGTCTACGACCTCAACTATCTCCCAGAGCGCTTCGCCGAAGCTGTCGTCTCGCTCCGGGGCGCGCCGGAGGGCTCCTTGTATGAGACGTTGCGGCGCGAACATGGCCAAACCGTCGCCGGCGGCCGCCGCACGATCGACGCGGTCATCGCAGGCGCGGAATTCGCTGGCCTGCTTGAGGTCGACGAGCACGCGCCCCTGCTCTTCGTGGAAGCGATTGACCTTGACGCGGCCCAGCGCCCCTTCGATTGCTATCGGACCTGGTTGCGCCCTGACCGATTGAAGATTCGCGTGGATGTCCTGCCTAGCGCCCCTCGGTTCCCGAAGGCCCTCGGCGATGCTCAGTTCCCAATGGAGCAGGAGGTTTGACATGAGTGACGTGAAAGCAGACAGCACATCCCTCCTGGATGGCGCGAAGCTCGACTACCGGATCACACAGATCTCGCTAGTGGTCCGAGACCTGCGCAAGACGATGGAGATGTATCACACGATTTTCGGGTGGGGTCCATGGAACGTGTTCGAGCACGTGCCGCCAATGCACCACGACACTCAAGTCGGAGGCAAACCCGCTGACTACACGCTTCTTGGCGCCGAGACATACGTCGGTGGCGAGGAGAACGGCATGAATTTCGAGCTGCTTCAGCCCCTCGAGGGACCGAGCCTTTGGCAGAAGTTCCTCGATGAGAAAGGTGAGGGCATCTATTCCATCGCAGTGATGTTCAAGACTCTCGAGGAGTCTGCCGCAGCGAAACGCCACTTCGAGGCCCACGGCATGCCGGTTAACATGGCGGCGCGAATCGGCGAGCACATCGAGTACTACTACGTCGATAGTGAGCCTATCCTCAAACTTGCGCTTGAGTCGGGCTCCGGCCATGCAATTGACTTCGTCAAGCCGCTCTATGTCTATCCGGAGGTGTAGCGCGAAGTGGGATCGCCTACTGCGTCCGCGGTCCTGAAGCCGGCCTTGTGTCCAGGAAGGAGCGGCTGTGACTCCTACGACGCGCGGCTCTGGGCCGACGAGGGGGTAACGAGTGCGTTTCCTGCCAGCTGCTGCACGAACGAGCGCGGCTTCCGCTTGGGCAGGCACGACCGGTGGGTGACAGGTGACGCGAGCCCTCTTTCCGTCGGCGGTGGCGAGGAAGAGCGCGCTGTGCATGTAAGGCAGAGGATGCTCCTTTGATCAGATTCGGCCCCAAATCGAGCCCGCCACAGGAGGGATGTGATCGCCTGAGTGCCAGCGCTGTTTCGAAACACTTTGCCGGCGTTTCCGCCCTTCGAGGTGTCGATTTGGCCCTTACCCGTGGAAGCCACATCGGTCTGATTGGCCCGAACGGCTCCGGCAAGACGACACTGCTCAATATCCTCTCCGGGGTTGTCAGGCCTAGTACGGGCGTCCTAGCGGTCGGCGACCGTGACGTGACGGGTTGGCCGTCCCACCGCATCGCTCGCCTGGGCGTAGGACGCACGTTTCAGCACACGCGGCTGTTTGGCCGACTCAGCGCCCTGGAGAATGTTGAGGTTGGAGCTGTTCGGGTGCGTCGCCATATGTCGGGCGTCGAGAGAAAGGCGCGTGCCCGTGCGGCATTGGCGGAGCTCAAAGTCAGCGAGTTCGCTGATCGTGCTGCGGTCGAGTTGTCGTTTGGCATACGCCGTAAGGTTGAGCTCGCGCGTACTTTGGCCGCCGAACCACGCTTTCTCCTGCTCGATGAGCCAGCGGCGGGCGTGCCTCAGGGCGAGCGGGCAGGACTTGCGTCGATGATCGCTGAGGCCGCTGCAGAGCGGGGGCTCGGCGTATTGGTGATCGACCACGATCTCAGCTTCGTCACAGCCATTTGCGAGCACATCGTCGTGCTCGACGCGGGAGCTGTAATCGCCCGCGGCACGCCCAAGGCGGTCGCGGACGATCCTGAAGTAATCAGCGCATACATTGGCGCGCCGATCTCAGCTGGTGTGGCAGGTAGCTACGACCACGCCCTCATGGGCGACCAGGAGGAGGAGAAATGAGGCTGCAGGTGCGGACACCACAACGATCCCACGCGGTGCCCCGGTGGCGCCAGCCGCGCTCTCGGCGCATACCCAAGATGACAGCTCTAGTCGCGGCCTCGACGGCATTTGCGCTACTAGGTGCAGCCTGCGGGTCTTCGAGCAGCAGCACGGCCGGCTCTGCGACGACAGGGAAAACCGCGTCCGGCGGTCTCCCGTCACAGTACAAGATCGGTGTGAACATGGCCTTAACGGGCGCGACTGCACCCTACGATCAGCCGGCGCTCGCCGGTCTAAAGATGGCGGCGGCCGAGATCAACGCCAAGGGCGGCATTGGTGGAAAGTCAAAGATCGTCCTGTCGGTCATGAATGACCGTAGCGACGCCGGACAGACTGCTGCAGACGCTCAGACGCTCGTCGCACAGGGAATAGATTTCATGATGTTGCCCGGCGATCCCGCAACCTCCATCCCCGGGGGAACGATCGCCCAAGCTCACCACATCCCGATGATGACATGCTTGGCATCTCTGCCCACGCAACGTAAGGCGATCGGACCCTACTTCTTTGGGGGTGAGTCGGCCGACAATGTTGTTGCGGCTGCCGAGGCAGTGTACGCGGCCTCTCATGGCATGAAGACGGCCTATACGATCGTTGGCCCCGATACCGCGTACACGCAGAACTATCCCAAGATACTTCGCCGAGGCATTTCGCGCGGCTGGCGGGAAGATCGTCGGTACTGACACATACCGCACGGGCACGACCGACTTCTCGTCTCAGATCCAGAAGATTCGGAGCCTGAACCCACAGCCGGCTGTAATCGAATCGTCGATGTATGAGCCGGAGCTGCCCGCCTTCATTAAGCAGCTGAGGGCTGCGGGCGTGAAATCAAGACTCCTGCTCTCAGACGCGAGCGATACCCCCACAATCGAGCAGTTGGGCGCCCTGGTTAATGGCCTGACGTTCTCAACGCTTGGTTTTCCGACCCCCGGCTCGAAGCTTGCGGATTACTACGTGCACTTCAAGCAGCGGTACGGGTCGCAGCCGCCGAACGTCCTAGCAGCAGTCTGCTACGACAGCATGTACCTGATCGCCCATGCCGTCGCGATGGCTGGGACCAGCAACCCCGCAAAGGTTGTGGCCTCGCTCAACTCGATAACGCACTACAACCAGGGTGTTCTCGGTGACACGACGTACTCCAACGGCTTTCCGCTACGGCCTATTGCCATGCAGACGTGGGTGTGGAATAACCAGACTCACGCGTTGCACGACCGCTTCTTGACGTTCGTGACACCAACCGCCAGTCAAGTGCCGGCTCCGTAGGACTTCTACACCGGTGTCACGCAACCGTCTCGATCCCGATTGGTTGATAGCTAGTGGCGAACCTGCGTCTCACTCGGCATCGTCGGGCTCGCTCCGATCCTAGGGGCGAGTCCGCTGATGGGACAACTCCTGCAACTGGCGTCAAAATGCCCCCAGGGCGATGCAGACACATTCTCGGCGCAGCGTGGAGCTCGCGCTGGGGGCGACGGAGCACAGGCGCCGTTCTTCGAAATCTCGGACCTGAGCGTTGCGTACGGAGGTGTCCAGGCACTGCGGCAGCTCTCCCTTCAGGTCGCCGAAGGGGAGATCGTCGCATTGCTGGGTCCGAACGGTGCCGGAAAGACCACGACGCTCAAGGCGATCGTCGGCTGGACACCCGCAAGTCGAGGTCGGATCACGTTCGAGGGCCGCAACATCACCCTGCTGAAGACCGAGGATATCGTGAGGCTGGGGGTGACGATGGTCCCGCAGGGCCGGCAGGTTTTCAGCCGCCTCACCGTGGCTGAGAACCTTATGCTTGGTGGCCTCGCGCGCGCCGGTAGGTCGTCGAATGGTGACATGGCGAGCGACATGCTGGACATGTTCACGGTCCTGCGAGAGCGGAATCATGCGCTTGCCGGAAACCTGTCCGGGGGGGAACAGCAACAACTCGTCATCGCGCGGGCGCTTATGTCAAATCCCCGGCTGGTGATCTTCGATGAGCCTTCTTTGGGGCTTGCACCCGCTCTCGCCACGCGCACATTCGAACTGATTGCGCGTTTGCGCTCTCGCGGACTCACCATCATCATCGTCGAGCAAAACGTTGGGTTAGCGCTCGCAATTAGCGATCGCGCGTATGTGTTGGCGGGAGGCCAACTCGCTGTGAGCGGCGACGTCGCGAGCGTCCGCAACAGCCCACAACTCAAGGAGATCTTCCTAGGCATCGAGAGCGCAGCGCTATGACAAGTGTCGTGCAGGACATCGTGAACGGGCTCGGGCTCGGCGGGACCTATGCTCTACTTGGCGTTGGGACTGGCGTTGGTTTTCAGCATCCTACGTCTGATCAACTTCGCCTACGGCGAGTTGATGACGATCACGGGCTACATATTGTTCTTTGCGATCGGAGCCGGTCTTGCGACGCCCCTAGTCATCGTCTTAGGCATCGAGGCGGCGGGGTCGCCTCCGTCGCAATGGAGCGCGTGGTGTTCCGACCGTTCCGTAACGCGGATGCGACGACACTGCTGCTGACCAGCTTCGCCCTGAGTGTCGGCACTTCAAACCCTCTTTCAAGCCACGATCTCGGCAAACGCCAAAGGTGTCGAACCTAAGCTTCATTCCTGGCGTAATCGCGATCGGTGGGGTGCAGGTAGGTGGCACCCAGCTGGTCGCGACCGTACACACTTGTTGTCCTGGTGGCCCTCGGGATGTTCTTGATGCGGACGACGCTTGGCGTGAGCATACGCGCAACCGCAGAGAACTTTCACGTCGCTCGTTTGATGGGGATCCGCGCGAATCGCGTCATAGTCTCCTCTTTCCTCGTATCCGGGCTACTGGCCGGCGTGGCCGGAGTGCTCTGGGTGACACAGATCGCTTCAGTTAACCCACTTATGGGCACCACGCCAGTCTTGAAAGCGTTTGTGGCGGCAATCGTTGGAGGACTTGGCAGCCTTCGAGGAGTCGTGCTCGCAGGGTTTCTGCTCGGCTTCCTTGAGACCTTGCTGCAGACCTACCTGCCCGGAGGTGCATCAGGGTACCGAGACGCCATGCTCTGGGTGATTCTGATCGGCGTATTGCTGCTTCGCCCTCAGGGACTGTTCGCGCCGGCAGCGGAGAGGGCCTGAGCGATCATGCGAGAAAAGCGACACGTGATAGCGGAGTCGGTTCTCGGCCGCACCCTCGTCGGCACGGTGGTGCTGGCCGGCGTGTTGCTGGCGGCCTCAAACTGGGCCTCGTCGAGTTCAATTCCGCCGTGGTGACGCTATTTCTCAGCAGACGTTGTCGCCGCGGTCGGGTTGGCGGTGTTCATGGGTAACTCGGGCATTCTCAGCTTTGGCCACCCAGCTTTCATGGCACTGGGTGCGTACGTGTCCGGGCTAGCTTCCATGAACCCGGACTTGCGACGGGCGACGTTGAGAACTTTTCCCCATCTCCTTTCGGGGCTCTCGCTGTCTTTTTGGCCTAGCGTTTGTGTCGCCTTAGGGTTTGTCGCACTATTCGGGCTGATTAGTGGCCTGGCTGTCGTGCGACTACCCCGCGACGCCGCAGCCATCGCCACACTCGGCACCTTGGTGATAGTAAATGTGGTCCTGGTGAATGCCACGGCGATTACCAACGGATCACAGCCGCTCTACGGCGTTACGGTGACGGTTGGTTGGCACGGCGCGCTCATCGTCGCGGTTCTATCCGTGGCGATCGCACGGCTGTACCGTGAGGCGAGCGCCGGTCTCGAGCTACGCGCCAGCCGAGAGGACGAAATAGCGGCGGCCGCGTTGGGCATCAACGTGCGCCGCCGTCGACTGGAAGCGTGGGTCTTGAGCGCGATCATCTCCGCGGCTGCAGGAGTGCTACTCGGGCACTTCCTCGGAGCGTTTTCGCCAGCTCAGTTTTATCTCACCCTCACGATCACGATCGTAGCCATGGTGATCGTCGGAGGTGAGACCACCGTATCGGGCGTTGTCGTGGGTACGATACTCGTGACGGCGGTGCTACAAGTCCTAGGTAACTGGGAGGACGGGGCTCATCTAGGGCCGATACAGATACCCGCACTACTCGGCCTACCAACGCTCGGCCTCAGCCTGGTGCTTGTGCTCGCGGTGTATTTTCGCCGGCAGGGACTACTTGGGCGCGAGGAGTTGGAGGTCGGGGTTGTTGGATGGGTTCGTCGTCGAATGTCTCGCCGCGAACGTCCGGGTGTCCGCGAAGACGTCGCGGGGCGTTTCATGGACTCGTCTGCGGAGGACGTGAGCGTTGCGAAGAAATAGGAAGCCTGATCACCTTGAGCGTCTATCTGTAGAGCATTGATGAGCGCGAGCCAGAAACCAACACAAGAAGTAGTCCGTATTGCGGTCGACGTTGGTGGAACGTTTACCGATCTCGTTTGCGAGTGCAGGGACGGGAGGTTCGTGGTCCACAAGAGCCCGACGACGCCCGACGACCCTGCCCGCGGGATGTTGGACGCACTCGAGATAGCAGCTCGCGGGGCGGGAACGAGCGTTCGCGAGTTCCTTGAACCCGTAGAGCTTTTCGTCCACGGCACCACGCGCGCGACTAATGCCATCATCAGTGGGGATACCGCGCGAACCGCCCTCCTTGTCACCGAAGGACACCCTGACATACTTCTCTGGCGCGAGGGAACGCGGGTTAACACCTTCGATTACACGCAGGCTAACCCCGAACCATATATTCCCAGGCGACTTACGTTCGAAGTCTCGGAGCGGATTGATGCGCAAGGTAGCGTCGTCATACCGCTCGATGAAGGGAAGTTGCTGCAGGTGGTCGAGGAGCTGCGCGCGCAGCAGATTGCAGCGGTCGCAGTGTGCTTTCTCTGGAGCATCCTCAACGGCGAACATGAGCGGCGTGTCGGAGAGCTACTCGAGGAGCATCTCCCAGGAATTCCCTACACGCTGTCGCACGTCCTGACGCCGACCGTGCGGGAGTACCGGCGCGCCTCGGCGGCGGCTATCGATGCGTCGCTGAAGCCCGTAATGAGCGACTACCTAAGTGGCGTCGCATCGCGACTGGTCGGGTGCGGACTTCGTGGTCGACTTCTAATGATGACAAGCTCTGGCGGGGTGCGAGATCTCGACGACGTCTCGCGAACTCCAATCCACTCCACCGCGTCCGGGCCGGCGGCAGCGCCTGTGGCGGGGAGGTACTACGCCCGGCGCGACACTGGATCCGACACGGCGATTATCACCGACGCCGGAGGCACGAGCTACGACGTCAGCCTGGTCCGGCGGGGAGCGATTCCGTGGACCCGCGAAACGCGGCTCGGTATATCCGCCTACGGACACATGACCGGGTTCCCGTCTGTCGACATTCGAAGCATCGGGGCGGGCGGAGGGAGCATTGCGTGGGTGGACGATGGCGGAGTGCTGCACGTTGGTCCTCGAAGCGCGGGCGCCGTCCCAGGGCCGGCCGCTTACGGTCGTGGCGGGACAGAGCCGACGATAACTGACGCGAGCCTGATCGTCGGCTACCTCGATCCAGGGTTCTTTCTCGGCGGGCGCATGCGGCTCGATCCCGCAGCTGCGGCCACCGCGCTCGAAACCTCGGTCGCTAGACCGCTTCAGATGTCCCTCCAAGAAGCGGCCTCCGCTGTGCTTGAGCTGCAGGTCGAGCATATGGTCGGTGCAATCGAAGCAATCACGCTGGACCAAGGAGTCGATCCTCGCTCCGCCGTGCTCATCGCTGGCGGCGGCTCGGCGGGCTTCTATTCAGTCGGGATCGCCAGACGGCTCGGATGCGCAAAGGTTGTCGTTCCGGAGATGGCGGCAGCTCTCAGTGCAACCGGAGCGCTCCTGTCGGATCTGTCCGCTGAGTATTACGGGACGTTCCTCACGACGACCAGCGATTTCGATTTCGACGGCGTCAACGCGATCCTCGAGAGTCTCCGAACAAAGTGTGAGCAATTCGTCGAGGAGTCAGCCTCCGTTTCAGCCGGGCGTGCCATCCACTATGCCGTGGAGGCTCGGTATCGCGACCAGATCTGGGAGCTCGACGTACCGTTCGAAAAGGCTCGCTTCGAAGACCCACGTGACGTTGCGGAGCTCCGGCGCGGGTTTGACAGGGTTCACGAGGAGATCCTGGCTCATGTCGATCCCGACTCGGACGTCGAATTCGTGACGTGGAAGGCAAAGGTTGCCTGCGCGCTACGAGACGGTCCGATCATTAGCGCGGACGGGGGTGTCGGTTCTAAGGCGCCGACCCAGCGCCCAGTCTATTTCCACGGCAGCGGGCTTCTCGACACGACTATCCGCCATCTCGACTCGCTTGAAGTGGGAGAGGAGATCCAAGGCCCGGCGATCATTCAAACGCCGGTGACGAGCATTGTCATCGATCCCGGAACACGAGCAACTCGCAGTAGAGCGGCGTCGCTCGTCATCGACACGGGCGCTGACGGTCGTGATCTGAGTGATCTCGAAGCTCTGACCGAAATGGGGCGCACGCTATGACGGATCCAGCTCAGTCCATCGCACTCGACGGTCTCCAGATGGCGGTGATCAAGAACCGACTCGAGACAATCGTGCGCGCAATGACGAATGCTTTGCTGCGTGCGGGCCGATCCGGGGTCCTAAACATCGCACGCGATTTCTCATGCTCGATCCTCACTGGAGACTCAGAACTCCTCGCATTTGCCGAGAGCATCCCAGTCCATGTCATGTCGGGGCCAGACCTTCAGGCGGAAAGTATGAAACGGCTTCACCCTGATCTCTGTCGCGGCGATGCCTTTCTGCATAATTCGCCTTACGACGGAAACTCACACGCAGCCGACTGGTCGGTATTGATGCCGGTAATCGACGACGCCGGAGTCCACCGCTTCACGGTGTTTGCCAAGGCGCATCAAGCGGACTGCGGGAATGCAATAGCGACGACGTACGACACCGCTGCTCGCGACGTCTACGAGGAGGGCGCGCTCATCTTCCCGTGCACCAAGATCCAGGACGCTTACGCGCTCAACCCAGATCGTGGTCCGAATGATCCGAGAGCGTATTCGAGTGCCAGATCAGGCTGCCGGCGACTTCTTAGCGCTCGTCGGCGCGGTCCGTGTCGGTGAGCGCCGAATGCTCGAGATGCTGGATGAATATGGACCCGAGCGGCTTGACGTGTTCGCTCACCGCTGGTTTGACTACAGTGAGCAGCGCATGATCGAGGCGATCCGCCGCCTTCCTGCTGGCAGTTGGACACAGCGTAACCAGCACGATCCGACGCCCGTAGTGCCAGAGGGAGTGGACCTGTCCGTGTCGGTCACGATCGATCCAGAGGATGCCACCATCGACGTCGACCTCCGGCATAATCCGAACTCGCTCGACTGTGGCCTGAACCTGACCGAAGCCTGCGCCCGATCGGCAGCGATGGTTGGCGTGTTCAACAGCATCGGGCCAGGCGTTCCACCGAACGCGGGCTCTTATCGCCGACTTCGTGTGCACCTACGGGAGGATTGCTGCGTCGGGGTACCCGTTCACCCGCACAGCTGTTCGGCAGCTACGACCGACCTCCTCGACCGAACCGCGAACGCGACGCTGCGGTGCTTCGCAGAAGCCCAAGAGGGCGTCGGCATGGCGGAATTTGCCTATTGCATTGGGGCCGGCTCAAGCGTCGTTTCCGGTAAGGACCCGCGCACGGGTCGAGCATTCGTCAACCAACTCTTCCTCGGGTTCACTGGCGGCGCCGCCGGCCCGCAGGCCGACGGTTGGCTTGGCGCGTACTGCATCGGCGGCGCCGGGATGCTGATGCGAGACAGCGTCGAGGTGGACGAGCTGCGCCAACCGCTTCGCGTCGTACAGCAGCGCCTTGTGCCAGATACCGAGGGCGCAGGCCGATTCTGTGGCGCGCCCGCAGCGATGGTTGAGTTCGGCCCAGCCGGTTGTAGCCTTGAAGTCAACTACACCGCCGACGGTACCCACAATCCGCCGAAGGGAGTGCGGGGCGGCCTTTACGGTGCAGGTGCGAGGCAGGAAATCAGGCGGTCCGACGGGACGATGGAGGCGCTGCCGAATGTCGGGCGCCTGGTCCTGAACGACGGGGAGACTCTCATTGCACGCTCTTGCGGGGGTGGAGGATATGGCCCGCCCTCGGAACGAGACCCGGAGGCCGTCCGAAGGAACGTACAGGACGGTTGGATCTCGCGTGACCGGGCCACAACCGTCTACGGGGTCGTGCTGGATGCGTCCGGCGCGGTGAATCGTAAGGAGACCGATGCAGCACGCGAGCGCCTCGCGCGCAGCCGCGAAACCATCACTGCTCGCGAAGACGCTTGACCGAAACCCGGCAATGCTCGACGCGGCAATTCGCCTTCACCAGGAAGGCGCGATTCCGCCGTCGACGCACCTGATCGACCTCGACACCGTCGCCAACAACGCGAGCGTCATTGCGGAGGCGGCTCGGCGGTTCAACCTGATGGCGTTTGCCATGACGAAGCAAGATGGTCACGAGCCCCATATGACTCGGCTCGTACTCGATCGTGGTTTCGACGGTGTCACCGCGGTCGAGGCGCTGCAGGCGTATCGTATCCACCGCTACGACTTCCCCCTGGCGAACGTGGGACACACGTCTCCACTGCCCCGTGCAGAGGTCGCGCGAATCCTTGCGATGGACCCACGATTTGTCACGGTGTACACGGCGGAAGCCGCTCGCCGGGTATCGGAGGCATGCGTCACACTCGGCCGGACGCAGCCGCTGTACGTGACCGTAGGTCGCTCAGGAGACGAAGGTACCCACCCAGAACTCTTCGGCGGCTGGGATGAAACGGAATGTGTGAACGGCATACGGCCAATCCTCGACCTGCCGAACGTTTTTGTCGCGGGAATCGCCCAGCACGTAACGATTGACTACGCCTCGCAAGACGACCCATACACGGCGCGACCAACAGAAGCATTCTTCACAGCACTCCGGGCACGCGAGCGCCTTGAACGCGAGCTGGGTCTTAATGATCTGCGCATCAACTGCAGTGGCAACTGCAACGCAGTTACTGCTGGGATCCTCGCCTCCTATGGGGCAACTGATATCGAGCCTGGCGCCGCCCTCGTAGGATCAGGGAGGTTTCACGCGTTGCTCGACATGCCTGAGACCCCGGCTCAGGTCTTCGTGTCAGAGGTCACGCACCACTGGGCGGAGAATGCTTACGCGATCGGCGGGGGGTTCGGGTTCGTGTGGGATATGGGGGGAACTTTGGCGCCGTTTCGCGGCCTCGTGGGGCGGTCGCTGGATCAGGCGCGCAGGCAGCAATTGGACTTCGTTGGGCCGCCGTGGTACGACGTCTTCGGGCTCTTTCGCGATCCTGGCCACGTAGCCAGCATCGGTGACACGCTGCTCTTCGTGCATTTGCCGCAAGTGATCATGGAGCGCTGTTATGTCGCGGCCGTCAGCGGAATTTCCGTGCAGCGACCGAATGTCGAAGCCTTGCTCGACAGTGAAGGAACGCTCCTCGACAATGATCGTAATCCAGTTTCGGTGGACACCGCGCGCGCCAGCGTCGAGCGCGTGCGGGCGAGGTACCGGTGAGCCACACCAGCGGTGGCGCCAGGGGTCCGACGTCCGTCCGCGAGAAGAGCGGACCAGTTCATTGCACTGGGCCGGGTTCGTTGCGCTGATGTTCAAGTGCACGGCGAGCTCGGTCGACAGCATCTTCAACATCGCAGCGAGTTAGCCCAAGATACGTGACCGCCCGCAGTCGCTGTTCGTCGACGACGAGAACATCGACACCCTCGAGGTCGAGCAACCGGGCGAATCGAGGCGCGTCGTGCACGCGGAAGATCACGATATTCGTCTGGACCGCGTCAGGCTGGATCTCGATCCCGTCAAGTTCTCCCAGCCCATCTGCAAGCACACGGGCATTCTTGTGGTCTTCGGCAAGCCGGTCGATGTTGTGATCGAGGGCGTAAAGACAGGCCGCTGCGACATAGCCTGTCTGGCGCATCGCCCCGCCCCACATCTGCTTGAATCGCCACGCTTCCTCGATTAGGTCGGCGGACCCCGCGAGCACCGCTCCCATCGGACACCCAAGACCCTTCGCGAAATCGATCCAAGCGGTGTCGAAACCGCCTGCAAAGGCGGCGGCTGGAATCCCAGAAGCGACAGCCGCATTCATGAGCCTTGCTCCGTCAAGATGAGTACGCAGGCCGTGCCGCCTCGTCACCTCGAGCACTGCTTGAATGCGCTCAAGCGGCCAGACCCGGCCCCCTCCTAGGTTCGTGGGCTGTTCGACGACTACGAGGCGTGAGCGCGGCATGTTCCGGTCGCGGGGACGGATTGCCGCCTCGAGCTGCGGTGCATCGAAGACCCCAGTCGCCGTGTGCAGGAATCGCATCGATGCACCGGACATTGCTGCGGCTCCTCCCGCCTCTGACTCCGCCGGGTGCGCAAACTCGTCGAGGATGATCTCGTCGCCGCCGGGTCGAATGTGAAGTCGGATCGCGATTGCGTTGCACATAGTTCCCGACGGCAGGAAAAGAGCGGCCTCATGACCAAGCAGTTCCGCCACCCGAGCCTCCAGGCGAATCACCGTCGGATCGGTGCCCCGTTGTTCGTCGCCCACCTCCGCTGTGAGCATCGCTTGGAGCATCTCCGGTGTGGGGACCGTCTGTGTATCGCTAAAGAGATTGACGCGCTTCTCCGCGCGCACGCGGCGTGTCAAGAGACCGCAAGCGGACGAACGAGCGACGCCGTCGCACCCGAGATCGCGAGAGGACAGCAGACGAACAGGAAACGCCTCACGTCCGACTGCGAAAGCTCCTCGAGCGCCAGGTTCTCGATGATATGGATGCCACGATCGCGTATGAGGAAGTGGTGTGCCGGTGCTGGATTCCCGGGCACAGTGCTCGGCTCCTGCTCGAGCGACGGCGTGTCGGCTCCGATCGCAACCGGCTCGAACTGCTCAACCAGCCACTTCGCGGCCTCCAGCGTGATCCCGGCACCGGCGTGCGTTGCGAGTTTCTCGGCGTCCGGCCAGTCCATCAGATAGCCGGTTCGGACGAGGACAGCCCCGCCCGGGGGGAACTCCCCTATCCCCTCCAACGCCAGCTTAAGGTCATCGATCCCGACACCGTAAGCCTGCGGCAGCGGCTCGCGCCCGATCGCCCTGGCCACGTCAAGGAGCACGCCAGGGACAAGCAGAGGGGGGATCGCCACGGCGTCGTCCTGCATTGGTCCAAAGTCTCCGATTGCGTCAGCAGCCCGAGTCCCGCCGAACCAAGTGGCGTCGTCTCCCCAGCCGCGCATTACGTGGCAGAGGGCGTCAATGTGGGTTCCCGTATGCATGGAGCTGATCACGACTTCCGACACAAAGCCCCATTTAGCTGTGTTTTCCTCGCCGGCGAGCCAGGCCTGATCGCCCTGGTTCGCAAGACCCCGTGGCGTGCGGTAGGTCGTCACGGTGAACGGCACGTGGACGGGAGAGGACGGCATGCCCGTGAACCGTCCTATGTCGAGGTCGAAGATCCGCCCCTCGCGGACATTCCGAAGCGCTTCCAGTACTGCCTTTGGACCAATCTGCCGTGCAGGAGACGAACAAGTTCCGTCCGATGTGCCGGGCGTGGCCGGGGACCCACCAAAGCTAGGTATCACCAACCTCCTGGAAAATCACTCGTGGGATGGCCGCTCCCCGGCCAACCGGAGGCAGCGATGGAACCTCGAAGGCGGTTTCACGCGCCTCTTTCACGGACGCCCGCGACCGCCTGTGAGTCACAGCGATCCAAGACCGGATGTGGCGACGCGAAGAATGCATCAGGGTGAGCCTACATCATCCTGTGCGTACAGCTACGTTCTAGCCGCAACCGTGCGCCACCGCCTAACGGCCCCCGGGCCTGCCATGCAAGGGGGATCGGGAGTCCGGCGCGGTGTAATCGCACTCCTCCTCGCCGACCCGGGCCAGGAGGTGCGAGGGGATCCTCTACTGCGCGCCGACCTGCTGGTAGATCGCGAGGGAGCGGCCGGGATGGTCCGCTGCGCCCACCTGCGAGCGAGCATCAGCGCCGACGACCGAGCAGCTCTAGCGACAGCATGGACACGAGCACCGCGGCGCCGGCGGGCCGGAGCGGACGCGGTACCGCTGCGGCGATCAGGATGCACGCGTGCGCGCTCGCGGGTGAGGACACGGCATCGCGGGACGCTCGGCCGCCGTCCAGGCCGCTCACGAGCCAGCCCACGTTGCCTTCTGGAACCGTCAGCCGCAGTGCGTAAGCCGTGACGCCCCGGCGGCGGCGCGCGACCCGCGCGACCTGCAGCCGCGCGCCCGTCAGCTGCCGGCGGAGGCCATCGACCTGTGGTCGCTAGCCACCCCGGTGCGCACTACCAGGCGACTTGCATCCTCTTCACGTAGTGCAGGATGTGGCCTGGTGCGGACAGCTCGACCTCGTCCGGCGAACTAGCCAACCGCAACGTCGGGAAGCGTTGAATCAACGCAGCTAGCGCCACCCGCATCTCCATGCGAGCTAGATGCTGCCCCATGCACACGTGGACCCCGTGACCGAACCCGAGATGCCCACGCGCGTTGCGCGAGACATCGAAGCGCTCAGGCTCCTCGAACCGCTGCGGGTCGCGGTTCGCCGCCGCGATCGAAACCGTGACGCATTCGCCCGCAGAAATCAGCCTGCCAGCCACCTCAACGTCCTCCCGTGCGATCCGCGTGAACGACGCCTTCAACAACGTGAAATAGCGCACGAGCTCATCAACCGCCCCCTCCATCAAGGATGGGTCATGCTGCAATGCGCGCAACTCGTCCGGATGACAAAGCAACACAAACACGCTGTTAGCGATCATCCCGATCACCGTGTCATGCCCAGAGCTCGCTAGATCCACGGCCTGACTTACCGCCTCATCAGGGCTCAGATCGGAAGTGGCAAGAGCGCTCATCACGTCATCAGCTGGATGCGCGCGCTTCTCCTCGAGCAGGTCATGGATCCAAGTCGCCGTCGCCCGTCCCGCCGCGATCGCCTCCTCAGCCGGAACCGACACATCCTGTAGCTTGGCGGTCTCCTCGACCAGCCGAGCGCAGTCGGCTCGTGAGATGCCAAACACTTCGGCATGTGCCGCCGTCACCACCGGCTCGGCGAACGCGCTCACCAGCTCAACCGGCGGCCCGCTCCGTTCCATGGTATCGAGACACCCCGCAACCGCCTCCCTGATTTCCTCCCGATAGTCAAGGACGCGAGCGTTCGTGTAGCTCGGCATCATGGTACGCCGCAGACGCGTGTGTCGCGGTGGATTATGATGAATCAGGGGCTCCAGAATGCCGTCCTTCTCGCGTGACTCACGCAACGCCGTGGTCCGCGCCAGATCCCCGAGCGGAATAGCAGGGGTTTCGGTCGTATCGAACCGCGAATCCATCAACACCGATCGACCGGTCGCATAATCCGTCACTAGCCAACCGACCTGGCCGTCCAGATACGACAAGCGATGGAGAGGTTCCGCTGTCCTCAGCTCCGAAAGCCCCAGCGGCAGCGCGAACGGATCCTCAAGCTCGACGGGGATTGAAACGGTCCGCTCACCGCCGCTCGCCGCCGTGTCCATGTGACGATCGTACCAGGCAAACAACCCGGTACCGGGGTACGTAGTCGGCGACGAGTGCGCATAGGGCGCCGTGGCCATGGTGTTCGAGGCCGCGTCCGACGAGGCGGCGCGGGGTCCGCGGGTGACGGGGACCTCGGTGACGCGGACGACGCCGTCGATGCGCTGGCCGTAGACGATCCGCTCGCCTTCGGAAACGGTATAGCGAGCCAGTTCGACTTACCGCCCGCCATAGGGCGGGCATGGAAGAACGCAGAGCAAATCTTCCGGTCGCGATCGAGCGGTGCGATGCGCATCGCCGAATTCGAACACGAGCAGCGCCAGAGCGAGCTGCTGTGCTCCGTCGCAGCCAATCCGGCGAACCGGGAAGCGGGCGCTGATCCCCGGACGCGGGACGCGCGCGAGCAACCCTCGAGCAGGTTCAGGCTCGCGGCCTGCTGCCGGATGAGTACGGCGTCGTCTCGAGGCGATGCTGCGCGGCCCGGACGCGCCGCTCGGACTCGATGCCAGCTATCCCGCCGCCGTCTCAGCGCGGCATATGAGCGGGCGTTCTCCAAGCTGTTCAGGTTCGGGCAGACCGCCGCGATGCGCATGACCACCGAAGAGCAGGCCGCTACGCACGCGGAAGGGCTGCGCGCGATGGCAGTGTTGCCGTGCGCGACGTCCCGATCACAAGCGCAGTCGCGAGATCGACCCGGCAACACTCGTCATCGAACCGATCGCGGACCCGCCCGCCTCCTCGGTCCGCAGCCCGCCGAGCCATAACCCGCTTCCGGCGCCACGGCTCTTCCCGTGGTGCAACTCCGAGTTACGGACGCAACTCCGCGGTTCAACTACCCGCTCAGATGCACAGCTTCGATGAGCACCTACAGCCGCCGCCGCTGCCGCCGGCGGCGCGGATGCCCACCGACCAACACCGATCGGCGCTCAGACGCGGCCGGCGCATACGGATAGTCGCCCATCGGCAGCGTCGCGACCTGGAACCAGAAGCCCTTGACGATTCCCGCATACCCGGCGCCGAATGTGTACGTCGTCGTGAACCGCCCGTTGCCGGTCACGTGCTCTTGCACGCCGTAGGTCTGGAAACTGCGGCCCGTTCCGATTCGCAACCGCACCAGCGCACCACCAGGCGGCAAATAGCCGCCGAGCAGTTGCCCAGTGATCCGCACCGTGCCGCCCCATGCCACGCGGCGTGGCGAGACGCTCAGCAGTCTCAGCTTTGCCGGGATGATCACGTGTACCTGGGCTGAGAGGTTCGGCTCGAGCGTGGGCGCGCCCGCGTAGAAAGCCTCGATCACACGCGACGGTCCCGCGGGAAGCCGGGCGCTCCAGGTTCCGTTCGATGCGGTCGCGGCTACTGCGGCGGCGGTGAAATGGCCCACCCCGTTGTCGGGTGCGGTGAGCAGTTCTACGCGCTGGCCGCCGAGGGCTGTCCCATCCGGCATCCCGAGCCAGCCGCTGACACGTCGTGCGCCGACCGTGCCCGACGCGCTGGGAGGTATGCATCACCACATGCGGGAACTCGACAACCTTGATCGTCTTGCGTCGCTTGATGCGGACCTTCTTGCCGCGGCGAGTGATGGTCGTCCAGACGATGATGCGGCGGCGCACGACCCGCGCGTGGCAGCGCGTAACCCGCTCGAGCTTTATCCGCGCGCGCTCTCTGACGCGGGTGCGCTTGTGGTGGCGGCGCAAGGTGATCCAATGTGCCGGCACTCGGACACGCTTGATGACTCGCTTGCACACCAGCGGGTTGATCAGCTTTGCGAACCCAATGCCGCTCACTGTCGGCCGGCGAATACTGAGTGTCCACGTCTCAGGCGCCGACATGGCGACGCGCCCGGACGCATCTCTCGCGTTGTTGGCGCTGGAGCAGGTCACCCGGTGAACACCGACGCCCGCTAACCGGGATCTGCACGCTCGCCTGTGCATACCACTGATATGGGGCATCGTCGACCGAGCACGCGATGCCGGAGACGCCGGACGGGCCAGCCGAGCCCGTGGCCGTCACGTATTGCGTACCCGCAGTTGCAGGCGCATCCGTCGGGACCGGACAAGCTGACGCTCGCCGGTTGGTTGTCGATGTTCACGTACTTTGTGACGGTGTTGGACAGATAGCGCCCAGCGCTGTAGTCGTAGGCGGCATCGCGCGCCCACATCACCAGCGGCACAGCTGCTCCCGACCCGATCGCCTCGGTGTTGAACGACTGAGAGAACGAGCCTGCCGAGCACTGATGCCACACTGTCTGGCTCTGCGGCTCATTGAGGGGCTGCGAGACGCTCGCACCGCCGAAGCTCGCCGCCAGCTGACACGCACCCGATGGCCCATCGGCGGTGAAGGCGACCGGCCAGGTGCTGCGCGCCCATCCGCCCGCGGCACCCAAGCTTTCTGGGGCAACGGACACGGTCGGCCCTGAGCTCTCAGCGCCAGCGATCTCGAGTTCCAGAACGGCGATCTCTCCCGGCTTTGTGGACCCATCGCACGTGCTCGCGCCGCACACTACCTGCCACCCGAAGTACGGCGAGTTGATCAGGGGCGAGCTGTAGTTTGTCTCGCCGGCCGTGACCTGAGCACCCCCGCCGCGCCAGTAGAAGCCGCCGCCCCAGCCCTTGCCGGAGTTGACGCCGTAGCTCACCATGCCTTGACCGCCGACGGTGTGGGCTCCCACGATCGAGAACCCTGGCGGCGCGTCGATCTCCCACGATCCGCGCTGTCCCGGCGGTCGTCTTCCCCGCTGTGATCACATCGAGACCGTTACCGAGCTGCCCCGCCGGACACTGCGCCGGCGTCCGAATCCCAGGGAGGGATTTCGAGGTTGCGACCCCGACCTTGCCGCCTGCCCTGTTTATCGCTGGAGTCCAACTGCCGCAAGCGTGAATCCACACCACCCCCAGAGCGCTGGCACTCGCGGCCAGCTTCAGAGCGGCGGCGGTCACTCCGACGATGAGCCCGCCGATCGTGCGCCGGCGACAGCTCGCGGTGTTGGCTCGGTAGTCCGGCACCGATATCAGCCCTCAGCACACCACCGCGACGAAGAACGGAGCCGCGATCGCCGTACCACCCACGTAGGTAGTGACGTTGACGACCGTCGAGCGGTGCCCCGTCCCTGGCTGGATCACCGCTACACCCGTGGTATCGGCGATCGGCGAGACGCCGGCACTTCCGGCGGGTGTCACGACGGCGCCACAGCGCGAGGAGAACTGATCTCCCCAACTGACGCTAAAGATGGGACCACCCGATGCGCGCGCACCCTTGCTACCGCCAAGGACACGAGCGGCCTGGCTGACATGTGCCCAATGCCGCACCGAGCCGCCAATGGCGCGGCCGTCGAGCTTCGCAGGCCCGACCGAACCGTTCGCGAGCTTCTTCCCTGTCACAGCGCCGTTGTGCAGCTGCCGGGTGCCGACACTTCCCGCAGGGAGGTTCAACGCCGCATACGACGTGCCGCCAAGCGCCACGAACAAAGCGAGCAGCGCGATCGCGTTGCGGCGCATGAAGATGAGGGTGTTGGCCACGACGGGTGTCTCCTTACTGGGTGCTAGCGGCGCCCCTGCCGGGGCCAAGGCTGCCGTTCTGCCCAAAGGCGGGCTGGGTGGACTGGGTGCGCTGAGCGCTCGCGGCCGGAGCCGCCGACTCGTTGCTTGCGGACTGAGAGCTCGTCGACGGCGTCACGACCTGACGCGCTCGATGACGATGAGACGCTCGCGCTGGCGGACGAGCTCGCTGTCGAAACCGGTGATGGCACCGCTGTCGGCGCGACGCTCTGGCTCGACGACGGATGCTTACCGGCCCTGTGCGCACCGCGATGCGTCGTGTGGCGGGCGCGACCGAGCGGAGCGATCCGCGGGTGCGCTGCTGCGAATGTGGCGCTGCGCGAACCGGACTGCCGCGGTGAGCGCGGTCACCGTGCTGTTGAGGACAGGGGCCTGTCCGAGGCTGGCCGCAGCGTTCGGCACGCGACGGGGCCGCGCAGGCGAGACACTGAGCGTCATGGCGATCCCGACGGTCGCCGCCACGGTGCACAGCAGCGCGAGAGTCACGAATGTTGCCTGCCTCCCCGGCACCTGGCTCGGCGTCCGCGCCCTCGCGCGCAACGGCGGCTTGGCCTTCGGCTCCGCGGGCTCAGGACCGTGCCGAAACCCGAGAAATAGTCTCGCCGGTTCGGTTCGCTGCGCCGCCGTCGGCCGTGTGGTCGAAGTCGGCGACTCCGGGGTCTCGCAGTCGGGAACGCGCGTGCCAGCGGGCAGCTGGTCGCGGCGCCGCGGCTCGTCACGCCAGGGGACTCGCAACGTCAGCCTGCGATGGCGTTGGCGGGTGAAACGGCTGCGCAGTCTCTGTGCCGCGCTCGGAGTCGGGCTTGGATCGGCGTGGCGCCAGTCGAGCGCCCGCGTGCGTTCCCGGGAGATCGCCGGCTGATCGGTCGCGGCCGCGCTCGCCGCTCCTCCAGTGATCTGCCCAGTCAGCCGCTCCGTCTCATACCAGTCGTCCTCCGCGGCAGCTCGCGAGCGCGCCTGATGCTCGTCGAAGCGCAGCCGACGGACCGTCGCAGGCGGCGGCTGCTCCTGATCCGATCGGCTTCCCCAACCCGAGTCGCTGTCCATATGCCTCGATAATACGTTAGCATCAATGACGTCGGATAACGCCAACACGCTTTGCACGTCCGAATCCCAGAATCTTATGCCCGAACGGACCACATTTGAGGAGCTGATGACCGTCGCCGAGGTCGCCGCACGCGCTGCGGTACACCGAAGGCACCGTCCGCCACTGGATCCGTACCGGCAAGCTCCGCGCTATCCAAGTCACTGGCGGCCGCGAGTACCGCATCCGACTCCCGGACTTCCTCGCGTTCGCAGAAGGCCTCGGCATCCCGGTGCGCTCCGCCGGCCCCGCTGTCGAAGCGCGGCTCGAAGACGAACCGCTCACCGCCCAGTTGCGCCGTAGCGATGAGCCATGAGCGTCGAGCGCGCGATCAACAACATGAACGCCGCCGACCACACCTTCCGGTCAGCGCTCCGTCAGCACCGGCTCGCACCGCCCGACGCCGGCTTCTCACGCCGCCTCAAAGACTTCGCCGACGCTTGCGAATCCCAGCAGATCGCCTGCGAATATGCAGCCCAGGAAGGGCTCGGATGGGATCCGCTGCCCCCAGCCCGTCGGCTGCCGCCGCCCGAGCTGAGGCCCGACAGCGGCCGGCGGGGGCCTATTGAACTGTGGGCGACATTTGACCCGGCATGGGAGGATCTCGGCAAAGCGCTTGAGGGCATCAGCCTCCCCGCCGTGGCCCGTGCCTTCGGCGAACTGGCCACGATCGCGCGTGATTTATCCGCAGCGGTCACCGAAGAAGACAGGCAGACGCTGCCTGACGTACAGCACGGCTGACGCGATCGCCGAGGATCCGCTCCCGTCAACGTTCGGGAGCGTGGGCTCGGATCGCCGCGCCGTCCAGGAGCGCAGCCGCCCGGGTTCCGCCCGCGGGTACGACGACGGTTTGTCCGGTTGTCGACGCAGCCTGGTCCTGCGCCAGCGCCGTGGTCACGGTTACTGGAGCCGAGGGCGGGTCGACGTCGCCTCGGTCGCATCGCCGTGCGACCATCACGGCTTCTCCTAGTCGCCCCGACGGATGTCATTGATGTAAACCAATATCATTAACGCGTTAGCGGTATTATACGCCCGTGTGTGTGTCGTGGGTGACCAGCTCGCGCGGGTTCTCGACTTCGCTTCTGAAACGAGATGATGGCGACGACCTGATGGATCGACTCTGCGTTCGCGAACCACCGGAGAACGACTGGTCATGAGCGAGGCTGCGCGCGACCCTCTCGCCGAGCTGGCCCGGTTGCTGCCGACGGTGCTCGATGAGTCCGCGCTCCACGAACTCGCCGCTCGTCTGCAGCCGCTCCTCCCGCCAGGCGAAGTGCCGGACACCGGCAAACGCCTGTACACGGCTACGGAGGCCGCCGAGCTCGTTGGCGTCAACATCGAGACTGTGCGGCGCGCGATCAGGTCGGGCCAACTCGGGGTTGCCGGCCGCATCGGCCGGTCGCCGCGGATCAGTCGGGACGCGATCGACAGGTGGCTGACCAGCACCATCGAGATGACGGATAACGGCACGCGCCGTCCGCCGCGTCGTAGACAATCCGTCCTGCCAGAGCACTCCCTGCGAGCAGCGTTCCGAGACCCTTAGCACCGTGGAGATCCAGAAGCGAACACTCAGCGACGGCTCGATTCGATGGAAGGTTCGCTGGCGCCAAGGCGGCCGATACCGAGCTCGCAGATTCGACAGGAAGGGTGACGCCACGAACTTCCCCGCCGAAGTGCGCCGGCGCCAGCAGGTCGGAACGCTCGCAACCATCGACAGCGGCCGGATCACTCTGGCCGAGTACGTATCAGAGACTTGGGCTAAGGCCTACCGCGCGAGTCTCTCCGAGAGCACGCGTCGACGCTATGGCCACCTATACGACAAGCACATCCTTCCAGAGCTCGGCCCGCTTACTCTGATCGAGATCACACCGGAGGTGATCTCCCGGTGGCAGAGCGATCGCCTCGCGGCCGGCGGCGGCGCTGTGGCGGTTCGCAACGCGGCGACGCTGCTCGGCGGGATTCTGCAGCGCGCCCTCGAGAGCGGACACTTGCAGACCAATCCGGCGAGGGCGGTCAGAAAGACGCCCATGCCCCGCCGCAAGGAGGTCCGCCCGCTGGCGCCGATTGTGGTGGAGCGCATGCGAGCGGTGGCCGGCACGCGCGACGCGACGCTGATCAGCGTCCTCGCCTACGCGGGCCTCCGGCCAGGCGAGGCGCTGGCCCTCCAGTGGCGGGATGTGCGAGAGCAGACCATCTTGGTCGAGCGCGCTCTCTCACTCGGCCAGGAGGACGACACCAAGACCGACGCTCATCGGACCGTCCGACTGCTGTCCCCGCTTGCCGCCGACCTTCGAGAATGGCGCCTTCGCAGTGGTCGGCCTGGCGCACAACGCCTGATCTTCCCATCGCGCTCAGGGGCGGCCTGGACGTTGGCCGCATACCAGTCATGGCGCCGACGTGCATTCCGGCGCTCGCTTTCATTGGCGCACGCCGACCCAAGCAGTGACCCGATGGAACAACGCTGCCCGGCGTGCGCCACCGCTCCTGGCAAGCCGTGCCACACGCCCGCTGGGCGCGTGATGAAGCAGCCGCACGTTGCTCGCCAGCGTCCGAGGGTTCCCGGCCGGCCTTACGACCTAAGACACAGCTTCGCGTCGCTGCTACTTCACGAGGGCCGCTCGGTCATCTACGTGGCGCGCCAGCTCGGTCACGATGCGCGGCTGACGCTGAGCACCTACGGGCACGTCATCGACGAGCTCGAGGATGTTCCGCGCATCGACGCCGAGGAGGCTATCGCCGAGGCTCGAGCTACGGTCGTCGGCACAAAGCGACAGACGCGGGAGCCGGGGGCGTGACCACGCGAGTGAGCTACCGACCGCGGGTGCATATAGGGTGCATGAGATTGCAGTCACCGATGGTCTTCAGTCGACTCACACGTCACGAAACCCGCCTGTATGCAGCCGCTTTGGCTACTGGAGACGACTGGCCGCTACTCCTGCGCTTCTCTGATAAGGAAGAGGTCCCTGGTTCGAGTCCAGGATCGCCCACTCCCCGCCTCGGGCGACGGCCCGCTCGCTAGGGTCCGCCGATCCCTGCACCGACCTTCCTCGTACAGGCGCCGCGAGCGCCGGTACGAGCCGGCACGATCTCGTCGATCACGATGTGGGGGTGCGGTTCGTGGATGTACCGGCAGCGCATCGGCGCGTATCGTGACGAAGGGGCCCCGGATACGCCGTGTGCGCTCGGTCGCCCGAGCGCACCGCGGGCTCGTCGTGCTCCTCGTGGTCGGCCTCGTGGCGCGGATCATCTGTGCCGCCGCGTATTGGCCGGCGCTGTTCTACTCGGACTCCTGGGCGTACGTGCGCCACGCGTACGGCGGTAGTCCGGTGGCGTTTGCGCCGGACCGGCCGAGCGGTTATCCGCTGCTTATCCGGTTTCTGACCCTCCCGGCGCGCCACGTCGCGATCGTCGTCACCACACAGCACGTCGCCGGCCTGTTCATCGGAGCGGTCGTCTACACACTCGTCCTCCGTGCCGGCGCTCGCCGCTGGCTCGCGCTCGCGGCGGCCGCCGTCGCGCTGGTCGACGGAGATCTCATCCTGCTCGAGCAGTACCTCATGCCGGAGACGTTCGCGGCGCTATGCCTCGTGCTCAGCGCATGGTTCGCGCTGACGCCGGTGGGGCGCCGCGCGCCCCATCACCTGGCGGCGAGTGCTGCGCTGCTCGGGGCGGCCGGGACGATCCGCGCCGCCGCCCTGTTCGCGATTCCGATCTGGCTCGTGTTCGTCGTGAGGGCACGGCTGCCATCGAGAGCGCTCGCGCTCGCCGGCGCGTCGCTCCTGGCTCCGCTGCTCGCCTACGCGGCGCTGCAGTCGGTCGCTGGGTACGGATCCGCGCTGCACACATCTGACGGCTGGTTCCTCTACGGGCGCGTGGCGGGGTTCGCGAACTGTGCGGATCCCCACATCCCCGCGGAGGCGCGTTCGCTGTGCCCTGTCGGCGTCGAGCGTGGCTGGTATCCCAGCCACTACATCTGGGGGCGGTCCGTCGTCACGCGGCGGTTCCCAGGCGGACCGTCCGCTCGCAACGACCGGGCCAGCGCGCTGCTGGAGCGGTTCGCCTTCGCGGTCATCCGCGACCAGCCGCTGACGTACGCGTGGACGGTGAGCAAGGACGTCGGGCGCCTGTTCCTCACCGATGGCGGCACCCAGGCCGCGGATCTCCTCCGTTCGCCGCCGGACCATGACCGAATCGCCGCGACGCTGTTCCGGATCTACCGCTACGTCACCGTGCCGGGCTGGTTGACGATGCTGTTGCTCGTCGCCTCGGTCGCCGCGATCGTGCTGCGCATCGTCCGCCGCGATCCGACGCGGCAGCGCCAGACATGGGCCATCGTGCTTCTCAGTGGCTCGGCGCTTGCGGTCACGGCCGGCGCCGTCGCGACCGTTGACGCGGACTACCGCTACCTGCTCGTGGCCCTGCCCCTGCTCGCCTGCGGTGGAGCGCTCGCGGGCGATGACCTCCTCAGCGGGCCGCCCGGCGCCGATCAAGCGCCCGCTTGAGGATCCGTGCATAGTCGCCGCGCTGGTCGACATGCACGATCCCGTGATTTGCCCCGTGGACCCGCCGCCAGAGCACCTGCTCGGGGATCAGGTGCTCGCGCACGTGTGCCTCGCGGGCCCGCGCGATCCAGTCGATGAAGTCGCCGGTCGACAGATCCTCGTGAAACGGACCGATCCGCTCGAGCGTCTGACGCCGGATCAGGGACGCGCCGACGAGGTGTCCCGGCTCGAGTGCGCTGCGGCTCCGCAGGCGAGCCGCCACCTCCGGTTCGAGATCCGGGCTGACGAACTGGCGCACGTGCCCGAACGCCACCTCCAGCCGCTCGTCGGCCTCAAGCGCGGTCCCGAGCGCCTGCAGACAGTCCGGCGTCCACACGTCGTCGGCATCGAGGAACGCGACACATTCGCCTCGGGCGGCGCCGACGCCAACGTTGCGCGCACCGCCGATCCCGCGCGGTTCGATCGGGATGCAGCGGACCGGTGGCCCATAGCCGCCGGCGATCGTCAGGGACTGATCCGTTGATCCGTCATCGATTACCAGTAACTCAATCGGGCTAGTTGCCTGGGCGAAGACGCTGTCGATCGCCTCGGCGAGGTATCGCTCGCCGTCGCGCACGACGATCACGGCGCTGATCCGCGGGCCGCTCACCTCGAACCGCTCCGCTTGCGATGAACGGAATCCCGGACGAGGCGCGTGAGCGCCTCGCGCGCGAGCGGAACGTGCAGCGCAGTGGCGCTCCGCCCGTGGAGCCGATGCCGCGCGAACACCCCCTCGAGGCAGCCGCTGCAGGCCCCGGCATCCGTGGCGCGGGCGATCCAGTCGAGATCCTCGCCGATTGTCAGTGACTCATCGAACGGCCCGATCCGGTTCAGTGCCTCCGCGCGCAGCACGAAAGTCGACATCATCCCGATGCGCTGCTCAACGCGCGCCCGCGGGATCCACGCCGGCGGCGGGTCCACCGGATCGACGAAGTCCGTCATCCAGCCGGACACCACTGCTCGCGGACGCTCGCGAGCGCATCGGGCAGGCATCGGGCGCCGTCGTAGACGGGCATGACGACGGAGACCGACGGCCCGCCCACAACTATCGGCCGAGCTCGTCGAGCAGTGATCGGATCGCGGCGGGCGCGTCCGTCACCTCCCGCCCGAGCAGGAGCCGGTACGTCGGCACGCGGCGGACGAGCTCCGCCATCCCGGCCAGCCCGTGCTCGGTCCGGGGGAGGCCGAGCACCGTCGCTGGCGCCAGCGCGAGGAGAGAGTCCACCGGCGAGCAGCGGAGCACTTCCGTCGGGCCGGTGCCCCTCACCTCGGGAACGACAACCGCCCGGATGGGCAGGCCGGGCACGAGCCGATCGGGCCGGTAGCGCGACACGTCGAGTATCAACTTCTCATCCGTGGCCACCTCAACGCTCTCGATGAACGGGTCAACTCCGGGGAGTCGCTCGAGCGTCTGTGGCCACAGCTTCGCGCTGCCGTACAGGCCGTGGGCCCATGCACCGCCGTCCTCGCCGAGCGCGACCAGCACGTAGTTGTCGCCGATGAACCGCAACCCGGCGGCGACCGACGCGAGCGTTGTCGTCGTCTTGCCGGCGCCACCCTTCCCGGTCAGGACGATCGCGCCGCGCTCATCTCCGACGGCGGACGCGTGGGCAAGGAACCTCCGCTCGTCGGCGAGTGCCCAGTGGATCGCGACACGGAGCGGCTCCGCCCGCTCGTACCAGTGAATCCGTGCACGGTCGGCAAACCAGAAACACCCCACGCGATCCTCGGTGTCGAACATCGACACGGCATGGAAGCCGGTGCCGTCGTCTCGGTACAGGCAGCGGAACCGCCCGCCGTCGAAACCGGTGACGCGACCATCGGCCTGCACGGCATCCGGCGGCCACGGAAACGGCGGCACCGGAATACCGGTGGAGGCGCTGTCCCACACCCGGGCGGCGGCGTCAGGCCGTGTCCCCGCGCGCGGCACAATCACGAGTCGCTCCAGGGGTCCCCGAAGTGTGTCCGCGAGCGCGCCTGACGCGAACGCGGCCCGGATGCGCCGTCCGGCGATCGCCAACTCGAGCACATGCTCATCCTCGGCGGCAGCCGCGTAGGCCTGACGCAGCAATGCGAAATAGCGGGCCGCGCCGGACCGGGCTGGCGCGGCAACGCTCAACCGGTCTCCGTCGGCTCTGGTGGTGCAGGCACGGCGTGGGGCCAGCCGCCGTCCTGAACCTCGTGGATCGGATCGAGCAACAGGAAGTACTGCATGTCGGTGTAGCGCTCGAGCACCGGCGGGACGTACGGCCCGGGTGTCGCGGCCTCGGTCTCGATGTCGCCAGCCGGCGAGTCGATCTCCGTCCCGGCATCCTCGAGCAGACCCTCGTCCGCGAGGCGCACGATCGTCTCGGCGACGGCTGCTCCGACGGCCTCACCCGCCGATGTGTAACGCCGTTGCATCTCCGCGACGACATCGGTCTCCGACCAGCCGCTCGCGAGCAGGGCCCAGACCTGCGAGCCGCAACCGCGCAGGCTGAAGTACGTCCCCGTCTCGAGGTCGATCAGGATCGTCTCCCCGTCGATCGTCTCGTGAACGACCCGGCGTGGGTCGACTGTGAACTGGCGCGCCCGTAGCATCGTCAAACCGCTCCCTGCTTCTCCGGTTGTGCATATAACACCAGATCGTCCCGCCGCGGTCGCGTTCGCCGCGGGGCTTCCGTTCCCGCCTCGCTCCGGCCTCGATCTGCGCGTCGTGGCGACTGTCCGCGCGCTCCAACACGTGGGTCCGACCGGCGTATTCACGCTGACGGCCGGTCCCGGCAGTGATTCCGGGGCGGCCGGCGACGACGTCACCGTTCGCGTCTCACGCGGTTTCACGGCGCAGGCCGGCTCGCTGCCCGCCCGTTCACTCGCATGGCTGCGCGAGCCCGATGGTCATCCATCGGACCACTGGTACGACGACGGCGTGATGAGAGAGCTTGCGGACTTCGTCGATGGACTCGGTGCAGAGGTGGTCGTGCTCGAGACGCTCTGGCTCCATGGCTACATCGCGCCGCTGCACGCTCGCGGAGCCGCCGTCGTGCTCAACGCGCACGGGATCGAGGCGGCGCTCCACTCTGAGCTCGCGCAGCGGACCCCCGCGCCGCTCGTGCAGACGTTTGCGCAGCGGACGCGTCGGGTCGAGGCCCGCGCGTTCGCGGCGGTCGAGGAGGTGTGGGTTCCGAGCTCCCAGGACGCCGCCGCGGCGCGACGACTCTACGGAGCCGGCATTCCGCTGCGGGTCGTTCCGAACGCGATCGACATCGAGCGCTACGCCCGGGACGCGCCCCCGGACCTCCCCGGTACGTTCACCGTCATCTTCACGGCGAGCTTCGCCTATCCGCCGAACGTCGTCGCCGCTGACCGGCTTCTGACCGGGGTCTTCCCGGCACTGCGTGCGCGCATCCCGGCCGCGCGACTGTCGCTGGTGGGGCGCGATCCGAGCGATGCGATGCGGGCAGCGGCCGACGACCGCATCGAGGTCACGGGACCGGTCGATGACGTGGCCGCTCACCTGCACCGGGCGAGCGCGATGGCGGTGCCCCTGAGCGAGGGCCACGGCACCCGCTTCAAGGTGCTCGAGGCGTTCGCGAGTGGAGTCCCGGTCGTCGGCAGTGCGAAGGGGCTCGAGGGGCTCGACGCGGTCGCGCACGAGCATTACCTGCCCGCCGAGAGCGACGTGGAGTTCGCCGCCGCACTCGCACGACTCGCCGAGGATCGGCACCTCGGTGCACAACTGGCGAGCCGCGCGCGGCGCCTCGTTCGTGAGCGCTACTCGCTGGCGATCGTCAACGAGTCCGTCGCAGCCTCGCTCGCGGCGCTCGGGGACCAAGCGCGCTGACGGGGCTGCGCGTCCCTCACCACGCGGCCGTCTCGCAACTCGATGACGCGCTCGGCGTACGCCGCGACGTGCGGATCGTGCGTGATGAGCAGCACGGTCGGCGACTGCGGCAGCGCGAGCACCCGGTCCAACAGTGCATGGACGGCGTCGTCATCGAGGTACGTCGTCGGCTCGTCGAGGATCAGGAGCGCCGGCGCGCCCATCAACGCCCGGGCAATCGCGAGCCGTTGCCGCTGGCCCCCGGAGAGACCGGCGCCCTCGTCTCCCACCGAGGTCTCGTAACCCTCGGGGAGGCCGGCGATAAAGTCATCCGCGGTTGCCGCCGCGGCCGCCGCGCGCACCGCGCTCTCCGGCGCATCTGGCCGGGCATAGGCGATGTTCTCGCGGATCGTCCCGGGCAGCAGCACGGGATCCTGGAGCACGACACCGATCTGGCGCCGCAGGTCCCGGATGTCGAGGTCGGCGTAGGGAACGCCGTCCGCGCACACGGTGCCCTGCTGCGGCGCATACAGACCGAGCAGGAGGCTGACGAGCGTGCTCTTGCCGGCGCCGTTGGGTCCGACGATGACGACGCGCTCGCCCGCGCTCATCGCAAACTCGATCTCGCTCAGCGTCGGCGTGTCACCGTACGCAAAACTCGTCCCGGCGAACGAGACCGCCCCGTGAAACGCGATCGCCCGCCCGCCGGCTCCGTAGGGGCTCGTCTCGTCGATCGCGAGCAGCGCCTCGATCTCGCTCAGCGAGCGCAGGCCGATGACGACGATGTCGGACTGGAATCCGACCGCGTGCAATTGCCGGAGCAGGAGCGCCAGCACCGCGTAGAACGCCAGCAGGTCGCCGAGCGTCAGCGTGTGGTCGGCGACGGCGATACCGCCGACGACGAGCACGGTCGTCCCGGCCGCCGCCGCGATCGCGTTCTGCAGCGCGTTGACGCCGGCGGCACTCGACCCGAAGCCGCGGTAGGCGCTCGCCAGTTGCGAGGCCCGCTGCTCCCCCCGAGCGAGCTCCCATTGCTCGGACCCGGCGGCCCGCGCGGTCAGCATCGCGCGGAGGAGCAGCTGCAGCTCTGCGCTGAACCGGCGCGAGGAGTCAGCCCACGTCCGTTGCCGCACGCGCATGCGCCGCAGCAGCAGGCGGGCGCCGATCAGCAGCGGCGGGACGACGATGAGCGTCGTGAGGAACAGCAGCGGGCTGACGATCAGCGCCACCACGACGAGCGCGAGGCCCACGACCACCGCCGGGATCGCCACACCGGCGACGGTCGCGAGCATCGCCTCGGCCCGCTCGGTGTCCTGGGTCGCAATCGAATGCACAAACCCGGTGCGGTGCGTGTCGTGCCAGGACTGGGGCAGCGTATAGAGCTTGCTGAGCACGTCGCGGCGCAGGCGGACGCCCGCGCCGGCCGCGGTCCGGATTGCCGTCACGCGCGCGGCGTATCCGAGCGCGGCGCTCGCCGCGTACAGCGCGAGGATGAGGAGGCCGCTGACGACGATCGCGCCGACGTGGCGATCGGGGATCGCCGTATCGAACATGTCGCGCACGAGCAGCGCGATCGGCACCAGGAGCGCCGACTGCACGATCGCGGTGGCGCTGCCGAGCAGCAGCAGCTTCGGCGACTCCTCCGACAGGAACGAGAACAGGCGCCTGGCCAGCGCCGGCGTCCCGAGCCCTGCAGACCACACCTGCCGCATCTCGGCGGCATCATACGGGCGGGTGGCCCGCATTCTCGCACTCAACGTGTACGACCTCGCGGCCGCCGAAGCGGACGTCGCGGCTGGGCGGGCGCCGGATCAGGTCCTCTACGGGCTCAATCACTTCTCGCGTCGCGGGCACACCGTGCAGGTCGTCCCGTATCGCACCTCGCCTCGGCTGACGCGGCTGTCGGGATGGTTGCGCCGCTCCCCGGTGCGCGTCGGCGATCTCGACCAGCAGCGCTCAGCGTTGCGGCTCCTCAAGGATGTCGACCTCGTTTATTGCCCGAACCAGGGGGTCTCCGAGCTTCTTGGGCTGATGCGGGCGAGCCGGCTGATCGACGTGCCGATCGTGTGGGTCGTCCACCACCCGCTTGGCTGCGGCCGGCTCCGCGCTGTGCGGCGCCCCATTACCCGCACGCTGCTGCGCGGTCTCGACGCCTACCCGGCGCTGACCGACCCGGTCAGCCGGGACCTCGCCGCCCTCGCCGGGCGCCGGGCCCGCACCGAGACGCTCAGTTTCGGTCCGGATCCGGCCTGGTATCCACGCGCGCCCGGGCTCGGCCTGGGCGTGATCGCCGCCGGGCGCTCCGGTCGCGACTTCGCGACCTTCGCCCGGGCCGTCGGCGAGACCGCCGTTCCGGGTGTGATCGTCTGCCCGCAGCCATGCGCGCCCGGCGGCCGGACCGCATCCAACCTGCGCACCATCACCTACTCCAGCGGCGACGGCTTCGCCCCCGCTGAAGTCATCGGCCTGCTCGCGGAGGCACGCGTGGTCGCGATCCCGCTCGACGTCGGCTGGCCGTTCACGATGAACGGCCTCGGCGCGATCGCCGATGCGCTCGGCCTCGGGAAGCCCGTGATCGTCACCCGAACGCCCTGGCTCGACATCGATGTCGAGCGGCTCGGGATCGGCTTCTGGGTCGAGGCCGGCGATGTGCGCGGCTGGCGTAAGGCGATCGAGCGCCTCGATCGCGAGCCGGAGCTCGCCCGCGCCATGGGCCGCCGGGCCCGGGCGCTCGTCGACGATGGGACGTACTCGTCGGTCACGTTCGCCGAGCAGGTCATGGACATCTTCGACCGCGTCCTCGCCCGGTGAGCCGGCGCGGTTGCCCGCGGAAGCACAGACCGTGGCTCGGATCCTCGTCCTCAACAACTTCGACCTCGCGGCCGCTCGCGTCGACGTCGCGGCGGGCCGCGCGCCCGACCACCTCCTCTACGGGGTCAACCACTTTGAGCGGCACGGCCACACCGTCGAGGTCGTCCCGTACCGGCGATCGGGCGCGTTGCAGCGAGCGAGCGCCGTCATGCGGCGGTTCCCGATCCCGCTCGGCGACCTCGATCAGCAGGCATCCGTCCTGCGCGCCGCGCGCCACGCCGACCTCATCTACAGCCCGAGCCAGAACGTCGCCCAGCTCCTCGCCTACCTCCGCGCGCTGCGTCTGCTCGACCGGCCGATCGTGTGGGTCGTCCATCATCCGCTCGACACCGGCCGCCTGCGTCGTCCCCGCGCGCCGGTCATCCGCGCGCTGCTACGGGGGGTCGACGCGTATCCGGCGCTCAGTGCGCCGATCGCCGATGATCTGAGCCGGATCGCCGGCTCCCGGGCGCGGACGCAACCGCTCAGCTGGGGGCCGGATGCGACGTGGTATCCACCGAGCGACGGAGTCGGGCGCGGCGTGATCGCCGCCGGGCGTACCAATCGCGACATCGTCACGTTCGCCCGGGCGGCGGCCGACGCGGGCGTGCCGGCCCGGATCGTGTGCTCGGAGCGCGCCGCCACCCGGCTTCCGGCCGGAGGCAACCCGGAGGTCATCGCCCGCGAGCTGCGCTACTCCGAGCTCGCCGAGCTGTATGCGCGGGCGCGCGCCATCGCGATTCCGCTCCATGTGCGCTGGCCGTGGCCGATCAACGGCCTGCAGAGCCTTCTCGATGCACTCGGGATGGGCAAGCCGGTGATCCTCACGCGCAATCCGTGGATCGACATCGACATCGAGGAACTCGGCATCGGGATCTGGGTCGATCCCGGTGACGTTGCGGGATGGCGGCGGGCGCTCACCCGGCTCGAGGACGACCCGGCGCTCGCGGCGCAGATGGGCCGCCGCGCGCGCGCGCTCGTCGACTCGGGCGAGCGGACCTCCGCCCGCTTCGCCGACCAGCTGATCGGCATCATCGACCGCGTGCTGCGCGCCCGTTAGCGCCAGCGCTTCACGGGCTTCTTCAGCGCGATCTCGAGCCGGGTCGTGATCGCGGGCGAGACGATCTCGGCGAGCTTGCGACCGTCCTCTCCGGCGGAGATCTGGTTGCGCGACTGCAGCCAGGCGCCGGACCGCGCCGGACCACGGTCGCAGGTGTACACATGGCGGTAGTTGGCGGTGCGCAGCGCGCCGAGCACGCGGCGGTCGTACAGGCAATACGGGATCGCGACGTCATCGACCGCTCCGCCCACAACGTCTTCGATCATCGCTCGAGCGCTGACAAGCTCGGTGTGCAGTGCGGCGTCGTCGAGGCCACGCCACACACGGTGGTGCATACCATGTGACTGCACGCTCATACCTGCATCGACCAGCTCGCGGATCGAAGCGGCACTGAGGAAGTGGGATTGGTCGATCCGGCCGGCGACCACGAAGAACGTCGCGCGCAGGCCGCGGGCGGCGAGCTGCGGAAGAGCGAGCGTCACGTCGGATGAGTTGCCATCATCAAACGACAGCAGCACGTCGTCACGCCCAGTGACGGCATCGAGGATCGACCGGAAATCCTCGACCGACACCCAAACGTTCTCCTCACCGGGTTCGAGCTGACGGTTCGGTTGACCGATCCCATGGAAGATGAGTATGTGGATTCGGCGCGACTCGCTCATCATCCGGGACGGGGTGACACGTCAGCCCGGTAGGCAGTGATGTAGTCAAGGTGCGCCACCGGCACGGTGTGTGTCATGGTGACATGTGAGCGAGTGACATGGGCGAGCAACTCGTCAGCCGCGGTCGCCGGCCGATCGCCGACGAGCAGCACAAGCGTCGCTCCGGCGTGACCGAGGGTGTACATCGGCGTTCGGTAGTGGTGAACCCGGAGGTAGTACGCCGCCGGGACATTCATGTACGTGTCGAGGGCGAGCGTGCCTCCGGGTCCGAGGTGGGTCCTGACGAAGGCGGCGAGGTCGTTGTCGGTCATCGGCGCCCCGTCGGCGCCATGCTCGCCACGGTCGATGAGCACCACGGCCAGCGCCAGCGCAACGGTCAGTGCGGAGGTGAACGCGATCCGCGCCGGCGGCCATCCGAACCGCCGTTCGACCGTGGACACGGCCAGCGCTGCCAGCGTCGCGGCGCAGAGTCCGACCGCTGCGCCGTAGCACTCGCGGGCCGCCAGGTACGTCGCCGGGATGAGGCCCACGCCGGCGAGAAAGGCGGGGATGCGGACCGTCCAGACGTGGTCGCCTGCGATCAGCCACGTCGTGTGGGCGAGCAGGTTGTAAAGGATGTGGTTGTTGGGGAAGTCGTACGTCGAGGCGATGAAGCCGTAGCCGTGAATCGCGTAGCGATCGAGTGTGAACGCCTCGTCGTAGCGCATCGGCTCGTTCAACAGTCCGATGCGAAGCGCGACACCCGCGAGGACGATGCCGGTGAGCCACACTGCGGTCGGGACGCGATCGGCCTGCGCCGGGGTCGGGACGGCTTGGCCACACGCTGGCACGCGCGGAGGATATGGGCGGCCGCGACCGGCTGCGCTAGCCTCGCGCCGATGCGATCCCGGATCGCCCGCTCGGGTGGCTGCTGGCCGGACAACCGGCAGCGGCTGCTCCTCGGGGCGGCGACCTGGGAGGACGAGCGCGCGCTCGAGGCCTGGTCACGGTGGCGAGCGTGCGTCACCCGCGAGGAGGTGACCGCGAGCGACACGCGCCTGCTGGCAGCGGCGTTCCGGCCATTGCGCGCCCTCGGTGCCGATGACCCGATGCTGACGCTCGCCGGCGGCGCGTACCGGCGTGCCTGGTACCTCAACCAACTCGCGCTCCGGCGTGCCGCATCGGTCATCGACACACTGCAATCGGCCGGGATCGAGGTGCTCGTGCTCAAGGGAGCAGCGCTCTCACTGCTCCACTACCGCGACCTCGGCGCCCGTCCGATGGACGATGTCGACCTGCTCGTCCATCCCCACGCACTCGATCGCGCCGTCGACGCGCTGCGGCCGATCGGCTGGAACGTGCTGGCGAGCCAGGGCGCGCGTGGCCCGCTGCGGTACGGGACGCACATCGTCGATGCGGACGGCAACGAGATCGATCTGCACGCGTATGCGTTGATGCAATCCGCAGATGACTCGGCGTTGTGGAGCTCACGCGTCGAGCTCGAGCTGATGGGGACGGTGACGTCCGCGCCGGCGCCGGCCGACCAGCTCGTCCACGTCTGCGCCCATGGCCTGCGTTGGGATGTGACGCCAACGGTGCGCTGGGCTGCGGATGCAATGACGATCCTCCGGTCCGCCGATGGCCGGTTCGACTGGCCCCGCGTCGTCGCGTGCAGCCGGGCCTGGCGCGTGACGGTCGCCGTGTCCGCCGCGCTCGCATGGCTGCGCGGCTGCCTTCAGGCACGCGTCCCGGAGTGGGTCCTGGCGGACCTTGAGAGAGGTCCGCGGATGCCATTCGAACGCGTGCTCAATGCGGTGTGGACGCGCCCGCCCACACCGCTGGCATTCGCCGTCATGTCGTTCGACCGCTACCGCCGGTTCGCGCAATTGGCGCCCGCCCACGATCGTCCGGCGAGCTTTGCGGAGTACCTCCGGAGCGCGTGGGGGCTCGAGTCCTCGGCCCAGCTCGTCATCCACGGGGGGCGGAAGCTTGCCGGCCGAACGCACTGAGCTGCCACGCGGCCGCACACCGGCGGCCACCTTTGAGCGGCTCTACCAGGCCGATGCCGATCCCTGGGGCTACGCCACCGACCCATACGAGCAGGCCAAGTATCGCCGGACCCTGGATGCCCTCGGAGGAGGCCGCTTCGCTCGCGCGCTCGACGTCGGCTGCTCGATCGGTGTGTTCACCGCTCTGCTCGCCCCGCGGTGCGATGCCGTCACCGCGCTCGATCCGTCACCGACGGCGGTCGCCCGCGCGGCCGACCGTCTCGGTGGGCAGTCAAACGTTCAGTTCGTCGTCGGAGCGGTTCCGGAGCGACTGCCGGACGGGCCGTTCGATCTCGTCGTCTGCTCGGAGGTCCTGTACTACCTGTCCCCCGACTCGCTGATCGAGACCCTGCTCGGGATCGAGCAACGCCTCGTCGCCGGCGGGAGCCTCGTTGCGGTGCACTTCCGCGCCGGGCGTCTTCGCCGCCTCATGCCCGCTCGCCGGCGCCGCCCGGCGCCGCCCGCGCCGCTCACCGGGGACGAGGTCCACGCGCTGCTGCGCACGCACACGCGCCTCGCCACGGTGCACCAGGAGCGGCACGCGCGCTACCTGCTGGACCGCTTCGACGCACGCTGAAGCTGGCACACTCGCGCTCCGTGGGGTGCGTCACGGTCGTTATTCCGGTGTGGGGGAGTTACGTCGAGTTCGTACGCGATGCCGTCGGCAGCGCGAGCGGCGATGCCTCGGTGCAGCGCATCATCGTCGTCGACAATGCGAACAGCCCTCCGCTGCCGAGGATCGATGGATGCGAGCTCGTCCGCTCCGAGCACCGGCTGTCGCGCGGGGCAATCCGAAACCTCGGGCTCGACCACGTCGACACCGAGTACGTCCTGTTCCTCGACGCGGATGACCTGCTGCTGGCGAGCGCGCTGCCGACACTGACCCGCACGCTGGCCCAGGCCGCCGATGCGCCAGCGGCGATCGGCCGGATCGTCGAAACCGACGGGGCTCCGTACCGGCTGCCTCGCCGCTGGGCCCGGGCGATCGCGCGGTATCCCGGCGTGTTCGCCTGGGTGAATGCGATCTGGTCGATCATGCCGATTCAGGGCTGTGCGCTGCTTCGCACGTCGGCGGTCCGCGATGCCGGCGGGTACGCCGACGCCGACCACGGCGAGGACTGGGCACTGGCCACGGCGCTTGCGTTCCGTGGACACGTCGTGTTCGCCATGGTTCCCGCGCTCGTCTACCGCTTCCGCCCGGACTCGCCGGCGGTCGCCCGACAATCACGCCGGTTGTTGCTCGGCAACGGGCGTCGTATCTGCGTGCAGTTGCGTCGGGATCCCAAGGTCCGAGCCAGACCCGTCGCGCTCGCACTGCTCGCGCTCGCACAGGGGTCGGCCGTGCTCATCGGCCAACCCCTCGTGCGGACCACACGCCGGCTTCGCAGCCACCTCACGTTGGCTGAGTGATCGCCGGGGCGAGCTCGGCGCTCGCGGTCGGACTTCGGCGCTGTCATCCTGTGTGCGTGGAAGCCAAGGAGGCGTCCTGGGGCGACAGCGAGTGGTGGGATCACGAGATCTCCATTGCCGTCGACGGGCATGACCCGATCGTGAGCAACGCACGGATCACGTGGGCGCATCGCGACCTGTCGCTGGCACTGCGCCACATCACCGGCCCCGGAAGCGGCGCCAACTTTCACACCTGGGCTGTCTGGGGCTCAAAGAAGGCCGGGCGGACGATCCGGCAGGAGGACGTCCCGTGGCTGCCGCCCGTCGCCTCGGCGCTCGGAGCCGGGATGACGGCGGCGATGGCTCGTCGCGCGCCGCGTGTACGGATGCTCGCGGCGGCCGTGACGGCAGGGACGACGCTGAATGCACTCACTCGGCGCGTCCTGTCGCGAACCGCGGCGGAGATCTTCGCCGGCAACGTCACCGTGCTCGACGACATCGGGCGCCAGACGGCCCGCTTCGTGGCCGCGTTCCTCGATCCGGCGGCCCGGACCGATGAAGAGCTCGAACGGTTCCTCGCCCCGCTGCGGACCGGGCCGACCGATTCGGGTGGTCAGCAGGTTCTGCGGAGCGCCTACCGGCATTACCTCGAGGTCGCGCGTACCCCGGCGTCCGATGAGCGTGACGAGCGGATGTTGACCGCGAACCTGCTCGCCATCCTGCACGAGCACCACCGTCTTGATCCGTTCATCGACGCCGCGATGCCGCGGCTGCTGCGGCCCCTCGTGACTCGATACCTCCTCACCTTCAGTCTCGGGACCGACCTGATGCGGGTGAGCCACGATCTCACTGCGCGCGACGCAGAAGCGTTCCCCGCGACGCTGCGAACGATCGAGTTGCCGGAGCTCGCGCGGCTGCTCTACGGGCCCGGCGGCCTCGATCACACCCCGGACTCGCTCGACGGCAGCGGCGCGCGCGATTGGACCGAGCTTGCCGACCGGATGAACTTCATCGTCGACCTATTCCGGACGCGCCAGTTCGACGAGCATCTGTTCGCGCCGCCGTTCTCAGCGGCGGAGTGGGACGAGCTGGTGCGCGCACATCCGGACCTGCGATCCTGTGCGCGGTGACGGCATCGTCGGATCCGCGCTTCGTCGTCCAGAAGCACGCCGCGACGACGCTGCATTACGACTTCCGCCTCGAGGTCGACGGCGTGCTCCGGTCGTGGGCGGTTCCGAAGGGCCCGTCCACGGACCCGAAGGTCAAGCGGCTGGCGGTCGAGGTCGAGGATCACGCCCTTGGCCACGCCGACTTTGAGGGGCCGACGGGCCGCGGCGGCGTGATCGTGTGGGATGCCGGCACGTACCGCAACCTCCATCCGGAGCAGCCGGTGGCGGCGGCGCTTGCCGCCGGCCACGCGTCGTTCTGGCTCGCCGGCGAGAAGCTCGTCGGCGGCTGGACGCTGCAGCGCACCGACGGCGGTCGTCAGCCGCAGTGGCTCTTGATCAAGCGCGTCGATGAGCACGCCGACGCCGACCGCGACCCCGAGGCGACCGAGCCCCAGTCCGTGAAGACGGGCCGCACCCTCGAAGAGGTGGCGACATCAGCAAAGCCAGCGTCGCCGTAACCGAGATCGAGTGCCCCGACAACGGCGGCGTCGCGAGCTTCCTCGCCGCATGTCGGGCCCCGGGGAGACGCATCAGCATCGAGTACCGCGACCGCGACGTGCTCACCCGCGGGCGACGCGGACATGTCGAGCGCTGGTGCCCGATGTCCGGATAACGACCTCCCGGCGGTAACCCAGGGTTCACACCGGCTGGGATCGGGCAGCCAGGCGCCAACTGGTCGTAACCCTGAAGGGAGCCGAGATGGACAACGGAGCCGCGGCCCGGGACTCGTCGCTCGGAGAGCTCGTCAGACAGCTCTCAGAACAGACGAGTCGCCTGGCGCGTCAAGAGGCCGAACTCGCCAAGGTCGAGCTGCAACAGAAGGGCAAGCGGGCCGGACTCGGAGCGGGGATGTTCGGCGGTGCCGGCATCTTCGGCCTGTACGCGGTCGGCGCCCTCACCGCGGCAGCGATCCTCGCCCTCGCGACCGCCGTCACGCCGTGGCTGGCGGCGGTGATCGTGGCGGCGGTCCTCGGGGCTATCGCCGCGGTGTTTGCGCTCGCCGGCAAGCAGAACATTGCCCAGGCGACGCCCCCTGTCCCGGAGCAGGCAACCGAACGCGTGAAGGAGGACGTGCAATGGGCGAAGACCCACGCGCAGGCAGCAAGGCAGTGACCAGTCCCGACCCAGAGCAGCTCGAGCGCGAGATTGAGCAGACCCGTGAGGAACTCGGCGACACGGTCGAGGCGCTCGCGCGGAAGGCCGATGTCAAGGGGCAGGCCAAGCGCAAGCTCCGCGACACGAAGGCGAACGTCTCGGACAAGGCCGACGACCTGCTCGGGAAGGCGAAGAGCGCAACGCCCGACGATGCATCGGCGGCCGCCGCGGCGGCCACGGACAAGGCCCGGGAGAACCCGATCCCGGTCGCAGCGGTCGGCGCCTTCCTCGCCGGCTTCCTGATCGGCCGGCTGACGAAGCGCGCCGGGTCCTGAGCGCGGAGGAGCCAGATGGCACTGCACACTGACGACCGCCAGACCGACCGCCGTCCGGAGCACGCGACGGACGTCGGTCCGGACAGCCCCACCGAGCTGCATCGCCGCGCGTGGCCAGGAGTCCTGAAGCGCACGTTCCGTGAGTTCCGTGAGGACAACGTCACCGACTGGGCCGCGGCCCTGACCTACTACGGCGTCCTCGCGATCTTCCCCGCGATGCTCGCGCTCGTGTCGGTGCTCGGGCTGATCGGCAGGTCGGCCACCCAGCCTCTGATCGACAACCTGGGCAAGTTCGCGCCGGGGCCGGCACATAACCTCGTCGCCAGCGCGATCCAGAACCTCCAGCACAGCCGCGGCGCCGCCGGAGTGCTGTTCATCGTCGGCATGCTCGGAGCGATCTGGTCGGCGTCCGGTTACGTCGCCGCGTTCATGCGCGCGTCAAACGCCATCTACGACGTCGACGAGGGGCGGCCTGTCTGGATGACGCTGCCGGTCCGCGTCCTCACGACGATTGTGTTGCTCGTGCTGCTCGCGGTCGCGGCGGTCGGTGTCGTCGTCACCGGCGGCCTTGCGAAGCAGATCGGGGACCTTGTCGGAGTCGGCGGCGACGCCGTGACGGCCTGGGACATCGCCAAGTGGCCAGTCCTGCTGTTCGTGGTCAGCCTGATGTTCGCGATCCTGTACTGGGCCGCGCCGAACGTGAGGCATCCCGGCTTTCGGTGGGTGAGCCCCGGCGGCGTGTTCGCCGTCGGGCTCTGGATCGCGGCCTCCGCCCTGTTTGCGCTGTACGTCGCCAACTTCTCGTCCTACAACAAGACATACGGGACCCTCGCGGGCGTGATCGTGTTCCTCATCTGGCTGTGGATCTCGAATATCGCGGTCCTCCTGGGTGCCGAGCTGAACGCGGAGCTCGAACGAGCGAAGGTGATCGAGGCCGGCGGGTCCGAGACTGCGGAGCCGTTCGTCGAACCCCGCCGCGCACCGAAGCCCGCCGAGGGCTGAGCCCGTCGGCACCGCTACAGTGGCGGACCGTGCCTGACGCCTTCATCGTCGACGCGATCCGCACCCCGTTCGGCCGGTACGCAGGCGGCCTGGCCGCGGTACGGCCCGATGATCTTGCCGCCCATGCCGTGCGCGCGCTGCTCGCGCGGCTGCCCGAGCTTGACCAAGAGCGGATCGATGACGTCCTGTTCGGCGACGCGAATCAGGCCGGTGAGGACAACCGCAACACCGCGCGGATGGCGGCGCTGCTCGCCGGTCTCCCGACGAGCGTCCCCGGAGCGACGGTCAACCGCTTGTGCGGCTCGAGTCTCGACGCCGCGATGCAGGCGAGCCGCATGATCGAAACGGGCGACGCGCGGACCGTCCTCGTCGGCGGGGTCGAGTCGATGAGCCGCGCGCCGTGGGTGATGCTCAAGCCCGAGCGCGCATTTCCCCGCGGTCACGAGCAGCTCTACTCGACGACCCTCGGCTGGCGCATGGTCAACCCGGAGATGCCCGAGCAGTGGACGATCTCACTCGGCGAGAGCGCGGAGAAGCTCGCCAGGATCTACGGCATCGAGCGCGACGCCCAGGACGCATTCGCTCTGCGCAGCCACCAGCTCGCCGTCGCCGCCTGGGACGCCGGCTTCTACGGCGAATGGGTGATCCCGGTGCCGGGCACCGAGCTCGAGCGCGACGAGACGATGCGCGCCGATTCGACGCTCGAGAAGCTCGCGAAGCTGAGGCCCGCGTTCGTGAAGGACGGGACGGTCACGGCCGGCAACTCCTCCCCGCTCAACGACGGTGCCGGCGCAATGCTCATCACCGATGAGACGACCGCGACCGCTCTCGGCCGGGAGCCGCTCGCGCGGATCGTCGCCCGGGGTGCCGCTGGAGCCGATCCGGACGTGTTTGGGATTGCCCCCGTGGAGGCGGCGAACCGGGCGCTCGAGCGCGCCGGCATCGGCTGGGGCGATGTCGCCATCGTCGAGCTCAACGAGGCGTTCGCATCTCAGTGCCTCGCCGACATCTCGCAATGGGACGGCCTCGACCCGGACACGGTCAACGTCAACGGCGGCGCGATCGCGCTCGGGCACCCACTCGGCGCCTCGGGCGTTCGCATCCTCGGCTCGCTCGCTCACGAGCTGAAGCGCCGCGGTGGTGGCTACGGCGTCGCGGCACTGTGCATCGGCGTCGGTCAGGGGCTCGCCGTCGTCGTCGAGCGGTAAACGCCGGCCGCGCGGTGTGGGCGCGCCTCCGACTACGATGACGACCGCATGTCAGGGGGTTCTGGTTTGGGCTTAGCCCACACGGCTGCCGGCGCGCCACTGATCGAGCGCGAGGCCGAGCTTGCCCTGTTCGACGAGGTGCTCGGTGCCGGGGCGGTCGACCGCGCCCGCATGCTCGTGGTCGAGGGGCCGGCGGGGATCGGCAAGAGTCGCCTGATCGCCGAACTGCGCGATCGCGGCGGCGCGGCCGACGCGCGTGTCCTTTCGGCGAACGGCAGCGACCTCGAACGCGACTTTCCGTTCGGCGTCGTGAGGCAGCTGTTCGAACCGCTGCTCGTCTCGACCGAGGCCCGGAGCCAGCTGCTCGACGGTGCGGCGAGTTCGGCGGCGACGGTGTTCGAATCCGTCAGCGCGCACGCCCACGCCGACGTCGACGGCTCGTTCGCAGCCTTACATGGGCTGTACTGGCTCACCGTCAACCTCGCCTCGGCACAGCCGGTCGTTCTCATCGTCGACGACCTCCACTGGTGCGATCGGCCGTCGCTTCGCTTTCTCGCGTATCTGGCACGGCGCCTCGCCGGGCTCCAGTTGCTGCTCGTCGTGGGGCTGCGAAGCGCGGAGCCGGGCAACGACCCGGTGCTCATCGGGGAGATTGCGGCACATCCCGACGCCGTCCGGATCCATCCCGGACCACTCACGGAGGCGGGCGTGACCGAGCTCATACGCTCGATGCTCGGTGCTGAGCCCGAGCGGGCCTTCGTCGCCGCCTGCCGGTCCGCCACCGGTGGCAACCCGCTGCTGCTCCGCCAGTTGCTCAGTTCCCTCGTTGCCGACGGGGTGCGGCCGCAAAGCTCGGAAATCTCGGCCGTGCGTGAAGTCGGCCCGCGGGCGGTGTCCCGGACCGTGCTGACACGGCTGCGGCGGCTGACTCCGGAAGCGGCGAGCGTCGCCCGAGCCGTGGCGGTGCTTGGCAGCAGCGCCGAGCTCCCGCTCGTCGCCACGCTCTGTGAGCTCGACGAGCCGACGATCGCACGCACGACGGCGGATCTCAGCCGGGCCGAAATCCTGCGACCTGACGTGCCGCTCAGTTTCGTTCACCCCCTCGTCCGCGACGCGGTCTATCACGAGTTGCCCGCCACCGAGCGAGCGTTGCTCCACGCGGCGGCCGCGGCACTTCTCCGGGACGCGGCTGTCGCCGATGAGGCGGTGGCCACGCAGCTGCTCGCGGCGCCGTACCGCGGAGAGCGATGGGTCGTCGAGCTCTTGCGTTCGGCCGCCGCCGAGGCGCGGCACAAAGGCGCTGCGGACAGCGCTGTGGCGTATCTTCAGCGCGCGCTCGCCGAGCCGGCCCCTGAGGACGTGAGGGCCGAGTTGCTGCTCGAGCTCGGGGTTGCCGAGACGCATATCTCGGGTCCGGCCGCCGCCGCGCATCTCCGCGAGGCGTGGGACGCGATCGAGGAGCCCGCCGCCCGGGCGGGCGTCGCCGCGATTCTCGCCGGCACGCTGCTGTTCACCGCCCCCGCGCGTGAGGCCATGCAAGTCACGGAGCGCGCACTGGCCGAGATCCCTCCGGAGCTTGTCGACGAGCGACAGTCGCTCGAGGCGCTCGAGCTGATGGCCGCCTTCTTCGGTCCTGACGTGCCCGAGGCGATGAATCGGCTGAGCGAGATCACGACGACGGGCGCGGGTCCCGGCGCGAAGCGGCTCGCCGCGATCACCGCCCTGTGCCGGGCGCTCACCGGTGAGCACGCCGACGCGTGCGTCCCACTCGCGCGCGCCGCGCTCGCCGACGGCACGCTCATCGATGCCGATCCGGGGCTGTTTCCCGTCGCCGCGATCACGGTGCTCGTGATGGCCGACCTCGACGAGGCACTCGTCGAATGGGACCGGCTCCGCGAGCGCGCCCACCGCGGCGGCTCCCTGCTTGGGATCCTGACCGTCGGCCTGTGGCGAGGATTCACGCTGCTCTGGCGCGGCGAGCTGCTCGACGCGGAGGAATCCCTCACCGGCGTCGACCAGGACTTCATCTCGTGGGGCCTCGTCCAGTCGAGCGAGACGTATGTGCCCGCGTTTCTGGGGCTGATACGTGCCCTGCGGGGAGAGTTCGACTCCGCGCGGACGACCCTCGACCTGGACAAGCCCATCAACCAGGAGGGCGACGGGTACCGACATCTGCTAATCGGACGGGGGGAGCTGCTCCTGCTCGAGGGGCGGTTCGAGGAGGCGGTGGCCGTCGCGGACGACCTCGCGAACCGGCTGACGTTCACCCTCAACCCGGGATGGTCGAAATGGCGATCGATGAAGGCGCGGGCACTCGATGCGCTGGGCCGGACGGACGAGGCGATCGAACTCGCCCGGGCGGACGTCGAGTTCGCACGAAATTGGGGAGCGCCCGGAACGCTCGGACGAGCGCTGGCCCTTCTCGGACGGCTCACGGGCGGCGAACAAGGGCTCGCGCACCAGCGCGAGGGCGTCGCCCTCCTGGAGCGCTCGACCGCCAAGGTGGACCTCGCGGTCGCACAGCTCGAGCTTGGTGCGGCGCTGCGCCGCGCGCGGCGTCCGAGCGACGCGCGCGACCCGCTGCGCGACGCGCTCGAGCTTGCGGATCGATGCGGTGCCGCCGGTATCGCCGCGCAGGCGCGGGCGGAGCTGCACGCCACCGGCGCCCGTCCACGGACCTCGGCGCTGCGCGGCGCCGGTGCGCTCACAGCGAGCGAGCGGCGTGTCGCCGACCTTGCCCTGGAGGGACGGAGCAACAAAGAGATCGCGCAGGCGCTGTACGTCACGCCGAAGACAGTCGAGGTCCACCTCTCCAACGCCTATCGCAAGCTCGACATTCGCTCGCGACAGGAACTCGGCCGAGCGCTCGGATCTGAGTAGCGAGATGGTTGATTCCACGACCCCGCGTGCCGGATGAATCCGGATGATCGGCGCCGGATCGGCGTCCTCGGGCTCGCCAATACGTCCAGTATTGGCTTCGCCCTGCGTCCTTGACCGGCTTGATGGGTGGGCGGGTCCGATCCCCCGGCCCCCACGGGGCCGCGAAATCAACCATCTAGCGTCGGTCTAAGGGACCCCGGGCCAAAACCTTGGGGATGAGGTCAGGGGATTGCCTCGATGGCACGGGGCGCCGCCGGATCGATGCTGCACGTACTCCACCTCGACCCTGAAGGAGCGTGCACATGCTGATCACTGAGAACACCCTGACGAGCGCCGTCCGCGGCCGTGTCTCCCGACCGGGAGACGACGACTGGAATGAGGCCCGGCAAGCGTTCAACCTGCTCGTCGACCAGCGACCGGAGGCGGTCGTGTTCCCGGTCGACGAGCGCGACGTTGCCGCGGTCGTCCGCCACGCCGCCAACCGCGGCCTGGCGATCGCGCCGCAGGCGACCGGCCACAACGCCGGGCCGCTCGGTCGCCTCGACGACACGATCATCGTCAACACGTCGAAGCTCCAGGGCGTAACCATCGATGCGGCCGCCCGGCGCGTGCGCGTCGGCGCCGGCACCAAGTGGGAGGCCGTCATCGAGCCGCTGTCGAAGCTCGGACTCGCCGCCCTGCACGGCTCGTCGGCCGACGTGGGGATCGTCGGGTATTCGCTCGGCGGCGGCCTCGGGTGGCTCGCTCGCGAGTACGGGCTGCAGTGCAACAGTGTGACGGCGGTTGAGCTCGTGACCGCGGACGGTCACCTCATCCGCACCGACGCCGCGCACGAGCCGGAGCTGTTCTGGGCGCTGCGCGGGGGCGGCGGCAACTTCGGCGTCGTGACTGCGATCGAGTTCGAGGTGTACGCCGTGAGTGACCTGTACGCCGGCGGGTTGTTCTTCCCGTACGAGCGCGCGGCCGAGGTCCTCGCCGCATGGAACGAACTCGCGCCGTCGCTTCCGGACGCGTTGACGACGTGGGGCTCCGTGCTGCACGTGCCGGACCTCCCGTTCGTGCCTGAGCCGATGCGCGGCGGCTCGTTCGTCGCGGTCAGCGGCGTGCTCCTGGGCGCAGAGGCGACCGGGCGCGAGCAGCTTTCGTCCATCCGTGCGCTCGGACCGGTGATGGACACGTTTGCGATGGTGCCGCCGGCCGCGCTCCCCGAGCTGGCGATGGATCCGGCGGATCCGATGCCGTACGCCACCGCCCACGACAGCATCGGCGAGGTCAGCCCGGCCGCGCTGACGCGCCTGGTCGACGCGGTCCCCAGGGAGTCCGGAATCGCGGCACTCCAGCTCCGCCGCCTCGGGGGCGCGATCGCCCGGCCGCCCGCCGGCGCAGGGGCGCGTGCGACGCTCGAAGGGGCGACGGCGGTGTTCGCCGCCGGCCTGATCGTCGACGAGGCGTCCGGCGCGGCGGTGAACGGCGCCCTGGCCGCGCTCACCGCTCTGACCGCGGCCGACCGTGTGCGGTCATATCCGAGCTTCGTCGACGTTCCGAGCGACGCGAGCACCTTCTTCGATGACGCGACCTGGTCGCGCCTTCGTGAGGTCAAGGCTCTGTACGACCCGAGCGACGTGTTCCGCGGCAGCCACCACGTCCCGCCGGCTCGCTGACGCGGCCGACGGACGAACCACCGACGAGGACAAGACCATGCGACGCAGAACCCTCATCGGGGCGACGCTGGGGCTGCTGCTCACGGCAGCGGCTCCGGCGTCGGCCTCGGCCGACTCCATCGCCTACATCAAGGACCACAACATCTGGCTCGCCAGTCCGGACGGCTCGCACCAGGTGCAGATCACCCGGGACGGGACGGCGACGGTGCCGTACCGCTCGCCGTCGCAGGCGAACGACGGGACGCTCGCGGCCGCTCACGGTGGTGAGCTGGTGAAGCTCGCCCAGTCAGGGCAGCCGCTGGCCCAGTTCGCGCCGCCGACGGCGACCGACTCGACGGGGCAGGTCATCCAGGACGTGCCTCAGCAGGTCGCGCTGTCGCCCGACGCGCGCCTCATCGCCTACGTGTACTCGCAGCCGTCGTGTCCGCCGGGTGCGCCGTGCGGGGTCCGTCAGGTGATGCTGTATTCGTACTCGGACCACACAACCCCGGCCGCGACGTTCGGTGAGCAGACGAACCTCACGAACCCGTCGTGGATCGACAACGGCCGGGTGCTCGCGTTCGGCGGCCACTTCCACCAGGTGAACGTCGATGCGCCCGGCGGCGGCAACGACGACGCGGCGTACTGGTTCGACGACGCCGGCAACGAGGACATCGGGGACGGCGAGCTCTCGTCGCAGGGGAACCGGCTTGCGCTCGTGCGCAGCTACGGCCCGGACACCCATGTCGCCATCCTGCACGTGAGCGGCGCCGCCGGGGCCGCCACGGCCGTCCCAGCGTGTTACAGCGGCAAGGACCCGTCGATAGCGTCTCCATCGTGGTCGCCGGACGGTACGAAGCTGGCGTTTGCCGATTCGGCCGGGATTGAGGTGCTCCCCCTGCCGCACGTGATCGACGGCGAGTGCCCCGGAGCTGCGAGCAGCCGGGTGATCCTGCCTGGCGCGACCGCGCCCGACTGGGGCCCGGCGTCGATCAGTGCCGGCGCGGGCACGTGGCGGGAGACGCACAGCCCATCGCCACCGCCGCCACCAGGCCGCACCACCCTCAAGGTGTCCTCGCCGAAGGCGTTCAGCCTCGGCGCCGCAGTCGCGCGGCGTGGCATCACGATCCGGGTGAGCGCCTCGGTTGCCGGCCGGGTGAGCATCAGGGCGCTGTCGGGCCGCGCCACGGTCGCACGAGCGTCCGGCACGGTCAAGGCGACCGCTCCCGCGACCCTGCACCTCCGGGTCAGTGGCGGCACACTGCGCACGCTACGCCGGCACCACGTGCGGCGGCTGACGCTGTCGATCGCGATGACGCCGTCCGGAGGCGGCCAAGGCGCGACGCGGACGCTCAGCGTCCCGGTCGTTCGTTGAGGAAGAGCCGACCGGCCTCGCCGCTTTACCCTGGGCGGCGAGGCCCCGGCCCGTGTCCGCCACCGACATCCACGCTCCAATCAACGCTGTCGTGTTCGACATCGGCGGTGTCCTGCTCGACTGGGATCCGCGCTACCTGTACCGCAAGCTGTTCGCCGACGAGGCCGAGATGGAGCACTTCCTCTCGGCCATCTGCACGCTCGAGTGGCACCACGACAACGATCTCGGGGTCCCGCTCGAGGACACGTGCGGGCGGCTGGCCGACGCGCATCCCGAGTACGCCGAGATGATCTGGGCGTGGGGCCGGCGCAGCGAGGAGATGATCGCGGGGCCGATCGAGGGCACCGTCGCCGTGCTGGATGCCCTCCATGAGGCGGGTGTCCGTTGTTACGCGCTGACGAACATGGAGAGCTGGACGTTCCCGGTCCGCCGCGCGCGATTTCCGTTCTTCGCCCACTTCGACGGGATCGTCGTCTCAAGCCATGAGGGGGTGGCCAAGCCCGACCCCGAGATCTTCCGCCGCCTGCTCGAGCGCTTCGGCCTCGTCGCATCGCGCACGTTGCTGATCGACGACGCGGAGCGCAACGTCGAGGCCGCCTGGGCGGCCGGGATGCAGGCGATCCGCTTCGGCACGCCGGAGGAGCTCAGGACCGGACTGGAGCATGTCGGACTGCTGGCGGCCGGGTAGCCTCAGCGGCAGATGGAGGCGTACATCTGCATGACCTGCGGCACCCAGTTCGCTTCCTCCGCGGCTCCGCCCCGGCGTTGCCCGATCTGCATCGACGAGCGGCAGTGGGTCAACTACAGCGGTCAGCAATGGACGACGCCGGATGCGCTGCGGAGAGAGCATCGCGCGCGGGTCGAGCCGGTCGAGCCCGGGCTGCTGGGGATCGGCATGGAGCCGAGCTTCGCCATCGGGCAGCGGGCGCTCCTCGTCGACGGCCTGCTGTGGGACTGCATCAGCCTGCTCGACGAGACGATCGATGCGGCCGTCCGCACGGCGGGCGGGATCGACACGATCGCGATCTCGCATCCCCACTACTACACGACGATGGTCGACTGGGCAGAGCGGTTCGATGCGCGCGTGCTGCTCCACGAGGCCGATCGCCAGTGGATCATGCGCCCGAGCGACCGAATCGAGCTGTGGTCGGGCGACGAGCTCGCGCTGTCCGACACGCTGCGGCTCATCAACCTCGGCGGGCACTTCGCCGGAGGCACGGTGTGCCTGTGGGCCGACGGCGCCGGCGGAGCGGGCTCGCTCCTTTCCGGAGACATCGTCCAGGTTGTGCCGGACCGGGATTGGGCGAGCTTCATGTGGAGCTACCCGAACCTGATCCCGCTACCGGCGCGGGAGGTGGCGCGGATCCGCGACCGGGTTGCGGAGCTGTCGTTTGATCGCGTGATCGGCGCCTGGTGGCAGCGCGTGATGGACGGCGACGCGCGCGCCAAGGTACTGCGATCCGCCGACCGCTACATCAGCGCACTTCAGTAGCGATCGGCGGTCGCGATTCCTAACTAGGCCGCTTCGCGGAGGCCTTCGAGCTCGGTGTGCTTCGCGAGGCGGCTGAGGCCACGGGCCTCGAGCTCGCGGGCACGCTCGGTCGAGATCCCGAGCTCGCTGCCCGTCTGGCGCAGCGTCCTCGGCTCATCGCCGGTGAGGCCGAAGCGCAGACGGATGACGTCCCGCTCCATCTCCGGCAGCTGCTCGACGACGTTGTGAACCCGGTTGTCACGATCAGCCGTGGCGACCTCTTCGGTCGGCGACGGCCGCTCGCTCGCCAGCAGATCACCGAGGGCGGTCTCGCCGTCATCGCCGACGGGCTGGTCAAGGCTCGTCAGGCCACGGCTGAGCTCACGCAGTTCGGCGACCTCCTCGACGGGCAGCTCGGCGACAGCCGCGATCTCCTCGTCGGTCGGCTCACGCGACAGCTTGGTGTTCAACTCGGCCTCGATCTTGCGGACCTTTACCTGTCGCTGAGCGACGTGGACCGGCACGCGAATCGTGCGGCCGTGGTTCTGCAGGCCACGTTGAATGGCCTGCCGGATCCACAGGGTCCCGTAGGTCGAGAACTTGAAACCCCGCCGCCAGTCGAACTTCTCGACGGCGCGGATCAATCCGAGCATCCCTTCCTGCACGAGATCACCCATCTCCAGGCCGTGGCCCTGATAACGCCGGGCCTGAGAGACAACCAGCCGCAGGTTTGAGTTGATCATCCGCTCCTTGGCGGCGAGATCACCACGCTCGATCCGCTTGGCGAGTTCGATCTCGTCGGCCGCCGTCAGCAACGGGTGCGTTCGGGCCTGCCGAAGAAACAGATCGAGGGCGTCGGTCGCGGCCGAAAAGTGCTCGCTCGAGGCCGATGCTGCCTCTGCCTGGCGGGACGCAGCGTGGACCTCACGTCGCAGGCGTTGGCGCGTATTGCCTGCCGTACCGGTGGTGTTTCTCGTGCGTCGTGTGTGCTTCTTCTCCGTTGGTGTATCTGAGTGGTCGCTTCGAGCGCGCGTCGCGCCGTCGCGACCATGCATGTCAAAGCTCTTCAGCTCAATCTCCAAGATGGTCGTACGTATGGGCGTCTAACTATAGCAACTAGTTCGATAAATGTCGAACTAGCTCCGGTCCTCCAGAGCGCATCGCTCCAAATCGACCTCGTCGGCCCCCGGTGGGGTCCACTACATCCAGTATTCGCCATTTCGGAGGCGATCTACACAGGCTTTACGGGTTCTTAGTACGCGCCCTGTGTCGGACCAACACACGCGCTCCCCCTGAGCGTGCGTTTCGTCGCCGGATTTGGTTCGGCTGCGCACCGTGTGGCGTTTCTCCCCGTCGGAATGAGGGCAGCGCCTGACCGTGAGGCTGCGTCGTCCGTTCTTCGCCGTCGTGTGCTCGGCCACGGTCGCCATCACTTCGACCGTCGCGGTCGTTCCCGCAGCGGCTTGGGCGGCGAGCCCCCCGCCCAAGCACGCCGTCGCGATCGGCTCCGGCGGCGCCGTCGCCTCAGAGAGCGAGTACGCGACGCGAGCCGGTCTCAGGGTCCTCCGCCAGGGTGGGACGGCGGCCGACGCTGCGGTCGCGGTCGCGTCGACCCTCGGTGTCACGAAGCCGTTTGTCGCCGGCATCGGCGGCGGCGGGTACTTCGTTTACTACGACGCGCGCACCGGTCGCGTCTCGACGATCGACGGGCGTGAGAAGGCGCCCGCGTCGGCGACCCAGAACCTGTTCATCGATCCCGCCACGGGCAAGCCGCTGTCCTTCCCGACGGCCGTCACGAGCGGGCTGTCGGTTGGAGTGCCGGGAACGCTCATGACCTGGCAGCGCGCCCTGGACCGGTTCGGCCGCTTCCGTCTCGGCCACGACCTCCGTCCCGCGGAGCGCGTCGCCCGGCGCGGCTTCGTCGTCGACGACACGTTCCGCGAGATCACGCGTGAGAACGAGGCTCGATTTGCACAGTTCGCGTCCACCAGCCAGCTTTTCCTCCCTGGCGGCGAGCTGCCCGTCGTCGGGTCGCGGCTGCGCAACCCGGATCTCGCCAACACGTACGCCCAGATCGCGCGCCATGGGGTCGCCGCCCTGTACGGCGGCGCGATCGGACGCGACGTCGTCAACACCGTTCACAACCTCCCGCTCGCGCCCGGCGCGACGCTCACGCCACGGCCCGGACTGATGACGCTCCGGGACCTGAGCGGGTACACAGCTCCGTTCGTCGCCCCGACGCACGTCCGCTACCGGGGCGACGACGTGTACGGCATGGCGCCCTCCTCGAGCGGCGGCACGACCGTCGGTGAGTCGCTGAACATCCTCTCCCACTTCAACCTACGTGCGGAGACCCCGGTTCAGCAGATCCACCACGTGCTCGAGTCGACCCGCCTCGCGTTCGCCGACCGCAACCGCTACATCGGCGACACGAGGTACGTAGACGTGCCCGAGCAGCAGCTTCTTTCGGAGGCGTTCGCTCGCCAGCGGGCGTGCCTGATCGATCCTGCGCACGCGCTCACGAGCCCGGTGGCGCCCGGCGATCCGTTTGCCGGCTCCGGTGGATGCACGATCAACCGCGCCGCCGGTGAGCCACCGCCACGACACGAGACGGACACCAACCACTTCGTCGTTGCCGACCGTTACGGCGACGTCGTCTCCTACACGAACACGATCGAGCAGCTCGGCGGCAGCGGGATGGTCGTGCCGGGCCGCGGCTTCCTCCTCAACAACGAGCTCACCGACTTCGACTTCGTGCCGGCGAGCGCGACCGCACCGGATCCGAATCTGCCGGCCGGCGGCAAGCGCCCGCGCTCGAGCATGTCGCCGACGATCGTCCTCCGTCACGGCCGGCCGTTCCTGGCCACCGGTGCGGCGGGCGGCGCGACGATCATCACGACCGTGCTCGGCATCCTCGTCAACCGGATCGATCTCGGCATGACGCTGCCGCAGGCGATCGCGGCGCCGCGCGCCTCGCAGCGCAACAGCAGCACCACCCAGGCGGAGCCGGCGTTCATCGCACAGCCGACGACGCCCGGACTCGAGGCGCTCGGACAGTCGTTCACGGTCTCGACGACCTCGCCGCTCGATCCATCGATCACGATCCCGCCCACGATCGGGACCGCGAGCGGTCTCGAGTTCCTGACGCCGCACCGCGTTCTGGCGGCCGCCGAGCCGTCGCGACGCGGCGGCGGTGCCGCAGGCGTCCTCTTCCCGCGCTGACGCCAGCCGCCCACGTAGGCTGTCGCGTCGATGCAGATCTTCTCCGGTCTGTCCGGCCGCGGCGCGGTGCAGCGTGAGCTGACCGACACGGCGTTCGTGCAGGCGATGCTCGACGCCGAGGTCGCCCTGGCGCGGGCACTCGTGTCGACGGGGCTCGCGAGCGGCGGTGCGGCCGACGAACTCGCTCGCGCGTGCGCGGACGCCTCCACGTACGACATCTCTGCCCTCGGGGCCTCGACGGCCGACTACGGGACGCCGATCCCGCCGCTGCTCGCGGCGATCCGGGCACGCGTCGGCCCCGAGGCGGCCGACACGCTGCACCGCGGCGCGACGAGCCAGGACATCGTCGACACCGCATTGATGCTTGTCGCGGACCGCGCCCTGCAACCGCTCCTCGCCGAACTTGCTGGCGCGCAGGACGCGTGCGCCGCCCTCGCCGAGACGCACCGGACGACCGTGATGGCCGGGAGGACACTGCTGCAGCAGGCGGAGCCAATCACGTTCGGACTCAAGGCCGCGGTGTGGCTCGCCGGCCTCACCGAGGCCGCGCAGGCGCTGCACGGGGCCCACGCCCGCGCGGCCGTCGTCCAGCTGGGCGGCGCCGCCGGCACCCTGGCCGGATACGGCGATCGCGGGACCGACGTCATGAGCGCGTTCGCATCACAACTCGGTCTCAACGACCCCGGCATGCCGTGGCACACGGTCCGCGCGAGGCCGGCCGGGCTTGCCTGTGCGCTCGGCATCGCCGCCGGCGCGATGGGCAAGGTCGCACGCGACCTCGTGCTGCTCGCCCAGACCGAGGTCGGCGAGGCCGCGGAGCACGCGCAGGGCGGACGCGGCGGCTCGTCGGCGATGGCCCACAAGCACAACCCGGTCGGAGCCGTTGCCGTGCTCGCGTGCACGGACAGGACTCCTGGCCTCGTCGCGACGATCCTGGCGGCGGTGCCGCAGGAGCACGAGCGGGCCGCGGGCGCCTGGCAGTCGGAATGGGAGCCGCTGATCGAGCTCGTCGCCCTCACCGGGTCGGCCGCCACCTCCCTTCATGAGACGCTCGGCATGCTCGAGCTCGACGCCGACCGGATGAGCGCAAACGTCGCGCCGCTCCGCGAGGCGGCGACCGCCGGGGCCCCGGCCGAGGAGCTCGGGGCGACGAATGAGTTGATCACCCGTACGTTGCACGAGTACCGCGCCAATCGCTACACCGGAGGAGCCCATGACTGACCAGGACCGCGGGATGCAGACGCGTCGTGAGGTGCTCGGCGACGAGCACGTCGACCGGGCGACCGCGACCGCCGGGGCATTCGGCGAGCCGTTCCAGGAGTTCATCACGCGCTACGCGTGGGGCGCGGTGTGGTCCCGGCCCGGGGTTGACCGCCGCATGCGCAGCGCGATCACGCTGACCGCGCTCGTCTGCATGCACGCCGAACACGAACTCGCGATGCACGTGCGTGCGGCGCGGCGCAACGGCCTGACCGTCGACGAGATCCGCGAGGTCCTGCTGCACAGCGCCGTCTACGCCGGCGTCCCGGCGGCTAATGCGGCGTTTCGTATCGCCCGGGAGACGCTGGCCGAGCTGGGCGAGCTCGACTGAGGTCGAGCACCTCGTCCGCGTGGGCGATCAGCCGCTCGTCGTGGGTTGCGCAGATGACGGTCTGGGCGTCCTGTGCGGCGGTGTCCGCCAGCAGCCGCGCGACGTCGGCCGCAGCGCGCTCGTCGAGCCGCGACGTCGGCTCGTCGACGATCACGAGCCCCTGCGCGGTGGCGAGCGCCCGTGCCAGCGCGACGCGCTGCGCCTCGCCGGCCGACAACCGGCTGACCCGCTGAGCGACGCGCTCTGCGAGCCCAAGCCGGACGAGTGCCTCGGTGGCGCGTTCGGCGGCGCGCGCGGTGGAGAGGGCCCGTAGGCGGAGTGCGAGCGTGACGTTCTCCTGGGCGCTCAGAAATCCGACGGGCGCAGGATCCTGCGGCAGATAGCCGACCCGAGCCCGCCGACGGGCCGCGCGCTGCTCGGGCCGATCGTCCTGCACCGCCGTGCCGTCGACGAGGATCTCGCCACCATCCGGTACGTCGAGTCCCGCGAGGAGCGCCAGCAGCGTCGTCTTCCCGGTGCCCGACCGGCCGGTCACGGCGGTCAGCCGGCCCGGCGCAAACGACCAGCCGAGGCCGTCGAGGACGGCATGGGAGCCGAACACCCTCCTCAGTGCCCGGACCTCGAGCGCCGCGGCGCGCCAATGCGTGGGCGTCGCCGCCTCCGGTACCGACGCTGCCGCCGGCTCCCGGATCCGGCCGTTGCTCGCAGCGCTGACGAGAAGCCCGCCCGCCGCGGGGCTGATCTGCACACGGTCGCCGATCTGGGCGTCGGCGAGGAGCTCCGAGGGCAGCCGGATCCACCCGCCCGCGCCGACGACGAGCGCGCCGCCCTCTTCGACGAGCCGTCCGTCCCGGATCCGGATCGTGCGATCGGCGATCTCGGCGGTGGCCGCGTCGTGCGAGACGAGGATCGCGGTCGCGTTCTCGGCCCGCGCCAGCCCGACGATCAGCCTCCGGACTTCCGCGGCACCCTGCTCGTCGAGTTCGCCGGTCGGCTCGTCGGCGAGCAGCAGCTGAGGCCGGTGGGCGAGCGCGACGCACAGGGCAGCCCGCTGCCGCTCGCCGCCGGAGAGCTCCGCCGGCCGGGCGCCGATCGCCGGCTGCAAGCCGACCGCGTCGAGCAGCTCGTCTCGGCGCTCGGTCTGGCGCGCTCGCGGTACGCCGCGCAGCGCGAGTGGCAGCGTCACCGCCTCGCCGATCGACAGATCGGGCGGGAGGCTCCCCGCCGCGCCCTGAGACAGGAATCCGATGTACGCCTGACGCAGCTGCGCGCGGGCGCGGGCCGGAGCGCGCCCGACGTTCTCGCCGAGCACGCTGACCTCACCGGCGGATGGCGTCTGCAGACCGGCGATCACGCGGAGCAGCGTGCTCTTCCCGGCGCCGCTCGGGCCGAGCACGCACACGATCTCTCCGGGAGCGACGGTCAGCGTCGTGCCCTGGAGCGCGGCGGCATCGCCTTCGCTCGTGCGGTGCACGCAGAAGACGTCGCGGAGCGCGACCGCTCTCATCGGATCGCCCCGGGTGCCCGCGAGCCGATCGCGGCGACAAGCCCGCACGCGCCGAGCGCGACTGCCGCGAGGACCGCCAGCTCGCCCCACGGGGCGTCGGTGACGAGTGGCGGCGTCGGCGGCGTCAGCCCAAGTCCCGCGCGCACCGCGGCGAGCGCGAGCGCGGTCAGCACGACCGCGATGACGATCCCGCTGGCGACGCCGAGGACGGACGCGATCACGATCCGCAGTCGCAGCTCGGAGCGGAGCTCGCGCGGCGACAGGCCCTGCGCGACGAGGTCCGACTCGATGCGGCCGTCGCGCATGCTCCCGAGCAGGGCGATCATCAGCCCGGCGATCGCGAGCGCGGTGGCGAGCGCGGCTGCCGCGACCATCGTGCCGACGATCGCGTGCGCCACGGGCGTCGTGCGCAGGGTGTGCTCGAGGTCGGCTCGCCAGGTGTCGAGGAGACCCGCCACCGGAGCGGACGGGTGCCCGCCGAGCTGCCACAGCTCATCCGGGAAGCCGTCCCCGGGAGTCTGGGCGTCAAGCGCCGCCGCGAGCGTCGCTTCGTCGGCGATCACGAACTCACCGCCGGCGACGGTCGGGAACCGCCGCAGCGTCCCGACGACGCGCGCCGCCACGGGCTGACCGTCGACCGTCAGCGCGAGCCGCGGCACGTGGGGGACGTCCGGGCCGATGAGCACCGGGATCGGACGCGAGTCGCTCGGCTGCGGCGGCCGCACGAGACCGCTGACCGCGCTCGTCGAGAACCGGAGCGTCGCCGCGCCCGATGCGAGCGGACGGACGCCGGTGACCGCGCCGGCGCCGTGCCAGCGGCTGAGGTCCGTGCCCGCCACGTTGACCGGGCCGAGCGTCACGTCGGCTGTGAACTGCGTCGCCGCGGCGATGTTCTCGCCGTTCTGGTGCCCGTTGGTCGCCTCGATGCCGGCGCCCTCGCGCAGCTGCAACCCATACAGCTCCCAGTCACCCTCCGGCATCCGCGTCCGCAGCACGCGGTCCCGGGGGCCGCTTGACCCGAGCGATAGCCGCCGAAACGCGCCGTCGGGGGCTCGGAGGATTGCGGTGACGCTGAGGTCGAGCTTCGGCGAGTCGATCGGCACCGTCAGCACCCGGCCGCTCACCGGTGGTCCTGGCCTGCGAACCGCTCCCGACGGCACGAGCCGATCGGCGAGCGCGGCGAGCGGCGCGGATCCGTCGCGCTCACGCCAGCCGTGGATCCGCGGGAGCGTCGCGGCGGGAACGCCCAGCGCCGGCACGGTCACGCTCGCGCCGCCGGAGACAAACGTCGCGTCCGTCCGCCGCACTGGCCACACGGTTCCGCCGACCCGGGCTCGCCACGACGACAGCGACGCGACGTCGAGGGGGCGGGTGAACCCTGAGCCGGGCGCGATCAGCCCGTCGAGCGGGACGTCGTTCGCCGCCTCGTCGGCGGCACCCCGGACGAGCGTGGCGCGGTACGACAACGCGAACCCGCCGAGCCCGATCCCGACCGCGAGGCACGCGACCGCGAGCGCCGGGGCGGTAGGCGCGCGCGCGAGTCCAACGAGCGCGAGCCGAACGAGCACCGGGCCCCGCCGAGCGCCTCGCTCGGCGGAGCGCAGGATCGTCGAGGCGAGCCGGAACACGAGTACGCCGCCGGCGAGCGCGCACAGCGGTGCGAGGAGCACCGCGAGCGGGTCACGCCCGCTCATGTCACTGGTGACGACAAGACCGAGGGCGAGCGCGGCGGCCGCCGCGAGCGCGAGCGCGCCCGCGACCCGGCCGGTCCGGACGCAGGCCTCGGCACCCGCGGCAGTCCCGCCGGAGCCGGCGGCGAGCAAGGCACTGCCGAGGAGCCACGTCCCAGCGAGCACCGCCACCCAGGCCGGGCTGATCAGGCCGTGACTGAGCATCGCCCCCGACGAGCTTGCCGTCGCGTGGGCGAGCGCGACGCTGGCCGCAACCCCAGCGAGCGCCCCGAGGATGACGCCGACGCCGCACAGCAGCGCCGACTCGATCGCGACGAAGGCGATCAGCTGGCCCCGACGCGCGCCGGCGTTACGGAGCCGCTCGAGCTCGCGCGCCTGATCGCGGCGGACGGCGCCCGCGGCCAGGACGACGAACATGATCAGCGCCGCCGCTGCGCCACCGCCGGCGAGCCATAGTCGCCGCGGCGCCCCACTCGCTTCAGAGCGGGCGGTGTCGAGCGCCGAGAACGGCGCGCTCATGCTGAAGGCGCTGTTCGCCGCGAGCAACTGCGCCTGGGCGCGGCGCAGCCGCCGCGCGAGCCCGGCGAGCTGCCAGGCATGCAGGCGTCCGATCGCGAGCGGCGCGAGCCAGCTGTGGGTCCGGTAGATGGCGTCGAGCCCGGACAGCGCGTCGAGGCCACGAGGGTCGCCGCTCACGAGCAGCGGCGGCAGGCCGTCCCCGGTTCCGGGTACGAACCCGAGCGGCTCCGGCGAGCGGAGCATCGTCGTCCCGGTGACCGACAGATGGACCCCGGGCGAGGTCAGGGGACGCCCGGCCAACGCCGGAGCCGCCGGGCCAGCGCCCGAGGCGAGTAGCGTCGGGCAGGCGCGCCGCGTGCACGGACCCGTCGTCCCCGGCGTCGTCAACCAAGGTGCCAGCGGCGCAATCGCCGCCGGGCGGACGACGGTCGCGCCGAGGCGGACCGGGTTCATCAGCACGATCTCGACGGGCGAGGACAGCCCGAGCCCGCGCAGCTGCCCGTGCGCCTCGGTCCTCACGGCCGGCGTGACAACACCCTGCCAGGTGAGCCGCACCGCACGGTTCGTCGGCGCGACCGATCGCAGCACCGCCCGCGCGCTGCGGTCGGCGGTGATCGTCGCCGTCGTGACGACAGCGCCGGCATAACCGAGCACGAGCGCGATCCCGGCGACGCTCAGCAACCAGCCGGCTGGGCGTCGCCGGGCGCGGGCGACCGCGAGCCGTGCGAGCGCGCCGACGCCGGCCATCTCAGGTGTCTCCGCGTGTCCGGCGGTAGTGCGCCCGTGCCTTCTCCCGGCCGCCGCAGATCGCCATCGAGCACCAACGGCCGCTGCCATTGCGCGAGTGGTCGTAGAACGCCCACCCGCAGTCGCGTCCGGGACAGATCTTGAGCCGCTCCCAGCTGCCGTCACGCATCGCCTGGGCGGCGAGCGCGAGCACGAGGCCGACGACCGACGCGGCCGTGCCGTTCGTCGCGAACGCCGGCCCGTCGGGCGTGAAGCGGATCTCGACGGCCGCACCGCGTCCCGCCTCGGTGAGCTCCCGCAGCGCCCGTGCGCCGACTCCGTCTGTCTCCCCACCGCCCCCGGCAAGGGCTCGCAGGGCGCCACGCACGCGCAACGCGCGGTCGTGCTCGGCGGCGCTCGCGCCGAGACCGTTGGCGATGAGGCCGCGGCCCCGTAGCCATTGCGCATAGGCGTCCGGGCTGCCCCAGACGTCGGCTCCGTGCTCGACCTCGAGGTCGTAGTGGGTGTTGAGAAAGGCCTGAACGAGTGCGAGCGGCCCCGGTGCCGGTGCGCGCCCGCCCGGCTGAGCTTGTGGAGTCTCACCGGTCATCGCGCTGTGACCGGTCAGAGTAGTGCGTTACGCGTAGGCGATCAACGCGTGCAGGACGTGCGGTGCCACATACACCTCCCACAACGCGCTCATGACGAGCACCGGCACCGCGATCACGACCGTCACGAGCGTCGCTGCGAGCAGCGAATCCCATTCGCCCCGGCGGCTCGCGATGATCCAGGCGGCCAGGGGCAGAAACAGCGCGGTCAGCTCAGGGACGGCGTGGGGGAGCAAGCCGAGCAGCAGCATCCCGGGCGACGTCTGCAGGGCGCCGGCGACGTGGGCGACGCTCGTCCCGAGCACATACGCCTGCGCGCTCAGCGAGAACATCGTCGCGGCGAGCACGAACAGCATCGCAAGGCGACCACCCTGCTCATGGACGATCCGGGCGAATCCCGACCGATGCTCCGCTTGGAGCGGGAGCGAGCTACCGGCGATGAACCCCGCGACGCACGCCATCGCGTGCAGCGCGAGGACGAGGGCGTTGCGGGACAGAATCCGGAGCACGTCGCTGAAGTCGCCGACGACGAGCGGGGGGCGGCTCGTCTCGCTCGGGCCGGCTCCCGTCACGGCTGCGATGACCCAGACGGCGACGAGCAGCGTCAGCGCCGCCAGCAGACTGCCTGCCAGCCAGCCACGCAGAATCCGCCACGGATGGCGGTTCCACTCGCGCAGTGCCGACCGGGTGCGGCGGACGCCGTGTGTGAACGCGTATGCCGAGGCATCCATGCTGCATAGATCGACGCACCTCGGGATCCGCTTTACCGGGCGGGTCGAGCAGGGTACCTCGCCCGCCTATACTTGCCCCTCCGGCTACGAGGAGTGGTTCTGTGCAGGAAATGGTCATCTACGGCGTGAGCTTCGACATGGTCGGCAAGCAGCCGATCGTGCTGCTCAAGACCGTCGAGAGCAACAAGTTCCTGCCGATCTGGATCGGGCATCCGGAGGCGGCCGCGATTCTGATGAAGCTTCAGGGCGCCTCGACACCGCGCCCTATGACCCACGATCTCCTGTCCGACATGCTCGGTGAGCTCGAGGTCGAGTGCACCCGGGTCGCCGTCACGGAGCTGCGGGAGAACACGTTCTACGCCTCGATCAGCCTCCGCATGAACGGGCGCGACCTCGATATCGACTCTCGTCCGAGCGATGCCCTCGCGCTCGCGGTCCGCTCCGGGGCGCCGATCTTCGCCGCTGACGACGTCATCGCCGAGTCGGCGATCGAGTTTGAGCACGAGGTCGAGGACACCGAGGAGGTCGTCGAGAAGTTCAAGGACTTCCTCGACCAGGTCACACCGGAAGACTTCGCGGGCGAGTAGCCTCGCCGGCGAGCGCTCGCTCCACCTCGGTGTGGTGGTGGATCAGCACCGGCTCGTTGCGGCCGTAGATGACCTCGGGCATCAGCCCGCTGCGCAGCGAGCGATGGATGTCCTGCTGCTGACCGAAGTCCTCCTCGAACACGACCTTCGTCGTGAAGCGGACATTCGCCTCCCAGAAGGCACGGTCCTCGTCGGAGGCTGGTGCCCGCGGGATGAAATAGCGCACGCTCACCCGGGTCCGGTGCGGGTCCCCGGGCTCGGGGTACATCTCCCAGAATTCGGCGTGGCCGGTCATCGGCAGGTTGATGATGACGGTCGGGAACAGCACGTACACAATCGACGCAAACGGCTTGAGCCGCCACTCCGACTCGGGCCGCTCGAGCAGGCTGACGACTTCCTTGCGCATGACGAGGCCCCGGTCGTGGATCCCGAACTGATCGCCGACGAACGGTGTCGAGAGCATGTCCGGCGCGAGCGTGTTGCGATGTAGCGAGAACACGTGGTAGGTCTCGAGAAACGTGTCGCGGATGAGCTTCCAGTTCGCCTCGAACACGTCGCTGCGCTCGGCGTAGAACTGCCACGTGTTGAACTGCCATTCGGCGAGCTCGGCTCCGAGCCCGCAGAGTTCCTCCTCCACGTCGATCGGTGCCTCGCGATCTCCGCCGAGCCGGACGAGGATCAGGCCGAAGCGCTCGGCGACCGGAACCGGCACGAGCCCGAGCTCGCAGCGATCGATCGGCTCAAACGCGTCCCGCGCGAGCGGTTGCCCGAGCAGGTCTCCGTTCAGGTCGTATGCCCAGGAGTGATACGGGCACTTGATCGCCCGGCCCGGCCGGCCGCGGCCGCTGAACACGCGGCCGCCGCGGTGCCGGCAGATGTTGAGGAAGGCCCGTGCCCCGGCGTCCTCGCTGCGGATGAGCAGCAGCGGCACGCCCGCCACCTCGGTGGCCAGGCAATCCCCGGTATCGGGGATGTCGGAGCTGAGCGCGGCGACGAGCGGGCGGCCCCGCAGCAGGACCCGCTCCTCGAGCGTGAGTCGCTCCGGATCGGTGTAGAGCGACGCGGCCTGCCGGTACGGCGCCGGCGCCATCGTCGTCGTGTGGGCGGCACGCAGGTCGAAGAAGCGCCGGAGCAGTTCTCGCTGCGTGCTGATGTTCACCGTCGTGCCGCCTTCAGGATCCGGTCGATGAGCTCGTCGAACCCTATCCCAGCGGCATCGGCCGCCTGCGGGAGCAGGCTCGTCTCGGTCAGGCCCGGGATCGAGTTCGCCTCGAGCACGTAGAGCTCGCCGGTCTCCGCGTCGAGCATCAGATCGACGCGGGAGAACCCCGAGGAGCCGAGCAGGCCATACACCTCGAGCGCGATCTCGCTCGCCCGCCGTGCCGCGTCCTCGGGCAGCTCGGCAGGGCACACGAACCGCGTGCGCCCGATCTCGTAGCGAGCCTCGAAGTCGTAGAAGTCCTCCTGCTCCGGCACGGCCTCGACGATCGGCAGCGTCCGCGGGCCCCCGTCCTCCTCGATGATCGACACCGCCAAGTCGCGACCGGCGACGTACCGCTCGAGCAGCACCTTGCGGTCGTACGAGAACGCGGCGACGAGGGCCGCGGGCACGTCGGCGGTCGTCCGCGCGAACTTGATCCCGAGCGCCGACCCTTGCCCCGCCGGCTTGACGACGATCGGGAAGTCGAGTCGCTCTTCGATCGCCGGGAGCGCCTGCGCGGCGCCGAGTTCCTTGAACGCGGTTTCGTTGAAGGCGTAGAAGTCGGGCGTCGGAATGCCGTGGTCGCGCATCGCGTGCTTGGCCAGGACCTTGTCGGCGGTCCGAATGCAGGCGGAGACGCCGGACCCGGTGTACGGGATGCCCATCACCTCGAGCATTTCCTGCACGGTGCCGTCCTCGCCGTCACGCCCGTGCAGGGCGACGAACGCGATGTCCGGGCGGGCGTCGCTCAGTCGCTCGACGAGATCGGCGCCGACGTCGATTGCCGTCACCTCGTGACCGAGACGCTCGAGTGCGTCCTGCACGCGCGCCCCCGATTTCAGTGACACCTGGCGCTCGAGCGACCGTCCGCCCTTGAGCACCGCCACGCTTGTCATCCGGCGCGCTTGCGGGGCAGCCGAAGGACCTGGGCGAGCTCGGCGTCGGGGGGAGCCGGCGCGGGCTCTGGCGTGGGATCGGCAGCGGCTCTCTGGGCCCGGCGCGCTCCCGGAGTCGCGGCCCCGGTGAGCGTGCCGTACAGCGCGACCTGCTCGCGGACGACCTCGCCGAGGCGGCGCATGCCCTCTCGGATCTCGTCCTCGTCGACGCCTGAGAAGTTGAGGCGCATCGACGAACCGCCGCGGCCGTCGACGAAGGCGGCTCGGCCGGGAACGAACGCGACGTGCTCGCGCAGCGCGCGGGCGAGCAGGTCGGTCGTGTCGATGTACGGGGGCAATGTCGCCCAGATGAACAGGCCGCCCTGCGGGTGGGTCCATTCCGCCTCCCGCGGGAACTGCTCGGCGAGGCTGTCGAGCATCACGTCGCGCCGGCGGCGATAGATCTCGATCAGCGAGCGAACGTAGTCGCCCCACGGACCGGAGTCGAAGTACGCCGCGACGAAGTACTGCGAGATCGAGCTCGAGCACAGATCCGAGCCCTGCTTGCCGATGTTCATCTTCGCGAGCACCGGCGCCGGCGCGACTGCCCAGCCGAGACGCACGCCGGGGGAGAGGATCTTGGAGAACGTGCTCGCATAGATGACGAACTCGTCGTCGAGCGAGCGCAGGGTCGGGAGGGGATCGCCCTCGTAGCGCAGCAATCCGTACGGGTTGTCCTCGAGCACGAGCAGCTCGCGCTCGCCGGCGAGCTCGACGAGACGCTGTCGCCGATCGAGCGACATCGTCACGCCCGCCGGGTTGTGGAAGTTGGGGACCGTGTAGATGAACTTCGGTCGCCTCCCGGTGCGCTCGAGCTCATCGAGAGTGCTCCCGAGTTCGTCGATGCGCATCCCGTCGCGATCCATCGTGATCTGGACCACATCGGCCTCGTAGGCACAGAACGTCGGCACGGCACCTGGGTAGGTCGGTGCCTCGGTGACGACGACGTCGCCCGGGTCGACCAGGGTCTTGCACACGAGGTCGATCACCTGCTGCCCACCGGTCGTCACGAGCACGTCGTCGCCGTCGAGCTCCATCCCCTCGGCGGCCATGACCTCGGCGATGCACCGCTTGACGACCTGAAGGCCCTCGGTCGGCCCGTACTGGAGCGCCCGCGCGCACGACTCGGCGGCCACCTTGCTCATGAGCGAGGCGTATGAGTCCGGCGGGAAGGTCGTCGTGTCCGGCAGCCCGCCCGCGAGCGAGATGACGTCGTCCCGTTCGGTGAGCGCCATCAGGTCGCGCATCGCGGAGGACTTCATGACCTTCGTCCGCTGTGCGAACAGTGCGGCGTAGCGCTCGATGTCCCGCGCCGTGGAGCGGCTCCGTCGCCGGCCCGGACGCGTGTCGTCTACACCGGAGCCACGGCTCATCGGCGTCTCTGCACTATCGTCACGAACCGTCACGGTACAGCACAGTGCATCTCGTCTTCGACATCTTCCAGGGAATCGGCATCGCCGCTGCGCTCGGCATCCGGCCGTTCCTGCCCGCGCTCGCGACGGGGGCGCTCGCGGTCGGCGATGTCCAGATCAACTTCGACCACACGGACTACTCTTTCCTGGAAAGCGCGCCATTCCTGCTTGCCGTCGCGCTCGCCGCGATCGCGCTCGCGCTGCTGGAGCGCCGCGTGCCCGCGACTGAGGACGGCCGGCGCAGCCCGCTCGCCCTCATCCTCGGCGCCGTCGCGCTCATCCTTGGTGCTCTGTTCTTCGCCGGGGCGCTCGCGCAGGACCGCTACACGGTGTGGCCAGGCTACGTCGCCGGTGTCGTCTGCGCCCTCGTTGCCGTCCTCGCCACGCTGCCCTTGCTCGTCCGTGTGCGCGCCCGGCTCGACGCCTCCAGCCTGGGAGCCGTCCCGTTCTTCGCCGAGGTCACCGCCGTGCTGCTGGCCGTGCTGTCGGTGATCGTGCCGCCGGTCGGGCCGATCGCGCTCGCGTTCCTGCTGTGGCTGCTGTTCGCTGGCCGTCGCCGCGAGGGCCAGAAGTACGCTGGCCTGCGGATCCTCCGGTGAAGAAGCTCGTCCTCGTCGTCATCGACGCGCTCAAGCCGGAGATGCTCGAGCGCGCCATCGCCACCGGCCGCGCTCCGGCGCTCGAGCGGATCCGCTCCGAGGGCGTCTACGTCGAGGACTGCGTCGCTGCCTTCCCGTCGGTGACGCCGGTCTGCGCCGCTTCGATCACGACCGGCGTCGGGCCCGACGAGCACCTGATCCCGAGCATGAACTGGTACCACCGCGACGAGGCGCGATACGTCGAGTACGGCTCGAGCTTCTCCGCCTCGCGCCAGTTCGGCGTGCTCCGCTCGCTCACCGACACCGTGTACCGGATGAACGCCGAGCATCTCAACCACGAGACGCCGACGGTGTTCGAGTCCCTCGACGACGCCGACGTCCGCACCGCCGGGACGACGTACCTCATCTACCGCGGTCGCCACCAGCACGAGGTCGCCCAGGAGACCGCGCTCGCTCGGATCGTCACCTCTACGCTGTTCCGCCGCACGATCGACGGCCCGCTCGAGCTGTTCTACGCCGACCTGTACGCGAGCCGCAAGACGGGCTGCCGCGGTCAGCTCGGGATGCCGGGCATCCGCGACCAGCACACCGGCTGCGTCGGCGCGTATCTCGTCGAGAACGACCTGTTCGACTTCCTGCTCTTCTCGCTCCCCGACAACGACGCGTGGTCGCACAAGAACGGCCCGCACGCCCAGGTGACCTCGATCGCAGCTGCCGATCGCCAGATCGAGCGGCTCATGCATGCCGCCGGCGGTCCCGACGCGTTCCTCGAGGACCATGCGGTCGTCGTCTGCTCGGACCACTCCCAGGCACCGGTCGAGGAGCGGATTCGGCTCGATCAGGCATTCAGCGAGTTCGAGGTGGCCACGCCCAGCGCCCGGGCCTCGGTCGGCGCCGAGGTCGCATTGAGCCCGGCCCAGCGCTCGGCAATGATCTACGCGCTCGACGACGAGCGCCGGGACGAGACGATCGCCCGTTCGGTCGAGGTCGTCTCCGAGCTCGACGGCGTCGACCTCGTCCTCTGGCGCGCCGCCCCGCGGGAGGGTGTGGTGCGGAGCGCGCGGGGTGAGTTGCGCTTTGCGCCCGGCGGCGATCTCGTCGACCTTCGCGGACGCCGGTGGAGCATCGACGGCGAACTGAGCGCGATCGGCGGATCGGTACGCGATGGGCGCCTGCTGACCCCGGACTACCCCGACGCGCTCGGGCGCATCTGGTCGGCGTTGACGTGCGACACGGCCGGAGACGTGTTGCTGTCGGCGGCGCCCGGGTACGAATTCGTCGACTGGGGTGGCGCGGACCACGTGGGCGGCGGTAGCCACGGTTCGCTGCACCGTTCGGACTCGCTCGGCGCGCTGTTGTGGTGCGGGACAGGGCCGGCCAGCGCTGCGGCTCGGGAGCAGTGGACGCTGCGGGATGTGACCCCGATGATCCGGGATCATTTCGGAGTAGGGTCCGCGCGTCGTTCTGATTAGGAGCCCGTTAGCAAGGGTTCCGCTCGCGATCCCGGCTTCAGCCGTCGATAAATTCTCGACTGAAATGTCTGAAGAGCTGACCCATACCGTCGAGCTCGAGCTTCCCTTCCACGTCCGGATCCGCGCCGGCGTTCGCCAGCCGGACAACTGGCTTCAGCTGATCCGCTTCGTCACCGTCGGAGCGAGTGGCTATGTCGTTAATCTCGGCGTATACGCCGCCGGTGTACATCTGCTCGGTCTCGACTACCGGATCTCGGCGGTCATCGCCTGGGTCGTCTCGGTGCTCAACAATTTCTGGCTCAACCGACACTGGACGTTCGACGCCAAACACGAACACGCGATCTTCCAGGGCGCGCGCTTCTTCGCGGTGTCGCTGATCGCGTTCGGCTTCAGCTACGCGGTCCTGATCGGCCTCGTCGACGGGATGGGCATGAACAAGCTGCTCGCCCAGGCGATCGCGATCGTCGCCGGCACGCCGCTGTCGTTCCTCGGCCAGAAGCTCTGGAGCTTCCGGGCCTAACCGCCGTTTCGAACCTACGCACGCGGTCGCCGGCGCCGGTCGGGCGCTTGGGAGCGGTGTGAGAGCCGCACGACCGCGACAACGGTCCGCCAGAAGCGCCCTGGAGCGCGGATCGGACCGTTTTCCCGCTCTGCTCTCACCGCCTTTAAGGTCCGATACGTCTTGACGGGGCCATCTCTCGGACCTTTTTCGCGGTTGGTGGCAGGCAGGCGTCGGCCGGGCGAGCGACCGCTCGCTCTGGGCCGCCTCGGCTGCTCCTTCGCGGTCGTGATGCTGTGCGCTGTCCCGGCCGCACGGGCTGCGACCAGGACCGCAACCACGACCGCAGCAACGACCGCTACAACGACCGCTGCCACGACCGCGACCGACCCGAACCTGCCGGTCCTCGTCCCGGACGCGACCAAACGCCCGGCCGGCTACCGCCTCACCGGTCATCAGGTCGAGGCGATCGCGGCACGCAACCCGCGGATCCGCGACGAACTGCGCCGCCACCACCACCTCGCCGCCTACGAGTACACGAAGGGGCCGGGCCGCTGGCAGGTGAGCTGGTTCACGGAGGGCCCCAACCAGAAGGAGATGGCCCAGGTCTACGTCGACGACGGAACCGGCCAGGTGACCGAGGCCTGGACCGGATTCCAGGTCGCGTGGACAATGGCCCGCGGCTACGCCGGCGCGTTCGGCCGCCAGGTCAACGCGCTCTACGTGTGGCTGCCCCTGTGCGTCGTGTTCCTCCTGCCCTTTCTTCCGTTCCGCCGCCGTCCGACGCTGCTGCACCTCGACCTCCTCGTCCTGCTGCTGTTCTCCGTGTCGCTCGCGTTCTTCAACCACGCTGAGATCGGCCTGTCGGTCCCGCTCGCGTACCCATGCCTGCTCTACCTGTTCGTGCGCATGCTCCTGCTCGCGTTCGGGCGCGGCCGGCCCCGGGCGCCGCTGCCGTTGCTGCTCCCGGTCCCGTGGCTGGCCGTGATGCTCGTGTTCCTCGTCGGCTTTCGCATCGGCCTCAACATCACTAATTCGAACGTGATCGATGTCGGCTACGCGGGCGTGATCGGCGCAGACAAACTGATCCACGGCCACCATCTCTACGGGAACTGGCCGCACGACAACGCCGAGGGCGACACGTACGGCCCGGTCAACTACTACGCCTACGTGCCGTTCCGCGCCGCGTTCGGATGGAGCGGGATGTGGGACGACCTCCCCGCCGCGCACGGCGCCGCGATCGCGTTCGACCTGCTGACGCTCATCGGCCTGTTCTTCCTCGGGCGGATGATCCGCGGCCCCTCGCTCGGCATCGTGCTCGCCTACGGGTGGGCCGCTTACCCGTTCACCCTGTTCGCGCTCAGCTCCAACAGCAACGACACGCTGGTCGCGCTGCTCGTCGTCGTGTCGCTGCTCGTCCTCCGCTCGGCGCCGGCGCGGGGCGTGGCCGGCGCGCTCGCCGGGCTGACGAAGTTCGCTCCACTCGCGCTCGCGCCGCTGCTGCTGCGCGGCCTCGACGACTGGGAGGTCCCGCGGCGGGCGCTGCGATCGGGGCTCGTGTTCACGCTCGCGTTTGCGCTGACCGCGCTCGTGGTGATGCTGCCGGTCCTGCTGGACGGCAACTTCCACGCCTTCTGGCGGGACACGATCAGCTACCAGTCAAATCGCGGCTCGCCGTTCTCGGTGTGGGGCCTGTGGGGTGGCCTGTCGTTCGCGCAGCGCCTCGTGCAGGGTGCGGCCGCGGCGCTCGCGCTTCTCGTGATGGTGTTCCCGCGCCGGCGTGGGATCGTCGAGGTTGCCGCGCTCGGAGCGGCCGTGCTGATCGCACTCCAGCTCGGGATCAGCCACTGGTTCTACCTCTACATCCCGTGGTTCTTCCCGCTCGTGCTCGTTGCGCTGGTGGCCGCGCAGCCAGCGTCAGCGCTCTCGCCCGCGGACTCGCCGAGCGCTAGCGCGGCCGGCTCGGAGCCGGCTCCAGCACCTGCTCAATCGCTACTGCCCGCATCGGCTCCGCTGCCGTCGTGATGAGCACGCCGTTGAGCCACGGGTCCTCGGCCGAGGTCTCGAACTTGACCGGCATCTTCGTCACCATCGCCTCGAGTGCCTGCTCGCGCTTGACCCCGATCACGCCGCCGCGTGGCCCGGTCATCCCCACGTCGGTGATGTAGGCCGTACCACCGGGGAGCACCCGCGCGTCCGCGGTCGGGATGTGCGTGTGGGTGCCGACGACGGCCGTCACGCGGCCGTCGAGATGCCAGCCCATTCCGATCTTTTCGCTCGTCGCCTCGGCATGCATGTCGACGAGGATGTGGTCCGCCTTGTTCTTGAGCCCGTACAGCGCGGCGTCGACCTCGCTGAACGCCGGTCGACCGGCGTTCATGAACAGATTTCCGGACACCGACACGACACCGAGCCGGATGCCGTCGTGCTCGCACACGCACGAGCCGTGTCCGGGCTGGCTCTTGAGGAAGTTGACCGGTCGCAGGATCCGATCGTTGGCGTCGAGGTACGGGTAGATATCGCGGTGCCGATATGTGTGGTTACCGAGCGTGATGACATCGACACCCGCAGCGAACATCTCGTTGGCGTTCTTTGGGGTGATGCCGATACCCCCCGAGACGTTCTCTCCATTGACCACGACAAAGTCGACCTCGTGCCGCTCGCGCAGGGTCGGAAGCAGGGAAAGCAACGTCCGGCGGCCAATTCCACCAACGACGTCTCCGATGAACAGAATCTTGACTTGGTTCACGTTTGCGCGTCCTCCGTGGGCGCATACTTCCAGCTAAATGGGTATCAAGCTGTCCCGTCACGAGTCGTCTGAGGACGACGAGCGCGAAGCTCCGCCGCCGCAGGATGTCGGCCCGGCGACGCCCGATGCTCCACCGCCGCCGTCGCGGGACGACGTGGCGGAGCCCTCGGAAGACGATGTGCCGGAGGACCCGGAACACGTCGTGGAGGACCGTGACGGGCCCTCGGTACCGCCGGTCATCGTCCCGCGCTGGGTCCAGCTCGTGCTGCTGCCGATCGGCCTGGTCGCGCTGTGGGCGCTCGCGCGGGCCTCCGGCTCGGTCCTGCTCATCCTCACCACCGCGAGCATCGTCGCGCTCATGCTCAACCCGGTCGTCCGGCGCTTCGAGCGTTGGCGGTTTCCGCGCGGCCTCGCGATCCTGATCGTGTACCTCGGCGGCTTCGCGATCCTCGGCGGCATCGGCGTGCTGCTCTCCGACCCGGTCTCGACCCAGATCACCCGTTTTCAGCGCGACGTCCCCCATCTCGTCAGCCAGGCGAACAAGGACCTCACGAACTTCCAGAACTGGCTCGACCGCAACGGCATCAAGGTCCATATTCAGCAACAGGGTCAAACGGCGCTGCAGACGCTGCAGAAGAACATCCTCAAGCGATCGGGGGCGATCGTCTCGTTCTCCCGGGACATCCTCACCCAGGTGGTGACGGTCGGGTTCGACCTCGTGCTGATCCTCGTGCTGTCGATCTACCTCCTTGTCTACGGACGACAAATCGGCGACATGATCCGCAGGATCATGCCCGACGGCGATGGAACGCCCGAGGACGACTTCCCTCTGCTCGTTCAGCACGCCGTGTTCGGCTACGTCCGCGGCCAGCTTCTGTTCAGCCTCATCATGGGCGCGAGCGCCACCCTCGCCCTCTGGGTGTTCGGGGTGCTCGGGATCTTCCCGGACGGCGAGAAGTACGCCGTCTTCTTCGGCGCCTTCTACGGCCTGATGGAGTTCATCCCGTACATCGGGCCGATCATCGGGCCGGCACCCGCCGTGCTCGTCGCGCTGTTCAACAACCCGGTGAGCGCGGTCTGGGTCGTGCTCATGTTCATCGCGCTCCAGCAGCTCGAGGGTCACATCGTCGCGCCGCAGGTGTTCCGTATCAGTCTCCGGATCAACCCGATCATCATCATCCTCGCGCTGCTGATCGGCTATCAGCTGTACGGCATCGCGGGCGCCCTGCTCGCGCTCCCGGTCGCTGCCGTCGTCCGGCAGACCGTCGTCTACCTCCGCGGGCACCTGGTGCTCGAGCCGTGGGGGGTGCTCTCGCCCGGCACCGGGGTCCCGCCGCGCGGCGGGGTGCTCGTCGACTCCAGCACTCATCCCAACGGCGACGTGGACGGTGGCGCGGGAACCGGTGCCGATACGGCACGCCCGCTCGATCCGGACCACTGCCCGGACTGTGGCACCCCGGCCGGGCGGGGTGACGCGTACTGCCGCTCGTGCGGCGCGTCCCTCGAGCCGACGGTTCGTACGCCGGGGTAACCATCGGCTCGGGCGCGGAGGTCGACTACCCTCCGCCCCTCGTGTCGGCCACCACTCCAACCGGTTCGCCGGACACCCGCCTCGCCGTTCGCTCGGTGACCAAGCGCTTCGGCGAGCGCACCGCCCTGGCCGACATCAGCTTTGAGCTTGCCCGGGGCGAACTCGTCGCGATCATCGGGCCGAACGGTGCCGGCAAGACCACGCTCCTCTCGATCCTCGCCGGCGTCCTCGACACCGATGAGGGCGAGCTCAGCCACTCGGCCGGCGAGATCGGCTGGGTGCCGCAGCAGCCGGCGCTCTATTCCAAGCTGTCGGTCGCGGAGAACCTGCGTCTGTTCGCCCGCCTGGAGAAGCGCCCCGACCCCGAGGCCGCGGTGCGGCGGATGCTCGAGCAGACCGCCCTCGAGGATCGCGCCGACGAGGAGGTCGGCCGCCTGAGCGGGGGCAATCAGCAGCGGGTCAACATCGCGATCGGGCTGCTGTGTGAGCCGGTCGCGCTGCTCCTCGACGAACCCTCGGCATCGCTCGACCCGCGCCAGCGCGAGCGCCTATGGGAGTTCATCGGCGCGCTCGCCGGCCGCGGCACGACCGTCGTGTTCTCGACCCACAACGTCGCCGAGGTCGAGCGCTACGCCGACCGCGTGCTCGTGCTGGTCGATGGTGAGCTGCTGTTCACCGGCACGCCGGGCGACCTCGCGCGGGCGGTCGGTGGCGACGCGAGCGACTTCGAGGCAGCGTTCGTGCACTTCCTGCACGAACGCGGGCATTGAACCCAGGCCGGAACGCGCATGCGGTGGCTGATCGTCAAAGACCTCCAGATCCTGCGCCGATCGCCGCTGCTCGTCAGCCTGCTCGTGATTTACCCGATCGTGATCGCGCTGATGATCGGCTTCGCCCTCTCCAGCCCACCCGGTAAGCCGAAGGTTGCGTTCTACAACGAGGTCGCCCCCGGCAAGGGGCTCATCAACCTCGGCTCCCAGCGGATCAACCTCGCCGACTACGTCAACCAGCTGTTCGAGTCGGTCCAGCCGATCAAGGTCCACTCCCGCGACGAGGCGATCGCCAAGGTCCGCGATGGCGAGGCGCTCGCGGCGCTGATCATTCCCGCCGACCTGCCGTCCGAGATCGCGAATCTCGTCAACAACGGCGTCGGCAACCCGACCGTCGAGCTGGTCCTCAACGCCAAGGACCCGCTCGAGCGCCAGTACGTCGACCAGGCGATCCAGTCGCGCCTCAACCAGGCCGAGCAGGCGATCTCCCGTCAGGTGCTCGGCGCGGCCACGTCCGACCTGCGCCAGGTGCTCGACGGCGGCCAGATCAACTTCGGCGGCCAGTCCGTCCCGCTCCTCGGCCTGCGGGCCTCCCGGACGATCGTCGCCCACGCCGTGGCGACCCTGCCGGCGAGCTCGCCGGTGCGCGCCACGCTGCAACAGGTCGTCGCGTTCGCCGACGTCGCGATCGAGGGCCTCAACCTCGCCTCGCCGGTCCTCGGCTCGATCGGGACACCCCTGACCGTCGATCGGACCGAGCTCGCGGGCAAGACAACGCCGACGGACACGTACGCCGCCGCGATCGCCGTCGTCATCTCGCTGATGTTCGTGACTGTCCTGCTCGCCGCCGGAATGCTCGCCGTCGAGCGCTCCGAGAACGCCTACCGCCGTCTCGTCCGTGGCCTCGTGTCACCGGGCGCACTGCTGTCGGAGAAGATCGCTCTCTCCGCCGCGTGCGCCGTCATCGTGACGCTGCTGATGTCGGTGTTCGTGTCGCTGTTCGTCCACCTTGAGTGGGCACGGTTTCCGCTGTGGATCGTCGCGCTGGCGTTCGGCGGGCTCGCCTTCGGTGCCCTGGGCACGGCGATCGGCGGCGTCGCCCGGGAGGTCAGCGCCTCATCGTTGCTCGCGTTCCTGTTGTCGTTGCCGATCGCGTTTGTGGCGCTCGTCCCGCCGAGCGCGGTCTCAGGTGCGCTCAAGTCGGTGCTCGACGTCGTCGCGTTCGTGTTTCCCTTCCGCGCCGCTCTGCAGGCGGTCAGTAATGCGTTCAGTGGATCCTCTCCGGGGATCCTCGGGCCGCTGCTCCATCTGCTCGTGCTGACCGTCGTCTTCGGGGTGCTCGCCCGCCTCGCCCTGCGCCGGTTCGCCACGTAAGCGGCTCGTCGCCTGGCCGCGGGCCGTGCTGACGGCAGGACTCGAGCCCACGGCGCCGAACCCATTCGCCAAACACCGATTCCGCGCAGTTTGCGGGGTCCGGCGGGGCCTTCCGACCGGGCCAGTTTCTAGGTTAAGCAAATTCTCAGGTGCGACTCTCCGCGCGCCCCACTGCGAGCGCGCCATCGCGGGTAGGGAAAACAGCGAGTGTCTGGGCCACTCACCGCCGCCGCGGAGGCGATCCCCGACTCCGACCGGGAGGGGACGCTCCCTGTCGTCGAGGCCCCGGCGGCCGAGCCGTCAGCGATCGACTTCGATGCGCCGCTGATCATCCCGCCGTCCCGGGCGCAACGCCTCACGCAGCCGGACGTTCGGCCTCGCTCCCGGGGGCGCGGCGCCCGCACCTGGCGGCCGCGGCTTGCCGTTGTCTTCGCTCTCGCCGGCGTCACCGCCATCGTCGTCTTCGTCGTGCGGGGCCACCGCCAGGCGACGCTGACCCAGGCGTGGGCCGCCGTATCGCGGACAGCGGCCGCACACGATCGTGCCGCCAAGGCGCGGGCCGCGTTCCCAGCGTGGCAGCGATGATCCGCGCCAGCGACGTGCTCGCCGACCGTGACGGATATAACGCCTTCGCGGTTGTCGACTCGAGCGGGCACGAGTTCGGCCTGAACGCCCACCGCACGTACGTCTCGGCCAGCGTCACGAAGTCGATGCTGCTCGTCGCCTATCTACGCGCGCTGGCCGCCGATCACGACACGCTCGGCCCGTCGAGCGAGCACCTGCTGTACCCGATGATCCACGTCTCCGACAACGGCGCCGCCTCCGCGGTCTGGAGGCGCGTCGGCGACGACGGCCTGATGAGCGTCGCCCGCGCCGCCGGGATGCATGACTTCTCGCTCGGCGCCAACTGGGCCAACGAATCGATGAGCCCGGCAGACATGGCCCGCTTCTTCTACATGATGGATTCGCTCATCCCGCGCCGCTTCCGCGGCTACGCCCGTGATCTGCTGTCCGGGATCGATCCGGACGAGAGCTGGGGGATCCCCGCCGCCGCCCGACCCAGCTGGCGGGTCTACTTCAAGGGCGGGTGGCGGCTCACCGGCGACGGCCAGCTCGTGAGTCAGGTGGGGCGACTCGAGCGCCGCGGGCGTCGGATCGCGATCGCCGTCATGACGGTCGAGGATCCGAGCATGGAGTACGGCGAGGAGACGATCGAGAACGTGACGAGCCGCCTCGTCGGTCGCTGACCCGTCGGGGATCCAGACGGACGAGCGCTACCGCGTCCCGACCAGCCGCCGGAACATCACGACGCACAGCGCCGCGACGATCAGCGCAACGATCGGGATCCCGGCGCCGACCGTCCCGATCGCGGCCAGCACGATCCCGACGACGCCCACGAGCCCGGCGACGCCGCCGACGACGACCAGCTGGTAGGCGCGCTTCTCACGGGCGCGCCGCGGGGTGTAGCTCCCGCGCTTCTGAATATCCGCCACGCCACGGAGCGTACCGTAGGGTTCCATCACCATGGCTGAACCATCGACCCACCACCTTCTGCTGTACGCATACGTCGAGGACATGGCCGAGCGCCGCGCGCCGCACCGAGAGGCCCACCTCGCCAAGATCAAGGCCGAGCAGGACGCCGGGCACGTCACCCTCGCCGGCGCCCTCGGCGATCCGCCGCACGCCGGTGCGATCGTCTTCAAAGACGTCGACCGAGCCCACATCGAGGCGTTCGTCAACGGCGACCCATACGTCCAGGCCGGCCTCGTCACGACCCACCGCATCGAGCCCTGGCGGCTGGTCTAAGCCGACCGGCCGCCGTACCGACCCGACCGCCACCCACGAGACGGCCGGGCCGGCACAGCTCAGACGGCTCTCAGCGAATACGCGGCGAGTGGACGTTCTTCGTCTGATCGATCGTCACGTTCGAGTCTCGTGATTGCTCGTGAACCAGCCCTCGAGGTAGTTCCCCGAGCCATAGTCGGTGACTCGCTGCAGCCGCTCGACGAACGCGTAGGTCGCCGTCTTGCGCTGGTTCTGGTGGACCGACTTGCACCCGGCGGCGGCATTCCTCATCGCCCAACCTCCTGGAACTCGAGTTCGGCCGCACCTCGCATCCATGCCCCTCATCGCCCCGCGGGTACCATCAAATGCGATGGCCTTTCCGCAGACCCGCATGCGGCGACTCCGCGCTACGCACGCGATGCGCGGGCTCGTTCGTGAGACCCACCTCAGCCCGGCCGAGTTCGTCTACCCGATGTTCGTCGCGCACGGTCTCGACCGCCGCGAGCCGATCAAGGAGATGCCCGGGATCGACCACCTCTCGATCGACCACGCCGTGCAGGAGGCCGCCGAGGCACAGGCCCTCGGGATCCCGGCCGTGCTCCTCTTCGGCCTCCCCGCGGCCAAGGACGAGCTCGGCAGCGGCGCCTACGACGACGAGGGCATCATCCAGCTCGCCACCAAGGCGATCAAGCAGGCCCACCCGGATCTCCTCGTGATCACCGATCTGTGCCTGTGCGAGTACACCTCCCACGGCCATTGCGGCGTCGTCCGCGGCGACGGGAGCGTCGATAACGACGCCACGCTCGACCTGCTGAACCGCACCGCCGTTTCCCAGGCCAAAGCTGGTGCCGACATCATCGCTCCGAGCGACATGATGGACGGCCGCATCGGCACGATCCGCCAGGCGCTCGACGACGAGGACCTGACGGACACTCCGATCATGGCCTACAGCGCCAAGTTCGCCTCCGCCTTCTATGGCCCGTTCCGGGTTGCGGCCGACTCCGCACCCGCGTTCGGCGACCGCCGCAGCTACCAGATGGATCCTGCCAACGGCAACGAGGCGATCCGGGAGACGAAACTCGACATCGACGAGGGCGCCGACATCGTCATGGTCAAGCCGGCACTCCCGTACCTCGACCTCATCCGCCGGATCAAGGACGAGACGGAGATGCCGCTCGCTGCCTACAACGTCAGCGGTGAATACTCCATGCTCAAGGCTGCGGCGATCGCCGGCTACCTCGACGAACGCACCGCCGTGCTCGAGGCGCTCACGGGCATCCGTCGCGCTGGGGCCGACATCGTCATCACCTATCACGCAAAGGATGCCGCCCGATGGCTGCAGTAGGCGAATCAAGCCAACACGGTCCAAAGCTCCGGAGCCGCAAGCACGGCGCCGCGATTCCGCTCGACGACCTCGACAAGCGCCTGCTCAATCTGATGCAGGGCAGCTTTCCGATCGCGCCGAAGCCCTACCAGCACGTCGCCACCGAGGCCGGCATCACCGAGGACGAGGTCATCGCTCGCGTGAAGCGCCTCCTCGACGAGCGGATCATCCGCCAGGTCACGCCCATCTTCGACACCCGGGCGCTCGGCTACTCCTCGATGCTCGTCGCCGCCAAGGTCGACCCGGAGAACCCATGGCGCGCCGCGAACATCATCAACGCGCATCCCGGCGTCAGCCACAACTACCTGCGCAACCACGAGTTCAACATCTGGTTCACGATCGCGACGGAGCCGGACTCGCCCCTCGGGCTCGAGGGAACGCTCGAGACGCTCGCCCGGCTCGCTGAGGCCGAGTCCGTCCGCCAGCTCCCGACCCTGAAGCTGTTCAAGATCCGCATGGACCTCGAGATGGAGGGCGGCACCGACGTGCTGTCGAAGGCCGCCGAGGCGGTCGAGCCGGCCGAGACCGAGCGCCAGCCCTACGACGAGACCGACGTCGCCGTGATCCGCGCGCTCCAGGGCGATATGCCGATCATTCCGGAGCCATACGCGCCCGCGGCCGAGGCGACCGGCATGTCTCAGGATGCGTTCTTGAGCCATCTGACCGGAATGCACGAGCGCCGCCTCCTGCGCCGTGTCGCGGCGATCCTGTTCCACCGTCGGGCCGGCTTCAGCGCGAACGGGATGGGTGTGTGGAAGGTCCCCGACGAGCAGATCCTCGAGATCGGGCCGCGCATGGCCGCGTTCCGCGGCATCAGCCACTGCTACCAGCGCCCGACCTACAAGGACTGGCCCTACTCCGTGTTCACGATGGCGCACGGCCGCTCGAAGGAGGAGTGCGATGCGGTTCTCGATTCGATCGCGGATCAGACCGGCATCCACGAGCGTGCGACGCTCTACTCCTCGACCGAGTTCAAGAAGATCCGGTTGCTCTACTTCACCGAGGACTTTCGCGCGTGGGAGCGCGAGCACGCGGGCGTGTGAGCCGCTCCGGCGAGCTCTACGAACAGGCGCAGGGGCTGCTTCCCGGCGGGGTCAATTCGCCGGTCCGAGCGATGCGCTCGATCGGCCGCGATCCGATCTTCATCGCCTCGGGGCAGGGCGCGACGATCACCGACGTCGACGGCAACGACTACATCGACTGGGTCGGCTCGTGGGGACCACTGATCCTCGGCCACGCCGACCCGTCGGTCGTCCGCGCGGTGATGGCTGCCGCGAACCGCGGAACGACGTTCGGGGCTCCGACAGAAAATGAGGTGACTCTCGCGGCTGAAATAACGTCTCGCTTTCCGTCGGTCGAGATGCTGCGGATGACGTCGTCGGGGACGGAGGCGTCGATGAGCACGATCCGGCTCGCCCGCGCGGCCACGGGCCGCGAGAAGATCCTCAAGTTCGCCGGCGCCTATCACGGCCACGTCGACGGCCTCCTCGCCGAGGCCGGGTCGGGCCTCGCCACACAGGGGATCCCGGCGAGCCCCGGCGTCCCGGAGGCCGCCGCCGCCGCGACCGTGATCGTCCCGTGGAACGACCCCGACGCTCTGGTCTCAGCCACCGAGCAGCACGAGCTTGCCGCGATCCTCGCCGAGCCGGTTCCGGCGAACATGGGCGTTGTCCCCGCGGTGCCGGGGTTTCTCGAGCTACTCCGCGAGCGTGCCTCGGCGACCGGGGCCCTGCTCGTGTTCGACGAGGTCATCACCGGATTCCGGGTCGCGCGCGGTGGGGCGCAGGATCTGTACGGGATCGAGCCCGACCTGACGATCATGGGCAAGATCCTCGGCGGCGGTCTCCCCGCGGCGGCCTACGGCGGTCGCCGCGATCTGATGGAACGCATCGCACCGGCGGGTGACGTCTACCAAGCGGGCACGCTGTCCGGCAACCCGCTCGCGACGGCCGCGGGTCTGGCCACTCTCCAGCGGCTCGATGCGCGTGCCTACGCGCGCCTGGAGGACGTCACGATGCGCCTCGCCGACGGCCTGCGCAGCGCCGCGGATGCGGTTGGCGTACCGCTCGTCGTCCAGGGTGTCCGCGGGCTGCTGACACCGTTCTTCACGGCGAGCGGCGTTGACGACTACGCCGGGGCCGCTGCGTGCGACCGCGACGCCTACGGGGCGTGGTGCCGGGCGCTGCTCACGCGCGGGGTGTACCCGCCAGCGTCCCAGTTCGAGGCGTGGTTCCCGTCGCTCGCTCACACCGATGAGGACATCGAGCGGACGGTCGCGGCCGCCGAACAGGCGTTTGAGGAAGTCGCGGGATGACCGATACCTTCCGGCAGGCGCTGCGAGAGCAGGGCGGGCTGCTCGCCGAACTCGCTGACCGACCGTGGGATCCGGCTCCCCCCGGTCCGCCAAGCCGGGCCGCCTCCGGTCCCCGGGCGGCCGGCCGCGAGGCCGAGTACGTGCTCCTGCTCGAGATGATCTTCGAGGGCTCGCGCCTCCACTACGACGAGTCCGAGCTCGACCCGGACGTCGCGCTGCTGCTCGGCGACCAGCTGTACGCCCTCGGCCTCGAGCGGCTCGCCGCACTCGGCGACCTTGACGCCGTCGCGGAGCTCGGGGACCTCATCTCGCTCGTCGCGCAGGCCCGGGCGGCGTCCGATCCGGAACTCGCTGCGGCCGTATGGGAGGCCGGGGCGGTCGCGATCGGGTGGGGGTCCTCGGATGCTCTCGAGAGGGCAAAAGCCCGTGCTCGGGTGGAAGATCCGGGAGCCGTCGCCGTCTTACGAGGTGTGGTCTCGTGACCTTCGTCGCTTTGTTGACGATACGCTTCACGACCCGTTCAATTCATCTTTAGCTGTGGCAGATAAACACGAACAAGCGAAATCGAAGTACACGGCCGACCGCCAGATTCCCGGTGCGTTCGAAGGGGAGACGGTTACGCGTCGCCGGTTGATGGGCGTCACCGTCCAGGGCGCCGGCATCATGACCGCGGCGGCGTTCGCGCTTCCGGCGCTCGGCTTTGCGCTCGGGCCCCTGTTCAGCCGGGTTCCGTTTGAGTGGCAGACGATCGGTGTCCCCTCGGACTTCCGGGACGACACGTACAGCACGATCACGTTCACGATCACTCCCGGCGTCGGCGAGGTCGGCCGCACGATCGCCTACGTGCGCACCCGCAACCCCGCGATCGACACCGAGAAGGCAGATCAGTACAACCAGTTCGTGGCGCTCTCCTCCCGGTGCATGCACCTCGGTTGCCCGGTCCGCTTCACTCCGGCCGCCAGCCGCTTCATCTGCCCCTGCCACGGCGGCGTGTACGACTTCCGCGGGATGGTCTCTGGCGGCCCGCCGGTACGCCCGCTTGACCGCTTCTACACACGCCTCCACAACGGCGTCGTGCAGATCGGTCCGCGGTACTCGGTTAACAGCGAGCTCCACCGCTTCTCGCCGCGAGATCCGGCCGAGCCGCTCGATGGGATCGGCCAGTACCTCTATCCCAAGCGATTCTCCACCTCCGTCCTCCCGAGCAACTGATGCCACGCCTGCCTGTACCACCGCTGCCCAAGGTCCTGACGCCGAAGCCCAAGCGACCGGACGAGTCCAACGGAGTCGCGCCTCAGCACGGCCCGATCGCCGAGGGCGGCATCCATGTCGTCGACTGGATCGACGAGCGCACCTCGCTCTCCGGCGGGCTGCGCTGGCTGCTGTTCCGCAAGGTCCCGCGCGGCATCAACTGGTTCTACACGCTCGGCTCGGCGACGCTGTTCGCGTTCCTCTCGCAGGCCGTCACCGGTGTGTTCCTGGCGATGTACTACCGCCCGGACGCGACCGGCGGCGCCTACGAGTCGATCCGCTACATCACCGACCAGGCGTTCCTCGGGCAGTTCGTCCGCGGTATGCACAAGTGGGGCTCGTCGGTGATGGTGATCCTCATCTTCCTGCACATGGCGCGCACGTTCTTCTTCGGCGCGTACAAGTACCCGCGCGAGCTGACGTGGGTGATCGGCGTGACGCTGCTCATCCTCGTCATGGCGATGTCGTTCACGGGCTACCTGCTTCCGTTCGACCAGCGCGCGTACTGGGCCTCGGTCGTCGGCGTCAACATCAACGGCACCGGCCCGTTCATCGGCCCCTACTTATCTGACTTCTTGAGAGCCGGCCCCGACTTCGGGGCAACCACGCTATCTCGGTTCTACGCGATCCACATGTTGCTGATACCTGGTGCGATCGTGGCGCTGATCGGCGCCCACCTCTACCTGATCACGAAGCTGGGCATCTCCGCTCCGCCGTGGCTCAAGGCCGAGGAGGACGAAGAGGTCCTGGAGCCGACCGAGGTCTGAGGGCGAGCGCATGAACCAAGCTGAGAAAGAGCTCTACCTCCGCGAGTACTCGATCCTGAAGAGCCAGGGGAAGCCGTTCTACCCCTACGCACTCGCCAAGGACTCACTCATGGCGCTGATCGTCATGATCGTGATCATCTTCCTGTCGCTGATATTCGGCGCGGAACTCGGTCCGAAGGCGGACCCGACGACGACCACCTACGTCCCGCGTCCGGAGTGGTACTTCTTCTTCCTGTTCGAAGTTCTCCGGGTCATGAAGAACGTCCCGAAGTTCACGCCGATGGCGACGATCGGCGTGCCGACGATCTGCATGATCCTGCTGTTCCTGCTGCCGTTCTATGACCGCGGCCCGGAGCGGCGGATCGAGCGCCGGCCGATCGCTCTCGCCGCGGGACTCGCGACGATCCTCGCGATCGCCTACCTCACCTACGAGGGTGCCGCCTCGGGATCGCCGAACTCGGTCGACATGAAGCCGCCGGCGAACCTCACCGCCCAGCAGGTGCAGGTGTTCAACGCTGGCAAGCTCGTCGTTGGGCAGTCCGGCTGCCTGGCGTGTCACACCATCGGCGAGAACGGGAACAACGGGCCAGGACCGCCCCTGACGCACATCGGCAACAAGCTACGCCCGGCCGCGATCGCCTCGACGCTGATCAACCCGACGGCCCCGATGCCGTCGTTCAAGGGCCTGTCCCAGCAGGACCCGCAGAAGTTCCAGAATCTCGTCAACTTCCTCGCCGAGCTCCAGTAGCTCGGCGAGGGACCTGATCGGATCGTGGGGCCGACCGTGAAACCGGAGCGTTCGGGCACCCTGGAGGACACCCAGGTCCGGGCGATGTTCGATCGGATCTCCGGCCTGTACGACCGGATGAACACGGTCATGACCGCCGGGCTGCATCACAAGTGGCGCCGCCGCGCGGCCGACCTGGCCAACGTCGGGCCCGGCGACCGCGTGCTCGACGTCGCGACCGGAACCGGCGACCTCGCCTTTGAACTCGCCCGCCGGGTCGCGCCCGGGGGGGAGGTCATCGGCATCGACTTCTCCGAAGGCATGCTCGACCTCGCCCGGTCAAAGGCTGCCGCTCGCGCCCCGGCCCCGGCCGCCGCCTCCGCTCGCGCCCCGACCCCGGCCGCCGCCTCCGCTCGCGCCCCGACCCCGGCCGCCGCCTCCGCTCGCGCCCCGACCTCCGCCGCCTCCTCCTCCGCTGGAATGAACGTTCAATTTAATTGGGGGGACGCGCTCGCACTCGACTTCCCGGACGACGCTTTCGCCGCCGCCACCGTCGGCTTCGGTGCTCGCAATTTCTCCGACCTCGAACAGGGCCTGCGCGAGATGGCCCGCGTCGTCCAGCCCGGCGGCCAGGTCGTCGTGCTCGAGATCACGACCCCGACTCGCCCGCCGCTGTCCACCTTCTTTGAGCTGTGGTTCGATCGCGCCGTACCGGCGCTCGGTCGGCTCGCCGGCGACTCACAGGCGTACACGTATCTGCCCAACTCGGTCAAGCGGTTCCCCGGCCCGGAGGCGCTCGCGGCGCTGATGGCGAACTGCGGGCTGACCTCGGTGCGCTGTGTCATCACCGCCGGCGGGATCATCGCGCTGCACGCCGGGCAGGTCCCGTCATGAGCGCCGTCGAGGCGGTCGTCGCCGCTGGCGGCGTCGAGGCGCGCAATGTGATGGACCGCGTGGAGGAGCGGATGCACGACCTCGCGACGGGGCACGGCGCCGTGCTCGCCCGCCACGCCGGCGAGACGATCGCGGCCGGCGGCAAGCGGCTGCGCCCCCTGCTCGTGTGCCTCAGCGCCGGTGTGCCCGTCCCGGAGACCGACGGCCTGGTCCGCGCCGCGGTCGCGGTCGAGCTCGTCCACGCCGCAACGCTCGTGCACGACGACGTCCTCGACGGGTCCGCGCTGCGCCGCGGTCGGCCCACCGTCGTCGCCTCCGCCGGCCGCCTCATGGCCACCGCGACGGGGGACCTCCTCTTCTCACGAGCGTTCTCCGAGCTCGTCGCGACCCGGTCGGTCGACGCCGTGCGAACGCTCGCGCGGGCAAGCTCTGAGCTCGCGTCCGGCGAGCTCATGCAGCGTGAGGATGCGTGGAATCCCGAGGTGTCGCTCGAGCGCTACCTCGACCGTTGCCGGCTCAAGACCGCGGTCCTGTTCCGGGCCGCCTGCGAGCTCGGCGCGCTCGAGGGCGGCGGCCCGGTCTCGGCGCTCGGCGGTTTCGGCGAACAGATCGGGGTCGCCTTCCAGATCCTCGATGACGTGCTCGACATCTCCGGTCCAACCGAGCGGACAGGCAAGCCGCGCGGTACCGATCTGCTCGACGGCACCGTCACGCTGCCTGTGATCCTTGCTCGACGCCTCGATCCTGAGCTCGCCGCCATGGATCTCCGCGCGATCAGGGACGCCGCGGCCGCCGCCGCGGTGTGTGACCGGATCGCCGTCACCGGCGCGCTCGATCAGGCGAAGAACCGAGCGCTCGCGCTCGTCGCCGGGGCGAAGGCGCTGCTGCCAGAGCTCGGGCCGCGCCAGCGCTCGGCGCTCGAGCTCGTCGCCGACGGCGTCGTCGAGCGCTACGCCTAGATGTAGTCGCTCACGCCGCGCCGCGGGGCCGCGTGCCCGCACGCGCCGAAACCGCGAAAACTCTCCAATGCTCGGCCTCCGCTGGGCGGGTTGGGCGATCGCCGCGATCAGACCGCAACAACTTCCCGATCCGGCGCCTGAAGCGCCTTCAGTGGGAACTTATTGCGGTCTGATGCGGTCGCAGCCGCGCCAAGTCCCGCCGCCACACAAGCGGTCGCCAGAGCCGAGCGCCGACGCGGCTCAGAAGTCTTCCGGAAGGATGAAGTCGGCGTTCAGCGCGCTGACGAACCGGTCGATCTCCTCGGCCATGTTCGCCTGGGTCAGCCGCTTGAGGTCGGCCAGCATCTCGGCGAGCCCGTCGTCGAGCTTCTCCTCGAGCCGGTCGATCTGCTCACGCTGATAGATCCCGTCCTCCAGCCAGCCGCAGTTCGGGCATTCGAGCGTCAGCTCCCAGCGGTGATCCACCGTCTCGCTCCAGCACACGGGCTGGACGAGCTCGGAGTCGCACACGGGGCAGACGTGGAGACCACGACGCGTCGGGTCCGCAGCCTCGAACCGGACCACTTCGATCGAGCGGCCGCTGGGGAGGACGATCCGGCGTACTGAATGTCTGTCGCGATTTTCGTTCATCGGTGCCTCCTGGATGTGGGTTCTATCGGCGCGTTTTTGGGAGGACTTGAGCGCCTTCATCCACCGGACTGGCAACGTGATCGCTACGCTTGGGGGACCCCATACGGAGGCAAGGTATGTTCCGCAATCCAACAACGGATCTGATCGTCGTCCTGGTGATCGTGCTCCTGATCTTCGGGCCGAAGCGACTGCCGGGCCTGGGTAAGCAGCTCGGTCAGGGACTGCGCGAATTCAAGGATTCGGTCACCGGCGGCGACTCGGACGAGGACGAGTCCGAATCGCGTCCGGAGATCTCCCGTACGAGCGCTCCTCCGGTCGCCGCGACCGGTGAGCCGAAGGTCACGGTCGAGCCGGCGCCGGCCAGCGCACCCCCCGCACGCGACCCGGCTGAGCGCAGCTCCTAGCCGTTTCTTTAGAAGGTCACGCGGATGCCGAAGGTCCTACGCCCGATTGGGCACGAAGACCGGCTGAGTATCGTCGACCACCTCGACGAGCTGCGGTCACGGATGATCATCTGCGGGATCGCGCTGGCGATCGCGTTCGGCGTCTGCTTCTGGCAGAACCACGCGCTGCTGACCGCGCTGAACCGCGCGCTGCCGGAGACGCCTGCCACGAGCTCCAACCACATCTCCGGCCTGACCGCCGACCAGGTCAAGGAGCAGAAGGCGTGGGCGCAAATCGCCGGTGCCGCGAGCGCGCTGGCTGCGTCCGGATCGCAGTCGGCGGCGGACCGGGCGCACTTCTCCCAGCTCGCGCAGGGTGCTGACGCGGCGGCAAAAGCACTTCCCAAGAACACCGCCAAACGGCTGCCGATCACGATCGGCGTTGGCGAGCCGTTCACGACGACGCTCGCCGTCTCGGCGTACTTTGCGCTGCTGTTCGCGCTCCCGATACTCCTTTACGAGGCCTACGCGTTCGTCATACCGGCGCTGAAACCGAACGAACGGCGCATTGCGATCCCGGTGATGCTGACGGCGCCGCTCCTGTTCCTCGCCGGCGTCGTGTTCGCCTACCTCGTCGTGCTCCCGCCCGCCGTCCACTTCCTCCAGGGCTACAACGCCCAGCAGTTCGACATCCTCGTGCAGGCGAAGACGTACTACACGTTCCAGATCTTCACGATGCTGGGGATCGGACTTGCCTTCCAGTTACCGCTTGGGTTGCTCGCCCTTCAACGCCTCGGGGCGATCAACGCGCGGACGCTGACGCGGAACTGGCGCTACGCTGTCGTGATCATGGCGGTCATCGCGGCCGCCATGCCCGGGGCAGATCCGGTCACGACCGGCCTGGAGATGCTCCCCCTCGTCATTCTGTTCCTGGCCAGTATCGTGTTGCTCAAGATCGCCGACCGCCGCGCCGCCGCCCGGGCGGCCCGAGATCTCAGTGAGTCGTTCGGCGACGGTCTCGACCCAACGTAGGTTCTGAATGCTCTTTGATCTTCGTGGCCGAGGGCGCCGGCGCACCGTGCAGGCCGTGTACCTCGGTCTCGCCGTCCTCATGGGCGGCGGCCTCGTGCTGTTCGGCGTCGGTACCGGTACCGGGGGCGGGGGCCTGTTGAACGCATTCGGCGGCGGCTCGAGCAACCAGAAGCAGGTTGTCTCAAGCGATGAGAAGGCCGCGCTCAACCGGATCAAACAGAACGCCAACGACCCGGCCGCGTGGTCAGCGCTCGTCCAGGCCCGCTGGACGAGCGCCGGTCAGGGCAACAACTTCAACGCCTCGACCGGCCAGTTCACCGACTCCGGCAAGAAGGAGCTGAAGGCGACCACCCAGGCCTGGCAGAAGTACCTGACGCTCACCAAGAATCCCGATCCCGACGTCGGCGTCCTCGCCGCTCGCGCCTACTCGGCACTCGGCGATTACCCGAACCAGGCCGCCACCTGGGAACTCATCGCTCGCGCCAATCCAAAGGAGGCGAAGGCCTTTGAGTGCCTTGCCGCTTCCGCCTACGCCGCCAAGCAGACCCGCAAGGGCGACCTTGCGGCCGCCAAGGCCGTCGAGCTGACCCCGAAGGTCCAGCAGCTCACCGTCAAGACGACGCTCCAGCAGGCCAAGACGAACCCCCAGATCGCCCAGTCCTGCTGATCCCGGCCTCGGCGGCCACGCCCGCCGCCGCCACCTCCTCGTCGCGGCGTCCGAGATAACATCGCTGTCAAGGGCCGTTAGCTCAACTGGTAGAGCAGGGGACTCTTAATCCCAAGGTTGGAGGTTCGAGTCCTCCACGGCCCACTCTCCAAGCCCCCCAGATGCGGGGTTTTTCTTTGAGCGGGGATGTTCCGGATCTGAAAAGTCGATCCAAGATGTCCCGGGACATCTTGAAGATGCCAAAACGTCCCGGCCGCAAATAGCCTGCAAATCTGCGCTTTCGCCCTTGATAAACACGCCCTCGCCCGGCACCGATCGGCTCGGATCGCGGCCGCGGGGACGTTGTGAGGGACGTTTTCAGCACATGTGGTGCGTACAGTGTGAGCTGTCTGAGCTGTCTTGGGGGACAGAAGACGTTTAGGGCTCGGTGGGACGGACGCGTCGGTTCTTTCGGCTGACGCTGACGAGCCCGACGACGGCGGAAGCCAGGGCGACCAGCGGACCCTGGACGTGCCGAGGACGAGCACGGTTGGTAGGCGGGGGCGCTTATCGTTGTACGTTTTCAATCGTGCGCGAGGAACCTTCATCTCGCAGGACGCGCGATCAGGGCCCGCAGGTCCGCGCGCGTGTGACTCGGTAGTTCGGTAGCCGTCGACGCCCCGGACAAAGCCGCGCTCCGCACGGCTCCACCGCCGCGCGCGCCGTGACAACCCGCGCAGGGATGCGCGGCATCGTCTCCGCGCGCGAAGCAACGGCTCGTCGGCTGCTACGTGCGGCTCCCCTCGATGCCCTTCTTGGACTGCAGGTAGCGGCTCGCAGCGTCGCTGCCGCGTTTTAGCCTGGAGCGGTAGTCTCGCCTTCGGCGCAGTGACCCCAGTGCTGCGTATTCGCTCGTCCAGCCAGACCAGGAGGGTGTCGTGCTCACTCCCATTCCGGACCTTCCAGCAACCGTCGTGGGCGTTGAAGCGCACGAGAAGGTCACCGCGGAGGACTACGAGAAGGTCCTAATCCCTGCGGTCGAAGCTGCGGAGTCCGCATCCAGCGAACGAAAGGTCAGGATGCTGTACGTGCTTGGCCCGGAGTTCCCGGACTTCACCGCCGGTGCCGCGTGGGAAGACACCAAGCTCGGTCTCGGCAAGTTTCGCCACTGGGAGCGCATCGCCGTCGTCGGCGACGCCGACTGGCTGCGGCGTGCGATCCACGCCCTAAGCTGGGCAATGCCGGGCGAGGTCAGGGTGTTCGCGTCAGACGATCTTGACGACGCACGCGCTTGGGTTACGTCGTGACGGCCGAAGCTGCCGCAATGATCGAGCTACAACAGGCCGGCTGATAGCTCGCGAGTGCGATTGGCGACGGAGCCCGCGGCGCCGCCGAAGGATGTAGGTGGAACGAGACTGGAATGACATGGACTCGTTCCCAGACATCCGTTCTTTCAGCATCGAGGAGTTGACCGACTTCCTCGCGGTCCTGTCCGACGAGGCTGAGAAGAGCACTACCGATCGCCCTGCGTCGGGTGCGTACGCTGCGTACGTCTCGGACAATGTTCCTTCGGCGTACCGGCGGCAGGTGCTGAACAACAAGATCGATCTTGTACGCGCGGAGCTCGCCGGCCGGGGCAGGCGCCCAGATCCCGGCAAGGGATGAGCTGTCGGGATCTCGGGCGGTCGCGTTTGCCCGCGATCACGGTTTTCTCCCCAGGGTTGATCACGAGAATTCCCCAGGGCGGTAGCGCGTAGAGATACGCGCGCGGGGTTCGACGGAGGCGAGGCCCGAGGGCCGAGCCGGAGTCGATCCCCGCGCGCGTGCGCGGTTCTGTCGGGGGTCCCCCTCACCGTCAGCTGTTCTTGAGGCCACGACGGATGAGGAGGACCGTGGGGGATGTTGACCCAGGAGGACGATGTGGAGATCCACGCGCTCGCGCGCAGAGGCTGGTCGAAGTCCGCGATCGCTCGGCATACCGGCCGGGACCGCAAGACCGTCGCGAAGTACCTCGCCGGCAACCGCCCGTCGCGGGAGCCGATGCCGAGCTGCCTTGAGCCCTACCGCGCTTATATCGAGGCTCGGTTCAGCGATGACTCGCACGTGCGCGCGAGTGTGCTGTTCGAGGAGCTGGTGCCGCTCGGGTTCGATCGCTCCTACCCGACGCTGGTGCGTGAGATCCGAGAGCTCGCGCTGCGGCCGGTGTGTGATTGCTGCAAGGCGGGCGGCGTGAAGGTCACCGTCGGACTTGATCATGAGCCGGGCGAGGAGTTGCAGCTCGACTGGCTTGAGCTCTCGGAGACGCCGTGGGGCGAGAAGGCGTACGTCCTGGTCGGCGCGTTGTCGCATTCGGGCCGGATGCGCGGCGTGTTCTCCGATGGGCAGACGTTCGCGCACCTGATCGAAGCGCTCGATGGTGTCCTGCGCCGGCTCGGCGGCACCGCGCGCTCGTGGCGGACCGATCGGATGGCGACGGTCGTCTACCCAGGCACCGACCGGCTGCGCCCAGAGGCCGCGGCCGCGGCGAAGCACTACGGCGTGACCGTCGCGGTGTGCCCGGCGAACCGGCCGCAGCGCAAGGGGGTCGTGGAGAAGGCGATCGATTACGTGACCCAGTCGTGGTGGCGGGCGGCACCGGTGTCCACGCCGGCGGAGGCGCAGGCCGATCTCGATCGTTGGAGCGTCGCCGTGAGCGACCGACGGCGGCGCGGTCAGAGCACGGTCGGTGAGCTCGCCGCCGCCGAGCCGCTGCTCACCCTCCCGCAGTTGGCGTTCCCGGCCGAGCATCAGGCCGAGCGGATCGTCGCCGACGATGCGCTGGTCGCGTTCGAGTCCAATCGCTACAGCGTCCCGCCCGGCTACGTGGCGCAGACCGTCACGGTCCGGGCCCGGCTCGGGGACGTGCACCTGGAGATCTACTCGCACGCCGGCCGGCGGATCGCCCGCCACCGCCGCGCGCCGAACGGCGCCGGGCAGGTGCTCCGCAGCCCGGAGCACGCCAGGCTGCTCGAGCAAGCCGTCCTCGCCGGGTTCACCACGAACAAGAAGTGTGCGCGCAAACCGAACCGGCCGCCCGGCGAACGCGCGCTCGCCGAGGCTGCTCGCCTGCGTGGTCAGGATCCCGGCGGCGTCGTCGTGGATCTCGATCAGTACGCCCGGATCGCGAAGATCGCCGGAGGTCAGCGATGAACAAGCACGCCAGCTACCAGGACCTCCGCAGCCATCTCGCTTATCTCAAGCTCGCCGCCGTCGCCGAGCACCTCCCGGCCGCACTCGAGGCCGCCGAGCGGGAGAAGCCCGGCTACACGCAGTTCCTGCACGACCTGCTCCAGGTTGAGGTCGACGCGACCGAGCAGCGTCGGCTCGCTGGCCGGATGCGGTTCGCCGGCTTCCCATCGATCAAGACGCTGGAGGAGTTCGACTTCACCGCCCAACCCGGCATCGACCGAGGGCTCGTCAATGAGCTCGCGACTTTGCGGTTCGTCGAGGAGAAGGCGAACTTGTTGCTGATCGGACCGCCGGGCGTTGGGAAAACGATGCTCGCGATCGCGCTCGGCCTCAAAGCCGTGCAGGCCGGATATCGCGTGCACTACACAACCGCCGCCGATCTCGTCGCCCGCACCAGCCGCGCCGCCGACCAAGGACGCTGGGAAAACACGATGCGGTTCTGGGCCGGACCACAGGTCCTGATCGTCGACGAGCTCGGATATCTGCCGATGGTCGGCGAAGCCGGCTCTCACCTGTTCCAGGTCATCAGCCGCCGCTACCTGCACGGCACCGTGATCCTGACGACCAACCGCGGGATCGCCGAATGGGGCACGATCTTCGAAGACACCACCGTCGCCGTCGCGATCCTCGACCGGCTGCTCCATCACGCCAGCGTTCTTCAGATTGACGGCGACAGCTACCGCATGCGCGGCCACCGCGCCCGACTCGCGCAACTACGTGCCGGGCTCTCCGCAGATATCGTCGGCTAGCTCCACCTCGATCTCGCCGACGAATTCGAACACGGCGACCGGGCCTTCCTCGCCCGGATCAACACGCACAAATCGGTACTGCCACCTCGTCCGCCGCAGACGCTCAAGCGCATCCGGCGGCCCACCGAACAGCGTCAGGAACGGAGCTCCCATCTCGACCTCTCACGCCCGGGCTCGATCTCCAGCCCGATGCCATCAAGCTGTCCACCAACCAACCGGCCCATCGTCACACCCTCAGGAGAGCCAGCCACCCCCAGCAGGCTACGCGACCGCCACCACGAGCGATCAACCTGGGGAATTCCCACGATCAAAACTGGGGAATTTCGATGATCGTTGACACGTTTGGGGTGATGATCGGGAAGGCATACGCTGAGGCGCGAGATGGGATTAGGCGATTCCCATGAGTCAGCTCCGGTCCGCCGGTTCGTTCCGGCGTGGCTGCGAGCGCCGCAGGGCGTGTTCCTCGGTGTGCTGGCATTGGAGCTCGTTCTCGCCCGGACTGAGAAGGTCGCAATCGCGATCCCACGGGTGTACGGATATCCCGATGGGTTCGAGATCGAACTGCGGGTCATCAGCGGCGCGGACGGTGCGGAGCTGGACTCTCGGGTCTACCAGGCGGGTCGAGCCGGGCGCCTCGATCTCGATGATCGGGGACTCCCCGCCACCGGAGATGCTCCGATTCGCGGTCGAGTTCGCCGATGGCTCCAGGGTGACGAACACGATGCCGGTCGCCAGGGACTTCGGCATGAAGCCGGGATACACCAGCTTGCCTCCTCACCTGGTCAGGGCTCCGCCAAAGTCCAAGCCGGACTCGTTTCTCGCCGCGCATTCGGACGCACGACGGACCGTCCCGCTCCCGGTTCGAATCGACGAGGAGCAGCGCGGACCAAATCGCCCGTCGCCCGGAGCGACAACGATCTCGCCAGCAGAGATCGGCACGTCTGGACCCTAGCGGGGACGGCGAAGAAGAACCGGACGGTGGTGGTGCGGTGCGCGCGGGCCCAGACTTTCTTCCGCTGCATCACCCGAGCGTGTACCCGCTTGCCGTTAGCGAGCAGCTCGATCGTGTAGCGACCCGGCACGAGCCGGAGCGTGAAGCGCCCGTGGCGGAGCTTGTGGGTCGCGACCGCTCTACCAGCGCGTGAGCACCGGGCTGTGGCCTGGCCAAAGCGCCCCCGCGTGAGGACGCGCTAGCCACTCGCTGCCCCTGTCGATCGACACGAGCCGTCGCAGGCAGCGAAGTCTGGCGTTCGACAGGCACCCCCCGCCGGTGAAACGCCATCGTTCGCGTGACGCCGGCCGCTAACGCAAAGGAGAACCAACACTCTCGATTCGGGCCCACCGATGTGCTGCGAAGTCCGATAGAGACCCTCGCGCGTTCGACGAGCGTGGCCGAGGGGCTCATCCGGCCGGCCTTCCAGGACGATGTCGCCGTCGTTCGCGGGGCGTTCCGCGTGATATCAGCGTCGCCTCCGGTGGGGGCACTCCCGATCTGGCGACGGCCCATCCGGTCCCGTCGTCAGATCGAGAGTCGACGGGCCTCCAAGATCAGGACGGATGGGACACACAAAACCGTCGTGATCGGATAGGGGTGGCGAGGATCGACACGCGGAACGGGCACGCCAGCGTCGACTCGGCGGCGGCGCAAATCTGCGTGCTGACCGCGAGGCGAGAGTTCCGGGACTTCTCGAGCCGGACGGTCGCGGGATGCCGAGTTGTCGGCAGATCGCCTGCGCGGTCCCGGTCGGGAGCTCCTGATGGCGAGGCACCGGGGGCTGGAGGTCGCCGTTCGGGTTGTTCCAGATGGCGTGGTTCGCGCCCGGCCGCAGGACGAACGCACCGATGCTCCCGCAGGTGCGCCTCGAGTTGCCGGCGCTTCAAGCTGCGAGGTCGATGGCGATCGGCTCGGCGTGGCCGGCGCCGATCGGCGGCTCGCGATCATCGTCGCGGTAGGACGCGAGCATCTCTCGCGCGGCGTCGAGTAGCAGCTCGCGCGCCTCCTCGACCGTGCGACCGCACGTCACAACCGCCGGCCACTCGGCGAGTTGGGCCATCGTCCAACCGTTCTCATCGGGTGTGAAGACGGCGGTCAGTGTGAGCGACTTTTCCATGAGCGTCAGTATGCCCAGCGGCCCAGGGGCCGGCCAGATCTGTGTCCCGACAAATGTCCCGAACCCGGCAATTCTGACTCGCCACACTTGAACTAACTGCACTGGGCGCACATATTTTGCTGGAAATGCCCGGGTAATCAGCGACTCTTATTCCAAGCTTGGAGGTTCGAGTCCTCCACGGCCCACTCCCACAGCCCCGCACATGCGGGGTTTTCGTTGTCTGACGCGGTCCCACCCGGACGCGCGTCTCCAATATGTCCGGGCTGCTCTGCTGAGCTTCGCCCGGAGCATCAGCGGGCCGGTCGTCGCGAACAATGGCGTTTGACAGGCGAGGGGTGCCGGTGAATCGCCAGAGTTCGCCCGCCCGCACGGGCCACAGCGCGACGTTGCCGCCCGGCAGGCCGCATGGCGCTCCGCGCGCCAGCGATGTGTGGCGGAACGGCTGACGTCGTAGAAGACGAGGCTGGCGGATCTCACGAGTCTCTCGGGGAGCCGCCGCGGCGAGATCCGGCGGCTCCCAGTCTGTGTTGCTCCGTCACGCGCGTTCGGGTTGTGGGGCTGTCTCGAAGATGGGGCTGGTCTGGGGTTCGCCTCGGGTGTTCGTTGCGCGGAGCGCGATTGCGGCTGCGGCGAGCATGAAGAGGCTGCAGGCGAGGAGTGCGCGCTGGAATCCGGATGTCAGCGCCTCATGGATTGGAGCGTGTGCGGCGAGCAGGTGCTGGGCGCGAGAGGTGGAGATGGCGGAGAAGATCGCGATCCCGAGGGCGCTGCCGAGCCAGGTAGAAGTGTTGATGAGCGCTGCCGCGAGCCCCGCCTTGTCGGGTGGGACACCGGCCTGGGCGGCCGTCGTGACGCCGACGAACACCGCTCCCAGGCCGGCGGACATGATCAGCAGGCCCGGCAGCAAATCGCTCAGGTACGACCCGTGGACAGGGATTCGGGAGAGCCAAAACGTGCCGCCGGCTCCCAGGAATGCGCCGATCACGATGATGGGTCGCGTGCCCGTCCGCACGAACAGCTGCGAGGAGACCCCGGACGCGATCGCGACGCCGAGGGTGGTGGGGATGTACGCCGTGCCCGCCTGGATCTGTGAAAAACCGAGGACGTTCTGCATGTACAGGGTGACGAAGAAGAACATCGCGTAGAACCCGGCCATCGCGATCACCTGGGTGAGATCGGCGGCGGCGAGGCCCTTGATCCGCAGGATCGAGAACGGGACCAGCGGGTTGCTGTGGCGGGTCTCGTTTGCCGCGAACGCGGCCAGCAGCGCCCCGGCGCCGGCCAGTCCTCCGATCGTGCGGGTCGTGCCCCAGCCGACGTCCGGCGCATTGACGAGGGTGTAGATCAGCAACAGCATGCTGGCGGTCCCCAAGATGGCGCCGAGGACGTCGAAGTTGGCCAGTCGAGGGCGGTATCGCTCGCCGGGGACCAGCCGCACCGCTGCGATCAGATCCACGACGCAGATGGGGAGATTGACGAAGAACACCCATCGCCATCCTGGGCCCTCTGCGAGTACGCCGCCCAGGAACACGCCGACCGCGGATCCAAGGCCGGCGACTGCGCCCCATGCACCGAGCGCCCTGTGCCGGTCGCGGCCTTCGGTGAACGAGGTCGTGAGGATCGACAGGGCGGCCGGGATCATCAGCGCCGCGCCGATCCCTTGCACCAGCCGCGCAGCGATCAGCATCCCCTCGCTGGCGGCGAGACCGCCTGTCAGCGAGGCGAGGCCGAACAGCGCCGTTCCGGTCATCAGCACCCGGCGTCGTCCGATCAGGTCGGCGGCGCGACCACCGAGCAGCATGAAGCCGCCATAGGTCAGCAGGTAGCCGCTCAGCACCCATTGGAGGCTCTGGATCGAGAAGTGCAGGGAGTGCCGAATCGATGGCAGGGCCACATTCACGATCGACGCGTCGATGAAGTCGAGAAACGCGACCCCGCACAGGAAGGTGAGCATGAGCTTCCCGCGGCGGGTGGCGAGAAACGAAGGTTCTGCGGCTTGCATGGCGACGACCTCCAGCGGGGGGGATTTTAGTGAGTCGCCTAACTTATCACCTACGTTAGCTCACTTACTAACTCGAGGAGGAGCAGTTCCATGCGATGGGGCGTCGTGATGCACGCGAGCTGGCCGTTGCGCTGGTCGCCGCCTACCAGGGGATCGCTCTGCTCACTAATGCGTTTCGCGATCCCGAGCTCATGACCCGCGAAGGCAAACCGCTCAACCGCTGGATCGACTCGATCGCGGAACGCTGATCACCGGCGGCCGGTTGCGTCTTCGCCCCGCAGCCCAGCGGGCGGCAAGTGTCGGTGCAGCAGCGGTCGGGTTACCTTCGCTTGGTGCTGCGTTGCCGGGGGCTGAAGCGGGGCGCCGCGGCGCGGGTGCGGATCACGGGGCCGTCCGGCGAAGCTTCCGTCTGCACCACGGGAGTGGGAGTATCGAGGTATGGCGGGCGAAGCCGTCCGGAACGCTGCGGCCCACCTCTACATAGGCGGGCTGCTCCGATAGCCCGCTATGCGGAAGCGCTGCCGCACCGCACCAGCGCGGGATCCGGGCCCGCTGCGCGGTGACCGCGCCGGGCGAAGCGCTGGGCGATGTCAACGCGCGCGGAAGATCAGCGCGTAACCCTGGCCGCCGCCGCCACAGAGCGTGGCCGCGCCGTACTCCACACCGCGGCGGCGCATCTCGTGCACGAGCGTGACGGCCATCCGCGCCCCCGTCGATCCCAGCGCGTGTCCGAGCGCCACCGAGTTGCCATTCACGTTCACGATCTCCTCGCTCACGCCGAGCATCCGGGTCGCATGAATGGCCACCGAGGCGAACGCCTCGTTGATCTCGAGCAGGCCGAGATCGCTGATCTTCAATCCGGCTTTGCGCATCGCCGTCTGCAACGCGATCGCCGGGACCGTGTGCAGGTACGCGAAGCGCTCCGCGCACATTCCGCAGGCGACGACTTCTGCCAGCGGCTGCAACCCGAGATCGGCCGCGCGGTCGCTGCTCATCACGACGAGCGCGGCGGCCCCGTCGGACAGCTGTGACGCATTGCCTGCGGTGATCGTGCCGTCGCTTCCGAACGCCGGCGGAAGCTCGGACAGCGCTGCCGCGGTCGTGCCTGGCCGGATGCCCTCGTCGTCGGTGACCACGTCCGGTGCTCGGCGGCCGTCCCCCGCATCGACGGCCACGATCTCCTCGGCGAGGCGTTGCGCCTGCCGGGCGCTCGCGGCACGCTGATGTGACCGCGCCGCCCAGGCGTCCTGTTCCTCGCGGGTGATGTCGAGCGCGGCGTTGACCTCGTCCGAGGATTCGCCCATGTGCTGGCCGGTGAAGGTGGACCACAGACCGTCGTGGATCATCGCGTCGACGATCTCGGCGTCGCCCATCCGGCCACCCCATCGCGCCTTCGGCAGCACGTACGGCGCGTGTGTCATCGACTCCATGCCGCCCGTCACCGCGGTGTTCAGCTCGCCGAGGCGGATCAGTTGATCGGCATACGCGATGGCGGTCAGGCTCGATAGGCACACGTTGTTGAGCGTGATGGCCGGCACCTCCTTCGGCACTCCGGCGGCGATCGCCGCCTGCCTCGAGGTGATCTGACCTGCGCCGGCCTGCACTACGTGCCCCATCACGACGTGGTCGATTTCGCTGGCCTCGACGCCGGCACGCGCGACGGCCTCGTTGATTGCGACGGCGCCGAGCTCGACCGCCGAGCGAGCGCGCAGCGCCGAGCCGAACTTGCCGACGGGCGTCCTGACTGCGGAGACGATGACCGAGCGCGCCATGGGTCGAGGGCCTTGAGCCTCAGTGTAAGGTTGGCCGCGGGAGGCGTCGCGACTTGGGACGGAAGGGCGCGAGTGGTTGAGACTGAGCTGTTGGTGATCGGCGCCGGCCCGTACGCGCTGTCGACGGCGGCCCTGGCTCGTGATCGTGGCATCGCTACGACGATCGTCGGCCGCCCGATGGCCTTCTGGCGCGAGCACATGCCGGCCGATATGTTCCTGCGCTCCGGACCCGACTGGCACCTCGACGGAGCCGGGGTCGACACGTTCGAGGTGTACCTGACCGAGTTGGGGATCGACCCGGACGACGTCGATCCCATCCCGGTCGGCGTCTTTCTCGACTACACGGAGTGGTTCACAGTTCGCAAGGGCCTGGCTGTCCGTGAGGAACTCGTCGTCGAGCTCCGGAAGCCTGACGCCCGATTTGAAGCCACGCTCGACTCAGGTGAAGCGGTCCGCGCGGAGTTCGTGGTCGCCGCGCCCGGGATTCGCGACTACACGCAGGTCCCCGCGTGGGCCGCCGGCGTTCCCACCGCACGGTCGGCCCACACATGTGATCTGGTCGACCTGAGCGAGCTCTCCGGCGCGCGCGTCGTGATCGTCGGCGGACGGCAGAGCGCGTACGAATGGGCGGCCCTCCTCTGCGAGCACGGGGCCGCCCAGATCGACGTTGTCCACCGCCACGACGTGCCGCGCTTTGAGCGCGTGAGCTGGAGGTTCGTCGACGAGCACATCGACCGGACCCTCGACGTGCCGGGCTACTGGCGCAACCTTCCGAGCGACGAGCAGGAGGCGATCGCCCGGCGATTCTGGGAAGTGGGGCGGCTCACGCTCGAGCACTGGCTCACGCCACGTCTCGATTCTCGTCGGGTCACGCGGTGGCCGGGGACCGAGGTGACCGAAGTCGTCGCCGACCGCGATGGCGACGGCATGCGCGTGGTCCTGTCAAATGCGGAGACACTCACCGCGGACTACATCGTCTTCGCCTCCGGGTACGCGGTTGACCTCAGCAAGGTTCCGTGCCTGCGCGGAGTGCTCGATTCAGTCGCGCTGGCGGACGGTTTTCCGATACTCGACGAACACTTCCAGACCACGCTCGACGGGCTCTACATCACCGGCTACTCGGCGACCCAAGACTTCGGGCCGTTCTTTGGATTCGTCAAGGGCTCGCCGGCCGCGGCGACGCTGATCGTCCGTGACCTCGTGGCCAGGTCGAGCAACGCGCGCTCGTCACTCGGTGGCGGCGACCGCCCGCGTCGACGGTCCGCCAGCCAGGCGTAGACCTCGGCATCGACGATCCGCCGATCGCCACGAGGCGGGCGACGCGTCAGACGGCCGCTGCGTCGCCGATTCCTTTCCGAGGTGCCCAAGGTCTACCTGTCGACACTGCGGTGGCGCCGAAGAGGCGTGCCGCGAACCCGACACGACAAGGAATGAGAGCTGATTGCCGTGAGCATTCCCGCCACCATGCGTGCCCTGCAGCAGACGACATTGAACGGTCCTCAGGACATTCGCTTGCTCACCGATGCGCCGGTACCAAGCCCTGGCCAGGGCGAGGTTCTCATCGGGATCGCCGCCGCGGGTGTCAACTTCGCCGACATCTCGAGGGCCAACGGCACGTTCCACGGCGGTCCGCAGGCGCCGTATCTGGCGGGCTTCGAGGCCGCCGGCGAGGTGGTCGCGCTAGGTGAGGCGGTGACGGGCGTGCGACCGGGCACGCGCGTGACCGGTGTCGGATACGGGGCCTTCGCTGAATACATGGTCCTGCCCGCCGCCGCGGCGCTGCCGGTGCCGGACGGCTGGACACCGGAGGAGGCGTTGGGCCTGACCGTGAACTGGCCGACCGCGCTCGCCGCGCTGCGGCCCCTCGGACGCATCGCCGCCGGGGAGACCGTGCTGGTCCACGCTGCCGCGGGCGCGACCGGCCAGGTGGCGGTGACGCTCGCCAAGCACTACGGCGCGACGGTCATTGGGACCGCGTCGCCGAGCAAGCACGAGGTCGTGATGGCACTGGGCGCCGACCATGTCGTGGACTCCCTCGACGGCGACCTCGCCACCGAGGTGCTGCGGCTCACCGGTGGCGCCGGTGCTGATCTGGTGCTGGAATCAGCGGGTGGGGCCACCTTCGACGCCAGCCTGGCAGTGGCGAAGCCGGTGACGGGCCGGATCGTCGTCTACGGCGTTGCCGGCGGCGAAGCCCGGGTCACGAACTGGGAGCTCGTGTACAAGCACCAGGTCCACATCATCGGTCTCAACATCGGCGTGCTGATCCAGGCCGCCCCCCAGCTGTTCGGCGAGATCATGGGTGAGCTGTCCGCCCTCATCGCCGCCGGCGTCCTCGCTCCTGCTCACCCCACGGCGTACGACCTGGCCGACGGCCCAAAGGCGCTCGCGGAGCTGGCGGCCCGCGCCACCATCGGCAAACTGGCCCTGCTCCCCTGATGACCCGGCCATCGGCGACTGGTCCTCCTAGACTCGCGGCATGACGGAGCGCGTGCCGGGGGCGGCGAACCGCGATCAGTTCGCCGCCGAGACCGAGCGGTTCCGCCGGGAGCTGCTCGCGCACTGTTACCGCATGGTCGGCTCGGCGCACGATGCCGAAGACCTCGTGCAGGAGACCTACCTTCGGGCGTGGCGTTCCTACGCGGGGTTCGAGGGCCGAGCGTCGATTCGGTCCTGGCTCTACAAGATCGCCACGAACGTCTGCCTGACTGCGTTGGAGCCGCGCCGGATCCGGGTGCTGCCCTCAGGCCTGGCAGGTCCATACGACGGACCCGGTCGCCCGCCGAGTCAGGTTTCGCGGGGCGAGGTGTCATGGTTGGAGCCGCTGCCGGATCGATGGATCGTCACGGCCGCTGACGATCCGGCCGCGGCTGTTCTCGCGCGCGAGTCGCTACGACTGGCGCTCATCGCCAGCCTGCAACACTTGCCCGCCCGTCAGCGCGCAATCCTCATCCTGCGCGACGTGCTGGCCTTCTCCGCGGCCGACGCTGCGGCGATCCTCGGCACCACGACGGCGGCGGTGAAGAGCGGTCTGCAGCGCGCCCGCGCCCGGCTGGATCGACTCGATTCCGAGCCCACCGAGCTGCTTGAACCGAACGATCAACGGGCGCGCGCACTGCTCGACGGCTACATCGCTGGCTTTGAGCGCTCCGACGCCGGGCTGCTGACACAGGTGCTGCGCACGGACGCCACGCTGGAGGCAACGCCGTTCCGCGACTGGCAGGCCGGCCGCGTTAAGTGCATTCACCTGCTGGAGACGTATGTGCTGGGGGCGCCGGGAGACTGGCGGATGATCGCCACGACAGCCAACGGGCAGCCGGCCGCCGCCGTGTACCACCGAGACACGGACGGCGCGCTTCGGGCCCATGGCGTGGTGGTGCTCACGCCGACCGCCACGGGTATCTCGCGCGTGATCGAGTTCCACGATCCGGCCCTGGTCGGCCTGTTCGGCGCCCCGGACGTCCGCCCGACCTGATCCATCGCTCAGCCGAGCGAGGGGACGGGGAATTGCGGGGCGGACTGGCGGTCATAGATGTTCAGCAAGGCGCCCGTCGCGGGGAGGAACGCGAGCGAGCCACCGCGAGTCCGAGGACCGCCAGGTGCCTGGGAGCACGTGCGACCACGGACATGAGGTAGCCGAGCAGCAGGCCGTTGCCGATGCCGGCGTAGAAGCCGGGCCCGGGCAGGAACGTCCAGTCGTGGAAGGCGACAAGCGTCTGCCCGGCGACGGTGAGGGTCTGTGGATTCGTGCCGCTTGCGGCGAACCGGTGATGCAGGCTCAGCACCGACAGGACGGCGGCGATCACTGTCGATTTCGAAGCGGTCGATACGTCAAGCGATGATGAGGTCGGCACCGGGTCGACCCAGCTACGAAGGAGTTCTCATGGCGCACCCAGTCGTACACGTTGAGATCCGCTCAGAGGATCCGGATGCGACAGGAAGTTCTTCGGCGACTTGTTTGGCTGGAAGGTTGCATCGGACGGGGCGTTCCCGGGGTACACGTTCATCGACACCGGCGCGGAGGGTCTGCCGTATACGGCGATCAGTCCCCGTCAGGGGGTCGATGACGAGGTCCTGTTCTTCGTCGGTGTCGAAGACGTCGGCGCCACGTTGAAGAAGGCCGAGGAGCTCGGCGGCACGATTGTCCAGTCGGTTCAGACGGTCCCGGGGACGAGCTTCGGTGTGCTGGCCGATGCGCATGGGCACCGCGTTGGAGTCGCGTCGTCAGGGTGAACGCGGCGAATGGTCCAGGGCCCTCGCCGTACAGGTACGGGGCCCCGGTCCCGCCGACTTCAGCTGAGGGGCTGGACGCTCGGAGTGGGGATAGCCCCATCCCAATTCCGGGGGCGCTCAGGGCCCGGACGCCCCTGCACCCCCGCGACAACTTGCGCGCGCAGCGGCAGCCTGTCGGACATGTCGGGGCGCACCATCTCCCACTCACACGGGCGGCTCGCACGCCTCGTCGACCGGGCGAACCGCCCGGGCTTGCGAACATGGAGGTCGTGTTGCAGTCGTGGCGGCAGGGAATGACGGACGGACGCCAGGAGATCGTCGTGGCCGGCACGACGTTGTCCGGGGAGCAGGTGACCCTGTTGGCGCTCGTGCCGTTCGGCGTCACGGTCATCTGGGCGGCAACTGGCGCGGGCACCTTCTGGCCGATGTGGGTGTACTTCGGCGCCGGGTTGTCGTTCGCACTGCCCGTCGCGATCAAGCGCGCGTGGGCCCAGCCGCATGGCCGCCACCGGCAGCTTGCCGTCCAGCGCAACCTGTCGGTCGTTTTCGCCGCGTCCGTCCTGCTCATCTGGGCCATGGCCGGGGCTGGGTTCTTCTGGCCGACCTTCCCGTGGCTCGGTCTCGGGATGCTTTACGTGCTGCACCTCACCCTCAGGCCGCCCGGCGACCCGCAACTGGCGCGGCGGGTCGACGAGCTCACTCGCACCCGTCGCGGCGCGCTCGACGTACAAGCCGCCGAGCTGCGACGCATCGAGCGCGATCTGCACGATGGCGCGCAGTCACGCCTGGTCGCGCTCAGTCTGCACCTCGGGCGTGCCGAGGAACGGCTCGCGGGCCAGCCCGAGATCGAGGCGATAGTGCGCAAAGCGCGCCAGGAGGCGACCGCAGCGCTTGGCGAGCTGCGGGACCTGGCGCGCGGGATCGCGCCGCCCGTGCTCGCTGACCGGGGGCTCGTGGCGGCGGTTGGGGCGCTCGCCAACCGATCCGGCGTCGAGGTCACGGTCAGTTCGGACGTCCCCCGCAGGCCACCCCCCGTTGTCGAGGCAGCGGCGTATTTCATCGTCGCCGAGACGCTGACCAACGCGGCCAAGCACGCGCCGGGCGCCCATGTCCGGATCGTGCTGGTCGACGGCGAGGAGACGCTCGTCGCCGAGATCGCCGACGACGGGCCCGGCGGCGCCGATCCGAATGGCAGCGGCCTGACCGGGCTTCGCCAGCGGGTCGAGGCGCTCGACGGGACGCTGCGGATCGACAGTCCACCGGCGGGCGGCACCACGGTCGAAGCGAGGCTCCCGTGCGGGTAGTCATCGCTGAAGATCAGACGCTGCTGCGGGAGGGCATCGTCGCGCTGCTGCAGGAGCACGGGATCGAGGTTGTCGCCCAGGCGGAGGACGGCGGCGGTCTCGTGCGCGTCGTGGCGGGCCACAAGCCGGACCTGGCAATCGTCGACGTACGGCTCCCGCCGACCTTCTCCGATGAGGGCATCCGGGCGGCGCTCGAGGCGCGCCGCCGCCAGCCTCAGCTGGCGATCCTCGTCCTTTCCCAGTACGTCGAGCCGGTTTACACCGGCGAGCTCTTCGCGAGCGGTGAGAGCGGCGTCGGCTACCTGCTGAAAGAGCGGGTGAGTGAAGTGCGGGCCTTCCTCGACGCCGTCGAGCGCGTGGCCGGTGGCGGCACCGCCCTTGACCGAGAGGTCGTCGCGACTCTCGTCCGTGAGAGCAACCGGCCGGACGGTGACAAGTTGTCGGGACTCAGCGCTCGGGAGCGGGAGACACTCGAGCTGATCGCCCAGGGACGGACAAATGCGGCGATCGCCCGCGAGCTCGTCGTCTCGTTGGGCGCCGTCGAGAAGCACATCTCGAGCATCTTCTCCAAGCTCGATCTGCCGGCGACAGATGATGACCATCGGCGGGTGCTCGCGGTGCTCGCCTACCTGAGGGCGATCGACACGGGCTAAGGCGTGCTCGTCGGCGCGGACGAACTGGTGCTCGTCGCACTGGAACTCGACGTGGTCTGCGACGAGGCTCGTGGTGACGAGGTCACGGCCGTGGTGGATGTCGAGGTTGACGGCGCGGCGCTCGACGAGGACTGGGTTGAGGTCGTCGTGGAACTGCGCGCCGCCGAGTTGCGGCCGCTGGTCGAGGACGTGGCGGTGCGTGGTGCGCCGGTCGACGTGGTGTGCACCCCCGAGCTGGATGACGTGGCGCGATGGTCGGAGCCAGATGACGCCACCACGGCGACGCCGATCCCGACGAGCAAAGCAACAAGGGCGGCTGCGCCGACCAAACCGATCGGAAAACGGCTCTCCCGAGGTGAAGGTGGGGGCTGAGCCCTCGGGATCGCCTCTCGCCGCGCCGCGACCACCGTCGGCGGGAGGACGGTGTCGGCGATCGGGGGTGCCGGAGCGGGTGTCGCGAGCAAGGCCCGCAAATCGGCCGCGGCGCGAGCCGCGTCCTGCGGCCGGTCGGAGGGGTCCTTGGCCAGCATTTGCATCACGAGCGCGTCGAGCGCGGGTGGAACCGACGGCTCGAGTTCACGGGGCGGCCGTGGCAGGGCGCTCACGTGCTGGTTGATCACCGCCGCGGGCACCTCCCCGGAGAACGGCAGCCGGCCGGTGAGCATCTCGTAGAGGACACAGCCCACCGAGTAGATGTCCGAGCGCGCGTCCGCCGTGTGGCCGAGCGCGGTCTCAGGCGGCATGTACGGCGCGGAGCCGAGCATCGACGCCGTCTGGGTCATCGCCGCCTCGGCAGCCGCCCGCGCGATCCCAAAGTCGAGCACCTTGCACACGCCGGTCGGCTCGACCATCACGTTCCCGGGCTTGACGTCACGGTGCACAATCCCGGCGGCGTGAGCTGCGGCGAGGGCATCGGCAATCTGGGCGGCGATCTGGACCGCTTCCGGGATGGGAAGCGCGCCGCGCTCCGCGAGTCGCTGCGCCAGGCTCTCCCCAGAGACGCACTCCATCACGATGTAGCGCACGGTTCCCTCGCGTCCGGTGTCGAACACGGCGACGATATTCGGATGGTTGAGCCGCGCCGCTGCGCGCGCCTCGCGCTCAAAGCGCTCCACGAGGATGGTGTCCGACGCGTACTGGGCGGGCAGGACCTTGACCGCCACGATGCGATCGAGCACACGGTCGCGTCCGCGATAGACGACTCCCATGCCGCCGCGCCCAAGCACGCCGAGCAGCTCGTAGCGACCAGCGATCATCTCGGCGGCAGGCGCCATGTCGTCATTCTTGCCCACGTGAGCGCGTCTGCGAAACACGAAGGCGACCATGGCGTTGGCTAAATCATCGACCGTGCCGCCGTTATCGGGATATGATCGCCGCCTTCCCGGACTGGCCGGTGCCGGGCTGGACCGCTCAACGCCGGAGGTATGAGAGATGAGGGCATTGCAAGTCAGGCCGCGCCGAACAGCACGCGTGCTGCTTGCGGCGACCGCGACGGCGATTGGAGCCGGGGCGGTCTTCACCGCACAGGCCGCTGCCGCCGTGAGCGTGTTCCCCGTGCCGGGTAGCCGGGTCGCGCCTCCACGGGCGCAGATCGTGTTCCGTGGAGTCGTGCCGGGGGCGATCGGATCGGTGACGGTGAGCGGCTCGCGCAGCGGCTCCCACGCCGGAAAGATGCGGGCTGACTCCGACGGTCAGGGCGCCAGCTTCATTCCGACCAAGCCATTCACCGCCGGCGAGCAGGTCACGGTGCGCACGCACCTCGCGGTGATCGGCGGCAACGCCGGCACGTTCCGGTTCACGGTGTCCCATCCCGTCGGCGGCTTCGCCAAGCTGGTGCTCCCGTCGCCGCCGGCGCGGCGCGGCGACGTATCCCGTTTTCACTCGCGTAGGGACCTCGTCCCCGCGGCCGTCAAGGTCACCAAGCGCACCGCGAGTGCCTCATCGGATGACATCTTCGCCGGGCCGCAGCAGGGCCCGGTCCAGAAGGGCCCGATGATCCTCGGCCCTGACGGCCGCCTCATCTACTTCAAGCCGACTCGCGGAAGCGACACGGCGGACGACTTCCGGGTCCAGACCTATCGCGGGCGGCCCGTGCTGACGTGGTGGCAGGGCGGCCTGACGGCGACCGGCGCGGGCCTCGGGGTCGGCATCATCGAGGACCAGTCGTATCGACAGATCGCCGTCGTCCGCGGCGGCAATGGGCTGAGCGCGGATCTCCACGAGTTTCGGATCACCTCGCGCAACACAGCGCTGATCACCGCCTACGAGCCCGTCCTGTGGAACGCATCGGCGGCACATGGATCACGCAACCAGGTGGTGCTCGATTCGGTCGTCCAGGAGATCGATATTCCGACCGGGCTCGTCCTGTACCAGTGGGACAGCCTCGATCACGTCGCCATCGCGGATTCGCAATTGCGCGCTCCTGGCAAGCGAAGGCTCGCCTTTGACTACTTCCACATCAACTCGATCGACCCCGACGCCGACGGCAGCCTGATCGTCTCCTCCCGCAACACGTCAACCGCATACAAGCTCGCGTATCCGCTGGGGCAGGTCATCTGGCGACTCGGCGGTAAGCACTCGACGTTCAAGCTCGGTCCGGGCGCGTCGTTCGGGTTCCAGCATGACGTGCGGTCGCGGGTGCCGGACGACAGCATCATCACGTTGTTTGACAACGGCGGCGGGCCCCCCCGGGTGCACCGGGACTCAAGCGCGCTCGCGCTCCGACTCGACCTCACGCACCGGACAGCGACCAAGATCGCGTTGTACGGTCACTCACCTCGGCTCGTGTCGAACTTTGAGGGTGACTTCCAGCTGTTGGCCAACCTCCACCCGTTCGTGGGCTGGGGCCAGCAGGGGTCGTTCACCGAGTACGACCCGAGTGGACACGTCGTCTTCGATGCCCACTTCGTTCCGACCGACTCCAACTATCGCGTGTACCGGTTGCCGTGGGTCGGCTTCCCGCGGACGGCGCCGGCGGTCGCGATCACCAGCGGCAAGAACGCGCGGCTCTACGTGAGTTGGAACGGTGCGACGTCCGTCGCCCACTGGCGGCTGCTCACTGGGTCCTCGGCAACGGCGCTGACGCCGGGCGTCACGGTTGACAAGTCCGGCTTCGAGACCTCGATCGCCGTTCCCAGCGCACCGTTCGTCGCGGTACAGGGACTCGACGCCACCGGGCATGTGCTCGGGACCTCCCGAGCGATCAAGACCTAGGAGGACCGAGACAGCCGGCTGACGGCGGCGGCGAACGCGGCCGCCTTCAGCGAGCCGAGTCCAGTGGCGAGGTCATACCCACGCTGGGCGGCACCGTCGGCCGGTGAGCGACCAACCCGTGACCTCGGGCGGCGCGACGATGTGCCCCGCGTGACGTCAAAGAAGATCGAGCGGTAGCGCGGTCCCCGCGCAAGCGAGTAGAGGAGCGGAGGCAACGAGCCGAGGGACGGATGCCGGGCGCGTCGCTCCTGCTGGAGGACGAGGGCGACGATCCCGGCGGTGAGCGGCGTGGCCGCGCTCGTTCCGCCGCCCACTCCCCACCCGCCGTTGTCCGCATCGAATACGGCGAGACCGGGGGTGAACGAGGCCATTGCGGCGATGTCCGGTTCAAGTCGGGTCGTCTTGCCTCGCTGCAGCTGACGGCCAATCCCGGGGGCTCGCTGGAAGCTCGGTCGCGCCCACACGTGACTTGGCCCGCCGCCACTCCCGACGCCCTGGTTTGGCTGCGTCGCGTACGTCGACCACACGACCTGGCTGGCAATCAGATTGCGAGGGCCGAGCGCGAGATGAGTCCCACCAACGCTTGTGACGAACGGGGAGCTGCCCGGGAACAGCGCGCCGGGTCTGTTGATGAAGCAGCCGTGGAAGCCGAGATCGCCGGACGCGGCGAGAGTGGAGATGCCGAGCGCCGCCGCGTCGGTGAGCAGTCGCTCGCCGAGCGTGAGCTGAGCACGGGTAAACCGGCTCTCGCAGACCCCGTCGCTGATCGACAGGATGTTCGGCAGCGTGCCGCCCTGGCGCGACGGGTCGAGCGCACCGACCATGAACAGGACGAACGAGTTGCTGAAGCTCTGGTCCAGTGGCACGAAGATCGGCGTGATCCGCGTCAGACCGGGCGCCAGCGAGGCCAGCGCCTCGACGTCAAGGACGGTCTCATCAGGGGCAGTGCCCGTGTCGCGAACGCCGCCCGGCATCGCGAATTGGCGTACGACGGGTGTGCGGAGGCCGAAGCACCGCGCCCAGGTCCTGAAGCCGGCGGTCGGAACCTCCTGGGAGCTGAGCGTCGCGACGCGTACGCCGGCGCCGGTGAGGCCGTGCGTGCGGAGCGGATCAACCCCGTAGGCCGTCGCCAGCTGCCCGGGGGTGAAGGCACGCGTCTTGGTGGCGCCCGGGCACGAGCGAGTCCGCGCCACCCGCGCCACCCGCGCCACCCCCGCCCCCGGCATCACCCGCGCTGGCGCGTCGCGCGCGCCTGCGGAGGCCGGGTAGACCTCGCCGGCGGAGATCACCTGAACGGTCTCCCGCAAGGGTTGCGGAATGCAGAGGCCACCCGTCGGCTCCGCATCGGTCCGCGCACAGAACAGCTGCCGTCCCGCCTGCGGCGTCACGATCGCGAGCACGATCGACTGGTCCGAGCTCTGCTGCACACCGACGACGCCTCGTTGCGCGCCCAGGAAGCGCAGTACGCGTTGGCGGTCGGACCGGCTCGGGGCGAATCGCGCCCGGAACGCGCGCAGCGAGATGAAGCGCCGGTACAGGCGTGAGGACGGATTCGACACCTGGCTGGCGAGGCGGGTGGGGTTCCCCCGCTGATGCAGACCGAGCACGATGAGCCGGCGCTGCTGAGGCCCTGCGGCGCGCGCGACCGCACCGACCGAGGCGGCGAGCGTCAGTCCCATGCACGTGATGACAGCGATCCGGCGGGCAAGCCGTCGGACGAATTCGAATCCAGTCCGCACCCGCAGGCGATCCTAGTGAGTATCGTGCCGGGCACCAAGCAAGGGAACGGGGCCATGAGATCGAACGCAGTCGTCATCCTCGTCAGCGCGGTCGTCGCGCTCGCGGTCGGTCTGGGACTCGGCGCTTTGCTGTTCGGCGGGAACAGCAGCCACACGACTTCCAGTTCGACCACGTCCAAACCCACGGCGGCAGACACGCGACCGATTTCTCTGCCCGCCTCGCTCGGGGGGTTTCATGATGTCGTTGCGGCTGAAGCGGCGAAGGGTGCGAAGGCGAGTGTGCTTGACAGTCGCAAGCGTGCCGAGGCCACCGTCACCGCGGCGACAACTGCTGCCTACAGTCAGGCCTTCGGCGGCGCGTCGGCCGCGTATCACGCCTACGCCGACAGCACACTGCTCAAGCTCTCCTACGTGATTGCGGTCCGCGCGGCGGCACCCGGGCTGACGGTCGGTCCTGTTCAGGACGCGAAGTACCTAGGTCTGGCGACGCCGTCTCGAGAGGTGAAGGCGGTCGGATCCGTCCAGTGTCAGATCGACTGGTCGCCGCCGACGGTCGCCGGCCAGACTCCGCCGGACTCGAGCGAGCTCATCGACGGCTGCCAGCGCACCGGACCCGGGGTGTCGGTCTTCGTCAGCGGCGGCGGCTTCCGCGGGCAAGAGGGACTCAACGCCATGGTCGGTCTCGCGGACGCCGCGTGGAGCGCCGCATCGGGCTGAGCCGATAACGTCCGGGGTGGTGAGCGAGGCGACTCCGACGATCTACGACTGGGGCGGTGGCCGAGATGCGTTTGAGCGGTGGCTGAACCGCTTCTACGACCTCGTCGAAGCCGAGGCGCCCGACATCGCCGTGCTGTTCGGCGGAACCGTCAGCGACGAGCACCGCGGCCACGTGACCGACTGGTGGGTCGAGGTAATGGGCGGTCCCGCGAGGTACACCGAGGAGCGAGGCGGCTATGAGCACATGCTCGCGCGGCATCACAACCTCGGGATCACGTCCAAGCAGCGGCTCGAATTCGTGACCTTGCTCAGCCGCGCCGCCGATGACGTCGGTCTGCCGTCCGACCCGGAGTTCCGGGCGGCGATCATGGGGTACGCCGAATGGGGCACTCGCTTGGCCCTCCACAACTCCCAGCCGGGTGCCGAGACGGTCGCCCATGCGCCCGTGCCGCGATGGGGCTGGGGCGTCGCGCCGCCGTACCAGCCGTGAGTCAGAGCAGCGCGTGGATCCCGGCGAAGCCGAGTAGGGCGGCGAAGACGAAGCAGATCCCGGCGTCGACCGCGCGATGGTGGGCGACGAAGAAGCGGTTGAGCGCGTGCAGCGCTGGCGTCGCGCGAGGACCGAGAAGCGTGACGGCGATTGGCGGTAGGAGTACGGGGACCAGCGTGATCACGTAGAGCAGCACGAAGGCGACGATTTTGCCGTCGACCGGTACGTGCGCGATGCCGATCGCATGCATCGCGGGGAAGAACAGCGCGATCGTCGAGAAGTTCGTCAGCATCAGCCCGGCGCCGATCGCAAACGACTGCCGGCCGGGGTGGGGGCCAACGCGCTCCGGCTTCGCCGGTTGCGGGCCCCGTAGGAGCGTGCGCGCCCCGAGCGCGACGAGCACGGCCGCCGCCGCCAGCTTGACGACAGCGCCGGCCGCCGAGCGCCCGTGCGACCCGCCGGTGCTCCGCGCCAGCAGCAGCGCGGCGGCTGTGAATCCAGCGAGTACGAGCGCCGCTCCAGCGGCGACCGCCCACGCGCGTGCGAGCGGCGCGGTCCGGCGGGAGAGCGTCACGAGCTGCACGGCGAACAGCGTCGGCGACACGGCGGCGCCGAGCGCGAGAGGAATGACGAGACCAAGCAACGACCCCATACGCCTCCGATCGGCACGACGTACGGTGCGCTCGTCGGTAGAAACCCACAGTTCCGGCCAGGCGGGCGGGATTCGATTTTGGCCCACGGACCGGGAGGCGCATAATCAATGTCATGAGACGGCGTGAGTTCGGTAAGGACGTTGGTCTCGAGACGCGGATGGCGCTCACCGTGTTTCTTCTGGGCCTCGTCTACGTCGTCCTGATCGCCGTCGCCGTCACAGCCGGACTGGGCGTAGCCGGCGTGATCGCACTCTTCGCCGTCGTCTGCGGAGTGCAGCTGTTCGCGTCGGACAAGATCGCGTTGCGCGCGACCGGTGCTCACGAGATCCCCTCGACGGAGGCGCCGGAACTCCACGCGATCATCGATCGCCTGTGCGTGCAGGCGAACATTCCGCGCCCGAGGGTCGCGCTCGTCAACACGCCGATGCCGAACGCGTTCGCGCTTGGGCGCTCTCAGAAGACGGCGACCGTATGCGTCACCACCGGGCTGATGAGTACCCTCTCTCCCGAGCAGCTCGAGGGAGTTATCGCCCACGAGCTCAGCCACATCGTCAACCGCGATGTGATGGTGATGACGGTCGCGAGTTTCTTCGCCTCAGTGGCTGCGCTGATCGTCCGCTATGGCTTGCTGTTCGGCCAACGAGGTCGCGGCCAGACCCAGGTGACGGTCGGCGCCGTCGTGCTTGTGTCGGTTGCGGTGTACGCGGTGTCGTTCATGCTCCTCCGTGCCCTCTCGCGGTACCGGGAGTACGCGGCGGACCGCGGTGCCGCGGTTCTCACCGGTCGTCCGAGTGCTCTTGCCTCGGCACTGCTTGCGCTGAACGAGCGCATGGGGACGATCCCGACGAAGGATTTGCGGGCGGCCTCTCAGATGAACGCGTTCTTCATCATCCCTGCCCGGCAGAAGGCATGGTTGGCGAGCCTGTTCGCGACCCATCCACCGATCGAGAAGCGGCTCGCGGCGCTCGCCCGCTACGAGGAGCAGCTGCAGCGGGCGCGTTGACGTCAGCTGCTATCAGTGTCCGGCGGCTATCGGTCTCGGCATCAGCCGATGGCGGGCAGTGCGTCGCGCAGGGCCTGTTCGGTCGACCAGAACGCGAGCTCGTCCCACGGGATCTCGGCCGGCGCAAACGCCCGGACCTCCGGCGCCTCATCGGTCGCCTGCGGTGGACCGGTAATTTGTGCTCGGTAGACGATCAGGATGACGCGGTCATCGGGCCGGGAATAGACCCCGACAAGCGATCCCAGGGTGATCGCGACCCGGATCTCCTCGTCGGTCTCACGGTGCGCCGCCTCCTCGACCGTCTCACCTAGATCGACGAACCCTCCGGGGAACGTCCAGCGACCGCGGCCGGGGTCGAATCCCCGGCGAATGAGAATCACCCTGCCGTCGGCGTCGACCGGGATCACCGCGGCGACAGGCTTGGGGTTGTAGTAAGCGGCGTATCCGCAGTGAGAACAGACGATCCGCCGCGGGAAGTCGCGGTCAGCCGCCTGACCGCAGCGCGGGCAGAACTGCGCCTCGGCGAGCGCGGGATTGAGCGACTCATCCACCGCGGCCGATCCTATGGCCTCAGGCTCACCGCGACACCAGTTCGATCCGGTTGCCCCACGGATCCTCGGTGAAGAAGCGACGGACGTCTGCGAGCGCGTCGTCCCATACGACCGGGAAGCCGGCGGCTGTCAATCGAGTCGCCAGCGCGTCGAGTCCGCCGGGCGCGACCCGCAGCCCGGGGTGGGCCTTCATCGCCGGCGCAAACGGCTCCTGCACCCCGATGTGCAGCTCCTGCTCCCCCGAGCTCGAACCAGACGCCACCGCGACCCTTCAGTCCCGGTGGCTTTGTCAGCTTCGCCAGGCCGAGCAGCTCGCCGAAGAAGCGCCGAGCGGCCGGCTCGCAGCCCGGTGGCGCCGCGAGTTGAACGTGGTCAAGGCCGAGCACATCCACGAGTCGCTAACGCTCGTCGTGGATCACGGGCTTGAGGTCGACGATCGGCGTCCCGTCGAGGGCCTCGAGGTTGCGGACCAGCACCCGCAGACCGTCGATGTCGACGATCTCCACGCGATGCAGGCCGATCGGATTCGGCCGCTCCGGGGAGCGTGTCGTGAACACGCCGCGCATCGGCGAGGACGTGTCACTCCGCGGGTGGACGCGGAGCACGTCGCGCATTGACAGGTGGAGCCACGTGAGCAGGAACGCGTCGTCGCCGACGGCGAGCCCGTCGAGCCCGTCGGCGAAGCGCTCATCGAACACGAGCCAGGCGTCCGGCACGCCCTCGAACCCCTGCTTGGGCGCGGCGGCTCGGTCCTTCAGTGTCGACTCGACATGGCCGATCGCGGTGAGCTCCATACCGCAGGTCTATCACCGCGCGGTGGCGCCGGGTGCTAAAGCACGCCGCGGCGCCCCGAGCCACGGCCCAGGGCGCCGGTGAGGAGGAGACGGCCGACCAAGCTGCCGGTCAGGTCGGCTCCCACCCTCGCAGGCTTCTGTGCTGCGCCCCGCGGCCAGTTCCAGATCTGACCGTAGCGGTCCTCGCGAGGATGGGCGCGAGGCAAGGTAGCGCCCGATCGGGCAGGAGATGAGACCCCGCTGTGAACGGAAGAGCCGTTTCCCGCAGACGCGTCTGGGTAGCTCCTCTTTATGGATCAAGGTGCATGGCGCCCCGGTCCACAGACAGGGAAGCGGGAACGCAATCCAGGGAAGTGGCGCGCCGACCGTCCGCGGCGTCGGATGCAGTCGTCGTTGTCGACCGTGCCCGAGTCAGTCGGGCGCATTCGCCATGACGTGGCCGAGATGGCCGCCGCGGCAGGCGTGCGCGGGGACCAGCTCGACGTGATCCGGCTCGCCGTGTCGGAGGCGGCGACGAATATCGTGCTCTACGCCTACGGCGCGACCGACGGAAAGATCCACGTGACCGCTGAGCTGGCCGGAGATGAATTGTGGGTGCTGATCGCGGACGACGACCGGGGAATCCATGCCGCACCCGAGAGTCGCGGGCTCGGCCTTGGTCTCGCGCTGATGTCCGAGGTCTGCGATGGATTCTCGGTCCTCGATCGGGCGGATGGCGGGACCGTGCTTCGCCTTCGCTTCACGATCGGCGCAATCGCCGGGCGATCCCCGGGGTCGCGGAACACGGCCTCGTTGCCGGCGATCCGCCGCTGCAGATCCCGCCCCGCGCACGAATCGTTGCAGCTTCCCCCGGAAGCTTGTTAGCCGCCGGTTGGCCGACGGGCGTTTCGATTGACTATGTATCCCGTGAGCGCTACCAATGATCGCTTGGGCAGCGGCGAGCACAGCGTGAGTGAGTCGTATCCCGCGGTGCCCGATGCGGTGCCTCGGGCGCGGGTGCGGATCGGCGAATTCGCCGCCGCGACAGGGATCGGGGAGCCCGCTTTGCACGCTGTCCGTCTCGCCGTGTCCGAAGCGGTCACCAACGTCGTCCGACATGCCTACCGGGAGGGCGGTGGTCGCGTGCACGTCACGGCGGCCCATCTGCCCGGCGAGTTCGTCGTGCTCGTCGCCGACGAGGGCTGCGGCTACCAGACGCCGGCCGAAAACCCGGGCTTCGGCTGGGGCCTCGCGTTGATCGCGGACGCGGCCGACGACTTCGTTCTCACCGAGCGCGGCGACGGGGGAACCGAGATCCGGATGCGATTCCTCGTTCCCGGCGCGGCGCAGTCCGTGGGTCAGCTGCGTGGATCGGTTGATTCCGCGACCGCGCCAGCCTGACCACGCTTCTCCACAACCACCCAGCCCGCTCCGCGCTCGACGACATCCTCGGCTGCGGGCAGCTCGTGTCCATCGAGGACGAAGAACCGGCGCGAGTGGCGACGGATGCGTTCGTAGTCATGCATCGACAACGTCACGACGGCGTTGCACTCGAGCAGCGCGCACTCGCAGCGGAACCTCGCCGTCTCGTCCTCGCCGGGCCACAGCCCGCGCTGGATCGCCTCGTTGACCTCGCGGAACAGCCCCTCGTTGCGGCCGATCCGCTCGAGCGTCGCGGCGTCCATAACGACATCCTCGCACGTCGCAGGGGCGAGGACGCGCGGCGTTCTACCGTCCTTGCCAATGAGTGAGACGAACAGAGATCGGATCGAGGGCGTGCTCGCCGACGCCGCGGCGGCGCACGAGAGCCTTGTGTCCTCGCTGCCAGCGGAGCTACGGGACTCCTTGCCGGTCGACGCTCAGGGGGTCACCCAGGCGATCGATCTCCTGGCGACGATCGCCGGCCTGAGTGATCGCGAGCGTCGGGACCTCGTCCGCCCGCACGCGCTGAACCCGGCGGTCATGCACGCTCGCGTGTTCGGCCGGGCGCCGCTCACCCGGGAGACCGTGATCGCGTCGTTTGTCGAGGGTGCGCGAGTCCGCGCCGATGCACTGACGGCGCTCGCCGACCTCATCGGGGGCGAGCCCCTCGGACGTGAGGTCCGGCGCCTGCTCGTCGCCGACCCACTCCCGGTCGCGACCGACGGCAACGCCGCCGTGCCGGCGCTGCGGGCCGCGTACGCCGCCCACGAGCGCGCCGCGCTCCAGATCGCCGATTATCTCGACGTGAATTGAGCCCTTACGCTGCCTGAGCGTCGCCGACGCCGAGCCGGTCCAGCAGCGTCTCGACCGATCCGATGCGGGGCACGAACAGGAACGAGAACGACGCGGTCGATGCCTCGACCGTGAGTTTCGAGCGCATGAGAACGGTCGGATCCGACGGGTTCCCGCCGCTCGCCGCGCTCTGTGAGAGCAGTTCGCCGAGCAGGTCGACTTCGACGGTTGGCGGCTCGGGCTCGAGCGTCATCCCGGTCATCTCGACGATCGCGTTGAGGTACGACGCCGCGAGGATGTTGCCGACCTCCTGTAGCGCGGTCGGACCGAGTTCGTCCTCGAGGCTCGTTCCGAGCAGCTGGCAGAGCTGCTCGCCGGCGTCGTCGGGGAACACGAGCAGCACAGTGCCGCCCTCATCTTGGATCGGCGTGTCGACGAGCGCCGAGCGGCTCATCGGCGACCCGATCTGGTCGATCGCCTCGGCGAGCACGGTGAGCAGGGCCTCCGAGTAGCTGATCTCGACCGGGCGGCCGAGCAACTGCGACAGTGCCGTGGCCGCGTGGCCGGAGCCGATATTCGCGACCTCTCGCAGCGCGCTCTGCTGGAGTTCGGTGAAGCCGAGCTTCCCGGGACCGCCCACCGAGTAATCCCCGACGACGGCGCCCGGTTCGAGGATCGGGATGACCTCGTCCTCAAGCAGGACGATGCCGCTCGAATAGTCGCCACTCGCGAGCCCGGGCATCTCGAGCCGTTCGAGCTGGAGTTGCCCCACGAGTTGGTCAACGGCGAACGCACGGCGGCGACCTGCGGCCCACACGACGACTGCTGCGGAGGGCGTACCCGGATCCTGGCCGAGCCGCTCCGCGAGATTGATCAACTCGAGCACCGTGCCGCGGAACCGCACGACGTCGGTCAGGCCGACGCGGCGGGCGAGTTGACTGCGGAGGTCGAACGTCTGCTCGACCGAGGCCATCGGGAGCGCCCACGGCAGGCCGCCAGCGCGTACGACGAGGATGTGGACCGGCTTTGACATCGTTGAACTCCTATCGGCAGGCAGCTGCTCCCCCGGTGATCGACACCGGGCGACGGCGCTTTACTGCAAGTGGGGACGGAGTTCGGTGACGGCGCCCCACGCGACGACGGGACGCAGCGCGTGCCGCACCGCGCCGAGCACGATGTCGCGGCTGAATGGCTTGACGATGAAGCCGTGCGCTCCGGCTCGGACAGCCTCGCGGGCGACGTCCTGGTCGCCGGATCCGGCGCAGACGACAACCGGCAGCGACGGCTCGAGTGCCAGCATCCCCTGCAGTGTCGCCAGCTCGCCGTTGCCCGACGGCGACAGTCCGAGCATCACGAGCTCCGGGCTTAGATCGCCACACCGCGTAACGGCGCCGGTGCCGGCCTCAGCCTCGCCGACGATCTCGTGACGCGCGTCGGTGAGGATCTGCCACAGCAGCCGACGTACGAGCACATGGTCTTCGACGATGAGGATGCGGGCCACGATCGGTGTCCTTTCCGCGGCGTAGGTGACACGCCGTCCGTTGTCCCACCCTCCTCATCGGGCACAGACGGCATCGGCATCGGTAATCCGCAAAAAGTCGGACGATCGTCGAGGACCGGCCTCAGGCCTCGGCGGCGGTCAGGATCTCGGCGATCACCGCAGCTGGCGCCGCGCCTCATCGTCCCCAACGCGCCAGACATGGACGTGCACGTCGTGAGCGGGTGTGCGGAACATGCGGTGACCGGGCTCGCGTCTCGCAGCTCGTAGCCCGCCGCCTCGAGCGCCGGTCCAAACGCCGCGTGGCCCCCGATCAGCACAAGGTCGAGCTCGGCCCCGTCCATGAGTCGATTCTCTCAGGACTCGCTGTCCTGATTGGCGATCGCTGCCATCAGCAGCAACCCGCCGTCGACGACGAGCGATGTCCCGGTGATGTAGCTCGCCTCCGAGGAGGCGAGGAACGCAATCGCGGCCGCGACCTCACGCGCGTGACCCGGTCGGCCAAGCGGGATCGCCGGCCGGTCGATCGACTCCGGGTTCGTATCGTGCGCTCCGGTCATCGGCGTCGCGATCTCTCCGGGGGCGACGGCGTTGACGAGGATCCCGTACTCGGCAAGTTCGAGGGCCATCGTCTTCGTCAGCAGACCGAGGCCTCCCTTCGCCGCGCAGTACACGCTCGCGGTTCGTAACGGGACGTGCTCGTGAACGCTTGTGACGTTGATGATCCGGCCGCCGTGACCGCCCGCGACCATTAGTCGAGCGGCCTGCTGCGCGGCGAGGAAGGCGCCGGTGAGGTCGACGTCGAGCACGTGACGCCACTCCTCGAGCCCGAGTTCCAGAAACGGGGTCGCGCTGCCCGCTGCCGCGTTGTTGACCATCACGTCAAGTCCGCCGAGACGACGCGCGAGCGACTCGACGACATGCGCCGGAGCGGCCGGGTCGGACAGTTCGAGGTGCGCGAGGGCCGTGCGTCGTCCGGTCAGATCAACCTCGCTCGCGGTCGCTCGGGCGCCCTCCTCATCGCTGTGCCACGTGATCCCGACGTCAAACCCGCGCTGCGCGAGCGCAATCGCCGTTGCCCGGCCGATGCCCGAGTCTGAGCCCGTGACGATCGCGACTGGCATGGCGCCCTCGCCTACCCGTCGCCCGATCGGCTCACACGGGCCGCGCGGCGTCCCATAGGATCCCGCCTCTCATGCGCTGGATTGTGGCACTCGTGGTCTGGGCCGCCGCCGTCGCCGGGGCTGCCAGCCTGTCAAGCGTCGTCGCCGCCAACGTTCACGACGAGGAGGCGTCGGGAGGCTCGTCATCCTCGTCGTTCGACGCCGGCGCGGTGACGGCCGCCGACAGGAACTCGCTGTTCCACACGGCGAACCTCGGCAAGGCCCTGTCGATCGTTCGTAGCCACATCGGAGCCGGCGCGACCCTCGACTCTCTCGTCATGTACCCCGGTTATCTCTCGATCACCCAGGTCAAGGGAGGGCGCGAGGTGGACGTCTACGTCAACGCGGCCGGCCGATTCGACGCCACCGCGCTCGGCAGTCACAGCCGCGACACGCCGCTCTACTCCTTCGCCCGCGTCTCGGCCGCGGCACCCGCGCAGATCGCGCGGCGGATCGCCACCCTGGCCCACACGCCGCTCTCCCAGCTGCACTACATGATCTTCGAACGGGACTCCGACACCCATCGGCTGATCTGGCGGATCTACACGGTCGAGGGCAACCCGATCACGTACTTCGTCACCGCGGGACCGCACGTGCCGCTGTTCAAGCTCGGCCCAAGCGGGCTCGCGCGCGTGCGCGGCTGACGTCAGCCGAGCAACGGACGCGGATCGAAGGTCAACCGTACGCGGGCGACCTTGCCATCGGCGACGTGCGCCAGTTGGCGACCGGCACGGCAGGCACTCCATCTCGCTGGAGCTCGAACCACGTGATGACCTCGTCTCCCTCGCCCACCCATCAAGCAGCGCGAGCGACGCGGCGGTCTTGCGCTCGACTCCGTCGACGAGCGCCCGGAACAGGGTGACCGTCTCGTCCAGCTCGCCGGCCCGCACGAACGTGTCGACGAGCCCGGCGTCCATCGCGTCGAGCGCGATCACGATGGTGCGCCCCCGCGGCGCGCCGTCGCCTACTTCCATCGCCATGCGGCGAGAACCTGCTGCATCGCGGCGAGCGAGGTGCCGTAGCGGGAGCTCAGCGCGGTGTAGGTCACGGTGTAGATCTTGTCGCCGTGGAGGGCGAACACTTGGTACTGGCGCAGCGGTGGGCCGCCGACCGGACGGTTCACGTAGTCGACCCCGCGCGCCGGCGAGCCATCGAGCGTCAGCTTGCGGATCGCCGAGAACCCGTGGGCCTGCGGAGCGACCGCCTTCAGGCCGACGAGCTCGTGTTCGGCGACCGTGCCGGCGTCGTTGAGTCCGCGGGAAGGCTCGCGAACGACGTTGATGTTCGCCCGGAAGCCGTCCGTCTTCGGCGCGAGCGCGGCGTACTGCAGCGTGATCGGTCCGCCCGAGAGCGCGGCGAGCCCGTTGACGAATCCGGTCGGGATGATCGTCGTGAACCCGCCGTCACGTCCGGAGACGGTCCCGACGTGCGTCAGCGTGCTGCTGCTGGAACTTCCACCACATCCTGCGACCGCGAGCGTGCATGCGGCCGCGAGCGTGCACGCGAGCGCGAGCGCCACAAGGCGGATGACGCGGATCGGCTGTTCGCCCGGCTCGCCCATCGAGCCCGCAACCTATCTCATGTTCTCGCCTGTGGGGTGTGGACGCCACCGTCGGGCTCTCGTACCCGATCACCGATTCTGAGAGCGCGGTTCTTCCGCATCGCCGTGACGGCAAACTACGGATGACACGACTGACATCGGTCCGGATTATCGGTTTCGATGGAGGTGCTGCTGCGGTGCTACGCGTGCGGGGACGCACTCGGAATCTACGAACCACTCGTGGCGATCGGTCGCGGTCGCGGTCGTGTCACGTCGCTCGCGCGCGAGCCTGACGCCGCGTCAGCCGGCGAGACGCTCGTGCATCACGCGTGCGCAATCGAGGGCCGCGCGGCAGATGCCGGCCTGAGCGCCGCTGCTGCCGCCGAGCTCCGGCGCTGAGTGCTCGGGCTCCGTGCGCCGCTAGTACCCCCGTCCGTCAATTCGGATCGTTTCGGCGGCGTCTGTGTGGCGCCAGTCACGCCCAGCCACTCGCCGATTCCGACCCGAATTTCCGGACGCGGGCACTAGCGCTCGCGCTCCGTGCGGCGGCCGGTCGCCTCGACGAGCGGCCCCATTCGCGGCGGGACCTGGCGCGACAGCACGATGTAACTCGTGCAACGGCGGATTGCCGGGTTGCCGAGCAGTTCGCCCAAGAGCACCTGGAGGTGCTCAGTGTCCCGTGCCACGATCCGACAGATGACGTCCTGGGGTCCGCTGATCGCATCCGCCTCCAGTAGTTCCGGCATCGCCTCCATCACCTCGACCGCCTCGGCGAGGCGGCCCTGGGCGAGCTCGATCAGGACGAACGCCGTGATCGGATAGCCGAGTGACGCGGCGTCGATCTCCGGGCCGTGACCCGTGATGACGCCGGAGCGCTCGAGTTTCGCGAGCCGCGCCTGAACAGTGCCGCGCGCCACGCGGAGGCGCCGGGCCACCTCCAGCAACCCCACCCGCGGGTTCTCACGCAGCGTCGCGATGAGGCGGGCGTCGAGCCAATCAATGGTCATATTGCCCAGCAATATACGCGTCGGGTCACCAAAGAACGGCAATCTGTCCACGATTATTGGTCAGACTTGCACCGCTCCGCTGGTCGTGCTGGACTGGCGCGTCGAGGGATGTTTGAGGAGGGACAGCTCTACTCGCCTGTGAGCACCGGTGCCGACGGGTCCGTGACCGTGCACCTGGCTCACGACCATCCCGGCGCGAACGATCCGTCCTACCGCGCGCGCCGGGGCGAGATCGCGGCTGCGGCGCTCGCCTGGCGCTCCGGCGAGCCCGCGCCGCGCATCTCGTACACCGATCCCGAGCAGGCCGTCTGGCGCACGGTGTGCGCGCAGCTGCGCCCGAAGCACGAGCGCTACGCCGTCGCCGAGTATCGCGAGGCCCTGGCCGCACTCGACCTCTCGGCCGACCACGTACCCGGTCTCGACGAGGTCACCGAGCGCCTGCGACCGCTTGGGGGCTGGCGGTACGTGCCCGCGGCCGGGCTCGTTCCGCTCGACGTCTTCTACGGCTCGCTCGCGGACGAGACGTTCCATTGCACTCAGTACGTGCGACACCCCGAGGTGCCGCTGTACACGCCGGAGCCGGACATCATCCACGAGGTCATCGGCCACGCGCATCTGCTCGCGACCCCGACGTTCGGCGAGCTGCACCGGCTCGCCGGCCTGGCGGCGCGACGGCTGCGTGACGTCGAGAACCTCCGCTTCTTGTCACGCGTCTTCTGGTTCTCGCTCGAGTTCGGCGTCGTCGTCGAGCACGGCGAGCTGCGTGCCTACGGCGCGGGGATCCTTTCGAGCTACGGCGAGATCGACGAGTTCCGTGGGATGGAGCACCGCCCGCTCGACATCGTCGAGATGGGCACAGCCGAATACGACATCACCGCGTACCAGCCCGTCCTGTATCGCGCCGAGTGCACAGACGAGGTGATGGAGGTGATCGGCGGCTTCTTCACGACCGCGACCGACGAGACGATCGCTGCCCTCTCGCGCCGATCGGTCGCACACCACTAAGGGCAAGGGAGATTCTGATGGCAACGACAACCCCGACGACGCATGGCCCCCAGAAGCGTGACTGCATGCCCCTTCACGGCATCGACCACGTCGAGCTGTGGGTGGGAAACGCGGCGCACTCGACGTACTTCCTCAGCCGGGCGTACGGATTCGAGGAGGTCGCATACAGGGGCCTTGAGACCGGCGCTCGCGATTGCGTCTCCCGGGTGGTTCAGCAGGGACGGGTTCGGCTGGTCCTGACAGGAGCGCTGCACTCCGACACGGCGATCGCGCGCGAGCATCGCCGTCACGGTGACGGGGTGAAGGTCATCGCCCTGTCGGTCCCGGATGCCGACCGCGCGCACGAGGAAGCGACGGCGCGCGGCGCCCGCGGGGTGACCGCGCCACACACGATCGCCGACGCCGACGGCGACGTGCGAATCGCAGAGGTCGCAACCTACGGCGACACCCTGCACCGGTTCGTCGATCGATCCGGCTACCGCGGGGTGTTCCTGCCCGGCTATGCGCAAGCCGGGCCGACGCACACCGAGCGCGAGGCGATGCTCCTGACGATCGATCACATCGTCGGCAACGTCGAGCTCGGTGCGATGGAGCAATGGGTCCGCTACTACGAGGACGTGTTCGGGATGACGGAGATGATCCACTTTTCCGACGAGGCGATCTCGACCGAGTACTCCGCGCTCATGTCGAAGGTCGTCACAACGGGCGACGGGCGCGTCAAGTTCCCGATCAACGAACCCGCCGAGGGCAAGCGCAAGTCGCAGATCGACGAGTTCCTCGAGTTCTACGAGGGCGCCGGCGCCCAGCACATCGCACTTTCGACCCGAGACATCGTCGGAACGGTCGAGCGCCTGCAGGAGCGCGGCGTCCAGTTCCTGCGCACCCCGGAGGACTACTACGACGCGGTGCCCGACCGGGTCGGTGAGATCGATCAGTCGCTCTCCGATCTCCGGCGGCTCGGGATCCTCGTCGACCGTGACGATGAGGGCTACCTGCTCCAGATCTTCACCAAGCCGCTCGGCGATCGGCCGACGATCTTCTTCGAGCTGATCGAACGCCACGGCGCTCGGGGCTTCGGCGAGGGCAACTTCAAGGCGCTGTTCGAGGCGATCGAGCGCGAGCAGGAACGGCGCGGGAACCTCTGATGCGCTACCTCGAGCTCGGCAGCCTTCCGCGCAAGCGGCATGTGCAGGTCAGGGACAACGGATCTTTGCTCGTCGAAGAGGTGATGGGGTACGAGGGCTTCTCGGGTAACGAGTCGATCCTCTACCACCTCCACTCACCGTGCCGAATCGACGCCGTCGGCGCGCTGACGCCGATCGACCGACCGGTGTGGACCCCGGACGCGCATGTGCACCGGCTCGCCGACATACGGGCGATCCCGAGCGGCGGTGATCCGCTGAGCGGCCGCCAGGTGATCATGTTCAACGCCGACCTCGAGGTGTCCGTGGCCAAGCCGACGGCCGCGCGGGGCGGCTTCTACCGCAACGGTGAGGGCGACGAGGTGATCTACGTCCATCGCGGTGGCGGCACGGTGCGCACCGTGTTCGGACGCGTGCCGTTCCGCGAACGCGACTACATCGTCATCCCCCGCGGCACCACCCACACGTGGGAGCTCGACCCGGATAGCGAACAGTTCTGGCTCTGCTTTCACACGCCGGGCGAGATCGAGACGCCGCAGCGGTACCGCAACCGCTATGGACAGCTGCTCGAGCATGCACCGTTCTCACAGCGTGATGTCCACGCTCCCCGGGAGCTCGAGTGCTCCGACGAGCACGGGAGCTATGCGCTCACGGTGCGTGTGCCCGGCGGCCTGCAGGACTACATGCTCGACCGCCACCCGTTCGACGTCGTCGGCTGGGACGGCTACGTGTGGCCGTACACGTTCAACGCGGACGACTTCGAGCCCCGGGCGGGTCGATTCCACCTGCCGCCTCCGACGCACCAGACGTTCCAGGGGCCGAACTTCGTCATCTGCACCTTCGCGCCGCGGATGCTCGACTGGGATCCGGAGGCGGTTCCGCTCCCGTATCACCACTCGAACATCCAGTCCGAGGAGGTGATGTTCTACGCGGCCGGCGACTACGCCGCGCGCAAGGGCGTCGACATCGGTTGCATCACGTTGCACCCATCGGGTCTTCCGCACGGTCCGCAGCCGGGTGCCGTCGAGCGCGCGCTCGGCGCGACGCGGACAGACGAGCTCGCGGTGATGTGGGACACGTTCCGGCCGCTCACGCTGACGCCGCTGTGGCACGCGCACGAGAACCTGGCGTATGCGTACTCGTGGAATCCGGATCGATTTGGGGAGGGCAGGTCACCCGGCGAGGGAAGGGCGTCGGGTATCGCGGAGACCCCGGTCACCAGCGCGGCGCGGGTGACCGGGTGATCCGCCGTGCCTGAGGGGCCTCGGCACGAAGCGGTGATTACCGCGGCGGCGTTGGGTAACCCCTGATGGATGCCGACGCCCGACGCGGTCAAGCCGTATTCGCCTGACGAGCCCAAGCCGCTCGGCGGCTACGCGATCCTGCTCCTCGTCTTTCACGCGCTCGTCGTGGTGCTCGCCGCGCTCCGCGTGCGCTCGCGGCGCAGGCTGCCGGAATCGATCCCGGTGCAGGACATGGCGCTCCTCAGCGTCGCCACGTTCAAGCTGAGCCGGCTGATCACGAAGGACAAGGTGACCGCCGCCGTGCGCGCGCCATTCACCGAGTACCAGCGCCCAGGTGGGCCCGCCGAGGTCGAGGAGAAGCCGCGGGGCGACGGTCTGCACCGCGCGGTCGGCGAACTGCTCGTGTGTCCCTACTGCATCGGGCAGTGGCTCGCGACGATCCTGCTCGCGGCGTACATCTGGCAGCCGCGACTCACCCGCACCGTCGCGTCCCTGTTCGCGATCGTGACGGGCGCCGACTTCATGCAGCAGCTGTGGGTCGCGGTCGACAAGGCCGCGTAGGCGGGCGAAGCCGTCGACGCGCGGGCGTGTCGCCCTTCACGTACAGAGCCACGTGACCGATGGCACTCAATCGCCGATGCTCGGCGATCTCGGGCCATCACGCCTTCTGCTTGCGCTTTGAACTCCGCGTCCGCTTGCCGCCGCCGCTCGGCTGGCGCTTGTTGCCGCCCCCGTGCTGCTTCCCCTTGCCGTCCTCTCCCGTCATCTCCGCTAGCGTGCGCTCGAGTGCGTCCATCAGATCGGGAGCGGGCGATGGCGCCTGCGCCGCTTTCGGACTCTTGATCGTCTCGCCCTTCCGCTTGCGCCTGATGACCGCCTTTAGTCGCTTGCGGTACTCGTCCTCGTACCGCTCGGGATCCCACTCGGTCGTCAGCTCCTCGATCACCGCGACGGCCGCGTTCACCTGCCTGGGCGCCGGCTTGTGCGATTTCTGAGTCGCCGCCTCGACGTCCTTCGTCGGTCGGACCTCGTCGGCGAACAGCATCGTCGTCAGTGTGAGCACGCCGTCGCGGGCGCGGACGATTGCCAGGTATTCCTTTGCTCGCATGACAAACCGGCCGAGGGCAGCGCGATCGGTCTGGCTCATCACCTCGGTGAGCAACCGGTAGGCACGTTTGGCGCCGTCATCGTCGGACGACGGGACGAGAAAATATGGATGATCGAAATAGATCGGGTCGACGTCCGCGAGGTCGACGAAGCGCTCGATGTCGATCGTGCGCGTCCGGCGGGGCTCGATCGCCTCGAGCTCGAGGTCGCTGACGATCACCTGCGTTCCATCGTCGCAGTCATAGCCATGCGTGATCTCCTCGTAGGGGACCTCGACGTCCTCCTTGTCGCAGACGCGACGGACCTCGATCGGCGCGCCGTCCTTGGCATGGATCTGCGTGAAGTGAAGGTCCTGATCGCGCACGGCAGTGATGAGCGCGACCGGCACGTTGACGAGCCCAAAGCTGAGCGACCCCGTCCAGAGCGATCTTGCCATCGCCGACGCCTACGCCTTCGCGAGTGAGGCCTCGAGCGCGGCCATCAGATCGGGTTGCTCGTCATCGGGCTCGGCATCGGGTGCCGGCAGATCCTCGCCCCGCGCTTTGGCGGCGATCAGCTCGCGCACTCGCTCGCGATAGCTGTCGGTGAAGTCCTCCGGCTCGAACGGCTCGTGCAGCGAGTCGACGAGCCTGCTCGCCATCTCGATCTCACGCTTCGCCGGCTTGCGGCTCGCGGCCGGCACCTCGACATCGTCCGGACTAACGAGCTCGTCGGCGAAGCGCATCGTGTGCAACGCGAGCAGGTCATCGAGCGGCCGGATCGCGACGAGGTACTCGCGGTTGTGAAACACCCAGCGGCCGATGCCCGCACGCTCTGATTTCACAAGCGCGTCGTGGATCAGGCGGTAGGCGTCCGCGCCCTTGCTGCCGGCCCCGAGGTAGTAGGTCTTGGCGAAGTACACCGGATCGATCTCAGAGGCCCGCACGAACTCCTCCAACTCGATCAGGCGCGGCTGCTCGCCGGCGGCGGCGTCGACCTCGTCCTTGCTGAGCAAGATGTACTCCCCCCGCGTGACCTCGTATCCCTTGGCGACTTGCTTGAAGGGAACCTCCTTGCCTTCTTTGGAGCAGATCCTCCGCTGCTTGATCTGCGCGCCGTCCTTGGCGTGGACCTGGTGGAAATGGACGCCGTGGTCCTCGGTGGCCGAGTGCACCTTGATCGGGACGGCGATGAGGCCGAACGTGATCGTCCCGTTCCAGATCGAGCGCGCCATCTATGGATGGCGCTACCCAGACCGAGTCCGGTTTCAACGCCGCGGGAGGAGGTGAACTCAGAGTGTGACCACATGTGGACAGGAGACGAACGTGACGAACCTTGATGGACAGCTCACGAAGTACCTCGCCGATGCGCACGCGATCGAGGAGCAGGCGCTCGTGCAGATGAAGATGGCTCCGAAGATCGCCGGCGACCCCCGGATCGCGACCGCGTTCGCGCAGCACCTGACCGAAACGGAGGACCATGAACGGCTCATCCGTGAGCGCCTCGAGGCGCGTGACGAAGGCCCGTCGCTGCTCAAGGACCTCGCCGGCAAGGTGACGGGCCAGGGCTTCGCCCTGTTCGCCAAGTTCCAGCCGGACACTCCAGGGAAACTCGTGACCCACGCGTACTCCTACGAGCACATGGAGTTGGCGGCGTACGACCTGCTCAGCCGGATCGCCGAACGGGCCCGCGACCTCGACACCGCCGAGGTCGCTCGCGGGATCCTCGCCCAGGAACGCGCGATGGGGGAGCGTCTGTCGCTCCTGTTCGATCGTGCCGTCGAGGCATCGCTGCGCGATCAGGATCCGGATGATCTCGGCAAGCAGCTCGAGGCGTACCTCGAAGACGCGCACGCGATCGAGGCGCAGGCGATCGCGCTGCTCGGCAAGAGCTCGGAGATCGTCGGCCAGGACGAGCTGGCCGCGGCGTTCCGCGAGCATCTCGTCGAGACGCGCGAGCACAGCCGCCTCGTCGAGGCGCGACTGCAGGCCCGCGGTGCGTCAGCCTCAGCGTCGAAGGACGCTGCGCTGCGAATCGGCGCGCTCAACTGGGGCGGCTTCTTCGGTGCCCAGCCCGACACCCCGGTCAAGCTCGCGGGGTTTGCATATGCGTTTGAGCACTTGGAGATCGCCGCGTATGAGCTGCTCCGCCGCGTCGCGCGGCGTGCCGGCGACAGCGAGACCGAGGCCGTCGCCGAGCAGATCCTCAATGAGGAGCGCTTGGCCGCCGAAGCGCTGCACGACCTCTTCGACGTCGCCATCGATGCGGCTCTGCGCGAGCAGGAGGTCAGCGCGCGATGACGGCGGTCACTTTCTGAGCCGGCGCGCCGGGCCGGAACCCCGGCCCCGCCGAACGGGCGCCCACGCGGCCTCGTTAGGCAGGTTTACCGTGTATTTGCGGGGGATTTTGGTTTGCTTTATCACTCTGGCATGCATCTTGCCACCCCCACGTCATCGCGCGTACGTGGCGCTGTTTGGGTCGGAAACCGCTTGGGTAGGCACAGTGACACATGCGTCTATCGGTAAGGGCACAAAGGAGGTTCCGAGGTGGCACAGGCGCTACACGAACGGACTGATAGGGGAAGCACCGTCGTTGAGCGGGTCGAGTCCAACGAGCTGTTTCGCCGTTGGCAAGAAGATCGCGACCAACGGGCGCGTGAGCAGCTCGTCGGGCGCTTCTTGCCGCTGGCACGCAAGCTCGCCCGTCGCTACAGCGGCGCCCACGAGCCGTTCGACGACCTCCTCCAAGTCGCCAGCCTCGGACTCGTCAAGGCGATCGACCGCTTCGACACGAGTCGCGGAACAGCGTTCTCGTCCTTCGCGGTGCCGACGATCCTCGGTGAGCTCAAGCGCTACTTCCGCGACCTCGGCTGGTCGGTCCACGTGCCGCGGGGCGCGCAGGAACTCGCGCTCAAGGTCGAAGAGGCCCGCCAGCGGATGATGTCCCGCACCGGGCGGCCCCCGAGCGTGCCGGAACTCGCCGAGTACCTCGAGCTGAGCATCGAGGACGTGCTCGAGGCGCTTGAGACCGCCGGCGCCCACCACACCGCGTCACTCGATGCGCCGCGTGACGACGGCGAGGACGAGTCGGGGACCCTTGGCGATGCGTTCGGCCAAGTCGACGAGCGTTTCGCGCTCATCGATGACAAGGTCACGATCGCGGCCGCAGCGCGGCACCTTGGCGCTCGCGAGCGGCGAGTCTTGCTGCTGCGCTTTGTCGAGGACATGACGCAGAGCCAGATCGCGTCGATGATCGGCGTCTCGCAGATGCAGGTATCGCGGATTCTTCGCCGCGCGCTCGACCAGCTCCGCGAGCTGACCCAACAAGGGGATATCGCCGGGCCGTAATCCGGCGCTCAGCCGGGCGGCCACGGGTCCCGCGAGATGCAAGGGTGCCGGCTCGCCGCTCGCGGGATTTACGGCTCAGCCGTTTGACACGCGTGCATATGGGTACCTGCTCGTCGAAATCGACGAGCAGCACGCCACGAGTTGCGGCGCGGGATTGCGTCGTGCTCGTGGGTGGCCGCCGGCGGGACGCGTCATCTATCTCCGTCGCGTACCCGCCGGTGGGCTCGCCGCTCACGACGCGCCGGGGTAGCTCTTGGCGCGATACTGATGCATCGTGGCCGAGCCGACATACCACCCGAGCCGGGATGTGACGGGGCGCAGTGGACCCTGACTTGTCGTCTGCCGACGTGACCGCTGCCCAGGCGCCGACGCTCACCCTCGAGCTCGAGAGCCGGCCAGAGACGCTGACCGTGGTGCGCGGGATGCTGGGTGGGATCGCCGAGCTCCTCGCGATGGATGCCGAGCTGCTCGACGACGTGAAGACCGCGGTCAGCGAGGCCTGCAACAACGTCGTGCTTCACGCGTATCCCGACGGGACCGGTCCGCTGAGTGTCTCGCTGAACATCACCGACGCTGGGATCGAGGTGCTCGTTCGCGACCACGGGATCGGCATTCCGGAGATCGCGTCGGATGACGATCGCGTCCAGGGTGTCGGGCTGCCGGTCATCCGGGCGCTCGCTCAGCACGCCGACTTCCGGACACTGGCGGACGGTGGCACCGAGGTTTGGATGCTGTTCCCGGCGCGGCGGGACGGACACACGTTGTTCGAATGTCCCGATCGGCCGGCTCCGGACGATGGCGTCGCCGGTCAGCTGACCGGCGACGCCATCGTCTCGGTCTCGCCCGTAGGGCTCCTCAGCGGCGTGCTCGGCCGGCTGTCCCGTGCGCTCGCGGCGAGCGCACGGTTCTCGCTCGACCGCTTCTCCGACGTATATCTCGTCACCGACGCGATTGCCGCGCACGGCGCCGATGCGGCCTCCGGTCCACGGATCGGGTTCGCGATCCGAGCGGGCGGCCGCCGCCTCGAGCTCATCGTCGGACCGTTCCGGGCGGGCAGCGGTGAGCGGCTGCGCGCCGAGACGGGCGCCGACGACGGCCGATCGCCGCTGTCGATGCTCACCGATGAGCTCGAGACTGAACGTCTCGGCGACGGCGAAATGCTGCGGTTGGTGATGATCGACCACCGCCGCTGGCCCGGGGCCTGAGCGGACGGATCAGTGACCCTCGATCAGCTCACCGGGCGTGTCTGCGAATCGCAGTCGTTCTTCGACGCCGGTGAGGCTCAGGAGGCGCTGGACCTGCTGAGGTCCGCGCACCAGGCCGAACTGCTTGCCCGCCTCCTCGGCACGCTGGTGGGCCTTGACGAGCGTGCTGAGCCCGGTCGAGTCCATGAATTCGAGTTCGCGCAGGTCGAGCACGACCTGTTCGGCATCCGACGCGGTCGCGCGCGCCAGCTCCTCCTCGAGCGCAGCGCTCGAGGCCAAATCCAGTTCACCGCTGACGCTGATGACGCTCGCGCGTCCTTCGTTCAGCACCTCTACGCGAAAGTGGCTCTGCACGCTAACCCCGAGCGTACTGATCTGCGACGGGTGATGACGCGATCCCGTCGTTTGAGCGTCATCGGCGCAGGGGAAAACTGAACGCGCATGAGCACGATCGCATTTCTCGGTACCGGCACGATGGGTCTGCCGATGGTGCGCAATCTCCTGGGTGGAGGCTTCGAAGTGCGGGCGTGGAATCGCTCGATCGACCGTGCCCGCCCGCTCGAGGACGCGGGCGCGAGCATCGCTGAGGACCCCGCTGTGGCAGCGCGGGGCGTCGACATCGTGATCACGATGCTCAGCGACGCGCCCTCGGTCCTCGACGTTGCGGGACCCGCGCTCGAGGCTGCCGCGGCGAACGCAACGTGGCTGCAGATGAGCACGATTGGGGTCGAGGGAACGACGCGGTGCATCGAGTTGGCCGAGCGCGCCGGGGCCACGTGCGTCGATGCGCCGGTGCTCGGCACGCGTCAGCCGGCTGAGCAAGCCAAGCTCGTGATCCTCGCCTCGGGCCCGGCGGACGCCCGCGAGCGTGCCCAGCCGGTGTTCGACGCCGTCGGGCAGCGCACGCTCTGGCTCGGCGAGGCGGGCGCTGGCTCACGGTGCAAGGTCGTCGTCAACAGCTGGATCGTCGGCCTCGTCAACGTGCTCGCGGAGACGATCGCCGCTGCCCAGGCTCTCGACGTCGACCCTCAGCATTTCTTCGACGCCATCGAGGGAGGGGCGCTCGACTTGCCGTACGCTCGGATCAAGGGCGCCGCGATGATGGCCCGCAACTTTGACGACGCGTCGTTCCGCCTCGCCCTCGCCCGCAAGGACGCCGACCTCGTCCTCGCAGCGGCATCCGACGTTGGCCTGGAGCTCCCGGTCATGGACGCGATCGCCGACCGGATGCGCCGCGCAGAGCGGGACGGCCACGGCGACGAGGACATGGCCGCGACGTACTGGGTGACCGACCCCAAGCGTGGCTGAGGTGACGGGGTTACGGGGGGCTACCGGCGGGTAGGGAACGCTCCACTGGCTGTGGGAGGCCCGGAGCATCCGAAAGGAGCCGTGATGGTCGCATTGATCGTGCTGCTGCTCATTCTTGCCCTCTTCGGCGGGCTCGGATTCGCCGCGCACTTTCTGTGGTTCATCCTGATCGCCGCACTCGTTCTCTGGGTGCTGGGATTCTTCATCGGCGGTATCGAATCCCACGCGGGACGTCGCCGCTGGTACGGCCGCTGGTAGGAACGCCGCGGGATCCGGGCGACCGTTGCGTTTGGGCGTCAGCGACGCGAGGAAGCGTCGCTGCGACGGTCGTCCGTCAGCTCCCGCAGTCGCTGCAGAGACCTGCGCAACAGCCGCGAGACCTGCATCTGCGAGACGCCGACCCGTTCCGCGATCTCGGTCTGGGTGAGGTCGGCCCCGAACCGCAAGAACAAGATCTCGCGCTCGCGCTGAGGCAGGTGCTTAGCCGCCGCGAAGATCGTCGCCTGGTCATCGACGAGACTGAGCCGGTGATCGCCGCCACCGAATGACTCGAGTCGGCTCGCGGCGCCCTCCGCGTCGCCTGACCCCGACACGGGTGCGTCGAGCGACACGGTGTCGTACGCCTCGGCGGTCTGAAGCCCGTCAAGGACCTCCTCCTCGCTCATCTCGAGGTATTGCGCGAGTTCGCCAACGGTTGGGGGACGACCGGTGTGTGCGCTCACCTTGCCCTGGGCGTCGAGCACCTTGCGGGCCCGCTCCTGGGCGGCACGGTCGACGTGCAGCGCCCACCCGGAATCGCGGAAGTAGCGCTTCAGCTCGCCGACGATCGTCGGGACGGCAAACGATGTGAACGCAAACCCGCGGTCCGGGTCAAAGCGTTCCACCGCCTTGACAAGCCCGAGGCTCGCCACCTGGACAAGGTCGTCGTACGGTTCGCTTGATGTCATGTACCGCCGCGCCAACTTCCGCGCGAGCGGCAAATACCGTGCGATTAGTTCGTCACGCGCCGCGCGATCCGAGAACCGCCGCCATCGGCGAAACAGCTCCGCGGACTCGGTAGCTGCGGGCGCCCTGCTCAACAACGCCATCGCTCAGCTCCTCGTTGCAGACTTCCGTTTGTTGTAGCACAGTCGGGGGAAGGGGGCACAAAGAATTGCGCAAACTGACGAGTTAACGCGCCGGTTGGGCCCGATTTTCTTAATGAGGTTCTACGCGGCGAGCTGCGAGAGGGCCGGAGAGTCAGTCTCCTCCTCGAGCAGGTCGAGCACCGCGGCCTCGAGACGCGCACGCGCTCGATCGTCGCCCGGGCTGAGATCGCCGATCCGCTTCAGCCCGGCGGTGATCGTCCAGCCGGACTGGTAGCGGTCGAAGACGCGAGGGTCGATGTACGCCCGTCGCGCCACCGCCTTCGTGTTGCCGAGCAGCTGTGACACGCCAGCGACGGCGCGGTCCATCGCGCGTTTGCGCCCCGTCTTCGACGGTGCGATCGCCCCCTCGGCGGCAAGCGACACGGCTGCGAGCACGGTCGCATTCCACGTGCGGAAGTCCTTCGCGCTGAATTCGTTCCCGAGGCGCCCTTTCAGGTAGTCGTTGATGTCGTCCGAGCGGACCGGCATCCACCGGCGGCCCTCGCGGAAGGACAGCAGCTCCGGCGGACCGCCCCGCCGCCGCCGCAGCGCACGAACGATGTCACCGGCGAGTGGGTCCGTGATCGTGTGCACGCGCTGAACGCCACCCTTCGCCGGGTAGTCAAAGACGATCGTGCTGTCCTGCTTGATCGTGACGTGGTCGCGGCGGACGGTCGCGAGTCCGACACCATGGTCCTCGTCGGCGTACTGTTCGCTGCCGATCCGGAACAGCCCGACATCGAGCAGCCGCACGGCGCACGCGAGTACCGGGCCGCGTCCGAGGTCGGTCGCGTCGCCGATGTCGGCCTTCAGGGCGCGGCGCAGGCGCGGGAGCGACGCGGCGAAGTCCTCCATCCGCTTGAACTTCTCGCGGTCGCGCCGCTCACGCCAGCGTGGGTGGTACAGATACTGCTTGCGGCCCGCGGCATCGATGCCGGTCGCTTGGAGATGCCCCCACTCGTCGGTGCAAATCCAGACGTCCTTCCAGGCGGGAGGAATGGCGAGGCCGCGGATGCGCTCGATGACTGCTCGATCGGAGATCGGGTTCCCGTCGTCTTCGAGGTAGCTGAATCCGCGGCCACGCCTGAGCCGGCGGTATCCCGGCCCGGAGCAATCAGATCGCCGCAGACGCCTACGCGACGTGCTTGACGCGGTCAACGACGCCCGCCGCCTCCTGGCGGATACCGTCCTGTGCCTTCTTCACCTCGGACTCGACGTCCCGTCGGCTGCGCTTTGCCGAACGCTGGGTCCGTTTGAGGACGCGCTCGCCGCGTCGCTCGAACCGGTCGAGCTCGCGCACGACCTTGTTGAGGTTCGTGTACGTCTGCGCGGTCTGCGCGATGTTGTCGCGGAGAGTGGCGGCGGCTCCAACGGGAATGAGCAGCGCCCGCTGAGCCTGGCTGGCAACGGCGTCGAGCCGCGATGTCGCGGCGTCGATCCCGCGGCCGGCCGTGCGGGTCGCCTGACGGCCGGTCCGCTGTGCCGAGCGCGTTGTCGCGGACGCAGAGGTCGTCGTCCGGCGTGCTGAGGATTTCGTTGCGGACGCGCTGCGCTTTGCGGCATTCTGCTTGCGCGTCGCGGCGGCCTTCTTGCCGGCCGCCTGTCGCTGGGTCTTCGTCTGAGTCGCCATATCGGTGTTCTTTCTCCTGATTTCTCGTTCACTGAGTGCGTACCCGCTGGGTGCGCGCACACAAACATCCGTTCGTATCTCGTGCGGTTAGAGACCTGACAACGCGAAGGTCAGGCAAACGAGCGGAACCGCTGGGTCATCGCAGCGTCCGCCGAGTCGTCCTCGTCGTCGCCGCCGGTGGCCTCGTCGGCGTCATCGGCCTCATGTTGAGGCTCGCCGTCCGGGAGCTCGTGCGTGGCGTTCGCCTGTTGCACGACGCTCTCGAGAAAGAACCGGAGCTTCTCCTCGGACCCCGGCCGTAGACCCTCGACCCGGACGCGGCGCTTCCCCAGCACGACGTCGTCCCACTCGCCGTTTGACAGCAGACGGGCGGTCCGCTCGAACGTCCCCGTCCAGCCGTCTGGAGGATCGCCGACGAGCGACACTGTCAGCTTGCCGTGCTTGACCTCCGCTTGGCTCCAGTCGAGCTGAGGATCAGACATCCTGGAGGACTGCTACCCATGGGAACGCTGGAATACTCAACGTGATGTCCGCGCACCCATTCACCTCTCAACTCGCCGCCGAGCTGTCATCGGACGTGCTCGCGCGGTTTGACCGTTACGCACGGGTCGGCACGCAGGCGCGCCGCGACCGCGAGCGTTCGCCGAGCACGCCGGGTCAGCTCGAGCTCGCGCAGCAGCTCGCGACCGAGCTGCAGGCGATCGGTCTCGACGATGTCGAACTCGACGGCAACGGCTACGTCACTGCGACGCTTCCCGGCGCTCCGACGGCGCCGACGATCGGACTCATCGCTCACGTCGACACGAGTCCTGACGCGCCGGCCGACGGGGTCGTGCCGATCGTTCACCGCGGCTACGACGGCGGCGTCATCGCGTTGCCGCGCGGCGGGACCCGGCTTGACCCGGCGACGATGCCCGAGCTCGCCGACAAGGTCGGGCACGACCTCGTCAGCTCGAGCGGCGACACCCTGCTCGGAGCGGACGACAAGGCCGGCGTTGCGGCGATCATGGCCGCGGTCGCTCATCTCGCCGCTCATCCTGAGCTGCCGCGCCCGACGCTGCGGATCGCATTCACCCCGGACGAGGAGATCGGCGAGGGCGCGACGCTGTTCGACATCGAGCGCTTCGGCGCGCTCTGCGCGTACACGATCGACGGCTCGGACCTCGGCGAGCTTCAGGACGAGACGTTCAGCGCCGACGAGGCGATCGTGCGGATCACGGGCATCGAGATCCATCCGGGTAAGGCGACCGGTCGGCTCGTCAACGCGCTGCGCCTCGCGGCGCAGGTCGTCGCGGCGCTGCCCTCCGACCGGCTGACGCCGGAGACGACGAGCGATCGCGAGGGATTCATCCATCCCTACGAGCTCACCGGGAACGCCGGGTCCGCGGAGATTCGCTTCATCATCCGCGACTTCGACAACGATCTGCTCGCCGAGCACGTGGCCCTGCTTGAGCGAGTCGCGCGTTCGGTGGTCGAGGCCGAGCCGCGCGCGCGGCTGGAGATCGACGTCCGCGAGCAGTACCGCAACATGCGTCGCGACGTCGAGTCGGTCCCGGACGCGATGGCCGTCGCCGAGCAGGCGATCCGGAGTGAGGGCGTCGAGCCGCTGATCCGCCCGATCCGCGGCGGCACCGATGGCTCGCGCCTCAGCGAGATGGGCTTGCCGACGCCGAACATCTTCACCGGCGCGCATGAGTTCCACTCCGTGCGCGAGTGGGTGTCGCTGCAGGACATGTCGGCGTCGGCTGCGACGATCGTGCGGCTCGCGGAGGGCTGGGCGACACGCGTCGCGGACCGGACTGCAGTCGCGCCCAGCGGGTAGGCTGGTGCGCATGGCATCGCTCGCATCCCTCGACGGCGAGATCATGCTCGCGGCCGAGGTAATGATCCCGGCGACCGACGAGGGTCTGCTGCGCGGAGACGGCGTGTTCGAGGTCATCCGCGTCTACGACGGCCGGCCGTTCGCGATCGAGGATCACCTCACTCGGCTCGAGCGCTCGGGGGCGAACCTGCGGCTCCCGGTCGATGTCGAGGCCGTGCGCGCTGATGCGCATCGCCTGCTGGCTGAGGCTGGTCCGGGGCCCGATCACGACGTTCTGCGGGTCGTGCTGACGCGCGGCGGCCGCCGGCTCCTGCTCACCGAGCCGATGCATGACACGCCGGAGCGAATTCGGCTCGGGCCGATCACGTACTCGCCGACGCGCGTGCTCGACGGCATCAAGTCGCTGTCCTACGCGGCGAACATGCTCGCCAGCCGGCTCGCGCGGGAGCAGGGCTACGACGAGGCGCTGCTCGTGACGCCGCACGGCCGTGTCCTCGAGGCGCCGACGAGTTCCATCTTCTGGGTCAGCGGCGACGAGGTGCTCACGCCTCCGCTCGACGAACACATCCTCGCCTCGATCACGAGGAAGATCGTCATCGAGGTCACCGGCGCACAGGAGCGCGCCTGCACCCTCGAGGATCTCGCGGCTGCCGACGAGGCGTTCCTCGCCTCGACGTTACGTGAGGTCCAACCTGTCGCCGCCATCGGGGACACCGAGTTCGCCGCCGCCGGGCCGGTCACGGCGGCGACCGCCGCGACGTTCAGCGAGCGGGTGAAGGCAGAGCTCCAGTCGTCGCCGTGAACGTCCTCACGGTGATCGGCAACCGTCCGCAGTTCATCAAGGCCGCGGCGGTTTCACCCCGGCTGCGACGGGTCGCGACCGAGATCCTGATCCACACCGGACAGCATTTCGACGACCGGCTCTCCGCGGTGTTCTTCGCCGAACTCGGGATTCCGGCTCCCGACCGCGAGCTCGGGATCGCCCTCGGCACGAACACGTCGCAGACGGCGCGGATGCTCGAGGCCCTCGACCCCGTCGTTCGAGATGTGCAGGCGGATCTCGTGCTCGTCTACGGCGATACCAACTCGACGCTCGCGGGCGCGCTCGCAGGCGCGCAGGCGCGCGTGCCGGTGGCGCACGTCGAGGCCGGGATGCGCTCGTTTGATCGGACGATGCCGGAGGAGCTCAACCGTGTGCTCACTGATCACGCGAGCTCGCTGCTGCTGTGCTCGTCCGAGGTCGCGGCCGAGAACCTGCGGCGCGAGGCTGTCATTGGGGAGGTCGTGGTCATCGGCGACGTGATGGTCGACGTCGCCCTGAGCGTCCAGCCGGCGGCGCGCGGGCGACTCGATCTGCTCGCGGCTCGAGGAGTGCGGCCCGGCGAATACGTGCTGGCGACGGCGCATCGGGCCGGCAACGTCGATGACCCGGACCGACTGCGGCGGTTGTATGAGCTGCTGCTCTCGGTGCCGTTCGCTGTCGTGCTGCCGCTCCATCCCCGGACTGAGACGCGGCTGCGAGACGCCGGTCTGCTCGAGTCGCTGCGCGCCGCTGAGCACATGTGTGTCGTCGAGCCGCTCGGCTACGTTGAAGTGAACGCGCTGCTCTGCAACGCGCGGGCCGCTCTCACCGACTCCGGCGGGCTCCAGAAGGAGGCGTACCTCGCAGGCGTTCAGTGCGTGACCCTGCGCCCGTCGACGGAGTGGGTCGAGACCGTCGAGCACGGTTGGAACACGCTCGTCGATCTCGACACGGACGCGATGCTCACGGCGTTGGCGACACCGCCGCCATCCGAACGCCCGCCGCTCTACGGGGACGGGCGCGCCGGCGAGCGCGTTGTCGAGGCGCTGCTCGGGCATCTCGGCGCCGTCTCGCCGCCGAGGCGGGGTGAACATGCCGCGCGTTGAGAGCGGCGCCTACGTCGCCGACGACGCAGTGCTCGCCGAGGACGTCGTCGTCGGCCACGGCGCGGTGGTCCTCGGCGGCACGCGGATCGGGGCCGGCTGCGTGATCGAGCCCCATGCGGTGCTCGGCAAGCGCGCGCGGCTGCGGCCGGGCTCGAGCGCCGCCCGGTCTGGCGAACCGGAGCCGCTCATCGTCGATGACGGCGTGACGATCTGCGCCGGCGCGATTCTGTACACGGCGGCGCGGGTCGGCCCCGGTGCCATCGTCGGGGATCAGAGTCAGCTTCGCGAGCGGGCGACGCTCGGGCCGAATTCGGTCCTTGGGCGCGGCTCCTCGATCGACTTCGACGTGTCGGTCGGCGCGCGCGTGCTCATCCAGACGGGCGTCTACGTCACCGGCGGCTCGGTCGTCGAGGACGACGTCTTCCTCGGTCCCGGCGTCCTGACGACGAACGACCACGCGATGGGGCGCCATGCCGCCGACGAGCCGCTTCAGGGTCCGGTGTTCCGGCGCGCCTGCCGGGTCGGCGGCGGTGCCACGCTCGTGCCCGGCGTCGAGATCGGCGAGGAGGCGTTCGTCGCCGCGGGTGCGCTTGTCACCCGCGACGTCCCGCCTCGGGCGGTCGTGATGGGGTTCCCGGCGAGAGTCGTGCGGACGGTCGGTGACGAGGACCTGCTCGAGCAGTGGAGGTAGCGCGGCGCACCCGGGCTTGCGCAATCACGCTGTGGGAAGTACACAGCCGAGTACGTCGTCGACGCCGACTCAGACTGGAGGCCGTGCCATGGAGACCTGGGACATCAGCGCACTGGCGATCGAGCCGCATCACCCACAGGTGCTGCGCTCCGACGAAGAGACGCGGGCGATCGCGCTCGAGCTCCCAGCCGGCGAGGAGCTTCAGGAGCATCAGGTGCACGAACGGACGTACCTCGTCGTCGTCAGTGGCGAGGTCGAGGTCTCCCAGGACGGCGCTGGCCAGCGCGGTGGCGCCGGGCTGCTCGCTCATTTCGCGCCCAACGAGCGGCGTACCGTCCGCGCGGTCAGTGACGCGCGGATCGTGCTGGTGCTCGCGCCCTGGCCGGGCGAGGGACATCCGTCGCGCGCGTGAGCCTGATGTGATCTGGTCCGATGCTGCCCACTGACGAGCAGGCGCGGGGCACCTCGCGCCGCTTGAGGTCCCCGAGGTGTTCTGGACGGCGCTCCGCGGCCGTGTAAGCGCGTCGCTACGGCGAGCTGAGAACCCCTCTCTGTATCCTGTGAGGCCGTGGCGATCCGCGTGCGCGACGCGATGATGGAGCAGCTCGGGGAGCTTCGCGTCGAGCCGACGGCGAAGCGCATCCGGGCTACCCTGGGCGGTCAGACAGTGCTCGACAGCGAGCGAGCGCTGCTCGTGTGGGAACCGAAGCGCGTCGTGCCGTCGTATGCCGTGCCTGCCGCCGACGTCGTCGCCGAGTTGATCGCGTCCGACGGATCCGGCGACGCCGGACCGTCTGCGACGCCGGCGCCCCGAGCACCGGAGCTGGAGGGCCGGCCCGTGTACGACCCGAGCATCCCGTTCGCGGTGCACACCACGGAGGGGAACGCGCTGGCCCTCCGGATCGACGGCGACGTCCGCCCGGATATCGCCTTCCAGCCGACAGACCCGGCGCTCGAGGGCTACGTGATCCTCGATTTCCGGGCGTTCGACGCCTGGTACGAGGAGGACGAGATCAACGTCGGGCACCCGCGTGACCCGTTTCACCGGATCGACATCGTGCACAGCTCACGACACGTCCGCGTCGAGCTCGACGGCGTACTGCTCGCCGAGACGAGGACGCCGATCACGCTGTTCGAGCCGCCGCTCCCAGTCCGGTACTACCTGCCGGTCGAGGACATCGTTCCGGGCGTACTGCGTCCGAGCGAGACTCGCAGCACGTGCGCCTACAAGGGGCAGGCGACGTACTGGTCGGCCGGCGACGCCGAGGACGTCGCCTGGACCTATCCGGCACCGCTCCGCGAGGCCGGCCAGGTGGCCGGGCGTGTGGCGTTCTTCAACGAGCGCGTCGATCTGATCGTCGACGGTGTGCCGCTCGAGCGGGTGATCACTCCGTGGTCGCGCCGGCAGCCGTAGTCGGGTCGTTGCCGGCCGTAGTCGGGTCGGCGCCCAGCGCCAGCGCGAGTTCGGTCAGGCACCCGCGCCAGCCGTAATCCTGAGAGTCGCGGCGCTCGTCGGTCGAGATCTCCGTGTTGACGAGCCGCACCGTGGTCGTGCCGCCGGACTCGGAGAACGACAGCTCGAGCAACTGCTCGTTCGCTGGGTCGCTGTCGAAGATCCACGTCATGACCAGCCGTCGCGGCCGGTCGATCAGCGTGTAGACGCCCTCCGCGGACGCCTCGGTGCCGTCCGGCCTTCGCATCACGATGCGGACGCGGCCGCCGATCCGGAGATCGGCCTCCGCGAGCGGCGTGCTCCAGTCGGCCTCGACGTGAAACCACCGCCGCATCACCTCGGGGCTCGTCCAGGCATCGAACACATCCTCGGCGGATGCGCGAAAGGTCCGCTCGATCCGCACCTCACGCGACACGGTCATGACGCTATCCGGTCCTCCGGCGCGATGCACATAGTTAGCGGATTTGCTAACTATATACTCGACACCCGGAGCGAAGAGGAGGCAGGCTATGCCGGAGCATCGAATTGCCACGCGTGAGGAGTGGGATGCCGCGCGGGCGGCTCTGCTGGAGCGCGAGAAGGAGCTGACCCGGATGAGCGACGAGCTCGCCCGGCAGCGGCAGGAACTCCCGTGGGTGCCGGTCGAGAAGGAGTACATGCTCCAGACCGCGGCGGGTCCGAAGACCTTGCTGGAGCTGTTCGACGGCCGATCCCAACTCGCCGTCTACCACTTCATGTTCGGCGCGGACTGGGAGGCTGGGTGCCCGGTGTGCTCGTCGATCGCCGACAGCTTCAACGGCGTGCTCCCGCATCTTCAGGCACGGGACGTGACGCTGATCTGCATCTCGCGCGCGCCGATCGACAAGCTGCTGGCGTTCGAGCGGCGGATGGGCTGGAGCTTCACCTGGGCGTCGAGCTACGACAGCGACTTCAACTCGGAATGGGGTCATTCCGTGCCGCGTGAGCAGTTCGCCGAGTGGGCACAGCAGGCGCCGCCGTTCATCGCCACGATCGCGTCGTCGACCGGCAGCGACGTCGCAGGCTACGTCAGCGAGCGCCCCGGCCTGAGCGTCCTCACGCGCGTCGGCGACGAAGTGTATCTCGCGTACCAGAGCACGGCCCGCGGCCTCGAGGTCGTGATGGAGTACTACGGGATTCTCGACCGGGTCCCGCTCGGACGCGATGAGCACGATCCGACGTTCCAGTCCTGGATCCGCCACCGCGACCGGTACGGATCCGAGTCGACGCCGCCGGTTGCCTCATGAGCCCGCAGCGAGTCTCCTGGCAGCGCCGCGAGCTCGTCGTCATCCTGCTTGTCGCCGCGGGACTCGCGTGGTGGCTGACGGCCGATCGGATGAACGGGATGGACGCGGGGCCGGGCACGGACCTGGGGACGGTCGGCTGGTTCATCGGCGTATGGATCGTGATGATGGCCGCGATGATGTTGCCGTCGTTCGCCCCGACGGTGGCCGCCTACGCAACCGTCACCCGCCGCCGCGCGGCGGGACGGGCGATCGTGTTCACGTTCGGCTACCTGCTCACCTGGGGTCTCGCCGGGCTTGCCGCCTACGGCGTGTTCGCGCTCGGCAAGGACGTGCTGGGGAGCCAGCTCGCGTGGCACGGAGGGGGCGGACGGTGGCTCGCCGGCGGAGTGCTCGCGGTGGCGGCGGTGTACGAGTTGCTTCCGGTCAAGCGCACGTGCCTGAACCGGTGCCGAGGGGAGGTGGGTGGCGGGCGTGACGGCCGTGACGCGGCGGCCACACCCGCCGCGGCTGAATCGTGGTCGGCCGCGTTCACCCGCGGCGTGCGCAGCGGCGGATGGTGCCTCGGCTGCTCATGGGCGCTGATGGCCGCCCTGTTCGCCCTCGGCGTGATGAGCCTCGGCTGGATGGTCCTGATCGCGGCCCTTGTCGCGATCGAGAAGCTCGGCCCGTGGCCCACCGGCGCGCGGATCGTGACGGCCGTCGTGCTCGCCGCGCTCGCGATCGGGATCCTCGCCGCGCCACGCGACGTCCCGGGTCTTGTCGTCCCGAGCGGTCAGAGCATGCAGGGCATGGGGATGCACTCGACGGGGATGCACACCACCGCGATGCCGTAGACCGCCGCTACGCGGGTGACGGCACTGACCCGCCGGCCCCAGCCATGTCCTGGCCGGCGTGGGTCCAGATGATCTCGTCGCGGCCCGGGCCGACGCCGATGAGGGCGACCGGCACCTGCACAAACTCGGCGATGTACCGCAGGTAGTCGCGCGCCGCGGCCGGCAGTTCTTCCTCGGTGCGGCACTCCCTGATGTCCTCGGACCAGCTGGGAAGCACCTCGTACTCGCCGACGGCGTGATGGAGGACCGTCTGGTGGTACGGGAAATGCTCGAGCTCGGCGCCCTCTGCGCTCCGGTAGCGCGTGCACACGTGGATCTCCGGCAACCCGGACAGGACATCGAGCTTCGTGACCGCGAGGGCCGTCATCGAGTTGATCCGGACGGCGTAGCGCAACGCGACGAGATCAAGCCACCCGACCCGCCGGGCGCGACCGGTCGTCGTCCCGTATTCGTGACCGCGCTCGCGGATGTCGTCGGCGAGCGCCCCGTCAAGCTCGGTCGGGAACGGGCCGGCGCCGACCCGCGTGCTGTACGCCTTCGCCACGCCCCACACCTCGTCGATCGCCTTCGGCCCGACGCCGGCCCCGACACACGCAGCGCCGGCCACCGGATTCGAGGAGGTGACGAAGGGATATGTGCCGTGGTCGATGTCGAGGAGCGCGCCCTGGGCGCCCTCGAACACGACGAGCTGCTCGGCATCGAGTCGGTCGAGCACGAGCCGGCTCGTGTCGGCGATGTACTGCTCGAGCTGATGCCCGTAGCTGAGGTACTCCTCGGCCATGGCCTGCAGGTCGAGCATCGGGTCCTTCGCGAACGGCCGCAGGGAGAGCCGCTTCGGCTCGAGCGCGGTGATGATCTTCTTCTTGAGAATCTTCTCGTCGAGCAGGTCCTGCACCCGGATTCCGAGCCGGGCCGCCTTGTCGGCGTAGCAGGGGCCGATCCCCCGGCGGGTCGTACCGATCTGCAGCTTGCCGAGCTTCGCCTCGCCGGCGTGGTCGAGCATCAGGTGGTAGGGCATGATCAGGTGCGCGTTGGCGGAGATCCGCAGGCCGCTCGTGTCGACGCGCTGCTCGCGTAGCCGCGCGAGCTCCTCGGTCAGGACCTTCGGGTCGATCACGACGCCGTTGCCGATCACGCACAGCGTGCCGCTGTGGAGGATCCCGGATGGCATGAGGTGGAGCTTCCACGTCTCCTTGCCCCGCACGATCGTGTGGCCGGCGTTGTTGCCGCCCTGAAAGCGGACGACGACGTCCGCACGCTCGGCAAGCAGGTCGGTGACCTTGCCTTTGCCTTCATCGCCCCACTGGGCGCCGACGAGAACTACTCCTGGCATCGCACCGTCAGTGTACGAAGGGTTGTCGTGGAGGCGTGACTGGCGCGCGACCACCCGGCCAGCCACGACGCGCCGGCCCGGCACCGAGCCCGTCAGGCCGAGCTGAGATCCATCCGCCGGTCATGCCCGATCAACGGCAGTTCGTCGCACATCTCGGTGAGCCGCGACACCGTCCGCTCGGTGATCTGCTCGCACAGCGCCTCGCGGTCAAGGATGTTCGTGGTGATGACCATCGAGCGCTGATCCTCATACCGGGCATTGACGATCGAGTACAGCTCCTCCAGCACCCAGTCGGTCGTCCGCTCCGCGCCGACATCGTCGACATGGAGAAGATCGACCGCCGTCAGCCGATCGAGCAGGTCGACATGCGAGCGATCCGGGCGGTGGGTCTCGCGGATCTCGTTGAGCAACCGTGGCAGGGAGTAGATCGCGACCGACCGGCCCGCCTTGAGCGCCGCCTTCGAGACGAGCATCGCAAGCGTCGTCTTGCCCGTTCCGACCGGTCCCATGAACCACAGCCCTCGCCCGGCATCGAGCTTCTCGTCAATCCGGTCGGCGAACCGCCGGGTTGCGGTGACGATGTGCGCATCGATGTCGGTCACCGGCGGCCGATCGAACGACACGTCCCGGTAGCGGCGCGGGATGACCGCGGACAGACTGCGGGCCTTGGCGAGCGCGACCCGCTGGGCGCGGCACTCGCAGTCATACGCGGTGTTCGTCTCGACGTCGTAGACGAACCCGGAGCCGTCGCACCTCCCGAATGCGCACTCGCCGTCTGGGAGGCGCTGCACGTTCGTCGGGATGGCGGTGCCGTAGCTCACGCCGCGAACCTCTCGCCCGCGTAGTTCATGAACTTCGGGTACTCCTTCTGGAACGTCAGCACGACCTCGCCGACGGGCCCGTTGCGGTGTTTGGCGATGATGATGTCCGCCTCACCCGGCCGCTCGGACTCGCGGTCGTAGTACTCCTCGCGGTAGATGAACATGACGAGGTCGGCGTCCTGCTCGATCGCACCCGACTCACGCAAGTCCGAGAGCACCGGCTTCTTGTCGCCTCCGCGCTGCTCGACCGCACGACTCAGCTGCGAGAGAGCGATCACCGGCACGTTCAGCTCGCGGGCGAGACCCTTCAGGCCACGCGAGATCTGACCCACCTGCTCGACGCGGCTCTCGACCCGGCCCTCATGGCGCATCAGCTGCAGGTAGTCGATGATGATCAGGCCGAGGCCTCCCTCAACCTGGTGGTGCAGCCGCCGCGCCTTGGCGCGGACCTCGAGCACGCCGGTGTCGCTCGAGTCATCGACGAACAGCGGCGCGTCGGAGAGCCGCTGGCACGCCTCGAGGATCTTCGGCCACCGGTGCTCGGCGACCCGGCCACGACGCAGATCATCGCCCTTGATCCGGGCCTGGGAGGCGACGAACCGCTGGGCGAGTTCGGACTCGGACATTTCGAGCGAGAACAACGCGACGGCGTGGCCCGCGAGCACCGCGTTCTCGGCGACGTTCGCGACGAGCGCCGACTTTCCCATCGACGGTCGCGCGGCGACGATCACCAGGTTGCCCTGCTGAAAGCCGCCCGTCTTCTCATCGAGGTCCTTGAAGCCCGACGGGGTCCCGGTCAGCGGCGTCTTCAGGACGGACAGCCGGTGAAGCTTGTCGGTCTCCTCGTGGAGGATGTCGGCGATCGTGCGGACCTTCTTCTGGCGATCGTCGTGCGCGACCTCGAGCATCGACCGCTCGGCCTGCTCGACGAGCTCCCGCGCCGGCGCATCCCGGGAGAGGACGCTCGCCTGGATCTCGTAGGAGGCGGTCAGCAGCGCGCGCATCTGCGCGTTGTCCCGGACGATCCGCCCGTACTCGCGCGCATGGCCCGCCGCTGGGACCCACCCGGCGAGTTCATCGATCGCCTGTGCGCCACCGACCTCCTCGAGCTTGCCGTGCTGGCGGAGTGTCTCGGCGACCGTGAGGTGGTCGATCTTGCGGTCGGTGTTGTAGAGCTCGAGCATCGCCGCGAACACCGCCCCGTGCTGTTCCCGATAGAAGTGCTCGGGCCGCAGATGCTCCTCGATCAGCAGCGAATGGAGGTGCCGCTCATCGAGCAGCACAGCTCCCAGCACCGACTTCTCGGCCTCGAGGTTGTGCGGCGGAACCGCGATGTTCTGGACGGCGCTCATCCGGTGTCTGAGCATAGGTCGGGCACCGGCGGCTGTAACACGTTGTTCCCGCTCCCTGCGTTGAAAAGAGAGCCGGCCCTCCCTCAGCTGCGGTACGTCTCCGCGGAGGCGACAGTCCGCTCCCGCCCGTCCGGGATGGCGTCCTTCGGCGCCCGCGACATCTTTGCGAATCCGCGGAGCACGCCGAGCAACTGGCGCACGCCCCGCGGTGAGCGCAGATTCAGGCCGCCGAGCAGCTGACGGAGAAACGTCAGCTGGTCGAAGTAGATGCGCTCGCACACGAGCTCGTCGCCGTCGAACACGAAGAACGCGCTCATCCGGACCTTGAACGTGCCGCCCGTCGGCGGCACCGGGCCGAGCGGGCCGAGGTGGGTGCCCAGCAGGTAGAACTCGGCGATCACGGCGTCGTCGGCGTGGCGCAGCGCGATCATCTCGTGGCGCTGATCGGGAAATGCGACCCGCGTCTCGTGGTAGTAGCCCCGGACGGCGGCGTCGCCGTCATGGACGATCTGTTGTGGGATCAGCTCGTAGCGCGGGTGCGGAAACGTCGTCAGGACCGCGTCCCAGTCCTGCTCGACCTCGTCGTGAAAGTGGTCGAGAACGATCTTTTCGCGTTTGGCGCGGAGGTCGTCGGTCGGCACCGCGGTTGCTCCTTGGTCGATGGGTTGGTCAGGCCCGTTGTCCTCCGTCAGCGCCACGGTACGCCCGGGTGCCTACGCTGCCACGCGCGCGTCCCGCAGTCCAGCACCGCGCTCTCGCGCTCCCAGGAGGCCCGGGTTAGGGGTGCGTATCCCGCATGGGGAGCCGACGACGAGCGCAGCTCGCAGGCTGGCCAGCATGCTGCATCCCCGCCATCACCACCCTCTGACCCCATCAACGGCAACCGCCCGGACTCCGGCTGGCACCTCTCCCGAGCCCCACGTCGGGACGACCCGTCCCGCGATCAGTCCTGGAGGACGGCGACTGAAGAGACAGCCACCCATGCGCCAAGGGCGCTCAGGCGGCGACGACCATGGTCTTGATCGTCGCCGTCACATCGTCAGCGACTTCGACCACGACCATGTAGGTCCCGATGTTGCGGATCGGGTCCTCGAGGTGGATCTTGCGCCGGTCGACGCGGATTCCGCGGGCGTCCCGGATCGCGTCGGCGATGTCCTGGGTGGTGACCGATCCGAACAGCCGGCCGTCGTCACCCGCCTGCTGCGGGATCGTCAGAACGGTCCGGCCGAGCGTCGCGGCGTTATCCCGCGCCCGGTCCTGCGCCTCCTGAGCGGCCCGCTCGGCGCTCTCGCGCCGCCGCGTCGCCGCCTCGATCGACCCCTTCGTCGCCGGCTCGGCCAGCTTGCGGGGCAGCAGGAAGTTGCGCAGATAGCCGGCGGACACGTCCACAACAGCACCGCGCTCGCCGAGCGACTCGACGTCTTGAAGCAGGATTGCCTGCGGCATGGTTCTCAGCCCGCCTTTCGACTCAGCGGTCACGGTCGCGGTCGCGGTCTCGGTCGCGATCGCCGCGGCCGCCACGTTCGCTGCCGCCCTCTGCCACATAGGGCAGGAGCGCAAGCTCGCGCGCGCGCTTGACGGCGCGCGCGACCTGGCTCTGATGGCGACGACAGGCACCTGTGATCCGCCGGGAGCGGATCTTGCCGCGCTCGGAAATGAACCGGCGCAGCGCTGAGATGTCCTTGTAGTCGACCTGGTCGATCCGGTCGCGGCAGTACGGGCAGGGCTTGCGCCGCCCGGACGTCGGGCCGCCCTTTCTATCGCGCCGGCGGACCGGCCGTCTACGTTGCTTCGCCACTTGGCATCACCTAACTCAAGATCTGTTTCGCTCGTTCGGCCTCAGAACGGAATGTCGTCGTCGGCCGCGGCGGCAGCCACGGGAGCGGTCTGGAAATCACCGGTGTCGATTGGAACATCGCTCTCCGTCGCGCGGACGCTACTGGAGAAACCGTTCCCGTTACCGGCGTCTTCACGCCCGCCGAGGAACTGCACGGAATCAGCGATGATATCGACTGCCTGACGCTTCTGTCCCTCAGGCGTCTGCCACTCACGCCAGCGCAGCCGGCCGTCGACCGCAATCGGGCGGCCCTTCTTGAGGAATCGGTGGCAGTTCTCGCCCTGCTGACCCCACACGGTGACGTCGAAGTAGTTGGGCTGATCCTCCCACTGACCCTCGTTGTTCTTGCGCCGCCCGTTGCAGGCGACCCGCAGCGAGCAGACAGAGGATCCCCCCGGCAACGCATTCAGCTCGGGGTCCCGTGTCAGGTTGCCGGTGATGATCACCCGGTTGATGTTTCCAGCCATGCTGGAGGCTCCTTTCCAAGCCAGTTTGCAAGCCTGTGGCCGAGTCTAGGCACGGCTCAGGCGGCAATCCCCGAACTCCACGGAAAATGGACAGAAACGTTGCCAAGTTGGCACTGGCCCGTCACACACCGTGACGAAGCCGTGACAATCGCGCAGGCTCAGTCCTCGTCGCGGTCGTGGCGCTCGCTGCGGTCGGGGCGCTCACCGCGCTCGCCGCGCTCCGGACCACCGGCAGCAGAGGCGACGCCCACGAGCGGCGGCGGATTGTCCGGCGCCGGAGGCGTGCCCGGGAGGACCTTGATGATCCGAAAGCGGAGGACTTCGTCGGCGATCCGCAGGCTGTGCTCGAGCGACTCCAGCAGTGACGTCGGACCGGCGAACTGCAGCAGGTGATACTCCGCTTCGGCCTCGTGACGAATCGGATAGGTCATCGGACGGGTGCCCCAGTTCTGCTTGCGCTCGAGCGTGCCGCCGGCTGACGAGATCGCGGTCTCGACGTCGGACAGGATCTTGGTGCGCGCCTCATCGTCAGCGCTCATCGAGAGCAGCAGGGTGAGGTCGTAGATCGTCGGAAGCGCTGGCATGGCAAGCGTGCCCGTGGGGGCGGCGCTCGACTATAGCAACGGCGTCGCGACAGACCTGCCCGCCACAATCGACACTCCGATGGAGCTCAAGCAGGGCGAGCCGATCCTCCCCTTTGCCGACGCCGCCGCGTGGGCCACGTGGCTGGAGTCCAACCACGCGGACTCGTCCGGCGTGTGGCTGAAGATCGCCAAGAAGGGCGCCCGGGACCCGACCGTGACGTACGCCGCCGCGCTCGACGTCGCGATCGCCTTTGGCTGGATCGACGGGCAGAAGGCCGCGTACGACGAGTCGTTCTGGCTGCAGCGCTTCACCCGCCGGGGGCCGAAGAGCAAGTGGTCGCAAGTCAACACCGAAAAGGCCGAGAGCCTGATCGAAGCTGGGCGGATGCAGCCGTCCGGGCTCGCGGAGGTCGAGCGGGCCAAGCAGGACGGCCGCTGGGCTGCGGCGTACCCGGCCCAGAGCCAGGCCACTGTCCCGGACGACTTTCAGCAGGCGCTGGACGCCCACCCAGAGGCCAAGGCATTCTTCGAGACGCTGACCGGCTCCACCCGCTACGCGTTCCTCTACCGCTTGCACAACGTCAAGCGCCAGGACGCTCGCGCCACGCGCATCGCCGACTACGTCGAGCGGCTCAGCCATGGACGCACCCTGTTTGACCCGTAGCCAACCGCTGGCGCCCCGATGCGCGGCCTCCAGGCAGACCTCAGATCGTCGGCTGACGCGTCGCGTTCTTGCGCCGGATGTCCTCGAGCTGCTCGTCGATCCAGTCGCCGGGATCCCGGGCGGTGACGATCGAGACGAGGCCCTCATGGCGGCGCTCGCGCTCGACGCGCGGCATCGTCAGCGCGGCATGGATGGAGTCCGCGAGCTCCTGGATGTCGAACGGGTTGACCGACAGGGCGAACTCGCCGAGCTCCTCGTGGGCGCCGGTGTTCTCGGAGAGGATCGAGACGCCGGCGCGCTCGTTGACCATCGGGCCCTCTTTGGCGACGAGGTTCATCCCGTCGAACATCGCGTTGACCATCAGCACGTCGTAGTGCTTGTAGGCCGCGACTGCCTCCTCCAAGTCGTCGCGCAGCTTGAGCTGGATCGGCATCCAGTCCGGTGAACCGTGACGGTGGTTGACGACCGCGACCACGGCCTCGATCCGCTCGAGGTACTCGGCGTACTCCGGAACGTCGGTCCGGGACGGCATCAGCTGGGCGATGAACGTCACTCGCTCGCGGAACTCAGGGTGTTGCTCGAGGAACACGTCGAACGCGCCGAAGCCACGCAGGACGTTCTTCGACAGGTCGGCACGGTCCACCCGGAGGATCAGATGATCCCGGCGGCGGCGCAGCAGCTCGGCCTCAAACTCCCGCGTCCGGTCCCGCCGCGCAACCGCCTGAACCGCGCCGGAATCGATCGGGAGCGGGTAGTTGCGCACCCACACCTCGCGGTCGCCGCAGCGGACGACGCCGGCGGCGTGGTCGACCTCGAAGCCCATCAGGTCCTCGCAGCACTGCAGGAAGTTGCGCCGGTAGGAGCGCGTGTGGAAACCGATGATGTCGTTTGCCAGGATCCCGTTGTAGATGTCCTCGCGGATCATCGACGGCAGCACGCGCCAGGAGTCCGACTGGCTCCACGGGATGTGAACGAAGTGGTGCAGGAACGCGTCGGGGCGAGCGCGACGGATGAGGCCAGGCAGCGTGTAGAGGTGGTAGTCGTGGACCATGACGACCGGGTTCTCGATGCCCTCGACCTCCTCGAGCACCGCCCTCGCGAGGTCCTCGTTGACTGCGTTGTAGCCGAACTCGAACGCCTCGGTCTCGTTGCGGCGGATGTCCGGCGCATTCGAGAGGTCCCAGAGGTAATGCTGGATGAACCACAGCATCGGGTTGGCCATGATGTTGTAGAAGCGGTCGTAGGCCTCCGGGTCTGACTCGACGAGCTTGACCCGGTACTCGCTTCCCTCCGGCGTCCGCACCGGGAACGACTGGCCGTCGTGCTGGCGCGCCATCTCGACATCCTCGTCGGTCATCGCCGAGGCGACCCACGTCGCGTCGCGGTACGAGGCGAGGCCGATCAGCGCCGTCACGAGGCCGCCCGTCCCGCGCCTGACACCGCCGCCCGGCTGGAACGTCACTGGGCCGCGATTCGAGACGAGCACGAGTGGCGATTTGCCGTTCATCTCCACCTCACCGGAGACTACTCGGAGTTCTCAGACGCCGATCTCCCCGAACAATGCCAGCCAATCGCGCAGGAGTCGAGGCATCAGGAAACGTTGGCGGGCAGATTCCTTGCCCGCCCGCCCGAGCCGCTTCCCGAGTCCGGGGTCGCTGAGGATCTCCAGCGCGCGCTGTGCACAGTCCTCGTAGGTCGAGACGAGGAAGCCGGACTCCCCGTCGGTGACCTGGAGCGGGATCCCGCCAACGGCGCCGCCGATGAACGGCCGCGCCTTCCAGATCGCCTCGGTGACGGTCAGACCGAAGCCCTCGCGGGTCGACTTCTGGATGACGACGTCGGCGTGAGACTGGAACGCGTTGACCTCGATCGCGCCGACGTTGTTGAGGTTGTTGAGGATGTGGATGTCCGGGTCGCCGTCGGCGTGGGCGACCGTCGCGTTGAAATAGTCCCACCCCTCCGGATCGTCGGTCGCCATCGATCCGACGAGCGCGAGCTGAACCTCGGGCATCTCCTCCTTGACGATTCGATACGCGTCGATCACGCCGAGCGGGTCCTTCCACGGGTCAAAGCGCGACACCTGGCACAGGAGCGGACGGTCGACGTCGATGCCGAACTGGTCGCAGATGTAGACCGCGTCCTCCGGCGAGAACGCCATGTTCTTCGGCGCGAGCGGGTCGATCGCCGGCGGGATGATGTGGGCGCGGCCGTCGATGCCGGCCGGCACATACGCCGGCATGTGGTAGACCGACGCCGGGTACTCGTTGACGTACGGGAAGAGCTGCTCGAGCGTCGCGGCGTTCGGCGTCGAGAGGTCGATGTGGCAGCGCCACACCCAGTGGCGCGCCTTGTCCGGCACGAGCGAGGGGATCGCCGCCGGCTGCGGGTCGTGGACGATGCACACGTCCCAGTCCGCGCTCAATTCGCGCGCGTTGATCTCGTTGTAGCGATGCCACGTGTCCCATTGCTCGGCGGTCAGATCCTGCGGATTGCCCTGGAGCGCGTTGTGCATCACCTTGGTCGCGTTGAAGAACTCCTCGCGGCCGTAGATGACGTGCCACTCGGCATGTAGTCCGACGTCGACCATCAGCGGGACGAGGGTGTAGAGGATCTCCGAGACCCCGCCGCCGAACGCCGTCGCCGACAGATGCAGGATCCGCTTGTCGGAAAGCGCGTCGGCGCGCGAGCGGATCTCCTCGACGAGCGAGCGACCGACGATGCTGGCGTAATCGGACAGGTGCTTATGGGCGACAGCGACAGGCTGGAGCATGGGCTAGATCCTGGCGGCGAAAGGGACGGTCCTGGCGGCAAAGGGACGGCGCGGCGGCACGATAGCGGCTCAGGACAACGTCGCCCGCAGACGGGCGACTCCGGCATCGATTGCGCGCACCAAATGGTCGTGGAGTTCCCGATTAGACGACGAAATAGACGACATCTGAAATGCGTGGCCGGAGCCGAGCAGGCGGTGGCCGTCCAGGGGCACCCCCCAACCGTCGGTGACGATCCCGCCGGCCTCAACCAGGCACAACCACGGCGCCGCGAGGTCGTACGGCGAGTTGTTGAGGATCTGGCCCCCGCCGACCCGCTCAAACGCCTCGCGCATCCCCGGCACTTCGTCGACGAGCCGTGAGCCGACTTCGACGACGGCATCGAGCTGGCCGGTGACCACGCGCGTCATCGCGAACGCCTGCGAGCCAAGTTCGAACGTGCCGCCGCCCACCGACGAGGCGTCGATCAGCTCGGCGAGCACCTCGACGGTCGCTCGCGCCGGACGCCCCCGGAACCCATAGCCCCAGAACATCCGCGCCACGTCAGCGTTGGCGCCGGGGCGCACCGCTCGGTTCGACCGCACCCCGCCGCCGCGCCGGGCCACGAACCAGTCGCCCGTCTTGATCTCGACGACGCAGCCGACCTCGACGTCCGCCATCGTCGGCTCCCCATCCCCGAGCGGCGCGAGCGCTACCGCGACGCACGCCGCCTCGAGTCCGGCCATCGCCGGACGCGTCCCGTCGATCGGATCGACGACCAGCACATGGCTGGCGTCGGGTGCGCTGACGAGCCCGCGGTCCTCTGAGTAGAACGTCATGTGCGGCGCACGCGACGCGACGAACTCCTCAAGGGCCCGCTCCGCCACCTCATCGACGGCGAACGTGACATCGCCGCCGGCACCGTCGCCAAGCGCCGCGCGCCCGGCATGCGAACCAAGCTCCGGCAGCACGCGGTCGCGCAGGTCGCGCGCCAGATCGAGCACGAGTGCCTCGTCCGTCCGCCCTGTTGCAGCAGCGCTCACCCGACCCATTGTGAAGTGCGAACATCGCCACCATGCAACGAGCCAACATCTTCAGCGCGGAGTTCGCGTACGACGACGAGGATCCCCCCGCCTTCAGGTCCGGCGTCGCCAACGTCGGCGAGGCGGCCGGCGGCACCGACCTCGCGGTCAAGCTATTCGAGCTTCCGGCAGGCAAGAGCCTGTGCCCGTACCACTACGAGTACGAGGAGGAGTGGCTGATCGTGCTCGAGGGACATCCCCGGGTGCGCACGCCCGACGGCGCGCACGACCTCACGCCCGGGGACATCGTGCGCTTCGCAAAAGGCCCCGACGGCGCCCATCGCGTCACCGCCGGTCCGGACGCGACGGCGCGCGTCCTCATGTTCTCCAGCGCCCGGGAACCTGCCGTGAGCGTGTATCCGGACAGCGACAAGATCGGCGTCTGGCCGGGGAACGAAACCGACAACGTGATGCTCCGCCGCGCCGACGGGGCGCGCGACTACTGGGACGGCGAAAGCGACTGACGTCCCCCGTCGTTCTCGGCCGGGATCTCAAGCGTGAACACGGTCTCCTGCGCGCTCGAGGTGACGCTGAGCCGCCCGGCCATCCGCTCGGCGAGCTCGCTCGCGATCGCCAGGCCGAGGCCTGAACCCTGGGCGTCGTCGGCGGTGTAGAACGGCTCGAAGATCCGCTGCATCGCCTGCGTCTCGATGCCGGTCCCGTCGTCGCGCACGGCCATCCGCAGGTGCCCGTTCTCGCGGCTGGCGGTCACCGTGATCTGCGTTCCGGGCGGCGTGTGGGTGAGCGCGTTGTCGATCAGGATGCGGATGATCTGCGCCACGCGAACCGGGTCGCACACCGCCTCGATCCGGCGGGCGAGGCGGAGTTCGAGATGTGAATCGTGCTGAGCCAGCGTGGGCTCGAACTCGCCCGACACCGACCGCGTCAACTCGCCGAGATCGACCGACTCGGGGCGCAGCTCGAGCGAGCCGGCCTCGAGCTTTGACAGATCGAGCAGGTCGACGGAGAGCTTGCGCAGCCTCTCCACCTGCTCACGAACCTGCTCGAGAAACCGCGCGCGCGTCTCCGCGTCAAGGTCCTCGTCCTCGAGCAGCTCGACGAAGCCGCCGAGCGAGAAGATCGGCGTACGGAGCTCGTGTGAGGCGGTCGCGATGAACTTCTTGCGCGCAAGGTCGAGCTGGCCGAGCTGGCGCTGCATCTGGTTGAACGCCACCGCAAGCTGTCCGAGCTCGTCGGTCGAGTCGACGGGGATTGGACGCGCGAACTCGCCGGCCGCGACCCGCTCCGCAGCCTGCTCGAGGCGCTTGACCCGGCGCGTGAGCAGCCGTGCCACGAGATACCCGCCAATCAACGCGAGCAGCAGTGCGATGCCGCCCGCGACGAGGATCTCGTGCCGGACCGTCTCGACGTTGCGGACGGCGTCGGCCACGGGATCGGAGTAGACGATCACGCGCACGACACGACCCTGGTAGACGACCGGGAAGCCAGCCTCGGCGACCGTGCCCGCGGGGGTCGACTCAGTGCCGGTTTCCGGATTGCCGCTGCTCGCCGCCCGGCGCGCGACCGGGAAGCGGAGCGCCACGGCCGACCCCGGGGCGGTCGAGTCGGCGAGCCGGGTCAGCTGTGGTCCGGCAGGCGCGACCGCGGTCGCCACGGCGAACAGGGTGACCCGCGCTCCGGAGCCGAGCGCCGCGCTGTTGACCCGGGCGTGGATCGCGCGCGGTGTGTCGGCAGAGCCGACGGTGTTCTCGATCGGGCCTGAGTGGCGCTGGGCGGACAGCGCGAGCTCGCTCAGCTTTTGGTTGATGAGACGCGTCTGCAGTCCGGGCGCGACATAGAGGTAGAGCACCCCGATCGCGACGAACATGACCGCCGCAAACAGCAGCGCCAGCTTGTTGCTCAGCGAGATCCGCATGGGCCAGCGCGCTCGGGCGGGGTCCTAACCCTCGGTGTCGCGGAAGCGGTAGCCGACGCCACGCACCGTGAATAGGTACTCGGGGTCCTTAGGGTCGCGCTCGATCTTCTCTCGCAGGTGCCGGATGTGAACGTCGATCGTGCGCGGATCCCGATACGCGGAGTCGCCCCAGATCCGCGCGAGCAGCATGTCGCGTGTGAACACCCGGCCCGGGGCCCGTGCGAGCGCGGCGAGGATCTCGAACTCGACGAACGTCAACTGCGCCTCGTCGCCGCGGACACGGACCGACCGCTTGGGGAAGTCGATGCGCAGCTCGCGGACGACGAGCGGCGCCTCATCGGGCGCGGTCTCCGCCGGTCGGCTCATCTCCGCCCGGCGCAGCGCGGCCTTGATCCGACTCGAGAACTCGCGCATCGAGAACGGCTTGGTGATGTAGTCGTCGGCGCCGAGCTCGAGCCCGACGACCTTGTCGATCTCCTCGGACTTGGCGGTCAGCATGATGATCGGCACCGAGCTGCGGCTCCGCAGCTTGCGGCACACCTCGAGTCCATCGACCCGCGGCAGCATGAGATCGAGCACGACGAGGTCGAATGGCTGCTCGTCGAACCGGTCGAGCGCCTGCCGGCCGTCGGTCGCCTGGACGACGTCGTAGCCCTCCTTGCGCAACGGGTATGACAGCAGCGTCTGGATCGACTGCTCATCATCCACGAGCAGAATGCGGGCTGAGCGATCGGCCACCGGAATTCCTTTCGTACTAAAGAGTAGACCGCGCGCATCGCGACCTCACCGCACAGAGACCATCCCCGCCCGGGCTCACCCGCCCACCCGGTTAACCTCTAGAGGCCGATGCTGGATCCGCGCATCTACCGCACGGGATTCGTCGCGGTCGCGTTGGCCGTGATCGTGTTCGCGTTTTCGCTGGGCGATCAGCGGGGGGCTCTTAGCCCCACGCTTGCCCCTGACGCGTTCAACGGCCCGGCGGCGCACTCGCTGATGAACGCGTTCGCCGTGACCTATCCGGACCGTCGTCCCGGCTCGAACGGCGACACCGCACTTGCGGCGGACATCGCGCGCCGTCTGCGGCGGGTCCAGGGCTACACGGTCACGACCGACGTCTTCAAGGGGCGCACCGTGGATGGAACGCGCACGCTGGAGAACGTCGTCGCGACGCGCGTCGGCGAGTCCCCGGGCACGATCGTCGTCGTCTCCCACCGGGACTCGCTCGCCGACGGATCGTCCTGTGGTGCGACGCCGGGGAGGGTCTGCGGAGCCGCCGACCTGTCAGGCTCAGCTGCGGTGATCGAGCTCGCACGCGTGCTCGCGGGGGAAACCCAGCACCGGACGCTCGTGCTCGCGTCGACGAGCGGCTCGGATGGAGGTGCGGGCGCGGCGGAGCTCGCCCGCACCGTGCCGGGACCGGTCGATGCCGTGGTTGCGCTCGGAGACCTCGCCGGCAAGGGCGTGCGCCAGCCGATCATCGTCCCGTGGTCCAACGGGCAGCCCGTCGCGCCGACGCAGCTGCGCAACACGATTGCCTCAGCGCTCGGGTCGCAGGCGGCCCCGCGCAGCACGGGCACGTCGGTCGCCGGACAACTCGCGCACCTCGCATTTCCGTTCACCCTCTCACAGCAAGGTCCGTTTGGAGCGCAGGGGATTCCGGCGGTGACGCTTTCGCTCTCCGGCGACCGGGCGCCGGTGGCCGACGCACCGACCAGCGCTGACCAGATGACGTCCGTCGGCCGCAGCGTACTGCTCTCGATCAACGCGCTCGACAACACGCGTCAACTCGAGCGCGCAGCGCCGTACGTCCTGTTCCAGGGGAAGGTCATCCCCGAGTGGGCGATCCGTCTGCTCGTGCTCGCATTCATCCTCCCCGTGCTCGTGTCCACGATCGACGGACTCGCCCGGGCGCGCCGGCGCGGGCACTCGATCACCCGCGCGATCGTGTGGGTTCTCGCCTCCGCGGTTCCGTTCGCGCTCGCTGCCCTGCTCATCGTCGGGGCGCGCCACGTCGGCGTGATCGATACCGCTCCGCCCGGTCCCGTTGCCGGCGGTGCCGTCCCGATGCACACGAGCGGCGTCGTGCTGTTGTGCGCGACCGCGTTGGTGATCGCGCTCGCGTTCTTCGCTGCCCGCCCGTTCGTGATCTGGCTCGGCGGTGCCAAGCGCGTCGCCAGGGTCCGCGACAGCGCCAGCGACTGCCTCGGCGCCGCGGCCGCACTGCTGCTCGTCATGTGCGTCACCGCACTCGCGATGTGGGTGACGAACCCGTTCGCGGCACTGTTTGTGATCCCAGCGCTGCATCTCTGGATGTGGCTCGTCGACCCGGAGGTGCGGCTGCATCCGATCGGCGCGCTGGCGCTGCTCCTTGGGGGCCTGATCGCGCCGGCCCTGCTCGTCGTGTTCTTCGCCCACCAGCTCGCGGCCGGGCCGCTCGAGGTCCTGTGGAACGGACTGCTGTTGCTCGCCGGCGGTCACCTCGCGCTCGTCATGGCGATCGAGTACAGCGTCCTGCTCGGGTGCCTCGTCAGTGCCGCCCTGATCGCACGGCGTAAGCTTTCTGCACCGCGTCCGGAAGACGCTCCTGTCACCGTGAGGGGCCCGATCACCTACGCTGGTCCTGGGTCACTTGGTGGAACGGAGTCGGCCCTGAGACGGTGAGACGGCTCATTCGCGACATCTCCTCGGTTCTGATCATCTCCGGCTTGCTGCTGGTGATCGATGCAGGCGTCACGCTGGTCTGGCAGGAGCCGGTGACCGCTGTTGTCGCAATGGTCAAACGCAATCAGATCGACAAGCGCTTCCTCAGCTACCACAGCGCTCCGCTGTCACCGCTCGACGAGCACGCGCTCGGTGCCCTGCACACGATGGACGAGCGGATCTCCTTTCTCGCCCGCCGAGAGCAGCATCAGGTGACGACCGGCGCGGCGATCGGCCGGATCGTGATCAACAAGATCGGGGCCAGCTTCGACATCGTCCAGGGGACCGACACCGCGAGCCTCGAGAAAGGGCCCGGCCACTATCCCGGAACCGCCTTCCCCGGACTCGGTCAGACCGTCGCGATCGCCGGTCACCGGACGACCTACCTGGCGCCGTTCCGCCACATCGATGCGCTGGCGCCGGGCGACCGGATCGTGGTCAACATGCCCTACGGCAAGTTCACCTACGTCGTCCAGTACCACAAGATTGTGCTCCCGACGGCCCTGTGGGTGATCAACAACGTCGGCTATGACCGGCTCGTGCTGTCGGCCTGCAACCCGCTGTACAGCGCTGCCCAGCGGATTATTGTGTTCGCGCGGCTGGCGCAGGTGCAGCCGACCGTGAAGACGCTCTCGACGGCCTGAGCCCAGCCCGCACCGGGCGCGCATGAAGCCATATCAGGACATCACCGATCCTGCTCTCGCCAAGGCGCTGGCGCACCCGCTGCGCACGCGGATCCTCGCCGCGCTCGAGAACCGCACGGCGAGTCCGAGTGAGCTCGCCGAGGAGCTCGACGCATCGCTCGGCGTCCTGAGCTACCACGTGCGGCGCCTGACGGCGCTCGGGTTCCTGAAGCTCGTCAAGCGCGTCCCGCGCCGCGGCGCTGTCGAGCACTACTACACCGCCGTGGCGCGACCGCGGATCACCGATGAGGCGTGGGGCGCGACGCCCGCGATCGTCAAGGAGGCGACGTTGCGAGCGGCGCTCGATCAGATCGGCGGGATCGTCCGCGGCGCGGCCGCCAGCGGCGGGTTCGATCCACCCGAGGCGCATCTCAGTCGCGCGCCGGTTGTCGTCGACCGTGAGGGGTGGCTGGCACTTGCCGGCGAGCTGCAAGCGCTGATGGGTCGCGTGCAGCAGATCGAGGTCGAGAGTCGCGCCCGACTTGAACTCAGCGACCATGCCGGCGAGCGGGCCGCGACCGTCGTGCTCATGCTGTTCGGCACGCCGTCGGAGCCGCCGCCGGACGGCGTCTCGGCGCCGTCGCGCGGGCGATCACGCGGGCGCGCGCGCACGAGCTCGTGAGACTGATGGACTGCGAACCGGGGTATCTGTCGAATAGGGTCCAGACCTGATCTAGTGTCGACGCAAGGCTGCCGATGAATGACGTGAATCCCACAGACGAGGTTCGTGAGAAGGTGGCCGATATGCAGGAACAAATCAAGCGGGGGGAGTACCGAGTGGAGCCGACGGCGGTGGCCGACGCCATCCTTCGCCATCTGCATGAACTCGCGGCCGCACGCGGCGAGCACGTCGCCCCAGACGAGCAAGCATGGGCCCGTCGGCAGGGCGTTCAGATGGAGTGTTCGTACCCCGAAAGAGATGCGCTCGCGCCCCCGAAAACGACGCCCGCTGGACCATCGACCACGCGGCCGACGACAGTGAAGCCGACCGTGATCGAGCGGCTTGCGAACGCCGTCTCCACGAGCTTCAGCCCGGACGCCGGAACGCAAGCGCAGAGTTCGTAGTCCTCTCCCGCGGTCGCGGCGAAGCTCGGCGGCGCCTGGCCCTGCGCCGTCGCGACGTCCGCGACGCCGGCGACGAGCGGGAGCGCCTCGAGTGAGATCTCGATTCGCACCTGACTGCGGCGGGCGAGGTGGCCGGCATCGGTCGCGAGCCCGTCGGAGATGTCGATCATCGCGCTCGCCCCGGCCGCGGCGAGAGCGCGACCCGCGTCGAGCCGCGGGTGGGGACGGGTATAGCGGCTCCGGAGCTCGGCTGCGACCGCGGGCAGGAGAGTCGGTGCGCGTCCCTCGATCACGGCGAGGCCGGCCCCGGACCCACCGAGCGCGCCGGTGACGCCCACGAGATCTCCGGGCGTGGCGCCGTCACGACCGACGAGCTCGGCGGGGTCGTCGGCCCAGCCCACCACGGCGAATGTGATCGTCAGTGTCGTCGACGACGTGACGTCGCCGCCCGCGATTGTGATCCCGGTTTCTTCGGCGAGCGCCTGGGCCCCGCGGAGGAGACCGAGCGTCTCCTCAAGGCCCGCGCCGGCGGGCAGCCCCAATGACAAATATGCCTCGCCGGGCGCGGCGCCCATCGCGGCGAGATCGGAGACCGCGGCCGCGATCGCCCGGTGTCCGGTTTCCTCCGGTGTCAGCTCGTCGCGGCGAAAGTGGACGCCGTCGACCATCGTGTCGATCGACGTGACGGCGTAGCCACGCGCGCGCACGACCGCGGCGTCATCGCCGAGCCAGCGCACGATCCGCGGTCCGTCGTTGCGCAGGACCGACTCGAGCGCCTCAATCAGCTCGAGCTCCCGCACGTCGTCGGGCGCCCGGCTCAGCGGTGGCGGTAGACGATCCGGGCGCGGTCGAGATCGTACGGCGAGAGCTCGACCCGAACGCGATCGCCCGGCAGGATCCGGATGCGGAAGCGACGCATCTTTCCGGCAACGTGGCCGAGGACGACCCGGTCCATGTTGTCGAGCTTGACGCGGAACATCGCGTTGGGGAGGGCCTCGACGACCTCGCCCTCCAGTTCGACCTTTTCTTCCTTGGGCATTGGCGGTCGAGAACGCTAGCAGCCGCCCGCGGGAATGCCCCTAATGGTGCACTCCGGCGCCGCCGGTGGACGGGTTGTGACCGTTCCCAAAGCCCGACGGCTTCGTCGGACCCTGCGGTGGCTTCTGATACAGCGTCGGGTTGTTGTAGGGGTTGCCCGCGTGCCGCGTCGTCGTGCTCGTCGTCGAGGTGCCGGTGTTCCCCGTGTTCCCGGTGTTTCCGGAATTGCCACTGTTGCCGGTGTTGTTGCTGCTGCCGGTCGTCGCGAACTTGCCGAAGAACGCCGTGCCGTGGAACGGGTCGCTCGGCTGCGAGAACTCTCCGCAGAACCCGTTACTGGCGCGCTGCATGTAGTCGTGCCAGATCGGCGCCGCCAGCGTGCCGCCGAAACCGGGACCAAGGCCGTTGACGTCGTTCATCGAGATCGTCGAGTTCGGGTAGCCGACCCACACCGCCGTCGCGAGCTGCGGCGTATACCCGGCGAAGTACGCATCCGTGAAGTTGCTCGTCGTGCCGGTCTTGCCGGCCGCCGGGCAGCCGTAGTCGGCCGCGGTTCCGGTGCCGCTCTGGATGACCGTCTTCAGCACCTGCGTACCCGCGTACGCCTCGCCCGGCGTGAAGACACGGTTGCCCTGCGCGGCGCCGAACGTGGACACGCTCTTGTCGTTGAAGACGACGCGGCTGATCGCGGTCGGCGGGTGGTGGACACCACCGCTGGCCAGCGTCGCGTACGCGTCCGCCATCTCCAGCGGTGAGACGGACACCGCGCCGAGCACCTCGGACGGGAGGTCGGTGAGCTTCGAGGTGATGCCCATCGCGTGCGCGATCGCGCTCACCTTGTCCATGCCCTCGTCCTGAGCAAGCTGGGCGAACACCGTGTTGTCGGAGGCCGTCGTCGCACGCGTGACGTTGATGTTGCCCTCGTAGCTCAGCTCCGAGGTTTGGACGTGATAGGTCGGGTATGCGGGCAGCCAGCCGGGGGTCAGTTCCTTGGAGGTGTAGTACGTCTGGTTCGGGTCGCCGTGGAAGTCGTGGATGAGCGCCATGAGCGCGAACACCTTGAACGCTGAGCCGGTCTGTCGATGCGCCTGGGCGGCGTAGTCGAACTTCGTCTCGTTGTACGTCGACGATGTCGCCATCGCGAGGATGTGGCCGTTCGTCGGGTCGATGCTGACGAGCGCCGCGGCCGGGTCGCCGGGCTGGCCCTCGTTGGCGACGATCGCCTCGCGGGCCTGCTGCTGGCGCTTGAGGTCGATCGTCGTGTACACCTTGAGCCCGCCCTTCTCGACCGTCCGCAGCCCGTAGTGCTGGATCAGCTGGTCGCGGACGTAGTCGAACACGTACGGCTCGCGCTTGAGCGAGTACGTGTCGTTGCGCTGGACCTGAAGCGGCGAGCGGTCGGCGGCGTTCGCCTGCGCCTGCGTGATGTAGTGCGACTGGACCATCGCCTTGAGGACCTCGTGGCGCCGGGCGCGCGCGAGGTCGGGCGCCAGAAACGGGTTGTACTCCGAGGGCGCCTGCGGCAGCCCGGCGAGGAGCGCCGACTGCGCGAGGTTGAGCTTGTTCACCGGCTTGTTGAAGAACATCTGCGACGCCGCGCCGACGCCGACCGCGGTCTTGCCGCCGAGCGTCCCGTAGTCGACGTCGTTGACGTACGCCGTGAGGATCCAGTTCTTCGAGTGCTTCTTCTCGAGCTCCTGGGCGAGCTTCGCCTCGATGATCTTGCGCTTGAGCGAGCGGGTGTCGGCGAGCCGGTACGGCAGGTAGATGTTGCGCACGAGCTGCATCGTCAACGTCGAGCCGCCCTGGATCGACTTCCCGCCACCGAACGCGTCCTTCATCGCGGCGCGGACGATGCCCTCGTAGTCGATGCCGCCATGCTGGTAGAACCGCCGGTCCTCGATCGCCACGGTCGCGCGCTTGAGGACGCGCGGGATCGTCTTGCCGGATGCGTACGTCCGCAGCACGTCCGAGGTGATGTAGCCGAGCAGGCTGCCATCGCTCGCGTACACCTCGGACAGCTGTCCGGGGTCACGCGGCTTGAGCTGCCCGATGTCCGGTGCCGAGTCGGCGACGTTCATGACCCACGCCGCAACACCTGCGACGCCGATCCCGAGCGCGAGCAGGGTCAGCACTGAGGTCATGATCACGACCCGGCGGACGGGATGTCCACGGTTTTGCTGGCGGCGTCGCTGTCGGTCGCGTCGGCTCATTACGGACGTGGCTTCGAAGGAGAAGAGCGGGCAGTGCGCAGACGAGGTCGGTCGGCGCGGGCGTGACAAGAGAGTGTAACTGGAGCGCCTTTTCGGCTCGGCGCCGTGCGCTCCTCCACGCGACAGGATGTGCCCATGACGAACGGCGTGTCCGCCCTGCTGATCGATGCCCTCGGGACGCTCGTGCGGCTCGAGCCTCCGGCTCCCCGGTTGCGCGCCGAGCTTGCGGATCGATTTGGCGTCGAGGTGAGCGAGGCGCAGGCCGGCACCGCGCTGCTCGCTGAGATCCGTTTCTACCGGGACCACATGGGCGCGGGCCGAGACGCGGCGTCTCTCGCCGCCCTGCGCGTTCGCTGTGCCGAGGTGCTGCGCGAGGCGCTCCCGCCGTCGGAGCGGCTCGCGCGGGTGGGTCGTGCGGAGCTGACCGGGGCTCTGCTTGCGGCGCTGGAGTTCACCGCCTTCGACGATGCGCGGCAGGCCATCGTCGCGGCGCGGAACCGGGGTCGGCGGGTCGTCGTCGCCTCGAACTGGGATGTCTCGCTGCACGAGGTCCTCGCGCGCATCGGGCTGGCGCCGCTGCTCGACGGCGTCGTCACGTCGGCCGAGGTGGGGGCGCGCAAGCCGGCGCCGATCGTGTTCGAGCGCGCGCTCGCGCTGGCCGGGGTCGCCCCCAGCGCCGCTCTGCACGTCGGCGACAGCGTCGAGGAGGATGTCCAGGGCGCGCTCGCCGCGGGGATCGAACCGGTTCTGCTCTCCCGCGACGGCCGGGAGGCACCGCCCGGCGTGCGCCGGATCGCGTCGCTGGCCGAGCTCGACTGCCCCTAACCTCCCGTCGACGATGAGCAGCGTCCCGCCACCCGCACCCGCACCCGTTCCGCCTGCCCCGCCGCCGCCGAGCCCGAGTCCGGCCGCCCGACGCGATGACGTGCCCGACTGGCGGATGTGGATGGCTCCGGCGGCGATCGTCCTCGGGCTCGCGCTCGGGGAGATGGCGGTCATCTTCGTCGACGCGATCGGGGCCGCTGCGGGATCGAGCTTCACCCATCCGACGGCGGCCGTCAACATCATCGGCAACGTCGTGGTCGACCTCGCGTTCGTCGCCGCGGCCGTCTACCTCGCGCGGACGCGTGGGCCGGTCACACCGGCCGACTTCGGCTTTCGCCTCGTATCGCTGCGTCGTGGGTTCGCCGCCTTCATGATCGGAGGGGTCAGCTACTACGGCCTGACCGCTGTCTACGCGCAGCTGTTCAAACTCCACGGGCAGGACAAGCTTCCGAGCGAGCTCGGGGTGTCCAAGAGCGATGCCGCGCTCGTGGCCGCCGCGGTGTTCGTGTGCGTGATCGCGCCGATCGCGGAGGAGTTCTTCTTCCGCGGATTCATGTTCGGCGCGCTGCGGCGCTGGCAGGTCCGCGTCGCCGGCCACGACCTCGGCCCGTGGATCGCGGCACTGATCGTTGGCATCCTGTTCGGCCTCGCGCACACCGGATCCGCCTCCCCGCAGTACCTCGTGCCGCTCGGGTTTCTCGGGTTCGTGCTCTGCATCATGCGGTGGCAGACGCGGTCGCTCTACCCGTGCATCGCGCTGCACGCGTTCAACAACTCGCTCGCGCTCGGGGTCAACGAGCTGCATTGGTCAACGCCGGGGATCCTCGGGCTGGTCGTTGCGTCGGCGCTCGCCGTCGGAGCGCTGACGCTGCCGCTGGCTGAGCGCTCGCCGCAGCCGGCCGCTTGAATCCTGACCTCCTACTGACGGGGACTCATGCGCTTTGCGGACTCATCGCACGAAATATGTGAGGAATTGCCCTCGCACCCGGGCGCGCGGCTGATTTACTTCCGCTTCATGTCACGGATGCTCACACGCTTGATCCCGCTGCTCGCCGCGGTCCTGCTCGTTCCTGCGGGGGTTGCCGCAGCCGACAACGGATCGACGGTCCAGAGCGCCATCACCTCGTCGTCGACGACTACCTCGACGACCACGACCACTACGACGACAACCACGACGAAGCCCGCGCCAAAGCCGGCCAAGGGCTCGGCCTATCTGCAACTGCCGGACTCGTTCATCCTCAACCACGCCGCCGTCACGGTCCCGGGTCGCCGGATCCACGTCCAGGGCATCGTCCATCCGTACGTCCGTAACCAGAAGGTCTTGGTCGAGGCGTGGCTCGGCCACAAGCTCCTCGTGCGCAAGCGCATGTGGATCTGGCCGGGCAACAAGCGGGGGAGCTACGGCAAGTTCTCCCAGGTGCTCGTCGCGTCCGGCACCGGGCGCGTGACTGTCGTGGCGAGCCACGACCGGAACGCCACCCTGAGCGGCTTCCGCGCCGCGCGCTCCTACTCGGCGCTCGACACGAACATCCACTTCGGCTCGATCGGCCGGTTCGTCCAGCTGATGCAGCAGCGGCTCGTGGCGAACCACATCTTCCTGCGGCAGACCGGTGTGTACGACTCGGGCATGGGGCTGGCGCTCGACGCCTACCACCGCCTGCTCGGCTGGGGACATTCGCAGGGACTCGACGGCAAGACGATCAGCTTCCTGCTCAACGGCTGGGGCGAGTTCAAGGTCAAGTACCCGTCACATGGTCACCATGCCGAGGGCTGGCTCGACAAGCAACTGCTCGCCCTCGCCGACGGCGGCAACGTCCGCTGGATCTTCCCGATCAGCTCCGGGAAGCGGTCGACGCCGACGGTGACTGGCAGCAGCTTCCACATCTACCGCAGCGTTCCCGGCTACCTGCCGGATGGGATGTACTACTCGCGGTTCTTCTACGGCGGCTACGCGATCCACGGGTACGACCCCGCGCCGGACTACCCGGCCAGCCACGGCTGCATGCGGACGCCGATCATGGACGCGACGTTCATCTACTACTGGCTGCACTACGGCGACGCCGTCGACGTCTACGGCACACCTCCGTGGTGAGTCAGCTCAAGCCGCGGGAGAACCGGGCGAGATACCCGATCCCGACGCCGTAGACGATCACGGCGATGATCGCCGGAATGCCCCTGAGCACCCACTGGCTGTCGCTCTGCACGATCGAGCTGAACGGGGATGTCAGCGCGTGCGCGACGTCGTCGATGAACTGCCGGGGCTGAGCGTGATGCTTGGCCTCCGGCGGGATCGGCGTGACCGTCGAGGACGACGTGATCATGTTCTGCTGATGCTTCGAGGCGCCGGCCATCTGGTCGATCGCGAACAGTGAGAACGAGGCCACGACGAAGAAGCAGCAGACCCAGGCGATGATGATCAGCGCACGATGGACCACGTCCCCTTAATCGGCATGGGGGCGGGCTAGGATGAGCGGCGAGAAAATGGCTTCCGACATTGGTCTGACAGCGCGCGAACGACTCCTGCGCTCGCTCCGGGACGACGGCCTCGTGATCGGCGAGGTCGTGCTCACGAGCGGCCGCACCGCCCAGTACCTCGTCGACGCCAAGCGGGCGATCCTCCGCCGCGACGGCTTCATGGCTCTCGGCGAGCTCGTCGCCGCCCAGGCGGCCGCCTGGGGCGCCACCGCGGTCGGCGGGATGACGATGGGGGCGGACCCGATCGCCTGCGCCGCGCTCGCCGGCGGGGCCGACGTCAAAGCGTTCTTCGTCCGCAAGGAGGCCAAGCAGCACGGGCTCTCCCGGCGGATCGAGGGCCCACTCCTCACGCCACGGGATCGCTGCATGCTCGTCGAGGACGTCGTCACCACCGGCGGCTCGACGATCCGCGCGCTCGAGGCCGTTCGCGATGAAGGCCACACCGTCTGCGGCGTGCTCGCTATCTGCGACCGGCTCGCGGGTGGCGCCGAGGCGATCTCCGCCGCCGCTGGCGGAGCGCCCTACCTCGCGCTCACGACGATCGACGACGTTTACCCCGAGCGACCCGACCGCTGAGAGTGGCGCGTGGGGGCTTGTGTACAACAGTTGTACACAACGCCCCAAGGACCTACGACGACGGCAGCCGCCGGCACGGCCCCGGCGGCTGATGCAACGCCTGCACCTGCCATCCCCCGGACCGCCGCGGCGTGATCAGCACGATCGGCCGTGAGGACGCGACCGCGGGCCCGTACTTCCACCCGACCTGACCGACGTTCACTCCGATCGTCCAGGCGACGATCGATTGGTAGGACAGCCGCGTCAGCGGCTCCCCGCAGGACCTGACCAAAGCGGCACCGCCGGCCGCCGACACCGCCGGTCGCAGGCGGTTGATCTGCGCCGTGCGCAGGCGCTGGGCGACGATGTCCTTGTGGGCGGCGCGCGCGTGTGACACCGCCGTGGGCACCACGACCGCGCAGCACACCACGGCGAGCCCAACCCCCGCCCATCCGGCGGCAGCCGAGGACCGCACGGGTTCACGCAGGAGCCAGCCGACCCCCACCCCCGCCAGCACGGCGACCGCGTCGCCCGCCGGGAACATATAGCGCGGCACCGCCGGCCAGCCGTGCAGCGCGAACGCGATCTCGACGACGACCCACAGCACGATTCCGGCCGCGATCAGCACCACGACCCGCTGACGGCGCCAGACGGCCCAGGCCACCCCGAGCAGCGCGATGACCGAGACCGCCGCCGGCTGCAGGTGGGCGAAGCGGCTGATCGTCTCGGTCACCTTGTTGCCGTGGGGGGCGCGGCCGGAGCCGATCGCGTTCGTTCCGGCGACGAACGGGCTGCGCGAGGTGATGCCTGGGATCCCGAACCAGAGCACGAGTAGCAGGACGATGCCGCCGCCGAGGAAGCGGCGCATCGACGGGACCGCCCGCCAGGCCCAGAGGGTGTACAGCCCGAGGAACGGCCACACCTCGGGGCGGCCGAGCGACGCCAGCCACCACAACACGAATGCCCAGCGGTCGTGCCGTGAGAGCTGCATGTCGACCGCGCCGAGGCACAGCGCGACGATCATCGGATCCGACTGCACGCTGAGAACGAAATGGGAGTAGTCCGTGATGAGCAGCACGCCGATCCCGGCGAACACCGCAGCGACCCAGGCGGCGATCAGATCCCGGCGCGCAGGCTCAGAGCCGGCGATCGCGTCACCCAGGACGAGCCGGTACGCGATCCGTCCGCCGAACACGACGGCGCTCAGCGAGATCGCGACCGCCGTGACCATCCACAGGTAGAGCTGGTAGTGGCCGAAAATTGCGTAGGGGACCGTGAACAGGTACGGGAGCGGCTTCCACGAGGGCGCGGCGTTCGTGTCGAGCGCGAGATGGAGCGTCCGCTGGCCCCAGACGAGCCAGCCGTATGGGTCAAACCCGGGCCGCGTCCGCGCCCACAGGACGAGCACTGTCGACACGACGCCGATCAGCACCGCGACGGACCACCAGGGGTGCGAGCGGGCGAACCCGCGGAGCGTCCAGGGAGCGGCGGGCGCCTCGGCGCGAGACGCGCCCTCCGGCTCAGCCGGCGCGGGCGCGTCGACGGCGCCTGTGGTCACGCCCCGCCGCGAAGTTGAACGACCCGCCCGTTCGGATGTCGGGCGTCGAACAGGACCTTCGCGCGGAGGTGTGAGCAGGCGGCCGCCGTCCCCAGCGCCGCGTGCGCCGGCAGCAGCGTCCAGCCGTGCGGGCCGTTGCTGAAGAGAATGATCGGGTAGGTCTGCCGCAGCTCGTACTTGGGCTTGTGGCCGACCTTGCCGACGTTCAGGTGCGTGAAGTAGGCGAGGATGCTGACGAAGCCGACGTACGTCGTCGGCCGTCCGCAGGCGCGGATGTGCTGGGAGCCGCCGAGATCGTTGATCGCACGGTCAAGCCGGGTGATCTGCTCGGTGCGAGCGTGCTCGTGGACGAGGTCCTTGTGCTCGGCGTGGAACCGTGCTACCGCCGCCGGCACGAGGCTCACGCCGATCAGGCCGACGATCACGACAGCGACCCAGCGCAGTACCGACCCCGACGGCGCACCCGACGAACGCAGATGCAGCTTCGGGACGCCGACCAGGATCCATCCGACCCCGACACCCGCCAGCACCGTCTGCACGCCGGCCGACTCGATCATGTAGCGCGGGACGCCGGGCCAGCCGTGGAGCACGAACGCCATCTCGATGAGCATCCACAGGACGGCGGCCCCCGCGAGCACGAGCACGGTGCGATTGCGGCGCACGCCCGCGATCACGACCGTCAGCAGCGCGAGCAGCTGGATCGGCAGATAGGTGAGCGCCGTGTAGCGGTGGAACACCCCGAGGAACTTGTTCCCCTCGATCCGACGCACCGACAGCTCGGCGAGCTCGGCGGAGATGAGCGGCCGCCCGTTGGTGATTGTCGGCACCCCGAACCACAGGAGGGGAATGAGAACGAGGCCAAAGGCGAGGAACTTCCGCATCGTCGGGATCGCGCGCCACGCCCACAGGAAGTACAGCCCGCAGAACGGCCACGTCTCCGGACGGCCAAGCGAGCCGAGCACGAGAAACGTGTACGCCCAGCGCGGATGGCCGGAGAAGTGCATGTCGATCGCGCCGAGGCACAGGGCGACGATCATCGTGTCCGACTGCGCGCTGAGGAACAGGTGCAGCCACTGGTTGATGCCGAGGAGCGCCAGCCCGGCGAAGACGCCGGCGGCGATCGCCGCCCAGCGGGTGTACGTGTCGACGGTCTCACCCTTGGCGGACGACGGCAGCGTCAGCCGGTACGCAATCCGACCCGCGAAGATCGAGCCGCTCAGGGTCACCGCGGTCGCAAACGTCATCCACAGGGTCAGCGCATGGGAGCCGAACAGCGACAGCGGCAGCGTGAACAGGTACGGCATCGGCTTCCATGACGGCGCCCCGCCGAGGTCAAGGCTGAGGTGGAGCGTCTGGTAGCCCCAGATGAGCCAGCCGTACGGGTCAAAGCCGGGGCGCGTGTTCGCGTGGCGGACGAGGAGGTACGAGAAGACGACGAGGAGCACGCCGACGACCCACCAGGGGTGCTGGCGGATGGCAGCGGGCAGGCGGCTCGGCCGTACTGCCTCGCGCCGCGGTGCCGGACTCCCGCTCGGAGGAACCGGGGGTGCTTCTAGCGTGCTCTCAGACACGAGGAGACAGGCACGGTAGCAGTCCGGCTGGGCGCCAACATTTCGCTAAAAGACCACCGGATCGGAGGACTTTCGGGGCGGGTTTGGAGCCCCGGATGCCCCCGGCAGGAATCGAACCTGCATCCCGCGCTTAGGAGGCGCGTGCTCTGTCCATTGAGCTACGAGGGCAGTGGCTGCCGCATCCGGAGGGTATCCGGGGCCACGGTGCGACGCGATGCACCCAACTTCGGGCATTCTTGTGAGCCGGTTAGCCCACGGGACCTGGCGTGACAAGCCTGATGGCTTGTGCTATTTCCCCGACACCGTGC
>CAVVSB010000004.1:0-502561 GCA_963750695.1 uncultured Solirubrobacterales bacterium
CTCTTCCCGACGCCGGGCGAGTAGGCGTCGCACTACTCATGTTGTGGATCCTTTGCCGGAGCGGGTGCGGCTGATCGCAGCTCCGGGGGGACTCCGCGACGTGGAGCTGGGGGTGCTGGGCTGGAGGACTGACGTGGTATCGGGCGATCTGGTGGTGCTTTGCCGGCTGGTGGACGGCAGCGCGGGCGAGATTCCGGCGCGCTGGACGGATCTGCCGTGGCGCGTGGAGCCGGATGTGCCGGTGGGCGGGTTCGGCTCGCCGGCAGCGTGGCGGCTGCTGCTGGCGCGCGGCGAGCGGCTCGCGAAGCAACGGCGGCAGGGCGTGGGACGTGTCGCGCGAGGTGTCGCCAAGCGCTCCGGCGGCCGGACGATGGAGGCGCGGTCGTGAGCGGGCGTGTGCCGATGTTGAGCGCGTTGGACGCGCGGGTGCTGCGGGCGACTGACGCGCGGTACGAGCGCTCGCCTGAGAAGATCGGCGCGCTGGCGGGCTGCGCGGCGGACGTGGCGCTGTCTGCGCTGCGTCGGCTGCGCGGCGCTTGCCTGGTCGAGGACGACGGCTACCGACCGCAACGGTGGCTGCGCACCGACCGCGGCGACGTCGTGCTGGAGCACCAGCCGTGAGAGTGCGCGACGTGTCGCGCGACGTGTCGTCGGGCGGCGGCGGCGGCGTTGGCGCGATCGAGCGCGGCGCGCCGAGCGGCGGTGTTGTCCGGCTCGCGGTGCAGGGTGCGGTCGAAAACGGAGGTGACGGTGGCTGGGCAGCTCGCGCTTGTGATCGAGACAGAGACGGCGGTTCCGGCGGCGGTGTGGGAGGCGCTGCCGCCCGAGCGCCAGTTGCAGGTGGCGCTGCGGCTGGCGCGGCTGTTGGCGAGGCTGCTGGAGGCGGCGCGCGATGAGTGACCGCGACAAGATCACCGAGGCGCATCGCCGGTTGCGCGCGATCGTGTACGTCAGGCAGTCCTCGCCCGGCCAGGTGCAGAACAACTACGAGTCGCGCGCGCTGCAGTACGCGCTCCGCGACCGGGCGGTCGAGCTGGGCTGGACGGTGGAGCAGGTCGCGGTCGTCGACGAGGACCTGGCCCGGTCGGGCTCCTCGACCGATGGGCGGCTGGGGTTCAAGGATCTGGTCGCTGAGGTCGGGCTCGGCCACGTCGGGCTGATCCTCGGGACCGAGGTCTCGCGGCTGGCGCGAAACAACGCCGACTGGTATCAGCTGCTTGAGCTGTGCACGCTGACCGGGACGCTGGTCGCCGACTCAGACGCGATCTACAACCCAGGCAATTACAACGACCGGACGCTGCTTGGCCTCAAGGGGCTGCTCGCCGAGGCGGAGCTGCACCTGATCCGCCAGCGGCTTGACGGTGGGCTGCGCAACAAGGCAAAGCGCGGCGAGCTTGAGCTGAGCCTGCCGGTCGGGCTTGACCGCGAGGAGGGCGGGCCGATCGCGCTGTCGGCCGACGAGCAGGTGCGCCATGTGATCGGTCGGGTGTTCGAGCTGTGGCGGCGGCTGGGCTCCGCCAGGCAGGTAGTGATCTGCTTGCGCGAGGAGGGGCAGCTGTTGCCGCGCCGCACGGTCGGACAGCGCCGCGTGCGCTGGGCGCAGGCGACGTATGGGGCGGTGCACGACTTCCTCACCAACCCGGCGTATGCGGGCGCGTTCGTGTTCGGGCGCACCGCGCAGCGCAAGGAGCTCGACGAGCACGGGCGGGTGCGCAAGCGCACGGTCGAGCTGCCGGTCGAGCAGTGGTCCGTCTGCCTGCCCGATCACCATCCCGGCTATGTGTCGTGGGATGAGTATCTGGCCACCCGCGAGCGGCTGAGAAAGAACGTGAGGCCGAAGGGCGAGGGCGGTGGCGCCGCGCGCGAGGGTGTCGCGCTGCTTCAGGGGATCGTGCGCTGCGGGCGCTGCGGCCGGCGGATGCAGGTCGTCTATTCGGGCACCGATGGACAGGCGTCCAGGTATGCGTGCGTGCGCGCGCACCAGCTGCACGGTGCCGAGCATGCTTGCCAGTCGCTGGGCGGGCTGCGGCTGGAGAAGGCGGTCGTGCAGGCGTTCCTCGACGCGACCGCGCCGGCCGGGGTCAGGGCCTGCACCGAGGCGGTCGGCGAGCTCGAGCGCCTGCACGAGGAGCGCCTTGCCGGCCAGCGGCTGGCGGTCGAGCGCGCGCAGTTCGAAGCAGACCGCGCGCAGCGCCAGTTCGACGCCTGCGAACCCGAGAACCGGCTCGTTGGCCGCACGCTCGAGCGAGCATGGGAGCAGGCGTTGCGAGCGCTCGAGTCAGAACGACGAAACCTCGCCGAGCTCGAGGCCCGCCGGCCGGAGCCGCTCACCGCCGCCGAGCGCCAGGCGCTCGCCCGGCTCGCGCGCGACCTCCCCAGGCTGTGGGACGCAGAGACGACCACGCCGCGCGACCGCAAAGAGCTACTCCGCACACTGATCTCGGAGGTGGCCGTAACCGTCAAAGAGGATCCGCGCCGCGCCGAGGTCGAGATCATCTGGGAGGGCGGCGCCCGCACCGAGCTTCAGGTGCCGCTCAACCACCGCGGGCCCGAGCGCCACCGCACCAGCGAGGACACCGTCGAGCTGATCGGAAGGCTCGCCGAGCACACCCCGGATGAACAGATCGCCGCGATCCTCAACAAGCAAGGCAGGCTGACCGGCACCGGACTGCCGTTCAACCAATCGCGCGTCAAACACGTCCGCCAAAAGCACGGAATTGCCGCCTCGCCGCCGGACCCCGACAGCGACGTCCTGACGATCCAGCAGGCCGCGGCCGAACTCGGCGTCAGCGCCCCAACGATCTACCGGTGGCTGAGGGATGGCCTGCTCCCCGGCGAGCAGACGACCTCGCACGCGCCCTGGCGGATCCGCCTGACCGACGAGATCCGCGCCCGGTTCGTGCCCGACCTCCCCGACGGATACCTACCGCTGGATGAGGCCGCAAGGAGCCTCGGCTGCGCCCGGCAGACCGTTTTGCACAAGGTCCAACGCGGCGAACTTGACGCCGTCCAGGTCACCACCGGACGGCGAAAAGGCCTGAGAATCCAGGTCAACGGCGCCGCCACTGGACTGTTTGACCAATGACGACAGCGAGGAGGGCAGTGTGAACCAGGATCGGGCGGGCCGATCAGGATCACGTTCTGTTTGGCGTGCAGGAAGTCGAGCTGCCCGAGGTGCTCGATCACCTGCTTCTTCACGCTGCGCTGGAAGGTGAAGTCGAACTCCTCAAGCGTCTTGTGGGCGGGGAACCGTGCGGCGCGGATCCGTAGCCGGCCGCCGGAGGACTCGCGGGATGACAGTTCGGTCGAGAGCAGCGCCTCGGCGAACCGTTCATAGCTCCACTCCTCCTGGCGGGCACGCTCGGCGAGGTTCGGCAACGCCCTAGCCGCGGCCGGCGCTTTCATCGCCCGGAACAGGTGCGTGAGCTCCGAGGTGCTGCGGCTCATGCGATCAGTTGGTCATAGACCGACAGTGCCCGCTGCTCGACGACGATCTCGTCGCGCTGGGCGCGGCGTTCACGCAGCGCCCTGGAGTGCTCGAGTGCGGTGATCGTCCGGTTCTTCGCGAAGCACCGCTCATGGCGGCACGCGAGCTCGCCCGTGTCCAGCGCGACCGCGACGATCTCCCGCTGCGAGACACGGACCTCGACGCGGCGGCCGACGAGGTTCGGGTCAAGCGAGTAGTCGTTGGTGTCAAACCGCAAGTGCGGGTCGGGCGGCACCCGGAGCACCCAGCGGCGATCCAGATCGGGCTCGTGGTCGGGCAGCGGCCGCATCACCTCCCGCTCCTCGATCAGACGGTCGATCGGCCGGGCCCTGAGCGTCTTGTGCGTCCTGCCGTTGGCCTTCTCGAACCACGCGTCGAGCTGCAACTGGAAATCGAGGTGGTTCGCGAACCGCCGACCGGGCTCGAAGTTCGTCTCCATGTAGCCCTGCAGCCGCTCGACGCAGCCCTTCGCCTGCGGATCCGCCGGCTCACAGAACAGCCATCCGACCGGCAGCTGCCCGCAGAACGCGGCATACGCCTCGGTCGGCCGACCACCACCAGCGTGCAGGCACCCCTCGCGATCCCACACCAACAACTCCGGCAACGCGCCGATCGCCCACAAGCACCGGGCCATCCCCCACAACACGTCCGGCGCCTCCTTGCTGAACACCAGGGCGCCCGCGCCGGCGCGCGAATAGCCCATGCACGCAACCACGACCCAGCCGCGACGCTGCTGGCCGTGACCGACCGGCACCGGTGCCGATGGCTCCCACAGATCCCACTGACAGATCTCGCCCGGCCGATACACCGTCCGCTGATGCGTCCTGAGCTTCAGGAACACGGGCCGGACTTCGCGCAGGTAATCGTCGACGATCGTCTTGCCGCCATCGAACCCCAACGGCTCGATCTCCTCACGAACTCGCACCCCCGTCAGCTTCGGGTCGTCCTTCAGCAACCGGTGGATCTCATCCTTGAACGGGTCGAGCTTCGACGGCCGCTCCGGACACTTGAACGCCGGCGGCAGATCAGACCGCAACGCCCTCTTGATCGTGTTCCGCGACAACCCCGTCCGGCGCACCAACTCCTTGATCGCCACCCCGCGCACGAAATGCTCACGCCGCAGCTCGGCCCACCGCTCCACCTCAAGCACGCCTCCTCCTGGCCCTCGATCAACACGAACGAAGCCAGGCTCACGATCACCCCGGACGCCTCCGCCACCGTCCCGGGGGGTCAAATCTCAACCGGCGAAGGGGGGTCAGTTTCTCACCGGCGCCGACACACACTGGGTGCTCTCGCGATCGTCCAAATCCGAGCGTGCGCCTCCCCGGCTCGGCGCGACTGCTTTTGTCCTCACGCCCGCTTGGGCCGCGCCATCGCAATGGCGACGTCAGGATCATCGGCGTCGCTGACGTTGGCGATACGCGCACGATCGGATTTCTGGGTGCCGCGCGGGCCAATTTCAGTCGTCCGATCGCCGAGGAGCAGGTGCGCCGCTGAACGGCGGGGGACTGACCTCGTGACGACGCGGTAGTCAGCCACGTGACGGTGTTCGCTGCTCAGGGCTGAGGAAAGTCGGTGGAGGCATCCTCGGTCGGATACGGTGTCGCGAATCACGATCAAGTCAGCCACGGGGAACGGAGGGCGCGATGTACGTGGTCGTTCGGAGCTATTCAGGGCAAGGGGCCTCGGAGCTGTTTGACCTTCTCGCCCAGCGCGAGGAAGACGTGAAGGCCCTCATCAGCGGGGTGCCTGGGTTCTCCAGCTACGCCGCGGTTCGAAGCGGCGACGGCGGTGTGACTGTGACGATCTGCGAAGACAAGGCCGGCACGGACGAGTCCTCACGGCGCGCTGCCGACTGGGTCAAGCAGAACGTGAGCACGACCGTAGATCCGCCCGCGATTACGGAGGGGAACACCGTCCTCCAGTTCTGAGTTCGGCTGGTCACGGCAAACGCTCAGCGCTGGACCCGCCTTCGGCACGCGTGGTGCAGCTCGTCGTCACGGCCGCGAGTCTCGGAACGCGCGGCAAGCGCGCCCGCGGCCGCGATCGTCTTTGCTGGTCTGAGTCAATCGCGAGCTGTCAGGCACGCCGGCGCGGAGGGCTCCGGTGGCCGTGGGACCGCTCCGGTCCTAGGCTGTGGCTCTGACCATGGAGAGCTCAACCGGCCCGTCGCCATGCCTGGTTGAGATCGACCGGCTCGCAGGGAACCCATGGTCGTTCCCAACCTCCAAGGCGGAGCAGCGCAGCGAGGATCTCGCCGGTGTACCCCCACACGACTGCGCCATCGAGAACAAACGCTGGGCCGTGCCAGCCGAAGCGTGTGCTGAGCATGATGCGGTTCTCAGGGTCGGCCAACGCGGTGAACGGGATGCGCATGACACGGTTGGTCTCGCCGGGATCGATCGCGCTGACCGGCGATGGTGTGCGCCAGTGGGCGAGCACGCCGGTCACATCGAATCGCGACGGTGGGATGTGCAGGCGCGGTAGCAGGATCAGCGGCTCTACGGCTGCCGGGTCGACTCCGGTCTCCTCGACGGCTTCGCGGATCGCGGTTGCGGGCGGCCCTGCGTCTCGGTCTTCACGCGCGCCGCCGGGAAACGCGACCTCGCCGGCGTGATCACGAAGCTTCGGCGCTCGCTGCTGTAACAGGACGTCCGGCCCGTCGGCGCGGTCGGTGGCGATCAGGATCAGGACCGCCGCCTGACGCTCGGAGGCCGTGGCAGGTACGGGATCGTTGCGGCTTAGTTCTTCCGGGCGGGCCGCGGCAACCGCGTCGACAAGGCGCACGAGCGGCGCCGGCGCGACGGCTGGCCCGAGATCTGTCGGCGCCAGCCAGCGAGCGAGGTAATCGGTCAGCGACCGGTGCACATTCAAGAGTTTGACGCGCTTGTTTGTGCAACACAGCCATCGGCTCCGGCGGCGCCTGACCCTCTTCGTCGCCGGAGCGCGCGCAACATCGAGCGAGGCGGTGTGGCGAGAGCGATCGTCCGGGTCGTTCCAAGCGGATGCCGGCTTCGCGCAATCTCGGGCGTTGTGTAGCGTCCCAGTCCATGACAGCGCCGGATTCGCCAACTCGTTCCCCGCTGACCGGCGTGACGGTTCTCGACGCGATGAATCCCGGTGTCGTGTCGTGCCTGCCGGACGACGGCGTGGCGAAGCTCGCTTCGATCATGGTCGCGCACGGCATTCATGCCGTCGTTCTCGCGCGGGGCGATCGCACCGGACCGTTGATCGTGACGGACCTCGAGCTGGTCCGGGCCGCGCTCGAGCGAGCTGATGTGCACGTCGCCGCGATCGCGCGCGAGCCGTTGGCGAGCCTGCCCGCCGACGCACCGCTCGATCGAGCCGTCGCGATGATGGCCGAGCGGTACACCGCGCATCTGCTTGCCACCGATCCGGTCTCGGGTGATCCGGCGGGAATCATCTCGAGCTTCGATGTCGCGACTGTGGTGGGCGGTCAGGACCCGAAGTACGCACGAATGCTGCGGCCCGGGCCTGCGCGGCCGTCGGTGAGCGTGCAGACGCTGGCGCAGACGCGCGTCGGTGATGCGATGCACCCGGGCGTTATCACGTGTCCGGCCGATGCGCCGCTTGCGAAGGTGGCGCTGAGCATGGCCGAACACCGCACTCACTGTGTCGCCGTCGCCGGGATCGAGCGCTCGGGCCAGCACCTGAAGTGGGGGTTGATCGGCGACATGGATCTCGTGCGTGCGGTGCATCGCGGCGCGTTCTCAGAAGCCGCGGCGGCGATTGCCGCGACCGAGCCGATCGCCGTGCGGGAAGACGACTCGCTCGAGCGGGTCGCCGCCTTGATGGTCGAGCACGCCACGAGCCATGTGGTCGTCGTCGCGCGTTCCGGCCTACCGTCCGGAATCGTGTCGACTCGCGACGTGGCGGGCGTCTTGGCCTCGGCGGTCTCCTACTCGGCTCCGTGCCAGGCACGGTTCCGTACGATTGCGTTTGCCCTCCCGGCCGCCTCAGGTCGGGCGATTGGATTGGCGACGTTCCGTGCGCGCGGGTCGTCCATGGAGCCGGCGATCGCGTTCGTCGCGTAGCACTCGTTCGGCGCGGTCGGCGCGTCGCCATCCCGTGGTCGCCATTGGGATCGCCCGCTCAGTGGACGGCCAGATGACGAAAGCACTCGCCGGCGACTTGCTGCGCTCGGCGCTGAGCAGAACGCGTGATGTCGCCGACGAGATACGCGTGTGATGACCAAGCCAGGTCTCGGGCTGGTCGTATTGCGCTGGCCCGGGCGCGGGCGCGGCACGCCTCAAGCGGTCGCGCTGTCACCACGACAAGGTCCGCGCCGGCCGACCGGCTGACCACTCTCAGCGTCTGCGCACGTTGCGCAATCCCTGCAGGCGCTCGACACTCGGATCCATGACCATCGCCGAGACATCGGACAGCGCACGGACCGCTTCGTAGAGCTCCTCTACGAGCCGCCGCTCGATCTCAGCGAGCTCGGTCGCAAACGCGTCGCGCACCACTCATTGCTAGCACAGCCGATCGACCACCAGCCGCGTGCATCTCCACCGCGATCGGGAGCCGCCCACTGAACAGTGATCGCGCGCGTCGAGGCGTCAACACATGTGTACCCGACGGATCACCGCACCACGGATATGTCGCGGTCAACCGAGCCCCCGAGGCGTGGACCGCGACAGGCTTGAGATATCCGCCGAGCCGACAGCTCGCTTCAAACTGCCGAGTCACGGCAGGAATCCCGCCGCACCAGCGGAGCGAAACTTGCCGGCCCCAGTGACAACACGCCGACTCCGCTCCCAAAGGACAGCCCTCATGTCCCTCCCCACCAGCATCTCGCAACTCATCGGTACGATGATGACCGCCTACGGCGTCATCGCAGCCCTGTCGGTGCTCCTGCAGGCACGGCAGATGCTCATCCGGGGTGCATCGTGTGAGGTCTCGGGACGCGTCTTTGCCTCCTATGCCGGCGGCCACGCGATCTGGCTCCTCTACGGGCTCAGCCTCGGCAGCGCGCCTCTCATCGTGGTCGACGCGATCGGCCTCCTCTGTGGAGGGCTCACGCTCGCTGTCGCTCTGTCACTCCGCGGTTCGCTCCTCCGCCCAGGCACGTGGACGACCTGCAACCGGATTCCAGTCTCCCACGAGGGTTCAAAGCTCGCGCCGACGGCCATCCCGAACACCGTCGCCCGCGAGGACTGAATACCCAGGGCCAAATACCAAGCCGTGATCCCCGCAAGCCGACGAAAGGGCGATTCGGCGGCCGCGCGTGACATCGCGGCCGGCTGCCGATCGGCGGCGGCGCTGCTGTCCGCGCAAGGGGAGGCGGAGGGAAGCCGTCACGAACGGTCTCTTGGCAACGCAAAGCAGGTCCCTGCCTTGAGCGGGCAGGGCACCGGCAGTCCGCGTCGCAGCACCCGAGTGATCGCAGGTGTGCATTGTGGCCGCGCTGTTTGGGGCCGCGTATCCGTCGCGCGTGTGCCCGCTTTCCTAGCCGGCTGAAAGTGGCGTCTGCTGGTGCACCGCCAGCTCCCAAGATCCGTCGCGCCTCCGGTAGACACTCGTGATCGCCGCCTCGTAAGGCGGTCCAGTCTCGCGTTCGGCACAGGTCCGGTAGACCAGCGCTGCGCTGTGATCGCCCAGCATGATCACTTCAGGGTCCTCGATCGTGAACGTCTTCCACGTTTCCGCCTCGGCGACGCCGCTGAGTACGGCCTCGCGGCTCGCAACGCCCCAGCCCGGGAATACGTGGATGGCGTCTGCGGCGAGGTGTTCCGCATAGCGATCGCGATCGCCGGCCGCTCGCCAGAACCGTTCCTCGACTTCGATCAGTTCTCTCCGCACGTCCATACACGGTCACTACCCGCGCCTTCTGGGCGCAAAGCCGCAGCTTCAAGGCTTTGATCGGTTCATGACGCCGGTCTAAACGCGAGTATCGGACGCTCACGAACAAGACGGTCACGCGCCGGCGGGCTCCCGTCGTAACGCCAGCCAACGATTCCGCTCAACACCAACCGGACGATTAGCGCAAGTAGTCGATTGCGCCGCTCGTAATCGCCGAGCACCTCTGCTGCCTCCGCTGGCGCGAGCTCACGATAGTCGGGTTGGAAGCGTTCGCTGCCGATTGCAAGCTCGACGGCACCACCCGCAATGACGTTGCGGTACCACTGGGCGCGTCGGCCCAGACCGACCATGACGAACACCTCGTCTTGGGCGCGGTCGTCGCCGAGGACCTCCAACATCATCCGGTAGCAGCACCCGGACCGCCTCCCTCGGTGGGTCAGCCGCAAGAATCGTCGACCGAGCAACCACCCGAGGTTCCAGTCATACAGAAGAGCTGGCAGTCTGAGCGCACCGATCAGCCACCGCCGAACCGTCTGAGAGCTCACCCGCGCAGTATCTCTCCGGCGCGCCGCTGGCGTGCGCTGCTGGACCCACGCAGGCACACCTGGGCTGGCACGGGTGCGTCGCGAGTGGAGCGATCTCATCGACGCCCGCACGAGACGAAAGCCGGTCTCGACCCCTGCAATGCCGCGCACCCGCTCGTCGCCAGCAGCGCGTCTCGCCAGGTGCTCGACCTGTCCGTCCTCGCAACCGACGGCGCCGAAGACCTGCAAATTCGCCGAAGCAGGGGCGGGTCAGCACCGGATTCGCCTCGCGGCGCGCCCTGCTCCGCGCTCACAGCAGGGCGCGCACGCACGCAAACGAACGCCTCCGGCCGCCCTCCCTTTCGCCAATTGCGGGTCATGCGCGGCCGAGACGGCACGCGCACCCACGACTGCGTCGTCGGGTAGGTCCGGCGCCTTGCGGCGCCGGACCCCCCTCAGAACCGGACGTGCCCGTTTCCGAGCATCCGGCTCAAGCAAGCCCTTACGGGTCCGGCGGCGCGACGTCGTACGATCCGCTCGTTAGGGAGCGTGTCGTCCGCGGGTCCGTTCACCGCGACGTTTGTCGCGGTGTCTAACGTGTCCGTTGGTTCTGGCGTCATCGTCATCGTCGCTGTCTGGACTCACCTGACCGCGTCAGCCCGCCTTCGCGTCCGGGCACCAGGCCCGGTATCCGGCCAGTTCGTCCATCGCGATCAGCTGGAGGGCTGATCAGCCGCGATGGTTTCCTGTTGCCTTTCGGCCACCGGCATTCGCTTCTCGGTCATCCTGTTCCCGCCGGGGAGTTAGGCCCTCCTCACGGTCGGCTTACCGAACACGCCCAGGCGTGCCCGGACCCCGACGGGGTTTCCCCGTTCCGCACACACGAGCTGCGACCGGCGAGGGCGCCCTCTAAACCCCGGGGACAACGGTGCTCACCCCGACCGAGGCGACTTTCGGCCGGGCGCCGGCCACATCTCAGCAGCCAGTCCCTGCACCCTGCCGCACTTCCCATCGACAGGGGTCGCATAACGAGGCACTCCGAGGGTTCACGCAATTCGCCCGTCCGGTCTTCCCCTCGCCTGTGGCCGCCCGGATGGAACGGGCCGCCCTTGGACTTGAACCCCGGGCTTCGCACCCCGCCGACCAAGAGCCGGACGACGCACGCCAGGGTGGGGACAGGCCATCGAGCACGGACCTGGAACTACACGCTCAACTCACTGGTCGATCTCCAATCCGGTAGTTCACTCGTTGTGTGCGACCTCGGGTCGCACGTCGCCGTTGCGCTCGTGCCCCGTATCGCCGACCGACGGACAAAGGAATCGTCGGACCGGCGGCCGGGTAGACGTTGGGCATGCGAGGGCCCGTATCGATGCCGAGCGTTCCGAATCCGCGCGGTTGCGTCGCCGCTGCGCAACGGTCGCACGAGATAGGTCGGCGCGGCACCCCCCCGCGTGTCGCCGTGCTACTGGCGGTGACGGAAGGCAAGCACATGTTTGCCGAGCAGACCGCGCGATCGCTTCGGGTGGGCTCGCCACACGCCGTCTGCGACGTTCTGCTCGCCCTGACTCGAGCTGGCCGGGTGCGCAGGCGTGCACCCGCCGGCAATCCGGGGGCTGTGGGTCGCGGGGCGGCGACACCCATCACCAGGTCGTGCGCTGGTCGCGTAGCGCCATCACAGACCTCGACTTCGTCATCGGTGGAGCGTCCTGCCTTTTGCGGCAGATGCGGGCGGCTTCGTCATGAACGAGGCGCAGGACATGTTTTGGGGTCCGTGCCCCATCTGCCAGACGCCGTCCACATCCCACCAGAAGGAGAGCGCTAGATGAGCGACAAGCCACCTCGCACCACGACGGATGCCGGCGCCCCGGTCGCGAGTGACGAATTCTCGTTGACCGTCGGCCCGGACGGCCCGATCCTGCTCCAGGATCAGTATCTGATCGAGCAGATGGCGAACTTCAATCGGGAGCGGATCGCGGAGCGTCAGCCGCATGCCAAGGGATCGGGCGCCTTCGGTGTGTTCGAGACGACCGAGGATGTGAGCGCCTACACCCGGGCCGCCCTCTTCCAGCCCGGAGTCAAGACCGAGATGCTGGCACGGTTCTCCACGGTCGCGGGCGAGAGCGGCAGCCCGGATACCTGGCGCGATCCCCGTGGCTTCGCGCTGAAGTTCTATACGACCGAGGGCAACTACGACATGGTCGGCAACAACACGCCGATCTTCTTCATTCGCGACCCGATGAAGTTCCAGCATTTCATCCGCAGCCAGAAGCGTCGCGCCGATAACGGACTTCGCGATCACGACATGCAGTGGGATTTCTGGACGCTGTCGCCGGAGTCCGCCCACATGGTGACCTGGCTGATGGGGGATCGCGGCATTCCGAAGACCTACCGCCACATGAACGGCTACTCCAGCCATACCTACATGTGGGTCAACGCCGGCGGCGACAAGTTCTGGGTCAAGTACCACTTCAAGACCGACCAGGGGATCGAGTGCCTCACCCAGGAGGAGGCGGACCGCATCGCTGGCGAGAACCCTGATTACCACCGCCAAGATCTGTTCGAAGCGATCCGCGACGGCGACTTCCCCAGCTGGACGCTGTACATGCAGATCATGTCTTTCGAGGAGGCCAAGACCTACCGTTTCAACCCGTTCGACCTGACCAAGGTGTGGCCGCACGGCGACTACCCGCTCGTCAAGGTGGGGACGATGACGCTTCATCGCAACCTGACCGACTTCCACACCGAGATGGAGCAGGCAGCATTCGAGCCCAACAATCTCGTCCCGGGAATCGGGCTGAGCCCGGACAAGATGCTGCTGGCACGCGGCTTCTCCTACGCCGACGCGCACCGGGCTCGGCTCGGAGTCAACTACAAGCAGATCCCGGTCAACTCTCCCCACGTGCCGGTGCGCAGCTACAGCAAAGACGGCGTGATGCGCACCGTGAACGTCACCGATCCCGTCTACGCGCCCAATTCCTACGGGGGTCCGAAGGCCGATCCGTCCGAGACCGACGACGCGGGGCTGTGGGCGAGCGACGGCGACATGGTCCGCTCGGCCTACACGCCGCGCCCCGACGATGACGACTACGGCCAAGCCCGCACGCAGGTGCGCGACGTGCTCGACGCTGACGCCCGCGAGCGACTGGTCTCGAACGTCGCGGGGCATCTCGCGGACGGCGTCTCAGAAGAAGTGTTGACGCGGGCGTTCGAGTACTGGAGGAACATCGATCAGGACCTCGACGAGCGCATTGAGCGGGTCCTAGGCGCGACGGTCGGCGCCTACTAGACGGCTGGCGTTCGGGCGCGTCCGGACGGACCACTAACCGGCGCGCCCCCGCCGCGCCGCTCGGCGCGGCGCACCTCCCCGTCCGCGCACTGCCAGCCGAAGCCAACTGCGTCCCGACTCCGGTAGCAGCCAATTTCGCAAGGATTCCTCTGGTGGTCGTCTGTGCTCACGCCTTCGCCCACCAGCAGGGCGCACGTAAGCACGGAAGCTAACGAGTGCTTTGCTCGGGCCGCCGTCGGTGAGCTCACGATGCCTTAGGGTCGACGCCGTAATCCTCGGAGGAGTCAGGTCTCTGCCCGCCTGCGCTGAGGCGGAGGCAGGGCTCGGGCGCTCGGTGCGCGACCGGTTGGGTCCCAGTTGGCGGTCGCACTCGCCACGCGTTTTGCGGCCTTTCGAGGGGGGTAGGTCAGCGGGGTGGCGGTAGAGCAGGAGATCCAGGCCTCTGGGGCGGCCATTCCGACTGCTCGTTCCGGTGGGCAGGGGATCAATGGCCGTCGCTCGTTGATCTCCGGGGTGCTGTGTGGGATCGGACTAGCCGGCTTTGTCGATGAGACGGTGTTTCATCAGCTCCTCCACTGGCATCACTTCTACGACAAGTCAACGCCGTCGTGGGCCCTGATCTCCGACGGTATGTTTCACGCCGCGAGCTGGGTGTGCATTGTCGGTGGTCTGTTCCTGTTCGCGGACCTGCGCCGTCGCGCAAGCTTCGGCGCTCTATGGCTCTGGTCCGGCTTCTTCTTCGGCTTGGGTGGATTCCAGCTTTATGACGGAACTGTGCAGCACAAGTGGTGGCGGTTTCATCAGATCCGGTATCACGTGGACATCCTGCCCTACGACCTGGTTTGGAACGTAGTCGCGGCGACCGCATTGCTGGTCGGGGTCGCGCTGCTGCTGCGCGCCCGGCGCCAGCCGCGGCCGGTCGTGAGCAGCCCGTCCTCGGCGTGAGTGCCGCATGGGCGTGGGCTGGTTGAGTGACTGGACGCTGGCGCCGCTTCCATGCGCGCTACTGGTCGTTGCGCCGGCGCTTTACGGGCATGCGGTCGCGAGGCTGCACCGACGCGGTAAGCGCTGGAGCTGGAGGCGCAGTGCGAGCTTTTTTGCGGGATGCGCCGTCATCCTGCTCGCGCTCTGCTCCCCGCTGGCCGTGCATGACGAACGCTTCCCGGTGCACATGGTGCAGCACCTCCTGGTGGGGATGCTGGCACCGTTGTTGTTGGCGCTCTCCGCCCCTGTGACGCTCACGCTCGCCACGGTTTCATCCCGCGTCCGCCGCTGGGTCGTGCGGCTCCTTCATTCGAGATGCATTCGCGTCTTCGCCTTTCCGCCCGTGGCCGCGCTGATCTATGTGGGATCCATGTGGGCGCTGTACCTCACGCCGCTGTTCGCGCAGACTCTGCGTCACCCCTTGCTGCACGAGGCGATGCACCTGCACTACCTGCTCGCGGGATGCCTGTTCATGTGGCCGTTGGTGGGGCTTGATCCGATGCCCGGCCGCGGCACGCGATGGCTCCGTGTCGGCGTGCTGCTGTTCACGCTTGGCTCTCATGCTGCGTTGGCGAAGTTGATTTACGCAGGCTGGCTGGGCGGCGGCCTTGCGAGCACCCTTCCTCCGCGGGGGATACACACGGGAGCTCAGATCATGTACTACGGCGGCGACCTGATCGACGTCGCGCTGCTGGTCACGTTCTTCGCGCAGTGGTACGCCGCCGGCGGACGCCTGCTCGCCCGGGAGCAGCGCAGACTTGCGCGCCGGCCCGTGGAAACCGTCCAGTCGCCCCGGCTGCCTCCAGCTCCGGGTACTGCGGGAGCAGCAGCTATCAGCCGACAGCCCGAGACCGCCTATCAGCAAAAGCAGAACTCGGCGACTCGGTCGTCACTGGGCCTCCTCCTCGCCACATCTCCAGGCGTGGACCAGCAGACCGGAGTCCGATGACCATGGCTGCCGGGCACCTGCTCTCCTTGTCGCACGGGTATCTCGGCGCCGCCGTCCGCAGACGCGCTTAGCGCGGACAGCGAGGACCACCCGGACGAACGCTTTCGTCATCGGCAGCGTCTGTGACGCGGCGATCGCATCGGCGACGTCTCGATCACGCCGGCCGCCGACGCCTCGCTATTCCTTTGCCACGGTTGCGGTAGGCATGCCGACCGCGTAGCCGTCACCCCGGGCGATCCCGGAATTGTGGGCTCCGTACAACCCGACGGCGCTGCCCGCCCCCGCGACCGTCGAGGCAGTTGTGCGGGTCGGACGGCCGGAAGGATGCCGACCGAAGCTCGAGAAGCTGGCGGCTTCCTTATGGATGCTGGTCCAGGAGCCTGATGTCGATCCGGCGCGGGTCCCAGAGGCGGCTCGGGCGACCGACCGCCGTCATCGCCGGCGCTACCGTGACTGAGTCGACGGTGTCGGTGATCAGCCGTCGCCAGGCCGCTAACCGCTTCGCGGGGTCGCGCAGCTTGTCGATCTCGTCAGGGCCGATGACATCGCTCTTGCCCCCGTCGCCGAGTCGCGCCCGGACGGCGTGCGCGTCATCGAGCGCCGTGGCCAGCTTGTCCAACGTCTCCTGGCTCGCGGGCCGGCCGAGCAAGCCAAGCTTGCCGAGCTGCCGGATGGTGTTATCAAGATCCGCGTTGGCGCGTTCGATCGCCTCGTCTGCCTCGCGGATCTGCTGCCTGCGCGGGGCGCGGGGCGCGTCGGCCGTGGCCGAGTACGCCCGAACCGCGTCCGTCACCATCTCCTCGACGCGGTCGGCCTTGACCGCCGCTCGTCGCTGGCAGCGGTTCGCGCTCGTGTCACCGCAGCGGTAGCTGCCGCTGTCGGAGTTGATCACCATCCGCGACCCGCACGTCCCGCACCGCAGCACTCCCAGGCGGGCGAGCAGCCGCTCGGACTTGGCCTGGCGCCCGCGGGAGACCGTCCGCCGCTGCACCCGCTCAAACAGCCCGCGATCCTTCACGATCGCCTCGTGCGCCTGCGTGTTGTGCAGCTCGCCGAAGTGGATCTCGCCCAGGTACATCCGCGAGCGCAGCATCCAGGCCACACCGGACAACGCTCGCTCGATCCCATTGGCGGCCAGGAACGCCTGGATCTCCACCAGCGACGCGCCATTGTCGCGGCGCTTGAACGCCTGCACCACAACCTTCGCGGCCGCAGGCTCGACCACCAGCACGCCGTCCTCGCCGCGCGCATAGCCGACGGGGACCTTCGGGTGCGGGTAGACACCCCGCGCCACCGCTCGTGCCTGCGCCGCCGTGACCTTCTCGCCCGTGATCTCGGCAAAGTATTGGAACACCGAGCCGAGCATGTTCGTCGACAAACGCTGCGCCGCCGTGCCGTTCGTGAGCTTGCCGTGATCGAGCGCGAAGATCTCCCCGCCCGCCCGCTCCACCCGCTCGATCACCTCCAGCTGGACCTTGAGCGAGCGCACCAGCCGATCGAAATACGCCACCACGAGCTGGTCGGCATGGCCGGCCTCGATCATCTCGATCGCCGCCAAGAGGCCCGGCCGCTTGGACAGCGGCAGCTTCCCGCTGACATCGATCTCGGGAATCGGCGAGGCCACAAGCCGCTCACCGCGTTCCTTCGCCCACCGCACGGCTGCCTCGATCTGCACCTCGGGCGAGTAAAAGTGCTCGTCCTCCCGGTCGCCCTTCTCGCTCACGCGGACGACCACGACATCTCTGGGCTTCGACATGCGACCCCTCTTGGCGGAGACTAACGCCCTTTAGGCGCTTAGGACCCCACCGGCGAGAAGGCACGCGCGGTCGAGGCGCGCTACGTCGGCGTGTGCCGCGGCTGCGGCGCCTACACCCAAGCCCGCAACGGCAAGGGCGACGCCTTCGAATGGACGAGGGTTCACGGCGAGTCCGGGTGCGGCCGGGCCAGGCGCAGCGGAGCTGGCTTGCTGCTCGCTCAGGTGGTGGCTGCGCAAATCGAAGCGGCCCCGAAATAGGTGTGACAAGCGACGGTTCGCGAATCCATGCCACCGGCATCGACGTCCCCGATGCGCGCCGCGGCCGTGCATGGTTGACGGTGCGAGCGATGGCGAGTAACCCCCATGGTCGGCCCGACTCTGGCGAGCGAGACTGGGGAAGCCATGTTTACCCAACCCGGACCAGCCCACCTGCGGACCGACAGCCGTGTTGATCGTCCCCCGGTCGACGGCGGGGCCCGTATTCCGATGACCGCGGTGGCACGTCAGACGCTCGAGCGTGAGCTGGCCAGCCTGCGGCTCGAACGGCAACGCGACATCCCGCGGCGCCTGCGCGTCGCCCGTGAATTCGGAGACGTCGCCAACAACGCGGAGCTTCTCGCGATCCGCGAGGAGGAGGCGGTGCTGGCAACCCGCATCGCCCGTTTGGAGGACATCCTGAAGCGAGCCGCGATCGTCGATCACGGCGATGGCGATGACTCGGCCGCGGTCGGTTCCCGCGTCTCCGTGCTCGATGTCGACACGGACGAGTGGCTCGAGTACGTCATCGACGGTGCGCACGGCGCGTGCCGGCCGGGCATGGTCTCGGCGCTCTCTCCCGTCGGACGGGCGCTTCTCGGTCGTCGGCGAGGCGAGCGTGTGAGCATCGAGCTGCCCAGCGGACGACGGCGCAAGCTCGAACTGCGTCGGATCCAAGCGGCGGGAGCAGGATGATGAGTGCCAGCACGATCAATCACTCCGTTGGGCGTCCCGCGGTGAGCCGGCCGGGTGTCGAGCACGCCGCGGGCTCGCCTTCCGCAGAGGTCGCGGTATTGCTCGTCGATGACGATCGCGACGCGAGCTACGCCCTGTGGGCGCTGCTCAACTGGCAGCCTGGCATCCGCGTGTGCGCGACCGCCGAGAGCGCCGCCGACGCGCTCACACTGGCCGGTCGCCTGAAGCCCGACGTGTGCTTGGTCTCGGCGACGATCGAGCACGGGGAGGGGCTGCGGCTTGCTCACCGCATCACCGAGCTGCGCCGGCCACCTCGAGTCATCATCCACACCGAGGATCCGGGCTGCGAGCTCCCGGCGTCGGCGATGTTCGCGCGGGCCTCCGCCGTAGTCTGGCGCTACGGCGACCCGGACCACCTTGTCAGGACGATCAAGGCCGCTGCCGCCGGCGGGCCTGAGCTTCCGACCGTCACCGCCGACGCGATCGGTGCGCTGATCGATCTGCTGGAGGATTGCGACCGGCCGATCGCGTCGATGCTGTTGCTGCAGATCGCGCCCGACGAGATCGCCAGGACGCTGGGCATCAGCGCACGCAAGCTGCGCGCGCGGCGTCGCGAGATCGTCAAACGCCTCGAGCTGAGAGACCGGCACGATCAGCCGATTCGTAGCGGCGTGCAGCAAAGGAGCGGGGCGCAGGGCACCGTCAGCCCAACGGCGGCGGTGCCCTTGAGGGGTGCGGCGTGACGCGGCGTCCAGCCTCGCTCTGACTGCAATGGGGCGAGCGAGGACACACGCCGATAGGCGACGATCAAGACGACAACCAAGAGAACGGCAGCGGCCAGCGCGACAGGCCCCGTTTGGCGATCGCGACCGCTTTGTTCCAACGATCCGCCACGAGGTGTCAGCGGCCTGCTCGACCGGCTCATCTACGTCTCGACCGGGCACCGGCGGGCCCGCGTTCGGGACCGCCGACGCCGAGCGGGTCCGGGGCATCGCGGCGCAGTTCGCGCTTCGGGCTGCGCTACACCCGCGAGGGCTGAGATGTCATCGTGCCGGTCGAGAGTCTCGGCGTGAGATCGGCTCTGCGTGGGTGCTTGGTGCCCAGCACGGGTGCAGCGCTTCCCGGGCGTCACGGGTGGGATCTGCGGCATGCTCGACGCATCGCATCAGGCCCGCGACAGCCGGGGGACGGCCGAGACCTGGATAGCAATCCGCGGCGCGGCATTAGCGGCGATACTGTCAACTCCCTGCGCACGCACCGTGCCCGGGTCTGGGCCAGTCGTCGTCGAGGAGTTGATCGACGAGCCCGAGGAGCGCGACACGAATAATGATCGCCACTGAGGACTTGCAGCACGCCACACCGGCCGAGAGCTTGATCGCGTCCATGCGTGACCGGGAGCGCGTCCCGCGAGAGCCGACGACGGGTTTGGTCACCAATCCCGAGGACGGGCGCAGCGTGCGCGACGTCGGCGGAAACCTCGGCTAGAGGCGCGATGCTGGAGACCCGTCACCAGTTCCACGAATCGCTCAACGAGCTCGAGCGCCAAACGCTCGAGGGCCTCGAGATGGTGATCCAGCAGCTCGACCGGGCGCTCGAATCGATCAGCCACCAGGACGTCGAGCTCGCCAGGATGATCGTCGCCAACGATAACCGGGTCGATGCGCGCTACCTGGAAATACACCAGGGGGTGCTGTCGCTGCTCGCCCGCCAGGCGCCGGTCGCCGGCGACCTGCGGATCGTCGCGGCGCTGCTGCACATCGTCCGCTGCATCGAGCGGATGGGCGATCAGTGCGTGAACATCGCCAAGCTCGTGCGGCTCTCGGGCGACGAGACGCCGAAGGACCAGGAGATCCTCGACACGATCGAGCGGATGGGTCAGCTCGCGAGCTCACAGGCGTCACAGGCCAAGGAGGCGTTCGCGACGCGCAACGTCGCGCTTGCCCAGCACCTCGTTGGCCTAAACGGGGATATCGAGCGGCTGAACCGCAAGATCTTCAATCGCGCCGTCGACGTCGGCGACGACCTCGAGGTCCGCGAGTGGGCGATGTTCATGATCCTCGTCGCGCGTTGCCTCGAGCGCATCGCCGGCAACACGGTCGACATCGCCGAACAGACCGTGTTCGTCGTGACCGGACTGTTCCGCGAGCTCGCGGACCAATCGCAGCCCGCATAGAACACGGCCGGCCATCGCCTACTTGCCGTCCACGGGTCTAGCGAACCGCCCTCAGCGAGTGCCGCATCCCGTAGCGACCGGCCCGGACAGTTGAACGCCGACCGAAATCCCGGGCTAGCACGGAGCAGCGGAAAGCTTGCCGTTCGGAATCTGGTGCCAGGCATTCCGAGCGCAGAGCAGTTAACGGCCGACCGAAAGCAACGTGGTGCACCGACCCAGGCGAGCCCGCCCACGCCCCTGAGCGATCGGCGCAAGGGCGGCCCTCGACCCGTACCCGCTCCCAACGCGCGAGTAGCCAAGCCTTGCCAACTGTTCGGTTGACCTTGGCTTCTGCGACGCGCCGAAACGTTCCCGCCCACCGTATGAACTGCGGGCGGCGACACGATGCGTGCGATAGTCGATGGATGACCGCGGCATGCTCGCTTTGAGAATCGGTCATCGCGGACAAGCGCCGCTGTCGTGACCAGCCGGCGCCCGGGACCGTTGCTGACGCGACTGCTCAGGGCGCCGGCGCGACTCTACGATCTACATCTCGGATGGGTCCTCGGCCGGCGGTTCCTCAGGCTCACGCACACGGGCCGTCGAACCGGGCGGCGATATCAGACGATGCTGGAAGTGGTCGCCGACGATCGGGCCAGCCACGAACTGCTCGTCATTGCCGGACTCGGACGCTCCGCCCAGTGGTACCGCAATCTACAGGCCGGCAACGCGGTCGAGGTTGCGATCGGCCGCGACCGTTTTGTGCCCACCTGGCGTGAGTTGGCGCCAGCGGAGGCTGCCGCTGCGCTGGCCGGATACGAGCGGCGCAACCGCGCGATCGCACCCGTCGTGAGGCGAGTCCTGAGCTGGCTCGTCGGGTGGCGCTACGACGGCACGGAAGAAAAGCGCATGGCACTGGTGAGCGAGCTTCCGATGCTCGCGCTACGGCCGACGGGACCCCCGCCGACCTCGTAGCGCCGCTCCGGTTGACAGGGGCCGCGCCGCCGCTCTCACGCTCCCCGGGAGGCCGCCGCCTTGGGCGATCCACTCGTCAGAGCGGACACCTGCCAGCCAACCCGTTCACAGGGCGGTGATTGACCGTGGCTGTCTTGACGCCGGCGCCGGCCGGAACCGCAACCCCCGCCGCGGTGGCCCCTGGTCCGCCGCGTAGAGCGGCCACGCGGCGCTGTGCGACGGCGCCCCGCGCTTCGTGCCTGCTCCGCCGCTGTTGCGGCAACGCGATGCGTCGGCGTCAGGCAGCTGCTTCTCGCCGAGCGCGGCGGACCAGGGGTCAATGCGGCGGGCTTGTCGGCCGGCGTCTCACGTGGGAAGGATCATCGAACGCCGGCGGCGCCACTGCCAGGGAATACGTCGCTGCTCCTCAGCCCGAAGCAGAAGCCTCGCAACGTTCGGGGATGGTGTCTAACGTATCTCCTCTGGAACGGACGCGAGCCATTCTGGGCAACCTTCCCGGTAGCCAGCGCCGTGGGCCGGGGAGAGGGCTCAGGAGCCGTCGGCACTCGACGGGAATGCGTCTATGACCGCGACACTCTCTACGCCGTAACGCTCGTCGTCTAGATACTCTCCCTCGCGAAGCCTCAGCCGAATGGGGACAAGTTCGGCCTCGACTCGCGTCCTTCTGACCTGGTCGACGAAGTCTCGTGCCGGCGGGTAGCGTGCGTAGAAGAGTTCAGCCTCGGCGTCCACACGAAGTGGATCAACCACCGGGAATCCGTCGCAGCGTGCGGTTAGCTGTCGGGCTGGCTCTCCGAAGCCTGACGGTAGTCGCGGTACGCAAACGGAGCACGCCGAATCGGTTTTCAGGTTCGCGACGTGGCGGGGCCGCTCTGACGACATGACCAGGAGGCACCACGGCTCCGGTAGCGCGTAATACAGAGTGCAGCACGTGAGACCGTGCGGGCCATTAGTCGCAAGCCAGCAGAGCTCGCACGCACGCAGGTGAGACTCGGCTGCGTCGAGCGGCGTGAGACCGCGATCTCCTCCAGCCACCCTCATTTCTGAGCCCAATCTAATGAGCGCCGCGTGGCAGCGCTTCCGCTCTGATCGGAAGGGAGCAGCCGGTCGGGGTCCTCGTCCGCTCGTCTCGGATGCCGATCGCCGGCTGCGACACATTCGAGGTCGAGACCGACCTCGATGCCGACGTTGGCCGGCGTCTCACATGGGATCCGTGACTGCTACGACTTCTGACCTCCGCGCCGCCCGGGGGATGGCTAACTGCGCGCGTATCAGTCGACAACCTCTACCGGTCGCGCGGAGCGGTCGAGCGAGAGTTCGGACGCTTGAAGACCGAGTGGGCATTGCTCCTGCTGCGCGTCCGTGGTCTGGATCTCGTCCGGCTCGAGGCCGACTTGATGATCCTGACAAAGCTCGGTTGCGCGCTAGCCGGGGTGCGAAGCGTTCCGCTCGCGGCGTAGCCGCGCGGACTCTCGCTCCAACGTCGCACCGTCGCGGTCCAAACGCGCACGAGCACGCTCATCTCTCGCTAGTGACCGATCGCCCGCCCCGTCGAACAGTTCCGCAAGCTCCGCATGGATCACCGCAGAGCGGTCATGCGCGGCAGCCGCGCGTAGATGAGCAGCTTCAACGAGAGGCACACCACTGAGACTACGCCGATACGGGGGCTTCGCCAATCGAATCGCCAGACCCTCCTAGTGCGCATCCCGGAGACGGATGACGCGCGCACGGCGCACGCCGTCACACATTTGACCGGCTGCGCTTACCCGGGCCAAGGCCGTGCTCCTGGTCGGCCGTCGACGGCGAGGATGCAGCACCCGCCTGGATTGCTGCTCGTGAGCAGCTCAAGGGCGGTCCGGCTCCGGTACGCAACCCCTGCTCCTGACGCGGATGCGAAGCGCCGGCGGCGCGTCGTGGATTGCCATTCCACCGGACTGGCCGTAAGCGGATGGTCTATCGGACGCGCAACAGCGTCGTCCGGAGGCAGATGGTCGTGTCTCGCCCACGTCTCGAGCGGCTCACGTTGGGAACGAGCGCTAGCTGTGAATGACCCGTTCATGTACTCGCCCGGGGGGACCGCACGCCGGCGTAGGCTCCTCAAGCGATGCGACGTTCGACCATCGCCGTGATCGCGGCCACGTTGGTTCTGGGCGGTTGTGGAGGCGGCGGCGGATCGTCGAACACCGGAAGCGGGACGACGACGTCCTCGACGGCCGCCGCAGCGGTGGAGTCGAAGGCGGTCGGACCGGGCGCGACCCAGCGCCTGCGCTGCGGAGACTTCATCGACACCAGCGTGCCGCCGCGTGACTACAGCGTCGTGCTGAACGTGGTGGGCCTGCCCACAAGCCCGCACTCGCGAGCGCTCCAAACCGCGCGTACGCACGATGTCCCTCCGGAGCCCCGTCTGTTCGCGAAAACCGGGCTGCTGATCAGAGCCGACTCCAGGTTCTCGCTGTTGGTCCCCAACAGGGAGCGACTTTGGATCGGATGGGCGAACGGACCGGCGCAGCCACACAAGGCGGTGGTTGTCCGCGGATGCGCGAGGCCGTCGCAGGCCCGCTCTGGCTGGCTCGCCTACCCTGGCGGGTTTTGGGTTCAGGCGGCGGGTTGCTACTCGCTCATCGTCAAGTCGAGCGGTCGCGAACAGCGCATCCGCCTCGGGCTGGGCGCTCCATGCTCGGGGCAGAAGCCACCCGAAGGCCCGACCGAGCGCTGAGCCCCAACGGCACGCCCGGGAGCGCCCGCGCCGCCGGCCATGGCCATGAATCAACCCCCGCCAATCGGTCTCGCAGACACCCGCTTCGCTCGCGACGCAGACATCTCTCGGCCGACGAGAACGGCGGTCTCGCTCTGCGCGGATCTCGGGCACCTTGCGGCCGCGATGAGTCAAGTCGGATTTCGTGGTGTGACGGGTTGAGCTCGTCGGCGAGGTGGCGGCTCAGGCCCGGCTGAGCGTGTTCACCTCCTCGTTGCTGGGCTCGTGGAGGGGATACGCGCGTGTTGGCGTGAGACCGAGACCCGAATGGCCCGGCGAAGCCGGGCCGTGAGGGGCGAGGGCGAGCGCCGACGCGCGCGTGCGCGCCTCCCGCGGGGGGTCCTTTCGGTCAAGGGCGTTGGCGGCAGGGCCGCAGAACGGCTTAGGACGCGTCGATGTGCAACCCGACGGGTGCTGATCGTGCTCGTCGGGGTCGTGGCTGGCTCAGGCGGCGGTGAGACTGGGCACCTCCTGCTCGGCCTGCGTTGGCTCGGGGTCGGTGGGGTCGGCGAGGATCAGCGCCATCGACTCGACCGACAGGTAGCGGCGCTGAACCAGCCACTCATCGTTCTGCTCGGAGAGCAGCGCGCCGACCAGCCGGATCACGGCGGCGTCGTTGGGGAAGATCCCGACGACGTCGGCGCGCCGGCCGATCTCCTTGTTGACTCGCTCCAGGGGATTCGTTGACCGCAGCTTGGTCCAGTGCTCTTTCGGTAGCTGGTAGAAGGCGAGCAGGTCCTCCTCGGCCCCCTCGAGCAGCTCGCACACCTTCGGCGCCACGCCGACGAGCCGCTCGAGCACACCGGTGACCCGCTCCTTGGCCTGCGCATAGCTCTCGGCGTTGAAGATCTCGCGGAGCGCGGCGGCGACCAGCCCGCGCTGATCGCGGCGGCAGTGCATGACCATGTCGCGAGTGAAATGCACCGTGCACCTTTGCCACGGACATGAGAGCACGCGGGCGATCGCGGCCTTCAATCCCTCGTGCTGATCGGAGATCGCCAGGCGCACGCCGTCCAACCCTCGCTTCTTGAGCGAGCGCAGGAACTCTGTCCAGAACGCGCCGGACTCGACCTCGCCGACATCCAGGCCGATCACCTCGCGAACGCCGGACTCGTGCACCGCGTACGCGACGACGACCGCCTTGGAAACGACGCGGCCGTGATCTCTGACCTTGACATGTTTGGCGTCAACCCACAGGTACGGGTAGGCGCCCTCCAGCGGGCGCCCGCGGAACGCCTCGACCCGCTCATCGAGCGCCCGGCACATCACGCTGACGCGGTCCTTGGTCATCCCATCGATCCCTAGCTGCTCAACTAAACGATCGACCTTCCGGGTGCTCACCCCGTTCACATACGCCTCCAGCACGACCGACACGATCGCCTGCTCTGAGCACCGCCGCGGCTCCAAGAACGACGGGAAGTACGACGAGCCCGACCGCTTCTTCGGGATCAACAACTCGATCTCACCGACCCGCGTCTCCCACGCCCGCGGCCGATACCCGTTGCGATGAGTCAACCTCGTCTCCGGCGCGACCTCACCGAACGCGGCGCCGATCTCAGCCGAGACCTCGCCCTCCATCAACTCGCGGGCGACCAGCGCCACCGCCTCGCGGACGAAATCCTCCAACCGACCATCCATCGTCTTGGTGACGACATCGGCAACCGTCATGCTCTGACCTTCGGCCATCGTGGTGTCTCCTTCACGTCGACTGCAGGAACAGCCGACGAGTTCGGCGCCGCGATGGCCGACCCTCGCAGCGGTCGACCTACACGACGCCCGTCACACCACTTCTACCGACGCGACCCCGCGATGCCGGGCGTGTAGCCGCCGGTCGGCCGCAGCGCCCCGCAACCCGCGCCAAGCGGGGCGGGTGACGAGTAGGGTCGGAGGCCCGTCCCGACCCGGAACGAGGTCCGGTCGTGCAGGCGATCGGATTTGTGAGCGCTCGTGCGATATTGGCCGCCTGAACCGCGAAGGCGATCGTCTTGGTGGGCGGGCTCCGATGGCCGCTTCTGGCGAGTACCAGTTGCCTGGCAGCCGACCGTCGGATGGCCGGACTGGCGGCGTTCAAGCCGTCCTGACGGCGGTCGGTGCGGAGACGGGCGGGCTGCCGCGTGGCGCCCCGGTATGTTGCTTTGCGCTCACTGATGCTCGCGGGCCGTTTGAGATGGTGGCGAGTCTCGGGGGTTGCTGTTGATTGGGCGCTGAGAGGTTCAGACTGTGGTCACTGCCGCGAGCCTGCAGCGGTCTTGGTTCGGAGCGAAGTGCGCGAACGCGTGGACGTGTGGCCGATCAATCAGTCATCCGCGGATCCTTGAATCGTCGATCTGGCGCAGCTTTCCGATCGGCGCTGCCGTCCTTGACCGGTTGGGTTGGGGTGATCGCGGTCGTGCAGGTTGCGGTGCTGCTCGCGACGAGCACCCGGTACGGGTATCACCGTGACGGGTGTACTTCATTGTGGCCGGGTCGCATGCGGCGTTCGGTTATCCCGACCAGCCTCCGCTTGTGCCGTTGCTGTCGTGGTCGATGAACGCGCTCGCCCCGGGGTCGCTTCTGCTGTTGCGTACTCCATCGGCGCTGGCGGCCGGGGCGACGACGACGCTCGCGGCGCTGATCGCGCGAGAGCTTGGCGGGGAGACCCGCGCGCAGGTGATCGCGGCGGCGTGCACTGCTGTGTCGGGTTTCGCGCTTGCCGTGGCGCATCTCGTCAGTACCACGACCCCCGACCTGTTGAGCACGACCGTGCTTGGGTGGCTGGCGGTCCGGGCGGTTGTCCGCGGCAGCGGCCCTTCGCTCCTGGCCGCCGGCGTCGTGGCGGGGGTCGGCGTGGAGGCCAAGCCGCAGGTCGGCCTGGTGGCCCTGGTGATGGCGGCGACGCTGCTGGTCGTTGGTCCCAGAGCGCCACTTCGGTCCCCGTGGGCCGTCGGGGGCGCGATCGCCGCCGTTGTGTTGGCCGCTCCCTACGTCGTCTGGCAGACGCGGCACGGGTGGCCGCAGGTGACCGTCGCGAGCCATATCGCGGGCAGTCAGGAGGGAGGACGCGCCGGCTTCTTCCCATTCCAGCTTGTCATGGTCAGCCCGTTTCTGGTGCCGGTCTGGCTCGCCGGCCTGCTCGCACCATTCCGCCGCGCGGGTTGGCGCCAGTTGCGGTTCCTTTCGATCACGTACGCGGTGATGGCCGTCCTGTACTTCGCCGGCGACGGGCACGCGTACTACCTCGCGAGCCTGTACCCGCTCGTGCTCGGTATCGGTGCGCTCCCGACGGCCGAGTGGACCCTCGGCGCCCGACACCGCACACGGCTCCTCCGCGGCGATCGTGATCAGCGGCGCGGTCAGCGGCGTAATTGCCCTGCCGCTGCTACCCGAACGTAGTCTTCAGGGGAGCATTGTGATCGCGCTCAATTCCGCCCAGGGCGATACGGTCGGTTGGCCCAGCTTCGTCCACACGGTATCGACCGCGTGGCGTGAGATTCCAGCCTCCGAGCGCCGGCACACCTCGATCTTCACGCAAAACTACGGCGAGGCCGGCGCGATCGCTCTCCTCGGCCCCAGACTCAAATTGCCGCAAGCGTATAGCGGCCACGACGGGTTCAGCGAGTGGCGGATCCCCCGGTCAGCGACACTCGCGCGCTGCTGGCCGGTTTCAACAGCCCGCTAGACGCCGCGCCCTACTTCGACCGTGCCGCACGCTCGCCACCGTCGATAACGGCGTCGGTCTCAACAACCAAGAGCAGGGCCTCCCGGTCATGCTCTGCCACGTCATCAGCCCGTGGACCATGCTGTGGCCCCGCTTGACGCACTACGACTAACCGACCCGGGCGCTGTCACATCCCCATGACCGGACGCACAACCGCAAGGCGGTCGTGTCGGCTCGGCCGCGACCACTCCTTCGCCGTTGACGCAGCGCCGAAGGGGCGCAGCGCCGTAGTGGCCATTTCTGGCAGCGTCGGTTACGACAGCCCGCTCGCCCGAGCGATCGCCTTCACGTTTCAGAAAGGCCGCCGCTGCACGAACGCTCACGATCCCGATCGCCCGCTATCGCCCAGCAGTCGCCCGGCGCGGCACCCGCGGCGTCGCGGACGCAGGGCGGGACGGCAACGAGGGACGCGGTCTGAGATTCGCCACCAGCAGGGCGAGCTTCCTCGCCCACCGACCGGCGGCCTGATCGTTCTGTCCGAGAGCCTCGCTTTCCCGAATTTGGAGGGCGCGCGGGGGCACCTCGGGTCCGCCCTGCTCCGCACTCGTTGCGCGTCTCTCACCGCCGGCGGCCAGCTTCCCCCGTTTTCGCCAAACCCAGGTCCGAGGCGAGGACACCGTTTGTCGCCATAAGGATGACCCGACTCGTCACGGAGCAGGCGAGTCCTCTGTGGCAAAGCGCGCGTGGCGACGTCGATGCGCGTCATGCCGTTGTCGCCGAAGCGAAAGCAGCGCCGCCTGGTGGAAGCGCGACTGAAGCGATCGACGACCGCCAGACGTCGAATCGAGCGACTATTGGCATGCCGACGCCGCTTCCCGCTCCCGCCTTACAAGCCACGCCGGACGATGTTTTAAGGTTCGCTGATGCTGTGCGGCGAACCTTGAGTTGTTCCACGGCGGAGCGAGCTGGCCGTTTCGTGCAACGTTTTGGTGGCGATCCTGAGCGTTGGCGTTGACGCTGACCCCCGCGGCGTACTGCCCCATCCGCTACTAGACCCGCGGCGCGTCGCTAGTTCATCCAAGCCTCACGGCATGTGTGACAAACGCCCAACGCCAGGCACATTCCCGGGACTAGACTCGCGGCGGAGGGTGGTGACCCGATGACGAGGGGGTGTTGCCATGGCCCGTCTGACGTACAACACGGTGCAGCCTGCGGCGAGTCTTGGCGCCGGGGACCCGTCGAGTGTGGCGCCATACCTGCTCACGCTGATGCTGCAACAACGACACGCCGCACCTGGGCGAGAACACCAAGCGGCGACGGTAGATTCGTGAGCATGGGGCAGTACCCCTCCGCGTACGTGGCCGATCGAGTTGTTGAGCGGCGCCGGGCGGTCGCGCTCGCGCGCCACTACCGCGAGTTCGAAGGGCTGTCGATCACGCAGATCGCCGACCGGCTCGGTCGCTCGCCGGCGACCGTCAAGGCGTACTTCTACGACCCGTCTGATGCTAACAAAGGGCCCAGCCGGGAACGGGAGGCCGAGCCAGGAGGTCGCGAGCTCCGGAGTCACCTGCCCGCCGCGGCACCACGAGGAGACGTCCTTCCCCGACGGACGTTTTTCTGCGCTTGGGCTGGCTGTCCAGCACCTCCGGTAGGCTTGGGGTTCTCATGCTCGACCGGGTCACGGAACGGCGCCGCGCGGCGCAACTCGCCCGCCACTACCGCGACCAGGAGGGTCTGTCGATCGCGGAGATCGCTCGTCGGCTGGGACGCGCAGACGCAACCATCAAGGCGTATCTCTACGATCCGACCGGCGATAAGGCACGCGCGGTCAAGGCGCGCTACCGGGGAGTGTGTCGCGGCTGCGGGGCGCCCACAGCGCCCCGGAACGGCAAGGGCGACGCCTACGCGTATTGCAAACGCTGCCATCCCGGCGCGATTGCGCCGCAATGGACACGGGAACGGGTTCGCGAAGCGATGCGCGCTTGGCGAACGCGCTACGGCGCTGCGCCGTCCTCGTATGACTGGTCGCGCACGCACGCACGCCGGCGCGGGGGCGAAGCGCTCAAACGACTACAGGCCGGAGAATGGCCCGCGCCGTCCACTGTCAGCGATCTGTACGGGAGCTGGACGGCGGCCGTCGCCGACGCCTTCGGCGGCGCCTGAGCGTTCGGGCGTCAATGCCGTTGACATACGAACGCGGGCTGGCGCTCGGCCGCTTGTGAACGGGAGCGGCGAGAGGTCGCCGCGACGCTTCTGCCATTGCGTCCGTCGGGAGGCGCGACGCCGCGAGCCCGCGGTCGTCTGTCAGCAGCCGTTCGTCGTACGGAGGCCCAAATTCCGGCATCGCGGGCGGTCACGGCCACGCGGTCGGCGCGACTATCGCAACCAGTGGCGGAGCCATCGTGAGCACCGGCGCCGCCTGACGCGCGGCCCGTCGCCAGAAGAGCTCGTGAGCTCCGCGACCGGCCGCGATCACAGCAGTCGTCAGCGGCACCAATCGCCGACGGCTGCATCACGCCTTGAGCAGTCACGGGGCGTGGGCTGCTGCATCAGGTGGATGGTGGCAGCCCGAATCGACACTACTGCGTGGGCGAGTAAGCCGGCGCGGGGCGCCGGATGCTGGCAGGTTTCGGTGGATTGCTCGCGTGCCGCCGGTCTGAGAATGCGAAAGCGAAGTCACGGTGGGCGTCGAGGGCGTTTGCGATTGGATGGCTCGCTGCGGTGGTCGGAGCTGGTTCGTCGCACCGCGGACCGATGGCGCCGGTCGCGATCGGCGATCCTCCGGGGGGTCGATCGGTTCACGCCTTGGGTGCCTATTCCATGAGGCGGTCGTCGTAGACGATTCCCGCACGCGATCACTTTTAAGGGGAAGGGTAGGCGATGTTCACTACGAAGATCCGCGCCGTGGGCGTAGCTCTCGCCGTGGCGGCTGCGCTGCCGGGGAGCGCTGGGGCGGTCACGGTCACGCTCGGCCCAACCGGATTTGGCGGCTCGAGTGGAGGCGGGGCGACTGGCTGTTTGACCTTCAGCGGCTGCTCGTTCACGTTTTCGCAGACGGCGCGGCCTGAGCCTGGGACGGTATTTATCGCTCCGAGCGATGGCATGATCACCTCGTGGCGGGTCCTGGGCTCGGTGGGCGGCGATGGTCAGCTTCGGCTGCGGGTGATTCATCCTGCCGTCGGTGGCCAGTTCGCTGGCGCAGGCACGAGCGCCCCCGCGACTGCGCTGGACGGGATGGCGGCGAACGTGACCAGCCTGCCGATCCAGGCTGGCGACTACATCGGCGTCGACGCGAGCGCGGGTAGCTCCGGGTCCGCGCTGCTGTCTTTTCGAAGTGTTTCGGGCGCTTCGTATAACCATTGGAGTCCTGCGCTGGCTGATGGTTCCACGATGAGCCCGGCAGCTCCCACCTCCGATGGGGTCTTGGACGTCAATGCCAGTGTGCAGCTGACCCCGCCGCTGGTCGCCGGGCTGAGTCGATCATCGGGCTCGACGGCAGGCGGCGAGACGGTGACGATCACCGGCGCGCACCTGGCGGGCGCGACGCAGGTGCGGTTCGGCTCAATGCGGGCGACGAGCCTGTCAGTGTCAAATAGCCAGCTCACCACGACCGCGCCGGCCGCCGCGGCGGGCACCGTCGACCTGCGCGTGACCACGCCCGCGGGCACCAGCGATCCCTCGCCGGGTGATCAGTACACGTTCCTCGCACCGCGGACGCCGCCGCCCCCGCCAGGCAAGACTGTGCGCGCGGTAGCCGCGTATGGTCTATCGCCGTCGATGTTCGCCGCCGCCGAAAAGGGCGGGAGCATCGCAACCGCGAGAACTTCGCTCGCCAAGAAGAAGCCGGGGATCGGCACGACCGTGCGCTTCAGGCTATCTGAGCGTGCCACCGTCATCTTCACCGTCGAGCAGCAGCTCGCCGGCCGCGGGGTCAAGGGAAGTTGCATCAAGCCGACGATGGACAACCGCACCTGCACACGCTATGCAACGCTGAAAGGTAGGTTCACGCTCGCCGCGCGGCTGGGCAAGAACAGCTTCAGGTTCACCGGGCGCCTAGGCGGCAGGAAGCTCTCGTCGGGCGCGTATCGACTCGTTGCGACGGCGGCGGACGCCTCCGGCAACCTCTCGGTACCAAAGCGCATGCGGTTCAAGATCGTCACCCGCTGATCCACCGATTGCGCCGCCGCTCCCCTTCGATCGACCGGAGCGTCTCGTGGCGCACGGCGCCGCTCGCCACCCCTGCCCTTCCGTGCGCTACCAGCTGATCGCCGCGCTGTCGAGTGTCTTTGGCAGGCGCGACCCAGAGCCTGCGGGAGGGGATTGCAGCCGGACGATCGTCCAGGTTTGCGCGGCCTGATCTCAATGCTGTCGACGCGAGCCGAAACAGGGAGATGAGCTGACCGTTCAGGGCAAACCCGTCGCGAGACGGGGACGCAAAGCCAGAGGTCTCTCCGAACGGTCGAAGAGATAGCTCGGTTGCCGGCTCTCCATCGATCGATTCCGGACGTGATGTCCGGGTTCCACTCAAGGAGCCTCCTGATATGTCTCATCGTTCGATTGTGTTCTCGCCGAAGCGGGTGGCGGTCACCTTGATGCTCGGAGCACTGTTCTCCGCTGGATCGCCCCTGGTGGCAATCAGCTCAGCCTCCAGCGCTGGCGGTGCCGACAAGCCCGTTAGCGCTACGGCCGGTAATTGCATGAACGACAACCCCGGCAAGCACCTGGGCTACACGTGCCCGAGCTCGACGACGGTCCCGGGCCTCCCGACCTAGGACGCGAGCGGCGCGCCGGTTCGCCGGAAGGCGAGGGCGGGTCTGCACCCGCCCTCGCTCGCGATTGACGTAACCAGCGCCATCGCGTATTTACAGTCAATCTCGTGCCCCGCCGGAGCGCTGCTGCACCCCGCAGTAACAGCGATCGAGTCGCCGGACCATCCATGACGAGCGGATGGGGCCGCTGATCTCAGGTCTCGGATCTGGAAGTGCGGCGTGTCGCTCGACGCCTCCCGCTGGCGCCCGAGCACCCGGGCGGTCAAGAGTCCGTAACCCTGAATCGGCATGCTGTGCGGTCCGGAAGGGGCCGGCCGAAAGCGCCCGACCCGAAACGAGCGTTGCCTACGCGCCGGGGCCCACGTCGATAGGCGTGCACGTGGCGAGCGAGTCGCTGCCGAGTAGGAGTTGTGGGTGGGCCCGGGCGACGTGCTGTTGGGCCGCCTCGAGCAGCTCCTTGTCCGAGGCGCCGGCAAGTCCGGCGCCGCAGTCGCAGTACGCGACTCGGAGCTGCGATGCGCTCCTGGTGCTCATGTGATCCTCCCTTGGTAAGCCGCTTCTCGTACCTCGAGTAGCAAAGTACGTCCGCCTCCGCGGCGGCGTCCGCGACATTTCTCACACGAGCGCACGAAGTGCCCCGATGGCCCGCGAGTGCTGGTAGGGTTGCTCGGGTTCGCGAGGGTTGAGGAGCGTTTGCGCGCGGGCAGCACGTCCTGCTCCTGCGCGGGTCTTGACTTGAGATCTTAGATGTGAGTAGCTAGGAACGGTCGTCGCGATCGATGGTCGTGATGAGGTGGCGACAGAAGGGGGCCTGAGGTGGCGTTGCTTCTGGACGGGCCGGATGAGTTGATCGGAGGCGATTAGCATGTTGCCGACGCGGATCGCGTTAGTGCCGTACGACCCGGAGCTGTTGAACGAGCCGGGGTTCGGGGAGGAGCTCCTCCAGGTCGCCGCGGCCCTCCAGACCCAGGTGGTTCGAGACCTCTCTGCTCACTGGGACGTGTCGGCCGTCGTGGCCGCGTTTCGTGCGCTCGAGGAGATACCGGTGGGTTACCGTCCGGTCGCGATCGTCAGCCACAAGCTTCCGCTGAGCCGCGCGGGCTTTCACTTCGCCGACGGTGGGCGAGCCGGCGCCCTGATCGAGTACACCCGAGACTGGTCGCTCGCCGCGAGTCACGAGCTGATCGAGATGTTGTGCGACGAGTCCGGCTTCACGACGATGCCCGGCCGCTCGCTCAAACCGGAGCAGGGCTACGTCGACTACGTGATGGAGGTCTGCGATCCGTGTGAGGATTCCAGCTACGAGATCGACGGGGTCAAGGTGTCCGACTTCGTCACTCCGCGGTACTTCGATCCAATTGCGAGCACCGCTGCGCGTTATTCGTTCACGGGTCTCATCAGCGGACCACTGGAGCTGCACGAGGGCGGATACATCACGTGGTTCGCGCAACCGCCGGACGAGGGCGTGTATCAGGCGTCCGCCCGCAAGGGCCGCGGCGACAAGCGCGGCGTGGTCGCACCGGAGAAGCTCGACATCGTGCGTCTCGGCGACGTCGCGTCACTGTTCTCCCGACAATCACTCGACGCCGATCCGAGCGCCAAGGCCGGGCATAAGAAGAAGCGGCGAGTCAAGCCGTCGCCATACTCGGTGCCCAAGGCTTCGGAGCGTTACGGCGGAACGCTGCGCTCCGAGATTGAGCGCATCCTCAGCGCGATGGCGCCGGAGCCGAGCCCAGACGCGATTCTGAAACTCGTCAAGGGCTTGGCCGACCCGACCGACACGTTCCGAAAGAGGTTCGCGCAGAACCCCGCCAGGGAGCTCAGAGCGCTGGGACTTGGCGTCCCTGAGGAGCTCAAGAAGCCGATCCTGGACCTCCCCTCGGCGAAGCGCTACCGGGAGGTCGCCGATGCGATCGCACAGGGCGACAAATTCGGCTTCGACTTCACCGAGCCCGGGGCAGTGTTGTACCTGGCGAAGCTCGGCTGAGCCAGACGGTCTGCGATGGCGAGAATCAGGCGTACGCCGTACGCCTTCTTCTACCTCGAGGACAAGTATCTCGTGGACCTCTCGGCGCTGCTGCGCGCCGAGGTGCCGCGCCCGGCGCCCGAGGCACAGGTCGTCGCCCTCGCCGTGCTGACCGGTGAGCGTCACCGGCTGCCGCCCGAGGAACTCGCGCTTCTGCTGTCGGTTTCGGCCGAGCAATGGGTCGACGAGGCCCGCTACGACCGGGCGCTGGTCAAGGACCTCTCGGAGAAGGGGCTGCTCGTGAGCGACAGGCGCACTGCCCGCCTCGCGCGCCTACGCCAGCGGGATGAATCGATGTCGGCCTGCGAATGGAACCTGTACGCCGCCGTCTACCACTTCATGACGCAATGGAGTGGAGTCGACACAAGCGGGGGCGTAACCGACGACCAGGTGCTGGCCGACCGAACACGAGAAGCCGCCGAAGCATTCGTCGCCGAGTACGGCCCGCCGCCGAGCGTGTTCGCCGACGTGACCGGTGCGCGGACGATCCGGCTACCGGACGGGAAGCGCACCGGCGCCCTCTACAAGACGCTCACGGCACGCCGCACGACGCGTGCATTCGCGCATGACCGGCCTGTGACCCTCGAGCAGCTCGACACCGTGCTTCGGTACGTATTCGGCAGCCACGGCTGTGCACGCACCTCGGCCAACGTCGTCTGCATGAAGCGCACGAGTCCGTCGGGCGGCGGATTGCATCCGATCGAGGTGTATCCGATCGTCAGCAATGTCGCCGATGTTCCTGCCGGGGTCTATCACTACAACGTGCGCGATCACGCACTGACATTGCTATCGGAGCTCGATCCTGACCAGGCGCGTCGAATGGCCACCGATTTCGCATGCGGACAGGGGTACTTCGGTGGGGCCCACGTCTCCTTCGTCTTGACAGCACGCTTCTATCGCAATCACTGGAAGTACCGGCGCCACCAGAAGGCCTACGCGGGGATTCTGATGGACGCGGCGCACCTCAGCCAGACGCTGTATCTCGTCAGCTGCGACCTCGGTCTCGGTGCATATGTCACGATCGCGATCAACGCCCGAGACATCGAAGAGCAGCTCGGGTTCGACGGGGTGGGCGAAGGAGCGATCGCTATGACCGGATGCGGGTGGCCAGCACCCCCCGGATCGCCGCTGGAACTGCAGGCGATCCCGGACCCGCCGGCCTGATTCGGGCGCGCGGCTGTGTCAGCCCGCCACTGTCAAGGCAGCTCTGCCGAGCCGGCGACCGCGGCCCCCTGGCGAGCAGTGAGGAGATCCCTCGCGCGGCGGGCCGCTTCAGCCGATCCACGCATCCCCTTGCGCTCGTAGAGCGCGATCGCCGCGTCGAAGCCGCGCGCGGCGGCGTCGAGCCGTCCCAAGCTCGTGCGGACCGCCGCGCGATCGCGTACGGCATCCGCGTGAAGCATCAGAAAGTCGGTCTCCTGTGCGAGCGTCACCGCGGCGCCGGCCAGCTCGTCGGCAAGCGGTCCCGCGCCCTCATGCGCAAGCACCCTGGCGCGGGTCGCACGCCATAGCACCTGCGTGACGACATCGTCGGATGACGATGCCTTCTCGCTGATCTGACAGTAGCGCTCAGCCTCCTCGTACCGATGCTGGGCGCACAGCACGCGCCCCAACAGTGCCGCGACGGTTGCCAGCCGGCTTCGCTCGCCGCAGCGCTCGAGCAATGTGTACGCATCGGTCAGCCCCGGCTCGGCGTTCCCGGGGGTCTCCGCCATCAGCTCGATGAACGCCGAGTACATCTCAAATTGTGACGCCGTGACATACAGACCGAAGTCCTCGAGTCGCAGCTTGCTGCGCCGCCAGCGCTCGCGGGCTTCCGCGAATTGTCCACACATCCCCTCAAGCACCGCGAGCATGGTGTCTGTCAGCGCGGTCAGGATGACGTCCTCGCCGGCCCGCTCGAGGATGTCGTTGCAACGGCGGATCGCGTCGTCGACGGGTCGTGGGCCCATCACCGCTGTGCGCGCGAGGTCGCCCAAGATGTGCGAGCGCTCCCGCTTCGCTCCGGCCCGGTCCGCGTGTTCCAGCGCACGTTCGAGCACCTGCTCCATATCGCCGAGGCAACACCTCGTCCAATGCACGTCGGCAATATGGAGCAGTGCTCGCGCCAGGCCGCCCTCGTCGCCGAGATGTTTGAAGACCTCCATCGACGCCTCGGCGACTGCCTTGGTCTCCTCGACGCGAGCCGCGGGGTCGACGAGGCCGCGGATGTAGGAAAGCTCGATCGAGGCGCGTGCGCCGACTGCGTCCGCCTCGGTCGCGAGCGCCTGCTCGCCGGCGTCCCGCAGGATGCGCATGGCGTCGGCGTACTCGCCGCTCTCACCGAGCGCACTTCCAAGGTCGAGGAGCACGTCGGCCCGCGCCCTACCGGTCGCGTCGAAGACGGTCCTCGCGCTGCCCAGAAGCTTGACCCCAGCATTTGTGTCGCCGCGAGCGAGCGCGCGCCGGCCGGCCGCCGCCAACGACTCCCCTGCCCGCGCCGCAAGCGTCACGAGAGCGCGATCGGCAGGCGCCAACTCCCGATGGAGGAGGAACGCCTCTTGCAAGTGGTAGCCGACGAACTCCTCGTAGCCTTCGCCGCGCGCTGCGAGCCAGTCGGCGAACCGCTCGTGCAGCTCGGCGCGAAGTGCCTTGGGAGCGCTGTTGTAGGCGACGTCGCGTATCAGCATGTGCTCGAACCGCAGCTGCTCCTCTCCGGCCAGGGTGCTGCGGTCGGGATGGATCAACCCGCGATGTACCAGCGCGCGGAGGTGCTCGCCGGCTGAGGCTCTGGCCTCGTCCGGCAGCAGCTCGAGGACTGCGCCGGGCCAGAACTCGCGGCCGATGACGGCGGCGCGCTCGATGAAGGCGCGCTCACCGGGACCGAGCCGATCGAGCCGCGCCGCGAGCAGATTCCTGATCGTGGCGGGGATCTCGCGCTCTCGGTTCCAGGCTGGGTCTTCTGCGCTCATCGCGAGAAGCTGCTCGACGAAGAGCGGGTTCCCCTCCGCGGTTTCCACGATCTGGGTGCGCTCACCGTCGCTGAGGTGACGCTCATCCAGTTGCTGATCGAGGAGTTCGGTCGCGTCCTGTCTGCTCAGCGGCGCGAGGACGCATGACTCGACCCGCGGACGCCCGCCGCCCCACTCTCTTTGCGCTTCGAGAAGCTCCGGCCGTCCCGTGCACAGCACGAGAACGGGTGCGGTCAGCCAGTCGATCAAATAGTCGATGACGTCGAACAACGGGCGCTCGGCCCAGTGAGCATCCTCGATGACGAGCACCACCGGCCGACGGCTCGCGAGTACCTCGAGCAACCGGCGGAAAGCCCACGGAGCCAGCTCGTGCGGGCTCTCCGCCTCGGCCAAGCCGAGCGTGCGGGCAACGATGTCCGCGGTCAAGTCAGCCTCGCTCGCGTCGCCCATCAACGCGCGGATCGCGTCTCGAGAATCGTCGCCGGCGAGCTGAGTCACGGCCTCCCGCAGGGGCCAGAAGGCAATTCCCTCTCCGTAGGACAAGCAATGTCCGGTGAGGATCGTCGCCTGGCCGGCGAGCCGGTCCACGAGCTCCTGGGCCAGCCGGGACTTCCCGATCCCCGGCTCACCAATGGCCGCGAACATGTGCGCGTTGCCGGACTTAATCGTGTCCGTGAACACCCTGTGCATCGCCTGAAGCTCGGCGTGGCGGTCGACCATCGGGCGCATCCGACGCGGGATGCCACGGGTGCGCGTGATGAGGTCGAGCAGCAGCCATGCGGCGCCGTCGAGCGCAGACTCGATCCGAATGGCGTCCGATGCCAGACGACGAGTTGAGTCGCTCAGCAGAATCTCTCCGTCTCCGGCGACCAGGGCGAGGGCCACGGCCCCGCCCAGTGGCTCGCCGAAGACGTCGTCGGGCGCGTCTGCGACCACGTCGCCGGTGTCCAAACCGATCCGAAAAGCGACCTTGCGTGGCTCGCCCGCACCCGGGGTGGGCAGCTGCTCGCGGAGTTCCTGTGATGCGCGCAACGCCCGAAGCGCATCATCCTCCCTGGTCAGCGGAAGGCCGAAGAGCCCGACAACGTCACCGCCCAGACCAGATATGAACATGCCTCCATGCCGAGAGATGATGCGCTCGACGTCCTCCCGTGCGCTTGCGATCACCGCTCGTGCCACCTCAGGATCCGACGGCTCGATCGTCGCGAGCCTCACGACCAGGATGGTCGCCGTCTTACGCAACGTCGCCGCGAAGCTGCTGTCCGGAGACGAGACCGCTGAGCTTGGCTCAGGGGGTGGGGTCGTGGCCTGCGGCTCCGAGACGGCGACGGCAGGTGCCGGCGAGGTCGTAGCGCCCGGCGGAGGTGGCGCGGCAAGCGAGGGGTCCTGCCGCAGGATCGACTGCTCGAGCTCTCTGAGGGCGTCGCCGGGCTCGACCCCGAGCTCGTCCACCAGCGCACGACGCGCCGCCTGGAACGCCTCCAGAGCGTCTGCCTGCCGGCCGCATCGGTAGAGCGCCAACATCAGTTGCCGGCGCGGCCGCTCCCGAAATGGTTGCTCGCGGATCAACCCTTCGAGGGCGGCGATCACCTGCTCATGCCGCCCGAGCGCCAGCTCAGCCTCGGTCAGCTCCTCGCGGGCGCTGACGCGCAGCTCCGCGAGCCGAGCGATCTCGGCCTGCGCGAACCGCTCGTATGTGAACTCGGTCAGCGGGGGGCCCCGCCACAGCGTCAGTGCCTCGCTGAGGAGGCTCACCGCATCTGCGGCGTTGCCGGCCGCAAACGACCGTCGGGCTGTCGCGCACAGCTGCTCGAAGCGGGCGGCATCGACTTCGTCGACCCCAACGTGAATCGCATAGCCGGGGGATTGCGTCGCCAGGCGATCGCTCGCCGACGCCAGCGCGCCCGGAGGCGAGAGACGAACACCCGAATCGTGTGAACGGCCGTGGCCGGAGGCTCCTCTCCCCACAGCTCGTCGACGAGGCGGTCGGTCGAGACGACCTCGTTCGCATGGAGCAGGAGCACCGCCAGGAGTGCGCGTTGCCGCGTTCCGCCGAGGTTGACAGGGCCTTCGCCATCGATCCGTACCTCCAACGGACCGAGGATCCCGAACTCCAAGACGGCCCCCACGGCGCACACGGTAACAGGACTCGTGCGGCTCCAAGGGGCAGTGATCGATTGGTGATCGACCGTGATCTCCCAGTGATGCACGTGATCCATCGTTGGCCCACGCCAGAAAGCAGAGGTGAGAACGATGTTCATCAGCGACCACATCCTGAAGTCGCTCGCCGACGATTTCGCCCACGAACGTCGCGGCGAGGCCGGTGCTCGTCGCCGGCCGCGCCGGACCCGACCGCATCGAATCAGCAGGCTGATGGGAGTGCTGCAGACCCGGCGAAGCTCGGCTGCGAACGTGCGCGCGGAAGCAGAGCTGGACCCACGGTGATCGACTCCATTTCAAGCACCATGCTCACTGATCTCGAGATACAGCCTCGTCCCCGACGACTCGCGCTGAGCGGTCAGACGGCGAGCGCCACCCCTGGATCGGACTCACCCGTTCGGTCAGGCCGAACAAAGCTCGCTACGGTGATGTTCGTCGACGTGTAAGGCTCGGTGGAGCTGAGCCGATAGGTCGAGCCGTAGACGTGGTGGCCTGTGATCGACGGCTGTTCGAGCTGATGTGCGAGAACGTGTACAGCTTCGGAGGCTGGGTCGGCCACTCCACCGGCGATGAACGATGCCGTGTTCGAGGTTTCCCCGGCCAGCAGTGCATGTGAGGCGGGCGTGCGGGGCCGCGCTGACGATGCGCGACGCGATCGTACGCCGCGGAGGAGTTCGACCAGGCGAGTGGAATCGACCGATCGGTCCGGACCGGGATCAACTCCGGCGAGGTGATGACCTGCACGCTGGCGATCCTAAAAGCGCGACTACGTCGCACACGGTACGCGGTCGGCTTGGCAAAGCGGATCGAGGCGCTCGCACCGCCGGACCATATCTCCTTGGGCGAGCAAACCGCCGCGCTGGTCCGAGGCTGGGCGCGGCTAGACGCCGCGGATGGTTCGACGTGAAAGGCGATGGAGCCAGGTCAGTCTGTTCGAGCTCGTGCGCTAGCAGCGAGCCGGGGCGACCATCGCGAACATCCCTCCCCGCGTCGCGTGCGGCGATCGCCTTGGCGACGACGCGATCACGGGACTGCGCAAGCTCGTGGCGTCACAGTCGGCCTTGATCGTCGACGAAGTCGCGCTATTGGCGGTGGCTCGTCGGGCAAAGGGTGTTGTCCGTAAGGGTTAAACCAGGAAGATTCTTGGATGCCGCTAAACTTCATCACTTGTGACCCGGGGCAGACGATGTTGATGCCGCCGGATTTGATGGATTGGGTGCCGGACGATCACCTCCGTGGCCGATCCTCGGGGGGCGTCGATGAGATGGATTTGAGCGCCTTCTATGGGGCGTATCGGGATGGGTGTAGACGTCTGAACTGGCCCCACTGTGGACGCTTGAACTGGCCCCACCTCCGTCCGACGTGATCCGTTCGGTTCGCGCTTTGTCAAGCGCGACCGGAAGGTTCGGAAGGAGCAGTGAGCAGAGTGGAGCAGTTCGAGCAGATCAGGCGCGATCACGCGCGCGAGGGGCTGTCGGTCAGGGAGCTGGCGAAGCGGCATGGCGTCCACCGTCGTGCTGTCAGGCAGGCGTTGGAGTCGGCGATCCCGCCGCCGAAGCGTGCGCCGGAGTCACGGCCGGCGCCGAAGCTGGGGCCGTATCGTCCGGTGATCGACGCGATCCTGGAGGCGGATCGGGAGGCGCCGCGCAAGCAGCGTCATACCGCTCGGCGGATCTGGCAGCGGCTCGTCGCCGAGCACGGCGCGGAGGTCTCGGAGCGGCAGGTCTGCCGGTACGTGCACGACAAGCGCCGCGAGCTGGGTGATGTCGGCGAGGTGTTCGTCCCGCTGATCGCTGACGCCGGCGTCGAGGCGGAGGTCGACTGGGGGAAGGCGAAGGTCGTGTTGCGCGAGGAGCTGGTCGAGGTGCACCTGTTCGGGATGCGTGCGTGCTTCTCCGGCGCCGCGTTCGTGATGGCGTTCCAGTCCGAGTCCCAGCAGGCGTTCCTCGAGGGGCACGTCCGGGCGCTGGAATGGTTCGCAGGTGTGTTCGACGTGATCCGCTACGACAACCTGAAGGCCGCGGTCTCTCGTGTGTTGAAGGGCCGCCGCCGCGTCGAGTCCGACCGGTTCGTGGCGTTGCGCTCGCACTACCGGTTCGAGTCATCGTTCTGCCTCTCAGGGGTCCGGGGCGCGCACGAGAAAGGCGGGATCGAAGGCGAGGTTGGGCGCTACCGTCGCCGGCACCTGGTGCCGGTCCCGGAGGTGGGCTCGATCGAGGAGCTCAACGAGCTGCTCGAGGAAGCTTGCTGGGTTGATCTCGAGCGCACGATCACCGGCCGGCCAGAGACCGTCGGTGAGCGGCTTGATCGCGAGCGGCTGATCCTGAACACGTTGCCGCGCGAGCCGCACCCGACGTGGGAGGAGGCGACCCCGCGCGTCGACGCCAAGGCGCTGGCGACGGTCCGCACGAACCGGTACTCGGTGCCGGCGTCGTTGGCGGGGTTGAAGATCCGTGCCAGGGTCGGCGCGAGCGAGATCTCGTTCTGGCATGACGGCAGGGTGGTCGCCAGCCACGAGCGGCTGCACGGACATCACTTGATCAGCGCGCAGCTCGATCACTACCTCGATTTGCTGGCTCGCAAACCGGGAGCGCTCACGCGGTCGCTCGCGCTCAGACAGGAGCGCGACCGCGGCGACTGGCCCCCGTGTTTCGATGAGCTGTGGAGCAGGATCCAGGAACGCTCAGGCCGCCAAGAGGCCGCCCGGCAGATGGTCGACGTGCTGCTGCTCTGCCGCGAGCACGACGCCGAGCAGGTCGAGCTGGCGGTCCGTGGCGCGCTCGCTGCGGGCGCGCACGACGGCCGCGCTGTCGCGCTGCTCGCCAGTCGCTCCGCGCGTCCGCAACCGGCCGCGTTGGAGATCGACGCCAAGCTCGCGGGGATCGGCTCGCCGCCACCCACCGAGAGCGACATCTCCGGCTATGACCGGCTGCGCGACACGGAGGCGGGACGATGAGCTGCCGAGATCCGTACTGCCACGCCGAGGCGTTCATCGAGCACGACCAGGTCGACTGGATGGGCGACGGGGTGCTCTGCCAGCTGGTCACGGTGATGCTGGTCGACGACACCGGGGAGGTGCAGCCGGCGGCGTGTGCGCTCACTGCCGAGCAGGCGCGGGGTCTCGCGTTCGAGCTGCTGGCCGTCGCTGAGCACGCCGAGAGACTTACCCGCCACCGGCAGGAGGACGAGCAATGAGCGCCCGTCAGAACGCTCAGACCGCCGCGCTGGAGGCGCTGATCGAGGCGCATGCGACCGAGCTGAAGCTCCCGACCGTCAAAGCCCGGTTCCGGCAGATGGCCGCGGAGGCGACCCGCGAGCAACAAACCCCCGTCGCGTACCTCGCGGCGCTGCTCGAAGCCGAGATGCACGAACGCGCCGAACGACGGGAACGTCGTCGTCTGCTGGACGCCAGGTTCCCGCTGCTCAAGCGTCTGGAGGAGTTCCGGTTCGCTGATAACCCCAGCGTGCCCCAAGCGACGATCGCGGCGCTCGCCGAGTGCTCGTGGATCAACGACCGCGATTCGGTCGTGCTGGTCGGCGACTCGGGTACCGGCAAGACGCATCTGGCGATCGCGCTCGCGGTCTGCGCATGCCAGCAAGGTCGACGCGTCCGATTCACGACACTCGCCGGCCTAGCCAACGAGCTCCAAGAGGCAGATAGCCGCCGCGAGCTCGGCCGAGTCGTCGGCCGCTACTCCCGCACCGAGGTAGTGGTCCTCGATGAACTGGGATATCTCGCCTTGCCCGAGGGGGCCGCCGAACTCGTCTTCCAGGTCATCTCCGAACGCAACGAGAAAGGCAGCCTGATCGTGACCACGAACCTGCCGTTCGGTGAATGGACCAAAGTGTTCCCCGACCCGCGCCTCGCGAAAGCCGTCGTCGACCGGATCACCCACCGAGCGCACATCATCGACACCGGCACCGAGTCCTGGCGCTTCCGCCACGGCCTCGAACGCCGCACCAACAGAGGAGGCTGACCCCCACCCGGAAGGCGCGCCCGCGACCATCGCCACTACGCCGCCGCCCTACGGGCGACGGCTCCGTGACGACGGTCGCGGCAACCCCTCCAACCACCCGATCAGGCAACATCCAGACCAACAACAACAGACGCGAGGTGGGGCCACTTCAAGCGTCTACCCCGGGGCCACTGCAAGTGGCGACACCGAGCGACCGTCGGCACACCCAGCATCCTGGTCCCCGAGCTATGCGGCTTGGGGATCTCGACTGCCCTGACCGGGGGTGGGAAGTAGGAGCCTGAGCTCATCCGGTTCCAGATCTTGTAGAGGTTGCCCTCCAGATCGGCCTCGAACTCCTCCAGCGCCTGCCCGTCCACCCCGGGGGCACCCTTGTTGGCCGCAACCCGCCGGTACGCCTCCCAAACCATCGACTTGGGAATGACGAACGGCTTGTCCTTGGGCTTCGGCTTGTTCATCTTCGCTTCCTCCCGAGGCTCGCGGCCCCGGTTGAACGACATGGACATTCCTGGTGAGCCGGCCCCTTGGCTCCACCGCCACCCCAGCAAGCAGCGACTTCCCGGCTACTACGGGCCGGTCCGCCAGCGAGCGCCGCGACTGGTACTCAATGCCTTCGGTTTCCGCCGTTGGCAGGCTCCCTCTCGCGACCACCTCGGTTACGGTTTCGACGCTCGCCTTCTCACGTTCCGTGCAAGAGCCGCAGACCAGGCTCACGCCGCCTCTACGCCGGACACCACCTGGCCAGCAACGCGGGCACCCGCCAGGCTCATCCCGAGGGGCTACCAAGGACCCCCGGTTTCGATGCCATCTCACGCTTTTCGACGCCTCAACAGCGCACGCCCGCTCCGGATCTCCCGGGACCGGGCGCTTCTGGAACGTCTTCCTGGTCCCCACCTGACCCGATCACGCCGGGCCTTTTCCCTGAACGCTCACCACGACAGTCTTCAGCTAACGCAGCTCCAGGGCGGTTTGACGCCTACCCCCGCAGGGCTGACGCCGGAGGGCCAACAAGCCTCCATCTCTCGCACAGCACCGCCTAGAAGGCCCCTGAAGAAGTGATGTTTTCGGCGCCCGTGGTCAGTCGTGCGGCCGCTTCGGGGTCTTGTCGGGCTGGGTCGGTGGTGGGTCTGGTTCGAGGGTCGTGGGTGCGAAGGCCTGGATCGGTCCGGCAGGGCGCGTTGGGACGCGCGTGGCGGGGGTTCTCGCGGCGTCGTCCTCGGCGTCATGTTGTTCGGGCGGCGAGGTGTTGGCCGATCGGGTTGAGGTTCACCAGCGCGCCGGCGAGATTGGCCTGCAGGGTGGCTTTCTCGGTGCCGATGTATCGGCTTTTGCGGGCGCCGTAGCGGACCGCGAGCAGACCGAGCAGCCGCTCGATCCGCGGCCGGGTATGCCGCAGATGAGCGGCGGTCTCCGGGTCGTTGAGCGCTTGGCGGGCGGCGATGATCAGCTCTTCGTGCTCCCGGATCGTGATCTGCCGGCTTTCCCGTCCCGGGCAGCACTGCTCCTTCAACGGGCAGTCGCGGCAGAACTTCCTGGAGACCCGCGCGGTTCGCACGCCCTTTTTGGAGGTCGTGATCGTCGCGGTGTGCCCCGCCGGGCAGGTGACCGTGCCCGCGGCCGGATCGATCGTGAAGTCGCGCTTGCCGACACGCCCCTGGACGATCTCGCCTTCCGGGACCGGAGCGAGCACGTCGACGTGACGCTCGGCCAGTTCCGCGCGCACGACACCGTTGCCATAGGCGGTATCACCAACGATCCGGTGCGGGCGCTGCTCGGCAGGCTGGGCATCGATCAGATGCTTGGCCTGCGGGCCGTCCGCTTCGCCGCCCGGCGCGACGTGCACCGCCGTGATCAACGGCACGCTCGTGTTGCTGACCGCAGCGGAGAGCTTGAACCCGTCAAACCGCTGCGAGCTGCTCTTGCGACCGTGCTGCATCTCCCGGTCGACCGTCGAGATGATCCGACCCGACCGCGTCCCCTTGTGCAACCTGGGAACGTCATCGTCATCGACGTCGAAGTCCTGCCCGATCAACTCGCCCAGCAGCTCATACGCGTCCTTGACCGGCTCCTGATCGAGCAGCCCATCTGCCTGCTCGACCGCGCAGAGAGCGCGCTGCGCGTCCATCGCGACCCGGGTCAACATCCGCTCCCGCTCCGCTTTGAGCCGCCACTGACAGTCCGGCTTGACCGCCGGCTGGGTGTAGTCGAACTCCAACCCCGCGACCAGCACGCCGCCCGCGTCCGGATCGACCGCGGTGACCGCGTCGATCAGCTTCCGCACGCCAAAGCGGACCAGGCGCACGGTGTCCTGCGTCGCGGCCGCCCCCAACATCGGTGTCGAATCGACGATCTGCTCCACCGGCCCGTCCAACAACCCCAACTCGCGCGCGAGCCGCAGGGTGTTCTCCAGCGCCAGCCCGTCCTTCTTGTGCAACAACAGGCGGGCGCGGAACTTCGTCAACGACGTCGGATGCCACCCGTGATGATCGATCGCCAGCCCGAGCGCGACCTTCCACCGCAAATCCCAGCCCACGCACTCCATCGCCTGCTCGTCCGAGACGCCGGTCCGATGCTGCAACAACAACACCTTCGCCAACTGCGACGGCGGGATCGACGGCCGGCCCATCCTCGCCGAGTAGCAGTCGGCGAAATCCGAGTCGCGCACGATCCGATCGCCGTGCTCGGCCAACAGCGCGTAGAACGACCCCTCCGGCAACGGGCCCATCACCACCGCAGCATCGAACAACCCTACCTGAGCAGACTGAGTAGCAAGCATGCCCAGAAGGGTCTTAAACAGGTCGGACGGACCCCGACTTTTTCAGGGCTCTTCTAGGAGGTTGGTGTTTTTCGGGTCGGATGTCTGTCCGGCCCGAAAGTAAGTCTTCGGAGGTATGAGCCTCGGACTGACTCCCCGCCAGTCGGATCTGTTCGCGACGACGACGAGCTTTTGTGAGTCGCGGGTAGCGGCCGACTCGATTTACGGTCTGTTGCACCGCCAGTGTTTCGAGTTGTTCCCGGACGAGATGTTCGCCGATTTGTTCACGGATGTCGGCCGGCGGTCGGTGCCGCCGATGATCGTCGCGGTGGTGATGGTGTTGCAGCGTCTGGAGGGCTGTTCGGATCGTGAGGCGGTTGATCGGTTCGCGTATGACCTGCGGTGGAAGTACGCGGCGGGTGGCCTGGATTTCGACTATCCCGGGTTCGTGCACACGGTGCTGGTCGATATGCGCGCCCGGTTGGCGGCCTCGGAGGATCCCGATCGGGTGTTCGAGGTCACGTTGGCGGCCGCCAGGGAGGCGGGGCTGGTCGGCCGCAAGCGGGTGCTGGACTCAACCGCGCTTTATGACGCGGTCGCGACGATGGATACGGTCACGTTGATCCGCTCAGCGATCCGCGGGGTGCTGGGGGCGTGCGCGAGCTGGGAGGAACACGAGCTCCGCGCGGTCTTGACGCGCGATGACGACTATCGGTCTGCGGGGAAGCCGGTGTGTGATTGGGAGGACCGCCAAGCGCGTGAAGAGCTTGTGGACGCGCTCGCCCGCGACGCGCGCGCTGTGCTCGCGCTGCTCGACGGTCGGGAACTCACGCCGGCGCTGGCGAAGGCGGGCGAGTTGTTGGCGATGGTCGTCGGGCAGGACTTGGAGACCGGTAGGGATCGCCGATTCCGGATCGCGAGGAAGGTCGCAAAGGACCGGGTGATCTCGACCGTTGACCCTGAGGCGCGGCACGGTCACAAGACCGCTGCGCGTGGGTTTGACGGATACAAAGGGCACGTCGCGATCGACCCGGACAGTGAGGTGATCGTCGCGAACACCGTGACGGCCGGGAACGTCGGTGACGCGGCCGCAGCCGAGTCGCTGCTCGCCGCCGACCTTCCCGAGACCGCCGAGACCTCAGAGTCCGCCGACGAGCCACTGACGGTCTATGGCGACAGCGCCTACGGGACCGGGGCGTTGCTGGAAACGTTCGAGCAGACGGGGATCGAGGCGCGGTGCCGGACCCAGCCGCCACGCGCGCCGGGCGGCCGGTTCGCGAAGTCCGACTTCGAGATCGACCAGGACGCCGGCGCCGTCCGCTGCCCGGCCGGTCACACCGCCCCGCTGCGGCCACTCAAGCGCGGGCAGATCGCCCGGTTCGGCCAGGTGTGCGCTTGCTGCCCGCTCGTGAAGAAGTGCACCGCGTCGCGGTCCGGGCGCACGATCCAGCTCGGCGAACACGAACGGCACCTCGCCAAGGCACGCGCCCGACAGACCGATCCCGACTGGAAGACGGACTACACGCAGACCCGTCCGAAGGTCGAGCGCAAGATCGGGCATCTGATGCGCCGCAAGCACGGCGGCCGCCACGCCCGGGTGCGTGGCAGCACGAAGGTCGCCGCTGACTTCTCACTGCTCGCCGCGGCCGTGAACCTCGCCCGGTTCGCCGTGCTCGGACTCGAGCGAGAACCAGCCGGATGGGCGCTCAGCACCAGCTGAGCGCCCCACAACCCGGCCGGGACCGCACGCGCACGCCCCACAGCGCCGCTCGGGGCCTCACCTCACTGTTCGCCGGACCACCAAAACCCCGCAAACCGAGACCCACGCGACCTCCCCTCACCGCGACCGTGCCCCAAACGGGCGCTCACCAGCGCCCGTTCGACACCAACCTCCTAGGTCAGGGTCTTCCTACACGACTCCTCCTTCAGCGTTCGTGACGCACTGGTAGCAGCGCTTGAGCAGCTTCCGCGCGAGCGCGAGGCAGGCGCGGTTGCCGCCGAGCCGCTCGGCGGCCTGCAGGTAGTAGGCGCGGTCGGGGCTGCCTGGGCGACGCGCGACTTGCGCGGCTTCGTATAGCGCCCAGCGCAGCGCGGGTGGTCCTTGGCGGGAGAGCTTGCCGGGCGCGCGATGCTGGTCTGACTGGTGCACGGTGATGTCCAGGCCGGCGTAGCGGACCGCGTCTCGGCTGTTGGCGAATCGGCGGGCGTCGCCGAGCTCGGCGAGGATCGTGGCCGCGGTCAACTCGCCGATCCCGTAGTGCGCCATCAGCGCTTTGCAGCCTGGCTGCCAGCGGGCATACGCGCGCAACTCCTTGTCCAACGGCGCCATATGCCGGTCGAGCGCGTCGATCATCGCGATCGCGATCGTGACCTGTTCGCGCGCGGTCTCGGGCAGCGGCTGAGCGTCAAGCCACTCGCGCCCGTCACCGACCATCAGCTGCCGCCAGTGCGGGCAGCCGTGGTGGTAGAGCACCGCCTGGATCCGCTGCTGCCACTCGCACCGCTGGTGCGAGAGCGTGTGCCGCGAACGGACGCGCGCGCGGAGATCGAGGATGTGCTCGGGCGGGATCCACGACTCCGGCAGCCGGCCGATCAAAAGCAGCTCCCGCAGATGCCTGGCATCGGCCCAGTCGGTCTTCGCGCGCTTCTTCTTGCCCTTCAACGCGGCGGCCTCGGCCGGCTCGGCCAAGTGCACCTCGGCGCCGACCCGCTCGAGTTCCTCGACCACGAACCGCCAGCCGGTCGTCGCCTCCAACGCCACCTCGAGCTCCTCGCCGGCGAAACGCTCAACGAACCGGCGCACGCCAGCGCGATCAGCCGGCGTGACCCGTCCACGGGACACCTCGCCGGTCGAGGTATCGATCCACTCAGCGGTGATCTGCGCACGATGCTGATCCAAGCCCATCACGATCGACATGCCGTCGCCCCCTTCACCAGCCCACCATCGCGCTTGCCAACGACACGGGCTGCGACGCGCGCAGCGTCCAGCCCGACCCATCGCATACCGTGGATCACGGTCGGTCCTCCTATTCGAATGGCCGGCCGCGCGGGCTGCAACCGCGCGCGCCTTCAACCTATGCCGTTCGACGCGGAGGCCCGACCACCCTTCACCGCGGCCTCACGCCAACCCGGACATGACATCTTTCGTTCCGGCACGGGCATCACGAGCGTCGCGCCGTGGCAAGCTCCGAGCACGAGTGGATGGCCATCGACGCTGCTCGGTTTGCGTGATACCAGCAGCGAATGCAGTCTAGGAAGTATCGCTAGCTCCTGGTGTAAGTCGTGGGAAGCCAGTGAACGATCGTCCTGCTCGCTTCCGGCCCGACCCGCAGCAAACGAGTTACTCCGAAAAGGTCCCCCAGCCGACTTCAGTCCCGCGCGTCGATTCGCGAAGCACCAGCGACCGCGCGACTGGACGTCCGTGGATTCTCGCCGCGTCATCGGTCAGCCAATCGGCAGGAGTACCTTGAGAAGGGATGGGTTTCCGCACTCGACTTCTGGCGTTCGGCTCGGCCGGCGCGCTCGTCATCGCCGGCGCGATCTGCGCCGCGGTGGTGCCCGACCTGATCGGTCAGCTGCTGACGACAGTGCTCATGTCGCTGGGGTTCGCAGGCGCGGTCCTGCTCGTGTTCCTAGAAGTTGGCCTGAGCGAAGACCGCGAACGTGCACCAGAAGACGGGCAGCGTGTCCGCGCAGACTCACCCGCGGGCCGGCTCGGGCACAAACGGCCACCGTGGCGTGCTTGGACGGCTCGATCGCCGCGTCGTCCGAGCTGAAGCGGCCGCCCGGCGGCTGCGGCCGTCCCACAATCCAGCCTCTACCGCGACGGCGCGATCAACGTTCTATGGTAAGGAGACAGTGCCGTTGCGTACCGAAGATCTGATCGAGACAGAAACCGCCGAGCGGCGGTGCCGCGTCTGCCACTCGGGTCGCGGCTCGCGCCGGTTTGAAGTCGTCTTCCCAGCCGGGCGGGAGCCCGTCGTCTTGTGCGGCAACTGCCGAGCCCGCTTCGGGGACGATCCGCCCCTCGGACGCCAGCCGGCGCACCCGTCAGAACCCGTTCCCGTCCCGGCTGAACCGCCCGTGCCGCCCGGGCAGCGCCAGCCCGACGAGCGCCCGGATCGCGTACGAGCGGCGCTGCCCAAGCTGCCTGGCTCGTTCTCCACGGCGATGGCCGCCCGTGCGGCAGGCATGAACAGCGACAAGGCGCTTGCTCGGCTCGAGGACCTGGAGAGCAGCGGCGACGTTCGACGCGTTGGCAAGCGCTGGTCGACCGAGTCGCCACCGAGCGAGCTCGCCGCAGCCATGGATCGGCTCCAAGCGCGGACGAGCAACGTTCGGATCGTCCGGGAACGCGCACGGGTCGGCTGACCAGCAGCCAGCGCGGCATCGCCGGTTGATCGCCGCAGACCAGCTGCGGTCGCGTTCGGTCGGGAACGCTCTGGGAAACCCTCCGAAGCCGCGAACCTCGTCGTGGCGACAAGGACGACCGTGGTGCACGCATGCCCGAGACCTGCCGTCGTGCTCGCGGGGCATCTGGCTGCGGTCGCGTGCGTAGCTCCTTTGTCCGGGAGCGACAGCGTTCGACAGCGCCGTTGGCTTCGGCATCGTGAGTCGCGTGATCGCACTGAGTGACGAAGCGCTCGTCCTACGCTACCCGCCGGCGTGATCCAGATGGCCCAAGCAATCGCGCGACGCGAGGCAGCGCGAGGATCAAAGCGACCGCCCCGGCTGACAGCACCCGGGCTGTCGAGATTGGGCCGATCCGATCGTGCGCCGCGGCGGTGATCGGATGCCCGGGACAGCTCCGCGAACCCGGATTCCCCGCGTTGGAGCGACCGAGCCTTGGGGTCGGAGCGTGCAGATAGAGGGATTCAAGGTGCCGAATGCGAACTCCTCACGCGGAAATCAGACGTCCGTCGCATCGGCGGCCGGGGTGGAAAGGAAGCGCATATGAAGGGTGTAGGCCGGGCCGTGTTCGTCGCGGTGCTGTTCCTGATAATCGGCGTGCTCAACATCATCTACGGTATCGCCGCAATTGGGAACGCTCATTTCTTTGACAACACGCAGTTCGTGTTCTCGAGCCTCCACACCTGGGGGTGGATCACGGTCATCATCGGCGTCATCCAGCTCACGGCGGGGCTGTCGCTCATGGCCGGCGGTGGCTACGGTCGGGTGATCGGAATCATCGCCGCCACGATTGGCGCGTTCGAGTCGCTGCTGTCGGTCGGTGGAACGCACCCGTGGTGGTCGCTGGCCATCTTCGCGCTGTGCATATACGTTCTGCACGGCCTGATCATCTATGGCGAGGGAACGCCGGGGGAAGCCTAGGACGCCTGGCTCGCCTCCGATGGCACCCCAAGGGGGTTGGCGCTGACGTCCCCAAAGGTCGACGATAAGCTCGTGTGCGTGCAGATCGTCGCGCGCTGCGAACGCCAATCCGGACAAGTCCTGATCCTGATCGGCGATAAGAACTTCCGCGGCAAGACGTTCGAGACCGAGCTCGCCGAACTCGACGCAACGATCATGCGCCCCGGACGCAAAGACGAGAAACGCCGCGGCCCGCACCTCGCCCCGATCCACCAGCGAATCGAATCGATCTTCCAGACCTGCAAGGACATCCTCACCCTGGAACGCCACGGCGCGCGCACCCTCGCGAACCTTCGCGTCCGCCTGTGCGCCGGGTTCGCCGCGCTCGCCGCCGCCGTGATGCTCAACCACCAACTCGGGCGCCCCGGCCGCTCACTCGTGGCCTACATCGCGTAAACCCGTGGCACAGGTCATCTCGTCAGTATGGCTTGGGTGCCCCGGGTTCTCCGCATGCGCGGCCGTCGGAGTCGACAGTCGTCGTCTCCAGCTCGCCCAGGTACGACTTCGTGACCTCGCCCCTGCCGCATTCTCGGGCCGCGACGCGCAGCTCGTGCTCGTGTCCGTTCGTCCCGGCGCGGCGTGGACGGTTCGCGCGCCGCGGCGATCGTTCGCTGTCCCGCACGCCCGACGTGGTGGAATTACTCATGCCTGATCGGCAATCGCTGGGCGAGCTGCGGGAGACCGAGTGGTAACGACGGGCGATGGGCAAGCGGCGGTTCCGCGTTGGGCGGCGAGTCTGCGTCGCGGTGTTGAGGATCGGATCGGCGGCGCGATCGCGCAGGCGGGCCAGTTGCCGGTCCTGGACGCGACCGTGCGGCAACTGCTCACGCTGCTTGAGGATCCGAATTCCTCGACCGCGGAAGCGGTCGCGCTGATCGAGCAGGATCCGGAGTTCGCCGCGCAGCTCTTGCGGCTGGCGAACTCTGCCTATTACGCGCGCAGATCGACGTGGAAGACGGTTCGTCAGGCGCTCGCGGCGGTGGGGCGCGCAGCGGCCGCGCGGTTGTGTCTTGAGTCCGCGACGTTCCGGTTCTTGGAGCGGGCGCCGGGAAACGGAAGCGCATCGCGTGGCCAGCTGCATGTGCATGCTGTGAGTGTTGCGATGCTCGCCGCCGAGACCGCGCGGCGCGCCGAGATCGAGATCGAGAGCGCGCATCTTGCGGGGTTGCTGCACGATTTCGGCAAGCTGGTGATGCCGCTCGCGTTCGGCGAGGAGCCGCTCGACGAGCTCGCGCGTGCACACCCCTATGGAATCGAGCGCGCCACCGCGGAGTGGGAACGCTTCGGGATCGATCACGCGCACGCGGGCGCGTTGTATGTGCGGGAGTGCGGGCTGGATGCCGAGGTGTGCACGGCGATCGCGTACCACCACGGCGGCCGCAGCGGCGTGCGCGTGCCCTCGCGCCTCGCCGCGGCCGTGCAGATCGCGGAGATGCTCGCTGGGGTTCTCAACGGGGCCGCGCCGGACTGGACCCTGATCGAGGAGGCGATGCCGCACCTCGGTCTGGATCTCGCGGCGCTCGAGGAGATCGCCCTCAGCGTTTCTGGTGGGCAGAGTTCAGCCAGACAGCTGTCCGGGACGGCAGGGCGCGTCGCAGAGCTCGAGCGCCTTGCTCACACCGACGATCTCACCGGTGTCGCGAGCCGCCGGGCATGGATTGACCACGCTCGCGACGACCTCGCAGCGGCACACGCGGGAACGCTCTTGCTGTGCGACGTCGATGGACTCAAGCTCGTCAACGACACCCACGGGCACGCCGCCGGCGACGCGCTGCTCACTCAGCTCGGCGCGATCCTCGCGCAATACGGATTCGCCGGACGGCTCGGCGGCGACGAGTTCGCAGTATGGCTGGAGCAGCCAACGCAGTCTTCGCGCGAGGTGACCGAGAAGATCATCGAGCGGACGGCGCAAGCATTATCGTGGGCAGAGATCGACGGTCAGGCGGCAGGCGTCTCGATCGGGGTCGCGTCCGCGCCGGCCGATGCGACAGACCTCGCCACGCTGCTTGAGGTCGCCGACCGCGCGCTCTACGAACGCAAGCGAGCCGGCGGCTCACGTCGCCCCCCAGCACGCCGCGCGCCGGCTCGACGACGCAAACGCGAACCTAATCCGTAGTCGCGACCGAGAACGCCAGCCGTCCACCGTCTGGCTGTCAGCTGAGCACGACCCGGCGAACGGGTCGTGGCATGCGACGGCTGCTCGCGCTCGCCGAGGCACCGGACCCGGACGTCGTTCGTGAGGCGCTGCTGTCCGAGCTCACCACCGTGCTGACGCTCGACAGCGTCACCGTCGTCCCGTCAGGTCAGGCCGAACCGCGGATCATCGATGTGCGCCGGATTCCAGGGCGGAGCGTCATGCTGGAATACTCGTCCCGCGGCGGCTATGAGACCGTCGAGCTCGCGGCGTACCAGCAGCCGGGGCTGGATCGCGATGAGCTGGAGATCGCGACCGCGATCGTGCAGGCTGCAGCGGTCGTCCTTAGGCTTGTTCGTTCGCAGCGGGATGCCGCGACCGACGAGCTCACCGGATGTTTGAACCGCCGGGCGATGCTGGAGCGGCTGGAGGAAGAGACCGCGAGATCACAGCGCGAGCACGCGCCGCTTGCCACCCTGATGCTCGACGTCGACAACCTCAAGCAGATCAACGACAGCTTCGGGCACTTGGAGGGGGACCGGGTGCGCGCGAGCTCGGAGAGAAGCCCCGCGCTCAGCTGCGGCGCTACGACGTCGCGGCTCGCTACGGCGGCGACGAGTTCCTCATCCTGCTGCCCCGCATCACTGAGCCCACGGCGACTCTCGCCGGGATACGATTGAAGGCAGCGACAGCCGCAATCACCTGCCCCGCCACCGGTCACGCGCCCGCCCCGATCAGCGTGACGTTCGGCGCAGCGGGTTCATGCCCGGGCGACGCACCGCGCGCTGCTCGAACGCGCCGATCGGGCGCTGCTGCACGCCAAGAACCGAACACGCGGCTTACAACGCCCACAGATGGCTCAATAGATCCCGCGGACCCGAGATTCGCAATCACCGGCACGGACTCGGCGGAGGCGCATCAGGACCACCGCAATGTCGCCGCCAAGGCGATCGGGCCGCGGAAGCCGGACGGGCGACGAAAAGCGGTCGCCGCGAACAGCGCCGGCCGGAACGATCGAGTCCGCGACGGAGCTGTCGAATATCCGCGAGCTTGCGTGCGACGCCGTCAGCGCCAACGTCGCCGCGTCGCGGTTCGCGGAGCTGACCTTTGAGCTCGCCCGCCGGTCGTGGCATGCAGCTCTGAGGGTCCAGGTGAGCGTCGTATCCGGGCGATGCTCAGCGTTCTCGACCGCGGCTCAAGCGCGGGCCAAGCGATCAGCTCCGGGCTCTCCACAGGCGGGCAGCGGTTGCGACCGCTGACATCTACGGTGCGGTAACCGGAGGCGCAGGCAGCGAGTTGTTCGCGCACGGCGGGCTGTTCGCGCAGAGCAGAGCGTCCGCGCACGACAGAGTGTTCGCGCACGGCGCGGTGCTCGTGCCGGCCAGCGTTGGCGTCTGAGCGGGCGCGGACGTATCGGGCGCCGAGCCGCCGGGCGGGACCTCCGGCGGCTGCGGCGTGGCTGTCGAGCCAGAGTCAGAGTTCGGATCGGGTGCGCTCTGCGCGGCTGCCCCTTCGCCGGTTGCCTGGCCCTGACCGGACGCCGCGGAGTCGGACCCTCCCGCGGCTGCGCTGTCGGCCGGGGCGGGCGCGCTCTGGGCGGTTGCCTGCACGCTTGGGGTCGCGCCTCCGCTGGCGGCGGCCGTGTCCGAGGTGCCTGCAGCGGGAGCGCCAGCGTCAGCGACGTTGCCAGCGCCGGACGTGGCGGTCGTTGATGGTGGCGAGAAGGCCTCGCCGGTCGCTCCGCTCGCCGCTTCAGAGGCACCGCCGCTGGCCGGTGCGGCGGCGGATGCCGGTGCCGCGGTCGTGGCTTCCGCACCAGATGGCGGAGCGGACGCCGGGGCGGCGGTGGGCGTTTGGGTCGCCGCGGACGCGCCGCTGGCGGGGCCTTGGCCGGTGCTGGTCGATGAACCGGACGCGCCGCCGGAAAGAACAGCTGCGGGCTGTTGCGGTCCAGCCAGTTGCTCGCCAGCGGCGGGCGCAGTGGACGACGGTTGGCTTGCGGAGGACGCAGTGGAGGTGGGTGTGGCGATCGTCGAGGAGGAGTTCAGCGGGGCAGCGCCGCCGAACGCCGAGCCGGCGGGCTGCGACGGTCCGCTGCTTGGTGCTGCGGCGGCGGGAGCGGAACTGGCTGTCGGCCGGGGAGCTGTCGCGGACGCCGCCACGAGCCGCGGCGGTGGAGGCAGCTCGGTGAGCACCTTCGGCGCACTGGTGGCGGCGAGGACCGCGACCGCGGCGGTGGCGACCTTCGCCACAAGCGCGGTTGAGGCGGAGGATCCGAGCGTACCGACCACCGCCTCACCGCCCAGCGCCGAAGCGAACACGGCCGGTGCACTCACGCCAGCGGCGCCCGCGCCCGAGGCCGCCGCCGCTCCCGCGCCGCCCGCCGCCACGGAAACGCCGCCAGCGCTGACGCTCATCCCGCCCGCCACCGCGCCAGGTCCGGACACAGCCACCGCGCCCGTCGCCGAGGCCGAACCGACGGCGCATCCCCCGGTGACACCGGCAGTGCCTGTACCCGCGCCGGCGACTCCTGCGGTGCCTGTGCCCGCGCCCGCGAAGCCCGCAGCACCGGCGCTTCCGTGAACAACTGAGAGCACAGAGTCCTTGAGCTTGGCGCTGAACGCGACCGGGATGATGAGCGCGAGCGCAGAGCGCTGCCGGCGAACCTCATGCTCGTAGGCCTGGCAGGACGCGCACCGGTCGATGTGCGCGCGCACGAGACCGCGGGCGAGGACCGTGCCGCGCGCGCTCGCCATCCGCTCCCGCACCTCCGAGCACGGGCTTTCCCGCGCCGTGCGGCCGCGCATCAACCCCTCCCGCGCCTGGAAGATCAGCGCCTTGACCTTGTCGCATCGAACCTTGAGCACGCTTGCGATCTCCGCGTGCGAATAGTCCCCGAGCTCGAACAGCACGAGCGCGGCGCGCTGATCGTCCGGCAACCGCTGGATATCCGCGACGAGTTCCCGCAACTGCTCACGGCGTGCAACCAGGTTCGGCGGGCCGTCGAGCTCAGGACGCTCGACGACGATCGCATCCGTGCCAGCCGACTCGCGTCGGGAGCGCAGCTCTGAGAGGCAACGGTTGCGGGCGATCGTGTACAGCCATGGACGCAGCGCGTCGGGGCGGCGGCCGCGGCTGAGCGCCTGGTAGGCCGAGGCGAGCGTCAGCTGCAGCGCGTCCTCTCCCGATTCACGACTTCCCAGCATGTGCACGCAGAAGCTCAGCAGACCGGTCGCGTATCGGTCGACAATCTCCTCGAACGCACGGTCGTCTCCCGCGCCAACGAGCGCAACGAGCTGCTCGTCGCCCGTGTCCGCGCCCCCGTGTAGCGCACGGCCAATCCGTGCAAGCGTTGCTGCTTGCGCCACCCCCAAAATTGTATTGCGCACGCCAACACGCCCGGAGGCACACGCCGCCAGGCGAGGCGACGCCCGGGGATTGCGCCCTATCCCCCATCCCCGGGCGTCGTCGTTGCTCGTACAGTGCAACGGCAGGACTCACCGGCCCTGTCCCGACTCGACGGCTATGCCCGAACGCCCCTCGGACGGAACCGGTCGTCAGGCGGTCTGTTCCCGCTGGCGCTGCGTCCCTATGCCCCTTAAGACGCAGACGAAGCCGAAAGGTTGGCGGAGGTTCCGAAAGTGCCAGCCGGACTTTGACACGCCCGCTCGCGCCGACTGTCTACGGCCAGTACACTCCGTGTGCTGGCAGGACGCCGGCACGCGCCGGCGCTGCGCCCCTACCGTCGGCGCTTCGGCTGGGGTCGGGGGATGCCACCCAAAGCGCTTCCCCGGCCCCGCCACATGCACCGCACCTCACCGACCGATCCCGCAACCGCGCCCCTCGCAGCCGATACGGCGTCCTAACCCGGATCGTGCATGAGACAGTTGCGGCCCCGGTGGCCGGGGCCTCTTGACTGTCTGCCCGGCAGGGATTCTTGGGGTTGCTGAAGCACGAAGGATCGACTCGGGAGGTTCACCTTGAAGGTGACACACGCCGGGCGCCAGGTCACGGTAGATGTCTGGACTTACCTGGGTGCGACGGAGAGTCGTTGGTAGTTGAGTAGTTAACTATATCAGTCAGTGTGCTTCCTCCGAACCGCCCATCGGAGAGGCCGGGAACACAACGTCCCGTAGATCGGTGACGGTTGGGGCGGCCTGAGCCGGATGCGGTTCGAACCCGAGCGCGACCCGCTGCCACCATTCGCGTTCGTGCTCGACGGGCGGTCGGTTTGGAATGCCCTGGGTTCGACGGAGACTGGGTTTGTAGGGTCTTCCAGTAGTTCTTCTTGTCAGTGTGCCATTGCTTAGCACCGTCGGTTGAAGACGACCCCGCAGGGGTCGTACTCCCCGGCGGCGTTCACGGAGAACAGTGCTTCCGGCGAGGACAGCGCGGTCGACTGTGAGGCGAGCCGACGCCACTCGGCTTCGTGCTCGATCGGCGGGCGGTTCCCGATCGAGCTGTGGATCCGGCGGGTGTTGAACCACGCGACCCACTCCACGATCGCGAGCTCGAGCTTGGTGTTGGAGTGCCAGACGCGATCGCGGATCAGCTCGGTCTTGAACGAATCCACGAAGCTTTCGGCCATCGCGTTGTCGTAGGCATCTCCGACCGACCCGACCGACGCCAGGACCTTCGCGTCGTCGAGCTGCTGCGTGTAGTCCTCGGCGGTGTATTGGGCGGATTCAACTGGTCGTCGCAACGCTTGACCTTGGAGGGTTGCGATGGGCAGGCCGAACGGATGGGCGTCAGATTTGACGGGACGGGCGGCGATGCGGTCGCCGGGGCGGCCGCCGGTGGCGTCCCGGGTGGATCGTGCGGTGTTCTGGTTGGCGGTCGGGGACGGGATGACGACGGTGGAGGCCGCGAAGCTGACGGGCGTGTCGGAGGCGGTTGGTGTCCGGTGGTTCCGGGACGGTGGCGGGATGCCAACTGTCTCTCTCGCCCCGTTGTCGGGGCGCTACTTGTCGTTTGCTGAGCGGGAGGAGATCGCGTTGCTCAGTGCGCAGGGTGCCGGTGTGCGCGAGATCGCTCGGCGGGTTGGGCGATCGCCGTCGACGATCTCCCGCGAGCTGCGCCGCAACGCGGCTACCCGCGGCGGGAAGCTCGAGTACCGGGCGTCGGTCGCGCAGTGGAAGGCGGAGCGGATGGCCCGGCGTCCGAAGACCGCGAAGCTCGCGGCTGACGAGCGCTTGCGGGAGTACGTGCAGGAGCGGCTGTCCGGGCAGGTTCGTCGCCCGGACGGGACGGCGGTGCCGGGGCCGGCGACCAGGCCGTGGAACGGTCGGAACAAGCCGCGCCGTCAGGACCGCCGGTGGGCGAGAGCGTGGAGCCCTGAGCAGATCTCCAACCGGCTGCGAGTCGACTTCCCCGATGATGACTCGATGCGGATCTCGCACGAGGCGATCTATCAGGCGCTCTACGTCCAGAGCCGCGGAGCGCTCAAGCGAGAGATCGTCACATGCCTGCGGACGGGGCGGGCGCTCCGCGTCCCGAGAGCTCGCTCGCAGCGAGCCAAGAACTTCGTCAGCGACGAGATCATGATCAGCGAGCGGCCCGCCGAGGCGGAGGACCGAGCGGTCCCCGGGCACTGGGAGGGCGATCTGATCCTCGGGACCGGCCACTCCGCGATCGGGACGCTGGTGGAGCGCTCGACGCGCTTCACGATGCTGCTGCATCTCCCGCCGCCCGAGGACCGACAGGCGAGGATCAAGAACGGGCCGCCGGTCACCGGGCACGGCGGCGAACAGGTTCGCGACGCGATCGCCGCCGCGATCACCACGCTCCCGGAGCAGCTGCGACGGTCGCTGACCTGGGACCAAGGCGCCGAGATGGCCGAGCACGCCAAGCTGCGGATCGACACGGGCCTGCAGGTCTACTTCTGCGATCCGCAGAGCCCGTGGCAGCGCGGCACCAACGAGAACACCAACGGGCTCCTTCGCCAGTACTTCCCCAGAGGCACCGACCTCGCCAGGCACTCCGCCGAGGAGCTCGCCGCGGTCGCCGAGGCACGGGATGAGGGTGGAACACGATGACGTCAGAGCAGACACACGAAACCCTCGACCAGCTCGTCGGCATTCGACGTCGTATCGACGAGTTGCGCGATGACTTGGGGGGCCCACCGCGACGCGGCGGCGGTGATTCGCGGTCTGGATGAGCTGTCCGCGAGCTCGGCAGCGTATCCGTCAATCGAGGCGCTGCTCTTCGGCGCCGCCTCACTAATCGAGCGCGATGAGCCCGCCGGACAACGCCTGGAGAAGCTGTCTGACCACGTCCACGGCTACATGGTCGGCTGGGAGGACGCGGCTGAGGCCGGTGCATCGTCAGTAGTACCACCTGCGGCCCACGATCCGTCCAGAACCGCCTGACGCGGGCGAACGCGAGGCGGATACCGCGGCACGATTCAACCGCAGGCCTTCGGTTCGGCGCGCGACCGGCTCGATTGAGCTGGGCGCGTCAGGATCTCCGAACGGCTCGCGGGCTAACGGCTCCAGGAATCGGCTCGGTGTTTGCGTGCGAGACAGCGGGGGGCGATCGCACCGGCCACGGCCCGCCCGGCAAAGACGAGAGACCAGCACACGCCGTGCGTGGGTCGCACTGATCAACATCGGTAGTGCGCCACGTTGCGCCGCCGACCGGATGGGCGCACGATCGGTGCGTGCAGGCATTCGACTCGCTCAGGCGACAGGGCTAGACGTCGTCATGTCGGTGAACGGCGACGCGGATAGGTCACCGGTGGGTCGCGTGCTGTCGGCGGGGGCGAAGGGCGCCGACCGGGTGGCGCATGCCACGGGCGTCGATCGCGCGCTTGATCAGGCGGTCGAGGAAGCGATCGTTCGTGCACTGCGTAGCCCGGCGGTGATTCGTGCGATAGAGCGAGCGCTCGAGAGCGATGCTGTGACCGCGGAGCTTCGCGGCGAAGAGATCAGGCGCGTCGTGAAGCACGCACTGCAATCGGACGGCGCCGCAACCGCGTGGAAGGAGATTCTCGAGAGCGAGCAGGCGCAGATGCTCGTGGAGCGGGTGGCGGGTGCTCCGGAGATCCGTGCGGCGATTGCGTCACAGAGCGCCGGCCTGATCACCGACATCGGGGTCCGCCTCACGATCATTACCGAGGGTCTCGATGATGCGATGGAGCGGATCGTCCGACCCCGGGACCCCGACTCAGAGACCGATCAGGCCGGGCTCGCGACTCGGCTCGCGGCGGCGGGCGTTGATCTTGGGCTGCTGCTGGCCGCCTATTCGCTGATCTCCAGCGGGCTTGCGAGCTGGATTCCCGGCGTGTTCGGCGCACACCGATCGGCTGTGACGCTGATCGTGCTGTGCGCACTTGGAGTCGTCGCCGGCGCCACGATCTTCGCCGCCTTCTGGGCGCTGGTGGGACAGACGCCGGGAATGCGCTTCCTCGCGATCCGCGTCATCCACGACGGCTCGCGGGCGATCACGTTCGGTTGTGCGGTTCGTCGGGTGCTGGGCCTGATCGTGAGCCTGCTAGCGCTGGGACTCGGGTTCCTTGCGATTCTGCGCGATCCTCGACGCAGGGCGTGGTATGACCGCTGGACCGGGACCGAGGTGGTCTACGACGTTGTCGCGCGCGCCGCGCCGCACGCCGGCGACGGACCGAGCTCCGTGGCCGCCGCACGGCACCGACCTCGCCGCACGTGACGACGGTGTCGGCTTCGGCGTTCGCGACGTGAGGACGGGTCGGCATGGCCGATAACCCCGGATCTGGGTCGACGCGAGCAGCCCACCCACGGCCGATGCAGCTCGTGCCGTTCGGGCTGGTCGCGCTGTTCGCCCAGGTGAGCACGGCGTTTCAGGCGGGACTGGAGCACACCTGGGCGTACGTTGCCGCCTCCGCGGTGCTCGCGGTAGTGGTGGCGGTGGTGGTGCTCGTGCGGTGGGATCGGATGCCGGTCTGGTCTCAGCTGCTGGGCCCTCTGCTCTTAGCCCTGTGGGTCGGGTTGCTGTTGGCGTCGCAGCGGACGGCGGAGACCGGCCTGACACCGCTGGTGCTGTTGCCGATCGTGTGGGTCGCGCTGTATCACCGCCCATCGGAGGCCGCGGTTGTGGTGATTGCGGTCGTCGGCGCGCTCGAGCTGGATTCGGTGATCAAGCACGATCCCGCGTCGGTGATCGAGCGGCGGGCGGTTCTGTGGGGGATGCTCGGCGCCGTGGTGGTGGCGTCGGCGTACGCCTTGCGTCGCCGCCTCGCCGACGCGATCGCCGAACGCGAGGAGGCGCTGCGTCAGTCCGAGCTGCTCGGTGCCGCGACGCGCGAGCTGAACGCGAGTAGGGATCCCGACGAGGTCGTTGCTGTCGCGAGCCGTCTGGCTGCCAGGATCGCATCCCCATTAGGGGGAGCGCCGTGGCGTGGAAGCTTCTACCGCCTCGACGGTGAACGCGTCAGCGTTGATGCGCAGTTCGACCCGGGTGGCGTCAGCGCCAGCGAGGGTTGGCCGCTCCACGAGCATCCGTTGCTGCTCGAGGCCGTGCGCACAGGCACGCCCACACGAGGCCCGCTCGTCCTCGACCAGCTAGGACCGACGGTTCGGGAAACGGTCCGCGCTGCCGGACTGACCCACGGCGCATGGGTGCCGATCGTGAGCGGTGGCGATCTCTACGGCGTGTTGGCGCTCGCGACCCGCGGAGAAGCGATCTCGGCAGAGCAGCTCTCGCGGTGCGCGGATGTCGGACAAATTCTTGAGCTGGCGCTCGGCCACGCGCTCACGCACCGCGAAGCAGCGCGAGCCGCCGTCACCGACCCCTTGACCGGCCTCGCCAACCGGCGAGGCCTCGAGCAGTTGGTGCGCGAGCGTCGCGGCCGGCGCGCGTTTGCCGTGCTCGCGATCGACGTCGACAAGCTCAAGGATGTCAACGACCGCAACGGCCACGCCGTCGGCGACGAGTTGCTGAGAATCGTGGCCGAGGCCATCGGCCACGCGCTTCGCGAAGGCGACGTGCTGGCGCGCATCGGGGGCGATGAATTCGTTGCCATCACGTTCGACGCCGACCAGGCGAGCGCGAGCGCGGTCGCTCAGCGGATGCTCGAGTCGGTGCGCGCCGCGCACACCAAGAAGCTGCACCCGCGCATCAGCATCGGCATTGCCTACGCGAGCCAAACGGACAGCGCCTCCGTCGTGCTCCGCCGGGCTGACGCGGCGCTGTATGACGCCAAACGCCTTGGGGGCGCGCGCTACACAATCGCCGACGCGGGCGCCCCGCTCCCCCACCCGGCCTGAACGTCAGCCTTGGCTCAACGGTACTCAAGATGCGACCAACGCAGTCGAACGCTCCCACAGCTGTACGTTTGCACCGGGCGAGTCAGTGATGCTCTCCGCTCGAAGGTGATCGGCGATGTCGAATGGCACCTGCTGCAAGGGCTGCCAATGTCAGCCCAGCGATCACGAGCGCGACCGTCCCCCGCTTGGCCGAGAGCCTGCCCAGCACGGCGGCGCCGATCCCATGGGCGCCGAGCGTCGCGATGCACATCGACACGATCGCGGCGAACGCGTTCCAAACCAGAAACGTGTTGCGCGGCATCCGTAGCGCACCGGACACCCACGTCGGCGTTACGAACACAGCGAGCCGTTCCCACCGGCGGTAGATCCGCTCGCCAACGATCATCGCGTGCCGGCGCTCTCGATGCCAGCGGCCCGGGCGGTCCGAGACAGCGTCGCCGGCACGGACTCCGATCAAGTACCCGACGTACCCGCCTGTCCACGCAGCGGCCGTCGCGACGGCGATTACAAGCCACAGGTTCGGCTCGCCCTCATTCGCCAGGACCCCTGCCGCCGCGAGGACCCCGGCCCCAATGATGGGACTGCCGACCCATGAGGCCGCTACACCGAAGTACAGAACCACATACCCGACGACACCCGTCTGCGCCACTCCAACCACGAGGAGGGCCGACATCGAATCCACCTCGGCCCTCACCGCCTGCGCTGAACCATTGGGACGCGCGGGCCCACGGAGTGTGAGCAGGGTTCCGATCCCGGTCTGGTTCGCGAGCTCGCCGACGAGCAGTGTGATCCGACTACCGCCGGCAACTCGTCGACTGGCAAGAGCTGCGGCCCGTAGCCTGCAACGCTGGTTGCTCCTTTCGCTGCGTTGGCTCGGTGCGGCAAACCACTCGGCTCGGATAGCGGGATTGGCCGATGGCGGCGCAGCAAGTGCGACGTATGGTCGCGGCGATGAGCATCCGATCGCTCAGCCTTGGGTTTGCATGCGCGACGGCTTTGTTCTTGGCGGGATGTGGCGGCGGCCGTCACCGCCAGACTGGTCAGGGCGGGAGCCCGTCCGGGTCGGCGCCGAGTCAGTCGACCAGTGCCCGGGAGTCGCCGTCCCTCGAGCAGCAGTTCGTGAGGGTCGTGAAGGATGTGCAGCCCGAGGTTGTGCAGATCCGGACGTCGAACGGCTTGGGCTCCGGAGTTGTGCTCGACACGTCGGGGAACATCGTCACGAACGCGCACGTAGTCGCGAGCGGTGGCAGCTTAGGCGTGACGCTCTCCGATGGTCACAGCTATACGGCGAAGCTCGTCGGCTCCTACGTCCCCGATGATCTCGCGGTGATCACGATCGGCTCCCGACGCGGGACCACCGCTGCGACGTTCGCGGATTCCTCGAAGGTTGAGGTTGGCGACATTGTCCTTGCTGTCGGTAATCCGTTGGGTCTGCAGAGCAGCGTCACGGACGGGCTCGTGAGCGCCGTCGGCCGCGATGTGAGCGAAGGCGGGGGCGTGGTGCTTCCGAACGCGATCCAGACGAGCGCGGCGATCAATCCCGGCAATAGCGGCGGTGCGTTGGTCGATCTCGACGGGCGGGTAATCGGCATCCCGACGCTCGCCGCCACCGATCCGCGGCTCGGGGGAGCAGCCGCCGGTATCGGGTTCGCGATCCCGAGCAACCTCGTGAAGGACGCCGCGGTGGTGTCCGTCGCGATCCTCGCCCTGACTGGGGCAATGACGTTCATCGGCGGACGGCTCGCCGGAACGCATATCTCTCTGGGATTGGTAATCGCCGGCACGATGGGAGTGTGGCCGCTCGCGCTGTTCTTCGCGGGGGTGTCTGCGCTCGCGTCCGGAAGCCTGCACGGCGCAAGGACGGTCAACGGGATCGCGCTCGCGACGCTCGTGGCGATGTACGCACTTGACCTTGCAGGACGTCTCGCCAACGGACTCGAGCCGCTGCGCTGGATCTCCGCATTCCGCTACTACGGCGCGCCGCTGCGCGACGGGATCGACCCGGCATCGTTCATCGGACTCGCCGGCGCAGGAGTGCTGTTGCTGATCGCCGGCGCCCTCCTGCTCGAACGACGAGACGTCCTTCACTAAGCCATGACAGGCGTTGGCACATCGTTCTACGACCGACTCGCCGACGCTCGGAGTAACCGCGTCGTGTTTCTGTCGCACTGCCTGCTGGACGAGAACGTCCGCTACCAGGGCGGAGCATTCCACAGCGGTGCCGCACCCGAGACGCTTGCGCTGATCCGGACCGGCGTCGGGATCTGTCAGATGCCGTGCCCCGAGCAGCGGGCATGGGGCGGGGTCCGCAAACCACAGATGCTCCGCGCCTACGGCCTGATCGACACCCGCCTGTACCGCTTTCGCACCGTGCTATTCCGGCTGTTCGTCGCCAGCACGCGCCTGCGCTACCGCCTCCTGGCGCGGCACGTAGCCCGGGAGATCAAGGAATACCGCGACGCGGGGGTCGCTGTCGTCGGGGTTGTTGGCATCGGCGCGTCACCGTCGTGCGGAGTCCGCATGATGCTCGACATGCGGCGATCGTTCGAAACCATCGCCGCATGCCCGCTCGCGGCGGTCGACAGGGCGACGATCAACGAACGCGTCGTCACAGCATGCCGAGTCCCAGGCGAGGGGCTGTTCGTCCGGGCACTGCGTGAACAGCTCAGACGGCGCAGAATCGAGATCCCTTTTCTGGAACACGATCTGATCGCTGAGATGAACGGCCGCGAACAACCGCTTGCCCTCAGAACCGACGAGTCCTTGGGTCTTCCGGAGCCAGACCGTCCACGCCTGTGAGCGAACGGAGCAAGTCGTTGACATCGACGCGGTCAGCTGTACTCGGTCCGCCTGATCGACAGCGCTCGTAGGATTAGTGAGCGCGTCCGCCGCGTGGACTCGTCGCCGAACGCGCGGCGCGGGCGCCGACTTCGACGATCGACACGGCCGACCCAACTGAGGTCCGATGTTTAACCCAATTGTCTGGGCGACGGACGGGTCCGAGGATGTCATCCGAGCCCTCCCTTACGCGAAGGCGCTGGCAACCGGCGAAGGAGCGATGCTCTTGTCGTGCACATCGTCCAGGAGCCGGTAACGACAACGGCAGAGGGCGACTCTGCCGTTGACGATGGTCAACCTGGCTCCCACCCGAACGTCCGCGACCCGCTCGGGGACCTCTCGCAGCAGGGCCTGGATGCCATCCTCAAGGTAGTTGACTATGTCGGGCCGCAGCCCGCGCAGGAGATCGCCGACATCGCGGCCGAGGTCGACGCGGACGTCATCGTCGTCGGGACGCGCGGGCACTCGGCGATTGGCGGGCTGCTCGTGGGCAGCGTCACCCAGCACCTCCTGCACGTCGCGCCATGCCCGGTCCTGGCAGTCCCTCCGCGTCTCACGCGCCGACGCGACGTCGAGGCAGAGGGCAATCTGGGGCAAGTGCGAGGCTGAAATCCCAGGCCACGAACTGCTGCGCTTGGACGCCGTGGGCCCGCCGTATGCGTTCGTTGATGGCGAGCGGTGGCCCAGGTTCAGCCGCGGAGGGCTCGCAGGGCGTTGAGGATGACGGCGAGATCGATCGCCTCTTGGAAGAGGGCGCCGGCGACGGGTGGTAGGTAACCGGCGGCTGCGACGGCCATCGCGGCGAGGCTGAGGCCCATGCCGGCCTGCACGCTTTGGCGCGCGATGTGGAGTGAGCGCCGGCCGGTGTGGACGGCGTCGGCGACGCGGTCGATCCGGTCGATCGTGATGACCGCATCGGCGGTCTCGGAGGACACGGTCGCGCCGGCGACGCCCATCGCGATGCCGAGGTCTGCGAGCGCGAGGGCGGGCGCGTCGTTGACCCCGTCGCCGACCATGATCACGGGGCGCAGTTCCGGGTCCTCACGCAGACGGCGGACGACTTCGAGCTTTTCCTCGGGGGACTGCTCGGCGTAGACGCGGTCGACTCCGAGTTCGCGTCCGATCCGCACGGCGACGGAGCGCCGGTCGCCTGATGCCATCGCGACGTGGCGGATGCCCTCGGCGCGGAGGCGCTCGACGATCCGATCGGCATCAGGTCGCAACTCATCGGTCATCACGATCACCCCACCGATGTGGCCGTCGATACCGACGAGGACGTGCGCCTCCCCGGAACCGTGGCCGGAAAGGACCGCCGCGGACGCGATCTCATCATCAGCAATCCCCACCGAGCGCATGAATGCTCGGCTCCCGACCGCAACCGAGCGACCGTCGATGACTCCTTGGATCCCTTGGCCAGGCTCCTCGCGAATGTCGCTGGGGGTGCTGAGGGGGAGACCGGCTTCGGTGGCGGCTCGCACGAGCGCCTCGCCGAGCACGTGCGCGGACATGCGGTCGACAGACGCAGCAAGCGCGAGCAGCTCGGCGGGTTGGTGATCCCGATACGGGACGAGCTCGCGCACGTCGGGCGTTCCGACCGTCAGGGTGCCGGTCTTATCGAACAGGACGGTGCGCGCCTGGCCGAGCGTCTCGATCGCCCCCGCGCCCTTGACGATCACACCAAAACGGGCGGCGCGAGAGAGGCCTGACACGAGCGCGATCGGCGCCGCAAGGATCAATGGGCACGGCGTGGCAACCACGACGACCGCCAGCGCCCTGACGGGGTCACCGCTGATCGCCCACGCGAGACCGGCTGTGATCATTGTCGCGGGGAGAAAGAATCCGGCGTAGCGGTCCGCCATCCGTACGAACGGCGCCCGGTGCGCCTGCGCCTGCTCGACCAGGCGCACGAGCGCCGCATACGCGCTCTCGGCCGCAGGCCGATCGGCACGAACCTCAAACGGGGAGCCGGCGTTCGCTGACCCGCTCAACACCGCCATGCCCGGCCCGATCGTGACGGGCAGCGGCTCACCGCTCAGCGTGCTCGTATCGACAACAGCCTCGGACCCAACGATCGTCCCGTCGGCCGGCACGACCTCCCCGGTTCTCACGACCACGACATCGCCCGCCTTGACCTGGGCGACCGGCACCTGCTCGAGCGTGTCTCCAACGCGCAGCTGCGCGACCTTCGGCGCACGCTCGATCAGAGCCGTGAGTTCCCGACGGGCGCGAGTTGACGCGATGTCCTCAAGCGCCGCACCGCCGGAGAACATCAGACCCACGATGACGCCCGCGAACTCTTGTCCGAGCGCCAAAGCCCCGACCATCGCGACCAACGCAATCGTGTCAACGCCCATGTGATGGTCAACCACCACCGTCCGCACAACCTCGAACGCAAGCTCGGCAGCCAGCACGGCGACCGCAGCCCCCCACACATCCGTGCCTGCAGCGTGCTCCCCGGCCAAATACAACGCGCCGCCGACCACGATCGACAGCCCGGCGATCGCCGCGAGAATCCGCGCCCGATGCTCCACCAGCCAGCCCAAGGCGCGCCGAGCGCGGCCGCGATCCCGTGGCGGGCGAGCAACCCCCACAGCAGCCGAAGACACCGGAGCAGAAGCCATCGCCCTAGCATCACCACAGACACCGCCGCACACATCCGTACTCGCGCCGAGAACGTCGCCGTAAAACCCCGAAGCACAACCGGTGTTCCGACGAGCCCATCGACGTCCACCCCGAGCGAGGATCGACCCAACCCACCGAGCTACACCCACCGCCACGCGGCGCGACGTTCAGCACGCTCACTGCCGTCAGGGTTCGAGCAGCCCGCGGCGGATCGCGTAGCGGGTGAGCTGTACCCGATCGTGCATTCCGAGCTTTTCGAGGATGTTGGCGCGATGACGCTCAACCGTTTTCTCGCTGATCACGAGTGCTTCGGCGATCTGCCGGTTGGTGTAGCTCTCCGCGATCAGCTTGATCACCTCGGTCTCGCGAGGCGTGAGCGGATCGCGACGCTGCTCACCGTCGAGCGCGTCGGATAACAGGTCGCGGATCACCGCAGTGATCTCAGCCGGATAAAGGAACGGTTCGCCCCGCATCGTGGCGCGGCACGCCTCGACGAGGTCTCGGTCGGCGAGCTTCTTGACCACGTAGCCGGACGCTCCGGCCTTCAGCGCTTCGTAGAGATACCGCTCATTCTCGTGCATCGAGAGGATCAGGATTCTCAATTTGGGTCGGCGGTGGTGCAGCTCCCGGGTTGCTTGCAGTCCGGTCATCCGGGGCATCGTGATGTCGAGAATCGCGAGGTCGACGTCATCCTGAAGCGCGCGGGCAACGGCGTCGGCGCCGTCCCCCGTCTCGGCGACCACTTGCAGGTCGGGTTCGGAATCGAGGACCATGCGCAGCCCGCGGCGGACCATTGCGTGATCGTCGGCGAGCAGGATCCGCGTTTTGAGCGGTGTCACGGCGCGTTCTCGACCGCCACGACCAGGCGTACTCGCGTGCCCTCCCCAGAGGGCTCATGCGCGATTCGCAGCTCGGCACCGATCAGCGATGCGCGCTCGCGCATGCCGCGCATGCCGGCTCCCTCAGCTTGGCCGTCAGGTATCCCGCGGCCGCTGTCGCTGACAACGAGTACCAACGCGCCGTCGTGAATGTCGAGCGTCAGCTCAGCGTGATCGGCCCCTGCGTGGCGGGCGACGTTGGTGAGTGCCTCTTGGGCGACGCGGTAAATGACCAGCTCGGTCTCGGAGGAGATCGGCGGTAGGTTGTTCTGGATTCGACGGGTGACGCGTAGTCCGGATCGTCGGGAGAAACTGTCCGCGAGAACCTCGAGCGCGGTCGAAAGGCCAAGGTCGTCGAGCGCCTCGGGGCGTAGCTCCATCGCGATGCGCCGGACGTCCTCGATGCTTGCTCGCGCGGCTTCCAGCACCTCGTCAACGTCAGGCTGCATCTCGGCAGGAACACGCGCGCGGATCCGGGACAGCTGGAGGAGCACCGCGGTCAGGGTCTGCCCGACCTGGTCGTGTAACTCCTGGGCGATACGCAACCGCTCAGCCTCCTGCGCGAAGACCGCCACTCGCGAGGCCTCGCGACGCTCCTCCTCCAGTCGAGCGAGCATCTCGTTGAAGGTCAGCGCCAGCTCCCCCGCCTCGGAGGCCCGGGCCGGGGTGGGCATTCGCTGACCTGGCCGAGTCAGATCGACCTCTCGCGCCAGCTCGGTCAGCTCCTGCAGCGGACTGACCACTCGCCGCACCTGGTAAAGGTTCAAGAGCGCCACCAACGCGAGGGCCCCGACGAGAACAAAAGTGGCTCTCCTCTCCGTTTGGGGGTGAGACGAGCGTTGCGGTTCCGTGGAACCTCCTGCTGAGGGGCGGGTTCGTGGCGGTGTAGGTCCTTCTCGCTGGTTGCGCACGAACGTGGCGACCCGCCGCCGCCCTTCTGCGGCAGGCTGCTGGATGTTCGAAGTTCAGCGGTCTACGAAGGAGGGCGACGTGCGAGTCACGACGGCATTCAACCGGATGCTCGGGCTTCCGGGCGCGTGGGTCAGGGATGTGGCGTTCGGGGCGGAGGCGGTGATCGTGACGGTCGTGCTGCGAGCCGAGAAGCCTGTCTGCTCGGGCTGCGGGGCGCGTGGCCTTCCGATCAAGGAGCATCGCGAGAAGCGCTGGCGGTCGCTGGATCTTGGCGCCCCGCGGTGCGTGATCGAGTGCCGGCTCAGACGGCTGTACTGCCCGGGTTGCGGCGACGTGTACGAGGGGGTGCCGTGGGCGCGAGCGGGCTCTCGACACACGCGCGATTTCGAGGATCTCACGGCGTGGCTGGCGCAGCAGATGAGCCAGACGCAGGTCACCCGGCTGATGCGGATCGGCTGGCAGACCGTCGGGAACATCCTTGCGCGTGTCGTCGCCGAGAAGCTGCCCGCCGGCCGTCTGGACGGGCTCGAGCTGATCGGCGTGGACGAAGTCAGCTACGGCGCCGAGCACAAGTTCCTGACCTGCGTCGCCAACCACGACAGCGGCGGGATCGTGTGGGCCACCGAAGGCCGCAACGCCAACAGCTTGCAGGCGTTCTTCGACCAGTTGACCGACGAGCAGAAGGCCTCGATCCGGGCGGTCTCGATCGACATGTCCGCCGGCTATGAGAAAGCGATCCGCGCCGAGAACGGGATTCCGCACGCGCAGGTCGTGTTCGACCCGTTCCACGTCTGCCAGCTCGGCTCCAAGGCGACCGACCGGGTCCGCCGCGCCGAGTACAACCAGCACGGCCGCTCCGGCACCGACACCGGCAAATGGATCAAGGGCGTGCGCTACAGCCTGCTCAAGGACCCCACCAAGCAGACCACCAGCCAGCTGCTCAAGCTCGCCGAGGTGCAGCAGACCAACAAGCGGATGTTCCGCGCCGCGCTGCTCTACGGCGAGCTGCGCTACGTCTACAAGGTCCCCAAGCACCAAGCGCCCGAGCGCCTCGACGCGTGGCTCGCCTGGGCATCCCGATCGAGGCTGAAACCGTTCATCAAGCTCGCGCGCACGATCCGCAAGCACAAGCAGGGCGTGCTGGCAGCGTGGAGATCGGGATCAGCAACGGACGCCTCGAAGCCCTCAATAGCAAGGTGAGGTTGATCTCACACCGCGCATACGGATTCCACTCCGCCGACGGGCTCATCGCGATGATCTACCTCTGCTGCGCCGGCATCCAAAATCGCGCTCCCTCACCAATGAGTCACCCCCAGATCGACAGGAGAGCCACAAAAGTCTCGTCCGCCGCGAACGCGGACAGCTTGCTCGGCGACAGCACCAGGACGGTCACCAGACACGCGGCGACCAACAGCAGCGCATTGGTGGCCGCCACGCGCTGGAACAGTGGCAGGTAAGCTCGCTGCCGCACATGTGCTGGCCGTCGGCTCGCGGTCAAAGGGTCACTGTCGCTCATCAGGTCCCGCCGACACTACTCCCCACATGCGCAAGCTCACGAGCTCGTGACGTCGGCACTATGGCGCCGGCAAGAAACCGTCGATCGTTGCTCGCGGTCGATCGAGGCGCACATCGTTTCCGCCGGCAGGCCACGGCCGTGCAGAGCGCAACACCCAGGTCGGCGAATACCTCGTGCGCGGCGAATACCTCGCGCGCGGCGAACCCCCACGCTCAAACCCACGCCGAAAGATGAGGCCTCGACTCCATTTCCAAGACCGCCGCGTGCAGGCAAGCTTCAGGAACCCCAAATCCGACTACGTCGATGAACGAGGCCTCGGACGCGCGGAGCCAACTCGCTCAGCGCGGCTGCCCTGCCGAACGTGACGCACCGCGACTCCGAACGAGCACCAGCGTCGAGATCGGACACATCGCCGCCCGGGGGCGTCGCCATCAGACCATCGCTACCAATGCGTGAACGGAGCAGCCATGCTCGGAATTGCACATGTCGTCGCCGGCTGAATACTGGACCGCCTACGCCGGTTGAAAACTGGCCCACCCGGGCTCGGGCGGGTGTTGTCCGGTTGGGTCCCGACCCTGGCGCGATCGTTGTCGATCGAGCCAGGAGATGAAGGGTGGTCAGCGTGGAGCAGTGGGCCGAGGTTCGGCGGATGCGGTTCGTGGAGGGGTTGGCGATCAGGGAGATCCGTCGGCGGACGGGGCTGCATCGGGAGACGATTCGCAGGGCGCTGGGCTCGTCGACACCGCCGAGCTATTCGCGTCGGTCGCGGGGGTCGAAGCTTGACCCGTTCAAGGATCAGGTGCATGAGCTGCTGCGTGAGGATCCCGATATCGAGAGCCAGCGGATCCGCGAGATCCTGATCGAGTCCGGGTTCGACGGTGGCAAGACGATCGTCGACGATTACGTGCGCGAGGTGCGGCCGTTCTTCGTTGATCAGCGCACGTTCCAGCGGACGGTGTATCGGCCCGGGGATGTGTTGCAGTTCGATCTGTGGCAGCCCAAGCGGGAGATCGCGGTCGGCTACAGCCAGACGCGCAAGGGGTACGTGGTCGTCGGCGTGTTGGGCTACTCGCGGTTCGGCGCCGGCGCGCTGGTGTTCTCCAAGGAAGCGCCGGACGTGTTGTGGGGGATGCGACGGTGCGTGTGGCGGATCGGCGCGCTGCCGGGCCGGCTGGTGGTCGATCGCGAGGGTTGCCTGCACGCCGGCGGCGGGCGACCGACCGAGGAGTTCGCCGGCTTCTGCGGGCAGTTGTCGGTCGGCTGGCGGATCCTCGATCCCGGGGACTGCCAGGCGAAGGGCGTCAGCGAGCGGCTGCAGGGGTTCATGGAGACCAGCTTCGAACCGGGCCGGTCATTCGTCAACGAGCTAGGACTTCCAGGATCAGCTGGACCGCTGGTTCGACGAGCGCGCGAACGTTCGTCTGCACCGCACGCTGCGGGAGCGGCCGGTCGACCGGCTGGAGCGTGAGCGGGAGAGCATGCGGCCGCTTCCCGAGCCTGGTCCCGATCTCGACCGGCGGCTCGTGATCCGGGTGCCACCGCAGCCATACATGCACATCGACCGCAACGACTACTCGCTCGACCCGCGACTGGTCGGCCGACGTGTCGAAGTACGCGTCTCCCAGCGCGAGGTGATCGCGGTCGCGCTCGATACCGGCGAGCTCGCGGCCAAGCATCGGCGCGTGTTCGCCGCCGGTCAAGAGCTCACCGACCCAGCCCACCAGCAGGCGCTCGAGCAGCTCAGGCTCCAGCGCTACCGGAGCAAGCCAGCCCTCGGCGAGGATGTCGAGCGGCGCGACCTGGCGGTCTACGACCGGCTGGCGGCATAGATGGGCTCTCAAGCCGAGCTCGCGCACCTGTTCCGCGCTTTGAAGGCGCCCGCAGCGGCCCGGGCGCTGCCGAAGCTCGCTGACCGCGCGCGGGAGGAGGAGTGGAGCTACGAGCGGTTCGTGCAGACGCTGTTGGAGACCGAGGTCTCAGCACGCGACAGCCATGGTGGCGAAGCGCGCATCCGCCAGGCGCGGTTCCCGGCGCGCAAGACGCTCGAGGAGTTCGACTTCACCTTCCAACGCTCCGTCAAGAAGCAGGTGATCGAGCACCTCGGACAATTGGACTTCCTGCACGCCAAAGAGTGCATCGTCGCTCTTGGTCCGAGCGAGCACCTTTCACACTGCCCTCCTCGTCCGCGTCATTGGTCAAATAGTCCAGTCGCGGACTCGTTGACCTGAATTCTTAGGCCTGTCCGCCGTCCGCTGATGACTTGGACGGCGTGCAGTTCGCCGCGTTGGACCTTATGCAAAACGGTCTGGCGGGCGCAGCCGAGCCGCTTCGCGGCTTGATCGAGCGGCAGGTAATCGTCCGGGACGTCTGGCACGAATCGTGAGCGGACCTCTGGAGTGAGCCGGATCCGCCAGGGCGCGTGCGCGGTGGTCTGCTCGGCCGGCAGCAGGCCGACTCTGAGCCATCGATAGATCGTCGTCTTGGCGACGCCGAGCTCGTTGGCGGCTTGTTCGACGGTGAACAGGCCGCTGTCGGGGTCTGGTGGTGGCGCCGCGGGGATCGCGTGTTTGGCGCGGATGGACGCGACGCGCGGCTGGTTGAACGGCAGGCCGGTGCCGGTGCGGCGGCCTTGCTTGTTGAGGATCGCGGCGATCTGCTGATCGCCCGTGTGCGCGGCGAGCTTGCGGACCAGCTCGACCGTGTCCTCGCTGGTGCGGTTGCGTTCAGTCCCGCGCTTGACCAGCGGCACGGTCAGCTCGGTCCGGGCGCCGCCTTCCCAGACGATCTGCACCTCGGCACGACGCGGCTGCTGGTTGATCGTGATGATCACTTCGCTGATCAGCGTGCGCAGCAGCTCCTTGCGGTCACGGGCCGTCGTCGTCTCAGCGGTCCAGAGGCGGGGGAGGTCGCGGATCAGCCGGGTGAGCGCTCGGCGCTCAGCCTCGGTGAGCGGCTCGGGCCGGCGGGTCTCGAGCTCGGCGAGCCTGCGTCGTTCGCGCTCGAGCTCCGCCAGCGCGACCTCGAGGCGGGATTCGAGCGTGCGGGCAACCAAGCGGTGCTCAGGCTCGCAGGCGTCGAACTGGCGTTGCGCGCGGCCGGCTTCGAACTCGGCCTGCTCGACCGCGAGTCGTTGGCCGGTCAGGCGATCCTCGTGCTGGCGCTCGAGTTCGCCGATCGCCTCCGTGCAGGCGCGGACGCCGGCCGGGGTGATCGCTTCCAGGTACGCGGCGGTGACGGCCTTCTCCAGCCGTGTCGCGCCGAGTGACTGGCAGGCGCTGTCGGTGCCGTGCAGCTGATGCGCGCGAACGCACGCATAGCGGGGGACCTGTCCGTCGTTGCCCGAATAGGCGACCTGCATCCGGCGGCCGCAGCGTCCGCAGCGGACGATGCCTTGCAGCAGCGCGACGCCTTCGCGGGCGGCGCCGCCGCCCTCGCCGCGCGGTCTCACGTTCTGGCGCAGTCGTTCGCGTGTGGCGAGGTACTCCTCCCAGCTGACATAGCCGGGATGGTGCTCGGGCAGGCAGACGGACCACTGCTCCAGCGGCAGATCGATCGTCCGTCGGCGCACGCGGCCGGTGGCGTCCAGCGACTTCTTCTGGCTGGTGCGGCCGAACACGAACGCTCCGGCATATGCCGGGTTGGTCAAAAACGCGTGCACTGACCCATAGGTCGCCGGCGCCCACCGCACGCGCCGCGACCCGACCGTTCGGCGTGGCACGCGCTGTCCCTCATCGCGCAGCACGGAGACGACTTGGCGGGCGGACCCGATCCGCCGCCACAGCTCGAACACGCGGCCGAGTGCGTGGCGGACCTGCTCATCGGCGCACAGCACGATCCGGCCGTCCTCGTCGCGATCCAGCCCGACCGGGAGGCTCAGCTCAAGCTCGCCCCGCTGCGCCTTGTTGCGCAGCCCGCCGTCCAGCCGGGCTCGGATCAGGTGCAGCTCCGCCTCTGACATCGTGCCCTTCAGCCCGAGCAGCAGCCGGTCGTTGAAGTTCCCCGGCGAATAGATCCCGTCCTGGTCGGCGATCAGCGCGCCGGTCAGCGCGCACAGATCCAAGAGCTGATGCCAGTCCGCCGAGGAGCGCGCCAGCCTCGAGGTCTCCAACGACAGGATCAGCCCGACGTGCCCGAGGCCAACCTCGGCGACGAGTTCCTTGAACCCGAGCCGCCCATCGCTCGATGCGCCCGAGCGGCCGAGATCCTCGTCGACCACCGACACCGACGCGGCCGGCCACCCCAGCTCGATCGCTCGCTGTCTGAGCGCGTACTGCCGCGCGCGCGACTCATGGTTGCGTTCCAGCTGCGTCGGGGTCGACTGGCGCACATACACGATCGCCCGCCGCCGGCGGTGCTGCTCGGTGATCTTCTGAAGATCACTCATCGCGCGCCGCCTCGACCAGCCGGGCGAGCAGACGCGCAAGCCTGACCGCGACCTGCAGCTGGCGCTCGGGCGGCAGCGTCTCCCACACCGCGGCCGGAACGACCGTCTCCTCCTGCACCGCCAACGCGAGCTGTCCCGACATGATCACCTCCGTTTTCAACGGAGGCTCGACCCGGCCGCGGACGACGCAACCGCTCCGCCCGCGCCAACAACAACCGCCATCCCGCCGGCGACCCGATCCCGCCGACCGCCAGCTCAGGCGCGACCCGCCACGGCAGATCCGTCCACCGCGCCGGGATCTCCCCCGAGCTGCCATCCAGCAGCCGACACAGCAACACCGTCTCACCCGACGAGTCGTCCGTCGACCACCCCAACACCGCGAGCTCGACATCCCGCAGCTCGCCAGGCGCGCCGATCAGCCGAACCCGCTCCGGCAGAAACTCCACAACATGAGTAGTGCGACCACTACTCGCCGGGTACCGGCAAGACACACCTCAGCATCGCGCTGGGGATCCGCGCCTGCCTCGCCGGCCACCGCGTCCTGTTCCGCACCGCGACCGAATGGGTCGCCCGGCTCGCAGACGCCAAACACGACGGGCGGCTCGAGGACGAACTCGCCGCGCTGCGCCGGATCCCGCTTCTGATCGTCGATGAGGTTGGCTACATCCCGTTCGACCCGCAGGCCGCGAACCTGATGTTCGCGCTCGTGTCCTCCCGGTATGAGCGCGCGTCAATGATCGTCACCTCGAACAAGCCATTCTCCCGCTGGGGCGAGATCTTCGGCGACGACGTCGTCGCCGCCGCGATGATCGACCGGCTCGTGCACCATGCAGAGATTCTCAACCTGAAGGGCGATTCGTACCGGCTCAAGGACAAGGACCTCGGCTCCCCACCCCCGGCCAAGACCCCCGAAATCGGGTGACCCATATCCCTCGGCGGCCTCGCCGAGGCTCGCAGAACGCCGCACAACGCGTCGTCACGAGCCCTCCCCCCGATCGAGGCGCTTAAAGCGCCTATCGCCGCTCAGGCCTCGCCCTCCGGGCTCGGCCTTCGCGTCGACAGGCGCTCTCCCAGCGCCCTACACGTTCATCCCAGTTCGGCAAGGTGGTCCACTTTTCAACCGGCGCAAGTGGTCCACTTTTCGTCCGGCCTTGACAGCACACAACCCACAGCTCGTCCCAAGGCGCCGCGCAGCTCGGGTCGCCGTGTCGCGCACGAGCGCATCGGCTGTCTCGGACGCCCGCAAGCACACTGAGATACCTGAGCGGATGACTCAAGGTCTGAAGCACCGCATCGAGGCCGAGGCTCGCTACGGCCTCCTACGAAGCATTCGCGGGGTCGGTGCGGCGCGGTAGGTGCCCCGCCGCTCGAGCTGGCCCAGCGAAGACCAGCCGCGATCAGACTCTGCGCAGGGCGCTCTTCTACCTGTGAGCGATTGCGGAATTGCCACGACGGCCGCGACCATTATTCGGTCTGAAATGAACTACCAAGCGCTGAGCCTCACGCGTCCGCGTCCGCGAGTCCTACGACAGCGCCGTGCTGCTCTTGCGTTGGGGCTCGCCCGGACCAACCCTATGAGCAGTCCTCCCTTGCGGTGTTTCTGAGTTCGTGATAGAGCGGCCGACTTTTTCAACCACACGCTGAGCGTTGTGGCGGGACCGGTTGGTGGCTGGGGTATGGGCGTCGTCCGTGCCCATTCCGCTGGCCATCCATGGCCAGCGGAATGCCCCCTGAAAAGCGCCCCTCTTCCCCAGAAGGGAGCGGGCGCGGTTGGTGTCAGAGAGCCTGGTCATGTCTTGCTTGCTCGATTCTCTTTGATCCGCTCAGCGCGGGCGCGACGCATCCCCGCGGCACGAGCCCGGCGGATGCGGGGCCCGCGGCCGTGATGCTCGTCATCAGGGGTGACGTACCCGACCCCGGCGTGCAACCGCACAGTGTTGTACTCGCGCTGGACACGCGCGAGCTCGGCATCGAGGACCGCCGAGTCGCGGATCGTGACCAGGTGAGGCCAATCGCCCTTCAGGTGCGAGTAGAAGCTCTCGATGTGCGCTTGGTCGGTCGGGGTGCCGGGCCGGCCGTGGTGCTGGGTGATCGCCATCAGCGCCATGAACTTCCGGGTGTCCAGCGCGGTCATCTCGGTCCCGTTGTCCGACCACGCGATCAGCACCGGCATCCCGTCATCCTCGACCGCCGGCGGCTTCCCGTCAGCGTCGAGGAGGTGCTGGTCCTCGAGCGCTCGGGCGAACAGCAGCTGCGCCTGGGTCGAGGTCTGCTCGCTTGAGAGCAGGTAGCCGATCCAGTAGCGGGTCACGACGTCAACGATCGCGTACGCGACCCGGCCCGCCCTGGTGAAGTGCGTTGCGTCCCAGATCCAGATCCGGTTCTTCTCCCACGGAATCGTAGGGAGAGCAGGCATAACCGGACGCGGCCGGTACGGCTCACCCGGCAGGTGGACCTTGTGCTTGAGCGCGACCCGCAGCACCGTCGACGGGGAGACGAACACGACACCGAGACGGCTCCCACGATGCGCGAGCTTGCGATGCGAGCGGTCCACCGGACCCCACTCTTCGATCAGATCCAGGATCTCGGCCTCCTCCCAGCAGAGCAGGCCGTGGACTGCGCCGCCGCCAGGATCACGATCCTCAAGGCTGCCCGTGTCCCGCAGCCGAGCGCGCCAGCGGTGCGCGCGGACGTCGGCGAGGTCGAGCACCCGGCACGCCTGCGTGTGCGCCCAGCCGTCGGCGACGGCACGATCGATCAGCCCCAGCAGCTCGAGCTTGGTCTCGGCGCTCACGCGCGCGGGAACCGGGCCGAAAAGCCCGAGCGCTGCTTTCCCCGGTGCAACGTGAGCTCGATCGCCATCTCTTTCAACGCTTCGGAGAGCCGGTCGTTCTCCCCCCGCAGCAACTCCAGCTCGACCGCCTCCGCCGACACCGGACGGCCAGGCTTCGCCGAAGTGAACGCGGCGATCGCGGCATCCTTCGCCAACGCTCGCAGGCGCACGATCACCGACACGTCGACGCCATACTTGCGGGCGGCGTCGGCCTGCGAGATCTCCTGCGAGGTGACCTCGAGGAACACCTCCCACTTCTCCTCCGGCGTCAACTGCCTGCGCGGCTTGCGCTTCCCGTTGTCCATCATCACGACCTCCTGATCCGAGGTCCCGACAGGCTCCCAGGCTAGGCGAATTATCGACCGAGATCTCTATCGCGAAGTCAGACGCACCGGGCCCTGATGCGCGCGTTGGGTCAGCGTGTCATGGTCGCTACGAGCATCCTTGGATCGAAAATGGGGCACCGGATCAGGAGAACACGCATGAAGGCCATGACCCGAGACAGCTACGGCTCAGCCGACGTCCTCCAGCTCGACGACATCGTCATGCCGGTCGTCGCGAACGATGAGGTCCTGATACGCGTTCACGCGGCCGGAGTTGGTCCCGATGCGTGGCATCTCATGACTGGGAACCCGTACCTGGTGCGTCTGATGGGCGTCGGGCTGCGTAAGCCCAAGAGCCGCGTGTTGGGCCGAGACGTCGCCGGGAATGTCGAGGAGGTCGGCCGGGACGTGAGGCAGTTTGAGCCGGGCGATGCGGTGTATGGCACGTGCGACGGGGCGTTCGCCGAGTACGTAAGCGTTCGCGCCCACAGGGTCGCACGCAAGCCGGCGAACCTCACGTTTGAGCAGGCCGCGGGCGTTCCCGTCTCCGCATGCGCCGCCCTTCACGCCCTGCGCGACGCCGGAAGGGTTCAGGGACGGGCAAACAGTGTTGATCATCGGCGCGTCGGGCGGCGTGGGCACGTTCGCGGTGCAGCTCGCCAGGGCGTTCGGAGCGCACGTCACCGGCGTGTGCAGCACGACGAACGCGAACCTCGTCCGATCGATCGGCGCCGAGCACGTGATCGACTACACACAGGACGATTTCGTTGACGGGACGCGGCGCTACGACCTGATCCTCGACACAGCAGTGAGGCGTTCGCTGTCGCAGCTGAGACGCGCCCTCACCCCGCACGGGACGCTCGTCCTCGTCGGAGGCGAAGGAGGCGGGCGTTGGACCGGAGGATTCGATCGCCAACTCCGGGCGATACTGCTCTCACCGTTCGTGCGTCAGACGCTGCGATCGCTGATCTCGACCGAGCGCCAGGAGGACCTTCTGGTCCTGGCGGAGCTCATCGAAGCCGGCACCCTGACCCCGGTCATCAACCAGACCTACCCGCTCAACGAAGTTGCGAAAGCCCTCGGAGATGCCGACGAGGGACACGGCCGAGGAAAGACCGTCATCACCGTCTGAGATGCGCGCACACCGACAGCCTCGCGCCGCACCCGCTGCGGGAAGGCGCATTGACTGCTCAGTCAGGCGGTGCCCTGGAGCTGGGATTCGAGGCGCTGCAGCGCCGCGATCCTTGCCTCGAGCGAAGGGTGCGTCGAGAACAGGTTCGCGGCGGCGCTCTTCGCCTTCGGGGGAAAGATGTAGAAGGCCGCGAGCTCGCCCGAGGCGGCGCGCAGGTCCTTCCGCGGTATCTGCTGCATCGTGCCGCTGATCTTCATCAACGCTGAGATCAGCGCGCTTGGGCGGCCCGTGATCACCGCTGAGCCGCGATCAGCGGCGAACTCCCTGTAGCGCGAGAGCGCCTGCAGCAGCAGCCACGAGATGGCATAGACGGCAGCTGACACCAGCACAACCACAATGAACGCCGGACCACCGTCACGGTTGCGGCTGAAGGCTCCGCCGAACCACAAGCCCATCTGGACAATGAACGACGCGATCGCGGCAAAGAAACCGGCGATCGTCATCACCGCCACATCGCGGTTCTGAATGTGTGAGAGCTCGTGCGCCAGCACGCCCTCCAGCTCGGCCGGGGAGAGCAGTCCGAGCAGGCCTGTAGTGGCACACACGGTCGCCTTCTTCGGTGCGCGGCCGATCGCAAACGCGTTCGGCATCGGCGTCTGGGCGACAGCGTGCCGTGCCGGCCTGCCGGCCACCTCTGAGGGGTGAGAATCCCTAGGCCCGGATCGACGCCGGCGTGGCTTGGTGCGTTAGAGCCCGTGCGACAGCGTGGCGCGGGGACCTGTGGGACCGTTGATTGCTGCTGCGAGCGCGTAGGTCAGACTCATCCTTGGGAGGTTCCCTCCGGGCGACATGTCAACCGTCGTCTCGAAGGGAGCAGCGCAATGGATGTGATGGTGGAGCGATGCGCCGGACTTGACGTGCATCGCGACGAGGTCGTAGCGACCGTCCGGGTGCCGGGCACCGGTCGTCGCCGCTGGGATCAGCAGACCAAGACGTTCCGCTCGACGCTCGCCGGGCTCGCCGAGCTCGCTGGCTGGCTGGCCGAGGCCGGCGTCACGCTCGTCGGGATGGAGGCCACCGGCGTGTACTGGAAGACCGTCTTCCAAGCGTTGGAGGAGCGGTTCGAGTGCTGGCTGCTCAACGCGCATCACATGCGCAACGTGGCGTTGGTTTAGCACTGCGCCTCCTGTCGGATGGGGTTGTCGAACAGTCCAGTTTGGTCGGGTTTGACCTGGATTCGTAGGCCCTTTCGCTTGCCGCAGTGGACGTAGACGGCGGCGAGCTCGCCGCGTTGGACCTTGTGCAACACGGTCTGGCGAGCGATGCCGAGCGCCTGTGCGGCCGCGGTGAGCGGCAGCCACCCGTCGGGGGCGTGCTCGCTGACGCGCGCGCGGAGCTCGGGCGTGAGCCGGATCTGCCAGGGCGCGCCGGGGGTGATCTGCTCGCCGGTGATGAACCCTTCGCGCAGCCAGCGGTGCACGGTCGCGGTCGACACGCCGAGCTCATCGGCGGCTTTCGCGATCGTGACCATGTCGTCATCGTGAGCGGTCGCTCGGACGGGAGCGGCGGGGATCTTGTGGTAAGTGCGGAGGCCGTGCACGTTGTGGGCCGTGAACGGGTTGCCGGCGCCGGTGCGCCGGCCCTGGCGGGCGAGGATCGCGGCGATCTGCTTGTCGGGGTATCGCTCGGCGAGCTGGCGCACGAGCGCGATCGTGTCCTGGTCGGTGCAGCGGGTGTGGCTGCCGGTCCGCGAGAGCGGCACGCTGTGCGCGGTGACGGATCCGCCCTCCCACACGACCCGCAGCTGCGCGGCGTGCTGCTCGGATTCGCGGTCGACGGTCACGACGACGTCGGTGAGGATCGCGCGCAGCAGCTGCTTGCGTTCGCGATCGCTGGTGGTGGGCGCGTCGAACACCTTGCGCAGGTCCGCGCCTGCGTGCCGGCACCACGCGATCTCCTCGTCGGTCAGCGGGTCCGGGCGTCGCGCGGCGACGTCGGCAAGAGCGTGCTCGGCGTGGCGGACCTCGGCGAGCCGCTGCTCCCACTCGCGCTCGAGCGTGCGCGCGACGAGCCGGTTCTCCGGCTCGCACGCGTCGAACTGGCGTCTGGCGCGTTCGGCGTGGATCTGCGCGCGCTCGAGCTCCAGCTCAGCGGAGTGCACTCGCGTCTGGTGGTCTGAGCTGGCGTGCTCGATCGCGCGGAGCGTCGCCTCGATCCCGGCCGGTGCCAACGCCTCGAACACGGAGTCGAGCACGACCCGCTCGATCCGCCGGCCGCCGACCGACTGGCAGCGACCGGTGCCATAAAGCTGGCTGCCGCGCACGCAGCTGTAGTTCGGCACGAGCGTCTTGCCGGAGTAGCCGACCTGCATCTTCCGCCCGCACCGCCCGCAGCGGATCAGCCCCTGCAACAGCGCATTGCCTTCGCGCGCGGCGCCGCCGCCCTCCCCGCGTGGCGGGCGCCAGTTCGCGCGCAGCCGCTCCTGGTTTGCCAGGTAGCGCTCGAAGGTGACATAGCCGGGGTGATGGCCTTCGATGCACACATGCCACTCCGCACGCGGCGCGCGGCGTTGCCGTTCACGGACCACACCGCCCTCCACGCGTCGCTCGGTCCGTTTGCGCCCATACGCATACGCGCCCGCGAACACCGGGTTGGTGAGGATGTCGTGGATCGCCCTGTAGGTCGGCGTCGCCCACCGCACCCGGCGGTCGCTGGTCGCCCGGCGCGGCAGCTGGCGGTCCTCCGCTTGCAACCGAAGCATCACCTGCCTGGCGCTGGAGAGCTCCTCGAAGTAGGCGAACACCGTCGCGATCGCGTCGGCGACCGCCTCGTCCGGGGTGACCCGCACGCGCCCGGTTTCGTCGTACTCATAGCCGGCCGGCAGCGGGAGGCGCAGCTCGCCCTTGCCCGCCTTGTGCAGGCTCCCGCCACGCAGCCGGGCGCGCAGCACGTGCAGCTCGGCCTCCGACATCGTGCCCTTCAACCCGAGCACCAAGCGGTCGTTGTGCAACCCGGGGTGGTAGATCCCGTCTGAGTCGGCGATCAGCGTGTCGGTCAACGCGCACAGATCCAGCAGCTGATACCAGTCGGCGTTGCCCCTCGCCAATCTTGAGACCTCGATCCCGACCACGATCCCGACCCTGCCCAGCCCGACCTCGGCGACCAGGCCCTGGAAGCCGTTGCGGCCGTCCGCGCTCTTGCCCGAGCGCCCCTGATCCTCGTCGACCACGACGACCTCGCCGGCGGGCCAGCCGAGCGCGACCGCCCGCTCGGCCAGCTCATACTGACGCTCGCGACTCTCGACGTTGTGCTCGACCTGCGCCATCGTCGACTGGCGCACATACACGTACGCCTTGCGCGCGAGGTGCCGACTCTCGATCTTGCTCATCGTTGCTCCTCTGGGTTGAGGATGCGCGCGATCGCCCGGGCCAGCAGCCGCAGGATTCGCTCCTGCGCCGCGGGCGAGAACGACTCCCACATCCGATCGGTCCGACCCGGCCCCTCCACAGGAAGGGCAAGCTGACGCGGCGTAGACTCAAGTCCGCGCACGGGGTTCACCTCCACGAGTTGTTGGCGCTTCTCGGGAGGCGAGCCTACGTGCCGCTGCCCTCGTCGCCCGGAGCCCTCGGCGCCAGCAACCGCCGTAGCTGACGGACCCCTTCGGCAGACAGCAACGTCCCCGCCGCAGCCTCGCCGGCGGCCGAGCCCGCGCTCGTGGCCTGCACCTCGATCGTGCCCGGCGTCCCGTCCGGCAACCGCACAATCAGGCACGGCATGCCGCCCACCCGCCGCCGGCCTTCGACCGCCAATCGCTCGCCGAGCAGCGGGTGCGCGGGCGCGGTCACCGTCACCCCCTCCGGCAACGACGCACGCAACTCATGCAGTCTGTGCTCCTGGTCGTCCCGGGTCGCAAGACCGACGTCAAGGACTCCGAGTGGATCTGCCAACTCGTGCAGCACGGGCTCGTGCGGCCGAGCTTCGTGCCGCCCCCGGAGATCCGCCGGCTGCGGGATTTGACCCGCCTGCGCAGGGCGCAGACCAACGAGCGCGGCCGTTCGATCCAGCGGCTCGAGAAGGTGCTCCAGGACGCCGGGATCAAGCTCTCCAGCGTCGCGTCGCACACCTATTCAAAGTCAGCGCGCGCGATGCTCGAAGCGCTGCTCGGCGGTGTCACTGATCCCGAGCAGCTCGCCGAACTCGCCAAAGCACGGATGCGTCTGAAGATCCCGCAGCTCCGCGAGGCGCTCCAAAGCCGCTTCACGATCGAGCATCACGGCGTCATGGTCGCGCAACTGCTGGCGCACATCGACACTCTCGACGCGGCGCTCGAGAACCTCAGCCAGCGGATCGAACACGTACTCACCCCGCACCAGCACATCGTCGAACTGCTGTGCACGATCCCCGGCGTCCAAGCCCACGCCGCGCAAGTCCTGATCGCCGAATGCGGGCTCGACATGAGCGTGTTCCCAACCGTTGGGCACTTCGCGTCCTGGGCCGGCGCCTGCCCAGGCCACCACCAATCAGCCGGCCGACGGAAATCAGGACGGACCCGCCCCGGACCCAGCTGGCTCACCGCGCAGCTGACCGAGTGCGCGAGGGCAGCAGTCCGCACGAAAGGCACCTACCTCGCCGCACACTTCGCGCAGCTCCGCGGGCGCCGCGGCGAACCGAAAGCGCTCGGCGCGATCCGCCACGACCTGCTCGTCGCCTACTACCACATCGTCCGCGACCAAGTCCCATTCCGAGAGCTCGGCCCCGACTGGCAACGCAAGCGCTACTCGCCCGAGCACCGCGCCCGCCGCCTCCAACGCCAACTCGAAGCCCTCGGCTACAAGGTCACCGTCGAGGCGACCGAAGGGGTCGACCAGGCCGCCTGACACGCGCACGACCCAAGCCGGTCAGCCGTCGCCATCCAACGGCTCAAACGGCCCCTGCCCAAACGCGGTCGCAACCAAGGGGATTCACAGGTCAGCCACCGCGCAACTCGGGTGTAGCCAAAACTCGGCTGGGTTCTTGCGGCGGAGCGAAAGCAGGTCTTGCCGGGTTGAGCGACGACCCGCCTTTACTAGCCGTGCGACTACTTGTCAGCGGTCGCGAGGCGTCTAAAGGCGGGTCCCGCTCGGTGAATTGCTGTGCCGGCGACGACGGGGGTCAGTACCGCTCGAGTAGGTGCTCGGCTCGACTGATTGCTTGCGCGAGGCTGTGCGCGCCGACGACGACGGGCGTTCGGTCGCGCCCCGGCTCGATGCGGAGCATCAAGTCTGTGTCCTCAAGGATGGTGTAGCCGATCAGCTTGCCGGCGGCCCACAGCTCGGCGACGCCGTGGTCGGCGGCCTCGGGGCTGACGATGCTGACGCGGATCTCATGCATGGCTGTCTTCGGTGACTGGGGCCTGCGCGTTTCGCAGCCAGTCGTCGAACCGCGTGTTGCCGATCTGCACGTCATCGCCGGGGAGGAGGGTGCGCTGGCTGACCGCGATGCCGTAGTAGGGCGCGTGCGGGTCGGTGATCACCTCGCGAGGATCGTTGCGCGCGGTGAGCGCGTCGCGGATGAGCTCGTCGAGGCGGAACTGTTCGGGGCCCGCGATCTCCGCAATCCCGTTCAGCGGCGGGGCGATCGCGACCCGGGCGACTGCGCTCGCGACGTCATCGGCGGCCATCGGCTGGATCAGCACTGGCGGGAGCCGAACCGCGTTGCCGTCGGTCGCCTGGTCGGCGATGCCGTTCATGAACTCGAAGAATTGCGTCGCGTGGACGATTGAGTATGGGATCGATGAGCCCTCGATGAGCTCCTCCTGGGCGAGCTTCGCGCGGAAGTAGCCGCTCTCGGTCAGGCGGTCGGTGCCGACGACCGACAGCGCGACGTGGTGTCCCACGCCCGCGGCCGCCTCGGCCGCGAGGAGGTTGCGAGTCGAGGTCTGGAAGAAGTGCATCACCGCGTCGTCGTCCCAGTCGGGCGAGTTGGAGACGTCGACGACGACTCGGGCGCCCTCGAGAACTTCGGAGAGTCCTTCGCCGGTGAGCGTGTTGACGCCGGTGTTGGGTGCTGCTGGGACCGCGTCGTGACCGCGCTCATCGAGCTTGCCGACGAGCTTTGAGCCGATCAGGCCGGTTCCGCCAATAACTACGATCTTCATGACATGCCTTTCGGTTGTGGTGAGCCGAGTCGGCCGGAGCTGACCCGGGGTTTCCGGAACAGGTGGAGAGGTGCGCGCGGCTTTGCGCGGGCCGTGCCGTGCGCGTGGAGATGCCGTATCAGCAGATAGGGGCTCGCGATCACGGCTACGCAAACGGCCAGCAGGCCCGTCGCTGCTGCCGTAACGAGCAGGAGCGTGAAGATCAGCGCGAACGGCCCGATCAGCAGGAGCACCAGGAGCAGCCACGGGCCCAGCACGTAGATGATGGGTGGTCCGAAGAAGGCTGGGGCGCTGATCAGCGGTGCCGTTTGGGCGAACGCTGCGCCCCAGGGCGGGCGGCCGGGCGAAGCGGAGCCCGGCGGCCGCGAGGCGATGGGAGGTGGGGTCGCCGATTGGGGCGGCGCCTGGGTGAGTTGTGGGGCGGTGGTGTTCATGCCGCGAGGTTCCTCTAGAGCGGGCGCGCTCGCGTCCGGGCAAATGCCGCGTCGGGTCCCTAGTCGGCGGCTGGTTGCCCGGTCGACGCGCCGGGGTGCCGCAGGTAAGCTCCACGTGGACCGGTGGCGAGAGGCCTTCACGAGCTGGCGCTGGTCCATCGGCCAGCGCCTGGTGCGCTAGATGCTGCGAGGCCGACATAACGAGCGCGACGTGCTGAACCGCCAACTGCAGCGCGTCCGGGCAGGGGAGAGCTCGGTGCTCGTGGTGCGCGGCGAGGCGGGGGTCGGCAAGACGGCGCTGCTGGAGTACGTCGCCGAGCGCGCGTCGGGGTGTCGGATCGTCCGGGTCGCCGGCGTTGAGTCTGAGATGGAGCTCGCGTTCGCCGGGCTGCATCAGCTGTGCGCGCCGATGCTCGACGGGCTGGACGGGTTGCCCGGCCCGCAGCGGGATGCGCTGCGTGTGGCATTCGGGCTCCAGGATGGCGCCGCCTCGAATCGCTTCCTGGTAGCCCTGGCGATCCTGAGCCTGCTGGCCGAGGCGGCCGAGAGGCAACCGCTCGTTTGCCTGGTCGACGATGCGCAATGGCTCGATCGGGCCTCCGCGCAGGCCCTTACGTTCGTGGCGCGGCGCCTGCTGGCGGAGCGAATCGCCATGGTGATCGCGGTTCGCGAGCCCAGCGACGTCGACGAGCTCACCGGCCTGCCGGAGCTGGTCGTCGGCGGGCTCGCCGACGAGGACGCGCGCTGGTTGCTGGCGTCGGCCTTGCCCGGGCGGCTGGACGAGCACGTGCGCGATCAGATCGTCGCCGAGACCCGCGGTAACCCCCTCGCGTTGCTGGAGCTGCCGCGTGGGTTGACGCCCGCGGAGCTCGCGGGCGGGTTCGGACTTCCCGACGCGCGGATGTTGGCCAGCCGCATCGAGGAAACCTTTGTGCAACGGGTCCGCGCGCTTCCGCGCGAGACCCAGCGGCTGCTGCTCGTGGCGGCGGCCGAGCCGGTCGGCGACGTGAGCCTGTTGTGGCGCGCGGCCGACCAGCTCGGGATCAGAGGTAGCGCGGGCAGGCCGGCCGAGGAGGCCGCGTTGATCGATCTCGGGATCCGGGTGCGGTTCCGGCATCCGCTCGTCCGCTCGGCCGCCTACCGGGCGGCTCACCTTAGCGATCGCCAGGAGGTGCATCGAGCGCTGGCCGAAGCGACCGATCCGGATACCGATCCCGATCGTCGCGCCTGGCATCGGGCGCAAGCGGCCTCCGGGCCGGACGAGGCGGTAGCGGCCGAGCTCGAGCGCTCGGCCGACCGCGCCCAGCGCCGGGGCGGCGTTGCGGCCGCGGCCGCGTTCCTGGAGCGAGCGGCCGAGCTGACCCCGGACCCGGCACGACGAGGAGCGCGCGCGCTCGCCGCCGCGCAGGCCAAGCTGGAGGCGGGGAGCCGCGAGAGCGCGGAGGAGCTGCTCGCGACCGCGGAGCTCACCCCGCTCGACGAGCTTCAGCGCGCGGGACTGCAGCGGCTACGCGCGCAGATCGCGTTTGTGTTCACTCGCGGCAGCGACGGTCCGCTGCTCCTTCTCGATGCCGCCAGACGGCTCGAAGCGCTCGATCCCGCGTTGGCGCGTCAGACATACCTCGAGGCCCTCGGAGCGGCTATGTACGCCGGACGCGTCAACACCGACTCCGGTGTGCTGGAGGTGGCCGAGGCGGCCCGAGCCGCGCCCGAGGCGCCGCAGCCGCCGCGATCGCTCGATCTCGTTCTGGACGGCTTGGCGCGCCGGTGCACGGAGGGGCCGAGCGGGGGTGTGCCGGCGCTCAGGCTCGCACTCCAGGCGGTCAGGAACGAGGCTCTCGATGGTCACGCGGAGATCATGCGCTGGCTCTTGCTGACTCCGATCGTCCAGTCGATGACGGTGTTCGAGTTGTGGGACGACGACGCGTTCCACGAGCTCGCTACTCGCGCCGTGCGGCTGGCTCGCGATACCGGCGCGCTCGCCCTGCTCCCCGTCGCGCTCGTCTACAGGTCAGGCGTGCACCTGTTCGGCGGCGAACTCGTGGCGGCCGAGGCGCTTGTCCAGGAGGCGGACGCGATTGCGGCCGCGACCGGCAACGCAGGCCTGCTTTACGCCTGGCTCCTCATCGCCGCCTGGCGCGGCGTCGAAGCCGAAGCCACGAAGTTCATCAACGTCGGTCTCGAAAACACAACGGCGCGATCCGAGGGCAGGGTGGTGGCTCTGGCCGGCTATGCCATCGCCGTTCTCAATAACGGCTTGGGTCGCTACGAGGCGGCAATGGACGGCGCCAAGCTCGCTAGCGACGATGGCGACTATGGGTACTCGGGTGCGGCGCTGCCAGAACTCGTCGAGGCGGCAACTCGTTCTGGCACGCCGGAGGTCGCCTCCGCCACGCTCGCCCGGCTGGAAGACCGGACACTGGCCGCGAGCACGGATTGGGCGCTCGGAATCCTGGCACGCTCACGAGCGCTGACGAGCGACGGAGAGGACGCGGACGCCTTCTACCGTGAGGCGATCGAACGGCTCGAGCGCACCCGGATCCGCGTCGAGCTCGCCCGCGCCCGTCTGCTCTACGGCGAATGGCTCCGACGCGAGGGTCGCCGCGTGGACGCGCGTGATCAGCTGCGCACCGCACATGAGATGTTCAGTCGCTTCGGGGCGGAGGCGTTCGCGGAGCGTGCCCGGCGCGAGCTGCTAGCCACCGGCGAAACCGCGCGCAGACGCACCGAGGAGACACGCGAGGTCCTCACCCCCCAGGAGGCGCAGATCGCTCGACTCGCCGCAGACGGGCAGACGAACCCGGAGATAGGCGCCCAGCTGTTCATTAGCCCGCGGACCGTCGAGTACCACCTGCGCAAAGTGTTCCCGAAACTCGACATCAGCTCCCGCAAAGAACTCCGAAACGCCTTGACCAAGATTCCCAATCGCATCGCCTAGGACCCATCGAGGCCACGTCGGCGATTACCGTTGCGAGCACAACGCAGGTGTCCTGCACGTGGCGGACGGAGCCTTCCTTTTCGCCAGAAGGAGGGAATGCCCAGGCTCGAGGACCGGGGTGATCAGCCACTGGTTCGACTGAGCGAACCGAAGCAGCGCTTGGTCGCCGAAGCGCTCGCTGGCGTTGAGCCCGCCGAAGAGGCGGAAGCGATCGCCGGCGAGTTGCCCGGTTTCCGCGAGTCGGGCGTCGCTACCGGTCACGGACGATGTCGGTCGCTTCCCCCTCGACGAGCTCGACACCGATCCACTGCCTGCGGCCTACTGTCATGTAGCGAAGGGCGCGCAGTGGGTTAACCGCCGGCCAGCATCGGATCAGCACCTCCTGCCCGTCGGCGAGTTCGAACTCGACCGGGCGGCTGCTCGCCCAGTCGATCGCGAGCTTTAGCTCGTGGCGCCCGGTCCCGGCCTCACGGACGAGCTCCTCCCCTCGGCCGATCCGCCCGATCGTCTCGCCGTCGAGGATCACCGTGTAGCCCCGGAACCAGTCCGACCGAAGCGATCCAGTCCGCTGCACCCGAATACGCGCGCCAGCCACTGGCGCGGATCCTACCCGGCGCCGCCGTCGGGACGCGTGGCTGGTCAGGGGCGGCACCGCCCCGCGCCGCCTGCGGTGAACTGTCTGCGAGCAATGCGGCTCGTTCCACGCCAACGTCGACGGAGAGCCCGACGGGGCCGCTCATGGGCAGTAGCGCGCCTGCGCTCGCGCCGTCATCACCGCATCCAGGTGATGCGACGTGATGCCCGAGAGGGATAGTCCGCCGACTGCCCACGATCGGTGTCCGTGATCACGGAATCCTCCCCAGAGTTGATCACGAGAATTCCCCACGGCGGTAGCGCGTAGGGATTGCGCGCGCGGGGTTCGACGGAGGCGAGGCCCGAGGGCCGAGCCGGAGTCGATCCCCGCGCGCGGCGCGGTTCTGTCGGGGGTCCCATCGATCGTCGCGGTGTTCACGCCGTCGATGACGAGGAGGCCCGTGGGGGAGTTGACCCAGGAGGATGATGTGGAGATTCACGCGCTCGCTGGCCGGGGCTGGTCGGTCTCGGCGATCGCCCGGCACACCGGGCGGGATCGTAAGACGATCGCGAAGTACCTGGCCGGGAAGGCGCCGTCGCGGGAGCGGGCGCCGAGCTGTGTTGAGCCGTTCCGGCCGTATCTGAAGGCGCGGTTCGATCACGACGCGCACGTGCTGGGGGACGACGCTGCATGAGGAGCTGGTCGGGCTGGGGTTCGATCGCTCCTATCCGACGCTGGTGCGTGAGATCCGCGAGCTCGGGTTGCGGCCGGTGTGCGAGTGCTGCAAGGCCGGTGCAGTGAAGCTGACGGTCGGGCTCGAGCACGAGCCGGGCGAGGAGATGCAGCTGGACTGGCTGGAGCTGTCAGAAACACCGTGCGGCGCGAAGGAGTATGTGCTGGTCGGTGCGCTGTCGCACTCGGGGAAGCTGTGCGGCTGCTTCTCGGAGGGTGAGAGCTTCCCGCACCTGGCCGAGGCGCTGGACGGGGTGCTGCGCCGGTTGGGGGCACCGCCCGTTGTTGGCGGACCGATCGGATGGCAACGTTCGTCTACCCCAGCACTGACCGGCTGCGGCCCGAGGCGGCGGCGATGGCCAAGCACTACGGCGTTCAGGTTGCGGTCTGTCCGGCGATGCGGCCGCAGCGCAAGGGTGTCGTCGAGAAAGCGATCCAGTATGTGACGCAATCGTGGTGGCGCTCGGCGCCGGTGTCAACGCCGGCGCAGGCGCAGGCCGACCTGGACCGCTGGTGTCAGGCGGTGTCCGATCGCCGCCGCCGCGGCAAGAGCACCGTCTCAGAGCTGGCCGCCGGCGAGTCGCTGCTGGTGCTGCCCGAGCTGCCGTTCCCTGCTGAGTATCGCGAGCAGCGGGTCGTCTCGCGCGAGGCGTTGGTCGAGTTCGAGACCAACCGCTACAGCGTGCCGCCCGGCCGCGATCAGCCCGCCACCGGCCTCGACCAGCACCGAGACGCCGTGGGGACGTCGACCGCGACCAGCACCGTGCCGACATTCCAAGTGGCGAGCTGGGCGGCGATCAGCTGTCGCGGCGGCGGATCGGTCGCCAGGAACGCGCACACGAAGAACTGTCCGGCGCCGAGCACCAGCTGCGAGATCCCGCCCAGCAACAGGAGGTGCAGGGCGAGCCAGTGCAGCCAGTCGGTGCCGACGGCCGCATCGGCGATGCCCGCTAGGGCCGAGGCGGCGATGAACAGCAGGCCCGTCAGGAAGAACAGGCGCCGCAGCTCCCTCGGCCGCGGCGAGGCGGCGGCGATCGGGCGCTGCCGGCAGCGCCGCCGGCCGTTCGCGACGGGGCCTGGCGGTGCGGGTGGACGCTCATTTCGCGGCGGCGCAATCGCCGATGCGGCGCACCTCGATCACGCAGCCGGCCCGATCCGGGTCGCGGGGCACGAACGCGGTGAGCTTGGCACCGGGTTCGAGCACGTCAAGCAGCCCGCGGGTGATCCCCTTGTGCAGGGCGCAGATCGCTGGCTGGTTCTCGTGCACTGCGTCGCGGTAAGGGCAGTTGCGCAGGCAGTAGGCGACGCCGTCTTCGCGCGGCTGGGCGACGGGCTGGAACCCCAGTACGGTCAGCGAGGTCGCGAACGCGTCAGCGTCCGCGACTGCGCCCTCGGGAGCGAGCTCGCGACCGATCTGGCGCCCGGTCTCCTCGATCCCGCGCAGTCCGCGCGGGCGCGGTCGAAGGGCTCGGGCCAGCCACCGGCCTAGATCCTGATAGGCCCGCGGGTCACTCCCGCCGGGACGGGCGTCGGCAGAAATCGCCCATGCGTCCGGTGGCCGCCCGCGCCTCTCGCGGACCCGGGCGCGCTCCACCAGGCCTGCCTGTTCCATCCGTTCGAGGTGGATGCGCACGCCGTTGGGATGCAGCTCCAAGCGCTCCGCGAGCTCGACCGTCCCGGTCGGCCGCTTGAGCTCTCCGAGCAGCGCGAACAGCCGCGCCCTGGTGGGTTGGGCGAGCACGTCGTTCGGGTCGATGGCGAACGGAGCATCCATCGCAATTGGAGTTTACCCACTCGGATTTGGAAAAACCAGGAGCTGCCCTTCCGACGAATCACGGCTCGCCGTGGACGAGTCTCTGCCCCCGACGGAGCATCGCGGCGAACACCACCAGCCATACCGCGAGTGCGACCCATACCCACACGCGGGCGAAGTCGGTGATGCCTGCGGTCTGCGTGACCGTCCCGACGAGGAAGCTGCAGGCGGCGTACATGCCGACCGGGAACACGGTCGACCAGCGGCGCACGTTGTATCGCAGCCGGGGGCGCAGCGCCTCGTAGATCACCAGCGCCGGCAGCCACACCATGGTGAGGCACCACAGCACCAGCGAGGTGGTCTTCAGCGCGCCCAGCGCTCCGGACAGGGCGCCGGTCCGTTGCGCGGCCAGGGTGATCCGCCCGGCGGTGACGGTGGAGATGGCCAGTGCGCCGCCGGTGACCCAGTGGTCGCCCATCCCAGCGCTGAGCTGGCGGAACTGAAAGCGGCTGAGCACGAACGCGTAGAAGCCAATGCCGAGGCAGAAGGGCACCAGAGAGGCGTACACAAGCCACCCGGCGCGCTCGCCGAAGGCCAGTGAGGCCCCAAGCAGCGCCAGCGATTCGGTAGCGACGGTGAGGATGAACGAGGCGCCGATCGTCGGCACCTGCCAGTGACCGAGCACCTGGGGCACCAGGCCGAGCCATATCACCAGCGCGATGGTGAGCAGGATCGCGCCTGCCCAGTCCCAGCCGAGCAGCGTCAGCCGGGTGCCGAGCACTCCTGTGCCGGCAATCGAGGTCAGCGCGGTGGGATGACGGATGTCGGCGCGGAACCGGGCGCGGTCGGTGAGAGCGCGGGCGGGCAGAAGACCCGCGAGCGCGACCCAGATCACGGCATCGAGCACCAGGAGGATGTCCGACAGGGTGATGCGGCGATCGAGCGCCAGCGCGATCGAGACGATCCCCGTGCCCATGACCACCGCTCCGGAAGCCGGGGGAACCGAATCGAGGATCCGGGTCCCGAGGGCTGCCGGCCGGTCCTGCTGACGCGGCATCAGCGCGCGGTCTGGAAGCGGCGACGGTAGAGGATGTAGGGGCGGCCGATGAACTGCAGGGGGATGCTCCAGGCGTGCACGAGGCGGCTGAAGGGGAATGATGCCCAGAACAGCCAGGCGATGATCGCGTGCAGCTGGTAGACCAGCGGAGCGCGGCTGGCGGCGGCGACGTTGGGCTGGAGGTAGAACAGTGAGCGCCACCAAACCCCGATCGAGACGCGGTAGTTGTAGGGGGCGTGGGTGAGCAGGTTGTGAGCGAAGGTCATCCAGCAGCCCAGGCCGATCAGCACGGTCAGCAGCAGGTAGGTGAGGAGGTCCACGCGAGTGGTGTTGCGCCTGACCCGGTCTGAGGTGATCCGGCGATAGACCAGCCCCAGGAACCCGATCAGGGTGACGGCGCCGGCGATCCCGCCGGCGATCGCGGCGATCCAGCGGTAAGTGTGCTCGGTGATCCCGATCGAGTTGGTCAGCGATGCCGGGATGACCAGGCCGATCAGGTGTCCGCCGACGGCGGCCAGGGCGCCGTAGTGGAACATCGGACTGGCCCAGCCCAGGATCCGGCGGTCGAGCAGCTGCGTCGAGCGGCTGGTCCAGTCGAACTGGTCGCGGCGGTAGCGCCACCAGTGCCCGACGAAGAACACCGCCATCGCGACGTAGGGGATGATGATCCACAGCAGGATCTTGCCCGCGCTCATCGCCTCGCCTCCGAGCTCGGCATCACCTCGAGGGGCGCGAACGGCTCTAGGCCGACGAGCTCCTGGGGCGGGCCGCTCGCGGCGAGCTTGACCGCCCGCGCCCGATCGGCCGCTGAGATCTCGCCCACGGTCTGGCAGACGGCTTCGAGCACGTCGGCATACGGGGTCTGGCGCTCGTGCAGGCTGGCGCGCACGAGCTCCAGCGCGGCGCGGTGCTCGCGCAGCACGATCGACCCCTGCCCGGACGGAGCGACGGCCGCGAACTCGAGCATCACCGGCAGGTAGTCCGGCAGCTCCGTGCCTTCCAACGGCAGCCCGGCGGCGCGGTACAGGCGCTTGAGGCGCAGAAGCGCCGACCCGCGCTCGCGCCGGTCTCCCTCGCCGTAAAAACTCAGGTACAGCCCGCAGCGCTTGTCGAGGTCAAACGTCTTGACGTAGTGCTGCTGGAGCGCGAGTGGATCCTCTTCACCCCACCACACGCAGAAGCGCTGCAGCGCCTTTCGCGCGGGCGAGGCGGGAAGCTCCTGCACCGCGGCACTCAGCTCGACGCGGGCGCCGAGCAACTCCTCGTCGGGATACTGCAGCAGCAGCGAACAGAGCTTGTGGGTCATGGCGCTGGCAGCTCGGTTTCGGCCGCGCAGCGTCATCACTGCGCCGCCTCGTCGTGCTGGCGCTGCTCGCCGAGCATCTGGATGATGTCGAGCTCGGTTGGCTGCTCGGTGAGCATGAACCCCTCGCTGGCGGCCTCTGACTCCGGCACGACCATGCCGCAGTTGCCCGGACCACCCTCGAAATCAAGACCGCAGGTCCCCTGTTGCTGCATCAGCATCTGGCCAAGCTCGGCGTGGGCCTGGGGTATCACGTAGCGGTCCTCGTACTTGGCGATCGCGAGCAGCCGGTACATGTCCTCGACGTCCTTTATCGACATCCCTGCCGCGGCGGCGATCGCCTCGTCGCGCTCGCCGAGGACCTCGCGCTTTCGCATGTGGCCCCGCATCGCGGCCAAGCGCCTGAGCACGTCGCGGATCACATCGCTATCGCCGGCCGTCAGCAGGTTGGCCAGGTAGTCGACGGGGATCCGCAGTTTCTCGATCGCGGCGAACACGTGGTCGGGGTCGGCCTCGTAGCCGTCGGTCTCCAGACTGTTGACGACCGGCGACAGCGGCGGCACGTACCACACCATCGGCAGCGTGCGGTACTCGGGATGCAGTGGTAGTGCCACCCGGTAGCGGTGTGCCAGCGCGTACACCGGCGAGCGCCGCGCGGCTTCAATCCAGTCGTCGGGGATCCCGTCGCGGCCGGCCTGCTCGCGCACCGCCGGATCCTCGGGGTCCAGGAACACATCGCGCTGGGAGTCCAGGAGGTCATGCTCGTCGGGTACCGACGCCGCTGCCTCGACCCGGTCTGAGTCATACAGGACCAGGCCGATGTAGCGGATCCGTCCGACACAGGTCTCTGAGCAGATTGTCGGTAGCCCGGCCTCGATCCGCGGATAGCAGAGCGTGCACTTCTCCGCCTTGCCGGTCTGGTGGTTGAAGTACACCTTCTTGTACGGGCACCCCGACACGCAGAACCGCCAGCCGCGGCACTTGGCCTGGTCGACCAGCACGATCCCGTCCTCCTCTCGCTTGTACATCGCCCCCGACGGGCACGACGCGACGCACGACGGGTTCAGGCAGTGCTCGCAGATCCGCGGCAGGTAGAACATGAACGCCTGCTCGTAGCTGGCGGTGATCTGGTCCTCGATCCCGCGGGTCAGCGGGTCCTCGTGGATCCGCTCGGCCGTGCCGGCCAGGTTGTCGTCCCAGTTGGGGCCCCACCGGATCTCCTGCAGCGCCTTGCCGGTGAGCTGGGACCGGGCCCGGGCCACCGGGTCGTGCTTGGACAGCGGAGCGGTGATCAGCTTCTCGTAGTCATATGTCCACGGCTCGTAGTAGTCGTCGATCTGCGGCAGGTCGGGGTTGGAGAAGATCGAGAGCAGCTTCTTGACCCGTCCGCCGGCCTTGAGCCTCAGCCGGCCCTTCTTGTCGAGCTCCCAGCCGCCGCGCCATTTCTCCTGGTCCTCCCAGCGCCTGGGGTAGCCGAGCCCCGGCTTGGTCTCGACGTCGTTGAACCACACGTACTCGGTCCCCGGCCGGTTGGTCCACACCTGCTTGCAGGTCACCGAGCATGTGTGGCAGCCGATGCACTTGTCCAGGTTCATCACCATCCCAACCTGCGCCCGGATCCTCATTCGAAGGTCACCTTCGCGTCGCGCTTGCGCAGCACCGTGACCTCGTCGCGCTGGGAGCCGGTCGGCCCGTAGTAGTTAAAGCCGAAGCTCAGTTGGGCGTAGCCGCCGATGAAGTGCGTTGGCTTCATCACGATCCGCGTTAGTGAGTTGTCTGTCCCCCCTCGCTTGCCCTGAAGCTCGGTCAGCGGCACGTTGAGATGGCGGTCCTTGGCGTGGTACATCAGGCAGGTCCCCTCGGGCACACGGTGCGAGACCGCCGCCCGGCAGGCGATCACGCCGTTGCGGTTGTAGGCCTCGACCCAGTCGTTGTCTTTGATCCCGAGCGCCTGCGCGTCCTCGCGGCTGACCCACAGCATCCCGCCGCCGCGGAACAGGGTCAGCATGTGCAGGTTGTCCTGGTACTCGGAGTGGATCGACCACTTCGAGTGCGGCGTCAGGTAGCGCAGCGTCAGCTCCGGGCGCCCCGACCCGTCCTGAGCGCCCTGGTCACCGAAGATCGCGCGGTGATGCAGCGGCGGGCGGAACACCGGCAGCCCCTCCCCGAGCTCGAGCATCCAGGCGTGATCCAGGTAGAAGTGCTGGCGTCCCGACAGCGTGTGCCACGGCTTCTCGCGCTCGACGTTCATCGTGAACGGCGAGTAGCGCCGCCCGTGCGCCTCGATCCCCGACCATTCCGGCGAGGTGATCACCGTCCGCGGCTGCACCTGCGCATCCTGGAAGGTGATCCGATCGCCTGAACGTGGGCCGGCGAGATCGGCCAGCTCGACCCCCGTGGCGTGCTCCATCGACCGGAACCCCTCTACCGCGAGCCGCCCGTTCGTCGTGCCCGACAGCGCCAGGATCGCCTCGCACGCCTGCTCCGCGCGCTCGAGCGACGGGCGGCCGTCCGCGCTGCCGCCGCGCACCGTGCCGTTCTTTGCGCGCAGCTCTGAGACCTCCTCGTCGGCGACCCAGCTCGCCCCCTTCACGGACGTTCCCAACTGCTCGACGAGCGGCCCGAGCGCCCCCCACTTCTCAGCGACGCGAGGGTAGTCCCGCTCCACCACGATCAGCTTCGGCATCGTCTTTCCGGGCACCGGCTCGCACTCACCGGCGCGCCAGTCGCGCACCTCGCCCAGCGGCTGGGCGATCTCGTCCGGCGTGTCGTGCAGCAGCGGCGCGGCGATCAGGTCGCGCTGCTTGCCAAGATGGCGCTCGGCCAGCTCGGAGAACCGCCGCGCGATCCGCCCGAACGCCTCCCAGTCGGTCTTTGACTCCCACGGCGGCGGGACCGCCTGGTTGAACGTGTGCACGAACGGGTGCAGATCCGTCGAGGAGAGATCGTATTTCTCATACCACGTGGCCGCCGGCAGCACGACGTCGGAGAACAGTGCGTTGGAGGTCATCCGGAAGTCGATCGTCGTCAGCAGGTCGAGCTTCCCCTCCGGCGCCTGATCGCGCCACACGACCTCCTGGGGGCGCAGCTCCGGTGGGGTCTCCTCGGCCCGTACCGCGTTGTCGGTCGTGCCCAGCAGGTGCTTGAGGAAGTACTCGTGCCCCTTGCCCGAGGAACCGAGCAGGTTCGAGCGCCACACCGTCATCACCTTGGGGTGATTGGCCGGGGCGTCCGGGTCCTCGCAGGCGAACCGCAGCCGCCCGGCGCGCAGCTCCGACACCGCGTGCTCGGCCGGATCGACCCCGGCCCGCTCGGCCTCCCCGACCAGCTCCAGCGTCGAGCGATCAAAGCTCGGATAGGACGGCAGCCACCCCAGGCGCGCCCCCAGCGCGTTGACGTCGACGATATGGCGCCCGTCGAGCAGGCCGCGTCCCAAGGGCGAGGCCAGGTCCGAGGGCCGGTAGCGCTCGTAGCGCCACTGGTCGGTGGCCAGGTAGAAGAACGGCGTGCCCGACTGATGACGCGGCGGGCGCACCCAGTCGAGCGCGAACGCGATCGTCTGCCAGCCCGCCAGTGGCCTGACCTTCTCCTGGCCCACGTAGTGCGCCCAGCCACCCCCGTTCACGCCCTCGCACCCGCACAGCATCACCAGCGCCAGGAACGTCCGGTAGACCTGGTCGGAGTGGAACCAGTGGTTGGTCCCCGCGCCCATCGCGATCATCGACCGCCCCTCGGTGACCTCCGCGTTGCGGGCAAACTCCCGGGCCACGCGCGCCGCCAAGTGCCGGTCCACGCCGGTGATCTGCTCCTGCCACGCCGGCGTACACGGCTCCGAGCTGTCGTAGCCGGCCGGCCACTCGCCAGGCAGCCCCTCACGAGCCACCCCGTAGTGAGCGAGCGTCAGATCCAGAACCGTCGTCACAAGCCGACCACCGATTCGCCGGGCCGGCACCCCGCGGCGCACCGCCGCGCCGCCCTCGCCCTCGCCGACATCGAACCGCGGCAGGTCGATCGCCACCCGCTCGCCCGGGCGGTCGTACAGGCTCAACACCGGCTCGATCCCGTCCAGGCGCAGGTTCCAGCGTCCAGGCTCACCGTAGCGGTGGCCGACAGAGCCGCCCGGAACGACCGGCTCGCCGCTGCGTGCATCGATCACCACCGGCTTCCAGTCGGCGTGCTCGGTCTCGCCGCCCGCCCCGTCGAGGTCTGAGGCGCGCAGCAGGCGGTCCGGGACATAGGCGCCGTCCTCGCGCTCGCGCAGGGTGACCAGCAGCGGGAGGTCGGTGAAGCGCCGTGCGTAGTCCTGGAAGTACGGCACCTGGCGCTCGACGTAGAACTCCTTGAGGATCACGTGGCCCATCGCCATCGCCAGCGCCCCGTCCGAGCCCGGCTCGGCCGCCAGCCAGTGATCGGCGAACTTCGTGTGCTCGGCGTAGTCCGGGGACACCACCACGACCTTCTGGCCGCGGTACCGAGCCTCAACCATGAAATGGGCGTCCGGGGTGCGCGTGGTGGGCAGATTCGTCCCCCAGATCAGCAGGTAGCCGGCGTTGAACCAGTCGCCGGATTCGGGCACGTCGGTCTGGTCGCCGAACGCCTGCGGCGAGGCGGGCGGCAAGTCCGCATACCAGTCGTAAAACGACAGGATCACCCCGCCGATCAAGGCCAAAAACCGGCTGCCGGAGGCGTAGGAGGCCATCGACATCGCCGGGATCGGCGTGAACCCCACCACCCGATCGGGGCCGTAGCGCTTGATCGTGTGCACGTGCGCCGCGGCGATCAGCTCCACGACCTCGTCCCAGGAGGCGCGCACGAACCCGCCCTTCCCGCGCTGACGGCGATACAGCCGCACCTTCTCCGGGTCATCGACGATCTCCGCCCAGGCGTCGACCGGATCACCCAGCCGCGTTCGCGCCTCGCGAAACATCGCCAGCAGACTGCCGCGGACGTACGGGTACTTCAGCCGCAGCGGCGAGTACTGATACCAGGAGAACGACGCTCCCCGGGGGCAGCCGCGCGGCTCGTACTCCGGCATCTCCGCGCCCGTTGACGGGTAGTCGACCGCCTGGGACTCCCACGTGATCAGCCCGTCCTTGACGTACACGTTCCACGAGCACGATCCCGTGCAGTTCACGCCGTGGGTCGAGCGCACCACCTTGTCGTGCGCCCAGCGACCGCGGTAGGAGCGCTCCCACTCGCGGTCCTTGGCCACCAGCTGGCTCCAGCCCTCCGCGTTCACCGGCCCGCGGCGCAGGAATCGATGCGCCTCCAGCAGCGGGCTCCGTGCGCGCTGATCCGAGCTCCCCGAGCGCTCCGGCGAAGTTCGCTTGCTGGCGGCCACCGGTCTAGACGCTCCTAAGCCCGCCGCAATTGGGCATGGGTATCTGACCGGCACGAGCGGCGCGGCGCCAGCACGCTACCGTCCGACGAGCGTGTCCCGGCGACGGTGGTCACCGGCTCGCTCGGTGCTCGGCGACACGCTGTCACCGTTGCCTTGTCGCTGAGCGACATCGTCCCGGGATGGCCGTCACCCGGCCAGGGGGTCAGCAGCAGCAACAGCCGGGCCCTTGTCAGCGCATGGACGGCGTGGCGCTCACCCGGTGCGAACTCGACCATCAGGCCGCTTCCACCCGCGACGGTCTCTCCGGCGCTGGTGGTGATCTCCACCTCCCCGCCGATCACGGTAACCCACGCCCGCTCGTGCACCTGGTGATCCTGAAGGCTCTCGCCCGCCGGGATCTCGAGCACGACGGCGCGAGCCTCGGCGCTGCTGGAGAGGATCTCCGGCGAGTGGGGGCGCAGCTCGACCGCCCTCAGGTCCCAGCTCCTCACGATCGGCTCGAGGCTGGTGGCTGCTCGCTACCCATCCCCGACAGCTTTTCACAGATCGCCTCGCAAAAGTAGAGTCGTTGCTCTGAGCTGCATCGTTCACGCCGGCTCGAAGCCGTCGACCTCGATCAGGCATCCCGCCCGGTCCGGGTCTTTGGGAACGAAGTCCGTCAGCCGCGTCGCCGGGTCGAGCTGGTCCAGCAGGCCGCGCGTCAGCCCCCGGTGAAGAGCGCAGACGACGGGCTGGTTCTCGCGGACCGCCTCGCGATAGGGGCAGTTGCCGAGCCTGAAGAGGACCCGTCCCGGCTTTGCCGGCTGACGCTGCGGAGCGAAGCCCAGGGCGGTGAGCGAACGGCCCATCGACTCCTCGGCCGCGGCGCCACCACCGGCCGGCTGCAGCTCGCGTCCGAGCTCCCGTCCGGCACGTTCCACCTCTCGAAGCCGTCCCGGGCGCGCCGGAATGCTGCGCGCCAACCAGCGTGCGAGACGAGGGTAGGCATCGCGTGGCTCGCCGGAGGGAAGCGCGTCGGGGGCAATCGACCAGCTGTCCCGCGGCCGGCCGATCTTCTGCGGCACGCGCTCGCGAGCGATCAGTCCGGCGGCGCGCAAGCGCTCGAGATGAACGCGCACGCCGCTGGGATGAAGCCCCAGCTCCGCCGCCAGCTCGTTCGTCCCGGCCGGGCGGCCGAGGGCCGCCAGGTGAGCAAACAGTCGCGCGCGCGACGGTTGGGCCAGCACGCCACCGGGATCGTCTGACCCACCAGAAGCCACGAGCGAGAGTTTCTCATAGTGGCACTCGTCAAAGTCGCCGTGGTATTTTTTCTAGTCTGGATCGCAAAACTCCTCAGAGGATGCCTGTTACCTGACATACGTAATCGCCGAGCCGTGTATCGGGGTCAAGGACAACTCGTGCGTCGAGGTCTGCCCCGTCGACTGCATCCACCCCACTCCGGACGAGCCGGGCTACGACGCAGCCGAGATGCTCTACATCGATCCCGAGGAGTGCATCGACTGCGATGCCTGTGTCGAGGCCTGTCCTGTCGACGCGATCTTCGCCGAGGACCAGCTGCCCGAGGAATGGCGCCACTACGCGCAGATCAACGCCGCCTACTACCGCAACGAGGCTGCCTGAGATGGGGTCGCCGCCTCGGCTGGGCCCAACGTCCTGCTCGGGGTGAGCGCTGGCTCGGCGCTGGAGCACGGCCGAGGGCAAGCAGCTTCGCCGGCTGTACGCTGACCGGGTCCCCGTCGTGCAGATCTCCCGCCGGCTCGGGCGAACGCCCGACGCGGTCGTCGCTCGCCAAGGACCCTCGGGATCCTCCCGCGGCGCTCCGGGCCGTGGTCGCGCGCGGACGAGGCGCTGCTCAGGGCCGGAACGGTCGCTGGTCTGTCGGCCGGGGTACTGGCCGAGCGGCTCGGTCGCTCGACCGAGCAGGTTCGCGCGCGGCGCCGCAAGCTCCTGGGCAGCGCACCGGCGGGGCGACCGTACCTGCCCCATGAGAACGAGGCGATCGGCCTTCACCCCAGCGTCGGCGGCGATCTCATCGCGCTGGCACACCACCTGCACCGCTCCCCCAATGCGCTGCGCCTGCACGCGCAGCACATCGGGCTGCACCACCCGCAGCCGCTCCGGCGCTTCAGCGAATGGGAGGACGACGTGATCCGCGACGGCTACACCACCGCCTTGCCCGATGCCGAGATCGCCCGCCAGCTGGCCGACCGCAGCCCGGCCAGTGTGGCAGCGCGAGCGCGGCGCTCGGACTGATCAGCTATGCCCGTCGCTGGAGCAGCCAGGAGGACGAGCGCTTGGTGGCGCTGGCCGCGCGTGGGACCACGCTCGAGGCCGTGGCTCAGCGGCTCGGTCGCACTCCGGAGGCCATCCGTCGGCACGCATCCCGGCTTGGGATCGGCGCACCGCCGCCGGGGCCGACGCCTCGGCGTGATCGGCGGTGGACGCGGGATGAGGACGAGCTGCTGCGGCTGCATCGCGCGCTCAACCCCGCTCGGCTCGCCGAGCTGCTGGGACGCTCGGACGGCGCCGTCTGCCGCCGCTTGTGCGCGCTTGGGCTGCGCGCCCGGGCTCAGCGCTCTCCTCACCATCCCGGCAAAGGCAGGATGGCTTCAGGCTTAGGGCCGGCGGTTGCGCGCCGCCCAGCTGTGCGTCTGCTCCGCGATCCATCCCTCGCAGCAGGGCGGTAGGGCTTCCTTCGGCGCGTCGGTGCCGGGTCGCTGGCGCGATGCCGGCGAGCGCTCGGCGGCGGGCGCCGGGCGGACCTTGCGCGCCCGCGGCAGAAGGATGTTGTTCTCCTCGTGCACGTGGCGGTGGAGGTCCTGCTCGAATGCCTCGAGCGCGTCGAGCAGCGCTCGGTGCGTGTTGCACAGAGCCGCCCGGCGGTCGTAGTCGTCGCACAACACCCTCAGTGCGGCGAGGGCGTGGCCGAGCTCCGCATGCTCGGCTTCGTGCTCTGAGAGCAGCTGCTCGTCTACCGGCGTGCCGGCCTGTTCGGAGGCGACGCACGCCGGGAACAGCTCGGCCTCCTCGCTGGCCAGGTGCGGCTCCAGGTCGCTTCGGATCTCGTCGAACAGACGCTGGGCGTCGCCGAGCCGGGGATCGCTGCTGCCGTGGACTCGGACCACGGTGCCGAACAGCCGCTCGAGCCGGGGGAAGGCCTCGCGCAGACCGTCGTGATGGACCGTGACGATATGGGCGCACAGCTCTCCCATCCCCGCCGCGCGCCAGTCCCGGCTCTCGACGCCGATGCGCTTGAGGTCTCCCTCGCCGAGCGCCTCGAGCGCGGCGCGGACCTCGTTCAGCGCGAGCCCGCGCTTCGCGCACGCCTCCGCGAGGGTCTGGCGCCCGCCGCAGCAGTAATCGAGCCGGAGCCGCTCGAATAGCTGAGCTCGAGCGGGGCACTCGGCGACCAGCTCGCCGAGCGAGGAGCCGGCGTCGATGAGGGTGTCAACGGTCATCGTACGAAGCACCTCCTGAGTGGGGTTTACACCGCCAGCTTCACGCGTGGTGATGGTTGGGCGGGCACAAAGCTGTGAGGGTCTGCCCGGCGCGGATCGTGCCCGTCTCGCAGCTTGCGGCGCGCATCGTACGTTGCTCGGGGTCATCGCTCGCCGCTCGCTCAGGTGGCCAGTCCTCCGGATCGAACGGGATCTCTCGTGTGTGACGCGTCGACGGCGGATCCCACCCGGGACTTGGAGCGCGGCGAACCGCCGCGCCCAGATGGTGAACAGCGCGTCGCCGCGGACCTGCTCGAGCTTGGCGTGGACCGCCACCAGCGCGTCGTCGGCGGCCTGCACGGCGAGATCGTCGAGGTCGCGTCCCGAGGGGTGGGCGAGCCCGGCCGTGCGGCGACGAGCCTCGTGGCGGGCTTCGCCCAGCAACAGCGCGTGCAGCCGGGCGATTGCCGCCTCGCGCAGCGGACCTTCGCGTCGCAGCTCAGACAGCCACGGTCGCGAGGCGGGGTCGAGCCTCCAGGTTGCGCCTGCCGCCGGCGTGCTCATGGCAGCCCGACCAGGCGACGGCGAAGATGGGCGAGGCGCCCGTTCGCCGCGTGTCCGAGCGGGCGATCCAGTGCCTCAAGCTGGGTGCTCCGCACGGGGCCGGGGAGCGTCACCGAAGGATCGAGCTGGCGCGCGGCCAGGGCGGCGAGCATGTGCCATTCGTGCACGCTCTCTGGGGCCGGTTTGCCCCAGGTGCGGCCCTCCAGGGTCCACTCTCCCTCAGCGGTGCCGCGCTCGAGGAACAGGCCCGAGAAGTGGTCGAGCCGGGCGACGCCGGGGCTGTTGGGATCCGGGCGCATCTTCGGGTGCATGTGCGTGGAGAGGTCCAGGACATGCCTGAGCACGTCCAGGTCGGCGTCGCTCATCGCGCTGTGGAACGTCACCTCGAAGAGGGCGATGCCGCCGCGATGCTGGGGGTTGGCCAGTGGGGCAGTAGCAGGAGCTGCGCCCGGCTGCCGCGAGGGGAGGCGAAGTGGCGTACGCACCTGGGCGCTGGGGGAGCGCCTTGGCTTTGGTGGGGCGATTGCGCTCATCTGTGGGCTCCGATCTTTTACACAGTCTGATTGTTAATAATCTACCGCCATCGGTGGGCGAAGGCAAGGGCGCGCTCCGCCTCACCGCCGCCGGACTCAATCCGCGCGCGGGGCGCCGCGGTCTGCGGCTCAGTCCCTCGGGGCGGAGCGGCAACGGCCAGAACACGGGTAACAGGACCAAGAGCGTTCCTGCGGTCTTCTTCGACACTCTGTCGAACGCCCGACGTGCACGCGAAAACATGAGGGCAGGTCTCTCTGTCCGGAGGCGCCAAGTCCCCCTAATCGCCAAATACGACCGGGCCGCCGTCCGTGGCGTGAGCCTGCGGATGGCACGCCGCAGCGTCCGGATCCGATCTCGACTGCGCGCGTTTGGGCAGCGATTGGGCAGCCGACCGCTGCACCTGCGTGCAGTGCACGATCGCGTCATTCATCGCCAGCCATTGCGGTGCCGGGTGTTTGCCGGCGACGATCACGTTGACGTAGTTGCGGCTGTTCAGGCAGTGGTTGGCGACCGACAGCAGGCAGTTTGCGTCCGGTGGCAGATACACCCGCACGATGTCGGCCTTCTTGTTGACGACGTGGTCCAGCTCGCGGCTTCGGGGAGGTCGGCTAGCGACCTCCTGGGGCCAATTCGATCGGAGGGCCGTACGGGACTCCGCGTCCGCCGCGAGATCCGCGGTTTGTGGTGAGGCGCAGGATCGGCCCCTCGGGCCGAGAGCCCGGTTTCGTCACGCAGCATCCTCGTTGGCAAGAGCGCTTTGCACCTGAGCGATCGGATTTGTTGGCGACCAGCGATCCCGATGAGATTGACCTGCGAACCCGTCACCCCAACACCAGTTCTGCTGCTTCCTGCCGACTCGTGCCGGCTAGACGGTGCTCGACACGGCTCACGGCAAGCTCGCGGCATCGGCCAAGCGCTTACGCCTCTGAGGCAGAACCGTAGCTGCGAAACGCGGGTCAGCCGAAGCACGTCTCCCTCGCAAGTCAGTCTTAGGCAGGACGTTCAATGGAGCTATACCCAGAAGTTGTGGATGCGTGTGAAGAGGAAGGCGGCGTACCTTCCCGGTTGATTGAAGACCGAAAGCCGGCGTTGGCCGGCAGGAAGGCACGCCAATGGTGGATGTTCGCAGGCTCCCCGTCGGGGAGGACAACGAGGGCAGGATCTCGCTGGATGAGCTCGCGCGGGAGGGCGCGCTGCGGATGATCGCGGCGGCGCTCGAGGCCGAGGTCGACGAGTACGTCGCGTCGTTCGTTGATGAGGTCGGCGAGGATGGGAAGCGGCTGGTCGTCCGCAACGGGAAGGCCAGGGAGCGCAAGCTGACGGTCGGCTCGGGGACGCTGCCGATCCGGGCGCCACGCGTCAACGACAAGCGCGTCGACGAAGAGGGCCAGCGGCAGAAGTTCAGCTCGCGAATCCTGCCGGCGTACGCGAGGCGGTCGCCGAAGGTGACCGAGGTGCTGCCGATCCTGTACCTGCACGGCCTCTCGACCGGTGACTTCGGCCCGGCCTTGCGGGATCTGCTGGGCGAGGACGCCTCGGGGCTGTCGTCCAGTTCAATCCAGCGGCTGACCGAGCAGTGGCAGGCCGAGCACGCCGCGTTCCGCACCCGGGAGTTGCGGTTTCACCGCTACGCGTACCTGTTCGTCGACGGCGTCAACGTCAGCGTCCGGCTCGGCGAGGATCCCAAGCTGTGCCTGCTGGTCGTGATCGGTGTCCGCGAGGACGGGGAGAAGGAGCTGCTTGCGGTCGAGGACGGTTACCGTGAGAGCGAGGATTCGTGGGCGGCCGTGTTCCGCGATCTGCGCGACCGCGGGATGAACGCGCCGAGGCTCGTGACCGGCGACGGTGCGCTCGGTGCGTGGGCGGCGCTGCGCGATGTGTTCCCCGGCACGCGAGAGCAGCGCTGCTGGGTTCACAAGACAGCGAACGTCCTCGACGCACTCCCCAAGCGGCTGCAGCCACGCGCGAAGACGCTGCTGCACGAGATGGCCGAGGCGCCCTCGCGCGCGGACGCGCGCAAGGCGCTGGAGCGCTTCCGTGGCGAGTTTGACGCCAAGTACCCGAAGGCGGTCGCGAAGCTCGACAAGGACTGGGACGCGCTCACCGCGTTCTACGACTTCCCCGCCGAACACTGGCGGCACCTGCGGACAACGAATCCGATCGAGAGTAGCTTCGCGACGGTCAAGCTCCGCACCAAGGTCACCAAGGGCGCCGGCTCCAAGAAGGCTGCGCTCGCGATGGCCTACAAGCTGCTCGACGCCGCCCAGGAACGCTGGCGGCGGTTCAACGGCCACGAGCTCGTCGGCGACGTGCTCGACGGCGTGAAGTTCAAGGACGGCATCAAGGTCACAGACGACGAAACCACGACGGACGAGAAGGTCGCCGCCTAATCATTCTTTATTGCCAAATCCACAACATTTGACAATTGCTCCGTTCAATGGGGTCCTGTCTCGGGGGGGACGAGTTGGGCGATCTGCGGCAGCTGTCTATAGCGCTGGTTGAGATCGATTCCCATGCCAATCACATATCCCGTGTCGACCTCAAACCCTACGTACTCAAGCTTTCTGTGGACACCTCTCCGGACCAGCAAAGTGCACACTCCCAGCGACGCGGGCCGACGGCTATCGAGGTGGGCGAGTAAGTGCTCGATGGTCCGTCCAGTGTCAACAATGTCCTCTACGATCAGCACGTGACGTCCCTGAATGTCGATGTCGAGGTCCATGTGAATCGTAATCTCTCCGCTTGATTCCGTTCCCTCGTAGCTGCTCACGCAGATGAATTCGTGTTGGCTAGGCACGGTTACGTGGCGGATGAGGTCGGAGAAGAACAGGACTGCGCCCTTCAGCACGCACACGAATATCGGATCGCGATCGACGTAGTCTCGGCTAATGTCGCGGCCTAGCTCCGCGATTCGCTTCTGAAGTTCATGCGCCCCTAGGATTACATTGCTCTTCACGGGCTCGAGCACCCGCTCCCAGCGGCCGGGAGCATCGAAGCTGCACTCCTCCGGCGCGTAAAGCAGGATCGACTCTGGTGGCTCAGCCTCACCGACTGGGACTGTTAGCGCGGCAATGAACGGGATTACGGTGGCGCGCACCAGTCGAACCACTTCTTCTGGATCACGAAATCTGGCGTGGAGCAGCGCGCCGTCCATCAGGATCGCGATCGTGGTCGCGACCCGCTCAACCGATCCGAGCGCCGAGATCGGACGTCGTCTGAGCACGTCGAGGATCGCGGAGTAGAGCGAGACCAGTTCAGCCACCTGGCGTTGGTACATCGTCTCTACCTCACTGCGGGCCTGCGCATCAACCGGCGACGCCGCGATGAGAATCAGCCGTGTGCGCGCCCGAACCTCCTCATGGTGCTCAAGCCAACGACGAAGGCCACCTTCGATCAGGTCCTTCAGCTTCTCCGCGGCGGCTCGGTCTTGGTTCGAGAGGCTGGCCAGCGAATCAACGAGCGCTCGCAATATCGAATTGATCGAGTCGCTCGAGTCCGGCCCGGTTGCGTCCGCACGCAGCTCAGCGAGGAAGCCGTCACGGCTACCGAACAAGTCATAAAAAGCCCGGCTCGCCGTCCCTCCGACGAGCCTTCGGACAGAAAGATGGTCCAGGTAGTCGTTCGCCTCCATACCTGCCAATAGGCTGTAGGCCCTCTCGCGGTATCTCGACTTGCGGGCCTCCGAAGGCCCTGGAGACGAACTCTCGCTTGGCACCACCAACGCTTCTTGTAGATCCCGACTACGACCGTATGCATCTGTACCGTGATCCGTAGCAGGAGTTTATGCCGTCTGTTGGCACCAAGCAATACGAGCCTAACCCCAGTGCGACTGCGGCCCTCGAAGATCGGAACGGCGCGAAGACCGCCTTACGCGCCCGCGTTGAGACCCGCGCTGCTCGAACGAAGGCGACTGGCTTGACGATCCAAGGGCGTCGCTGCTTGAGGTAGGTCTCGGCGTCGTGTAGCTCGGTATCGAGCGGGTGCAGCTCGGCGCGGAGGGTCGCTTCGCGGCGGCGCAGCTCCGGCATGCGGGCGCGGAGCTCCTCGAGTGTGATCAGCTGTTCCTGGTAGCCGTCGATCAGCCGTCGTAGCGCGTTCTGCGCGCGCGTGAGTTCGCGCTGCGGGCCGTTGCGGCGGTGGCTTGCGGGGTGCTCGGCGCGCAGCGTTGAGAGCCGTCGCTCGATCTCGGCCCTGATCAGCAGGGGGTTCTCAAGCAGGGGGAGTACCTGCGCCCAGACCGGCTCGTCGATCTCCTCGATGCGACCTTGGCGAGCGGCGCAGACACGCCCTTCGGGCGGCCGGAAGTTGTCGGCGCCCGAGCAGCGGTACTAGTGATGCACGATCCCGGCCTTGCTGCGCGTCGAGCCGCGGTAGTAGGAGTGGCCGCACTCGCGACAGACGAGATGCCTTGCAGCAGCGATGGCTTGCGGGTGTTGCGCGGCAGAGGCGGCTGTTGCGAGCGAGCAGTTCCTGAGCGACGGCGTGCTGCTCGGCGCCGATCAGCGCCGGCACCGGGATCCGCAGCCATTGCTCAGGCGCGACGTGCTCGTACGTGGAGCGACCGGAGCGCCTGCCCCGTTGGCGGGGTCAGACGCATCGGCTTCGCCGGCTCGCCGGTCACGCGGCGCCGGCCATAGGCCGCCTGACCGGTGTTGGCGGCGTTGCGCAGGATCGCCCAGATCGTCGACGTGCCCCACGCGGGAGCGACGGTCCTGGTCGGCACTCCCTGCTCGGTCAGCGCCCGGGCGATCTGGACGATCGACGCGCGCTGCTCGACATAGGGATCGAAGATCTCGCGGACGATTGGCGCTTCGAGCTCGTCGATCTCATAGAACGCGTCGGCGTGCTCGGACCTCTTCACATACGGGTAGCCGTAGGGGCGTGGCCGAGCACTGACACCGCGCCGGCACGTGCCCGGTGCAGCTTCCCGCGACGGCAACGCTCCGCGATCCGCGCGCGCTGGTACTCGGCGAACATCCCCTGCAACTGCCGCAACAGCTCATCCTCCGGCGAGCCGGACCGCTCGGGCACCTTCGCGAGCACGACCTCGATCCCGCCACGCGCGAGCTCCTCGAGCAGCAGCACCTGATAGAGCTCACGAGGGTCGCGGTGCGGATGTGATGCTTGGCTCTGAGAGCGCCGTGCTATCACCGTGCGCACGGGCGTTCTCGCGCTCAGTTCCCACGAGAACGTCCGTGTCAGCTCGCCACCCTCGCCCTATCGGCTGGTCTCGGCTCTCCGTCTGGTCAGGGTTGGCCGGCAAACGCGTCGAGTTCGGCCAGATAGGCGGCCTTTGCCCCATCGTCGAGGAACGACGCCTCGAAGCTGTTACGCGCGATCGTGACGAGCGCATCATCGTCGAGCAGAAGAGCTCTCCTGACCGCCGAGTAGTTCTCGCCGACATACCCGCCGAAGTAGGCGGGATCGTCAGAGTTCACGGTCACGCACAGTCCGTGCTCGAGCATCAGGGCGAGTGGATGCTGCTCGAGGCGATCGATCACATGCAGCTTGACGTTCGAGAGCGGGCAGACCGTCAGCGGGACCCTCTCGGTCGCGAGGCGGCGCAGCAGTCGCGGATCCTCGATGCACCGCACTCCGTGATCGATCCGCTCGGCACCCAGCACGTCGAGTGCCTGCCAGATGTACTCGGGCGGACCCTCCTCGCCCGCGTGCGCGACGACTCGAAACCCATGTTGCCTCGCGCGCTCGAACACCCGTCGGAACCGCTCGGGCGGATTGCCGACCTCGGAGGAGTCAAGCCCGACAGCGGTGATCAGCTCACCGTACGCAAGCGACCGCTCGAGCGTCGCCATCGCGTCCTCCGCCGGCAGATCGCGAAGGAAGCACATGATCAAACGAGAGCTGATCCCAAGCTCCCGGCCCTCGGCAAGCGCGCGCGTAATCCCCTTGATCACCGTCGCGAACTCGACTCCCCGCGCCGTGTGCGTCTGCGGATCGAAGGAGATCTCAGCGTGCCGGACGCCGTCCGTGTGGGCCCGCCTCAGGTACGCCAGCGTCAACTCATAGAAGTCTCGTTCCTCGATCAGGACCGCGCAGGCGGCGTAATAGATGTCCAGGAAGGACTGCAAGTCGCTGAACACGTACGCGCGCCTCACCGACTCGATGTCGGAGAACGGAAGGCGGATGCCGTTGCGCATCGCCAGCTTGAACATAAACTCGGGTTCGAGCGTCCCCTCGACATGGAGGTGCAGCTCGGCCTTTGGGAGCTTGGCGAGATCGATTTCGGTCACCCCGGAGCGGCCGCGGAGTCCCCGACACGATGCAGCGCGGGAACTAACCTCTCGTTGCACAGCAGATCGTCGCCACCCTACCGATTGTCGCTGAGCCATCCAAGCGCAACGCGGACGACATCCGGGCGTTGGACCGGCCGGAGGTGCGGTCGGTTCGGCGACTGGTCCCTGGTCACGCGGCAGTAGCGGAGTGCAGCACGGCGAGCGCTGCCGACGACGGACGCCGCGGCGGCGTGAGCGCGCGGCCAAGCGCGAGTGTGACGCACCGGCGTCCGTCGTCGGCAAGCGCCCTCTGGACGCGCGTGCGGCGAAGCCCAGACGCGAACGCCGCCGTCGGCTCCTACGAGTAGCAGGAACGCGTTGCGCCACGGTGGGCGCAGGCGCGCCCGCCACGCGCTCACCTTGCCACCTCGGTACAAGGAACCGCTCGATGAACAGCTCCTACGCCGTCCTCTTCGACGTCGAGCTCGTGTGCCGCTCGACCTCCTCAACGATCGGCTCGCCGACGACCGCGAGCTTGCGAGCCGAGACGCCGACGAGCATCCGATCAATCACCGCCTTGGTCAGCGGGTCACGATCAGCGAAATACCCATAGCTCGCGACCGGCAGCTCATGCTGGTCATCGGCCGTGCGTATCCGCGGCCGCGACACCGGTACGTGCCGGCCGGCCGGTGTCATCGACCCGCGCTCATGACCGTGACGCTTCGCCGTTCGTCCCGCGTGGTGCTTGCCTTCGGGCCCACGACCTCATCGACCTCCACCCATGAGCTGATGCACGACGGTCAGGCCGCCACCGCGATGATCGACCGCCTCATCCACCACTCAGAGATCCTGTCCACCAAGGGAACGCAACCCTGAACTACCGCAGCGTTCTCGCGCGGGAGCTGACGGCTGAGGACGCCGAGCTATACCGCAGGCCGGGGCATCGCAGGCGTCTGCGGCGAGTGAGCGTGGCTGGCGAGGGGCCTAAAAGTGTCTAGCGAAGAAGGCCGTTTAGTCCAACGATATGCGCCGCTCATCCTTCTATCTGCTGCGGTCAGTACGCTGCCTGCGGCGATTATCGATGAACAGCGGCGACGGATCACGACGAGCGGCGGTCATGGCTGGACAGCAGTCGGCGAGAGGCGGCTGAGTCGGGATGGCGGCCTCGGGGCGCTATCGGGCGCTGGAGCAGGCCGGGTTGTTGCATCGGGCGCCGGAGGCGGTGGTCGGCGAGCCGTTTCGCTCGCATCCGCAGTTCTTCGCGTCGTTCGACAAGGTGCAGGTGAAGTACGAGATGCTGCGCGCGCATGTGGTCGACGGCGAGAGCGCGACCGCCGCCGCTGCCTCGCATGGGTACTCGCGCGCGTCGTTCTATCTGGTCCAGGCGGCGTTCGAGCGTTCGGGGATGGTCGGGTTGCTGGACGAGCGGCCGGGGCGACGCGGTCCGGTGAAGCTCTCGCCGGAGGTGCTGGCGTTCCTGCAGGCGCACCACCGCGAGAGGCCCGGCGCGTCAGGTGCCGAGCTTGCCGGGGAGCTGGAGACGGCGCTGGGGGTGAGGCTTCACCGGCGCACGGTCGAGAAGGCGCTCGGGGGGCGCGGGTGAGCGGGTTGTGGCCGATCGCCGAGCCGGCGCAGGCGGATTACGAGCAGTTGCGTGAGATCGCGCTCGCGGGCGGCGAGTTGGGCGAGCTGCTGGCGGCGCGCCGGTTTGAGCGTCGTGGCCTGGCCGGGTTGATCTGGTGGCCTGCGGCAGAGCCTGCGTTCGTGGGCTCGCTGGTCGGGGCGCCGCGGCCGCCGTGGTCAGGCAGCGAGGATCCGCGTGAGGCGTGTCTGTGTGACACCTATCGGTTCTTGCTTGCTCGTGACACTGACAGTCAGCGGCTTGAGGTGGTGGGACGGTGAAGGTGGCGCTCTACGCGCGCGTGTCGACCGAGCGCCAGCAGGAGCGCGGCACGATCGGCTCGCAGCTTGACGCGCTGCGGGCGGCGGCTGACGTGGACGGTCACGAGGTGGTCGAGGAGTTCATCGATGACGGCTACTCCGGCTCGCGGCTGGATCGCCCGGCGCTGGACCGTCTGCGCGATGCTGCCGAGGCCAGCGTGCTCGACGGGGTCATCTGCCTGGCCGCTGACCGGCTCGCGCGCGTCTACGCCTACCAGGTGCTGATCATCGAAGAGCTTCAGCGATTCGGCGTGAGCGTGCGTTTCCTTGAGGGTCCGGCGCACGGCGAGGACCCGCAGACGACGCTGCTGGTGCAGATGCAGGGAGTGATCGCCGAGTATCAGCGGGCGAAGATCGCCGAGCGCTACCGGCGCGGCAAGCTCTACCGGGCCCGCCAAGGCGAGATCCCGTTCTGGAAGACTTCATACCGTCACCGTCGCGTCGTGCCAGCCGATGGCGGCCCGGCGCGGATCGAGGTCCTCGAGCCCGAGGCCGAGATCGTGCGGTGGATCTTCGATGCCTACCTGGAGAAGGGACGGTCGGTCCGGCAGATCTCCTTCGATCTGCTCGACCGCGGGATCCCGTCGCCGACCGGCAAGCCGATCTGGGGCACCTCTACGATCACCCGGCTGCTGAGAAACGAGGCATACATCGGGACCGTCTACTACAACCGTCGCGAGCACTACGACGGCAACGGTCGGCGTGGCGCGCGGAACCGCAAAACCCGCAGCCGTGAGCGCCCACGCGAGGAGTGGATCCCGATCCCCGTTCCGGCGATCGTGGACCGCGACACGTTCGCTCGTGTCAACCAGGTCAGCCGCGACAACAGGAAGTGGAACCCGCGCGGCGCGGAATGGGGTGTGTGGTTGTTGCGCGGTCTGATCGAATGCGGTCACTGTCAGCTGGGCTGCAACTGTCACAGCATGCGCGGCCGCAACGGCACCTGGCACCGCTACTACTACTGCCGCGGCCACGATCCGCTGCGCACCCGCGCAGGCATGGGTCGCTGCCCAGAGCGCAACATCCGCGCCGACGAACTCGACGAATACGTCTTCGCGCAAGTACGCCAGGCACTGCTCGACCCCAGACAACTGATCGCCGCCGAGCACGCCGTGATCGCCGGCGCGCCAGCCGACGAGAACGAACTCGTCCTCGCTCAGCTCAAACGACTCGACAACGCCCTCCAAAGCCATGACCGCGAACGCGCCAGGTTGATCGACGCCTACCAAGCCGGGCTGCTCGAACTCGATGAGCTCACCACCCGAACCGCCGCGATCACATCCCGCCGCGACCAACTCACCCAGGAGAAGGACATCCTCACTGCCCGCAGCGCCGAGCTCACGACCGAGAACCCGCTACGCCGACGGCTCGCCGGATTCGCCGAACAGATCGCCGCCTCCCTCGACGACCTCGACACCGAAGGCCGACGACGACTCCTACGACTCGTCGTCGAGAAAGTCCACGTCACCGGCTGGCGCGTCGAGATCCACCTGAAAATCCCGCTGCCCGACGACCCGCCCGACAACAACCCGCCCCCACCCAACCCTGAGCCGGACGACGGACCGTCAAGCGATATGCGCCTACGTTCCCTTGGTGTCGCTGAAGCGCGACAGCTACCGACTGCGCGGCAAAGACCTCGACACCCGGATCGGCGCCAAACCGCCGAAATAGGCTGACCGATCACCCTCGGCCGCCTCGCCGAGAGCCTCAGAACGGCTTACAACGCGCCGATCGGCGGACGGCCCCCGCCCCGGACGAGGGTGGTAGGGTCGGCGGGAGGCGCCCGGCTGTGCGGCTCGTGCTGGCCCGACTGGCCTGGTTTCCTCCCGCCGCCACCTCGAACCGTGCATGCGGTTCTCTCGCACACGGCTCACCGACGTTCTTCACCGTCGGCATTCAGCTCCCCCGGCGCCACGGCCGGTTTGGTCGTGGCGCGATGATGGTTCCGTTGAGGGTGATCAGTCCAAAGCGGTCCGGGGTTTGGGCCAAGACCCAGTAGCCGTATCGCTTGTGTTGCTTGTGGCGTTTGGCGATGAAGCCCGCCAGGTGCCGGTAAGCGTGGAGCATGATCTTGGTGAAGAACCGGGCGGAGTTTCCGTATCGGAAATAGCCCGCCCAGCCGCGCAAGAACTGGTTGAGGTCGTGCACGATCACCTCGATGGGGACCTTCAGCCGCGAGCGGTCGGTGATCTCCCGAATCCGCTGGCGGGCTCGTCCCATCGCCTGCCGTGAGGGCCACCGGACGAGGAAGACGAAATGCCGTGACCGCGGGGTGTTGCCGCGCACGTAGCGATGATGGAACCCGAGGAAATCCACGCCCTCGCCTCCTTCTCGCAGGTGCACGATCCGCGTCTTGTCCGCCTTGAGCTCCAAGCCCAGGTCGGCCAGGATCGCGGTAAGCGCCTCGAGGGCGCTCTCAGCCTCGCGTTTGGTCGTGCAGATCGCCAGCAGATCATCTGCGTAACGGACCAGGACCCCGTGTCCACGCGTCTGCCATTGCCGGTCGAGCCGGTGCAGGTAGACGTTGCACAGACAGGGTGAGATCACCCCACCTTGAGGGGTTCCATCCGCGCTGCGCCTGACCGCCCCATCCTCCATCACCCCGGCGCGCAGCATCGCGCGCAGGAGCTTAAGCACGTGACGATCCGAGATCCGCTCCTCGATCGCCGTCATCAACCCAGAATGCGGGATCGCCTCAAAACAGTTCGAGACGTCCGATTCCGCGACCCACCGCGCGCCCCTCCAGCACTCGTCCACGAGCACCTGAAGAGCGTCGTGCGCCGAGCGCCCGGGCCTGAACCCAAACGAGCACGACATGAAGTCAGCCTCGAAGATCGGCTCAATGACGATCTTCGCTGCCGCCTGCACGACACGGTCGCGGACCGTCGGGATCGAGAGTGGTCTCTGCTCGGTCGGCCTGCCGGGCTTCGGGATGAACACCCTGCGGGCCGGGAGCGGTCGCCACCCTCCGTCCTTCAGATCCACGGCCAGCTCATCGAGCAGCTTGGCGATGCCGTACTCCTCGACGTCCGCGATGGTCTGCCGGTCGATGCCGGCCACGCCACGATTGGCGCGCACCAGCTCCCACGCCCGCTCCAGAACGTCCCTGCGGTGGACCTTGTCGTAGAGCGCGTGGAACCGTCGCCCGGGGTCGGCTTCGGCCGCCCGGTAAAGCGTTCGCTGTAGTTCTCGGACTTTGTCCTGCTTGGCGGGTATAGCCACGAGGGCACTCACCAGTCCTTCCGTATGCGTGACGCGTGAACGAAGCAGCGGCCCTTCCCATCACCGCCGGTTCTGTTGTCCCGTCGGCTCGATCGGTACCTATGGCCGCCTCCGACGCCCACCCGGCTCACCATCCATTTCCCGGCTCTCCGCCGGTTATAGGACGCGACGCTCTGACGGTCACCGCAGACCGCCAGGCCGGGGAGGGCCTCCCCAGTTCCCGCCGTCACCTTCCGAGCGTTCCACGCCCTCTACGCCGGGGAGTTCTTCGGGGCTGCGCCTCCAGGCTCTTCACCCCTTCCATGGCCTTCGCCGTGACTGACGCGGCTCGGCTCTCCCTTCTCCCGCCCGAAGGGCGGGCACACTAACGGCCCGGCAGGCTTCGCTTGATGCTGCGGACCGCTCGGTCGCTCCCCCATAAGGGCTCTTGACGCTGGGCTTCGACCCGACCCGTTTCCCGGCCGAGCCGCCAGCCTGCTACCGGGCCTCCTGGCAGCTACCCGGACCGGACTCACACCCGCTGGCGACGACGAGCTTATGTCAGATCGCGATTACTTCATCGACCTCCAACGCTGGGCGCACTCAGGTTAACTGTGTAAGCGCGCTTGGCGGTGGTTGATAGTTAGTGTAACAGTGAGCGGGTCAGTGTCAACGAGTGACTGTCAGTTTGCAGTGTCAGGGACGCGGTCACCGAAGTGGATCTTGAACGCGAGCAACGCGGTCGTCCAGTTCCGGGTTCGCGTCCACTGGGGGACGGCGTTCTGGAGCGCGAGGTAGACGAGCTTGCGGGCGGCGTCCTCGTTCGGGAAGCTGCCCTTCGTGTTGATCGCCTTGCGCAGCTGCCGGTTGAGCGCCTCTATGGCGTTCGTGGTGTAGATCACGCGGCGGACCTCGTCGGGGAACGCCAGGAACGGGATCACGTGCTCCCAGGCGTTCAGCCAGCCCTGGGTGATGACCGGGAACCGGGCGCCCCACTTCTCATCGAAGAGCTCGAGCGCGGCGTGGGCCTGGTCGGCGTCCACGGCGGTGTAGATCGGTTTCAGGTCGCGGGCGACCTGCTCGCGCTCGCGGCGGGGGACGTACTTGAGGCTCGAGCGGATCAGGTGAACCAGACACGTTTGCACCGTCGTGGCCGGGAAGATCGCCTCGATCGCGTCGGGGAACCCGGTCAGGCCGTCAACGCAGCAGATCAAGATGTCGCGCACGCCGCGGGTCTTTAGATCGGTCAACACCTGCATCCAGAACTTCGCGCCCTCGGTCTCCTGGAACCACATGCCCAGCACGTCCCGGTCGCCATCGAGGGTGACGCCGAGCGCGAGGTACAGCGCGCGGCGCTGGACTGTGCCGCCCTCGCGGATCTTGAGGACCATGCAGTCGAGGAACACGATCGGGTAGATGTCCTCAAGCGGCCGCTTGGCCCAGTCGCGCACGTCGTCCATCACGCCGTCGGTGACGCGCGAGATCAGGTCGCGGCCGACGTTCACGCCGTAGATCTCCTCGAGGTGCGCGGAGATGTCGCGCGTCGACAGCCCGCGCGAGTAGAGCGCGAGGATCTTGTCGTCGAACCCCTCAAAGCGGCGCTGGCGCTTGCGGACGATCTGCGGCTCAAAGCTGCCGTCACGGTCGCGGGCCGCGTCGATCTGGACCTTCCCGTGCTCGGTGATCAGCGTCTTCGGTGTCGTGCCGTTGCGCGTGTTCGGAGCGCCACCCGGCGGCTCCTGATGCGGCTCGTAGCCGACGTGGTCGGTCAGCTCGACCTCCATCGCGCGCTCCACCAGGCGCTTGGTCAGCTCGGCGAGCAGCCCGCCGGGCCCGGCGATCTCCTGCTCGGTCGACGCGCCGGCGAGCAGCTCGTCGATCATCTCGTTGCTGATCCGCCTGTCGGACGGCATCCCGAGAGATTGACGGACCCGACGGCGGCCAGCGGCCCGGTCAACAGCCTCATCAAGCAGCCCTGGCGGGAGCACCGGGGGGTGCCCGGCGGGCGCGCCGCGCCGGGGTTGCCAGTTCCTGGGACGATCCGAGGATTGCGAATGTATTAGAAGAAGCCCTTCGGGATCAGGCCGTGAGCGCGGGCGTCGCGCTCGAGGTCGTCACGGAAGTCGGGGTGGGCGATCGAGATCATCGCCCGTGCCCGATCGGGAACGGACTTGCCCTTCAGGTTGACGATCCCGTACTCGGTGACGACATACATGACGTCGGCCCGAGTGGTCGTGACGATGTTGCCGGGCGTCAGGTGGAGAACGATCCGACTCGCGCGCACACCGTGGCGCTCGTGCTCGGAGGACATGCAGATGAACGACTTGCCGCTAGTGGACGCGCATGCACCCCGCACGAACTGCGACTGCCCGCCCGTGCCGCTGATGTGGCGGTGGCCTGCGGACTCGCTTGCCGCCTGGCCCTGTAGGTCCATCTGCGTCGTGCTGTTGATCGAGACCATGCGTTCGTTCTGCATCACGAGCTCCGGCAGGTTGATCAGGTCGACGGCGAGGCAGACGAAATCAGGGTTGCGGTGCGCCGTCTCGTACAGCCGCTCAGTCCCGAAACCAAAGGTGCAGACGACCTTGCCCGGATGAAGCGTCTTCCGGGCCCCGGTGACGACGCCGGCACGATACAGGTCGACAATGCCGTCGGTGAGCATCTCCGTATGCACACCCAGGTCGGACACGCCGCTCTCGAGCAGGAGCGAGCACACGGCGTTCGGCATCGCGCCGATGCCGATCTGCAGGCAGCTGCCGTCCTCGATCTCGTTGGCGATCAGCAGCGCGATGGCGTGATCGACGTCGGTGGGCGGCGGGCTCGGAATCTCTGGCGCGGGCCCGTGCTCCCCCTCGATGATGTAGTCGACGTCGCTCTCGTGCACGGCGTTCTCGAGCCCGTCGAGGTACGGCAGCCCAGCCGACTCCTCGACGATCACGAGCTCTGCCCGCTCGACGATCGCGCGATGCCAGAACGCGGCGAGGCTGAAATTGAAGAAGCCGCGCTCGTCCTTCGGGCAGGTCTTGATCACGGCAATCTCCGGCGGTTCGATAAAGCGCCGGTAGTAATCCGGGATCTCACCCAGGTTGCAGGGAATATAGGTCGCGAGGCCGCGGTCGCCCTTCACGCGGTCATAGCCGGTGTAGTGCCAGCTGAACCAATGAAAGTGGTCGCGGCCAGGGTCGGCCTCCAACACGGCGCGCGGCCGCACCGTGACGCAGGCACGGAACTTGACGTCCTCGAGCTCGTCAACTCGCTCCGCGAGCGCCGCGTCGAACACATCCGGTTGGCCGATGCCGCCGCCGTACTCGACCCAGTCGCCGGAGCGCACGAGCGCCGCAGCGTCGACGGCGGAGATCCGGCGCGCGTGCGTACGGCTAGTCATCGACTTGTGCGCTGGCGCATATCGCCCTTCGGTTGCCGGTCGGTGCGTCAGATCAGATGATTCGAAAGCCCTCGACTAGGGTGCAGCGCCGCTGGCGGGTGAAGGTCCGGGCCGACGTGAGGCCCTCGCCGGTCGGGCCGGCGATCGTGAAAGCGGTATGGCCCTCGCCGCCGAGGCCGATGCCGGCGTAGGACGGGCCGTTCTTCACGAAGATCGTCGTCTGCACGGCCCGGGCGAACGCCGTCATGTTGTCGACGTTGGTCGAGTGCATGACCGCGGTGTGCCGGTTCCCCTGCTCGACGGCAACGCTCAGGTCAATGCCCTCGCCGACGTCGCGCACCCGCACGATCGGCATGACCGGCATCATCTGCTCGAGCCAGACCAGCGGGTGGTCCCTGGGGGCTTCGAAGATCGCGAGCCGGCACTCATCGCCGACCGAGATGCCGACGTCGGCCAGGATGACCTGCACGTTCTTGCCGATGTAGGCATGGTTGATCTGGCCCTCGCGGGTGACCACGAGCTCGGTCACCCGGTCGGCCTCCTCCCGGTTGAGCAGGTAAGCGCGGCCGGTCTCCTGCATGAACTTGATGAGCGAGGAGGCCACCTCGTCGACGGCGATGGTCTCCTTCTCGCAGGTGCAGAAGATGTTGTTGTTGACACTGGCGCCGTCGATGATCGACCGAGCCGCGTTGCGCAGGTGCGCGGTCTCGTCGACGAGCGCGGGAGGATTGCCGGCGCCCGCGCCGATGGCCTTCTTCCCGGACCGCAGGACGGCCTTGACCACTTCCCGGCCTCCGGTCGCCACCAGCAGGTTCACCTTGGGGTGCTCCATGAGCTCCTTGGCGGTGGCCAGGGTCGGCTCGCGGACCGCCGCGATCAGCCCCGGGGGACCCCCGGCGTCCACGACGGCCCGATGGATGACCCCGAAGACCAGGGCGCTGGTCTCCCTCGCACTGGGATGCGGGTTAAAGACCACGGCATTGCCTGCGGCGATCATGCTGATCGAGTTGTGGATGAGCGTGCCGGTGGGGTTGGTGATCGGCGTCAGCGTCCCGATGACCCCCACCGGCGCGAACTCAAGGAGCATCAACCCATGATCGCCGCTCGCCGCTTGAGGCGAGATATCCTCGGTCCCGGGCGTCTTGGTCGCGCACAGGATGTTCTCCCGCAGCTTGTCCTCGTAGCGGCCCAGCGTCGTCTCGCGCACGGCGAGCGCCGACATCATCTCGTTGTTCGCCAGCGCCGCCGCCCTGATCGCTTCGATGATCTTGTGCCGGGTCTCGAGGGTCATGGCGATCAATCGTCGCTGCGCCTCGACCGCGCTCGTCACGGCCTCGTCGATGGTGTCGTACAGCCCGTCGGTCGCCGGCGCAGCGAACGGCTCCCGCCCCCGCCCGAGCTCGTCGAGAACCATGCTCAAGACCTGGTTGATGGTGTCCGGGCTGATGTCCATGGATGGCTCCTTGTGTCACACCTTTGCTGAGCGGTTCCGTGTCGCTGTGAGGCCCAGCAGCACCGCGCCCGCGAGAATCGACTGCTCGCGTGCTGGCAGCGGCGGGTCCATGCCCGAGAACGCCGCCCGCAACGCGGGCTCGATGTGTGGCGGCCCGTGGCCGCTCGCATGGACTGGAGGCGCGGAGCGCTCCACGACGCCCGCCCAGCGCTCCATCTCTCCCAACGCCTCGACGACAGGGCCCGCGATCTGAACATCCTCCTCGGCGGTACCGCCGCTCACACCGATGCCGCCGACGACGGTCGCGCCCAGCCGAAGCGGCAGGCCTCCGCCGAACAGCACGACCCGTCCCGGGTGGACGTGCTGGATCCCGTACAGCGATGCACCCGGTTGGGCGAGGCGGCCCACCTCGTCGGTTGCCATACGAAGGCTGGCCGCCGTCTGAGCCTTGGCGACCGCCAGGTCGCGGCTCGCCGGCAGCGAGTCGTCCATGCGGGCCAGGTACACCAGCCCGGCCTCGCCATCGACGACGGCAACCGTGATCGGTACGCCGACGGCCGCGGCCTCGTCCTCGGCCAGATCGCCCAGCAGCCGCGCCAGCGGGAGCGTGAGCGTGCGGCTCATCGGCGCGCCGCCTCCCCGCTCGTACCGTGCGCTCCAGCTCGCTCGATCGACTGCGAGACGATCTCGTCGAGCACTGCGTCGACCTCGAGGCTCCATGCCACGACGAACAGGAAGTCGCTGAGGCGGTTGAAGTAGACGAGGAGGTCGTCGAGCCCATCCGCCCGCTTGTTGAGCGCGACTATCAGCCGCTCGCAGCGCCGGCTGACGACGCGTGCCACATGGGCGGCGGCGCTGTCGGGCGATGCGCCCGGGCGAACGAAGCGATCGGGCAAGCGGTAGGAAGCGGTGAGCTCATCGATCGAGCGCTCGAGCCTGGCGACGTCGTCTCGCCCGACCCGGCGCGACAGTCGGGTCCCGGGCTCGCCCGACGACGCCAACTCCGCACCGACAGCGACCATATCCTCCTGAACGGCCTGAAGAAGTGAGCGCACCCGCGCAGATCGGGTCAACGCAATCACCATTCCCAGGTGAGCCTGCAGCTCGTCGACCGCGCCGTAGGTCTGCACCCTGACGTCGTCCTTGTCGACGAGCTCTCCGCTCAGGAGCCTGGTTTGCCCAGTGTCGCCGCGGCGGGTGTAGAGGCTCACGGTGACGGAGCCCCCTCGATGTCGATCTCGTCGATGATCCCGACGATCGTGGCGTCGACCGGGGCACGTTCGTCGTCGATCGCCAGCCGGGCGCCGCTGCCCGTGACGACCACGACGCGCTCGTCGACGCCGGCTCCGACCGCGTCGACGGCGACGAACGGTTCGCCCGACGGGCTCAACCCGTTCGGGGTCAACGGCTGGACGATCTGGATCTTGCTTCCGACCAGGCGGTCGTGCTTGCGGGTGGCCACGACGGTCCCGATCACTTGTGCGATCAACATGTCGTCGTCCTCTCTCGTGTCTTCACTGGAGTTCCATCCCGTTGCGGGTCAGCCGCACGCCGAGCTGCATCGCCAGGTCGCGGGCCAGCGGCGTCACGAGCGAGCCTGGGGACAGGCTCAGTGCCTCGCCTGCTGCCCGGTGCGCGCGGCGAACGTCGGCGGCGGTGACGAGCGGCCCGGCCGGCAGCGCGCCGGCAGACGCGCGTTCGCTGCCGCTCACGAGCAGGGAGTTCACCGTCGCGTGCAGGCCGCGCACGTCCGTGATCCGGCAGCCGTAGCCGGCGACCGTGCGCAGTCGCTCGTCGAGCGCCTGACGCAATGCCGGCGTCGCCTGGTCGATGCCGAGGCCCCGGCGCCCTTCGTCCGCCAGGTCGACCCCGTCTCCCGCGAGCACGACCGGCTTGCCCATGAACAGCCCGTGCAGGAGGAGATTGGGGACCAGTCCGTCGGCGGTGAGCAGCGACACCTTCGACAGCGTGTTCACGCTGAGCATCGGGCAAACGACAGCCCTGGACTCCAAGAGCTCACCGAGCCACTGGACGGCGTCTACCTGGTCCACGTGCGGGAAGCCGTCGAGGCTCTCGCGCACGACCGAGCCGAAGAGCTGCTCGGCAGCGGGTGAGAGCGCTAAGCGCAACTGGTAGCCGTCGAGCACGAGCAGACGGCACTGCCGGAGCGTCTCGGTGAACGACGCCGTGGCCCCGCTGAACGCGACCACGAGACGGCCTCGGCGTCCGTCGGCACCGAGCCGCGGCGCCAGCCGAGAGATGACCTCGGCGACCAGCCGCAGGACCTGCTCGCGGTTCACGATCCGCCCTCCGCGCCGGCGCCGACCATCGGTCGCGGTCCTCAGGCAGCTGAGCGCGATGCCCAGCGGTGTCACCAGCAACGGTTTCACCGGCAGGGCAACCCGCAGGCCGGTCTCGTTCGCGATCACGTCGTCGATGCCGGGGAAGCAGCTCGTCCCACCCACCAGGTAGAGGGAGTCGGGCGCCCTGTCTCGCAGATGGGTGCGGGCGATACTGCCCATCTTCTGGAACACGGGCCGCACCAGGAGGGCGACCTCATCGCGGCGATTGGGATCGAGCTTGATCAGTTCGGCTTCCTCGACCGGTACTCCGGTAGTGGCCGGCCAGCACGAGGTCGACGTGGTGCCCGCCGGTCGCCTCGTCGGCCGTGTAGACGACTTCGCCGTTCTCGATCAGCGAGATGCCGGTGGTCCCGCCGCCGATGTCGACCACGCAGCCGTCGGTGATCTCGAGCACGAGGGAGGCGGCGGTGGGCTCGTCGATGAGGCTGACGACGTCCAAGCCCACGGCCTGAAGCACGTTGGCGAAGGCCTCGCGGTCGCGCCCCGAGATTCCGGGCGGGTAGGCGGCCGAGGCAGCCTTGACCGAGACGCCGGCGGCGTGGAGGCGGCCGATCTGCTCGCGGAGAATGGTGGTGGCGGCGACGTAGTCGAGCACCAGCCCGTCGCGGACCGACGAACGGCTTTGTGTCAGCGCGCCCGCGACCGGCCGGCCATGGCCGTCGACCACTGCGGTGACGATGTTCGATGTCCCAAGGTCGACACCGGCGTACAGCGGCCCGTCGAACCGCACCCCGTTACGGCGCTCGATCGCGGCGGCGAATTTGATGAGGTGCCGGTTGGCGGGCTCGGAGATCATGGCCGGCGCTACGCCGCCTCGGCCGTGCTGCCCTGGACGCGACGGATCGCCATCTCGGCCGCGCCGGCGGCCCGCTCGACCTCCGACTGGGTCCCGCCGAGGTAGAGGCGGCCGACCGCGCCGAAGGACCGGAGGTCGACCAACGTGACGGCGGCGCCCTTCTCGGCCTCGTTGGCCGCGAGCGTGATGTAGGCGGCCGGCTGGACCTCGAGGATGTACAGGTCCTGTCCGGGCAGCAGCATCGAGCAGCAGGCGGGAGACGTTGACCATCTGGGCGTGGTACGGGTTCGTCTTGTTGATGATCTGCGAGCTCAGGATCTCGGGCTTCGCGCGATCGGTGAGCTTCATGCCCAGCGACTTGAGCACCGCATTGCCGGAGTGCTTCACATCTGCCTGGGCGTCGGAATGGAACTCGAGGATGCCGAAGTGGCGCTCGACGATCATCAGGCCGGGGCGGACGTTGGCCGCCTTGACGGCCGCGTCGGTCAACTGGTTGATCATCACGCCGGGAGCGACCTCGACCATCGTCGAGGCCATCCCGGGGACCGGCAGGTACCCCCTGGCGTTCGCACCGACGTATGCCGCGTACTGAGGCTGCATCCGATCGATGTACACGAAGGCTCGGAGCTCGGTCATCCTGTTCTCCTACGGGGCATGTCCGTGGTCGGGGGTATCGGCCGCCAATCGCGCCCGCTCAGCAGGCGGGCGACGACCATGGCCGTGATCTCGTCCACGAGATCCTGGAAGGCCACGTCGGAGACGGCGGGGGCGGCCGGCTCGGTGGGGGCGGTCGGGGCGGCGGGGGCGGCGGCCTCGGTCGGGGCGGCGGGCTCGGTGGGGGCGGCGGGCCCGGCAGGTCAGGGTCTCGTCGTCGACCGCGAGCGGGTTTCCCTTCACGAGCCGGGCGGCGTTGGCGCCGAGCCGGCGAAGACGTGCCGGTTCGAGTTCGGATGGACGTAGGACGAACAACGGTTCGGAGGCCGCCAGGTCGCGATGGTGCAGGGCCACGGCGCGGTCGGCGCCGGACACGGCGATCCCGACGTTGAGCGGCGAACCGTCGGCCGCCACCTTCGCCATCTCCGCGACGGTCCCCGCGGCCGACGGCTGGGTCTCGGCCGGGATCCCCTCCTCCTCCAGTCCCCACAGGATGGGCTGGAGGACGCCGTCGGGAAGGGGGTGCGGCCCCACGATCCACACCGCGACGGGGCGGTCGGTCTCGCTAGGCGGCTGCATACCGTGCTTCTGCGCGTCTGGGTGCGTTCAGCTCGGCGTAGACCAGCACCAGTCCCGTCGCCACCGCGTTCCGTGGCCCCTCGACGCCCCTGACGCTGGCGCGGCCCGTCACGACGCCGTAGTCGATCAGCGCGTCGGAGATCATCTTGGGGATCTCGAAGTCCAGCGCCGAGCCGCCGACCATCACGACGTAGCCGAGGAGCCGGATGTTGCCCGCCGGCGCCACGATCCGCAGGGCGCGGAGCGCGTTCTGCACGAAGACCTTGTGCTTGGCGCCCGTGCGGGCGGCGGCGATCGCCGGCAGCGGCTGGCGGGTCGGGATCGGCACGGGCCCGTCGTCGGAGATGACCACGACGCGGCCGAACAGCCGGGGATCGAGGGGCTGCTGGAAGAACTGCACCGAGCCGTCTTCGTGGCGGAGGTGAAACAGCGTCTCGACCTTGGCGAGCGGGTGGCGCTTCACGAGCTCCGCCAGGTCGCGGTCGTCGAGCCCGAGCTCGGTGTCGATGAGCATCGTCACCATGTCGCCGGCTCCGGCGAGGTGGACGCTGCGGATCTGGCCGAGCTCGTTGATCGTCGAGGCGTCGGTGGAGCCTCCGCCGAGGTCGAGGATCGCCAGCGGTGCCCGCGTGCCGGGGGTGGTCAACGCCCCTTTGATTGCCATCTCGGCCTCGACCCCGCCGACGCAGCTCGGTACCTCGATCTCGGCCTCGAGCTTGCGGGCCAGGCGCTGCATCGGCAGCTTGTGGGTCTCGACCATCGCGGCCAGCCCGACGGCGTTCCCCAACGAGTACTCGCCGGCCAGGCCGCCGAGCACCTGCTGGGGCTTGAGGGTGTCGACGGCCAGGATGTCGCGCACCTGGATCCCCTCCGCCGGCTGATCGGTCAGTTCGGCCATCACGTTGCGGACGTTCTCGAACATCCCCCCGACGTTGGTGCCCGGCTCGCCCTGGATCTCGACGAGGGGCGACACCGAGGCCACGCCCTGCATGATCGCCTCGGCCCCCTCCTCCACCTTGACCTCGGTGTTGCGCTGCTGGCCGGTGAGGGTGATCGTGCCGGCGGGGATCCGCCGCTCCTGGATGTCTCCCTTCGGCGTCTTGATCACCACTGCGCTGCGCGTGCCGGTGAGGGCGCGCGCCACCGGTACGATGCGCCTGGTCTCATCCGGGTCGAGGTCGAAGAGAGTGGCGATGTCGTAGGGGTTGGACAGCTTGTCGATGGCCTTTCCCGGCAGCGCCACCTCGACCGCGGCCGCCATGCCGAGCGGGACGCGGTCGATGTAGTGCACCTCGTCGACGATCGGGATCGGCTGGTGCAGCCGATTGTGGATGAGCACACCGTCGTCCTTCTGCACGATGGCCCCGGTCACATGGAGGTTCCTGGACGCGGCCTCGTTCAGCTGTCGGGCCGCGTCGCGGAACTCAACCGTTCCCGGTATGACCACGATCCACGGACCGTCGGGAGGCGTGCCAAGGAGACGGTCAAGCGCGATGGTGGTGCCGAGCCCCAGCCCGAGCCCTCCGGGTGTGCTCGGGTTGTGCCCGATCATCGCCGACTCGGTGATGATCATCTCGGTGATCGTCTCCATCGCCACGTCGCCGATGACCGGGGTCGCCTCGTTGAGCAGCACCAGATTGAGATCGCGTCGCGTCATGCCGACCCGTCCCAGGGCCAGGTCGAGCCCTTCGATGACCCCGACGGCGTTGCGGCTGGTGCCTTTGATGCCCACGGTCCGGACCATCGCGCTCGAGACGATCTCGACCGCGCCGCCTCCCGTGAGCCTGCGCTAGGGCGATCTCGGTCGAGTTGTTGCCAACGTCGACGCCGGCGACCCACTCCATCGGACGGTGCCAGGCGCGGTCACCGCGCGAGGCGGCCGCGCCTCTCGTACACCTCGGCGGCCTCCCGAACCAGGGCGGCGCAGACCTTCGCCTGGTACTGGGAGTCGAGCTCCTCGGCGATCGCGAGAAGGTCCTGCTTGGTGGATCGGTATGGCCGCAGGGCGTTGTAGATCTCGAGGACTCGCGCGTCCGGGATCCTGGTCATCTCGGCGGCTCGCCGGAGGTTGGTGGCCAGATTGGGACGGCCCGCGCTCTCGGCGATCTGGGCCTGGTACTCGAGCGTCTCAGGGCGGGTCTTGATGTCCTCGAACTTGATCTGGCCGGCGACCACCTTATCGAGCGTGATCTCGTCGAGGGGGAGACCGCTTGCCGACTGCACCAGGTCGGGCCGCTTGGTGGCCAATGGGTAGTCGCGCTCGGCCCTGAGACCATTCCGGCGATTGCCCGACGGCGCCGGGGAATCGCCCAGCGCCGGGGCCTCGCCCATCGCCGCCAAGACGCGCTTGACCGCTTCGGCGACAACGTCGGGCGAGATGTCCAGACCGCGAGCGCGGGCCAGGTGCTCAACCTGTTCGGACAGTTGATCTGACACGGATGCCACTCCTTTTACAGTTGAACCGGTCGGCACTCCCCCTACAGTTGAACTGCAACCTCTTCGCTTGCGAGGTCTGGTCGAACGTGCTGGGTCTCTTTGTTGTGCAGCAGCGCCGCCAGGCCCTGGTAGCGAGGCCGCGCCATCGGGTCGTTGCGCACAGGCACCGGGGCGGGGGACTCACCCTTGGCGTACTGCGCCGCGTTGCGGCCGATCGCCCGGAAGGTGTCCCGCTCGATGAGCGGGGACTGGGGGAACAGCTCGAGGTTCTGAAGTGGCGCGAGGTCGCGCTGGTGGATGACGGTCGTGCCCCGGGAGATGATGCCGATCCCGATGCCCGAGCCGCTCAGCTGGGCCGCCTCGTGCGCGATGAAGCCGACGTCGGCGGTCCTGTTGACCTTCACGAGCCGGGCCTTGAGCCCTTCCTCCTCGATGCCGGCCATCACCTCGTGGAGCACGTCCCCGTGGGGGATGCCGATGATCGTCTTGGTCATCGCCGTGCCGAACGCAGGGGACACGCCGATCACGACCTCGTGCCGGTTCGTGCCACGTTCCGCCGGGCCTACGTCGCGGAAGGACAGGGGCGGGACCTCGACCCCGCCGCCGCCGGCAGGAGCAGGTTCTCCCTCCGATTGGCGCAGGACTTCGAGGATGATCTCTCTGACTAGGTCCTTCGAAATATCCATGTCACACGCTCCCTGGCCTAGACGTCTTCCGCTCGGATGGCCTGCGGGATATCCTTCAGGCGCTCCCATCGCTCGCCGCTAAGGCGATAACCGGTCCCCGGTCCCTGGTAGTCGTTGGGGTCGTTCACTGCGCTCAACACGTCGAAGTTGCTGTCCAAGATCGCCGACGTGTGGAGGTAGTCGCCCGACACTTTCTGCTTCAGCATGCCGAGGACCGGCTCGGCGATGTCGGTGAATCCGTGCTTGGCCAGCGCCCGGACGACGTCCAAACCGGTCGTGCCCCGCTTCATGAAGTCGTCGATGGCCCGGAGGTCCTCGGCGACGTTGCGGTCAGGCATGTCCTTGCTGCCGTGGGCATAGGTCGCCGCTTCGACCTCGGCGTCGGTGATGGCGGGCAGGCCGAGCTCCTCGAACACGGCCTGGAGCGCATGAGCGGCCTTGTTGCGTACCGCCACGACCTCGTCCTCCCGAACGGGATGGAGCCCGCCGTCGACCTGCAGGTCACGCTGCAGGACCAGGTAGTCGTCGTAATCGTCCACGTCGTGCGTCGATCCGGCGAACATGTTGTCGTAGTTCGGGACCGCGCTGTAACCGGAGAAGATGTAATCGGTCCCCGGCAGGAACTGCATCAGCATGCGGGCGGTGTTCCGGATGGGCGAATGGGTGAAGGTCTGGTCGTTGCCCGAGGCCACCTCGAGGTCGAGCAGGACCGTCACCACGTTCTCGGCCAGGACGGCACGAATCCCCGACGGCACCGCACCCGGGACCCCGATGCAGCTGATCGAGCCGTTCTGGAGGCCCTGGACGCCCGCACCCTTGGTGATCATGACGCAGCGGATCTCGAGGTAGAGCATGGACTTGCCCTCGGCGTAGCCCATCTGGACCTCGGACCCCGTGCCCGACGTGAACCGCATCTTCAGGCCGCGTGAGGCGTAGGCCGAGGCCAGGAACGATTTCGACCACGGCGTGTCGTCGCCGTCGACGAAGACCTGGTCCGTGCCGTAGACCGACACGGTCTCGGCATAGGCCGTCAGCCCGCGCATGCCCATCGTCAGCTCCAGCGCCTCCTCGACCGCGCACTGCGACAGCACGCCGGGCCGGCCCGTCTGGCCACCGACCAGGAGCGAGAGGGCGTTCATCGGCGCGTACCGTCCAATGCCGACGGTGGTCTCCACCTCGCTGAAGCCGCGGTATGCCGCCTCGGCGGCGTCGGCCGCCAGCAGCGCGGGTGTGTCCTTGAGGTTGGTTACGTGGGCCTGGTTGGACGGCGTGCGCCGAGGCCGGAGCTTCTGCATCGCCATCATCAGCTCGACGACATTCATCCGCTTGAGGACGTCGAGGAGCTTCGCCGGCGTCAGGCCGACGGACAGGCGCGCGATCTCCGACCGCGGCACGTTCACGTCGACCAGCATCCGGGCGAAGTCGTTCGAGTCGACGGCCATCGCCTCCTCGGCCACGGACACGTCGATGCAGTGATCGGCGATCCAGGCGTCGATCATGTCGAAGTCATCACGGGCTCGGCCGTCGAGCTCGACGACCCTGCCGCCCTGAATCCTGATGCTCGGCCGGGGGTCGTTCGCGCTCTCCATCGCCACGAGGCCGACCTCGGGCCACTCCTGGATAAAGCCGTCCTTGTTGACCGGCCGCTCGGCCAGCACCTCGAAGCGCTTCTGTCTCTGTGCCATATCCACCGCCCTCAGATGTAGGGCTGGGTCACGGACATGGGCTCATCACCCCAGGCGCCGAGGAGCTGCTTGCCGACCTCGCGACCGGAGATCACGGCCTGCCGGACCGCGCCGGCGTCACCGCTGACCCAGATGAACACCTCGTTGGTGAGGCTCGTGCCGTGGGCAGGGGACCCGTAGCCGACAACCTCGACGTTGGCGGCCTTGACCGCGGTGTCGATCATGAGCACGCCGATCACCGCCGGCGCGCCGAGGATCAGGCCGAACGCCTTGCCCTGCGGGGCCTTGAACACGAAGTCCAGGCACCGGCTGGCCCGAGCGCTGTACTGCAGCTCGAGGTGGCCCTGGTCGTTGGAGTAGACATCGCCGAAGTACTTCGGGAGCGTCTCCAGCGTGACCTCCACGGCGCGGCGGGCATCGGAGACGTCTTCGGCGCCGAACACGATCAGGTTGCCGTGGCCGGCTCCACCCTTGGTGTCGCGCGGCATCTCCACCGCGAGGATCTCGGTGTTGGTCGCCTTCACAGCATCGTCAGCCGCCATGATCTGGGGCCCGGCCCCGACACGGCCGCCGATGACTCCGATGGACCGGTACTTCTTGTCGAACCCCATCAGGTCGTGGATCGCGGGATCGAGGTTGGCGATCACGATCCCTTGCGTGTCGCCCAGGCCGGTGCCGATGAACTCGGTCAGTTGCACGAGGTCGTCGGCCGCCGCAGCGCGCTGAGTGGTTCCGGTTGATTCGCCGCCGTCGGTCGCGGGCGCTACCCGCTTCATGACCTCCTGGAGGACGGCATCGACCAATTCGTCTTGCATCAAGGAATTGCTCCTTTCACTCGGCCGTAGTCAGACGGCTCGATGCCTGTCCTATTTGGCGGCCTTCACGTCGCTGCCGCTCTTCACGTCGCCGTTGCCGTTGTCGGGCAGGATCTGCTCGACGTCCTGGTGCGGCCTGGGGATCACGTGGACGGAAACAACCTCGCCGACCTTGGCGGCCGCCGCCGCGCCGGCGTCCGTGGCGGCCTTGACCGCCCCCACATCGCCACGCACCATGGCCGTCACCAGACCAGCACCGATCTTCTCGTTGCCGATCAGCACGACATTGGCAGCCTTCACCATGGCGTCCGATGCTTCGATGCTGGCAACCAACCCCCGCGTTTCGACCATGCCCAGCGCTTCTCTTTGCATATGTTCTCCTTCGGACGTTGCTTCCGTTCCGCCTCGTGGGTCGGCGCTTTCCGCCGCGGAACGCGCACCCTGCTGGTCTGCTTTGGCGCGGCTGCCGCCGCCGGCGGCTTTGACGGCCCGGGTGCGCTTCTCCGTGGTCTCCCCCACCGGCGCAGCAGCCTTCGCGGATGTCGACTCTGATGCCTCACCCGCGGTCGTGGTCATCGTCCACACTCCTCACACTGTTCAAAGGATCCAACGCGGTCACTGACAGCCTGGCGGGAGTCAGGCAACGCTACGCAGAGGCAAAGCGGCGCGCATCCGTGATTTCCCGCACTCTCGTGAAGGTCATCTTCCGCAGCACGACACTCGGTATCGCCCGAGGCGTGAAGGCCAGCGGCCACGCCTTGGTGGACTTGCGACGAGGGACCTGGGGTCTTGCGTCTCGCCGGTGCCCTGTGTCGCTGTTCGGTACCGCAACCTTTGGGTTGCGCTATTGTCGCCGCGTGAGTGAGCTGACGTTCGGAGTCGCGTTGCACGGTTCCGCCTCGCTCGACGCGTTCCGCCAGGTGATCAGACGCGCGGACGCGCTGGGCTGCGATGTGATCGCCACTCCTGACCATCTGGGCGCGCCGGATCCGTCTACGACGCTGCCGGCAGCTGTAGGGATCAGCGAGCGCATGCGGCTGCGGACCTACGTGCTGAACGGGGGTTCTGGAACCCAGCGCTGCTCGCGCGAGCCGTCGCCATCGCGGACCTGCTCTCCCACAGTCGGCTTGAGCTTGGGCTCGGAGCCGGGCACCTGCGAAACGAGCACCAGGACGCCGGCCTGCCGTGGCTCGAGCACGGCGTCCGCGTCGAGCAGCTCGAGACGACTCTCGTTGAGGTCCGCCGTCGCCTCGCAGACCCCGAGCACCGGCCCCGCCCGGCGCAGGCCGCGCGTCGGCTTGACGACCCCGAACGCCGCCGGCGGTGAGCGCGTGACCCCCGACGCGCGCCCGCAGGACTACGGACGCCCGCAGGACTACGGACAGTTCACGCGCGAGCTCTCGCCCGACGAGCTCGGGGGCTGCTTTTGCTTCTAGCGACGATGACCTGCGCGCGATCGCGCGCCGGCACAGCGATGCGAACCACCGGGGGTTCGCCGTGCAGCTGGGCACCGTGCGCTACCTCGGCCGGTTTCTCGAGAACCCAGCGGCTGTCCCCGCGCAGGTCGTCCGGTGGACCGCGCGTGAGATCGGCGTCTCCGCGAGCCTGGACCTGCCCGGCTACGGCGAAGGTGAATTGCGCTGGTCACACCAGGCCGAGATCCGCCGCATCTACGGCTACCGGCCGTTCAGCAGCGAGGGCGTCGAGCCCGAACTCGTCGAGTGGCTGCGGGCACGGGCCTGGGCGACCGGGGAGAGCAGCCGCGCGCTGTTCACTCGCGCCAGCAAGCTCCTGATGGGCCGGCGGATTCTCCTCCCCGGGTGGAGCACGCTGTGGCGACTCGTTGGCCCAGCCCGCGAGAGCGCTGATGAGCGCGGCTGGAATGCTCGCCGCCACGCTGACCGACGCGCAGCGCGAAAGGCTCGAGCGGCTGCTCACGTCACGGCCGGCCATCGTGTGACCGACCTCGAGCGGTTTCGGATGGCGCCGGTCGAACCGGCGATCAAGGGCCTGATCGCCGCGCTCGAGCGGTTGCGGGAGCTGTGTGCCCTCGCTGACGGGCTCGGTGGGCTCGAGGCGCTGCCCCACGCGCGGCTGCGCGTCCTTATGGTCGCGGCGGAGCGCCAGCGCGGCGGCGAACTGGCCGATCGGCGCGAGTCGCGGCGGCTCGCGACGCTGATGGCGTTCGCGATCACCGCCGCAGAGCGGGGACAGGACGACGCGCTTGAGCACTTCGACCGCCTCCACGGCGATCTGCTGCTCCGCGCCGCGCCGCGGCCGTTGCAAGCGGGAGCGGTTGCGCGACGTTGGAAGCGATCGATGACGCCGGGCGGACCCTCGGGCGCGTGCAGCGTTCTGCTCGACGATACGATCGGCGACCCTGTTGCCGACGCCGTCTTCGCCGCCGTCGCGCGCGATTGTCTCGCGGCCGCGGTCACCGCGATCGGCCAGCTCACCCGCTCGCCATGACCGCGCGCGAGAGCTCGTGACCCGCAGCTACGCGGGCGTGCGGCGCTACCTCCCGCTGCTGCTGGACACGATCGAGTTCCACGCCAGCGACGGCGGCGAGCCGAACCTCGAAGCGCTGATCGCGCTCAAGCGCAGCGAAGGGCGGCGCGAGCTGACGCCGGAGCTGCTGCCCACCCGGTTCGTGCCGCGGCCGTGGCAGCCGTTGGTCGAGCCCGAGCCGGGCCGATCGATCGCGGCGCCTACACGATGTGCGCACTCGAGAAGCTCCGCGACGGTCTGCGCCGCCGCGGTGTCTACGTGACCCCAAGCGAGCGGTTCGCAGACGCGTGCTTGAGCCTGCTCTGCGACGCAGCGTGGGACGCCTCGCGCGAAGACACCTGCCGCGCCCTGTCGCTCCCTATCGAGCCGGACGCGTTCATCGAGCAGCTCGCCGAGGATCTCGACGACGCCTATCAGTGCACCCGCGACGGGCTGCGTCCGGACCACGCGATCCACGCCCCCGCCGCCGCGCGGGGAGCTGCCCGTCGACCGGCTCGACGCGCTCCCCGAGCCAGCGTCGCTTACGACGCTGGGCGAGCGTGTGGACGTGCTGATGCGGCCGCCGACCTGCCGGACCTCGTGCTCGAGGTCGCGGCCAAGACAGAGTTCCTTCACGCGTTTACCAACAACACGAACCCAACGCGCAGCTCCGCGATCTCGAGATCAGCCTCTGCGCGGTGCTGGTCGTGCAGGCCTGCAATGTCGGCTACCGGAAGATTCGCCTTGCGTGGGTGTCACCGAGCCGGGAGCCGCGATACTACTGAGCGTGTCGTCCGGTTCCGCGTCACCGGCGTCGAGCGCCGCCAAAGGTCACTGGGATGCGGTCTACGGCAGCGCGCCGCGCAACGTCAGTTGGTACCAGCCCGAGCCGGAGATGTCGCTCCTGCTGATCGAGAGATTGCAGCTTCGCCCTGACGCCGCGATCATCGACGTCGGCGGCGGCGCTTCGAGCCTCGCAGCGCGACTCCTCGCCCGCGGCTTCACCGACCTCACCGTACTCGACATCTCCACTGGGGCGCTTGAGCTCGCTCGTGCCGAACTCGGGGCGGACGCATCGCGCGTGCACTGGATCGAGCAGCATGTGCTCAGCTGGTCACCGCAGCGCCGTTACGACCTCTGGCACGACCGCGCGGTGTTTCACTTCTTTGTCGATCCGCGCGAACGAGAGCGCTACGCCGAGATCCTCAGGTCGGCGATCAGCGCCAGCGGCAAGGCGATCATCGGGACCTTCGCAGCCGATGGCCCCGAACGCTGCTGCGACCTTCCCGTCCTGCGCTTTGACGCTGATGGGCTGACAGCCGCATTCGGCGGTTCGCTCGTGCAGATCGCAACCAGCCGCGAGGTGCACCGGACGCCCTCCGGCTCAATTCAGCCCTTCACTTGAGTGGTCTTTGAACAGATGCCGCCAGGCCCCCTCATCGTCACGTTTGCGCGACGGTGCGTCGATCCTGGTGCGTCCGATCGCGTCGGAGGACAAGCCGTTGCTGGTCGACGTCTTCGGTCGCCTGACCGAAGAGTCTCGCTACTGGCGCTTCTTCATGAACCTCCGTGCGCTCTCGCCTGCGATGCTCGCGGATTTCACTGAGGTCGACCACTTCGACCACGAGGCGGTCATCGCGATTGAGCCGAGTTCGGGACAGGCGCTCGGTGTCGCACGGTACGCGCGCTTGAACGACGATCCCGAGGCGGCTGAGGTGGCGGTCACGGTCGTCGATGACTGGCACGGACGCGGCGTTGCGAGCACGCTGCTTGCGGAGCTGAGCGCTCTCGCACAGCAGGAGGGTGTCCGTCGCTTCGTCGCGATCGTTCGGGCCGACAACCCCGGCGCTGCAGCGCTATTCCGAACAGTCAGCGGCAGCAAGCTGCGGATCGCGGGCCCGGTCCTCGAGTTCGTCATCGAGTTGGGGCACGGCAGTGGTTGGTCGGGCGCTCGGCGCTAAGCCGTCTCCTGGCGCCGTCGACGTGCGGAAACCGGCTCAATCCTTTTCAAGCGCAGCGCGTCCGTCGCGATCACATCGAGATCACCGACGTAACCGGCCTCGACCAACCACGTCAATGGATATGTTCCGGCCGGCCGCGGCATCTCCACCAGCCGCTGCGCACGATCGATCCGCTCCTGCTGACAATAAGCCAGCCAGCGCCCCTCGATGGGGTGCTGCTGCCACCACGCGACTCTGACCTGGCCACAGCGTCCGCCTTTGGGCCGAACTCCTCACTCATGTGATGCCACTCTGGATCCACCACCGCCCGCCGACGGCACCAACGCGCAGCTCGAGCACGCGACCGTCCGCTACGTCGGCTGGTTCAACCACCGCCGACTGCACTCCTCGATCGGGAACCGACCGCCCGTCGAGCATGAACGCGAATGGTGGCAGCGGGTCGCGCTCGGGTTCGAACCGCATCCGGCTCAGGCCGCCCCAACCGTCACCGATCTACGGGACGTTGTGTTCCCGGCCTCTCCGATGGGCGGTTCGGAGGAAGCACACTGACTGATATAGTTAACTACTCAACTACCAACGACTCTCCGTCGCACCCAGGTAAGTCCAAGCGCCATATCAGCGCCATATCAGTAGCTGGTTCCACCCGTTGCAAGCTCACGAGAAGGGCGCGTTAGCGAAGCCACGTTTGGGTGACGAGCGGCGGGCGGATTGGCGGACGCCGACTTCAACGACGCCTCGTTGACGCGGATCTTCTTGCTCATGCGGACCTCGCAGGGCTTTCTTGAAATCGGGGCGCCCGGATTTGAACCGGGGACCTCACCGACCCGAATGACGAGCGCACCCTGGCCCGGGCAAGACGAAATGCCTGCAGACAGGGCCTTCTGCTGACCGACGCGAGCCACCTCAGACCCCCGGATATAGTGGCGGATTACCGGGGATTGGGCACAGAAATCCGGTCTGTGCCCAATCGCCGATCGGGCCGCATTCCGCATCGCCGCGGCCTCCCGGGCAGGGCAACACGATCACCGAAGCAGCCGGATCGTGCACCGCGGACCCGATGCGCCGGCCAGGCGACCGTCGCCGGTGAGCAGCTCACAGCCCAAGAACTCGGCCAGCGCGACGTAGCTCGCGTCGTACACGGTGACGTTTGCGCGCAACTCGAACGCGCGGTGCATGAGCGGCAGCGTCGGATAGCGGCTGATGCCTAGCTGCTCAAGGTCGGCGATCGCCGCCTCGAACCTGTTGTCGGAGATCGTGCCCGCGAGCCAGCGCTTGCGGAGCACGGCAACGGCTTCAACATGAACGAGGTCGGGAACTGCGACCTGTCCCGCCATACGGATCTCGCCGCGAGCGCGCTGCCCCTCTGCCCCGTCGTCGCCGATCACGTTCGCGAGCACCGAGGCATCGACGACGATCAACGCCGCGCTCGCTCCTCGCGCAGATCCTCAGCGGCCTGCGCAAGTCCGACGGCGCCCCCACGACGCTGCTCGATCTGCTCCAGCACCTCGTCGACCGTCGGCTGCTCGGCCAAGCGACGCAGCTCCCCAGCCAGGTATTGCTGAAGTGACTGCCCGCGCCGCTCAGCGCGACGTTGAAGCGCCGCATGGACATCGTCAGGAAGATCGCGAACAAGCACATTCATGCTTACAAAATGCTAGCACACGGAGCCGACGCAGCCGGAGCGGGACCCGCGTCACGAGGTCGCGACCCCCGGCCTTCACCAGGTCATGGAGTTCGATCAGTTGGTGTTGGAGTACCACGCGGGTGGCTTGCCCGGAGGGTCGATGCGTCCGGTATGCGAGGTGTGCGCGCGGGCGATCAGCCGGCTGCTGCCCGAGGGCGGCAGGGTGATCGATTCGGGCGCGGCGACAGGGGGGCAGCGCGGCGGTGCTCGCGGAGCATCGCCCGACACCTAGATCACCGCTGTAGATCTCTCTGAGGAGACGGTGCACGCTGGGCGTCGCTCGCTGGCTGTGCAAGGCCTCTCGGATCGAGTGACGATGCAGGTGGGCGACATGCGTTCCTTCGGCGAGCTGGTGCCCGATGACGTCGCGGTTGTCGCCAGCTCGTGGGCGCTGGAGAACCTGCCCACAGTCGGCGATGTTGACCGCTGCCTTGCCGAGATCGCGTCGGTTCGCAAGCGAACCGGCTGCGCCGCCTGGCTACTCAACTTCGCGCGCCTGAACAGTGCACGGAGCTACCCGACGCTACAAGGCCTGGTCAACGGGGTCACGCCGCTACTTGCACGCAACGGCGTCACGGGGGAGGCGGCGGCGCCGACGTTCTCGGAGCTCCAGCAGCAGTTGGAGTCTGCCGGACTCCACGCCCTCAACCACGCCGTGTTTCCGCCCCTGCCGTTTCTCCAGGCGCACTGGGCACCTGGCCCGGCACCGGGCGACGCGCACAAACGACTCTGGCGGCAGCCGCCACTTCCTCGCCAGACCCGGATCGATACGATCGTGCTACGCGCGAGCATGCGGCCGCTGTCTTAAACCCCGACGGCAGGCTGGGCGACGGTGATCGGTTGCGCGAGTACACAGTGACGGCACCGGGTTAGTGCGGATGCACCCGCTCGACGGGCGGCTAGCCTGGCCCGATGGAGGCGGTCGATCTCCCGCTCGTGGCTGTCAGCAAGACGAGCGCCGCGCCTAGCAGAGAATGGCTGCGCTTTGCGCGCCTGGCGAGGATCCTGGCGTGGGCGTCGCTCGGGTGGTTGACGATCGAGGGCACGGTTGGTGTTGTCGCGGGCTTGCTCGCTGGGTCGATCGCGCTGGTCGGGTTCGGCCTGGATAGCGCGATCGTGGGGCTCGCGAGCGTGATCGTGGTGTGGCGGTTCACGGGCTCACGGATGCTGTCAGCGACTTCCGAGCGGCGCGCCCAGCAGCTGGTGGCGGTCAGCTTCTTCCTGCTGGCCCCGTATGTCGCGCTGGAGTCGCTTCGCACGCTGATCGGCGAGCATCACGCCGAGACGAGCGTCGTCGGGATCGCCCTGACCATTGGAACGCTTGCGATCTGCCCTGGGCGCCGCGGCTCGAGCACGAGCGCGCGCCGAGCCGGCGATGACCGAGCGGGCTGCGCTCGACGCCCAGCGCGCGCATTGGAAGCGAATCCTAGGCGTGAGCGCCGACCGCTTCGGCGTGGATGCCAGCGCGCCCGCGATCGCCGCCGCCGCGACGTTCGGGGCGGGCGGCGGATCGCGGCTGCTCGAGCTCGGCGCCGGGCAGGGGCGCGACACCCTGTTCTTTGTCCAGGCGGGCTTTGAGGTCGTCGCGATCGACTACGCCGACAGCGGCGTCGGGGAGATCGCGCGCAAGGCCGCCGAGCAGGACCTCGCGGGCAGCGTCCGGGCGGTGACGCACGATCTTCGTGCGCCGTTGCCCTTCCCGGATGAGACGTTCGACGGGTGCTACTCGCACATGCTGTATTGCATGGCGTTCACCGAAGCCGAGCTCGAGCTCCTGTCGGGCGAGATCCGGCGGGTGCTGAGGCCCGGCGGGATCAACGTCTACACCGCGCGGACGACCGAGGACCCCGACTACGGCGAGGGCGTGCGCCGCGGCGAGAACCTCTACGAGCTCGGCGGCTTCATCGTGCATTTCCTCGATCAGGAAGTACTGCGGAGACTCGCGGAGGGCTTCGAACTCGTCGACGTCGAGAAGTTCGAGGAGGGCGCGCTGCCGCGACGGCTCGTGCGAGTGACCCTCCGCAAGCCCAGCCAACCGTAACGAGACCAGGAGCGGAGGAGCGAGTGGTTACTCGCCAATCCGGGGGCTCCCGCCGTCTCAGGCCAATACACACGACCGTGTAATGCTGAGGAGAGGCTGGAGCGCACAGGAACACCGGCAGCCTGCCGGTCCGCTCGACGGGAGGCCGCCCGGAGTTGGGCATCTGTTACGCGCTGATCTCGGACAGAAAGGCCCAGAAACGTTTTGCCTCGGCGCGCAGCGCCGGGTGTCGGCGTCGCACCGCTCGCAGCGGCCGTCTGAGATCGGCGCCGGTCACGCTGAGCGTGTGCAGCGTGCCGGCCTCCACCTCGGCATCGACGGCGAGTCGCGAGATCAGGGTGAAGCCGCCGTCGAGCACCGCGCGCTTGAGGCTCTGAGTCGAGGCTGTCTCGAGCGTCGGCTCGAGGTCGGGGCATCCCGCGCGTGCCAGTGCCGCCGCCGCGACGGCGCGCGTGCCCGAGCCCTGCTCCCGGGTGAGATACGGCTCGGTGGCCAGGGCGGCCGCAGGGATCGCTCGACGCCGGCCCCAGGGGTGCTCCGCCGCGACGACGGCGACGATCTCGTCGGATTGAGTCGTCAGCGCTTGCAGCCCGTCGACGGCATCCAGCGACTCGATGAACCCGACGTCGACATGGCCGTCGCGCACCGCCGCGAGCACACGGTGGGAGTTGAAGATCTCGACGTGGGCCCGAACCGGGGCCGGCTCGATGCTACGGAAGCCGGTGATCCATCCCGGGAGCAGGAAGCCGCCGATCGTGAGGCTCGCTGCGAGGCGCAGCGTCGGCGCATGCGCCGCGTGTGAGCTCACGACGCTCGCCGCTTGCGTGAGCGCGGCGAGCGCCTGCTTCGCCTCCGGATAGAGCAGCCGCCCGGCGTCGGTTGCGCGGATGCCGAAGCGCCCGCGTTCGAGCAGCGCCGTGCCGAGGCGCCGCTCGAGTCCCTGCAGCCGCTTGCTTGCCGCCGACTGCGTGAGCTCGAGCGCGTCGGCCGCCGCGCCGACGGTGCCGCTTTCGATCGCGGCGACGAACGCGGCGAGCTCGTCGGGGTCGAGATACCCACCGAGCAGATCCATTCCTGTCGGGACTATATCCATGCTTGGGCAGACTGGAAAATAGGAGAAGTTCAGGGACGATCCGTGTGCGTGACCCAGCGCGCTTTTGTGATCGACCAGGGCCGGTGCATCGGCTGTCATGCCTGCACGGTCGCGTGCAAGGTCGAGCACGGAGTCGAGCTCGGCGTCTTCCGGACCTGGGTCAAGTACATCGAGCGGGGGGAATTTCCCGACGTCCACCGGCACTTCGCGGTGCTGCGCTGCAATCACTGCACCGACGCCCCGTGCGTCGAGGTGTGCCCCGTGACCGCGCTGTACAAGCGCGATGACGGGATCGTCGACTTCGATCCGCAGCGCTGCATCGGCTGCAAGGCGTGCCTGAACGCGTGCCCGTACGACGCCCTGTACATCGACCCCGATTCTCGGACCGCAGCGAAGTGCAACTTCTGCGCACATCGCGTCGAGCTCGATCTGAAGCCCTCGTGCGAGGTCGTCTGCCCGGTCGGGGCGATCATCTCCGGCGACATCCACGACCCCGAGTCCGAGGTCAGCCGTCTGCTCGGGACCGCCCCTTCGGCGGTTCGTAGCGCCGAGCAGGGCACCGGCCCGAACGTTTATTACCTCGGCGCGGACTCGGCCGGGCTCGATCCGCTCGCGGCCGGCGGCGGCGAGGCGTATCTGACGACCGAGGTCCGCCCCGCCCAGCACGAGAAGCTCAAGGTGATCAATGGACATGCGCCCGCGATCGCGACGACCGACGTCGACCATCCTCCGCCGTGGGGCTGGAAGGTCTCGAGCTACTTCCTTTCGAAGGGGATCGCGGCCGGGGCGATGATGCTCGCCGCGCTGCTGCTCGTGATCGGCGCGCACGGCTCAGCTCTTGCCGATCTCGCCCCGGGCGTGCTGGCGCTCGTCGGGATCGCGGTCACCGGAGCGTTTCTGATCTGGGACCTCAAGCAGCCGCGGCGCTTCTACTTCCTGTTCACCCGGCCGCAGTGGCGCTCGTGGCTCACGCGCGGTGCGCAGGCGATCAACGTCTCCGCAGTCCTCGCGTTCGCCTTCACGCTCGCGGCGGTGTTCGGCTGGCATGGGCTGCGTGACGGGTTGCGCTGGGCGCTCGTTCCGGCCGGCGCGCTGCTGGCGGGCTACACCGCGTTTCTGTTCAACCAGTGCGAGGGACGCGACCTGTGGCAGAGCCCGCTGCTGCTGCCGCACACGATCATCAATGCGCTGATCGCCGGCGCGGGGGCGCTCGGGATCACGGCGACCGCGGTCCACGCGCCGGCGCCGCTGCTCGATGCGCTTGGCTGGAGCGTCGTGCTCGGTGTCGCGGCGAGCGCAGCGCTGATCGCCCTTGACACGTTCGGCCGCCATCCGACGCGCCAGGCGCAGCGCGCCGCGCGCAACCTGTATCGCGACCGGTTCGCCAGGCGCTTCTGGCTCGGCGGTGTGCTCGTCGGCCTGGCCGCCCCGGCCGCGCTCGGCGCCGCGTTCCTGGTGGCCGGCGGCGTGGGCTTGTTGGCGGGCGCCGGGGCTTGCGCGCTGATCGGGTTGTGGTTCTACGAGGACGCGTGGGTGCGCGCCGGCCAGAGCGCGCCGTTGAGCTGATGAGCGGAGGAAGCTGATGAGCGGCGGAATCGGACGCAAGGGCGCTCGGCGCCCTTCGGGGTATGGAGTGACCGACGCGGTGGCGCGCGATTACCCAAAGCGCGGCCCGGACGATCGCGTGGTCGAGTACGACCCGAAGGCGTGGCCGCGCAAGGTTCGCCGCGAGTCGATGCTCGTGCCGACGGTGTGCTTCAACTGCGAGTCAGCCTGTGGCCTGTTGGCCTATGTCGACACGGAGACGTTCGAGATCCGCAAGCTCGAGGGCAATCCGGAGCACCCGGGCTCTCGCGGGCGCAACTGCGCCAAGGGACCGGCGACGATCAACCAGATCACCGACCCCGAACGGATCCTCTATCCGATGCGGCGCAAGGGACCGCGCGGCGGCGGCGGGTGGGAGCGGGTGAGCTGGGACTACGTCCTCGACACGTTCGCCGAGCGCATGCACGAAGCGTTCGCCGCTCACCGCAACAATGACGTCTGCTACTTCGTCGGGCGCCCCGGCGAGGACGGGTTCGCCGACCGGTTCCTCGAGACCTGGGGCTGCGACGGGCACAACTCTCACACGAACGTCTGCTCCTCAGGCGGCCGCACCGGATACGGGTTTTGGTCGGGCACCGATCGCCCCTCGCCTGACTACGCGAACGCGCGGTTCATGCTGCTGATCTCTGCGCACCTGGAATCGGGGCATTACTTCAACCCGCACGCGCAGCGGATCGTCGAGGCGCAACAGCGCGGCGCGAAGATCGCGGTGATCGACCCGCGGCTCTCGAACACGGCCGCGCGCGCGGACTATTGGCTGCCGGCGTGGCCGGGGACCGAGGCGGCGGTGCTGCTCGCGATGGCGAAGGTGATGCTCGACGAGGACCTGTTCGACAGACAATTCGTCCGCCGCTGGGTCAACTGGCGCACCTACCTGGCGCACCGCGCCCCCGACGACGAGCCGACGTTCGAGAACTTCATCGCCGCGCTGAAGGCCGAGTACGCGCAGTACACCCCGCGCTACGCCGAGCGCGAGTCAGGCGTCCGCGCGGCGACGATCGTGCAGGTCGCCCGCGAGGCGGCACGCGCCCGGCCCGCGTTCGCGTCGCACATCTGGCGCGCGGCGGCCGCCGGCAACCTGCATGGCTGGCTCGTCACCCGCGCCGTGATGCTGCTCAATGTGCTGACCGGCTGCGTCGGGGCGCGCGGCGGGGTCTCCCCCAACGCCTGGAACAAGTTCATCCCGGCGCCGTGGCGAAAGCCGGACGCCAACACGCAGTGGAACGAGCTCTCCTGGCCGCGCAGCTATCCGCTCGCGCACAACGAGATGAGCATCCTCTACCCCCATTTCCTGCACGACGGCGCCACCCAGCCGGTTCTGTTCACGCGGGTGCTGAACCCGATCTGGACCTACCCCGACGGCTACTCGTGGCTGCGGGCGCTGCGCGACGAGCAGCGCGTGGGGCTGCACGCCGCGCTGACGCCGACCTGGTCTGAGACCGCCTGGTGGGCCGACTTCGTGCTGCCGATGGGCCACGGGCCAGAGCGCCACGACACCCACTCCTACGAGACCCATGCCGGGCGCTGGCTCGGCTTCCGCCAGCCGGTGCGGCGGGTGGCGATGGAGCGGATAGGCAAGCCCGTGCGGTTCACCTACGAGGCCAACCCGGGAGAGGTGTGGGAGGAAGGCGAGTTTTGGATCGAGCTCTCCTGGCGCGCCGATCCCGACGGCTCCTTGGGGATCCGCCGGTACTACGAGTCGCCCTACCGTTCCGGCGAGAAGATCACGCTCGAGGAGTACTACCGCTGGATGTTCGAGCACTCCGTCCCGGGCCTGCCGGAGAAGGCGGCGGCGCAGGGGCTCACCCCACTTGAGTACATGCGCCGCCACGGGGTGGTCGAGATCGGCCGAGAGGAGTACGGCCAGCACGAGACCCCACTCGAGGAGCTCGAGGAGGCCGAGGTGCTCGGACTCGAGCACACCGTCACCAAGATCGCCTTCGACGGCTCGCACCTGCCGTTGACCGGTCGCCCTGACACGGTTGCGACGATGGTTGACGGCGTCAGATACCGGGGGTTCAACACCCCGTCGCGCAAGCTCGAGCTGTACTCCGAGACGCTCGCCGACTGGGGCTGGGAGGAGCTCGCCACCCCCACCTACGCGCGCACGCACGTCCACCACTCGCTGATCGATCACGACCGCGGCGAATACGTGCTCGTCCCCACCTACCGCCTGCCGACGATGGTCCACTCGCGCTCCGGCAACGCCAAGTACCTCAACGAGCTCGCGCACACACACCCGCTGCTCGTCTGCCCCGAGGACGCCGAGCGAATCGGCGTGGCCACCAACGACCTCGTGCGGATCGAGACCGAGATCGGCTTCTTCGTGATCAAGGCATTCGTGACCGAGGGCATCCGCCCGGGCGTCGTCGCGGCCTCGCACCACATGGGACGCTGGCGACTGCGCGAGGACCAGGGGACGGAGCGCTGGTCCTCGGCCCTGGTCGACATGCGGGAGAACGGAGACACCGTCAGCTTCCGCCAGCTCCACGGAGTGCAGCCGTGGAACTCTGCCGATCCTTCGTCGTCGCGCGTGTGGTGGAACGACGCCGGCGTGCACCAGAACATCACCTTCCCCGTGCACCCCGACCCGATCAGCGGCATGCACTGCTGGCACCAGAAGGTGCGCGTCCGCGCGGCCGATCCGGATGACCGCTACGCCGACATCCACGTCGATTTCGCCCGAGCGCGCGAGGTGTACCGCAAGTGGCTGGCGCTGTCGCGTCCCGCGAGCGGCGAGCTGCGCCGCCCGATCTGGCTGTTCCGCCCGGTCAAGCCGGTGCTCGACGCATATCGTATGCCTCAGGACGAGCAGACGCTCGCGGCCCGCAGTGCCGCTGCCGGCGAGCGGCCACACCCGTCCGAGTTCCACCACCTGGTCGACTGGTCACCGGCGGACGTGTGGGGGCGGTTGCCCGCCGCAGGTCGCGAGCTGGCCTCCCCCCGTGCCGGTGCACGTAACGGTGGCCCTCCGCACGGTCCGAGAAAGGTCCCCCTGCCGGACACGCGAGCCGGTCGAGATTCAAGACCAGCCCGCGGGCAATCCCCGGTCGGCGAACGTCGCGAGCCTGAGTAGGATCGAGGGTCGTGGCCACCCGGCGCAACCGGACGACGGCGAGCTCGTGGCGGATGCGCCCGCACCAAGTGGGCACCCCTCCCGACCCTCGGTTCAGCCTCGCCAACGAGCGCACGTTCCTCGCGTGGAACCGCACCGCACTCGCGTTGATCGGCGGCGGGCTCGCGGCCGCGCAGCTGCTGCACTTCGGGCTGAGCCAGACGCGGCTGTTGATCGCGCTACCGCTGATCGCGCTCGGCGCCGCCGCTGGCATCGCCGGAATCAGCCGCTGGCGAGCAAGCGAGCTGGCCATGCGGGTGCGAACCCCACTGCCGCGAGCACGTCTGGCGCCCTGGTGACTCGGCGTCGGCGCCGGTGTCGTCGCATTGCTGTGGCTCGCTGTCCTGACCCTCGATCCGGGACGCCTCTCATGCCGGGGCGTCGGCCGCTGAGGGTTCCGTTCCGCCGCTTTCGCGGAGCAGCATCGTCCGGACCGCCAGCCAGGCGCATTTGCGCGCTGAGGTTCGCGCAGCAGGTCGCGCGTCGTTGGGCTGACTACGGGCGCAGATGTCAAGCCGTTGTGAAAACCTGTTCGACGAGTGGATTGGTCGATCGTTCACTCCGTCAATGGCTTCCTCGCGCGACACGACGCGATCGAGGATCCCTTGCTCGCGTACGTGCAGGCCTCGCAGGCCCTGTTCCTCGGCATGCTCGTCCTCGTCTGCGCGTTCGCTCGGCACGAGCGCTGGCTCGGCGCGCGCCGCTGTGGCAGCCGGTCTCAGCGCCGGACTCGGCCTGCTCATCGGCAAGCTCATCACCGAGCTCTACGTCCGTCCGCGACCGTTCGTCGCTCATCCGGGCGCGGTCCACTTGTTCGCCAGTCACGCAACGGACGCCAGCTTCCCGAGCGACCACGCGACAGCCTCGGTCGCGATCGCCGTCGCGATCCTCCTGCGCAGCAAGCTGCGCTGGGGACTGGTCACGCTGGCGTTCGCCCTGATCCTCTCGTTTCGACGCGTCGCGCTTGGCTTCCACTACCAACGGACGTGCTCGGCGGCGCCGCAATCGGCACCACAGCCGCGCTCATGCTGTGGACCGCACCGATCCGCAAAGCGATCGACGCCGCTGCCGACCGCGTCGGCGCGCTCTGGGACCACGCGACCGACGCAGTGCTCCGATCTGTCCTGCCCAAGCCAGCGCGCCTGCGCTGAGGCAAGCGAACTCCCTGCGGCCACTCAAGCACCGGCCAGCGAGCATCGCCACCAGGGGTGCGCTTCAGCGCGGGTGGCTGGAGGCCGGCCAGTTCTCCCCTGCCTCCAGCGTCAGATAGCCGGTGGCGACAAGCTGTCGAGACGCGGGGAACGGCTCGTCGAGGGGGTCGTTGTGACCGCGCTGGTGCTCCGTCGAGCCCGCCGCCGCGTCGGCCTTTCGCAGCAGCAGCAGCATCCCGGTTGCCAGCGCGAGCAGGCCGAGAACAGCCAGTGCCGCGGTCAGGCCGCGTGCGGCAGCGGCGACGCTCCCATGCCCGACGTCGCCGCCGTTCGTTCCCGCGGCGGCCGTGTAGAGCGCGCTGGCGAGCGTGACTCCGACGGCGGTCCCGATGCCGCGCGTCATGTTGAGGACACCGCCGACGACTCCCGTGTGGCCCGGCGGGGAGGCCGACATGATCGTTGCGTTGTTGGCTGGGGTGAACGCGCCGAGCCCGAGGCCGGCGAGCGCTAGCCCGGTGATCAGTCCGGGGGTGCCGTGCCAGAATGCGGCCTCGATCAACCCGGCCGCGGCGAGGGTCAGGCCGACTCCGGTAAGCAGTCGCTCTCCGACGCGGTTGACGAGCCTCCCGGCGATCGGCGCGGCGATCCCGATCGCGATCGGTAGCGCCGAGAGCTGCAGCCCGATGAGCGCGGCGGAGCCATGGTCAGCCGACAGGCAGTAGGGCACGACGAACAGCGTTCCGAACAGAACGAGATAGGACACGAGTCCCGCGCTGAGTCCGATCGCGAGCCCGGGACGCCGAAAGACGGAGAGATCGATCAGCGGCGCGACGATGCGGCGCTCGCGGTGCACAAACCCAACACCAGCTAGCACTCCGACGACCAGCGCCGCGAGCAAGAGCGAGTCGCCATAGCCCGCCCGGCTGGCGAGCGAGAGGTACACGAGCGGTCCCGCCGCCGCAAGCGCCAGTAGCGCCGCACCCACACGGTCGGCACCGCCGACCGACCGTCGGGATTGGCTGCGCGGCAACAGAAACCATCCCAGCACGAGCCCGATCGCCCCAGCCGGCAGGTTCACCAGGAAGATCAGCCGCCACCCGCCAACCGCCAGCAGCAGACCGCCAATCGCGGGACCTAACGCCAACCCGAGCGCTTGCGCGGCGCCCTGCACGCCGATGCCCTTCCCCAGCAGCGACCGAGGCATCGCCTCGGTGATCAGCGCGACGCTGTTGGCCTGCAGCATCGCCGCGCCCACCGCCTGAAGCACCCGCGCGCCGATCAGCACCGGCAGTGTCGGCGCCAGGCCGCAGAGCACCGAACCGGCCGTGAACACGCCAAATCCGTACACATACAGGAGCTTGCGTCCGATCGCGTCCGCCATCCGGCCGACGATCGCGACGGTGGCCACGAGCACCAGCAGGTAGGCCAGCGCCACCCACTCGACCGCACCCACGCTCGTGTGCATTTCCCGGCCGAGGCGTGGCAGCGCCAGCGTAACGATGCTCGCGTCCAGCTGCCCCATGAACGCGCCGATGCAAACGGTACCCACGACGTACCAATGCGCCCGTGGGCTGACGCGGATGCTCGCCGGCCTGCGCCGCTCGGTCAGCAGACGCCGCCAGAAGGACTCGACCGGTGAACGAGAGATCGGCAAGCGCCTCACCGGGGCAATTTCAGCGCTCGCATTAGCATAGGTCAAAGACGCATTCTTGATACTTTCAACTGTAATTACCTATGGATGACCGCAAGCTCCGCTACTTCCTGGCGGTGGTGGATGAGGGCGGCGTCACCCGCGCCGCGGGACGCCTACATGTCGCACAGCCCTCGCTCTCACAGGCGCTACGCGCGCTGGAGGCCGAACTCGGCGCACAGCTGTTTCATCGAGTCGGGCGCGGCGTACGCTTGTCCGCCGCGGGCGAGGCACTGGTCGGTCCAGCCCGGCAGATCCTCCGAGCCACCGACGAGGCGCACAACGCGGTCAGCGGGGTGCTCGAGCTGAGAACCGGAGTCCTGGAGATCGCCGCGTTGGCCACCCTGGCCGTCGACCCGATGGCGACGCTGATCGGCCGTTTCCGGGACCGGCACCCGGGGGTCGAAGTCCGGGTCCTAGAACCAGATAGCGCGGACGCGGTACGAGCGTTGGTCCGCGACGGCGAGTGCGAGCTCGGCGCGGCGCACCTCCCGCTCCGCGGCGAGCAGCTAACCGCCCACCCGCTCGGAGAGCAAGAGCTCCTGTTCGTATTCCCCCCACGATCCGCGCCGGACGGGGCACGCCCGCTGGGAGCGCGCGAGTTGGCCCAGACTCCGCTGGTCGTCAGTCCCCCGGGCACCTCGACCCGGATCCTCCTCGAGCAGGCGCTTGCCGCGGTCGGCGTCACGCCGCAGATCGCCGTGCAGACAGCCGCCCGAGAGGCGATCGTCCCCCTTGTGCTCGCCGGGGCCGGCGCCGCTCTGCTCCCGGCGCCTCTCGCCGAGGAAGCACTGAGGCGGGGGGCCATCACGCGCCGAGCGCGACCCGCGATCACCCGCAAGGTTGGCCTCGTCCACCGTTCCGCGCCGCTCTCGGCAGCCGCCCGCGAATTCCTCGCACTCGCCACGAGCGATTCCAGGATCTGACGATCCGCTGCGCAACCGCCGGCATCCCGACGTGTTCTCGCCCTGGGATGCAACTGCGAGCGATCACAACACCTCGAGCGAGGCCCGCGCTAAAGCCCAACAAGAGAGCGCAGCTGGCACGAACGCCCGAGCGCGAGCAGGTGCGCCCACGGTAGCCTCCATCCCGATGGCCGCAGCCGCTGTCCCTGCCACCACCAGCACGGCGGCACTACTCGTTCAGGCGGGTCGCATCGCGCGGCGGCTCCCCGACGTTGCCGCCATCTGGGGGACGCGGCGCCTCGATCCACGGCTGCGAGGGGAGGTGATGCTCGCCGTCGCGCAGGCCAACGCGTGTCGCCTATGCACGCTCGCGCACCGACGATGGGCGCTGGCCGAAGGCGTGACCGACGCAGAACTCGCCGCGCTCGAGAACCAAGACCCAGAACGGTTCGACCGGCGCACCTGGGCGGCGATCGCCTGGGCCGATGCACGTACGCGCGCTTCGCTCGGACCGGTACCGGCGGAGTTCGAGGACGAGCTCGCGCGCTACTACAGTACGACCGAGCGCGACGACTTGGACCTCGTCACCACGGTGATGACGGTCGCCAACCGCTCAGCCAACACCTTCGACGCCCTGCTCGCCCGGCTGCGCGGGCGCCCGGTCCCCGGAAGCCGTCTGCTCGACGAGCTCCTAATCGCCACGGGCGTTGCCGTGTCGATCCCGCCTGTGGCGGGATACCTGGCACTCACGCGCCTCCGGCGCCAGCACTGAATCGACCGTCCGGCGCCGCCACAATCGAGGCCTCCAGGCCAGCGCCCGCCGTCCACCATCCCGGGTTCGCGCGGCTGTGGTCGCTGATAAGCCAGGACGAGCGCGCGGACATACGGCAGCACCACCAGGACGAACTGCTTGGGGCTACCGGGGCATGCAATCAAGGGTCGGCGCGGGGACCCGTAGTAGTTTTGCTCACCATCGCGCAACGCCTGCGAGGTGTTCGGGCCCTGGCGAGGCGTGGGATCACGTTCCGGTTGGACCATTCGGTCGAGCGTCCCGTGCGATGCTGGCATCCCCGGCATCGCGTGCTGCTCGACTCGGGCCGGTCCGATCCAGCGCCTCCACTGGCGCGGGAGCCCTCCCGGCCCGTGCTTAGCGGCGGCGGGCTATACCGAGTACATGCGTCGCGACCGGGACCACGATCGGAATCGGCGCCACCCACATCCTTCGCTCCTGCTCGATCTCAAACCCGGCAGCTTCGATCGCAGCGGGGGTGTCACGAGCGGTGTGGCAGCCGCCGAACGCCTTGGGCCAGAACATGCGGTCAACGAAGTGTTGACTGCGTGCGATCCGCGGGTCGTGCGAGAGCACGTGCTCGTAGAAGCGCAGCTCGCCCTGAGGGCGCAGCACGCGCCGCAGCTCCGCCAGAGCGACGGCCTGGTCTGGAACGGAACACAGCATCAGGCTGGCAACAGCGGCATCGCAGCAGCCGTCTTCGACCGGCAGCTGCTCCGCAACCCCGTCGAACACCGTGATCGCGACCGCTGCCCGCGAGGCCGCGACCCTCGCCCTCTCGCGCAGGAACCGCTCAGGCTCAACAGCGATCACCTCGCTGACCCCAGGCGGGTAGTGCCCGAAGTTCGTGCCGGCCCCAGCACCGACCTCGAGCACGCGGCCGGAGAGCCCGCTCAGCAACTCACGTCGATGCTCGTGCATCTCCGCCGACTCATGAGCCGTCAACACCGCGTAGAAGCGGGCAAAGAGCGGATGATGCACCCGTTTGACAGAGACCACCGCTCAGCCGTCCCAACAGTTGTAATTCGTACCCAGCATCCGCCCAGTATCACCCACGATCTGTCCCCCGCACCGAGTGGGGGCACCACATGGGCGAACACGGCGCGGGCAGGGCAGGACCTCGCCGCGCTCGGACCGAGACCCCCGCCGCATGCCGATGACCTGCTCGTCGCGAACTCCGAGAGCGCGTGCGGGCGCGGTCGAGCGACGAAGCTGTGGATGCTACGCAGCGGCAGGATCGCGGACCTGGCCGACGTCGAGCAGCCGATCTGTGACCAAGCTTGACCCGCTGCCGTCCACACCAAGCACGCTACCTCGCTGATAGACGTTTCCGTCGCGCCTGGCAACAGGCTGGTACCCGCCGCTGTCCGCCGCATAGCGCCGCGGCGGCGGGACCCGAAGACGCGGAGGTGCGTCAGGAGCGGATAGCTGGTTGTGACTTGTCAGTCCCGTACGCTGTCCGTACACTGAGGGTATGCGTACTCAGCGACTAGAACTTCGACTCACCGACGAGGAGCGGTCCATCGACCAGGCCGCCGCCGCCGCGGTCGGCGAATCGCTGAGCGACTTCTTCCGCCGAGCCGCGGCCAACCGGGCAGCTGACGTGCTCGCCGATCAGCGAAGCATCGCGCTCACCGAGGACGACGCGATCCGCTTCCTCGACGCGCTCGAGGCCATCGACGCTCACACCGTCGCTCGCCTCGCGGATCTTCGCACCAGGATGTGAGCGCGCCTCGGGCAGCTACCGAGCGCTACGACCCCTCTCGCCACGACACCTCCCAGTTCCAGTCCGGGAACCACGCGCTCGACCAGTGGCTTGTCCGCTATGCCGGGCAGAGCGGGCGCCGGGACGCTGTCCGCACGTTTGTGATCACCGACGGCCGTGTCGTGATCGGCTACTACGCGCTGCTCGCCGGCGAACTCGACCACAAGGAGGCGACCGAGCGAACCCGCCAGGGCATGTCGCGCCACTACCCGATCCCTGTAGCGATCCTCGCGCGGCTCGCCGTCGACCACCGCCACCACAACCGCGGCCTCGGCGCAACCCTGTTGCGCGACGCGCTGCGACGAGTGACGCTCGCCTCTGAGCAACTCGCCGTTCGCGCCGTCGTCGTCCACGCCATCGATCAGCCCGCCGTCCGCTTCTACGAGCATTTTGGATTCCGGGCCCTGAGCGCCACCCCACGCACGCTGATGGTCACACTCGCCGAACTCCGCGCCGCCGGCTACCCCTGAGCTACTGAAGGGAGGGCGTCCCGATAACTGTGTAGGCGGTTGTTGTTCAGATTAACGGCTGCTCGGAGCGGGTCGACGGCTGGGTGTCATCCTGTGCTGTCGGGGAGGCGGTCTCCGAAGTGGATCTTGAACGCGAGCAGGGCCGCGGTCCAGTTCCGGGTTCGTGTCCATTTCGGGATGGCGTTCTGCAGCGCGAGGTAGACGAGCTTGCGGGCGGCGTCCTCGTTGGGGAAGCTGCCCTTCGTCTTGATCGCCTTGCGCAGCTGCCGGTTCCGCGCCTCTATGGCATTTGTGGTGTAGATCACGCGGCGGACCTCGGCGGGGAATGCCAGGAACGGGGTGACGTGCTCCCATGCGTTCAGCCAGCCCTGGGTGATGACCGGGAACCGGGCGCCCCACTTCTCATCGAACGCCTCCAACTCGGTCTGCGCGTGGTCGGCATCGATCGCGGTGTAGATCGGTTTCAGGTCGCGGGCGACCTGCTCGCGCTCGCGCCGCGGCACGTATTTCAGCGACGAGCGGATCAGATGGACAAGACACGTTTGGACGGTCGTGGCCGGGAACACAGCCTCGATGCGTGCCGCCAATGCCCGGGCCGGTCTGCATCGAGCTCGGCTGCGCTCGGAGTTCTCTTGCGCGGCTGACGGATCTCCTCCCGCCACTCATCGGTCGGCGGGGCAAGATCTCTCATTGTCGTCTCATCCGGCCACGGCACGCTGCGGCCATGCGATCAATAGCACGCGGTGTTCGTTCCTCGCTGATCCTCGCCCCGAGGCGTCGGTCCGTCGGGCTGTGTCTGGGTATTGCCGCGGCGCTCACCGCCCTGGTGCTGAGTGGTCCCAGGGTGACCGCCGTCGGGATGGGGGTGGCGCTGCTGATCTCGGCCGTAGTGGATCGTTCGCCTCCCGCCTACCGGTCCCGTGCCCGTGCCCGACGCACCCGGTCCACGCTGACGATCATCGGATGGGCGGCGCTTGGCTGGGCACTTGTGGTGGCGGTGAGCGTGGTCGTTCCGGGCGCCTCGATCATCCGCTCCGCTCACGCACTGCATCGCGTCGGCGGCTCGACAGCGGTCGTACTCGCCGGAGAGCATCTCGTTGTGCCGTCGCCGATGGTGGTCGACCTGCTGGTCGGCGGCGCCCTCGTTTGTTCGATGCTGGCCATTCGCTCGCTGCGCCGCTCGGCGCCGATCGGCAGCGGCGCGTCTGCAGAGTCGTTCATGCGTGCCTGCGCGATCGTGAACGAGCACGGCGAGGATTCGCTGTCGCCGTTCATCCTCCGACCTGACAAGAGCTTCGAGTTCGCGGGTGACGGCGTCGTGGCCTACGGCGTCGTGCGCGACACCGTCGTCGTGTCCGCGGATCCCGTCGGACCGGAGAGCGCCGCGACTGCCGCCTTCGCGCAGTTGCTGCAGCACGCGCGACGCGCCGGGCTCGGCGTCGCTGTGTATGGCGCCTCAGAACGGCACCTGGACACGTACCGGGCGCTTGGCCTTCGCGCCCTTCAGGTGGGGGAAGAGGCGGTCGTGGATCCAGCTGCCTTCAGTCTCGACGGTCGGCGCGTGCGCAAGCTCCGCCAGTCGGTTCATCGAGTGGAGCGGCGCGGCTGGCGGATCGTCGTCCGCGAGGGACGGGACATCGACCGCGGTCTCGAAGCGGAGATCGACGCAGTCGAAGCCGCGTGGCGGGCGTCGCGGGAGCGGTTGCTGGGATTCGCGATGAGCATGGGTGAGTTTGAACCCGGTGTCCGGCCGGCTGATGTGTACGCACTTGCCTGGTCCCCGGACGGCCGGCTTCACGCCGTCATGCGGTTCGTGTCTCTCGGTTCGAACCTGTCGCTCGACACGATGCGGCGGGTCGGCGAGACGCCGAACGGGCTCAACGAGGCGCTCGTCTGCCACGCGCTCGCCTTCGCACGGGCCCGAGGGGTTCGCGAGGTGAGCCTGAACTACGCCGGACTCGGGCATCTCGTACGCGAGCGACGGTCGGGTGGCTGGGTGTCACGGTCGCTCAGCGCCGCGCTGATCAAGGCGCTCCAGGGCCGGTTTCAGATGGACCGGCTGGTTGTGTTCAACGCGAAGTTCGGGCCTCGGTGGCGGCCTCGTTACCTCATCTACGAGACGCGCGCCGGGTTTCCACGTTGCATGCTGCGAGTCCTTCAGGCGGAGGGCTACCTGCCGCAGGGCGGCCGGAGCCAGGCGCGACGGGAGCAGGCCGTCTCGCCGGCGTCGCCCACGCCTGTCAAGAAGGAAGTCGCCCGATGAGGCGGCGGCTGCTGTGGGCGGTCGCGGTGGTGGCGGCAGCGGGCATCGGCGTCGGCGGGATCGCCGGCGCCTATAGCTACGGCCTCAACTACGACCTGCATCGCGGGTTCGCGGTCCCGGCGCAGATGGCGCACGCCGGGCGGGGCAGATTGCTGACGGTCCGGTTCTACTCGGCAGCCCTTCGCCGTCGTGCCGACTACCTCGTCTATCTGCCGCCCGGCTACAGCCGCCGGCAGCGCTACCCGGTCTACTACCTGCTGCACGGGATGCCGGGCGATCCGACGCACTTCCTGTCGATCTCCGGCATGGACGTCCGCCTCGACAATCAGATCACTCTGCACCGCGCCCGGCCGATGATCCTTGTCTACCCCGACGGCCAGATTGGCGGCAGCTCGTTCTCGGACTCGGAGTGGGCTAACACACCTGCCGGTGCTTATGACAGCTACGTGATCGACGTGCTACACGACGTCGACCACCGCTTTGCCACGCTGGCGCGCCGGCAGGATCGCGTGATCGCAGGGTGTTCGGCCGGCGCCTACGGAGCCGTCAACGTCGCTCTCCATCATCTGAACGAGTTCGGCAGCGTGCAATCCTGGTCGGGCTACTTCCTCCAGACGAAATCTGGCGTGTTCGCCCACGCCAATCGCGCGACCCTCGCTTACAACAGCCCGCTCGTTTACGCCAGGCAGTCGCGCGCTGCCCTGGCGACGTATCCGCTGCGCGCCTACATGATCGTCGGGCGCGGCGACCCGGCCTACCGCCAGCAGCAGCCGATGCTCGACCTCTTCAGGGCCGAGGGTGTCCACGCGCAGTACCACGTCTATCCCGGCGGGCACGACTGGTCGGTCTGGATTCCGCGCCTCAACCGCATGCTCGACCTGGCGTCCTCCGACATGGCCCATCCGCTCTCCGCCGGGCCGGCGCCACCGCAGCGGTTCGCTCCCGCGGCACCGGTCACCCCGGCTGCAAGCGGCCGGCTCGTGTCGATTCACTTCTTCTCGCCGGCGCTGCATCGCCGAGCCGACTACCACGCCTACCTGCCACCCGGCTACAGCCGCCGGCAGCGCTACCCGGTGTACTACCTGCTGCACGGGATGCCGGGGGGGCCGCAGCACTTCATGGCGATGGCGAAGATGGATGCGCGGCTCGTCACCCAGATGCGCTTCCACCGCGCTCGCCCGATGATCCTCGTCTACCCGGACGGGCGAATCGGAGGACGTGACACGTCGGACTCGGAGTGGGCGAACACTCTCGCGGGTGCTTATGACAGCTATGTGATCGACGTGCTGCACGATGTCGACCATCGGTTTGCGACGCTGGCGCGCCGGCAGGATCGTGTGATCGCGGGCTGTTCCGCCGGCGCCTATGGCGCGGTCAATGTCGCCTTGCATCACCTGAACGACTTCGGCACCGTCCAGTCCTGGTCGGGCTACTTCCTCCAGACGAAATCCGGCGTGTTTGCCAATGCCAGCCCCGCGGTCCTCGCCGATAACAGTCCGCTCGATTACATCCGTCAGCTGCGGCCCGTGGTGGCTGCCAACCCGCTGCGGGCCGAGATCATCGTTGGGCGCGGAGATCCGGCCTACAGCCAGCAGCAACCGATGGTGCGGCTCCTGCGCCTTGACGGCGCGCGTGTGCGCTACCGCGTCTACTCCGGAGGACACGGATGGGGCGTCTGGATTCCCCATCTCAACGAGATGCTGGACCTGGCCTCCGCCGACACGCTGCATCCGCTGGGAAGTCTCTCCGCTGGCGCTCCGGTGCAGCCGTCGTCACGACTGGTCGCGCAGCCGGGTGCGAACACGATGTCAGGTGGCGGTGGGGCACCCGAACGCGGAGCGACGACACATCGCCGCTCCGCTTCAACGCTGCGCCTCCTGGCGGCATTGCTGCTGGCGCTCCTGTCAGCCGCGCTCATCAACCTGGGCTTCGTCCTCCAGCATCAGGGTCATTCGCAGCCGCGCGCCAGAGTCGTGAGCGTCCTTCGTGACCCGTCATGGTTGATCGGCCAGGCAGTCGGATGGGTCGGTTTCCTCGGCCAGATTGCTGCGGTCGCACTGGCTCCGCTCACACTCGTGCAGGCCTTCAGCGCCGGCGGCCTCGCTGTATCGGTGCCCGTCGTCGCCCGGCTGTTCGGACACCGGGTGGGGAGGACACAACTGACTGCGGTCGTCATTATCGCCCTGAGTCTCGCGACACTCCCGATCGGACTGGCTCACGTCCACGGCCACCTCCAGGCAGGCACGCTGATCGGCGGCCTGCTGGCGACGATCCTGATTGCAGGCGTGCTCGCGCCGACCGGTGGACCGCTCCGCCTGGCGGTCGTGGCCGGCCTGCTCTACGGCGCGGGTGACGCGGCGATCAAGGCAACCGCGGTCGCGCTGCGCGGTCATCACCCGGGGGGGTCGGTGCTCGGATGGGTCGTCCTCGTCGGGTTGTGCACGTTCCTCGGCTTCTTCTCCTTCCAGGCGGCACTGCGCAAGGGCGACGCGGTCCGGCCGCTCACGCTGATGAACGCGTTCACGGCCATCGCGGCAGCGATCTTCGGCATCGCCGCGTTCGGTGAATCGCTCGGGGGCCGCCCGGCCGCGACCGTCGTGCACGCGGTGGCGATCGGCCTCGTCCTCATCAGCGTGCGGCCGCTTGCCGCGGCCCAGCAGCGGCTGATCGTTCCGGATGCCGACGCCACGACCACGGACGGCACCGCAGGCACCCGTTGCCCCGGTCGCGCCGGCCAGCCGATACGCGTGGCGCGCGGTGCTCTGACGTTGCTGCTGGGCGGTGTGGCGGTCGTGATCGCGTCCGCACTCGTCGTCGGACTGCTCTACGGCTTCCGCGGCCTGGGCTGGTTCTCGGGCGGTCTGCGAATTGGAGACGCGCTCCCACTCTTGCAACTGGCGGGATTCGACAGCCAGCCGTTCGGAAGGGTCCTCGTGGCCAGTCTCCTTGCCGGGCTTGCCTTCGGGGTTCCGCTGATCAGTCTTCGCTGGAGCGGTACGGCGGTGACAGCGATCCTCGCCATCGCTTTACTGCTGTTCGAATCCGATGCGTCATATGCGCTTGCTCACAATCTGCGGCTGGGATCCGTGCTCGCCGGCCGGTCGCCCGGACCGGGTCCCTGGGTGGAGGGATTGCTGCTCGTCGGCGGCTGTGTCGCGATGAGGGCGTTCTTCACGCGCGCCAGGCACCGGGATCCTGCGACATCGTCGCCGTGGTGGGGGGCCCGCCTTCGTTTGCATCGAACGGCGGCGAGCGATCCTTGACAACCGCTCCGTGGCGACCCCACGTCGGCAGGCCTGCTCGTGTAAGGGGGCTCGTCGTGGTGATCGTTCTCGCGTGCGCCGTTGCCGCCGCGCTCGGCGCGGCCGGTGCGCGCTCGCGGCGGAGCTCGCGACCGGCGGCCTCTCGCTCGATCCAGACACGGTCGCTCACGTGCCGCTCGCCGGCACTCGGAGGCGGCCTGCCGACGCTCGTCTACCTCCCGCCTGGGTACAGCCCGGGCGGTCGGCGCTACCCCGTTGTCTACTTCCTCCACGGTTTACCGGCGACGCCGCAGTCCTACACCCAGAACGAGTTTGTCGCTCGAAGTCTCGTCTCCGCAGGGCAGCACGCGATCGTGGCCGCCCCGCAGGGCGCCCGAACCTCGGGCAGCGATCGCGAGTACCTCGACTGGTCACCGACGGAGAACTGGCCGCGGGCGATCACCCACGACCTGACCAGCTGCGTCGATCACCGATTTCACACGATCGCCGGCCGCCGCGGCCGCGTGCTGATCGGTCTTTCCGCCGGCGGCTACGGAGCACTGAACGTCGGGCTGCGGAATCTGCAGACCTTCGCGGCGGTGGAATCGTGGAGCGGCTACTTCGCCGCAACCGATCCGAGCGGATACCACGTGCTGGACTTTCCCTCGCCTCAAGCCCAGCAAGCGGCCACGGTCCCGGGCGGCAGAGCACTCGCACACTCTCTCGCGCGCTGGCCGTCTCTCATCGCCTTCTTCGTCGGCGAGGCCGACGACCGGTTCGCCGATACCAATCAGGCCTTCGATGCCTCGCTGCGCACGGCCCGCGTCGCCCACGTGTTCCGGACCTACCCCGGTGGCCACAGCGCGACGCTGTGGCAGAACGAGGCGCCGGCGTGGCTGTCGATGGCGTTGAGGTACCTCGCCACCGGGCGGGTGTCGCTGAGGTCTTGACGCGATCGTGATGAGCCCTCATCGCTCTCTCACCTGAGCCCGCCAGGATCTGGGCATGCATGTGTGGCGGGACCTCATCTGCTCCGCGTTGACGACCGCTGTCACCGTGGTCGTGCTGACGGCGATGCCCGGTCGCCCGGCCGACATCGCCGCCGCGCTCGGGCTCGTCGTCGCGCTCGCCGTCATGGCGCGCAGTGCAATCCGGCTCGCGGGCCGCCCTGCGCCGCGTCAGACGTCGGCCCGACCGAGACAGGATTAGCCTACGCTGACAGCCATGACCCACCGGCGGCCGCTGCGCTTCTCGTGGCTGCCCATCCGCGTCCGGCTGACGATCGCGTTCGCCGGTGTGATCGCGATCGTCCTCGTCGCCACCGGAGCATTCCTGTACGCCCAATTCCGACGCGACCTCGACGCCCAGATCGACAGTGCGCTCCTGCGCGACGCGGGCGACGTCAAGACGCTGGTGGAGTTCGGGCGGGGCGGCGCAGTCACCACCAGTGGGCTCGGCCTCGCCCAGGTGTACGACTCCGCCGGACGCGTCGTCGGCAGCTCACTGAAAGTCCAGGGCGTACGCTTGCTGACGGCCGACCAGGCGGTGCGGGCGACCCGCGGCGAGCTCGACGTCGACCGCGAGACGCTCCCCTTCGGGCCGGTGGCAGTGAGAGCGATCCCAGCGCGCGGCCCGGCCGGGGAGCGCGCCGTTGCGGTCGCGGACCCGTTGAAGCTCCGGGACCATGAGCTCTCCCATCTCCTGACACTGCTCGCGATTGCTGGCCCCCTGGCCCTCGTCCTGGCGAGCATCGCCGGACACGAAGTGGCCCGTGCGGCACTGCGCCCGGTCGACCAGATGCGGGCGCATGCGGAGCGGATCACCGAACGGCAGCTGCAAGAACGGCTGCCGGGGGCGGACGCCGCGGACGAGATCGCCGCCCTCAGCCGAACGCTCAACGCGATGCTTGACCGGATCGAAGCCGCGGTGGACCACGAGCGGCGACTGGTGAGCGCCGCGAGCCACGAGCTTCGCACGCCGCTGACGACATTGCGCGCGGAGCTCGACCTTGCGCTGATGGGCGAGCGCACGCCCGCCGAGATGCACGCTGCACTGCTCTCGGCGGCCGAAGAGGCCCGGAGGATGTCGCGCCTCGCCGACGACCTGCTCGTGCTGGCGCGTGCGGATCAAGGGCGACTACCCCTCAACGAGCAGCCGCTGCCGGTTGCCGTGCTGCTGCGGGAGGCAGCCGGTCGTGCGCGGGCCGCCGCCCGGATGCGCGGCCGAACGATCGCCGTCGCACCAGAAAAGCCTGACGGCGCATTCGTCCGCGCCGATCCCGATCGGCTCGCGCAGATGCTCGACAACCTCACGACGAATGCACTACACCATGGCGAAGGGATGCTCACGCTCGGCGCGCGGACGCATGGCGACATGATCGAGCTGCGCGTGAGCGACGAGGGACCAGGCTTTCCAGAGGAGCTGATCGGCGCGCCGTTCGAGCGGTTCGCACGGGGGACGCGGGCGCGCTCGGACGAGTCCGGCAGCGGGCTTGGTCTTGCCCTCGTGGAGGCGATCGCTGCCGCGCATGGCGGGTACGTCGGCGCGGCGAATCGGCCAGAGGGCGGTGCTGAGGTCTGGATCGGCCTCCCGCGGGCTGACGCGCCGGCGCCCGGCGAGGCTGCGCCGGGCTCGAAGCCTCAGCCGCTCCGCAGCCGGTAGCCGGCTCCGCGCACCGTCTCTATGCTCTCCACTCCGAACGGCCGGTCGATCTTGTCACGCAGATAGCGGACGTACACGTCGACAACGTTCGAGCGGTTCTCGTAGTCCATCTCCCACGCGCCCTCGAGCAGATCGAGGCGCGAGAGCACCTGACCGGGACGGCGCATGAAGACCTCCAGGAGCTGGAGCTCCTTCGTCGAGAGCGAGACCTCGACGTCGCCTCGCCGGACGGTGTGGCTCGCGAGGTCGAGGCTCAAATCGCCGACCGTAAGGACCGTCCCTCGCTCGACCGGTCCGCGGCGGGCGAGCGCACGCACGCGGGCGAACAACTCCCCGAAATCGAACGGTTTGACGAGGTAGTCATCGGCGCCGGTGTCAAGACCGGTGATGCGGTCGTCCACCGCGTCACGGGCGGTCAGCATGAGGATTGGACTGCAAATCTCCTCGGCCCGCAGGCGCCGCGCCACCTCAAAGCCGTCGATCCCCGGCAGATTCACATCCAAGATCACGACGTCGTACGGACTGGCCGAGGTCATCCACACGGCATCCTCGCCCGTCACGGCCACGTCCGCCAGCATCCCCTGCTCTCGCAGTGCCTTGCGAATGAGAGCTGCCAGCTTGACCTCGTCTTCGACCACCAGGACCCGCATGGCGGCAAGGATGCCAGTCGGGCACGACCCGGCGCGTTCCATCGATCACGGTGTCCGTCACACAGGATCCTGACCATGAGGTCCGACGGCAGCCCGTCGAACCTGAGAGATCGTGCGCCCACCCGGTCGGTCTGCCGGACCGCCAGGGGCAGCTGTCGAGATATCAGTCATCTCGAGCTTGCCGGGCGAGCATCAAACGCAACGTCCGCGAAGGACACCAAAGATGCGCAAGTCAATTGCGCGACCGGCACCGCGCGTGCAACGCGCGTCGAACCATTGCGCCAAGGAGTGACACACAGCTGTCCCGCGCGAGCCGGGACTCGAGTTTAGGCACCGATTGAGCAGCGAGGCCGCCGCGACCCTGTCGGTTCACACCAGCGAAGCCCGCATTTACCCGGCCTTAGTTGTCGTCTGCCCCGTGGGCGCCCCAACGTCTTCCTGCGCTCGACTCGACCTGAGGGATCCGACGCGCGCGCGTTCGAGCTCGGGCTGATCTTCTACCTCCAGGTGCCCGCCGTGCTCTACACGGCGCATGACGTCGTCGAGAACATCAGCGGATGCGAGTTAGAGATCGAGCGGGCCGAGCGCGTGGAGCGCCCGGTACCGAGGAGCTCGTCGACGGGATCAAGGAGCCGACGCCCGAGCGGCTGCGCTCTCTGCGTGAGGAGATGCTTCGGCTCGCGCGGATCGTGCAGGGCGTCGAGACCCTCGCCGCCGCCGAAGCTGCGCAGCTCCGGCTCGAGCGCGAAACGGTCGACCTCGCCGACGTCGCGCGCGATGTCGTCGCGAGCATGGGCGCGCAGGTGGAAGCCTCAGGGCTCGAGCTCACGACCCGGCTGCACAGCGCCACCGTCGACGCCGACCGCGACCGGCTCGAGCAGATCGCCCGCAACCTGCTCGCAAACGCGCTGAAGTTCACCCTTCAGGCGGGGGCGTCGCGGTCTCGGTCGACTCGCAAAACGGCACCGCCCGGCTGGTCGTCGAGGACGCCGGACCCGGCATCGCGCACGACGAACTGCCGCACCTGTTCGAACCGTTCTGGCGCGGGCGCTCCGCGGCCAGCTCGGCGGGCAGCGGCGTCGGGCTCGCGGTCGTCTCAGAGCTCGTTCGCGCCCACGGCGGCCAAGTCAACGCCACCCCCGGCCCCGACGGTGGCGCCCGCTTCACGGTCACGTTGCCGCGCGCCTGACCTCCAAGGCGGCGCTGGGAATCTCCACTGCGTCTCCACACGACCTCCGCCGGGCCGCCATCGAGCTCCGGTTTGATCGTGACAGCCCCAAATCGAACACGACCGAAGGAGCATCGTGATGAGACTCAACAAGACAGGCGTAGCGGTCGGACTGGCGGTCGGAGTGCTCGCAGGCGGAGCCGGCGGCGTGCTCGCCGCGACCGGCGGAACCACGAGCGCGCCGTTCGCCGGCATGAGCCCCGGCCACGGCCACGGCCACGGCGGGATGTACGGGATGAGGCAATCCGGCGAGAGGCCAGTGCATGCGGCCGCCGCGAGCTACCTCGGCATCAGCCAAACCCGCCTGCAGACAGAGATGCAGTCGGGCAAGGCGCTCGCGGAGATCGCCAAGGCCCAGGGCAAGTCGGTGTCCGGGCTGCAGGACGCGATCACCGCGGCAGCCAAGGCTCACCTCGACGACAACAGCGCCCTGACCGCCGACCAGAAGGCCGCGATCACCGCACAGATGAAGGCCCGCCTGAGCACGATGATCAATGAGGGCCACCAGCCCGGCGCAGGCATGGGCATGATGGGCGCGCAGATGCGAGGCATGTGGCGATAACCCATCGCTCCGATGCCGGGCGCGCGGCTCGCGCCCGGCATCGGCTGCGGGTCCCCGCGGGAACCCGCGCGGGCATGAGGTGAAGGTGACTCGCCGCGCCCAGAACCGTACGCGGATGCGGGGGCGCAGCCGCGCACTGCCGTTGACGTCGACCAGATCGAAGCGCCGTTTGCCGCCGGCGAGCTCTGGGCCCTCGTCGGAGCGCTCAAGTCTTTGGTCAAGGTTGGTCGAGCCCCCACGCTGGCCAAGATCCGTGGAAACAACGGAGTGCCGAGCGGGTCGCTCCCGGATGCCTGAACGCGGTGCCCGACGCTGGTCCCGGTACGCAGCGTAATACCCCAGGTGGGTATCGCCTAGGAAGGAGCGTCCGGGCCTGCGGACAGTGCGGTCCTGTCGGTCACCAACACGGGATCCTGGGTTCCGCCCGGGGAGATCGAGCGGCTGTTCGAGCCCTTCCAGCGCCTCGCGCGCGAGCGCACGGCGTCCGACCGCCACCGCGGGCTCGGCCTCTCGATCGTCCGCGCGATCGCCACCGCGCACGGCGGAACCGTCGCCGTGGAGCCGAGGCCGGAGGGTGGATTGGTCGTGACCGTAGCGTCCCGGCGGCCGGGTGAGCGCACCGGCAAGCAGCGCCTCGCAGGTTGCCGCCCAACGCCTGAGCGTGCTGCTCAACTTCGCGAGGAACACGTTCACCAGCTCGATCACCTCGCCGCGTTGTGCGGCCTACCCCCGACGCGTTAGCAGGTGTCAGCCATCGTCAACGCGGGGACCTGAGATTCGCCAATTGCAAGGCAGCTCGCCGTCAGCGCAGGCTAGCCCGGCTCGCAACAGACCGCAGCGCCGACGTCTACGCGCATTGCAGCTCGAGCTTTAGGCAGGGAATGGGCGGGGAGCCGTCCTTGACCCACCCGGTTCACGCCTCGCGAGCCTTGCGTTTAGTGTGTTTTCGCCTCGACGGCGCCGATCGCCGTCGGGACCGTCTCACAGTCGGCGCGAGCGACCCTGAACTGCTGCCTGCAACTGTCAACGTGCAGGGACTTCGCGTTCGAAGAAACTGAAGGGATTCCGAGCCTCGAGGCCGTACCTAGGATCCATGGCCCCGATCCGCGACCGCTCCCCGCCCCACAAAAGCCCTGCAAATGCTGACAAATAAATCGGGGCGCCCGGATTTGAACCGGGGACCTCACCGACCCGAACGGTGCGCGCTACCAGGCTGCGCCACGCCCCGAATACGACCAGTAAACCACAGCGCGGCCGGCCTCGACCGGCGGCAGCGGCGGGTCGCCTGGACGCCCGCGCGCGGATCACCGATGACTGATCGTCGATATCCATGGGCGGGTCATCTCAGCAGTCGCAGGCGGTGTCGATGCGGATCAGCATCGCGCCGCACGATCTGGCGCATGCGCGCCACACGCTGCCGCACCAACTGAAGGTGTGGTCCGAGCAGGTCGACGAGATCGTGTTCACGCTCGACCTGGGGCCGCCGCGGCGACGCTCCAGGGCGGTACCGGAAACCGACCGCGCCGGACCAAGGACCTGCTGGCAGACCTCGACGTCCGCTTCTGGGTCGTGCTCGGCCTCGTGTCGGGACTTCTGTCCCTGGCGCGATCCCGTCAGCTGTGACCCGTGAGGCCGGACAGGAGCTTGTTCGGATCCGGGAGGCCGGGGACCGTCGGCAGCGGGACACTCGGCAGCGCCGAGGTCGGCGATGACGAGGATGAATTCGTGCTCGACGAGCCCGACGGCAGGCCCGGCAGGCTGATCGGGATCTTCGGCAGCTGGACGGGACCGACCTTGGGGAGCTGGATCCCGGATCCTGAGCTCCCGGAGCCGCTGCTCCCGCTCCCGCCGCCGCTGAGCAGCTTGCTGGCCGTTCCGGCCGCTGCCGCAAGCGGGTTGTGAACTGCGGATCCTGCGCCGCTCGTCGCTGTGCCGGCTCCGCTACTCGTCGTGGAGTGCGACGCGGCGCCCGAGCCAGAGGATCCGCTGCCAAGCGTCGCCGTGTGAGAACCGCTCGACTGTGTCGACCCGCCGCCCGAGGACGATCCGACGACGCGCTCGCTCCGCCGCCGGGTCCGATGGGTCGACGCCGACGTCGCCGACGATGCCGTCGCACCGGGCACAGCCGGCGGGATCGCCGGCGTGTTGGCCGCACGGCTGCTCGCGGGGGCCGCCGCGGCGTGGCCGGCCGCACGCGCCGGGGCACTGTGGACCGCGCGTGGGGTCGGCATCCGGTTGTTGTGCGAGAGCCCGGTGACCAGACCACCACCGGCTCCGGCGACGACGATCGCGGCCGCCGCAGCGGCAGCGCGGCTGAGCGACGCCGCCGGACCGCTGGGGTCGACATACGTGGCGGCGTTCTGAAGCGAGTGAACGGCCGCGACCGACGGCTTGCCGGCCGGTGCCGCGGCCGAACCGCCGCCACCGTGCCCACGGCGCAGCCAGGACAGCGAGGGCAGCGGCAGCAGCGCGGCGATCTTGGCGGCGATGCTGGGGGTCTTGAAAAACGACTCGTCGACGCCGGCCATCCTGGCGTGTCGGCGACACGGCTGGCAGTGGGCGAGGTGCCGAGCGAGCAGCCGGCGCTCCTTGATGCCGAGTCTCCGGAGCGGGCGCTCCCCGTCTGCGGTGAGCACCGTCTGGACGCGCTCGCACCGGCGACCGGTGACGAGCTCCTCGTACTCCTCGCTGAGCTTGCGCCGGGCGCGGAACAGGGTGCTCTCGACGACTGGTTTGCTCATCCCCAGGCTCTCGCCGATCTGCGAGTACGAGCGGCCCTCGAGCTCACGCATGACGATGATCCGGTGGTGGCTCTCCGACAGCCCCGAGAAGGCCCCGCGCAGGTCGTCGAGCCGCTGTTTGTGCTCGACCGCGTGGTCTGCCCCGTGCGCGATCAGACGCGCCGGCGGGGTCGTCTCTGCTTCGGTGTCGAGCGATACCTCGCGCGTGCGCTGCGCGCGCCGGAACTCGTCGATGCAGGCGTTCTTGGCGATCTCGTAGATCCAGGGCTTGAAGGCGATCGGACGCTCGGTCGCGCGCAGACGGCGCAGCGCGGCGATGAAGACATCCTGGGCAATGTCCTCCGCGCGCTGATGGTCGCCGACCATCCCAAGGATGTACGACCCGATCCGTGGCCGGAAACGCGCGTACAACTCCTCGAAAGCGCGGTCGTCGCCGTGACGGACCGCAGAAATCAGCGCGTGCTCCGAGCACGTTGGGGCCGGCTGGGCCTCGCGAAGCGCCGACATGACCATATCTCCCTGTCTCTGTGAAGCGTCCCTGTCTGCAGACGGGCTTCCGGGGGCATCGGAAACCTGCCCAATCGTCCGCTGAACTTTACCGTTTACTCAACGATTGTCCAACCCCGAACACTCTGCAGCGGTCCACCCGGTATTTGCGTCCACTCGACGGACGTCCGGATTGTCGGCGTCCGCGGCAAGGTGCATACTTACGGCTATGTAGTGAACCCCCTCACAAGGAGGAGCAGGACCGATGGCCAATCACCTGACGCCCACCGAACTGGCACGAGAATCCGGCCTTGAGCGCCGCGATGTGATCGTCAAATGTGTCGAGATGGGCGTTCCCATCTTTAATGGCCGGATCGACAAGACGCTCTTCCTCTCGAGCTTGCGCGAAATCCCGGGTCACACCCCGGCCCAGCCACAGGCTGCAAGCGCGTAGCGCCCAGATCCTGACCTTCTGCCCGGGCGGCCGGCCTTGACGCCGGCTGGGCCCGGGCCACGCGGGAGCTGGACGGGTGCAGCTACGGGAGCTGTACGGGTGCAGTTACGTAGCACCCGGATCATCACGCCGGAGGGCGTTCGCTCCGGCACAATATTGATCGAGGACGGCCTGATCTCGGCCGTTGGGCCGGATCGCGCCGGGGACGCGGCCAGTGCCCAGGGCACGCTCGACGCAGGCGATCGCTGGGTCGCCCCAGGCTTCATCGACACGCACGTCCACGGCGGCGGTGGCGCGCAGTGCAACACGTCCGATCCGGACGACATCCGCGCCGTCGCGCGGTATCACGCAGCCCACGGCACAACCGGTCTGCTGGCGACGACCGTCGCCGCGCCGATCGCCGAGCTCGAGTTGGCGCTCGGCGCCATCAGCGACGCCGCGCCCGGTAGCTCGCCCGCGGGTGCGGCAGCGGTCCTCGGTGCCCACCTCGAAGGACCGTTCCTCAGCCGGCGGTTCCCGGGCGCGATGGACCCGGGGCATTTCCAGGATCCGACCCAGGACGCGTGGGAGCGACTGCTCGGGGTCGCCCCAGGGGCGCTCGCCATGATGACGATCGCGCCCGAACTGCCACGCGCGCTCGACCTGACTCGCGCGCTCGTGCGCGCCGGGGCCGTCGTCTCACTCGGGCACACCGACGCGACATACGACGAGGCTCTCGCCGCCGCGGAGGCGGGCGCGACCGCGGTGACCCACCTGTTCAACGCGATGCGTCCAATGCACCACCGCGATCCGGGCATCCTCGGCGCCGCGCTCGACCTTCCCGATCTGAGCTGCGAGCTCATCTGCGACGGGCGACACATCGCGGGACCGGCGCTGCGCATCGCGCAACGGGCGAAGGGACCCGATGCCGTGCGGCTCGTCACCGACGCGATCGAGGCAACCGGGATGCCGGATGGCGACTACCGCCTCGGCGACGCCACCGTCACAGTGCGCCACGGCCGGGCAGTCGTACCCGGCACCGACCGCCTCGCGGGCAGCACGCTGACGATGCAGGACGCCGTTCGGAACGCTGTCTGGATGCTCGGCATCACGGTCGAGGCGGCAGTGCGGTTTGCCTCGACGAATCCGGCCCAGCTCCTCGGGATCGCGGATCGCAAGGGCGCGATCGCGGTCGGCTTCGACGCCGACCTCGTCGTTCTCAGCGACGACCTGCACGTCGAGCGGACGATGGTGGCTGGCGCGTGGGTCGCCTGACCGGCCGTCGCCAGCGGGCCTAGTCCTGCGCCGATTGGCGCAAGAGCGTGGACGTGGTCTGCTCCAGGATCTTGCGCCACGCGCGGGTCTTCTCGCGCTCGGCCTCGAAGTGCTTGACGACCTTCCGCACCCGGGTCGCCGAGATGTCGATGCCGTGCCGGGCGCAGACGCGCTTGAAGCGGGTGTAGTCGTGGGCGAGCTTGAGCGTGACCGACTGGAAGCCGTGGCGCGCGATGTCGACCCGCGAGGTGTAGTTCATGATGCTCGTCTGGAACATCAGCTCGTCGTTCGGCTCGGGCTCGATCAGGATGATGTCGACGCCGGGGTAGCGCTCCTCCCAGCGGCGGGCCAGCTCATGCAGTCGTTGGTACGCGAGCAACTTGAACGACTGAAAACCGATCTGCGGGAAGCCCATATCGGACACCCGGCGTGGCCGCGAACCGGTGATCGTCGGAATCGTGTGCTCGAAATCGTTCACGTACGGCACGAGCGGATTGACGACGACGATGAACTTTGCGCCCGCTTCCACGGCGATGTCGAGGTTCGTCGTCGACAGGATTCCCCCGTCGATCAACTCGCGCTCCTTGACCTTCACCGGCTTGTAGACCATCGGGAGCGCACTCGATGCGCTGACCGCGGTGGAGATCGGAACGTCGTCCCAATCCTCGGCGCCGAAGACGATCCGTTCGCACGTGTCCAGATCCGTTGCCGCGAGGTACAGCTCGCTCGCCAGCAGCCGGAAGTCGTCGGTCCGGTCGGGGTGCGAGAGGATCGTCCGGACGTAGCGCTCGATCCCTTCCCCGGAGTACAGGCCGGATGGCAGCGCCTCGGCCAAGCCGATCACGAGATCGACGGCCGTGATCTGGCCGAAGTCGCGGATGAGCGTCCGCAGCACGCCTGCGACACGTGCCGGGAGCATGATCCCCTTGCTGAGGAACTCGCGGTAGTTCGGCCGGAGCAGGCTGCTGACCCGCGCGTCTTGGAACGGGGTCGGCACCTGCTGGACGATCACCCGCATCATCTCCTCCGGGGTGACGCCATTAGCGACCGCGGCCGCGACGAACGCGCCGGCGCTGGTGCCGACATACACGTCAAACTGGTTTACGGTGCGATTGACCGACAGGAGGTCGAGGGCGCGTAGCGCCCCGATTTCGTACACACCACCGGTGAAGCCGCCGCCGCCGAGCACAAGGGCGGTCTTTGAGCGTTTGCTCTTGCGTCGGATGCCCGACTCTCGCGACCCGGTGCTAGTGCGGTCTGCCCCCGCGGTCTCGAGCTTGACGACCTTGCCCATGTGCTCGCCCCGCATTGTACGGCTCCGTACCGAACCTTTCGCCGCGGCCATCGGTTACATACCGACGATGCGACGTTTCGTTGCCGCGGTAGCGGCCGTGCTCGGGGTTCTCGGCTTCGCCGAGGCGGCATCCGCCCAGGCGCGGCAGACCCTCCAGAACTCGCTCTCACGCTCGATGAAGTCGGCTGGCAGCTCGACCGGCGCATACGTCGTCGATCTCACCACAGGCCGCACGCTGTACTCAGTTCGCCCGGGCAGCCGCCGGCTGCCGGCATCGGTCGAGAAGATCTACACGACCTCCACGGCGCTCGCACGGTTCGGGGCGAACACGACGCTCAAGACGTCAGTCCGCGCCACCGGCTCGCTCGATGCCGGCGGCACCTGGCACGGCACGTTGTATCTGAAGGGCGCCGGCGACCCAACGTTCGGATCGGCGTCCTATAACCGGGACGCCTACGGGGCCCGAACCGGCGCCACGCTCCAGCGGCTCGTCGCGAACCTCCTGCGGACGAACCGGATCAAGGCAATCCGCGGCGCAATCGTCGGCGACGAGTCGACGCTCGATTCGCTCCGCGGGACGGTCGCGACAGGATTTGCGTTCTCGCCCTACGTCGAGGGGCAACTGAGCGGTCTGGCCTATGACCGCGGGTTCGCCGACGCATCCGGAGCCTCGATCCAGAACCGGCCGGCGTTGTTCACGGCCCAGCAGTTCGTCGCCGCGCTCCGCGCCGGCGGGGTCGACGTTCCAAAGAGGATCCGGGTCTACACGCACGCCACCCCCGCCGGAACCGTGCCGCTTGCGACCGTGAACTCGCCGCGGATGGCGACGCTGATCCGGATGACGAACACGCCATCGGACAACTTCTTTGCCGAGATGCTGCTCAAGGACATCGGCCCCCACTATGGCGGGAAGGGCTCAAGCGCCGCCGGCGCCGCCGTCGTCCGCCGACAGCTCGCGACGACGTTCAACATCCATCCGCGGATCGACGACGGCTCCGGACTCTCTCGAGGCGACTGGACGAGCCCGCGTGATGTCGTCACCGTCCTCACCGGCCTCTCAAGCGACTCCGCGTTCACGGGCTCACTCTCGGTCGCCGGAGAGACGGGCACCCTGGCGGCCGGCCTGCAGGGCACGTATGCGCAGGGCCGGTGCCGGGGTAAGAGCGGCACGCTGCACGATGTCGCCAACCTCGTCGGCCTGTGCACGGCGAAGGACGGCCACACGCTCGCGTTTGCATTCCTGTTCAACGGCCTGTCCGACCCGGCCGCCGGTCACGCGAGCGAGGACGGCATGACCGTCGCCGTCGCGAAGTACAACGGCTGAGCGTCAGCCCAACAGCTCGCGCAGACCGGCCTCGTTGAGCACGGTGACGCCGAGCTGCTCGGCCTTGGCGAGCTTCGACCCGGCGCTCTCCCCGGCGACGACGTAGTCGGTCTTCTTTGACACCGAGCCGGTCACCTTCCCACCCGCGGCCATGATCATCTCGGTCGCCTGCTCGCGGGTGAGATCGGGGAGCGTGCCGGTCAGCACGAGCGTCTTGCCGGCGAGTGGTCCCTCTCCCGGTGGTGGACCGGTCTCCTCGAGTGTGAGGCCGAGCTGGGTGAGGTCGTCGATCAGCGTGCGCATCGCCCGATCGGCGAGTTGCTCGTGGATCGTCTTCGCCATCTTCGGCCCCACGCCCGGCGTCTGCTCGATCTCCTCCGGAGTTGCTCGTGTCAGCGCTTCGACCGTCCGGAACTGCTGAGCGAGATTGCGGCCGGTCACCTCCCCCACCTCTTCGATCCCGAGCGCGTACAGCACTCGGCCGAACGGCTGGCGCTTCGAGGCCTCTATCGCCTTCGTGAGCTTCTCCGCCGACACCGCGCCGAAGCCGGACTGCTCGGCGATCTGCTCGGCCGTCAGGCGGTAGAAGTCGCCAGCGGTCCGCACCCACCCGAGGTCCATGAACAGGCTCACCTGCTTCTCGCCGAGCCCGTCGATGTCCATGGCGCCGACGAAGTGGGTCAGCAGCTGCCAGCGGCGGCCTGGACAGTCGCGGTTCGGACAGCGCGTGAACACCGAGTCCTCAGGCTTCACCGTCGGCGTGTCGCACACGGGGCAGCGCTCGGGCGGACGCGGCGGGGCCGGCCGGTCGTCCCGCTCGGCCATGTGTGGCGCCGGCGAGAGAACCTGGGGGATGACGTCGCCGGCGCGGAGGACGATCACCTCCTCGCCGATCCGGATGTCCTTGCGGGCGAGGTCCTCCTCGTTGTGCAGCGTCGCCTGCTTGATCGTCACCCCGCCGACGCGGACCGGCTCGAGCATCGCGTACGGGTGCAGGTCGCCGAACTTGCCCGGGTTCCAGCCGATGTCGTTGAGCGTCGTCACCGCCGTCGTCGGAGGGAACTTCCACGCGATCGCCCACCGCGGCTCGCGACCGACGACGCCGAGCCGCCGCTGCAACTCGACGTCGGAGACCTTGACGACGACCCCGTCGATCTCGAAGTCGAGCGATCCCCGGCGGGACTCCCACGCCTGGCATCGCTCGACGACCTCGTCCTCCGTGCGGAGCTTGGCGACATCGGGATGGACCGGGAAGCGGTGCTCGCGCAGCCACTCCAGCGCGTCCCAGTGCGAGGCGAACGAGATGCCCTCGGTCGCGCCGACCTGGTAGGCCCAGAACGAGAGCGGCCGATCGGCGGCGAGCTTTGGGTCGAGCTGCCGGATCGTGCCGGCGGCTGAGTTACGGGGATTCATGAACGTCGAGAGCCCGGCCTCGGCGCGGCGCTCGTTGAGCTTGGCGAAGTCGCTCAGCGACATGTACACCTCGCCGCGCACCTCGACGAACGGCGGCGGGGCCGGATCGTCCAGCCGCAGCGGAATCGACCCGATCGTGCGGATGTTGTGGGTGACGTCCTCGCCGATCTCGCCGTTGCCGCGCGTCGCCCCTCGCTCGAACACGCCGTCGCGATAGATGAGGCTCATCGCGAGCCCGTCGATCTTGGGTTCGGCGACGTACTCGAAGTCGGGGTCCTCGATGCCCTCGCGCGCGAGGTGGTTACGCATCCGCGCGATCCACGCCCGCAGCTCATCCGCCGAGCGCGCGTTCCCGAGCGACAGCATGCGCTGGGGGTGGCGCACCTTCTCCAGGTCGCTGACCGGCTCGCCCCCGACCCGCTGCGTCGGCGAATCCGGGGTGATCAGCTCCGGATGCTCGGCCTCGATCCCGCGGAGCTCGTCGATCAGCGCGTCGTAGACGTCATCGCCGACCTCCGGGTCGTCGAGCACGTAGTACCGGTAGCCGTGGTAGTCGAGATCCTTGCGCAGCTCGGCGGCCCGTTCTGCCGGCGAGGTCGCGCTCACGGTTCGACAGCACCGGCGTCGACCTCGCGGGCGGCCGGCTCGATCAGGCGCGCGAGGCCGTAGCGCTGGAGCGCGTCGAGCCCCTCGCGATCGGTCAGGTTGAAGTGAATCGGGGTGACGGCGATCCGGCCGGCGGCGACGGCCGCGAGGTCGGTGCCGGTCTCAGTCGCCTCGTAGCTGGCGTCGCCGTAGATGCGGTAGAGCCGCCGGCGGGAGTGCGCCTCGTCGACGAGCGACAGCTCGTCGCGGTAGACGCGCTTGCCGAGCCCCGCGACGTCGACGCCCTCCGGATGCGCCCCGGGCACGTTGATGTTGAGCAGCGTGCCCTCGGGGAGCGGGACGTCCTCGAGCTCGGCGACGAGCCGCGCGGTGAACAGCGCGGCGGTGTCGAAATCGAACCCCGCTCCGGAGGTGAAGTCGAGCTCGCGCGCGTTCGACTGCTGGCTCACGGCGATCCCGGGGAGGCCGAGCACGATCGCCTCGAGCGCCGCCGCCACCGTACCGCTGTAGCTGATGTCGTCACCGAGGTTGGACCCGTGGTTGATGCCGCTGACGACGATGTCGGCCTGGAAGCCCTCGACGAGCCCGAGGTTCGCGAGCCGGACGCAATCGACCGGCGTGCCGTCGGTCGCAAACCCGATCGTTCCGTCGCCGAAGTCGATCTCCTCGACCCACAGCGGCCGCCGCGTCGTGATCGAGCGGGCCATTGCCGAGCGATTGCCGTCCGGGGCGATCACCGCGAGCTCGATCCCGTCGACGCTCAGCAGGGCGCGCCGCAGCGTTTGAAGCCCTTCGGCCTCGATCCCGTCGTCGTTCGTCAGCAGCACCCTCATGTGGTGATGCTGATGCTAGTGCGCAGGGCGGCTGGCGCTCAGCGCGGCGGCGATCGTGGCGATGACCACGAACGGCTCGTCCTCGAGCTGCCGCCACGTGATCCGGATGACCCGGTAGCCGGCGAGGACGTGTGCCTGGTCTCGTCTCCGATCCCGTTCGAAGGCCCGGCGGTGGCCGTGGAACTGGAACCCGTCGACCTCAACGATGAGCCGGTGCTCCGGCCAGGCGAAGTCGGCCGGGTAGCCGCTGATCCAGTACTGGGTGACCGGGCGCGCGAGATGCGCGCGGCGGATGAGATGCTGCATCCGGCGCTCGGCCTCACGCTGGGTCCAGGCTGGGCCGCCTTCACGCTTGAGCTCGGCTTTGAGGTGTGCGACTCCGGTCCGGTACGGGTTGCGAGCGATCGTGGCGTTGATGTCGCGCTCGGTCGTGAGCCGGAGGGCGTATGCCTCGGCGATCGCCCGTTCAAGCTCGTCAGCCGTTGCCGTCGCCGCATAGCCGAGGAGGGCACGGGCCGGTGAGACGATCGGGATCCCCCGCAGGTTGCCGTAGTCGGCGGTGTCGAGTGTGTCGACCCGGTGGATCCTGATACCGGCGCGCTTGCGGCGTCCTCCCACGACCGTGACCTCCACGGGACCGTGATGCGTGGGAGCGACACCGAAGAGGGCGCAGGCGGACACGTCACCGACGAACGAGCGCTCGCCGCACGCCAGGACCGCCGAGAGCTCCCGGGCCCCCGGCAGGAAGGTCGGTTGGCCGTGGAGGTAGACGCCGTGGTGGACGCGATGCACCAGGCCGTTCTTGCACCGAGTGGCGAGCGCGTGCCTCGTCAGGCCGGCGGCGTTGGCCTGAGGCGTCGTGATGAGGTGAAGTTGCTGCCTCGCAACCCACGACGCCAGGGCATCGGAGCTCGGACACTCCGGCATAACGTGACAAATCTCGTCAAGCGAGACGATCCGGGCGGAATATTCCGCGCTGAGGGGAGTTTCTGGCCCGAATCCGGAGCGAGAGCCAGATTTGCGACGTTGTTCCGGTCGGAAGGCCCCCATATATAAGAGAGGCCGCAGGGACCCGTTTCCACCCCCCTCCTCGTTGCAAGAACGTCCCCCGCCAACCCACAGTCAGTCGAGCGCCCGCCGCCCCTCGTACCCCACCCCGGCCAGGTACAGCCCGTGCGCCGGCGCAGTCCGGCCCGCCGCGCTCCTCGGCTGCCCGGCCAGCAAGGCGCGGAAGGAGTCAACGGTGCGGCTCCCCGAGGCCACCTCGAGCATCGTCCCGACCAACACCCGGTTCATGTGGCGCATGAAGGTGTCGGCCTCGATCCAGAACTCGAGCCGCTCCCCGTCGGGCGAGCGCCGCCATGCCGCAGAGAAGACATCGCGCGAGAAACGGACGTGGTCGGTGTCGGTCGGGGTGAACGCCGTGAAGTCGTGGGTCCCGACCAACGCGTCGGCGCACGCCGACAGCGCCTCCACATCTAACGGCCGGGGCCAGTGCAGCGCCCGCCCGCGTTGTAACGCACTCCGCCCCGGCCGGGCCAAGAGCAAGTACGTATATGCCCGGGAGGTCGCGTCGCGTCGGGCATCGAAGCCGACCGGCGCCTCGGTGCAGGAGAGGACGGCGATATCGGGAGGGAGGAGCGCGTTCAGACCCGCCACCGCAGCGACCGGCCCCTCATAGGACGCCACCTGCCCCAAAGCGTGCACGCCGGCGTCGGTGCGGCCGGCGACCGTCAGAGGAACGGACGGCGCGCGCAGCACCACGCGCAGCGCGCGCTCTAGTTCACTCTCGATGCAACGTCGTCCGGGCTGCTGTGCCCAGCCGGCGAACTCGCTCCCGTCGTACTCGAGAACGAGTTTTGCGCTCAGACCAGCTCCAGCAGCACCATCTCGGTCGCGTCCGAACGACGCGGACCGAGCTTGAGAATCCGGGTGTAGCCACCCGGACGCTCCGAGTAGCGGGGCGCGATCTCCTCGAACAGCTTGTAGACGGCAAACTTGTCCTGACCGAGCGCCGACAGGGCCTGCCGGCGCGCGTGCAGATCGCCTCGCTTGGCGAGCGTGATCAGCTTCTCGACCTCGGGCTTGACGGCCTTGGCCTTCGCCTCCGTCGTCTGAATCCGCTCGTGATCAATGACCTCCTTGGCCAGGTTGATCAGGAGCGCCTTGCGGTGGGAGGCCGATCGGCTGAGCTGGTATCGGTTGCGTTGGTGTCGCATAACACTGAGAAACCCGTCGGAGACGCAGACCTTACTCGTTCCGGAGACCCAGGCCTCGAGCGTGCAGCGTCTCGATCACCTCGTCGATCGACTTCTTGCCGAAGTTCGGGATCGCGTTCAGCTCGGACTCCGTCTTGGAGACGAGGTCGCCGACCGTCTGGATCCCCGCACGCTTGAGGCAGTTGTACGAGCGCACGCCGAGCTCGAGCTCCTCGATCAGGATGTCGTCCATCGCGTTCGGCTGGCGAGCCGGCGCACCACCGGGGCCGCCGCCGACGAGGCCGGGCTCGAGCACGCCGGGCTCACCGGCGGCACGCAACTCGGTCACGCGGTCGGGGTCGGTGAAGATCGCGAGCTGAGAGATGAGGATCTCGGCGGCCTCACGCAAAGCGGCGGGCGGGTCGATCGAGCCGTCGGTCTCGATGTCGAGCGTCAGCTTGTCGAAGTCGGTCTTCTGGCCGACGCGGGCCTGTTCGACGTTGTAGGCGACGCGGCGCACCGGCGAGAAGATCGAGTCGATCGGGATGACGCCGATCGGCTGGTCCGGAGACTTATTCTCCTCGGCCGGGCGATAGCCACGACCGCGGCCGATTGTCAGGTAGACCTCGAGCTTCGTCTTCTTCTCGAGGGTCGCGATGTGAGCGTCGGGGTTGAGGATCTCGACTCCGGACGGCAGGTCGATGTCCTTCGCAGTGATGTCACCGGGTCCGGTGACGACGAGCGGCGCCTCGATTTCCGTGGCGTCCGAGTGCATCCGGCACACGATGCCCTTGAGGTTGAGGACGATGTCGGTGACGTCCTCGGTCACGCCGCGGATCGTCGAGAACTCGTGGGCCACGCCCTCGATCCGGACGCTCGTCACCGCCGCACCCGCGAGCGAAGACAGCAGGACGCGTCGCAGGGAGTTGCCAAAGGTGTAGCCGAAGCCCCGATCGAGCGGCTCGATCGTGAACGAGCCCCGGTTGTCGTCGACTGACTCGCTGGAGATTCGGGGGACTTGGAAGTCAAGCATCAGGGTCCTAACGTCGTGGGGTTCCTGCCGCCGCCTCGGCGGCTCGGGGCGTCGCGAGCGGCCACCGGGCCGCCCGCGACTACAGATTTCGGGCTACTTGGAGTACAGCTCGACGATGAGCTGCTCTGCCACCGGCGCGGCGATCTCCCGCCGCTCCGGCTTGCGGAGCACCTTCGCCGTGAGCGAGTCGTGATCGGCCTGCAGCCACGCCGGCACCTGGCCGGTGAGCTCGGTCGCGTCGCGGATCACCTGCGTCGCGGTGGACTTGGGGTGGATCGCGATCACGTCGTTGTCTCGGAGCTGGTAGCTCGGGATGTTCACCCGGCGGCCGTTGACGGTCCAGTGACCGTGCAGGATCAGCTGGCGCGCCTGACGACGCGACGCGGCAAAGCCGAGACGGACGAGCACGTTGTCGAACCGGCACTCGAGCATCCGCAGAAGGTTCTCGCCCGTGATCCCGCCCTGACGCGACGCCTTGTCGTAGTAGATGCGGAACTGCTTCTCGAGCACGCCGTAGTAGCGCTTGGCTCTCTGCTTCTCGCGCAGCTGAACGCGGTATTCCGACTGCTTCTGGCGGCCGCGGCCGTGCTCACCCGGCGGGTAGGAGCGGCGCTCGACGCCACACTTGTCGGTGAGGCAGCGCTCGCCCTTGAGGAACAGCTTCTGGCCCTCGCGGCGGCACTGCTTGCACTGGGGGGAGGAGTCGCGGGCCATCAGACACGCCTCCGCTTCCGAGGCCGACAGCCGTTGTGCGCCTGCGGGGTCACGTCCTTGACGCCGGTCACCTCGAGTCCGGCGGCCTGGAGCGAGCGGATCGCGGTCTCACGTCCGGAGCCGGGACCCTTGACGAACACTTCGACCTTCTGGAGGCCGTGCTCGATGCCCTTGCGGGCCGCCGCGTCGGCGGTGACCTGGGCGGCGAACGGCGTCGACTTGCGCGAGCCCTTGAAGCCGGCACCGCCGGCGGACTCCCACGCGATCACGTTGCCTTCGCGGTCTGTCAGCGACACGATCGTGTTGTTAAACGAGGTCTTGATGTGGGCCTGACCGATCGGGATGTTCTTCCGTACCCGGCGGCGGCCGCGCTGAGGTCTGCGTGGAGCTGGACTCACTTCTTCGTGGCCTTCTTCTTTCCGGCCACCTGCATCCGCTTCGGTCCCTTACGCGTGCGCGCGTTCGTCTTCGTGTTCTGACCGCGCACGGGTAGGCCGCGGCGGTGGCGCAGACCGCGGTAGCAACCGATCTCCTGGAGACGCTTGATGTTCTGCGAACGCTCGCGGCGCAGATCGCCCTCGACCGTCAGCGAGTTGTCGATCAGCTCGCGCAGCTTCACGACTTCTTCCTCGGTGAGATCGCGGACCTTGCGGTCCGGCTCGACCCCCACGTCGGCGAGCAGCTTGTTCGACGTCGTCCGGCCAATCCCATAGATGTAGGTGAGGCCGACCTCGACGCGCTTGTTGAGGGGGATGTTCACCCCAGAAATTCGTGCCATTGCCCTAGCCCTGCCGCTGCTTGTGACGCGGGTTCGAGCAGATCACGAGCACCCGGCCGTCGCGGCGGATGATCTTGCACTTTTCGCACATCGGTTTGACCGAGGGTCGTACTTTCACGCTCGTTCGCTCAACTCTTGAGGATTTTCGGAGTTCCTTTGGCCCGGCTCTGGCGACCGCTTCAGATCGCCGCTACCGCGTCAAGGAGCGCGCAGCAGACAAATGCCGCTGCAGTCGCAACCGGTCATGGTAGCAGGACACACCATGCGTCAGTCCGGACCCGCCCGGGGGGCCAGTCAGGCCGCCGCGCGGCCGTTTCCCGCCTCGTGCCACGGGGTCAGGACGCGCGGGCCGTCGGCAGCGATCGCAATCGTGAACTCAAAGTGGGCGGCGAGCGAGCCGTCCTGGGAATAGATCGCCCAATGATCCTCGCCGACCCGGACGGCGTGGCGTCCGGCCGTCACCATCGGTTCGACCGCGAGCACCATTCCCTCCTCGAGCACGATCCCCGTCCCGGCCGTGCCGTAGTTCGGGATCTGCGGCTCCTCGTGCATCGACCGGCCCACCCCATGCCCAACGAGCGTCCGGACGATCGAGAGGCCGGCCGCCTCGACGTGCTCCTGAATCGCATGCGAGACATCACCGAGACGGTTCCCGGCGCGGCACTGCTCGACGGCAAGGAACAGCGACTCCTCGGTCGTCGTCAGCAGCTTGTGCGCGACCGGCGTGATCGGCCCAACGGGGAAGGTCCGCGCCGCATCGGCGACCCACCCGTCGCGCACGACTCCGATGTCGACCGAGATGATGTCCCCGCGCTGCAACTCGTACGCGCCGGGGATGCCGTGGACGATCATCGAGTTCGGCGAGGCGCAGATCGATCCGGGGAAGCCCCGGTAGCCCTTGAACGCCGGCTCGCAACCCTGCGAGCGGATGAACTTCTCGGCCGCGCGATCAAGCTCGGCGGTCGTGATCCCCGGCCGGATCTTCCCCGCGAGCAGGCTCATCGTCTTGACGAGGACGGCCCCCGAGGCGGCCATCCGCTCGATCTCCTCCGGGGATTTCTTGATGATCATCGCTACCAGCCTAGCTGTCGCTAGACGTCTTCTTCCAGCCTCAGCGTCGCGATCACAGCGCGGATGTGATCGTGCACCTCGGCCGCATCCCGGGTCCCATCAATGCGACGCATCAAGCCCTGCTCGTCGTAGTGCGCGACGAGTGGCTCGGTCTTCTCGTGGTAGACGGCGAGCCGCTTGCGGATCACGTCCGGCTCGTCGTCGTCGCGTTGGATCAGCCGCGAGCCATCCTGGTCGCAGATGTCGTCGTGCTTCGGCGGGTCGAACTCGATGTGGTAGTTGTGCCCCGCCTTGACGCACACGCGACGTCCCGAGAGGCGACGCACGACCTCCTCGTCCGGGACATCGATGAGCAGCGCCGCAGTGACGCGGCGTGCGATCCCGGACAGCATCTCGTCGAGCGCGTCCGCCTGGGGGATCGTGCGGGGAAAGCCGTCGAGGATGAAGCCGTCCTGGGCGTCTTCCTCCTGCAGGCGCTCGCGCGCCATCTTCACGATCAACACGTCGGGGACGAGGTCGCCGGCGTCCATGTAGCGCTTTGCCTCCTTGCCGAGCTCGGTCTCGTCCTTGACGTTTGCGCGCAGCATGTCGCCGGTTGAGATGAACGGCAGCCCGAAGTCATGGCGCAGCCGCTCGGCCTGGGTTCCCTTGCCGGCCCCGGGAGGACCGAACAGGATGAGGTTCAGCTCGGACACGTGGGCCACTGTATCGGGAGTGCACCACTCCGCGCGTGGCAGTTACGCCTGCGCAAGCGACGATGCATGGAATGGGTGAGGGGTCGGCATCCCTGCCGACCCCGCCATCCCTGCCATGCCCAGCGCCCCAACGTCCGCGCCCCCCTCAAGTGCGCCCCTCTTTCCCTACCAATCGCCCCTCGGTCTGCGTCCCCTGCGTGTGACGAGCGGCTAGCTCGTAGTGGGAACACTAGATCCCTCCCGTGGCCTTCACCCCAGGGAACGACCCCAGTCTTTTTCCCCGCCGCCGTTGCTCAGCCCGTGCGACTCCCACTTCTTCATCGGCGTCCGCCGACGCGCCGCCTCGATCGCGGCGGCCAGCTCAATCCAGCCGTTGAATCGCCGCGACGTCTCGCCGTCGACGGAAACCGACCCGGTGATCGGCTCCGAGGCAAGGTCGATCGCCAGCATCAGTTGCGCGACGGAGGCGTGATCCACGCCGTCAGGATCGCGCCCCAGGAGCGACTTCGCACCAGGAGAACACCCCAGTTTTTCGCTGTCAGAGTGCGGACGCTTTCGCGCGTGACGACAAAGCACCGTTTATTTGGGTAGTACAACACAAAGGCTGCCGATGTCGATTACGGAAACACCAGACCGTCGCGGGCGATCGGTCCGGGGCGGTGCAGGGCTGCTGGAGCGCGACGCGACGCTCGGCGCAATCGCCGAGCTGCTCGATGCTGCGGCGGCGCGGCAGGGCTCGGCGCTGCTGATCGAAGGCCACGCCGGAATGGGGAAGACTCGCCTGCACGAGGCGGCACTCGACGCCGCCCGCAACCGCAGGATCCGCGTGCTCCGCGCGGCCGGCGCCGAGCTCGAGAGCGAGATCGCGTTTGGTGTCGCCGCGCAGCTGCTCAGTGCTCAGCTGCAGCCTCTGGGGCCGGCGGACCGGGACAAGCTGCTCGCTACCGCGCCCGAGCCGATCCGCGAGCTCGCGGGGCTGACGCTCGGCGAACCGGCCGAACCCGCCACGAACATCGCCCTGTCGCACGCTTTGTTCACCGTGCTCGCCGCCGCCGAGCACTCGCGGCCGGGACTGCTGGCGATCGACGACCTCCACTGGTGCGATGGCGCTTCGCTCGAGTTCCTGCACTACCTGCTGCACCGGCTGGAGGAGCTGCCGATCGCGATCGTGATGACCCGGCGCCTCGCCCATGGCGGCGCATCCTCGGACACGCTCGACCGGATTGCGGCCCACCCGCGCGTGCGGGTGCACACACTGGCGGCCCTAGGCAGCACATCGGTCGGGGAGCTCGCGCGGGATGTCCTCGGCGATCGGGCGGTGGACGACGTGATCGCTGCGTGCCAGCAGGCGACGTCCGGCAACCCCTTCTACGTTCACGAGCTCCTGCTCGCCCTGCGCGACGAGCGACATCTCGCGACGGGTGAGCTCGCCGAGCATGCGCGCGCCCTCGCCCCGCCGGTCGTCGGCCGGATCCTCCGCGTCCGCGTCGGGCGGGTCGGAGCCGACGGCGCCGCGCTGGCCCGTTCGGTCGCGATCCTCGGTGACGACGCGCCGCTGCGCCACGCCGCCGAGCTTGCGCGCCTCGACGTCGCCGCCGCGGCGCGGGCGGCAGACGCGCTCGCCGCGGTGGAGATCCTGCTTGCCCGCGAGCCGCTGCGTTTCGTGCATCCACTCGTTCGGCATGCGATCGCAAACGACATCCCTCCGTCGGAGCGGGCGACGCGCCATCTCGACGCCGCACGCCTACTGCACCGTGAAGGGACCGAGGCCGAGCGGGTGGCCGCGCACCTGCTCGCCGGGCGCCCGGAAGGCGACCCGTGGGCGGTCGAGCAGCTCCGCGCCGCGGCCCGTGATGCGCGCACCCTCGGCGTGCCCCAGTCCGCTGCCCGGTATCTGGCGCGAGCGCTTCAGGAACCACCCTCGCTGGACGCGCGCACCGACGTGCTCGCCGAACTCGGTCTCGCGGAGGCTGCCGCGGGCAGCCCGCGGGCATCCGGCCACCTCGAGCAGGCGATTGCGGCGTGCGGCGATGCGCGCCGCCGAGCCGAGCTCGCGCTCCAGCGCGGCCACGCGTTGTACGCCCAGGGACTGCATCGCGACGCCACGGCTGCGTACGTCGCCGGTCTCGGCGAGCTCCCCGAGGACCTTACCGAGCCGGCCGACCACGAGCTCCACGACGCGCTTCAGACCGGCTTTGTCGCGACAGGTTCGCTGCTGCCCGAGATGCACTGGCGCTCGGCCGAGCGTTGCGCCGAGCTACTCGCTCGGGCGCAGCGCGGGCCGCGCACCCGGGCCCAGCGTCAGCTGCTTGCCCAGGCGGCGGTGCTCGCAACGTTCCGCGGGGAGCCGGCGGCGACGACCGTCGCGATGGCCGAAAACGCATGGGATGGCGGAGAGCTGATCGTCCAGGACGGTGCCGACGGCGCGGCGTGGAGTCTCGTGACCGCCGCGCTGTCATGGTCGGGCGAGCTCGAGCGAAGCCTCGAGATCCTCGACGACGTCGTCGCGGACGCGAACCGGCGCGCGTCGCCCCATGCGCTCGCCACCGCGAGCTATATCCGCGGATGCATGGAGCTCTTCCAGGGCCATATCACCGCGGCCCACGCAAGTCTCGAGCAGGCGCGCGACGCGCGACGCTACGGATGGGGACAGTTCGCGCGGGCCGCCGACGCGTTCCAGAGCCTTGGCCTGCTGCTGGCCGGCGACCCAGTGGCCGCCCTCGAGGCGCTTGTGTCGACCGAGCCGCTCGAGACTCCGCGCGACCTCGAGGACGGGATGCGACTGCTCGTGCGGGCCGAGCTGCACCTCGCCGCCGGGCGCGCCCGCGAGGCGCTCGACGACGCGCTCGTCGTGCAGCGCCTCGCCGGGTCGACGATTTGCGTGTTCGGCCTGCAATCGTGGCGCACGACCGCCGCGGTCGCGGCGCTCGCCCTCGGGCGTCGTCGCGAGGCGCTCGCATTCGCCCGCGAGGAGTACGAACTCGCCGAGCGAACCGGCGCCGCCCATGCGCGCATCCGGGCTCACCGCGTGCTCGGCCTGTGCGAGGAGGGTGATCGCCAGCTTGAGCTGCTCGGTGCGGCGGCCGAGATCGGAGCGGCGGGGGCCCCACGGCTCGAGACGGTCATCGCGCTCATCGAGTACGGCGCCGCCTTGCGGCGGACGAACCGTCGGGCCGACGCCCGCGGGCCGCTTCAGCGGGCCGTCGATCTGTCACTCGGCGGCGGCGCCCACGCACTGCACGAGCGCGCGCGGACCGAGCTCTCGGCGACCGGCGCCCGGCCCCGCCGTGAGCGGATGCTGAGCGGCGTCGGCTCGCTCACGCCGAGCGAGCTGCGCATCGCCGAACTCGCTGCGGCAGGGCAGAGCAACCGGGAGATCAGTCAATCGCTGTTCGTGACGCCGAAGACCGTCGAGTACCACCTGCGCAACACGTACCGCAAGCTCGACATCTCCGGACGCCGGGATCTGGCGTCGGCGCTCGAGTCGTGAGCGGAGCGGAAGCCGCGGCCAGCGGCGCCTATTTGAGGAAGCCCTCGTAGTTGCGCATCATCAGCTGCGCCTCGAGCTGTTTCATCGTGTCGAGCGCGACGCCGATGACAATGAGAATCGAGGTACCGCCGAAGAAGAAGTTGGCGCTTGTCTGATTGATGAGGATCGTCGGTAGGGCCGCGACTGCGGCCAGGAATAAGGCTCCTGGGAACGTCAGCCGCGCCAGGATCCGATCCAGGAATTCGGCCGTCGGTCTGCCTGGCCTCACCCCCGGGATGAAGCCGCCGTACTTCTTGAGGTTGTCGGCCTGGTCGACGGGGTTGAACGTGACCGCGGTGTAGAAGTACGTGAACAGGATGATCAACAGGCTCTCGCCGACCACGTAATGCCAGCCCTGCGGATTGAAGAAGTTGGCGATATCCGTTCCCAGGCCCTTCCGGTTCTGTCCGAGCAGCTGCCCGATCGTCGGCGGGATCGCCATCACGCTGGCGGCGAAGATGACCGGGATGACACCGGCCATGTTGACGCGCAGCGGCAGGTAGGTCTGACCGCCCTGTGTCATCCGCCGGCCGATCACGCGCTTGGCGTACTGAATTGGGATCCGGCGCTGGCCTTCCTGGACGAACACGATCGAGGCGACGACACCGAGGACGATGAACGGCATGACCACCCGGAACACCTGGTCCGGGTTCGTCCACCACGAATGCACGCCGTTCGGGATCCGCGCCACGATCGAGGCGAAGATCAGCAGCGAGATGCCGTTGCCGATGCCGCGCTGGGTGATGAGCTCACCCATCCACATCAGCAGCACGGTGCCGGCGGTGAGCGAGATAACGATCAGGAAAACCTTCGCCAGGGTGAAGTTGGAGATCAGCGTCGCGCCGGAGGACTTCTCAAAGCTGCGGAACAGGAACACGTAACCGATCGACTGCGCGAACGCGAGGCCGACAGTGAGGTACCGCGTGTACTGCGTGATCCGCGCTTGTCCGACCTCGCCCTCCTTCTGCAGCTTCTCGAGCGACGGGACGACGACCGTCAGCAGCTGCAGGATGATCGACGCCGTGATGTAGGGCATGATCCCGAGCGCGAAGATTGCGATCCGCCCGAGACCGCCGCCGGAGAACAGGTTGAGCAGGCCGAGGATGCTGTTTCCGCCGAAGTTCTTCTGAATCGCATCGACCGCCTGCGAGTTGATGCCCGGTGCGGGGATGTGGGTGCCGAGCCGGTACAGCGCCAGCATCAGCGCCGTGAACAGCACCTTATTGCGGATCTCGCCGACCCTGAATGCACCGAGGATCGTCGAGATCATCGGAGGCTAGTCCTCAGCGGACTCGATGAGCTGACACGTGCCGCCAGCGCCCTCGATCGCCTCGCGCGCCGCCTTGCTAAACGCGTGTGCGTGGACCGTGAGCGGCTTCGAAATCGAACCCTTGGCGAGCACCTTGACCGGGATGCCCTTGCGGTTCGCGAGGCCCTTGGCGTGCATGGCCTCGAGCGTGACCGCCGCACCTGACTCAAACCGCGCCTCGAGGTCAAGCAGGTTGACCGGCTGCGTGTGGGTGCGGAACGGCTCGAACGGCATCGACTTCTTCATGTGCGGGCCGCGCAGCTTGCGCATCCGCATGTGGATCGGCATTTGGCCGCCCTCGAACCGGGCGCGCTGCTTCGATCCGGAGCGCGAGCCGTACCCCTTCTGGCCGCGACCGGCGGTCTTGCCGGTGCCCGACCCCTCGCCACGTCCAACCCGCTTACGCGGACGACGCGAACCGGGAGCCGGCTTCAAGTTGTGCAGGCCGATCCGCTCTTCGCTCTCAGGCATCCTCGGACACCTCCACGAGATGGCGGACTCTGTGGACCATGCCACGCAGCTGCGGCGAATCCTCGCGCGTGACGGATTGGTTGATCTTGCGTAGGCCGATCGAGCGAAGCGTGTCGAGCTGGCGCCTGTCGCAGCCGTTGCTCGACTTCCGCTGCGTGATCGTGAGGCTGCTCATGACGCCGCGGGCTCTTCGGTTACAGCGTCGGAGGGGGTCGCTTCTGTGTCCCCTCGCGTCGCCGGTCCTGTCGATCCGTTGGTCCCATTGGCGTCTGGGACGCCAGCGGCGATCTCCTCCGTAAGTCCGAGCACCTGGTTGATCGAGAGACCGCGCAGATCGGCAACCTCGTCCGGCGTCCGCAAGGACTCGAGTCCGGCCATCGTCGCCTTGACGAGATTGATCGGGTTCTGCGAGCCCAGCGACTTGCTCAAGATGTCGTGAATCCCGGCGAGCTCGAGCACCGCGCGCACACCGCCGCCGGCGATGACGCCGGTACCGGGCGCGGCGGGCTTGAGGAAGACCCGTCCGGCTCCGAAGATCCCGGTGACCTGGTGGGTGATCGTCGAGCCGTGCTTGGGAACGCGGTACAGGTTCTTCTTCGCGCGTTCGACGCCCTTTTGAATCGCGACAGGGACCTCGTTGGCCTTGCCGTAGCCGATCCCGACGACCTCGCGCTCGTCACCGACGACGACGAGCGCCGTGAACGAGAAGCGACGGCCGCCCTTGACGACCTTGGCGACACGGTTGATCTCGACGACGCGCTCTTGGAGGTCGAGTCCGGATGATGAAACTGTTCGATCGCGTGTTGGCATATGAGGTTGACCCAGAGTAGCGGAGCTATACCGCCAGCCCGCCTTCTCGGGCTCCGTCGGCCAGCGCCTTGACGCGACCGTGGTACTGATAGCCGCCGCGGTCAAACACGGCGCGCTCGATTCCGGCAGCGTTCGCACGCTGCGCGAGCAGCGCACCGGCGCGGGTCGCCTGCTCCATCGGCCCGAGCGAGCGGAGCTCTGACTCGGTCCAATTGACGGCCGCGAGCGTGCGCCCCGTGTCGTCATCGATGAGCTGGGCAGCGATGCCGCGATTGGAGCGAAACACGGAGATCCGCGGCCGCGTTGCGGTGCCGCGCACCTTGGCGCGGACACGGCGGCGGCGCTTGAGACGACGCTGCGGAGCAGTGAGTACGGTCATGCTCGCTTCCCGACCTTCCGGGCGACGTACTCGCCCTCGTAGCGAATGCCCTTGCCCTTGTACGGCTCCGGCTTGCGCTGCTTGCGAATGAATGCGGCGATCTCGCCGACTTGCTGCTTGGACGCGCCGCGGACCACGATCCGCGTCGGCATCGGAACTTCAAAGTCGATTCCGTCGGGCGCCTTGACGGCCACTGGGTGCGAGTAGCCGAGCGCGAGCTCGAGATCGCGGCCCTTCAGCTGCGCGCGATACCCGACGCCCTGAATCTCGAGCCGCTTCTCGAAGCCGTCAGTGACGCCCGTGACCATGTTCGCGACGAGTGTCCGCGTCAGGCCGTGGAGCGCCCTGTGCTCACCGCGGTCGGTCGGGCGGGTGACGATCACTTCGTCGCCCTGCTGTTCGACCTTGATTTCGCGGTTGACGCGCTCGGAGAGCTCACCCTTCGGTCCGTTGACCGTCACGCGCTCGGGATCGATCGCGATCGTCACGCCGGAGGGAATGGGGATGGGTCGTTTGCCGATTCGAGACATTGCAGTTCAGTGTGTCTACCAGACCTTCGCCACGACCTCGCCCCCGACGCCCTTCTGCCGGGCCTCGTGCCCGGTCATGACGCCGCGAGAGGTCGAGATGATGGCCGTGCCCATGCCGCCCTGAATGCGGGGAATGTGGGCACTGTCGACGTATGTACGCTGGCCGGGTCGAGAGACACGCTGGAGTCCGGAGATGACGGGCTTGCGGTCGTCCGTGTACTTCAGCGTTACCGTGATCCGCTCGCCGGGCTGATCGGGCGTCGGAGCGGCCACGCTCCAATCCTCGATGTAGCCCTGCTCCTTGAGGATGCGCGCGAGCTCCCGCTTGAGCTTCGACGACGGAATCACGACGTCGTGATGCTGCGCCTTGGCGGCGTTCCGCAGTCGAGTCAGGAAGTCGGCGACGGGGTCGGTCATCGACATGCGATCACCAGCTCGACTTCGTCATGCCGGGGATGTATCCATTGTGCGCGAGTTCGCGCAGGCAGATGCGGCAGATGCCGAACTTCCGGTACACGGCCCGCGACCGGCCGCAGCGCCGGCAGCGGCTGTATCCGCGCGTCTTGTACTTGGGTGTCCGCGACTGGCGGACTCGTTGTGAAACCTTGGCCATGGGCTCCTTCTAATTCGTTGCGGCCGCGGACGTGCGGCCCTCCTTCGAAAATGGCATCCCGAGCAACTCGAGCAGCGCGAACGCTTCCTCGTCGGTCTGGGCGCTCGTCGTGATCGTGATGTCAAGTCCGCGCACCTGATCGATCTCGTCGTAGTCGATCTCGGGGAAGATGATCTGCTCACGCACGCCCATCGAGTAGTTCCCGCGACCGTCGAACGCCCGCGGGTTCAGCCCGCGGAAGTCACGGATCCGAGGGATCGCGATTGACATCAGCCGGTCGAGGAACTCATAGCCGCGCTCACTGCGGAGCGTCACGGCGACGCCGACCGGCATTCCCTCGCGCACCTTGAACTGGGCGATCGACTTGCGGGCACGGCGGATATTGGGCTTCTGACCGGTGATCGTCGCGAGCTGCTCGGACGCGGCGTCGAGGACCTTGGAGTCCTGCTTGGCGTCGCCGACGCCCATGTTGACGGTCACCTTCTCGATCCGCGGCGCCTGCATCGGCGTCGTGTACCCAAAGCGCTCGATGAGCTGGGGGCGAATCTCGTCGTTGTAGCGAGTCTTCAGTCGTGCGGCCATCCGGCTAGTCCAATCTCGTTCCACTGCGGCGGGCCACTCGGAAGCGCCTGCCGTCTTCGATCTCGATGCCGACGCGCGTCGGCTTGCCGTCCTTCGGGTCGAGGAGCATCACGTTTGAGAGGTGGATCGGGCCTTCCTTCTCGATCACGCCGCCGACCTGTTCGGCCCGCTGAGCGCCGGCCACCTGCTGCGGGCGCTGGTGGCGCTTGATCATGTTGAGACCCTCCACGTACACGCGGTCGTTCCTCGGGTCGACGCGCAGCACCTTGCCGCGCTTCCCGCGGTCCTTGCCGCCGATCACGATGACCTCATCGTCCGTCTTGATGCGAGCCGGCATAGTCAGAGCACCTCCGGCGCCAGGGACACGATCTTCATGAAGTTGCGCTCACGCAACTCGCGGGCGACCGGGCCAAAGATGCGGGTTCCGCGCGGGTTGTTCTGCGCGTCGATCAGCACCGCGGCGTTCTCATCGAAGCCGATGTACGTGCCGTCCTCGCGGCCGTAGGACTTCTTCGTCCGAACGACAACGGCGGTCACGACCTCACCCTTCTTGACCGATCCCTGCGGGGTCGCGGTCTTGACCGTGGCGGTCACGACATCGCCAACGCCGGCGTACCGGCGGCGATGGCCACCCTTGACGCGAATCACCAGGATCTCGCGCGCGCCGGTGTTGTCGGCGACGCGCATCCGTGTCTCGTTCTGGACCACTTACTTCGCCCTCTCGATGATCTGAACGAGCCGCCAGCGCTTCGTGCGCGACAGCGGACGCGCCTCACGCACGACGACGGTGTCGCCGGTGTGCGCGTCGTTGCGCTCATCGTGAGCGTGCAGCGTGTTCGAAGTCCGGACGATCTTCTCGTAGCGCCGGTGCCGCCGCGCGACGTCGATGCGCACCGTGATGGTCTTGTCGGCCTTGTCGGAGACGACGATGCCCTGGCGCACCTTCTGCGTCCCAGGCGCCCGCTCGCGCGGCGGCGTCACCAAGCCGGTGCTGCTCTCGGCCTTCGTCTTCGCCCGCGCGCGGCTGCGCTCGGCCCGGCGCAAGCCGGACTTCGCCTTCCGGCTCTCGTCACGCTCGGCCTGACGCTCCTCAGCGGTTCGCGGGCCACGCTTCGGCTGTCTGGCGGCCTTCGCCGCGCGGGCCCGGGCCCTGCGCTCCTTCGGGGGGACGACCTCGGCAGGCGCCTGAGCGGTTGCCTCTGGCGAAGAGGCGGCTCGCGTCGTTTCGTCTGCTGCGGGCGCCTCGGCCTCGGGGCGCGCCGCCTCGTCGTCAGGGGTAACTGCGTTTTCCTCAGACATCAATTCCCTTTTCACGGGCCACGGTCAGCGTGCGGGCAATCTCGCGCTTGGCGTGCGCGAGCCCCGCGGTGTTATCGAGCTCGCCCGTCGCATGCTGGAAGCGCAGCCCGAACAGTTCGCGCCGCGCGGTGGTCAGGTGCTCGAGCAGTTCAGTCTCGCTCAGATCGCGTAGTTCGACGGCCTTCATGTCAGCCGTCCTCACGCATCACGAACTTTGTCTTCACGGGCAGCTTGTGCCCGGCGAGACGCATCGCCTCGCGGGCAAGCGGCTCGGGGACACCGGCGAGCTCGAACATGACCCGTCCGGGCTTGACGACGGCGACCCAGCCTTCCGGCGAGCCTTTGCCGGAACCCATTCGGGTCTCGGCCGGCTTCTTCGTGAACGGCTTGTCGGGATAGACGTTGATCCACACCTTCCCGCCACGCTTGATCTTGCGGGTCATCGCGATACGGGCAGCCTCGATCTGCCGGTTCGTCAGCCAGCCGGCCTCGAGCGACTTCAGCCCGTACTCGCCGAACTGCACCTTGACCTGGCCACGAGACAGCCCACCGCGACGCCCGCGGTGCTGCTTGCGGTGCTTGACGCGCTTCGGAGACAGCATCAGCGACCACCACCCTGGCCGCCACCGGGGCTGCCGCCGCCACGCTGGCCACGGCCACCGCCGCCACCGGGACCGCGACCGCCGCCGGGCCCACCGGGCCCACCGGGCCCACGACCGCCGCCGCCCTGACCACGTCCGCCGCCGCCACCACCCGGACCACGACCGCCGCCCGGACCGCCGGGACCGCGACCGCCGCCGCCCGGACCACCCGGACCACGACCACCGCCGCCGCCACCGGGACCACGACCACCGCCGCCCGGACCACCCGGACCACGACCACCGCCGCCGGGACCACCCGGACCACGACCACCGCCGCCGCCACCGGGACCACGACCGCCGCCACCGGGACCACCCGGACCGCGACCGCCGCCGCCCTGACCGCCACGGCCCGGACCACCCGGACCACGACCGCCGCCGGGACCGCCGCCGCGACCGCGACCGCCGCCCGGACCACCGGGACTCCGACCACCGGGGCCACCGCCACGACCACGACCGCCTCCGCCGCCGCCGGGACCACCGTCACCGCGGCGACCACGCCCGCGACCGTCGCGACCGTCGCGCCCGCCACGTTCGGGCGCCTGCGGGGCCGGCTCGTCCATGATTGTCAGATCGGCGCCGGTGTAGCCCTCGGGCATGATCTCGCCCTTGTTGATCCAGCACTTGACGCCGATGCGACCGAACGTCGTGCGGGCCTCGTGGAAGCCGTAATCGATGTCGGCGCGCAGCGTGTGCAGCGGCACGCGACCATCGGAGTAGCCCTCGGTCCGCGCCATTTCGGCGCCGCCGAGCCGGCCGGAGACCTGGACCTTGACGCCCTTGGCGCCGGAGCGCATCGCGCTCGTGAGCGCGCGCTTCATCGCGCGGCGGAACGCGACGCGATTCTGCAGCTGCTCGGCGATCGACTGCGCGACGAGGCGCGCATCGAGCTCGGGGCGCTTGATCTCCAGGATGTTGACCTTGACCTGCTTGCCGGTGATGCGGTGCAGGTCACGGCGCAGCTGGTCGACCTCGGAGCCGGACTTGCCGATCACAATGCCAGGCCGCGCCGTGTGGATGTTGACCTCCACCTCGGTGGCGTTCTTGCGGATCGTGATGTCGGACAGCCCCGCGTGCGACAGGCGGCCGATGATGTGCTGTCGGATCAGCGTGTCCTCGTGCAGGAAGTCGGCGAAGTTGCGCTCGTTGAACCAGTTCGACTTCCAATCGTGGATGTAGCCCACGCGGATCGACTCGGGATGAACTTTTTGACCCATGAGTAGTGGTTATTCCTTCGGCGTGAGCAAAATCGTGAGATGACTGGTGCGCTTACGGATCCGCGTCGCGCGACCCATTGCGCGCGGCCGGAACCGCTTGATCGTCGGACCCTCGTCGGCGTGCACCGCCTTGACGTACAGGTCCTCGCCAACGAGCTCGTGGTTGTGCTCGGCGTTCGCGACCGCTGACTCGAGCAACTTGCTCCAATCCCGCGCGATCGCACGCGGCGTGACAGCGAGGATAGCTCGCGCCTCCTCAACCGTCTTCCCGCGGATGTGGTCGCAAACCAACCGCGCCTTCCTCGCCGAGGAGCGCACGTACTTCGCCTGCGCCCGCACGACCGGCGGCGGCCCGGCCGGGCGCTCCCGCGACCGACGCCGCGTCGGAGCCGGCTTCGCCGGAGCCTCATCCTTCTCTTCAGTCTTGGCCGCGCCGCGACGACGACGCCGCGGCTTCGGCTTCTCCTCGTCGGCAGCTTCGGCCTCGGGCTCGCCCTCGGCCTCGTCGTCGGCTTCGAGCACGACCTCGGTCGCCTCCTCGGCCTCAACGTCAGCGGGAGTGGGCTCAACCTCCTCGGCAGGCGAGGCCGAGGTGGTCTCCGCCTCCGAGGCGGCTCGCGTCGCTTCGTCGTCTGCAGTGGTCTCAGCCTCGGTGCGCGCCGCCTCGGTGGCGGGAGCGTCCTCGGCCTTGCGGCTACGACGGCGACTGGGCTTGGGCTTCTCTTCTTCTTCAGCCATCAGCGTCGCTTTCCAGTCCCAGCGTGACCGCGATAGAGCCGCGTCGGCGCAAACTCGCCGAGCTTGTGCCCGACCATCGATTCGCTAATAAAGACAGGCACATGCTTGCGGCCATCGTGGACCGCGATCGTGTGCCCCACCATCTCCGGGAAGATCGTCGACGTCCGCGACCAGGTCCGCAGCATCCGCTTTTCGCCCGACGTATTCATCGCCTCGATCCGCGCCATCAGACGCTCCTCGACGAACGGGCCCTTCTTGCTCGATCGACTCACCGCTTCTTACCTCTCCTGCGTCCGCGGACGATGTAGCGATCGGAGGCCTTCCCCTTCTTCCGGGTCCGGTAGCCGAGCGTCGGCACGCCCCACGGCGTTACCGGGTGGCGTCCCGCCGTCGTCGAACCCTCGCCACCGCCGTGCGGGTGGTCGACCGGGTTCATGGCGGTACCCCGCGTCTGCGGACGGACACCCATGTGGCGCTTTCGTCCGGCCTTTCCGATCTTGACGTTCTGGTGGTCGGAGTTGCCGATCACCCCGACCGTGGCCCGGCACTCGGCGCGGACCATCCGCATCTCGCCTGAGGGCAGGCGGAGCGTCACGTAGTCGCCGTCCTTGGCGAGCAGCTGGACGCCGACCCCGGCGGAGCGGGCCAACTGCCCGCCGCGACCCGGCGTCAGCTCAACGTTGTGCACGACCGTGCCGGGCGGCATGTTTGCGAGCGGCAGGCTGTTCCCGACGCGGATGTCGGCGCCTGGACCGGACTCGACAGTCGCCCCGACCCGCAGCCGCCCAGGCGCGAGGATGTAGCGCTTCTCGCCATCGGCGTAGTGCAGGAGCGCGATGTACGCGGAGCGGTTCGGGTCATATTCGATGTGGGCGACCTTCGCCGGCACGCCGTCCTTGCGGCGCTTGAAGTCGATCTTCCGGTAGAGGCGCTTGGCGCCACCGCCGCGGTGGCGGGCCGTCTTGCGGCCGTTGGAGTTCCGACCGCCGGACTTCTTCAGACCCTCGGTGAGCGACTTCTCCGGCTCGTCACGCGTGATCTCGGCGAAGTCCGGATACGTGACGAAGCGCCGACCGGGCGATGTGGGCTTCGGGTTACGAATCGGCATCGGTTACTCAGCTCCCTCAAGTCCCTGGAAGATCGGGATCGTGTCGCCCTCGCGGACCTGGACGATCGCCTTCTTCCAGTGACGGGTCTTACCGGCGGTCTGGCCGCGGCGCTTGGGCTTGCTCTTCACGAACGCCGTCCGGACCTCGAGCACCTTGACGTCGAACAACTGCTCGATCGCTTGGCGAATCTGGGTCTTGTGCGCGCGGTCGTGAACGCGGAACGTGTACTTGCCCGCCTCGGCGAGCACGAACGTCTTCTCCGAGACGACCGGACGGATGATCACCTGGCTTGCGTCCATCAGGCGTCCTCTCGCTTTGAGCTGCCGCTCGCACGAGCCACCAGCTCGGGCAGGGCAACCTCTGAGACCAATAGCGACGCCGCGCCCATCACGTCCGCGACGCCGGCTTCGCCGACGGGCATGACATTGACCCGCCAGATGTTGCGGAACGACTTCCCGGCGGCCGCCTCTTCGGCGCCGAGCAGGACGAGCGCGGGAGCGCTAGCGCCCCAGTCGCCCAGCAGGCCGGCGGCCTGCGAGGTCGAGGGCGCGTCGAATACCGACGCGTCGAACACGGCGAGCGACTCACGCTCAGCGTGCACCGACAGCGCGCTGCGCAGCGCGGCGCGGCGGGCCTTGCGGTTGACCTTGACGGTGTAGGAGCGGGGCTGCGGTCCGAACGCGGTGCCGCCGCCGGCGAAGTGCGGTGCGCGGATCGAGCCCTGGCGGGCGCGACCGGTGCCCTTCTGACGCCACGGCTTGGCACCGCCGCCGGAGACCTGGCCGCGCGTCAGCGACGACGCGGTGCCGCGGCGGCGAGCGTTGAGCTCGGCGCGGACCGTCTCGTGCACGAGCGGCATGTTGAAGCGGGCTTCGAACGTCGCGGCGTCGAGCGTGACGGTGCCACCGCCGAGTACGGGAGCGGAGCGATCAGCCATCGGTGCGCACCTCCACGGTTCCGCCCTTCGGGCCCGGAACCGCCCCGCGGACGAGCAATAGGTTGTCGCGAGGGATCACCTCGACGACGGTGAGGCCCCGCTGCGTGATGCGACCGCCGCCCATCCGACCCGGCCCCCGGATGCCCTTGAACACGCGGGACGGGGTTGCCGAGGCGCCGATCGATCCCGGCGCACGGACGTTGTGCGAGCCGTGCGACTTGGGACCGCGCTTGAAGTTGTGGCGCTTGATCGTCCCCTGAAATCCCTTGCCCTTCGAGGTGCCGGAGATCTTCACGACATCACCGGGGTTGAAGGCGTCGACGTTGACGGTCTCGCCAACGAGCAGCTCGCCGGCCTCGTCGCGGAACTCGCGGACGACGCGGTGCGCGGACGCGTCCGCCTTCTTCAGGTGGCCCAGCTCGGCCTTCGTGAGGACCTTCTCCTTGCACGCGTGAAACGCGAGCTGGACAGCCTCGTAACCGTCACGCTCGAGCGTGCGGATCGCCGTCACGGGACAGGGGCCGGCCTCGAGCACGGTGACGCGCTCGACGCGGCCGTCCTCCAGGAACCGCTGCGTCATCCCGAGTTTGCGAGCAAGGATGGCGGTCATGAAGCGAGTCGGATTTCGATATCCACGCCGGCGGGGAGGTGGTCGAGGCGCTGGAGCGAGTCGACGGTCTTCGGCGTCGGCTGGTGGATGTCGATCAGTCGTTTATGGGTGCGGATCTCGAAGTGCTCACGCGAGTCCTTGTCCTTGAACGGCGACCGGATCACGCAATACACGTTCTTCTCCGTCGGCAGCGGCACGGGGCCTGACACGGTCGCGCCGGTGCGCGTCGCCGTCTCGACGATCTCCTTCGCCGCCGTCTCGATCGCCGTGTGGTCGTATGACTTCAGGCGGATTCGGATCTTGTTTTGAGCAATGGTTGCCACGAAAAAGGGCTCTTCTGGTTTCTCTCAGTCAAACGGGGCAGGTCCCAAGCTGCGGGGCCCACCCCACATAAAAGGTCGTATCTCGTACTGCGAATAAATTCGGGCGGCGGATCTGATGTGACGGACCCACCGCCCGAGGAACTACTTGACGACTTCGGTGACGACCCCCGAGCCGACCGTACGGCCGCCCTCGCGGATCGCGAACCGCAGACCCTGGTCCATGGCGATCGGCTGGATCAGCTCGATCTCCATCTGGACGTTGTCGCCGGGCATGACCATCTCGGTGCCCTCAGGCAGCCTGGCCACGCCGGTGACGTCGGTCGTACGGAAGTAGAACTGCGGCCGATAGCCCGAGAAGAACGGGGTGTGACGACCACCCTCCTCCTTCTTGAGCACGTACACCTCGGCCTTGAAGTGAGTGTGCGGCGTAATCGAGCCCGGCTTGCAGAGCACCTGCCCGCGCTCGATGTCCTCGCGCTTGGTGCCGCGCAGTAGACAACCGACGTTGTCGCCGGCACGGCCCTCGTCGAGGATCTTCTTGAACATCTCGACGCCGGTGACGACGGTCGAGGTCGTGTCCTTGATGCCCACGATCTCGACGGTCTCGCCGGTCTTGATGATGCCCTGCTCCACGCGACCGGTCGCGACGGTGCCGCGTCCCGTGATCGAGAACACGTCCTCGACCGGCATCAGGAACGGCTTGTCGAGATCGCGCTGCGGCTCCGGGATGTACGTGTCAAGCGCCTCGGCAAGCTCGAGGATCTTCGCCTCGGCATCCTGGTCGCCCTCGAGGGCCTTGAGCGCCGAGCCGGTGACGAACGGAATGTCGTCGCCCGGAAACTCGTACTCGGAGAGCAGGTCACGGATTTCGACCTCGACGAGCTCGAGCAGCTCGGGGTCGTCGACCATGTCAGCCTTGTTGAGGAACACGACGATGTAGGGCACGCCGACCTGACGGGCGAGCAGGATGTGCTCACGGGTCTGCGGCATCGCGCCATCAGCCGCAGACACGACGAGAATCGCGCCGTCCATCTGCGCGGCGCCGGTGATCATGTTCTTGACGTAGTCGGCGTGGCCCGGGCAGTCGACGTGGGCGTAATGCCGGTTGGGAGTCTGGTATTCGACGTGGGAGGTCGCGATCGTGATCCCGCGGGCCTTCTCCTCAGGAGCGTTGTCGATCGAATCGAACGACCGCACCTCGGTGCCGCCGTACTTCTCGTTCAGGACCTTTGTGATCGCGGCCGTCAGCGTCGTCTTGCCATGGTCGATGTGACCGATGGTGCCGACGTTGACATGGGGCTTGTCGCGCTCGAACTTGGCTTTCGCCACTTTGGGGTCGCTCCTTCTCTTCTCAGTGGTTCCGTTCGTCTCAGGACGAACCTATTCAGGATATAAGTTTTCTGTCCGGCCCTGCTGCTAGGCCGGTTGCAGCTCGCCGACGACCTTCTCGGCGATGTTGGCCGGCACCTCGTCGTAGCGCTCGAACTGCATCGTGTACGTCGCACGACCCTGCGTGTTTGACCGCAGGTCGGTCGCGTACCCGAACATCTCCGCCAGCGGCACGTACGCGCTGACGACCTGAGCGTTACCACGCTGTTCCATTCCCTGGACCTGGCCACGCCGGCGATTGAGGTCGCCGATGACGTCGCCCATGAACTCTTCCGGAGTCACAACTTCAACCGCGAAGATCGGCTCGAGCAGCACCGGCTTGGCCCGCTTGACCGCCTCCTTGAGCGCGAGCGAACCCGCGACCTTGAACGCGATCTCGCTCGAGTCAGTGTCGTGGTACTTGCCGTCGTTCAGCGTGACGCGCACATCAACCATCGGGTAGCCGGCGCGCGGCCCGTTCTCGAGTGCTTCCTCGACGCCCTTCTCGACGGCGGGGATGAACTCGGTCGGGATCGCGCCACCCTTGATCTTGTTGATGAAGTCGAAGCCCTCGCCGGGCGCGGGCTCGACGTCGATGTAGACGATGCCGTACTGGCCCGAGCCACCGGTCTGGCGGACGAACCGTCCCTCGATCTTCTGCGCGGTGCCGCGGATCGTCTCCCGGTAGGAGACCTGCGGACGGCCGACGTTGGCATCGACCTTGTACTCGCGCATCATCCGGTCGACGAGGACCTCGAGATGGAGCTCGCCCATGCCGGAGATCTCGGTCTGGCCGGTCTCCTCGTTGGTGCGGACCTGGAACGTCGGGTCCTCCTCGGCGAGACGGCCGAGCGCGGTCGACATCTTCTCCTGGTCGGCCTTCGTCTTCGGCTCGATCGCGACCTTGATCACCGGCTCGGGGAACTCGATCATCTCGAGCTTGATCGGCTTGTCCGGCGCCGAGAGCGTGTCGCCGGTCACGACCTGCTTGATCCCGACCGCGGCGGCGATATCGCCGGCGAAGATGTCCTTGACCTCTTCGCGCTCGTTGGCGTGCATCATCAGGATCCGGCCGATGCGCTCGGTCCGGCCCGTGTTGACGTTGAGCACGCGTGAGCCCGCATCGAGCTTTCCGGAGTAGACGCGGAAGTACGTGAGCTTGCCGACGTACGGGTCGGCCATGATCTTGAACGCGAGCGCCGCGAACGGCTCATCGTCTGAGGCGTGACGCACGACTGGCTGCCCGTCGCCGTTGGACGAGCCCTTCGTCGGCTCGATGCCCTCGACGGGCGGCACCTCGAGCGGGCTCGGAAGGTAATCGAGCACCGCGTCGAGCAGCGGCTGGACGCCCTTGTTCTTGAAACTGGAACCGCACAGGACGGGAGTCAGCTTGATCTCGAGCGTCGCCTTGCGGATCGCCGACTTCAGCCGGTCGACCGGGATCTCCTGCTCCTCGAGGATCATCTCGAGCAGCTCGTCGTCGTAGTGGGAGATCTCCTCGAGCAGCTGCTCGCGGGCGGCCGCCGCCACCTCGGCGTGGTCCGCCGGGATGTCGATGACGTCCTGCTCCTTGCCGAGCTCGTCCTTGTAGAGGATCGCGTGGTTCTCGACGAGGTCGATGATCCCGCGGAATTCGGACTCCGCGCCGATCGGCAACTGAATCGGGACCGGGTGCGCGCCGAGGCGATCGACCATCGTCTGCACGCCGCGATCGAAGTCAGCTCCAATGCGGTCCATCTTGTTGATGTAGGCGATCCGGGGCACGTGGTACTTGTCGGCCTGACGCCAGACGGTTTCGGACTGCGGCTCAACGCCCGCGACCGAGTCGAACAGCGCGATCGCGCCGTCGAGCACGCGCAGGGAGCGCTCGACCTCGACGGTGAAGTCGACGTGGCCGGGCGTGTCGATGATGTTGATCCGGTGCCCGTTCCACTCACACGTGGTGGCCGCGGAGGTGATCGTGATGCCGCGCTCCTGCTCCTGCTCCATCCAGTCCATGACCGCCGCGCCCTCGTGAACCTCCCCCATCTTGTAGGTCCGCCCTGTGTAATAGAGGATGCGCTCAGTCGTCGTCGTCTTACCGGCGTCGATGTGAGCCATGATCCCGATGTTGCGAATCTTCTCTAGAGGGAAAGTGCGAGGCATGTTCTTGAGTGGTTTGAGGCGGTTCCGGACGGGTCTCGCCGGACTGGTTCCCTTCGCCGTCTGCGGACATGAAAAAGGGCCCATAGGGCCCATTCACGACGCAGGTGTCGGGAAGGGGCGAATTCTTATTCGGTCGGCGTCTCCATTGCGTGGATTCTCCGCGCCCGGGAGCGAGCACAGATGAACGCAACGCCGCCCGAGGCGAAGACCGAATATAGCAGAGCCTCCCCGGCTTTCGGGAGGGCTTCCGCGCCCTCGTCGACGCCAGTGCCGGAGTCCGATCCGGGCGCGACCACCAGCCCCGCGCACGGCCGCCGCCAGCCCGACGGTAGCACGTCCTCCGTCCCCGGCCTGATCCGCGGAGCGATCCTCTTCGGCGGACTGCTTGGCGCCCTGCTGCTGGTGGTCGCCGAGTTCACGACGCTGTTCACGATCCGCACGAGCGCCGGCGCTCCACCGATCCCCACCGTCGGCACCGGGTCCCATCACACGTACGCGCTCGTCCCGATCGCTGCGCTCGTGATCGTGCTCAGCATCGCCGTCTACACGGCGGTGAGCCGACCGGCGCTGCTGGCGATTGGCGTGCTGTCGGTGATCGCGCTGCTGATCGCCCTGCTCGGGGATCTACCGGATGCCCAGGCGACCGGTCTCATCGGCGGCGGCGCGCAGCACTACGTCGCGGCGAGCGCGTCGCCGAGCGCCGGCCTCTACATGGAGACGCTCGGCGGGGTCGTGCTGCTCATCACCTCGGTGTGCGGATTCCTCCTGCTCGGGCCCCCGCCCCGCCGACCTTCCCACGCGCGGCGGGATCCGAAGCCGGTGGAACGCGCCCGCCGCGCCGTTCGTGCCCCGGAGCCTGTCGGGCCGCTCGTCCACGAGCGCGAGCCGGATCCCGTCGCCCGCCGCGAGCCGGAGCTCGTCCACGAGCGCGAGCCGGAGCTCGCCGATCGGCCGAACCCGGACCGCTTTTGGTTCGAACAGGATTGACCATTGAACTGATCCTGAGCAACTTGTCCGTTTCCTGACACGAAACGACGGGACCGCATCGGTGGGCTAGGTTCCCGTCTACAGTTGCTCACGCGAGGGTTGTCCCACCGCAGCCCCCGGTCCCGTGTGGTGGGCGGCCCTCGCGTATTACTCCTCTTTGCCGGCGCTGGCCGGCGCGCAATACTCCCCCCGTGGCTTACGTTTCGACGACCCGGCATCTCCTGCGCGCCAAGGACCTCGCCGACGCGCGCTACTTCGAGCGGCTCAGTGTCGATGATCTCGCCGACGCGGCCGGGCTGTCCCGCGCCCACTTCAGCCGGGCCTTCCGCGACGCGTTCGGCGAGTCGCCCCACGCGTACCTGCTCACCCGCCGCCTCGAGCGCGCCGCCGCGCTGTTGCGGAACACCGATCGCAGCGTTGCCGAGATCTGCTTCTCCGTTGGCCTGCAGAGCGTCGGGTCGTTCACCACGAGTTTCACCAGGACCTACGGCGCGCCCCCGCAGTCGTACCGCAAGCAATTCCCACCGGCGGCGCGCCAAGCCCTCCTCCCGGCGTGCGTCGTCCGCGCGTACGGCCGCCCGCAACGCAGCACATTTGGAGAAGACAGGGTGCCGAGCGGCGACTAGCTTGCCCTCCAGCGTTCAAGCCAACCCGGAGGGAGACAACATGAAGATCGCCACGACGCAACTGTGGGTGCATGACCAGGACGAGGCGCTGGCCTTCTACACGAAGAAGCTCGGGATGGAGATCGTCTCGGACGTCACGCTGCCGGAGATGGGGAACTTCCGCTGGCTGACCGTCGCACCTCCCGGCCAGACCGAGACCGCCATCGTGTTGATGGAGATCCCCGGCGCGCCGGTGATGGACGACACGACCGCGGATCAGGTCCGCGAGCTGATGTCGAAGGGCTTCGCCGGGACCGTGTTCCTGACGACCGACGACATCAAGAGCGACTACGAGGCCATGAAGGCCCGCGGTGTCGAGTTCACCGAGGAGCCGGAGGAGCGTCCGTACGGGATCGACACCGGCTTCCGTGATCCGTCCGGCAATCACCTGCGGCTCTCGCAGCTGACGGAGATCGCCACCCCGGCCTGACCCCTGTCGTGGTCCACGAGCGGACGCGTCCGGTCACTCACCGGATAGCGTCCGCTCGTGGCCAGCGCCCCTGAGACATCGTTTGCCGGGCTGAGCCTGCATGGCTCGCTGCGTCCCTATCAGCAGCGCGCGCTCGAGGCGTTCGAAGCCGACCGGGCCGCCGGACGCCGCTCGACCCACCTCGTTGCGCCGCCGGGCTCGGGCAAGACGGTCGTCGGCCTGGAGATCGTGCGCCGGCTCGACCGACCGGCACTGGTGCTCGCGCCGACCGCGACGATCGCCGCCCAGTGGGCCGACAAGCTCTCGCTGTTCACCGATGAGCCGGCCACATTCCTCGCCCCGCGGGGCCCCCTCAACGTCCTCACCTATCAGTCCATCTGCCAGACGAGCGATCCCGGAGGGGCGCTGCGCGCCGCCGCCGAGGCGCACCTGATCGAGGAACGGGCTGCAGCGACCGGAGCAACCGCCGCCGACGTCCACACCGAGGTCGACGGGTTCACCGGGGTCGCGCGGGAACGCTTCGAGCGCGACGTCTCAGCCGAGATCGCCCGCGCCAAGCGGGCGGCCGTCCGCGGCGACGCGACGGCTCTGGCAGCCGGCGCGCTGCTCTCGGCGACGGCGCGGGCGCGGCTTGACGAGTTCGTGGCGGCCGACATCGGCACGCTCGTGCTCGACGAGTGCCATCACCTCGCCTCGCTCTGGGGTTACCTCGTCCGCGCCGCCATCTCGGAGCTACCGGATGTCCACGTCGTCGGGCTGACGGCGACCTCACCGAGCGAGCTGAGTGGCGACGAGGCTGAGCTGTATGCCTCGATCCTGGGGCCGGTCGACTTTCAGATCCCGACGCCGGCTGTCGTCCGCGACGGCCATCTCGCGCCGTACCAGGAGCTCGCGTACTTCACGACGCCGCTGAAGAGCGAACGAACGTGGCTCGACGAGCGTCACGTCCGCTTCGCCGAGCTCACCGACCGCCTCCAGGAGCCGGCCGTCGAGGGAGAGGAGGACATCGCCTTCTCGCCGTGGGTGATCGGGCGCATCCGCTATCGCGACACCGGTGACGGAGCGGCCCGGGTGCCGTTCTCGACGCTCGTGGCCCGGCGGCCGGAGCTGGCGCGCGCCGGGCTTCGCTATCTCGCCTCGGGTGGGCTCGAGCTGCCGGATGACGCGCCCCGGGGCGAGGGCTGGCGGGAGCCGCCGACGCTCGACGATTGGCTCGTGCTGATCAGCGACTACGCGGTCGGGTGCCTGCGCGCCCACCCCGGCGAGGCCGCCGAGCGCCGGCTCGCCGAGCTTCGGACCGGTCTGCGCGACCTCGGGTTCGTCCTCACCCGCCAGGGCGTTCGCCGTGGCGGATCGGATGTCGACCGCGTCCTCACATCGAGCGCGGCCAAGCCGATCGGCGCGATCGAGGTGCTCGCCGCCGAGGCCGAGTCGCGAGGCGAGCGTCTGCGCGCCGCCGTCCTGTGCGATGCCGAGGTCGGCGATCGCCAGCCCGAGGGTTCCCCCCTCGCCTTGACCGGCGGGGCCCGTGGCGTGCTCCGGGCGCTCGGCGATGACCTGCGTACCGCCGCGCTGCGCCCGCTACTCGTCACTGGGAAGGTCGTCGGCTGCCTGCCCGACGACGCCGAGACGATGCGGGGCACGCTCGGTGCCGCCGACATCACGCACGATGATGGCCTCGCGCTGCTGAGTGCTCGGGGGTGGCAGAGCCGCGACTGGGTGACCGCCGCGGGCCGCGCGCTCGCGGGCGGATCGACCCAGCTCGTCGTCGGGACACGGGGGCTGCTCGGGGAGGGCTGGGATGCGCCGTCGCTGAACGTCGTCGTCGATCTCACGACCGTCGCCGCCGATGTCTCGGTCCGGCAGATGCGCGGCCGAGCGCTTCGACTCGACCCGACCGACCCCGAGAAGCTGGCGTCGAACTGGGACGTGGTATGCGTGGCTCCCGATCTCGCCCGCGGGACCGCCGACTACGCGCGCTTCGTCCGTCGCCAGTCGCATCTGCACGCGCCGTGCGAGGACGGCTCGATCGAGACCGGCGTCTCGCACGTCCACCCGCTCCTCTCGCCATACCTGCCACCCGCCGATGACGCGCTCGAGCGCCTCAACCTCGACGGGGTGACGAGAGCGACCGACCGGGCAGGCGCCCGTGAGCGGTGGCGCATCGGCGAGCCCTACGTCGGCGAGGACGTCCCGGTCCTCCTCGTACGCCGGACCCGCTCGGCGCCGACGGGACGGCTTGGCGACGCGCCGTTCGCCACCGGCCTCATCAGCGAGCTGCCCGTCTCGACCCCGCGGCCGCGTGGACCCATCGCCGGGTTCCGGGTCCGCGCCCTGGAAGGCGCGTATCCGACGATCCTGCCGCTCGACCGTGTGGCGCGGGCGATCGTTGATGCCTACGTCGCGACCGGCGACATCGGCGAGCGCTCAGCCGCCTCGCTGACCCTGACACCGCGAGCCGGCGGCATCGTCCGCTGCTCGATCCCCGGCGGCAACGCGCAGGAGAACACCAAGCTCGCCTCCGCGCTCGACGAGGCGATCAACCCCGCGCTGAACCCCCGGTACGTCGTCAGCCGTCCGTCGTGGCCGGCCGGACTCGGGCGCGGCGCCGTCCGCTGGCGCGCACTCACGTTGCGCGACCCGCTCGAGGTGAGCTGGCACCCGGTCCCGTCCGACTTCGGCTCCCACAAGGACCGCGCGACCACGTACTACATCGCCTGGCAGCTCCACGTCGGACCCGGCGAGCTTCTGTTCGCCGGCCGCGAGGCGGCAGCGGGGCGCGAGGAATCGGCGACCTCGGCCGCCGCGAACGCCGACTACGTCACCAGCCGGCGCACGCTCTGGCACTGAGGGGAGCACCCGGCGGACGATGAATCCTGATTCACCGCCGGGGGGCGGCGGTGAATCATGACGGGTTCGGGGCGGCGGGCGTCAGCCGACCGCCGACGCCAGCCAGACCGGGTGCGCCTACCAGCGGTAGTGGGCGAACGCCTTGTTCGCCTGCGCCATCCGGTAGATGTCGTCCTTGCGCTTGTACGCGTTGCCCTGCTGCTGCTGGGCATCGAGGAGCTCGTTGGCGAGCCGCTGCGCCATCGTCTTCTCGCGGCGCTGACGGGCGAACTGGACGAGCCAGCGGACGGCGAGCGTCCGGGCGCGGGGTCCGGGGACCTCGACCGGCACCTGGTAGGTCGCGCCGCCCACGCGGCGGGAGCGGACCTCGAGCACCGGGGTGAGGGCCTTGATGCCCGCCTCGAGCTGCTCGATCGGGTTCTTGCCGCTGCGCTCACCGAGAATCGCGAGGGCGTCGTAGACGATCTTCTCCGAAACCGACTTCTTGCCGTCGAGCATCACCTTGTTGATGACCTGCTGGACGAGACGGTTGCGGTGGACGGGATCAGGCTCGATCCGCCGGGGCTGGGCTGCTGCACGACGTGGCAAAGGATTACCTCCGCGGGGCGTCCAGCCCCGCGTTCTGAGAACGAACTTCCGCGTCCCGCATCACGACACTCACTTGGACTTGACGCCGTACTGCGAGCGGGCCTTCTTGCGGTCACTGACACCGGCCGCGTCGAGCGTGCCGCGGATGACCTTGTAACGGAAACCTGGGAGATCCTTGACGCGGCCACCGCGCACGAGCACGACCGAGTGCTCCTGCAGGTTGTGGCCCTCGCCCGGAATGTAGGCGCCGACCTCCATCCCGTTCGTGAGGCGAACACGCGCAACCTTGCGCAGCGCGGAGTTCGGCTTCTTCGGGGTGGTCGTGTACACGCGGGTGCAGACGCCGCGGCGCTGCGGGGCAGCGACCTTCTTCTTGCGGCCCTTGCCGGACTTGAGGCCCGGAGTGGCGAGCTTCTTCTTCGGCTTCTTGCGGCCCTTATTGATCAGCTGGCTGGTAGTCGGCATGCGGCCACGCAGGGTAGCAGGGGCGGCCGGGCGCGCACGATACGGCGCAGCCCGGCCGCCCGGCCCCGTCAAGACCGGCCCTACGCGGCCGCGCGGACGTTCGTGTCCAACGAGCTAGACGCCCACGCCGGCGAGCGCCACGTCGACGTCGATGCACTCGACGCCGGTCGCCACCGCGACGGGCTCGTAGGTCACTGACCCGCTCGCGACGTTGACGCCGAGCCGCAGACCAGGGTTCTCGGCGATCGCGCCCCTGACGCCGGCGCCTGCGAGGTGCACGATGTAGGGCATCGTCGCGTTCGTGAGCGCGTACGTCGAGGTGATCGGGACCGCGCCGGGCATGTTCGTCACGCAGTAGTGCGTGATTCCGTCGACCTCGTAGGTGGGATCGGAGTGGGTCGTCGGCCTCGAGGTCTCAAAGCACCCGCCCTGATCGATCGAGACGTCAACGAGCACCGCCTGGGTCTTCATCAGCCCGAGCTGATCGCGTGTGATCACGCGGGGCGCGCGGGCGCCGTGGACGAGCACCGCGCCGATCACGAGGTCCATGTCCGGCAGGCGTTCCTCGATCGAGAGCGTCGAGGCGAAGCACGTATCCGCCCGGCCGCCGAACGCGACGTCGAGCTCACGCAGACGATCGATGTTGCGATCGAACACGTACACCGTGGCTTCCATACCGAGCGCGATGAACGCGGCGTTCATGCCGACGACGCCGCCACCGATGACCATGACGTTCGCTGCGGCGACACCCGGCACGCCCCCGAGCAGGATCCCGCGGCCGCCAAGCGGCTTCTCGAGCATGAACGCGCCTGCCTGAGTGGCGATCTTGCCGGCGACCTCCGACATCGGCGCGAGCAGCGGCAGCCGGCCGCGTGCGTCCTCGACGGTCTCGTACGCGATGCACGTCGCGCCGGACGCCATCAACCCATGCGTCAGCTCCGGGTCGGCGGCCAGATGCAGGTAGGTGAACAGCGTGTGCCGCGCCTCGAGAAGCGACACTTCCTGCGGCTGGGGCTCCTTGACCTTGACGATCAGTTCTGCCTCGCCGAACACGGCGGCCGCGTCCGGCAGGATCGTTGCGCCCTGCGCCGCGTAGGCATCGTCGCTGATCGACGAGCCAACCCCGGAGCCGCTTTGGATGTAGACCTCGTGCCCGGCGTCAACCAGCTCGCGCACGCCCGCCGGCGTCAGCGCCACGCGGTACTCGTCGAGCTTGACCTCGGATGGAACCCCGACCTTCACTGCATCACCCTTTCCCGATCAGTTACGAAACCAGTTCCCGCCCGCGCAGCGCCAACCAGAATTCGATCCGGTCTCTCGCGCTGCCGAGATTGCGCCCGGTCAGCTCTTCAACGCGCCGAATCCGGTAGCGCAACGTGTGGCGATGGCAGTACAACCGCCGCGCCGCACGCTCCCACTGCCCGTTCTCCTCGATGAACGCCTCAAGGCTCCGCATCAGCTCGCCGCCGTAGGGCCCCTCGCTCGCTTCGATCGGGCCGAGGATCGAGTCGCAGAACAGCCGCAGCGCCTCGTCGTCCTGCAAGGAGAGCAGTAGCTGGAAGGAGCCGAGGTCGCGGTACGTGCCAACCCGCGACTTGGACGGCCGGGAGCCGTTCCCGGATCGGTTGGCGCCGTGCTCGTCGTCCTTCACACCGAGTGACAGTGCCTCGACCGCGCAGCGCGCCTCGTGGAAGCTGCGCCGGGCATCGCCGCCCGGCACCGGACGGCCGACGCCGACCTGTACGGCGGCGCCGAGCTCGCTCCCGAGCCGGCCGGCCACGCGCTCGGCGAGTGCGAACAGTTCATCCTCGTCCATCCCGGGCACGAGCGCGCACGTGAGACCACCGGTCGACGCGACGAGTCCCGGCGCCGCGTCATCGCGCAGCGCACGAACGAGTCCGAGTTCGGTCGGCGCGGCAGACCCGCGGCCGTTGCTCGGCCGCTCAACGACGATCGTCGCGACCTGCTCGGCGAGCCCAAACGGTTCGAGGCGCCGGCTGAGCTCCGGCCCGGACAGCTCGCCACGGACGACCGCGGCGAGGACGTCCCCCGCGAGCCGGCGCTCGGTGTCGCCCGCCACGCGCGCCCGCAGCAACTCAAGCGCGACGATCGTGACGGCCTGATGCAGTGTCAGCCGGTCAAAGTCGGTGAGCGGCCCGGCGTCCTTGATCGCGACGAGCCACGCCTCGGGGATCCGTTCCCCGGCCGCGAGGCTCTTCCCCGCCGACCGCTGCGGCCCGTCGGCGGCGACCGGCAGCGCGAGGCCGTTGGCGCCGTCCTCGGGACCTGGCATGAACGCGCGCGCGTCACGCCGGCGCATCCGCTCGCGCAGCTGTCCCGTGACCGTCGCGAGCGTCTCTTCGTCGACTGGACGACGGAAGGCGTGCTGGACGAGCAACTCACCGCGCGGATCGAACACCAGGATCGCGGCCCCGATCAGTGCGGCCAGCGCCCCGGCGAGCGCATCGAGACCGCGCTCTGAGAGAACGATTCGCTCGAGCCGCTCCTGCGCGGCCAGGGCGCGGCGCAGCACCGCGTACTGCTCGTTGACGAGCTGTGTGAACGCCGCCTCGGTGACGGCGATGAACGGCAGTTCGTAGGGAACCTCGAATACCGGAAACTGGCGCTCGATGGCCGCCTCGACGATCGCCGGAGGCACCTCGTCATAGCCGAAGCCAATCCCGAATCCGAGGCCCGCAAGCTGGTGATCGGCGAGGCGGTTGACGAACTCGCGCTGGCGCGTCTCGTCACCGAGCTGCATGCCGGTGGTCAGCAGCACCTCGCCCCCGGACAGCCAGGGGGTCGGATCGTCGAGCTCGGAGATGTGCACCCATCGAACGGGGAGCTCCAGGCCGGCGTCGCCCGCGAGCACGCTGACCTCGAGTTCGGCAAGGAGGTCCCGGACGGTGAGCATCGGTGATCAGTGCGTGTGGACGTGCATCCGCTCGCCCGCCTCAGTCAGGACGGGTCGGAGCACGGCCTCGATCTCGGCGAACTGCTCGGGGCCGGCGATGAGCGGCGGTGAGAGCTGGATGACCGGGTCGCCACGGTCGTCGGCGCGGCAGATGAGCCCGCGACGGTAGAGCTCGTTCGACAGGAAGCCGCGGAGCAGCGTCTCCCCTTCCTCGTCGGAGAACGTCTCCTTCGTCTCCTGATCCTTGACGAGCTCTATTGCGTGGAAGTACCCGGCGCCGCGCACGTCGCCGACGATCGGCAGATCACGCAGTGAATCGAGCATCGCCCGGAACTCGTCCTCGTGTGCCCGGACGTTCTCGAGCACGTTCTCGTTCTTCATCGCATCGAGGTTCGCCAGTGCAACCGCGGCGCACATCGGGTGTCCGCCGAACGTGAATCCGTGGGTGAAGCTCTGGCCACCCTCGATGAACGGCTCGGTCATGCGATCGCTCGCGATCACGGCGCCCATGGGCGCGTATGCGCTGGTCAGGCCCTTCGCCGTCGTGATGATGTCCGGGAGGTAGTCGTAGCGCTGAGCGCCGAACCACTCCCCGAGCCGGCCCCATGCGCAGATGACCTCGTCGGAGATCATCACGACGTCGTACTCGTCGCAGATCGCGCGGACGCGCTGGAAGTAGCCGTCCGGCGGCGTGAAGCAGCCGCCGGCGTTCTGCACCGGCTCGAGGATCACCGCCGAGACCGTGTCCGGGCCCTCGAACTCGATTCGATCGGCGATCGTCTCGACGAGCTGGTCCTCGGTCATGCCGGGCTGCAGCCGGTAGCAGTTCGTGTTGAGCACGTGGCAGCCGCCGGGCGCGAGCGGTTCGAATGGGGTCCGCAGCTCGGTCACCCCGGTCGCCGACAGCGCCCCGAATGAGGTGCCGTGGTAGGCGATCTCCCGCGCGATCACCTTGTGCTTGAGGTTGTTGCCGCGGAGCTTGTGGTACTGGCGAGCGAGTTTCAGCGCCGACTCGACCGCCTCGCTGCCGCCGCTCGTGAAGAACACCCGGTTGAGGTCGCCCGGCGCCAGCGCGGCGACTCGGTCGGCGAGATGAATTGCCGGCGGGTGGGCGTAGGACCAGTTCGTGAAGAACCCCAGTTCCTTCGCCTGATCAACCGCGGCCTGCGCGATATCCGCTCGCCCGTGGCCGATGTTCACGCAGAACAGGGCAGATAGCCCGTCGAGATACCGGTTGCCGTGATCGTCGTAGACGTAACAACCCTCGCCGCGGGTGATGATCGGGATCTCGTGATCGCCGAGGCGGGTGAAGTGCATCCAGAGGTGGCGCTGCGCGATCTCCTGCAGCGAGGCTGTCCGCTCGCTGACGTCCTGCACCGTGCTCGCCATACCTACTCCTCCACTCCAATTTCGCCATTTTGTACAAAGGTATCGACACCGTGCCTAAATGACAATTGTCCGATCCGGCGATGTCGGTTTTCAATCGTCACGTGGCTAGGGTGGCGGCCGTGCAGCTGAGCTACCACCGCGCTGGCAGCGGGCCGACGCTTGTGCTCATCCACGGGATCGGGCACCGGTGGCAGGGCTGGGAGCCGGTGCTCGACCGGCTCACCGCGGAGCGCGACGTGATCGCGCTCGATCTGCCGGGCTTCGGCGACTCGCCGATGCCTCCGCCCGGAACGCCGCCGGGCGCGGGGTCGCTCACCGACCTGGTCGCGGGCTTCCTCGACGAACTCGGCGTCAAGCGCCCCCACGTCGCCGGCAACTCGCTCGGGGGCTGGATCTCGCTCGAGCTCGCCAAGCGCGGCAGCGTCGCGTCGGCCACCGGGCTCTCTCCCGCCGGCTTTCACAACCGCGCCGAGGCGGTCTACCAGTACACATCGTTCCGGATCCTCATTCGCACGACCCGGCTGACCGCACCGCGAGCCGAAAAGATCCTGAGCCGGCCCGGCGTTCGGAAGCTCGCGTACGGACAGCTCGTCGCGCACCCGCTCCAGCTGCCGCTCGCCGATGTTGGTCCGACCGCCCGAGCGCTCGCCAACGCCCCGTGGTTCGACGACACCCTGAAGGCGATCAACGCCGAGCATTTCAGCGACGGGGAAACGATCTCGGTCCCGGTCACGATCGCCTGGGGCGAGCACGACCGCGTGCTGCTGCCGCGGCAGGCCAAGCGCGCCGCGCGAGCGATGCCGAGCGCGCGGATGCTGACGCTCACCGGATGCGGTCACGTTCCGATGACCGACGACCCGGAGCAGGTCGCGCGCGTGCTTCTTGAGGGAAGCGCGTCGGGCGGCTGACTTGAGAGAAGCGCGTCAGGCCGCCGAGCCGGTCGCCCTGACCGGTGCCGGCATCAGCCAGGCAGCGGCGAGCACGAGCACGAAGGCGAAGCACTCGACGACGAGCGTCAGCGGGTTGCCGCTGAGCGGATCACCGAACACGATGATTCCGCCGACGATGCCGGCGACATTGGCCGCCGTGCCCGTCACGGCGATGACCGGGACGGCGTCGCCGTCCTGAAGGCCTTTGGCTGACGCGTAGAAGGCGGCGACCGAGGCGCCGATCGTCACCAGCGTCCACGGTGACACCAGCCCGAGCATGCCGTGGATGCCCACCATGCCGGAGATCGCCTTGATCGCGACGTCCGAGACGCCGAACAGGATGCCCGCGGCGGCCCCGAGCATGAAGCCATGATGCTCGCGCCGGGCGCCGATGCGCGGGCCGATAATCAGCAGCGAACCGACGACGATCAGCCCCGCTTCGAAAGCGATCATCCCCGGGACGGAGAAGCGCGAATGAGCGCCGTGTGCCGGCGGGAGTGAGATCCCGAGCAGCATCAGCCCGACCGCGGTGAAGGCAAGCCCGAGCCATTGACGTCGGCCGATCCGCAGACCGAAGACATGCTCGGCCATGATCGCGAGGAGCACGACGCCGCCGGCGAGCACGGTCTGCACGAGCGACATTGGCGCGACCGCCATCGCGGCAACATGGAAGATCCACGCAGCAGCGGCGATCGCCATCCCGATCGCAAACCACCGCGACGCGAACAGCGACTTCGCCGACCGCAGGGGTCGCTTGATGTCGACGGGTGAGGCAGCGCAGGCGCCGCGGTGCTTGTAGAGGAACCCAACGTTCGTTGCGAGAGCGCAGGCGAGCGCGAGCAGGATGCCTAGGGGGAGTGTCATCAGTTGAGACTGGGAGCGGAGGCCGGGAATCCGGCGTGCTGCCTCACGTTGGTACTCGGCAGGTTGAGAATCCCGCTTGAATCCGCTCCGGCAAGTACACCACATCTATGACTCGGTGACGCCACTAGGACTACTCTGGCGGTCTGGCATAAGCGCTTCATATGGAAAAACCCCTGCTTCTGCATACGGATAAACCCCTGCTTCTCGTCGACGTGGACGGCGTCATCTCGCTCTTCGGCTTTGATCCTTTACAACCTCCTCGCGGCAGCTTTCAATTCGTCGACGGCATCGCCCACTATCTGTCGGCGACGGCCGGCGAGCAGCTGACGGAGCTCGCCGACGTCTTCGACCTCACTTGGTGCACGGGCTGGGAGGAGAAGGCCAACGAGTACCTCCCGTTCGCCCTGGGCCTCCCTGGTCCCCTCCCGCTTGTCGCATTTGACGCATGTGACCGGCCGGCCGGCGCGCACTGGAAGCTCGCCGGAATCGGCGCCTACGACGTCGACCCAACCCGACCCCTCGCCTGGGTCGACGACGCCCACGACGACCACTGCACCGCCTGGGCGGAGCACCGGACCGGCCCGACGATGCTCGTCCCCACCGAACCCGCGATCGGGCTGACGGCGAAGCACGTGGCCGAGTTGCAGGGCTGGGCCCGCGCGGTCGCGGAGAACACTGCGCAGGGCGCACCGCATTGACTCAGGGCGAGGAAGTTCGGCGTGACTCCAGACGTTGGTCTGTTGAGTCACGATGCCGTGCGACCACTCAGGACCACATAGCGGCGCGCTCCGCCACCTCCGCCGTCGTGGCCAGCTCCGCCTGGTGATCGTCTGCGATCAGTGCGGCGCGGAACGCGCCGAGATCGGTCGCATCGACTACCGGCCAGGGTCCGGCGCCGGCCTCGAGACGCCTGCGCGCGACTCCGCGCCCGCTCAGGCGGCAGCCTAGAAATCAGTCAAAGGATCCGTGCCGGCCGGCACCGGAGCGGAACCGCTCGAGCCCAGCCGCGACCTCGGTCAGCGAGCGGATCCCATGCCCGAGCTCGTTCTGGAGAGCGGCCTCCTCATCGAGTCCGTCCTGCTCGAGCAACGACAGGCGGTCCTCCCGCAGGCACGTCTGAGGGAACCGGCCGAGCTCATGCGCGAGCGCCTCGGCCGCTGCGCGGCTCGTGCCGTTCCGCACAACCCGGTTGGCGAGGCCGATCTCGAGCGCCTCGGCGGCCCCGACACCTCGACCGGTGAGCACCATGTCCATCGCCCGGCTGACCCCGATCAGCCGCGGGAGCCGGATCGTGCCGCCGTCGATCAGCGGCACCCCCCAGCGGCGGCAGAACACGCCGAACACGGCGTCCTCCTCGGCGACGCGCAGGTCGCACCACAGTGCCAGCTCCAGCCCGCCCGCCACGGCATGGCCGGCAACCGCGGCGATGACCGGCTTCGACAGCCGCATCCGCGAGGGCCCCATCGGCCCGTCGCCGTCCGGCGCCACCCGGTTGCCCGCCTCGGTCCCGGCCGCCTGTAGGTCGGCACCGGCACAGAACACGCCGCCCTCGCCGTGGAGCACTGCCACCGCCGCCGACCCATCTTCGTCAAACGCGCGGAACGCGTCGGCGAGCGCCGCGGCGGTCGCGCCGTCGACCGCGTTGCGACGCGCCGGGCGCGACAGCAGCACCGTATAGATCGGTCCGTCGCGCTCGACCCGCACGGCATCGCTCACGGCTCGGCCCCCGACGCCCCGACGGCTCGGCGCACGAACAGCCGCAGCGCCGTGACAACGTCCTCGCGCGCGGGCTTGCGTCCCGCGACCGGCGACAGCGGCCCGACGAGCGCCTCGCCGCACCCGCCGACGAGCGCGGCGGCGACGAGCTCGGCGTTCTGGTCGGGCAACTCGCCGGCCGCGATCCCCTCTCGGAGCGTCGCCGCGCACAGGGCGCGGTAGCGCGAGCGGTACGCGAGCCGTTCGGCGTCGACGAGCGGATCGACCGGCTCCGCGATCAGCGCCCATGCGAGCCGCGGGCGGCGCAAGGCCCGATCGGCGAACGTCGCGAGGACCGTCTCGAGGCGGTCGACGCACGGGCTGCCGGCCGGCATCGCGTCGGCCGCGGCGCCCATGGCGGCGATCTCGCGATCGCAGACGGAGCGGAACACCTCGACGAACAGCTTCTCCTTGGACGCGAAGTGCCGGTACAGCGTGCCGGCGGCGACACCGGCCCGGTCCGCGATCGCCGCCACAGATGCCGTCCCGTAGCCACCTTGCTCGATCAGCTCCTGGGCGGCGCCAAGCAGCCGCTTGCGGGTGGGGGTGGCGAGTGAGCTCATCCCCTGAACGTCGAGGCTCCGTAGTCGCCGAACGGCTCGTCGCGCGCCCGCACCGCCTCGCGGAACCCGGCCGCGGCGGCGTGCTGCTGGAATGCATATCCCTCCGGCGTGTGGCGCGTGATCCCGTCGAACACGGTGCCGATCAGCTGGGTCGCGTGGAGGCCCTCGGCGTAGAGCGACTGGTTGCAGAGCAGCTTCATCATCTGCAGCTGGTTGACCGGAACCCGCGCGATTCGCTCGACGAGCGCCTCGGTGCGCGCGTCGAGCTCGTCCGGCGGCGGCGCATCGATCGCCAGTCCCCACTCGACCGCCTCGGTGCCGCTGAGCGAATCACCGGTGAAGAGCAACCGCTTCGCCCGCTGCGGGCCGAGCCGGTAGGCCCACATCGATGTCGTCGGCGATCCCCACACCCGTGCCGGCGGGTAACCGATCTTCGCGCTCGACGCAATGACGAGCAGGTCGCTGCACAGCGCCATGTCAGTGCCGCCCGCCACGCAGAACCCGTGAACCTTGCAGACGACCGGCTTGGAACAGTGAAACAGCGACATGAACCCGCGGACGTTGCGGCTCATCATCGCGTAGTCGACCATCGGGTCCCATGTCCCGCGAGGGTCGTGGTTGGCGGCCATCACCGCCGGGTCGAGCGGCGAGCCGGGCGGCGCGGGTGCTTCGGAGCCGAGCCGCCCCTGGCCCTCGGCACTCTCGACGAGGTCATACCCACCACAGAAGCCCTTGCCCGCTCCGGAGAGGAGCAGCACGTGGACCGAGGGCTCGAGGTCCGCCTGCTCGACGCGCCGCTCGAGTTCGGTCACGAGCCCACGGGTGATCCCGTTGCCGCGCTCGGGCCGGTTCAGGGTCAGCCGCGCGACGCGCCCGGTCACCTCGAGGGTGACCGCGCTCATACCGGGTAGGCGCGGTCGATGATCGCGTTCGCATCGACGCCGGCCGGCAGCGTCCCGTACACCCGGCCGGCCTCTCCCCCGAGCCGGGCGGCGCAGAACGCGTCGGCGACCGCCGGCGGTGCGTGTCGCACGAGCAGCGATGCCTGGAGGCTGATCGCCAGCTCCTCGACGAGGCGGCGGGCCTCGAATTGCGGCTCACCGGAGGCGAACACTGATTGCGCGCGCTCGCGTACGCGCGCGAGGTGCGCGTCGAGCCGGGCATCGGCACCGACGGCGAGCTCGCACTCGGCCACGAACGCGGGCAGCCCCTCGGGCTCCTTGACGAGCGCCCGCAGCACATCGAGCGCGGCGACGTTCCCCGAGCCTTCCCAGATCGAATTGAGCGGGGCGTCGCGGTAGAGCAGCGGCAGGCCCGACTCCTCGACGAACCCATTGCCGCCGAGGCACTCGAGCGCCTCGGCCGCGTGCCCGGCGGCGCGCTTGCAGACCCAGTACTTCATCACCGCGGTGGCGAAACGGCGAAACGGCGTCGCATCGCTTTCGTCATAGCTGCGGGCCACCCGGAATGCGGCGATGGTTGCCGCCTCGGACTCGATCGCGAGATCGGCGAGCACGTTCTGCATCGCGGGCTGGTCGACGAGCAGCGCACCGAACGCCGAACGATGGCGGGCGTGATGGATCGCCTCGAGCGTCCCGCGCCGCAGGCCGGTGCTCCCGCCGAGCAGGCAGTCGAGCCGGGTGTGATTCACCATCCGGATGATCGCCGGGACGCCACGCCCCTCTTCGCCGACGAGGCGCGCGCGGATGCCGCGGAACTCAACCTCCGAGGACGCGAGCGAGCGCGTCCCGAGCTTGTCCTTGAGCCGCTGAAACTCCATCCCGGGACCGCGCTCGATGAGGAAGCACGACAGCCCGGCCGGCGCCTGGGCGAGGATCAGGAACACGTCGCACGGCGGGTAGGAGCAGAACCACTTGTGGCCGTGGATCTCATACGTGCCGTCACCGATGGGATCGGCGCGCGTGATGTTGGCGCGCACGTCGGACCCGCCCTGGCGCTCGGTCATCGCCATCCCGGAGATCGCGCCGGCGTCGTAGTCGGGCTTGGTCAGGCGCGGCTCCCACTCAGCGGCGAGTTCCGGCGCGCCATCGCGCAGCGCCGGGACCGCGGCGTATGTCATCGACACCGGGCACATGACGCCAGCATTCGTGTTGCCCCAGAGCATGAACAGAGCCGCCCGGACGACGTGGCCACCGGCTCGCTCCTCGCGCCAGGGAAGACCGGCGATGCCGCGCTCGATCGCGCCTCGCAGCAGCCAGTGCCACGACGGATCGAGCTCGACCTGATCGATCCGGTTGCCGTAGCGGTCGTGCGTGCGAAGGATCGGCTCGTTGCGCTCCGCCCGGCGGCCGTGCTCGAGCGCCTCGACGCTCCCAGCGGCCGCGCCGGTCTCCCGGGCCCGGTCGACGCCCCAGGCGCCGCCCTCCCGCTCCAGCGCCTCTCGCAGCGCGAGATCGGCGTCGAACAGGTTGACCGGGTGCAGCGGGGGGACCTGATTGTGGACCTGGCGGGCCGGGTCGACCGCCTGCGTCGTCGCCATCACGTTCTCCTTCGGGCAGACCTTGTGAATCCGGATTCACATGCTACCGGGCCGGCGGAGCGGCGACCTTATCCAGATCACCGCGCGCGTTGCACAGATTCGTCAACGCTCGCCCGTGTCCCCACCGCGATCGGTGCTGGTCGAGAGTCCGATGAATCGGCGTCGTCGGTTTTGTCGTCCCGGTTCGCGGCACGGCAGATCGCGATCACGATCAGCGTGATCGCGACCCAGGCTGCCACGACGATGAGGGCGACTGTGGCCACCCGTCTCCGCCCTTATGCGAGCAGCAGCGCGGGCTCGTTCGTTGGGGCCACGTCTCCGGCGCGACCCACGGCGTCCGCCTGCATCGGGGTCCCGAGCCGCACGACTTGATCCGCGGAGGTCCCGCGCGTGATTCCTCGCAGGTCGATGAACAGGTCCGCGTCGCGGACGATCGCGCCGTGGTCGATGCCCGGCTGGGCGGTGACGAGTACCACGGCGTCGCAGTCGGCGAGCACGTCGGCGAGTTCCCGGCTGTGCAGCCCGTGGGCGGGGAGCTCGGGAACGAACGGGTCGTGATAGGAGACCGCGGCTCCGCGTGTGGTGAGCTCCTGGATGATCCGCAGCGCCGGGCTTTCACGGGTGTCTTTCGTTCCGCCCTTGTAACTGACGCCGAGGATCGCGATCCGCGTGCCCTTGACCGGACGGCCGGCCTCGTTGAGAGCACGTTCGATCTTCTCCACGCAGTGACTCGGCATCTGCTGGTTGATCTTGCCGGCGAGCTCGATGAACTCCGTCGACATGTGAAACTGCCGCGCGCGCCATGTCAGGTAGAAGGGATCGACCGGCAGGCAATGACCGCCCATCCCCGGCCCCGGCTCGAACCGCATGAACCCGTACGGCTTGGTCGCCGCGGCCTCGACGACCTCCCAGATGTCGATGCCCATTCGCTGGGCCAGAATCGCGAGTTCGTTGACAAGCGCGATATTGACCGATCGGAAGATGTTCTCCAGGAGCTTCGTGAGCTCGGCCACCTCCGGGCTCGATACCGGCACAAGCAGGTCACAGATGCGTCCGTAGAGGGCCACGGCCCGCTCAGTGCACCGGGGCGTGACTCCACCCACGACCTTCGGAGTGTTCTTCAGGGTGAAGCGCTCGTTGCCAGGGTCGACACGTTCCGGCGAAAAGGCGACATTGAAATCGTCGCCCACCCGCAGCTCGGCCTCGGACTCCAGCAGGGGCACCAGGAGCTCGCGGGTTGTTCCCGGGTAGGTGGTGGACTCGAGCACGACCAGCTGCCCGCGCTGGAGCACACCGGCCAGCGAGGCGCCCGACGCGCGCAGCGCGCGAAGGTCCGGCTCCCGATTGGGCGTCAGTGGCGTCGGGACGCAGATGATCACCGCGTCGGTGCGGGCGAGCGCCGCATAGTGCGTGCTCACGTGGATCGAGGACAGCGCTCCGCGCAGCCGCTCCGTGGCGACATCTTCGATGTATGACTCTCCGGCTCGGATTGCCTCGACCTTCGACTCGTCGCTGTCAACGGCGACGACATGCTCGCCCGCCTCCGCGAACGCGACGACGAGCGGTAGACCGACGTACCCGAGTCCGACGACTCCGATCGACATGGGACCCCCTTACGCGATCGCCATCCCGCGTGCGCGGGAAATCGAGCCGATGCCGACGAGCGAATCGATCGCCTGTTCGCGGCCGCCGCTACGCAGTGACGCATCCGCCGCTTCGGCGATCCGAACCACACTCTGGGCCAGCGCCGCGTGGTACTCCATCCGCCGGCCGGTCTGAATCGATTCGATGAATTCTCCGAGCTCGAGCGTGAGCGGCTCATATGACTCCACCCTGGGGGACAGAATGTCACCGCTCCGGTACGACAGGTGGTACTCGCCAAACGTCTCGGGGTCGCGGTACACGACACCCCGGTCGAACACCCGCACCGGCTCGCTCGCCCCGTCGTCGTACGTCACCATCTTGTCGCTCCCCACGAGCACCGTGCGCCGCAGCTTGCTCGGTGCCAGCCAGCTGAGTTCGACGTTGACGATGATCCCCGATGCGAACGTCATCGTGACGAACGCCACGTCGGCGATTCCCCTCACGATGGAGTCACGTCCGACGGCGCGAACGGTGGTCGGCAACTCGCTGAGCCAGTAGAGCAGGATCGAGAAGTCGTGAGGACCGAGGTCCCAGATCACACTGACGTCACGCTGGTGGAGACCCAGATTGACGCGACTGGAGGAAATGAAATACACGTCCCCGAGGGTCCCCGACTCGAGCAACTGCTTGACGGCCCGCACCGGTGAGCTGTAGATGAACGTGTGGCCGCACATCAGAATTCGGTCGCGCTCGTCGGCGAGCGCGGCGAGGTCGTCGGCCATCTCGCTCGACTGTGCGAGCGGCTTCTCGACGAACACGTGCTTCCCAGCCGCCAGTGCCTGCGCTGCCAGGTGGTAGTGAGTGTGCACGGGCGTGGCGATGATCACCGCCTGCACGTCATTGTCGCTCAACACTCGCTCGAACAGAGTGGTCACCCGCACGCCGGGGTGGCGAAGCCGGTACCTCCCGAGCCGCTCGGTGTCCAGGTCACAGATCCAGCGCACGTCAACGTTTGGATTCTCACCGAGCACCCGAAGGAGGTTGGGCCCCCAGTAACCGAGACCGACGACAGCGACCCCGACGGGCTCGCCGACCGACGGGTTTGCGTGCGACGATACGGTCGACGTCAGCATCAGTGTCTCCTTGAGTTGGTCCATACCGGAGCCGCGGCACTCACCGCATCGAGCACTCGCTCGATCTCGTCCGGCCGGAGGTCGGGATGCATCGGCAGAGAAAGCTCCTGCCCCGCCCACGCCTCGGCGTTCGGAAGTGGGCCATAGCGCAGTTGCGCACCCGTCCACGCGGCATGGGCATGCACCGCAGGTGCGTAGTGGATTCCGGTCTCGATGCCGCGTTCACGGAGCACGTCGGCGACGTGGTCGCGGTCGTCGAAGCGGACCGGGAAAAGGTGGTGGACGGACGGACTCTCGGGCGTCTCGGTGACACACCGGGCGCTGTCGTCCAGGGCGGCTCGATAGCAGTCTGCATGCTCGCTCCGCCGCGCATTCCAGCCGTCGAGGTGCGGAAGCTTGACCCGCAGGAAGGCAGCCTGCAGCGCGTCGAGCCGCTCGTTGTAGCCGAGCTCAGCGTGCTCGCCCTTGGCGCGCTGACCGAGATGCCGGAGCCGCCGCAGCCGGTCCGCGAGCAGCTGGTCGTCCGTACACACCGCGCCGCCGTCCCCGAGTGCCCCGAGATTCTTGCTCGGGTAGAACGAGAACGCTGCGGCGGCTCCGATTGATCCGGCGCGACGGCCCCGGTACGTCGCGCCGTGCGCCTGCGCGGCATCTTCCAGCAGGAGGAGCCCGCGCGAGAAAGCGAGCTCTCCAAGCCGGTCCATGTCGCAGACCTGCCCGTAAAGATGGACCGCGAGGATCGCGGCCGTACGCGGACCGATGGCCGCGCGCGCCGCATCGGGATCGATCAGCCCAGAGTCCGCGTCCACGTCACATAGCACTGGAGTGGCCCCCGCGTGCGCCACCGCCAGCGCGGAGGCGATGAACGTATGGCCGGGGACGATGACATCGTCACCCGGTCCGATGCCGGCGGCGCGCAACATGAGCGTCAGCGCCGCGGTGCCGGACGCTACTCCGACGCAGTACCCCACCTGGCAGTACTCCGCGAACTCGGCCTCAAACAGTTCCACCTCTGCGCCCAGCGTGAAGGCGTTCGAGCCGAGCAGCCGTGCGAAGGCGGCGTTCAACTCGTGCTCGATGCTTGCGTGCTGTCGCTCCAATGCGACGAAGCGCACGGGCTGCGTGTCCGCCCGCACGACCGTTCCGACTGCCTCCAAGATCGTCCGCCCCTTGTCGTCGTCCGTATCAACCGGGTTTATGTCAGTTGTCTGGAGGAGGCGGAATAGGACGTGTCGCCCATGCGTCGTTCATGGGCCTGAACGCGGCTGCCGATACAATCCGCTCGAGACGGCGTCACACCATGTGGCGCGTTGAGATTGGGGTGTAACAGACAATGGGCGAGGGCGAGCTCACTGAGACCGTGCGAGTTCTGATCGTGGATGACCACGATCTGTTTCGCACCGGCCTGGCAACGCTGCTCGGCGCGCAGCCTGACATCGATGTCGTCGGCCAGTGCTCCACCGGCCGAGCGGGAATCCGCCTCGCGATCGAGATGAAGCCCGACGTCGTGTTGATGGACGTGCGCATGCCGGACATGCAGGGCCCGGACGCCACGCGCGAAATCCTCGACTTCGAACCGCAGATGCGGGTGATGGCGCTCACCGTCATCTCCGATGCATCCGCGGTGGCAGCCGCGATGGAGGCCGGCGCCTGTGGCTTTCTCGCCAAGGACACCGCGATGGAGGACGTCACCGCTGCCGTGCGCGCGGCCGCCAAGGGCGCTGCCTGGCTGTCCCCGAGCGCCGCCGACGTCGTCCTCGGCAGGATCCGCAACTCCCATTCCACCGAGGACGAAGCAGGGCCGAACAACCTTGGGGAGCTCTCCGCCAGAGAGCTTGACGTGCTGCGGCTGATCGCGCAGGGGATGGAGAACAGCGAGATTGCCGACACCCTCAACATCAGCCGCCGGACGGCGAAGAACCACGTGTCCAACATCCTCGCCAAGCTCGGCTTGCCGAGCCGGGTGCAGGCGGCTGTCTACGCCGTCAGGCGCGGCCTCGCCTGAAGCCGGCCGCTACCGGCCGTCGCCGAGCGCCGACTCCTCACCGAGCACGAACCCGGCCGCGACGACGCTCTCCTCACCGCCGCGAGCGAGCCGCAACTCCTTGATCGCCTGGCGAAGCAGACCGATCGCTTCGATGAGGTGACATTGCTCATCCCAGCCGCAATCTTCGGTCTGCGCGCGAATCGCCTCCAGCGTCATGAGGGCGTCGCACGTGGCGTCGATTGCGCTGCGAACGTCTTCCGGATGCGGACAGGCCGAGTCGCTCATACAGGAATGTACGCAATCTGACGGGTACCCGCGACGAGGGCAATGAGCCGTGTGGCCCTGTCACGGCGTTCAACTGCGCACGGACGCCTTACCCATCTCGAGCTGCCGCCTAAACGTCGCCGGTATCTCCATCAGGGCAGCACGGTCCCGGACGCCGAGCTTCTGCACGAGCTCGGAGATGTGTCGCCGGACCGTGACGGGAGCGATCGAGAGACGTTCGGCGATCGCCGACGTACTGTGGCCGCGCCGCAGGAGGCCGAGCACCTGAGACTCCCGGCCGGTGAGCGTGTCCGCACCACTGCCGAAGCAGCGGAGCTCGAGCAGCAGCTCGAGGATCATCGACCGGGGTACAACCGCCTCGTTTGAAGCCACCGCGCTCACGATCCGCCGCAGGCGCTCGCCGTCGATCGGTCCCGGGACGTAGCCGACTGCACCGGCTCGGACGAGCTCGATGAAGTCGTCCGCGCTGCCGGATTCGGCGAGGACAACGACTGCGGTTCCGGGAGCCGCTCGGCAGACACCCCGCACCGCGGCGAGTCCGTCGCCTGGGAGGTCGCGCCCGATAGACACAGATCCGGCTGCTGACGCATGGCCGCCCGGATGGCCTGCTCGGCGTCGGCTGCGTCCGCGCACACCTCCACGAGATCGCCGAGCGCCATCCGGATGCCAAGACGCGTCGGCGCGTGATCAGCGATGAGCAGTCGCAGACGACGGCTCACCGCGCCACCACGTCGAGCACGGTGCCACGAGTGCCGGTCTGCCGGACGTCAACCGTCCCGCCGAACGCGGCGGCGCGCTGACGGATGCTGCGCAGACCGAACCCGTCATCTGGATGTTGACCAGCCACGGTATCGATGCCGCACCCGTCGTCCTGGACACGGAGCCGCATGTGGCCATCGCCATCCTGCAGCGACACGACGACCGTTCGGGCACCACCGTGCCGCACCGCATTCGCGACCGCCTCGCGCGCGATCCGATCGACGTCCTCCTGGACCTCGGGCTCGAGCTCCCGGCGAAGCTCGACGTCGAGCGTGATCACGATGCCGAACCGGTGTCGCAGCTCGGTCGCGGTCGCCTCGAGTGCCTCTTCGACCGTCGATGCATCGGGGTCTGACAGTTCAGCGATCGCGCAGCGCGAGATCTGCAGTGCCCGTCGCGCGGCGGTGACGACCGGATGCTCGACTCCTTCCGCGCTGGCCATCCGCGCGCCGTGCGCGGCGATCAGCGCCAGGTCCTGCGCGAGGCCGTCATGCAGGTCACGGGCAACGCGCTGCCGCTCGGCGATGGCAGCCGCGCGCGGGGCCAGTCGGCGCGCTCGCAACTCCCAGCGGAGACCGGCCACGGCGATGAACACGAAGCCAATCGTCTGCAACGTGTCCGCCGCCAGACTGAGGTCATCGCCGACCACCCGATTGACGAGGAGCGGCGGCGCGGCGGCCATCGCGATCAGACCGCAGGCGATGATCAGCCGGCCACGATTGCGGCCGGTTGCGGTCTCCCGAGCGAAACCGGCCGCGGCAAACACGAGCAATCCGACGGACAATGCGGCCAGGGCGACCGTCAGCAGACTGGCCGCACTCGTTCGCTCGGTCGCCGGGCTGGGGACGATGAACTGGCTGAGGCCGTAGCCGACGACTGCGGCGGCACCGACAATGCCCACGCTCACGCCCATCAGGCGCATGTCCGGGTTCCGGGTGGCGCTCAGGAGCGGGACCCGCAACGCGACGGCCGCGGCTGCGATCACGGCATCGACCAAGAGCTCACCGTAGAGATCACTGGCCACGAGAAGGCCATGCGGGTGGTCGTTGAACGCCGCCGGAATAGCGGTCGTGGCGATGTGAATGACGCTGAACGCAAAGATCGCCGAGGCCAGGAGGAGATCCGAGCCGCGGCGCGTGACGAGGAACCGGCGGCGCATGAACCAGGCGGCGGTCAGCGCCGCGACGGCGGCGAGCGTCTCGCTCGTGGCGTACAACCCTGGAGGGGCGACGTTTGTCGCCGGAACGACGCTCGGGGCGACGAGTGCCGTCGCTCCGCACACAAGCGCGGCAACCAGGCCAGCCCACTTCGCTGCCATGTCGGCCGGTCGTCTTGTCGACTTCGCAGCGTTTGCGACCCCGATCACGCCTACCGTGGCGGATTCGGTGGGAATAGCTGCGGCGGCTGCGTTCCCGGAATTCACTTGTTTGCCCCTATTCAGTGTGGTCGAGGAGCCCCCCAGACCACACACCCTTTCCGTTTTGGTCCCGTCGTTTCCGACCGGGCTCCAACCCGCGATCATCATATACGACAAACGTCCATTCCGCAGCGGTTTTTTCATGAAAGCGTGACGAAGTCACGCCTCGGACAAATCTGTGTCCGCGACCGTTGCACCGCCCGGCGGGCCGGCCGGACCCGTTCAGGGGGCTGAACGGGGCAATGGGTCGGAGCGTTCATTGACCGCGTCCCGCACTGGGGCGATATTCGTCGCGACGGAAATTCAAGAGCGAGATCGCTCTCAGGGGCAAGCGGAAAACGGGCGCACGACGAGGACTCGCATTGGCGCGTCCCGGGGCGCGTTCGCCCGTCAACGCTTGACGGATGCCACGCCAACGCCGCCGCCAGCATCGGGGGATCACACGACATGACGCAACCGGAACGCTTCGCCGCAACTCGCGGGACGATCGGCTTCACGAGCAGAACCACGCTGGACGAGTCACCGGAGACGCTGCATAACACACGCCTCGCCGTCGCCCGCGCCAAGGAAGGCGACCAGGGCGCGTTGCGATTCCTGTACGTCAGCTACTCGCACAACATCTATGGCTACGTCCGGTCAATCGTCCGCGATGATCACGAGGCCGAGGACATCACGCAGCACGTCTTCGCCAAGCTGATGACGCGGATCGGCCGCTACGACGACCGCGGCGTTCCGTTCTTTGCGTGGCTGCTCCGTCTGGCACGCAACGTCGCGATCGATCACCTGCGAGCCAATCGCCTCACCCCGACCGAGCACGTGATCGACCCGGATACTCAGCGCGGGCGATGACCTCGACCGAGCCGAGACGGTCCGATCGGCGCTCGCGTCGCTGCCCGACGAGCAGCGTCAGGTCGTCATCCTTCGCCACGTCGTTGGGCTGACGCCAGGCGAGATCGCCAACCGTATGGGACGGAGCGAAGGCTCCATCCACGGACTCCATCATCGCGGCCGGCGGGCTCTGCAGCGCGAACTGGAGCGGCTCGAGTCCGCTCCGTTCACACGCGCTGCGGGCGCGGTTGCCGCGGCCTGATGGCGACTGCGATCGCTGCTGCCGTGCGCGAGAGATCTCCCGCGCACGGCGGTGGTGGCGTCCGCGTAATTCGGGGCCGGTCACGCGCGTTGATCTGACGGGAGCGGCATACCGATGAGCACCGCCGCAGTCAAATCACCAGACACGCCGACGGGCGGCGCATCGCGCGCGACGAGATCGCCGCGCGCCGTCGATGTCGCATGCCGGATCCTCGATCTGCTCGTCGCGACCGCGACGCTGTTGCTGCTGCTGCCGGTGATGCTCATGATCGCCGTCGCGATCCGGATCGAATCCCGGGGCCCGGTCCTGTTCCGTCAGCGCCGCATCGGGCGAGACCAGACGCCGTTTACGGTGAACAAGTTCCGGACGATGCATCGGGGGGCGAGCCACAAGGTCCATCAGGAGTTCGTGCTCAGCCTGATCGCCGGGGAGGTCCCGGCACAGGGCGACGACGGTCCCGCGCTTCAAGCTGACGTCGGATCCGCGCGTCACCCGGGTCGGCCGCATTCTGCGCAAGACGAGCCTCGATGAACTGCCGCAACTGCTGAACGTGGTGTTCGGGCACATGTCGCTGGTCGGCCCCCGCCCGCCGATCCCGTATGAGGTCGAGCACTACCCGGCGCATTGGTTCGGCCGATTCGCGGTCAAACCCGGCGTCACCGGGCTGTGGCAGGTGAACGGACGTTCGGAGGTTCCGCTCGAGGAGATGATCGCGCTCGACCTCGAGTACGTCCGACGCCGGTCCCTGTGGCTCAACATCCGCATCCTCGTTCGCACGGTCCCTGCGGTCCTGAGCCTTCGCGGCGCCTCCTGACGCCGCCGACCCGAGCGTTCCGGCTCTCTGCCGTTGCTCCGGAATGTGGCTTCGGGAGTCTCCGAACCCGCGCTCAGCACCCCACCGCAGCCCAGGACCGAAACCTCCACGGAACCGGAATCCAGTCGGTTCCGAAGTCTTTTGCACATCCGTGGACGTTTGGCGGATGACCCCCGCATTCCCGAGAGGACCAAGTTGAGAACGTCGATACGACGCCGCAGAACCCCCGAGTTCCTGGAGCAGTCGAATGCGGCGTACATGGATCTTCTCAGTCTTGTTCCTTCTGATGGGCAGCACGGCAGCCTGGGCGGCCGCCAACCGTGCCCCGGCGGGCTGGGGGACCTCAGCGAAACACAACCGGCATGTCCGGGTCGTCCGCGACCGCTCGGTCAAGATCCGAAAGCACCGTCTCCATGCGGCGCGCACGTCATCGACCTCGACCTCGACAACCGGCGTCGCCGCCCAACTCGCGGGCGATCCGATCCTGTTCGGCGACTCAACCGTCGAATCGACACGCGACAGCACCGGATCTGGAGTCGGAGAGGCGTTCGCGTTCGCGAACGCGACGGCGGGGACAACCGCCTCGATCAGTGTCTATGTGAGCTCGAACAGCGGAGCGAGCAAGCTGTACGCCGCCGTGTACACGGACAACAGCAAGCATCCAGGCTCGCTGGTCGCCTCCGGCTCGCTGTCGAGGCCGAAGAGCGGTGCCTGGAACAACGTCCCGGTGCCGTCAGCGGTCGTCTACCCGGGACGGACCTATTGGGTCGCCGTGCTCGGCACCGGCGGCACACTGCGCTTCCGTGACCGCAACAGCGGCACCTGCGTCAGCGAGATCTCATCGCAGACCCGACTCGGATCGCTCCCGTCAACGTGGAAGGTGGGCACACAGTACGGGGAGTGCCCCGCCTCCGCGTACGTCAACGGCTACCTGATCGCCGCGCCGTCGAACACTGTCCTGCCGCATGTCAGCGGCACCACCACCCAGGGCCAGACGCTCAACACCGACAACGGCACGTGGACCGCCAGCCTGACGAGCTACAGCTACCAGTGGCGCCAGTGCGACAGCGCCGGCAACAACTGCGCCACGGTCTCGGGGGCCACCGGCTCGAGCTACACACTCGCGAGCGGCGACGTCGGCCACACCATCCGCAGCCTCGTCACCGCCGCTAACCCGGGCGGCACCGCCACCGCCACGTCGAACGCGAGCGCCACCGTGGCGGCCATCGCGCCGACCGCGAGCTTCACGTACGCACCCGCGAGCCCGCAGACCGGCCAGGCCGTGCACTTCGACGCCAGCGCCTCCAAGTGCTACGCCACGCCCTGCGCCTACAGCTGGGCCGACAGCCCCGCGGGCGGCAGCAGCTGGCCGCTCGGCACCGGCCAGACACTCGACTTCACCTTCCAGCAAGCGGCCACCAAGTACGTCACGCTAACCGTGACCGACGCGACCAACCACACCGCGGTCATCGAGCACGACGTCGTCGTCAGCACCCCACCGGCGTCCTCGCCCGCCAACACCACGCCGCCGGCCGTCACCGGCACCACCAGCCAGGGCCAGACGCTCAGCACCGATCACGGCACCTGGACGGGCAGCCCCACCGCCTACAGCTACCAATGGCGCCAGTGCGACAGCATCGGCAACAACTGCGCCAACATCTCCGGCGCCACCACAAGCAGTTATACGCTCGCCAGCGGCGACGTCAGCCACACCATCCGCTCCGCCGTCACCGCCACCAACGCCAGCGGGACCACCACCGCCACCTCCAACGCGACCGCGACCATCGCCGCGTTCGCCCCGGCCCCGCCCGCGAACACCACGCCACCAGCCCTCAGCGGCACCACCGCCCAGGGCCAGACGCTGAGCACGGACAACGGCAGCTGGAGCGGCAGCCCAACCGGCTATGCGTACAAGTGGCAGGACTGCGATAGCACCGGCAATACGTGCACCACGATCACCGGCGCGATCGGCTCGACCTACACGCTCACCAGCGGCGACGTCGGCCACACGGTCCGCTCCGCCGTCACCGCCACCAACGCCGGCGGAACCACCACCGCCACGTCCAAGGCGAGCGCCCCCGTGGCCGCCATCGCGCCGACGGCGAGGTTCACCTACTCACCGGCAAGCCCGCAGACCGGACAGTCCGTGCACTTCGACGCCAGCGCCTCGACGTGCTACGCCTCGCCCTGCACCTACAGCTGGGCCGACAGCCCGCCGAGCGGAGGCAGCTGGGCACTTGGCACCGGCCAGACGCTCGACTTCACATTCACGCAGGCGGCAACCAAGTACGTCACGCTGACCGTGACCGACGCCACCAGCCAGACGGCCACCGTCGAGCACGACGTCCTCGTCGTCAGTCCTCCGCCGAGCGCCCCCGCCAACACCGCGCTCCCGCAGGTCAGCGGGACGACCACCCAGGGCCATCTGCTCAGCTCCGACAGCGGCGCCTGGACCGGCAGCCCCACCGGCTACGCCTACCAATGGCGCCAGTGCGACACCGTCGGCAACAACTGCACGAACATCTCCGGCGCCACGACCAGCAGCTACACACTCGCGGTGGGCGACGTCGGCCACAGCCTGCGCACCGTCGTCGCAGCCACGAACGTTGGCGGCACGACCACCGCCACGTCCAGCGCAACCCCGGCGGTGAACCCGCAGCAGGTGGCCGCACCCGTGAACACGGCAGCGCCGACGGTCAGCGGCAGCACCGTCCAGGGCAGCACCCTGACGGCGTCCAACGGATCGTGGAGCGGCAGCCCGACGTACGCCTACCAGTGGCAGAACTGCGCGAGCGGTACCTGCTCGGACATCAACGGCGCCGTCAACTCGACCTACACGCTCGGTACGGGTGATGTCGGCAAGACGATCGACGTCGTGGTCAAGGCCACGAACGCCGGCGGCACCGCCTCCGCCACTTCCGCTCAGACCGCCGCGGTGACGGCCCCAAGCGGGACGCCGAAGAACTGCGTCGGCGGCGCGCCCGGTAGCAAGACGGTCAGCTTTGCCGCCCTGGATGCGTGCGGGTATCCGTCGCCGAACACGACCGGTGTTCCCGCCGGGACAACGCTGACGTCCGTCAGCTCGGTCAACTGCACGAACAAGACGATCAACGCGGTCGTCACGACCGGGTCGGTCACGATCGGGAGCAACTGCACGATCACGAACAGCCGGCTGATGGGCGGCCAGATCACGGTCGGAAACACCGTGACCGGCGTCCAGCTCCTGCACGACGAGATCTCCGGTCCATACACCGGGACGCCGACGAACCCGACGTGCACGTATACGAGCACAAGCGGCACCTCCTCCAATGTCCTCTGGACCGGCGCCGCATCCGGCGTGCTCCTGCAGTACGACTACCTCCACTGCGCCGCCGAGCCGTTCAACGGCAACGGCGTCGTCAAGGATTCCTACCTCATCGCCGACGAGTGCTGGGGCCCGTGCGGAAGCTCGAGCACGACGCACAACGAGGGCGTCTACATCGCCGGCGGCGGCAGTGGCGGCTCCGTCCTCGACCACAACACGATCCTCAATCCGTGGCCTCAGACTGCCGGCATCTTCGGCGACGACCACGCTTGGGGGCCGATCAAGAACCTCACGATCAACAACAACCTCGTCGCCGCTGGTGGTGACAACGGCGCCATCGCCACGGGCGCGGCCGGGGACGGCAACGTGAATGTGAACATCACGAACAACCGCCTCTCCTACGTCTACAACACGTCGATGGCCGCTGGAAACTCGACCGCGGCCAACTGGAGCGGCAACTTCCGCGACGACACGCTCGCGACCGTCGCGGCCAACGGCTGATCCACCGCACCGGCCAGCGGCCCCCCGAGTTATCGCGCCTCCGCCTCAAGCGGGGGCGCGACGCGTTTTGTGCGCAATAGCCCTCGCGCGCGCGGAAGTCGGGGATGCCCCAACCCGTTCTTTCGGCACATGAACCGATCGAACTCACGCAGCCAGGGCAGTAACGGACATCACACGCGCAACGGCCACGGTGACGGCGCGACGGTCCTCAACGAGCGATGCAACGGCCTCGCGCCGACCGCTCCAAACCCCGGACAGCGGATCCTGGTGGCCGGGGGCGCCGGCTACATCGGGTCCGTGCTCGTCCCGAAGCTGGTCGAACGCGGTTATCAGGTGCGCGTTCTCGACCGGCTGTACTTCGGCGAGGACTCCCTCGCGGCGGTCCGTGACGACATCGAACTCGTCGTCGCCGACGTCCGTGACTTCCCCGGCTCCGTCCTGCGCGACGTCGACGGCGTGATCAACCTCTCCGGTCTCAGCAACGATCCGACCGCCGAGTTCAACCCCGAGGCTAATTGGCAGATGAACGCGATCGCCACTGAAACCCTCGGGCGCGCGTGCGTCGCGCTCGGGATCGAGCGCTACGTGTTCGCGTCGTCCTGCTCGCTTTACGACGGGCTGCCGCCCGGCATGCACGCAGAGAATGCCGACATACAACCGCGTGCCGCCTACGCCACCTCGAAGCGCTACGGCGAGGAGCGTCTCCTCGAACTGGTCGAGCAGGGACTCTGCCCCGTCATCCTGCGCAACGGGACGGTCTACGGGTGGAGCCCGCGCATGCGGTTTGACCTCGTCGTCAACACGTTCGTCAAGGACGCGTTGCTCGGCGGCAAGCTGCTCCTGCACGGCGGCGGGTGGATGTGGCGCCCGCTGGTGGACATCCGAGACTGCGCGGACGCGATGATCGCCGCCTACGAAGCGCCCGCCGAGAAGGTGCGCGGCGAGATCTTCAACGTTGTGCATTCCAACTACCAGATCCGCGAGCTCGCGATGATCGTGGCGGGTTCGGTCCAGCTCACCGGACGGCGCGTGACCCTGGAGGAGGTGCCGTCGCTGAGCCTGACGCGCAACTACGAATGCGCGAACGCCAAGCTCTCGACCACGCTCGGCTTCATCCCCCGCCGGTCGGTGCTCGAGGCCGTGACCGACATCCTCGACCGCGTCGACCCGGAGAATCGCGTCTACCTGACCGATCCCCGTGCGTACAACATCCGCTGGCTCGAGCTGTTGCACGAGGTCAAGTCGGTCGTCGACCCGTTCGCCTCCGTCCTATGAGAGCGCTGATCACGGGCGGCGCAGGACAGCTCGCCTCCGACCTGGAGGCGCTGCTCGGCGCCGACGCCCATACGTTCACGCACGCGGAACTCGACATCACCGATGCGGCGGCACTGGACCGCGCGTTCGGGGACGTCGACCCTGACGTCGTCTTCAACTGCGCTGCATTTCACAACGTCGATGTCTGCGAGGTGGAACGCGAACGGTCATGGCAGGTCAACGTGGAGGCGGTCCGCGAGCTGGCCCTGCGCAGCCCGACCCTCGTCCACGTCTCGACGAACTACGTGTTCGACGGCCGGCGGCCGGAACCTTACGCCGAGCTCGACGTCCCATCCCCCCGCTCGATCTACGCGCTGACCAAGCTCGCCGGGGAGCACGCGGCGCTGGCGTATGCGCCTCGCGCGCTCGTCGTGCGCACCGGCGGCCTGTACGGGCTGTACGGGAGCGCGAGCAAGGGGGGGAACTTCGTCCAGCGCATGATCGGCCGGGCGCGCGAGCAGGGCGCGCTGCGGATGGTCGCCGACCAGCGCGTCCAGCCGACGTTCACGGCCGACCTCGCGGCCGCGACGATCGCGGCCGTCGAGCGCGACGCCGAAGGAATCATCCACCTGACCTCCTCCGGGGCGTGCTCCTGGCACGAGTTCACCGTCGCGATCATGGCGCGCGCCGGCTTGGATGTTCCGGTCGAGCCGGTCGCCACCGTGATCGGACCCGGGGGCGTCGACCGGCCGCTCAACGGCGTCCTGCTCGAGGACTCGGACCGACGCGCTCGGCGTGCCGATCCTGAGGCACTGGGAGGACGGGCTGACCGACTACATGGACCGCGCCAGTCTCGCCGCTCCGGCGGCGGCACTCACAACCTGAACAGGAGCACGATGCAGAGACTTGACACCAGACTCGACGGGCCGGTGCTGATCGAGCCGCGCGTCATCGGCGACGAGCGCGGCTTCTTCTGCGAGACGTACCGACGCGGCGTGTTCGCCGAACTCGGGATCGCGGAGGAGATGGTTCAGGACAATCACTCCCGATCCGGCTACGGCATCGTTCGCGGTATGCATTTCCAGGTCGGCGCCGGCGCCGCCAAGCTCGTCCGGTGTGCACGCGGCGCCATCTACGACGTGGTCGTCGACCTCCGCGTCGGCTCGCCGACGTTCGGCGAGTGGGAGGGCTTCGAGCTGACCGAGGAGAACATGCGGATGGCGTACTGCCCGATCGGCTTTGCGCATGGCTTCTGCGTGCTCAGCGACTCCGCCGACGTCATGTACAAGCAGAGCAACTACTACGCGGACGAGACCGAGCGCGGGATCGCCTACAACGATCCAGAGGTCGGCATCGTCTGGCCGGTGCCCACCAAGGACCTCATTCCCTCCCCGCGTGACGCGTCCGCGCCGCGGCTGAGCCAGATCGCCGACCAGCTGCCGTTCCGCTACCGGGAGCTTGCCCGCGTGTGACACGCGGATCGAGCCGGATTGCCCCCCGCCGATGGTGAGCACACAGCCAGGGCACGACCTCGCGGTCATCGTCATCTCGACGAACGAGGCGCACTGGCTGACGCGGTGCCTCTCGACCGTCTACGCACGGGCCGGCGACGCGCGGATCGAGGTGATCGTCGTCGACAACCAATCGACGGACGGCACACGCGAGCTCGTCGAGAGCTCGTTCCCGGAGGCGACGGTCGTCACGTCGCACAACGGCGGCTTCGGCTACGCGAACAACCGTGGTTGGGAACACGCCGACGCCCGCTACGCCCTGTTCCTCAACCCTGACACCGAGATCGTCGACGGTACGTTCGGCGAGCTCATCCAGGCCCTCGACGAGCGGCCGCAGGTGGGACTGGCCGGGGTTCGCCAGGTCATGGGGGACGGCACCGTGTACCCGTCGATGCGCCGGTTCCCCAACGCCGCGCGCGCGCTTGGCGAGGCGTTGCTGTCCGAGCACTGGCCGGTGAGACCGTCCTGGTCCGGCGAGCGGGTCGTCGAGATGTCGGCATATGACACCGAGCGGGACTGCGACTGGACCGTCGGGGCGTTCATGATCGCCCGGCGCGAGGCACTGCTGAGCGCCGGGGTCATGGACGAGCGGTTCTTCCTGCAGTGCGAGGAACCGGACCTCTGCCTGCGGATGAAGCGGGCCGGGTGGTCGGTTCGCCATCTCCCGACGATGACGATCGTGCATCACGCCGGGAAGGCCGGACGCAATCCGCGCATGGCCGCCCAGGATGCGTTTGCGCGCCGACAGTACGCGTACAAGCACTTCTCGCCGGCCCACCGGACCCTCTACCTGTCCGCGATCGGAGCGCGTCACACGTTACGCACGGTGATCCCCGGGCGCGGGCCCGATCACGCGCGCGCCAGGCGAGCGGCGGCCCGGCGCGCGCTGCAGGCGCTCGTCCGGCCGTCCCGTCCGCCGTTCTGCGAGCCGCCACAGACGGCGCTCTGGCTCGGCCCGCCCACCGGCCCGAGCTAACTTACTTCCTGCGGAAAAACGCTTGAGCAACGAAACGGCCGCGGATTGAACCCCGCGGCCGTTGCGTAGTGATGGGTTTGCTCTTGTCGAAGGAGCGGTTTGGAGTGTTTCATCGCTCGCGGATGGCGAGCGTGTCCGCGTTGTAGGCCAGGATCGCCCACTCAGTCCAGATCTGCTCGCCGTGGTCGCCTTTGAGGCGGGATCGGTCCAGCCCGTAGCGGCGTTTGAGGTGACTGATCCGGCCTTCGGTGCCGGTTCGGTAGCGCGCGAGCCGGCGCCTGGTGTGCCGGGAGGCGCCTTCCTGGTGGCCAGCGATGAACACTGTCTTCGCGCCGAGCTCGGCGAGCGCAGCATTCGTCGGGCTGGGCTGGAAGCCACCATCGAGCGCGATCTCCCGGGGCGTGATTCCCAGCCGGGTCAGTTCGGCGACGGTGCCCGGCAGCAGGGTGTTCTCGCTCGGGTTGCCGATCTGGTGGGATGCCGGCAGGATCAGTCCCCGTGCACCTGATCGGGTGTGCTCGGTCACCTCGGTCAGCTGGCTGACGTATCCGAACTCGGTCGGCTTGCCGATCTTCCCCTTGCGGATCGGCCGAGCGTCCGGGTCGGTAAGCGACACGATCCGATCGGTGATCTTCTCGCCCGCGATCCGCTGGCGGATCTGAGAAGCGACCTTCTCGCAGCGATCGGTCAACTCCTCCAGTCGCCGGGCGGCTTTCAGCTTCGTCTTCGCGCCGCGTCCACGCGCTTTGCGCCGGGCTGCCTGCGCGAGCTTGCGCGCTTCCTTGATCGAGCGTTCCAGCAGCTCCCCGGTCTGCTTGGTCAGCTCGAGCACCTCGCTCTTCGCCTCGCCCGAGCGTCTGCGGACCGTGCGCGCGACCGCCCGCAGCTTTCTGCCCATCGCCCGCGAACGGTCCCTGACCCGTGTCTTCTTCTCGCCGATCAGCCGCACCAGCCTGCGACCCTCCCGGGCCAGCGCCCGGACACCGACCGATGCCAGCCCGGCGTCGGTCGGATGCTTGATGTCGGCCTCGCTCACCGTCGAGTCGATCCGCACCGCCCGCGGCCGAAACCGCTTCTCCCGGACCGCCGCCTCGATCATCGCGCGAGTGATCTCCGACACCGTCTGCGGTCCGAACCGCCGCGTCAACTTCCGGATCGTGGACTCGTCCGGCACCCGCTCCGACAGACTGATCCGACAGAACCGCCGCAGGTGAATCGAGTCCGACACCTCGCAGACCAACGACCGGTACCCCCACCGGTAGCGCTGCTTGAGCACCATCATCCGGAGATACGTCTCCATCGCGATCGTCGGGCGCCCATCCGTCAGGACCGCCCGCCGATCCTCGAGCACCTCGCGACGGAAACGCTCCACGATCGGCCACAACACCACCGGATCGGCCAACAGCACATCCAACGCCGCGAGATCCTCGGGCAACTCCTTCACCTCGATCGGCAAGGTGTCGTCCCAGAGGCACTCCGGCTGCTCTGCCAAGAGCGTCAGCATCCACTTCCCTTTCGACGAGAAACCCCATCACTTGCAGGGAATTCTCACCGTTCCACCGGACGGAAAAGCGGCCTCTTAACCCCCGACTTTTTCCGCGGGAAGTAACTTAACTAACTGACGCCGGACAACTGACGTCCGGGCCCACTAGCAGGCGGACGTGTCGGACAGCGTCTTGAGGTTGTCGTCCCGATAATTGTTCGCCCAGTTGGTGGCAGCCGTGTTCGAGCTGCCGCGGGGCATCGCCGCGTTGTAGGCAAACGACACACGGTTGTTCGTCACGGTGATGTTCGTGTTGCCATCGCCGTCGCAGCCCGTGACGATCGCTCCGTTGTCGCCGCCGGCGGCCACAAGGTTGTTGTTGATCGTGACGTTGTGCATCGGGCCCCAGGCGTGATCGTCGCCGAAGATCCCTGCGGTCTGATCGTGCGGATTGAGCAGCGTGTTGTGCTCGAGATCCGTCGGCGAGCTGGTGCCCCCGGGGAGGTAGACGGCCTCGTAATGCGCGCCGGTGATGACGCCGTCCGAGATGGCGTAGGAGTCCTGCAGGGTCCCGACCCCAGACCAGCACTCGCTGCAGTTGTACATCTGCAGCCGGAGCCCGCGGGTGCCGCTCCCGCTGTTGGCGACGGCATACTGGATCGCGTTGGAAGTCGCCTGGCCGGCGAGTGTCGAATCTTCGATCAGGGTGCCGGTCACGCCCGAGTCGACCCGGATCGCGTTGCTGGAGTCGCCCTGGTTCGTCACCCGCGTGTTCTTGATCGTGACGTTGTCACCAACGACTTCAATCGACCCGGTCACATCCTTGCCGGAGATCGTCTGACCACTGCGGGCGACGATGCTGCCGGACGGCGTGAGGGAGACCCCCGCAGGCACGCCGGTGTTCGACGGGTCCGGGTAGCCGCACCCGCTCGGCTTGGCGAAGCAGTTGGTGTGCGTCGGAGGAGGCGACGATGGCGTGGTCGTCGTGGTGGTCGTCGTGCCGCCGTTGCCACCGTTGCCACCGTTGCGTCCGCTACCGCCGGTGCCACCTCCCGCGCCGGACCCACCTGAGCCCGCCGGCCGTCCGGTCACGAACGCCGACGGCGCGCAGCTGGCGTGGCGCCGTCCATGGCTCCACGCGCTCGGGAACCGCTTGAGGTCCGCGTTGACGGTCTCGCGGCCGGCACAGCCGCTGCCGGTGCGATCACGGTAGGCGAGTCGCCCGCCGGTGCCGAGGAGCGCCAGCCAGTAGCGGTGTCCCGCCCGCAGACCCGTGGTCTTCACGCCGATCCGGACCCAAGTCCCTGTCCGGAACCGACGGGCGGACCCAGAGGTCAGCAGGCGCGAGGGCCGGCCGCGAGCGCTCGTGTAGATCGCGACGGTCACGCGCTTGGCCCGGTTGGCCGTGCGCACGTACACGGCGACGCCGGTTGCAACCCCGGAGCGGACGGCCAGCATCGAGAACGCCACCGAGCGCCCGGCGCGCGCGCTATCGCCCGATTTCTGCACCAGCCGGCTGCCGAGGAGCAGCACACGCGGCTGGGCCGTCGTTTGGGCGTCGGCGCGCCATGGCGCGCGGGTGCCGACAAAGACGACTGCGGCAGTGGCAGCGATGAGCAGCCCGAACCGCGTGGCGATGCGTAGGGACATGGGGGGCGCAGACGCCGCTCAACGCAGACCGAACTGCGGCGTCGCGCGGCACTCTAGCGCGCGAGAATACCGACGGCGCCGATTGCCAAACCCCGGTCACGGGCCTCCACGGCGACTCGGCGCAGTTTGGGCCACGGCCGCCACGGCGGTGCCTTGATCTGCTCGGGGCTGACGTCGTCCGCGCCGTGTAGCCGGACGGAGACCCCGACGCGAGGGACCGGTGCGCTCTCGCCGAATGCCCTCAGCGTGCCGTCGGGAAGCGACCACCCGGTCAGCCGCTTGTCGGCGAGGAGGTCATCAGGCTCCTCGACGGTGAGCTCCGTGACCGCCTCGGGCAGTCCAACGCGGACGCCGCGTGCGAGTGGACGCAGGGCGGCATGAGGCCCGCGGACGCGTAGCTCGACGTTGGCGCGCGCCATCTCGGCCATCGACACCCACCGCACGTCGCCGAGGCGGTTGACGAGCGCGGCTATTTCCTCCAGACGCTCGTACCCGTCGGCGAGGTCGCGATGGTGCCCGTAGATCACCAGCGGCTGGTCGAGAAACGCGCGCAGCGCGATGCTCGCGGGAATCGAGTCCAGGGGCTGGCGCGGGATCACCGGGCAGCCGCCGACGAACTCGGCCGGCCGCCACGCCGCGAGCAGGTCGTCGGACGGCACGTGCTCGGTCCAGGGCAGAGGGTGCTCGGCGCACAGCGCGGCGAACCCAACCGCCGCCAGCGCCCTCGTCGTCGCTTCCGAGCACAGGCCGTGCGGGGGCGTCATCACCCGATCGATCCTCACTCCGCTGCGCCGCTGCAGCCGCTCGATGCGCCGGACCGCCTGCGCCGCCACCGCGAGCCCGCTCCGACGATCCCGGAGCAGCCGCAGTTCCTGCTTGACGTGGTCATTGCCGTGAACGAGCAGCGACAGTCGATCTGGCCGCCGGGCGAACAGGTCCGCGGTGGGCCGGTGCGTCCACCCGCAGTCGAGCGGGATCGTTGCCATCGCCGCGTGGTAGCCGTGCTCGTCGGCGTGCGCCAGCAGCCGCCGGTAGTCGATGAAACCGTAGCTGCGCCAGCGGAGATTCGGATCGTCGAACATGAACGTCGCGCGCAACGGCGGCGGCGTCCAGGCAACCGCTCCCGGAATCGAGCGTAGGAACTGGATGAGTGCGACGAATGCGATCGGCCGCTGCGAGAGCATCGACCAGAGCACGTCATGAGGTTCGAGCTCGGCGAGCACCGAATTGACGTGGTGCATCGTCGGGCCGTCCTGTGACACGGTCCACGCCGGTCCCGACCGGCCCGACGCGAGGACCGTTGTGCCCCGCTCGACCGGCTCGAGCGAACCGGCAAGGCGATCCTCGAGCGCGATCCGCCGCAGGCGGCGGTCGAGCCCTGGTTCGTCGTGGAGCTTGACCGGCTCGCGGACGCCATCCACATCGCCGCCCGCGGCCGCGACGAGTACGGGCAGTCGGCCCGCTCCGAGGTCGTCGGGCACCCGAATCTCGCTCCCCTGTGCGAACGCGATGACGCCATCCGCGCCGTCGCGGCCCCCCATGACCGGGCGGAAGGTCACGGCGAAAGCGGCGCTCAGAGCCGCGAACAGGCGCTGGTGCTCCGCCACGGCGGTGGCGGGAAAGACGTCGAGGATCGCGCGGCGGCTGATCGCCATGTACTCGAGCAACGGAGCGGCGGTGTCCGTTCTTGCTGGGACCGGGGGCGACCGCGGTGACGGAAGCCTGCGTCGTCCGTGCCCGTTGAATCGGAACAAGATGGTGACCTTCGGCGTCCGACTTCGCGACCTGTCGCGGATGAGGGTCGGCCTCGCCGCGAGCCTCGTGCTCGCCTGCTTGGCCGCGCTCTCCTCGCTGTTCAGCGTCAGCCTGTTCCCGCCCGGGCTGAGCGCGCGCGGCCCACAGGCGGCCGGCGCTCACACTCAGATTCTCGTCAGCGACCGAAGAGTCAGCGTCCTCGACGCTGGATTCGACGTCAAGACGTTCAACGAACTTCACGACGGCACCGCGCTCGCGGGGACGCTGATCGTCCGCGACCCAATCCGCGCCTACATCGCAGGGCAAGCGCAGATTCCGCTGACGGCGATCGCGTTCGACGACCCGCAGTACCCGATCAATCCGCCGGTCCCGGCGCGACGGACGTCGAGGTACTCCGTGACCGTCGCCGCGCGCCCCACCGTTCCGATCTTGGACGTGTACGCCCAGGCGCCGACAACCGCGGCGGCGAGACGCCTCGCCGACGTTTCCGCAGCCGGACTGAGCAAGTACCTCGCCACTTCCGGCGGCTTCGGCTTGCGCGCAACGCAGATCGGAGACGGGGCCGACGTCAGGGTCGGCGCGGGTCCCACGGTGACGCGCGCGCTTGCGATCTTCGCGGCGGCGTTCGCGGTCTGCTGCGGTGCGATGTTGGTGGTCGATCGCGCCCGCCGAACCGCTCGCGCACAGCACGGAACGGAGCCGGTGTCTGCGTGAGCGCGCGGGCCACCTCAATCGAACGGGTCAGGCAGGCCGGCCGGTTGCTGCGGCGCGACGGAGCGGCCGCGGTGACAGCGCGGCTGCTGACGCGAGGCGCCGCAGCGCTCACCCCTGCGGGCTTCGGACAGATGCCCGTCGCCCGCGACGACCTCATCGCCGCCGCACAGCACGCCCCCTCGGGCTGGGTGCTCCCTGGTCCCGCGCCGATCGGGGTGGGCGAGCCGCTCACGGTCGCGTGGATCAGCGTGCCTCCCCATCCGGGCGTCGGAGGCCACCAGACGATGTTCCGAATGCTCGGAGCACTCGAGCAAGCAGGGCACACGTGCGTTCTGTACCTCTACGACCGTCATGGGTGGTCGCTCGATCAGCACCGCGAGACGATCCGCCGCGGTTGGCCTGCGATCCGCGCGCAGGTGCGCTCCGTCGGGGATGGCATCGACGACTCGCACGTCCTGTTCGCGACGGCCTGGGAGACCGCCTATCCCGCGCTCGCGTCGCCTGCGAAGGGCGCGCGGTGCTATTTCGTCCAGGACTTCGAGCCAGCCTTCTACCCGGCCGGGAGCGAATCGCTTCTCGCGGAGGCGACCTACCGGTTCGGCTTTCACGGCGTGACCGCGGGGCCGTGGCTCGCACAGATGCTTCGGCGCGACTACGGCATGAGCGCCGATTACTTCGACTTCGGCTGCGATCTCGAGCACTACGGGCTCGAGTCGGGGGCCGGTTCGGCGGCCGCGCGGACGGGAGTCTGCTACTACTGCCGACCGGGCACTCCGCGGCGCGCCTACGAATTGGCGATGATGGCGCTCGACCTCTTCGCGCAAGCGCGGCCTGGTTTGGAGATCCACCTGTTCGGACGCCCCGCCGGCCGGGTCGGCTTCCCCGCGACTGACCACGGGCTTCTCACCGCAACGCAGCTCAACGCCTTGTACAACCGATGCGTCGCCGGGTTGTGCCTGTCGGCCACGAACTCGTCGCTCGTTCCGCACGAGATGCTTGCCGCAGGGTGTATTCCGGTGGTCAATGACGCGGAGCACAACCGGATCGTCCTCGACAACTCCCACGTCGCCTACTCGCCGGCGACCCCGTTCCACTTGGCGCAGACGCTCATCGAACTCGTCGATCGTTCGGCTGGCGAGCGTATCGCCGCCTCGCTCGGGGCCGCACAGAGCGTTCGCTCAACGACGTGGGCGGAGGCCGGTGAGATGTTCGAGCGGGCCGTCCGAGGCGTCGTGGAGACCCAAACCCGAAGTGCGGTGGCCGCATGACGTCGGGTGTCTGCATGGCGGTGCTTGAAAGCCTCGCGACGCCGCAGAAGACATCCGGGCTCCGCGGCGTTGCTTAGTCAGGGCAGGTACAGATGCAGCCTTCGTCCAGTATGAGCCTCGTCTTCATCCTCCAAGAACTCCGCCGCCGGAAGATCGCGGTCGGAATCGCCCTGCTGCTCGCGCTGTGCGCGGGTGCGCTCCTCGCCTACCGGGTCAGCCTGGGACCGCCGCCGCACGTCGAGAGCCGACAGTACGAGGTTGGAGTCGCATCCGTTCGGGTCCTGGTCGATACGCCCCATTCGCTGGTCGCCGATCTGAACCCGTCTGGCGCGGCGTCGCTGTCGGTCCATGCCCAGCTGCTCGCCGATCTCGCGGCGAGCGAGCCGATCCGCAACTCGGTCGCGGCGAAGGTCAGGATTCCGGTGCGGGACCTCGCGATCGTCCCACCTGCCATCAGCGGAGCGCCTCCGGTCCCGACCCCGGTCGCGACATCGACCACGCCGCCTGCGGACGCGTCCACACTGACGCTGTCCGTGGACTCGACCTTGCCACTTGTCTCGATCGCGGCGCAGGCACCGGACCAGGCCCAGGCCGCGAGGCTGGCGGACGGCGCCGTCGCCGCCCTTCGCGGGTACCTCGTGTCCGTGGCCTCCGCTCAAAAGATCCCCGCTTGGCGTCAGCCGGTGATAACGTCGCTCGGCGCTGTCTCAGGCACCGCCACTCGAGGACCGTCACGGACGCTCGCAGCGGGTGCCGCGCTGATCGTGTTCTGTGTGCTCTGCTACCTGATCTTGCTGTTCAGCGGCATCAGGCAACGGATGGCGTCGCAGCCGTCGACGGCTGAGCAAACCGTGCCCGCCCAGGCCGTCGCGGCCCCGGCATCACCGCAGTCCACGTCACCGCAGTCCAACGGACATCATCCGGAACCGGCACGGGCCTTCGACTTCCCGGGGCCTGAGCTTGCTCCTCGGCAGGAGCCTCGCCTCGCATCTGAGTCCGCACCCGCTGCCACCGACGAGCACCCGTCTTCCCGACCCGATGGCAACGGCACGCATGTGCCCACCCCGGCCCGCGACGGCAAGAAGCTGGCTGCTGCGGTGGCGGCCGGGGGCTGGCGGAGCTCCGCGCTCAGCCACCCGCGCGGCCGGAGCTAGGACCGCCCGTCCCCTGTTCGGGCTTGCCCGTCGCATCCCAGTAGTTGCCGTTCCATGTGGTCACCGACCAGTTGACCGAGGTCGCGACACCGTATTGGCCACCTCGCGGCCAGTAGATGTCGGAGAAGCGATTGTCGGTGATGGTGACGTCTCGAGTGGCCGCGCCGTACGCATTCGGGCCTGCGCCGCCGTAGATGATGAAATCACCCCCGGCCATCAGGTTCTCGCTGATCACAAGGCCGGTCTGGTCACCGTAGTCATTGCCGGCGAAGACGACCGCTGTCTGTTCGTGGGGATTCAGCAGCGTGTTGCGACGAACGACCAGAGGTCCCGCGCGACCGCCGTAGTACACCGGCTCGTAATGCGCGCCGGCGATCACGGCGTTCGTGATCGCGTACGAGTCCTCGAGCGTCCCGGGGCCCGCCCAGCATGTCGTGCAGTTGTACATCTGCAGCCGCCGACCGATCGTCGTGTGGGTTCCTTCGTTGATTACCGCATACTGAACCGGGTTCGCCCCCGGGTCCCGGCCACGCAGGGTCGAGTCTTCGATGACCGTTCCGCTCACACCTGGAGCGATCACGATGTTGTGGCCGGTCACACCTGAGCTCGTCACTCGGGTGTGCGTGATCGTGACGTTGTCAGCCGTAACCTGGATCGAGCCGTCGACGTCGAGATTCGAGATCACGACGCCCGGCTCGGAGACATTGACCCCGCCGGAGGGCATCAACCGAGCGCCGTGCGGAACGCCCGTGTTGGACTGATCCGGGTACCCGCACGCGCTCGGTCGCGTCACACAGTGGCGCCGGTCAGCTGACTGCTTCGGCCGTGCCTGCGCTCTCGTCGGCTGGCGGGATCGATCTTGGGCTGATCCGCACCCGGACATGAGGCCCGCGACTGCGGTCAGCAGGGCGAGCCTCGTCGCGATCCATCGCATTTCCGTGCCCACCATGCAGAAGCATGACAGCTCCAGCCTCGTTGCTTGTGAGGAGCTCCCATGCACCTCGAGCCGAAGGCAAACGCACGTTTCTCCCACCGCTGGGCGACCGCCGCCAGTGTTCTCGTCGCGGTTCTCGCCGCCACGTTGAGCGTCTACAAGATTGGCGTCTTGCCGCCCCGGCTGCAGCCTCGCGCATTGGAGATCGGCTCGGCATCAACGACTGTAGTCGTCGACGCGCCGAGGTCGGCGATCACGGACCTCGCGGCAAACACCGAGACCTTCGGCTCGCTCCAAGCCCGAGCGACTCTGCTGGGCAACCTGATGACGACCGACCCGGTCAAGGCCAAGATCGCCCGGCTGGTGGGGATCGCGCCCGGTCAAATCGATGCGGACGCGCCGATCACCGCCAACGTCCCGCAGACGCTGATCGAGCCCGGAAGCGGAGCTGCGGCATCCGACATCCTCGCCACCGCCGACCACTACAAGCTCCAGATCCAGGCCGATCCCACGGTTCCGATTCTCCACATCTACACGCAGGCGCCGTCCGCGGCCACTGCGATCCGGCTTGCCGCCGCCTCGGTGGACGGACTGCGCGAGTACCTGGCACAGCTCGGCACGAGCCAGAAGCGGGGTCAGAATGGGCAGGTCCGGCTCGAGCAGCTCGGCGTACCCCACGGCGGCGTCGTGAACGGGGGCGCCGCGATCCAGATCGCGCTGTTGACGTTCGTCACAGCATTCGCAATCGCGTTCTGCTTGCTGATTGCCGCGTCCCGCGTGCGGATGGGCTGGAAGAGCGCGGGGCATGGCCTGACCGCGGCGCAGTGAGCCCGTCCGCGACATTGCCGCCCGCCCGGGTCACGTCGCGGCCGGTCGGGCTGCGCCGACCCGCCGAGCCGACGCTGCCGGCGGCAGTCGGCCGGCCGGTGCGACTGCCCGGCGACGGGACCGGGAGCCGCGGCGACTGGCCGAGGACGACGCGCCCGCTGCCGTGGATGATCGCCTTCTTCCTGGCGCTCGTTTGGCTGGTGCCGGTGGATTCGATCTCGCTGACCGTGTCGCTGCCGTTCGACCTCCACCTCGACCGGATCGTCCTGCCGTTCATCATCATCGCCTGGGGGTTGGCGATCGCCGTCGGCGGCCCCGACGCGCCGCGCCTGCGGCTCACTCGGATCCACGTCTCAGTCGGGATCTTCCTCCTGATCTCGTTCCTCAGTGTCGTCGTCAACGCAGGAGCGCTCAACCAGGCGCTCGCGCTGAAGGACTCGATCAAGCAGCTGCTGCTGCTGTCGTCGTGGGTGGCGCTGTTCGTCGTGGCGGCGAGCGTCATCCGTCGCAGTGAGGTGCGAGCGTTCCTGAAGTACACGCTGGTGCTCTCTGTCATCTGCGGGATCGGCGTCCTCGTCGAGTACCGGCTGCACTACAACGCCTTCTACGACCTCTCCGGTCAGCTGTTCAAGGGCATCTTCGTGATGCACGCTCCGGCCGTCGGCGGCGTCGACGAGCTCGGCCGCGTGGTCGTCCTGGGTCCCACCGCCGTCGGCCTCGAGGTCGCAGCGATGCTCGCGATGGCTCTCCCGATAGCCTTGATCGGGGTCATGCACTCGCCGCGCCGGCGCGATCAGGTCCTGTACGGGATCGCCGCCTGCATCGTGGTCGCCGCCGGATTGGCGACGTACAAGAAGACGGCGATCGTCGCACCGGCGATCATCTTCATCGCCATCGGTCTGCTGTGGCCCCGGCGAATCGGCCGCCTGGTGCCGATCGTCGTGATCCTCATCGGCGCGGCCCACGTCCTCGCTCCGGGCGCGATCGGCTCAGTCGTCCAGCAGTTCACCGGAGGCAGGCTGACCACGGTCGGAACGACCGTGCACCGCCTCGATGGGTACGACGCGATCCGGCCGATCGTCTGGAGCCATCCCCTGCTCGGCGAGGGCGTCGGCGGCTACAACGCGCTGCTGAACCGCATCCTCGACAACCAGATGCTCATCAACGCGATCACGACCGGCGTGCTCGGGGTGTTCGCGTACGTGGCGATGATTCTCTCCGTGGTGTGGACCGCCGTGCCGGTGATCCGCCGCCGGGCCAGCGAGTGGAGCAACTCGGCGCTCGCCGTGGCGTGCGCCGCCGTCTGCTTTCTCACGGTCTCGTTCCTGTTCGACTCGATGGCCTACACACACGTGCCGTACATCTTCCTGACGTTCGCCGGCCTGATGGTCGTGCTCGTGACGGACATCGGCCCCGAGTCCCGCCAGCACGACCGGCCGCCCTCTCTCATGCGATATGAGCGTCCGCGTCCTCTATAGCTTCCCGCACAAGATCGGCGCCGAGCGAATCGCGACGACGGCCTGGCATCAGGTCGCCGACGTCGCGGCTGCAGGCGGTGAGGTCACGGTCGCGGTGGGCGTCGTGCACCGGCCGTTGCCGGCCGGCGTCGGCGTTCACACGACGCTCTCGCGCGGACGGCTGCGGCTTCCCTACCGGGCGCTGGGCACCGTGCGCACGCTCGCTCTGCACGATCAGATCGTCGCGAGCTCGCTGCCGCGGTTGGCCAGGCGGATCGACGTCGTGCACACGTGGCCGCTCGCCGCGGTGCAGACGCTGCGGGCGGCACGCCGTCTGGGCATCCCTACCGTGCTCGAGCGGCCCAACGCGCATACGCGCTTCGCCTACGAGGTCGTGGCACGTGAATGCAAGCGTCTCGGCGTGGCGCTGCCTCCCGCTCACGAGCACGCGTTCAATGCCGCGCGGCTGCGCAGGGAGGAGGAGGAGTATCGCCTCGCGGACTACCTCCTCTGCCCTTCGGAGTTCGTCGCGGCCACGTTCCGCGACCAGGGGTTTGCCGCCGAGAAGCTGCTGCGTCACGGCTACGGATACGACCCGGCCCGCTACCAGACCGCCGCGGAACCCGAGCCAGAGCCAGCCCGTGAACGAGACGGGCTGGCGCTGCTGTTCGTCGGCGTCTGCGCGGTGCGCAAGGGCGTCCATGTCGCGCTCGAGGCGTGGCTGCGCTCTCCCGCGAGCGCCAGCGGCACCTTCACGATCGTCGGTGGCTTCCTGCCCGCCTACCGCGACAAGCTCAGCGGCCTGCTCGAGCATCCGAGCGTCCGCGTCCTCGGGCACCGGGACGACGTGCCCGAGCTGATGCGCCGCCACGATGCGCTGGTGCTGCCGAGCATCGAGGAGGGGTCCCCGCTCGTCTGCATGGAGGCGCTCGGCAGCGGTTGCGTCCCGCTCGTATCGGAGGCGTGCGCTGAGGTGGCAGTCAACGGCAACGCCCTCGTCCATCCCGTCGGCGACGTCGAGACGCTCTCGGAGCAGATCACGGCCCTGTCGCAGCGCCCGGAGCTGCTGGCACGGCTGCGCGCCGCGTGCCTGGAGGTCGCGCCGCAATTCACGTGGGAGAGCGCCGGCCGGCGACTGCTCGGCGTCTACGAGCGCGTCGCCGCCGGTGCCACCGGCGCCAGCGGCACCGACCGCGCCGCGGCGTGAGAAGCGGTCTCGTGCGGCCGTTTGTTCAAAGACAAGCATGTGCGGAATCGTTGGACAGGTGAGACGGCGCGACGGCGCGCCCGTGCGGGCCGAGGCGATCGGCCGGATGTGCGCCGGGCTCGAGCACCGCGGCCCTGATTCGCGAGGGATGTTCGTCGAGGGACAGGTGGGGCTGGGGATCCAGCGGCTGCGCGTCGTCGATCTCGTCACCGGCGATCAGCCGATCCGGAACGAGGACGGCTCTGTCGTCGTCGTCCTCAACGGCGAGATCTACAACTTCCGCGAGCTGCGCGAGCGACCTCGCCCGCAGCGGGCACCGCCTCTCGACGCTCGGCGACACCGAGGTGATCGTTCACCTCTACGAGGAGCACGGAACCGACTGCGTGCGCCATCTGCACGGGATGTTCGCGTTCGCGCTGTGGGACAGCCGGGAGCGCCGGCTGCTGCTCGCGCGCGACCGCATCGGCAAGAAGCCGCTGCTCTACTCGGTGCGCGACGGCGGAGCTCAGCTTCGCCTCGGAGATGCACGCGCTGCTGAGGTCCTTGGGCGTTCCCCGTCAGCTCGATATCGAGGCGATCGACTCCTACTTGACGTACGGCTACGTGCCGGCGCCACGGAGCATCTTCAGCTCGGTGCGCAAGCTGCCGCCAGCGCATACGCTCGTCTTCCAGGACGGGCGCGTGACGATCGATCGCTACTGGCGGCTGGACTATTCGCGCAAGCTCCCGGTCAAGGATCCACGCGAGCTGCGCGAGCCGATCCTCGACGCCGTTCGCGCCGCGACTCGGCGGCGTCTGATCAGCGACGTGCCGCTCGGCGCATTCCTGTCGGGCGGAATCGACTCCTCCGCCGTCGTCGCCGCGATGGCGCAGGAGAGCGACGGCCCGGTCAAGACGTTTTCGATCGGCTTCGACAGTAAAACGCACAACGAGCTGCCCCACGCCCGCCGTGTCGCTGAGCTGTTCGGCACGGAGCACCACGAGTTCGTCGTCCGGCCCGGGGCGATCGACCTCGTGCCGAAGATCGTGCGCCATTACGGCGAGCCGTTCGCCGACTCGTCCGCGCTCCCGAGCTTCTAGCTCGCTGAGCTGACGCGCCGGCACGTGACCGTCGCGCTCAACGGAGACGGCGGTGACGAGTCGTTCGGCGGCTACACACGGTATGTAGCCAACAGGCTCGCCGACCACCTCGACGCGATCCCGTCCGTACTGCGGCGGGCCGCTGCGAGCTGTGGTCGGGTGCTCACCGACGGTCGGGGCAACGGCGTCGCACGGCGCGAGACGAGCCTCGCAAACAAGCTCCAACGCCTGAGCGCCGCGCTACCTCTCGACCCCGCGGCGCGTTACGCGCGGTACGTGTCCTGGTTCGATGATCGGCAGCGAGCGCTCCTCTATTCGGACGAGTTCACCGCGCTGATCGGCGATTCCGAGGCGGCCGGCGCGGTGATTGCCGGGCCCTGGCGCCACGCCTCGGGTGACCACGTGATCGACCGGATGCTCGAGGTCGACGCGACGACTTATCTGCCCGACGACCTGATCGCCAAGATCGACATCGCGACGATGGCGCACGCCCTCGAGGCCCGCTCGCCGTTGCTCGACCACGAGCTGATGGAGTTCGCCGCGTCGATCCCGGCTGAGCTGAAGGTGCGCGGCAGGCAGAAGAAGTGGATCTTCCGCGAGGCCCTGCGGGCCTGGCTGCCCGACGAGATTCTCGATCGGCCGAAGCAGGGCTTCTCGATCCCGGTCGGCCGACTGGTTTCGCAAGGAGCTGCGCGACCACGTCCGCGAGGTTCTGCTCGACGAGCGGACGCTGTCGCGAGGCTACTTCCGGCCCGCGGCTGTGCGGAACCTCCTCGCGCGACAGGAGGCTGGTGTCGACACGGAGTCCAAGCGGGTCTGGGCGCTGTTCATGCTCGAGCAGTGGCACCGCGAGTTCATCGATCCGTCGCTCGACGGCGACACGTCGGCAGGCGGCGTCCGTCCCGAGCTCGTGAGCACCGGCGAAAGCGAGACGTTATGAGCGAACCGCGAGTCCTGATCATCTCCCCGGTGCGCAACGAGGCGGCGCACATCGAACGCGTCGTCCGTGGCGTCGCCGCGCAGGAGCTGCCGCCGGCTCGCTGGATCGTGATCGACGACGGCTCTGACGACGGCACGCCCGAGATCCTTCGGCGGCTCGAGGCCGAGGTCGCGTTCATGACCGTCGTGGGTGCGACCCACGGCGCAGCGGCCGGCGGCGTCCGCGACCGCCTCGCCCGGGCGGCCGCGCCGCGGAACTTCAACGCCGGCCTCGCTCACGCCGAGTGGCGCCGGTATACGCACGTGATGAAGCTCGACGGCGACATCGAGCTTCCGCCCTCCTATCTGCGGATCCTGCTCGAGCGCTTCGCCGCCGACCCGCAGCTCGGTCTCGCGGGCGGCGTCCTCGTCGAGCCGACCCCGGACGGCGGCATGCGTCCGGTGGTCATCCCCCGCTCCCACATCCACGGGGCGCTGAAGTGCTACTCGCGGAACTGCTTCGCCGCGATCGGTGGCGTCCAGGAACGCCTCGGATGGGACACGATCGACGAGACCTATGCGCGAATGCGCGGGTTCCGGACCCACAGCTTCACCGATCTCGTCTCCGTCCATCACAGGCCGATCGGCAGTGCGGATGGGGTCGTGCGCGGCCGCGCCCGGCACGGCGAGTGCGCGTACATCGCCCACTACCCGTTGTTGTGGGTCACGCTGCGCGCGTTCAAGGTCGCGGCCGGTAAGCCTCGCGTCATCTCGGGCGCGGCCTTCCTGTACGGGTACCTGCGCGCGGCGGCACGAGGGACCGAGCGGGTTCCGGATCCTGCGTACCGGCGCTTCACCCGCCGCGAGCTCCACCAGCGGATCGCACGCGCACTCGCACCGAAGCGCCTACGCGCCTCGGTCAGCTAGGAGCTAGCACCTTGAGCGACCGTGTCTGACTCGAGTCCAGCCACAGGGGCCGACAGCGGGGAGTCAACGGGCGGCCTTGACCTGAAGGCCGCGGCCGTCAAGGGCCTGCGCTGGACGTCGATCGGCCGGCTCGTAGTCGAACTCTCGCTCCTGGCCTCGATGGTGGTCCTCGCGCGGCTGATCCCGCCCGAGGAGTTCGGTCCCTACGCGGTGGCGATCGTCGTGCAGGAGCTCGCGCTCGGTATCCAGTCCCAGGGAGTCGGGAACGCGCTCGTCCAGTTCCCTGAGGCGGGCCGGCGTCATTTCCAAGCGGGGCAGGCGCTGGCTCTGATCGGCGGCGTCCTGCTCGCCGGCCTGACTCTGCTCGCAGGTCCGCTGATCGCCAAGCCGATCTTCGGCTCGGCGACCGCATCGCTCGTCGCTCTGTCGGCGCCGCTGTGCATCGTGACGGCCTTGAGTATCGTGCCGACGGCGACGCTCCGCCGAAACCTCGAGTTTCGCCGGCTGACGATGATCGACATGGCCAGCAATGCGTTTCGAGTCGGCGGGTCGATCGGGCTCGCGGCGGCCGGGCTGGGCGCCAAGTCCCTCGTGCTCGGGACGCTGGCGGCCGCGCTCGTCGGGATGGTGCTGTCGTGGCTGTTGGCGCCGCCGCCCCTTCCGGTCTTGCGTCGTGAGCCCGCCCGCGATCTGCTCCGCTACGGGGGTCCGGCGTCGCTGGCGGCGGTGAGCTGGACCTGCTTTCGAAACTGCGACTACGCGATCGTCGGGGCGCGGCTCGGCACCCTGCAGGCGGGCCTGTATTTCCGCGCGTATCAGCTGGGCGTTGAGTACCAGAAGAAGGTGTCGGACCTGATGGTGACCGTCGCCTTCCCCGTGTTGTCCCGCTCAGCGAGCGAGGAGCAGCTGAGGGCGATGCGCGGCCAAGTCGTACGGCTGCTGACGATGCTCCTGTTCCCGCTGCTGACGCTGCTGGCGATTGTCGCCCCGGTCTTCATCCCCTGGCTGCTCGGTGCAGCCTGGGCGCCGGTCGTCGTGCCGACCCAGATCCTTGCCATCGGGGGTGCGACCACGCTGGTCATGGACACCGCCGGGGTCGCACTCGCCGCCGCGGGCCGCTCGCGTGCAATGCTCGGGTTCGGCGTCGCACACTTTCTCGGCTATGCGGTCGTCGTCTGGTTCATCGCGCCGCTGGGAATCAATGCCGTCGCGATCGGCGCCGCCGTTGTCCACTCCGCCTTCCTCGTCGTCAGCTACGTGGTGATGCTCTCGCGCTCGGAGGAGCGCGCGATCTCCCATCTTTTCTCGGACGTTGCGCCGGCGGCTGTCGCATCGCTTGTCCTCGCGGCGGTCGCCGTGCCGGCAAGCCTCGCGCTCACGAGCGCCGACGTGCCGGTGCTCCTCAACGTGTTGGCGGTCGGGGCGATCGGAGGCGTCGGCTACTTGGTCTCGTTGCGGACCGCCTTCCCCAAGGCGTGGCGCGAGCTGTGCTCGGGGGTTGGGCACATGCTCCCGACCGGACGCTTCCAACGGATGTTCCGCCGTCCGTCGCTCGTCGGCGCCCGCTCGGTCGGTTGATCGCCGCCTGATCCAGCTACAGCGGCTTGCGCATCACGAAGATCACGTCCGTGGCCGCGATCGTGATGCGTCCGAACGACAGCAGGCGAACGAGCCCCGCAAGCGCCCTGAACGCCCGGCCCTCAAGCCGCAGCTTGCGCCGGATCCGCTTCTGGGGCCACGCCTCGTACTCCTCGAGGAACTCGACCGAGAGGCCCGACTCGCGCGCGAACCGCTTCAGCCGCGTGGGCGCGAGCGACCACGACAGCACGGTCGGGAACGCCTCGTGACTGGGACCGGCGCCGAGCAGATGCGTCCACACCCAATCGTGGAACCACTGAGGGCTGTACTTCGTAATGAGGCCCTTGGCACTCGCAACGTGCGGCAGCGCCAGGATCACGACTCCCCCCGGCGCCAGCGCGTCGACGAACTTCCGCAGTACGAGCGGGGGATCGGCGACGTGCTCGAGGACGTTCCAGCAGATGACTGCGTCGAAGCGTCCGCGGCCGAGGTCATATGTCTGCAGGTCACCGACGATTGCCTCGTCGAGATCGTCGCGCAGCTGGGAGGGCTCGATGTCGATGCCGACGACGTAGCGCTCCTCGGCGACTGGAACGTACAGACGGTGGCCGCAGCCGGCGTCGAGCACGCGGACGGGCCGCACATGCCCGAGGAGCTCCTCGAGACGGGCCTGGAGCGCGGTAAACAGGTCCTTCTCGACAGGCTCTAGCGACCCGGGGCGAGTGGTCGGCGCCGCAGGCGACTCGCTGGCTAGTGTCGCCATGACCCGCTCCCGGCCGGCATCGACTCCCTGATCACCATACGCACCTCACACTTTCCGAGTTTCGAGCATTCTCAACCTCAGGTTGACGGTTATAGGCGGCCCGCGAGCCGGGCCTCCGACCCGCTCCCGGACGCCACCGCGCGCCGGCGGCGCCGACGAGCTCGTCGACGAGCTCCAGATACCCCGCCCGCTGCCGCTGCCAGGCAATCGCCTTCAGGCGCTCAGTGGCACGGACGGCGCGGCCCTGTGCTGCGGCGGGGTCGCCGCACACGTCCGCGATCGCAGCGGCCAGATCGTCCGGATTGCCGGGCTCGAAGAGTCGTAGCTCATCGTCGCCGAAGTAGCCGCAGATCCCCGGCAGGCGAGAGCAGACCACCGGAAGCCCCATGTGGACGTACTCGAGCAGCTTGACGGGCAGCAGCAGCTCGGTGAACCGGTCGTGGAGCGTCGGGACTGCTCCGATGTGCGCCGACGCGAGCTCGGCCGGGATCGCCTCGAACGGGACAGGTCCGGCGACGTCGATTCGCCCCGGCCCGATCTCGGCCGCCAGGTCGCGCAGCATCGGAAGGTCCTCCCCATCTCCGCAGACGCGCACGGTGATCCGGGACGCGCTCTGCGGCAGTCGGGCGCACGCCCGGACGAGCGTCTCGACGCCGTAGCGACGGGCCAGGCCGCCGTGATACAGGACGCGGATCTCGCCCGCGGCAGGCAGCATGATCGGCTCTCGTTGGGGCCCGAACACTCCCTCGTCGGGCGAGTTCATCACGATGGACGTGCGGCTGACGCCGACCCTGCGCTGCGCGAGCCGCGAGCGCGCCTCCTCGGTGACCGTCACCAAGCGGTCGGCGAACGCGGCGCTGACGCGCTCCTCGAGCTCTAGGACTCTCACCTCCAAGCCGTCGTGCGGACGTCCGAACTTGCTCGCGAGCAGCTCGGGAAAGGTGTCGTGGAGGTTCAGGATCACGGGGGCGCCGCGCAGCTTCGGAACGATCGCGGCGAGCGTGAGTGCGTCCGGCATGTTGTGCACCTCGACGAGGTCGAAGTGCTCGCGGAGTTCGAGCGCGGTCAACCTGCGAGCGGCTGCTGCGAGGAAGCGTGCGTAGCTCGCGAGATAGCCGCGAACGCCGCCGGACGCTTTTTCGCGCGCGACCGGATGGACGCGGATCCGGCCCGCGCCGACTCTCAGCTCTTCGCGTTCTCCGACGCACACGAGATCCACGCTGTCGCCTCGCTGGGCGAGCGCCATCGCCTGCCGTTGGATCCGTGAGTCGAACCGGAAGTCAGACAGATGCACCATCGCGACCCGTATCGGACGTCGCGGAGGATCCTCAGTCCCGTGCGCCGGGACACAACCGTTCGGGCCAGCCTCAGACAGCGGCACCACGCGGCTCCCTCTGTCGATCGCGGCCCCACCAATGGAAGGCATGTACATCCAACGCGCCTCGCGCCCCGCTACTCGCGCCTGTCGACCGACCTCGTCGCGCCGATCGTTGTGCGTTCGTCAGCCGCCGTGAAAGCGACGCCCGGCAGAAGGCGTTGATCCCGTGACCGTCATCGGTGCCTGTCATGTCGATCAGCGAAACGACAAACCTTGAACCTCAGCTTCAGCCTGAGACCATCGCGCGGCCTTCCCGCTCAACAACGGATGGGTACCGCCCGCGGTTGCCTCGGGTGCGCGTGATCGTCCCCTGTTACCGATACGCGGACGTGCTCGAGGGGTGCGTGGCAAGCGTGCTCGCACAGCGGGCCGTGGACGTGCGCGTGCTGATCATCGACGACTGCTCGCCCGACGAAACGCCGCTGGTGGCCCAGCGGCTGGCGGAGCGGGACACGCGAGTCGAATACCGGCGGCACGCCGAGAACTGGGGGCCGTTCGCAACGTACGACGACGGGCTCGACTGGGCGGTGCATGACAGCGACTACACGGCCCTCGTGTCGGCTGACGATCAGCTCATTCCCGACTCGCTTCACCGCGCGACGGCCGTGATGGAGGCATCCCCGAACGTCGGCATGGTCTACGGCTGGGCGCTCTACGCCCGCAGCGGCCGCCCTCTGCCGACCCGACACGGCCGCTGGCTCGGGACCAAGATCTGGGAGGGTGAGGACTGGATCCGGCTGCGGTGCCGAAGCGGGACCAATTGCATCTCGTCACCGGAGGTCGTCGTCCGGACCGAAGTCCAGCGTGCTGTGGGGCACTACGACGCGACCTGCACTCATTGCGCAGACCTGAACATGTGGCTGAAGATCGCTGCGATCGCGGATATCGCGCACATCAGGGGCGTCGCGCAGGCGATCTACCGGATCCATGCCGACAGCATGCTGCGCAGCAATCCCTCGGTCCTGCTCAGCCTGCGGACGCGATGGGCGGCGTTCGACCGGTTCTTTGAGCACTCCGCCCCGCGGTCGCCGAAGGCCGAGGAGCTGCGGGCGACGGCCGCTCGCGCGCTGGCTCGCCAGGCGCTGTGGCGCGCGAGCCGGACGATCGATCGGGACCTCGTCGACCCGCTGGATTCAGTCGACGATCTGATCGCGTTCGCGCTCGAGGTCTGTCCGGACGCAACGAGGCTGGCGGAATGGCGGGGTTTGCAGGTACGTCGTCGCATCGGCGCCGGACGATCTCGTTGGTTCCCTCCGTTCCTCGCCACCGGTGCGGCACATCGCGCGGAGCAACACCTGGGTCGGCTCAAGCTGAAAACGCTGGGCACGTGAATCGGCCTGAGGGCCAGTACACACAGCCTCAGCAATTGGGCGATCTCGAGCGTCGCATCGATCCTCTGACTCTCACGCGAAAGAAAACGAATCGCGCACACGTTGCTCAGAGGAACGGTCGTGGCCACGTGCAAGCGCGCAGTCCGATCATCGACGCTGAGGAGGGACCGACGTCATACGCCCGAGCGGCCGTGCGGGATCGAAACTTCGAACCGTGCTCTATGTCCGTGACGGTGCGCGCCCTCCGGGCTGAGTCGTCTGGGGCGCTCGGACATCGGCTGCTCGCAGCGACCGTGGCTGCGCTGGCCGTGGCATTGATGCTCGCGGCGCTGGTGCCCGCACCCGCAGCCGCGGCTGGCCCGTGCACCCCTCCCATCGTCAACCAAGTCGCTTGCGAGAACACGCTCCCCGGAGACCCTCCCGCCGACTGGGAGGTGGACGGAATCGGCGATCCGACGATCCAGGGCTTCGCGACGTCGATGAGCGTCAGCGCCGGCCAGACGATCAGCTTCAAGGTCAAGACTCCCTCGACCTCGTACCACGTCGACATCCTGCGGCTCGGCTGGTATGGAGGCGACGGCGCACGAATCGTTGCCTCGAACATTCACCCGAGCGCAACGCTTCCGCAGAGCCAGCCGGCGTGCCTGACCCAATCCTCGACGGGGCTGATCGACTGCGGCAATTGGGCGGTGTCGGCGTCGTGGACCGTACCGAGCACCGCCGTGTCCGGCGTCTACATCGCGCATCTCGTCCGAAACGACTCTCAGGCTCAGGGAGGCAGCAGCCAGGTCCCATTCGTCGTCCGTAACGACGCCAGCCACGCCGACGTCCTGGTGCCAACCGACGATGCCACCTGGGAGGCGTACAACAACTACGGCGGGAACAGCCTCTACAAATGCACCGTCGCCTGCCCGCCCGGGAATCCAGGCGCCTACAAGGGTGCCTACGCGGTGTCGTACAACCGGCCGTGGGACGGCTCGAGCATCAACGGCGGCGCATCCTACCTCTGGTACGCCGAGTACCAGATGATCCAGTTCCTGGAGCGCAACGGCTACGACGTCAGCTACACCGACGACATCAACTTGGACAGCCAGCCGTCCCTGTTGCTCAACCACAAGGCGATCCTCTTCAGCGGCCACGACGAGTACTGGTCAGGGGCAGAACGGACAAACGTCACCGCGGCTCGCGATGCCGGCGTCAACCTGGCGATGTTCACCGGCAACGAGATCTTCTGGAAGACTCGCTGGGGACCGAGCGCGGACGGCTCCAACACGAGCTATCGCACGCTGATCTCCTATAAGGAGACGCATTTCGATGCGCCGGTGGATCCCTCCGACCCGCCGACCTGGACGGGAGCTTGGGCTGACCCACGGTTCAGTCCGCCCGCTGACGGAGGCAAGCCTTCGAACTCGCTCAGCGGGCAGCAGTTCGAGGTGAACTCGGGGACGTCCGACATCACTGTCCCGTCGCAATACAGCAAGCTGCGACTCTGGAAGAACACCGCGGTCGCGAATCTCGGCGCGGGCCAGAGTGTGACGCTGGGCGCCGGAGACGGGACGCTCGGCTACGAATGGGACGTCAACGCCGACAACGGGTTCCGACCACCGGGCCTGTTCGACCTGTCGTCCACGACTGTGAGTGGAACAGAGTCGTTCCTCGACTACGGGACGAACACCGGCGACGGAACCACCGCGACCCCCGGGAGCGTCCAGACTCATCACCTGACTCTCTACCGCGCCGGGAGCGGAGCGCTCGTGTTCGGAGCGGGGACCGTCCAGTGGTCATGGGGGCTCGACGACTTCAACGCCTGGGGCCTCAGCATCACCCAGCCGAGCGGGAACCCGCCCGACCCGAATATGCAGCAGTTCACCGTCAACCTGCTCGCGATGATGGGCGCGCAGCCTGCGACGCTCATCTCCGGCCTCGTTGCCGGGACCGCGTCCACGGTCACGACACCCCCCACGTCGACGATCTCCAGCCCGGCCGCCGGCAGCACGGCAGCCGATGGCAGCGCAGTCACGATCGCCGGCGCGGCGACAGCCGCTGCGGGTGCCGTCGTGGCGGGCGTCGAGGTCTCGACCGACGGCGGCACGACCTGGCATCCGGCAACGCTCACGACCGGCGCCAACTCGACCGTCAACTGGTCCTACAGCTGGATCGCCCACGGTTACCCCAGCACGATGATCCAGACGCGTGCCGCCGACGACAGCGGAAATCGCGAAACGCCGTCCAACGCGAGAACGGTGAACATCACATGCCCGTGCTCGCTGTGGGGCACGAACGTCAATCCTGCCACCGTCCCCTTCGGGAGCGTCGACTCGGCCGACCCGGACTCGATCACAGTGGGCGTCCGGTTCAAGGGCAGCGTGGACTCACAGGTGACCGGGCTCCGCTTCTACAAGGCGTCGACGAACACCGGCACACACATCGGCAGCCTGTGGAGTAGCACCGGAACGCTGCTCGCGCAGGCGACATTCACGAACGAGACGGCATCAGGCTGGCAGACCGTCGCGTTCAGCAACCCGGTCCTGCTCCAGGCGGGTCAGACGTACGTGGCGGGCTACTTTGCACCGAATGGGCACTTCTCGAGGACGCAGGGCTGGTTCTACCCGACGCCGGCGCCGACTCCCCTCGGCGGCGCCACCACCGTGAGCGGCCCGTGGAGCGCCGTGATCAATACCGGGTCGAACGTGAACGGCGTCTTCGCCTACGCGGGTACGACCACCTTCCCGACGAACAACTTCGCCGCCAGCAACTTCTGGGTCGATCCGGTTCTGGCGCCGCTGACTCCCCCGGGCCAAGTCACCGGCGTGACGGCCACCGCAGGGACCAACAGCGCGTCGCTCACGTGGTCGGCGCCGACCACGGGCGGACCAGCGACGACATACACGATCACTCCGTACATCGGCTCGACAGCACAGACCACGACGACCGTCACCGGCTCACCGGCGCCGACGAGCGCGACCGTGACCGGCCTGACCGCGAACACGGCCTACACGTTCACGGTCCAGGCGTCCAACACGTCCGGGCCAGGTCCGGTGTCCGCTGCGTCGAACAGCGTCACCCCCGGCCAGCTCTCGGCGCCGGCGGCGCCGACAGGTGTGTCAGCGAACCCGGCCGGCTCGCAGGCGCTCATGTCCTGGACCGCTCCGGCCAACGGCGGCAGCCCGATCACGTCCTACACGATCACCCCGTTCATCGGCTCCACCGCGCAGACGCCGGTCCAGGTCAACAGCGGCTCGGCGACCGCCGCGACCGTCAGCGGGTTGACGAACGGGGTCAGCTACACGTTCACGGTGGCGGCGACCAACAGCATCGGGACCGGGGCAGCCTCGAGCGCGACGAATGCGGTCGTTCCGCGCAACACGATCTTTGATTTCGCGACGCCCGCGCTGGTCGATTCGGGTGACAGCACGCCGAACAACCTCGGCGTCGAGTTCACCTCGAGCCAGGCGGGGACGATCACCGGGATCCGCTTCTACAAGGCCGCCGCCAACACCGGCACCCACGTCGGCAGCCTCTGGAGCAGCAGCGGCACGCTGCTCGCGCAGGGCACCTTCACCAACGAGACTTCGTCCGGCTGGCAGACCCTCGTCTTCGCGACCCCCGTCAACATCACCGCCGGCACCACCTACATCGCGTCGTACCTCGCGCCCAGCGGGCACTTCTCGATGACCCGCCCAGGATTCGACACCGCCGTCACCAACGGCCCGCTCACCGGACTCGCCAACGGCTCGACCACCTTCGGTAACGGCGTCTACGCGAACGGCTCGACCACGATCTTCCCGAGCAACAGCTACCAGGCCACCAACTACGGCGTCGACGTCCTGTTCAACCCCGGCGGCGGCGGCGGCGGCGGGAACCCGACCGCCCCGGGCACGCCCACGGGCGTCGCGGCCAACCCGGCCGGCTCCCAGGCGCTCGTCTCCTGGACCGCGCCGTCCAACGGCGGCAGCCCGATCACCGGCTACACGATCACCCCGTTCATCGGCTCCACCGCGCAGACCCCGATCCAGGTCAACAGCGGCTCAGCCACGTCGGCGGTCGTGACGGGACTGACCGACGGGACCGCCTACACGTTCACAGTGGCGGCGACCAACAGCGTCGGGACGAGCGCCGCCTCGAGCGCGACAAACGCGGTGATCCCGCGCAACACGATCTTTGATTTCGCGACGCCCGCGCTGGTCGATTCGGGTGACAGCACGCCGAACAACCTCGGCGTCGAGTTCAGCTCGAGCCAGGCGGGGACGATCACCGGGATCCGCTTCTACAAAGCCGCCGCCAACACCGGCACCCACGTCGGCAGCCTCTGGGACACCTCCGGCAACCTGCTCGCACAGGGCACCTTCACCAACGAGACTTCATCCGGCTGGCAGACCCTCGTCTTCGCGACCCCCGTCAACATCACCGCCGGCACCACCTACATCGCGTCGTACCTCGCGCCCAGCGGGCACTTCTCGATGACCCGCCCAGGATTCGACACCGCCGTCACCAACGGTCCACTCACCGGACTCGCCAACGGCTCCACCACCTTCGGTAACGGCGTCTACGCGAACGGCTCGAGCACGATCTTCCCGAGCAACAGCTACCAGGCCACCAACTACGGCGTCGACGTCCTGTTCAACCCCGGCGGCGGCGGCGGCGGGAACCCGACCGCGCCCGGCACGCCCACGGGCGTCGCGGCCAACCCGGCCGGCTCGCAGGCGCTCGTCTCCTGGACCGCTCCGGCCAACGGCGGCAGCCCGATCACGTCCTACACGCTCACCCCGTTCATCGGCTCCACCGCGCAGACCCCGATCCAGGTCAACAGCGGCTCAGCCACGTCGGCGGTCGTGACGGGACTGACCAACGGGACCGCCTACGCCTTCACGGTCGCGGCGACCAACGCCGTCGGCACCGGCACGGCCTCGAGCGCATCCAGCGCGATCACGCCACGCAACACGATCTTCGACTTCACGACCCCCGGTACGGTCGACTCGGGTGACAGCACACCGAACAACCTCGGCGTCGAGTTCACCGCCAACCAGAACGGCACGATCACCGGCATCCGCTTCTACAAGGCCGCCGCCAACACCGGCACCCACGTCGGCAGCCTCTGGAGCAGCAGCGGCACGCTGCTCGCGCAGGGCACCTTCACCAACGAGACTTCGTCCGGCTGGCAGACCCTCGTCTTCGCGACCCCCGTCAACATCACCGCCGGCACCACCTACATCGCGTCGTACCTCGCGCCCAGCGGGCACTTCTCGATGACCCGCCCAGGATTCGACACCGCCGTCACCAACGGCCCGCTCACCGGACTCGCCAACGGCTCGACCACCTTCGGTAACGGCGTCTACGCGAACGGCTCGACCACGATCTTCCCGAGCAACAGCTACCAGGCCACCAACTACGGCGTCGACGTCCTGTTCAACCCCGGCGGCGGCGGCGGCGGCGGCGGGAACCCGACCGCGCCCGGCACGCCCACGGGCGTCGCGGCCAACCCGGCCGGCTCGCAGGCGCTCGTGTCCTGGACCGCTCCGGCCAACGGCGGCAGCCCGATCACCGGCTACAAGATCACCCCGTTCATCGGCTCCACCGCGCAGACCCCGGTCACGGTCAACAGCGGCTCGGCGACCGCCGCGACCGTCAGCGGATTGACGAACGGGACCAGTTACACGTTCACGGTCGCGGCGACGAACGCCATCGGGACGAGCGCCGCCTCGAGCGCGACGAACGCGGTGATCCCGCGCAACACGATCTTCGACTTCACCACCCCCGGAAACGTCGACCCGGGCGACAGCACACCGAACAACCTCGGCGTCGAGTTCACCGCCAACCAGAACGGCACGATCACCGGCATCCGCTTCTACAAAGCCGCCGCCAACACCGGCACCCACGTCGGCAGCCTCTGGGACACCTCCGGCAACCTGCTCGCACAGGGCACCTTCACCAACGAGACTTCGTCCGGCTGGCAGACCCTCGTCTTCGCGACCCCCGTCAACATCACCGCCGGCATCACCTACATCGCGTCGTACCTCGCGCCCAGCGGGCACTTCTCGATGACCCGCCCAGGATTCGACACCGCCGTCACCAACGGTCCACTCACCGCCCTCGCCAACGGCTCGACCACCTTCGGTAACGGCGTCTACGCGAACGGCTCGACCACGATCTTCCCGAGCAACAGCTACCAGGCCACCAACTACGGCGTCGACGTCCTGTTCAACCCCGGCGGCGGCGGCGGCGGCGGCGGAACCCGACCGCGCCCGGCACCCCGACCGCTGTCTCGGCGACCCCCGCGAGCTCCCAGGCGCTCGTGTCCTGGACCGCACCGTCGAGCAACGGCGGCAGCCCGATCACCGGCTACAAGATCACCCCGTACATCGGCTCCACCGCGCAGACCCCGATCCAGGTCAACAGCGGCTCGGCGACCTCGACGACCGTTACCGGGCTGACCAACGACACCAGTTACACGTTCACCGTCGCGGCGACCAACGCCGTCGGCACCGGCACGGCTTCGAACGCACCATCTGCGATCAAGCCGGAAAACACGATCTTCGACTTTGCAACGCCTGGGCTGGTCGACTCGGGTGACCGCACGCCGAACAACCTCGGCGTCGCGTTCACCTCGAGCCAGGCGGGGACGATCACCGGGATCCGCTTCTACAAGGCCACCGCCAACACCGGCACCCACGTCGGCAGCCTCTGGGACAGCTCTGGCAACGTGCTGGCGCAGGGCAGCTTCACCAACGAAACGACGTCGGGCTGGCAGACCCTCGTGTTCCCCACGCCGGTCTCGATCACGGCGAACACTGCCTACATCGCGTCGTACCTCGCGCCCAACGGGCACTTCTCGATGACCCGCCCAGGATTCGACACCGCCGTCACCAACGGCCCGCTGACCGCGCTCGCCAACGGCTCGACCACCTGGGGTAACGGCGTCTTCGCCAATGGCTCGACCACGATCTTCCCGACCAACAGCTACCAGGCCACCAACTACGGCGTCGACGTGCTGTTCAACCCCGGCGGTGGGGGCGGCGGTGGCGGCGGTCCGACGGCACCGGGGGCGCCGACCGCAGTCTCGGCGAGCCCCGCGAGCTCCCAGGCGCTCGTGTCCTGGACCGCACCGTCGAGCAACGGCGGCAGCCCGATCACCGGGTACACGGTCACCCCGTACATCGGCTCCACCGCGCAGACCCCGGTCACGGTCAACAGCGCCTCGGCGACCGCCGCGACCGTCAGCGGATTGACGAACGGGACCAGTTACACGTTCACGGTCGCGGCGACGAACGCCATCGGGACGAGCGCCGCCTCGAGCGCGACGAACGCGGTGATCCCGCGCAACACGATCTTCGACTTCACCACCCCCGGAAACGTCGACCCGGGCGACAGCACACCGAACAACCTCGGCGTCGAGTTCACCGCCAACCAGAACGGCACGATCACCGGGATCCGCTTCTACAAAGCCGCCGCCAACACCGGCACCCACGTCGGCAGCCTCTGGGACACCTCCGGCAACCTGCTCGCACAGGGCACCTTCACCAACGAGACTTCGTCCGGCTGGCAGACCCTCGTCTTGGCGACCCCCGTCAACATCACAGCCAACACGACCTACATCGCGTCGTACCTCGCGCCCAGCGGGCACTTCTCGATGACCCGCCCAGGATTCGACAGCGCCGTCACCAACGGTCCACTCACCGCCCTCGCCAACGGCTCGACCACCTTGGGTAACGGCGTCTTCGCCAATGGCTCGACCACGATCTTCCCGTCCAACACGTATGCGGCGACCAACTACGGCGTCGATGTCCTCTTCAGTCCATCCTAGGCCAACACATATGACCATTTCGAACCGTCTCATCGTCGCCCCGCTCGCGAGTGCGCTGATTGCCGCGGCCGCCGCCGGCTGCGGTGGCTCGAGCTCGTCGAGCTCGGGAGCATCCCAGACCACGAGCCAGCACTCCGTCACGACCGTGACGTTCACGCCGGCGAGTCCAAAATCGCGCGCCGGCGCCGCGAAGAAGCAGCGCGCCGAGCACACCGGCAAGCCGAAGCTGCACGCCGAGCACGCTGGCAAGTCGAAGCTGCACGCCACCGTCTACAACCCCAACCCGCCGGGTACGCGCGGCGGGGGAGCGGGTCCGGCCCCGATCGCCAAGATCCCGAGCTCGGCGCAGAACCCGTGCACGCTCGTGACGGCCGCGGAGGCGCAGGCGATCGTCCACGCACCTGTTCTACGTCAGACCGAGGCATCGCAGGGTCCCACCTGTCTTCTGGAACTGAAAGGCGGCCCGCGGAGCATCACGCTCGCCGTCCAAGCGGTCAATGTCTCCCGTGAGATCGCCCAGATGGAGAAGAAGCCCACTCAGCTCAGCATCGGCGGCCACAAGGCGTACTGCGGCACGCTGGGGAGCCAGCTGCTGTTCGTCGAGTTGGGTGGTGGCAGGGTCCTTCAAGTGGCAGCGCCGTGCGGGACGGCTCAGGCGCTTGCCACGAAGGCCCTGCCCCGCATCAAGGCGTGACACCGCGCAGGACCTCTGGAAGTTCCCAGGGCCTTGGCCCGTTCTTGTTGAGTGGGTATGAATTCGGGAGCTGCTCATCGGGTGGCGCGCACGGTCGTGCTCCTCGTTTCGCTGATCGCGTTCGCCGTCAATGCGGCGCCTGCGGCTGCCGCGACGGAACCGGGCGCGCCGACCGGCGTCTCCGCCAGCCCCGCCACCTCCCAGGCCCTGGTGTCCTGGACCGCTCCGTCGAGCGACGGTGGCAGCCCGATCACCTCGTACACGATCACCCCGTTCATCGGCGCCACCGCGCAGACGCCGGTCACGGTCAACAGCGGCTCAGCCACCTCGGCGGTCGTGTCCGGACTGACCAACGGGACCAACTACACCTTCACGATCGCGGCGACCAACGCCATCGGCACCGGAGCAGCCTCCAGCGCATCGAGTTCGATCACGCCGCGCAACGCGATCTTTGACTTCGCGACGCCGACGACGGTCGACTCGGGTGATGGCAGCTCGGTCAACCTCGGCGTCGAGTTCACCGCCAGCCAGGACGGCACGATCACCGGCATCCGCTTCTACAAGGCCACCGCCAACACCGGCACCCACGTCGGCAGCCTCTGGAGCAGCAGCGGCACGCTACTCACGCAGGGCACCTTCACCAACGAAACGACGTCGGGCTGGCAGACGCTCGTGTTCGCAAGCCCTGTGAACATCACCGCCGGCACCACCTACATGGCCAGCTACCTGGCGCCCAACGGGCACTTCTCGATGACCCGTCCAGGGTTCGACAGCGCCGTCACCAACGGCCCGCTGACCGCCCCCGCGAGCAGCGCGACCACGTTCGGCAACGGCACCTTCGCCTACAGCGCGACCAGCACGTTCCCGACGAGCACCTACGCGGCGACCAACTACGGCGTCGACGTCCTGTTCAACCCGGGCGGTGGCGGTGGTGGTGGTGGTGGTGGCGGCGGAAACCCGACCGCCCCGGGCACGCCCACGGGCGTCGCGGCCAACCCGGCCGGCTCCCAGGCGCTGGTGTCCTGGACCGCGCCGTCGAACGGCGGCAGCCCGATCACCTCGTACACGATCACCCCGTTCATCGGCGCCACCGCGCAGACCCCGGTCACCGTCAACAGCGGCTCAGCCACCTCGGCGGTCGTGTCCGGACTGACCAACGGGACCAACTACACCTTCACGATCGCCGCAACGAACGCCATCGGGACGAGCACCGCCTCGAGCGCCACCAACGCGGTCATCCCGCGCAACACAATTCTCGACTTCGCGACGCCGACGACGGTCGACTCGGGTGATGGCAGCTCGGTCAACCTCGGCGTCGAGTTCACCGCCAGCCAGGACGGCACGATCACCGGCATCCGCTTCTACAAGGCCACCGCCAACACCGGCACCCACGTCGGCAGCCTCTGGGACAGCAGCGGCACGCTACTCACGCAGGGCACCTTCACCAACGAAACGACGTCGGGCTGGCAGACGCTCGTGTTCGCAAGCCCTGTGAACATCACCGCCGGCACCACCTACATGGCCAGCTACCTGGCGCCCAACGGGCACTTCTCGATGACCCGTCCAGGGTTCGACAGCGCCGTCACCAACGGCCCGCTGACCGCCCCCGCGAGCAGCGCGACCACGTTCGGCAACGGCACCTTCGCCTACAGCGCGACCAGCACATTCCCCACCGGCACCTACGCCCAGACCAACTACAACGTCGACGTCCTGTTCAACCCGGGCGGTGGCGGTGGTGGTGGTGGTGGTGGCGGCGGAAACCCGACCGCCCCGGGCACGCCCACGGGCGTCGCGGCCAACCCGGCCGGCTCCCAGGCGCTGGTGTCCTGGACCGCGCCGTCGAACGGCGGCAGCCCGATCACCTCGTACACGATCACCCCGTTCATCGGCGCCACCGCGCAGACCCCGGTCACCGTCAACAGCGGCTCAGCCACCTCGGCGGTCGTGTCCGGACTGACCAACGGGACCAACTACACCTTCACGATCGCCGCAACGAACGCCATCGGGACGAGCACCGCCTCGAGCGCCACCAACGCGGTCATCCCGCGCAACACAATTCTCGACTTCGCGACGCCGACGACGGTCGACTCGGGTGATGGCAGCTCGGTCAACCTCGGCGTCGAGTTCACCGCCAGCCAGGACGGCACGATCACCGGCATCCGCTTCTACAAGGCCACCGCCAACACCGGCACCCACGTCGGCAGCCTCTGGGACAGCAGCGGCACGCTACTCACGCAGGGCACCTTCACCAACGAAACGACGTCGGGCTGGCAGACGATCGTGTTCGCAAGCCCTGTGAACATCACCGCCGGCACCACCTACATGGCCAGCTACCTGGCGCCCAACGGGCACTTCTCGATGACCCGCCCAGGGTTCGACAGCGCCGTCACCAACGGCCCGCTGACCGCCCCCGCGAGCAGCGCGACCACGTTCGGCAACGGCACCTTCGCCTACAGCGCGACCAGCACATTCCCCACCGGCACCTACGCCCAGACCAACTACAACGTCGACGTCCTGTTCAACCCGACCGGCGGCGGCGGCGGTGGCGGCGGCGGGTCGACGGCGCCGGGAGCACCGACGGGCGTGTCCGCCAACCCCGCAAGCTCCCAGGCCCTGGTGTCCTGGACGGCGCCGTCGAGCGACGGCGGAAGCCCGATCACCTCGTACACGATCACCCCGTTCATCGGATCGACGGCGCAGACGCCGGTCACGGTCAACAGCGGCTCAGCCACCTCGGCGGTCGTGTCCGGACTGACCAACGGGACCAACTACACCTTCACGATCGCGGCGACCAACGCCATCGGCACCGGAGCAGCCTCCAGCGCATCGAGCGCGGTCACGCCGCGGGACACCATCTTCGACTTCACAACTCCGACGGATGCCGATTCGGGTGATGCCAGCTCGGTCAACCTCGGCGTCGAGTTCACCGCCAGCCAGGACGGCACGATCACCGGCATCCGCTTCTACAAGGCCACCGCCAACACCGGCACCCACGTCGGCAGCCTCTGGAGCAGCAGCGGCACGCTACTCACGCAGGGCACCTTCACCAACGAAACGTCCTCCGGCTGGCAGACGCTCGTGTTCGCAAGCCCTGTGAACATCACCGCCGGCACCACCTACATGGCCAGCTACCTGGCGCCCAACGGGCACTACGCGACGACGCGCCCAGGGTTCCCCACGGCGGTCACCAACGGCCCGCTCACCGCCCCGGCGAGCTTCTCGACCGCCTACGGCAACGGCACCTTCGCCTACGGCGCGACCAGCGCGTTCCCGACGAACACCTATGCGCAGACGAACTACGGCGTCGATGTCCTGTTCCAACCCGCCCCGCCGCCGGCGCTGCCCGGGCAGCCGACCAACGTGACCGCGGTCGCGGGCGCGCAGTCGGCGACCGTCTCTTGGAACGCGCCGGCGACCGGTGGAGCGGTGTCCACGTACACGATCACGTCCTACGTGGGCAGCACGGCGCAGTCCGAGACGACGGTGTCCGGGTCGTTGACGTCCGAGACCGTCACGGGCCTGATCCCGGATGAGCCGTACACGTTCGTCGTGCAAGCGTCCAATGCCACCGGCTCCGGACCGCCATCTGCCGCGTCCAACGCGGTCACGCCGACGCCGGCGACGCCGCCGACGGCTCCGCAGAACGTGTCCGCAACTCCGGCATCGAGCCAGGCCCAGGTGTCGTGGACGGCGCCGAGCAGCGACGGCGGAAGCTCCATCACGGGCTACACGATCACCCCCTACACCGGCACGACCGCGCAGACCCCGACGCACATCAGCAGCGGGAGCGCGACGTCCGCGGTCGTCCGAGGGCTGACCGACGGGACGAGCTACACATTCAAGGTGACGGCCAGCAACAACGTCGGGACGAGCCCGGCCAGCCCCGCCACCAACGAGACGACGCCCGAATACACGGTCTACGACTTCTCCGGAACCCCACTGTTGGTCGATACGGGCGACACGTTGTCCCAGACCGTCGGCGTCAAGTTCACCTCCGACAGCAACGGGTCGATCACGGGCGTCCGCTTCTACAAGGCCGCAGCCAACACCGGCACCCACATCGGCAGCCTGTGGACGGCGAGCGGCCAATTGCTAGCCCAAGCGACGTTCACCAACGAGACAGCCTCCGGCTGGCAGACGGTCACGTTCCAGTCGCCCGTGACGATCACGCCGGGCACGACGTACGTGGCCTCCTACTTCGACCCCAACGGGCACGAGTCAGCGACCCCGCAGGGAGCCACGAACGACATCGACAATCCCCCGCTGCACGCACTCGCGGACGGCGGCCTGTTTTCCTACAGCGGCGGCAACGAGTTCCCCGTGAACACGTACAACAACAACAGCTACTGGGTCGACGTCCTGTTCCAGCCGGCCGCGGACGCTCCCCCAGGGGCACCGAGCAATGTCTCGGCGACCCCCGGCTACCAGGACGCCACTGTGACCTGGACGGACCCCGGTCAGGGCGGCAGTCCGATTACGAGCTACACCATCACGCCGTACATCGGCTCGACGGCGCAGGCGCCGGTGACTGTCAACGGTTCCACCGTCAATAGCGCAACGATGACTGGTCTGACGAACGGCACCGCGTACACGTTCACCGTGTCCGCTCAAAACGCGAATGGACCGGGTCCCACGTCGAGCCCGTCGAATTTGGTCACTCCAGGACCCCAGCCGGCGGGCCTCTGGTCGTCGAACATGAACTGGCCGCTGGTGGCAGTCCACTCGACCTTGCTGAACACAGGCAAGGTGCTCGTCTGGGACGCCTGGCAGCAGCCCGCTCCGACTCAGGAGTGGGATCCGAGCACGAACGCGTTCACGAACGCGATCAACTCCCCGGATTCGATCTTCTGCAGCGCGATGGTGCAGATGCCAAACGGAGACATCCTTACGGCTGGAGGCTATGGCGAACTCTCCACTGGCAACCTTGGGATCGTCGACACGACAATCTACGATCCGACTACGGGCACATGGAAGCGGATGGCGGACATGCACTATCCGCGTTGGTATCCGAGTTTGACGGAGCTTGCCGACGGGCGGTACGTCGTCATCAGCGGTAACACGTCGGATTCCAGCACGTGGGCAGAAACCCCGGAGGTGTATGACCCGACGAGCAACACCTGGACCGAACTCAGCAACGTGAATACGTCGCAGATCCATGAGCTGATGTACCCGGATGCGTACCTGATCCCAAACGGCAACGTGTTCGTGCTCGGAGAGCAGGAGGACGTCGCCTACGAACTGAATGTGCCCAACCAGACGTGGACGCAAGTCGGCGGCTCCGCCGGCTTCAAGAACGGCGCATCCGTGATGTACCGTCCGGGCAAGATTCTCTACGCGGGCGGCGCAGCGAGTCTAACGACGTCGAGCCCGCCGCAGACGAACGCCGCCACCATCGACCTCACGTCATCGAATCCGCAGTGGCAGCCGACGGCGCCGATGAGTTACGGCCGCGTGCTTCAGAACATGACGATGCTGGCCGATGGCACTGTGCTTGCAACCGGGGGACAGCAGGCGAGCGGGGGCATCAATGGTCAGTATCAGATGTCCGGCGGCACGCTGCCCGCCGAGATTTGGAACCCCTCGACTGGACAGTGGACCACCGTCGCGCCGATGGCGGTGACGCGGGGATACCACACGTCTACTCTCCTGCTTCCGAGCGGCCGGGTGCTCGTTGCCGGCAGCGGCCACGGAGCTCCGGGGTACCCCGGACAGTACTCCGCGCAGATCTACTCGCCCCCGTACATGTTCAACGGGCCCCGTCCCACGATCAGCTCCGCGCCGAGCGCCGCCACGTACGGCTCGCCGATCACGATCTCGACGCCCGACGCTTCCTCGATCAGCCAGGTCAACCTCGTCGACCTCGGCACGAACACCCACCAGATGAACTTTTCGCAGCACTTCGTTCCGCTGAGCTTCACGAAAGGTTCGGGACAGCTGACGGTGACGATGCCCTCGGACGCAAATTACGCACCTCCCGCCAACTACATGCTGTTCATCGTGAATGGCGACGGCACTCCATCGGTGGCGTCCTTCATCAATCTCGGTCCGTCACAGCAGCCTCCCGGCCCCGCGCAAAATGTGCAGGCGTCAGCGCTGAATGCCACGTCCGCGCTGGTGACCTGGACGGCGGCCGCGAGCACCGGCAGCGCGGTCACGAGCTATACGGTCACCCCGTATGACGGCACCACTGCGCTCAAGGCGACAACGGTCACCGGATCCCCCTCGGCGACCCGGGCGACCATCAGCGGCCTGAAGCCAGGCGTGTCCTACCGCTTCACTGTCACCGCCAAGAACGGCAAGGGAAGTGGCCGCGCGAGCAGGCGTAGCAACGCGATAGCGCTCCACCCCAAGCAGGATCCACACTTCATCCAGAAGGCGTCCGGATATGCCGACACGGCCGGCAGCGTGGCCATGCGACTGCCGGTCCGGCCCGCCGCGAACGACCGACTCGTGGTGCAGGCAACGGTCTGGGGTGGCGGAGCCCGTGCCGCAGCAGTCACCGACTCCGGGGGCGACCGTTTCACTGAGGTATTCCACGCGTTTGCGCCCGACGGCACCGAGATGAGCGTCTGGACCGCGCCGGTAAAGCCAGGACAGCGGCTCAAGGACACCATCACGGTCACCCCGAACAAGCGCGCGGACCTCGGCGCTGCGGTACTCGAGTACTCCGGCCTTTCGATGGCTCCTGGATCCGCAGCGGTCGACCAGGTCTCCGTAGCCAGCGGCGTGACGGCCGGCCGCGCGCGGGTGAGTTCAGGCCCAGTCGCGGCAACCAGCGCCGGCCGCAAGCTCGCAATCGGCCTGTACTCGGACTCCGGCTTCGGAGACAGCCTGCGAGCGGCCAGCGGCTGGCGGGAGCGCTTCAGGCTGTCGCGCTCGACGACCACGACGGAGCACCTGATCGAAGATCGTCTGATCGGCGCAGGCTCACGCCCGGCCGCCAGCGTCAGAACCGGCGCGAAGACTCCGTGGCTGATGGCCACTATTGTGTTCCTGCCGGCCGGAGCCAGCGCGCGCCATGGCGTCGGGACCCATTCGGGACAGCCGCCGAGCTCGGCCAGTGCGCCGCCCTCACGAGATCCTACGTCGAACCGGGGTGTGGCCCCCCCACAGAACGTACCGGCCGTACCGCTCTCGAGGCGGAAGCGCCCGCACCTAGTCGCCGGTGGGATCGCCGCGGCATTCCAGCGCGGGCCTGACGGAAGGCTCGTTCGTTTCTACTGCATCGTCAGTGGCTCCGGCAAGCTGCTTACGAATAAGCGGATCGACCCCAAGGCGGTCTGGTGGCTGCCTGCCGCGCAGCTGAAGTGAGCCCCGGCGCGGTCAGGTTTCACGGCTCTCCGCACCGACCGTCCATCCCTGCCAACTCCTCGAGGTGAAGAAAGATGTCAGTTAACCGCCAACACAAGTCCGCAATGCGAACGTTGCTTGCGGGCCTAGGGATGCTTGGGGCGATCGCAGCGCTCAGCGGGTGCGGCGGGTCTTCGGAGCCGAACAATGCTGGACAGCAGCAGGGTCAGCAGACACCGCAGCAGAGCAACCCTGACGTTACGCAAGCGACCTCGCAGCGATCGGGCAAGCTGCATGCAACTGTCCAGAAGTCGCGCCCGACTCCCGAGGCCTCAAGCGATGACCTTCAGAAGCGCGCGGCCAGCCAATTCAATCCGTGCCGGCTGGTCACCGTCTCCGAGGCGCATGTGATCACCGGGGGAGCGGTCACGTCGCGCACCGAGGCCCCGCTTGGTCCCACCTGCATCTACAGCGGCGCCAAGCCGCTGGGCCAGATCACCGTCACGATCGAGTCGCGGGCCTTGTCACAGGTCAGCCACCAGATGCAGCAGCGCAAGCCTCTGACCGTCGGAAATCGCCGCGGATACTGCGGTCGCCTCGGTGCGCAGATGCTGTACGTGCCACTCACAAGCGGCGAGGTCCTGCACGTCACGGCGCCGTGCGCGATCGCCGAGCAGTTCGCGATCCGAGCACTGCCCCGAATCGGGGCGTGAGTGAAAGATCGATCACGCTCGGAGCGTTACGTCACCATGAAAGCTTGTTCGCTAGAGGGTGAGCGCGTGCTCGTCACGGGAGGCGCGGGAACCATCGGATCACACGTCGTTGACCAGCTTGTCCTTGCCGGGGCGAAGGAGGTTGTCGTCCTTGACAACTTCGTCCGCGGTCGCCGCCAGAACCTGTCGCAGGCGCTGCCGAGCGGGATCGTCCGGATCGTCGATGGCGACATCCGCGACCGGAAGCTCGTCGCCCGGCTGATGCGGGATGTAAACCTCGTGTTCCACCTGGCCGCGATCCGCATCACGCAGTGCGCCGAGGAGCCCCGTCTCGCGCTTGAGGTTCTCGTCGATGGCACGTACAACGTGATCGAGGCGGCCGCGAACGAGGGCGTCCGCAAGGTCGTCGCCTCGTCGTCGGCATCGGTCTACGGGCTGGCCGAGGACTTTCCGACGACCGAGCGCCATCATCCCTACGCTAACGACACGATCTACGGCGCGTCCAAGTGCTTCAACGAGGGGCTATTGCGGAGCTTCCACGCAATGACCGGCCTCGACTACGTGGCGTTGCGCTACTTCAACGTCTACGGCCCACGGATGGACGTGCACGGCCTCTACACCGAAGTGCTGATCCGCTGGATGGAGAGGATCTCCGAGGGCCTTCCGCCGCTCATCTACGGCGACGGCTCGCACACGATGGACTTCGTCCACGTCGAGGACATCGCGCGCGCGAACATCCTCGCAGCGACAGTTGACGTCACCGACGACGTCTTCAACGTCGCGAGCGGGACCGAGACGAGCCTTGCCGAGCTCGCCCGAAAGCTTCTCAACGTCATGGGCTCGCCGCTCTCAACCCAGTTCGGACCCGAGCGGCACGTGAACAAGGTCCCGCGCCGGCTCGCGGACACCAGTCGCGCTCGCGAGGTCATCGGCTTCGAGGCCCAGATCGATCTCGAGGATGGCCTCCGCGGCCTCGTCGACTGGTGGCGGGCCGAGCGCGATCACATGGTCCCACGGCTGGTGGCCAGTTCATGATGGAAGTCCCGTTCGCGCGCCCGTACCTCACGGGCGCGGAGAGCGAGGCCGTCGCCGAGGTGATCGCGTCGGGCTGGCTTTCACAGGGCCCTCGCGTGCGAGCCTTCGAGGAGGCGTTCGCCGCTCGGGTCGGCGCCGCCGACGCCGTGGCGACCACGAGCTGCACGACCGCGCTTCACCTCGCGTTGTACGCGTCCGGGATCGGGCAGGGCGACGAAGTGATCATCCCCTCGTTGTCGTTCGTCGCGACTGCCAACTCGGTCTGGCAATGCGGGGCGACGCCCGTGTTCGCCGACGTCGATCCGTCGACGTACAACCTCGATCCGGCCGCTGCCGAGCGCGCGATCACCGACCGCACACGCGCGATCATGCCGGTCCATCAGGTTGGGCTACCGGCGGACATGGATCCCTTCTTCGCGCTCGGCGAGCGCTACGGGCTGATGATCGTCGAGGATGCCGCATGCGCGATCGGCGCGACCTATAAGGGACGGCCGGTCGGCTCACTGGGCTCGGTCGCATGCTTTTCGCTGCACCCGCGAAAGGTGATCACGACTGGCGAGGGCGGGATGATCACCGTCAGCGATCCAGCGCTCGCCGAGCGCATGCGTCGTCTGCGTGCCCACGCCATGGACCTCTCCGACCTCGCCCGCCACAGCGCCAACGACGTCATCTTCGAGGCCTATCCCGAGCAGGGATTCAACATGCGCATGACGGACATGCAGGCGGCAGTCGGCCTCTGCCAACTGCGCGCCCTCGACGAGATCCTCGACAAGCGCCGTCGCCTGGCCGAGCGCTACACCGCCGCGCTCAAGTCGCTTCCAGGCCTCGAGCCGCCGTACGACCCGCCCTACGCGGTCCGCACCTGGCAGTCCTATTGCGTGCGCGTGGGCGCGCGCTCGGGGGTCAACCGCACTGAGCTCATGCGACGCCTGCTATCCGACGGCATCCCCACCCGCCGCGGCGTGATGGCGATCCACCACGAGGCACCGTATTCCGCGGACGCCCGGCCGTTGCCGCAAACTGATGCGGCCGCGCAGGACGTCCTGATGCTGCCGCTGTTCCCGGACATGACCGGCGAGCAGCAGGACTACGTCATCGACTGCCTCGCGACGCATGTCGTCGCGCAGGCCGCGTAGCCGACTCTGCGGAACAACAAGCCCTCGGAGACGGCCGGCCCGGCACGGTGAAAGTCCAGACCCACGCCTTGCTTGCTTGGTCCTCCCCCGAACGGGATGAACGCTGCTAGCGGCGCAGCGGGACGACGGCCGTCGTCACGACGCGTGTCTTGACCGCGTGCTCGGGCGGCACCGAGCTGACGACCACGGCGCCCGAGGAGATCTGAGAGCCGGCGCCGATCGTGACGCGGGGCTCCAAGAAGATGCCCATGCCGAAGCGGCAGCGATCACCGATCTTGACCAGTCCTGAGCTGACGCAGCCGGGGCCCGTCGTAATGTCCGACCCGAGCTCACTGTGGTGGTCGAAGGAGTTGTGGGCCGAGATGAGGTTGTTGTCGCCGATGATCGTGCCAACGCCGAAGTGGCACTGGGCGCAGATGATGTTGCCGGTGCCGATCTGGACGTCGTTGCACATGCGAACCGTGGGGTCGATGACGTTCGCGAGCGGAAGGCCCGCGTCTTCGCATGCCTTGCGCAGGCGGGTGCGCGCGGCAACCGAGGTGCCGACGGCGATCACGGCCGCATCGACGGCGCCATCGGCGAACAGCTGGAGGGCCCGGTCGACGCCCCCGACGACCGGCACTCCCTCGAGCTGCTCGCCGAAGCGGCCGCGATCTTCATCCACGATCGCAACAGCCTGCTGTTCGTCGTCGTGGACGAGGATGTCCAAGATCTGCAGGGCGCCGAGCCCCCCTCCGATCAACACGAGCCTCCGGACCCCGGGAGGGGCCAGCAGGGCATCGGGTAGCTCGACGGCGTCGGCGGCGGCCGTCGGCGTCGCGAACGCGTCGACCAGCTTCGTCGTGACGAGCTGATCCGTCGAGCGCGCAATCTCATCGATGTCGACTCCGAGCTCATCGGCGCGGCGGCGGGCGGGCGCGGTGATCCGGGCCGCGTGGTCGGACTCTGCGGGCCGCGCCGCCGCCTGGCTACGGACGTACTCATCGAGCGCCTCGTTCGTCGGGAACACGTATCCGAGCGTGTCCTTGACACCGACCTGAGCACCGGCGTCGCACAGGCGCAGAAGCACTCCGGTCGCGGGGGCGTCAATGTCGAGGATCGCCTTGCTCGTTTCGACCTCGATGACCGGGTCGCCGTGCGAGACGCCGCCGCGATCGTCGACGTGCCAGCGAACGATGGTGGCGGACTCGCTGTTGACGTCCGTCGTGGGAATCGTCAGCGCGATCATGCCGCCGCCACACGGATCGCGGCTTCGATCGCGTCCTCACCGACGATCACGTCACGCTCGCGATCCCGCGCGCTGGGAATGACGTCTGGCGCGCTCGTGACGATCTCCACCGGGCGGCGTAGGCGGCCGAACAGGTGGCGTCCCACGTCGACCGCGATCTGGCTGCCCCACGCCCATCCCGCAGTGCCCTCCTCGATCGTCACGAGGCTTCCGGTCGACCCGGCGGACGCAAGGATCGGCTCGATGTCGAGTGGCGCCAATTGGCCGGTGATCAGGAGCTCGACAAAGATCTCCTCCTCGAGCGCGAGCCGGGCCTGAACGCGTCTGGCGAGCTCGGCCTGGTAGCCGTAGGCCACGACCGTCGCCTGGCACTCCTCGCGCGGGGCGTACCGGAGCGCAACCGTCGGTAGCACTGAATCGCCCCCGAAGCGCTCGCACGTGGCGCCGATGAGAACGCTTGGATCAATCATCTCGAGCGGGTAGAGAAGCTTGTGCTCCACATGAATCGCCGGCGTGTCACTGGCGAGGAGGTGGTCGAGGACATCCCCAGGGTCGTGGAGCAGCGACGCGCTCACGACGCGCAGATGTGGAATCCCGAGCACGTGCTTCTCGAGACTCTGGCTGTGTGTCGGCCCGTAACCGCGGCCGCCGCCGGACGGCATCCGGATGACGACCGGACAACTCGCCTGGCCGTTGTACATCGCCTCGTATTTCGTGATGTGGTTGAGGATCTGGTCGAAGCACAGCGCCAGGAAGTCGCCGAACATCACCTCGGCGATCGGCCGATATCCCGCCAGGGCGAGGCCGGCCGCCACGCCGGCGATCGCCCCCTCGCTGATCGGGGTGGTCCGGACACGGCGGGGAAACTCGGAGCTCAGACCGCGGGTGACCTTGAACGCGCCGCCGTACGGATCCGCGATGTCCTCCCCGAGGACGATCACTCGCTCGTCGCCGGAAAGCGCCGCCTTCAGTGCGTCCCCAAGTGCCCGGGCGTAGATCACGGCGTCAGCTCATCGACGATGGCTTCGATCGCATCGGTGATCTCGTCATCGATGCGCTGGCGCGCGTCGTCAGACAGGCGCGGGCCGTGCACCGCGAGTGGATCGAGCGCCCACCGCGCCTGCACCTCGTCCTCCGGCCGGTTGTCGTCGTTCTTCGAGTGATGACAGAGCCGGTAGGTATGGATGATCAACGCGCACGGGGTGCGATCGGCGCGCACGTGGCCCACCGCGCGCTCGGCGGCCGACGCCAGGTCGAGCACGTCGGTCGAGTCGATCTCCTCAACGTCGATCCCGAACGCCTCGAAGCGCGCCCGCATGCTGCCGGCGAGGTTGACGTGTGACGGCGTGCTCTGCGACCAGCCGTTGTCCTCGACGACGATCAGCAGTGGCAGCTGCCACAGCGAGGCGAGATTGAGCGACTCGTAGACGATCCCCTCGCCGAGGGTGCCGTCGCCGATGAAGACGACGCTGATCGCGTCATCGCCGTCGAGTTGCTGCGCGAGCGCGATCCCGGCCGCCGCGGGCACGATGCCGCCCTGGATGCCATTCGACTTGAATCCCGGTGCGGCGAGATGCTGGCTACCACCAATGCCGGCGCAGACGCCGTCCTCGCGGCCCATGATCTCCGCCATCAGCCCGCGCGCGTCGCCGGTGAGGGCGAGGTAGTGGCCGTGGCAGCGGTGGTTGGAGAACACGTGGTCCCCCGGCGCAAGGTGCTCCGTGATCGCGACGGCATCAGCCTCCTGCCCGATGCATGCGTGAGTCGTGCCGTTCAGAACCCCGATCTCGAACAGTTCGAGCAGCCGCTCCTCGAAGCGCCGGATGTATCGCATGCGCCGGTACAGGGACTCGTCCCGCGTGTCGTCGTGACCGCCGATGATGCGGTCACGGTCATGAGGAGAAACCGTGGTCACACTCACACCGAATCAACGTGGTCTGCGCGCGCGAACTTGCTGCTCGGCGCGCCGCCTCAGCACAGAGCGACCTCGGTGCCGGCGCCCACACGCAGGCGCAGCGCCCGGGGAAGCGAGAAGTCCCGGAACACGCGCGCGTCCCGACCGACGACGCTTGCCACGAGCCGGCCTCCGACATGGGTGATGCTGGCCCCGGGCCCGATGATCGAGCGTTCGATCTCAGCTCCCTCGATCCGCACGTCGGCGCCGATTGCCGTGTACGGGCCGATATACGCGTCGGCGATGTGCACGTTCGGTCCGATGACGGTGGGACCGACCACGACGCTCCCGCGGATCGACGCACCCGCATCGATCCGCACCCGACCTTCGATCACGTTGCCGTTGCCGTTCGTTCGGCGAGACTCGACGCTCAGCCGGTCAAGGGCGATCTGGTTGAGCTCCAGCAGGTCGAGCGGATTGCCGGCGTATCGACGCCAGTGCTCGGATACCGAGACCCCCAGCCGGCCACCCGAACCGTTCATCCCAGCGGCGAATGCGTGGACGTCGACGTGCTGCTCGCCCTGCCAGGGGGTCGACCCGATGCCGTGCAGGGCACCCGCGCCGAACAGCCACACCCCGGCCATGCCGAGGGCTGCCCGCTCGTCGAATTCGGCGATACGCAGCGCCGCCTTCGCCGCTGTCGTCAAGCGATCCTCGGCCCCAGCGCCGTGATGGACGACGACCATGGCATCGGGCGAGTCCTCGCGAATGGTCCGGACGAGCGGCTTCAGCGGCTCGGCGAGCATCCCGTGAGCGACGTGGACGACGCACGGATGATCGCCCACGAACGGGAGCGCGAGCTCGACGCCGTCGGCGACGGTCATCGGCGCTTCCTGGGTGAGAAACCGGACGCTCGTTCCCGAGCCTTCCGCCGAGATCGACTGCCCCAGTTCGTCCGCCAGAGCCGCTGACGAGGCGATGATCACATCCTGCACTCCGGCCGTGCCGAGCGCATCGACGACATGGTCGACGATCGGACGGTTGGCGATGTGGTCGAGCGCAGTCGACCGCAACCCAGTAGCCGGTCCGGCACCACACCCGACGTCCTCGACGACCACGACCCCACGCCACTCCATACCAAAGCAACGGAAACGCGGCCGCGTTACTCGCGCGGCCGGGTGCCCGCCGCTGAGGCGGCGTGCCGACGGTCAGCGGGTCGCCGCGACCAACGTCTGCTCGGCGACGCGGTCGACCGCGTCGTGCGTACCGCCGAGCAAGCGGCGGGACAGCTGTGCCCGGCGGAAGAACAGCGGCGCGTCGTGCTCCCACGTCGCGCCGATCCCGCCATGCACGTTGATCATCGAGCGGGCCGCATAGTCGAGCGCATGGCCAGCCTCCGCCCGAGCGGCGCTCGCCGCCAGCGGGAACTCCTCCGGCTTGGCGTCCCGGGCCCAGCCCGCGTAGTACTGCAGCCCGCGGCTGTTCTCCTGCAGGCGCAGAATCTCGGTCAGCTCGTGCTTGATCGCCTGGTAGGAGCCGATCGCCCGCCCGAACGTGAACCGCTCCTTGGCGTACGTGACGCTCACCTCGAGGCAGGTCTGGACGGCGCCGAGCGACTCGGCGGCGATCAGGGCGTGCCCGAGGTACCAGGCGTCGGCGAGCACGGCCGCGTCGGCTGCGAGCCGACGGCCGCGGGCCTGAGCCACGCTGACGTGGGCCAACGACCGCGTCGCGTCGTACCGCGTCACGGACTCGATCGACACACCATCCGCGTCCGCCGGGATCGCGGCGGCCACGGGCTCACCGTCCAGCGTCTCGCCGATCACGACGAGCAGATCGGCACCGGGCGCGTCGGGGACAAACGCCACCGATCCATCGAGGACGACGGCGTCACCGTCGACGGTCGCCCGGGGCGCCTCGGCCCGCCGGACGCCGCCGCGCGGCTCGACGGTCCAGCCGGACTCGAGCTCCGACGGCGGCCGCGCCGGCACGTACACCGGCCGCAGCTCGCCGGCGGCAATGGCGCTCAACGACTCATCCCCGGCGGCGTTAAGGATCGCCGTGGCGGGCAGCATGCCGAGCATCGGAATGCTCGCGAGCACCCGGCCGCACTCCTCGGCCACGAGCAGCGCGTCGAAGCCGCCGAGCCCGGCGCCACCATGCTCCTCGTCGATCAGCATCCCGGGCCAGCCTGCCTCGACTGCGGTCGGCCACAGATCCGGCAGCGCGTGATCATCCTCCAGCGACTCGCGCGCAGCCTCGATCGTCTTGAGGCGGCTGAGCGCGCCGCGCGCCGCCTCGCGTAGGAGAACCTGCTCGTCTGACAGTGCGAAGTTCATGAGACCGCGGACTCCTTCTCCTTGGCGCGCAGCTCGCTGAACGGAACGCCCTTGTCGAGTCGCGGTTCGGGCGGCAACCCGAGGACGCGTTCGCCGATCGTGTTACGCAGGATCTGTTCGGTCCCTCCCGCCGACTTCAATCCGGGGAGGAACGAGATGAGATAGCTCCACTCGCTGCTGGGGTCGAGCGCATCCGGCCCGACGACGTCCGCGCCGAGGTCGGTCGCGGCGATCGCCGAGTTGACGAGCGTGACCTTGGCCAGCCCGGCCTCGGGCCCCGGAATCTGCCCTCGGGACAGCGCGGTGAGCGCGCGATAGCCGTTGAAGCGCACCGCGAGCATCTCGGTGATGATCCCGCCGAGCCGCTGCCGGACGTCGCTGTCGGCCCGCGCGGCGGGATCTGCAGCGATCGTGTCGGCAAGTCGCTTCGGCGAGCCGAAGCCCTCGGAGCCGAAGCCGATGGTGAGCCGCTCGAACATGAGCACGGTCAGAGCCGTGCCCCACCCGTTCCCGACGCCGCCGACGACGGCGTTCTCGTCAAGGACGACATCGTCAAAGAAGACCTCGTTGAACTCGGCTTCGCCGGAGATCTGACGCAGTCCCCGCACGGTGACGCCGGAGGCGTCCATCGGGACGATGAACATCGTCAGTCCCTTGTGCTTTGGAACGTCGGCGTCGGTGCGGGCGAGCAGCAGCCCGAACGATGCGAACTGCGCGTTGGTGGTCCACACCTTCTGGCCGTTGAGCGTCCACGTGCCGTCGTCGTTCTGGCGAGCCCGGGTCTGCACCGCGGCCAAGTCCGACCCGGCGGCGGGCTCGGAGAACATCTGACACCAGACCTCGTCGCCGTGGAGCATCGGGCCAAGGTGACGACCCTTCTGCTCGTCGGTGCCGTGGGCGATGATGCACGGACCGAGCATTCCAATCCCGATGACGTCGAGCACCCCGGGCACCTGCGCGTGCGAGAGCTCCTGGTTGACCGTTACCTGCTCGATGGGGCCGTGTCCCTGGCCGCCGAACTCCTTCGGCCACGTGACACCGGCGAAGCCGGCCTCGGCGAGCTTGCGCTGCCAGACGCGGCGCGAGTCGATGTAGCTGTTGTCCTCGGATGAGCCCGACCGCGGCGGGGCCTCCGCCTTGTGCTGCGCGAGCCACTCCCGAACCTGCTGTCGGTAGGACGCCTGTTGCGGCGTGTCATTCAGGTCCACGTGACATCTCCCTCGTGATCTCGGCCGGTGAATCCAGATTCACGCCGGAGGATAGTGAATGCCGACGGTCGGCCGAACGGCGCCGTTCATCTGTCCGACGCGCGCGCAGCCGCCATCACGCGACCGCCGTTACGCGGACGCCGGAGGGCGCTGAAGCTGCACCTGGCGCTCGGTGACGGCGAAACCAAGCGCCTCGTAGAGGCGGAGCGCGTGGTATTCGGGGTCGGCGCAGATGACGAACCGAGTCAGCCCGAGCGCATCGGCCCCCCACCGGCTCGCCTCGTAGACGAGGCGACCGGCCAGCCCGCGGCGCCGGTAGGCCTCGAGCGTCTCGACGGCCTGGTAGCGGCCGGTATCCGGGAGCGCTCGGATCAGGCCGAGCGTAGCCGCGAGCCGCCCGTCGACGAACGCTCCGAACCACCCGCCCTCGCCGCGTTCACAGATCGCGCGTGATTCGGAGAGCTGGCGCTCGACGAACGCCCGGTGCTCGTCATTGTCGGCTTCCTCGTAGACCTCGAGCCGCAGATCAGCGGCCTGCGCCCAGTCGTCGTCGTCGCTCAGTCGGCGCAGCACCGCCCCGCCCGCCGGTGGATCCGGCTCCCGGAGACGCGGCGCGTCGAGCACATGGTTGACCTCGACCTCGACGCCGAGCTCGGCCACCACCGCATCGTCGCCCGCGTCCCCCGCGGTGCCGTCGACACCGATCGCGAGATGGGCAACGTCCGGAAACGCCTCCGTGAACAGCGTGCGCACGCGCTCGGCATCCCCCGCCGCCGGCGGCGAGGAGAGCAGGATGAAGTTGCCCCACCAGTAGTCCCGGTTGGCGGGCGTCTCGACGACGAGATGGTCGCCCCGGTCGGACACCGTCGCCCCGCCGAGCCGCCGGATGCCGATGTCCGTCTGGAACGCGAGGGAATGGATCTCCATGTGTCCGCCAGCATGACGGGTTGCGCTGCGATTCGTGGCATCGTCGAACCCCGCGATGCGGAAACCCTCGGTCTGGTCGTCTCCCTACGCCGTCTTGCTGTGCCTCGTGGTCGTCGCGCTGGCGGACCTCGCCATCTGGCGCGTCCACATGCCGTACCTCGTCGAGGCGATCTCCGACGAGCCGGCCCACGCCGCGACGGGTCTGCTCGTGCTGCTCGCGGTGTGCGTTCTGGTCGCGCTCGCCGTGGTCGGCGTCGCCGACCGGCGCGTCGCGGCGACGCCCACCGACAGCGCCGTCTGACGCCGCGCGCGCCCCACCCTTAACGACCCCGGGCCGCCGCACCCCCCCGCAAGAGGGAGCGCGACGGCCCGAGAGCCAAATCGCCCAGAGAGCGTTACTCCCCGGAGCCGTTCCCGCCGTCGTCGCCCGACGGCAGGTCGAGATCGGCGAGCTCCTCGGCGAAGCCGAGCGTCGAGCCACCGGACCCGATGTCCTCGAGGTCGGAGAGATCAGCCTCGATCCCGCCGCCGAAGCCGGTCAGCGACTCGCCGTCGGCGAGGCCGAGCTCGGCCGCGAGGTCGTCGTGGTCGAGCAGACCGACGTCGTCCATCCCGCGGGGGAGCGGCTCGGACGGCTCGATCTCGATCCGGCGGTAGCGCTTGAGCCCGGTCGCCGCCGGGATCAGCTTGCCGATGATCACGTTCTCCTTGAGGCCGTTCAGGCGGTCGATCTTGCCCTCGAGGGCAGCATCGGTGAGCACCTTCGTGGTCTCCTGGAACGACGCGGCCGACAGGAACGAGTCCGTGTTCAGCGACGCCTTCGTGATCCCGAGGATGATCTCCTCGGACTGAGCCGTCTCACCGCCGGCGTCCTCGACCGCGCGGTTGATCTTGGCGTACTCGTTGCGGTCGACGAACTGGCCCGGGAGCAGGTCGGTGTCGCCCTTCTGGTCGACCCGCACCTTCTTCATCATCTGGCGCACGATCAGCTCGATGTGCTTGTCGTTGATGTCGACGCCCTGGGACTTGTAGACCTCCTGCACCTCGCGGACGAGGTACAACTCGGTGTTCGTCCGGCGCTCCTCCTGGGTCTTGCCGCCGTAGGCGAGCAGCTCGTGCGGATACAACGACCCCTCGTTGAGCTGCTCGCCGACCTCGACACCCTGACCGGCGCTGACGTACAGGATCGTCCGCGTCGGGAACGTGTAGCGATGCTCCTCGCCGCCGTCGTCGGTGATGACAACCGTCTTGGCCTTGTCGGACTCCTCGATCGACACCTTGCCGCCAACCTCGGAGATCTTCGCCAGGCCCTTCGGCTTGCGCGCCTCGAACAGCTCCACGACGCGCGGGAGACCGTGCGTGATGTCAGCGCCGGCGACGCCGCCGGTGTGGAACGTCCGCATCGTCAGCTGCGTGCCCGGCTCGCCGATCGACTGGGCGGCGATGATCCCGACCGCGTCGCCGATCTGCGCGAGCTTGCCGGTCGCGAGCGAGCGGCCGTAGCACGCCTGGCATACGCCGGTCGGAGCCTCGCACTTGAGCACCGAGCGCACCGGCACGTAGACGACCGTGCCCTTGTCGGTGTCGTCGGTCCAGGCCTCAGCGAGATCGGCGAGCTCGGCCCGGTCGATCTCCTTGCCCTTCTCGACGATCACGCGGCCGCGCTTGGTCGCGATCTCCTGAGCGGCGATCCGCCCGATGAGGTTGTCGTTCGGCTCGCCCGTCGGCCGCAGCCGGCGGGTCTCCGGATCGACCTCGAGCTTCGACACCGGCATCTCGATGTACTCCTCGGTGCCGCAGTCCTCCTGACGGATGATCACGTCCTGCGCGACGTCGACGAGACGCCGGGTCAGGTACCCGGAGTCCGCGGTGCGGAGCGCGGTGTCGGCGAGACCCTTGCGGGCCCCGTGCGTCGAGATGAAGTACTCGAGCACGGTCAGGCCTTCCATGAAGTTGGCCTTGATCGGACGCTGGATGATCTCGCCCTTCGGATTGGCCATCAGTCCGCGCATCCCGGCGAGCTGCCGGATCTGCGAGAACGAGCCACGGGCACCCGAGTTGGCCATCATGAAGATCGGGTTGAGCTCGTCGAGGTGCGCGTAGAGCGCCTCGCCGACCTCGTTCGTCGCCCGATCCCACAGGCCGGTGACCGCCTCGTGGCGCTCCTCCTGGGTGATCATGCCCATGTCGTACTGACCCTCGATCTCCGCCAGCTCGGCGTCGTAACGCGCAAGGATCTCCGGCTTCGTCGGCGGCGTCTGGACGTCGTTCTTGGAGATCGTCACTCCCGCCTGGGTGGCGTAGTGGAAACCGATGTCCTTGAACGCGTCGAGCACGAGCGAGATCGTCGCTGCCCCGTATGCCTGCACGAGGTCGTCGACGAGCTTCGTCGTGTCCTTCTTCTTCATCGAGCGGTTGATGAAGACGTAGGTGCCGTGGTCGAACTCGTCGCCCAGGGCCTCCGCGATCGCCCGCTCGATCTTGTCGTTGTAGATGATCCGGCCGACCGTGGTGAGGACGTGACCACCCTCGCGGCCGATCGGACGGTACTCGGCCAGGTCGTGGAGCTTGACGACGCCGTGCTCGTAGGACCACTCCGCCTCCTGGGCGGTGCGGTACACGTGCGGACGCGGCTCGCACTCCGCCGCGTCGAGCTTCTCCAGCTCGGACCCGTCCGGACCGTACGTCAGGTAGTAGGCGCCGAGCACCATGTCCTGCGACGGCGTCGCCAGCGGCGAACCGTGCGCCGGCGAGAGGATGTTGTTCGCCGAGAGCATCAGGATCCGGGCCTCGGCCTGCGCCTCCGCAGAGAGCGGCAGGTGCACGGCCATCTGGTCGCCGTCGAAGTCCGCGTTGAACGCGTGACAGACGAGCGGATGGACCTGGATCGCCTTGCCCTCGACGAGCACCGGCTCGAACGCCTGGATGCCGAGGCGGTGGAGCGTCGGCGCGCGGTTGAGCAGCACCGGATGCTCGTGGATGACCTCCTCGAGCACGTCCCACACCTCGGGGATCATCGAGTCGACCATCTTCTTGGCCGCCTTGATGTTCTGCGCGGACTTGCGCTCGACGAGGCGGGCCATGATGAACGGCTTGAACAGCTCGAGCGCCATCAGCTTCGGCAGACCACACTGGTGCAGCCGCAGGCTCGGGCCGGCGACGATCACCGAACGGCCGGAGTAATCGACGCGCTTACCGAGCAGGTTCTGGCGGAACCGGCCCTGCTTGCCCTTGAGCATGTCGCTCAGCGACTTCAGCGGACGGTTGCCGGGGCCCGTGACCGGACGACCGCGACGGCCGTTGTCGAACAGGGCGTCGACCGCCTCCTGCAGCATGCGCTTCTCGTTGTTGACGATGATCTCGGGCGCGCCGAGGTCGAGCAGCCGCTTGAGGCGGTTATTCCGGTTGATGACACGGCGGTAGAGGTCATTGAGGTCCGAGGTCGCGAACCGGCCGCCGTCGAGCTGAACCATCGGGCGCAGCTCCGGCGGGATCACCGGGACGGCCTCGAGGATCATCATCTCCGGCTTGTTACCGGAGTGGATGAACGCCGAGACGACCTTCAGGCGCTTGACCGCGCGGGCCTGCTTCTGGCCCTTGGCCGTCTTGACCTGCTCCTGGAGATCCTCTGCCTCGGCATCGAGGTCGACCTGCTGGAGCAGGTCACGCACCGCCTCGGCGCCCATGCCGCCGCGGAAGTACTCGCCGAAGCCGTACGGCGAACCGAACCGGTCCTTGAGCTCACGGAATGTCGTCTCGTCGTTGACGACGTCCTTCGCCTTCATGCCCTTGAACAGCTCCCACACCTGGCGCATCCGCTCAGCGGCGTCCTCGATGTAGGCCTCGGTGTCGTCGATGTCGGCCTGGAAGCTCTTGCGCAGGTCCTTGAGCATCTTCTCGCGCTCGTCGTCGGAGAGCTTGGAGATGTTGACCTCGAGCGTCTCGGCCCACAGGTGGTCCTCGTCGGAGAAGTCACGGCTCTGCTTGCCGTTGTTCAGGTACTCCTCGCGGCGCGCGAGCGACTCCTTGAGCTCGAGCACACGCTCTTCCTTCTCGGCCGCGTAGGAGTCGAGGACCTTGTTGACCTCGCCCTCGAGCGACTCGACGTCGCGGGCGCGGGCCTCATCGTCGACCCACGTCACCATCGACGCGGCGAAGTAGAGGACCTTCTCTAGCTCCTTCGGAGCCATATCGAGCAGGTAGCCGATGCGGCTCGGGACGCCCTTGAAGAACCAGATGTGGCTGACGGGGGCGGCCAGGTCGATGTGACCCATGCGCTCGCGGCGAACCTTTGAGCGGGTCACCTCGACACCGCAGCGCTCACACACGATGCCCTTGTAGCGGACGCGCTTGTACTTACCGCAGTAGCACTCCCAGTCCTTCGTCGGACCGAAGATGCGCTCGCAGAAGAGCCCGTCCTTCTCGGGCTTCAGCGTCCGGTAGTTGATGGTTTCCGGCTTGGTGACCTCGCCTGAGCTCCAACCGCGGATCTGCTTGGAGGAGGCGAGTCCGATTTCAATTGCGTCGAAATTGTTGATGTCGATCAACGTGAATCCTTTGTGTCAGTGAGAACGGGAATGGTGGGACGCGGCGGCAGGCCGCGCCCTCTCATGCCCCGTCTTCCTCGAGGACACCCTCGGCCTCGCCGCTGGGGATGTCCGCGTTGAGCATTGGGTCCTCTTCGGTGGCGAAGTCCTCCGTCTCGAGATCCTCGCCGGGCTCGAGATCCGGATCCTCGACTTCGGCCTCCTCGGTGCTGGCCTCGACCGTCTCGCCTTCGTGCTCGGTGGCCTCGTCGGCAGCGCCGTCTGCGGCACCGTCGGTGGCGCGGACACCGCTGAGGTCGATACCGAGTTCCTCGGCCGCCCGCAGGAGGTCATCGTCCTCCTCGCGCATCTCGGCCCGCTCGCCTTCCTCGGAGACGACGTTGACGTCGAGCGCCAGCGACTGCATCTCCTTGAGCAGAACCTTGAACGACTCGGGGATCGAGGGCTCGGCGATGTTCTCGCCCTTGACGATCGCTTCGTAGGCCTTGACGCGGCCGACGGTGTCGTCGGACTTGATCGTGAGCATTTCCTGGAGCGTGTAGGCAGCGCCGTACGCCTCCAGGGCCCAGACCTCCATCTCGCCGAAGCGCTGACCGCCGAACTGCGCCTTACCGCCCAGCGGCTGCTGGGTGACGAGCGAGTACGGACCGGTCGACCGGGCGTGGATCTTGTCGTCAACGAGGTGCAGCAGCTTCAGGATGTACATGAAGCCGACCGTCACCTGCTGCTCGAACGGCTCGCCGGTGCGGCCGTTGAACAGCGTCACCTTGCCCGAGGCCTGCTCGCCTTGGCGGCGGTTCTGATCGACGTCCATCCGGATGCGGCCGTCGTATTCCTCCTGCCACCGGACGAGCGCCTCATCGACGTCGGCGACAGTGGCGCCGTCGAACACCGGGGTGGCCACATAGACCTTGCCGGGCCGACCGTCGGGCCGGCGTCCGCCGTTGGTGGCGATCTTCCGCGCCTCGGAACCGTCGTCGTACCAGCCCTGTGCGGCGACCCAACCAAGGTGGGTCTCCAGGATCTGACCGAGGTTCATTCGGCTCGGCACGCCGAGCGGGTTGAGGATGACGTCGACCGGCGTACCGTCCTCGAGGAACGGCATGTCCTGAACGTCGACGATCTTGGAGATCACGCCCTTGTTGCCGTGGCGTCCCGCGAGCTTGTCGCCCTCGGCGATCTTGCGCTTCTTGGCGACGAACACGCGGACGAGATCGTTGACTCCAGGCGGCAGGTCGTCGCCCTCGTCACGGCTGAACGTCTTGACGTCGATGACGACGCCGCCCTCACCGTGAGGCACCTTCAGCGAGGTGTCGCGGACCTCGCGCGCCTTCTCCTTGAAGATCGCGCGGATCAGCTTCTCCTCGGCCGTCAGCTCGGTCTCACCCTTCGGGGTGACCTTGCCGACGAGCAGGTCGCCGGACGCGACCTCGGCGCCGATGCGGACGATTCCGCGGTCGTCGAGGTTGCGCAGCGACTCCTCCGAGCGGTTCGGGATGTCGCGGGTGATCTCCTCATCGCCGAGCTTCGTCGTGCGGGCGTCGATCTCGTACTCCTCGATGTGGATCGAAGTGAGCTCGTCGTCCTGCACGAGGCGCTTGGACAGGATGATCGCGTCCTCGAAGTTGTAGCCCTCCCAGGACATGAATGCGACCAACAGGTTCTTGCCGAGGGCCATCTCGCCCATGTCGGTGGCCGAGCCGTCAGCGAGCACGTCGCCCGCCTTGATATCGACGCCGACGCCGACGATGGGCTTCTGGTGAATGAGCGTGCCCTGGTTGGAGCGCATGAACTTCTGGAGCTCGTACTCCTCCTGACCGCCGTCCTTGTTGTCGACGATGATCTGCTCGGCATCGACGTACGAGATCGTGCCCGGAGCCCGGGCGACCACGATGTCACCGGTGTCGACCGCCGCACGGCGCTCCATGCCGGTGCCGACGACCGGCGCATCGGTCACGAGCAGCGGCACGGCCTGCGCCTGCATGTTCGAACCCATGAGGGCGCGGTTCGCGTCGTCGTGCTCAAGGAACGGGATCATCGCGGTCGTGACCGACCAGATCTGCTCCGGCGAGACGTCAATCAGATCGACCTGCTCGGGCGTCGCGGTCACATACTGACCCGCCTGCGTCCGGCAGAGGATCTCATCGCCGACGAGCTTGCCGGAGTCGTCGACGGGCGTGTTCGCCTGCGCGATCAGCGACTCCTCCTCCTGCGTGGCGTCGAGATGGAGAACCTCGTCGGTCACCTTGCCGTTCTTGACGACCCGATAGGGCGTTGTCACGAAGCCGTGCTCGGAGATCTCCGCGTAGGAGGAGAGCGAGCCGATGAGACCGATGTTCGGCCCCTCCGGGGTCTCGATCGGGCACATGCGCCCATAGTGGGTCGGGTGCACGTCGCGCACCTCGATCGGCGCCCGCTCACGCGTCAGACCGCCCGCGCCGAGCGCGCTCAGCCGGCGGCGGTGCCGCAGGCCGGCGAGGCTGTTCGTCTGGTCCATGAACTGCGACAGCTGGCTGGAGCCGAAGAACTCCTTCAGCGCGGCCACAACCGGGCGGATGTTGACGATCGTCTGGGGTGTGATCGTGTCGGCGTCCTCGGTGGTGAGGCGCTCGCGCACGACTCTCTCCATCCGGTACAGACCGATCCGGAAGGCCTCCTGAATGAGCTCGCCGACCGTCCGCAGACGGCGGTTGCCGAAGTGCTCGTACTCATCGAGGTGGTCCTGGATCGGCTCGCGCGGCATCGTCAGTGCCTCGGCCGCGAAGTCCTTGATCTCCTCGCCCGGCTCCTCCGGCATGCCGAGGATCCGCGGCAGCGAGACGAGCTCCTTGACCAGCGCAATGATGTCGTCGTGGGTGAGCGTCCGGGTCTCGAGGTCGATGTCGAGACCGAGGCGCGAATTGAGCTTGTAGCGCCCGACGCGCGTGAGGTCGTAGCGCTTGGGGTCGAAGAACAGCTGGTGCAGCAGCGAGCGGGCGGCGTCGATCGACGGCGGCTCGCCGGGGCGCTGCTTCTTGAACAGCTCGATCAGGGCGCCTTCCTCGGTGCGCGTCATCTCGGCATCCGCGTCGAGCGTCAGCCGGATGTAGAGCGAGTTGTCGAACAGGTTGAGGATCTCCTCGTCCGACGCGTACCCCATCGCGCGCAGCAGCACGCTGACCGGAAGCTTGCGCTTGCGGTCGATGCGCACGTAGACGCGACCCTTCTTGTCGATCTCGAGCTCGAGCCATGAGCCGCGGGCCGGCATCAGGTTCGCGATGAAGACCTGCTTCTCGCGATCCTTCGGCTCCATCACGTAGGCGCCAGGCGAGCGGACCAGCTGCGTCACGACGACGCGTTCGGTCCCGTTGATGATGAACGTGCCGCGATCTGTCATCCACGGGAAATCGCCCATGAACACGGACTGCTCGCGGATTTCACCCGTCTCGCGATTGATGAATGCGACCGTGACCGTGAGCGGGCGCGCGTAGGTCAGATCCTTCTCGCGGCACTGGTCGAGGCTGGCGACGGGCTCGTCAAAGGTGAATTCGCCGAACTGGACGGCGAGGTTTCCGGTGTAGTCCTCGATCGGTGAGATGTCATCGATGGTCTCGCGCAGGCCGCCCGACTCGGGATCGGTCAGCCACTCGAAGGACTTGCGCTGAATGTCAATGAGGTTGGGGACTTCAAGGACCTTGTTCAGACGCGCGAAACTCCGGCGCGTCCGGGGGGCGTGAGCGGTTGCCAAGACGGCGACTCCTCGGCGGTCTAGAGGGAGGCTAAGTCTGCGCTCGTCGCGAGCGTCGACGGAGCCCTGCCAGCGGGACCACCGATCTCACTCAAAGCGCGACCAGCAAAGATAGCACACGGCATCGGTGCCCTGTGCAGGACCGTCAGCTCTCACGGACCCCGCCCGCTGCCTCCGCGTATGTGGCGCGGTGGCTTCTCGCAACTGGGCGGCTACGACTATTGGCTGACGCCGGGGAGTGTAGGGGAAGAAGCAGGGGTACGGCAAGCTTCGAACAAGTGTTTCGTTCCGGAGGTTCGGTTGCACAAGAGGTGCCACTGGTGGATGCCGCGCGAGGACGCAGAATCCGACGCGCACTGGAGGTGCGTGAGGATTCGAGGACAAAGCGCGGCGCCGCCAGGGGTGCCTCGACTGCAATCGCACCTCTGGAACGGGACACTCATGTTGCGGTGCGCGTCCGCGGGTGAAAGAGTCGTCTCCACGGCTCCCTACCAGCTAGGAGGTACACCATGGCGGACACCGTCTACCGCGTCACAGAGGTCATCGGGGTGAGCAGTGAGTCGTGGGAGGCGGCGGCCAAAGTAGCCGTCGAGACCGCCGCCACCAGCGTGCGGGAACTGCGCATCGCCGAGGTGATCCGACAAGACCTCACGATCGAGGACGGCGGCGTCGTCAGCTTCCGGGTGCGCCTCGGCATCTCGTTCAAGTACAACCCCGAGTAGGCCTGCTGACCGGGGCCGTGCGTCTCCTGACGGGGGCGCACGGCGTCGGTGTCTCGCCGGGCGGTGTCCCGCCGGGCGCCGGCGACCGCCGCAACGGTCCGCCAGAGCCGCGCCGGCCGACGGATCGGATCGTCTCGGCGGTCTGTGCGCGACAACGGTCCCACCCGCTCGCCAAGCGCATCTGTCGGACTCTTCTCGTGGGGCGACTCGCTCGACGCGGCTCCGGCCGGGCGTCGCTCGGCCGGCGGTGAGCATCCGGCAAGCCGCGCAGCTCGGGCTCGACGCGCGCCGCGTTACCGTCAGTCGCCGTGGCGCCCGTGACCAATCCCGCCGGCGAACCGCACACCGGTCCCGATCGGACGGAGCGTCGCCTCGTCCTCGTGGTCGGCGCGATCGTGTTCGTCGACACGATGTTCTACGCCGCGATCGCGCCGCTGTTGCCGACGCTCGCCCACGAGCTCCATCTGTCCAAGTTCGCCGCCGGCGTGATGACGGCGAGCTATCCGCTCGGAACGCTCCTGGCCTCGATCCCAGCCGGGGTCCTGGCCGCCCGCGCGGGCCCGAAGTTCACCGTGACGCTCGGTCTGTCGCTGCTTGCCGGCTCGACGCTCGCGTTCGGCTTTCTCCACAACGAGCTCCTGCTCGATGTCGCCCGTTTCATCGAGGGAGTCGGTGGAGCGTGCTCGTGGTCGGGCGGCCTTGCCTGGATCGTCGCCGAAGCGCCGAGGGAACGCCGCGGTACCCTGATCGGCAGCGCGATCGGCGCGGCGGTCGCCGGAGCGTTGTTCGGCCCCTTGATCGGCACCGCGGCGACCGCGGTCGGCCGGGGCGCTGCGTTCAGCGGTGTCGTCGTGATCGCGACCGGTCTCATCGCCATCACCCAGCGGATCCCGAGCGCGCACGTCGACTCCGCCCAGGGAGCCCGTCACATGGTCGCCGCGCTGCGCGGACAGGCCGTGCGCGTCGCGATGTGGCTGGTGACCCTGCCGGCCGTCGCCTCCGGAATGATCAACGTCCTCGGCCCGCTGCGCATGCACCGGCTGGGCGCGAGCGCGGCAGCGATCGGCGCGGCGTTCCTCGTCGCCGCGGGGATCGAGGCCTGCCTCAGCCCGGTCATCGGGCGAGTCTCCGACCGGCGAGGGCGGATGACGCCGGTGCGCTACGGCCTGATCGGGACCGCGATCCTGCTCATGTGCTTCACGCTGCCGGAGAGCGCCGCGCTGCTCGGCGCGGTGATCATCGCCACGGCGGCCGCGCTCGGCGGGTTCTGGGCGCCGGCGATGGCGATGCTCGCCGACGAAGCCGACCGGCAGGGTCTCGACCAGGGGCTCGCCTCGGCCCTCGCGAACCTCGCCTGGGCCGGCGGTCAGATCCTTGGCTCAGGGGTCGGCGGCGCCGTCGCCAAGGCGGCCGGGGACGGGATCCCGATGACGGTCACGGCGATCCTCTGCATCGGCACGTTCCTGCTCCTGGCCGCCGGAGGCGCCCGGGCGATCAGCGACCCGGCCTGAGCGTCGCCGCCGCTCGCGCACCGGCGTTCCATCGGCGCGGCCGCTGCGGGGGAGCTACCCCTCAAGTGAGATGGGTGCGATCCTGCCCCGCATGGGATCACCGACAGACCGAGGAGCGAGCCATGTCCGGTAAGGCGGATTTCACCGAGCAGGAGTGGAAGAGCGTGCTCGAGGCACCACCGAGCGCAGGCCTGATCGTCCTGACCGCTCAGCGCGGCGGGACCTTCCGCGAGACGTTGGCGATCGCCAAGTCCTACGCGGAGGCGCGGCAGCAGCACGGCCAGAGCGAGCTCCTCGACGAGATCGCATCCGCGAAGCCTCCGATGGACCACACCCGTTACCACTCGCCCGAAGAGCTCCGGCAGGCCGGCCTGCAGCACCTCCGGGACGCCGTCGCGTTGCTCGAGTCAAAGGCCACCCCGCAGGAAGTCGACGATTTCCGAGGGTTCGTCGTGACGCTCGCGCAGAACGTCGCCAATGCACATCGCGAGGGCGACGCCGCCGTGAGCGATGCCGAGCGCGCGGCGGTCGACGAGATCACGGCCGCGCTCGGCTCGACGAGTCAGGCGTGATGAGCGGGCTTCACGAGGGACAGAAGATCTGGGTAGAGCAGTCCGACGGGTCCCAGCGGGCGGGCATCTTCGTCGGCGAGGCCGAGGCCACCTGGTTCGGCGGCGCGCCCGGGGCCTACGTCGTCTATCCGGACACGAGGGCCGGCGAGGAAGTCTCGATCATGCGGATCGTTCCGCGCGACGAGTCGGCCTGACAGGGGTCACCCGGGGCTACAGGCCTCAAGCAAAGAAAGAGGCGAGACCGAAAAGTCTCGCCTCTCAGGTAAGTCCCGGTTTGAGCCGGAGCCGAATTACTTCAGCTCGACGACCCCGCCGGCCTCCTCGAGGTCGGCCTTGAGCTTGTCAGCCTCGGCCTTGTCGACGCCCTCCTTGACGGGCTTCGGGGCCTCGTCGACGAGCGCTTTGGCCTCCTTCAGGCCCAGACCGGTGGCGGCGCGCACGACCTTGATCACCTGGATCTTCTTGTCGCCCGCAGCGGTGAGGATCACGTCGAACGCGGTCTGCTCCTCGGCAGCCTCGCCGCCGCCATCGCCGGCACCAGCAGCGGCCGGGGCGGCCGCGGCCACGGCCGTCGCGGAGACGCCAAACGCCTCCTCGAGCGCCTTGATCCGCTCGGACAGCTCGAGCACCGAGATGCTCTTCAGTTCGTCGATCCACTCTTCTGTGGTTGGCATCGTTCCTCCTTACTCGTCGGACGCTTCCGCGTCCGCGGCAGCTTCCTCAGTGGTTTCAGTTTCAGGTTGGTCGGTGGTCTCGGCCTCGGGTTCCGCAGCCGGCTCGGGCTCCGGCTCAGCAGCCGCCTCTGGCTCAGCAGCCGCCTCGGCGGCCGCCTCGGGCTCCGCGGGCGCAGCCTCAGCCGCCGGCGCCTCTCCCGAGACGAGGCCCTGATCGGCCATCGACTTCAGCTGGATCGCGAGGCCCGCGATCAGCGCGTTCAGCGTCCGTACGAGGCCGCTGATCGGTGCCGCAATCGTCCCGACGAGTTGCGCGTTGAGCACATCACGCGACGGGAGCCGCGCGATCGACCGTACGTCGTCAGCGCTCAGCGCGTGACCGCCCAGAACACCGCCCTTGAACTCGAGCACGTTCAGTGCGCGGGCGGTGTCGTTGAGCGCCTTCGCCGCCACCGCGGCGTCGCCGCGGACGAGGGCGAGCGCTGTCGGACCCTCGAGGAACGGCTTCAGCGCCTCGGCGCCGGCCTTATCCGCCGCCCGCTCGGAGAGGCTGTTCTTGACGATCCGGAACCGCGCGTCGGCGTCCCGCAACTTGCCACGGAGCTCCGCCGCCTGCGAGACGGTCAGTCCTCTGTAGTCGACCGCGAAGATCGCGTCGGAGCTCTGAATCTGCTCCGCGATCTCGTCGACGACTGCTGCTTTCTGATCTCGATTCATGCCTGTTCCTGTTGACTAGCGGAAAACGCCCGCGGTGAGGCGGGCGTCGAGGCACGAGCCGACAAGTGGCTCGGAATCGAGGCTCCGCCTGCTCCGGGCTTCCGCGCGAGGCGCGCCGCCGGAGGTCTTGGGCTTCGCTCTTGTGTGAACTCTTCGGCGGAAAATACTACGCCGCGACCGGTTCCTCGATGATGTCCCGCGTGCGGGACGGGTCGACCTTGACGCCGGGGCCCATCGTGCTGGCGAACGTGACCGACCGGATGTACCGGCCCTTTGCCGCCGACGGCTTGGCCCGGACCAACTCTTCGATCACGGCCGCGTAGTTCTCGAGCAGTCGGCGCTCTTCGAAGTCGCGCTTGCCGATCACGAGGTGCACGATCGCGTTGCGGTCTGTGCGGTACTCGACCTTGCCGGCCTTCGACTCCTCAACCGCGCGAGACACATCCATCGTCACCGTTCCCACCTTTGGGTTCGGCATCTTGCCCGCCGGACCGAGGATCCGCCCGAGCCGGCCGACGACCGGCATCAGGTCGGGCGTCGCGATCGCAACGTCGAAATCATCGAAGCCGTCCTGGATCCGTGCGGCCAGGTCTTCGGCCCCGACGATGTCGGCGCCGGCCTCCTCGGCCTCACGGGCCTTGTCGCCCTGGGCGAACACGACGACTTTGACGTTCTTGCCGAGGCCGTTCGGCAGCGCGATCGTGCCGCGCAGCTGCTCGTCGGCATGCCGGACGTTGAGCCCGGTACGGACGTGGACCTCAACGGACTCGTCGAACTTTGCGGTGCTCAGCTGCTTGACGAGCGCGATCGCCTCGGCGGGCGCGTACTCGCGCTCCCGGTCGAAGCGCTGCCGCGCGTCTGCGTATGACTTGCCGTGCTTCGCCACTTAGACCACCTCCACGCCCATCGACCGCGCGGTGCCGGCGATGATCTTCGCCGCGGCGTCGACGTCGTTCGCGTTCAGGTCCTTCATCTTCTTCTCGGCGATCTGACGCAGCTGATCCTGCGTGATTTTGCCGACCTTGTCGCGGTGGGGCTCCGCGGAGCCCTTCTCCAGCGAGATCGCCTGCTTGATCAGCACAGCCGCGGGCGGGCTCTTCGTGATGAACGTGAACGAGCGGTCTTCGTAGACCGTGATCACGACCGGAATGACGGTGCCCGTGTCGTTCTGCGTCTGGGCGTTGAACGCCTTGACGAACTCCATGATGTTGACGCCGTGCTGGCCCAAGGCGGGGCCGACCGGCGGCGCCGGGCTCGCTTGCCCGCCGACCGCCTGCAACTTGATCTCTGTCAGAACCTTCTTTGCCATCGAGTCTCCGTACCTGCTCTCACGCTAAATCTTCTTGACCTGGTCAAACCCGACCTCGACCGGCGTCTCCCGGCCGAAGATCGACACGAGCACCTTGAGCCGCTGAGCGTCCTCGTTGACCTCGGAGATCTCCCCGGAGAAGTCAGACAGCGGGCCGGAGATGACCTTGATCGACTCACCGATCGAGAATTGCGCGCGGCTGCGCGGACGTTCGGCCGGCTCCTGATGGAGTAGGCGGTCGACCTCGGCCTGCGTGAGCGGCACCGGCTCGTTGGAGGCGCCGACGAAGCCCGTGACGCCCGGCGTGCCCTTGACGAGCGCCCAGGAGTCCTCGTTGAGGTCCATGTTGACGAGCACATAGCCCGGCATCGTGCGCTTCTCGACGACGACCTTCTGGTTGTCCTTCATCTCGGACACCGATTCGGTCGGAACGACGATCCGCTTGATCGCACGCTGCTGGTTCAGGGACACAACCCGATGCTCAAGGTTGTGCTTGACCTTGTTCTCGTGTCCGGAATAAGTGTTGACGACGTACCAGCGAAACATTTTCTGCTCTTACTTGAAGTGGCCAGTGAGGATGTAATTCATCAGCTTGCCGGCGAGGAGGTCGGCGACGCCGAGGAATACGCCGGCCACGATCACAAACCCGATCACGACCCCTGTGGCCTGCATCACCTGGCGGCGGTCAGGCCACTGTACTCGCTGTAGCTCGCGCCAGCTTCCCTGGACGAAGTTGACGAGTCGCCCGCCGGCGCTTGGATGCCGCGGCGGCGCGGCGACCTCTCCGACAGTAGCGCCACTGCCGGAACCTGACTCCACGTGGGTCGGCTCGGGCAGGACACCTGGGACCGCAGCGTCGGCCTCGTCCTCCTCCCGCTCGAACTCCGCCTCGTCGAGGGCCGCCTGCTCGGGCGGTTCATCCTCGATCGCCATTTCCGGCCGGCCGACGGCGAGCTGCGCCTCGGCCAGGTCGACGTCGGGCGTAGCGTGTTCGATCGGATCCGGAGAGTCGTGGTCGTGATCAGCGCGTGCGTTCGCAGCCACAGGAGCTTCCTGCGGACGGCGGGCGCGCCGCTCCTTCGCTCGTTTGCGGTTGCGAGCCACGGCGGGCGGTCCCCTTGCTAGCGCGTCTCGCGGTGCGGGGTGTGACGCTTGCACCAGCGGCAGTACTTCCGCAGCTGGAGCCGTTCCGGATTGTTCCGCTTGCTCTTATTCGTCTGGTAGTTCCGGCGCTTGCACTCCTCGCAGGCGAGGGTCGCAGCGATCCGGACGTCTCCACGGGCCATCTTGGCGCTTCCCGAAAGGTCGGTGGTCAGGTCTCGGCCCCGGGGTACGGGCGTGTCGATGAACGCCGCCCGGCGCCGTGTCGGAGTGTAGCTACTGCGTGAGTTCTGCGGGAAGCAACTCGAGCGTCAGCCAGCGATCGCCGCGGAGCGCCTGCATCGTTACACGCTCGCCGATCATGTCCTCGGTCATCAGACCCTGGATGTCATCGACGCGCTCGACTGGCGTTCCCGCGAGCTCGACGATGAGGTCCTCGGCGCGCAGTCCGGCTCGCTCCGCCGGGCTGCCGGGCGCGACCTCGATGACCTCGATCCCGCTGCTGCGGTTGAGGCGGACGCGAGCGTGCGGTGGGAGCGGTCGCGGGCCGCCCGCGATCCCGATGTAAGCCCGGCGCACCCGCCCGTCGTGCATCAACGCGGCGATGATCCGCCTCGTTGCGGCGTTGATCGGCACGGCGAGGCCGAGCCCGACACCCGCCACCGCGGTATTGACGCCGACGACGCGGGCGGCGCTGTCGACCAGCGCGCCGCCGGAATTGCCGGGGTTGAGCGCTGCGTCGGTCTGGATGACGTTGTCGATGTAGCGCATCGTGCGTCCGGCGCGGGCAGGCAGCGAGCGCCCGAGCGCGGACACCACCCCGGCCGTGACCGAGCCGGCGAAGCCGTTGGGGTTGCCGATCGCGACGACGAGCTGGCCGACCCGCAGGCCTTCCGCCTCGCCGAGTGTTGCCGGCACAAGATCGCTCCCATGCGCCCGCAGCACGGCGAGGTCGGAGAGCCGGTCCACGCCAACGATGTCGAAGGCCAACTCGCGGCCGTCGACGAACGCAGCACGCCCGCCGCGGCCTGGGCCGCTGACGACGTGCGCCGATGTCAGCAGATAGCCGTCCGGCGTCAGCGCGACGGCGCTGCCGGCCCCCGCGGGCGCCTGGCCAGCTCGCGTGCGGCGAGTGATGCGCAGGTTCGCCACGGACGGCGCGAGCCGGTCGGCGACGCTCACGACCGCGCGCGAGTACGCGTCGAGCGCGTCCGCCTCGACGTCCCGATCGATCATCGTCGCCATCAGAACGTCACCTCGATGGTCCGCTCGTCGGTACCGCGGATGATCAACAGCTCGAGCGATCCAGCCGTCCGCGCGGCGTCGATTGCCTCGTAGAGGGCATCTACGCGGTCGATGTCCCGGCCGGCCGCCGACGCGATCAGGTCGCCGCGCTCGAGTCCGGCACGCTCGGCGGCGCTCCCTGCCTCGACGCCGCGGACGAGCACACCATCGCGCTCGGGCAGGCCGACGGCGCGCCGCAGCCGGCGAGCCACGCGCGGCGGCGCGATCGCCACGCCAAGCCGGGGCTTCGCGCTGGCGGTCTCCCCGCGCCCGAGCGCGTCGACGCGCCCGCGCAGGGCGGTGTCGGCCGGGATCGCGAGGATGAGGCCGCCGTCGGCGCGCACGGTGTTGATGCCGAGCAGTCCTCCGTCGGCCCCGAGCAGTGGCCCACCCGAGCTGCCCCGGGGCAGCGGCGCCGTGTGCTCGATCGCACCGGCGATCCGCCGGCCCCGCGGGCCGCGGAAGCTCCGCGCCGCAGACGAGACGAAGCCCGGGGTCACGCGCAGCCCGCGGCCGCCCGGGTTGCCGAGCGCGAGCACAAGCCGCCCAATCTCCGGCGCGGCGCCTTCGCCATCCGGCGCCCACTGCACGGGTGCGATCTCGCCGGTGTCAACTTCCAGCACGGCGACGTCGAGATCGCCGTCGGCGCCCACGACCCGGGCGGTCTCCGTCCGCCCGTCGGCGAACGTGACGGACACCTCGTCATGCCGGAGGTTGTGGGCGTTGGTCAGGACGCGGCCGGGTGCGACCACGACGCCGGAACCGACGCCCCAACCGCGGCCCAGGCCGACAACGGCCGGCCCATAGCGGCGAGCGGTCTCCCCGATCGCGCTTTCAAGCTCTTCCAAGACGGTCATGCGTACTCCTACCTGCTAGTCACTTGCAAATTGCAAGTCGCTAGATTAGCAAGCGGATGAACCCGCGTACGATCCGTTTTGCGATGAGCCCGCCAGAGTCCGAGACGAACGCCGTACCCGAGACGAACGCCGCGCCTGCGCCCGCGCCCGACGCCCGCTCCGCCCTCGCCGACGCGCTCGCCACGGTCGGCGACCGCTGGACGCTGCTGATCGTCGCTGCGCTGCTCGACGGCTCGCAACGGTTCGGCGAGCTCCAGGAGGAGGTCACGGGTATCGCGCCCAACGTGCTCACGCAGCGGCTGCGCGCGCTCGAGCGCAACGCGCTCGTCATCGCCCGGCCGTATTCCGAGCGGCCGCCCCGGTTCGTCTACGAGTTGAGCGCATCCGGACGGGAGCTCGCCGGCGCGCTGCGGCTGCTCGCCGGGTGGGGCGCGCGCAATGCCGAGGAGCCGGCCGGGCCGCGGCACGCCGTTTGCGGGACCGCGATGCAGGCCGTGTGGTGGTGCCCGACCTGCGAGCGGCCGGTCTCAGACGACGAGGGCGAGGGCGAGGAGCTGCGCTTCGCCTGACGTTGCGCGCAGGTCCATGGGCCTCAGTGGTGCCATAGCGCTACTGAGGCCCAGAGGGTCACGCTCCGGCGCAGTTCGCCCGGTGCCGGTCGACCGGGAACGGGAGGTCGGCGACCAGCGCCGTCTCGAGGTAGTCGTTCTCGAGAGCCGACCCTGATCCTGGGCCAAGCGCAGCACCAACCCCCCGCAGCGCCGCCCGGGAGCGATCGCTCACGACCCATGGCGCGAGCGCCAGGAAATCCGGCTGAGGCCCCGCAAAGCCTCGGAACACCGCCTGGTCCTCAGAAGCCACGAACGCGCCGTTCCCGATGTAGTGGCAACCGCGCCGCGGCACCGCGAATCCGCGTTGGGTGATCGCGCTCTGACCGTCGAACACGAGGTCGGACAGGTTGCCGACCATCATCGCCGTGACGTTGTAGGCGAAGCGCACGCTTGGGTCGTACACCGTGTGGTAGGTCGAGTTCATCCACGACAGCGGCTGCCACTGCTCGGCGCCGTTGCCGTCGGGCCCGGTCCAGGCGCCCGGGTTTGCCTCGTCCTGAATCACGAGATTCGCGCCGAGCCGGCTCAGGCAGCGCATGTAGTAGAGCGATGTGTTGCTGCACGGGCTCACCCCGGCGGGCGGCGTGCCCCACACGAACGCCGGGAGGCTCGTCGCGAACCCGATCCGGGCGGCCGTCCCCGGGAGCGCAAAGGGCCGCAGATTCGCGACCGCCGCCGGTCCAACGGCCGGCCCCGGCGTCAGACCGAGTGCAATCTCGATCGGCGTCAGCGGCACCTTGCGGTTCGAGGCGACGACGTTGCGCAGGACGTCGGGACCGCCGCGGCGGACAACCCGCGGCCCCCACATGAACACCTGGTTGTAGGCCTTTGCGGAGGTCGCGACATACACCGACGCCGGCGCGGGATGGAGATCGGGATCGGCGAACGCGCGCCGATCCGACAGGGTCCGGGATTGTCGGAACGGCGGCAGATCTCCCGAGCCGATGAGATAGATCCGATAGCGGCGGGCCAGCGAGGAGAACGTGCCCAGGAACCCGCGGACGGTCGTGTCGGTCGTCGCGACGAACACGCGTGAGAGGCCGGAGAAGCCGGACAAACGCGCCGCATAGGCGTTGACCTCACGCCCGTACGCACTCGTCAACGCGGAGATCGCTCCGAGCGCTCCGCACGGCTCAGCGCCGGTGACGCAGTGCGGACCGCCTCGGTGGGCGATGACATCGCGGGCCACCCTTCCGCGCGACCCGATCCCCATCGCCGCCAGGCCGATGTCCTCGTTGAATACGACGACGTTCGGACGCCCTCGGGCAAGGTGGGGCAGCACATACACACGCAGCATGCAATCGATCTTGCGACGGAACGTCGCGTACGAGACGACCGTGCGGGCCTCCTGCTTGTACTGCATGGCGAACACGCGCGGCGCACGTGGGCGCTGATCGAGCGCCTTGATCACCGGGTGGCTGCGGTGCGCGAGGACACCCGCGCACGAGCGTGCCGCCGCCGTGCCCGGTGCCGCGAGCACGATCGCGGTGAGACACCCCACGAGCATCATTGCCACCCGGCCGCTGCGCCTCCGTCCATCCATGTCAGCGGCAAGAGTCGCAGATCATCGCCAGAATGTCCCTCCGCCACGGACGAGAGGGGAGCAATTCATGCAGGATCGCGAAGAGACGCATATCAGTCGTCGGAAGCTCATCGGCGGTGCTGCGGCCGCTGCCGGCGCAGCCGCCCTGAGCGGCGGTGCTGCCACCGAGGCGGCCGCCGCGCCTAAGCGCCCAACGCCGGCGAGAGGGACGCGGAAGGCCGACGTGATCGTCGTCGGCGCCGGCCTCTCCGGATTGACGGCGGCGCGACAGATCCACGCCAAGGGACGGTCGGTGCTCGTGCTGGAGGCGCGGGATCGCGTCGGCGGGCGGACACTGAACCACTCCCTCGGCGGCGGCAAGATCGTCGAGGTCGGGGGGCAGTGGATCGGACCGACTCAGGATCACCTGGCGACGCTCGCCAAGGACCTCGGCGTGGGGACCTTCAAGACGTACAACGCCGGCAACTATCTGTTCTACGAGAACGGCAAGCTGACGCCTTACGCCGGCGCGGTCAATCCGATCCCGCCCGATGTCACGGCCGGGGTCGGACTGGCAAAGGTCATCCTGCAGATGAACGCGATGGCGAAGACCGTCCCGCTCCAGGCGCCGTGGACCGCGACGAACGCAGCCGACTGGGATGGTCAGACGTTCGAGACGTTCAAGCGCGCGCAGGGGCTCACGACCGGCGGCAACAGCCTGCTCGACCTCGGAATCGAGGCGGTGTTCGCGTGTGAGCCGCGCGACGTGTCGCTGCTCCACGTCCTCTTCTACACCCACTCCGCAGGAAACGAGACGATCCCGGGGACGTTCGACCGGTTGATCACAACCGGCGGCGGCGCCCAGGACAGCCGCTTCGTCGGCGGCTCGCAGCTGATCTCGATCCGCGCCGCCAGGGGGCTCGGCAAGCGCGTATTGCTGGAGCAGCCGGTCCGAAGGATCGTCCAGGGTCGCGGCGGCGTCACCGTCCACACCGACACGCTGACGGTCAAGGGCAAGGCGGTGATCGTCACCGGCCCGCCGTCGCTCACCGGCCTGATCCGCTACGAGCCGGATCTGCCGGCGCTCCGCGCCCAGTTGCTCCAGCGCTTCCCGCAGGGCTCGGCGATCAAGGTCGAGGTCGTCTATCCGCGCCCGTTCTGGCGCGACCATGGGCTCGCCGGCCAGGTGACGAGCGATACCGGGCCGATCAAGCTGACCTACGACAACTCGCCGCCCGATGGGTCGCCTGGGGTGCTCCTCGGGTTCGTCGAGGGACATGAGGCGCGCGTGTTCGGGACGCTGAGCGCGGCCGAGCGCCGGCGCCGCGCAATCGCCTGCTTCATCCGATACTTCGGCAGTGAGGCGGCACACCCCAGGAGCTACATCGAGATGAACTGGTCGCTCGAGCCCTGGACCCGCGGCTGCTACGGCGGGTATGCGCCTCCGGGCGTGCTCACCGACTACGGCCATGCGCTGCGCGCGCCGGTCGGCCGAATCCATTGGGCCGGCGCCGAGACATCGGATTACTGGAATGGCTACATGGACGGTGCGGTCCGGTCCGGGGAGTGCGCCGTGCGCGAAGCGCTGGCCGCGATCTAAGCCGACTCACACGCATCAACGCGCCGGCGACGGCAAGAATGCGCCCATGATCCGCTTGATCGGATTGGCGGTATCGATCGGTCTCGCCGACTCGCTGAACCCGACCACGATCGCGCCGGCGCTGTATCTCGCGAGCGGCGATCGGTCACGGCGGAACGTCACCGAGTTCACGTTTGGCGTGTTCGCGGTGTTCATGATCGGCGGGGCAGCGATCGCGCTCGGACCCGGCCAGCTGCTGCTCGCGCTCGTCCCCAAGCCGGGACGTACCGCACGTCACATCATCGAGCTCGCCGTCGGCGTCGCGCTGATCATCGGCGCGGGGCTCTTGTGGCGTCACCGCGATCGCCTGTCCGAGCGCAAGCTGCCCCAGCCCCGGGGCGAGGGCCGCTCGAGCGCCCTCCTCGGAGCGACGATCTCCGCCCTCGAGCTGCCGACCGCGTTCCCATACTTCGCGGTGATCGCGGCGATCGTCGGCTCGGGCATGGGGCCGACCCGCCAGCTGATCGTGCTGCTGATCTTCAACGTCTGCTTCGTCGCCCCGTTGCTCGGGATCATCGCCACGCTCACGTTCGCCGGGTCGCACGCGGACCGGCTCCTCGCCATCGGTCGCAACTTCCTACAGCGTCACTGGCCGTTGCTCCTCAGTGGCTTGATGCTGCTCGCGGGACTGTTCGTCGCGCTCCTCGGGCTGACCGGGCTGACAAGCTCCGGGCATGGCCGCTTCGGCCAGTTCATGCGCCACTTCAGACACCTGCTCCGCCCATGACGATCGAACTTGACCTCAGCCGGCTCGACCAGGTCGTGGAGGTGCTGGGGACGACAGTGCCTGAGATCGTCGGTGGCATCGTGCGGAACCTGGCCGAGGGGATCGCCGGGCTGCAGTCGCAGCTCGATGCCGAGGAGCTCGAGCGCGCGGCCAAGACGGCCCACGCGTGCCGCAACGACGCTTTACTCGTCGGCGCGCAGCCGCTGCTTCGTACGCTCAGCGAACTCGAGCAAGCGGCCCGAGACGGAAGGCTGGCCGAGGCGCGCGCGGCGGACGCGAGCCTCATCGAGATCTGGCCGGAGACGCAATTGGCGCTCGCCGAAATCGCCCGGCGGCCCGCCTGACCGGATTCTGACATTTTGATTCTTACACCTATGACTCAAGCGGGGCTAGGCTTGTGACGATCAGGGCCGTAGATGGAGGCTCAGATGGCAACCAGCCGTGAAGCAGCCCGCGTACTCGTGGTCGATGACCACGAGCTCAACCTCAAATTGCTGCAGCGGGTGCTTGAGCTCGGCGGCCACGAGGTCGTCGGGGCGAGTTCGATCGCCGATGCCGAGGCGGTGATCGCCGAGCAGCTGCCGGCGCTGATTGTGCTCGACGTGCAACTGCCCGACGGTGACGGCCTTGACCTCGCCCGTCGCCTCAAGGCGCGTCCCAAGACGGCGGCGTGCGTGATCCTCGCTTGCACCGCCGAGGCGATGCGCGGCGACGCCGAGCGTGCGCTCGCGGCCGGGTGTGACGCCTACGTGTCCAAGCCGATCGACACGCGCGAGTTTGCGGCGCTCGTCGAGGAGCTGCTGCGCGACATCAAGACGGTCACGAGCTGACGCCGGTCAGCCGGCGTCGCCGGCGCGTGCGCGGCGCAACAGCTTTCGCATCCCGCCGATCCAGCGCTCGGGCTGAGTCCCCTTGAGGGCCAGGTGGTCGGCGACCTGCGGGTGAGGAAGGATGAGGAAGCGCTCCTCTCGCATGGCCGCGACGACGACCTCCGCTACCTCGTCGGGATCGAGCAGTCCTTCAGCGACGAGCGCCGTCGACCCGACCGGGTCCTGGTCGATCGCGAGATCGAGCATCGGCGTGCGCACGCCCTGCGGACACAGGCAGGACACCTTCACACCGGCATCGCCGTAGTTGATCGCCAGCCATTCGGCGACGGAAACCGCCGCGTGCTTGGTCGCCGAGTAGGCGAGCGCCGAGACCTGGGTGAGCAGGCCCGCCGCGGACGCGGTGCTCAGCAGGTAGCCGTCACCGCGCTCCACCATCTCGGGCAGCACTGCGCGCGCCGCCCACACATGGGCCATGACGTTGATCTCCCACGTTCGCTGCCACTCCTCGTTGGACCCGTCCGGTCCACCGCCCGGACCGGGGACGCCGGCGTTGGAGAAGAACACGTCGATCGGGCCACCGACCTCGCGGGCACGCGCGACGAGCGCGCCAATCTCCACCTCGCGGCTGACGTCGACCCGGACGGCGGTCCCGCCGACCTCGACGGCCGTCGCCTCGGCGGCGTCGAGATTGATATCGGCGACGGTCAGCGCCCGCGGCCGCTCGGCGGCGAACCAGCGGGCCAGCGCCCGGCCGATGCCGCTTCCGGCGCCGGTGACGACGATGTTTCGGTCGGCAAGCTCCATTTCCGCGACAACCTACTCGAAGTTGAAGCCAGTTTCAACTACGATGCACGCTCGATGGCCTCGCCGCGGCAACTGCCCGCCCAGACCGGACGTCAACCGGTCAGCGCACGCGGCGCGCGCACCCGGGAGGCGCTCGTGCACGCGGCCCGCCAGGTGTTCGAGCGCGACGGGTTCCCCGACGCTCGCATCACCGACATCACCGCCGCGGCGGGCGTCGCCGCCGGCTCGTTCTACACGTACTTCACGAGCAAGGAGGACGTGTTTGCGGCCGTGATGGAGGAGGTCGAGGAGGAGATGCTTCATCCGCGCCTCGAGCCGGCCCACGATCGCGACGATCCGGTCGCGGTGATCGAGGCGGCCAACCGCGCGTACCTCGTCGCGTACCGCCGCAACGCAAAGCTCATGGGTCTGATGGAGCAGGTGGCGGGGATCGACCCCGACTTCCGCGACCAGCGTCTGAGGCGCGCACGGGCGTTCATGAAGCGCAACGCCGCGGCGATTCGCCGGCTGCAGGCTGACGGGCACGCCGATCCAGACCTCGACCCGGTCCTCGCCGCCGAAGCGCTCAGCGCGATGGTCAGCCGGATGGCCTATTTCCGCTACGTCCTGAACCTGGGGAACGCCTCACAACCCGCGCTCGTGCAGACGCTCACCCGTCTGTGGACGGGCGCCCTCGGAATACGAAGGAGATGACGACGATGGAGTTCGAGCTCACCGATCGCTGCAAGCAGCTGCGAGAGACGCTGCTGACGTTCATGGACGAGCAGGTCTATCCCGCGGAGTCGGTCTACGAGGAGCAACTGCAGGCCGCCGGCGACCCCCACTTCGACCCGCCGGTCATGGAGGAGCTCAAGGCGCGCGCCCGCGGCGGCGGTCTGTGGAACCTGTTCCATCCACATGAAGCCTGGGGGCCGGGGCTGAGGAACGCCGAGTACGCCCCGCTCGCCGAGATCATGGGCCGCAGCCACATCGCCTCGGAGGCATGCAACTGCTCGGCGCCGGACACCGGCAACATGGAGGTCATCACCGTCTTCGGTACGCCGGAGCAGCAGGACCGATGGCTGAGACCGCTGCTCGACGGCGAGATCCGCTCCGCGTTTGTGATGACCGAGCCTGCGGTCGCGAGCTCAGACGCGACGAACATCGAGATGCGGATCGAGCGCGACGGCGACGACTACGTCCTCAACGGCCGCAAGTGGTGGGCGTCGGGGGCAATGCGCAAGCGTTGCGAGATCATGATCGTGATGGGCAAGACCGACCCGGAGGCCCATCGTTACCGCCAGCAGTCGATGATGCTCGTGCCGCGTGACACGCCCGGCGTCACCGTCATGCGCAACCTGCCGGTGTTCGGCTACGCCGATCAGGAGGGACACGCCGAGATCGACTTCGACAACGTGCGGGTCCCGGCGTCGAATCTCATTGCCAACGAGGGCGACGGGTTCCTGATCGCCCAGTCGCGGCTTGGGCCGGGCCGTATCCACCACTGCATGCGAGCGATCGGGGCCGCCGAGCGCGCCCTCGAGCTCATGTGCCGGCGCGCCGCCCAGCGGGTCACGTTCGGCCAGCCGCTCGCGATGCGGTCGAACATCCAGGACTGGATCGCGGAGTCGCGGGTCGAGATCGAGATGGCGCGGCTGCTGACGATGAAGGCGGCCTGGCTGATGGATACGGTCGGCAACAAGCACGCGCGGATGGAGATCGCCGCGATCAAGGTCGCGGCACCAGCGGTCGCGCTCAAGGTCGTCGACCGGGCGATCCAGGTGCACGGCGGCGGCGGCGTCTCGGACGATTTCCCGCTCGCGATGATGTACGCCCACCTGCGCACGCTCCGGCTCGCCGACGGGCCTGACGAGGTTCACAAGGCGACGATCGCGAGGGACGAACTGCGCCGTCAGGTGCCGGAGCTCGCGGGCAGCCGCAAGTAGTCCTGCGTCACAAGCGTGCGGCGGGCGGGCCACGGCCGGCGATCGCTGCCGTCCTCGTCCTCGTCGTCGGGCTGGCCCTGTCGGCGATGCTGACCGTGCTATTTGTCTCGAGCAGCCGGCGCGAGGCTCGCCGCACGTTCCGGACGACGGCACAGGACGTGTCGACGACGCTGACGACGCTGCTGCGACGTGATGCCGACTTCCTGACAACGATGCGCGGCGCCGTCGAGATGGAACCGACGATGTCGGACTCGCGCTTTGCCACATGGTATGCGGCGATTGACGGGCGCGACCGGCAGGTCGGCGGCGTCGGCACGGCTGTCCTCGCCCCGGTGCCCGCCGCCCGGGCGGCCGCCTTCCAGAGGCAGCGAAACCGAGACCCGGCGTACCGCGAGTCGGTCGGTCGCACGATGACGCTCTCCCCGCATCACCACGTCAGGCTCTGCCTCCTCAGGATGCTGACCACGATCCTGCCGCTCGACGCGCGGACGTCCGGTTACGTCCAGGGTGATTGGTGTGACCGCTCGACGGTGCTCGGCCGCTACGAGGCCCCGGCACTGCGCACCGCGACCGACACCGGCCAGATCATCCTGCTCACGGTCGATCCGTCGCGGATCCCGCTCCTGTACATGGCGACCGCGGTCTACCGGCTAGGCGCTCCGCTGCAGACCGTCGCCAAGCGCCGCTCCGCAGTCGTCGACTGGGTGGTCAGCACATTCGATGTGACCGGCATGATCAACCAGGCGATCGGCGCCAACCGCAAGCTGGCGGTCAGCCTCGAGCATCGCAATCCCGGGCAGTCGTGGAGCCAGGTCGCCGCGGCGGGGACGACACCGCCGCGCACCGCTTCCAGCGAGATCACCGACCTCGGCCTTGGCGGTGGCGCGTGGCGGGTGCTGATCCGTGGCACGGGACCCCAGACCGTCCCGCCGATCGCGATCGTGCTGCTCGCCTGCATGGTGGCCGCCATCATCGTCGTCAGCTCCCTGCTTCTGCTCCTTGGCCGCTCGCGCGAGCGCGCGCTCGGGATGGTCGAGGAGAAGACCGGCGAACTGCGCCATCAGGCGCTCCACGACGCCCTCACCGGGCTTCCAAACCGCGTGCTGGCGCTCGACCGCGCCGAGCAGATGCTCGCCCGGCCCGCCGGTCGCGGGGACCCGTTGCGGCGCTCTACGTCGACATCGACGGGTTCAAGGGCGTCAACGACACGTTCGGCCATGCGACCGGCGACGAGGTGCTCGAGCGCGTCGCCGCCGGTCTGCGGGCCGCGACTCGCGACGCAGACACCGCGGCCCGGCTGTCCGGTGATGAGTTTCTCGTCCTCGTCGACTGCGACGGGCTCGACGGCGGCGCCGAGCGCGTCGCCGGGCGACTCCTCGACCTTTCCCGCGAGCGGTGCAAGCTCGAGACCGTACCCGGGCGCCAGCTGTCGATCACGGTCAGCATCGGGATCGCCTACGGACTCGATCAGTCCGCTGAGGAGCTCCTCGGCGAGGCGGACATCGCGCTGTACGTCGCCAAGACGAGCGGCAAGAACCGCTATGTCGTGTTCGCGCCCGGAATGGAGACCTCAGCCCAGGACCGCCTTCGCCTCGAGATGGACCTCCAGGACGCACTCGAGCAGGACGAGCTGTTCCTCGTCTACCAACCGACGGTCGAGCTGCGCACGGACCGCACGGTGGGCGTCGAGGCGCTGCTGCGTTGGCGTCATCCGGACCGCGGCGTGCTCGAACCGGAACGATTCATCCCGATCGCCGATGAGAGCGGGCTGATCGTCGAAATCGGTCGGTGGGTGCTGATGCAGGCGTGCCAGCAGACCGCGGCGTGGAACGCCCGCGGCTACGAGCTCGGCGTGGCCGTGAACGTCTCGGCGCGGCAACTCGACGACGAGCTACCCGTCGCCGTCCAGGAGGCGCTCGACACGAGCGGGCTCGATCCGTCGCAGCTCACGCTCGAGATCAGCGAGTCGACGCTCGTCGATGACACCGGAATGACCGTGCGGCTGCTCGCCGCGATCAAGGCCCTCGGCGTCAGGGTGGCGATCGATGACTTCGGCTCGGGATACAGCTCGCTCGCCTGCTTGCGCCAGTTCCCCGTCGACCAACTGAAGATCGACCAGGCCTTCGTGCAGGGCGTCGCCGGGACCCGGGAGGCCTCCGCAGTTGCGAACACACTCCTGCGGCTCGGCAGATCGCTGGGCGTCGAGACGATCGCCGAGGGCGTCGAGGAGACCGCGCAGCTCCGCGCGCTCAAGCGCCACCACTGTGACCGGGGACAGGGATTCCTGTTCGCCCATCCGCTCGAGCCTGCGGAGCTCGAGCGGTATCTCGATGATCAGGGCCATCAGTCGATCGCGAGCTGACCCGCGCGGGGCGACGTTCGATCCGGACTTCCCGCCCGATCGGCTGCTGACCGGCATCTGGGGGCTGCTCGATCGGCTGCCGCTGAGCTAGTACCCCCGTCCGGAAACTAGTGGCATTTTGGCCCGACCCCCTTGCGGGGTAAGGTGCGCGGGCATGGCAGGCTCGCTCGCGCCCGTCCATCAGGGTTACCTGCTGGAGGCGCGCCAGATGCAGGCATTGTCGTTCGCCGCGCACATCCCGCTCGTGTGCTTCGGGATCGCGTTCCCAGCGATGGTGCTGTTCGTCGAGTGGCTGTACCACCGGACCGGGGATGAGGTCTACCTGACGCTCGCGCGCCGCTGGACGAAGGTGATGGCGGCGCTGTTCGCGGTCGGCGTCATCACCGGAACGATTCTCAGCTTCGAGATGGGGCTCCTGTGGCCGAACTTCACCGCGACCTTCGGCTCGGTGTTCGGCCTCGGGTTCGCGATCGAGGGCTTCTCCTTCTTCATGGAGGCGATCTTCATCGGGATTTACATCTACGGCTGGAATCGACTCTCCCCGCGCGCCCACATGCTGAGCGGCGTCCCGATCGTGATCTCCGGGTTCCTCGGCTCGCTGATGGTCATCTCGGTCAACGCGTGGATGAACCACCCGTCCGGCTTTACGCTGCGCGACGGCAAGGCAGTCAATGTCGATCCCCTCGGGGCGCTGTTCGGCAACACGTACCTGTGGCACGAGCTCGTGCATATGTACATCGCCGGCTACATCGTCACCGGCTTCGTTGTCGCCGCCTGCTACGGGTTCGGTCGCCTGCGCGGCCGCTGGGGCCGGTACGAGCGCACCGCGCTCGCGATTCCGCTGACGATCGCATGCCTCGCCGCCCCCGTCCAGGTCCTCGTTGGCGACTGGGCGGGCCGCGAGGTGGCTCGCTACCAGCCGACGAAGCTCGCCGCGCTCGAGGGCCTCGGGCCGACGACGAAGGGCGCGGACATTCACATCCTCGGCTGGTACACAGACGGCAAGGACAAGTTCGGGATCCCGATCCCCCACGGCCTTTCCCTGCTCGCGTTCCACAGCTGGGACGCGACCGTGCAGGGGCTCGACGCGGTTCCACCGTCGGATCGCCCGCCGGTCAATCTCGAGCGCTTCGCATTTCAGACGATGGTCGGCATCGGCACGTTGCTCGCGCTGCTCGGGATCGTGTATCTCGTCGTCCGCGTGCGACGAAGACGACTGCCCGAGTCCCGCTGGTTCTATCGGGCGCTCGTGCTCGCCGGGCCTGCCGCGCTCGTCGCGCTCATCGCCGGCTGGGTGACGACCGAGGTCGGCCGTCAGCCGTGGGTCGTCTACCACGTGATGCGCACCTCGCAGGCGGTGACGGGCGCGGGTGGCCTGCCGATCGGCTACGCGACTCTCGCGCTCGCCTATCTCGGCGTCGCCTGCGGCGTGGTGTGGATCCTCCGGCGGCTGGCCGCGGTGCCGCTCGAGCTTCCTGGGTCCGGTTCCGGGCGCGGCGGGGCGGGCGGGGCCGATTCGGCAACCCAACCAGCGGGGGCCTGATCGCGTGCACCTGTATGAGATCCCGTTGATCTTTGCGCTCGTCGGGCTCGTGCTGTACACGGTGCTCGGCGGCGCCGATTTCGGCGCTGGCATCTGGCAGCTCACCGCCGGCCGCGGCGAGCTGTCCGAGCGGATCCGCGATCACGCCCACGACTCGATGGCCCCCGTGTGGGAGGCGAACCACGTGTGGCTCGTGTTCGTGCTCGTCGTGTTCTGGACGGCCTACCCAACGGCCTTCGGGTCGATCGCCTCGACGCTGTCGGTGCCGCTGTTCCTCGCCGGCATCGGGATCGTCATGCGCGGCGCGACCTACGCACTGCGCAGCGGCATCCGCACGCCGAGGGAGCTCCGCGTCATCGACACCGCGTTCGCCGTCGCCTCGCTGATCGTGCCGTTTGCACTCGGGGCGACGGTCGGCGGCATCGCCTCGTTGCGCGTTCCGGTCGGCAACGCCGCCGGTGACCTGTTTACAAGCTGGTTCAACGCGACCGGGATCATGATCGGCCTCATCGCGGTCGCGAGTGCGGCGTATATGTCGGCCGTATTCCTGGCCGCCGACGCCGTCCGTGCCGGAGACGCGGAGCTCGAGAAGGCGTTCCGACTGCGGTCGCTCATCGCCGGAGTGCTCGCCGGAGGCCTCGCGGTCGTCGGGCTCATCGTGCTCCACTCCGACGCGCACCGCCTGTTCGACGGCCTCGTCCACGACGGCGGGCTCGTCGCTTTGATCGTGTCGGTGCTCGCGGGGGTGGCAGCACTCGAGCTGGTGCTCGTGCGCCGCTACGAGCCGGCTCGCTACGTGGCGGCGATCGCCGTCGCCGCGATCGTTGCCGGCTGGGCACTCGCCCAAGAGCCGTATCTGCTGAAGAACCTCACGATCCGCCAGGCGGCTGCGCCGCACGACGCGCTCGTCGTCGTCATCGTCGCCGTGCTCGCCGGTGCAGCGCTGCTCGCCCCATCGCTTGCGCTGCTGTTCCGGCTCGTGCTCGGAGGACGGCTCGACCACGGGACAGCGGACGACGCGGCGGGCGTCGCCAGCGCGCCGGCACAGGGATCCGCCTCACGTCATATCGTGGCCGCGTCGCGATCCGGCCTGGCGGCGCGAGGCGCCGGCGCCGCGTTCGTCGTCGGGTTTGCGACGCTGACGCTCGCCGACGCCGGCTGGGCTCACGTGATCGGCGTGCTCGCCTTCTTCTCGTTCATCGGGCTCGGGTTCGTTGCGGTCGCCCCGGCCGCACTCGCCGAGCGGTCGTAGTTCAGCCGCATCATCGCGATCACATCAGCGACGTCATCCGCGGTCTCGATCCGGCGGGCCGCCGGTCCTTGCCGGCCGGGGAACACCGGGTGATGGACGATCCGGTGCTCGGCGTAGAGCGTCGCCCACATCTCCTTGGGGAAGAAGAAGTGCGCCGCATGGTCGCCGTGCAGGTGTCCGATCTCGCGGCCCCTCAGCTTGAACGCGAACTCGCCTCGTCGGCCGTAACCGGATTCGACGCCGTCCCAGGACGTGACTTCCGCAGTGATCTGCTCGCTGGCTCGCATCGTTGCTCCTCTCTGTCGTGGCACAACGATGGTGCGCCGGTGGCCGTCCCGATTCCAGACGTCTTTGGTCTTAGGACCAGCGGGCCGAGTCCGAGCTGAAACAAGTTATGCGGCCCTTTCCGTGCGCCGCCTGCGACCGCTGTCAGCGATCGGCGAGCGCTTCGGCGAGTGCGTCCGCCACGATCCCCGCACCCCGCGCCCCGAGCGTGATCGTGTAGTGGTTGATGTCGGGCACGAGCGTCGCCCGCCGCCGCCCCGGGTCCTCGGCCGCCCACGCCTCGGCGATCGCCATCGGTTGCATCGGGTTCGGCTCGTTCTGAAGCCCGCGCTCGGCACACAGCAGATGCGCCGGTACGGCGAGGCGGTGCGCATACGTCCCGAGCTCGGCGAGCTCGCCGGCATCTGCGCGGACGGCGTCCTCATCCGGCGCCGGCCGCAGCTCCGGCTCGGTCCCGGTCACATCGTGCTCGACGTACGCTGCGAGATCCTCCGCGGCGACCTGTCCCCCGCCGACCGCCGGGTGCTGTTGCCACCACTCGACGTAGGCCGCCGTCGTCGGAAACGTCATCCGCAGCCGTGCGATCGCCGGCCCCAGGAACGCATCGGCGAACGCCTGCGGGTCGAGCCGTTCAACGCCTGGAATCGTCAGTCCGCCGTCGACGAGCACGAGCTGCTCGACCCGGTCGGGGTGCTCGGCCGCGAGCCGCGAGACGATGTACCCGCCGAGCGAGTGCCCGGCGAGCACGCCACGCGGCACGGCGACTGCGTCGAGCGTGGCGAGGATGTCATCGACGTGGACCGACGTGCCGTACGGTGGCGGCAGCGCGTTGCTCCGCCCGCGGCCGCGGAGGTCGATCGCGACGAGGTGCGCACGGTTGCCGAGTGCGCGTGCAACCGGTCTCCACGCGCCGCTGTGCGACGTGATCCCGTGAACGGCGAAGATCGGCGGCGCCGCCGGGTCTCCCAACCGAAACGCCGCCAGCTCGCCGCCCGCAACCGGGATGTTCAGCCGCTCCAGCACAGTCATGCGTGGAGCCTACCGGCGCCGCCGCAGTCATCCCCGCAACATCAGCTGGCTGATCGAGAAGGTCCCGCCCTGCGGATCCTGGAGAACCGCCGTGCGGAACATCGGGACCTCGAACGGCCCGGCCAGCGCCGCACCGCCGTACTCGACGGCGCGTTGCACGGCGGCGTCGGTGTCGTCAATCCAGAAGTCGACGTCCCAGCGCGACGGTGCCCCCGTTTCGGCCTCCATCATCACCGCCACCGAATCTCGAGGCACGGGCTGCGAGGGCTCGCCGCCCACGTATCCCGGCCGCCGGAACAGCCACAGACTCGCGTCGCCCATCATCTGCGGTTCGGAGTCCCAGCCGAACACTGCTCCGTAGAACGCGCGAGCCGAATCTGGATCCGACGTCAGCAGCCGGCTCATCGACCACGCCGACGGCTCGTTGATGCGCTGCGCGCCCTGGCGGTCCCCGGGCTCCCATGCACAGATCACCGCACCGGCCGGATCGGCGAGGACGGCGATCCGCCCTGCCGGCGGGGCCTCGAACGGCGCGACGAGAACGCTCCCGCCGTGAGCGCCGGCCGCGCCGGCCGCGCCGTCGACACTCTCGACCGACACGTAGGTGTTCCACACGGTCGGGGCCTCGGACGGCTGCGTGCTCACTCCCGCAACGTCCCTCCCGCCCACCCGGGCGACGTAATAGCGGCCGAGCGGCTCGCCGGGCATCGGACCCGGACCCGTGAAGTCCCACCCGAACACGGCCCCGTAGAACTCAAGCGCCGCGTCGACGTCTGGCTGGGTGATGTCGACCCAGCATGGGACGCCTGCCGGGTAGTGGTCGCGTTCGCTCATCGTCCCTCCATGTGTGGTAGTTGGAAAAACCAACTATATAGTTGGAAGTATGGACTGTCTAGTACCCTCGTCCTCATGCCAAAGAAACGCAGCTATTCGGACCCGTGCGGTGTCGCCCGCGCCCTCGACGTCATCGGCGAGCGCTGGGCGCTGCTCGTCGTGCGTGACCTGCTGCTGGGGCCCAAGCGCTTCACCGACCTGCGCGCGAGCCTCGCCGGAATCGGTCCTGATGTGCTCGCCCAGCGCTTGCGCGAGCTTGAGGAGTCGGGGCTCGTGAGGAGGGACACGCTCGCGCCCCCCGCCGCCTCACGGGTGTATCGGCTGACGCCCCGTGGCGCGGCGCTTGAGCCGGTCGTTGTCGAACTCGGCCGCTGGGGCAGTCAAGCGCCTTTCCCCACGGAGCACGGGGAGCTCAGCCCCGACTCGCTCGCGCTCGCGCTCAAGACGACGTTCAGGCCCGACGCCGCCGGGGCGCTTGCGCTGAGCGTCGCGCTGACGCTCGACGGGCAGGCGCTTGAGAGTCGCGTCGGTGGTGGTCAGTTCGCGCTGACGCGCGGGACGCCGTCGCAGCCCGATCTCGCAATCACCGCCGAGACCGGCGCGCTCACCCAGGTGCTGTGGCACGGGCGACCGCTCGACGACGCCACCCGCACGGAGGAGATCGTCATCACCGGGCGCCGGCGTGACGCAGTGCGATTTCTGCGCGCGTTCATCCTTCCCGCGGGCGCGGGGTCGACGTGAGTGCGGGGCTCATGCTGCGAGCGGAATGTCAGACTCGCCGGCTGAAAACGCCCCGGCGGTGTCGACTCCATGCCACGCCGCGTACGCGAATGGGTGGTTGAACACCTCAAGCGCGTTCTCGCCGTCGCGGACCTCAAGACAGAACGCGCCTGCGGTCCTGGTGTCGGTCACTGCCACGGCGAGGCAGCCCTCGCGCTCTGACCACAGCAGCCGCACGTGAATGCCGTCATTCACGCGGCTGTTCAGCTCTCGCATTGTGGTTGGAATCGTGGCCTTCATGTCCCCTCCATCGGCATTTGTGGCGGAGACTGAAGGCTCACGGACGCGTGGGCGAGGTGCATCGTGGCAACCTCGCGGTCGCTCCGCGTGACTCCCGACGATCGGCTTGCGGGTTTGCCGCAGCGCGGTCAACCGAGCTCGGCGAGCTCGGCCTCGAGCTCACTCACGGATTGCCCCGCCCGCTCCGCCGCGTCCGCAGCCTTCTCGGCCGTGGCGGCAGCCCTCTCGGCCGCAGTCTGCGCGCGCTCGAGCTCCTTTGCGGCCTGCCGGACAGCGCGCTCGGCCTCGCGGGCCTTCTCGCGCTCCTCGTTCGCCCTTCCGGCGAGTTCGCCGTGGCGTTGCGTGGCGCGCGCGAGCCGACCTGTCACCGCGTCCCGCCTGCGCTCGCGGGCACGTTCGGCGGCCGTCGGCTTGGGCGCTGCGGCTCCCCCCGCCGCTGATGCCTTCGCTGCTTGTCCCTTCGCCGCTTGTCCCTTCGCCGCCGAGCGCTTCGGTTCCGCCTTGGCCGGAGCGACGAGGACGGCCGCGTCACCCAGGCCGAGATCGCTCACCTCGTGATCGCGCACCAGGCGACCGGCAGCCAACTGCTCCCTCACCTCCGCACTAGCGGCGGCCGCATGGAGCGTCGCGAACAGCTTGCTCTGACTTCCCGCTTCCGCCGCATGTCCGGCCGCGGCCAGCTCCGCCGCGGCGAGCTCCGCGACGCGCCCCACCTGCGTGCGTTCCTCGGCGGCGGCCTCACGCAGGGAGCCGCGCTCGCCCGACGCGACGAGCTTGCGCTGGGCCTCACCGAGCCGCTCGCCGGCCGCGATCAGATCCTCGACCGCTGCGGGCTGATTGCGACGCACACGATTGAGAGACCACGCAACGAGGTTCGGCTTGCGCAGCCGTTTCAGGGTCTCAGCACCATCCCGGTCCTTCTCGGCCCGCCGCTCCTTCGCCGCGGCATCCCGCGCTTGCGTGAACTCGTCGAGCGGCAGGCCATACAGCCGGTCGATCGTCTCCTGCAATGCGTCACGTTTCGCTGCCACGCCGCCGGACACGTTACGCGCGGGTCGCCCCGGGAGGTGCAATCCGTCCGGCACACGGGCGAACATATGTTCGTGCCGTCCGACGCCACGATCATCCACGCCGACCTCGACTCCTTCTACGCGTCGGTGGAGCAGCGGGACAACCCGCGCCTCCGCGGCCGCCCCGTGATCGTCGGTGCGGGCGTCGTACTCGCCGCGAGCTATGAAGCGAAGGCGCTCGGCGTGAAAACCGCGATGGGCGGCTACCAGGCGAAGCGACTTGCCCCGCGCGCGGTCGTCGTCTCTCCGCGCATGTCGGCCTACAGCGAGGCGAGCAAGGCCGTGTTCGCCGTGTTCGAGGACACCGCTCCGACCGTCGAGGGACTGTCGATCGACGAGGCGTTCCTCGACGTCCGCGGTCTCGGGCACATCTCCGGGACGCCGCGGGCGATTGCCGTGACGCTCCGACGTCGCGTACGTGAGGAGGTCGGGCTGCCGATCACCGTCGGCATCGCGCGGACGAAGTTCCTCGCCAAGGTCGCGAGCGCGGTCGCCAAGCCCGACGGCCTGCTGCTCGTGCCTCCGGACCGCGAGCTCGAGTTCCTGCATCCCCTCCCCGTCGAGCGGCTCTGGGGCGTCGGCAAGGTCACGTCGGGAAAGCTGCGGGCGCGGGGGATCACAACCGTGCGGGAGGTGGCCGAACTCCCGCAGGCGACGCTCATCTCGATGCTCGGCCGGGCCGCCGGACGGCACCTGCACGCGCTGGCGCACAACTATGACCCGCGGCCGGTCGAGGTCCGCCGGCGGCGGCGCTCGATCGGTGCGCAGCGGGCGCTCGGGCGCCGGCGACGACCACCGGAGGAGCTCGTGACCTCGCTGATCGCGCTCGTCGATCGCGTCACGCGGCGGATGCGCACGGCCCACCGCCTCTGCCGGACGGTCGTGCTGCGGCTGCGCTTCGACGACTTCTCCCGGGCGACGCGGTCGCAGACGATGGGCGAGCCGACCGCCCGGACCCACGTGATCCTGCGCACAGCGACGACTCTGCTCGAGGACGCGATGCCGCTCATCGAGCGATGCGGGATCACGCTCATCGGAGTCGCGCTGACGAACCTCGCCGACGAGACCGGCATCCAGCTGACACTCCCGTTCGACCGCCGGCGCGAGCTCGACGCAACGCTCGACCTCGTCCGGGACCGGTTCGGCGCGTCGGCGATCACCCGGGGTGTGCTCGTCGGACGCGACACCGGAATCACCGTCCCCCTCCTGCCCGACTGACGCCATCGTCAACCGAGGTCCGCCATGAGATGAGATCGCCGGGCAGGTCAGAGCCTGCCCACTCCCGTCATCATTCATACGCATGCAACTGCTGCCGTTCCTTGACCCCGGCGGGCCCGAGCCGGTACCCGCCGACGATCGAGAGGCGCTGCGGTTCCCGGGCGGCGCGGTGTCGTACGGTGAGCTGCGGGCGCTGGCGGCTGCCGTGGCGGCGAGGCTCGCTGACGTTGGGCGCGTCGGGATCTGGGCGACGCCGTCGCTCGAGACCGCCGTTGCCGCCGTCGGCGCGCTCGCGGCCGGCGTCCCGGCGATCCCGATGAACCCAAAGTCCGGCGAGCGCGAGCTCGGTCACATCCTGGCCGACAGCGCGCCCGGCCTTGTGCTCGCGGCCCCCGACGCGACGCTGCCTGCCGCGCTGAACGGCCTGCGCCGCCAAGACGTGGAGCTCGACCCTGCGGCGGCCCCAGCCGACCGGCCGGCTCGTCCGAGCGTCGAGGACCCGGAACGCCCGGCCCTCATCGTCTACACCTCCGGGACGACGGGACCGCCGAAGGGCGTGGTCCTCCCCCGCCGCGCGATCGCCGCATCGCTCGACGACCTGGCCGTCGCCTGGGCATGGAGCGAGCGTGATGTGCTCGTCCATGCGTTGCCGCTGTTCCACGTCCATGGCCTTGTCCTTGGGACGCTCGGCCCGCTGCGTCTCGGCGGCGCACTGCACCACCTCGGCAGCTTCAGCCCGCAGGCCGTCGCCACCGCCCTCGGCGGCACCGCGCCCGGCGGCGCCGCGAGCGGTGGTGCCGCGCCCGGCGGTGCCGCGCCCGGCGGCGCCACGCCCGGTGGCGGCGACACCGCGACCATGCTCTTCGCCGTCCCGACGATGTACCACCGGCTCGCCGCGGCGGCCGAGGAGGATGCCGGCGTCGCGGCTGCGCTCGGGCGGGCGCGCCTGCTCGTCTCAGGGTCCGCGCCGCTCTCGGTCAGCGACCACGAGCGGATTGAGCGAACCAGCGGCCAGCGCGTCGTGGAGCGCTACGGCATGACGGAAACGCTGATGATCTGTGCCATCCGCGCTGACGGCGAACGGCGGGCGGGCACCGTAGGACGCCCGCTTGATCACATCGCGCTGCGGCTCATCGACGACGATGGGACGGCGATCGAGGCGGCTGATGGCGTGACCGTCGGCGAGGTTCTCGTTCGTGGCCCCAGCCTGTTCCTGGAATACCTCCACCGCCCGGACGCCACCGCCGAGGCATTCATCGACGGGTGGTTCCGCACCGGCGACGTCGGCGTCCGCGAGGCCGACGGCTACATCCGGCTGATCGGCCGTAAGAGCACCGACCTGATCAAGAGCGGTGGGTTCAAGATCGGCGCCGGCGAGATCGAGGCGGCGCTGCTCGAGTATCCGGGCGTACAGGAGGTTGCCGTCACCGGAGAGCCCGACCCGGACCTCGGCGAGCGGATCGTCGCCTGGGTGGTGCCGGCCACACCGTCGGAACCGCCCGCCGCCGACGCCCTGACCGATTACGTCGCCCGGCTGCTCACACCCCACAAACGCCCGCGCGCCGTCCGCTACCTTGACGCGCTCCCGCGCAACGAGCTCGGGAAGATCATGAAGGCCACTTTGGGGCAGGAGCCATCACAGTCGACGCGGTGATCGCCGGACACGTCTCGCTCGACGTGTTCCCGCGGCTCTACGGCCCGGTCGACCTCGAGCCCGGCCGACTCAATGTCGTCGGCCCGGCGACGTTCTCGACCGGCGGCGTCGTCTCAAACACCGGTCTCGCGATGCATCGGCTCGGCGTCGCGGTGCGCCTCGTCGGGAAAGTCGGGGACGACCTCTTCGGCCGGGTCGTGCGCGACGCCTACCGGGAACTCCGTCCCCAGCTCGCCGACGGTCTCACCGTCGCCGCGACGGAGGCCACGAGCTACACGCTCGTCATCAACCCGCCCCGGCGCGACCGGGCCTACCTGCACTGCCCCGGAGCGAACGAGTCCTTCAGCGCCGATGACGTCCGCGATCAGCATCTCGCCGGCGCCCGGCTGTTCCACTTCGGCTACCCCCCGCTGATGCCCCGGATGTACGCCGACGGCGGCACCGACCTGCGCCGGCTGTTCGAGCGCGCACGCACCGCCGACCTGATCACGGCGCTCGACATGTGCGTGCCGGATCCCGCGAGCGACGCGGGCCGCGCCGACTGGCACGCCGTTCTGAAGACAGCCCTGCCCGCGGTCGACGTGTTCGCCCCGAGCATCGACGAACTGCTGTTCATGGTCGACCGGCCTCGGTTCGACCGCCTCGTCGGCGGCCAGGCCCTGCCGGAGGTCGTCGATCGGGCGTCGCTGCGCGAGCTGAGCGACCGCCTCATCTCGATGGGTAGCGCGGTCGTCGCACTCAAGCTCGGCGACCACGGCCTGTATCTCCGCACAACCTCCGACCCCGCCCGGATCAGCCCGATCTGCGAGCGGCTCGACCTCGACGCCAACGCTTGGATCCATCGCGAGGTGCTCGCACCCTGCTTCCGCGCCGGCGAGATCGTCGGCACGACCGGTTCCGGGGACGCGACGATCGGCGGGCTGCTCACCGCGATGCTGCGCGGAGCGAGCGTCACCGAGGCGGCGACGACCGCAACCGCGGTCGGAGCGTGTAGCGTCGAGTCGATCGATCCCACGACCGGCATCCCGTCGTGGGACCAGCTCACCGCCCGCCTGCAGCAGGGCTGGGTGCGACACGATGTCGAAATCGATCTCGGCTCGGCGAGGGCCGACCGCGACGCAACCGGAACGATGGTGTTGAGATGACGAAGGCCCTGGACGAGAAGCTGGCCGCCCTCCACGCCAACCCGGGCGCCTCCGAGGCGTTCATCCTGGCCGACGCCAAGGACGCCGACATGGCTTATGGGCTGGCGGCCGCCGGGGGTTGATCCGGCCACGGGCGCACTGCGGTCGCTCGCCGAGTACCGCGATCAGGTCCGCGAGATCGTCGCCCAGGGACTCGTTGACATCATGCTGATGAGCATCTCCACAAGCGAGCAGCTGACGGTGGTCGAACGGATCTTCGACGACTCGCGAGTCACCCCGGCGATCCGGGCCAACGACACCACGGACATCCATTTCCTCGCGGGTGCGACGTACCCCGAGCAGCCGTCCCGGCCGTTCCGGACGACACCACTCGATCAAGCGGTTCGTGCCGGCGGCGCGGATCTCGGGCTGTACTCGGTGACTCCGCTCGGCGACGCGGCGACCGACGTCGTCATGCTCGAGCACTATCGGGCGTTCCGGCTCGAGGCCGAGCGTGAGAACTTCCGCCACTTCCTCGAGGTGTTCGTCCCCAACGTCCCGGGCCACGGGCCGGCCGACGTCGGGCAGTTCCTCGCCGACTTCGTCGCCCGGACGCTCGCCGCCGTGCCGCGGAGCTCGCGACCGGTGTTCCTGAAGATGCCGTACCTCGGCCCGACCGCGATGGAAGCGCTCGCGAGCTATGACCCGCACCTGGTGCCCGGGATCCTCGGTGGCTCCTCGGGCACGACCCACGACGCATTTGCGCTGCTCGAGCGCGCACGCCGGCACGGAGCCCGGGCGGCACTGTTCGGCCGCAAGATCAAGGACTCCGAGCACCCGCTTGCGTTCGTGGAGCACCTCCGCCTACTCGCCGACGGCCAGATCGGTGCCGAGGAGGCGTGCCGGTCCTACCACGCCGAGCTGACGCGGCTCGGCCTGCCCGCGCACCGGACGCTCGAGGCTGACCTCGAGCTGACCGAGCCGTGGGCCGCGCTCAGTTGATCGTGCGAACCTCGAGCGCCCGGGCGCCGGTCGGCGTATGGGCCTGCACGACGTCGCCGACCCGCGCCCCGAGCAACGCCTGCGCGATCGGAGATGCGACGGACAGCGAGCCCGACGCCGGCTTGGCGTCGTGGGGTGAGACGATCGTGAACGTCTGAGTGCGGCCGCTCGCTCGGTCGGTGAACGAGACCGTCGAGCCATGCGCGACGACCTCGGCGGCGCTGTTGACCTCGATCACCGACGCCCGGCGAACCTGCTCGCGGAGCTTGAGGATCCGCGTCTCGAGGTGAGCCTGGTCCTCCTTGGCGGCGTGGTACTCAGCGTTCTCCTTGAGGTCCCCCCACTCGCGCGCGGTCTTGATCCGGGCCGCAATCTCACGGCGGCCATCGCTCTGCAGCCGGCGGAGCTCCGCCTGAAGCGCCTCGAGCTCGACTTCGGTCATCGTGATGTTGTCCATAGACGAGCGAGTCTACGGCGGTGCGCCCTACAACGAGCGCAGGAATTCGAGCAGCGGCCCGTTCACATGGTCGGCGTGAGTGAGGTTCGAGGCGTGCGAGGCGCCCTCGACGGCGACGAGGCCGCCGCAGCCCGACAGCGCGGCGCACAGCGCTTGCCCCTTCTCGAGCTCGATCGAGGCATCCGCCGTGCCGTGGAAGACGATCGCCGGACACGCGATCTCGCTGAGCCGATCCGAGATGTCCTCTCGGTTGAACAGCGTTTCGGTCGGTTCCATCATCGCTTCCCGGGGCAGCTCGCGCCACTTCGCGATCCATGGCTCGCTGACGATCGGGTCGCCGATGATGAGCGCCGAGATCGCCGCGGTCAGGTCGTCGATCGGACCGTGCTCGAGCCACGTCTGCTGCATCTGCCGATACGCGGGGAGCCGCTCGGGGTCCTCGACGCCGGATTGGGTGTCGATGAGCACCAGCGCCCGCACTCGCTCGGGCGCGAGCAGCGCGGCCCGCAGCGAGAGAAACCCGCCCTGCGACATCCCGCCGAGCACCGCCTGGTCGATCCCGAGCTGCTCGAGCAACCCGAGGCAGTCGCGCGCCGAATCCCAGTAGGTGAAGGGCTGGCCATCGAACTGCGTCTCCCCGAAGCCGCGCTCGTCCCAGGTGACGACGCGGAACTCCGGCGACAGCGCCGCGACCTGCGGCGCGAACATCTCGCGGTCCATGAGAAACCCGTGGGAGAAGATGACCGGCGGCCCATCGCCACCCGAGTCCTCGTAGCGGATGCGTTGACCGTTGACGTCGGCGTATGGCATGTCCCTCTCCTCGTCCGTGCTCAGTGCGGTCGACGATGCTAACCCGCAACCGGGGAGCGGCGCCAGGGCCGCCCACCGGTCACGAGCCGGCAACGGGATCAGCACGCCGGCGTCTCCCGGGGCCGCCGCGGAAGCCGGAAGACCGCGAGGAACGCCAGCGCGAGCGGGATCAGGCTCAACACGGTCGTCCATGTCATGGCCGTCACCGGTGGATGATGCGCATCGAGGTAGGCGAAGAACACGGTCGCGAACACCGCGATCCCGAGCGCCGCCGCGAACTGCTGGACCGCGTTGAGCACGCCGGACGCCGAGCCGACCTCGTGGTCCTTGACCCCCGCCAGGATGAAGTCGAACAGAGGCGGCAGGGCGAGACCCATCCCGGCGCCCGCCAGCAGCTCACCGGGGACGAGTGCCCAGGCCGACGTGTGCGCGCCTCCGTTGTGCACCAGCAGTGCCAGCAGCGCGAGCCCCGCGCCCATCACCGCAAAGCCGACTTGCATCGAGACGCGGCCGAAGCGATGGGCGAGCGGATACGACGGGCCAGCGGTGAACGCGACCCCGAGCGCGAACGGCGCGAGCACGAGTCCGGTGCGAATCGGCGAAAACCCCTCGCCGAGCTGGCAGAACAGCGACAGCACGAGGTTGAGGCCGATCATCGAGGCGAAGAAGCACAGCGCGACGACCAGGCCGCTCGTGTACGTCCCGTTGCGCAGCAGGCTCGGCGTGATCAGCGCCCGCTCGGAGTGGCGGCGCTCGTACCACGCAAACGCGGCAAAGCCGACGATCCCGCCGGCGAACAGGACGAACACCCACGCCGGCCAGCCGAGCTCACGGCCCTGAACGAGCGGGTAGACCAGTGCAAACGCCGCCAGTGTGGCGATCACCGCGCCCCCCGGATCGAGCCGGGTCCCCGGAATCCCAGTGCCGCGCGGCAGGAACCGGAGCGCACCGATGAGCCCGATGATGCCCAGCGGCAGGTTGACGAGGAACACCGCCCGCCAGCCGAGGCCGAGCAGGTCGCCTGAGGTGAGCGCACCGCCCACGATCGGAGAGATCACAGCGGCGATCCCGATCACCGGTCCGAAGGCGGCAAACGCCTTCTGCACCTCGTCGTCGGCGAAGACGGCCTTGATCATCCCGAACCCCTGGGGGATCAGGAGCGCTCCGAAGGCGCCCTGAACGACGCGCATCACGATGAGAAAGCCGGAACTCGGCGCACCTGCGCACGCGACTGACGCCGCGGTGAACCCGACGACGCCGACGAGGAACACCTTGCGCCGGTCAAACCGGTCGCCGAGTCGGGCGCCGGTGATGAGCAGCACGGCGAACGCGAGCGTGTAGGCCGCGCCGTACCACTGCAGCGTGGTCGCGTTGCCGCCAAGGTCGCGATGGATCGACGGGGCCGCGACGTTGACGATCGTCCCGTCGATGAGGTCCATGACCTCAGCCACGAGCACGATCGCGAGCACGAGCCAGCGGCGGCGATCGGGCGGCGGATGTGTGATCGCGCTCGCGTCGGCGACCGCGGATGTTGTGGTTGACATGACTCCTGCCTTTCAGTGAGCGAACACATAACGAACATCGTTCGTGACGAACACCGTACGTTACGAACATCGTTCGTGTCAAGTAGACTCTCGCTCTGATGCGAGCGACCCCCCGCTCCCAGCCGGCCAAGGCGCCCCTGAGCCAGGAGGCGGTGCTCGAGGCTGGCCTGCGCGTGTTGCGGGCCAAGGGCATCGACGGCGTCACGATGCGCGCCGTCGCGACGGAACTCGACACCGGCCCGGCCTCCTTGTACGTCTACGTCGCTAACCGCCAGCAACTGCTCGACGAGATGTTCGATCGCGTCGTCGGAGAGATCGACCTCGGCGATGAGCCGGACCCCCGGCGCTGGCGCGAACAGCTCGAGTCGTTGCTGACGCGGATCCTCGAGACTCTCGAGCGCCACCATGGAATCGCGCGCGTGCCGCTCGCGAACGTGCCGACCGGGCCGAACGCTGCGGTCGTCGCCGACCGGGTGATCGGCCTGCTGCGCGCCGGCGGCGTCGATGACCGCAGCATCGCGTTCTTCATCGACGTCGTCTTTCTCTACATCAACGCGACCGCGTACGAAACCGCGATCTACGTGGAGGAGGGCGTGCCGGAGGACTCACTTGAAGCGGACATCCGCGCCGCCTTCGAGCGGCTTGACCCGGCGACGATCCCCAACACGATCTCGATGTTCAGCGTCCTCACCGGCGGCAGCGGCGAGGAGCGGTTCCGGTTCGGGCTGAGGCTGATGATCGAGGGGCTGCTGCGTGTGCCACCCCCCGACATCGGCCCGTGAACTCGACTTAGGTCGCGGTCCTGGTGCGCCGGCCGGCGACCCAGCCGGCCGCGCCGCCGACGAGTCCGCCGAGGCTCAACAGACTCACACTGCGCAGCGGCTTGCGCTGCGCCTTCGCACCGACGCCACGCACGGAGTGCCGCACCGTCGCCTTCGTCGCCTTACGCCCAATCGTTCGGGCCAATGCCGACATCGCCCTCGCTCCTTCCGGTCGGATGTGTCAACTCTGGGTACGGGCTACCCCATGCGACGGAGACGAAGCCCCCACCGCTTCGCTACCTTCGGTCCGTGAGTCACGTCGCGATTCCACCAGCGACCGGGGCCCAGACGGTGGTCGGCGAGGCCGCATCGCAGCCCGAATCCTCACGGGCGCGACGCCTGAAACGAGTCCCGAGGTGGCTGTACGTCGCGGTTTTGGTCGTGCTCGCCGCCGTCGCTTTCGTCGTGCTCACAGGCGTACGCCCCGCGTACGACGCCTACGGTTGGCTCGTGTGGGGCCACCAGACCGTGCACCTCAACCTCGACCTCAACTCCGCGCCGTCGTGGAAGCCGCTGCCGTTCCTGTTCACGCTTCCCTACTCGCTCATCCCCGGGGAGGCCGCACTGTGGCTGTGGATGGTGACTGCGGTCGCGGGCGCCTTTGCGGCAGCGGTATTTGGCGCCCGGATCGCCTACCGGCTGAGCGCCCCGGCCCACCGCTGGGCGCGTGTGACCGGCGCCGTGTTCGCCGGCGTGGGTGTACTCGGCATCGCCGGCTACTGGCACTTCGTCCTGATCGCGACCTCCGATCCGCTGATGACGTCGCTGTGCCTCGCCGCCATCGACGCTCACCTGTCCGGCCGTCGCCGGCTCGCCTGGGTGCTGCTCGTGCTCGCCTCGCTCGGCCGCCCGGAAGCCTGGCTCGTCACCGCCGCCTACGCGGCGTGGACCTGGCGCTCCGAACCCGCGCTGCGGAACTGGGTGCTGGGCGGCCTCGTCGCGATCCCAGTGCTGTGGTTCGGGATCCCGCTGATCAGCTCGGGCAATCCGTTCATCGCGGGCAAGATCGAGGCGGATTCGACGGTTGCGCTGCACGGCAATCGCGTGACCGGCACGCTCGACGGTTTCACGAGCCTGTACGAGCTGCCGATGTGGATCGCCGCAATCGCGGCGCTCCTCCTGGCGGCGTTCCGCCGCGAGCGCGCCTGGCTCGCGCTCATCGGAGCGGCACTGCTGTGGCTGCTCACCGAGATCGCGTTTGCGCTCCACGGCTGGCTCCCGTCCCCTCGCTACATGTTTGAGCCGGTCGCCGTGCTCGTCGTGCTCGTCGGCGCCGGTATCGGACGGGTGCTGAGCGTGGGCCGGCATCGGTTTGCGCTCGTGCGCTGGGTTGCGGTGGCCGGCGTCGCCGCGCTGCTGGTAACGCTCGTCCAGCCAGCCCGGACGCGCTTGCGGCTCGCCCACAATGGGATCCTCCTCGGACAAACGTGGGCCCGGCAGATCGACCGGCTTCACGCGGTGATCGCGGATGTCGGCGGGCCGCAACGCGTCCTCGCTTGCGGCAGGCCCGTGACCAGGGTCTCCTGGCAGAGCATTCTCGCCTGGACGATGAATGAGAATGTTGCCGATGTCGGCTGGAATCCGCGGGCCGAGGTCAAGCGGGGTCAGCCAATCGTGTACTTCAGGCCGCACTGGGCCGGCTGGGTCGTCCGGCCGATCAACATCCCGCGCGACCGGCGCACCGCCTGCGCGCAGCTACGGACGAACTCCGACTTCGGCTGAGCCGCCGCCAGACCCGCGTCGGAGCGCCGGCGCGTCCGACAACCGCCAGCACAGCCCGGCGCACACGGCCGCCACGACGAACACCGCCGGCCAGGCACCGATCACGTGACCGAGCACATGCGAAACGGCAAACCCGACGAGCCCCGTGACCGTGAGGATCGCCGCGACCCGTCGGCCGTCCCGCCGCAGCCACACGACGATGCACGTGACGCCGCAGATCGCGAGTACGACGCCGCCGAGCGGCCGTGAGCCGCTCGCAACGGCGACGCCGAACCCGGCGATCAGGCCGGTGGCGGCAACCGGTGCGGTGAGAACGCGCTCGAGCACGATCCCCATTATCGTGGGCCGCGATGGCGGACGCGGTGCTCAGCGGGTTGTGGCGCGACGTTGCGCTGCACCCGGAGTGGACGGAAGACGAGGGCGGCGATGAGGGCTGGGAGCCCGAGGTCGCCTGGTACGCCGTGGCGTCGAGCGACGGGCTCGTGCTGATCGACCCGCTCGTCTCCGATTGGGATGCACTCGACGGGCTCGTGGCGGCGCAGGGCGGGTGCGCGGGCATCATCCGCACCTGCCACTGGCACCAGCGCAGCATCCCGGAAGCGGCCGACCGCTACGGCGCCTCCGTCTGGGCGCGGCAAACCTTGTCAAACGACGTCCGGACGCCCTTCGATCATCAGCTCAGCGACGGCCAGGAACTCTTCGGGTTGCGCGTCATTGACATCGAGCGGATCGATGAGGTCGGGCTATGGCTGGCCGCGCGGGGCGCTCTGATCTTCGGGGACGCGATGCTCCGTCGCGATCCCGGGACGCTTGTGATGTGTCCCGCGTCGTGGATTCAGCCGAGCGACGGCCGCGAGCGGTTGCGTGCGATCCTCACCGCGCTGACCGACCTGCCGGTCGAGCACGTACTCGTCTCGCATGGGCCGCTCGTGCTCGGCGACGGGCTCACGGCGCTGAAGGCTGCGGTCGAAGCGGACTGACCGCTGCGGGCGCGGGCCCGTACGTTCCCCGTCCGAACGCGCTGTTCGCCCGCACGCGGGCGCACTCCGCCCGCTGGGCGGCGGTGGTGTGGATCGGGATCACGAGCCAGCCGAGGTAGTACGGCTTGAACAGCACGATCGGATACCCCTTGTGAATGGCGCGCCCGGGCTTGTGGCCGACAAAGCCGACGTTGAGCCCGAGGTGCCACGCGAGCGTGCTCTGATAGCCACCGATCGACACGGGCGTGCCGCAGGCGAGGATACGTTTCGCGCCCCCGCCCAGCGCGATCACGCTCGCCAGCCGATCGATCTTCACGCCCGTGGTGCGGCGCTGCTTGATCGTGGCGCGGGCGACCCTGACGCGATCACGGCCGACCGGCACGAGCGCGACGATGAGGCCCGCGACCACGAGCGCCGGCAGCGGCCGGGCGACGAACGGCAGCCGCGGCGCCAACTCCAACACGCGCGCGACGCCGACGCCCGCGAGGACGACCATGACCGCGGTCGGCTCGGCCATGTACCTCGGGGTCGCGGGGAGACCACGGTAGGCGAACACGATCTCGATGACGAGCCAGGCCACTGCCGCCGCCGCCAACGTGAGCACGGCTCGCTCGCGACGGATGGCGCCGAAGCCGATGCCGACGAGCGCCGCGAGCTGCATCGGTACCTCGTAGAGGTCGCCGAAGCGATTCAGCACGCCCGTGATCTCGTGATCGTGCAGCACGTTGCGGCTGCCGGCGGCAACGTCACCCGCGCGTAGCCATGTCTTCGCAGTCAGCGCCGAGATGCCGAACCACAGTGCGGGGATGAGCGCAACCCCGGCAACGATCACGATGCGCATGCGCGGTACCGAACGCCACGCCCACACGGCGTAGATCGCGATGAAGAGCCACACCTCCGGACGGCCAAGGCCGGCCATCACGAGCAGCGCGAACACGAGACGCGGCCGCCGTGACAGATGGGCGTCGATGGCGGCCAGGCAGAATGTGACGATCAACGGATCTGCGTTGGCGATGAGGATCAGCGGCCAGTACCCGACCATGCCGAGAACGCCGACCCCGGCGAGCAGCCCGGCCATCGCCCGCGCGTAGCGCGGCGCGGGCGCCGACAGCCGCCAGGCGATCCGGGCGGCGAAGACCGGCCCCGCGAACGCCGCCGCGACCGACGTGACCATCCACAGCCACGGCTGGCTGTTTCCGGCGAGCGCGTAAGGAACGGTGAACAGGAACGTCAGCGGCTTCCATGACGGGGCGCCGTTCGTGTCGAGATTCCAGTGGAGTGTCTGACGGCCCCATACAAGCCATCCGTAGGCGTCGTACTCGGGACGCATGTCGGTGAGCTCGACGAACAGCACCGCGAGCGCGACAACGATGATCGTCACGAGCGCCCACGCGCCAGCTCGGAGCAGCGGGTCTGAGCGCATCCATGCGGCCTGACGGGTATCTCGCTCCGTGACTTGACCGGAGCGCCCCACTGCCAATGCATCCGTCATCTGACACGAAAAATACCGGCGTATGATCGGCCGATGGACTCGCACCCGGGCATCCAGTGGCCCCACCGTTCGATCGAGTGGCCACCTTGCCTGAGCTGAGCGCGGTCCTGCTCGACCTCGACGGAGTCCTCTACGTCGAGGAGGAGCCAATCGACGGAGCCGCCGCGGCGATCGCCGAGCTGCGCGCAGCCGGCCTCGCGCTGCGCTTCGTGACGAACACCACCGCGCGGTCCCGCGCGCACACGCGGTCCAAGCTCGAGCACCTTGGATTTGCGGTCGGCGAACGCGAGCTCGTGACGCCGGCGGCCCTCGCCGTGGCGCATTGCCGGGCCCGAGGCCACGCGCGGGCCGCGCTGGTCATGAACGATGAGGTGAAGCGCGACTTCGAGGAGCTCGAGGAGGTCGTGGCGCATCCCGACGCCGTGATCATCGGTGACCTCGGTCCGGCCTTCGGCTACGACGTGCTCAATGACGCGTTCCGCGCCGTCATGGATGGCGCGGAGCTGATCGCATTGCAGAAGAACCGGTACTGGCTGCGTTCAGACGGGCTCTCGCTCGATGTCGGGCCGTTCGTCGCGGCGATCGAGTACGCGACGGGCACGGAGGCGTTCGTCGTCGGCAAGCCGGCCCGCGGATTCTTCGACGGCGTGCTCGAGGACCTTGGGGTCGGGTTCGGGGCGGCGGCGATGGTCGGCGACGACATCGAGTCCGACATCGGCGGCGCGCTCGGCGCCGGACTGCAGGCGATCCTCGTCCGCACCGGCAAGTACCGCGAGGATCGCGTGCGCGAGTCCGGGATCACGCCGACCGCGGTCGTCGATTCGGTCGCGGCCGTGCCCGGCCTGCTCGTGCGCGCTCCGGCGCGCCAGACGCGCTAGACGATCTAGGCCGGAGCGAGCGGAGCCGCCTGCGCCGCGGGTACACCGCCGAGTCCGGCGCGCAACTGCTCGACCTGCTCCTCGAGCAGGAGGCAGCGGTACAGACTGCCGCCGAGCCCAGCAAGCGCCGTCGTCATCGCGTCGACGTGCTTCGGCGCCGCGAGCAGTGCGATCGCCGAGGCGCCCTTCGGGACGTGGACGCGGATCTGTTCGAACAGTTCGCCGGTCGGCCCGGACGTGCCGCGTGACTGCAGGGCGCCACCGATCGCTCCGCCCGCGACGAGCCCTGCCGCGAAGCCGGGCGGCCCGAAGGCGGCACCGATCACCGCGCCGGTGAGCGCACCGAAGACTGTGTCGCGTCCGATGACGTCGCCCCCGGCCTCGGTATCCAAGTACTGGCCGGCAAACGTGCCGCGGACGGTGATCCGGTCGTGGCGGTGGCGCTCCACGAACGCCAGCTCGTTGACCCAGGGCGTCTCGGTCGACACCGGTCCCACGTGCGCGAATGCCCGCTCTGCGCCCTCGGTGTGTGGGAACGTCACAATCGCAAGCTCGAGGATCATGACCTCACCTCCGTGGTCGGGAACCCCCGTGATACGACCGTAGGCCTCCGACGCAGCCGTGGCATCGGTAGCGATCCGTACGACCCGATACGGCCTTATACCGATGCGCTGGGGCCGCTGTCGGAGTTTGATCGGGCCAGGAGGTGAGTCATGCCTACGACTCAACAATCAACCCCTCACACAGGCCAGGTCGGCGACCTGATCGAGGCCCGCGGACTCCACGGGCAACGTCCCCGGCGGGGCGAGATCGTCGAAGTCCTCGGCCGCGGTGAGCACCTGCGCTACCGAGTGCGGTGGGACGAGAAGCACGAATCGATTCTGTATCCCGCGGACGGCGTCATCGTCCTTCCGGCTAAGGGCTAGCGAGCGTCCTCGACGTGCGGCGCCGGCGTCCCCGCGCTGGGATCAGCGTGTGCGCGGGGCGCCGCCGCGGCGGGCGCTCGGCTGACGGCGCGGCCCCGGCGGACCCGAGCGCCTCGTCGGCGGGCATGCGAAGCCGGTAGCCGATCCCCTGGTGTCCACCGTCCAGGTGCACGAGCACGCGATCGATCTCAAAGCCGGCGAGCTGCAGCTCGTAGATCGCCTGTGCCGGCGCCGCCACGCCCTCGCGGCGCAGCTCGTCGATCGTCAGCGGCCATCCGGTGTAGGCGAGCAGTTCGAGCAGGTGTGCCGCAGCGCGGTCCGGAACTCTCAGCGGTCCTGATTGCTCCATTAGCCGACCGTAGGCAAGACGCGTCCGTCGCGAAACGGGGAATGACGGCAGACGGGGTGTGGAGAACTACGGCCCGCGCTCGAGCGCCGGGACGTCATGGACGATCTGGGCGGGCTGAAATGACGGCCCGTAGATCGTCATCAGCTTGCCGGTGGACGAGACGCCGTAGGTGACGGACGAGTGGGTCACGAGCTTGTTGTTCGTCGGATCTCGAACTGCTGCGACGTGCCACGCTCGCCACACCGGCGCGAGTTCGGCGGCCGAGCCGATCACGTACTTCATCCGCCCGGTCATGTGGTGGGTGCGCAGGAACGCGGCAACACTCCGCCGCGTGTCGCCCTTCGGATCGACCGACACGGCGACGATCCGCACACCGCGCGCCCGGAATCCGAGCTGCTGCAGAGCGACCCGGAGGTTCGCCGTGATGAGCGGGCACACGTCGACGCAGTGCGTGTACAGGAACGTCACGAGCACCGCCTTCCCGCGCAATTGCGTCAGCGCGACCTTGTCCCCCAAGTAATTGCGCAGCGCCAGCGGCGGGGCGTCCTTGACCGGCGTCAGCGCGGTCCCGGCGAACCGCGGGCCGGCGGCCGTGCCGGACGGGCTCGACGAGGACGAGCCCCCGCCGCAGCCGGCGAGGGCAAACGTCGCGACGAGCACCGCGGCTCTCCTCGGGCGGAGCCTCACGAGAACCTCAACGTCGTGGCGACGAGATCGACCCCGAGATCCCGAGCGTCGACTGCGTGCAGTGGAAGCCCCGTGAACCAGCCGCGATCAGCCTCGGGGTGCGGGCCGACGACACCGACTCGTCCAGCGCCGAAGCGCGCCACGACCGCGGCCGCCAGCCCGTTCTCATACCGTGCGAGCACGCGTGCCCGGGCACCGTGGCGCAGCGTGAAGTAGGGGCCGTCCTGGAAGTAGACGCGGCGGCGGTGGCCGCGCCAGCGCACCGAGATGACGGTGTCTCTGAGGCTCGTGATTTCTGCGCCGCGGGATCGGATGTACTCGTCGGAGTCACCGGGGAGCAGGCCAAAGCCGGGATCGCGTCCGGCAAGGTAGCCGCCGAGGCAGAACCCGAGATACGTCCCGCCGCCCTGAACAAAGTGGCGGATCGGGTCCGCGTAGGGCCGCATGTGGTGCCACGCCGGGGGCAGGTCGTTGCCGCCGGGCTGGGCGTAGAGGACGGACGACGACAGCGCGGCGGCGCTCAGTGGCACGTCCTCGTGCGGGCCGCAAAAGCGAGTCCGAAAGCGGGCTGGTGAGTTGCGCAGCAGCGCAGCCACCGATTCCGGACAGCCCGGGGAGGCCGCCGGACCCCGGTAGACGAGCGCCGGCGGCCGGCGCGTGCCGGCAGACACCAACTGCGGTGCGCCGGCGATGACGGCGGCGGTTGCCGGCAGTGCCCCACCCAGGAAGGCGCGTCGATCCATGACGTTGGCCACGACTACAGGCTAGTACGGGTGCGGCCCCGGCTCACGCGGGCGATGCCGCGAGCAACCGCTCGCCGGCGGTCACGAACGCCTCGAGGATGATCTCCTCCGCCTGCGCCCGCGTCAGACGACGGTATTCGAGCCACTGCAGGTCGCCCACTCCCTGGGCGCGGACAGAAACTAACAGCCCGCCAACGGGTGAAACGCGGAACGCACCACGGGTGTTCCGCGGATGACGAGCCTCTGGACCGAGCGTACGGTCGACTGAGCCTTCGACCACGAGAGCGATCGTGCGCATCCCGGAGTCAGTTCGACATCCCCGTGCCGCGGCCACTGCGGTGATGGTGATCGCATGCGCCTGTGCGGCCGCACCGCTCGCGGGCGCCACGGCGAGCTTCCGGCCGACCAGCACGCGCGGCGTGAGCACGGTGCCGGCCACGGCGGCCGGCGCTTGTCGTGCCTCCACCCGGGTCCCCCGTAGTCGTCTCGGAGCCGAGATCATCACGCTGCGCTTCCGCTTCCTGGTGCTCGAACGCCACGGGCTCAGCTGTGCCCAGGCACGAGCGCTGATGCCGCGATCCGAAACGGCCTACCGCCAGCCTCAGAACTGGAGCGTGAGCGTGTTCACCGTCGGTCGGTTCCATTGCGCCGAGGAGGGCGTGGGCGAAAACGCCGGCGCGTACTCCTGGCGTGGCATGTGCGTGGCGCATCACTCATCGCTGCTCTGGCGCGCCTGGTTTCTCTGACCGAGAGTGCCCCGGCTCGACGAACCGCCTAACGAACGCGAGGGCGGGCTCGGCGACCTCGCGCCAGCCACTGTCGATCGTCAGCGAGTGCCCGCGGCGCGGGATCTCCACGATCTCGGTCACGCTGCGATTGCGCGGCTGCAGCTTGAAGGCGCCGTTCGTGAGATCCCAGGGGACCGTGTTGTCCATCCCCCAGAGATCAGCAGTAGCGGCCCGCGGACCGGGCTCTTCGTCTCGACGGCTGCGTTCGAAAACGGGTTGAGGTTGGCGAACGCCGCCTGGAACAGTGGCGCGCCGGGCGCGGCGACGTGAAACGTGTCGTAGAGGCGACCCGCCTCGTCCTCGGTGAGGGCGTTGGCCCATGCGTCGCGGAACTCCTCGAACGTGAGTGTGACCTCGCGACCCCAGTTGGCGGGGTTTCGCAGCACAGGTTTCGCCGCCCGGAGCGCGGAGGCGGGCAGCTTCCGGATCCCGCGGAACGGCGCCGGATCGATCGCGACCGTCGCCCGCGAGAACCCGTGAGGGGCGATCTGCTGCGCGAGCAGCCCACCAAGTGAGTGACCGACGACCGCGCGCTCGGCGCTGAGCGCCCTCATCACCCCCGCGATGTGGCTGGCGACCTCGCCGACCGTCTTCCCCGCGAATACTTCCGGGTTGGCTCTCGCCTCCGCCACCGTCTCGGGATCGTCCGGCCAGGACGGTGCCACGGTCGCGTAACCGGCCTCCTCGAACATCTCCCGCCAGGGCTGCCAGCTACTCGGCAGCAGCCACAGACCGTGGATGAACACGACGACCGGCCTCTCCGATGCGTTCGCCGCCTCGATCTGCCGGCGCTCCGGCTCAGTGATCGTCATGCGACGGAGCTTGTCACGGACCCGGCGCCGCCCAGTGTGACGATGGTGCCTGCGGCACCAACGAGGATGGCTTCTGCGTCGCGCAGGGCGCCGATCGCGGCGAAGCGTCCCGGCTGCTCAGCGAACCGACACACGGCGTCCACCTTTGGTCCCATCGGTCCTGCGGGGAACGCGAGCGCCTTCAGGAAGGCGGGCGTCGTTTTGGAGATCGGCCGTGCCGTCGGCGTGCCGTAGTCGGCCTGGACGGCCGGGACATCCGTGAGCAGCAGCAGCGCGTCGGCGTCGAGCGCTTCGGCGAGAAGGCTGGCGGTCGCGTCCTTGTCGACGACGGCCTCGACCCCTTCGAGCAGGCCCTGATCGTTGCGGATGACGGGCACCCCGCCGCCTCCGGCGCAGACGACCACGACGCCTGCGTCAAAGAGCTGACGGATGAGATCGACCTCGACGATGTCCCGTGGCGACGGCGACGGCACGACGCGCCGCCAGTGGCGACCGTCGGGCTTGCCCGTCCAGCCCGCAGCGGCGGCGAGCCGTTTCGCCTCGGCCTCTTCGTAGACGGGCCCGACGAACTTGCTCGGATCGGCGAACGCAGGATCGGCACCGGAGACGAGCGTCTGCGTGATGAACGCCGCGACCGACCGGTCGGGGAGCGTGTTCTCCAGAGCCTGCAACAGCCAGTAGCCGATCATCCCCTGCGTCTCGGCGCCCAGGACATCGAACGGGTAGGGGCGGGTGAGCGATACATCCTCCGCGCTCTCGAGCGCCAAGAGCCCGACCTGGGGCCCGTTCCCGTGCGTGATTACCACCTCGTTGCCCGCGGCGATCGGGGCGAGCGCCGCGACCGCTGCATGGACATGACGAAGTTGAATGCCGTGGTCGGGCTTCTCGCCTCGCTCCAGCAGAGCGTTGCCGCCCAGCGCGACGACGAGCCTCATGATGCGGGGACGTCCTCGGACGGGTGATACTGCTCGAACTGGTGCGAACGGCACGAGCCGCTTGGCGTCTTACAGATCCAGTTGTCGACCGGCTGGTGGGCGCGGATCGACCGCCACACGTCCTCGGCTCGAATCGGCATATGCGTGAGCTCAGCGTCGGTGACCGCACAGATGGCGTTCCCGATGGCCGGCGCGACCGAGATCATCGGGTGCTCCCCGACGCCGCGCGCCCCGAACGGCCCATCGAGCTGCGGGGTTTCCACAACGTAGCTCTCCACGACCTCGGGGACGTCCTTGGCGGTCGGGATTTTGTTGTCGGTGAACGACGGGTTCAGGAGATGTCCCTGCTCGTCGTAGATGTAGCCCTCGCACAACGCGGTGCCGAGCCCTTGCACCATTCCGCCGACGCAGTGTGCGCTGACGGGGAATGCGGCTGCCCTCCAAGCCGTGCCGGAGATCCTGAGCCGAGCCCGTCTGGCCACGACATCGTTGTCCGCGGCGCTCCTGTCGTGCGCGGCGGCCGGTGAGGTCGTGCCGCAGGCCGCTCGCTTCCTCGCCTCGCTCTGCGCCAAGGACGACGTGGCAGATGCCCTCTTGGAGCTGCGGTCGGTGGGCACGACGTCGGGCACCGCGCTCGCGTTCGGCATGGTCGCCGCCCTCTCGCCAGGCGACTGATGCTTGCCACGCTGACCTCAGACGTCCGGCATGGTCATGCCGACCCGCGAGAGATCGCGGCGGCGGCCCTGGCCGCTGCTGCTGGCGCCCGCGGCGTCTTCTGGGAGCTCGCTGCTGATCGAGCCCAGGCGGATGCGGCGTCGCTGGTCGCTCGGCTGCGTGTCGGCACGACGCCGGGACCGCTCGGCGGCGTTCCGATCGCGGTCAAGGACGCGTTCGCCGTTGCCGGGCTAACTCAGCACCTCGGCCTCTCAGCGCGAGCCGCTGTGAGCGACACCGACGCCGCGGCGGTCGGCGCGCTTCGGGCAGCCGGCGCGATCGTGATCGGCACCACCGCGATGGACCAGCTCGCCTGGACGATGACCGGCCAGGCGCCCGGGTACTCACGATGCGAGAACCCGCTCGTTCCAGGATGCTGCCCGGGCGGCTCCTCCGGCGGCGCGGCCGCGGCGGTCGCGGCGGGCATCGCGCCACTCGCGCTCGCGGCCGACTCGGCAGGGTCGGTGCGCGTGCCTGGCGCGTGGTGCGGCGTCGTCGCCTTCAAGCCGAGCTTCGGCGTGGTCGATCTCGACGGGTGTGCGCCGCTGGCGCCGCCGCTCGACACGGCCGGGATCCTGGCGCGGGGAGTCGACGACTGCCGCCTCGCGTTCGCCGCGCTGACCCGCGGAGGCCCGGGACCGCCGGCGCAATCAGCGCGCATCGGTGTCCCGGCCGAGATGATCTCGGCGACTGAGTGCGAGCCTTCGGTGCTGGCGGCATGGGAGCGCGTGCTCTCGCGCCTTGGCGGTGCGGAGATCTCGGTTTGCGAGGTGGCCTCACCTCCGCTGGTCCGTGGCGTCGGGGCGATCTTCGCCGCGCATCTCGCCGCGCACTGGGGCGACCGCGTCGATGCCGAACCGCCTTCGCTCGTGCATCCCGATGTGCGCGCGGGCGTCGATTTCGGCCGCTCGTTGCCGGCCACTGACTACCTCCGTGCGTCCGACGCGCTCGCCGCGGCACGCCGCTCCGCAGAGTCGCCGTTCGCCGGCGTCGACGTGCTGATCCTCCCGACCGCGCCGATTCTCCCCCCGCCGCTCGAGCGGCCTGCCCCAGTCAGCGTCGCTAGCCGGTTCACGCGGCCGTGGAGCGCGTTCGGCTGCCCCGCGATATCGGTCCCGTGCGCGGTCGGCACGGTTGCCGGCTGCGGGATTCAGATGGTCGCACGACCAGGCGACGACGCCCGGTTGCTTGGCTGGGCGAGTGAGCTCGAGGAGCTCATAGGCAGCTGACCACGGCGACCGCTCCCTGCGTCGCCTGGTCGAACGCGGCCGTCTCTGGGCCTGATGGTCGTGATAGCGACCATAAGGCCCATCGACCTCGCATGAACGCCCGGTTACGTCGACCTGCGCCAGGATCCTTCCCAGCGAATGACCCCGCACCACTGTCGAGCTCGGCGCTAGATGCCCGCGGCGCGCCGGATCTGAGCGTCGAACTCCTGCGCGGCCGCGCGTATCGCAGCACCCAGATCGGGGGAGTCGCCTCGCGCGGCACCGGCGATTCCCCGTGAGACGCTGATGATGAACGCGCGGCTGCCGGCCTCGATGTTGGCGCGGACAGATGCATCGAGGTCGCCGCCCTGAGCGCCGACACCGGGGATGAGAATTGGCACCTCGGGCGAGATGTCGGCGCGGATCTCCTCCATCTCGCGGGGATATGTCGCGCCGACGACGAGCCCGAGCCGCGCCTGCGCGCGCCCCGCCCATTCGCCGGCGACCCTCTTCGCCACCTGCCGGTACAGGGGGAGCCCATCGATGAGGAGGTCCTGAAATTCGCCCGCCCCCGGGTTCGACGTCCGGGCCAGGACGAAGATCCCGGCGCCGGGACGATCGAGGAAGGGCCGCAGCGCCTGCTCGCCGAGGTAGGGATGAACCGTGACCGCGTCAGCCCCAACCTCGTCGAACACGGCACGCACATACCCCCCATTCGTCGAACCGATGTCGGCCCGCTTCGCGTCCAGCAGCACGGGGACCTCGGGGGCGACTCGGTGGATGTGCTCGACGGTCTGCCGCAGCGCCTCCCAGCCGTCAGCGCCCATCGCCTCATAGAAGGCCGCGTTCGGCTTGAAGGCGGCGGCGATGTCGCGCGTCGCGTCGACGATGGCTTCGTTGAAGCGCACCACACGATCCGCCCCAGGCAGCGCGCGATCAACTGCGTCCGGGAGCGATGCCGGCGATGTGTCGAGCCCCACGCAGAGGTGGGCGCCGGTGGCAACGCGGGCGTCGAACAGCTCGCCGAACGTTGGGCGCGACGGATTGGGGTGGACGCTCACCAGGTCTTGATCCTCTCGATTGGCTGCAAGGGCCCGATCCGCATTCGCGCGTCGAGCACGCTGCAACCCTGACTGGTGCACCGGATGGTATTGAGGTCGGCCTCGACGATCTCGGGCACTGTCTCGACGAGCCGCGCGAAGCGCAGGACCAGCTCCCGCAGTCCTGCGCGATCGAGAGGCCGCTCGCCGGGAAAGCTCGCCAGCTCCGCGGCGACAGGCTCACACGCGTCGATCAGCTCGTCCGCTTCGACGTCGGTGACCGGCGGCAGACGGAACGCGGCCGCTTTACCGTAGCCAGCCTGGCGCCCGCCGAGCGCGACGGCGAGCATGGTTCCCAGGTCGGGATCGCGCACCGCGCCGACGAGCACGTCGGCGCCGGGTCGCGCCAGTCGCTGGACGGTCGCGCCGTGCCATCGGTGTCCCGCTGCCCGTACGCAGCGCTGAAGCTCCTCCCAGCCCGAGGTGATCGCATCGTTGCCTCGTAGGCCGAGCAGGACGGCGTGAATCTCGCTCGCTCGGGCGGGGGCGGGCAGGCTCGCCTTCAGTGCGACCGGATCGGCGATCGCAGTCGCCGCATCGAGGGCCTCACGGAGATCAATCGCGCGCCGCGCCGTGGCGAACGGAACGCGATGCGTCGCCAACAGCTCCTCGAGCAGCTGGGGATCGAGCCACCCACCGGCGGGGCGTTCCCTGAGGCTGGAGTCGATCAGACCGCGGGCCGCGTCCGCGTCGATGTCGCCGTAAGAGGGCGGCTCACCCATGTGCCGGGAGAGCCACGCGCGTCGTTCGGCCGCGCGCGCCAGGGCGGCCGCGCACGCCTCGGGGAACAGGAAGTTGGGGACGCCCGGCTGTGGCAGGACGGGTGAGCGGCCATCCGCGCCGACGATGCAGGCGAGCGCCGGCTTCGACCCTCCCGCACCGGCATCCGAGACCGATTCCAGGATTGACGCGGGGCTGGCGCCGCACAGGTCGACGTAGCACGACATCACCGCGTCGACGGCGGGATCGGCGAGCAGGTGACGGACCGCCGTGGCGTACTCTCGCGGGCCGGCGTCGGAGCTCATGATCAGCGGGTTCGCACCGCGAGCGGTCTGTCCCACCTCGAGTCCTCGCGTCGTGCAACTCTCGGCGGCGAGGTCCGCGAGCGACCGCGAGTTGCTCACGATCCCGATGTGCGGCCCCAGCGGCAGCGGCTGGCTCGCGAGCAGCTCGGCTGCCTGACAGAGCTCCTCACCGCTGCGGAAGCGGAGCACCCCGGCGTGGCGCAGGACGGCGTCCAAGATCTCATCGCCCCCGAGGGCGGCTGCCGTCTGCGACGTCGGTGCCTTGGTGGCGGGACCGTGTCGGCGGTTTGCCTTCAACACGAGGATCGGCTTCTCGCGTGAAACTCGCTGTGCGACCCGCATGAAGCGACGCGGATCGCCGAAGTCCTCGACGTGCAGCATCAGCGCTCGCGTCCGGTCGTCCTCGCCGAACCACTCGACCAGGTCGCTGGTCGAAACGTCGGCTCGGCTGCCGAGCGAGACGAACGACGAGACGCCGAGCCCGTGGCCCGCGGCGTAGCCGAGCATCCCAAGCCCTGACGCGACCGTGTGCGAGCCGATCCCCAGGCCACCATGTGGAAGGCGCACTGCGCTGAAGGTCGCATTGAGGTTGACATCCGGGGCCGTGTTGACCACGCCCAGCGAGCCCGGCCCCACCATCCGCATACCCGCCTGCCGGAGGATGTCGACCAGCCGCCGTTCGTGCTCTGAGGACATCGCGCGCGACTCATCGCCGTCGGCGCCCAGCACGAGCAGCGCGCGTGCTCCGACGGCGCTCGCCGCCGCCGCATGCTCGAGCAGATCCTCGCCCGCGGTGGCGACGATCACGAGCTCGGGCGTGGCCTCGAGCTCGTCCAGGCCCCGGACCGCCGGGATGTCACAGACGACACCTCCTGCAGCATCGACCGGCTCGAGACGACCGCAGAAGCCTCCGGCGCTGATGCTGGTCACCACGCGCCCGAGCAGATCCCCCGACCGTCCCGCCGTACCGATGACTGCGATCGACGAGGGCACGAGCACGGATCGAAGCGCGGCGACGGCGCCGACGTGATCGCGTTCGCCGATTCGCTCCTGGATCGCCAGGCACGGCGTGATGTCGAGCGACACCGTCAGCTCACCCCCCGATCCCACACGGCGCACCGCGAACCCCGCGTGCTCGAAGAGACGAACCATCCCCCGGTTCTCGGCCATCACCTCCGCGTCGAAGCGACGAACCCCGCGCTCCGCGCCAACCGACGCGAGTTGCTCGAGCATCCGGGTCCCGATCCCGCGCCGCTGAAACTCATCGGCGACCGCAAACGACACCTCGGCCACGCCCTTCTCGCGCAGCTCGACGTAGGCGGCAGCGGCCACGACCCGGCCGGCCTGGCGGCCAATCAGCGCGACCCGTTCGGCGCCGCTCGCGTCCGCCTCGACTCGCGCCACCAAGTCCGTGCGGGGATAGCCCCGGAAGCGCAGGAACTTGCTCTCCCAGGAGAGGCCGTCATAGAACGACTTGATCTCATCGAAGTCCACCCGTGATGGCGTTTGCAGCCGGAGCGTCGAGCCGTCCCGCAGCAGCACATCGCGGACGAGAGCCCGTGACGCGCCGCGAGGGCTGGCGCTGGGTGCCGTGCTCATCGCGATTACGGTGCCGCGACTCCGAGCCGAGCACATCCGTGAAATGCCCGCGAGCCGATACGTGCGGGCCACCCCCCGGCGCGGCTCCGGCGACCATCTACGCTCCGAAGCGATGGAGCGTGTTCTCATCTTCTGCGGCTCGAGCGCCGGTCGGCTGCCGGACTACGCCGAGGCGACCGGCGCGCTGGGGCGCTGCCTGGCGGAGCGCGGCCTGGAGATCGTCTACGGCGGAGCAAGTGTGGGCCTGATGGGAGTGCTGGCCGACGCGGCGCTGGACGCCGGGGGCTCGGTGACCGGCGTGATCCCGCAACGGTTCGTCGAGCGCGAGATCGCCCACACCGGGCTGACGGAGTTGCAGGTCGTGGAGACAATGCACCAGCGCAAGGCCCTGATGGCCGAACTGTCGGATGCGGTGATCGCGCTCCCGGGCGGGACCGGGACGCTCGACGAGCTGTTCGAGCTGCTCACGTGGCGCCAGCTTGGCCTGCACCACAAGCCCCTCGGCCTGTTCGACACCGCTGGCTACTGGCGGCCGCTCCTCGGGTTCCTCGAGCACGCCACCACCGAAGGATTCCTCCGCGCCGACTACCTCGAGGCGCTGCTCGTCGAGCGCTCGGCGCCCATGCTGGTTGACCGTCTCGCCTCTTACCACCACCACGCGCGCGACAAGTGGCCGGAACGCGATCAGACCGTGCCGAACACGCGGTCGCCGGCGTCGCCCAATCCTGGCCGGATGTAGGCGTTCTCGTCAAGCTCGCGGTCGACCGCGGCGGTCCAGATCGGCACGTCCCGGTGCGCCGCGCCGACGGCCTCGATCCCCTCGGGAGCCGCGACGAGGCAGACGAGCTCGAGCCTCTGACCCCCGGCCTTTTTGAGGCGGTTCAGCGCACTCACCGCGCTCCCGCCGGTCGCGAGCATCGGATCGAGCACGTAGACACGGGCCGAGGCGAGCCCGGGCGGCAGCCGCTCGTAGTAGTCGATCGGCACGTGCGCCTCTTCGTCGCGATAGATGCCCACGTGGCCGACGCGCGCATCGGGAAGCAGACGGAGGAAGCCCTCGACCATCCCGAGCCCCGCCCGCAGGACGGGTACGACCGTGACCGCGTCCTGGAGGCGCACTCCCGCCGTCGCCTCGAGGGGTGTGTGCAGCTCGACTCGCTTCACCGGTAGCTTCCTCGCGACCTCGACGGCCATGATCGCCGCCGCCTCGAACAGAACCTGGCGGAAGGTGTCGTACGGCGTCTCGCGGTCGCGCAGCACCGTGATGCGATCCGCGAGAACCGGGTGCTCGACAACGTGCAGTCTCTGTGGCACGGCGCGATGTTAACCGCGAGCCGCCCGATGCGCGCGTTCCGTCGGCTCCTCGTCCCTTAGCGTGGTTGCGTAATCGGAAGCCGGATCCCGGGGGCACCGGCCAACGAGAACGACCCGTACAGGGGAACCGTGGTGTCAGCGTGAGACGGGATCAACGTCACGGTCTCGCCCATCCGCAGGTCACCCACCTCGCCCCGCAGCCGACCGTGCTCATCGCCAGCCAGCTCCCACGTCGCGTTTCGTCCGGCAACGTGGGGCGGCCCAAGGTCGGTGCTCACTGCGCGGTTCCCGGCGTCAACGATGACCTCATCCGCGCCAAGGATTGCGATCACTGACGTCACGACCCGCACCGCGGGCCTGAACACGGGGTCGGCAGTCCGCAGGTATGCGTCATCCATGAGCGCATACGAGCCGGGTTGGATCTCGGTCACGACGTCCGAGGCGAGGGCATAGGTCGACGTGCCGGTACCCGCGCTTGTAACCCACGGGGACGGGAAGCCCTGTCCCGACATCGCGGCGAGGATGATGCGGAGCGTCGCCATGGCGTCCTCGTGCCGTCGTTCGCGCTCACGAGAATCCGCGATCGCCTGCAGATGACCCTCGTACGCCTGGACCCCGGCGAGCGTCAGGTTGTCGGATTCCGACACTGCTGCGGCCAGTCGAACCGCGGCTTCGCCGTCGCCGGCGCCACCCCGATGCTGTCCGACGTCAACATCGACAAGTACGGCGAGCGTTGCGGCTGCCCGCGCCGCCGCATGATCGAGCAGGCGAACGCCAGCTTCGGTTCCCGCAACGACCGCCACCTCACCGAGATGCGAGGCCTGCGCCGCCATGGCAGCGGCCTCCGACGCGAGCGCGGAGGTGATCAGCACGTTGGAGATCCCGACGCGCAGCATGTCCACCGCCTCTGCCGCCGTCGCCACGGCGATCCCGGACGCTCCGAGCCGTATCTGGCGCGCTGCGATCCACGGGCTTCGGTGGCCCTTTGCGTGAGGGCGCAACCGCACGTTGGCCGCGTCACACCGAGCCTGCATCCCGGCGAGGTTGCGATCCAATTGCTCACCGTCAACGCACAGATACGGCGTCGGCTGTGTGGCGTCATTCTGGGCGGTCATCGGTGAACTGGGCTTCATTCATGCACGGACACCGCAAGAGCGTGCCACCGTCGAGCCGGAGAATCGCTCCGGTGCTAACGCAGGGCATCGACGTCCTGGCGAGCGCCTTCGCGGCAGGCGGCTTGCACTCGAGCTTGAACTCGCCGCCGCCGGCGGTGACCGTGAGCACGTTCCACTTGCTCCCGATCGCCGTGACGCAGTCGAGTGGGATCTCGCTGAGAGGCCCTTGACCTCCTCGACAGCACCCGTCATCGAGATCGCCAGGTCAAGGGTCAAGAGACGCTGGTTCGTCAGGGCGAGCCCGGAACTGCGCTTGACGACGAGCCCGGCGTCGGCGGCGGCCGACCGGTTCTTGTTGCTCCCAGCGGCGGCCGATCTCGCCGGGACAGCATCCAGCGGTTGCGAGGCAGCGGAGCGTCTCGGTGCGCGCGTCCTGGAGTTGCTCGTAGACCTTCGCGTTCTCGAGCGCGACCGAAGTCGAGTCAGCGACCATCTGGAGGAGTTCGACCTCCTTCCACAGCGGGCGGATCGCGTCTTCATCGAAGCAGTAACACTGCGCTCCGTCACGCAGGACGAAGGTCGCGCCGTCAGCGCCGTGAGCGAGCGCGCTGCAGTGCGCACGATCGACTGGATCTGTGAAAGCGACCGCGCGCGTGAAAGTCGCTGAATCACCGCGACCAGGTCGGGGGAACGGTTCACGTGGATCTCCGCGGCGCGCGATCCGCGATTGCGGACTGGGATGCCGGCGGCGATGCGCACAGACCTCACCCCCGTCGACTGATCCATGCCGTCTCGGTCGCCCGGAGCGCAGCCGGCAACCCAACGAAGCTGCCTCCGCCCGCCTGCCGCGCGGTAGCCAAGACCATTACGAACCGCCTCCCTGTCGACGTCCCGTCCCAACGGTTCAACCTAGATCGTCGAGTGGTAGCACATCGACATGGACGCGCGGCGCGGCTCGAACGAATGCACTATGCAGGCAAGCTGGATGGCACGAATGCTGCACAGGTTTTTGGCGCAATGCGAGCCAGAAGCGCACGAGGCTTGATCACACCGTATCGGTCTGCCTCACGATGCCCGAGTCGAGAAGCTGGCCGGCGTCTGCTGCTGGGAGTGGCCGGGCGAACAGAAACCCTTGTCCCAGTGGACAGCCGAGCGTTCGCAACGCATCGAGTTGCTCCTGCGCATCGATGCCTTCGGCGAGCACGCTGACGTCGAGCGCTTGTCCGAGTTCAATAGCGGCTCGGACGATGGCGGCGTGGCCGTCGCTGTCGGTGATGGACGTGATCAGGGTTCGGTCGAGTTTGAGCAGGTCGAGCGGGAAGCGTTGCAGGCTGCCGAGCGAGGAGTAGCCCGTGCCGAAATCGTCGAGTGCGAGTTGCACGCCGGCGTCGCGGAGTGTCGTCACGAACGGCTTGGTGCGTGGGTCAAGGACGAGACTCTCGGTGATCTCAAGGACGAGTCGGTTGGCTGTGATGTTCTGGCGCGCCAGGTTGTCTTCGACCTCACTCACGAGCCCAGGCCCGATTTGGACAGCGGACACGTTGGCGGAGATATGGATGTGATCCGGCCAGTCGGCAAGTTGGTCACAGACCGCGGCCAGGACCCAGCTGCCCACTGGGACGATCAGGCCGGTCTGCTCGGCGATGTGGATGAACTCGGCGGGACTAAGGAGGCCGCGGTCGGGGTGGCGCCACCGCAGCAGCGCTTCGAAGCCGACGATCCGCTCGTCGTCGAGGTCGACGAGCGGCTGGTAGCGCAACTCGAGCTCGCCGCGTTCGACTGCGTGTCGAAGATCACGTCCGATCGCCATTCGTTCCGTCAGGCGGCGACGGAGGGTGGCGTCTGATGTCTCGTACCGTGCGCCACCCGCACGTCTCGCTCGACTGAGCGCGGCGTCGGCGCTGCGCAGGAGCTCTTCGGCGCTCTCGCGACCGCCTTCGCTGACGGCGATGCCCATGCTCGCTGTCAGGAATACCTCGTGGCCTTCCACGGAGAACGGCATCGCGACAGCGTCGAGCAAACGCTCCGCGAGAGCCGCAACAGCTTGATCGCTGTCAGGTCGCGTCGCGACGACGAAGAACTCGTCGGCGCCAGGTCGCGCGAGAACGTCCTCGCTGCGGACTCGTTTCCCCAGGCGGGCCGCGATCTGGCGTAGGAGCGCGTCTCCGACGCGGTGGCCGAGGCCGTCGTTGACGTCCTTGAAGCGATCGAGGTCGAGTGCGAAAACACACACGCGGTTGCCCAGTCGTCGGGCGTGTCGGAGCTCGGTGTCGAGTTGGCTGGCAAGAAGGGCGCGGTTCGCCAGGCCGGTGAGCGGATCCTCGAGCGCCTGGCGGCGGAGCTCGGTCTCGGTTGCATCACGATTGAGCGCGCCTGCGAGCACGTGGGCGATCGCCTCGAGGAAGCGTGCGTCTTCGTCCGTGAATCCTCGGCAATCCGAGTTCGCATAGCCGAGAATCACGAGATTGGCGCCGGCGCGGTCGGGCACGGGAACACTCAATGCCCGCGAGAACCCGCGCCGCGTCACCAGATCCGGGAGCGCGAAGCGCGTCTCGCTCGGCAGGTCGTTGCTGATAATCGGTCCGAGACGTGCGAGCGTCAGCGCGGTCTGCGTGTCTGTCCGCTGCGTGACGGTGGCGTTGTCGGATGGTCCGGTGGTCGCGACGATCTGGACAGCGCCGTCGGCAAGACGCCGAGTGGTAACGCACTCGGCAATTCCTAGTGTGTCGCGCGCGAGCGTCATCGCGTCGCTGATGAGCGTCATCACGTCCGTGCTCTTGAGGGCTCGGTGCCCGAGATCTGCGATCGCCGCGTTCTGGCGCTCCGCACGCCGCTGCTCCGTTCCGTCCTGGAGCTGCGAAAGGATGTACGAAGGCGAGTCATGCGGCTCGATCAGCACCGCGGTCACCAGGGCCTCGACGACTGTTCCGTCCCCACGTAGGTACCGCTTGTACAGCGGTTCGGTGTCTTGTCTCTTGCGTAGCAGCGAGAGACGTTTCTCGTTCGTCCGCTCGAGATCGTCGGGATGCGTGAAGTCGAGGACCGAATGACGCAGAAGCTCGACCGGAGAGCGTCCGAGCACAGCGCACAAGGCATCGTTGACCCGGGCAATCTCAAGGTCGGTTGACATGACCATCATGCCGATCGGCGCAAGATCAAAGCCGCGCTCCACCCGTTCGGCGTAGGCCGCGTCGAGTCGCTCGCGGTTGTGTCTCCTTGGCCTGGTGGTGACGATGGCGATCGCCATGAGCCACAGCAACATCACGTCGAGCGCTCGGAGCCAGAAAGCGGTCGAGAACATCAGTGAGAGACCGATCCCCGCCGCAGCAACTGCCGTTGCCAACTCTGGCGCGGACCGCCGGGCGGTCGTTCGCAATCGGCCGAATCTGTGATGGGGCGAGCGCTGACCCGGGTCTCGCATGGTCCCCCATGTAGATCGGTCGAGACCCCTCGAGGATGAGCGCAGTCGGCTTGCATCGCGGCCGTAACCGAGCGCATTTCGCTATGTCAGTAGTTCACACGACACAGCACGCCCGGGGGAATCCGGTGTGCTGCAAGTAGTCCGCCGCGTTTCTCGGGCCCCCGTCTGAGCTAGATGGTTGAGGTTCGCTCGTCGATGTCGACCGGCGGCAGGTCCCGGACCTGATCCTTGGTGAGGCTGAGCCGGACGCCATCCTCGATGTGGGTGACGGCGCCGATCGGAATCGCGACGGTCTTCTTTCCCCACAGGTGCCCTTCATCGAGGATGAAGTGGGTGACGTGATGGTCGGCCGGATCGATCACGAGCCCTTTGACCCTCCCGATCTGACCGTCCGTAGCGTGGACGTGCTCGCCTCGGCGGACCGCCACGTCGCCGACCGGGACGCGATCGTGCAGTTTCACGCGGGGGCTGATGCGATGCTGCGGCATGCCGGAGAAGCCGGCTGAGTCGGTGCGCAGGCCGTAGTACGGCAGGGCCACCACGTGCTCGTTCGCGTAGTCGGGATGTTCGACCTCCTCGGAGAGGAGCTGCGTGTCCTCAGCCAGTTCGAAGACCTCGAACTGAGGCTTGGTGCACTTCAGCCGGATGACGCCACCGTCGGTGGACTCGACACAGTCCACCGGCACAAGACGACCCCTGCTGTGGCGATTCGACGGTTCCACGGCCAGATGCGTGATCGCCCTCGCCACGGGATCGACGACGACGCGGCTGAGATGGCCGCACACGCCATCCCGGCACTCGACCACGCTTCCAATGTCGAACTCGGCCGTCTCGCTCATCGACGCTTCCTCCTGAGAACCGGGGCTTGCCAGGCATGCTTAGCGTGTGCGGTCAGCCTATTGCTCAGACGCGGTGCGTGCATCGAGTCATCTCGCATGGGCGGCGCCGTCGCTCGTCGGGGATGAGCGCGAGTGTGCTTTGGCGAGTCGTGCTCAACCCGGCCGGCTCGATACCGCTCGACGAGGACTCCTATCTCACGTCCGGTCATGAAGCACGATTCTGAGCGATCAGACGTCGCGCGTCCACCGGAAGACCCAGAGGAGGCTGGGCTCGATCTGCTATCGGGCGAGAATTCGGAACGGCACGGTGGCGGTGTTGCCCGTCTGCCCGCCACGCTTGGCGCTGACGCTGACGCTGACGCTGAGCTGGGCCTCGGGCCGGGCGCAACGCGCCCGCGCTCGCCGTCAGGCATGATGCGTGCGTGTCCGCATCCGATCGCCCGCGCAGCGTCAGGATCGGCTCGGACGAGCGCACTGGCTGGTCCTCGGAGCGTCCACGCCGCGACGGTGCACCGTCCCGGCCCGCCGACGTGTCAGTGCGTTCGCGCGTCCTGACCCCGTCGGATCGTCTGCGCTACACGCCGGGCAGCCTGCTGTTGATCGTCGGGTCGGCCGCGGCCCGGCCCGCTGTGTTCGCCGAGCGAGTAGTTGAGGACCGCGGCGCGGTGCTATCGCTCGCGAGGGTCCGGTCGCTGCTCGCCGGACGGGTGGCGGACGGTGACATCGAGGCAAAAGCACGGGAACTGCTCAACAGCGCGGTCCTCAAACGACTGGAGGCGAACCAGTCCGTCGTCGTGGCGACCGAGAGCGTCGGCGCCGCGGAGCGCGAGCGATATGTGCGCCTGGCCCACGGCCACAAACGCCAGCGGCACCTGATCATGCTTGAAGCCCAGCGCGACAGCGTGCGCGAAGACGAGCGCGCCTCTCTCGATGAGCTGCGCCGTGCGCTGGACGCCGGTGAGCTCGGGCTCGAAGGGTTCCAGACCGCCTTACGCCTCGGCGGTGTAGCGCTTACCGAGCTCAAGCGAATCGTCTTCCAGCCTCCTCCACGCGACGACTGAGCGCGCGGTCGCGAGCTGTATCAGCGACGTACGCTTCAGAGCCGCTGGATGAACGACTGAGGAGGACGAGAGATGCAGATGCAGACCGACGGCTACGAGACGCTGCGGGTACGCGTGAGCGATGGGATTGCGCGCGCGACGATCGACCATCCTCCGATCAATCTCTTCGACCTGTCACTGATCCTCGAGATGGATCGCTTCGGCCGCGAGGTCGAGGCCGACCCGGACGTTCGCGTCGTGATTATCGACAGCGCCGATCCGGAGTTCTTCATTGCACACGCGGATGTGAGCCTCATCCTGCAGCTGCCGCACGAGGAGCAGCCGGCGCCGACTGGGCTGCCGCTGTTCACGGCCATGGCTGACCGGTTTCGCACGATGCCGAAGGTCACGATCGCGATGATCGAAGGACGCGCGCGAGGTGGAGGCAGCGAGCTGGTGCTTGCCATGGACCTTCGCTTCGCTGCGTCGGGACGCGCGCTCCTCTCGCAGCCGGAGGTAGCCGTCGGAATCATTCCGGGAGGAGGCGGAACGCAGCGCCTGCCAAAGCTCGTCGGGCGAGCGCGGGCGCTCGAGATCGTCCTCGGCTGCGACGATATCGATGCGGAGACCGCCGAACGATGGGGCTACGTCAACCGCGCTCTCCCCGCAGACGAGCTGCGCCCGTTTGTCGATGCTCTCGCGCATCGGATCGCGTCGTTTTCCGGCGAAGCAATCGCGCACGCAAAGGCGGCCGTCGCTGCCGCCGAGCCGGACCCGCTCCCGGGCCTGCTGGAGGAAGCGCACCGGTTCAACCAGACGGTGACGCTGGAGGACACCCGACAGCGCATGAAGCGATTCCTCGACGCCGGCGGCCAGACGCGCGAGTTCGAGCTCGAGCCCAACTTCGCCTAGGCCCGGCCGGGGGGAAGGCGACACTCACCTGGTTGGCTAGGGCGATGCTGACCCTAGGGTCGGTAGGCGATCTCGGGGCCACGCCCGCGACGGCAGTTGCTGGGGCTCGCGTCGGTGGTGATCATCGTCCTGCCGGCGATCGCGTTTCTGCTACCGGCGTCGGCCGAGCTCGCGTCGGGCTCGGAGATCATGTCCTCCGCACTGGACGCGCACCGGGCATGGACGACGCGGCTGCACCGGGCAATCGACACCGGCACCAGGTCACTGCCATGTGAGCCCATCCGCGGGCCAGCGCCGCGACCGCGCCCAATCGGACGCTGCTCCGTCATCGCGACGCTACGAATAACGGCGCGCCGTCTCCAGGCGAGCGCGGAGCAATCCCCGCGCAGCGGGCTGCGCGAGGTCGCCGTGCGCGGCGTCGGCAAGGATGCCGATGACCTCCTCGGACGGCACGGGCCGTCCAGCCGCACGACCGCCGAGGCCCCACAGCGCGACCGGTGGTCCGCCGGACTTCTCGAGTGCGATCGCGACCCACCAGGTCAGGTTCAGCCGATCTCCGGGGCCGCCTGGCGAGCGCGGGACAGCGGGGTCGTGGACGACGAGTCGCGCGCCGCCCTCGCGCAGCGCCGCCCACGTCGCGGTCCCTGGCTTTGCCGGGGGCAACGCTGCGCACAGCCAAGCACTGAGCTCGGGATCGCCCGCGACCTCGGCGGCAACGCGACGCAGCACTCCCTGCCGTACGAGGTGCACACTCGCAACGTCGGCGACGGTCTCGAGCGCCAGCGCGCAGAGCGTCTCTAATCCGGGCGGCGCCTCGAGCGGCTGGACGCGACCGAAGGACATGGTCACGGCCGTGCCGCGCCCATCGCCGCCGACACCGATATCAAGCGACTGAGCCAGCGCACCCACCATGGCGAGCCCGTGCCCAATCCCACGAGAGGCCCGACCTGCCGCGATGCCGGCGCCCTCGTCAAGCACCTCGACGATGACGCGGTTCCCGTCAACGCCGCACCCGACACGGACCTCGCCTTCCTCGCCGTCGTAGGCGTGAAGGATCACGTTGGTGACCGTCTCGGACACGGCGAGAGCGATCGCTTCAGTCACCTCGTCCGAAGCGCCCGCCGCGGCGGCGTAGCCAGCGACCCGCTGCCGCAACTCTCCGACCGCGGAGGGCACCGCGGGCAAAGCCCACGCAGCGCTTGGCTCAAGTGAGGAGCCCACAAACCGGAAGCGTATCTACGGCCGCCAAACGAAGGCACAGGCGCGTTTGGCACGATCAACCACGTCTTCCGCGGCCACCCGGGCCACGGGCGGCCCGCTCCTCCTCTCTCTCCCGGCCGCCTGTGACTGCCCTCGGCAAGGTCGCACTGGACTAGTCGGCAACGCGCTGATTGCGCGCCGCGAGGGCACTGTCCTTCCAGGTGCGCTGGGGCGAGAGGCCCCACATGCCTGCGGCCTCACCGGCGCGGGCCTCCCGTCTACCGTGACTGCCCCGCTGAGCGTACGATCAGCGCCGTTCCCGTGTCTGAAGCTGCCAGCTCTACCCGCGCGGTGTTCTCGCCCAACCAGGCGTTGAGGTTCTTGGCTGACGCTGGCGTTGAGTTGACCGGGTCGCTGGATTACGAGCAGACGTTGCGCCGGGTCGCGCGGCTCGCGGTTCCTGAGCTCGCCGACTGGTGCGCGGTCTATATCAGCGGGGACGACGGCGAGGAGAAGGAGATCACCAGCGGCCACGGCGATCCCGAGGTCGAGGCCACGCTGCTCGCGATTCGTCGCCGGCGGCGGGCGACCGGTGAGTCGGAATCGCAGTACGTTGCCGAAACCACGAAAGCGCGCCTGATTACCGATGCGCGCAGCGGCGCGTCCTCGCAGCAGAGCGAGCGTGAGCGTCAGATCATCGAGCGGCTCGGCCCGACCTCGTACATGCTCGTACCGCTCATCGCGCGTGGTCGGAGCATTGGCGCGCTGACCTTCCTGGCCGCCCGTGAGGAGCGTCACTACACCGAGCACGATCTCGCGTTCGCTCGGACGATCGCGGGACGGTGCGCGCTGGCGATCGACAACGCGCGGCTCTACGACGCCGCTGAGCAGTCGCTGACGCTGTTGGACACTGTCTTCGCGACAGCGCCTGTGGGACTCGGCTTCATTGACCGCAACCTTCGTTTTGTTCGGCTCAATGAGGCGCTGGCGGCGCTGTCCGGCCGTCCAGTCCAGGCGTGCATCGGCCGTCCGGTCGAGGAGGTACTTGACGAGCGCAGCGGCGACCTCATCGCAGCGTGCGAGCGGGTCCTCGGAAGCGATCAGCCCGTGCGCAACCACCTCATCAACTCGGCGTCTTCGGCAAATCCGGCAGCCGCAGTGTGGAACGTGTTCGCAGCACCTGTCCATCAACCGGGGGATGAGCTGCTGGGGGTCACCGTCGTCGTCGTTGACGTCACCGAGCGTCAGCGGCTGCTCCGCGCCGAACGCTTCGCACGGGTCCGCGCTGATTTCCTTGCTCGTGCAGGCGCGCTGCTCGACGAGAGCCTCGATTACGAGCAGACGCTGCGCACGGTTGCAGACATCGCAGTGCCTGATGTCGCGGACTGGTGTGCGGTCAGTGTGCTGGACGAGGCGGGCGTGCTCCAGCAGGTGGCGGTTGCGCACGTGGATCCTGCGCAGCGTCAGCTCGTGGACGAGCTCAACCGTCGCTTCTCGGCCGATCGGGACGCTGACGGCGCTGCTGCCCGTGTCGTCCGCACCGGCGAGACCGAGTTCGTTGCCGAGATCCGGGACGAGATGCTCGAGGCGGCAATCGATGATCCGGCGCGGTTGGCGCTGGTCCGGCGCCTCGGCCTGCGGTCGATCGTCATCGCCGCGCTGCGCGCGCGATCGGGCGTTTGGCACGCTCACGATCGCCAATACGGCACACAACAGGACGTTTGACCGCGACGATGTCCAGCTCGCCGAGGAGCTGGCACGCCGGTCCGGCATCGCGATCGACAACGCCCGGCTGTACACCGAGCGAACCCACATCGCCCAGTCACTCCAGGCGAGGCTGCTGCCCGACACTCTTCCGGAGATCCCCCACGCCGCGGTCGCCGCCCGCTACCGCGCCGCCGGCGAATTTAATGACGTCGGAGGCGACTTCTACGACGTATTTCGGCGCTCCCCGACAGAGTGGGTCATCGTCGTCGGCGACGTGTCCGGCAAGGGGCCGGAGGCGGCTGCCGTCACCGCGCTGGTCCGCTACACCCTGCGGGCTGGCAGCACAGATGACGGTGACCCCGGGGCGGCGCTGAGGCGTCTCAACGACGTGATGCGCGGCGATACCCACGGCCGGCAATTCGCGACAGCGGCGCTCGCATATGTCACGGTCGCGGACGCTCGCCTGACGGCCCGGCTCGCCCTCGCCGGCCATCCGCCGGCGATGATCATCAGGCGAGGCGGCCAGGTGGAGACGGCGGGCGAGTTCGGGCCGATGCTCGCGCTGCGCTCAGACCCGACCTTTCCCCAGACGGACGTGCGCCTCGAACAAGACGACGTCATGGTGCTCTACACCGACGGCGTCACCGAGGCAGGCCCACGCACCGCACCCTTCGGCGACGCCGGCTACGCCGAGCTGCTGGGCAGTCTCGGCGGGCTTCCACCCGACAAGGTTGTCGAAGCAGTCGAAAACGCCGTCGCCGAGCTTCAGGGTCAGAACCTCCGGGACGACATCGCCCTCCTCGCTATCGCCCCGATCACACCTCCGACTCACCGTCAGTGATAGGCGCAGGTGATGGGCCTGTGCCCGCAAGCGCGTCTTGCGGGTCATGCACCCACGTGAACGTGTCGCGGGCTCCGGTCATGTCCAGCAGCCGGCCAACGCGCTCCCGAGGTGCGAGAAACGCCACCATCGTCCCGTCGTTACGGCCCTGCAGCTCGATCATCAGACGCAATCCCGACGAGTCCATGAACTCAAGCTCGCGCATGTCGATGACCAACGCCCGCCGCCCCTGGCAATGCTCCTCGACGGCCTCCTCGACCTGCCCCATCGTGCCCAGGTCGAGCTCGCCGTGGAGCCGCAATACCAACAGCGTCCCATCGTCTTCAACATTGACTTGGAAGTTCATCTGTCCCACGGTGATCACCTCGGCGGACACAGGCGCGATGATGCGCGCCGAAGAATTACTGGTTCCAGAAGTCTCTCGATCACACGTCTTCATCGCGTCTGCTCGACCCAATCTCACCTTCGCTGCGCGGCAACAGCATCACGCGGCGTCAGCCGCACCCGCGCGAACGGCAACGCCGCCACGCCCACGCGTAGGCTCGACACCGACCGCGGATCAGCGAACACCTGTCGCTCGAAACGCTCAATCGACACGAACCCTCGTCTCTGCCCTCAGCATGCCGAACGGCCCATATTCAGGAAACGGGTGCTGGCCCGTCCGACGAGCGTCCCTCCACATCATGGCGGGAAGCATCACCGTCGATCAAACAAGCGGCCAGGTCAACACCCTGCACTGCGACATTTCTATCCCAGCGAAAGGTTACAGGCGGGGGGCGAATACCGTCAATCGCCGAGGTCCGCGTGGCCGCTCCCGGCTTGCAGTGGTGCGGCTCGGGAGCGGTGGGGTCACCAACGTCGTCTGGTAGAGGGCTGAAGGCCGGCCGAATATGCGCGCCTTCACGTGATCGATGGCGCGCAGACATCGTCGGTTTGGTGCGATTTGCCTCGTAATCCCACGGGCGACGAAGGCACAGCGGGCGCGCGGCATTACGGTTCGAGCGCTGCCATGACCGCTGGGCGATCCACTGAAGCCAGCACTTCGGCTAGGCCTGTTCAACTTCGGCGGGACGAGCATGTTCGAGGGAGAGGTCAGCTGCCGGGCACGGACGGCCGGTGACGTGGGCACGGAGGGAAGGTCACGCCCCCGCCTCGTATCCTTATCCTTTGGTGCGGTAGAGCCACATCGTCAGGGGGCCGAACACGGCGGTGAGCGTTGCGCTGAAGGTTAGTACCCACGCGATTTGCCCGATGGTTGCGTGGCCTGCTGTCAGTCCTCGGACGGCGGTGACGAGGTGCGAGATCGGGTTGGCGTTGACGAACGTGTGCAGCCAGGCTGGCATCGTGGTGGGTTCGACGAACACGTTGCTCGCGAATGTGAGGGGGAACAGGACGGTCAGTCCGATGCTCATGATCGCCCGGGGAGAGCGCATCGCGAGTCCGAGTGCTGTCCATACCCACCCCAGACCGAAGGCGAACGCGAGCACCAGTCCGAGTGCTGCGAGCACCCCGCCGGCGCCGCCTGCGGGCCGGTATCCCATCAGCAGCCCGAGGCCGATCACCAGGCTTGACGCGACCAGGTAGCGGGCCGTGTCGCCGATGAGTCCCCCGATGATCGGCGCTGGGCGCCAGATCGGCATTGACCGGAACCGATCGAACGCGCCCGTCGAGAGGTCCGTGTTGAGTGTGACGCCGGTGTACACGGTGACGAGGACCACGGCCAGGACGAGGGTGCCCGGCAAGAGGAACTGCAGGTAGTGACCGGTTGAACCGGCGAGGGCCCCGCCGAAGAGATAGGTGAACATCAGCGTGAAGATGATGGGGATGCCGACGACATCCGCTAACTCCTCGGGCACGTGCTTGAGCTTTAGCATCGCCCGCCAGGCGAACGTCAGCGACGCCGAGACGGCGCCGGGGCGAGCTCGACCGGGCCGTGAGGAGGGCAGGAGGGTGGTGCTCATGTCGTCACCGCCGCGAGCGGCGCCGGCTTCTCGCAGGCACGCCGGGTCATGGTGAGGAATGCCTCATCGAGCGTCGGCTGACCGAGCGCGAACTGGCTGACCGCGATCCCCTGATTCGACAGCTCGGCGAGCGCGTGGGTGGCCCGCGCGGCGAGCTGGTCGCTGCCGGGCTCAGTCGGGATCCGGATGAGGAGTCGGGACGGCTCGGGCCCCGTCTGCACTGATGCACGCAGCTCGCCGGCGAGCACCCGTTCGGCGTCGGTCCGCCGCTCGGGATCGTCGAGGCGGATCTGAAGGATGCCGACACCGATCGAGGCCTTGAGCTCGCTGCTCGTCCCCTGCGCGATCAGGCGGCCCTCGTCGATCACCGCGATTTGATCGGCCAGCTGATCGGCTTCGTCGAGATACTGCGTCGTCAGCACGACCGTCGTGCCGGCAGCAACCACGGAGCGGACCAGCTCCCACGTCTGCTGACGGCTGCGGGGATCGAGCCCGGTCGTTGGCTCGTCGAGGAACAGGAGGTCCGGCCTGACGATCAGGCTGGCCGCGATCTCCAGGCGCCGGCGCATCCCACCGGAGAACGTCGCCACCTGGCGCCGGCCCGCGGCGGCGAGATCGAACGTCTCGAGCAGCTCGCGAGCGCGCGCCTTGGCGTCAGCTCGACGGTATCCGTGGAGGCGGGCGAGTAACGCCAGATTCTCGTACGCGGTCAGCTCGGCGTCGACAGACGCGAACTGGCCGGTCAGCGCGATCCGCCCACGCACGGCCTCAGCGTCGCGGACAACATCGTGGCCGAACACCCGAGCCGTTCCCCCGTCCGGTCGCAGAAGTGTGGCCAGGATCCGGATCGTCGTCGTCTTGCCGGCTCCGTTCGGACCGAGCATGCCGAACACGATCCCGGGCGGCACATCCAGATTCAAGCCATCGACCGCTCGGGTCTCGCCGAACCGCCGTGTCAGCCCTGTCGCTTCAATCGCTGCTGTCATTGTCGTCTCCGTGCTCCGGTCTCTGAGCTGGTCCACTCGCGAGACACGCACCGTACAATAAATCTGGCCAGATGGACAGTTCAAATGGACAATTCTGTCAGCAGGCGAACCACCACGTCTGATGAGACGCGACAGCGGCTGCTCCGGGCGGCCGCGGAACTGATTGCCGAGGTCGGCTGGGGCCGCGTGACGACCCGGGCCGTCGCCACCCGCGCCGGTCTCCCACACGGCACCGTCAGCTACCACTTCCACGGCAAGCAGGAACTCCTCACCGACGCCGCGCTCGACACGTTCGCGCGGGCGTTCCCGGTCGACCAGCTACACACGCTCGCGACGCTTCCCGACCTTGTCTCCCTCTTGGAACCATGGATCAGCGAACCCGGAGACGCCGATCCCGTGGTATCGCGCGTCGGGATCGAGGCGATGCTCGAGTCCGAGCGAAACCCACTCCTACGCGAACGTCTCCGTGCCCTCCTGCGCGAATTCCGTCAAACATTGACCGACCTCGCCCGCGCCGCCCAGGCGAGCGGGAACGCACCCCCCGGCGTGCCACCCGACGCGATCGCGACCCTCATCGGCGCAATCGGCGACGGACTATTCCTGCACGCACGCCTCGACCCCGACCTCGACACCACAGCCGCACTCGGCGCACTCCGCAAGCTCCTGAGCCGCTAGCTCATTCCGCGGACGTCACGGAGTTAGCGCGGCGGCAGTGGTGTCTGCTGGTGGACGACCAGCTCCCAGGTCCGGTCGCGACGGCGGTACACACTGGTGATGGCCGCCGCGTCGGTCGGGCCGCCCGCGCGTCCTGTCCAGGAGGCCAAGCCCAGGGAAAGGCATGGATCGCGTCGGCGGCCAGATGCTCCCCGTAGCGCTCGCGGTCTCCGGCCGAAGACCGACCATTGGAAGTTCGCGAACGAGTGCGCGACGAGCGGATTCGCTACCGTCGTATCGCCACCCGACAAGACGGCTGAGAACGACCCGGATGACCGGTACGGCGAGTCGGTTGCGCCGTTCGTAGGCAGCGAGCACCGCCTCGGCTTCAGGCTCTTCGAGCAGACGATGAACGGGGACGAACCGCTCCATGCCGACCGCGACCTCGCGCGCGCCGCCGGCCTGGATGTTGCGATACCAGCCGGCTGAGCGTCCGAATCCGGCGACGACGATGAGCTCACCTGACCGGGGGTTCTCGCCCACCACCTCGAGCACCGTCTCGTAGCGGCGGCCCGACCGGCGGCCCACGTGCGTCAGGCGCAAAAAGCGCCGGCCGAGGAGCCAGCCGAGATGCCAGTCGTAGAGGCGCGCCGGCGCTCGCAGCAATCGCTTCATCCGTGGACCGGGTCCCCTCGGGCTCACGGTGAACCGCCGGGTCGCATCGAGGTCGACTCGCAGCCGGCCGCCTCCGGTGCCATCCGCATGAGACGTTCGCGCATGCGCTGTTCGCGCATGCGCTCGTGGGCACCTGCCCGCGCGGCGCGTGTCGCGCGCTCATCCGACAGCTCGATGCCACGCTCGGCGGCGAGGTCGAGCAGCGCCTGGCGGCCGACCGCGAATGAGACGACGCGCCACGTCGCGATCGACGGCCCCTCGCCAGCGAGCGTCCGCGCCCGATGCCCGTGGAGCAACGCATAGACGACCGTCGCGATCAGGGGTGGTCCGAACTCCACGATGTGCACGCCGAACATTGCTCCCGGAGTGAGCCAGGCGCGCGCCATCAGCGACCGAGCGCGTAGGCCTCGATGTCGCCGTCCAGGGTCCCTTGGGATGCGTACTCGCCGGTGTGCACGCTCGCGACCTTGCCTGCTGGGGTGATGAAGATCGTCGTGGGTGTCCCGATCAGGCCGGAGGGCACGACGGCGGTGAGCTGGCTCGAGGGCATCTGATAGCTCGGGTAGCTGACCTGATGCCGGGTCAGGAATGCATGCGCGTCACCCGTGGTGTCGTTTACGTCGGCGCCGAGGAATGCGACCCGCCGGCCGTAGCGCGCCGCCGCGCTCGCCAGCAGACCGAACTCGGCGCGGCACGGCCCGCACCACGCCCCCCACGCGTTGAGCACGATGGGCAGTCCCCGCAGCGAGCGGATCCGCGCGGCAAGGGCTGGTTCGCCGCCGAGCAGCTGGTCGGCTTGGGCGTGCAGCGAGACGAGCCGCGGTGGCGATCCGGCCAGCTCGGCCTGTGCGGCCGCCGCACCGGCCGGCGCCGGCGCCGGGCGAGCCAGCGCGTCTCTCACGTGCCGCTCGAGCGCCGTTTTGCTCGGCCAACCCGATGTCCCGACATCGTCGTACCAGATGATCTGGCCGCCACCGGACACGAGGACGAGCCACGGTTCATCCTGCACCCCGTAGCCGTCGGCGACGCGCCCGTTACCGTCAACCGCAACCGGGTATGGCAACGGATGGGACAACGTCGCGAGGAACCGCGGCAGAGCCCGAGACGACGGCTCGACGCTCCCCTCATCGACAGCCGTGAGCATCGGGAGGTGATCCCGTCGCGCGGCCGACTGATAGCGAGCGAGCCGATTGAGGTGCGCTCCCAGCGGGGTGATCTGCGCGTCCCATGTGGCGAAGAACAGGTACAGGCGTGGCCGGCCGTGCGGGCCAAGCGTGAGCGAGCCACCGCCGGCCCGCGATGCGGTGACCGTCGCCCGCGGATCGACGCCAGGGATCTCGGAGTACGACAGCCGCGTGCGGACGCGGGGATGGTCCGGGAGCAGCCGCGATGCCTGCTGCGCCAGCAGCTGCCCGAGCTGACGGACCGCGGCATACGACTGCTGGGTCAGATACAGCCTGGCGAGGTGCCCCTGCGGATCGATCACGAACAAAGCCGGGGTATGGTCGATCTGGCCGTGGTCGATCGATGCTTCGACCTTGTACGCGCGCCAGACCTCTTTCAGCCGCGTCAGCGGCCCGGTCAGAAAGTGCCACTGGCGAGTCATCCCGTGTAGCTCTGAGTAGCGGCGCACGTCGGCCACAGACGTCGCGGTCGGGTTGGCGTTGACCGCGAGCAGCTGCACGCGCCGTGCGGCCGACCCGAGCATCGCGCGGGCGTCGAGCATCGCGCTCGTCGTCAGCGGACAGATCGTCGTGCACTGCGAGTCGTTGAACGCCAGGATCACAACCTTGCCGGCGAACTCATGCAGCGACACCGGCCTCCCGGACTGATCGGCCAGCGTGAAATCAGGCGCCGGACCGGAAAGCCGCAACCCCGGGTCGAGCGCAGGGTTCGTGACGGCCGGGGCCGACCGCGCCCCGCGGCCGCCAGAGGCGAACTCCACGCCGCCCACGAGCACGAGGACGAGCGCGACGGCCGCGATCCCGACGCGTAGAGAGGTTCGTCTGCCGATCGACACCCGCACGTCCCTTACAGTGTAAAGTAAATCGGCGTTATGCCCCGAACGACCTCCTCCCCCCCGGCTCGGCGGCAGCCGCGCAGCCCGCTCAACCGCGACGTGATCCTCGACGCCGCGGTCGACTTGATCGAGCGCGACGGACCTGGGGCGCTCAGCATGCGACGCCTCGGCTCGCGGCTCGGCGTCGAGGGGATGGCCATCTACCACCATTTCGCGGGTCGCGAGGAGCTGCTCTCCGCGATCGGCGACCGGCTGTTGACCCCGCTCCACGCGCTCGAGCCGGGCGGTGACTGGCGCGGGGCGTGCCGAGGCTTTGCCACCGCGCTCCGCGATCTTGCCGTGGCCCGACCGGCCACCTTTCAACTCCTCGGGCTGCAGCCGTTTGACACCCTGACGTCACTGCGACCGGTTGAAGAGCTGCTCCAGGTGCTCGTGGCGGCGGGATTTACGCCGGGCACGGCACTTGGGATCTACCGCGCGATCGTCAGCTATGCCCGCGGCTACGCCCTCGCCGAGGCGACCGGCTTCACCGTCGACGCTGCGCACCCGGCTGGTCGGAGGCGACTGCGCGCGTTGCCAAAGGACGCGTTTCCAGTCCTCGCCGGCCGAGCCAAGGAGCTCGCCGAGCTCGACGCTGACGCCGGCTACGAGCTCGGGCTGACCGCACTCCTCGCTGGATTGGCGGACCCGGATGTCTGACGGCGCGGAGTCGGACTCGCGCCGCGCCTGGACCAGCCTCGCGGCCTGCACGGGCGCCGCGGCGCTCCTCCAGCTCGATGGAACTCTGATCACGGTCGCGCTGCCCGCGGTTGCTCATGGCCTCGGCGTCAGCGGCGCGTCCACCTCGATCGTGCTGGGCGCATACTTTGCCGCCTACGCGCTGATGCTTCTCCCCGGCGGCGTGCTCGTCGACCGCTTCGGCGCGCGACGGCTTGCCGTTGCCGGGCTCGGACTGTTCGCGATCGGTGCGGCGGCGGGCGCGATCAGCACCGGGCTCGGCGGACTCGTGGCGACCCGGGTTGTGCAAGGCGCTGGCGCCGGGCTCGTCAGCCCCGCGGCTCTGGCCGGCGCCGTCAGCGGCTTCCCGCCCGAGCGCCGGGGTCGCGCGCTCGGCGTCTGGGGGGCGAGCGCCGGCGTCGCCAATCTTCTCGGCCCGCTCATCGGCGGGCTGTTGACGGTCGCCTTCGGTTGGCGGGCCGACTGGTGGGCGCTCGTCCCACTCACGCTGCTCGCGATCTGGGCGGTCATCACGCATCTCCCGGCCCTTACGCCGGAGCCGTCCGACGGCCCTCGCGCCGCCGCCCTCACCCGGGTCGTGCTTGCCGCCGCGTTCATCGCCGCACTGACCTTCGCGGTGATGATCGGCGCGTTCTACCTCGCCGAGCAGTACCTGCAGCGGACGGCCGGCTTCTCGGCACTCGGCGCCTCGACCGTGCTCGTCGTGGTTGCTCTGCTCGTCGGAGCCGCCGCGCCAATCGCGGGTCGCCTCGCTGACCGCCGGGGCGAGCAGCTTCCGGTCACCGCCGGCTTCCTCGCGACCGCGCTCGGGCTGCTAGTGCTCGGGCTCCCAGGGGTCTCGCTACAGAGCCCGATCACACTCGCGCCGCTGATTCCGATCGGACTCGGGCTCGGGATGCTGTTCGTGCCGGTGTCGCGCGCCGCGCTGAACGCGACACCCCCTGCCGTGCACGGTCGCGTCTCGGCGGTTCTCTCGGCCGGGCGGTTGCTCGGTGCTGCCATCGGAGCCGGCCTAGCCGGACTGGCGCTTTCCGGCGGCGGATCCGCGTCGACCGTGCACCTCGCCTTGCTGCTCGCGTGTGCCGCGTGCTTGCTCGCGGGACTTCCCGCCGCGCGACTTCTTCGCGGACGCGAGCGCCGGTCTCCGGATGGTGGCCCGCGCGAGATCGCGGTGGGTCACTGAGATGAGCGAGGGGCCGGAACGCGCTAAGAGCGTGGAGCGCCGGCCACTCGGGCGGACCTCGGACTGGCTCGCCGGATCGCGCCTCGGACTCGTGGTGATGGCCCTGATCGTCGGCGGGGGCGCCGGGTTGGGCGCGGCGGTGTTTCGCGACCTCGTGTATTTCTTCACGTGGGTGTTCACCGGTCACCGGACCTACGGCGAGTTCGGGCACACCGCGAGCGCTCACCTTCCGTCCCTCGGCATCTGGTTCGTACTCATCGTTCCGGTTCTCGCGGGACTGCTCTATGGACCGTTGATTCAGCGTTTCGCCCGGGAGGCGCGCGGTCATGGCGTGCCCGAGGTGATGCTCGCGGTCGCCGAGAACGGCGGCCGGATCCGCCCGCCGGTGACCGTCGTCAAGGCGCTCGCCTCGGCGCTGTGCATCGGCGGCGGTGGGTCGGTCGGCCGCGAGGGACCGATCGTGCAGATCGGCTCGGCGCTCGCCTCGACGCTCGGGCAGCTGGTCCGGATGAGCGAGGGCCGGCTGCGGATGATCGTCGCGTGCGGAGCTGCAGGCGCGATCTCGGCCACGTTCAACGCACCGATCACCGGAGTGTTCTTCGGCTTCGAGATCGTGCTGAAGGAGTTTTCGCTGGACGCGCTTTCGGCCACGATCCTTTCCGCAGTCACCGCTGATGTGATCAGCCGCGCGTTCTTCGGAGGAGCGCCGTTCTTCACCGCCGTTCCGCACGACCTGACCGTCACCAACGACGTCACCTACTTGCTGATCGGCGTGCTCGGCATCACCGCCGGGCTGATCGGCGTCGCATTTCAGAAGACCCTGTACAAAGGCGAAGACGCAGCGGACAAGATCTGGGCGGGACGACCGGAGTGGCTACGCCCGGTCGCCGGAGGTCTGCTCCTCGGCCTCGTGCTACTCGCATTGCCGCAGATGTACGGGGTCGGCTACCCGGTGATGGATCGCGTCTTCGCCGGCCACTATCTCCTCTGGTTCGTCGCCCTGTTGATGGTCGGCAAGATTCTCGCCGCCAGCCTCACGCTGTGGATCGGCGGATCGGGCGGCGTGTTCGCACCCTCATTGTTCATCGGCGCGAGTGCCGGCACCGCGTTTGGGATCATCGTTCATCACCTGTTCGGCCCCGCGGTCGGACCCCCGGCGCTATATGGGATTGTCGCGATGGGCGGCGTGTTTGCCGCGGCAGCCCAAGCACCCTTGACGGCAATCGCCAGCGTCGCCGAGATGACCGGCAACTTCACCCTCGCGCTCCCGATCATGTTGGCCTGCGGGATCAGCGCGCAGCTGGCGAAGCGCATCACGCACGGCAGCGTCTACACGACAAAGCTCCTGCGCCGCGGCATCGACATCGAGCGACCGAAGGCGATCGGTGCGCTGCAGGCGTTGACGGTCGGGGAGGTCATGCAGCCGCTCGCCCACGTCGACGGTCACGTCCCCCGGTTCGGTGACGGCCGGACTGACCTGCCGACGGCAGTCGACGGCGCGTTGTGGGAGCGCCTCGTCGGTCCGGTGACGCTCGCGCGTCAGCCACAGGTGCTGTTCGCCGAGGAGGACCTCGAGCGGGCACGCCGACAGCTTGTGCTCTACGGCCGCGACGGCCTCCCGGTGCTCTCCCACGACGGCCGGTTGCGCGGCTGGTTGACGCGCGCCGATGTTCTGCGCGCGCTCGAGACGACGCTCAGTTCAGGGGACCGCGAGATCGAGGCCGGGGCAGCAGCCGCCGAATTCGCGGCGAAAGACCCGAGTGCGGCGATTCACATTCCCAGCACACCGCTCCGCGGGTACGAAATGCTCGAGCTCCGGATCCTCCCGGACTCTCCGGCGGGCGGGCGTCGCGTCGCAGACATCGCGTGGCCACCGGGGTGCACCGTGGTCGCGGTCACCCAGGGTCGCGAGATCCACGCCGCGCACCCCGACCTCGAGTTGCGCCCAGGTGAGCGGGCGATCGTGCTCGCACCAACCGCGGACGACGGGCGGGGCGCACGGCCGGCTGTGGCCGTCAGCGCAGGGTCGGCGATGACAGGCCGCTGAGAGGCTCAACGAACCCCCGTCTGTCGACGGCGTTCGGTCGCGCCGGCGTTCAGCTGCTGCACGGCGATCAGATCCGAGAGCACTGCCTGCCAGTACTCACTCGCGTCGGCGGACAGCCCGGCGGACTTGCGCTCACGCCCAGCGCTGCCGGACGATGACATGAACAGATGAACCAATGCGCACTCGGCGTGCACGAGCTCGGACCCGACAAACCCGATCGCGTCGTCCGCGCACACGCGGGTGCCGCAGATCGAGCAACGAGATTGCCGGCGCACCCCATGACGCCGCCCGGCGAAGCTCCTCCGCCTGGTCATAGTTCCCGAACCGGTCAGCGTCCCCATCGGTGCGCCGAGCTCAGGGAATTTGTCAGCCGGGCGACAAATTCCCGGGTCCGTCGGAGGCGTGGTCCGCACCGCGAACGGGCCACCTGGGTTCTCGGCATGACCGACGGCGCGGTCACCCCCCGCTAAGTGGCGCTGATCGTTGCTTCGTCAGCCGGCTGTGGAAACGGCTCGGCCTTCCGGCCGCTCCGCAGTGCCCTGCCGACAAACGGAAAGATCAGGGTCGAGAGGATCGCCGCGCCGACGAGCGCGGCCGCCGTTCCGGTGCGCATGTGTCCGTCGTGGGTCGCCACTGAGGCGATCGCGACCGCCAGCGGCAACGCCGTCGCACAGTAGAAAGCGAGGGCGACCCGATCCCGAGCCAGAAGGACACCGCGGTAGAGCAGCACCGCCGGCAGCCCGCGCACCAACAGGAACAAACCAAGGAACAGCGGCAGCTTGAGCAGGGCGCTCGGACTCGCCAGCAAGGCGTCGAGATCGAACTCGACGCCGCTCACGATGAAGAAGAACGGGATCAGCAACCCGAATCCGACCGCTGAGAGCTTTGACTCCAACACCGTGACCTCGCGGCCACGGACGGCCATGCGGGTGATCATCCCGGCGACGAATCCGCCGAGCACGACGTCGAGCCCAAGCTGTGCCGCGAGCGCCGCCAGCCCGAACACGAGCAGCGCGGCGAGGCGTACCGCCAGCTGATTACTGGCCTCGATCGAACGTTCCAGCGCCGACCATCCCATCGGCGCCGTCCTCACGGAGACGACGGCGATCACGACCGCCAGGGCAATGAACGCGATCAACGGCAGCGCACGATTGATCGCACGGTGCGTCGAGAGCACGAGTGTCAGCAGAAGAATCGGACCGAACTCCCCGACAGCGCCGGCCGCGAGCAGATATGTCCCGAAGCGGGTCCGTAGCTCTCCTTCGTCTCGGAGGATCGGGATCAGCGTCCCGATCGCGGTCGTCGCAAGCGCCGAGCCCGCAAACAGAAACGAGATCACAAACCCCGATGCCTCCAGCGCGCCTCCGATCCCGTAGGCGAGCGCGACCGACATCAGCCATCCCCAAGCCGCGAGGCGCAGCGCCTGACCGCGAACGCGGTCGAAGTCAATCTCGTAGCCGGCGAAGAAGAACAGCATTCCCAATCCAAGATTCGAGAAGAACTGGCCCGGTGACGTGGTTGGCCTGTAACCTGACGGCCGCGCAGAGAGGTTGTCCGGAAGTTCGTAGAAGTTTGAGGCGGTCCTCCCGGCCCGTCCGCTCCGGTTGGGAGCGTTCGTGGTCGCCAAACCAAGTCCGTCAGGGACAGGAGGACCGCCATGAAGAAGGTATCCAGCCCGCAGGTCGTCGCGACCTCGGAGGCGTCGGAGTTGCCGCTGCCTGCGGAGATTCAGGAGGCGCTCGGTGAGCTGGTTGGGGCAGCGAGGGAGGGACTGCTTGCGCTGAGCGTTGGTCTCGGTCTCGGCGTCGTGCATCAGCTGATGGAGCGCGAGGTCGAGGAGGTCGTCGGCCCAAAGGGCAAGCACAACCGTGACCGGACGGCGAAGCGTCACGGCCACGAGGATGGGTCGATGACGCTCGGCGGCCGGCGCGTCCCGGTCAATCGCCCGCGGATCCGCACGGCCGATGACGAGCACGAGCTGCCGGTCTCGAGCTATGAGTACTTCGCCGACCGCGACCCGTTGACCAGAGCGGTGATGGACCGGATGCTCGCCGGCGTCTCGACCCGCAAGTACGCGGTCGTGGGCGAGCCGGTCGGCGAGGACGTCGAGCAGGCAGCGAGCTCGACGGGCAAGTCGACGGTGTCGGAGCTGTTCATTGAGCGGACTCGCACCGCGCTCGGCGAGCTGATGAGCCGCCGGCTGGACGACATGCGCCTGGCGGTGATGATGCTCGACGGGTTGGAGATCGCCGACCGCACGCACGTCGTCGCGCTCGGGATCTCGACCGACGGCGTGAAGATCCCGCTCGGGCTCTGGGAAGGCAGCACCGAGAACGCGACGCTCGTCTCGATGCTCCTCGCTGACCTCGTCGACCGCGGCCTCGATCCCGAGCAGGCGATCCTGTTCGTGATCGACGGCGGCAAAGCGCTGCGCAAGGCGATCAAGGACGTGTTCGGCCAGCACGCGCTGGTTCACCGCTGTCACCGCCACAAGGAGCGCAATGTCACCGACCTGCTCCCCGAACGCGACCGGCCGCAGATCCTCGTTCGGATCCGCGGCGCGTGGGCGCTGAGCGACCATCACCTCGCTCGCGAACGGCTCGAGCTGCTCGCCTCAGAGCTCGACCGAACGTGGCCCGACGCCGCGGCGTCGCTGCGGGAGGGGATGGAGGACACGCTGACGCTGATGCGGCTCGGGATCGACGGGCAACTCGCCAAGACGCTGTCCTCGACGAACCCGTGCGAGTCAATGATCGAGATCGTCCGCTACACGCAACGCAACGTGAAGCGCTGGCAGCAAGGTGACATGCGCAAACGCTGGACCGCCGCCGGGATGCTCGTCGCCGAGCAGCAGTTCCGCCGAATCATCGGCTACCGCGACCTCGCCAAGCTCGTGATCGCGATCGAGCGACACGCCCTCCTCGTTGCCAACAACAACCGCGACCAACAGGAGACCCGCCAGCCCGTTACCGTCTGACCATCACCCCGTGAGGACCGTCACCGAAGTTCCACGACGATCCGGGCAACCTCCGCGCAGACGGGGCAGGGGGTCAGCTTCCTCTTGAGCAAGCTCGGTGCCCACGGTCTCACGCGGGCCGAGCTCGGGACGGTCGGGGGACATCACGCGGTCAACGGTGCTCTGGCGGCGCGGCCCCTGAACGTGTTGCACACGATCCGCTAACGGCGTGAACCCCGGCGCATTCGGTGGCCACCTCGGCGGCGCGGGCCGGGGCCCGGAGCTCTCCGCCTGGACCCGTGAGTTGTGAACCCACGCGCGCGGCGCTTGTAGCGCGTGGTCCGCTCCCTGCGAGCGGCCCCGCCAGCCGAAGTGACGGCCCTGACGTCTGCGCGCGGCTCTGACGTGGCCGACCGGTACTCCCGGCTTGCCTCGCCGCCAACCGCCGCGGCGGTGGCCACATCCCGAGGATAGGTCCGGTGGCTCCGCGCGAGGAACACGCCCGCCGCGACGAGCGCGACCAGCATGATCAGGAAGGTCACCTCGAGCCCAGTTGCGCCGGCAGCTGACACGCCGCCGGAATGGGTGCCGATCGGGGCCTGCGCGGGACTCATGCCCGCGACGAGGCTGGCGAGGCCGCCGAACAACAGGGGAGCGAGCGCCTGGGCGAGGGAGCGCAGGAAGCTGCGAGTACTCTCGGCGCGGCCCCACAGACCCGACGGCACGATGTCGAGCCGCGCCGCGTCGAGCGGCGGGTTGGCGGCAGCAAGCAGCGTCGCTCCGGCGATGTCGAACCAGAGAGCAGGGGTCAGGCTGTGGATGATGAAGCCGGGAACCAGCAGACACGCCGCTCCGAAGTAGCACACCGCCGGCACCCACACCCGCGCCTCGAGCGTCCCCCTGCGGACCAGCATGTCTGTGACGCGCCCGCTCACCACTGTTCCGGTCATGGCACCTAGGACGATTAGCAGCAGGACCAGCTCGGACGTGAGCTGCCCGATTCCGTAGTGGCCGCGGATGAACAGCACGACGAAGGTCTGAAGACCCGCGAAGAAGAAGTAGCCGAGAGCGGAGCCGATGATCAGCTGCACGTTCGTCGGGATCCGCAAGACGTAGCGAACCGCCGCGATGAGTGTCATCGCTCGCGGATCGTCAGTGAGCACCAGCGCCGGGTCTGGCCTCAGGCCTCGCTCGCGTGCCAACTCCTGAGCCACGTCCTGATCCTGCTGGACCTGGTCTCGTGCCGGTCCGCCACCGCCCGTTGACGGTTGAAACGCTTCGTCAAGGTCGGTCATGCCGACTCTGAGCCGGCTCTGTCCGCCACGTAGCGGCTCAGGAACCGTGCGCCACAGTGTCCGGGCCAGCCATAAGCCAGGCAGGGCGAGCAGCGCAAACGGCGCCCTCCAGGAGATCGCCGCGGCGACGGTTCCGCTGACGATGAATCCGGCGGCAGTCCCGGCGATCTCACCGCCGAGGATGTAGGCGTAGACCCGCCCGCGTTCGGAGGCCGGAAAGTAGTCGCCGATCAGCGACGCGATGGCCGGGCCGGCAGTCGCGTTCACCGCGCCAAGCGCCAGGCGAGCCAGCAGCAGGAAGCCGTAACTCCCGGCGAACGCACTGACCAGTGAGGCGACGCTCCAGAGCACGACGCTGACCGCCAGCAGGGGGATCCGGCTGACGCGATCGACGAGCGCTCCGCTCGGTAGGACGAGCAGCGCGCCGATCAGCAGCGCCACGGAGCTGAGCAGGCCAATCTTCGCATTGCCGATGTGCAACGCATGCTCCAGCTGCGGCGCGGCCGCGCCCACGGTCGACGCGTCGGCCCCACTCAGTGCCAGGACGCCGGCGAGCAGGACGACCACCCGCGTGCGCGCAGGCCCTCCCACCCGTCTGACCAACTCCCCGCGCGCGCGGCGGCCGCCCCAGCGCAGTCCGCGCCACATCGCTGCGCCTGCGCGCTCCGGGGCTGCGCGGACCCCCCTTCCGACGGTTGCCTTTGCGGTGATCGGCATCGGGTGATGTGTTCCTCCCTCACTCGTACCCGCCTTAGTCACCTTGCGCCTCATCTGTGTCACCGCGTGCACAAACCGATCGGGAACACCGAGCTGACGCGGAAGGCTCGATGATTAGCGAGTAGGTAGGTGACTCGAACTCACTGCGATCTCCCGTCGCGAGTTCAGCGACGGTTACCTCGCCGGGTCACGGCTGCGACGGCTGCAGCGGCGGTCAGGATTCCCGCGCCAGCTGCGGCCACGCGGGCGGTGCGCACTCGCCCCGAAGGCCGGGGCTTGGCGCCTTCGTAGGGCGTCTCTGGTTTGCCCGTCGACACTCCCTCGGGTCCGTGCTCACGCGCCATCTTGATCACCTGCGCCACGTGCAGGGCTCGTCGTCCGACGTCGGATTGCCGAATCTGGGTCTTGCAGGAGAAGCCGTCGGCGACGATGATCGTCTCCTCTTCGGCGTCGCGCACGGCCGGCAGCAGGGCCAGCTCACCCGACTTGATCGAAACGTCGAAGTGACCTCGTTCGAATCCCCAGGAGCCTGCCAGGCCGCAGCATCCGCCGCTGACCGGCTCGATCTCGATCCCCATGCGCTCAAGCAGCTTGTGCTCGGGGTTCATGCCGCCGGTGGCTTTGTGGTGGCAGTGGCCCCAGACGAGCGCCTTGCGGTCGAGTTGAGGGACCGCGATCTCGTAGCGTTCGAAGAACTCGGCGAAGTGCATGGCGTTCCTGGCCAGACGCTGGGCATCGTCGTCGTGCGGCATCATGCCGGTCAGTTCGTCCTTGAACACGGCGAGGCAGCTCGGCTCCATCCCCACGACCGGGGTTCCCCGGCGGATCTCGTCGCGTAGGACCGACAACGTGTTCTTGAGGTAGCGCTGGGCGAGGTCCAGGAAGCCGTAGTCATACAGCGGCCGTCCGCAGCAGACGTGCCCCTGCGGCATGACGACCTGCCAGCCGGCGTCCTCGACCGCCTCGACGCAGGCCACGCCCACGTCCGTGTGGAAGTGGTTGTTGAACGTGTCCGGCCACAGCACCACCCGGCGGCCGCTGGGGTTCCGCGTCCCGCCGCGTTGTTGCCACCATTGCTGGAGGGTTAGCGGGGCGAACTCGGGGATCGCCCTCTCGGGCGTTATTCCGGCGGCGAGCTTGGCCACGCGGGCAAGTCCCGGTGTCTGGGTCAGGACGTTGACGAGCTCCGGCATCCGTGAAGCGACCCGTGAGGCTTGGTCGATCAGGCCGAAGGCGTAGGCGTACCGCGGTCGCCACCGGCGCAGGCTTTTGAAGTGGTGGTGCAAGAACTCCGACTTGTAGGTCGGCATGTCGACCTGAACCGGGCAGTCGCTGGTGCACCCCTTGCAGGCCAGGCAGAGATCGAGCGCGTCGTACACCTCCTCGCTCTGCCAGCCGTCGGTGATCACGTCGCCCTCCAGCATCTCGAACAGAAGACGCGCGCGGCCCCGGGTGGAGTCCTTTTCCTCACGCGTGACCATGTAGCTCGGGCACATGACGGTGCCGGCGTCGGGGACGCGGCACTTGCCGATCCCGACGCAGCGCAGCGCGGCGTGAGCGAAATCCCCGCGATCCTGCTGATAGGAGAAGCGCACGGCGGGACGCCACGGGTTGTAGTCGGTGCCGAGCTTGAGGTGCTCATCGAGCCGGTAGGGATCGATCACCTTGCCGGGGTTCATCTTCCAGTCCGGGTCCCAGATGCGCTTGAACTCCCGCATCGCCTCCAGCAGCTCCTCGCCGTACTGCTTGGTCAGCAGCTCCGCGCGCTGCTGGCCATCGCCGTGCTCCCCCGAGAGCGAGCCGCCGTAGCTGACGCACAAATCAGCCGCCTCCTCCAGGAACGCGCGGTACTTGGTGATCCCCTGGGCGGTGCGCAGGTCGAAGTCGATCCGGCTGTGGATGCAGCCCTGGCCGAAGTGTCCGTAGAACGCCCCGTGGTAGCCGAACTTGTCATACAGGGCCATCAGGTCGCGCAGGTAGGGACCAAGCCGCTCCGGCGGCACCGCGGAGTCCTCCCAACCCGGCCAGTGATCCTTGCCGTCGGGTGGAAATGCCGTTGCCCCGAGGCCGCCCTCGCGCACCTGCCAGAGGTCCCCGCTGTGGCCTCCCTCCTGGTCTGAGTAGAGGATCTTGATGCGAACGGGGTCATAGCCCTTCTCGTCGACCAGCCAGTCGCGGAACCGCTTCGCGGTCGACTCGGACTCCCCGGCCGTATCAGCTCCGAACTGGACCATCAGCCACGATGCGTGCGGGCGGTCACGTCGCGGCAGCTCCTGGAGCTCGGAGACGTGCTTGCCCAGCCCCGTTTCGTTCTCGATCAGCCGGTGATCGAGCGCCTCGAGGCCGATCGGCTTCCACTGGATGATCTCCATGACGTGCTCGGCGGCGTCGGGGATCTGGTCGTACTCGACGACCACCAGCGTGCGCTGTAGCAGCGCGGGGGTCAGCTTGAGCTTGACCTGCAGCGTCGTTGCGCACGTGCTCTCGGTGCCCACCAGGGCACGGGCGACGTTGAACCCGCGCTCGGGTAGCAGCTCGTCCAGGTTGTAGCCGGACACGCGGCGGGGCAGCTGGTCGACCGGCTGGTAGCGCTCCCGGATCAGATCGGCGTAGCGGTCACGCAGCTCGCGCAGCTGCGCGTAGATCTCGCCCTTGCGGCCGCCGGCAGCGACGATCTCCTCGAGGCTCTCCTCTTCGCCCACCCCCACCCAGAAGCGAGCGCCGTCGTGGGTGACGATCTCCATCGCTTCGACGTTGTCCGAGGTCCGCGGCCCGGGACCGTAGAGCTGAGCCTGGACCGAGTGGATGCCGCACGAGTTGTTGCCGACGTTGCCGCCGATGGCGCAGCGGGAGTGAGTCGAGGGGTCGGGGCCGAAGATCATGCCGACCTGCGGCCCCGTCTTCTTGTTGACCTGTTCGTTGATCGCGCCCGGCTGGCAGACGACGGTCCCTGTTTCCGCGTCGGCGTCGCCGATGTCATGCAGGTACTTGGTGAAATCGATCACCACGGCGAAGTTGACCGTTTCCCCCGAGAGACTGGTACCGCCCCCGCGGCACACGATTGGCGCGCCCGAGCTCGTGGCACACGCGATGGGTGGCCACGACATCCTCCAACGTTCTGGGGATCACAACCCCGATCGGGACCTGCCGATAGCTGGAGGCGTCGGTGGCGTACAGCGCCTTCGACTGGGTGTCGAAACGCACCTCGCCCTCCACTTCCTGCTCGAGACGTTGGCGCAGTGCTCGCACGTCAATCGACGCGGCGGCTTGCATCCCGCCTTTGAAGCGGGAGTCGACGTGCGCAGGGATGGTCTCGGTGGTCATTGGGGCGGCTCCTGTCTTAGATCTCGTACCGTCGTGCGTCCTCGTGCTTGAGCTCAAGACCGAGTCCCGGGCGGGACCGGTCAGGGCTCCAGCAGCCCGTCCTGGGGGTCGAGCGTCCCGTCGAAGAGGAGGCTCTCGATGCGGTAGTGGTCGTGGAAGTACTCGACGTGCACGACGGTCTCCATCGCGCAGCACGCGTGCGCGGAGATCGCCGGCGCGCAGTGCGCCGAGAAAGGGAGGCAGCGGGCCTTGCACAGCCCGTCGAGCCGCAGCAGGTTGGTGATGCCGCCGCAGCGCGTGACGTCGGCCTGCAGGATGTGCACCGCGCCGGCCTCGAGCATCGCTGAAAGTAGGCGAGGTTCCAGCCGTACTCGCCGGCGGCGATCGGCCAGGCCGGCGGGAGCGCGCTCCCGCACGTAGGCCAGGCCGTGCAGGTCCTCAGAGGACACCGGCTCCTCGAAGTAGGTGACGCCGAGCTCCCGGTAGCGCTGAGCCCAATGCGCGGCATCCTGTGGGTTGTTGGCGCCGTTGGCGTCGACCATGATCTCGACGCCGTCGCCGACGACCGAGCGGACCAGCGCCACTCGCTCCAGTCGGCTCTTAGCGTCACGACCGACCTTGATCTTCACGCTGCGAAATCCGTCCTCGACCCAGCCCTGCACCTGCGATCGCGCAGCTGTCCGGAGGTGAGGTTGCAGAAGCCGCCCGGAGCCGTAGATCGGGACCTGCTCGCGAAAGCGCGGCAGCAGGTCGGCGAGGCATACGCCAAGCAGCTTGGCCTTCAGGTCCCATAGCGCGATGTCGACCGCGGAGATCGCCATCGCGGCAATTCCCGCGTGGCCCATCTGGCGCGTCTGCATCTGCATTCGCCCACGTTTTCTGCGGCATCAGCGGGTCGGCGTCCCGCAGGATGCTCGCCAGCTTGGACTGGATGATCTGCCCGGCCGCCGGATGGCAGTAGGTGTAGCCGAGCCCGGTGTCCGCTCCCGCAACGCAGCTGCACGAGGACAAGGGTCGTGGTGGAGTCCCAGACCAGCGTGCCGTCGGACTCCTCATCGGTTGAGGTGGGGATGGAGTAGGCGCTCACGTCGACCGAATCGATGCGAGCGCCGTCAGACTTGAGTCGCGGGGGCCATGCGGTCGCTCAACCGATCAGCGGGTGACGAACTCCTCGACCTTGCCCTTGATCGACTCCTTGATGATCCGGCCGGTATGAGGGTCGCCGGGGAGCGCCTGGGCGAGCTTCTTGGCCTGCTCGAATTTGATGTGCGGCGGCAGCGGCGGCACTTCGGGATCGGTGATCGCCTCGTAGAGCACCGGACCGGCGGTGTGAGCCAGCGCCTCGTCCCATGCCGGCCCGACGTCCTCGGGACGATCCACTCGGATCCCCTTCAGCCCGAGCACCTCGGCGTACCGGGCGAACGGGAAGTCGGGCAGCACCTGAGAGGCCTGCAGCTTGGGATCGCCGGCCATCACCCGCTGCTCCCATGTCACCTGATTGAGATCGTTGTTGTGCAACACGACGACGATGCACTGCTGGTTGCTCCACCGCGGCGCGTAGTGTGCGAGATCGATCAGTCCGGCGTTGCCGAGCATCTGCATCGCGCCGTCGCCGATCGACGCGATCACCGGCCGCTCGGGATAGGCGAACTTGGCCGCCAGCGCGTACGGGACCGCCGGGCACATCGTCGCCAGGGTCCCCGACAGCGCGGATTGCATGCCCTGGCGCATCCGCAGATGACGCGCCCACCAGTTGGTCGCCGAGCCCGAGTCGGAGGTCAGGATGCAGTTGTCCGGCAGCCGGGGGCTCAGCTCGGCGAAGATCAGCTGCGGGTTGATCGGTTGCGCGTCGAGGTGTGCACGCGCGTCCATCAGCCGCCACCAGCGCTCGATCTCGCCTTCGAGCTGCGCACGCCAGGAGCGGTCGTGCTTGCGCTCCAGCAGCGGCATCAGCGCCGCCAGGGTGTCCTTGGCATCCCCGACCAGGTTGCACTCGGTCGGCGCGTAGCGCATCCCCAGCAGCCGCCCGTCGATGTCGATCTGCACCGCCCGGCACGACCCCTCCTCCGGCAGCCACTCGGCGTAGGGGAAGCTCGTGCCGACCATCAGCAGCGTGTCGCAGCCCATCATCATGTCGTAGCTGGGCTTGGTGCCCAGCAGGCCGATCGAACCGGTGACGAAGGGCAGATCGTCCGGCAGCGCGGCCCGGCCGTTGAGCGCTTTCGCGACCCCCGCGCCCAGCAGCTCCGCCACCTGCACGACCTCGTCGGCGGCGTGCGCCGCGCCTTGGCCGATCAGGATCGCCACCTTCTCACCGGCGTTGAGGACCTCGGCAGCACGCTGAAGGTCCTCGTCACGGGGTCGGATCAGCGGCCTGCTGAACCCCAGGGAGGAGAACACGGCGCCATGAGCGCGCGGCGCCTCCTGATGCTCTGCCTCTTGGACGTCCTCGGGCACGATCACCGCGGTCGGATGGCGGGAATCCTTGGCGATCCGGATCGCCCGGTCGATCACGTGACGCGCCTGCGTCGGGTCCATGATCGTCATCAGGTACTCACTGGCCACGTCCTTGAACAGCGAGTTGAGATCGACCTCCTGCTGATAGTTGGCCCCCAACGACATCCGCTTCTGCTGGCCGATGATCGCCACGACGGGCTGGTGGTCGAGCTTGGCGTCATAGACGCCATTGAGCAGATGGATCGCTCCCGGACCAGAGGTCGCCATGCAGACACCGACCTCGCCCGTGAACTTGGCGTGCGCGCAGGCGGCGAACGAGGCGATCTCCTCGTGGCGGGTCTGGATGAACTCGATCCTGTCGCCCACCTCGTGGAAGGCCCCGATCAGCCCGTTGATGCCGTCCCCGGGATACCCGTAGACGCGCTTGACGCCCCACTCACTCAGCCGGTTCAAGATGAATTGCGCAGTGTCAGGCATGAGGGCTCCTTCGCGGTCGGGTCCGCCGGTTCTGCTACCCGGGCTGATCCGGCGGCAGCCCACGGCGGTCGCTTTCCGTCAGCGCTAAAACGAAATTGCAAGGCCCTTCCAGACCACCGGCCTTACAGTGTAAAGTCAGTCGTCAGCAATGCCACCAGACGTGTCCTCAAAGCGTCGTCGAGCGATGAACTGGTCCCCGGCCGAAACGTGCTTGTTCGTTACCCATGCTGCGTGGGGCGTGCTGTTGCTGACGGCGCCGACGCGGGCGCTTCGCCTGTGCGGACCCTCCGATACGCGATCGGTTCGCATGACCGCGCGCATCCTCGGGGGACGTCACGTGGCGGAGGCGACGCTGATCGTGGCCACCGGTCCAGGTCGACCTCCCCGCTGGGCCACGACGATCGACGCGCTGCACGCGGGGACGATGCTTCTGGTCGCAGGCGTGAGTTCACGGCTGCAGCGGGGCGCGCTGATCAGTGCTGCCGTCTCGGCTTCGCTTGCGGCGTTTGCGGATCACCTGCGCCAACCGAGGCGGTGACTCGCCGGCTTCTCAGGCGAGAACCGATCCGTCAGCACTGACCTGCGCACGCGCGACGGCGTCTTTGATGGACGGCACGCTCTCAGGGTCATCAAGGACGAGGTCCCGGCTCTCCGGGTCGCTGATCCGCTCGACCGCTGCATGGGTGAGCAGCCAGTCATTGCGCCGCTTGCGGACCAGCAGCCCGGCGTCTGACAGCCGCTGGAGGGCCAGTGTCACGGTCGGTCGGTGGGCACCGACGAGCATCGCCAGCAGGTCGTGGGTCAGTGGCAGCGATACGCGGATCCCTTCGGGCGTGACCGTTCCCCAGCGCTCGGCGAGCAGCCAGAACAGGATCAGCAGGCGGCCATAGACGCGTGGGAGGTGGGTGACCGCTTGCGTCAGCGCCAGGTGCCGGGCCCGCCTGGCGACGCGCGACATGAGCTGGGCCGTGATGCTGGGCCAGCGGGCGATGCGCAGTGCGAACGGCCCGTCGAGCACCGCGAGGCGTCCGGCGACGAGTACCAGCCAGTCCAGGCTGATGGTGAGCGGCTCGTACTCGCCGTCCGCATCCCACGGCCGGAAGATGTCGCCCGGTCCGAACAGCTCACAGGCTTGGCGCTTTCCAACTGTCACGCGACGGACAAGCAGACCCTCGAGTACGAACAGGCCGATGCAGTCGTCATCCGCTTGGGCGCAGATATCGGTCGGATCCCAGGTGCGTCGATCGAAGAGGATCACGCGGGCGACGGCGCGCTGTCGTGCCGCCGCCAATTCGGTCCCCTGAAGCTTGTGAGCCAGATCGGGATCCTCGTTGAGCAACGCTGCCACCATCGTGCGGCTTCGGTCCCCGTTGCTGATCATCTGTTGCCGGGGCTTCTACCCGCATCCGCGACGGATCGAACTCGGGGCAGGACGTCGAGGTGCCCGCGTGGCGGGACGCGGGCGCGACCACCCCGGGGGCCTGCTCATCGGCCCACGGCTTGCGTTGAAGGCTCGGGACGTGCCTGCGCGAGGTTCTCGTCGAGCAGGACGGCGGCGTTGATCAGGGCGAGGTGGGTCAGCGCCTGCGGGATGTTGCCGCGCATCGTGCGCGACGAGGGCTCCATCTCCTCGGCGTAGAGCCCCACGTCGGTCGCCAGCCCGGTGAGCGCGTCCATCATCGCTGTGGCTTCGTCGAAGCGGTGGGCGGTCGCGAGGGCCTCCACGCACCAGAATGAGCAGGCGAGGAAGGCGTTCTCTTGGTCCTGCATGCCGCTGTAGCGATACAGGAGCGGTTCCCCAGCGTCGAGCTCGCGACGGACCGCGTCGATCGTCGCGTTCATCCGACCGCCGCGGGGATCTGCATATCCGCGGCGTGCGGCGAGCAGGCAGCCGGCATCGAGCGCGTCGCTGTCCGGTTTCTGGCGGTAGCTTCGCTTCTCCTCTGACCAGAGCTCGTGCTCGATGTAGGACTTCACGTCGTCCCGGGCGATCCGCCAGCGAGCCATGTTTCGCCGGGGAACCTGGCGCTGCTCCGCGAGGCGCAGGGCCCGGTCGAATGCCGTCCAGCAGCCAATTTTCGACGTTGCGTACTGCGCGTACTCACCAAGTTCCCACAGTCCCGCGTCCGGCTGACGCCAGATGTGTGTGAGGAGATCGACGATGTCCGCGATCCGCTTGCCGCTCTCCGGATCGAGCACTGCTCCGTGCCGCGCGTACATCCACGCGGTCTCGAGGAAGTCACCGAAGCCACCCAGCTGCAGCTGCGCCGTCGCCTGATTGCCACGGTGCACCGGGCGGCTGTTGCGATAGCCGGGGAGCGCCAGACTGTCCTGCCCCTCCAGTACGTCGCCGCCGAGCCGGTAGACCGGATTGACCCGCGGGTGGGTGTGACGAGTGGCGGACAGCAACCAGCTGAATGATTGCTGGACCAGGTCGTCAAAGCCGGCGCGTAGGAGCGCGTCGAGCGTGAACGACAGGTCGCGGACCCAGGCGAAGCGGTAGTCATAGTTGCGCTGCTTGCCGATCGCCTCGGGCAGCGATGTGGTCCCGGCAGCCGCGATCGCTCCCGTGCGGTCATCGGCGAGCAACCCGATCGCCAGCAGGCTTCGCTCGACCGCAGCGGCCCAGTCACCCCCGAAGCGGTTGCGCGCGATCCATCGCCTCCAGTACGCGACGGTGCCGTCGAGCCGGCGCATGACGGCATCGCGGTCGGGAAGCAGCAATGGCTTCGCGCTTTCCCCGACGAGTACCAGCACCGCGCTGGAACCCTCCTGCGCGTTGAATACGGCGCTGATTGCGCCGTGCGCGACCTCCGGTTGCCCAGCCTCCCAGCACTGCAATCCGAGTCGCAGCGGATCTCGCTCGCCGGACAGGATGAACGCGTCGCCGTGGCGCTCGATCACGGCGGCGTGCGCGCCGTAATCGAACCGCGGCTCAACCCGCCACCGGACCGGGACGCTTCCGGCTAAGCATTCGATGCGTCGGATCAGCTCGCGCCCCGGGGACGCCTCACCAGCGGGACGGCTGAGCGCGTCCGTCACCCTGATGACGCCGTCGGCGGTTCGGAAGGTCGTTTCGAGCACGTTCGTTTGATCGATGTAGCGACGTTCGGATTCGAAGGGCACTGCGGGCGAGAGTGCGAAGCTGCCGCCGGCCGCCGGGTCGAGGATCGCGCCGAACACGCTTGGTGCGTCGAGCTCCGGCATACACAGCCAGTCGATCGAGCCGCCTTTGGTGATCAGCGCGAGCGAGCGGCCATCACCGATCGCTGCATACGCATCGATCGGCGCATAACCGTCGACGCGCTGGACCCCGGTAGCGGCGTCAGGGTTTGGCGTCGCGAGTTCGACGCGTCGGGGTGGGCGTTCAGTCATGACGTTGCTCTACCCCCGAGTGCAGAGGTGCCGCGCAATCCCGCCGGTTTTTGTATGCGTGCCGACAGCTCGAGGTGCCCACGCCCGTGGCATAACAGGCGGCGCGAGCGCGGCGACGCGGGGCCGATCGTCATGGCGCATACACTTTTCGCCGGCGGCCGTTTGCCGAGCCGTCGAGGACGGGGAAATCGGCAGCATGCCACAGCCCGCGGTCAGCGCTCTCGCGCCTGCGCCTGCGCTGATCTTCACGCGGCACGAGTACGGCCGGCTGTCTGCGGTCTACGTGCCGATCGCGATCGGCGTGTTCGTGATCGTTGTGCTGGTGGTGGGCGTCGCGCTGGTGCGCTACCGCGCCCGTCCCGCGTCGGCGGCGGCGCGCCGGCATGAGAACAATCCGCTGGAGGCGGGCTACGCGGTGGGCCTCGCAGCGGTCGTCGCGCTGCTGCTGTATCTGACCTTTTCGGCGGAGCATCGCGTCGACACCGTGTCGGCTCAGGAACGCCCCAGCCTGACGGTGGACGTCACCGGCGCGCAATGGGAGTGGACCTTTCATTACCCGAAGTACGGGATCACGGCCCGCAGCGGGACCGTGGGTCGCCAAGCGCTGGTGGTCCCGACCGGAGAGGCGATTCGCTTCAACCTGAGCTCCGTTGACGTCATCCATTCCTTCTGGATCCCGGAGCTTGACTTCAAACGTGACGCGATTCCGGGCGCGACCGAGAGCGTGACGCTGTCGTTTGCTCGCGCCGGCGTGTTCCCGGGACAGTGCGCCGAGTTCTGCGGCCTGCGTCACGCCGACATGGTGTTCACCGTCCACGCGGTCAGCCCGGCGCAGTTTCGGGCCTGGGCGGCCGGTGGCGGCCGAGGGAGACCGGCGTGAGCGTCGCGACTGCCACGGAGACATCGCCGTCCCGGATCCCCGGGTGGCTGGGCCGCGCGACGAGCACCGATCACAAACGGATCGGCTTGAACCTGGGGATCGCCGCGCTGGCGTTCTTCCTGGTCGGCGGCGTGTTCGCGCTGCTGATGCGCGCGCAGCTGGCGCGGCCGAACGGTCAGCTGGTCTCCGACAACACCTACAGCGAGCTGTTCACGATGCACGGCTCGACGATGATCTACCTGTTCGTCACGCCGATGGCGATCGCGATGGCGATGTACCTGGTGCCGCTCCAGATCGGGGCGGTCTCCGTCGCCGGTCCGCGCGTCGCGCTGAGCGGCTTCTGGATCTGGCTGTCGGGCGGCCTGATCATGCAGACCGGCTGGCTGACGGGAGACGGTGCCGGGCGGGACGGCTGGTTCGCCTACGAGCCGCTGTCGAACGGCGCCAACACCCCCGGCGTCGGGCAGGACCTGTGGGTGCTCGGGGTGATCCTCGCCGCCGCCGGGCTGCTGGTGATGGCCGCGTGCGTGCTGGCGACGATCGCGCGTCGGCGCGCGCCCGGGATGTCGGTCATGCGGATGCCGGTGTTCACCTGGACGGCGCTGGTCAGCGTGCTGATGACGGTCGGTGCGTTCCCCGTGCTGATCCTGGCGATGGTGCTGATGTACATCGACCGGCACGGCGCGCACATCTTCACCGGCTTCAACGGAGCGATCGACTACCAGAATTTGTTCTGGTTCTTCGGCCACCCGGTCGTCTACGTGATGTTCTTCCCCTATCTCGGAGCGGCTGCCGAGGCGATCGCGGTGAGCTCACACAAACGGTGGTTCGGCTACACCGCGTTCGTCGCCTCGATGATGGCGTTCTCGGTGCTCTCAATGAGCGTCTGGGCCCACCACATGTTCACGACCGGGGGGGTCACGAACGAGTACTTCGCGTTCACGTCGACACTGCTCGTGGTGCCGGCCGGGATCGAGTACTTCGACATGGCCGGGACGCTGATCGGCGGTTCGCTCGTGCTGCGGACGTCGATGCTGTTCGGCCTGGCGTTCTTCGTCCAGTTCCTGATCGGCGGTCTCAGCGGCATCTTCGTCGCCTCGCCGGTGCTCGATTACCAGGCCAACGACTCGTACTTCATCGTCGCCCACTTCCACTACACGCTGTTCGCCGGCAGCGTGTTCGGCTTCTTCGCCGGCGTCTACCACTGGTTCCCGAAGATCACGGGCGCCCGGCTGCGCGAGTCGCTGGGGAAGCTGCAGCTGGTGCTGATGGTGATCGGCACGAATCTGACCTTCTTTCCGATGTTCTTCCTCGGCCAGGACGGCATGCCGCGGCGGATCTCGCGCTATCCGGCCCACCCCGGCTGGGCGACACTGAACGTGCTCGAGACGATCGGCGCGGGTGTGATCGCCGTCGGCGTCGCGACGTTCCTCGCGAACGTGTGGGTCTCGCTGCGCCGCCGCGAATTGGCCGGTGATGATCCGTGGCTGGGTCACACGCTCGAGTGGGCGACCGCCTCGCCGCCACCGCCGCTGAACTTCGACCGTCCGCTGCCACCGATCCGCTCCTACGCGCCGTTGCTCGATCTGCGTGAAGCCGCCGAGGCTCGCGGGCCCACCGCTGAGGGAGCGACGCCGTGAGGGGCGGCGCGATCCCGCTGCTCGCCTGGGGTGCGCTGCTGATCGTGATGGCCGTGATCAATTGGATCTGGACCGCAGACGCGATCCAGGTCGGGACGTTCGCCTTCGCCGCCGGTGTGGTGCTCGCCGCTGGAGGCCTGCTTGCGCTCGTGAGCGGCGCGACGGCGGTCCGGCGCGGTTCGCCCGAAACGTCCCTTGAGCCCGAGGCTGTGCCCAGCGCCAGCCTGGGTGCCGTGCTCGCGGGGCTGTCGGTCGCGACGATCCTGTTCGGCTTCGCCTTCGGCCGGTTCCCGATCTACTTCGGCGCCGCAATGCTCCTTGCGTCGCTCGGCCGGATCGCGATCGAGATTCACCGGCAGCGTCGCAGTCGCGATCGCGCGCGAGGAGAGACGCGGTCATGAGGGTGCCGTCGTTGCCGCAGCTGCTGGTCGAACATTGGCAGCCCAACTGGCCCCTGGATGTCCAGGCCGCGGTCTACCTGGCGCTCTATCTGTCCGGGGTGGCTCGGACGCGTGGTCACTGGCCACGGCGCAGGACGCTCTCGTTCGTGGCGGGAGTCGCGTGCGTGCTGATCGCTCTGCAATCGGGCATCGACAGCTTCGATGACCGGTTGCTGTCAGTCCACATGGTGCAGCATCTGCTGCTGCTGCTGGTCGCGCCGCTCCTGCTGCTCGGCGGGCGACCCGTGATCCTCGCCCTGCGGGCGCTGTCAGGGGCGCGCCGTCGCGTGCTGGCGCGGGCGATCGCTCGCGCCCGGCCGGTGAGCACCCCGGCCGTGTGTGTGGCGATCTTCTATGCGGTTCTGCTGCTCACGCATCTGCCCTCCTTCTACGACGCGGCGCTGCGCAACGACACGGTGCACGAAGCGGAGCACGCTCTGTACGTGGTTGCCGGGTTGGCGCTGTGGTGGCCGATCCTCGACGGTGATCCGGTTCCGTCACGCCGACTCGGCGGTCTGGGAAGGTTGATCTACCTGCTGGCGGCGATGCCGCCGATGGCGCTGGTCGGGGCGTATCTGACCCGCCACGCGTCGCTCGTGTACCCAGCCTACGCAGCCCCCGCACGCGCGCTGGGGGTCTCCGCGGTGGTCGACCAAGCGCGGGCCGGCGCGATCATGTGGGTCGCGGGCGGCAGCGTCATGGCGGCGGTCGGGCTGTGGGCTTCGATCGCAACGCTGGTCGGGGAGGAGCGCCGTCAGCAGGCCCGAGAGGCTCGGACGGGCTCGACCCGCCCGGCTGGGCGGGCCGACCGGCACGGGGATGACGCCATGACGCGTTACCCGCGTCGCTGGCTGACGCGCCCGTCCCGAATCCCCCGCTCGCTGCGCGCGGCCGCTGCGATCGTGCTTGGGACGCTCGCGCTGGTGGGCTTCGCCGCTCCGCCCTCGCCCGGTGCCGCCGGTCCGCTCGCCGCCGCCGGCGGGCCGCCGACCTCGAGCCCGAACGCTCCCGCCAAGTCACCCGAGCCACCCGGCGCCGGCAATCCGAGCAAGACGTTCCCAAGCTCGCCGATGCTCGTGGCTGAGGGCTACAACCTGTATCAGGACAGCTGCTCCTCCTGCCATGGAATCGCGCTTCAGGGCCAGCCCGGCGTCGCGCCGTCGCTGATCGGGGTCGGAGCCGGGCCGGTTGACTTCTATCTCTCGACCGGCCGGATGCCCCTCAGCAACCCGCGCGATGAGCCCGAGCGCACCACCCCAAAATTCACCCGCTCCCAGATCGATGCGCTGATCGCCTATGTGACCTCGGACGGCGGACCGCCGGCACCGACCGCCAACCCGGCCAACGGCGACCTCGCGCTCGGATTGCACGAATTCACGCTCCATTGCGCGGGCTGCCACCAGGTGGTCGGCAGGGGCGGCCTCACCGTGGGAGCGCAGGTGCCCAACCTCCAGCAGGCGACGGCGCAGCAGATCGCCGAGGCGGTGCGAATGGGACCGTATGTGATGCCGCACTTCGACGCCAAGCAGATCGATCAGCACGAGCTCGATTCGATCGCCCGCTACGTGATCTGGACCCGGCATCCCGACAACGCCGGCGGCTGGGGGATCTACAACATCGGACCGATCCCCGAGGGAATGGTGGCGTGGTTCGTCGCACTCGCCGCGATGGTGATCGTCGCCCGCCTGATCGGGGAGCGCGCCGCGTGATCGAACCAGCCGCGACACCGAAGGACGAGCCATGACCCCGGAGGACAAATCTCGCGTGAAGACGCTCGGCAAGCTCCTTGGTGGACTCGTTGCCGCGCGCACCTTCTGGCGCACGGCGGCAGGGCGGGAGGCGCCGCTCCCGGCCCGCGACTCGGATGTTGACCCGTCCGAGCGGACGGTTCCCGGGAACCGGCGCGCCGAGACGCTCGTCGCCGCGCTCCTGGTCCTGGCAGCGGTGTTCGGCTTCGGCTTCACGGCGATCTACATCATCTTCCAGACCGACACGCAACTGCTCGGGATCGCGATGGGGGGCGCGCTGGCGATGCTCGCGGCCGCCGCGATCCTCGCCGGCAAGCTCGTCGTGCCGCAGGAGACCAGCGTCGAGGAGCGCGATGTGCTGCTCGACGAGGACGCGACCGAAGAAGTCGTGGGGATGATCGAGTCCGGCGGCGAGGGAATCTCGCGCCGGGTGCTGTTGACCGGGGCCGGCGGGCTGGCCGGCGCGGCCGTGCTCACGGCCGCCGCCACGCCCCTCGCTTCGCTCGGTCCCAAGCTCGATCACATCCACGACACCTCGTGGCGACGCGGCGTGCGCCTCGTCGATGACCAGGGACGCGCATATCTCGCGGATGAGATCCAGATCGGCAGCTTCTACACGGCGCTTCCCGAGCACGGCGATCCCGAGCACCTCGCCGCCGGGCTGTTGGTCGTCAGGCTGCCCGCCGAGATGATCCACCTGCCTCCGGCGCGCCAGGACTGGGCGCCCGAGGGGATCCTCGCCTACTCAAAGATCTGTCCCCACGCCGCGTGTGCCATCTCGCTCTACCGCTACCCCACCTATCAGCCCACCAGTGTGGAACCGGCGTTCACGTGTCCGTGCCATTACTCGACGTTCCTGCCCGGCGAGGGCGGACGGCTGGTCTTCGGACCGGCCGGCCGGTCGCTGCCACAGCTTCCGCTGATGATCGACCCGAGCGGCCACCTGCGAGCGGCCGGCCCCTTCCACGAGGACATCGGTCCCTCGTGGTTCGACGTTCACCGGTCGCAGTCGTGAAGCTGATCGAGCGACATCTGCATCGCCGCGTGCTGCGACTCTCGCGCTATGCCGAGCAGCGGATGGGCGCCGCGAAAGGAATCAGGTGGGCGCTTCGCTACGTGTTCCCCGACCACTGGTCGTTTCTCCTCGGCGAGATCGCCCTGTACTCGTTTCTCGTGCTCGTGGGCACCGGAATCTTCCTGGCGCTCTACTACTCGCCCGGGGACTCGCAAGTCATCTATCACGGCCCGTACACGCTGCTGAACGGCGAGCAGATGTCCGACGCGTACCGCTCGGTGCTCGATATCAGCTTCAGCGTGCCCGCCGGGCTGCTGTTCCGTCAGGTGCACCACTGGGCGGCCGACGTGTTCATCGCCGCGATCGTGCTCCATCTCGTCAGGATCTTCTTCACTGGCGCCTATCGCAAGCCACGCGATCTCAATTACTACATTGGCCTGACCATGTTGATGCTGGCGATCCTCGAGGGCTTCGCCGGCTACTCGCTGGTCGACGACCTGCTTTCGGGCATGGGGCTCGCGATCGCCTACGCCGTCGCGATGTCGATCCCGTTGATCGGCGCGCAGCTCGCATATCTCGTGTGGGGGGGCCCGTTCCCCGGGTCGAGCAGCTTCCTCCCCCGCCTCGAGATCATCCACGTGTTCCTGATCCCGGCGGCGCTCGCGGTGCTGATCACGATCCACCTGGCGATGATCATGCGCCAGCACCACTCGCAGTTCCCGGGGCCCGGGCGGCGCGAGCGAAACGTCGTCGGGACGCCGATGTGGCCGGCCTACGCGCTGCGGTCGGTTGGTCTGCTGCTCGCCGTCGCGGCCGTCCTGTTCCTCGTCGGTGGGCTGATCCAGATCAACCCGATCTGGCAATGGGGGCCATTCCATCCGTACCTGTCGGAGAACGGCGCCCAGCCTGACTGGTACATCGGCTGGCTGATCGGCGCGCTGCGACTGATGCCGAACTTCGAGCCGACGATCGGGCACTACACGGTGGTCCCCAACCCCTTCTGGGGTGGCGTGTTCTTCCCGCTCGTGGTGTTCGGGGTCTTGTTCACGTGGCCTGCGCTCGAGCGCAGGATCACCGGCGACCGGCGCCGCCACGATCTCCTTGATCGCCCGCGGGACCGACCGATCCGAACCGCGATTGGCGCGGCCTTCCTCAGCTGGGTGGTGATCGTCTTCGCCGTCGGCTCAACCGACCGCCTGTTCTACCGCCTGCACATCTCCTACAGCGCGCAGATCCACTTCTGGCGGGTCGGGATCTGGGTGCTGCCGATCATCGTCTTCCTGCTCACCCGCAGCGTCTGCCGCTCCCTGCAACGCAGCGGGGCCCACCCGCTACGAGCATGGGACGGCGAAATCGTCCGCAGGCGCACGGATGGCGCTGTCGCAGTCTTGGAGGAGAGCCCGGACCGAGACACAGGAGTTGTCTCCGAGCGTCCGGTCGGCACCGTGCCCGGTCACGAGTATCCGCCCGGGACGAGTGCTGAGCCTTAGCCGGGGGGCTCCGAGCGGATGCCGGAGCGCGGCGTGGTGCCCGGGACCACGGCATCCAGGTTCTCTCCGGCGTGACGTGGCTAGCGTCGTGCGGCTTCGAGCCAGCCGAGCGGCAGCTCTTTCAGCCTGCCCTGCCGGACGCCCTCTCTGACCGCCGCCTCGAAGCTCCCCTCACGCCACCGGGTGGTGGCGCAGGCGGCTGCCAGTCTGTCTCGCTGCATCGGCCCGATCGCGAGCAGCCGTCGCTCAAGCTGGCGGACCTCGGCAGAAACGACGGTGTCACGGTGGAGATCCGGGTGACGCTCCTCGTGCCGATTCATCATGTCGCAGTAGTACCCGGCGTTCGCTCCCACCGGCGCGGGTTCGTCAGCGCGCAAACGAAAACCGGCTCTGGCTACCACGTTCCAGGGCGTCGCTGGCGACGCGACGACCCCAGCGGGGTAACGACTTTGCGTGGGTCGAATCGGAACAGCCCTGTGCCGGCAGCGTGACACGGCCACGGTGGCGCAATGAGCGCCGCATCATCACCAGGACGACCGACCGCCCCGGACGCGGCGCGGATCTTCCTACGTCCGATCGCCACGCCGTTTCCGCTCGGCTTCCTCGCGCTCGCGACAGCGAGCCTGCTCGTCGCCGGGCTCGAGCTCGGCTGGTTCACGAACGCCGACCGGCCGATCGTCGCGGTCGTCCTCATCGGGTTCTCGTTCCCGCTGCAGCTGATCGCCTCCGTGTTCGGCTTCCTCGGCCGTGACACCGCCGCCGCGACGGGCTTCGGAGTGCAGGGCGCGACGTGGCTGATCGTCGGGATCGACCTGCTGCTGACACCCCCACAGGGGACGAGCCACGCACTCGGCGTCCTCCTGCTCGCCGCGGCGGCGTGGGTCCTGATCTGCGCGCTCGGATCGGCGCTCGGCAAGCTCGCCCCCGCCACAGTGCTCGCGCTCACCTCGCTTCGGTTTCTGCTCACCGGTCTCTACGAGCTCACCGACAGCAGCACCTTGGGCAATGCCGCAGCGATCGTCGGATTGACACTCGTTGCGGCGGCCGCCTATGTCGCGCTCGCGCTCGAAGTCGAGAACCTCCAGCGGCGCACGGTTCTGCCGGTGTTCCGTCGCAGCCACGGGCTCGACGCGATGCGAGGTGACCTGGCCAAGCAATCGCGGCGGCTTGAGCACGAGGCCGGTGTCCGCGAGCAGCTCTAAGACGAACCGGAAGCTGCGGAGCCAAAAATGGTCTTCCACCAGACAACCGAAGCCGCTCGCCGCAGTGCGCATCGCTCGACCGGGTAGGGCTCTTGAGACTCCCGATGTGCGGAGTTTCCAACAGACTTGCCCCAGGCGAAAGGAACAAGCTATGCCCACACACGGCGAGGTAGTGGTCATCACCGGAGCCTCCGGCGGGGTCGGCCGCGCCACGGCGCGGAAGTTCGCCGCCGAAGGCGCACGGATCGCGCTGATCGCGCGCGGGCGCCGCGGGCTGGAAGCCGCCGCGCACGAGGTCGAGCAGGCCGGCGGTGAGGCGCTGATCCTCCCGATCGACGTGGCCGACCCAGACCAGGTCGAAGCCGCGGCTGTCGAAGCCGCCGCCGCCTCGGTCGAGGATGCCTTCGGGCCGATCGACATCTGGATCAATGACGCGATGGTGACCGTGTACGCCGAGTTTCTCGAGATCGAACCGGCGGAGTTCCGGCGCGCCACCGAGGTGTCCTATCTCGGCATGGTGTGGGGGACTCGTGCCGCGCTCAAGCGGATGACCGCACGCGACCGTGGCTCGATCGTGCAGGTGTGCTCGGCGATGTCCTATCGCGGGATCCCGCTGCAGTCACCGTATTGCGGCGCCAAGCATGCCTGCAAGGGGTTCACCGAGAGCGTCCTCACCGAGCTGCTTCACCACAAATCCAAGGTGCGGGTCTCGATGATCCAGCTCCCCGGCCTGAACACGACGCAGTTCACTTGGGGGCGAACCAAACTGCCAAAGCAGACGATGCCGGTACCGCCGATCTACCAGCCGGAGGTCGCGGCTGATGCGATCCACTACGCCGCCCATCACAAGCGCCGCCAGATCTACGTCGGCATGCCAACGGTGATGAACATCATCGGGGAGCGAGTCGCACCATGGCTGCTGGATCGCTATCTCGCAAAGTTCGGCTGGGGGTCGCAGATGACCGAGCACGCACTCGACCCGAACGGGCACGACAACCTCTTCGAGCCAGTTGACGAGGATCGCGGCGCCCACGGACCCTTCGACGAGCAAGCGCATAGCGTCAGCCCCCAGTACGAGCTCGCCAAGCGTCGCGGGCGGATCCTCGCCGGGCTCGGCGCGGCCGCCGTCGGCGTCGGCGCGGCGATGCACGCGGCTCGGTAGCGCGGCCGGTCAGTCCCGCGCGCGCCCAACGGCGCGGCGATCGTTATGCACGGCTGGGAGCCTCGTGGGCCTGGCGGCGGAGCGCACGGCGGTCAGCCTCCGCTTCCCGCAGCCTGCGCAGGAAGTGGAAACTGAGCAGGATCGATGTGCTTCAGCCACGCCCCAGATCGCTGCGTAGCCCCGGGTGGAGGACAACGGACCGCGCAGGAGCTCAACCGCCGCGCCGGCCAGAGCTGGACCGAGCACCGTTCCGATCCCGCGGCTGAGCGAGTAACAGCATGAGGATGACAGCGCCACCGCGCCGATGATCAGCGCCACAGTGGTCACGCTGTTGCCCAACCCGGCGGTCAGGAAGAGGATGACGACCCACAGAGCCTGGATGCTCTGCGCTCGTCCCGCGGCGTCGCGCGAGACGAGATCCGGGTACAGCGCCCGGTAGGGCTCATAGGCGATGAAGTACGCGCCGAAGAACGCAAGCACGAGCAGGGTCGTGACGAGCAACGAGCGCGCAAAGCCAAGCATCGACAGCGCCACCGCAATGCCGGGCGCAGCTCCGAGCACGAACGGCAGCCGACCGCCCACGCGGGTGCGAAGCTGATCTGACCAGCCGTGTGGCCGATGAAACCGTCCTGGTCGTCTTGCTCCTTACGACATGACGGCGGCTTTGTTCTCCGCCCGACCGTTTCGAGTAGGGGCGGGACCCTTCAAGCATCGTGCGCGCAGTTCTTGCTTTACACTGTAAAGCCTGGTGACCACCTCCCACAGTCGCGCGCTTGACGTGAGGCCCGCGCGCCGTTCTCCCCGGCTGCACTCGTCGGCACGGCACACCGGCGCCGGCTCATTCGCCGGGCCCGCGTCGCTGCCCGCGACCGCCGGCGAGCCCGCCCCTGGCGCCGGTGCTAGGCAGTGACGCGCCGACGCTCTTGTCGCTGCTCTGGGGCGCCGCCGTACCGATGACCATGTGTTGGCGGCCGACCGCAGCCTGCAGGGTCGTAATCCTCGGCTCGCGGGTCAGCGCCCCGCCGAGTGAGAGGTGCGCCGGAATGGTCGCGATGAAGGTCGGGACCAGCGTCGCTGCGCTCTGCGTTTGCGAGCCGCAGCGCGGCCTCCAGTGTGCGCGTCGACAGACCGCTCTCCGCAACCGGGAATAGGATCCGGCGCGCGCTGCTATCGCGCACCGGCGCGGTCGAGCCGACGCGACCGAGATGCTGCCGCGCGAGGGCTGCCAGCGCAACGAGCGCCAGTGACAACAGAATTGCCAGGACGATCAGCGGGGCAACCATGGTTGCTCCTCGCTCCGTCGGGCGGCGGACTCGCACGTCGCCAGAGGCTCGGTCTCACACCTCATCAGATCCCGAGAATGAACCGCTAGGCGCTCTAGGAGGTTGGTGTAGATCGACCTTCTGCGGGTGGGGTGCGCCGTGAGGCCCCACCGTGAGCGGTGGGGATGACCGGCCTGCGGTGACGGCGGCCGGGTGATGCTGCGTGTTGGTGGGCGGGGAGACGCGTCGTGTCGAGTACAAGACAGCGATGAGGGAGCGCTGAGGGAGCGTGGGCTCCCGCTGAGGGGTGTCAGGCGGTATTGACCGCACACCCGGACGTGTGGTGGGTGACACCGAGCGTCGCGAGCCTGGCGAGGTTCACCGCGGCAGCCAGCAACGAGAAGTCGGCATCGACTTTGGTGTGCCCGCGGACCCGGGCGCGGCGGCCGCCGTGGCGGCGTCGCATCAGATGACTGATCTTGCGCTCGACCTTCGGGCGCGTCGCTGTGTAGTCGGCCTTCCACGCCGGGTCGGTCTGCCGCGCGCGAGCACGCTGAAGCTGCTGCTCGTAGAGGCCGACGTGGATCGACCGTCCACCGGGCGAGGTCGTGCACCGGTCCGCGATCGGGCATGAGCGGCACGCGTTGCCGAAGTGGGCGATGTGCCCGTTCTTGATCGGTCGCAACCCGGCGGTCTGTCCCGCGGGGCAGGTGACGCTGCCTGCCCTCAGGTCGATCCCGAACGCGTCCTTCGCGTAGCGGCCGCCAGGCGCGTTCGGCGCCTGGACCTTGCACATGATCTCCACGTCGGCTTGCTCAAGCGTGTCCAGGACAATCCCGGCGCCGTAGGCGGAATCACCGTAGACGGCCAGCGGCTCCGCGGGACCGACCGGCGACTCGTCCTCGGGCGGATCGCTCGCGTCCGGCTCAGCGAGCTCTGAGGCGAGCAGCGCCTCGACCGCCTGCCCATCGCCGACGTTCCCCGCGGTGACCGTCGTCGCGGTGATCAACTCCGAGTCCGGATCGACCGCGACGTGCCCCTTATAGCCATCAAACCCGCGGGCGCTGGTCTTGTGGCCGTGCCGGGCGTCCGGGTCGACGGTCGAGATGATCCGGTCCTTCGCGACCCGCCGCGCGATCCGGAACACGCCATCCTCCCCCTCGTCGAGGTCCTGGCCGACCACGGCAGCGAGCAGCGCCGCGGCCTGCTTCACGCCGTCCGGCAGATCGCGGCCATCCAACGCCCCAAGCAACTCGTGGGCATCGTTCGCGAGCGCGTCGATCAACTGCTCGCGCGCTTGGCGGTCCTCGTAATCGCAGACCGGCTTCCCCGCGGTGCGGTAGTCGTCATCGCGTGTGAGCAGACCACGCAGCTCGCCCTCCAGCACCCCGTCGCACACCGCGAGCAGCCCGCGGATCGCTGATCGGATCAACGTGACCGTGTCCATCGTTGCGACCGCGTCATATAACGACGTCGAGTCCAACACCCGCCTGCGGCCGACCAGACCCGCCGCCTTGGCGGTCTCCAACACCGCCTCGAAGATCCTGTCCGGACGCTCCGAGGCCCGAAGCCGGGCGCGCATATCGACCAGCACCGTATGCACGAACGACGGATAGTCGAACGACAGGCCACCGGCCGCGTACTTCCACCTGGCGTCGAACGCGAACCGGTCGACCGCCTCGCGATCCGAGCAGCCCTCGAACCGCTGCAACACCATCACGACCGCCACGATCATCGGCGTCACACAGTTACGCCCCGAATCGGCGAACACGTCAGCGAACATCTCATCCGGGAACAACTGGACACACTCGCGATGCAACAACCCGTAGATCGAATCAGGCGACACCCGCGACTCGCAAAAGCCGGTCGTCGTGAACACATCCGCCTGCGTGGGAGTCAGTCCAAGGCTCATACCCTCAAGCATGACTTAAGACTCGGACAGAGCTAGACCCCCTCAACCCGAAAAACACCAACCTTCTAGAGCTCGACTTGGGATCCGAGGAGCAAGGTGCGATCGCTGGGTAGCCCGAAGTGGTCGATCGGGCTGGACGCGTTGCGGGCCATGGCGATGAACAGGTTCTTACGCCAGCGCTTGATAACTGGCGCGTTGGTTGGGGTGATCGCGATCCGCGAGACGAAGTAGGAGGCATGCTCGAGGTCGAGGTTGCGCTCAAGCAAGCCTTGCTTGCGTGCGAGCGCGAGCGCGGCGGGGACGCTGAGCGCATCGTGGTAGCCGATCCGCGTGGTCAGGTGAAAGACTTTGAACATTCCGCGGCCGAGCACCTCGACCGCGCACCGGTCGAACGGCTCCACTTGCGGGATGCTGACGGTGTCGACGGAGACAATCACGACCTTTTCGTGCAGCGTGTGCGTGTACTGCACGGCTGCGCGCATCGCCAACGGCGTCGTCTGCTGGTCGCGGCAGAGGAACACCGCGACGCCCGGGACTCTGACCACGGGCGGCTGCCTTGAGGCCAGGCCGTCGAGGAACTGATCGAGCGGTCCCTCTTGGGCGACGCGGTTGCGGGTGACGATCTCTTGTCCGCGGCGCCAGTTGATCATGACGACCGCGATGAGCAGCCCGATCGCGAGCGACAGCCAGGCGCCGTGCTCGATCTTCGCGATATTGGAGCTGAAGAACGCGATCTCGACGGTCAGGAACAGGACCGCGACCGGCACGAGCCTGCGTGTGGGTGTGCCCCACAGCAGCCGCGCGACGGCCACAAACAGCAGGGTGTTGAGAATGAACGTTCCCGTGACCGCCACCCCGTAGATGTCTCCGAGCTTGGTGGCAGAGCGGAACACCAGCGTCAGCACGACGACGCCGACGCACAGCGCCCAGTTGACGATCGGCACGTAGATCTGCCCTTCCATCTTGGACGTGTGCAAGACCCTGAGCCTGGGAAGGAACCCGAGCTGCACCGCCTGCTTGGCGACGGAGAAGGAGCCTGAGATCGCCGCTTGCGAGGCGATTACGGTCGCGACCGCGGCAAGGACCACCATCGGCCACAGTGCCCAGCGGGGCGCCATCTGGTAGAAGGGGTTGAAGGTGTTCGCGTTCCTCGCCAGCGAGGGGTGGTGAAGGATGAACGCGGCCTGGCCGAGGTAGTTGAGCATCAGCGCCGGCAGCGCCAGCCCAAACCAGCCCAGGCGGATCGGCGTGGCGCCAAAGTGGCCGCGATCGGCGTACAGAGCCTCGGCGCCAGTTACTGCGAGCACCACGCCGCCGAGCACGAGATAGCCGGAAACGCCGTGGTCGAGCATGAACCGCACCCCCCATGTCGGCGACAGGCCCTGAAGCACGGAGGGATCCTTCACCAGCTGAGAAAGCCCGAGCGCACCGATCGCGGTGAACCACACGAGGATCACAGGACCGAACAGCCATCCGATCGTGCCCGACCCGAATCGCTGCAAGACAAACAGCCCGATCAGGATCGCGACCGAGACCGGCACGATCAGGTGCGCCAGCGCGGGAGTCGCGACCTGGACTCCCTGGATCGAGCCGAGCACGGAGATCGCGGGGGTGATGAGGCCATCGCCGAAGAACAGCGCTGCGCCGAAGATCCCGAGCGTCACGAGCACCCCGCTATAGGCCACCTTGTTGCGATGCAACAGCGCCGTCAGCGCCATGATTCCGCCGTCGCCGCGATTGTGCGCGCGCATGATGAAGCCTGCGTATTTGATCGACACGACGATTATCAGCGCCCAAAAGATCAGCGACACAATGCCGTACGCGCCGGCGGGTGTGATGCGCGCCGTGGCCTTGTAGGAGCCGAAGATGACCTGTTCGGTGTACAGCGGGCTGGTGCCGATGTCCCCGTACACCACGCCGAGCGCGCCCAGCGTCAGCACCGCACGCCCGGCGTGCGCGATCACATCGCGCTGCGTATCGGCCAGCGCCACAAACCGCCGGCGCGTCGCTTCCGACGCCGATCCCTGATCGTCATCGCTCAGGTTAGGTGGAGCCCAGTACCCGAGCTTGTGCGCTGCCTCGTTGAAACTGCGCCGCTCGCCGACGCGCGCCGGCGAGCGGGCTGCCTCGTCGCGCGCATCGTGGTCGATCTTGTGCGCCGCCTCATGCAGGCTCCGGCGCCGCGAAGGAGTCACCTGACCCACCCCCGCCAACCCGTTCGAGCGTCTTCGCGCTCGGGTTCGAGCGCAGCCGCCGCGGCGCGCAGCCGACTCCCAAGCGCGTCCCGCTCATCGGGTCGATACAAGGGACCCGTCCCATCGCTCAGCAGCGTCCTCAGGAGCGCCACACCTCGCGCGGAGATCGGCTCGGGATCGCGCAGCCGATGTTCGAGCTGGCTGAGCACAATCCGCGCCGCGACCACTTCGCCGCGATGCGGCCGCACAGCCGCGCTGAGCCCCGGCGTCGCTGATTGCGCATCGCGAGCCACTCTCGCCAGTCCGTCGGCCACACGCATCCGGCTGCGACGCCGCGTGATCCTCCGCGCGCGCAGCCCGAGAACCGCGCTCGCGCGCGGACTCGTACCCGCCGCGAGCTCGCGATCAAGCCATGACGCGCGCCACCAAACAATCAGCGCGCACGACACACGGTGCCACCAGCGGATCCGCAGACGGAGCGATGGCGGCGAGTTCCCGGCTCGGTCCAAGCCCAAAGACGACATGTCAGCCCGGAGGCCGGCCGGCGCGACCGAGACGGAGACGGAAACGGCATACCGCCGCAAGCCGCGCACGGCGACACGAAGTGAAGGCGACCATATGCGCGACACATGCTCGCCCGGCCGCCGTCAAGATGCCGCTAAGAATGAGCCCATCGGCGTACAGATTTCGTGAAGGCGACCAGCGACGAAACGGCGCGGCCGGCCCGCCCCGAGCTCAGCCCCACCCGGGTCGACGCCCGCGATGCGGTGCCGTCCAATGGCCGCAGCGTTCGCTCACCGTTCGCAACTGAAACGGCAGGTCCCGCGCGATCGGCGCGGTGCGGTTGGTCGTCGTGGGAAGCGGTCGCACGAGCAGCGCATAAGCTTGTCGTGCTGTGAGCGTTGTCGTTGACCGGCCGCTGCGGCTTGCGTTGGTCGCGCTGTGGGCTTCGGGCGCGACGCTGGCCGCGGTCACGGCCGTCGTGGCCATCCGACGCGACGCGGGCGGTGTTGCAGGGTACACCGGGGCGGCCGTGGCACTGGCGCTCGGTGCCCTGTTCACCGCACGAGGTCATCGGCTCGTCACGACGATCGGACTCGTCGCTTGCGCGGGTCAGCCACTCGCCGTAGCGGCGACGGCCTGGGAGCTGACGCACCGCATCTCCCACATCCAGGTCGCGAGGCTCCAGGCGCTGGGCGTCAACCCGACGGTCGGAGTGGCGATCAACCTCGTCTTTTCCCTTTGCGCGAGTCTTCTTGCTGCGTGGGCGTTTCGGACGCGACGGCGCCCGTCCGGACCTCATCCATGAGCAACCGCCGACGCTGCGACGCTGGCATGCGAAGTCGGAGCAGAGCCCGAGATGTAGTCGCGTAGCCACGAGCAGATTCGCCGGCGGTTCAAGTCAGCTGGCCTTTCGGCGGGAGGGAGTCGGCGTGCGCGATCTTTTGAGCGCCGTCTCTTCTGCGTCGGGCGCGAGTCGGAGATCAGCTCATCTGCGTTGATTCCGCAGCACATGTGTCCACCCAGTGATCTCGGGGACGTGGTCGCCTGTGAGCGTCAGCACCGTCAGCCCGTACGCGTGCCCAATGGGCGTGTGTGGATCGCGCAGGTAGCAGCCGAACGCAGGCTGATCGTTGGCGCGGGTCGCGATGAGGCGGAAGCGTTGCAACTGCAGGTATCGTGGATCTCGGTGTGCCGGGAAGACTGGTCGGCTGTGTTGTTCGCTGACCAAAGGTTTCCCCGATGTCGCACATAACCGCTGTCGGGAGGTTGTCCGGAAGTTCGTAGAAGTTTGAGGCGGTCCTCCCGGCCCGTCCGCTCCGGTTGGGAGCGTTCGTGGTCGCCAAACCAAGTCCGTCAGGGACAGGAGGACCGCCATGAAGAAGGTATCCAGCCCGCAGGTCGTCGCGACCTCGGAGGCGTCGGAGTTGCCGCTGCCTGCGGAGATTCAGGAGGCGCTCGGTGAGCTGGTTGGGGCAGCGAGGGAGGGACTGCTTGCGCTGAGCGTTGGTCTCGGTCTCGGCGTCGTGCATCAGCTGATGGAGCGCGAGGTCGAGGAGGTCGTCGGCCCAAAGGGCAAGCACAACCGTGACCGGACGGCGAAGCGTCACGGCCACGAGGATGGGTCGATGACGCTCGGCGGCCGGCGCGTCCCGGTCAATCGCCCGCGGATCCGCACGGCCGATGACGAGCACGAGCTGCCGGTCTCGAGCTATGAGTACTTCGCCGACCGCGACCCGTTGACCAGAGCGGTGATGGACCGGATGCTCGCCGGCGTCTCGACCCGCAAGTACGCGGTCGTGGGCGAGCCGGTCGGCGAGGACGTCGAGCAGGCAGCGAGCTCGACGGGCAAGTCGACGGTGTCGGAGCTGTTCATTGAGCGGACTCGCACCGCGCTCGGCGAGCTGATGAGCCGCCGGCTGGACGACATGCGCCTGGCGGTGATGATGCTCGACGGGTTGGAGATCGCCGACCGCACGCACGTCGTCGCGCTCGGGATCTCGACCGACGGCGTGAAGATCCCGCTCGGGCTCTGGGAAGGCAGCACCGAGAACGCGACGCTCGTCTCGATGCTCCTCGCTGACCTCGTCGACCGCGGCCTCGATCCCGAGCAGGCGATCCTGTTCGTGATCGACGGCGGCAAAGCGCTGCGCAAGGCGATCAAGGACGTGTTCGGCCAGCACGCGCTGGTTCACCGCTGTCACCGCCACAAGGAGCGCAATGTCACCGACCTGCTCCCCGAACGCGACCGGCCGCAGATCCTCGTTCGGATCCGCGGCGCGTGGGCGCTGAGCGACCATCACCTCGCTCGCGAACGGCTCGAGCTGCTCGCCTCAGAGCTCGACCGAACGTGGCCCGACGCCGCGGCGTCGCTGCGGGAGGGGATGGAGGACACGCTGACGCTGATGCGGCTCGGGATCGACGGGCAACTCGCCAAGACGCTGTCCTCGACGAACCCGTGCGAGTCAATGATCGAGATCGTCCGCTACACGCAACGCAACGTGAAGCGCTGGCAGCAAGGTGACATGCGCAAACGCTGGACCGCCGCCGGGATGCTCGTCGCCGAGCAGCAGTTCCGCCGAATCATCGGCTACCGCGACCTCGCCAAGCTCGTGATCGCGATCGAGCGACACGCCCTCCTCGTTGCCAACAACAACCGCGACCAACAGGAGACCCGCCAGCCCGTTACCGTCTGACCATCACCCCGTGAGGACCGTCACCGAAGTTCCACGACGATCCGGGCAACCTCGCTGTCGGTGTGCGGTCACCCAGGGCGGCTGACGGGCCGCGCTCGTCAGCGAGACCTTCAACAGCAACATGATCAACCTCGTCGCGGGCGTGATTGTTCCCGCGATGTTTGTCACTTTCCCGTTGCTCACGACGACGGCGATTCTCGACCTGATCGTGTTGGCGGTGATGACCGCCGTGTGCACCACGCTGCTGGCGGCATGCGAAGGACTCAGGCGCCCCGGCGCGGTCTGCCTCGTCGCCCTGTTCACCTGCTTCGTGGTGATTCAGCTCGCTTCGGGTTAGCCTGAATCAGACCCGGCAGGCAGGCCCACAGTCATCTGGTCCAAGGGCAACTAGGGCCTCGCGTAACTTCTCATACGCTGCCGTCGGATGATCTGGCCGGTAGAGCGGGCTGGAACGGTCGCTCAACAGCAACTGGGTCAAGGCCACGCCCCTCGGATCGACGCGGTGACGGACGCGCAGCGCGCGGCTCAGCTCGACCAATGCCGGCGAGGCCAGCCGCGCCGCCTCGAGATTCAGTGGCGCGCTCGACTTCAGCGTCGGTCGGCGTGTTCGAGCCGCGACTTTCACACCATCCAGCGCACACGCGAGCCGCTCCCGTTCGCGGAGTGAGACGAGCTGACGGGCGCGCGTCGCCGCGAGAGCGTTTCCGTCCGGAGGGTGACCCGCCGCAATCGATCGATCAAGCCAGTCGGACAAGAGGTGCGCCCGAAGCTGTTTCCAGGGGCTATCGCTCCGCGCATCAGCCGTGACACTTGCGGGATCTCGGCGGGATCGGGCATCAATGGTCACGGCAACGACATCGTCCCGCCAGCCGCGCTAAGAACGCGTAAAGATTGACGGCCGAGGCGTACAGAAGTTGTGAACCTCTGCCCCGCCTGTCAGGCACAACCCGTCGGGGTCGTCGACGCGGGGTCCGCGATCACATACGACTCAAGGTGGGTCATCGACGGCCACGGGACGCACATGAAGCCGAAGGTCATCCGAGCCAGGCAGCGACCGCATCGCCTCGTTTCGGCCCGCGATCTCGAGTAGCCACAGTCGGCCGGGGGCGGCAACGTACACGACGACTCGTCCGATCGGATGGAGGCCCTTGTCGAGCACGAGCGCGTAAACGGGAATCGGACCCGGTTGCCGCGGCGCCGGTGGTGCATCGAGTCGGCCCTCGAGTCGCACGCTGGCGCATCCGCAGCCGCAGTACCCCACAACCACAGCGCCGACGGCTTGGGCCCGTAATTCGTCGCGGCCGGGGAAGTCAGCGAAGCCGAGGACCGCGGACAGGGTCCGGCGCTCGGCGTCGAGTAACGGACGAGGCAGCTCCGGCCGGGGAGCCAGGATGCTTGCCGTCGGTCCGAGCCCGATTTCGGGCGCACCTGAGCGTGTGCGGTGTCCCGGCGCCTCATCGCCGCCGGTGGCGAGGCTGAGGCGGCCACCCGCGTGATGCTCGCTGGTGACGATGATCTCGACCATCAGACACGGTTGTGGGGCAGCGAGCGAATCCGATGCGCCTCTACCTTCGAGGTCACCCCTTTTTCGAGGTCATCGAGGATGCGAGTGAACTCGGCCTTCAGCGCGCGCTGATCGGAGCCGTACAAGTTTGATGTCCCGTTGGTGATCAACCGCTCCGCGCGCGCCGCCGCGGGCCGCGCCTGGCGGGCGATCGTCGTGTAGGTGTCACTCAGGGCATGGCGAGTGCGTCGTGACACGAGGCGCCGTCGCTCGTTCTGCACGGCAGCGATCGGAGCGTTTTGATAGCCGGTCATGAGCAGGTCGATCGCCTCATCCCGCACGCGCTGACGGAGGCCCGCGAGGATGATCAGCAGCGTCGAGAGGACGATCGTGGCCGCGCCGATGAGCGCCCACGACCAGGCCACATTGGCGGCCCGGGTCGCGATGCCCCCAGCCAGCACCGCTGCCACCGCTGCAGATTGCCGTACGGCACTGCGGCGGCTTTCCGACGCATGAACGAATGGGTGCTCGGAACCGAGCATCGTCAGTTCCGCCGGCTGGGCCGACCGCCGCTGTCCCGCGGCCGTCTGCAGCGGTCGCCGGGTCACGGCCCGCCACCTTGACCGGCGGAGCTCGAGAGGATCAATGGTGTCTGGCCCATGGCGTCGCCCTAACGCCGACCAGACTTCCCGGCTCACCGAAGCCGATCATACGCCCGGGCCTCACCCCAACGCAACTGGTTGGTCGGTCTGCGCCGGATCGTCTGCCTCGGCCTCTCGCTCGATTGCCTGAATACCGCGCGGCCGCCCCGCCCTCACCCACCGCCAGTGAAGAAACGCAGCGACGATCACGGTCCCGGCGATCGCGATCAGCGGGTAACCGCGCGCCAGGTTGACCGCGAGCGTGAAGGCAACCGCGACCGCGCCGACAACGTTCGTCACCGCGAGCGCAGTGGAGCCGGCTCGGCGAGAGAACCGCGCCATCGCCAGGAGTCCCGCGAGGAAACTGACGAACACGGCCACCGCGTAAACCAGCACGAGTTCCTGTTCCTGGCCGCCGGCGGCGAGGATGATGCCCGCCGAGATCACGGCGTAGACGACCACGGCAGCGACGGGCGTGTGGTGCCGGTTCGTCCGCGCAAACCGCCGAGGGAGCAAACCCTGCTCCCCATCCGGACCGCTACGGGCCAGCGCCTTGAGCAAGCCAGGGCCCGCCTGAAACGAAGAACTCGCCGCCGCGAGCAGCAAGACGCTGCTCGCGAGTTGGAAGAACGCATACAGCCCCCCGTTGCCCGCGGCCGTGTGGGCAAGATCTGCGATCTGCGTGCTGTCCGCCTTCGGAACGCCCACATGCAGATGAACGGCGAGCGCGGTCAGGCCCATCGTCAACGTGCCCACGATCAGGATCGTCAGCAGCAGCGTGCCCCGGCCGAACCTCGCCTTGCCCTCGCTGTCAAGCTGACCGAGCTGCGCGATCGACGTTGCCGGTGCCTCGGTACCGGTCGCCAGCGCCATCGCGACCGGAAAGGCGAGGATGACCGCCACGAGTGCCGGACTCGCGGACCCCGAGATCGGAGCCTGACCGGCAGTGGCATGCGGTGAGATCCATCCGACCAGCAGCACGACCGCCGCCGCGATGATGAACAGCCACGTCATCGTCGCGAAGATCAACCGGCCGCCATGACCGAACCACGTCAACGCCGCAACAAGCGCGGTCAGGCCAAGCGCGATCGGGATGCGCGCCGGCGCGAGCGCCGGAACGTAAGCGATGATCGCGCTGCCCGCAGCGGCGATCGAGATTGCGATCGTCAGCGCAAAGTCGACAACTAACGCCCCGATCGGCAGAAACGACCACTCCTCGCCGAACGCCCGACCGGCGGCCTCCGGCGATCCGCCGCCCTCCGGAAAGGCGCGCACAAGCTGCCAGTAATTCAGCGTGACGAGGCCGATAATTCCGATCACGATCCCCATCGTCGGCAACAGCAGACCAAGATGGCCGTGCAGCGCGCGCAACGCCGCCTCGATCGCGTAGGCCACCGACGAGACCGGATCGGCCATGACCGCGAACGCGAAGCCAAAGAACAGCAGCGCCTTCGTTCGACGGGAGACCCGAATCCCGGCAACGGAGACGGCGGCGGGCGGATCGGAGGTTGCCATGAAGTCCTAAAAGGGGTCGGTCGGGCGAACGCCGACCAGACTTCCCGGCACACCTGACCGAACCCTACCGCGCCGCGACGTCACCGTCGGCGGCGGCGTGCATCGCGCCGTCACGTCGCGGGAGACGGCTCGCGTGCGGTCGGTGGCAGGTCCGTACCGTCTGGTTCCCGTGCCCCCACCACGGCGAGGAGAACCAGGACGGCCCCACCCAGTGCATGAACCCGACCTGGACCGTGACGACGAGCCACGCCGCACGAGGTGCCCAGCAGAGCCTGACGAGGCCCGGGCTGCGCGCTGCGGCGCCGAAGATCGAGCAGGTCGACGTACTCGCGGACAAACTTCCGGCCTCGCGGTGTCTGCGGAAGCGTCCTGCAGACGCGTGCCAATGACTCACGTAACCGCGCTGCGATAAAGAGTCACGTTACGGTCCAGGCGACTGCCGGCAAAGCCCGCGGGCCTGCCGCCCTGCGCGTCGAGGAACGCGAGCTGGCGGGCGACCGTTCCGAGCTCACCCGGGAAGACGTGATCGAGCATCCAGGTTTGGATGGCAACGCCGCCGCCTGCGGTCTCGAGGATGCGCAGAGCGCGTGCCTGCTGGGGGAAGTCGATCAGGGAGGCGGTCGTGATCTGCCAGTACCCGCCTCGCGCTGTCGTCCGTGGAGCGATCCGGTTGCGATGCGTGTGTCCTGCCAGAGTCGCGATGACGCGCGGGGCATCGTCGAGCAGTGCGAGGAGCGCGTCGCCGTTTTCCGAGGACGGCAGCGGCTGGTGGGTGACGACGAGCACCCAGCGGCTCCCGGCGGCAGCAAGTTGATGCTCGAGCCATGCCGCCTGGCCGGTGACGACCTGCCCGCCGGAGCCGCCATCGCGGCGGACAAGATCGAGCACGATCACCCGCAGCCGTGGTCCGATGTCGAGCACGTAGTCGAGGCGTCCGGGCACGCCCCCAGCGTTGGGTCCGCACGCCGGCGCCTCGCCGCAGCCGCCCGACCACCTCTGCGAATGAGAGTTCTCGACGTGTCGGGTCGGCCGGCACCTGCACTGTCGGTCCGGCCAGCGCCTGGCGAAGGAGTCGGTCGACGAGCAGCGGCTGCGGCGGCCCGTCAGGCGAGCCGCTCGGTCCGGCGGTGAGCGGCACCCCACGGGGTCGCTGGACGTCCTGCGGTAGGTCCCACAATGCGCGGTCTCCGACCGCCAGCGACCGCGTGAGCGGCGTGGGAACGAGTTCCCCGGCCACGAGGGCGTCGTGGTCACCGAGAACCGGGGACCATGGCGCCTGCAGGCCGCCGGAGACGAATGGGTGACCGGCGGCTCGCAACAGCCCCGGGTGCTGCGGGGCGTCGATCGCCGGCCGGTAGTAGAACGGATCAGCATCCGAGTCGGATTGGACGCCGTCGTAGCCACGGGGCCGGCCGATCGTGTCGACGCTCCCACCGCCAAGGATCGCGAGGGCGTCGGTCAGCTCGTTGTTCTGATCGTTGTCGATCAGGTCGCCGCCTTGGATCACGAGGTCCGGGCGCAGCGCCCGAACGGCGGCGGCGACCCCGGCGAGCACCTGGCGCGTCAGGGCCTCCTGCGGTCGGAAGGTCGACTGAAAGGGCGCGCCGAGGCGATCGAGGAACGTCACCCTCGCTGGCGAGGACGGATCGAGGACGTGGGCATCGGTGAGATGCGCCAGCGTCGCGAGCACTCCGGTCGCGGCGGCACGGGCGCCGAGCTCGACGCGGTCCGACAGCGGCTCGCCTCCTCCGACGCGCAGCTGGCCGTCGCCGATCGGGTCGATCCACCGGGAGCGCAGCGTCGATCCGGATCCGGCTGCCGGGGCGGCGGCGGATCCGCCGCAACCGGCGAGCACGCCGGCGAGCGCGCTCGCGCTGACGGTGCCGGCAAGCGCTTCGCGCAGCGCGCGGCGCCGGGTGATCCGTCGCGACGTCGCTCACGCCGCGAGCCCCCTGACCACCGGCTTCGGAGACCGACTGCCGCGCGACCCAGATGACCGCCACCGCCCCGGCGACGCCGAGGCCGGCGAGCGTCAGCGAGGACGTCGAGCAACGTCGCGTTCAGCGGCAGCGTCGCGTAGTTGGCGGCGAGCCGGGACAGCGCCGGGCCGAACACGAACCGCTCGAGCGCGATCCCGATGAGCGCGGCGGGGATGATGATCGCGAGTACGGCGCCGATGAGCAGCCGGCGAACCGCACCCGGACCCGCGCCACAGGCGCGCAGAACCGCCAGCGTCCGCCGGCGCTCGTGCGCCGTCAGCGCACACGCCTGAATGAGGGCGTAGAGGCAGACCAGCCCGTCGACGATCGCGACGGCGCGCAGGATCGTGCGGAGCACGTCGACGAGCGGCGCACCGCGCGCGGTCGCGCCGGCCGCCACGGCCGGCTCACCGCCGAGGGCGCTCAGGGCGGCGTTGACCCGCGCTTGGTCCGCCGTCGGGGTCAGCCGCACCGCGATCTGCGATGGCGCCCCCGGGTCCGCGCTCAGCAGCGACGGCGCGGGGACGTAGGCGACGCGGCCGTCGTGCTGCAGCGAGCTGACGATCCCCACGACCCGCAGTCGCAGCTCCGCTCCGGAGGGCAGCGCGAGGGCGAGCACCGAGCCCTCCGTGAGCCCGAGAGCCTGAGCCAGCCCCTGACCGACTTCGGTCTCCCGGGTTCCGCGCAGCCGCCGGCCGGACACGAGCGGCGGAGCCTCGAACGTCGTGTGGTCACCAGGGAACGCGATCACGTTGATCGTCTCTCCGAGCGCGAAGGCATCTGCGGCCTCGAGCCCGTAGCGCGGCGCTGCGGCTTGCACCCCGGGGATCCGGGCGACGCGAGGCGCTTCAGACGGCGGCAGCGTGGCCGTGAGCTGAAAGCGCTTGCCGAGCGCGCTGGGATCGGTTTCCAGCGTGCTGAGCTCCGAGGCGAGCGCGAGCATCAGCAGCACGAACCCGGTCGACAGGCCGAGCGTGATCGCGGTCGCGATCAGCCGAACCCGGCGCGCTCCGACGAGCCTGGCGCCGAGCGTCGCGAGGCCGGCGCTCCAGGCAAAGTCTCTGCGCCCGCTCGCCGCCGAGACGTCCGCGCCACGGAGCAGCTGCACGACCTCGCGGCGGCCGGCGCGCCACGCCGGCCAGGCCACGCCGAGGGCCGGCACCGTGGTGGCGAGCAGCCACGCGCCGACCAGGGGCAGCACGATCGCGCCACCGGGGGCGGGTTCGTTGAGCAGCTCGAGCAGTCGCGCGGTCGGCCCGTAGGTGGCGAGTACCCCGCCGAGCAGGCCGAGGGTGGCGGCCGGCAGGGCGACGAGCAGGCCCTCGATCGCCTGCGCGAGCGTCACCAGCCCGGGCGCCGCTCCGACGGCCCGCCGGACGCCGATCGTGGCAAGCCGGCGCTGCACCTCGGCCCGCGCCGACGCGGCCAGCATCACGCCCGCGGTGACGAGCGCGATCAGCGAGAGCGCGACGAGCAGGTCGATGACGATCCCGGCGGCCTGGTCGAGCAGGACCCGGACCCCGGAGGCCGTGGCGAAGGTGATGCTGCGCAGGCCGTAGCTCGTGGCCCGCGCCTGCACGAGCACTTCGTCCAGGTACTTCGGGTCACGCAGCCAGATCTCGGCGAGGTTGACCTCCGGGTTGCGCTCGGGGCCGAATCGGGCCGCCAGCGCGGGACGCGAGATGTAGAAACGTGGCTTGGCGAGTGGATAGCCGACGTTGTCGGGCGCCTCCACGAACCCGACGGCGTGCATCGGCCCGAGCCCGCGGACGTCCATCTTGTCGCCGAGACGGACCCCCCACGCGCGGGCGAAGGCGCGCTCGACGAGCAGCTCGGAGCCGGTGTTGCGCAGGTTGCGCCCGGCCACGACCGCGTACCCGCGGCGAGGACCGGGATCGATCACCTCCGCGACCGCGTCGCCGCGGAACTCCCGGCGGCGATCGAGATCGATGCCGACGTTGGTCACCTCGAGCCGGAGCGCGTAGCGGGCGACATCGGGGAGCGCGGTGATCCGCTGCGCCACCGTCCGCGCCGCCTTGTCGTTGAAGCGAACGATGATGTCGGGCAAGGACGCCGCCCGTGCCGCCCGGTCAAAGCCGGTGCCGAGCCCGTAGGAGATGACAACCGCCGCGGCGAGCATCGCGGATGCCAGCGCGATGCCAACCGCCGTCAGGAGCACCCGCCGCCGCCGAGCACGCACGCCCTGCCGCGCCACGATCCACGCCGCGCGCAGCGCGCTCACCGGCCGCCTCCCGGAACCGGCGCTTCGGTGCTGAGGCGCCCGTCGGCGAGGTGCAGGACCCGATCGGCGATCGCGGCCGCGTCGGGTTCATGCGTGACGATCACGACGGCGCGGCCCGTGAGCGCGCGCAGAAGCTCGAGCACGGCCGTCCCGTTCTCGGCGTCGAGGCTGCCCGTCGGCTCGTCGGCGAGGATCAGCTCCGGATCGTTGACGAGCGCGCGAGCGAGCGCGAAGCGCTGCTGTTCACCACCCGAGAGCTCGTGTGGGAGGTGGCCGGCGACGGCGCGCAGACCAAGCTCATCGATCAACCGGGCGGCCCGGCGCGCCCCGCCCGCCGGTGCGCCCGGCAGACGCGTCGGCAGCAGCACGTTCTCGGCGCCGCTCAGCTCCTCGATCAACTGAAACTGCTGAAAGACGAACCCGACGTGACGGAGACGCATTCGGGCGAGCCGGCGGGCGTTCGCCGCGGTCATGACCTCACCGGCGATCGTGATCCGGCCGGAGTCGGGCGTGTCGAGCCCGCCGAGGAGGTGCAGCAGCGTCGACTTGCCGCTGCCGGAGCGCCCGAGCACGGCGACGATCTCGTCGGCGTCGATGGCGACGCTGACGCCGTCGAGCACGCGTCGCGCACCCCTCCCGGTGCCGACGTTCTTGACCAGACCTTCGGCTACGAGAACCGGCACACGCTCACCGTAGCGACCCGTGGACACCGGCTACCAAACGGTGAAGAACAGCACCTCGAACAGCATCGCCTGGGCGGCGAGTCCGACGAGCAGCGGACGCAGAGGGACACGCTCCGAGGCGGCCGCGGCGGCGACGCAGGCGAGCGGCACGAACGGCAGCCAGATCCGCTCGGTCTCGGCCTTGGTGAATCCGAGCAGCGACGCGACGCACACCAGCACGCAGATCGCCACGGCCGCCGCATCCGCCCGCGAGAGAGCGCGCAGCGCCAGCCACGCAGTCGGCAAGCCGAGCGCAACGGCCCACGCGGCGGGCGAACCGAAGACCCAGAACGCGTACGGCCGGGTGAGGGCAACGCCGTGGTGGTACGCGTGCGCCGTCGCGCGCAGCGCCGCGAACGGGCTGTAGCCGTACGCGACCGCGAGCACGCCGTTGAGGGCGATCACCGCGAGCCCAACGCCCAAGCAGATCGCTGCGGCGCGGCGCCGGCCGTCCCGCGCGAGGGCGAGGATCGCCGCCCAGGCTCCGATCGCGAGCAGCAGCCACGAGAAGAACGACGCAATCGCGACCGCAAGGCTTCCCGCAACCAGCGTGCCGGTTCCACCACGCGCGAGCAGGCAGGCGCCGAGCAGGCCAAGCGTCGCGAACACATAGTCCGCTGAGGTGACGCCGAACAGCAGCATCGCGGGCGAGAACGCGGTCAGCGCGCCCGCGAGCCGTCCGCGCCGCTCTCCGCCGAGCGTGCGCCCGAGGTCATAGGCAAGCGGTGCGCTGAGCGCCCCCACGCCGATGCACAGAGCGGCGAGCGCTCCGGGTGTGTCGATGCCGAGCAGGTGCAGCGCGATCAGCGGGCCCGGGGGATTGCCTTTGACGTGCGTCGTCAGATACGGGAAGAGCGCGCCGAAGTGACTGAGGTAGTACCCGGTTCCCCGCGAAAGCAGCGGCAGCGGCAGCAGGTACTCGAAGCCTCCCTCAAACGACCCGTGGCGGCCGGTCGCGAATACCGTCCACCAGCCGCCGGTGCCGGCGCGAGCCAGGTTGAGCGATAGCCCCAAGGCGAGCGTGAGCCCGTACAGGCCGGCGGCGAAGCCGAGGCGCGATTGAGCACGATCCACGAGCGCCGACGTCCCGAGCACGCCGGCGGCGATCACCGCGAGCGAAACGACGACCAGTGGATGGAGCGCCGGCCGGAAGTCCATGAGAAACGGGGGGAGCGGCGTGCCGAGGTTGCCGCCGGTCGCCTTGATCCCGAGTCCGGCGACGACGGCCGCGGCGATCGCGACCATCCCGGCGTGCGGCAGCCACCGCGCGATCGGCTGATCCGCCAGCACCCGTCCGCGGGCGCCGCGGAGGCCGGCGCCGGGAAGCGAGGCCCAGCTCATCCGCGCCGGTTCCGCACGCGCAGGCGAACCGCGTACAGCAGGGCCGAGCCGGCGAACAACACGGCGCTCACCAGGATCCAGTTGCGCGCGTAGCCGTGAAGATGGTGGCCGGTGGCCCGGAGGTACTCGTCCGGCGCCGCGCCGAGGATGAGCGGGAAGTACACGATCAGGAGCAGGCCCGAGATCAGGGCCGGCGCGCGGATGTAGTTGGTGACCGGCACCTCCGGATGACGCAGACGGCCCGGTCCGGCGTGCGCGCGCCGAGCCCATCCGTGCGCGATGCGGTCGAGGATGGAGTACAGCGGCAGGAACACGAGATCATGCAGCAGCGCCGCCCCGCCAAACCACACGACGAAATTGACGACCGTGCCGCCATCGATGATCTGGGCGAGCGCGTAGGCGCAGATCGCGAACGCGACGAGATGCGCGAGCAGATGCAGCGGGCTCGCGCCGTAGCGCCGGGTGAAGACCGAGCCGCTCATGCCGCTTCGAACATCAGGCTGCCCACCCACTTGGTGCAGTGCACGCCCGGCTGGGCGGGCAGGATCACGCGTGCCGGGTATCCGTGATCAGGCGACAACGGGGCGCCGTTGACGCCGAGGGCGAGCAGGGCACGCGGGTCTCGCAGCTGGGCCGCCGAGAGCGTCGCGTGACGAAACGGGCCGCTCGGCTGGATCGACTGGACGCGCAGGACGGCGTCCCGTGGCGCTCCGACCATGTCGGCGAGGTCGGCGAGGCGGACCCCGACCCAGTGTTGCGTCGTCGACCAGCCCTCGACGCAGCCGAGGGTCAGCTCGTACGTGTGCTGGGGCATCGCCAGCAGCTGCTCGCGACTCAGCGAGATCGCGCGCCCTGCTCCACGGATCGACAACCGCCACGCGCGTCCGGTCAGCGTCGGCGTCACCCCGACGGCCGCCGCCGTCCGGTTCACCGGGAAATCGTTTGGGCCCGTGCCGAACACGCGGCCGCGAGGGGCGAGCAACGCCAGCCGGCGCAGCGGACCGCCGACCGTCTCCCCCACGTTGAGCGCCAGCAGCGTCAGCGAGGCGCCGCCGACGAGTCCGAGCAGCCCGCGGCGGCTGAGCGTGGGGCTCGCGGGAGCGACGGGTGCCAGTCCGTCGGCCTCGGTCGGCTCCGGCCGGGTGTGCGCGAGATCGTCGCGGAGCGGTCGCAGCCACCCGCGCTCGCGATACGTCCGTACGACCACCGGCAGCTTCACCGCGACGTGAAGCGCGAACGCCGCAAAGAACACCCACGCCCCGTAGTAGTGGGCGCGGACGAAGCCAAAGTGCCAGGGGTAGAAGTTCTGGATGTTGAGGATCCCCGTCGCAAACTCGAACAGCGCGCCGCCGACGAGCAGGAGCAACGACGCCCGCTCGAGCAGCTGTGCGGCGCTGCGCACCGCCGGCCAGGCGAAGAGTCGCGGGATGACCGACCACAGCTTGGCCAGGAGGACCGGGACCGTGATCAGTCCGATCGTGACGTGGAGCCCTTGCGTGAGCGCGTAGGCCCACGACGGCCCGGACACGGGCAGGTGGAAGAGCACCCCGATGTCGTGGGCAGGATCGATCGTCGCGTTGCTCGCGAGGTCGGGGTAATACGCGTCGTGCGAGATCAGGCCCGTGGCCGCGATGACGATGATCAACGGACCGAGCAGGGTCCCGAGAAACGACGTCAGCCACGGGCCGCGCAGTGGGCTGCGCCAGAACGCGGGACGGAACGGGCCCGGCGGCGGTTCGCGCAGACGCGCTCGTACGCGCGCGGCGCGCGCGGGCGAGGCGCGCGTCGCCGAGGCGTCCAGGGGTGCGTGCGAGCTCATCGCAACAGCGCCCCCATATCGTGGACCGCCCGCCAGGTCCCGCGGACGCTCCCCGACACCTTCGAGCGCCCGCCGGCGCGGGGGCCATACGAGACCGGTGTCTCTGACACCTCCCACCCCGCGGCCGCGGCGCGCAGCACCATCTCGAGCGGCCAGCCGAACCCACGGTCGCGCAACCCGAGCGCGACCAGCGCCTCGCGCCGCGCCGCGCGCATCGGGCCGAGGTCGGTCAGGCTCACGCCGCAGCGGCGACGCAGTTCAAACGCGAGTGCGCGGTTCGCGAGCCGGGCGTGCCACGGCCAGGCATCCGAATGTGTTGGTGTGCGTGCGCCGAGGCACAGGTCGGTCGCACCGGACGACACCGGCTCCGTGACCCGGGGTAGCTCCCGCGGGTCAAGCGAACCGTCGCAGTCCATGAAGCAGACGACGTTCGAACGGGCTGCCGTCAATCCCGCGTAGCACGCGGCGCCGAAACCGCGCCGCGGCTCCACGACGACGCGCGCGCCGAGCGACCGGGCCACCGACGCCTGACCCGTCGCGCGAGCCGTTGTCGACGACAAGCGGCCGAAACCCGTCCGGGATCCGACCGAGCACAGCGGGCAGCGCCGCGACCTCATCGAGGACGGGAAGGATGACGTCAACCACACGTAACAGGCTGCCTCCCAGTGTATTACGAACTGCGAACGCAGCGATTACGAATCACGAAACAGCGTCCCCGACACGTCCTCAAATGGTCATGCGCCGGTTACGGTGGCCCCCATGCACATCCTCGTGACCGGCGGTGCCGGCTTCATCGGCTCACACATCGTCGACCTTCTGCTCAGCGCGGACCACGACGTGCGCGTGCTCGACGCGCTCGATCCGAACGTCCATCCAGAGCGCCCGGATTATCTCGATCCGGATGTCGAGGTGATCGAGGCCGATGTCGCCGATCGCACCGCGGTGCGGTCCGCGCTCCGGGGTGTCGACGCCGTGTGCCACCAGGCCGCGATGGTCGGGCTCGGGCAGGACATCACCGACATGCCCCGGTACGTCCACACCAACGACCTCGGAACCGCGGTCCTGCTCACTGAGCTCGCGCAGATGCGCTTTCGCGGGAGGCTCGTGCTCGCCAGCAGCATGGTCGTCTACGGCGAGGGCCATTACCGCTGTGACGAGCACGGCTCCGTCGCGACTCCGCCGCCGCGAGCGCTGCACGCGTTGCGCGCAGGACGCTTTGAGCCGCTCTGTCCGCACTGCCGGCGCCCGCTCAGCCCCGAGGCAGTCACCGAGGACGCGGCCCTTGACCCCCGCAACGTCTATGCCGCCACGAAGGTTCACCAGGAGCATCTCGGCTTCGCGTTCTCGCGTGAGACTGGCGTCCCAGTGACCGCGTTGCGATACCACAACGTCTACGGGCCTCGGATGCCGCGAGACACCCCGTACGCCGGCGTCGCAGCGATCTTCGCGAGCGCGATCGCGGCCGGCGACCCGCCACGGGTGCATGAGGATGGCGGGCAGCTGCGCGACTTCGTTCACGTCCGCGACGTCGCTCGAGCGAACGTGATCGCATTGACCGAGACTGAGCCGATCGCCGGAGCATTCAACGTCGCGAGCGGCACACCACGCTCAGTCGGCGAACTCGCCCGCACCATGTCCGATGCCGCGGGACCGACGGCCGCGCGGCCGGTAACGACCGGCGACTTCCGCCTCGGTGATGTCCGGCACGTCTTCGCCAGCGCCGAGCGCGCCGCCGTCGAGCTCGGCTTTGAGGCTCGCGAGGACTTTTCGAGCGGCATCAAGGAGTTCGTCACCGCACCTCTGCGGAGCGCCGCATGAGAAGACCCGCCCTCGTGGTGATCGCCAAGGCACCTGTCCCGGGGCGTGTGAAGACACGTCTGTGCCCGCCATGCTCGCCCGCCCAGGCGGCTGCTCTCGCCGAAGCGGCGCTGCTCGACACGCTCGAGGTCGTCACTGGAACGCCTGCAGGACGCAAGATCCTCGTGCTCGAGGGCAACGCCGACCGCTGGCGAGTGCCCGGCTTCGAGCTGATCAAGCAACGCGGCGACGGTCTCGGCGACCGGCTCGCCGCCGCGTTCGACGACATCGACGGCCCGGCGCTGCTCGTCGGCATGGACACCCCACAGCTATCGCATGAGCTACTGATCGACGGGCTCGACGCACTCTCGTGCCCCGGCATCGATGCCGTCCTCGGTCCAGCGCTCGACGGGGGCTACTGGAGCATCGGCTTCAAGCGTCCGGTGCCAGGTGCGTTCGCCGATGTGCCGATGAGTGCAGCACACACCGGTCAAGCTCAGCGCGCACGGCTCAAACAACTCGGGCTGCGCCTCCACGAGCAACGCCCGCTGCGCGACGTCGACACAATCGATGACGCCCGCGCCGTCGCGACGCAGGCTCCCCGGTCGCGGTTTGCCGCCGCCGTCGCCGCGCTCTGATGCGCCACCCGTTGGTCGTGTACGGGGAGGGTCTGACGATGTCGAGCTCTAGCGACGGGGACCACGACGAGGTCATGCTGCGTCTCAGCGACGGCACCGTCGTTCCACTCGCGGTCGCTCGCTGGCTCGGTCCCGCCGATGAGACCGACGAGCGGTTGCTGAGTGCGATCGCCGGACCAGTGCTCGACGTCGGCTGCGGTCCCGGACGACACCTCCATGCATTGGCGAAACGCGGCGTCTTTGCTCTCGGCGTTGACCTCTCGCCGGTCGCCGTCGAACTCGCCCGCGATCGTGGCGGCACTGCCATCGTCGGCTCGATCTTCGACCACGTGCCGGGGGCCGGAACGTGGCGCACCGCGCTGCTGCTCGACGGCAACATCGGCATCGGCGGCGCGCCCGAGCGGCTCCTGACCAGGATCCGGTCCCTGCTCGGTCCCGCCGGCGAAGTGATCGTCGAGCTCGACCCGCCGGGGACGGGTACCGAGTCACTTCTAGCTCGCATTGAGACGCGCGCGGAGGTCAGCGCATCGTTCCGCTGGGCGCGGGTGGCATTCGGCGACATCGAGGCGATTGCGGCCGCCGCCGGATACGCGCTGCTCGATTGCGCTCACCACGGCACCCGCTGGTTCGCCCGTCTTGGTCGCGAACGCGTCCGCCCTGGATCGCAGCCGACGAGACGCTCTGCCCGCCGGTTCCCACGCGAATTTGAGCAGCGCAGCGCTCGCGACAAGCAACGCTACTGCGAGCAGCGTCAGCAGACGTAGCCGACCACTCCAAACCCTCAATCGAACCAAATCTCTCCCCCTTCCTCGTCGAATGCCCCGACTCGTGTCCGCGCGGACCGCACCCAGCAATCGCGGCAGGCGTTCATACCAAGAACCGCCGCGCAGGTGAGAAGACATTTCCGTCGCAGCGCGCCGAGCTGGCGCGCTTCGGCTGCCAGGTGGTCTGATGTGGTCGCGCGAGGCGAGACCTGAGTCAGCCGATCGCCCGCAGTACCGTAGGCGGGTATGAGTTCTCGCGCTCGAACCCTGGCGTTCGGGACTGCTGGCGCGCTCGTCATCGCCGGCGCGATCTGCGCCGCGGTGGTCCCGGGCCTGATCGGTCAGCTACTCACGATTGTGCTCATGTCGCTGGGGTTCGGAGGCGTTGTCCTGCTCGCGTTCCTGGAAGTTGGCCTGAGCGAGGACCACGAACGTGCCCGGGAGGACCGGCAGCGCGCCGACGCACACGCGCACCAGGGCCGACTCTCGCACCTACGGTCGCCGTTGCGTGCATCGACCCGTCGATCGCCGCGTCGTCCGAACTGAAGCGGCCGGCCGGGGGGCATACATCAAACTAGACTGATGTATCGTCGAACCGGTGCAGCACGACGCGCCGAGTGGCCGCACCTCGCCGCCGGGCTTCCTGCGGTTGGCTGGACATCCCGTTCGGTGGCGGCTGTTGAGCGAGCTCGCGCACAGCGATCGGCGGGTGGGCGAGCTGTGCGCTCGGCTGGAATTGCCGCAGAATCTCGTCTCGTATCACCTTGGCCGGCTGCGAGCCGAGAGCGTGGTTTCGAGGCGCCGCAGCACCGCCGACGGACGCGACTCCTATTACGTGCTCGACCTCGATCGCTGCGGCGAGCTGTTTGCGCGCACCGCAACGGCGCTGCATCCGGGGCTGCGGCTCGAGCCACGTGTGGCGCACGCGCACGCGCAGTCGGCTCGTGGTCGACGCACACGCGTGTTATTCCTGTGCACTGGGAATAGCGCCCGATCGCAGATCGCCGAGGCCCTCGCTGAGCAGATCAGCCACGGTGCGGTGCAGGCGCGGAGCGCCGGCAGCCGGCCGAAGGCGCTTCACCCGAACGCCGTCCGCGTCATGCGCGAGCGTGGAATCGACATCGGCGACCGTCGCTCGAAGCACCTCGACGGGTTCGCCGGCCGGCGGTTTGACTACGTCATCACGCTGTGCGACCGCGTCCGAGAGGTCTGCCCGGAATTTCCCGCTGACCCGGATCTCATCCATTGGAGCGTCCCGGACCCGGCCCGAGAAGGCGACACCGACGAGAAGACCTATCCGGCGTTCGAGCGCACCGCTCGCGAGCTCGCGACCCGCATCACGTTTCTCCTCGAGCTTGTCGAACACGCCCAACCACCACCTACGGACGTGAGATCAAGGTGACCGACGATCTCGTCAACGTTCGCTATCTGGTCGACGACGTGCAGGAGTCGATTGACCATTTCATCGTCGAGGACATCGCCGGTGAGGTGGGACGGCTCCGCGCGGCCGGCGTGCGCTTCCGAAACGACATCATCACCGGAACCGGCGGCCAGCAGATCCTGCTCGAGGATCCATCCGGCAACCCGATCGAGCTCTTCCAGCAGGCCGTCCGTTGATGGCGCGGGCCGCGGACCCCAGGCCCCGAACGCGTGCAGCCTCGCTGACCACCGTCGCGCGGGAGTGGACGCGGATCGGGCTCACTGGCTTCGGCGGCCCGCCCGCCCACATCGTCCTGCTGCGTCAGCTCGTCGTCGACCGAAAGGGATGGATGGACGCCCGCGAGTTCCAGGACGCTAACGCGGCCTGCGGCCTGCTACCGGGCCCAGCATCCACCCAGCTGTCGATCTTCTGCGCATACCGCGTCGCCGGAACGACCGGAGCGATCGTTGGCGGACTGGGATTCATCCTGCCGGCGGTCGTCTTGATCCTCGTCCTCTCCGTGCTGTTCCTCGCGCAGAACCCGCCAGTCTGGGTCCGCGGCGCCGGAGCTGGAGCGGGAGCCGCAGTCGCCGCCGTCGCGGTCCACGCCGCCCGCGGTCTCATCGGCCCGAGCCTGCACCACGTCGCTTCGAGCCGTCTGGGGCTGGCGCGGTGGGTCGGCTACCTCGCGATCGGTACCGCGGCCGCCGCGCTGCTCGGCGCCCTCCTGGTGCTCGCGCTGTTCGCCTGCGGGATCATCGAGCTGCTCATCCAGCGGCGCCCGAGACACCTCGGCGCGATCGCGCTGCTCGTGCCCAGCTCGACCTCGGTCGGCGGGATCGGCGCGCTTGTCTGGACCGCATTCAAGGTCGGCGCGCTGTCCTTCGGCGGCGGGTTCGTGATCATCCCGCTGATGCAAGGTGACGCCGTGCACGCCTACCACTGGATGACCAACGCCCAGTTCCTCAACGCCGTCGCACTCGGGCAGATCACCCCAGGACCGGTCGTCGCGACCGTCGCCGCTGTCGGCTACGCCGCCCACGGCCTCGCTGCTGGTCTGCTTGCCGCGCTCGTGGCATTCACTCCCTCGTTTTCATTCATCCTCCTTGGCGGCGGCCGCTTTGAGCAGCTGCGCACCAACGAGAACGCGCGCGCGTTCCTGGACGGAGCCGGACCCGCAGCGATCGGGGCGATCCTTGGCGCCGCGATCCTCCTCGCCGCGGCCCTGCAGCAGGCCTGGCAATTTGCCATCCTCGCCGGGGCCGCGATCGCCCTCCTCATGTTGGGACGCGGCATCGTCGAGACGCTGCTCGCCGCCGGAGCGCTCGGCGCGATCGCCGCGGTGGCCGGCGCGCCTCTCCCACATTGACACCCATGGGCCGTCTCGCCTGCGAACGTCCACTCGTTCGTAGACATCAACTCGCGATCATTCCAATGAGCGTTAGGATGAGTTGGTGGCTGACGATCGTTGCGATCTGCTCTGCCTTGACCTTCCCCGGGCCGAGCTGATCCGCCGCGGTCTGGACGGGCGCGTGATCGCGGCATCCGTCACGCGTGCGAAGGCGCTGAGCGATCCGACCCGGATGACCGTTGCGCTCGCGCTGTTGGCCGGGGGCGAGTTGTGCGTGTGTGACCTGGCGTGGATCACGGCCAAGGCCGAGAACCTGGTGAGCCATCATGTCCGCGCGCTGCGCTCGGCTGGTTTGGCCGACTCGCGCCGTGAGGGCAAGGTGGTTTTCTACTCCCTCACCGACGACGGCCGTGTCATGGTGGGCGCGCATCTTCGGACGGCGATGGCGGCGCCGTGAGTTCGCAGCTGGAGCTGTCGATCGTCTCGTCGCCGCTGTCGAGCGGCCTGATGGCCGGCGAGCGAGACCGGCTGATCTCTCGCGCCAGGGCGCTGTCGTGGCTGAGCCTCGGATGGATGGCCGTCGAAGGCACGGTCGCGATCGCCGCGGCGCTCGCCGCGGGATCCGTCGCGCTGCTCGGATTCGGGATCGACTCGGCGATCGAGGGGCTGGCCTCGGTGATCGTGATCTGGCGGTTCACCGGCAGCCGCCGTCTGTCCGAGGAGGCCGAGCAGCGGGCGCAGAAGCTCGTGGCGATCAGCTTCTTCCTGCTGGCCCCCTACATCGCCCAGGACGCGATCCGCACCTTGATCGCAGGCGATCACCCGTCGAGTAGCTGGGTCGGTGTTGGGCTTTCGATCTCGAGCATCGTGATCATGCCGCTCCTCGGCCGGGCAAAGCAACACGTCGGCCAGCGGCTCGGCTCGGCCGCGACCGCCGGAGAAGGCGCGCAGAACCTGCTCTGCGCCTACATGGCCGCCAGCGTTCTGGTCGGGCTGCTCGCCAACGTGCTGATCGGGCTCTGGTGGCTTGACCCGGTGATCGCACTCGCGATCGCTGGCCTGGCGGTGTATGAGGGGCGCGAGGCGTGGTCGGGCGGAGGCTGCGGGTGCGCCGTGATCCCTGAGCTCGCCGACGATGACGGCTGCTCAGCCGGCGCATCGATCACGTCGCCGAGCGGGATCGTGTCCACCAGCGACCATTGACGACGTCGCTCCGCAGGCGCGCCGCCGCCACTCAGTCGTCGCCGAAGGACAAGTTCTCTGTAATGAGATGAGATGGCCGATGCGATCGTCGGCGCTGCGCCTGACGAAATCGCGTTTCATCGCAGGGGGCGACGACCGTCGGGGAACTCAAGGCCGGTCGCTGGTCTCGCAGGGCCAGCGCCCCGGACGGCACGATTTGCACCCGGCGTACGCTTCAGTTGATGCGGACGAATCGGTCAGCGCCCCTGGGTCCGGTGATTCCCGAACTCGCCTATCCAGATGTCAGCGCGGCCGTCGACTGGCTGGTCGGTGTGCTGGGGTTCGTCGAGCGCGTCCGTATCGGGCCCGGACACCGGGCACAGCTGAGTTTCGGCAAAGGCTCCCTGATCGTGGCCGACGTCGGTCACGGCCGATCGGCCCCGACCGGCGAGGAGTCCTCGCAGTCGGTGATGCTTCGGGTCGACGACGTCGCCGCTCTGTGCGACCGCGTCCGCAAGCACGGCGGCGAGATCGTCCGCGAGCCACACGATTTTTCGTACGGAGAGCGCCAGTGCACCATCCGCGACCCCGCCGGACATCGCTGGACGCTCACCCAGACGCTGGATGACGTCGCACCCGAGGTGTGGGGCGGCATTACGGTCGACTCGCAATAACGGCCCGGAAGCCGAGTAGGGCAGGTTGCCATGGTGGTCTTTGTGGAGCGAGACCGGAGTGCAACCATCGGCTACTACCGTCGCTGCGGATGTCGCTGGAGGGATGCGTCGGCCTGATACCTGCAGCTTTTCCGCGCTTGGTCCCCAAACGATCGCCTTCGAGCACGGATCGGAAGCGACGAGGGGGGCGTGGTGCTGGCGGCTGCGGGTGACCTGGTCGGGGTGACCTGCGGGCCGTACGCGGACGGCGTCACGTGCACGCGCGCGCCGTCCAGACGGCCACGAAGAAGAGCGGATGTCGGTCGAGATGGTCCGGAGCGGGGGCATCAATCCCGTCGGCGTCAGCAGTCGCACGGGTCGTAGCGAAGCGCCTGCTTGGATGGCTCCGACCGGCTTAACATGCTCACTATCCCCGAAGTCCTCCAGCGCGCGCTTGGAATCTCTGGACCGCTGGCTGCGTCGTATGCGGCGGTCATGGTCGGCCTGCTGGCAGCCGGCTGCGGCAGCGGTTCGCCGGGTGCGGCGAGCACTGGCGCCTCCACCGGTCACGCCACGGTCACGGTCGACGTTGCCAAGAAGTACCAGCGGATCGACGGATTTGGTGTCTCGGAGGGGTTCGGGCAGGCCAAGACCCTGATGAGCATGCCAGCTTCGGTTCAGAAGCAGGTGCTGAGCCTGCTCTACAGCCCGACGCGTGGGGCGGGACTGACGATCTTGCGCAATGAGATCAGCGCTGACAAGACGTTCACGATCGAACCGAACGCGCCGAGCAGCCCGAGCGCCAGGCCGTCGTATCTGTCGCTCGCCGACGTCGACCAGGATCAAGGGCAGATGTGGTTGGCGAAGCAGATCACGGCCGACTATGGCGCGCGCGTGTTCGCCGATGCGTGGAGCGCTCCCGCGTTCATGAAGAACAACGACTCGGCGATCAACGGCGGCACGGTGTGCGGGCTCCCGGGGGCGCGCTGCAAGAGCGGTGATTGGCGCCAGGCGTACGCCAACTACCTTGTGCGATACGCGAAAGACTACGCCGCGGCGGGGGTACCGCTCACTTACGTGGGTCCGGTTAACGAGGGGAACCTCAGCGTTCCCCAGGACAGCATGATCATGAGCCCGGCGCAGGCAGCCAACCTCATGGCGATCCTCGGCGCGACGCTCGGGCGGTCAGGGCTTTCGACGCGCGCGGAGTGCTGCGCCACCGAAGGCTGGAACTACGCGCAGGAGTACGCGGCCGCGATCGAGGCCAACAAGCAAGCGAACACGGCAACGCCGCTGTTCACGAGCCACGGCTACTTCGTCGCGCTCGACTCGCCGCTGAAGGACTGGAACAAGCCGGTCTGGCAGACCGAGTGGGCGCCGTTCGGCCATGCGCCGTGGGACGCGGCCTGGGACGACGGCTCGCTTTCGTCCGGATTCACGTGGGCACGGAACATCTCCAAGGGGTTGACCGCCGCGAACCTGGCCGGGTTCTTGTATTTGTGGGGCGCGAACACCAGCACGACCACCATGACCGGCCCCAACACGGGACTTGTCGAGGTCAAGAGCGATACGGTCTCACCCTCCGGTCGACTGTGGGCGTTCGCGAGCTACGGCCGCTTCGTCCGCCCGGGTGCGGTGCGCATCGGAGCGACGACGAGCCGCGCGGGGCTCGCGGTGAGCGCGTTCCGCAACAGCGACGGATCGGTCGCCGTGGTCGTTCTGAACGGCACCCACAGCGCTCAGGCCGCGACCTTCTCGCTGCGCGGGCTCGGCGGAGCGCACGTCACGCCGTACCTGACCGACACATCCCACGAGCTCTCCCCAGAGCCCACCATCACCGTCACGAACAGCGCTTTCACCTCAACCCTACCGCCACGGTCGCTCGTCAGCTACGGGATCCGATCGTGAGCGTCACACGGAGCATTTGCGTCCACAGCCGCTTCTCCTTCGACGCTGAAGCACCGTCTTGCGCAAGGACGTCGAATCGTGTATTTAATGCCTTGGTTATTTAACCGATTCGTTATATGCAGAGCGACCCGGGAGCAGATCCCTGGGCGAGGCGATGACGGACGCCGCCGCACATGCTCCGGCCGAGGTCCTACGTCGCACGCACGTCGCCTGCTGAACTTAGGACTCGTCTTGCCCGAGGGTCGCGCGCCAAGTGATGATGTGCCGCGATGTCCGGGTTCTACGGTGACGATCTGGCGGCGGTCCATGCGGCCGGGTTCACCGATCTCGCACGTGCGGCGGCGGACGAGGTGATCTCGCGGCTGTCCGGACCCAGCCGGATCGTCGAGTTCGGATGCGGCGACGGGACCACGGCTCGGCACCTGTGCGACGCCGGCCATCACGTGCATGGCTTCGACGTGTCAGAGGCGATGATCCGGCTGGCCAAGCGACGTGAGCCGCGAGCGTCGTTCGAGGTCGGATCGTTCGTCGACGCCCCGATCCAGTCGTGTGCGGCGATCATCGCAATCGGCGAGGTCTTCGGCTATCTCAGTGCCGGCATAGGCGCGCCGGCGACGCTCGGCCCGGTGTTCGCCCGTTGCTGTGAAGCCCTCGATCCGGGTGGGCTGCTCATGTTCGACCTCGCAGGTCCGGGCCGACACGACGCCGCAGAGCAGCGCGGCTGGAGCACCGGCCCGGGCTGGGTCGTTCTCGTCAACGCTCACCTCGACGGGGACGTGCTGATCAGGGAGATCGTCACGTTTCGTGACCGCGGCCGATCGCGTTATCGCCGCTCGGACGAGACCCACCGACTCCAACTGCACCGGCCAGCCGACGTCCTCGCGCAGTTACGCGCCAACGGGTTCACCGCGCGAACACTGCGACCGGGCTACGGCACGATCACGCTGCCAGCAGGTCTCACCGCGTACGTCGGCACACGCAACAGGCGAGATGCGGCATCAGTTCGCCGGCACCGCCGGGCTCGACCGCGACGGCCCGCTCAGGCCTGACGCACGACTCCCTCAAGCTTCTCCAGCGAACGCTGCCGGTTCTGAGTGATGCGCTTCTGCATCGTCACGCCCATCACCTTCCCCATCAAACCCTTCGGCGTGCCCGTCCAACGGACGCGAACCGTCACCCCGTCACCGGACCGCGTGAGCCGAAGCTGACCGGGCGAATCGTCACTTTGGCCTCGGCGACCTGCCAATGGGTCGTCGGCTCGTGTGACTTATGCGGCGTGACCGTATACGTTGGCGTCGCTGTGCTGTCTCGTGAGTGGACGTGCGCTGATCCCCGCGGGCGAGCTCTCTGCTCGTGGGTGAGCGTCGATGAGACCTCTCGGGGGCGGGGCTGCACTTGGTCTGCCGCGTGGGTTCACCTGATTTGGATGATGTTCGGCGGTGCCGGGTTTGTGATCGTGCAGGGTCGCGCGCGTGCGCGAGGTCTTTGCGGCCGCGGTTATGAGAGGTGCGGAATGAGCAAGGTGTTCAAGGGCGTCGTCAACGTTGATATCCGCGATTCGGTGCCTGACTGGGCGCCGTTCGAGCCGCCGAGGGCAGCGGACGGGGCGCCGAACGTTCTCTACATCGTGCTCGACGACGTCGGCTTCTCCGCACTGGCGCCATATGGCGGCCCGATCCCGACGCCGAACATCGACCGGATCGTCGCGGAGGGGGTGCGCTACACGCAGATGCACACAACGGCGCTGTGTTCGCCGACGCGTTCGTGCCTTTTGACCGGCCGCAACCACACGCGCAACAGCATGGCGTGCATCACCGAGGCGGCGAGCGGCTTCCCGAACGCGAGCGGCGTGATCCCGCCCGAGAACGGGCAGATCCAGGAGATCCTCGGAGCCGCCGGCTGGAACACGTACATGACGGGCAAGTGGCATCTGTGCCCCGATGCGGAGATGAACCTCGCCTCAACACGGCGCAACTGGCCGACCGGCCGCGGGTTCGAGCGCTTTTACGGGTTCCTCGGCGCGGAGACCAATCAGTGGTATCCCGATCTCGTGTACGACAGCCATCCGGTGGATCCGCCGCTGACCCCTGCCGAGGGCTACCACCTGACCGTCGATCTCACCGACAAGGCGCTCGAGTTCATCAAGGACGCGAAGGTGATCGCGCCGGAGAAGCCATTCTTCCTCTACTACAGCCCCGGGGCGTGCCACGCGCCGCACCACGCGCCGAAGGAGTGGATCGAGAAGTTCAAGGGCCGGTTCGACACGGGCTACGAGGCGATCCGCGAGCAGACCCTCGCACGCCAGAAGGAGCTCGGGATCGTCCCGCAGGGCACGGAGCTGCCGCCGATCAACCCGATCGCCGCGCAGACCGGTCCCGACGGGCAGCCGTTCCCGCCGCTGGACCTGACCCGGCCGTGGGACTCGTTGTCGGAGGACGAGCAGCGGCTGTTCTGCCGGATGGCCGAGGTGTATGCGGGGTTCATGGCGCACGCCGACGATCAGATCGGGCGGCTGCTCGACTACCTGGAGGAGACCGATCAGCGTGAGAACACGCTGATCGTGCTGATCTCCGACAACGGCGCCAGCGGCGAGGGCGGACCGAACGGCTCGGTCAACGAGAACCTGCTGTTCAACGGCATTCCGGACTCGATCGAGCAGAACCTGGCGATGCTCGACGAGCTCGGGGGCCCCAAGACCTACAACCACTATCCCAACGGGTGGGCGATGGCGTTCAACGCGCCGTTCAAGATGTGGAAGCGCTACGAGTTCAACGGCGGCACATCGGACGCGTGCATCATCTCGTGGCCGGCGGGGATCACGGCGAAGGGCGAGATCCGCGAGCAGTACCACCACGCGATCGATCTCGTCCCGACGATCCTCGACTGCCTCGGGGTCGAGCCGCCCGCGACGATCGGCGGGCACGCGCAGACCCCGTTCGACGGCGTGAGCATGCGCTACAGCTTCGACCAGGGAGCGACACCGAGCGCGCGCTCGACGCAGTTCTACTCGATGCTCGGCTCACGCGCGATCTGGCACGACGGCTGGAAGGCCGTCACCACCCACCCCACGATCAGCGGCTGGGGCCACTTCGGCGCCGACACCTGGGAGCTCTACCACACCGACGTCGACCGCGCCGAGCTGCACAACCTGGCCGACCAGGAACCCGAACGGCTCCGGGACCTGATCAACCTGTGGTACGCCGAGGCGGGCGCCAATGGAGCGTTCCCGCTCGATGACCGCTCGGCCCTGGAGATCATCCTCACGCCGCGGCCGGTCCTCAGCCCGGCGCGCAACCGCTACGTCTACTACCCCGGCACGGCCGAGGTACCCGAGTCCCAGGCCGTCAACATCCGCAACCGCTCCTACGGGATCGGCGCGCTCGTCGACATCCCCGGGCCTGGCGCCGAGGGAGTGCTGTTCGCACAGGGCGCGCGGTTCGGCGGGCACGCCCTGTACATCAAGGACAACCGCCTGCACTACACCTACAACTTCGTCGGCGCCTCCGAACAGACAACCGTCGCGACCGAGGACGTGCCGGTCGGCGAAGAGCTGATCCTCGCCGCCAACTTCGTCAAAGACGGGGAGGACCCGCCCGGTGTGGCGACCGGAACCCTATCGCTGTACCACGGGGAGACGAAGGTCGGCGAGGGCCGGATCAAGACCCAGCCAGGGAAGTTCTCGCTCGCCGGCGAAGGCCTGTGCGTCGGGCGCGACAGCGGTGAGCCGGTTACCGGGAATTACCCTGGCAGCCACCCACACGCGTTCACCGGCGGCACGATCAACCGCGTCGCGGTCGACGTCAGCGGCGAACCGTACATCGACCTCGAGCGCGAGGCCGCCGCGATGCTCGCCCGCGAATAGCTGCTCGACCGACACGGCTACCGAGAACCACTCGCATGCGCTGACAGGCACCGGACGCGCGTACCTCGCGCTGCAACCAGGCCCGAGAATGCGGAGGCTCCTGATCCCGGTCCGCATGTGTGCTGCATCGGAACGGGGGGCAACTCGCGTGCGCCCTGGTCTGACGCCGGAGCGGCCATCCCGGCCCCAGCACCAGCGGGGACTCGCACGAACGTCAAACGTCCCGGAGAACGTCCCAGCCAGCACCGGGCCAGGCCCGTCAACGAACCGAAGTGTCACTCGATGGTGGCCGCGGTTGCCGCGGGGCCCTGCCTGCTGACTGCGCTCGTGTCAGCAAGCACGTCGTCCGCCGCCTGGCGCTCATAAGTGGCTCGCGGCCGCACCGGCCCGGTGAGCGGATGGTGTCACCGGACGGGTCGGCGGTTGTAAAGGTGTCTGGCCCACAGGTAGGCGGCGGCGGTGATCGCCAGGGACCACACGATCGCCTTCAGGCCGGCGCTGCCGACGTGCTGGTTGGCGAGCAGGCTGCGGACGGTGTTGGTGATCGGGGTGAACGGCTGGTTCTGGGCGAACCAGTGCAGGCCTGCGGGCATCGAGTGGACCGGCACGAAGCCGCTACCAAAGAACACCAGGAGGATCAGGAACATGGGCATGTTGCTCGCGGTCTCGACGCTCTTGGCGGCCAGTCCGAAGGCCACAGATAGCCAGATCAGCGCGATCGCGAGCAGCATCAGCAGGCCGAGTGCGGCGAGCCACCTCAGCGGGCTGGCGGCGGAGTCATAGCCGACGAGTAGCGCGACCGGGATGACGACCGCGAGACTGATGAGGGTCAGGATCAGGCTGCTCAGGACATGGCCGGTGAGCACCGCCGGTCGCCAGATGCGCATCGTCTTGAAGCGGGCGATGATGCCCTCGGTCATGTCCTTGGCCACTGAGATCGCGGTCGTATTGGCGGCGCCCACGACCGTGAACAGGAGCATCCCAGGGGTGAGGAAGTTGACGTAGGCGTCGCGTCCCCCGCCGGGCGTGATGCCGTTGCCGAGCGTGCCGCCGAAGACGTAGACGAACAGCAGCAGGAAGATGACCGGCCCCAAGATCGGGAACAGCGAGAGGCCGGGGTAGCGCTGCAGGTGGCGCAGGTCGCGCCGCAGCATCGTGGTCGAATCACGTAGGGCGTATGCGCTGGTCATCGGTAGAGCTCCTGTTCTGTTCTCGATTCCGCTGCCTGAGCATCTCGGCCTGTGAGCGCAAAGAACACGTCGTCGAGATCGGGGGTGTGAATCGCCAGATCGACGACGTCGACACCGGCCTCATCGAGGTCGCGGAGGACACGACGCAGGGTGGCGACGTTGCCGTCGGTGGGGATCTGCAAGCTCGGCGAGTCCTGGTCGGTGACCGGCATTCTCAGCGCGTCGCTGGCCACGAGTTGAGCCTCGGTGTCGGCGAAGTGGACATCGATGCGTCCACCAGGAATCTGCTGCTTGAGCTCCTGCGCGCTGCCCTCGGCGACCAGCCGCCCGCGGTCGAGGATCGCCACACGGTCGGCAAGCTTGTCGGCCTCGTCCAGGTACTGCGTGGTCAGGAACACGGTCGTGCCGTCGTCGGCCAGGCTCTCCACGATCTCCCACACCGTGCGACGGCTGCGCGGATCAAGACCGGTCGTCGGCTCGTCGAGGAAGATGATCCGCGGCGCACCGATCAATGTCATCGCCAGGTCGAGCCGGCGACGCATCCCACCCGAGTACCTCATCGCGATCCGGTCGGCAGCATCCACCAACTCGAACCGCTCGAGCAGCTGGTCAATGCGCTCACGGGCGGCCCTGCGATGCAAGTGGTTCAGGTCGGCCATCAGCGCCAGGTTCTCTCGCCCCGTAAGCAGCTCGTCGACGGCCGAGAACTGACCGGTCACACCGATCACGTCGCGGACCGCGTCGGCCTCGCGCCTGACGTCGTGTCCGGCGACGCGGATCGTGCCGTGATCTGCCTCGAGCAGGGTGGCGAGGATCCGCACCATCGTCGTCTTGCCCGCCCCGTTGGGTCCCAACAGCGCGAAGACGCTGCCCTGCTCGACGGCGAGGTCAAGTCCGTCGAGGACCATGTTGTCGCCGAAGGACTTGCGCACATCGACGGCGGCGATGGCCAGTGAGGATGGATGTGTCATGGGTTTCCTCCGATCGAGACTCGTGATTGACGTGGTTGCAGAGGCACGAAGCTCATGAGGGCAACTCGCCCGAGGCGCGGAGGGCGTCACGACGCGCCTCCCACTCCGTTCGAAGCGCTTGGGTGCCCTCGACCAGGAACTCCGCGAACGCCGCCAGCTCGAGCAGCTCCGCCCGGCGCTCCGGCGGCGCGTCTCTCAGCACCTCGAGCCCCTCCCGGGCCAGATCACCGAGCTCCTGGTACTCCGAAATGTCAAAGCCCTGCGCTTCCGCGGAGGTGAGGTCAGTCCGGACGCGGTCGGACCGCTCCCCGGCGGTCCGGGAGCGCCGGACCGCGTGGATCCGCTCCAGCACGTTCAGCGCGCCGGTGATCGCGCTGCGGCTCGCCAGCAGCGCCTCGCTCAGCTCGGCAATCGTCTGATCGCGCGGGTCGCATACCAGCAGGTAGCCGAGCACGCGTCCGGCCATCGGCGGAAACGCGTAGCGGTGGGCGTAAAAGCGGCCGAGGTGGTCGGCGAATGTGATCTCTTCATCGCGTGGCATGCGCCAGTTATAGCACATATCACGCAGATAACACAAATTTGCGTGATCTGAGGTTTGTCTGACGCGCCTCGGCGTCGACCCCCATCGCCCACAGCCCTGTCGGTGAGTTCGCAGAGTGGTAGACGATCCGCGGGCCCGCGACCGCAGCCGCTGGCGACGCGAGCGCGCCCAGCCCGAGCGCCATACTCGCCGCCAGCCAAACCTGCAGGCCCGGCCGCAGCCGGCAAACAACCCCCGTGACCTCGGTGACGCTACCGGCGGCTCACATTGAGGGAGAGACGTCGGCGCGGCGAGCGAGCGCGACCGCCGCGGTGCGGTTGCTGACCCCGAGCTTCGCGTACACGTGCTCGAGGTGCTTGGCGATCGTCGACTCGCTGCGCCCGAGTCGACGTGCGATCTGAGCGTTCGATCCACCGGCCGCCACAAGCTCGAGCACTTCGGACTCCCGGCGAGTGAGGCCGCACGAGCGCAGGCGCTCCGGGTCGAGCGCTCGCGGCTCGCTCTTGAGGATTACCGCGTCGAACCCGTCGACCCCGTTGGGGAGAAACCGTGCCGTGAGGACACCATCGGGTGTTTGCAGCCGCAGCGGCTCAAGCACCCGCGCGCCATCGCCGGCACGGCGCGCCCGCAGCCTCTGCGGGTGCGCCCACTCCGCCAGAGACCCCGGGAGGCGGTCTCGCCCCTCGGGGGCGGCGAGCTCGGTGAGCCATCGCGCGGCCGCCGGGAGTCGCCGACTCGACCCGGCCGTCGGCCGTCTAAGGATCACCGCTTGCGCGCTGTCATCGGCCGTCCGCTCGAGCGCCGCGACGTTCGCGAGCAGTCGTACTCGCTCGGCCGCATGATCGTAGGCCGGAACGACGAACGGCCGCACGGTCTGGAGCATCTCACGATCGCGCTCGGAGAAGTCGCGCCGTTTGCGATTCAGCGCGGAGCCGATCACCCGACCGTCCGGCGCAGGAAGCACGAACGCGATCTGATGCTCGACGTCGATCCGGGCGTAGACGAGGTCGTAGAGCTCAAGCAGAGTCAAGCGGATCGGCCGTCGCGACCACCGCCTCTTTGGTGCTCGGCGAGACTTCGTTGAAGGACGCGCTGTCGCAGGCGACCAATCGGTGGAGCAACGGCAGCACTCCGGCACGGAACCGATCGACGTCCTCGATCTCGCCGAGCTCGCGCGCCACCGCAATGACCGCGCCCAGATCCGATGCCCCCAAGTGTTCCAATGCTCGGGCCCTCCACCGCCAATATACGGCACTCCGGGTCACAATCGAAGCGGTGACTCTCGGGCCATGAATGTGACCATGCCGGCCGGCGGCCTCGCTGCTTGCTGCGGGGGTGTCACTCTCGAAAATGATCCGGCCCCGGGCCCACCACGCCCTCGCGCGACTGCTCTGAGCACGAAGCGGCCCGCCGCGGCCGGCACGCGCGACTGCACCATGAGCCCCCTCGAACAGGTGTCACGCTCGTTCCCAGACACGCAGCGACGGCAGCGAAACAGGGCCTTCCTGGGTCCCCGAGTAACGTGGTGAGCACACCGGCCGTGATCGGAGCCGGCGTACGAACTTTGGCGATTTACCAGCACCCCCCGCCTGTCAAACGCGGTCGTTCGCGACGACCGCCTCGCTAACGGATCGGGCCGATAGGAGAAGGCGCGGCCCGCTCCCGCCCGCGGGCCCGCGCCGATGCCATCCCGGCTCGAGGTGCTTGGCGAGTGTGTCGAGCGCGGCCTGGTAGCCGGCCTCGGCGTGGCCACGGCCTCCGGGCGGGTACGGCCCGTCGCTGAGCGTCATGCGCGTCCTGGCGCCGTGGTTGTCGACCTCGTCCGGGTCAGTCCACGCCTTGAACACCTGCTCGCGAGGCACATCGAAGATGCGCGTGATGAGCACCTCCCGATCGAAGGTGGTCACCGGGGCCGAGTCACTCATGCTGGTCTCCTTTGTCGCGTAGGTGTGCGTCGAGTCGGTCGATCCGGGGCATCCCACGTGCGCTTGCGCGACTGCATCCAGTCGACCGCCTCATCCAGCGGGTCGGCCTGCATCCGGCTCGGACGCCACTGCGCCTCTCGGCTGCGAACGATCAGCCCCGCGTGCTCGAGCACCTTGAGGTGACGGGAGATCGCGGGCTTGCTGATCGGGAATGGGGCAGCCAGTTCATTCACGGTCGCCTCGCCCTCCGCGAGGCGGGTCAGGATCGCGCGACGCGTCGGATCGGCGAGCGCGGCAAACGTCAGGCTGAGCTGGTCGGCGGGCATGGCATATAACAGATCGGCTAAATAACGCCGCCATTAAATACGATTCGGTTCGGGAGCGCGACTTGGTACAAGGCGGCCGTTGGACGACCTGCGGTGTTTCTGAGTTCGTGATAGAGCGGCCGACTTTTTCAACCACACGCTGAGCGTTGTGGCGGGACCGGTTGGTGGCTGGGGTATGGGCGTCGTCCGTGCCCATTCCGCTGGCCATCCATGGCCAGCGGAATGCCCCCTCAAAAGCGCCCCTCTTCCCCAGAAGGGAGCGGGCGCGGTTGGTGTCAGAGAGCCTGGTCATGTCTTGCTTGCTCGATTCTCTTTGATCCGCTCAGCGCGGGCGCGACGCATCCCCGCGGCACGAGCCCGGCGGATGCGGGGCCCGCGGCCGTGATGCTCGTCATCAGGGGTGACGTACCCGACCCCGGCGTGCAACCGCACAGTGTTGTACTCGCGCTGGACACGCGCGAGCTCGGCATCGAGGACCGCCGAGTCGCGGATCGTGACCAGGTGAGGCCAATCGCCCTTCAGGTGCGAGTAGAAGCTCTCGATGTGCGCTTGGTCGGTCGGGGTGCCGGGCCGGCCGTGGTGCTGGGTGATCGCCATCAGCGCCATGAACTTCCGGGTGTCCAGCGCGGTCATCTCGGTCCCGTTGTCCGACCACGCGATCAGCACCGGCATCCCGTCATCCTCGACCGCCGGCGGCTTCCCGTCAGCGTCGAGGAGGTGCTGGTCCTCGAGCGCTCGGGCGAACAGCAGCTGCGCCTGGGTCGAGGTCTGCTCGCTTGAGAGCAGGTAGCCGATCCAGTAGCGGGTCACGACGTCAACGATCGCGTACGCGACCCGGCCCGCCCTGGTGAAGTGCGTTGCGTCCCAGATCCAGATCCGGTTCTTCTCCCACGGAATCGTAGGGAGAGCAGGCATAACCGGACGCGGCCGGTACGGCTCACCCGGCAGGTGGACCTTGTGCTTGAGCGCGACCCGCAGCACCGTCGACGGGGAGACGAACACGACACCGAGACGGCTCCCACGATGCGCGAGCTTGCGATGCGAGCGGTCCACCGGACCCCACTCTTCGATCAGATCCAGGATCTCGGCCTCCTCCCAGCAGAGCAGGCCGTGGACTGCGCCGCCGCCAGGATCACGATCCTCAAGGCTGCCCGTGTCCCGCAGCCGAGCGCGCCAGCGGTGCGCGCGGACGTCGGCGAGGTCGAGCACCCGGCACGCCTGCGTGTGCGCCCAGCCGTCGGCGACGGCACGATCGATCAGCCCCAGCAGCTCGAGCTTGGTCTCGGCGCTCACGCGCGCGGGAACCGGGCCGAAAAGCCCGAGCGCTGCTTTCCCCGGTGCAACGTGAGCTCGATCGCCATCTCTTTCAACGCTTCGGAGAGCCGGTCGTTCTCCCCCCGCAGCAACTCCAGCTCGACCGCCTCCGCCGACACCGGACGGCCAGGCTTCGCCGAAGTGAACGCGGCGATCGCGGCATCCTTCGCCAACGCTCGCAGGCGCACGATCACCGACACGTCGACGCCATACTTGCGGGCGGCGTCGGCCTGCGAGATCTCCTGCGAGGTGACCTCGAGGAACACCTCCCACTTCTCCTCCGGCGTCAACTGCCTGCGCGGCTTGCGCTTCCCGTTGTCCATCATCACGACCTCCTGATCCGAGGTCCCGACAGGCTCCCAGGCTAGGCGAATTATCGACCGAGATCTCTATCGCGAAGTCAGACGCACCGGGGACCGCTGTGCAGCGTGGTACTGATTGGCAGTTACTGCCTCAGCAACCACAACGAAGGGGATTCCGAATGGCAGTCAAGGCGATCTCGGAGTTCGCGATCCAGCCGGGGCGGCGCGACGAGTTCGTGCGTCTGTTCGAGAGCCTCGTAGCACAACATATTGAGGACATGCGCGCGGCCGGCTGCCACAGCTCCACCCTCTACGTGGTCATCGACGACCCGGACAAGGCGGTCGAGATCTCCGACTGGGAGTCGGCCGAGGCGCGAGAGCGGATGGGGCAAAGCGAGCTGATGGCTGCGTTTGTGCCGTTGTTCGCGCTGGTGGCAGCTCCTCCCAGCGCGACGGTGGTCGAGCAAGTGCACTAGACCGCCACGGAGACCGGCCCGTCGGAATTCCCGAGACGTTGGCAGGCTGTTGATCACGCGTTTCGTTTTCCAGCGCTACCGGCGATGCCCCCGGAATCAAGACGCACCCCGCGCCCTCGTTCGATCCGGAGAGGCGGCTGCGCCGACAGGGCCGGCCCGTCGACCGCCCCGGCCCGCCGACGGGTGAAAAGCCAGTGAGCCGAACCGTAGTTACTCCCGATGCTGCTTCGGGCCCGGTGACTACCGTTACGGCAACGATGCCGAGGGTGAGCCCAACACCGGGCGGGTGGCTGTGAAGCTCGTGCTGAACCGTGGGCCCGGGCCGCTGCTGTGAGCCGGGTCGTCGTCCTGGGAGCGGGCATCGCCGGCCATACCGCCGCGACGTTTGCGCGCAGCTGGTTGGGTCGCGGCGACACCGTGACCGTCGTGTCGCCGAGGCCGGACTACAACTGGGTCCCGTCGAACATTTGGGTCGGGGTCGGGCTGATGAAGCCGGCGCAGGTGACCTTCCCGCTGGCGCCGCTGTACGAGCGCGCAGGGATCGAGTTCATACAGGCCTCCGCGCGGGAGATCCATCCGGAGGGCGATCAGGACAGCCGCTCTCCCTACGTGACGGCCGAGGCCGCCAACGGCACCAACGTGATGGTGCCCTACGACTTCCTGATCAACGCGACCGGCCCGGCGTTGCGCTTCGACAAGACCGATGGCCTCGGACCGGACGGCGGCAACAGCCTGTCCGTCTGCCTGCCGCAGCACGCCGCGCAGGCCGCAGCAGCGCTCGATGAGGAGGTCGAGCGGATGCGACGGGGCGAGAACCGCCGGTTTCTGGTCGGCGTTGGTCACGGGACCTGCACATGTGAGGGTGCGGCGCTCGAGTACATCGTCAATCTCGAGTTCGAGCTGCGCAAACGCGGCGTGCGTGATCGGGCCGAGATCACCTGGATCACGAACGAGTACGAGCTCGGCGACTTCGGCATGGGTGGCATGCACCTCAAGCGCGCCGGCTATGTCACCCCGAGCAGCATCTTCAACGCGTCCCTGTTCGCCGAGCGAGGGATCGACTGGATCACGCGCGCGCACGTCGGCAAGGTCGAGCCCGACCGCGTCCTCTATGAGACCGTGGACGGCTCTGAAGGAGAGCAGGAATTCGACTTCGCGATGCTGCTGCCGCCGTTCTCAGGCGTCGGACTCAAGGCCTTCGGCGATGATGGAGCGGAGATCACGGACCGCCTGTTCCTCCCCAACGAATTCATGCGCGTCGACGCCGACTACACGCCCAAGTCCCACGAAGACTGGAGCGCGAGCGACTGGCCGCGCACCTACCAGTCACCTGCATACGACAACGTGTTCGCAGCCGGAATCGCGTTCGCGCCTCCACACGCGATCTCCGTCCCGCACAAGAGCCCGCAGGGCACGGTGATCGCCCCGGCACCACCCCGGACCGGGATGCCCTCGGCGACGATCGGCAAGGCGGTCGCGGCGAGCATCGTCGATATGATCGGCGGCGCCCGGACGCCGACGCACACCGCGTCGATGGCCGAGATGGGCGCCGCGTGTGTCGCCTCCGCCGGCGCCAACCCGCTCAGGGGCACCGCCGCCTCGATGACCGTCTTTCCGATCGTGCCTGACTATGAGCGCTACCCGGAGTACGGCCGCGACCTCGACCTCACGTTCGGCGAGATCGGCCTGGCGGGCCACTGGATCAAGATCCTGCTCCACCACCTCTTCCTCCACAAGGCGCGCATGCGCCCCGGCTGGCGTCTGATCCCGGAGTAGTCCGATGCCCGACGAGAAGACGCGCTACGTCACCAAGCCGACGCGGTTCACCGTGTTCCTGCGGACGTTCTTGCCGTGGCAGGCCTGGCGGTTTGCGGTGATCAACCTGAAGATGCTCGACATCATCCGCCGAGGCCATCGAGCCAAGCACGGGCAAGTAGCCGAGGAGACGAGCGGACGACTAGCGGCGATCAGCGGACGCGGCTGAAGCGATGGACCGCGTCGAGCAACTCGCGGCTCTTCGCGGTCGCCAGCTGCTCGTCGCCGGCGGCGAGCGCCCCGGCAACGCAGTGGTTGACGTGCTCTTCAAGGATCTTGAACGCGACCGCCTCCATCGCCGTCTCAACGGCCGCGATCTGGGTGATGATGTCGATGCAGTAGCGGTCCTCGGTCACCATCCGTTCGATCCCGCGAACCTGCCCTTCGATCCGGGTGTAGCCGCTTGATCAGCGCCGGCTTGTCGTGCGTGTATCCATGCGTCGGCGATTGGGTGGTCTCGCTCACGTCGCGCCCTCCCGCGTGGAGTGAAAGCGCCGGAGGCGCAGCGAGTTGGTGACGACGAACACGCTGGAGAACGACATCGCGCCAGCGGCGACCATCGGGTTGAGAAGCCCGCTGACATCGAGCGGGATCGCCGCGACGTTGTAGGCGAACGCCCAGAACAGGTTGCCCTTGATCGTGCGAAGGGTCCGCCGGGAAAGGCGGATCGCGTCCCCCGCTGCGCGCAGATCTCCGGAAACGAGCGTGAGGTCCGAGGCCTCAATCGCCACGTCGGCACCGGTGCCGATCGCAAGGCCCAGATCCGCCTGGGCCAACGCTGGCGCATCATTGACGCCGTCGCCCACCATCGCGACGACCTCGCCGGCCTCCTGTAGCCGTCCGATCTCCGCGGCCTTGCCATCAGGAAGCACGCCCGCGAGCACGCGAGTGATCCCCACCCGCTCGGCCACCGCGGCCGCGGCACGTTCGTTGTCGCCGGTCATCAGCACCGGCTCGATCCCGAGGCGTCGCAGGTCCGAGATCGCGTCGCCGCTGCTCGGCTTGACCCGGTCGGCGACCGCAACCAGACCTCGCGCACGCCCGTCCCAGCCGACCGCGATCACCGTCACGCCGGTTGCCTCCAAGCGCTCGTTCTGCGCTGATAGCTCGAGCGGAAGCTCGATCTCCCACTCCGAGAGGAACGCGAGGCGCCCGACGACGACCTCGTGACCCTCGACACGCGCCCGGACACCGAATCCGGCTCGGCTGCTGAACCCGTCGACGGCCGGCAGCCGGCCGAACCGCTCGCGCCCGCGCTCGGCAATCGCCCGCCCGATCGGATGTTCGCTGCCGTCCTCGGTTGCCGCGGCAAAGCGCAGCAGTTCAGCCTCTCTGACGCCGTTGGCCGCGATGAGCGCCGCGACCTCCATCCGGCCTTCGGTCACGGTCCCGGTCTTATCGAGCGCGATCGTCGTCACCTGTCGGGTCTGCTCGAGCGTCTCGGGCCCTTTGATCAGGATCCCGAGCTGGGCACCGCGACCGCTGCCGACCATCAGCGCGGTCGGGGTCGCGAGACCGAGCGCACACGGGCAGGCGATGATCAGCACGGCAACCGCCGCCGAAAACGCCTTCGCGGCGCTGGCGCCACCCGCCATCCATCCGGCCAGGGTGAGCACGGACAGCCCAATCACGAGCGGGACGAACACGCCCGAGACGCGATCGGCGAGACGCTCCACGCCGGCCTTGCCCGCCTGCGCGGTCGCGACCAGCTGCGCGATCTGAGCCAACGCCGTGTCCGATCCGACCTTCGTCGCGCGCATGACCAGCCGCCCGGAGGCATTGATCGTCGCCCCCGCAATCTCGTCACCGACGCCGACCTCGACGGGTACCGATTCGCCGGTCGCACCGATGCATCGATCGCCGACTCACCGCTCTCGACGATCCCATCAGTGGGGACCTTCTCACCCGGCCGCACCACGAACCGGTCACCGACTCTGAGCTGCTCAACCGCGACCATGACCTCCTCACCGTCACGCAGCACACACGCCTCCTTGGCCCCGAGTTCGAACAGCGTGCGAATCGCCTCGCCAGAGCGCCGCTTGGCCCGCGCTTCGAGGAACCGCCCGAGCAGGATCAACGCGGTGATCATCGCCGCCGACTCGAAATACGTGTCCTGACCAAGCCCGCCGAGCAGCACGACCGTCGACCATGTCCAGGCGGCGATCGTGCCGATCGAGATCAACGTGTCCATCGTGACCGCCAGATGTCGCGCGTTCACCACGGCCGCGCGGTGAAACGGCCAGCCGCACCAGAACACGACCGGCGTCGCAAGCGCAAGAGAGAGCCACTTCCAGCCAAAGAACCGCGCCGACGGCACCATCGCCATCACGACCAGCGGCACTGACAGAGCCACCGCGACGAGCAGTCGGAAACGCAGCAGCCTCGCTGGATCGTCCTCGCCGAGCGCCTCGCGCGGCAGCGACGCCTGATAGCCGGCGCGCTCGACGGCAGCGATCAGCTCCGCGACGGACACCTGCCCGGGGTCAAAGCAGACAGCGCGTGCTCCCATCGAGGTCGACCGCCACCGATTCGACACCAACGATTGCGACCAGCTCCTCGCGCACGGCAGCCTCGCAATGCTCACAACTCATCCCGGGGACCCGATACGTCGCCGTCTCTGACATGCCGAACTCCCTTCGAGATCAATACCCTGGCGGGGTAACTGCAATACCGGTAGGGAGTATCGACCTCGGCGACCGCCGCCACATCCCGGCGCACCACCGCACGGTGGGGGCAGTCTCTACGGATTCTCGGCCGGGACGGACGAGCGTCGCTCGTCAGCCTCGGCCAGGACCTCGGAGATGTCCCGGAAAGTAACCGTCTCGCCCGCGGCCTTGGACAGGTTCACCAGACACAGGGGGCACATCGTGACGCACTCCGTCGACACGACATGCAGCTGCTCGACCCGCTTGCGAGCCGTTGCCAGCGCCTTCTCTGGATACAGCGATTCTGCGGGTCCGCCGCAGCACCACGTGAGCCGACCCGCATTGCGCGGTTCGAGGACCTCGAGCCCGGCGCCCGCGAGGAGCTTTCGTGGTTCCTCGACGACGCCCTCGGGACGGGCATCGGCATCGCGGGGTTTCCAAGCGGCGCCACCTTGAGCAACCGCTCGAAGTCCTTATGGATGATGTTCAGGCCATAGAACGTGAAGAAGATCGAGGCGTCCATCCCCGACGCGGCGGCCGTCGTCGCCAGGATCAGCGGCGGGTAGGCCCAGTCGAGCGTGCCCTTCGATGCAATGAAGGCGGCCTTTGCTGCAGCCGTCTCCTGCTGACCTGCCCGCTCGAGTTCCGAGCGAACGATGCGCCGAATGTCTTCCTCACTGAGTGCCGCCCGGCTCGTGTCCTGCTGCTCGTCGAGCATCCAAAACCTCCTGTTTGAGCTAGTGTCGGCGCCAGGTGCCGAGCGCGCATCCGTTACAACTACTCAGTGGTATAGTGGGAACCCCTGAGCGACGGCATGCGCCGCTGTGTCCAGCCCGTGCCCGATCTCCGCGGTTCCCGTTCAGCAGAACGACATCAGTCTTCACCGACCATGACCCATCCTCAGTCTGAGCTTCCGGACGCCGGGCGAGACGCGCCCCCCGTCCCTCCGGTCAAGGCCGTGCTCGTGTACTACCAACCCTCCCGAGACGGTCGCGCCGCCCTGTCTCACGGACTTGCCCTCGCGGATGACGCAGGGGCGTCGCTGATCGTGACCGCCGTGACACCGCAGGATCGAACCGACGTCGGGTGCGCTCATTGCCGCGCCACGAATGCGAAGTGGAACGAGCAGATGCGCGTGCTCGCGCACGAGCAGCTCGCGGAGCTCGAGGCGGATCTCGAGGAATCGCCGGCGGCCGTTCGGTACCTCGCCGCGTGCGGCCCGACGGCGCCCGTGCTGTGTGCAGCCGCGCGACAGTACGAGGTAGACGTGATCGTGCTGCCGCGCCGCCGCGCCGAGCGCCTACGCAGACTGCTACGCATCAGTCTCGTCGAGCAACTCAGGCGGCGCTGCGAATCGGAGGTCGTGATCCCACCGCGCGGTCCCGGAGTAGACCGCGGCCGAGCGTAGCTCGCGCCGGTGAGACCGGAGCAGCAATGAGCCGGGGAGCGCGTGGCATGTGGGTTCTCCCGCACGAGAAGCCGGGGACCTACCGATGGCCGCCAGCGGCGATCGATCTATCGTCGTTGGCAAACCCAACTGGGTCACGGACCTCAACGAAAGCTGGCGACCATGTCTGATTCAGCCCATCCCAGGAAGCGGTGGATCGACGTCTGGCTTCACTCCGACCTCATCGGGTTTCCAGTCACGCTCGCAGCGGTCGCGATCGCCGCGATCAGCTTCGGACTCTTCGTTGCCATCGGCGGGGCCGGCGGTCTGTTCGTGGGCAAGCTGTTGTTCATCTTCGGCCTCGGCGGGCTCGTCGGATTGATCCTGCTGCTCGAGGGCCGGCGCGGGGAGACGACCGAGGCCGTCGCCGCCACGGCGGCGAGCGACGGGCGAGAGCGCGTTCTCGTCGTTGCCAATGAAGGGCTTGAAAGCGCCGCGCTTTGCAGGGAAGTCTGTGCGCGCGGGAACGAGGACGGCGCGGAGACCCTGATCGTCGCGCCCGTCGTCGCATCCTCGGCGCTGCGAGCGCTGGCAGACGACGTCGACGGGGAGCTGCACCAGGCGCAGAATCGAGTCGACGTGGCGATCGAGGTTCTCCGGCGCGCCGGGGTCCACGCAACAGGCCATGTTGACATCGGCAACCCGATGAGGTGCATGATCGACGGCCTGCGGGAGTTCCCTGCGACCCAGGTGCTCATGATCGAAGGCGGAGAGCACGGGTGGAAGGGCGCGGATCGGTTTGCCGAGCGCGTCCGCACCGAGATGTCGCTTCCTGTCCAGGAGATCGCCGCCGGCGACCGCCTGAACTAGTACACGCGTCAGCAGGCGGTTCGGGCGGGAAGGTCACCCGGGACGGTGGTGAGGTCGATGAACTCTCGCGCGAATATCTTGAAGCTGTAGAGGTCGGCGAAGTTCGAGGCGATCCCGAGCGAGGCCCGGATCGCGCCGCCGGACGGGAGGCCGATCTTCCGAACGTAGTCGTCGAGCGTCATGCCCTCCCCAAACTCGCCGCCGACGAGGGTTTCGCGCGCGATCGTGAACGCGATCTCCCCCGCGCCGGGGTTGCAGAAGCAGCCCGTGCGAAGCGACACATTGTGCGCGGACGCGACGCGGTCGACGTAGCGCTCATCGACGATCCGACCGTCGGGATGGAGGAAGTTGAACGCGATCGTGGCGCCGCGCCGCTCCCATGCGCGCGGCCCGTAGATCACCGCCGCCGGCGAGCCATCCGTGTGTCGCAAGGAGTCGAGCATCTCGATCAGTCCGGCACCGAGCGCGCCAGCCCGGTCATGGATCCTCTCCAGGCCGGCGCGATCGAGAAATCGCAGACCGATCTCGACGCCGGGCAGGTTGAGGTAGTTGACGGTCCCATCCTCGAAGTGAGCCGCGCCCGGCGCGGACTGGTAGTACTCACGCTGCACGAACGCAGCAACGATCGTGCCGCCGGAGAACCACGGTCGGTCGAGCTTGGCGAGCGTCTCGCGACGCGCGAGCAGGCAGCCGACGCCGGTCGGCCATCCGAACATCTTGTAGAACGACAGCGCCACAAAGTCGGGATGCCAGCGGCCAAGATCCAGGCGGTTCGTGGGGACGAACGCCGCCGCGTCCAGCAGCACGTCCCAGCCGTGGGCGTGCGCCTGCTCGATCCACTCGAGCGGATGCTGGACCCCGGAGAAGTTCGATTGCGCCGGGTACGCGAAGAGATTGTGATGGTCGCCGGCTGTGTCCGTGAGGTAGCGCGCCAGCAAGCCGTCCTCGACGCGGAGATCGGGTGCGACGCTCGGTATATAGGTGGTCTCAGCGCCGCGCGCGCGAGCAAACTCGCGGAGCCCGTTGACCGAGTTGTGGTTGTCGAACGTCAGCAGGAAGCGATCTCCGTCATGAAACGGGTAGGCCTCCCCCACCAGCCGCAGCGCGCCCGTCGCGTTCGGCGTGAAGATCGCCTCGTACTCGTCAGCGGAGGCGCCAAAGAACTCGAGCACCGACGACCGGGCACGTTCGACGAGCGCAGTACTCGCCGCAGATGTCGGATTGATCGAATGCGGGTTCCCCAACACGTTGCTCTCGATCAGCGCCATGTGCTCTCGCAGCTGCGAACTGCCGTATAGGCCCCCACCCGTGTAGTCCAGATATACATGCCCGCCGCGGTCAAGCCGCGTGAACTCGCTGCGACGAAGCGCATCGAGCGCGTCCGTCTGCGCGTAACCCACATGCGCCCGGCGAAACGCAGCTTCAGCCGCCTCCAGCGCCTGCACCTCACTGTGCGCAGCGGTCATCCCGTCTCAGCCCCCTCGTCGACCCGATGAGCACGGGGGTGAGTTCGACTCAGGGTCTCGGCCGCAGGGAGCGGCAGCCCGGGCGTTCGTGCGACCGCGGCCGCGACGAAGATCAGGTGAATGCCGGGAACACGCGGACCCGGCTGTCTCGGATGCGTCGAGAGATAGCCGGCGTAGCGATCCAGCAGTTCGAGCACGGACGCGGCGACCGGGGCATCCGGATGGTCGGGTGGCAGACGACAGGCCATCCGCGCCAACTGCAAGTACTCCTCGGCGGGATATCCGGCCGTCAGCCGCGCGGCCGCCGCGACCAGAAGCGTGTGAAGACGCTCGAGCAACGGCCCGGGCGCCGCCGACCCCGTGATCGGCGCCGGTCCCAGGTCGAGCGGTGTCGCGCCGGCGAGCAACCGTTCAAGCTGTCCACCAGCGACCCCGGCGATCTGCTCGACGCTCAATCCAACCGCGAGCGCCACACGCAGCACAATGGTCGCCGCGGCGACCGTGCGGCCGTACGGCGTGTCGGACGCGAACAGAATCTGACCGGGTGGGATCAGCGCAAACAAGGCGAGCTGGTCCGCCGTATTCCACCACGCGGTGTCGAAGTACAGATTGGGTTGGCCCGCGGCCTCTCGCCAGATCCAGGCAAGATCAGAGATCGCAGCATGCGCGAGGATGATTGGCACGCTCGGGTAGGCGCGGGCCAGGGCCACCGAATCGCGGCCGAGCGACGGAATCCCGCGACCCGCATGCACGATCACCGGTACTCGTGACTCCTGGGCGAAGGCAAAGATCTCGCGCACGGACGGGTCCCCGAGCCCAAAGCGCTCGGCACGAGGATGCAGCTTGATCCCCGCCGCGCCTCGCCCGATTGCTCGCCGCGCCTCCTCGAGTCCGCCGGTGTGGGGATCGACCCGGCAGAACGGGACAAGTCCTCCGTCCGACTCCTCGGCGACGGCGAGCACGCGCTCGTTCGCCGACCGGTAGGAGCCAGGCTCGGCGAGTGGGAACACAACGGCGCGCGCGTTGACCACGTCGAGCGTCGCTCGTAGCTCGTCGGCCGAGAAGCACGAGCCGTCCGGATCGGCACACCCCACGTGCGTATGACAATCGAAGATGCGGACGCCACGAAGCCGTTCGTGCAAGCACGACAGCCACGGCTCGACCAGCCGGTCGGCGGCGACAGCGCTCGCCGGTCCGCGATTCGCCGTCTCGGTGTCCGCCGCGGACATGGCTACGCCACGCCGGCCGAGGTGCGCACTTCCACGGTGGTCTGGACCGGAAGGTCGAGCGAGACGGTAACTAGGCAGCCCTGCTCCGCCTTCGCCACGACCTGGCGGGCGGCGTCTTCGTGTTCAGCGTCGGTCTGGAGCCTGACGATCTGCTCGATCCGCACGAATCCAAAGCGGCCATCTTCGCGGCGACCGACGAACCCCTCTGCCTGAACCGACAGGCCATGTAGCGGCAGCTCCTGCTGTTCCGCGATTGCGACGATCGTGACCGCGAGACACGAGCCTGCCGCGGCGACGAACGCGTCTTCGGGGCTCCAGATATCCGGATCGGTGCCGCGGAACTCCGGAGGTGTCGCGATGTGCAGCGGCTGCTTGCCGGCAACCCGAGCGGTCGTGCGCCTGCCGTTGTCCCAGGCGATCGCGACCGGGAAGCGGAACTCCTTGTGTCGAACGTGTGAGGTCATCTGCATCACCTCGGGGAGACTCCCGTTGTGCTTTCAGTGTGAGACCGAACCACCGCTGCGGCGGCCCAGGTGCAGCATGGAATACAGCGGGCAATAGCCGATTGCACTGGTCGCCAGCATGATCGCTGCGATCGCATAGAGGACGATCGCAGCGGCCGACGCAGGGCCAACCAGAATCCCGATCACGACGGCGGCGGGAGCGACCAGCAACGCGCGCACGCGCCGGTCGAGGATGTTCATGTTCTTGTTCATCAACCAAGTCTACCCGTATACAGCTAATCAGTAGTAGAGTGGTAACTACTGAGCGGCGTGCGTGCCTTGGGGTTACGATCGACAGGTCGCGCGCCTTTTCCGCAGGGTTTTCGCGTGGTTTGCGCGGATAGCTACGCGAGCGAACGCTTCTATCGTCGGCAGCGATGGACGCTTGCATCAACGACCCCCGACCGTGACAGATGTCGTCCAGAGCTGAGCACAAGCAACAGGCGCGCGCTCGTCGGCTCGCGGACGAGCAGGCGCGATCCGAGCACAGGCGCCAGCGGCGCCGCGTCTACATCCTCGGCGGTGTCGCGCTCGGGGCAGTCGTGGCGGTCGCAGTGGCGATTGCGGTCTCGGGTGCCGGTGATTCGACCGGGCTCCAGGACGCCAACGGTCAAGCGACGCTCGTTGCCCAGGTCCGGCAACTGCTTGGTGGGATCCCTCAGTCGGGAACGACGCTGGGCAACCCGAGCGCACCCGTGACATTGACCGACTACAGCGACCTGCAATGCCCGGTGTGCGCGGAGTTCACGCTCACAAGCGGCTTCCCGGAACTGATCGCCAAGGACGTGCGGGCAGGCAAGGTGAAGATCGTGTACCGCGCCGTGCAGACGGCAACCCGCGACCCGCAGGAGTTCCAGGCCCAGCAGATGGCGGCGCTCGCAGCGGGGAACCAGAACCACTTCTGGGACTACGTCGAACTCTTCTACCGCCAGCAAGGCACCGAAGGCACAAGCTACGTCACCGAGACGTACCTCAACGGGCTCGCACAGCAGGTTCCTCAGCTGAACCTCGATACATGGCACAGCGCCCGCAACGACTCGACGCTGACCGCCCAACTGCAGTCCGACCGGCAGTCCGCGATCACCACGAGGGTTCAGGGCACGCCGACACTGATCTTCAAAGGCCCCCGCGGGACATTGCAGGCGCCTCAGACCGTCCCGAGCTACGAACAACTCCAGCAGGTAATCAAGTCAGTCTCGTGACGGTCCTCAGCGCGTAAGGCGATCCCGCCCGGTCCGGGCGGAGACCCAGCCCCGGGCGAGCAACAGCGCGCCGGCCGTCGCCGGGAGCAGCGCGGAGATCCCGCGATACACGAGGGTGCCGGCGAGGGCGGCATCGAGCGGGGCCCCGAAGTAATGGAGCACAGCAGGGATCGTCGCTTCTACGACACCGAAACCGCCGGGCAGCAGCGGCAGTCCCGATGCCAGGATCCCCGCGACGTACGCGAGCAGCACGACGTCGATGTCGAGGTTGACACCGGCCGCGGCGAGCGCCATGCGGAGACACGCCGCGTCGGCCAGCCAGGAGCCGGCCGCGAGTGAGACGAGCACGACGCGATTGGCGCGACTTCCGACGACGGACTTGGCCTCGGCGTGCCATTCGGCGCCAGCGGCGCGCGTGTCCTGTAAGGCCGATCCCGACGCGCGACCGATCCGGACGCGAGCGAGGAAATGGGCGGTGCGCTCGGCAGTGGCCGGTCTCGCAGCCATCCTCGCCGTGGCGGCGAGCAGCATCAGCAGCCCGACCGCCACAAGCCACCATAGTCCGGCCTCCTTGAGCCCAGGATGCTCGCGCGCGAGGGCGATCAGGAATGTCACCGCCCCCAATCCCAATAGGGTGCGAACATTGAACCACGCGGTGAACGCGAGCACGAAACGAGTGCCGCGGACGGACATGCCAGCTCGCCGGAGCTCGGCGGCTGCGAGGATCGCTCCGGGCGCGGGCGCGCCGGGAAGGACGTTCCCGAGGCCGAACAGCAATAAGTCCGTGCGCACGGCGTGTGCCCACGAAACCTTGCCCTGGGTGAGCCGTCGTAGATGCATCGCAAGGAGGAGATAGCCAACCAGCATCGCGGCGACCGCGGCGAGCGTCCAGCCGAGCGTCACGCTCTCCAAGGCGTGGAGGACGTTCTCGATCCCGCCTGAGGAAACAAACACCGTCACCAGCGCGCCCACGCCGAGCCCCGCTCCCAGCAGCCACGCCAGTGTCTGCTTTAGACGACGTGATGGCCGCATGTCTAGTCAGTATGTCGGCCGGATCAGCCCGACGACCGGGCCAACTCCCACGGAAGCTCCGCTCAAGCTACGGAAACCTGCTGGCAAAGATTCGAGGCGCTGCGCCTAACTCCACACCATCTCCACACGCCCATCGTCGGGACTGCACGTCAGGCGACCAGGATGACGAGACATCAGTTGTCCGACCGAAGGAGACCCGAAATGCGCAAGCGAACCATCATGATCATCCTGGCCGCGGTGGCCGTCACTGCAGTGCTCGGCGTTGCTGTCGCCGCGGCGGCGACAAATCAGTCGAACTGGACCGGCGGGCGGGGAGCGCAGGTGACGAATACCGATAAAGCGACGCGGAACGGCGCCCGACTTCACCTGCGTGCACGTGACGGCAGCGGTCTACGTCACTCGCAGGCGCGAGCCGGCGCGGGGCAGGGTGTGGGCGCCCGCGACGGCACGGGTCCGCGCCACGAGCAGAGGGCTGCAGGCACCGGGAACCGCTCCGACTGTCCATATCGGAGCTGAGTGACTGAGTCCGGTCGAGGCGGACGAGGGGTCCGCCGGCCACGGACCCCTCGCATACGTCCCGCCCGCGCGGGAGGATGACCTCCATGACATCGCTCGTGTTGATCGTTGAAGACGAGCAGAAGATCCGCGATCTCGTTCGGCGCTACCTCGAACGGGAGGGCTACGTCGTGCTTAGCACCGGGTCGGGCGCGGAGGCGATCACGATCGCGGCGGACGCCCGTCCGGACCTCGTGGTGCTGGACCTGGGTCTCCCGGATGTGTCCGGAACCGAGGTGGCGCGGGAGGTTCGGGCGGTCGCGGACATTCCGATCGTGATGCTGACTGCGCGGTCAGATGAGGCGGACCGGATCGCTGGGCTCGAGCTAGGGGCTGACGACTACGTCACAAAACCGTTCAGCCCGCGTGAACTCGTGCTCCGGGTCCGTGCGGTGCTCCACCGCCGCAGCGGTGCTCCGGCAGTTGGACCCATGTCGTATGGCAACGGAGTACTGCGGATCGACGAGGACCGCCATGAGCTGATCGTCGAAGACGAACTCGTCGAGCTCACTCCCACCGAATGGGGCGTTCTGACAACACTGTCGAGGACGCCAGGGCGCGTCTACTCGCGCTATGAGTTGATCAACAGCGTGCGCGGCTACGAGTTCGAGGGTTACGAGCGCACGATCGACTCGCACGTCAAGAACCTTCGGCGCAAGATCGAACGCGACCCGCAGAAACCGAAGCTGATCGAGACGGTGCTCGGCGTGGGGTACCGATTGGGCATCCGAGCCGATGTCTGAGCCACGCCGCACCGGTTCGCTGCGGGCGCGACTGGCGCTCGTGTTCGTCCTCGTCGCTGTGACGGCTGTGGCTGCGCTTGCCGCAGTGATCCTGCTGACGACTCGCAATGAGACCAGCAAGTTGAGCGCCACCGATCGTGCAGCCACCGCCAACGACGCCGCCAAGGTGCTGGCGGACGCGTACCGCCGTACGGGATCATGGGCCACGGCTGATCTTGCCGCGGCTCAGGTGGTCGCGCGCGACGCGGACGCGGTGCTCTCGTTGCGCGCCGCCGACGGACGGACGGTCATCGCAGGCCCGGTGCAGGCACGAGGCCGTGGCCACGGGTCCGGTCCCATCGTCCTCACGCGCGCTGTCAACGTCGACGGCCACACCGTCGGCTTCGCGGATGTTCGATTCCCGGCCCGGCTGAGCCGAGCGCAAAGCGTGCTTCGCGACAAGCTGTTCGGGGCGGTGCTGCTCGGGTCGGCGCTCGCCGTCGCGATTGCCCTGCTCGGCGCGGCGCTCGTCACACGGACGGTTACGGCCCCGCTGCGTCGCGTCGTGGCGGCCGCCCGGCGGCTCCAGGCTGGCGACCTTGGTGCTCGAGCCGAGGCGCACGACGCTCCGGGCGAACTCGGTGAGCTGTCACGTGCGTTCGACGGGATGGCTCATACGCTGGAACGTGAGCGGAGCTCGCGCCGGCGCATGATCAGCGACCTGGCCCATGAAGTCCGGACTCCGATCGCGATCCTACAAGGGAATCTCGAGGAGCTCGTCGACGAGGTTGAGCAGCCAACGCCGAAGCGCCTTTCCTCCCTGCACGAAGAGGTGCTGCGGCTCGGCGCGCTCGTCGAAGATCTCGATGCCTTGGCTCACGCCGACGTGCCGGTGGCGGTCATCGATCGCGCGCCGGTCGACCTCGCCGCCTTGACCCGAGCGCAGATCGAGGCGCTCCGCCCCCGTCTGGACGCAAAGGCGCTGCAACTCGATGAGCGACTCGCCGTCGCGACCGTTGCGGGCGACCGCACCCGGCTCGGTCAACTGGTGGCGAACCTCCTGAGCAACGCGGTCAAGTTCACGCCGGCGGGCGGGCGAATCGACGTTGTCATCGATGCGTCGGAGGGATCGGTGCGACTCTCCGTTGCCGACAGCGGTCCCGGCATTCCCGCGGAGGAGCGGCACCGTGTGTTTGAACGATTCTGGCGCGGCAGCTCAGCCCGTGGGATCTCCGGACGCGGGATCGGGCTCGCCGTGGCAGCCGAGATCGTCCGCGCGCACGGCGGAGAGATCGAGGTGGGAGATGCGGACGGGGGCGGTGCACGGTTCGTCGTGACCCTGCCGACGCTGTGACTTGGCGCGCAGATCGTCGAGCCGGGCTTCAGGCGAACGGCTTATGGGCGCGAAGCGACCACCAGTGCATCGAGTGCAATCCGCGGTCCGTCGGGCGTCTCGACGGGCCGCTGAACCGTTTCGGTCCGGTCGACCCGCAGCCCGCTGTCCGCAAGGTCATCCGCGACGTCCTGCGCCGTGTAGAGGACGGCGGGATCCTGCGGGCCACCGTAACCGTGCTCGATGTTGCTGCTGTCGTGTCCGACGAGGAGGAACACGCCGCCCCTGGCGACAGCGTGCGCGGCCGAGCGAAGGATCGGCGCTCGTTGCTCACCGGGCACCTGGAGGTAGAAGACGATCGCCAGTTCGAACGCCCGCGCCTCGGGCTCGTAGTCGAGCAGGTCGGCGACAACCCAGTCGACGTGAACACCGTGGGCTCGCTCGAGTCGCCTCGCCTTCTCGATCCCGACCTCCGAGAAGTCAACGCCCGTCACCCGCCAGCCGCGCTTCGCGAGCCAGACCGCGTTGCGACCTTCGCCGCAGGCGAGGTCAAGCGCTCGGACCGGCGCGAGAGATGCTGCCTCCTGGACGAGGAAGCGGTTTGGTTCGCTCGTCCAGACCAGCTCGCGTCCGCCGTAGCGCTGGTCCCAGTCCGCGCTAGTCATCTTCGGACGCTGCGGGCGGTTGCCCGGCGCGTTCCACGACAGCTGCGAGCCGGCGTCTGATGTCGGCCGCGGTCGTGGAGAGCGCATCGTTGCCGACGATTGAGAGCATCTGCTCGGCGTCGACTGCCGCGATGCGCGTCTTCTCGTGCTCTTCGTAGACGACGACGTTGCAGGGCAGGAGCACGCCGAGATCCGGCTCGGCTTCGAGTGCCGCGTGCGCGAGCGGAGGGTTGCAGGCCCCGAGGATCAGGTAGGGCTCGCGGTCGACCCCCAGCTTCGCCTTCAGTGTCGCCTGGACGTCGATCTCGCAGAGCACGCCGAAGCCCGCTGCCGCCAGTTCCGTGCGGACTCGATCGACCGCGTCGGCGAACGGGAGTGCGGTGGTCGTGCTCAGTGTGTAGCTGCTGCGAACTTGGGACATGCTGTTTCCAATTCTTTCCGCTTTGCCGTGGCCGCCTTCTGACGCTGGGTGATCGCGTCTGGCGGCTCGGAGTAGTGGTTGTCGAGATAGCTCATGATCGCCGCCTCATCGCGGACGATCTCCCCGTCAGCCGTGACCAGGACGGGGATCGTACGCTGACCGGTCGCTGCCACGAGTTCCGTGCGCTCGCTCGAGTCGACCGGGACCTGATGGACGACGTAGTTCAGCCCGAGCTCGGTCAGGCGCTGGCGTACGCGGTGCGAGGCTGGGCACCACTCGGTTTGCCAGAGGTCGAGATTGACGGATGACATGACCGGTTTCTCCCATTCATGCGTGTCCGAAGGTGACGTCGGGGAGCACGCGGTGCGCCCAGCGCGGGAGATACCACGCCCACTTGCCCATCAAGCGCAGAAGCACGGGCAGCAGGAGCAGTCGGATCAGCGCGGCGTCGAGTAGGACCGCGATGCCGAGGATGATGCCCATCTCCTTGGGTGGAAGCGGGCCCGAGAGCGCGAACGTGAAGAACACCGCGACCATCACGGCGCCGGCGGCGAAAATCACTCGTCCTGAGTGCGCGATCCCGCCGATCATCGCGTCCTTGGGATTGTGGCTGTGGTCCCAGTGCTCCTTGGCGCTCGAGAGCAGGAACACGGTGTAGTCCATCGAGATCGCGAAGATCATCGCGAAGAAGAACACCGGGCCCCAGGCGTCCAGGAACCCCTGGGGTTGGAAGCCGAGAAGCGAGTGCAGCGCGCCGTCCTGAAAGACCCATTTCGCCACGCCGAACGCCGCGCCCGTGGCGAGCAGGTTGGTGAGCACGCCGACCGCTGCCAGCAGTGGCGCCTGCAGCGCAACGAGCAGCAACAGGAACCCGAGGCCCAGGACCACACCGATGACGAGCGGCGTCTTCGCCGACAGAGCGTTCTGAAGGTCGTGGTTCTCGGCGACCGCGCCCCCGATCAGGGCTCCTGACGGTAGCTCGGCTCGCAGCCGGTCAATCGTCTTGCCCACGGCGGGGTTGGACGGGTCCTGCGTCGGGATCGCGGTGATGAGGGCGTAGCCGCCGCTGGTCTGGGTCGGCATCAGCGCCGGCGATCCCGGCGTCGCGCTTGGCGATCGCAGCGACCGTCGTGGCCTGCGGTGCCGGCGTCACGATCTGAAGCGGCCCGGTCGCGCCGGGACCGAATGCGGCCTGCACCTGGTTGTAGCCGACGCGCGAGGAGTCGCTGGGCGGGACGACCTTGATCGACGGCATCGAGGTCTTCAGCTGGGTGACCGGAAGCGCGAGGCCGACCAGGATCGCGAGCGCGACCGCGCCGTACGCGACAGGGCGACGCCAGAGCCGCTCTCCCCATGCGGCGAACCGCGGAGAGCGGTGCTCGCCCGAGTGCACCCACTTCAACGAGAGCTTGTCGACCCGCGGGCCGAGCCTCGACAGAACGGCCGGCAGCAGCGTCAGCGTCGCCGCGAGCACGAAGATCACCGCGAGCATGATCCCGAGGCTCATCGACCGGAACGCCGGGACTCGGCACGAGCATCACCGCGCTCAGTGAGATCAGCACGGTCACGCCGGAGAACAGGACGGCTTTACCGGCCGTGTCCATCGTCACAGCTGTCGCGTCCTCGGCGGAGAGGTGTGACCCGAAGAACGCGCCGCGGAAGCGGTGCACGATGAATAGCGCGTAGTCGATCCCGAGCGCGAGGGCGAACATCAGCGCGAAGTTCATTGCCCAGATCGAGATCGGCATCAGCTTCGTGCTCAGATAGAGCGAGCCCGCCGCGGCCAGCAGCCCGAGCATCGTCAGCATGAGCGGCAGCCCCGCCGCCACCAGCGAGCCGAACGCAACCAGCAGGATGCCGAGCGTCACCGGCCACGAGATGACCTCGGACTTCAGCATCGCCGAGCGGTTGGCCGCGTTGAAGTCAGACCACATCCCCGAGGCTCCGGTCAGATCGACACGCACCGCGGCCGTCGAGAGGCCGTGGAGCTTTCCCTTCAGCGAGTCGGCGGCCGCCACCATCCCATTCGAACTCTTCGCGGCTCCAGCCTGGACGATCGCCGTATGGCCGTCACGTGAGATCGAGATGCCCGGGGCGGGCCCCACGACCGACGCCACGGCCTTATCCGCACGCAGCGTCCGCTCGACGTTTGCGACTGCGGTTTTGAAAGCCGGGTCCTGAACAGTCGCCGTCGGCGAGTAGATCACCGTCATCAGGGCGTAACTGGACAGGCCGTGGAAGTTCTTGTCGATCAGATTGCGGGCCTGCACAGACTGCGAGCCGGTCGTTTCCCAACCAGCGCCAGACAGGGCGGTCTCCACCCGTGGCGCGAAGAAGCCAAGCCCGACCGCAACGAGCAGCCAGCCAATCGCCACGACCCGGAAGTGGGTCGCGGTGTAGCGGCCGAGGCGGCCGATCGGTCCGAGCTTGTGCGGCATCACGCCGACACCTCCTGCTGGGTGTCCGGGTAGATGGCCGAGCGCAGCCGGCACGCACGGCGCAGCACGATTGACGCAGGACCGTGTTCCAGCGGCCAGCGACTACGCGGCCTCATGCTGCGCTCCCGTCTCGGCCGGGACGTCTGTTTCGGCCAGCCGGTCGAGCGCCTTGACCAGCGCGTTCGCTGGGATCACACCGGACTGCGCGGCGACGGGCTCACCGTCGCGCAGCACCATCAGCGTCGGGATCGAGCGGATCTGAAACCGCGCGGCGAGTTCCGGCTCCGCGTCGACGTCGACTTTGGCGAAGCGGTATTGCGGGCGCAGCCCGGCGGCCTTTTCGAACTGGGGCGCCATCGCCCGACATGGGCCGCACCAGCCCGCCCAGAAGTCGATCACAGTGACGCCCGGCGCGGCCACGGTGTCGGCGAACGTCTCGTCGGTGAGGTGCTGGATGTCGTTCATCGTCGGTCTTCCTTCGGTTGTGCCGTTGGGCTTCAAACGGCGGCGATGCCGCTCGTGCGCCCGTTCTTAGACATCGTTCATCGGACGACGTCTATACAACTGTAAGCGAGTGCACGCGTTCAGCGTTAGCGCGGTGCCGGAGCGCTGTCAACTACACCACTGTGCATTTGTGCTACGCTCGGCTCGTGCACAAGCCCTCGCCCGCTCCGCACCCGCTTCCCGAGCCGCTGATCGAGCTCGTCGCCCAGCGCTTTCGAGTACTCGGGGAACCGATGCGCATCAGACTGCTCGACCGGCTTCGGGAAGGACCTGCGACCGTCGGCGAGCTCCAGCAACAGCTTGGCGTCTCCCAGCAGAACGTCTCAAAGCACCTGCTGATCCTCCACAACGCCCGCATGGTCACCCGCACCAAAGACGGGAACCACAGCCGCTACGCGATCAGCGATCCCAGCGTGTTCGAGCTCTGCGACCAGGTCTGCGGCAGCGTCCGCCGCCAGCTCGACGACCTCGACGCGATCCTCCAGCCGAGCTGACGTTCGCACGCGGCGGGCACCGAGCGCGGGAACGTGGTCCGCACGTCGGCGGGGCCGACTAGCCCGGCTTCGGAAACGACCGTCAGCGGCCGGGGGCGCTCGGCGAACACCTTCCTCCGTGGTCGTACGTAGTTGCGGCGGATCGCCATCCGTGCCTCGCCACACTCTTTGCCGAACGCGTCCTCTCCGGCCTCAAACGGGGCTACTGTATTGACGAGTATCAATAGAACAGGCCCCCGATGTCGACTTCCCAAGCCGCAGCCCACCTCCCCGCCGCCCGCTCACCTCGCTGGCATTCGCTGCTCTGGTTGACAAGCGGCGCTCTGGCGCTGGTCGTGCTGCTGGACGTGACCATCAAGGCGCTGGCGCCGCTGTGGGACTGGCTGCTCGGCAGCGTCGTCGGGCTTGACCTGAACGCTCGCGTCGGGAGCTCTGTGCGGTTCTTCTTCTACGACACGAGCAAGATCGTGCTGCTGCTGGCCGGCATCGTGTTCGCGGTCGCGGTACTGCGCTCGTTCATGTCGGTCGAGCGCACCAGGGCACTTCTCGGCGGCAAGCGCGAGGGAGTCGGCAACGTGCTCGCGGCCACGCTCGGAGTCGCCACCCCGTTCTGCTCGTGCTCCGCAGTCCCGGCGTTCATCGGCTTCGTCTCAGCCGGCGTGCCGCTCGGCGTGACCTTGTCGTTCCTCATCGCAAGTCCACTGGTCAACGAGGTCGCCGTCGTGATGCTGTTCGGCATGTTCGGGTTCACGGTCGCCGCGGTCTACATCGCATCGGGTGTCCTCATCGCGATTACCGCGGGAGTCGTGCTCGGCCGGATGCGCCTTGAGCACTACGTCGAGCCGTTCGTGTTCGAGACGAACATGCCGACGTGCGCCGACCCCGCCGCGGGAATGCAGTGGTCCGAGCGTCTCACCTACGCCCGCGGGGAGGTGCGCAGCATCATCGGACGGGTGTGGCCCTATCTCTTGGTCGGCATCGCGCTGGGCGCCCTCATCCACGGCTGGGTTCCTGCTGACGCGCTCGCGTCCATCGCCGGCACGGACAACCCGTTCGCCGTACCCATCGCCGTGTTGTTCGGTGTACCGCTGTATTCCAACGCCGCCGGCGTCCTGCCGCTCGTCGCCGCCCTCCACGCCAAAGGCATGGCGATGGGCACGGTGCTCGCGTTCATGATGGCCGTCACCGCACTGTCGCTCCCGGAAATGATTCTGCTGCGGCGAGTGCTGAAAGTCCGACTCATCGCCATCTGGGCCGCCGTGCTGACCGCGTCCATCGTCTTCACCGGCCTGCTCTTCAACTTCATCCTCTAACGCCACCAGGAGACCCGAAATGACCGCTGCGCCCGACACAATCCAAGTCCTCGGCCCCGGCTGCAAGCGCTGCGAGGCGCTCGCCGCTGTCACCCGCACGGCCGTCTCCGAGCTCGGTCTCCAAGCCAGCGTCGAGAAGGTCACCGACTACGCGCAGATGGCGGCCCTCGGCGTCATGAGCACCCCAGCGCTGGCCGTGAACGGCACCGTCGTCATGTCCGGTGCCGTCCCCGACCTCGAGCACGTGAAACGCCTGCTCGCCCCGACCGCGTGATGCCCGCCGCGCTCAAAACGAACCCCCGGCGCAAACTGGCCCCCGGCGAGCGCCGCGTCGCCACGCCCGCGCCCGCCGCCATCAACACGGCGCGCGCGCAGGAATTGGCCTTGCTCGCCAAGGCGTTGGCCGACCCAGTGCGCATTCAGTTGCTCGACGTGCTCGGCAGACACAGTGAGCCGTTGTGCCCGTGCGAGCTGCTGCCGCTGTTCGACGTCTCTCAGCCGACGCTCGCGCACCACCTGAAGGTGCTGCGCGACGCCGGCGTCCTCAGCTGCCACAAGCAAGGCCTCTTCGCTTACTACCAGTTCATCCCCGGGGCGCTCGACGACTTCGCAAACCACCTCAGCCCCGAGGAACGAACATGACCCTGATCGCCTCCGCCCACTCAAGCGGCGACACGCTACGGCAGGACGTGCTCATCGACGGGCGCCATCGCCTCATCACCGACGAGCCACCACGCCTCGGCGGCACCGACGACGGGCCGGCGCCGCACGAGCTGCTCCCGGCCGCACTCGCAGCCTGCATCGCGACCACCATCCGCACCTACGCCCGGACCAAGGGCTGGATGATTCGCGAGCTCAGCGTCGATGTCGTCTATGAGAACGCCTCCACACCGCGGAGCTTCGACGTCACCATCCGCCTGCCTGACGACCTCTCGGACGAACAGGTCCGTCGCATCATGCGCGCCGCGGAGACCTGCCCCGTCAGGCGCGCGATCGAGGCCGGCATGACCTTCGACGAGCATCTCCCCGAGGACCACCTCCGCGCCGCGTAAATCGTCGAGCAGAACGGTCGTTCGACTGCTGCGGTCAGCCGGCGGCGCTCGGGGGCGCGTTCCGCCCACTCGACCTCCAAACCCTGCTGGAACCGAGGGACGCCGAACCGGTCGACCCATCCTCCGCCGCGGCGGGGCGCGAGCGCCTCGGTCGACGAGCGTTACTCTGCGGGACGCGTGGTCCAACGAAGTCCTCCCGAAGATCATTGGAGCAACATCCCGTGCAGCTGACCGGCTGGCGGCGCCAGCTGTGCCGGTTCGGTGCCGTCCTAACGATCACCTGTGCGACGGTCACGGCGGTCTCGAATCTGGCGACCGGATTGACGGTCGCTCAGATCGCGTTCGTCGTCACGGTGGTTCTCGTCATGGTTCACGCTCCGGATTAGGGTCGGTTGGGGCGTGAGACGGGGCCCCCGCAGCTGCGAACTCCTGCACGATCCTGGCGTGCCCGCGGCCTTGACGCCGCATTTGGTCGCGCTCTTAATGCCCTCTGGGCATTTCGGGATCGCAGGTGAGCGGACGGGGCGGCAGGCGAGATGTATCGCGTGGCACAGGTGGCGATGGCGATCGGTGCAGTTGTGATGGTTGGGGTGCCCGCTGCGAACGGCTACGCGGGCCACTCGGTCCGCCCGGACGATGCGATCCTCGCCTCGCGGCACGTGACGCGGTGCAAGACCTTCACCGCCAAACGCGTGCAGCACGGCAGAGCCGTGCGTCTCAGCCGGCGGCAGTGTGTCAACGTGCCGTCGACGGAGTGCCGCGTCAGTTGGGTCAAGCAGCGTCGACACGGGCGAGTCGTCGTGCGCCGGGGCATCCCCGTCTTCGTCGCGCACGTTCGGTGTCCCGCTCGGGCCGGTCCGGGTAACGCCGCAGTCGCGGTGTACGCGATCACGGCGCAGGGCGCTACCTACCAGGACTACGACCTTGATGGTGCGATCCCCCCGAAGTCGTACGCGGGGATCGAGGGGGTGCAGCAGCAGGGGTACTTGATACGGCTGCTCACGCCCTTATCAGGCCTGAACGGTCCAGCGTCGGATGAGGTCGGAGTGTTCCTCGGCAGCTTGGTGGAGCTCGGTCCGCGTGCCGGAACAGCGCAGTTCGCCTCGAACACCCTGATGTTCAGCGCCGCCAATCCGACCGATCCCTCTCTGTTCGATCAGCTTCCGTACCCGTATGACATCGGCCACGTCACCGTCCGCCGAAATGCGTTGACGGCGATCACGACGCTGCAGGACGTCGAGGGCGTCACACCCCCCGGCGGCAGATCTCCCGACTACTTCGTGGATCGCACCGGACTGATCGCCGGGACGATCAAGACCGCAAGCGCGGCGGTCCTCGGCGTGCAATTTGCCGGCGGGGGTCGCACTGTGAGCGGTGTCTTCGACATCCAAGGGTTCACGTCACTGACGACCCCGGGATTCGTGCCCGGGAGTGAATCCGGACTGTTCGGGATGGTCGTGAGGATTTCCGGCACGCGGATCACCCCGCGCAGCGGCGCGCGGATCTATCTGCCGCCGCCCCTCCCGCGGACGCCCCGGCCCCGCGGCTGCCGTACCGAGCTGCACCTTGTGCCCAACCTCGCTGACGGCACTCTCAGCGAGCGGCTGGTGACGGTCTGCCGGTGAACCCGCGCAACCAACCGCACGGATGCGCCGGCTCGCCGATGGATCACGACTGCGCCGCATCCACGCGTACGAGCCGCTACAAGCGTACAACTAAGTAGCCGTGAAGTAGTGTATGATCGGCCGTGATGCATACGACGAAGAGGTCCGATGCTGTTTAGGCGAACCCCGGGCATCACGCCGGAGGAGGCGATGAACCGCATGGCCGCCGGCGAGCTCACGCTTGTTGATGTTCGCGAGACAGCCGAGCTGCGAGCAGGACGGCCGGCCGGCGCCCTGCACATCCCGCTACGCCAGCTTCCCGGTCGGCTGTCCGAACTGCACGGCGACCGACCCGTCGCCTTTCTCTGCCGCTCCGGCAGCCGCAGCTCACAGGCCGCTCGCCTGGCCACGAAGGCGGGCTACGAGGCGGTCAACGTCCGTGGTGGTCTGCTCGCATGGTCCCGCGCCAATCTGCCGCTGACTCGCTAGGAAGGCGGCCTGAATCGGCCCGCGTCGATGCTTCCGGAGGCATCTGAATCGTCGAAATTGCCAGGTTCCGCAGACGGGCTGGACGCATTGACCGGGGTGGATTTTGCTACGAGTGTTGCCACGCGGCCCGCAATCGAGGAGCCGTTCGTTTCGACTGCTGTCTCAGACGAAAGGATCGGTGCGACCCGATGTTCGCATGCGAGCCGACTCTCGAAGACGACGATCGACACCTGGGGCGGATGGATGCTGCAACGGGTTGGCCGGCTGAACGAGCGCGTGCGGCCCCATGCGCTCGTACGACAATCAGCCCCAGCTTGTGATTTCCCGTCGGCCCTGGCGGGCGTTAAAGCCGGGCCTTGATCGTCGCCGATCCGAGCACGGTGTCGCGTCTGCCGAGGGCGGTGACGGTCATCTTGTATGTCCCGCGCAGCTTCGGCAGCTTGGCCCGGGCGGCAACGCTGCGGAGGTACACCGCCGTGCGTCCGCGCGCGAGCTTGATCTGGTGGCGCACCGTCCCGCACGTCGCGGCCCAGGTGAGGAGCCGGCCGTGCCGCCGCAGACGGCGCGGGATCTCGGTGCCGTTCGCCCGAGCACCCGGGAACGTCGCGAGCGTGCGTAAGCCGAGCGGTAGGCCGCCGCGGGGTTTCCCACGCCACGATCTGTCCGGCTCGTCTCGACGCGGGATCGAGCCGGAACCGCAGCGACCCGCGCGGGCGCGTGCGCGAGTCCCAATCGCAGGCGGTCCCCTCCATCCTGGGCATAGAGCGCGACCGTCTCTCCGGCGGCCGACGGCATCCGGTAGGTGAGCCGTTCGCCGCAGCCGCTGAGTCGCTATCCCACCGGACGTCGGTGGCGCGATCACCTGGCCGCTGGCTGCCAGCGTGCCGCCGTGAGGGATCAGCACCGGGCTGTACTGCGCGAAACCGCTGCCGGTGCAGAAGGTCGAGTTGCCGGTGATGTCCCCGCCGGCGTTGATCGCGTCGGCCTCAGAGACGAACGACGGTGCCTGGCTGAAGCACTTCGCCGGAGTTGCGCTCGGAAGCAGCCCGAGCGATGTCGCCGAATTGGCTCCGGCTGGCCACTCCGCCGCGAGCCGGTCGTCTTGGTTGTCGGGATTCGGGTCCTTGAAGTACGCCCAGCCGACGGCCGTGCCCGAGGCGTTGATGTCATTGGCGACGTAATTGATGCCGTCGGAGCAGCTCCCGTTGCCGACGACGTGCAACGACGGGTCGCCCGCCGGCAACTGGAGCAGGCTGCCGGCGTGCCAGTAAAACGCGTCCATGTGAGACGTGTCGGCCGCCTGGCTACCCGGGAAGTAAGCCAGCCCACCAGCGTCGCCGAGATCGTTGACCGCCCTCGCCTGGTTGATGCACGTGCCAGCCGCCCCCGCCATCGGCACGGCCGTGTGCGTGGCTCCCACCGTGCCCCGGGCCGGGGAGGCGCTCAGCCAAAGCGCGCAGAGCGCGATCGCGGCGATTGCTCGGACCAAACCAATGGGTCCCACGCCAGCGAGCGGCCGCCTACCACCCAGGCTCGCTTTGCAACACAGCTGGCGGCCCCGGGTGCGGTCTGCAGCGAACGACAGAGAGCGTTCAACGCGTCGAGTGAGACCCTCGGCTGCGGAATCCATCCCATCGTCGGCGAACGGTGCCGCCGGCGCAGCCGCGACAGCAGGGTCGACCCACCCCCGTGTGCTGACCGGACCGCACCCCGCGCCAAGCGGCAGTCGACGGCGACACCGACGCCGAACACACGTGTCGAGGAACAGTCGGCCTGCCGCTGTGACCCCACCAGCGACCAGGGCACGCCCGCCACCAAGCTGCGCCCACATCAGAGCGCGAACCTACCGATAGCTCACCCTGCCGTCTATACGTATGTATGCGTAGAGCACGCACGGCGCCGGCGCACGGTTACCGGCACGGATTGATCGAGTCGCTCGAGCAGCGCGTACCTCGACGCGCTTCGGCAACGGCGCTGATCGCCAGCGGCGGAGAGTTCTACGTGAGCTGCGCCGGGCGGACGATCAGGACGTCGCAGGGCGCGCGCTCGGCGACCAGGTCCGCGACGCTCCCGATGAGCCGGCGGACGAGCTCGCCGCGCTGGCCCGCGCCGACGACGATCAACCGCGCGTTCTCCGCGGCGGCAACGTCTGTGAGGATGAGGGCCGGATCCCCCTGGCGCACGTGCTCCCGCACAGGCAGAGAGCGAGCCCGCAGCGACCCGGCCGCCGCGTGCACGGCATCCGTGATCTCCGATTCGTCGCCTGCCAGGAAACGGTGCACGCCGACCACGTCCACCGTCGCCCTCCAGACCGTCGCCAGCGCGGCCGCCGTCTCGATGGCGGCCGCAGCATGCTCAGAGCCGTCCGTCCCGACAATGATGAGGTTGCGCTTCGGGTCGCCGGGCGCACCCCGGCGTCGCGGCCAGAGCCGTTCGAGCAGGATGCGAGCTGGCTCCAGCGCGCCGGTCGCGAACTGCCTCAGGAGTGGCCGGACACGCGCCGCGGCCTGGGCATCGGGCAGGTCGATCGTCAGCTCGACCTCACGGCCCTGTTGCTTCCGAGTCGTCTGCCCGAGCCTCTCGAGCACGCGAATGGCATCTGCGTTGTATGCGAGCACCGGCGCTTGAAAGCGCCGGATGCCCTCCTCCCGCGCGCGTTCGACGAGCGCGTCGAGCAGTCGGCTCCCGACGCCTCGCCCCTGCCAGTCGTCCACCACCACGATCGCTGGCTCGGCTATGTCCGGACCGGTCCGTACGTAGCGCGCGACGCCGACACCTTCGCCGGTCGCATGCGCGATCGCCACGAGCGCCTCATGATCGTGGTGATCAACGCACGTCAGGTAGTCCAGGTCGTGCTCGCTCAGGTGCGGGACCGGCGCGAAGAACCGCCGGTACCGCGACTCTGTGCTGAGTCGCTCGAAGCCCTCAGCGAGCGCCGCGCGGTCATCGGGCTCGATCGGCCGGATCACCACGCAGGATCCGTCGCGAAGCTCCTCCGTCATGACGGATACAACTAGAGCTCCTTCTTCAGGATCTTGCCCGTGGGCCCCTTGGGCAGGTCGGCGCGGAACTCCACTGTGCGTGGGTACTTGTACGCCGCTACCCGCGTCTTGACGTACTCGATCACGTCTTGCTCGCTGGTGGTGGCGCCGGGCTTGGTCTCCACATACGCCTTGATCTCCTCGCCCAAGCGCTCGTCGGGCACGCCAACGACGGCCGCATGGGCGACGGCCGGGTGCGTGTAGAGGACCTCCTCGATCTCGCGCGGATACACGTTGTAGCCGCCGCGGATGATCAGGTCCTTCTTGCGATCGACGATGAAGTAGAAGCCGTCCTCGTCGCGGTAGCCGAGGTCGCCGGAGTGAAACCAACCGCCGGCGAACGCCTCAGCGGTCGCCTTGGCGTTGCCGAAGTAGCCGCGCATCACGTTGACGCCGCGGATCACGATCTCGCCGACGTGATCGGGGCCGGGCGGCAGCGGCCGATTATCGTCGTCCCAGATCTGAACCTCTACGCCCCAGATCGGCTTGCCGACGCTGTAGATCTTGCGCTCCTCGGCACTGACGTTGAAGGTGGTCGTGGACGCCGTTTCGGTCAGCCCGTAACCCTCGAGGATTACGATCCCGAACTGCTCCTCGAAGCTGTCCAGGACCTCGGCGGGGATCGGCGCGCCGCCCGAGACGCCGACCCGCAGCGTCGACACGTCATAGTCCGCGAGGTTGGGATGCTGCAGCAGTGCGACGTACATCGTGGGGACGCCCTCGAACACGGTTACGCCGTCGCGCTGGATGACCTCGAGCACCGTGGAGGCATCGAACCGGGGCACCAGCGACATGGTGGCCCCGAAGCGAACGCACACATTGAGCTGGCTGGATAGGCCGAAGACGTGGAACAGCGGCAGCACGACCATCACGACGTCGTCATCGCGGATGCCGAACAGCCGACCGGGCGTATCGGCGTTCATGTACAGCTGGTAGTGCGTCAGCTCTGCGCCCTTCGGGGTTCCGGTGGTCCCGGACGTGTAGACGATCACCGCGGTGTCGCCGGGATCGGTCTGCTCAAGCGGCGCCGCCTCCGGCTCGACGGCCAGTAGTTCCTCGAACCGCCGGGCGGCCGAAAACTCCGTCACACCAGGGGTATTCACGACATACACCGCGTCCACGCCAGCCTCGGCCGCGCCCTTGATCGCCTCATCCGCGAACCCGGCCCACGTGACCAACGCCCTCGCCTGGGCGTCGCCGAGACAGTAGGAAACCTCCGGGGCCTTGAGCAGAACGTTCAGCGGCACGGCAACACACCCGGCCTTGAGCATGCCGAAATAGGCGATCAGGAACTGGGGAATGTTGGGCAACTGCAGCCCGGCGGTCTCCCCAGGAGCGATGCCAGATGCCCGCAACCCGGCGGCACACCGGTCTGACAGCGCGTCGAGCTGACCGTAGCTGAGCTGGCCGCCGTCGTACAGCGCAACCGGCTTCTCGGGGTACGCCAGGGCGGACTCGCGAAGCATGGTGGCAAGGTTCAAGCTCATCCTGTTGGACCTCCTCGATCTTCGACACACGTGGATCGACACGAGCACCAGTGACGCACCCATCCTCGCACCTGGCGTCAGTGTCGGCCGCCTCGGTAATCGTCTGCGACATCGCGAATCCGACGATGTTGGAGATGCTGTGCGCCCTCGCGCGCCGGGAGTGGGCAGCGCCTTGACCCACCTGGTGGGTCGCGGCCCACTCAGAACGCCGACGGAACCCCAGAGGCGCTCTGGGGCCTCGGCGGCCGGCGGGGTGGACATGCGGTACCGCCAGAGGAGGTCATCCGCATCCTCGCCGAGGCTGCCGGCGGCAACCTCGCGCACCCTGCTGAGCGCGCGGTGCTCCGCGGCCGGCTGGCGATGGCGTGCTGTTAGCCCACGGCCTGCGAGAGCACTCACAGCGCCCACAAGGTGCGCGTCCAGCCGGCCGCTGCTGAATGTTTTGTCTAGACGGGCGCGGCGTCGCGGCCCTCTCAGGCCGTCGCGATGATCGTCGCGTCGAGCATCCGCAGCAGCAGGTCGAAGATGGCGCGTCGACAGTTTCGGCCTGTCGGCGCTGGTCGCGCCACAGCGAGAGGCCGAGGGCGATCAGCGCGACGCCGGTGGGCACTGCGAAGGGGCGGCTGAAGGACTCCGGCAGCGCGGCGAGCGCGAGGGCCGAGGTCGTGCCGTAGGCGAGCAGCACGGACGCCCAGCGGGGTAGCACGCCGGCGCGGAACAGCGCGATGCCGAACAGCAGACCACCGACCGCGTAACCCATACCGGCGATCAGGAACAGCCCCTGCATGGCCCCGATGCCGCTGCTCTCGCCATGAGCCATGGCCCCGTTGAGGACGTGCTGAACATAGACCGGCTCCGAGTGCGCGACCGTCGGGAGGTAGTAGCCGATGACGCACTCCTGGACGAGCATGGCGAGGAAGCCAACGCTCAACAGCGAGTAGCCGACACGACCGAGGCGGCCCAACTGGTGGCGATCGCGGACGAAGATGCCGGCGAGGCCGACGAGCGCCAGGGCGCAAAAAAGAACCTTCGCGGTCATGCGGATCGCCATCTCGGTGCTGACGAGGTGCGCGACGTCGGCCGGCGGGTGGTTGACCTGGACTCCGATGAAGATGGCGCCGGCGGTCGCGGCGCACAGGCCGGCGGTCGCGGTGAGGCGGTTAGAGGTGATCTTCACGGCGGACTCCTTTGTGTTGGTGCCGGGCGGGCTATCGGGCGATGTGTCCGACACATTAGGAATCGATGTGGTGAGCGCACATCACAAGGTGATGTGATCTGAGGTGGTGATTCGGCCGCGCTGACGCTCAGAGGAGCCCGAGGTCCGCGGCTCGACTTACCGCGGCGCGGCGGGTCTTCACGTCGAGCTTGCTGAAGATGTGCTTGGTGTGCGTGCGCAGCGTGTTCACCGAGACGAAGAGGGCTCCCGCGATCTCCGGCCCGGTGAGCTCGGTCGCCAGCAGACGCAGCACCTGACGCTCGCGCTCGCTGAGTCCTTCCTCAGAGGCGCGGCCGGCGGGTGGGAGTCCCGAAGGTCTCTGTGCGGCGGCCCGCAGGTGCTCGGCGTGGGCCCGCACGTCAGCCGCCGCGGTGCGGGCGGCCCGCTCGAGCAGCTCCGCCATCGGCTGTCCCTCGTCGAGGAACAGCCGGCAGTAGCCGGCGGGCACGCCGGCGGTGACGGCGGCAGATAGGTCGGTCGCCGCCGAGGCTGCGTCACCGTTCGCATGGTGTGCGAGCGCCCGCACCATCCGCGCCTCGATCAGACTGCCGCCGCGGCCCGCCGCCTGAGCGGCACCGAGAACCCGATCAAGCAGCTCGAGCGCCTCGCGCGCATCACCTTCGGCGACGAGCAGCCGGGCGAGGGTGAGCTGGTCGTACTCGACCAGGTAAGTCGTGGGATCCGTCGGTGTGACCCTGCGCTCGTGGGCCCACGCCCATGCGTCGTCGAGGCGGCCCTGAGCGATCCGCATCCGCGCCCGGGTCGCGGCGATCGGTCGCACGTCCGGGAACTAGCCGGGCAGGAACAGCGGCTCGGCCTGGTCGAGCATCGCGATCGCGCCGTCGAGGTCGCCTCTCGCGTGCAGCAGTGCGGCCATTGCGGTGTACCAGCGGTGGCGGTTCTCCAGCAGCGACGCCATCTCGCCGAGCTCGCGGGCGACGTCGAGATGCTCCGCGGCCCCATCGAGGTCGCCCTGCTCCCGGAGGGCGTCCGCGAGGCCGACGTGCAGGTCGCCGGTGCTGGAGAGCACCGGGCCGGGATGGCTCTCGGCCGCGGCCGCGGCGCGTTCGCAGAGCCGGCGCGCCTCCACCGGACGCCCACGCGCCAGCCACAGGCTCGCCAGCACGACGGTCGCGCCCAGCTCGTCCGCGACCATGCCGGCCGCGCGCAGGCTGGCGACCGCCCCGGCGAACGTGTCCACCGCCGTGCCGAGGTCCCCGGCGGCCCATGCCGCCAGGCCGATAAAGCCTGCGGCGGCACCGCGCGGGAAGTGGTCCTGCGGCCCGGCCAGCGTCAGGGCCCGGCGTGCGTGTGCGACCGTGCCGTCGACGTCGCCCCGGGCCTGGGCGACCGAGGCGCGGTAGACCGCGGCGATCGCCGGGAGGGAGCGGACCTCGTCCTCCCGGTCGCTAACCGCCTCGGTCAGCGAGTCCGCCGCGGGGATCGTCGATGGCGACGTCGTGTCGAGACCGGCCTCGGCGGCGTCGAGCCACGCCTCCACCCCGTCGAAGTCCCCCTCGGAGAGCCGGCTCCACCCCATGTAGGTGGCGAGCAACGGTCGGCGACGTACGACGTCGTCCGGCAGCGCGGCCAGCCAGTCGCGAAGGGTGCGGTCCTGCCGGCGTCGGCGCAGGTCGGCCAGGGTGAGCTCGACGAGGTCGGCGGCATGCTCGTGATCGCCGCTCGCGATCGCCTGCCGTACGGCATCGCCCAGCAGCCCGTTCTCGGCGAGCCACCGGCTGGCCGCGGCGTGCAGCTCACCGACCCGGTCGGCATGCCGGGCAGCCAGACGAGCACCCAACGCGTCAGCGAACAGCTGGTGGTAGCGGTACCACCGGCGCTCGTCGACGTCAAGCACGGAGGTGTCGAGCAGGAACGCGCGAACCACGTCCGGCTGCCGGCCCAGAACCTCCTCAACGAGGTAGTCGAGGACGAACCGATGGCTTCCAGAGAAGGCCTCGACGAACTCAGCGACGTCCCCAGGCCCGTCGGCGACGCCAGCATGGGTTCGAGCCGACAGCCCGGCCAACTGCAGCCCCGCCACCCACCCCTCAGTGCGCGCCTCGAGCGCGGCCACGAGACCGGGCTCCAGCTGCAGCCCCATCACATCGTTCAGGAACACCCCGGCTTCATCGGTCGTGAACCTGAGATCAGTGGCCCGCAGCTCCAGAAGCTCGCCACGCGCACGCAGACGAGACAGCGGGAGCGGAGGGTCAGCCCGAGTGGTCATCGCCAGCGTGACCTGCGAAGGCAGGTTGTCCAGCAGAAAGGTCACCGCCTCATGGACGGCGGCCTCGTCAATGACGTGGTAGTCGTCGAGCGCCACCACCATCGGACCCGCAAGGACGTCGAGATCGTTGATCAAGCTGACCAGGACGGCCTCGGTCGGCGTGGTAGCGCCGGTCCCCAGCAAGGCGAGCGCGTCCACACCAGCCTCGGGCTCAGCGGTCTGAATCGCGGCCACAAGGTCGGTCAGAAACACCCGGAGGTCGGCATCGCTCGGATCAAGAGCCAACCACGCCACCCCGCGCTGCGACCCCTCCCCCACGGCCAGCCACTGCGCCAGAAGCGTGGTCTTGCCGAACCCAGCCGGCGCCGCAACCAGCACGAGCCGCGGCCCTTCGCCTCCGTCCACGCGCAGCTGATCGATGAGGCGGGCGCGCTGCACCAGCCGGCGGCGCGGCACGGGCAGGCGCAGCTTCGTGCTGAGCACGGACATCCGGTCAGCGTAAGCGTGCGGATGGGCTAGCTAGCTAGCGGTCCAGCGAGCGCCAATGACTTGCCGGTCCATCGCCAGGTGATCAACGGTTGAGCCTTCCGGCAGGCACCGCTTCATCAACGCCGAGTCTGACCGCCACCCGGATCGTGATCAATAGGAGTTCCTGGAGGGAGCCTGTCCTCGACCAGCCGGCTCGTTGCTGGCGGGGTGGCGCAGCCAGCAGCGGAGTCAGACAGTGATGCGCCCGGCGACTCGAGCGCTTCGATCTCCACAGTCCTTCCACACCGCCTCCACGAGCTCTCGATTCGCGCGGGGTTTCATGGACGTCATCACACGAATCGCTGAAGGAGATCGTCATGAAGAAGAAGACCAAGCTCATCCTCGCGGCTCTCGGCGCCACGGTGGCAGCTCTCATCTTCGCCGTTGTTAGCCAGGCCGGAAGCTCCGGTCGCGTCGTCCCGTCGCAACCGGACACGATCACCGGCCAGATGAGGGCCGGTCAGGGCTACCGTGTGGGCGGAGGTGCCGGTGCTGGTGCACAGATGAGGGACCGGCAGAGTGCCGGTCCACGGGCGAACCGAGGCTTGGGCATGCGCGCCGGCGACACCGGAAGCGTACGTCTGACCTCGACTGAAGCCTCCGGGCTCCAGTACATGGTCGAGGAGGAAAAGCTCGCGCACGACGTGTACACAGGGCTCGCCGACCGATACCCTGACGCGCCCTTCGCGGTAATCGCGCAGAGCGAACAGCGCCATCAAGCTGCGGTCCAACGTCAGATCGCGCGGGCTGGCTTGACCGATCCGACCTCGAATCGTGTCGCGGGCGAGTTCGACAACTCCAACCTGCAACGTCTCTACAACAGGCTGGTCAAGCGCGGAACGACCTCTCGCGCCGCAGCGCTCCAGGTCGGAGCCCTGATCGAGAGGACGGACATTGCCGACCTCCAGGCCCGATCAAACGCCACCACAGATGCGACGATCAAGCGCGTGTACGGGCACCTCGAGCAGGCCTCCGAACGACACCTGCAGATCTTCGTGACCAACTCCACGCACACGGCGTGAAGCATGACCCGCGCCCCGCGCGCGTCGGCCCGACGCCAACGGACCGGTGCCAACGCAGCGCTGGAGGCTTTGATCGCTGCGAACTCACGCGCGGCTCAGTTTCACCCCGATGATCGGCCGCGGGGCTGGTCAGCCGTGGGCGGCGTGAGTCAGCGGAAGGAGTCGGCGGTGACGCGACTGACTTCAGTCACCGCATCCGCGGGGATTCCGGCGCGCTGGGCGGCGGCGACGATCGCGTCGGGGCTGGGCGCCTCGTAGAGGCAGTATGAGCGGTGCCGGTCGGCGCTCAAGAAGGAGAACAACCAGCTGACGCCCTCGTCGGCGTTGATCTCCTCGAGCAGCTTGACGTCGTCGCTCGTCATCTCGAGCTGCTCGGCGAACCTCCGCTCGATCACGTACATGGGCATGCCGGCGATCCTACCGCTCGTCGGTCCGGTCGACCAGTCCGTGGCGAAAGGCATAGCCCGCCGCGTCTGTGCGGTTCGCAGCGCCGGTCTTGCGCAGGATGCTGCGGACGTGGTTGGCGACGGTGTGTTCGCTGATGCAGAGCTGTGCCCCGATCTCGCGGTTGCTGTGGCCGGCGGCGACAAGTCTGAGAATGTCGAGCTCTCGCCGGGACAGGTCGTCCGGAGGCGTGCGAGCGGATTCGAGGCGCGCTCCGAGCGCACGGGCTCGCGCCAACAGCGCCGGCATACCGATCCGCTCCGCGAGCGTCGCCGCCTCGGAGAGCATGGCCGACGCTTGGACGGCGTCATCGCTCCGGCCGCGCATGCGCAGCATGCGACCATACGCGTGCACTGTGTGGGCGACCCAAGTCGGCGCATCCATGGCGCGGTTGACGGCCAGGGCGCGCTCGAAGTGCTCGACGGCACGCTCGTGCTCGCCGAGCGTCGCAGCGAGCAGGCCGAGATAACGGTCGCCGGCGCCGTAGCACGCCACACCGTGGCCGATCACGATGTTCTCGCCGGCCAGCGCTAACAACTCGGGATACAGCAGGTCGGCCAGCTCCTCGTCACCGACAAGCGCACACGCCTCGGCCAGGTAGGTCAGCGACGCCACCCATAGCGTGGAGCGAAACTCATCGAGGCCCTCACGGCGGATGTGCGCCAGCTCGCGCCGCGCGTCCTCTTCCATTCCCAGTTCGGCCAGCAGCACCGCGAAACCAGGTCGCCAGGCGCCGCGTGAGCGATCGCTGCGAGCGAAGAGCCTGGTGACGGGGGCGAGCTCGGCGAGGCGGCCCTGCTCGCGACGAATCGAGAACATCTGGATGCCGTAGATGCCTGAGGCAGCTCGGCCCGTGAGCAGACGACTCCACTCGTGCGAGCGCTGGGCGGCAGCCTCGGCCCTGGCGAGCTCTCCGGCACACAGGGCCAGCGTCGAGGCGTAGTGCTCGGCGACGTGCAATGTGAACGGCTGGCGCAGGCGCACAGCCATCGCGTGGACATCCGCCAGCTCGCGCTCGGCCGCCTGCAGATTGCCTAAAGCGATCAGGCCGGCCACCCGCCACTCCATCGCTTCGGCCTGAAGATCGGTCGCACCCAGGTCCTCGGCCAGGTCGCGGGCTTCAGAGAGCATCTCGAGCGTGTCTTCGAGGTTGCCTTCCCCACGCGACCAGTACGCGCGCATCAGCACCGTCGCGAGGCCGAGCCGGTCGTCGAGCCGCCGAGCCATCGCGATCGCTTGCTCCCGCACAGCCCCGCTCGAGGTGTAATCACCAACGAACGCGTGCGCGCGACCCAACCCAGCGAGCAGCATCACCCGCAAATCGGAGTCATCGTCCCCGAGCGCCGCGGACGCTTCCTCGAGCATCTCGGCGGCGCCCTCGTCGATGATCCCCGGGCGCCAGCAAGCCTCCTCGAAACCGACCGCGGCTGTCGCAAGCAGGCGCGCGTCGCCGCTGTCGCGGGCGATCTGCGCCGCGGCGCGGAACGCCTCCATCGCCTCATCCGAGCGACCGGCGCGGAATCGGGCGGTGCCGAGCTCGAGCTGTGCCTCGGCTCGCCGGCGCGCATCGTCGATGCCGAGCTCCAGCGCCGAGGAGAATCGGGCGGAGGCCTCGTCGAAGTCCAGCGTTCTCAGTGCTGCACGACCGGCCAGGAGCGAGTACTCGATCGCGCGTCCCGGCCCGTCGATCGGCGCAGCCGCGTTGAAGTGATAGGCGAGCTCCGCTAGACCGCGGCTGTCGCCCACGGAGCGCGCCTGCTCGAGCGCCTCCGCGACGAGCAGGTGCAGCTCGGCGCGCCGCAGGCCGGGCATGCGATCGTAGAGCGCCCGGCGCACCAGCTCGTGCGTGAACTGGTACGCGAGCCGTTGCGAGGGCAGCTCCTCGATCATTCCGTGTGCGACCGCCTGTTCGATTGCCGCGCGAAGCTCCGCGTCGTCGAATCCGGACTGCGCGATGGCGGACAGCTCGAATTCGTGTCCTGCCACGGCGGCCAGCTCCAGCAGCCTCGTGGTGGCCGTGCTCAGCCGCGCCAGCCGCTGGCTGACGACCTCTCGCACGCCCTCCGGGCTGCCGAGATCCGCAACGGCGTGCGCCAACCGCGTCCCCCCGTCGTGCACCGAGACGGTCTCGCTCTCCAGAAGCGTGCGCCACAGCTCGGTCATCAGGAACGCGTTGCCGCCAGTCAGCTCGCTCAGGACTCGAGCGACATCCGGAAGATCCGGACCGAAGTCGCCGCCGACCGCGCGCTCGACGAACTCGGAGATCTCCGCCGCGCTGAGACCTCCCAGCCGCAGCCGCACGACGCCTTCGGAGCGGCGCAGGTCAACGAGCGTCTCCGACAGCGCCTCGGGGACCTCGGCCTCGGTGTCGCGGAACGTAGTGACCAGGAGCGCGCGTGCGTCCGAGGCGCCACGCGCCAGGTGCCGCAAGAGTAGGAGCGTCGGCGTGTCTGCCCAATGCCCATCCTCGATGACGACGACCAGCGGCGCTCTCCGACCAACGCCGGAGAGGAGGTCCGCGACCGCGGTGTGCAGACGGTGGCGCTCCGTGTCGGGATCGGCGGCTACTGGAGGCCGCAGCTCACCGACCCGCTGCGTCAGATCTGGCAGTAGCCGCGAGAGCTCCCCGCCCTCGGGGCCGAGCGCATCCCGCAACGTCGCCTCGTCAGTGCTCCGCACGAGCTGGTCGAGCGCTTCCACGAACGGCCGGTACGGCCGCCGCACCACCGAGTCACAGGCGCCGTAGAGCACGACGGCTCCGCCTTCCGCGGCCCCATGCGCGAATTCGCGAACGAGGCGGCTCTTGCCTGATCCAGCCTCGCCTCCCACCAGCGCGAACCTAAGCGCCTCTCCCTCCGCGCTCGGGATGAGTGTCCTCAGCGTCGCGAGCTCGCGCGAGCGTCCCGCAAACGGAAACGACGGCGTCAGGCGTAGCGGACCTGGGAGCCTGGGCATCTGAGCAGCGGCCTGCGGGTACGAGTAGTCAGATCTGATCATCCCATCCGCCAGGCCCTCCGTTCAACCCGATCGAAAGTGGGTCAGACCGGGTCATGACAGCGTGCAGACAGTGGCGTACGTTGCTCTCGGGCCAGCCCGGCCCACTGGTCACCTACACCGGGGAGCATCTCAATGACCACCACCACATCCCTGCTCGAGATCGCGCGGCGCGACCTCACCGATCTGAATGACCGCATCGTCGGCCCAGGTGATCCGGGCTACGACGAAGCGCGAGCCGTCCACAACGGCATGATCGACCGGCATCCGGCCCTGATCGTGCGCTGCTCGGGCGCCGACGACATCGCCCGCTGCATCGCGTTCGCGCGCGCCCACGACACCTTGATCGCGGTGCGCGGCGGTGGACACAACGGCGGCGGCCTGGGCGTCGTCGACGACGGGATCGTCATCGACCTGGCGAGCATGGCCGAGGTTACGGTCGATCCGGACTCGGACAGCGTCCGCGTCGGCGGCGGCTGCACCTGGGGGCAGGTCGATCAGGCGACCGCTGAGTACGGCCGCGCGACACCGTCGGGGATCATCTCGACGACCGGCGTCGGCGGCCTCACCCTCGGTGGCGGGCTCGGCCACCTGACCCGGCGCTTCGGCCTCACGATCGACAGCCTGATCGGAGCCGACGTCGTCCTCGCCGACGGCGCACAGGTCCACGCGAGCGCCAAAGAACACCCCGAGCTGTTCTGGGCGCTCCGCGGCGGCGGCGGCAACTTCGGTGTGGTCACGTCCTTCGAGTTCCGCACGCACCCGATCGGGCCATCCCTGATCGCCGGCCCGACTTTCTGGCCGATCGAGCAGACAGCGGAGGTGATGCGCTTCTACCGCGACTTCCTGCCTGCGGCGCCGCGCGCCGTCAACGGCTTCTTCGCGCTAATGACAGTGCCGCCCGTTGACCTCTTCCCAGCGGAGCTGCATCTACGCAAGGTCTGCGCCGTCATGTGGTGCGTGGTCGGCTCCGAGGAGGAGGCGACACGCCTGCTCGCGCCGGTGCACGATGTCGGTACGCCGCTCATGCACGGCGTCGGACCGGTCCCGCACCCCGCCCTGCAAAGCCTCTTTGACGGGCTCTACACCAAGGGGCTGCAGTGCTACTGGCGCGCCGACTTCGTCAACCAGCTCTCCGACGAGCTCATCGAGCACCACCTCGAATGGGGCAAGAAGCTGCCCTCGATGCACTCGACAATGCACCTCTACCCAATCGACGGGGCCGCCCACGACGTCGGGGCCGGCGACACCGCCTTCAGCTATCGCGACGCGCAATGGGCTGAGGTCATCTTCGGGGTCGATCCCGACCCGGCGAACGCCGGCACGATTCGCGACTGGTGCGTGGGCTACTGGGACGCGACCCACCCCTACTCAGCAGGCGGCGCGTACGTCAACTTCATGATGGACGAGGGCCAAGAGCGCGTCCGCGCCACCTACCGCGACAACTACGACCGCTTGACACAGGTGAAGGCGCACTACGACCCCGAAAACGTGTTCCGCGTCAACCAGAACATCCACCCAGCGGCCGGCGCGTAGACGATCGCGAGACCGTCTCGGTGCGATTTCCTGCTAGCGACGCCGGGTTGGTCAAGAAGGCGTGCACCGATCCATAGCTTGCTGGCACCCACCTGATCCGGCGCGAGCCGACCGTGCGGCGCGGGACGCGCTGGTCCTCGTCGCGCAGCACAGCGACGACTTGGCGGCAGGACCCGATCCTCTGCCACAACTCGAACACCCGGCTGATCGCGTGCCGCACCTACTCATCGGCAACCAAGATGGTGTGACCGTCCTCGTCGCGATCGAACCCGACCGGCAGGTTCTGCTCAAGCTCGCCGCGCTGCGCCTTGGTGCGCAGACCGCCATCCAGTCGAGCGCGGATCAGATGCAGCTACGCCTCGGACATCGTGCCCTTCCGCCCCAACAGCAGCCGGTCGTTGAAGTTCCCCGGCGAATAGATCCCGTCCTGATCAGCGATCAACGCGCCGGTCAGCGCGCACAGATCCGACAGCTGATGCCAATCCGCAGAAGATCGCGCCAACCTCGAGGTCTCCAACGACAGGATCAGCCCGACCTGCCCGAGCCCCACCTCGGCCACAAGTTCCTTGAACCCGATCCGCCCCTCGCTTGAGGCGCCCGACCGGCCCAAGTCCTCGTCTACCACGCTCACCGAACCAGGCGGCCAGCCCAGCTCGATCGCCCGCTGTCTGAGCGCATACTGCCGGGCGCGCGACTCGTGGTTGCGCTCAACCTGGGTCATCGTTGACCGCCGCACATACACCACCGCTCGCCTGCGCAGGTGCTGCTCGGTGACCTTGCCCTGATCATTCATCGCGTGTGGCCTCCACGATCCGCGCCAGCAGCCTCGCGAGCCGGACTGCGACCTCCCGCTGGCGCTCCACCGGCAGTGTCTCCCACACCGCTGCCGGCACGACTGCCTCCGCCGGCATCCTCGGCCAGCACCCGCCCGGTGTGCGTCATTGCGATCGCGGCGGCCATCGTTGAGCCGACGATCGCTGAGCAATCGCGCGACGCTGGCGCGCCTCAGCCGCGTTACGTCGCCGGGGCGATCGCGCGAGGGAGTACGGCCTGGACGGAAAGCGATCACGCGCCACGTCTGATCGATCATCGGTAGCCCCGCTCGGCGAACCGACACGGAAGGGGCCGTAAATACTGGATCCAGGGTCGCCCCGCTGTGCGAATGGCGAGCATGCAGATTGCACAAGAGAGGTTGGGTAGTTTCCCGTGACCCGCTGCGGAGATCCCCGGATTCGCTGTTGCCGGTGATTGCCGAGACGCTCATAGGTGGGCGAGAAACGAACCTGGTTGTGCCCGAGCGAGCTTGATCGCACGCGCCTGCTCGAGAACTCACAGCGGGTGTCACGGGCACGCGCGATCGCGTCAGGCACCATCGCCCTCTGCTTGGTCTACGTCGCTCCCACCGACGGGTGGTGGTTGCTCGCGTTATTTGCGGTCTCGGCGCTCAACACCCAGACACTCGAACGCCGGATGCGGCGCAGCGCCCGGCCCGAGTATCACGTCGCGTTCAGCATCCTCCTCAGCCAGGGGCTCATCGCAACGGCCGCGGCGGCGACTGGCGGGTCTCGGAGCGCCATCCTGCCGCTCGTTGCCGTCCCGACCGCGTTCGCCGCGACCCGTTTTCGGCTGCCAGTCGCCATGGCAGCGTCGGTCGCCGCGATCACGATGCTGCTCGCTGCGACCATTGGGCTTCATCCCACCGAGACCGTCCGGCATCCACTGGGGCTGATCGCTGCTGTCGCATTGATAATCGGGATCTCTGCTGCGGCCGAGGCGTTGAACGGTGCCGCGCTGCACTATCGCGACACCGCGATCCTCGACCCTCTGACCGGGCTCCTCAATCGTCAGGGCCTGGAGCGCCGGTTCGAGGAGCTCACACAGCAGGCGCGGCTCACCGGTGCGCCGGTCTCACTCGTCGTTTGCGACATCGACAACTTCAAACTCATCAACGATTCCCACGGTCACGCAAGAGGCGACGTAGTGCTCCGAACCGTGGCCTATCAGCTGCGCCAGCAACTGCGCTCGTTCGAGTTGATCTACCGGATCGGCGGGGAGGAATTCCTCGTGGTGCTCCCGGGCGCCACCTCCGATGACGCGACAGCTCTCGGTGAGCGACTGTGCGATGCCACCCGCCAGTGCAGCTCGCCCGGCGTCACGACGACGCTTTCCGTTGGGGTCAGCACGCTGTGGGGCGAAGCAGTCCAGTTCGAAACGCTCTTTGACGCGGCTGATCAAGCGCTCTACCAGGCAAAAGCAGACGGACGTGACCGCGTCGTCTGCTCGCAAGACCGGAAGCCGGCTCGACGTCCGGACCGCTCAGAGCAATACGACGCACGACCGCGCACGAGCGCCCGGTCTCCACGACCGGCGTAACCAGCGCCACCAGTCGGGAGCTCTCGACGAGCGGCCCAAGGTCGACCCCTCGCGCCACTCGCCCGCGCCGGGTTGGAACGGCAACGCGAAAGCCAGAGTGGGCGAGATGCGCGGTCGCCGCGCGTTGCGGGACCGGCCGCCGCCGGCCAACAGCGCGTCGCTTCGGCAGCTGGGCTGTGATCCGCGCAGTCATGTCGTCGCGATGGAGCAGCCGATCCGCATCGTTTCGTCTGTCTGCTGGGATCGCGGTGAGATCGCGGTTAAGTACGGATTCATTTCACGAGTCTGCGTCCGAGCAACGGGGAATGATCGTGTCGCGAGCAGAGGAGATGACGTCGTGAACGCTGGCCGCATTGCTACGAGCTTCAAGTCCGCCACCGCAGCCAAGTTCGGCCTCGCCTTCGGTCTGGTCGGCGTGTGTCTGGTTGTCGATGCTGTTCTCGGCAGCTCGCATGCGTCGTCGAGTGCGCTGTTTGGTGTCGCAGCGGTCGGCTTGATCGTCGGCGGTGGCGCTGTGTTTCTGACGGCGCGACGGCTGCACACGGCGCTGGCGTACAACCTCGAGCGGCAGGATGCGATCCACGTCGCGTTCGAGGAGAACCTCAAGCACGGTCTGAAGGCGCTCGCCAACGGAGACCTGACGGTCCACTTGGAGGCGAAGACCAAGGCGATCGAGCCCGACCAGCGAGGCGATGATTTGGGTGAGCTCTCCCGAGCGGTCGAGTCGATGCGCGCCCTGTTTCTCGACTGTTACGGCGACTACAACCAGGCGACCGAGAAGCTCCGGGATCTCGTGGCCCGCGTCTCCGCGACAGCCAGCTCGGTGGGTGACAGCTCGGGCCAGATGGCCGCCACCTCAGATGAGACCGGGAGGGCCACGGCCGAGGTCGCGCACGCGATCGAGCACGTCGCGCAGGGCGCAGAGCGCCAGGTGCAGGTGATCGACACCGCCCGCCGGGCCGCCGACGAGGTCGCCTCGGCGATCACCGAGAGCGCCAAGCAGGCCGAGCAGACCGCTGAGGTCGCCAGCCGCGCCCACGAGACCGCTCAGCAGGGCGCCGGCGCGGCCGAACAGGCGGACACGGCAATGCACTCGGTAAGTGACTCAAGCGAAGCGGTCAGCACCGCGATCCGGGAGCTGGCCGACAAGTCCGAGCAGATCGGTCAGATCGTGCAGACGATCACCGGGATCGCCGAGCAGACCAACCTGCTGGCGCTCAACGCCGCGATCGAGGCCGCCCGCGCCGGCGAGCAGGGCCGCGGGTTCGCGGTCGTCGCCGAAGAGGTGCGCAAGCTCGCCGAGGAGTCCCAGAAAGCCGCCGAGCAGATCTCTCAGCTCATCAGCGCGATCCAGCAGGACACGGCGGCCGCGGTCGACGTCGTACAGGATGGCGCCAAGAAGACGGCTGACGGCGCGGTCGTCGTCGAGCAGGCCCGTAACGCCTTCCTGACGATCGTCGAGGCGGTCGAGGACATGAACGCCCGCGTCGAACAGATCGCGGCCGCGACTCAGCAGATCACCGCGGCCACCAGCACGATGCAGGAGAGCATCGCCGAGGCGGCGACCGTGGCCGAGGAATCCTCCGCGTCGACCGAGCAGGTGTCGGCCTCGACCGAGCAGACAAGCGCGTCCACCGAGCAGGTGGCGGCCAGCGCGGCCGAGATGGCCAGCAACGCCGATGCGCTGCGCGCGCTGGTCGGCAACTTCCAGCTGTCGCTCGATGCCGGCGGCAGCTCGCAAGCGGAGGTCATGGCCGCCGCACTCGAGGCGCACGAGGCATGGAACGCAAAGCTCCGCCAAGCGATCGCGACCGGCAACTGCCCGACCTCTCCCGAGCAGGCCGGCCGCGACGACGCCTGCACCTTCGGCAAGTGGCTGCACGGGAACCCGTCATTCCAGAGCGAGCACCCTCAGCAATGGCAGAAGGTGCACGACCTGCACGAGCAATTCCACCAACTCGCGGCCGGTGTCCTGGAGTGCGCGCTGAGCGGCCGCAAGGCCGAGGCCGAGCAGCTGGTCGGTGCGCCAGAGTTCACAGCCGTCAAGCAGCAGCTCCGCTCGGCGCTCTCCGCAACCAGCGTGTGACGCAGCCGCGGTGAGCTCGTCCCCCGGGCAAACCAGCGCAACTCGCATCCGACGCGGAGCCGAGGTCGAGCCTGCTTTCGCTTCGGCGACCACGCGGCCGTAGAAGTGGGTGCTGGCCGAGCGGCCGCAGACGTGCAATTGGCGAGGAGCGCGTCCCTCTTGAGATTCAGCGGCCGACCTGTTCTTCGTTTGTGGCGCGCATCGGTCGCGTTCCGTATTCGGCCACCGCCGCGTCCAGTGTCGCCTGTTTCTCATAGCCCACTGCGACGAGCCGTGCGGACTGATGTTGACGGACGATCGTCAATGTCCGGACTCCGCGCCTGGCAGCTCGGCTGCTTCTAATGCACTCGGCAGTTCCACACGACGGGTGACGCCATGCGCCACAGGAAGTTCTGCTTGGGGAAGCCGAAGGAGACGACGGTGCCGTTCTGATCGAGGTTGAACGGGTTGAACAGGAGGTTCAGCAGCGACTTGGGGAGCGCGTGCGGCTCGTTGTGGCTGGCGAAGAACTCGGCCTGCCGGGCGAGATACATGCGCCGGCCGACGCCGAAGGTGGCGCGCGGGTCCTGGTTGAAGAAGTACTGCGCCACCAGCCCGCAGGTGATCGGAGTCGTCTGCTGGTTGAGAATCTGGCTGTTGACCCAGTGGACCTGCGCCGCGAGCGGGAGCAACTGATCCACCGCCCAGCGGCCGAGCGCGATGCTCTGGGCCGTCACGTTCACCGTGTTGTCGCTGAAGCCGATGCCCTGCACCGCCCTGAGCTTCCCGTAATCCGTCGCATAGATCGCCGGGAGCCGCTGGATCGCCGCGGCGAGCGCCTGTCCGCGCTCAGCCGCCTTGGTCGGCAGGTCGTTGGCGTCGAACTGGAACTTGTCCTTCGACAGACCGTCGTTGGCGAGGTAGCCGATGGCGGAAAAGTAGTTAATCGCGGCCGCGACTCCTGCCTCCTCCTCGTTGGCGAAGTATCCGATCGCCGACGCCAGGTTGAGGCCGTCGGCCATGACGTCGAGCCACGACCCGACGATCGAGCTGTGAGGTGGATCGACGACCTTCTGGACCTCGGAGACGATGCTCTCGATCGGGGCCGTCTGACTGCTCGAGTCGTAGTAGGCCGCGGCGAGCAGCCGGCAGAGGTTGAAGACGTTCGCGGCCCATCCGGCCTCCTTGGCTAGGCCACTCCTCACCGTCCTGAAGGTGTCCGCGGTGTAGGTGGCGTTGGAGGGTCGCGTTGCATTGTTGATGTCCGACTGCAGCGACGGCTGGATCACCTCGTCGCAGTAGAGCTGGCGCACGTCGGCGCTCCCGGGATCGATCGTCGTGCTGGCGAGCGAGCAGGAGCCTCCCGGGTAGGTGCCGTCAGGGGCCGCGACCTGGAGGACCTCGTTGGAGATGTCGCGGAACGCCGCATGCTGGTCAGCCGCCTCGACTGTCCCGCCGGCCCCGGTGAACGGCCATGGTGTCGCCTTCTGGTAGGCCACGGTGTTGAGGTCCGGGTTCGCGGGCGGCAACGACGCTGCGGTCGCCGGCTCATACGCCCAGCGCGTCCCGCGCCGCAGCGTTCCCCACAGCGCGCGCCCAGCCTTCGAGCCGTTCGCCGCGGTCCCCGAGTTCGCTTCGGCAGCCGGTCCGAGCGTGCCCTTCGTCCCGTCCGGAAGGACATACGCGCCGCCGACCAGACCGTAGTGAACCGGCGGGTTGCCGCCCTGGAACGGCAGCCCGGTGACGTTCTGCGCGACCAGATTGAGGAAGCTCGACGGATCGCCACCCACGCCGGCGATCGCGTCACCGAGCGCCTCGGCCGTGCTCGCGCTCAGGTAACCAGTCGGGATCGGCTTCGTCCCGACGGTCTGAAGGACCACCAGCTCCGCTCCCCGCCCGTCGTCGTTCCCCGACCTGGCCACGGCCACGTTGTCGAGCGAGGTGATCAGCTGCTGGACGTTGCCCTCGATCCAGCCGCCGTCGCAGGCCGTCGTGAGGGTGCGCTCCGACAGTTTTCGCATCGCGATCGCATCGAACGTGAGGATGTGGAACCCGCCCGCGGAGGACGGGTTCTGCGGGCAGCCGGCGCGCACGTCCGCCGACGTGAAGGTCGTGCCGCTTTGCGACGGCAGTTGTACGACGTCGACGTACGTCGTGGAGCCGGCGGCCTGCGTGGCGTAGGAGACGTAGGCGCCTGGCACGAACGCGAAGCGCTCGAGATTGGCCTGGTTCTGGACCCAGCCGGTGATGGCGCCGTTGTTCGTCGAGAGCGCCGCGTTGTCGACGACCCCCTTGCCGGTCGTCGGGTCGCCGACGGCGCTCCAGCCGTTCCCGGCCGGGAACAGGTTCCCGCCGTTGTTCGTTCCGATACCGGCGACGAGCTTCACCACTGTGTCCCAAAACGGCGCGACGGGCTGGTCGGCGACCATCGCGACGATCGGATCCGGAGTCTGCTGCGAGGCGTGGAGGATGGCCACCTGCGCGCGCGCAGCGGAACCGGGGTCGGCTCCGTACGACGTACTGCTGAGCACCGCGCCCGTCCCGGAATCAATGATCGTGACGAGCACCGCGGCGCTCGACGGCAGCGAATACGCCTTCCCTGCGAAGTGAATCGCCACCCCACCACGGGAGGTCGGCGAGTTCGGCACGGTCGTGCTGATCGGGATGCCGATAGGACTCGACGGCGTTTGCGCCACCAGGTTCACGTCGTCCGTCGCAGCTCGGCCGATCGTCCGGCCCGCGCGGGTCAGCTGCCGGACAGTGAGGCGCAGGCGATAGTGCCCTGGCCGGTCGGGTACGAACGTCGCGGTCGGCGACGCGGCACGACCCAGGCTCGCTTTGGATCCCTGCGGCCGGTCTGCGGCGGCCCAGCGATAGGCCAATCGTCCGCGCAGCATCCCGATCGAGCCCCGCCCGCTGAGGCGCACGACCGCGCCAACGCGTGCGCGGACGTCGCGGCCGGCGTCCGCGAGCGGACGATCGCGCGCGACATCGACGACGGCGGCCTGCCGGTCGTAGGCGCCGACCGCCGTCGCCGCCTCGGCCACGAGAACGTTGCGCCCGAAGTGCAGACCGTCGCGTGCGGTAAGTGCGGCGATCCCAACCAGACGGCCCGGGGCCAGGAAGACCCTTGTGACATCGCGACCATTGAGGCGGACGCTCACGGTGTCCGCCGCCGGGCCGGTTCGCAGGCGGACGCGCAGACGGCCTGACGCGCGCCGTGGAACGGCAAGCCGCACGTAGCCCGCCTTGCGCCGCGCCAGAATCAGCCGCCGCACGGCAAAGCCGCGCCGGCCACTGATCGAGGTGACCTGGGCGGTGATGTTCCTGATCCCGAGCGAACCGGACAAGCTGACCCGCCCCGCGTAGCGGCCCGCGCCGATCCGCCGCACGGAGCCGGTCACCGTCTTGCCGTCGACCTGCAGGCGAAAGAACCTCAAGCTGCGCGGCGTCTCGACCACGACATTCACCGAACGCGCAGTGACGACCGGGCCGACCGGCTGCACGATGCGGACCCGCGACCAGGCGGCGCCGGCGGTCGCTGGCGCGCCGAGCGACAACGCAGGGATCAGCGCGAGAGGGAGGAGAAGGCGAGGTCCAGTCGGGACATCCGTGTCATGCGGCAGCCGAGGGGGCGGCACACCGTGATGCCGCCTGACCATGCGGCCAGCGTAGCAACAGCCGCCCGGGCCCAAGCAGTCGAAACGAGAAATGCCGTCCCTACTTCCCGTCAAATCGGGGTTCAGGTCCTGCTTCGCTCCGCGCACGCACATCTCGATCCCGTCGGCGCGGTCCCCGCTCTGCGCGCGGAAAGCGCGCCTCTCCCGGAGGATCGCTTCCGTCATCCGGCTGCTTACGGAGCTAGAGATCGCGTTGGCGACGTAGCAGGGCTCAGCCGACGAGCGGGACGGAGGAGCGCTCGGGGTTGAAGGCGATCGTGATCGTGGCTGGGGCCCCGTCCGAGAACCGCGCTGAGGGCCTCGTCCGGCCGGTCTACCAGGTTGACGGCCGCAGCGGTTCGCAAGACGCACCAGCGATTCAAACGTCCCCTCCCAGGGGTTACTCCCCGGCCGAAGAACGGCCCGTCCGGGCCCGTCTCCCGCCGGTGAGTGGATGCATTCCCGGTTCAGAGGAGTCGCACGAACATCAAGAACATCCCGGGGAACGGCAACCTGCCGCCCTCGGATACTCCAGGCGGTCAATGAGCAGAGCCGCGCCTAGGACGCGTCTTCCCGAGCGCCTGCTGGCGAGAATGCGTCAATGAGGTCTTCAAGGGCTACGCGGCGGGGCATGGGACGAGCCTAGTTGCCTACCGGATGCGCTGTCCACGCGTGTGATCAATCCCGTGATCACGCCCGCGTCGTGGAGCTCGATCATGCGGACGTCGGTGCCGACGCGTCGCGGGACCCGTGCTCCTCGCCGCCGACGATCGCGGCCGGTGCCGCACCCGCCACCACTCGGTACCTCCCGTATTGTGGGCCGGCGTCGAAGCTCGAACCTTCGACGCGAACATCACCCCCGCAACGCGGGGGTACCGGCCACCTTCGGCTCGGAGCCAGCCGGTCACCCATATCGTCTGAACGACTCGTCAGATGTATCGACCGAGAGCGAGGAAAGCAATTCATGCGGTCGGTCCTGTGGAGTAAGCCCCAGTTGCCGGGCGCATTCACGCGGCAGCGCTCGTAAGGGGCTCGTCCGCGCAGACGATCCCGTTCGTTGCAAAGGGCTCGCCCGGGCACCGTCGGCTGGCTTCGCGAATGGGATCAGGCCTCGGCAGGCGATGCTCCTAGCGGAGGCCGACGCATCAGCCAGACGGTGGTCCGCCTTTCGGTAGGACGAGCGCGTCCAGCCACCGGCACAGGTGATGATGTCGCGCCCGGTTGGACTGTGGCAGCGGGTTCGCGGTACGGTTGGGTGGTGGAGGATCGGGTGCTTCGCGGGGCGCTGGCCGTCGTTGCTGCGGTGTTCGTTGGCCAGGCTGGCGGGATCGGTGCGGCCCAGGCGCGTTTGCCGAGCTACCGGGACCCGGCCGGCTATCGCGGGATCAAGTACGTGCCGAAGACGAAGCCTGCGCCTCTGCCGCCGCGGGTCGTGCTGTCGAGGACCGGCACGTTCCCGGATGTGATCGTGGATGAGGCAGGGACTGCGCACATCGCCTGGAACGAGGGTCGCGGGGAACTCGATGACGCGACGATGTACTGCCGACTGAAGCGTGGCGCCAGCCGCTGCGATGGGCCGCCGGTGGCGTTGACGTGGCCGAAGAGCTATGGCCCGGGCGACGGGCCGCAGTTCAACACCGACGACGGGGGTCCGCGGATCGTGCGGGTCGGTGATCAGCTGGTGGTGTTGAGCAAGCGCTACCCGACGATCGGCGACAAGCCCGACGGCGCGTCGAGCTCGACCGTGATCGCGTGGACCAGCGATGATGGCGGTCGTCACTGGGAGGGTCCCGGGATCGTCGGCAAGGACAACCTCGGTCAACTGGTCGTGACCGGCTCGGCGCAGGATCCGACGATCGTCAACGCCGGGGTCGATCCGCTCTGCGGCGCGCCAGGGCCGGCAGCGCTGTGCATTGAGGGCTACAAGTCGGGGGAATACACCTCCGCGGCGGGCAACCTCTCGACCGTAACCAACGAGAACTACTACCCGGGAATCGCGCTCGACCGGAATGTGCCCGTGGCGGGCGCGGCCGATCTGGTGCCCCGGATTCACCTGCGGCGCTGGAGCGGCGCGGGCGACATCAGCGACCCGGGGAGCTGGGGCGGTGAGACGGTCGTGAACGGCACCGAGCTCTCGCTGGCCGGCGGCCCGGCTGGCGCGTTCATGCTCTCGCGCGGCGGATACAGTGGCCCGTACTCGGTCCGTTCGGTGTCAGGTGGCGCCGGGGGTGCGCCGGCGCTCGGCCGCGCGGTGCGGATCAGCGGCAAGGATGCGTCGTTCGGCCGTTTGTCCGAGGATCCGTCGGGTCGCCTGGCTGCCGCTTGGTCTCAGCGCGACGGCGCCGGCGCCGGCGTGCTGTTGCGCACCGGGTTCGGGGCGGCCGGGCTCGGGCCGTCGCAGCCCTTGATCGACGGGCCGTCGAACGGGCAGATCGCGCTCGCGGCGACCGGCGACGGTGGCGGTTACGCGGTGTTCAACCACACCGGGGGCGTCAACTCGCCGGGCCAGATCGCTGCCGTGGGGTTCGGCACCCGCACAGCCACCGGTCATCCCGGCCTCGGTGACATCCCCGGCGGCGCGGGCGGGGCGAGTTCGTGTCAGCAGATCCGGTTCGGAAGCTTCAGCATCGGCGCCGTTGCGGGTTGCTTTCTGCACGGCACCGGCGGCAACGCCGGAGTCGTCGTCACGGGCGGAGAGGTGATGTTGAACGGCGTGCACATCGTTCCCGACCCCGGGGCCAAGCTGGTGATCGACTCCAAGAACCTACGGATTGACACGGTCGGCGGCGGCGCTCAGGTGTACGTCGAGAACGGCGCCACCCGGATCGTGCTGTGGCACGGGACGATTGACCGCGACCTCTCGAAGGTGGTGCCGGGCACGCCGCTATTCGAGTTCCCGGTGGGGGCGTTCAGGGCGGATGTTCTTGGCTTCGGCGTCGCCGCCGACATCCGTGTCCTGCTCGAACCCAGCGGCGTGCGGATCCCGCTCGAGCTGAGGCTGCCTCCGGCGTTCGGCGGGTTCTCCGGCCGCGCCGAGCTGATCGCTGACACGATCCGCGGGCTCGAGCTCTCAAGCCTGCACATTCACATCGGCCCGGTCCCCCTCGGCGTGCTGTCCGTCGACCGGATCGACATCGATTACTCGGGTACCGCGGACGCATGGACCGGATCGGGGATGCTCACGGTCCCCGCCGGCGGCTCGCTGGAGGCCAACGTCCGGTTCGAAAGGGGGGATCTGAAGAGCGCTGACATGCACTACACGCCCAATCCGGCGATCACGATCGGGCCGTTCGTGTACCTGCTGCGAATCGGCGGCGGCTTCGAGCTCTCACCGATCCACATCTTCGCCGACGCCAGGATCGGCGCCGGCGCGGCGATCGAGGGCAGCTCGCCTGTCTCCGTCGACGGCCGGCTTGACATGGTGTTCCCGCCGGCCGGCCCGGCGACGTTCCGGATCGGGGGCAATGCGCAGATGCTGCTCTTCGGCAGCCTCGGGAACGGGTTCGTGCAGTTCCAGACCGATGGCTACGCGACCTTCGGCGGTCATGCCGGACTGGACGCCGGGCCGCTTCAGATCAACGCCGACGTCGACGGATTCGTCGATGCGCCGAGCGGTCAGTTCGGGGCCGAGCTGAAGGGCGCGATCCGGCTGTGTGTGCTCGGAGGATGCACCGGCACTGGGATCTCGACCGGGCTCTCGAGCAAGGGGTTTGCCGCCTGCGTTCACGTCAGACTGCCGAAGCCGCCGTCCCCGCTCCCCGATCCCGGATCGGTTGATGCGGGCGTCGCGTTCCCGTGGTCGGACTTCACCGGCGCCGAGCTCCTCAACCCGTTCGTGCTCACCGCTCAGCTCGCCACCCACATCACGTTCTCCTGCTCGACGAGCGAGTATCGCGTGCCGCCACCCCGCGCGGCGCAGGCCGCGGGGCCGGGCGCGACCACGGTCTCGCTACCGGCGGGGCGACCGACGGAGACGATCCTGGTGCAGGGCGACGGCGGTGCGCCCGATGTCACCCTGACCGGCCCGGGCGGCGTGACGATCTCCCGCGGCAGGCCTGCCCGCCAGGGACAGGCGCTCACCCTGCGCGGTCTCGCCGCAACGTACTTCGCGCTCAGATCCCCTGCCGGCGGCAACTGGACGGTGACCCCGAACCCCGGGTCGGTTCCCGTCACGCGCGTGCTCGTCTCGGACGGCTTCGAGCCCCTAGCGATCCATGCCCGGTTGAGCGGGCATGGCCGCGCCCGCGTCGTCTCCTACCGGATCGCCCACGGCGGGCACGGCCAGAGCGTCCAGTTCGCCGAGCGCGGCGCGTTCGGCACTCGGCTCATCGGCAAGCCCGTCACAGGTCCGCGCGGCCGCGTCCGGTTCACGCCCGCGAGCGCCCGCGGGCGCAAGCGCGCGCTGATCGCGCTCGTGCGCCAAGACGGGATCGTTCGGCACCGGCAAACGATCGCCACCTTCACGGCCCCCAGTCCGATCCGCCCCGGCAGGCCCGGCAGAATTCTCGCCCGCCGCCGCGACCACACGCTCACGATCCGCTGGCGGAGTGCCCGCGGCGCCCACCGCTACGTGGTGCGTCTGTCCGGCGCGCACGGTACCCGACTCGCCGCATCCACCCAGCGACGCTCCGTCCGGTTCACAGCGATCCGCCGCGACGAGCGGATCCGGATCGAGGTGTACGCCACCTCCAGCAACGGCACCGCCGGTCCGGCGCGCACCATCATCTCCCGCTCTGCATAGCATCGACGCCTGGCTGGGTGTGCAACGTCGGGCCGGTACATCGCCGGAAACCGCGACGCATTCCGCCGCCGTTTCCCTCGTGAGTCGTCGTCAGCGCTTCGTTGCAAGGCCCGCCGTCTCGCCGCCGTCGGCGACGAATTCCGCACCGGTGCAGAAGCTCGACTCCTCGCTGGCGAGAAACACGACGAGGGCCGAGAGTTCGTCGCTGACCCCGAACCGGCCCATCGCGACGTGGTTCTGTGCGGCGCTCACCCCGGCGGTCATCGGCGTCGCGACAGCGCCGGGATGCACGGAGTTGCAGCGCACCCCCGTGTTCCCCAGCTCGAGAGCGACGGACTTCGTCAGGCCGCGCACGCCGAACTTCGACGCGCAATACGCCGCGAGGTGCCCATAGCCCTGAAGCCCCGCCGTGGACGAGACATTGATGATCGAACTCGGCGCCGAGGCCTTCAGTGCCTCGAGCGCGGCCGTGATCCCGTTGAACACACCCGTGAGGTTGACCGCGAGCGCGGACTCCCACTGCTCGGGCGGGCAGGTTGCGACTCCGCCGACCGGTGCGATGCCGGCATTGTTCACGAGGACGTTGAGCCGCCCATAGCGTTCGAGCGCCCGTATCGACGGCGCGCCGCCAATCCGAACGGTCGGTGACATCGAGGCGGACGTATGTGGCGGCTTCGCCCAGCTCCTCGGCCACCGCACCGCCCTCGGCGTCGCGGACATCGCCGATCACGACGGATGCGCCCTCGGCCACCATCGCGCGGGCGTGGCTCGCGCCCATGCCGCGCGCGCCGCCCGAGATCAGCGCCACCTTGCCGCTCAGCCGTTCCCCGGGTGCTGTGAGGTGAGTTGACATGCCCGGAGTGTAGAGCTAAACTGACTTCAGGTCAATTCTCGGAAGTGAGATGTGCCGAGGATGGAGACCGGGATCGCAGTGAGCGAACATTTCTTCAGCTATCCGACGGTGACCGAGCTGCGCCCCGACCCGCGCAACGTCTCCACCGAGCGCGGCGAGCAGGACCCACGGCCGGCGCCGACGCCTGCGCACGCGCTCGCCACCGCACGGCGCACGTACCACGCCGGCGGCTGCAGAGCACATGGTGAGGTAGAGAGCTCCCGATGCCGAACGCATGCGACCAACGAACCGCCGACGATCCCCGCTCAGCTCATCGAGCTCATCCAGGAGCTGCTCGATGCGCACTGCGACACCGTGTGCCTCGCCGCCGATCTCGACGCCGAGCCGAGCTGGGCCGCGCACGTCGCGTATCTCAAAGACCTGCGCCGGGTCGGCCAACACGCCCTCGCGCGACTGGCCTGACTCCCGGCCCGTGCGAGTACGGCTACCGGGAGCGCGCAGCGCGCCGACGGGTGCGAGCCGGCTCGTCCTGCGACGGACCGGCCGCGCCGTCCGCGAGGTCGGGCGAGACGGACAGCACAGCCAGCTGCCGGCGCACGAAGAAGTCGGCGACGTCATCGAGCCCCATCGTCCCGCGCGGCCTGTACCAGTGCCAGACGCTGTTGTAGAGCCCGAGAACGGCACGGGTAAGCAGCCGCGCATCGGCCTCGGGCACGTGGCCCTGCTCCATGCCGCGCACGAGAAACGTCGCCCACGCGAACTCCAGGTCACGCGTCCGTGCCCGGGCCAGCTCGCGCGCCTCCTCCTCTCGCCGTGACTGGCGGGAGATGCCGATCAGACCCTGCTCGGCGACGAGCACCCGGTTGCGCAGAACCTCCTGCTCGGTCAGCTCATAGGAGGAGCGCAGAACAGTGACGAGCGCCTCGCGGTAATCGTCCGTCGCCCCTGTGATCCGCTCGAAGTCGGCGTGGAACGTGTCCAGCGCGTCGGCCATGATCACGTACAGGCAGTGCAGCTTCGATTCGAAGTAGTGGTACAGCGCCGTCGATCCGATCCCGACGGCAGCCGCGACGTCGGCCCACTTCGTGTCCTCGTAGCCATGCTCGCCGAAGTAGGCGGTCGCCGTGGTCAGGATCATCTCGCGCTTACTGCGCGAGTTCGTCCTGCGCTGTCCGTCTGCTCGTGCTGCTCGCGCGGGTTGGCGTGGCGCCGGCACGATTGCCTCCTGCTCAGTGGGGTACTGCTCGATCATACGGGGAACTGAGGTCGGCTCGATTATGCGCCGGCTCACTCGCTGATCAGTGAGATCGCGCGCCTCGGGGCATGTGCCCTCAGCCTCCTCCGCGAGCTCCCGCAGCTCGTCGGGCACGGCGATCGATGCATCGCGGATCGTGACGAAGCCCTCGTCGTCGGACTCGAGCAGGTCCGGCATGAGCCGGTAGCACCGGCCGTGGCCCATGCACTGGCTGCCGTCGACCGCGAGCTTCATGACGCCACGTCCCACTCGAGCGGCAGATCGAGCAGCGTCATCATCGAACCGCCGCCCCGCTCAACGAGCTGCTCCTCGCCGCCGGTGATCTGGAATTCCGGGATGACGCGGAGCCACTCCTCCACGGCGATCTGCATCTCGCGTCGGGCCAGGTGCTGACCCAGGCAGCGGTGCGGCCCGCTTGCGAATCCCATGTGGTTGTTGCGCTTGCGCCCGGGGACGAACTCGTCGGCCTGCTCGTAGGCGGCCGGATCGCGATTCGCCGCCGACACGAGCCCGTAAACCATCTCGCCACGCTTGAGCTGCACGCCGTGGAACTCGAGGTCGCGGGTCACCTTGCGGCCGTCGCCGAAGATGATCGTGTAGTAGCGCAGCACCTCCTCGACAGCGGAAGGGATCAGCTCCGGGTCCTCGATCAGCGCGCGTCGGTGCTCAGGGTGGGTGGCCAGGTGGCGGAACATGTATCCGAGCTCGGCCCGCGTCGTGTCGAGGCCGGCGAGCACAAGGACCGTGAGCATGTCGAGCATCTCGGTGTCGCTCAGCGGCCGTTCGTCGAACGTCGCGTGCAGCAGGTAGGAGGCGAGGTCGCCCTCGCGCGGCTCCGCGTCTCCTCGGCGCTCGGCGAGCGCCTTCACCCAGTACTCGCGGATGTCCTCGAGTGCCTTGGTCATCGGCTCGAGCTTCGTGGCGTCGCCGCCGAAGCCGGCGAAGAAGTCCTCGACCCAGCGCACGAACTGATCGGCGTTCGCGGGATCGGCGCCGATCACCGCCAGGAAGGCCTCCGTGGGAAAGCGCAGCGCGAACTCGTTGACGAAGTTGCAGTGACCCGCCTCAGCCGTTGTCTCGACGAGCTGACGGCACAGTTCGCGCATCATCGGCTCAGCGGCGTCGATCGCCCGCGGCGCGAACCACGGGTTGAGGATCCGGCGGTACTTGATGTGGTCGGGCGGGTCGATCTGCGTGGGAACGAAGCGGTAGATCGGCTCTGGCTCCCAGGGCGTGAACGACTCGCTGGAAAAGATCTCGGGCGTCTTGTAGATGTCGCGCACGGCGTCGTGGCGGGTGAAGATCCAATAGCCCTGGGCAAACGTGTTGAAGTAGACAGGGCTGCCCTCACGCAGCTCGTCCGCCCTCTGCCAGTGCGTGCCTGCGGCGCGCCGCGGCGAGAAGTCCTCGTGCATCACTGGACAGCCGCCGGCGACGCGGCCGGCGATGCTCGCCGCCGTCACTGCGGTGTCCGAGGCGGCCTCCGGCGTCGCCACATCCGTCCCCACCATGTCGTCAATCGCCACTGATCTCTCTCCTCAACGGTTCCCGGTTGACCTGAAGTCGGTTTAGTTTAGCCGGTGCGACCTTCGTTGTCCAGTCGCTGAGTCCCACAAGCCCACGGACCAAACGCGATCGCGGGGCTACGTGCCACCATGTAGCGCCGCATCCGCCCGTCGCCGTCGAGCTCGGCGACGGCGAGGAACGTCCCGATCTTCTCGCCGCTGTCGTAGCGCGTCTCGCCGAGCGCGAACGCGACGGCGCCGTCGTCGGAGGCCTGCAGGACGTGATGCGCCCAGCCGCCCATGTCGCCGGCATCGATGAACGCGCGGAGCTCCGCCTTCCCGCCGAGGATCTGCGTGCTCCTGCGGTCCGCACCGGACGCCCATTGGATCGAGAACTCCACCTCCGGCGAGACGAGATCCAGCGACGAGTGAGGATCTGGGCCGTCAAGCGCCGCGAAGTAGCGCTCGAAGAACGTCACCCCGACGGCGGTGCCCGGCACGCTCACGCCGGCGCCGTGGCGCGGTCGAGGACGGCCTTGACGACGTCGCGCTTGACCACCTTGAGCGATGGCGTGCGCGGAAAATCGTCGAAGATCTCGACGGACTCGGGCCACGAGTACTTCGCGATCCCCTCGGAGGCCAAGAACTCCTGAAGCTCAGTCAAATCGAGATGAGCAGCGTCAGGTTCGAGCACGATCGCCGCGCAGGCCCGTTCGCCGAGCCGGTCGTCGGGCAGCGGCACGACGGCCGCCTCCCGGATGCTCGGATGCTTGATCAGCGCGGCCTCGATCTCGGTCGGCACGAGCGTGACACCGCCGCGGCGGATGATGTCCTTGCTCCGGCCGCCGTAGACGAGGTGGCCGTCGGCGTCGAGGTAGCCGAGGTCGCCGGTCCTGTATCCACCCCACTCGGTCAGCGACTCGCGCGTCAGTTCGTCGTTGGCCAGGAACCCGAGGAACCGGCTGGGGCCGTTGACGACGACCGCACCGAGCTCGCCAGGGGCGACCGGGTTGCCGAGCGGATCGAGGATCCGCACGTCGGTGCCGCGGAACGGACGCCCCTCGGTCTTGATCATCTTGTCCCACGGCTCGTGCGGAGTATGGGCCGCGTGACCCGGCACCTCGGAGAGGCCGTAGTCGGCGATTGGTGGTAGGCCGTACGTCTCGTGGACGGCAACGCGCCGCTCCTCGGAGAGACCGGTCGCGACAAGCGCCCGCAGGCTCGACCAATCGCGCCCGGATTCCTGGCCGGCACGGAGGATGTCGGCGCCGTGTGTCGGCATGTAGAGCACGTAGGTGCAGCGATGCTGCTCGGTCAGCCGCAAGGCCTCGTCCGCGTTCCAGCGCGGGAGCAGAACCCCCGTCGCGCCCGACAGCAGCGTGACGAGGTAGCCGAACAGCAGACTCCCGACGAACCCGAACTCGCAGACGACGAGGTTCGTATCGGTAGCGCTCAGCTCCCAGCGCTCGCGGATCTGCTCGGAGGCGTAGCGCAGCGTGTTCGAGGAGTGCATGATCCCCTTCGGGACCGAGGTCGTGCCCGAGGAGTGCAGCAACACCGCAAGCTCGTCGGCGCCGACCGCGGTGCGCGCTTCAGACGGCGCCTGCGCGATCAGCTCCGCGACGTCGCCGAACGTGACCGGAATGACGAGCTCGAGGGTGTCGAGCAGCTCGCTGCATTTGTCGATCTCAGCCGTGCCGCCGAAAGACAGGAGCGCCTTCGCGCCGGCCTGGGCGGCGAGTGCCCTCAGCTGGGCCGCTCCGAACATCGGCGGCAACGGAGCGGCGACCGCGCCGCGATGAAAGCAGGCGAGCAGCGCAACGGCGGCCTCGATCGAGTTGCGCCCGAGGAGAAGCACGATGTCACCGGCGTCGACGCCGCGCGCACCGAGCCGGGCCGACAGTCCGACCGCGGCCTGACGCAGATCGCCGTAGCTGATGCTGTGCTCCCCGACATGCAGCGCGATCGCGTCCGGCTCGGCGACGGCGCAGCGGGCGAATTCGCCCCACAGATCGCCCGCTCGCCAGTGGCCCTCTGCGTAGTAGCGCTCGGCGTCAGGCTGAAAGCCCAAGGTCGACATCCATCTCTCCTCGTGTCAATTGTCATGCAGTGGAGGCGCCGGCGCCAGCCTCGCACGCAAAATCTGGCCGCGGCAGGCGCGAGCGTAGCAGCTAATTGACATGACTTCAACTCAGTTCAGCGGCGCCTGCGTACCTCTCGCGCAGCTCGCGCTTGAGCACTTTGCCGGTCGCCGTGCGTGGCAGGTCATCGACGAACGTGACCGAGCGCGGCAGCTTGTATCCGGCGAGTCGCTCACGCGCAAACGCGATGAGCTCTTCGGCTGGCAGGCGCGATTCCGGCCGGCGTACGATCAGCGCCTTCACCGTCTCCCCCCAGCGCTCGTGCGGAACGCCGATCACGGCAGCGTGGAGCACGTCGGGATGCTGCGACAGGGCCTCCTCCACCTCGATCGGGTACACGTTCTCGCCTCCGGAGACGATCATGTCCTTGATTCGATCGGTGAGGAACAGATAGCCATCGGCATCGAGGAAGCCACCGTCGCCGGTGCGCAGCCACCCGTCAACCGTAAGCGCGGCGCGGGTTTCCTCGGGGCGATTGAAGTAGCCGGGCGTGACGTTCGGCGCGCGCAGCCACACCTCCCCCACGTCTCCCGCCGGAAGCGCGGCCGCGGTCGCCGGATCGGCGATGCGCAACTCGACCCACGGATAGGGCCGGCCCGACCGAGCGCAGTAGATGCTCCCGCGGCCCGTCGGGGTCGTGGTCGTCCGGGTCGAGCTGCGTGATCGCACCGGTCGTCTCGGTCAGGCCGTAGATGCCGAACAGCGAGCAGCGGAACGTTCGCAGCGCCGCCTTCAGGACGGTGGTCGTGATGGGCGACGCGCCGTACGCGATCGAGCGCAGTGCCGAGTAATCCCGCTCGGCGGCCCCCGGGACGGCGCACAGCATCTGGAGCATCGTCGGCACGAACACGGCGTTCGTGACCGATCGTCGCTCGAGCGTGCCGAGGACCTCGGCAGGGTCGAAGTCGCGCACGAGGATCGTGGTGGCGCCGTTCCACAGGCCGACGAACGCCCATCCGATCCCTCCGATGTGGAACATCGGGAGCGGGGTCAGGCTGACCGACTCCTCGTCGAACGCCCAGCGCGGCGACGTGGTCGCGGCCGCCGCGAGATTGCGGTGCGTCGTCAGGACGCCCTTCGGCACTCCGGTCGTCCCTGACGTGTACATCTGCACGACCGGATCCTCCGCTGCGCCGCTGTGGCCGGGATCGCGCGCCTCGTACGCGGCGATCCAGTGTTCGTACTCCGCGCCGACCCCGATGAGCGAGATGTCGTTTCCCGGCTCCTCAAGTAGCCGCTGCGCGAGTGAGTGGTATTCGGGACCGGCGATCAGCACGGGCGCGCGGCTGTCGCGGAGAACGCGGGCCAGCTCGGGCCGCGCGAGCCGCCAGTTCATGGGCACGATCACGGCCCCGATCTTGGCGGCGGCGAACAGCAGCTCGATCACCTCCGGCGCGGTGCGGTCGAGATAGGCCACGCGGTCGCCCGCCCCGACTCCAAGCGCACGCAGCGCCTGAGCCAGGCGGCTCGAGCGTTCATCGAGCTCCGCAAACGTCAACTCGCGCTCGCCGTGGACGATCGCCACAGCATCGCCCCGGGTCACCGCCGCTCGGCGGACGACGTCCGCGACCCGCAGCTCGTCAAGCTCCATGTGCATGCTCCGCGAGGAAGGCCGCGATCGTCTCATCGACGTCGGGTTGCTCGGTCGGATAGAGATGGCCCGAGTGCTCGAGGATCTCGAGCCGGGCGTCAGGCATCTGGGAGGCCATCAGCCCGGCGTTCGCCACCGGGATGAGGCGGTCATGCCGCCCGTGGACGATCATCGTCGGCGTGGTGATCTGGGACAACCGACCGAAGCAGTTGTGCAGCCGCGCCGCGTACAGCTGGGCACGATATGCCTCCGCCGGAAATGGGTGTCCGAGCCGCCGCGCCACGTCCTCGGCGATGCGCGCGGCGTGACGGTGGCGGCATGCCGGACCGTAGTTGTACGGAACCGATGCCCACGCGGCTTCCTCCTGCGGCAGCTCGGGCCGGCGACGGAAGAACGCAATGACCTCGGCGTCCGGTGCGATCGCGCGGCGGCCGCCAGCGTGCGTTGCGCCGAGCACCAGCGCGCGCACGCGCCGGCGATGGCGCAGCGTGAGCTGCTGCGCGACCATTCCGCCGAGGGAGATCCCGTATACGTGTGCGGTCTCCACTCCCGCCGCGTCGAGGACCGATGCGGCGTCGTCGGCCATCGCCTCGGTGGTGTAGGCGTACCGCGGCGAGGCCGAGCGGCCGACGCCGCGATTGTCGAACGTGATGACCCGGAATTGCCTCGCGAGGACGGGAACCGTCCGCCACCACGCGCCGCCGCTCAGGCCGAGCCCCATGATGAGGAGGATCGGCGGGCCATCCCCGCGGCTCTCCCAGTGCAACTTCGTGTGTCCGTCGATGACCTGCATCAGAGATCGAGCAGCCAGCGCGCCCAGGACAGCTGGACGGCGGCCGTGTCGCGAATCACGTCCCCGACACCGCGAAGCACCGGCTCGGGCATTCCCGGCGCGTCTGACGCCGCCGTCGCGCGGCAGAGCTCGGTGAGGGCAAGCGCGGTGTCCTCATAGCCGTCGAGCAGTGCCGCCGCGAGGGCTCGCGCGCCGTCTGAAGCGCTTTCAGGAGTCGGTCCCGTAGAACATAAACTGACTTCAGTTTAGCTCATCGCGAACTCAGATGCCCTTTGAAGCCTCAGACGCCGCCCGCGAGGCCCGCTGCCGCCGCGGTGGCCGTCGCGTCGACGGCATGGTGGGCGAGGATCATCAGATCCGCGAGCTCGCCCTCCCGCGTCCTGACCTGCCCGGCGAGGAGCGCCTCTGGATCGAATCCGAGCGCGCGGAACATCTCGATCGTGAACTCCTGAGCCGCAAGCACCTCGACGACGAGCTTCGTCAGCCCGCTGCGGAACGCCTCGACGATCGCGCGCCTGGCGAGCGCTGTGCCGACGCCCTCCCCACGATGCGCCGGGTCAACGATGAGGCGGATCTCACCGACGTGGCTTGACCAGCCGTGCAGCGGCACGACCGCGACGTAGCCGAGGATCTCGCCGCGCGGGTGCGACGGCAACCCACCGGCCGCGGTGCTGATCGACCCACGCTCTGATGACCGCCGGATCCTCGACCGCTTCCTTGAAGAACGTGCGGTCTCCCTCCGGGATGCGCCGGAGGAAATCCGCGAGCGCCGAGTGCGTCGCCGTCGTCGAGTTCTCTGAGCTCCATCTCAGCGTCTCCTTGGTTGAGCGTGGGCGTCGCTGTGCGCGGCGATCCACTGGGTCAGGCTCGGCAGCGTGTGCGTGAACGCATCGCGGCCGGTTCCGAACGTGACGTGGCCACCGCGCAAGCGCAGGACATCCCGCCGCTCTGGGCGTCCGACCAGGCGCGTCAGCGGCTCGGCCGCAGCGGGAGGGATCACGTTGTCGCGATCAGCCAGGGCGATCAGCACGTTCGCGTCCGTCTCCGAGAAGACGACCGCGCGATTGCCCACGCGGAGCGAACCGCTCGTCAGCGCGTTCGCGCGGATCAGCTTCTCGACGACCTCGCGGAACGCGGCACCCGGGAACGGCACGTGGTCACGCGACCATTGCGCCATTGCCTGGTAGCCCTCCACGAACTCGTCGTTCCATAGGTGCTCGAGCAACGTGGCGTACTGCGCGATCGGCGTCGTCGGCGCGATCATGAAGAAGCCGGAGTACAGGACGTCGGCGGCAACGTTGCCCGTCTCGTCGATCAGCTGCTCGGGATCGAGGCGCCCCTCACGTAGGGCGGCGACCATCGCCCCCATCTGCTGAAAGTCCGCCGGTGTGGCCATCAGGATGAGGTTGCGCACCGCCGCGTCGCGCCGGCCGCTCGCGTAGAGCATGGCGAGCACGCCGCCCAGGCAGTAGCCGGCCATGGTCACCCCATCGCAGCCGCTCTCCCGCCGTACGGCATCGACCGCGAGCGGCAGGTACTCGTCGACATAGGTCGCGAAGCTGTTGTTCGCGTCGCGCTCGTCGGGGACGCCCCAGTCGAGCATGTACACGTCGAAGCCCGCGCCGACGAGGTATTCGACGGCGCTGTGGCCGGGGCGCAGGTCGAGGATGTAGCTCCGGCTGACGAGGCTGTGCACGATCAGGACGGGAGGGCCGTAGCGGACCGGACCGCCCTCGTAGCGCCACAGCTCGGCTCGGTCGCGCTCCCACACCGTCTCCTTCGGGGTCCCGCCGAGCTTGGGTCGTGAGTTGCCGCGGACGTAGCGGATCCCGTTGCGCGCCCGCAGCAGCGAGCGCTCAAGATCGCGGTTGACGCGTCCGACCAGCTCTGAAGGACCTAGCGGCGCCATGGGCAAGCCTCACGGGATCGTTCGTGGCGCCGAGTCCGCCGGCTCGGCGATGCGCTCGGGGTCGTCGATGGTCTTGCCCAGCTGCGCGAGATCGCGCTCAACCCGGCCGAGCTGCTCGCGCAGGCGCCGCACGTCGCTGCCGGCCGGCAGGTTGAGCAGGTGCAGCGCGCGCCGGGAGACCGCCTCGAGCGAGCGTCCGGTCCGCGCGCGCACGCGCATCGTCTCGGAGATGAGATCGAAGTAGGTGTCACTGTGCAGGACCGACTCGAGCGGCTCGCCGATCGCCCGCTCCAGGCGATAGACCGCCCGCAGCCACAGCGGCCCGCGCGGCCGCTTGCCCGGCTGGCTCATCGCCGTCGCTCTCCGGTCCCCGGCATGCTCCACTGCGCGCCGCCGTCGACGGTGAGGATCGTGCCGGTTGTGAACGAGGAGGCGTCGGCTGCCAGGTAGAGCGCCGCTCCGACGATCTCCCGTGCCTCACCCGCGCGCCGCAACGGGAACGTGGCCGCGCGCTCGGCGAACAACTCCATGTCCCAGTGGCGCGCGATGCTGGTGAGAAACGGCCCGGGCATGATCGCGTTCACGCGGACGGCCGGCCCGAGAGCGTCGGCCAGGCCGACGGTGAGCGCGTTGACCCCGGCCTTGGCCGCGGCGTAGGGAACGATGTCGCCGGTCGGTCGGACGGCTCCGGTGCTTGACACATTGATGATCGACCCGCGTCCGGCGGCGACGCATTCGCTCTCCGATCAGCGAGGAGAGCCGGAACGGTCCCTTGAGGTTGACGGCGATCACCTTGTCCCACAACTCCTCGCTCACCGCGCTTACTCGCTCGTAGACCGGCGACATGCCAGCGTTGTTGACGAGCACATCGACCCGGCCGACCTCGCGGTAGACGGTCTCGACGAGCTCGTCGATTTGTCCCCATTGCCCGACATGACAGGCCAAGCCGCGGGCCCGCGCGCCCCGTGCGCGCAGTCCAGCGGCGACCTGCTCGCAGGCATCGTGCTGGCGTGAAACCACGAGCACCTCCGCGCCGGCTCCCGAGAATGCGGACGCGATCGCGAGCCCAAGGCCCCGGGTCGCGCCGGTGACGAGCGCGATGCGGCCGGACAGGTCGAACAGCTCGCGCGGATCGGGCGCGTCGGCCTGCGGGAACGGGGTGAGGTCAGCTGGCGTGGACAATCTGCTCTGCTCCGTGTTCTGGACTTCGACCATGCCGGGCAAGCGAATACCAGGAGTTGCCGCTCGGTGCGACGTGCTCATGGGCCACGCCCGCCGCGAGCAGCAGGTCCAGATGCCCGAGCACCTCCCAAACCACGAGCAGCGGTTGCTCGCGCACGATCGCGTCGCGCCACAGGATGCGGCCGATCGCGAACGCGGTCGCCGGCCCGGCCTCGAGAATGCTGATGATCCGCCGGCAGCGGCGCCGGTGCTGGAGGAGCTCGCGGCGCACAGGCTCGCGCGCGGAGAACATCACCGGTCCATGCCCGGCGTGCAGGCGGCGCACCGGCATCCGCGCCGTGCGCTTGAGACCAGCGAGGTAATCGACGCGCGATCGTGACCGCCGGCCGGCGCTCGTGCGGCGAATCTCCGTGTTGGGCGAGATCTTCGCCAGCAGATGATCACCGACGAACGCGGTCCGGCTGGCGGCGTCGACGAGAAGGGTGTCGGTCTCGCTGTGCCCTCGCCGCGCAATCACCTCGAGCTCGCGTCCGCCGGCCCGGATGCGCGCGCCGTCATGCAGGCAGATGTCCGCGTCGAAGCGCTCAGACGTCGCGGCGATGTACTCCCAGAGCGCCTCGACCCGGCCGCCCAGTGCATCAGGGACGCCGTGAGCATGCATGAGCTCGCAGGAGAATCGCCGATCTGCGGCGACGTTCTCGGCGTAGCGCTGACCGTATGCAGCCGTCGCATCGAGTGCCGCGATCCGCGCGCCGGCCCGCCGCTTGATCGTTGCGGCGAGCCCGACGTGGTCGTGGTGGTGATGCGTCGCGATCACGAGCTCGATGTCCTCGACCTGCATCCCGCGCAGTCGTAGGCCCCGCTCGAGCGCATCGAGCGCTTCGTCGCTGCGCGGTCCCGTGTCGATCAGCGTGACGGGGTCGCCGCGCAGCAGCCACGCGTTGACCGACCCGACGTGCGGCAGCGGAATGGGGATTGCATCGACAGTGGCCATCAATCACCTTCGTAAATCGAATCCAGTTCAGTATTACACAGCTGTCCAGCACGCGATGCTCGGCAGAAATCTCAGCCAGAAGCTCATAACGCCCGCGAAATTTCGGGATCCGATCCGATGAGCCGAGTCTGACCGAGCGGGGTTGCATAGCGGCCGCCGAGCTGCTATGATTTGAATTCAGTTTAGGTATGTCGACAGGAAAGGTGGAAGCAATGACCGTCCAGCTTCAGGCGGATCCGGTGGAGGTGGAGCCAGAGTTTGTCCAGTACGAGGTGGTCGACCAGGTCGCAACGATCTGGTTCAACCGCCCGGAGGTCAAGAACTGCGTCAACTGGGGCTTGCTCACCCAGTTCGGCGCGGCACTCGAGCGTGCAGAGCGCGATCCCGACGTGCGCGTCGTGCTCGTCCGCGGGCGTGGGAACACGTTCTGCGCCGGCGCGGATCTCAACATGCTCGATGCCGACTTCCTCGGCACGACGAACAACTCCGTCGAGATCGCGCAGGTCTCGGCCCGGACCTACGACAAGGCGTTCAACCTCCAGAAGCCGACCGTGGCCGTGGTTGAGGGGTACGCCGTCGCCGGAGGCTTCGAGCTGATGATCTCCTGCGACTTCGCCGTCGTCGCCGACGACGCGAAGATCGGCGACTTCCACATCCGCCGCGCGCTGTTCGGCGGTGCGGGACCGATCTATCGCCTGCCTCGGTATATCGGCCTGCGGCGCACGAAGGAGCTGCTGCTGACCGGCAAGCTGCTGTCCGGGCTTCAGTGCGCAGACTGGGGGCTGGCGAACGTCTCGGCGCCCGCAGAGCATCTCGACGACGCTGTCGCCGAGTTCATCGCGCCGATGAAGGACAAGAGCGCGTTCACGATGCGGATCACGAAGCTGGCGGCGAACCGCGGCCTCGACGGCGACACCGAGACACTGATCGCGCTCGAGAGCATGACCTGCAACGTCGCACACCAGTCCAACGACGCGCGCGAGGGCGTTCAGGCATTCCTCCAGAAGCGCGATCCGGTCTGGTCGCACAGCTGACCGGGCGGGCCTCGCAATGGACTTCTCGTTCGATCAAACGACATCCGAGCTCCGGGAACGCCTGATGGCGTTCATGGAGGAGTTCGTGTATCCGGCAGAGCCCGTGTTCCGCGAGCAGGTCGAGAACGCGGAGGATCGATGGGGCACGCCACCGATCATCGAGGAGCTCAAGGCCGAGGCCCGCTTGCGCGGGCTGTGGAACCTGTTCCTGCCGGCGACGCACGAGTACGGCGCCGGGTTGACCAACGCGCAGTACGCGCCGCTGGCGGAGATCACCGGACATAGCCCCTGGATTGCGCCCGAGGCGCTCAACTGCTCGGCTCCGGACACGGGCAACATGGAGCTGCTGTCGTTGTTCGGGACTGAGCAGCAACGACGGGACTGGCTCGAGCCGTTGCTCGAAGGCGAGATCCGGTCGGCCTTCTCGATGACCGAACCGGAGGTGGCCTCGTCAGACGCCACGAACATCTCGACCCGCATCGAGCGTGACGGCGATGAGTACGTGATCAACGGCCGGAAGTGGTGGACATCCGGCGCGATGTCCCCTCGCTGCCAGCTCCTGATCGTGATGGGCGTGAGCGATCCCGACGCCGAGCGGCACCGTCGGCAGAGCATGATCCTCGTCCCGAAGGACACGCCCGGCGTGACCGTGCTGCGCTCAACGAGCCTGTTCGGGTACGACGACGGCCCCCATGGAGGACACGCCGAGGTCATCTACGACAACGTGCGGGTGCCGGCGGAGAACCTGCTCGGCGAGGAGGGTGAGGGCTTTCGCCTCGCCCAGGAACGCCTGGGGCCAGGGCGCATCCACCACGCGATGCGCGCCATCGGGATGGCCGAACGGGCGCTCGAGATGATGTGCCGCCGGGCTGCCTCGCGTTCGACGTTCGGCCGGACGATCATCGACCACGGCGTCGTGCAGCGCTGGATCTCGGAAGCGCGCGTGCGGATCGAACAGGTGCGCCTGCTCGTGCTCAAGACGGCGTGGCTGATGGACACGGTCGGGAACCGCGGAGCTCGGATCGAGGTGTCGGCGATCAAGGTTGCCGCGCCCGAGGTGGCGACGTGGGTCATCGACCGGGCCATCCAGGCGCATGGCGGCGCCGGCGTCTCGCAGGACTTCCTGCTCGCCGAGCTCTACGGCGTCGCGCGGATCCTGCAGATCGCCGACGGGCCCGACGAGGTGCACCACATGGCCATCGCCCGCCGTGAAAGCCAGCGTTACCGCGACCCGGTGGCGGTCTGACGATGGACGCTCAGGTGACCACCGCCCCGGCCTCGGAGCGACCGCGCGTGAAGTCAGCGAGCTGCGCCGTGTGCCAGACGCATTCGCGGCCCCTCTATGTGCCGTGGCATCAGCACGCGATCGGCTGCCCGGTGCGCGCCGCCGATCTCGAGGGCCGCCAGCTGCAACTGCGCTCGCTGCGCGTCGCGTCGAGCATCGCCTCGTTCTGAGGCCCGCTGGGTCATGCATCCCGCATCGAGTCTCGGCGGCCGGGTCGTGCTCGTCACCGGCGCGAGCTCCGGCCTCGGCGAGCAACTCGCCCGCACGCTCGTCGCTCCACGGTGCCCGACCGGTGCTGGCGGCACGGCGCGTGGAGCGCCTCCGCGCGCTAGCGGACGAGCTCGGCGGGGCAGCCGATACCGTCGCCTGCGACGTGACGAACTAGGAGGACCGCCGTCGGGTGATCGACACGATCCTCGAACGGCACGGTCGGCTCGACGGCCTCGTCAACAACGCCGGCCTCGGCGCCGCGGGGCCCGCGCTGCGCACGAGCGTCGAAACGTTCACACAGGTGCTCGGCGTCAACCTCGTCGCGCCGTACGCGCTGTCCTGCCTCGCCGCCGAGCACATGCGCCACGGTGGCGGCCGCTCGATCGTCAACATCGCGTCGGTCATGGGCCTGCGCTCGATCGGCCAGATCGCCGACGCCGCATACGTCGCGTCCAAGGCCGGGCTGATCGGTCTCACGCGTGAGCTCGCCTCCCAATGGGGCCGCTACGGGATCCGCGTCAACGCGGTCGCCCCGGGCTTCTTCGCTTCGGAGATGACGGCGGGCCTCGGCACCGACGCCGACAGCTTCCCCGCCTGGCTCACTGAGCAGATCCCGCTCGGGCGAGGCGGCCGGCCCGGCGAGCTCGACCAGTCGATCGTCTATCTCCTCGGCGAGGCGAGCAGCTTCGTCACCGGCCAGGTGCTGACGGTCGACGGCGGCATGGCGACGCGCTGAGCGGCACGGCGACGCGCTGAGCAGCACGACGCCGCAGCGGCGCTACCGGGCGAGCACGTACCGGCCCGCCCGGATGAGCGGCTCGACGAGCCCCTGCGCATCGTCGAAGCCCGACCCGAGCATCGCGCCACCCGCGGCGCGAGCGGCGATCCCCTGGCAGACGATGGCGAGCTTGAAGTAGGCGAACGCGTGGTACCACTTCACCCGCGAGGCGTCAAAACCCGTGATGCGCGTATACGCGTCCACGATCTCCTCGCGCGTTGGGAACCCGGGCGCGGCCGTGACCGGCGGCACGATGCGCGCAGCGCGGAGCACCTCATCGTCGGCGGACTCGCTCCAGTACGCAAGGAACGCGCCGAGATCGGAGAACGGATCGCCGAGCGTGCTCATCTCCCAGTCGAGGACGGCGACGATCTCACCGGGGCGAGTCGGATGAAGGATCGTGTTGTCGAGCCGGTAATCGCCATGAACGATCGTCGACGCTGCTTGCGGCGGAAGCGTACGCGCGAGCTCGTCACGGAGCGCGTCGAGCGCCGGCAGTTCGCTCACCTTGGAGCGCTGCCATTGCTCGGACCAGCGCCGCAGCTGGCGCTCCATGAACCCGGCGGGGCGCCCGAACTCGGCCAGCCCCACCTCGCGTGGATCCACGGCGTGCAGCCGGGCCAGCGTCTCGATGAGCGCGCGCCCGATCGCCGCGCGCTGCGCCGGCGCGTCGGCATACGCGGGCGGGAGCTCGTTGCGGCAGATGTGTCCGACGACCCGCTCCATGACGTAGAAGCTCGCCCCGAGCGGCCCGTCGGCGTTCCCGAGGTGGAGCATCCGCGGGACGGGGACATCAGTCGGCTCGAGCGCGGCCTGGACACGGTATTCGCGGACCATGTCGTGTGCGGTCGGAAGCACATGACCCAGCGGCGGGCGGCGCAGTACGAGCTCGCCGGCGTCGGACGCCACGCGGTAGGTGAGGTTCGACTTTCCGCCGGAGATCAGCGCGACGTCGCAGGTGCGCCAGCGCTCGTCGTGGAGGACCTCGGCGAGCAGCGGCCCGACGACGGCGGGCTCAGCCCCGGTCGTGATGTGCTCGAGCCGCTGCGCGGTCGGATCGCGCAGCGTGCTCATGAGACAATCGCCTTGGACACAGCCACCGGCTCGCGCTGGTGGCGCTGCAGCGAGCCGGCGTCCGAGCGCGCGCTCATGGTGCGCGGCGTCGCCGAACTGCTGCTCGCGCACCACGATCCGCCGCAGGAACCGGTGCGCGGGATGCTCATCGGTGAACGCGATGCCTCCGAACACCTGCATCGCGCCGTGAGCGACCTCGCGCGCGCCGCGCGCGACGTACGCCTTCGCGATCGAGGCCGTCTCGCCGGCATCGCCGGCGCCCTCGTCGAACGCGGCCGCGGCGTACAGGACGGTCGACCATCCGCTGGCCGCCCTCAGGTACATGTCGGCGAGGATGTGGCGCAGCGCCTGAAAGCTCGCGATGCTCCGGCCGAACTGCCGTCGCTCGGCCGCATACCGGCAGGCGTCATCGAGTATCCGCTCGGCAGCGCCGGTCGCCTCGGCCGCCGCCAGCAGCGCGCCCGCTGTGCCGAGACGCTCCAGCGCGTCCTCCGCGGCAGCGCCGGTCAGAAGCGCATCTGCCGTGAGCGACGCCGCGCTGAACCGAGCCCCGTACATCGGGAGCGTGGCGTCGAATGACGCATTCGGGGCAAGCGCGAGGTCCGGATGATCCGAGTCCACGAAAGCGAGCACCGGTTCACCGGCGCGCGTCGCGGTAACGGCGAGCCGGTCCGCCAGGTCAGCCTGCTCGACGGCCGACTTCTCACCGGTCACGACGTGCCCGGAGCCGGCGATCTCCACAGTCGTCCTCGTGGCGCCGACCGAGAAGCCCGCCCGGCTGTCCGGCTCCAAAAGGGCGAGCGCTAGCCCCGAACGGTCATCAAGCGCATCCTCCGACGCCGACGCGAGCGCGAGACGGACCGCGGCACTCGCGATGAAGGGCACCGACGCGAGGTGCGACCCGAGCGCGCGTGCGATCAGGCAGCACTCGACGGCGCCGATTCCATCCGGCCCGCCGATCGACAGAGCACCGAACGATCTGAGCTCGTCCCAGACGCGCCGGCGGCGCGCGAGCGTCACCTCGCCCAGCGCCTCGGGCGCCACCCATTCGCGGTCAAGGAGCGTGGCGACTGACTCGGCGAGCCAGCGTTGTTCGTCGGTCAGCTCGAGGTCCATGACTACTCCGTGGGCAGCCCGAGAACGCGGTCGGCGATGATGTTGCGCTGGATTTGGCGCGTTCCGCCGTAGACGGATGCGGCGCGCGAGTAGAGATAGGTCTCCTCCCAGAACCGATTCTCGGAGACCGCCGCGGCGTCGCCATCCCCCAGCGCCGGCCCGAGGAGCTCGATCGCCGTGCTCGCCAGCCGCTGCTCGGCCTCGGCCATCAGGAGCTTGACGCTCGAACTGGCCGGCCCGACCACGCCGCCACCGAGGAATTCGCCGACCGTGCGATAGGCGTGGTGGCGGAGCACCTCGATTCCGACCAAGGCCTGGGCGAGGCTCCGCTGCACATGGGGGTCATCGAGCAGCGCCTCGTCGCCGAGCGCGCGGTCGGCCGCTGTGCGGACGAGCCGGTCAAGCCACGTGCGCAGCTTCACCTGGCGCGGAAGCGCCGCGGTGCCGCGCTCGTGTCCAAGCGTGTACATCGCGATCTTCCATCCGTCGCCGGGCGCGCTCAGCAGGTTCTCCTTGGGGACGACGACATCGTCGAGGAACAGCTCGCAGAACTCCGCGTGGCCCGTGATCTGGGTCATCGGCCGAACCTCGACGCCCGGCGCCCGCATGTCGACGATCAGCATCGAGATGCCACGGTGGCGCGCCCCGCCGGCCGCCACGTCCTCGGTCCGAGCGAGGACGCCACACCAGCGGGCGAACTGGCCCCACGACACCCACGTCTTCTGGCCGCTGAGGACATAGTGGTCGGGGTGGTCGGGGTGCTCGACCGCACGGGCGCGCAGTGAGGCAAGATCGGACCCGGCGTCAGGCTCCGAGAAGCCCTGGCACCAGATCTCCTGCGCCGAGAGGATCGACGGGATGTACCGCCGCCGCTGTTCGTCGCTGCCGAAGCGCAGCAGCGAAGGTCCGAGGACGTCGAGTCCCACGACATTGACGAATTCCGGCGCGCCCGCGGCCGCCAGTTCCTGGTCGACGATGATCTGCTCGACCGGGGGCCGCCCGCCGCCGCCGAACTCCCGCGGCCAGGCCCGCCCGACATAGCCCGCCTCATGGCAGGCCGCCTGCCACTGGCGCAGTGCGCCGATGCGCTCGTCGAGCCCATGCGGGAGCTCGGCTGGGACACGCTCGGCGAGGAACGCACGCACGTCCTCCTGGAGGCCGCGCTGCTCTGCAGTCAGGGACAGTCGCATCTGACGGACAGTCTAGCGCTAAACTGAGCTGACTTCAAATCAAGCCGACCTCGGATGGCGCCGGCCGGCGCATGCGACCAGGCTGCCGTCACACCGCGGTGAGGAGCCCGCCGTTGGGGCTGAGCGTGGCGCCGACGAAATAGCCTGCCTCCTCAGAGGCGAGGAACGCGACGGTCGCGGCGACCTCCTCGGGGGTACCGAGGCGGCCGGCCGGCGTGCGCGCGAGTTCGGCCTGCCGGCCGGACCCTAGCCGGGACTTCAGCCGCGTCGTGTCGATGAATCCGGGCGCGACCGCGTTGACGCGGATCCCGGACACGATCAGCTCTTTGGCCACCGAGCGGGTGAAGCCGAGGATCCCCGCCTTGGCTGCCGAGTAGTGCGGGTGGCCGGTGCAGCCTTCGATGCCGCAGATCGACGCCATGTTGACGATCGCGCCACCTCCGCGCGCGGCCATCACCCGAGCAGCGGCCCGGGTGCCGTAGAACGTGCCGTCAAGGTGCACCGAGAGAACGAGTCGCCACTCCTCGTCGGTCAGCCGACTGAGCGCGTCGAGCGGCGTCGTTGCGTAGCCATCCGCGGCGAGTCTCGGATCGCTGGCGCTCGAGCAGCGGGGTGATGCGCTGTACGTGCTCGAGCGCGACCGCGCCCGCGTTGTTGACCAGCACCTCCAGCGGCCCAAGCTCGCGCTCAATCCGCGCCACGGCGGCGTCGACCCGGTGGCTGTCGGAGACATCCACCTCGACGGGCAGTCCGGTGCCGATCGACTCGGCGGTGCGAGCGGCGGTGTCGAATGAGAGGTCGAGCACCGCGACGCGTGCGCCCTCGGCGGCGAGGCGATGGCAGATCGCAGCACCGATCCCGCTGCCTCCGCCGGTGACGGCGGCGACGCTGCCACCGAACCTCGTGCTGTGTGAGTCGTTCGCTGTCATCGTCAACATGAACTGATATCATGTCAGTTACCAGCGCCGTTGACAACCTCAACGCATGTGGTTGGTCCCAAACGCCGTGCCCCTCACCTCGCGCCAGATCGAGCTCGAACGCTATCCAGCCGGGCCCGTCCGCGCGACAGATTTCCGCGTTGCGGAGGTGCCGATTCGCGGCCCGGCCGCCGGACAGGTCCTCGTCCGCAATACGTGGACGTCCGTGGACCCGAGCCTGCGGCTGCGCCTGGCGCCGGCGGGACCAAGTGGCTACTTCGGCGCATTCGGCCTCCAGGCCGCGATGGACGGGATCATGACCGTCGGCGACGTGCTCGAATCGAGAGCGCCGGGGTTCGCACCCGGCGACGTCGTCTCCCACGCTCTCGGGTGGCGCGACTACTCGGTTGTGACGGCCGGAGCGACGGCGCTCGGCGGGCTCGGGACGCTCCGCCGTATCAATACGGCACACGTGCCCGCTCGCAGCTACCTCGGCGCACTCGGCGGAATGGGGCTGACGGCGTATGCCGGCCTGTTCGATGCGGCGGGGCTGCGCAGACGGCGACGTCGTCTGGGTCTCCGCGGCGGCCGGCGCCGTCGGCAGCCTCGCCGCCCAGTTCGCGATGCTGCGCGGGCACCGCGTGATCGGGAGCGCGGGATCCGACGAGAAGCTCCGCTATCTCCTGGGCGAGCTCGGTCTGCATGCGGCCTTCAACTACAACCGGGGCAGCATCGCTCACCAGCTGGCACGCTGCGCGCCAGACGGAATCGACGTGTACTTCGACAACGTCGGCGGCGAGCACCTCGTGGCGGCCCTCGGAGCCCTCCGACGGCACGGGCGCGTCGTGCTCTGCGGAGCTGTCTCCAGCTATGACGGCGCCGGGGGGCGCCTCTCTGCGGATGACCTCTTCCAGGCGACCGCCAAGGAGCTGAGCTTGCGCGGGCTGCGCGGCAGCCGCCACATGCACCTGATGCCCCGCATGCAGCGCGAGGTCGGCATGTGGCTCTCCAGCGGCCGGCTCCGCTACCGGGAGTCGATCGTCGAGGGCCTCGAGCACGCGCCGGCGGCGCTGGTCGCTCAGCTGGCGGGCGAGACGGTCGGCAAGACGCTCGTGCGTGTGGCTGCCGGCTCCTCCTCGAGCACACCGGCCTTCACGAGCGCCTCGACCGCCGCGTCCGTCATTCCGAGCAGCTGAGCACAGATCTCGCGCGTGTGCGCACCCGGGTTCCGGTGCCACCGCGGCCGGCGGCGCCGCGATCTGCTCAGAGCGAAACGGCGCGTTCTCGATCTTCCGCGGCTCAAGACCCGGCTGCTCGAAGGAGCGCAGAAAGTCGCGTGCCTGGAGCTGCGGATCGTGCTCGTACTCGTCGGGCCGCTGCATGAAGCCGGCCGGCACACCGGCGTGCTGGAGGAGCCGCGTGACCTCGCGTGGCGACCGCTCCGACGTCCAGGCGCCAAGGCGGCGATCGAGCTCCGCGCGGTGTGCGAGGCGCGCGGCCGCGCTCTCACAACGAGGGTCCGCCGCCCAGCCGAGCGCATCACACAACCGGACCCACTCTCCATCGTCGCGCACGGTGACCACGCACCACTCGTCATCGCCTGCACACGGGTAGACCCCCCACGGCGCATCAGGCGGCACGACGCCGTCCGCAACCGCCGGGCCGAGTACCGACTCGGCAGCGAACCGGCCGGCGAGCTGCGTGAGGATCGCCTCGGCCTGCGCCACGTCGACCCGCGCGCCACGCCCCGTGCGCCGCCGCGCGATCAGCGCAGCCATCGCGGTCGCCGCCGCGATGCGGGCCGCGAAGTGGTCGGGATGAACCACCGTCGAATCGCTGAAGCTGTGGGGATCATCCGGGTAGCGCCACAGGCTGGTGAGCCCAGACACACACCGGACAAGCGGGCCGTAGCCCATCCAGCCGCTCCACGGGCCTCGCGACCCGAGTGCGCTCGCGCTGACGATGACAAGCCGCGGGTTGACCGCGTGTAGTGCCTCGGCGCCGAGCCCGAGCTTCTCGAGCGTGCCGGGCTTGAAGTTCGCGAGCAGGACGTCCGCCTGCTCGACGAGCCGCAGGACGAGACGGATGCCGTCGGCGCTGCGCAGGTTGACGCCGAAGCTGCGGCTTCCCCGATGCCCGATCGCAAAGTGCACCGGCGAGACGCGGGCGCCGTCGGGAAACGCCCGGCTCTCCAGTTTGATCACGTCGGCGCCGAGCTCACAGAACAGCCGCGCCACCTCGGCGCCGTAGACGATCACGCCGAGGTCGAGGACGCGGATCCCCTTGAGCGGTCGGTGATCTGGGCTCGCAAGTCCGCCCGCCGACAGCGCTGGTTGACGCGCGGAGGCCGCCCCGGCACCGCCCCAGGTCGCCAGCTGCTCGTTGTGCTCGCCGGCCCGCGGCACGGGCCCGACCGCCGCCACGCGCCCGCCATCGATCTCCGCGCAGCCGGCGGGCACCTCAGCGGTCAGGCCAGGCGCCAGCTCGCGCCGGGCGATCGCCCGCCGTACGCGGAAATGCTCGGCCGTCAGGACCTCGCCGGGACTCAGTACCGGTGCGATCGGCACGCCACGCGCCTGCCCCTCAAGCGCCAGCTGATACTTGCCGCGTCCGGCGAAGTGCCGTTCGAGGATCGCGTGCAGGCGCTCGGCCGCGAGCGCGCGGCCCCGGATCGTCTCGAGCTCCGGATCCCGGAGATCCTCCGGGTCTCCGAGCCAGCCGCGCATCGCCTGCCACTGGCGGGGCGCGAGCAGGGCGAGGCGCACGTGGCCGTCCCGGCAGCGGAAGATCGGATACGGGCCGGGCGCCGGGCGCGACCGGGTCGGTTCGTAGCCGGCCGCCTGTGCGGTACCGAGCGTCCCCATCGCCGGCTCCACGACCTGGGCGGTCGCTTCGTAGAGCGAGAAGTCGATGTGGTCGCCTCGCCCGGTGACCATCCGGTTCCAGACCGCGACGAGCACCGCCCATGCCGCCTGGGCGGCGGGGAGCGAGCGGGCGAGCTCGCCCGGCGGCAGCAGCGGCGCACGGCCCGGCAAGCCGGAGCGGCTGAGCACGCCGCCCATCGCGAGCAGCACCGGTTCGCTCGCCACCCAATCGCGGTACGGGCCGGTCAGACCGAAGTCGCTGATGGAGATGACGACGAGCTGCGGATGGCGCGCTCGGACTGCGTCGACAGTGAGGCCGAGCTTGCGCAGCCAGCCCGGCGGGCTGCTCTGCACCCAGACGTCGGCGCCGGCGAGCAGCGCGAGCAGCTGGTCACGACCCCGCTTCAGATCGATCGTAACGGACCGCTTGCCCGCGTTGCGCACGGCAAAGGCGAGGCTCAGGCCCTCGTGCAGCGGGGGCTCCCGCCGCGAGTCAGCCCCTGTCGGCGGCTCCACCTTGATGACCTCCGCGCCGAGATCGCCCAGCATTCGGGCGCACAGCTCGCCGCGCGCATCGCCGAGCTCGACCACGCGCAGCCCATCGAGCGGGGGGCCCTCAGCCAAGGACGATCTCCGCGGCCGTGCGCAGCTCGTGTGGCTCACCCACGATGAGCAGCGATGTGACGCCGGACGCGCGCCAGGCGTCGAGGTCGTGACGGATCTTTTCGGGCGGCCCGATCAGCGAGAGTTGCTCCACGAGCCGGGTCGGCACCGCCGCAGCCGCCTCATCCTTCTTGCCCTCGAGGAACAGCTGCTGGATCTTGCGCGCGGCGTCGCCGTACCCCATCCGCACCGCGACCTCTTGGTGAAAGTTCATGCTGCGGGCGCCCATACCGCCGAAGTACAGGGCGAGACGGGGCCGGATCCTGTCCGCCGCCTGCTCGACGTCGTCGTGCACGATGAAGTCGAGCGAAACCGCGATCTCGAAGTCTCGTGGCGGCGTCGTCCGCCGAGCGAACCCGGTCTCCAGGTGCGGGCGGTACAACTCGTCGTGATGGTAGGGCGAGTAGAACAGCGCCAGCCAGCCGTCAGCGATCTCGGCTGTCTGGGCGATGTTCTTCGGCCCCTCGGCGCCAAGGAAGATCGGGATGCGCGAGCGCAGCGGGTGGACGGTTGTCTTGAGCGGCTTGCCGAGGCCGGTGACCCCCGCACGGCCAGAGACGGGCAACGGGTAGTGCGGCCCGTCGGAGCTCACGGGCGCCTCCCGGGCCACGATGCCGCGCACGATCGCGACGTACTCGCGCGTACGTGCCAGCGGCTGCGCGAACGGCTCGCCGTACCAGCCTTCGACGACCTGAGGACCGGACACGCCGAGGCCGAGGACGAAGCGCCCGCCGCTGAGGTGATCCATCGTGATCGCGGCCATCGCGGCGGCCGCCGGGCGGCGCGCGCTCATCTGCATGATCGAGGTACCGAGCCGGACCGTCTCGGTCTGCGAGCCCCACCAGGCCAGGGGCGTGAGCACGTCGCAGCCGTACGCCTCCGAGGTCCAGATCGAGTCGAAGCCGAGGCGCTCGGCCTCGCGGATTGCTTCGAGCGTCTTTGAGGTGGGGGCGGCCGAGGCCCAGAAGCCGGTGTTGAGGCCGAGCTTGAGGCTCATCGTCCGGTCCACTCCGGCTTACGCTTTTCCGCGAACGCCCGCGGGCCCTCGATGTAATCCTCCGAGGCGAGCATGCGGGGGATTCGCTCGTCCCAGTCGCGCGCGATCGCCGCGTCGACATCGAGGCCGTGCCCCTCGCGAATCGCCTCTTTGGTCAGCCTGAGCAGCAGCGGCGAGCACTCGAGGATCTCTCCCGCCCAGCGCTCCGCGGCGGTCATCAGCTCGGCGGGCTCGACGACTTCGTTGACGAACCCGAGCCGGAGCCCCTCGTGTGCCGAGACGAGCCGGCCGGTCAGCAGCATGCCCATGGCCGGCTTGAGCGGGATCTGGCGCGTGAGCCGGTGAATCCCGCCGGCGCCCGCGATCAAGCCCACCCGTGGCTCGGGCAATCCGAACCGCGCGGTGTGCGCGGCGATGACGATGTCGCAGGCGAGCGCAATCTCGAACCCGCCGCCGGCCGCGACTCCGTTGACCGCTGCGATCAACGGCTTGGGGCAGTCGTAGCCTCGGGTGATGGCGGCGAATCGCGAATGGGCATCGACGCGCTTCTCGCCATTCGCCGATGCCCGTGCGGTGGCCTTGAGGTCGTTTCCGGCACAGAACGCGCGGCTGCCCGAGCCCGTGATGATCGCCACCCAGGCATCCGGGTCGGCCGCGAAGTCGTCGAAGATCTCGATCAGCTCGCGGTGGGAGTGACTGTCGAGCGCGTTCATCCGCTCGGGCCGGTTGAGCGTCACGTACGCGACGTGGCTGCGCTTCTCGTAGATAACGTGGTCGTAGCTCATGGCGCCGGCCGGAACTTCGGGATGGCCACGTCGTCGGACAGGTGCTCGAACGTCACCGCGAGCGCCATTCCGATCAGGAGCGCGTCGTTCGGACAACCGACGACCTGGCTGGTGAGCCGCACCCCCTCCTCGGTCTCGACGACGGCGATGTTGTACGGGACCTCGCCCGCGAACGCGTCGTCGTAGACCTGGTGCATGACCGCGAAGCTGTAGAGCGTGGCCCGCCCGCTCGACGCCGCCCACTCGAGCTCACCGGAGAAGCAGCGCACGCAACGCGGACGAACCGGGACGCCGAGGTAGCCCGTCGGCGACATGAACGTCCGGCACGCGGCGCAGCGCAGGAGCATGAGCTCGCCGCGCAGCGCCCCGGCGAAGAAGGGGGCGCTCGCGTCATCGGGAACAGGTACCGGCTTGGGAGGCCTGGAGATCACGCGAGTGCTCATCGCTCGTGAGGGCTGAGGATCGTCGTCGAGTGAAAGTTGAGGACGCCGCCGTTACCAGACACGAGCACGTGGTCGTGGGCAGGCACCTGTCGTTCCCCGGCCTGGCCGCGAGCCTGCATGACGCCTTCGGACAGAGGGGTGAAACCCCACATGTAGTAGGAGGAGAGCTGGCCGCCGCCGGTGTTGCACGGCAACGATCCGCCCGGACCGAGCTTGCCATCGGCGACGAACGGGCCACCCTCCCCCTTCTCACAGAATCCGTAGTCCTCGAGGGTGACGAGGACCGTGTACGTGTAGCAGTCGTACAGCTCGAGAACATCGACCTCAGCGAGCGAGATGCCAGCCTGGCGCAGTGCATTGGTCCCCGCGGTACCGGCGCCCGTGTGGACGGCCGGGTCGCGGTCGGCACGAGACCGGTCGCCGGGTGCGCATTGGCCGAAGCCACGCAGGTAGACAGGGGGCTGGCGCAGCTCGCGCGCGTGTTGCGCCGAGGTGACGATCACCGCAACGCCGCCATTCGAGACGAGGCAGCAGTCGAACAGGTGCAGAGGCTCAACCACCCACCGCGAGGCGTGGTAGTCCTCGAGGGTCATCGGTGCGCGCATCTGGGCACGCGGATTGCGCTGCGCCCACGCTCGCTGAGCGACCGCGATCGCGCCGAGCTGATCATGATCGGTGCCGAACAGATGCATGTGGCGGCGCAGTGCGAGCGCGTACATCGTGTTGGCCGGGCCGAAGTCGCCGTAGGCCGCACGCAGGGAACCGAAGCCGGGGGCGGTGAAGCGCTTGCCGTTGTAGGCCGACTGCGCCACGGAGCGTCCCGGCGTCAGCGGCGCGTCGGCGTAGACACAGGCGACGGTGCTCGCCTG
>CAVVSB010000005.1:0-660883 GCA_963750695.1 uncultured Solirubrobacterales bacterium
CGGCGCACATTTCGTAGCCAATCGGGTCAAGGTCCCAACGCAGCGCCCTGCTGACGGTGGAGTGGGCCCGTCTCCGCACGATCGAATCCGCACTCAAGGCACCGCTAAACGGTCTCTTACAAACGTCTGACATTCCTCGATTGGTCGTCCTACAGAGCCCGGGTATCAACGGACCCATGTCAACGACACTCATCATTGTCCTCAACGTCGTCCTGTCCGTCGGCGCCTTTTCGGCGGTCGCGGCGGGATGGGCGATTGCACGCCGGCTGCGGCCGGCACTACCGCCTGACGCGGGCCGCGCCGACCGGCGCGGCCTCGTCGGGCCACCTCGCTCGGCCTACCGCACTGCGGCGTCGATCGCCACCGCCGCGAATAGCAGCGCCAGGTAGAGCAGCGAGAAGTGAAACAGCGCGCTCGCGGCCGCGGGTGTGGGGCGACGCCACAACCGGACCGCGAGCGCACATAACGTGAGGCCTAGGACGACGGCCGTCACGAGGTAGACGACACCGAAGGTCCCGAGCACCGCTGGAGCGAGCGTGAGCAGGGTGAGGGCGATCGAGTAGGCGAGCACCTGTGCCGCGGTTGCCGCGGCGCCCCGCACCACCGGCAGCATCGGCACGTCGGCCGCCGCATACCGGCGTTCCAACAAGAGCGCGAGAGCCCAAAAGTGTGGGGGCGTCCAGAGCAGCACGATCGCGAACAGCCACGCCGCGCCCATGCCAATGCTGCCCCGGGCCGCCGCCCACCCCGCGAGCGGCGGGATCGCGCCCGCAGCCCCGCCGATCACGATGTTCTGCGCCGTTCGCCGCTTGAGCCATACGGTGTAGATCAGCACGTAAAACGCGCCGCCAGCCATCGACAGCGCGGCAGTGAGCAGGTTGTCGAATGCCGTCAGGACAATGAACGCGAGCGCGAGAAGGCTGAGGCCGAAGGCGACGGCGCGCGCCGGCGGGATCCTGCCCGCCGCCACCGGGCGGTTGGCCGTGCGCGGCCCCATCAGGCGGTCGATGTCGCGATCGAGCACGTGGTTGAGTGCGCTCGCACCACCACACGCAAGCGCCCCGCCGATCACAAGCGCGAGGAGCCTGGCCGGCGAGGGGTCTCCGCTTGCGGCCGCGATCATCGCGCAGACCGAGGTCAGCACCAGCAGCGACATGATCCGCGGCTTGGTCAGCGTCACGTAGTCGCGCCAGGTCCCCCGCGCGGCGGTGCCCGCCCGCAACAGCGCCCGCGCCGGGGGAACGGCCGGAATCGCACGGGCGAGATCAGGCATGCCCACGCCCAGAGCCGGCGAGCGACGTCAGGTCCTGTGTGACCGAGCCCGGCACGAACGGATACAGGTAGGCCGACCGCTCGTATCCGCCGCGGTCGATCAGGTACATGGCTTCGGTGTGCACGATGTCGCTCTTCGTGGGATGGACGAAGATCCGATAGTCCTTCCAGACCCGCGCGAGCCGCGAGTGGTCGCCCGATAACCAGTACCAGGAGCCCGCGGCGGCGAGTCCCCACTTGCGAGCGGCCGCGCGCTCGGAGGACGGCGTGTCACGCGGATTGACGCTGACAATCACGAGCACCGGTCGCTGCGCCGCGGGCAGCGCCCGCAGAGCCGAAGCGAGCGCGCGGCCTTCGAGCGGGCAGGCCTGGTTGCAGTGGGAGTCGAAGAACGTCATCGCGACAGTCCGGCCCCGAAGTGAGCTGAGCGAGAACAGCCGCCCGGTCTGGTCGCGCAGGGTCGTGATCGGCGGGGCGGGACGTGCCCCTTCGGCCCAGGCTGCAGGAGCGTGCATCCCGAAGCGAGTCGACACGGTCGCCTGGGCCGCTGAGCGACCGGCGGCGAGCCGGTGAACGGCGAATCCCACGCCGAGCCCGACCGTGGCGGCAGCGATCAGAAGCATGCCGATCCAGGCACGGCGCGCCGTCGCCGGCCGCGCCCCCGCGTCGGTGCCCACCCCCGCCTGCATCAAGCCCCGGGCTCGGGCGGGAGCGTCTCCGGGACCTGGGGCCCCAGATTCGCCGCGGGTTCCGTCCCGGGTTCGGATGTCTCCGTCGTCCCGGGCACGCGCATCGCCACCGCCCAGTACCAAGCCGCAAGCGCGATCAGCAGCGCCAGCGGCAGCAGGATCGTGAGCAGCGCGCCGGCAAGGAAGGCTGCGATGGGAACCAATGGCAAGTCTCTCTCCTCCTCAGGTCGTAAACGCCGTTGACACTGGGCTGCGCGAGTGGTCCGGCTCCAGCCAACGGTAGAAACCGATGATGAACGTGATCGCATAGGCGAGCGACCCGGGGACCCACATCACGCCGGCGGCGAGCTGCTGATCTGTCAGCGCGTTGATCCCGCCGGGCCGGGACGGGAGCGCCGCATAGTGGCCGTAGAGCGCGTGCGGCACCATCACGAGCGTGATCGCCAGCAGCCAGCCCACCACCATCGCGCTGGACGTGTAGGCGATCCGGGCCGGCCAGACCAGGCGCGGGCGCAGCGGACCGGGATCGATCACGCGCGCCCAGAACAGAAGCCCGGCGAAGAAGAACATCGCATGCTCACACGCGTGCACCACCCCTGAGGTGAGCGTCGCGTTGTAGGCGGCGGGAATGTGCCAGCCGACGATCGTCGCGTTGAACAGGATCCACGCCGGGAGCGGCCGGGCGAGCGCCCGCACCGGCGCCATCCAGCGGGAGAGGGCAAGGCTCCGCGCCACCTTCGTCCGCGGCTCGAGCGGCAGCGCCCGCCACATTCGCGGCCACGGCCGTCCGAGCAGCAACAGCGGGGGTGCGACTGTGAGCAGCAGGACGTGTTGCACCATGTGGACCCAGAACAGCTGGTCGGCGTAGTCGTCAATCGGCGAGTCGAGCGCGATCACGATCGTCAGTAGGCCCGCGAAGAACGCAAGCGCCTGCAGCGGCCGCGGCCGGTCCCGGCCGCGGCTGCCGAGCACGTACAGCGCCGCGGCCAGCGCGACGTATGCCAGCGACGGGTCCAGCGACCAGGCCGTCCAGGACATGGTCAGCCGACGAGGTACAGGAGGATGTAGGCGAGCACGCCGATCGCGACGAAGTAGGCCCAGTAGAACGAGGAGGCTTCGATCCCGGCCAGGACCAGCGCGGTCTCGGTCGTGGGCACTTCGGTCTCGCGCATCGAGCCCTCGCGCCGTATTCGCCACAGGCTGGCGACCTGGATCTCGATCCAGTACAGGCCGATCAGGGCGACGATCGCGTACGTCACCGTCCAGCCGAAGAAGACCGCGGCATAGCCGCCGCTGGCCGCGCCAAAGTCGATCACGACGTACTCGATGAACTGGAGCACGACCGCGATCAGCCCCGCGAGAACGGCGATGATCCCGGCCGCCATGGAGTCGCCGGCCGGACGCCTCGCGCCAAGGCGGTAGATCACAGCGCTGAGCACGAACAGGGACGCGATCGAGACGCCGATCCCGCCGTCGGGGACCACCTGTCCGACCTTCCAGTTGTGGTTGACGTCGAGCGCCTTCAGGTAGAAGAAGGCGAACAGGAACGAGGCGAAGAAGAACGAGATCACGCCGCAGAGCAGCCGGCCGCCGAGCCAGACCGCGCGAGGCTGCCACTCAGGGGGCTCGGCCTCGATGTGGGGAGCGGCGGGAACCGAGGCTTCCATGGCTCAGGCTCCTCCCCCGGCCGGAACGGCCGCTGGTGCGCCGGCCGGAGCGGTCTCGACGCCGTACGGGTACGGGTCGCCGTCGAACACCGGGAACCGATCGAAGTCGTGCACCGGTACGGGCGTGGGCAGAGTCCACTCGTAGGACTTGGAGTTCCACGGGTTGGCCTCGGCTGGCTCGCGCTTGACCAGCAGCGACCACACCACGTTGAACAGGAACACCAGCATCGAGAGCCCGATCACATAGGCGGATACCGACACCCAGTCGTTGAGTCCCTGCCATGAGGCGTTGTAGGTCACCACCCGGCGAGGCATGCCCATGAAGCCGAGGGCGAACAGCGGCGCGAAGGTCGAGTTGAAGGCGATGAACAGCGTCCAGAAATGGATCTTCGCCAAGCGCTCGTTGAGCTTGAACCCGTACATCTTCGGCACCCAGTAGTAGATCCCAGCGAAGAAGGCGAAGATCAGCCCGCCCATGATCGTGTAGTGGAAGTGCGCCATCACGAAGAAGCTGCCGTGTGTCGTGATGTCGCTGGGCACGTCGGAGTTGAACACCCCGGATATCCCGCCCCAAAGAAAGTTGAACATCCACGCCAGGCAGAACAGCATCGGCACGCTCAGCCGTATACGCCCGCGCCACATCGTCCCCATCGCGCACAGGAAGATGAACCCTGTGGGCAGCGAGATCAGCTCGGTGGACAGCATGTAGAACGGCCGGAGGTCGGCGTTGATTCCCGAGACGAACAGGTGGTGCTGCCAGACGAACCAGCTGAGGAACGAGATACCGAGCATCCCCGCGACGGCCAGCCGGTAGCCCCACAACGGCTTGCGGCTGAACACGGTGATGATCTCGAGCACGATTCCCATCCCCGGCAACGCCAGGATGTACACCTCTGGGTGCCCGAACACCCAGAACAGGTTCTGGAACAGGTAGGCGCTGCCGCCCTGCCCAGGGACGTAGAAGTTGGTCTGAATGGTCCGGTCCATCGCGCCCATCAGCAGCGCGGCGATCAGCATCGGCGCCGCCAGCGCCATCAACCACGAGGTCGCGAACGCCCCCCACACGAAGATCGGCAGCCGCGACCAGGTCATCCCCCGCGCACGCATCGTGATGATCGTGACGATGTTGTTGAACCCGAACAGGCACATCGACAGTCCGACGAGCGCGAAGAACCCGATGTAAGCGTCGTAGCCGGCGGTTCCCTCGGCCCCCAGAGGCTGGTACCCCGTCCACCCGGTCTGGAAGCCGCCCCAGAAGATCGTCGTGATGAGGATCACCTCGCCGGCCATCAACAGCCAGAAGCTGAACGCTTCGACACGCGGGAACGCCATCCGCCGCGAACCGATCATCAGCGGGATCAGCCACTGGGCAAACGGCCCGAGCAATCCCGAGGTCATCGTCCCCATCATCATCGACCCATGCAGGCCGACCAGGGTCAGGTACTGGTTGGCACCGAACACGTGCACATTCGGCTGCAGCAGCTCGGTCCGGATCAGCATCGCGTTCAGGCCGGCAACGAAGAAGAACAGACCGATCCCCACCATGTACTGCTTGGCGACGACCTTGTGGTCGGTCGACATCGTGAAGTACCGGAATACGCCCTCCGCCTCGGCCTCGTGCTCGGCCAGCGCCGGGGGATGTCCGAGCAGCCGCTTGAGCGGGTAGTTGGCAAAGCCCATGCCGATAAGGAAGCCGACGACCCCGAGGAAGTAGCCGAGGAAGATCGCGATGTCGTTCTGGCCCGCGTCCGCGTAGTAGGCGATGCCGGCGCCGGTGAAGCGACCGCCGATCCAGTGACCGAGGAACCAGCCTGCGATCCCGAGCAGGATGCCGGTCAGCATGTTGAAGCCGATCAGCTTTCGCCAGCCGCTTCGGGGGGCACGCACCGACACTGCGATCGCGCTCATCCGGCCCTCCTGTTTGGATCCGGGAAGTAGGTCTTCGAGTACGGGGGCAAGGTCTTGGTCACCGGCGCGTACTTCTGCTGCTGCGCTGCGATCCATGTGGTGAAGTCGGCCTTCGGAACGACGCGGCCGTGATCGAACATGTAGCCGTGCCACACGCCGCACAGCTCAGCACAGCGCACGTTGAACGCGACCGGTCCCTTCGTCGTCGCGTAGGCGACGTTGTTGACGCCCGGGTTCGCGTCGGCCTTCACGCCCAACTGGTATGCCCAGAACGAGTGGATCACGTCGAGCGAGGTCACGTTGAACTGCACGAGCGTGTGCTCGGGAAGCTCAAGGTCGGGGGTCTCGACTCCGCCGTAGCCGGGGAAGCGGTACATGAACTGCCACTGCTGGGCGATCACCTGCACCACCAGCGCCTTGCCGCCCGCAGGCGCCTCGGGGGTGGCAATCGCGTTCGGCCCCTGACCGCCACCGGATCCGTCATCCAGGAGCCTGATGGTGCCGTAGCCGGCGAGGAACAGCACGAGCGTCGTCGTGACGATCAGCCACCAGAATTGGACACTCGAGTTGCCCTGAATCGGGGGGCCATCGAGTACGACGTCTGGGGTGCGCTCCCGAAAGGCCCAGATCGAATATCCCATGAAGATGAGCACCCCGAGCGCCACGGGCGTTGCGGTGCCGAGCAGCACGGTGTTATCGGTGACCTGCCCCGATGCCTCAACGCTTCCACTTCCCGGCGGAAGTCCCGGGCCGATCACCCAAATGACGATCGGCAGGACGATCACGTTGGCCAGCACCCACAGCAGCACGACGTTGCGGAAATGGCGCCTTTCGCTCATGTCAGCCGCCCACCCACTCACTCATACAACTTTGAGGTAGCCATCCATGTAGCCGACGGTCTGCATCGGGCCGCCGAACCCGGCGATGTATCCCGCCGCGCACGGCACGAAGCACTGCCAGCGGTAGAGCCCCTTAGCCGGCGTGCGGAACGTGAACGAGGTGGTGGTGTGGTCGAAGGAGAGGCTGCACGGTGCGTTGTCGCACGGATTCTTCGCGTCGTCGGGGACCCCCTTGATCGGCACCGACAGGCCGATCTGCGGGACCGCGAAGATGTGCGAGGCCGTGTCGGGGTCGATCGTCTGCGTCGGCTTGCCGTCGAGCGTCATGCCGCCGGTGGTCCCGGTGGCGTAGCTGATGAACGGGTTGCGAAGCCCCGAGCCGCCGTCGAAGTTGTAGATCGTCACGTGCACGAGCGTGTTCGCCGGCAGCACATAGGTCGTGTTGTGCTGCCAGTTGCCGGAGTTGGCATCGACCGCGTAATAGGAGACCCACGAGGGGTGCGGATCGCTCGTCTCGGAGGCCGGCACGGTCCCCAGATACAGCTGGGTCCCCGACGACGTCTGCACAGCCGCCGCCGAGCCGGGCACGTTGACGAGGTACAGGCCGATGTATAGGCCGATCGCCACGCAGGCGAGCACACCTGCAATCGTCGCGACAAGAATCCGTTTCCCAGTAGCACTCATTCAGCGTCTCTCTCCTCGGCGCGGTGTTATATCTCTCCCAGCGGCGGCAACGACGCAGATGACGCCGATGTCATCGAGCTGTCATTTACAGGTCATCTGCGGGCGGCTCAGATCCAACGCCCGCGTGCGTGCGCGCGGGCGCCGAGCCGGCGCAGCGCGCTCGCATCATCAGTTGCGGCTGTCCAGCGGTGGGCGTCAGAACTCGCGCGAGATCGCCTGAACGACGGTCGCCTTGTTCGCCACGCCCTCGCCGAACGCTTGGTAGCAGCCGGCGTTGATCGCGTTGATCACACCAGTCGGAGCTGGTCCCCATCGCGGCGAAACGGCACCGTGCTCGGAGACGTAGAGCCTCGCATAGGCATCCTGCCGGTTCACGTTCGTCGATCCCCACTCATCGCACGTGGTGCTGTCGGTCACGGCACCAGCCTTCGGTCCGAGGGCGATCAACAGGAAATAGGCCGTCATCATCACGCACAGGACGGCAATCGCCAGCGCAGCCGCTTTGTGCGACGCGACCAGTCCGCGGATCGTCCACGGCGCACTGGCCGGCGTGGTGTGTGTTGCCAAAGGGCTGGTGCTCACTGTCTCGCTTGCGCAGCGCCCGACTTATAGCCGACGGGTAGACGACGATCAAGTCGGGAGAGCGGAACGCCAGGCCGCGTGGCGGTCGGCGGCACCGGCCGAGATGACAGCGACGTCATCTCGGCGATATTTACAGGTCACGCAAAAACCCTTATGGTCTCGGGTCGGGAAGTGGCTGGGATATGCGATGCGAATTCTGATCGTCGAGGACGAGGCGCGGATTCGGGCCTTCCTCGCGCGCGCCTTTGAGGCCGAGGGATACGTCGCCGATGTTGTCGAGGACGGCAGGGAAGGCATCATTCGCGCGCTCGCCGGAAGCTATGACCTCGTGATCCTCGATCTGTTGCTGCCGGGACGCGATGGACTGGACGTCCTACGCGAACTCCACGCGCAGGATGCTGACCTGCCCGTGATCATTCTTTCCGCTCGCAGTGATCTGCACACCAAGCTGATGGGCTTCGACCTCGGCGCCGTCGACTACGTGGCAAAGCCTTTCTCGCTCGACGAACTGCTGGCGCGTGCACGCGTGCAGTTGCGACGGGCGCGCACCAGCGACGACAGAACTCTGATCAGGGTGGGCCACCTGGAGCTCGACCTGGCATGCCGCCAGGCGCGGCTCGGCGGCACCGTGGCCGACCTGTCCGACCGCGAGTTCCGTGTGCTCCATTTTCTGGTGCTGCACGTCGGAGAGGTCGTCAGCCGCGAGCGCCTGCTGTCGGAGGTGTGGGGCTACGACTTCGATCCCCGCTCCAACGTAGTCGACGTGTGCGTGCGCCGTTTGCGGCGCCGCCTCGGCCCGAGCGCGCCCATTGAGACAGTGCGTAATGTGGGGTACCGCGCGGCCGCGTAGGTGGCGGCGCCTCGCGCGCCGCTATCGGGTCGAGTTGCTCTGGCTGGTGTTCGCCGCGGCGAACTACGCGGCGATGATCGCGTGGCCGGGCTGGGAGACCATCCCGTTCCACTTCGTCTGGATCAGCCTGACGCTCCTCTACGGCTTCCGCGTCTGGGCGCTGGGACCGACGCTGATCGTGCTCGCCGGCGTGATGGCGGTGACCGGCATCTCGATCGCTCTCGACGCGTTCGACGGTGAGCAGCTCTGGGGCGAGCTCTTCGAGGTCCCGTTGATGGCGGCGATGTTCCTCGCGATGGTGTGGCACGCGCGTCGGCGCGTCGCGGCGCTCGATATCGCCGAGCAGCGTTCGGAGGAGCAACGGTCGCTGCTCGAACGCCAGGAGCGGTTTATCCACGATGCGTCGCACGAGCTGAAGACGCCGGTGACGATCGCCCGCGGCCACCTCGAGCTGCTCCGCGGCGAGGTCGGCGAGTCCGGTGAGCTCGCCATCGCGCTCGACGAGCTTGGCCGCATCGATGGGATCCTCGAGCGGCTGCTCGTCCTCGCGACGGCGGATCAGCCGCAGTTCATACAGCTCTCGGAGATCGAGCTTGAGCCGTTCCTCGAGGATGTGTTCATTCGGTGGTCCGAGGTCGCGCCCCGCGCGTGGCGGCTCGGACCGCTCGCCGCGGGATGGCTGAGCGTCGATCCGGAACGGCTGCGAGCGGCACTTGACGCCCTGCTGGAGAACGCCGTCAAGTACACCCGGGAAACGGAGGCCATCCTCCTCAGCGCCCGGGCCGAGCCCGACGGGACGATCGCGATCGAGGTGCGCGACGAGGGGCGCGGCATCCCCGAGCAGGCGCTCAGTCGGATCTTCGACCGGTTCGCCCGGGCCGATGCGGCCCGCTCACGCTCGAGCGGCGGCGTCGGACTCGGGCTGGCGATCGTCGACGCGATCGCCAAGGCGCACGGTGGGCGCTGTACCGCGGCGAGCACGGCGCACGGATCGGTGTTCACGCTGCGCCTGCCCGGGTTCACCCCGACGCCGACGCCGCTAGCCGAGAGTCTCGCCGGCCGCTGAAACGGCCTGCTTGCCCGCGTACATCGCGCCGTCGGCGAACAACGTCGGGGTCGTGACGACGCCGCCGCGCAGTCCGGAGTCGAAGTCGCGCTTGACTCGGGCCTTCACGGCGTCGCTGCGGCGATCGCGGTCGAACCGCTCGACGTCGAGACCGAGCTTTTCCGCGCGCTCCCAGAGGTGCGGGTCCTCGAGCCGGCCCTGATCGGCGAACAGCAGGTCATGCATCTCCCAGAACCGGCCCTGGAGCCCTGCCGCCTCGGCCGCACACGCGGCCGGCCACGCCCGCGGATGGCTCGTGCGGACCGGGAAGTGACGGAAGACGCGTCGCCGCGAGGTCTCGGCGAGCCGGACGCTGAGCGCCGCGCAGAACGGGCACTCGAAGTCGGCGTACTCGATAACCACGGGCGCATCCTGCGGTCCCCGGACATGGTCATCGGGCCCGGCGCCTGGGATCGGCGCGGACCCGAGGTCACGCACTCGCGGTGGCGAGCCCGTCGAAGATGAGGTTTGCGCCCGGGAGCTCGCCCGGCGAGTCGGCGCAGTAGCTCCACTTCACGACGCCGTCCGGCCCGACGATCACGAGCGCCCGCTGCGGAAAGCCGCCGGGATGGAGCACCCCGAAGGCGCGACAGGTGGCGCCCTTCGGCTCGAAGTCCGACAGCTGCGCGATCGTCACCCCGAGCTTCTCTCGGAATGCCCGCTGCGAGTACACGGCGTCACAGGAGACGCCGTACAGCGTCGCCCCACGCGCGGTGAACTCGTCGAGCACCTCCTCATAGAGGCCCAGCTGATCGGTGCACACCGGGCTGAACGCGAACGGGTAGAAGACGAGCACCGACGTCTGGCCAAGCAGGTTCTCCTGCGTGAACGGCTCACCATCCTCCGCGCGCAGCGTGAAGTCGGGGACACGGGTCCCCGGGGCGATCACGACAGCGTCAGACTCGGCGCTCACTTACGCAGGCCGAGCTCACGCACGAGCGCGCGATAACGCTCGAGGTCCGACCGCTGCAGGTAGTTGAGAAACCGGCGACGGCGGCCGACGAGCATCAGCAGCCCGCGACGCGAGTGGTGATCCTTGGCATGCGTCCGGAGATGCTGGGTCAGATCGTTGATGCGCGCGGTGAGCATCGCGATCTGGACCTCGGCCTTGCCGGTGTCGGTCGGGCTGTCGCCAAACTTCTCGACCAGCTCCTGCTTGCGTTCCTGCGTGAGAGTCATGCGGCGGATGAGGCTAGCAGAGCGGCTGCTGAAAGCGCTCGCGTGTCACGCGGACGTCGTCCTGCATCTGCTCGATGAGCGCCTCGACGGAGTCAAACCGCCGCTCGCCCCGCAACCGCGCGAGGAAGTCGATGCGGAGGACGTGACCGTAGAGATCAACCTCCTGATCGAGCAGGTACGCCTCGACGAGCACCGCCCGCCCGGTGCCGAACGTCGGGCGCACCCCGACGTTGACCGCCGCCAGCCGACCATCGGCGTGGGCGGCGTAGACGCCGTGGCCGGGACAGATGAGCGCCTCATCGGGGACGATGTTCGCGGTTGGGAACCCGAGGGTGCGGCCGCGCCGATCGCCGGTCACGACCTCGCCGCGGAGCTGGAACGGCGCCCCGAGCATCCGTGTCGCCTCCTCCACGTCACCGGCGGCGACGAGCCCGCGGATATGGCTTGACGAGACAACCTCGCCGTCGACCTCGACGAGTGGCACCACCCGCGAGTCGAACCGCGGCTCAGCCTCGAGCATCTCGGTGTCCCCGGCGGCCCGGTGGCCGAAGCGGAAGTTCTCGCCGACCGAGACGTGGGTCGCCTGGAGGCGCTCGATCAGGATGTGGTCGATGAACTCCTGTGGTGACTGGTGCGCGAAATGATCGTCGAACGGAATGACGACGAGCTCGTCGACGCCGAGCGACGCGATCAGCTCGGCCCGAGCGTCGAAGCTCGTCAACAGCTTCGGTGCGGCCATCGGGTGGACGACCTGCAGCGGGTGGGGCTCGAACGTCAGCACGGTGTCGTTTCCGCGGATCACCTCACGGTGGCCGCGGTGGACGCCGTCGAATTCGCCGACCGCGACCCGTCGCGGGCGCGGCTCCACCTCCCACACGCTCGTCGTCTTCATGCGGGGCGGAACACTAGAGATTCATCCCCGGAAGCCGACGACCGGCTTCAGGCGGTCGCCTGTTGCATCGGATTCTGCAAGTGCGATCAGGCCGTCCGCGTCCGTGAGGCGGACGGTGACGTTCGGTTGCGACGCAGCGGTTGGCTCGACCGCCACGCCGTGGGTTGCTCGCCGGGCATCCTCGCCGGTGAGCCGCACCTCCGGCAGGAAGCTCAGCGCGTCGGCGAGCGGGACGATCCGCTCCGGGTCGGCGTCGGCGACGTCGAACTCGCCGATCGCCGTGCGGCGAAGCGCCTCGCAGTAGGCGTCGCCAAGCTCGGCGATCAGAGTGCGGACGTAGGTGCCCGAGGAGCATTCGATGACGTAGCGACGGTGGTCGCGGTCGGCGCGCTCGAGCTCCTCGAAGCGGTAGACCTCGATCGTGCGCTCGGGAAGTTCGACCTCCACCCCGGCGCGAGCGAGGGCATAGGCGCGGCGGCCGTCGACCTTGACGGCGGAATAGCGATGCGGCCGCTGACGGATCGTTCCGGTGGGCAGCGGGACATCTCCGTCCGGAACGACGCCGGTGCTGACGATCTCCCCTTCCGGATCCCCGGTGCTCGACACCGCCCCGAACCGCGCCGCCGCCTCGTAGCGCTTGGGCAGCGCCATCAGAAACCGCTGGACGCGTGTCGCCCGGCCGACAAGCACGAGCAGCAGTCCCGTGGCGAACGGATCGAGCGTGCCGGCGTGGCCGACCTTCGTCTTGCGCGGCAGCGTGCGCCGGACACGCGCGACCACGTCATGCGACGTGATCCCGGCCGGCTTGTCGTACCGGATGATCCCGTCGCTCACGCGGCGGCGAGCTGTTCCGCAACTGCCCCGCGCAGGAACTCAACGATCTGCTCGGAGCCCATCTCGGTTGTGAACCCGGCCGCTTGGCGGTGTCCGCCGCCTCCAACCTCGCGGGCGATCGCCGAGACGTCGACGCGGCCGTCGCTCGAGCGCAGCGACACCTTGCGCGTGGTCGGGGAGCCGTTCGGGCACAGCCGCTCGCGGACGAGGGCGGCGACAAGTGTGCCCTCGACGGCGCGCAGGTGGTCGATGACGCCCTCCGAGTAGCTCTCCTCGGCGTCGGACTCGGCGAAGTCCTCCGCGCTCAGGGCGGTCAGCGTCAGCTGGCCTCCGTCGTAGCGGCGGACATTCGCGAGGCCGCGCGCGAGCAGCGCGAGTTTCCCGAACGGGACGCCCTCGTAGACACGGCGGTACATCTCGTGCACGTCGACGCCGACCTCGATCAGCTCCGCGGCCATCACGTGGGCGCGCGGACCCGTGTTCTCGTACATGAAGCGTCCGGTGTCGGTGATCAGCCCCACGTACAGCGCCTCGGCGACGGTCTGCGAGGGCTCGATCCCGAGCCCGTGCATGAGGTCCCACACGATCTCGGCCGTGCACGACGAGTGCGGATCGACGAGGTTGACCGATCCGAACCGCGTGTTGTCATGGTGGTGATCGATATTGAGGATGCGAGCGCCCGGGTGGTGGAGCGCCTCCGCCGCACGGTTGCGCTCGATGTTGCCGCAGTCAAGGAACACGAGCGTTCGCTCGTCGAGATCGTCCGGCGGAGAGGACACGTGGCCGTCGAGCGGGAAGAAGCGATACTCCTGCGGCAGCGGAAACTCGTACTCGTCGATGAACATCACTGCGTCCTTGCCGAGCGTCTGCAGGATCTCCCGCATCGCGATGAGGCTGCCGAGCGCGTCGCCGTCGGGGTTCTCGTGAGTGACCACGATGAACTTGTCGGCGCCGCGGATTGCGGTCAGCGTCTGGTCGCGCTCGGATCGGGATCCGTTCTCAGCCATCGCTCTCCCCCGTCGTCCCGGGCCGATCGAGCAGTTCGCTGATGCGCATGCCGCGGTCGACGGACTCGTCGTAGACGAAGGTCAGCGCCGGCGTGTGCTTCAAGGTCAGCTCGGACGCGACCCGCCGCTGGAGGAAACCGTGTGCGGAGCGGAGCCCCTCCAGGCTCGCCTCACGCACCGACTCGTCGCCGAGCACGCTCACGTACACGCGAGCGTGGCGCAGGTCGGGGCTGGTTTTGACTCCTGTCACGGTGACGAATCCGATACGCGGATCCTTGAGATCCGACGCGATGGCGTCGCTGAGGACGGCGCGTACCGCATGGTCGACGCGCCGCATTCGGCCACTGGTCATCCTATCCCTCCGGAGCTTAAGACGACCGAAACCCAGTGCTGCTGCATGCTGACATCGACGGTAGCGTCATTCCCGCAGGTCCTCGACGGAATGCACGATCCGCTCGACGCTCACGCCCTCTGGACAGCGCGCAAGAAGCCAGCGCTCCACGTTGTCCACGGCGGCAGAAAGCGTCGTGAGGTCGCCTCCGGTGAGCGCCGCGGTGAGCGTCGCGCGCTGCCACAGATCCTGATGGGCGGTCTCGGCGACCGCGACGCCGAGCCGGGTGCGCAGCTGCGCCTTGATCGAGCTGAGGTCCTTGCGCTTGCCCTTGAGGCTCCCGGCGTCAGGGAAATGCAGATCGATGATGAGCACGGCGACATATCCGCTGCCCGACATCCTGCCGTCCGCCGCCCGACCGAGGTCGGAGCTCAGGCGAGCTCGCGCTCGACCTGCCGCGTCGCGTACGCCTCGAGAACGTCGCCTTCTTTGATGTCCGCGTAGTCGCGGAGCACGACGCCGCAGTCGAAGTCGGTGAGGACCTCGCGCACGTCGTCGTTGAAGCGCCGGAGGCTGGCGATCTCGCCGTCGTAGACCACCGTGCCGTCGCGCACGAGGCGCACCTTCGACCCGCGGGTCAGCTTGCCATCGGTGACGTGAGACCCGGCGATCGTGCCGACGCGCGAGGCGCGGAAGATCTGGCGGACCTCGGCGCTGCCGACGGACTCCTCGACCTCCTCCGGCGCGAGCATGCCCTGCATGGCGCTCCGGAGCTCCTCGATCGCGCGGTAGATGACCGAGTAGTGGCGGATCTCGACGCCCTCTCGCTCGGCCACGGCGCGCGCGTCGCCGACCGGGCGGACGTTGAAGGCCAGGATCACGGCGTCGGAGGCGGCGGCGAGCATCACGTCGGACTCGGTCACGGCACCGACGGCGCGCCGAATGACGTTGACCGACACCTCGTCCTGGGGGAGCTTCGCGATCTCGTCCTCGATCGCCTCGAGCGAGCCGGCGACGTCGGACTTGAGCACGAGGTTGAGCTCCTGGATGCCGCTCTTGAAGATGTCCTCGAGCGAGACGCGCTTGCCGCTCCGCCGGGCGAGCGACTCGGTCTTGAGCCGCGTGGCGCGCTCGTTGGCGAGCTGCCGAGCACGCCGTTCGTGCTCGACGACGCGGACATGCTCGCCGGCCTCGGGCACGCCGTCGAAGCCGAGCACCTCGACGGGCTCGCCGGGGAGGGCCTGGCCGACGCGGTTGCCCAGGAAGTCGTTCATCGCGCGCACGCGGCCCCAGTGGGCGCCGGCGACGAGCGCGTCGCCGACCTCGAGCGTACCGCGGCTGACGAGAATCGTGACGACGGGGCCGCGCCCGGGGTCGAGCTTGGACTCGATCACGCTGCCCGATGCCGGCGCGTCCGGGTTGGCACGGAGCTCCTCGAGATCGGCCATCGTGACGATCGTCTCCAGCAGGTCTTCGAGGCCTTCCTTCGTCTTCGCCGAGACGTCGACGAACTCGGTGTCTCCGCCCCAGTCGGCCGGCTGAAGTCCGATTGCGGCCATCTCGCCGCGGACGCGGTTGGGGTCAGCGCCTTCCTTATCGATCTTGTTGACGGCGACGAGGATCGGGACGCCGGCCTCCTTGGCGTGGTCAACCGCTTCCTGCGTCTGCGGCTTCACCCCGTCGTCGGCGGCCACGACGATCACCGCGATGTCGGTGACGCTCGCGCCGCGAGCACGCATCGCCGTGAATGCCTCATGGCCAGGGGTGTCGAGGAAGGTGACGGTCTTGTCGCCGTGGTGGACCTGATAGGCGCCGATGTGCTGCGTGATGCCGCCGGCTTCGCCCTTGGCGACCTCGGTCTCGCGGACGGCATCGAGCAGGCTCGTCTTGCCGTGGTCGACGTGACCCATGATCGTGACGACCGGGGCCCGCTCGACGAGATCCTCGTCGGCGTCGTTGAACACCGGCTCGGCGATGGTCTCGTCCTCGGTGTGGACGATCTCAACCTGTTTGTTCAGCTTGTCCGCAAGCTCGACGATCGCCTCGTCAGAGAGCGTCTGGGTGAGCGTCTTCATCTCGCCCAGCGCCATCAGCTGCTTCATGATCTCCGGGACGCCGACGTTGAGGTACTCCGCGACGTCCTTGACCGTCGACCCGGAGTTGATGCGGATCGCATCGGGCTCGGCGAGCGCTGTCCGGGAGGGACGCGATTCGGCCTCGTCGTCGTAGACGCCGCGACGGCGCCGGCCCCGGCGCTGGCGGCGCGGCGGCTGGTTCGACGGCGGGGGTGGACCGCCACCGGGCGCTCGGCGGGATGCCTGGGAGTCGATCACGACCCGTCGGCGCCCACCGGCCGAGCCGGGTGCGCGCTCACCCTGCAGCGAATCTCGAGTCGGGCGCTTGTGCTGGTTGTCGCCGCCGCCACCGCCGCCGCCGCCGCCGCGGTTGGCGTCACCCGCCTGCTGGGCGCCGCCGGACGCGCCGGCGTCGGCCTCTGCCTCCGGCGCAGGGGGGGCGGGAGCGGGAGCGGGCGGGTTCTGCTCGCGGCTCTTGTTGGCCTGTCCACGCTGGTCGCCGCCCTGGTTGCGCCCGCGCTCACGGTTGCCCTGGCCCTGGCGGTTGCCCTGACCCTGATCACGGCCGCGACCCTGTTGCTTGGCGGGCGCCGACGCGTCGGCGCTGGCCGCGCGATCGTCGCCTCCACCGGCAGGAGAGCCACCGTTACCGAGCACGCGCGCCGCGGTCGCCTCATCGACGCTGGAGGAGGCGGCCTTGACGCTGACGCCGGCTGCCTTGAGCTTCTCGATCACCTCTTTGGTGGGAAGCCCTCGCTCCTTGGCGATTTCATGAACACGCTTACTCATCTAGATCCAGTCTACGACGCGGCCTCGGTTGCCTGCGCGTCCTCGCCATCGGCGCCCTCAGAATCCTCTGCCGAGCCGTCGACCTGGTCGGTGTCCTTGTTCGCGAGCGCCTGGTGCGCCTCGATTCCGCAGTAACGGGAACCGGGGAGCGCGGCGTTCGGGCAGCGACGGCCGTTGGAGAGGATCGCGGCGCACCGGCCCTGTGCCTCTTCCTCCTCGTAACCGTGCTCGGCCTCTTCGGCGGCGAACTCGGTCTCCGAGCGGATGTCGATCCGCCAGCCAGTGAGCCGGGCGGCGAGCCGGGCGTTCTGCCCCTCGCGCCCGATCGCCAGCGAAAGCTGGTCGTCCGGCACGATGACCGTCGCCTGCTTGCCGGCGTCATCGACGAGCACTTCCCTCACACGCGCGGGAGACAAAGCCTTGGCGACGAAGCGGGCCGGCTCGTCGTTGTAGGGGATGATGTCGATCTTCTCGCCCCGGAGCTCCGAGACGACCATCCGCACGCGGGAGCCACGCGGCCCGACGCACGCGCCGACCGGATCGACGCCGTCGACGTGAGAGACGACCGCGATCTTGGAGCGGTAGCCCGGCTCGCGGGCGACACCCGTGATCTCGACGAGTCCGTCGGCGATCTCCGGCACCTCGAGTTCGAACAGTGACTTGATCAGCTCCGGGTCACGGCGGCTCACGATGATCGATGGCCCCTTTGTACTGTTGGACACGTCCTTGATGACCGCCTTGATCCGCTGGCTGTGGTCGTAGCGCTCACCGTCGACCTGCTCTGACTTCGGAAGCAGCGCCTCGACCCGCTCGCGCAGCTGCACAAGCGTGTAGCGCGAGTCCGACTGCTGAACGATGCCGGTGATGAGCTCCCCGACGCGGTCGCGGTACTCCTCGAACATCATGTCGCGTTCGGCCTCCCGGATCCGCTGGAGGATGACCTGCTTCGCCGTCTGGGCGGCGATCCGGCCGAAGTCGTGCGGGGTGACGTCCTCGGTCTCAATCTGATCCTCGTACTCCTTGAGCTTCTCGAGGTCGATCTCGGGCTCCGGCGGCTCGCGCATCTCCCCCGTCTCGGGGTCGACCGTGGGCTGCTGGTCGGTCGTCGCCTCGATGAGCAACTGCTCCTCGAGCTCCGGCGGGATCTTCAGTTCCCACACCTTGAAGTCGCCGCTGTCGCGGTCCATCTCGACCTTGGCGTAGGGCGCCGAGCCGGGCGTCTTCTTGTAGGCCGACAGGAGCGCGTCCTCGAGCGCCTCCATCAACTTCTCATGCGAAATGTTCTTCTCGGCAGCGAGGCCGCGTACGGCTTCAACGATTTCACGTGACATGGATCAGTCTCCGGGGACGAGGTTGGAGCGGACGATTTCCTCGTAAGGGATCGTCACGACACCGTCGTGGGCGGCGATCGTCACGTCCCTCTCGGAGGCTCCGACCAGCTCTCCGGTAACGCTTTTGTGTCCGTCACGCGCCTCGCGCAGGCGCACGCGCGCATGGCGGCCGAGGAAACGGGAGTAGTGCTGTGGCTTGGTCAGCGGACGCTTGGTTCCAGGGGAGGAGACTTCGAGGTCGAATTCGTTCCGGTACTCGGCAAGGTGCTGCGACACGCGCTCGCACAGCGCCAGCGTCACGCCGTCCGGGTGATCGATGAACAACCGCAGTGTGGAACCGGATTCAACCTCAGCGAGCAGCACCTCGACCGCGGGCTCGCACTCGGCGAGCCGCTGTTCGATCTCGGTCTGGACTTCCTTCACTGTCTCCTCCAACGCAAAACTCATAAAAAAAAGCGGGCGAGCGCCCACTTCCGGTACAACCACCGAGCGGACCCGGTGCGAGAAGCTGTCGGCTCAGGGTAGCACCAGTTGTTCGCCGCGGGCCAGCTTGCGCCCTTTGTTGCGAGCCGCCGGGCGGCGGTCGCTATTCGGTTTCTGGCGGTGCTGCCGCTCGCGCCCGAGCGCGGTCCCGGTACACCCGATAGTCCCTGCGTGCAGGCTGCATCCCGGCCGCCTGAGCGAGCGGTTTGCGCGCCTCGGCGTGTCGTCCCAGGAGCTGCAAACACCGGCCGAGGCAGAACAGCGCGTAGTCGTTCGTCGGCGCGCGATCGATCACCGCCTGGAACTCCTCGGCCGCCTGCTCGTAGCGCTGCGAGTGAAACAGCGCCCGGCCGAGCGCCTCCCGGATCGACGTCTTGTCCGGCGCCAGGTCACGGGCCCGAGAGAGCGGAATCGTCGCCTGGTGGTTGTGCCCTGCCTCGAGCAGTTGCGTGCCGCGGCAGAACAGCTCGTATACGTCTTCCATCGAACGGAGTTTAGGCCTCGCCCCTGCCCTTTCGACGCAGCCGCGGCGGCCCGCTGGGCGTCCACCGTGGCGGCAGCGCCCACCAGGCGCGCAGCCGGCCGAGCGGCCCTAATCCCGCCCCGAGCTCGGCCCGGAGCGCGCGGCGCTGCCCGGCCGTCGGCGGCGTGCCGACGCTGGCAAAGCGCATTCGCCGCAGGGCGGTGATGTAGCTGGCCGCGTCCGGCGCCTGGCGGAAGCGATGTTCGAGCGCAGCGAGCGTGGCACCGTCGGACAGCGGCCGTTTGCATCGGACCATCGCCCGCTCGAGCTCGGCGACGAGCTCTGACTCGGTCGGCTCCCGCAGCCGCGCTGTCCGCCCGAGCACGAGGCCGATGACGGCGAGCAGCCCGAGCGCGACAAGCACGAACGGCAACGACGATGCGCTCGGCGGATGGGGCGTCACCGGTGAGACCGTCGTCGAGGCCTTGGGTGCCGTCTCCGGGCGGCGGACGGGCTTCGGGGTCGGCACCGACGCCGCCGTGGCCCGGAGCACCGGTGGGAGCTGCTTGCCGCTGCGGGCCGGGGCCGTGCCGGGCGTCGGGTCGAACCGCACCCAGCCGTACCTCGGGAACCACGCCTCGACCCACGCATGCGCGTTGAGGTCGCTGACCACGTACTCGTGGCGGCTGCGGTCGTAGTCGCCTGTCGTGAAACCCGTGGCGACGCGCGCCGGGACGCCGCCCATCCGCAGCAACAGGGCCATTGCCCCCGCAAACTGCTGGCAGTAGCCGACCTTGTCCTTGAGCAGGAAGCTGACGAGTGGATAGACGCTCGGCGGCGGGGTCTCGCTGTATGTGTAGCCGTGGCCGAGGTAGTTCTGGACCCCCTGGACGTAGTCAGCAGGGGTGCGTGCGTGGGCTCGCAGGCGCATCGCGAGCGCGTACACGGGCCCGTACGGAGAGGCGTCGACGTCGGCCTTCGTCGACACCGTCGGCGTGTTCAGCGACACCGGCGGTGAATGGGTCGCGAACGGCGGGAACAGGATCGGCTGGTCGGGGGTGCCGTAGCCGGGCAGGATCATCGTCAGATCGCCGAGCAGCCCGAACGCTGGATAGCGGTCCCCGACGCCGCGCAGCTGGGCGACGGTCGGTCGCGGGGAGTACGTCGTGATCTGGTAGCTGTCGCCCGGCTGCAGCCCGGCCGGCGCCTGCCACGTGCCGACGGTGACCCCGGGCTCGACAGCCTGCGAGAGGTGAACCGGCGCGACCGAGTAGCCGGCGCCGATGACCTGCTGCGAGCGAATCGCCCGCAGCGTCACCTGGATCGTTTGGCTCCAGCGGTTGATCGCGCTCTCCGCGGGCGCGGGCACATCCTGGGACGGGTTCGTCGACCCGGTCTCCCAGCCGGTTCCACGGAACAGCTCAAGGTTCTCGGTCTTCCAGTAGTCAGGATTGGCGGCGGCGACGTCGAGGATCTCCCGGCCCGTCCGCGGCCAGTTGAGCGGCCCGTAGCGCTGCGACCAGTCGAACGCCTCGACGCTGCCGGGGCTGAGCTGCCCGGCGAGCGACTGGTAGTCGAACCACGGCGTGTGCTCGTCGAGTGCCGGGGCGGCGATCATCCCGGCGGTTGCGGCGAGCGCGGCGATCCCGACCGCGAGCGGCCGGTCCCGTCCGGCGACCCGTTCGCCCCAGATGAAGGCGACGAGCAGGATGAACAGGATGAGGCCGTGGAGGTAGGCGACCTGGGGGCGGACGATCGTGGAGGGCACGATCGCGAGCGCGACGAGCGGGATCGCCGCCGCCGCCCGGCGCACGTCACCGACCGAACCGGGGGCAAACGCGAGCGGGATCGCCGCGAGCAGGAGCAAGAGGCCGCCGCCGAGCACGATCACGAGCCGCACCGATTCGTTGATCCCGGTGTACGGGATGTACGCGCGCGGGAGCGAGGACAGCCCCTCGTCGATCGCATCGGCGCTGACGGACAAGCGCAGGTGGCGGATCCAACGCCATGGCAGGCCGGCGATCGCGAACAGGAGGATGAGCGCGACGACGACCGCGGCGATGAGGAGCAGCTCACTGCGGGCGCGGAGTGCAGGCCCGGCGGCGGCGAGCGCAATCGCGAGGGCGAGCAGGCCGAGCATCCGGCCGGTCGGCATCGGGCTCAGCATCGTTCCCCAGCGCAGCGCGCCGTAGAGCCCGAGCGCGGCGAACGCGATCAGCCGGATGACCGGGCGCGCTGCCGCGTCGGGATCCGCGCGCAGCCGCGTGTGCTTGACGCCCCGGGCGTCGAGGACCGCGACCTGGGCGCCGGTGCTCACGCTGCCCGCACCCTCGTGGCGCGGGCGCGGGCTCGCGCGCCGACTGCGTAGCCGCGACACCCCGCGACGTCGAAGACCACCGCACCGGCGGGCTGGGCGGCCGCCTGGCGTGGGAGCACGAGCACGAGTCCGGCGATCCCGTTCGTCGCCAGGGCGGGCGGGATCCTTTCCAGTGGCTGCGCGGCGACGTAGAGCACCGGTCCGAGCTTGGCCCCAGGCGCGAGATGCGGCGCGCGCGTCGTTGGTCCTCCATCGACTAGCGCCAACCGAGCGTGGATCCCGGGCCAACTCGTGAGGTCGCTCTCGACCGCGACGGCGCGCCGCTCGCCGGGAAGGAGGATTCGGCACCCGCCGCGCCGGGCCAGCTCGAGCGTGAGGCTGGCCGCGGCACGGACGGCCGCGTCGAGTTGCTCCTCGGCGTCGGGTCGATGTGGCGTGCGCGCGTCGAGGATGACGAACGGTCGGGCGTCGCCGTCGGCCTGCAGCCGTCGCTCGAGCAGGCCGGCGCCGCGGGCGAGTGCCTGCCAGTGGATCCGGGACGCGGATGTGCCGGGCCGGTAGGGACGCAGCCCGTCGATATCGCTCGCCGCGAGCGGCTCATCCGCCGGCCCACCATCGCCGCCCTCGACCCGGCGCCTGCGCTCACGTGACGTCCAGCGGACGGGCTCGGTCCGCGGCAGGACGAGCAATTCCTGGCCTGACTGGTCCCCGGGCCGCACGCGCATCGCCAGGCCAAGCGTGTCGCCGACGTGGATCGACGGTGGCTCGAGCCGGCGCAGGCCCCGGCGTGGAAACCGGGCCACGATCCGGACCTCGGCGTGCGAGCTGCCGCTGACGAGCGACAGCGGGCGGCCGACCTCGACCGGCATCCCGGCGAGCGGATCGAGCACCTCGCCGCCCGGCAGGCCGAGCGGACCCCGGGTGACCTCGATCATCGCCTCGACCGGCTCGCCCTCGACGGCTCGCTCGACCGGCAGCCGCCGGGTGACGGTCGCCCCGTCGGCGGCGAGCCACACCCACGCGGGCACGGCGATGCCGATGAGCGCGAACGCGACTCCAGGGACGAACAGGGGCGCGGCGTCAAACGTGAACGCGAGGAGCGTCAGGATGACGCCGGCGACCGCAACCCCGATGCCGCGCCGGGCGTTCGTCACAGCGCACGCACCGAGGACACCGCATCGGCGATGACCTCGCGTGCGGCCGCCCGCGGGTATTCAGGGGCCATCACCAGACGGTGAGCGAGGACCGGCTCGGCGAGCGCCTGCACGTCGTCGGGCAGGGCGTGGTCACGGCCGTTCATCATCGCGTGCGCTTTCGCCGCCCGCAGCAGCATCAGTCCGGCGCGGGGGCTCGCTCCGAGCTCGACGCGCGGATCCTCGCGCGTGCGCCAGAGCACCTTGACGACGTAGTCGCGCAGGGCCTCGGACGCGGTGATCCGCATGGCGGCGTCCTGGGCGGCGAGGATCTCGGCCGCGGTCGTGACCGGCTTGAGCATCTGCACTTTGTCGCCGGCCTCGTGGGCGGCGAGCATGCCGGCCTCGGCCGCGCGGTCGGGATAGCCGAGGCTGATGCGCACCATGAAGCGGTCGACCTGGGCCTCGGGGAGCGGGTACGTGCCCTCGTACTCGATCGGGTTCTGGGTGGCGAGCACGAGGAACGGGCGAGCCAGCTCGTGCGTGTGGACGTCGACCGTGACCCGGCGCTCCTGCATGCATTCGAGCAGGCCGGATTGGGTCTTCGGCGACGCGCGGTTGATCTCGTCGACGAGGACGACGTTCGCGAACACCGGCCCCGGCCGGAATTCGAAGCGCTGCTCGCGCTGGTCGTAGACGTTCGTCCCGACGACGTCCGCCGGCAGCAGGTCCGACGTGCACTGCACGCGCGCAAACTGGCAGTCGATCGACCGCGCGATCGCCCGGGCGAGTGCGGTCTTGCCGACCCCTGGATAGTCCTCGACGAGCACGTGGCCCTCGGCGAGCAGTGCCGTGAGCACGAAGTCGAGCGTCTGGGGTCGCACCTGCACCGCGCCGGCGACGTTTTCGGCGAGCCGGCGGGCGATCGCCGCGTATTGGTCAGGCGTTTGCGACGTCAGGTGTGCCGGCTGGGGCTCCTGCACGGACTCCCTCCCTCCTGATTCGTTCCACCTCATCGAGGACCGCCTGCGCGATGAGATCCTTCCGCGCGCGAGCGACATGACGATCGTGTCCGTCGCCGGTGACGATCGTGACCTCGTTGTCCTGCGTGTCAAACCCGATGCCGGGCTGGGCGATGTCGTTGACGACGACCGCGTCGAGGTGCTTGCGGTGCAGTTTGCCTCGGCCGTACTCGACGGCCTGCTTGCCGTGTTCGGCGGCGAACCCGATCAGCGTCTGGTTGGCGCGGCGGCGCGTTGCGAGCGTGCTGAGGATGTCGGTCGTGCGTTGCAGCTCGATCGTCGGGTGGGCGGGCATCTCAGTCTTCTTGAGCTTGGCGTCGTGTGTGGCGGCCGGGCGGAAGTCGGCGACGGCTGCGGACATCAGGAGGATGTCCGTGTCGTCGAATTCGGCGTCGCAGGCGGCTTTGAGGTCGGCTGCGGTCTGGACCTCGATCACCGTGGTGTTGCGCGGCCTGGGCAGCGAGGTGTTGGCGGCGATCAGGGTGACGGTCGCGCCGCGCCGGGCCGCCTCGTGGGCGAGCGCGAACCCCATCCGGCCCGACGAGCGGTTGCCGATGAAGCGGACGCTGTCGATCGGCTCTCGGGTGCCGCCCGCGGTGATGAGGACGTTGAGGCCTTTCAGGGTCGGCTGGGTGAGGAGCCGTTCGATTTGCTCCAGGATGTCCGGCGGCTCCGCGAGCCGACCGACGCCGTGCTCGCCGTGGGACGCGAGCTCGCCCTCGCCGGGCTCGATGATCGTGGCCCCGCGCTGGGCGAGGGTGTTGAGGTTCTGCTGGGTCGCCGGATGCAGGTACATCAAGTTGTTCATCGCTGGGGCGATGACGACCGGACACGTCGCCGCGAGCGCAGCGCTCGTCAGCAGGTTGTCGGCGTGACCGTGCGCGAGCTTGGCGATCGTGTTCGCGGTGGCGGGCGCGATCAGGTACAGCTCGGCGCGCTCGACGAGCGCGAGGTGGCTGATCGGCGCCCGGTCGGGCAGCGGCTCGCCCGGGTACGAGCCGCGGGCCGGGTCGGGCTCGAACTCGCTTTGCAGTACCGGGGCGCCGGTGATCGCCTCGAACGACGCCTGGCCGACGAACTGTGTGCTCGTCGGCGTCTGGATGACCCGGACCGCGTGCCCATGCTTGGTGGCGAGGCGCACGGTCTCAAGCGCCTTATAGGCCGCGATCCCGCCCGTTACGCCAACGAGCAACCGGGCCATCGGTGTTCTCCGGCGGCCGCCCTACCGGTAGTGGTACTTGAGCTTGCCCTGGGCGACTTCCTCCAGGGCAATCGTCAGGTAGTTCTTCGACCGCGTGTCGACCATCGGCGGCGGGAACTCATCGAACGTGCCCTCGCCGAGGTTGTGGTAGTACGAGTTGATCTGCCGCGCGCGCTTGGCGGCCACGATCACGCTCGCGTAGTCGGAGTCGACATGGTCGAGCAGCTTGTCGATGCGGGGGGAGATCACGGCGGGGGTGTCCTTTGTCGTTAGGGGTGGATGAAGGTTAGCGGGCTTCGGTTGGGCGTCCGCCGGCGTTGGGTTTTTGACGGTTTTGGCACAGGTTGTGTCTTGTTCCGTAACGGTGGTGGCGGGACGCTTGTCGCGGGATGTCTGGCAACGAAGGGGAAGCCCGCAACGTTTCGTCCGCTATGCGGACAGAACTGCGCGTGAGCCGGTTCGCGCATGGCCAGAACGAGGTCATCACCCGGCGGCAGTTGGAGGCGTGCGGGATGTCGAGCACGGCAATCGCTCGTCGCGTGAAGCGTGGCTGGCTTCATCGCAAGCACCAGGGCGTGTATGCGGTTGGAAGAGCCGACCTCTCCCCAGCCGGGGTTTTTCACGCTGCCGTCCTCGCCATTGGCCCGGACGCTCTGCTCGCCGGGCGGTCGACCGCCGCCCACCTCGGCTTCTGGCCGTACGGCCCGATCGACGTCGTCGAAGTCACGGTCGCTAGGCGTACGAGATCCCGACGCGGGATCACGGTTCGCAGCGTCGACGACCTTCCGCGCGCGTGCCGGACGACCCGTCACGGCGTCCCGACGACGACGGCGCCCCACGCGCTCCTCGACCTCGCGGGGTCGCCGAGCACCGACGAGGTCTTCGCCCGGACGCTCCACGAGGCGGAGGTCCAGAACTGGGTGACGCACGAACAGCTGCGCACCGAACTCGAGCGCCATCCCACTCACCCCGGCCGCGCCCGCCTCGAGCGGGAGCTCGGCTGGGGCCCGACGCCGACCCGCTCCCCGCCGGAGGACCGGCTCGTCGACCTGCTCCGCCGCCGCGGCTTCAGAAACTTCGAGACGAACGCCCGGATCGCCGGTCTCCCTCGCTGGATCGAGGTCGACGTCCTCTTCCCCGCCCACAAGCTCGTCATCGAAGTGGACGGCGACAGGTTCCACAAGACGCGCTACCGACGAAAGCGAGACGCCCGCAAGCGCGCGATCGTCGAGGCGGCCGGCCTCCGCGTCATCCGGCTCGTCCCCGACGACGTCGAGCCCGAGCGGGAAGCCGAGACCGTCACCCGCCTACGACATGCGATCCCGGAGGGCTGAGCGGACGATCCGCTCGAGCTCGTCGGTCGCGTCCTCGAGCCGGTCGTTGACGACGACATGAGCGAACTCCGGTTGGGCGAGAAGCTCGCGATCGGCCGTCCGCATCCGTTCCTCGACCTGCTCCGCCGAGTCGGTCCCCCGCCCCACCAGCCGCGTCCGCAACGCGTCCCGCGAGGGCGGCGAGATGAACACTGCGATCGCCTCCGGCATCGCGCGCCGCACCTGCCGCGCCCCCTGGACCTCGATCTCCAAAACGATCGGCACCCCCGCAGAGAGCCGCTTCTCCAGCTCCGAGCGAAGCGTCCCGTACCGGTTCCCGGAGTACGCGGCCCACTCCAGGAAGTCCCCCTCTTCAATGCGCCGTTCGAACTCGACCGGCGTCAGGAAGTGGTAATCGACCCCATCAACCTCCCCCGGCCGAGGGGGACGAGTCGTCGCGGACACAGACAATTCCAACGCAGGCACACGCGCCAACAAGCCCCGGATGAGGGTCCCCTTCCCCACCCCAGACGGACCGGTGATGACAAACACCTCGGCCAACGTCCGGGATGGGTCAGGGTACGTTTCCGCCCGCTAGCGGCGGCGCATGAGCGCGACCAGCTCAGCGCGTTGACGCTGCGAAAGCCCGCCGATGGTCTTGCTCGGCGAGATCCGACACTGGGTGAGAATCTTGTTGACCTTCACGCGTCCGTATTTCGGCACGGCGAGCAGCAGGTCAAAGACCTTGGCGGTCTCGAGATACTCAGGCGGCTCGAGCAGCAGCTCATGGATCGGCTGACGACCGGCCTTGAGGTCACGCTTCAGCTGCGCTCGCCGGCTGCGGATATCGTTGGCGCGTTGGAGCGCCTCCATCCGCTGCACGAGAGAGCGCTCCGGCGCAGCGATGGGCTTGGGTGGCGATTCACTGACCGGCGGCATGGGCGGCGACTATACATCCTGAGCACATGTGATCAAGCCAAATACCCGATATTCGACTCTACCTCAAGCTTAGGTCGAGCATTGTCGAGGATGGTTCGGGGAATAAACCCAGTTTGCAGGGGCTTTTTCGTGCCGTTATGCACGAATACCCCAGAAAAGCGAGCAACCTGCAAAGCCGGTACGGTACGTACGCGGACCCCTCTGGCAGGGCCGTCAGAGCGTACCCGCGACACCGGGTGTGACGCTGTGTGACTGTGACAGTGCTGCAAGCTCTCCAGCGACCCTAATCCCGGCCGCCGGATCGCGGAAGCTTTCCGTCCCGACGGCCACGAGATCTGCACCGACGCGCATGAGCTCGTGCGCGTCCCGTCCACTCTGGACACCGCCCATGCCGACGACCGGCAGCGACACGGCCTCCCGGACCGACCGGACCTGCGCGAGCGCGACCGCGCGCACCGCCGGCCCCGAGACGCCGCCGGTCGTGCCGCCGAGCCACGGCTCCCCGGTGCGCGGGTCGAGCGCCATCCCCCGGATCGTGTTGATCAGCGACAGCGCGCTCGCTCCGGCCATCTCGGCGGCGCGCGCCACCCCCGCGACATCGCTCGCGTTCGGCGTCAGCTTGACGATCAGCGGCTTGGCGGTCAGCGGACGAACGCGCTCAAGCAGCGCGGCGACCTCAAACGGGTCGGCGCCCATCACGAGCCCGGTCTCGACGTTCGGGCACGAGACGTTCAGCTCGAGCGCGGCCACCTCATCCCGTTCGCCGAACGCGGTGACGAGCTCGGCGACCTCGTCCCGGCTGAAGCCCATGACGTTGACGATCAGCGGGACCGGCAGCCCAGCGAGCTTTGGGAGGTCCTCGGCGAGGTAACCCTCGAGGCCTTTGTTCGGCAGCCCGATCGAATTGATCATCCCGGCGGGGAGCTCCCACAGCCGAGGCGGCGGGTTGCCCTGGCGCGGGGCGAGCGTGACCGTCTTCGAGACGAAGGCGGCGAACGGGAAGTCGCGCAAGAGCGCATCGCCGAACGCCCGGTGCGCGGCGATCGCGTCGAACGTCCCCGAGCCGTTGATGATCGGGTGCGCGAGCTCGATCCCGCAGAACTCGACCGGCGCGCTCAATGCCCCGCCCCCGCAACGAGGGCGCTGTCCAGGACGTCGCCCGCCAGGACCGGGCCGTCGACGCACAGCCGGACGTAGCCGGTCTTCGTCGGCACGACGCACCCGAAACAGGCCCCGTAGCCACACGCCATCCCGGACTCGAGCGCGAGCTGCGCCGGGACGTCGCGCTCGGCGCACAACGCCCGTACCGCTTCGAGCATTGGCGGCGGTCCGCAGGCGTACACCTCGGCCGGCCCCGTGGCGGCCGAGAGCTCCTCGACGAGCAGTTCGGTGACGAGCCCGCGGTGCCCGACGCTGCCGTCGTCCGTTGCAACCCTCGCGCCACCAAGCAGCTCCGCTCCCGCTGCGTGCGCAGCATCGCGGAAGCCGAGCAGCGGCTGCACGGCCACACCGAGCGCGTCCTGCCAGATCGCCAGCGGTGCGATCCCGACGCCGCCACCGACGAGCAGCGGCCGCCGACCGTACCGCGGAGCGCGGAAGCCGAGTCCCAGCGGACCGATAAGCAAGAGCGAGTCACCAGCATCGAGCTCACACAGGCGATTCGTCCCCGGGCCGACGTCCTCGATCAGGAACCACAGCTCCGAACCGCCGGCCGGAGCCCGCAACACGCTGAACGCGCGCGGCAGGAACGGCCGACCGCCCTCGCCTCCGCCCCACCGCTCCGCGGCGGCGAGCATGTAGAACTGACCGGCCCCAGGACGCGGGCCGCCCGGGTCAGACACGCGCAGCACGACATACGAGCCGTACCGCTCACGAGCGGTGACCGGAGCCGTCCGCCGTCCGAACGGAGCCTGGACGCGGTCCGGGGTCAACGCTGGAGGTTGGGCGTGCGAGCGTGGCCGTGCACGTGCGCGTGGATCTCCTGCAGCGAGAGCACGCCCGGCTCACTCCGGCGGGCGGCGGCGATCGCCCGGGCGGCGGCGATCCCGCCGGACATCGTCGTGATGCAGGGGATCCCGCGGGCGATCGCGGCCGATCGGATCTCGTAGCCGTCGGTGCGGGCGCCGGTGCCGACCGGGGTGTTGATGACGAGGTCGACCTCGCCGCGCTCGATCCAGTCGACGACGTGCGGCGATCCCTCGCCGATCTTGTTGATCGGCTTCGCCGGGATGCCCATCCGCTGCAGCGCCTGGGCCGTGCCGTGGGTTGCGACGATGTCGAACCCGAGGTCGTGAAGCGTCGTCGCGATTCCGGTGGCGGCCGGCTTGTCGTGATCGGCCACGGTAAGGAACACGGTGCCGTTCTGCGGCAGCCGCGCCCCGGCCGCAGCCTGGGCCTTGGCGAACGCGGTCGGGAAGTCCCGGGCGATGCCCATGACCTCGCCGGTCGAGCGCATCTCCGGCCCGAGCAGCGCGTCGGCGCCGGTGAAGCGATCGAACGGGAGCACGACCTCCTTGACGCACACGTGGCCGTTCGTCGTGTCCTCCGGCAGATCGAGGTCGGCGATCGGCTCGCCGAGCATCACCCGGCAGGCGAGCTTGGCGATCGGCAGCCCGATCGCCTTCGACACGAACGGCACCGTGCGCGACGCGCGCGGGTTCGCCTCGATCACGTGCAGGCCGTCGTCGTGGATGGCGAACTGGACGTTGATCAGGCCGACGACGCCGAGCGCCTTGGCGATTCCGCTCGTCTGCTCGGAGATCAGGTTCAGCATCTCGTCGCCGAGGGCATGCGGCGGGAGCACGCACGCGCTGTCACCGGAGTGGATGCCGGCCTCCTCGACGTGCTGCATGATCCCCGCGATCCACACGTCGGTGCCGTCGCAGAGCGCATCGACGTCGACCTCGATCGAGTCCTCGAGGAAGCGGTCGAGGTAGATGAGGTTCCCTTCCTGCGTTCCAACCCGGTCGAGGTAGTCGCCCAGCCCGGCAACGCTGTAGACGATCTCCATCGCGCGACCGCCGAGCACGTAGCTCGGGCGGACGAGCAGCGGGAACCCGACCTCGGGCGCGATCTCGAGCGCCTCCGACTCGGACGAGGCGGTCGCGTAGGGCGGCGCCTTGTAGCCGAGCCGGTCGAGCAGCGGACCGAAGCGGCTGCGGTCCTCGGCGAGGTCGATCGCATTGATGTCGGTGCCGAGGATCGGGACGCCGGCGTCATGCAGGCCGGCGGCGAGCTTGAGCGGGGTCTGTCCGCCGAACTGGACGATCACGCCCTCGGGCTTCTCGACCCCGCAGACGCCGAGCACGTCCTCGAGCGTGAGCGGCTCGAAGTACAGCCGGTCCGAGGTGTCGTAGTCGGTCGACACCGTCTCCGGGTTGCAGTTGACCATGACCGCGTCACGACCGAGCTCGCGGACGGTCTGAGCGGCGTGCACACAGCAGTAGTCGAACTCGATCCCCTGGCCGATCCGGTTCGGTCCGGAGCCAAGGATGACGACGCTCGGCCGCTCCCCACGCTCGACTTCGCCCTCCGCACCGTTCGGCCCGGGACGCTCCCAGCCGGAGTAGTAGTACGGCGTGCGGGCGGCGAACTCGGCGGCGCACGTATCGACGGACTTGAACGTCCGCTCGCCGGCAAATGCTGCGGCCGGATCCGCCACGAGTTCGCCGAGTTCGGTGAGGAACCACGGGTCGATGTCGGTCCGCCGCTGGATCTCGTCTGGGTCGACGCCGCGCCGCAGCGCCTCGAGCACGTGGTCGAACCGCTCCGGGCCGGGCTTGGCGACGAGTTCCATCAGCGCCGCGTCGGCGGCCGGAGACTTCGGCAGCGAGTCGAGCTCGCGCGAGCGCAGCGCCTTACCGAACGCCTGCTGAAACGTCCTCCCGATCGCCATCGCCTCGCCGACCGACTTCATGTGCGTCGTCAGCCCGGACTCGGCACCGGGGAACTTCTCGAATGCGAACCGCGGCCATTTGACGACGCAGTAGTCGATCGCCGGCTCGAAGCTCGCGGGCGTCGCCTGCGTGATGTCGTTGGGGATCTCCTGGAGCGTGTAGCCGACGGCCAGCCGGGCGGCGATCTTGGCGATCGGAAAGCCGGTCGCCTTGGAGGCGAGCGCGCTCGAGCGTGAGACGCGCGGGTTCATCTCGATGACGACGATCTCGTCGGTCTCGCGGTTGACCGCGAACTGGACGTTCGACCCGCCGGTCTCGACGCCCACGGCGCGGATCACGGTGATCGCCTGGTCACGCAGCGCCTGATACTGCTTGTCGGTGAGCGTCTGCTGCGGTGCGACGCACACGCTGTCGCCGGTGTGGACGCCCATCGGGTCGAGGTTCTCGATCGAGCAGATGATCACGACGTTGTCCGATACGTCGCGCATCACCTCGAGCTCGAATTCGCCCCAGCCGAGAACTGACTCCTCGAGCAGGACTTGACCGATCGGGGAGGCCTTCAGGCCTCGTCCGACGACCCGCTCGATGTCGGCCTCGGTGCGGACGACGCCGCCACCCTTGCCGCCGAGCGTGAACGCGGGGCGAACGATGAAGGGCAGTCCGATGTCGGACAGCGCCGCCCGGGCGTCACCGACGGTGTGGGCGATAGCGCTGCGCGGTACCCGCAGGCCGGCGCCGGTCATCGTCTCGCGGAAACGCTCGCGGTCCTCGGCCCGGTCGATCGCCTCGTAGTCGGCACCGATCAGCTCGACCCCGTGGTGCTCGAGCGTCCCGTCCTCGTGGAGTGCCTTGGCGAGGTTGAGCGCCGTCTGGCCGCCGAGCGTCGGGAGCAGGGCGTCCGGCTGCTCGCGCTCGATCACCTGGGCGATCGTCCGCGGCAGGAGCGGCTCGACGTACGTCGTCGTTGCCACCTCCGGGTCGGTCATGATCGTCGCCGGGTTGGAGTTGACGAGGACGACCTCGTAGCCCTCCTCCATCAGCACGCGGCACGCCTGCGTTCCGGAATAGTCGAACTCGGCAGCCTGGCCGATGACGATCGGGCCCGAGCCGATCAGGAGAATCTTGTGGATGTCGTCCCTACGCGGCATGCGCGATCTCCTCGACGAACCGGTCGAATAGGTAGAGGGCGTCGTGCGGCCCGGGCCCCGCCTCCGGGTGATACTGGACGGTTGCGCCGACGACATCCTTGAGCCGCAGCCCCTCGACCGTGCGGTCGTAGAGGTTGACGTGGGTCAGCTCGGCGGCGCCGAAGTCGGTCTCCCAGCGCACCGCCTCGTCGGCGTCGATCGTCCGTGCGCCATGGGGACCAAGGACGGCGAAGCCGTGGTTCTGACTCGTGATCTCGGTCCGCGCGGTGGTCAGATCCTTGACCGGGTGGTTGGCGCCGTGGTGGCCGAACGGAAGCTTGTAGGTGTGCAGGCCGACGGCGCGGCACAGCAACTGATGCCCGAGGCAGATCCCGTACACGGGCTTCTTGCCGACGAGCTCGCGCACCGTCTGCACGATGAAGTCCAGGGCGGCCGGATCGCCGGGGCCGTTGGCGAGGAAGATCGCGTCCGGGTCGCCGGCGAGCAGATCTGTGGCGGCGGCGGTACAGGGATGAAGGTCGACGGTTGCGCCCCGCTCGCGCAGGTTGCGGACGATCGACAGCTTGACCCCGGTGTCGATCATGGCGATGCGCACCCCCGCTCCGCCTCTGGCGGCACCGGGCCCGAGCGGATCGAGCGTCGTCGCCTCGGCGGGGGTCACGTCGCGCGCGAGGTCACGACCGGTCATGGACGGCTCGGCGTCGATCAGCTCCCGTGCCTGCGCCTCGCTCACACGGACCGGAAAGACTCCGCCCTTCATCGCACCCGCGTCGCGGATGTGCCGGACGAGGGCACGAGTGTCGAGGTCGGTGATCGCCGGGATCCCGCAGTCGGTTAGCCATGAGAGCCAGCCGCGCTCGGCCCCCGCCGCGTGCTCACGATCGACGGCGGCGCGCATGATCGCGGCGCGAGCGTGGATCCGATCGGATTCCATCGCCTCCGCGGAGACGCCGTAGTTCCCGATCATCGGGTAGGTGAACGTGATCAGCTGGCCGGCGTAGCTCGGGTCCGTCATCGCTTCCTGGTAGCCGGCCATCGAGGTCGTGAACACGATCTCGCCGACGGCCGGCTCGTCGGCGCCGCAGGCCATGCCGTCAAAGCGCGTGCCGTCCTCGAGCAGGACGTAGGCGGTGGCCTCAGGGCTCATCGCGTGCTCACCGCGTCCGGCGCCACGGTGAGTGATGGCGTCCGGTGCGCCGCCGCGCCGGCCGCGACCGTCAGCACCAGCCGGCCGTGCAGGGTGCGGCCATGGAAGCAGCAGTTCGCCGAGCGGCTGACATAGCCCTCCGCGCCGACCTCGAACTGCGCGCCGAGGTCGAACAGACAGAGGTTCGCCGGTTCGTCCGGCGCGATCCGCGGGATCGGCAGCCCGTACAGCGCGCCGCCGCTCGTCATCCGCTCGACGATCGTGTCGAGCTCGATTTCGCCGGCCAGGACGAGTTCGGTGTAGAGCGCGGGGAACGCGGTCTCGAGCCCCGTCGTCCCCATCGGGGCCTGTTCGAAGGGGACCTCCTTCTCGTGCCGGGCGTGCGGCGCGTGGTCGGTCGCGATGCAGTCGATGACGCCGCTCCCCAGGGCCTCGACAAGAGCCCGGCGATCACGTTCCGTGCGCAGCGGCGGGTTCATCTTGAAGCGGCTGTCGAGCGTCCGGACCATGTCGTCGGTGAGCGTCAGGTGGTGCGGCGTCACCTCGCCGCTGACGCGCGCCCCGGCCTCCTTCGCCGCGGCGAGCGCCTCGATCGACTCGATCGCCGACAGGTGCTGGAAGTGCATGCGCGCGTCCTCGTAGAGGGCGAGTGCGCCGTCGCGGGCGATCATCGTCGACTCCGAGACGCTAGGGATACCGGCCATGCCGAGGCGGGCGGACACCGCGCCCTCGTGCATGACGCCGTCGCCCGACAGCGCGGGGTCCTCCTCGTGCAGCGCGATCACGCCGCCGCTCAGCCGCTGGTACTGCAACGCCCTGCGGAGCATGCCGGCAGAGACCACGGGCTTGCCGTCGTCTGTGAACCCGAGCGCGCCGGCATCGGAGAGGGCGGCCATCTCGGTCAGATCGCCGCCGCTGAGGCCGCGCGTGATCGACGCGAGGAACCCGGTCGGGATGTGAGCCTGGGCCTTTGCGCCGTCGATGAGCGAGCGCAGGATGCTCGGGTCATCGACGATCGGGTCCGTATTCGGCATCGCGATGACAGCGACGAATCCGCCGGCCGCGGCCGCGGCGGTCCCGGTGTCGAGGTTCTCCTTGTACTCCTGGCCGGGCGTGCGCAGGTGCACGTGGGGGTCGACGAACCCGGGGAACGCATGCTTGCCGGCGGCGTCGATGACCTCGCCCACGGCCTCGAGCGAGCCGGGCGTGCCCAGTTCGGCGATCCGGCCGTCGCGGATGAGGATGTCGCGCTGCTCGTCGATGCCCGCGCGGGGATCGAACACGTGCGCGCTGCGGAGCAGCAGGTCGGCGGGCGGTTGATTGCGGTGGAAGAGCTTCATGTCCGTGTCGCTCACGCCGCCGCCGCCAGGACCGGAGCCCCCGCGAGGAGCTCGTAGAGGACCGCCATCCGAACCGCGACCCCGGCCTTGACCTGGTTCACGATCAGCGCCTGCGGAGAGTCGATCGCGTCGGCCGAGAGCTCGACGCCGCGGTTGACCGGACCGGGGTGCATGAGTACCTGGTCGGGCCGCAGCCGGTCGCAATTGAGCTGATAGCGCTGGGCGTATTCGCGCAGCGAGGGAACGAACGCCTGGTGCATTCGCTCGTGCTGCATCCGCAGCACGTAGACGACGTCGGCGTGTTCGACGCCGTCGAGCGTCGGGCGGGCCGTGCATCCCAGCGCCTCGATCTCCCGCGGCAACAGGGTGGGGGGGCCGCAGACGGTCACGTGGGCGCCCATCCGGGTGAACGCAAGGATGTCCGAGCGGGCGACGCGGGAGTGGAGCACGTCGCCGACGATCCAGATCGTGACGCCGTCGAGCGCACCGAGGCGACGCCGCAGCGTGAACACGTCGAGCAGGGCCTGGGTCGGGTGCTCGTGCTTGCCGTCACCGGCGTTGACGACGCTTGCGGGTGTCCAGCCGGCGACGAGCTGGGCGGCACCGGCGTGCGGCGAGCGGATGACGATCGCGGCCGGGTCATACGCCGACAGCGTCTGGACGGTGTCCTTGAGCGACTCGCCCTTGTCGACCGATGAGCCGGCGCTGCGGATGCTGACGACGTCGGCGCTCAGCCGTTTGGCAGCGAGCTCGAACGAGGAGCTCGTGCGCGTCGAGGATTCGTAGAACAGGTTCACCACGGTGCGGCCGCGCAGCGCCGGCACTTTCTTGATCTCCCGGCCGGAGACCTCGGCGAACGACTCCGCGCGGTCGAGAATGCGCTCGATCCCGGCGCGGTCGAGATCGTCGATCGAGATGAGATGCTTTCCGATGTTTGCGGTCATGCTGCCTTCGTCTCTGGCCGGTGAGCCGGCCCGATTGTCACTTCGTCACGCCCGTCGACCTCCTCGACGCGGACGTTGACCCGCTGGTCCTGCGACGTCGGCAGGTTCTTACCGACGTAATCCGGCCGGATCGGCAGCTCGCGATGCCCGCGATCCACGAGAACCGCGAGCTGGACACGCGCCGGCCGGCCGAAGTCGAAGATCTCGTCGATCGCCGACCGCACCGTCCGTCCGGTGTAGAGGACGTCATCGACGATCACCGTCGTCCGCCCATCGACCCCGAAGTCGAGCTGGGTCGCGTGGACGATCGGCGCGCTCGGCCGGATCCCGAGGTCGTCCCGGTAGAAGGAGATATCGACGAAGCCGAGGGGAACCGGCTTGTCGAGGAGCTCGCTCGTCAGCGCATGCAGGCGTCGAGCGAGGTGGGCACCGCGTCGATGGATCCCGACAAGAGCGACTTCCCCGTCCGGGTTCTTCTCGACAATCTCATGAGCGATCCGCACCAGCGTGCGGCTCATATCATCGCGGTCGAGGACGACCGTCGTGGCTTGCAACGTGCTCCTTCCTGGCCTCTCGGGACCGGGTTAAAGGGGCCGACTCACGGGAGCGTAGCAATGGGTCCGGCGGAGTGGCGGTGAGCGCGTCGGTAAAGAACGTGCGGGAGGCCGGCATGGAGGATCTGCCGCTCGTAGACGAAGCCGGACTTCTCCATCACGCGCCGGGAGGCGACGTTCGTCGGGAGCGTGAACGCGACGATCTCCCCAAGGCCGAGGTCATCGAACGCGAACGTGAGCGCCGCGTGCGCGAGTTCGGTGGCGAGCCCCTGCCCCCACCGCGCGGGCGCGATCGCCCACCCGACCTCGACCTCGTCGCAGCCGCCCACGAACGTGTGCTGGAGACCGCCGCGTCCAACGACGCCGCCGGTGTGGCGATCCCGGAGCAGCCACATCCCGAACCCGTACCGGTCCCAATGATCGAGTTTGCTCATGAGGTTGTCCGCCATCTCGGCGTCGGTCTGCGGCACGCCGGTCGCGTAAAGGGTGCGGGCGATGCGCGGGTCGCGGAGCAGTTCGAACAGCTCATCGGCGTGTTCGGCGCGGACGCGCTCGAGGACCATGCGTTCGGTCTCGAGCCGTTCCCGGGTCGAGCCGGCCACGTCAGCTCGCCCGGTCGCCAAGCGGCTGGGCGAGCTCCGCCGAGTCCTCATCGACCGCATTTTCCTCCCAGCGGACCAGTTCCGGCTCGCCGCGTTCGGGGAACGGGATCTCGATCGTGTCGAAATCGCGGGGCAGCACCGTGTTTGGGAACACGGCCCGTGCCTCGTCGCGCAGCACGCGGATCGGATAGCGCATCGAAAAGTGCGTGAGCGCGAGCAGCCTGACCTCCGCGTCGCGGGCGAGGGTTGCGGCCTGCTCTGCGGTTGAGTGGCCGGTGTCGGCCGCGCGTTCGGTCTCCTCATGCGCGAACGTCGCCTCGTGAATGAGCACGTCGGCCGCGTGCGCCGCGATCTGCATCGTCTCGCACGGCAACGTGTCGCCGGAGATGACGAGTTTGCGTCCCGGGCGGCTCGGCCCCATCACCTGCTCGGGGCCGACGCCGCGGATCGTCTCGCCCCGCTGCACGCGGCCGAACTCCGGCCCGGGCGTCAGCCCGAGTGCGATCGCCTGCTCGGGGTCGAAGGTGCCGGCGCGCTCGGGCTCGTACAGGGCGTAGCCGTACGCCGTCCCCCGATGGTGGGCCGGGATCGGCGCGATCGTGTAGCCGTTGCGCTCGAGCGTCTGGCCGGGCTCGAGCTCGACCAGGATGAGCTCGAAGCGCACCCGGCCGGCGAGCCGCAGCGAACCGATGACGAACTCGCGCAAGCCGGGGGGGCCGTGGATCGCGAGCGGCCGCTCGCGCGCGCGCAGATCGAACGTCTTCAGCAGGCCGGGCAGCCCCAGCCAGTGGTCGGCGTGGAAGTGGGTGATGAAGATCTCGGTGAGATCGAGCAGGCCGACCGAGCGGACAAGCTGGCGCTGCGTCCCCTCCCCGCAGTCGAACAGGATGCGGTCGCCGCCGTGCCGGACGAGCACCGCCGGCAGGCCGCGTCGGGCCGTCGGAATCGAGCCGGCAGTGCCGGCGAAAAACACAGAGAGATCCATCCGGAGATCAGTCTGTCAGTCGACCGTGACGAGTCGAAACGTGAGCTCGTCCTCGTTCACGCGCGCGAGGCCCATCGTGTGATTCGGTGCGCGCCGGCGCTCCGTCGGGCTCCCCGGGTTGAAGATCTGCAATCCGTCTGGCCCAGTCTCGTGCAGCGGGATATGGCTGTGACCAAAGATGACCGCATCGGCCTCGGGGAAGTGGCGTCGAAGCCGCTCGACACGGCCGGCCGCGGGGCCCGCATCGTGGATCACCCCGATCCGGGTGCGCTGCGCCCAGATGAGCTCCGCCTCGGGGAGCGCCGCCCGGACGTCGGGATCGTCGACGTTGCCGTGCACGGCGATCACCCGCGGCCCGAGGGCCTGGAGCTCCCGCAGGACCGAGAATCGAATGAAATCGCCCGCGTGGATGATGAGATCGGCGCTTCGCAGCCGCTCGACGCATCGATCAGGAAGCGCCCGCGCCCCGCGCGGGAGGTGCGTGTCGGAGATGATCGCGATGTCCACGGTAAGCTCCTCGGAGTATCCCCGCGCCCGTAGCTCAGGGGATAGAGCGCTCGCCTCCGGAGCGAGAGGTCGCAGGTTCAAATCCTGCCGGGCGCGCTACACACTCCGGATTCTCGGCTTGGTTCAAGGTCGCGGTGGGTTCATCAGGGCCACTCGACCTTCTCCTCGGGAACCGCCAGGCGGGTGGCAGCGACCGCATTCTGAGCGGTCTGTTCCAACGGTGATCGCCAGCGCTGCGCCCTCGGCAACCGCCTGCTTGCCACGCGCCCGGCGTCCCCAGCGGTACAAGAGCATCACGACGCGGTACGAGATCTTGTAGCGCGCTGACAGAGAGCTCCCGCACGTGCTCCAGGTCGGCGGTCTCGGTGAGCACGTCGGCGTGTGCCGCAATCGGTCCGCGGCGCAGCGCGCCCCAGGGACGACACGACGCGACCAGGACGGACGGGGTCGCGGCGCACCCGCCGGATCTTCGCCGAATGCAGGTCAGTGAACGCCAGCAGGCGCCTCCCGTCGGACACAAACCGCACCGGCGTTGCGATGCCCGTGCCGTCACGCTTGAAGCTCGTGACGCTCAAGTAGCGCCCCGGGGAACAGCGTGTCCAGATTCGCGCCCGCGCCGACCGTCGGGACGGCGGCCGCTACCGGTTCCGGGCGCGTGTCGATCGTTCCCATCGTCGCTCCAGACTTGAACGCGGAATAGTCCAGCGTCGACCGTACGCTCGCGATGGCAGACGGGCATCGGGGTGGATCCCCAGGAACCCGCCTCCGTAGTTCCGACCGCACCTTCTGGGCCGCGAGCAACGATGCCGTGCCGGAATTCGCTCATGATTGAGAGATGCGGTTGTTCGAGCTGGCCTACTGTTGCCGGATCTACGGCGAGGTTGCGGGCTACGATCGGGCCCTCGGACGGTTCTTGGCGGGCACCGGCGGCGCGGTCGACCTCAGCGATCCCAAGCATCGGGCGCTGACGCTTCAGTGGCTGAGGGACTGGGGATGCCGGAGCCTTCGCACCGAGGACGACCGACGCTCCAGCCGCGCGCTGAAAGCGTGGTGGGCGACGTGGGTCGCGGAGCTGCCGACGGTCGACGCCACGCTCGACACGCTCGACGATGACGTGCTCGATGCCGGCGCTGAAGCCTACGCGGATCTCGCGGGGCGAGTCGGTCCCCGGCGCCAGCTCCGCGAAAGAGTGATCGACATCCAGTTCGGACCGACAACCGCGGCCAAGGCAATGTTCGCGGTACGGCCGAACGCGTTCCTCCCATGGGACGACGCAATCCGGAAGAAGCTCGGTTACAAAGCGGACGCTGCCGCGTACCGACGAGCCCTGACCCGCGCCAGAGACGAGCTCCGAGAAGCCGTCCGCGACGCCAATGTCGACCCGGCCGAGATGCCCCGACTGATCGGCCGACCCGAGTCGACCCCACCCAAGCTTGTCGACGAGCACGACTGGGTGAGGTACACCGCCGGCCACGAGCCTCCGACACGTGAAGTGCTCGAGCAGTGGCTGAGCTGGACATGACCTACAGCCATCCATCTGGATGGTGTTAGGATGGTTTGACGGATGGCGAGGAGAGAGGTGCAATGGCCAGGTTGACGAGGGCGTCCGATGGTGACAAGAGCGAGAAGATCACGATCAACATCGGGCTCGTCGACCTGGGTCAGATCGATCTGCTGGTGAGCGAGGGTTTCTACGCGAACCGCACGGACTTCATCCGGACGGCGATCCGTCGCCAGCTGGAGAGCCGGTCGGGCAGCGTGGACAGCACCGTCGCGCGACGCGAGCTGACCCTCGGAAGTGAGCACTACGATCGCCGCGACCTCGAGGCGTTGCGCGCTGCCGGGCGAATGCTGGAGCTACGCGTCCTGGGATTGGCGAGCATCGCTGACGATGTCTCGCCCGAGCTCGCCGTGGCGACGATCGCCTCGGTTGAGGTCCTGGGGGCTTTTCGAGCGCCCGGTGCGGTGAAGGCGGCCCTTGCGTCGCGCACAAGATGAACGCCCGGGGCGCCGGCGAGCGGGCGAGCGGTGGCGGTCCGGCAAACAAGGAACAGGGGATGCGCGGATGAACAACGGCATGCAGACCACGATGGCGGAGGCGCTGCGGCTCACGCGGACCCGGGCGCTTGGCCGAGGCCACGGCGATGCTGCAGCGGCAGCTCAGCGGTGCGAGCGGCGAGCGGTCGGTCGTGGTCGAGCGTCGCCGAGCCAGACGAGCGCATCGAACACGGCGCCGCTCCGCCTCCCGCCGACGATCGACGCGGCCGCGCCGGCAGGCGAGGTCCGCCACCTCACGCACACTGAGGCGGCCGGGACGCGCAGCTATGCCCTGTACGTTCCGAGCGGCCAGCCGAGCGGCCCGGTTCCGCTCGTCGTGATGCTCCACGGCGGCAGCCAGAGCGCGGCGGACTTCGCGGCCGGCACCCGCATGAACGAACTCGCCGAACGCGACAACTTCGTGGTCGCCTACCCCGAGCAATCGACGGCAGCCAACCAGGGCCGCTACTGGAACTGGTTTGCCGCCGCCGACCAGTCCGCCGGTGTGGGCGAGCCGTCGATCGTCGCCGGCCTCACCCGCCAGATCATGCGTGAGGTTGGGGTTGACCCACGCCGGGTCTATATCGTCGGCCTCTCCGCCGGCGGTGCGATGGCCGCAGTCATGGCGGCGACCTACCCCGAGCTGTACGCGGCCGTCGGCGTGCACTCGGGAGTTGCCTACCGCTCCGCCCACGACGTCCGGTCCGCCTTCGCCGCCATGCGTACGGGAGGCACCCCGGCCACCAGCACGGTGCCGCTGATCGTGTTCCACGGCGACCTGGACACAACCGTCGCGCCGATCAACGCCCACAAGCTGATCGCCGCCCGGCTCGCCGCCGACAGCATCGCCGACCGCGATCAACCGGAAACGACTCGCGGCATCAGTGGCCACCGGTACACCCGCACCGTGCACCACAATCTCGACAACCTGCCTGTCGCCGAATGCTGGATCGTCCACGGCGGCGGTCACGCCTGGTACGGCGGTAGTCCGCTGGGCTCCTATACCGACTCTCAGGGCCCCGACGCCTCAGCCGAGATGATCCGCTTCTTTCGGCTGCACTCCTCGCCCCTGGCCTGAACGCCCGGGTACCGATGCGAGACTCACGCGGCGGGCGGCGGCGTGCCGATAATTACTGCTGATACCTACCTGTTACTACCGTTACCTTGCGGTAGTCGGTCCGGTTGTGTTACCAGCGAGCGCTGCCGATAATCGCCGGTCACATAGATCGATGTCGCGGACCTTTGGGGGTCACGGATGTGGACCATGCTTCTGGCAGCCGCGGCGACGTTGTCACTCTGCGGTGCGGCACAGGCCGCATCGAGCGAGCGTCTGATTGTGCGTTACCGAAGCGGCATGACCGCCGCCGAGCAAGCCGGAACGCGCGCCAACGCCACCGCCGGACTGGTGCACAAACTTCGCTTCACTCCGAATACGGAGGTGGTGCTCGCATCGTCCGCTGCAGCGGCGAAGCTCAAGGCCGACCCCCGCGTTCTGAGCGTCACATCTGACGCTGCCGTGTCGCTTCCAAAAGGTGAGCGCCTCAAGGGGGCGTCTGAGTCCGCGATCGGCGCCGCGTCGAACGACCCGTACTTCGGACAGCTCTGGGGCCTCGAGAACACCGGCCAATACGTCAACGGGACCTACGGCGCCGGCGACGCGGACATGGACGTGCCGGAAGCCTGGACCCAGTCGACCGGCGCGGGCGCCGCCGTGTACGTCGCCGACACCGGCATCGACTACACGCACCCTGACCTGGCGGCGAACTACGCCGGCGGGTATGACTTCGTCAGCTACGACAGCGACCCGATGGACGAGCAGTACCACGGCACGCACGTCAGCGGCACGATCGCAGCGTCCGCCAACAACGGGGTCGGCGTCGCCGGTGTCGCCCCAAACGCCAAAATCGTCATGCTCCGCGTCCTCGATAGCACTGGCAGCGGCTACGTCTCAGACACTGTCGACGCCATCAACTACGCGGCTGACCACGGCGCGCGAATCTTCTCCGCATCGCTGGGCGGGTACGTTTCCGACCCGTCGTCTCAATGCGCAGCGGTTGCGGCCCACCCGAACACGCTGTTCGTGTTCGCAGCCGGCAACAACTCAGCCAACAATGACTACGCGCCGTATTACCCCGCCAGCTGCCCAAGCGGCAATGTCATCTCGGTCGCCGCGTCAGACCAGTCCGACTGGTCCGCGTCGTTCAGCAACTACGGCGCTGGCAGTGTTGACGTCGCAGCGCCCGGGACGAACATCTACTCGACGATTCCGTCTGGGTGGTTATGTGGCGACGTCGCGAGCATCTACTGCTGGCTCGACGGCACCTCGATGGCGACCCCACACGTCGCCGGAGAGGCAGCGCTGCTTGCCGCCAAGTACCCGACCTGGACCGCCGCGCAGATCAGGGCGCGCATCATGGCGACAGTCGAGCCGCGTGGGAACTGGGCGGGGCGCATCAGCTCCGGCGGCCGGGTCAACGCCGCGCTCGCCCTCGCACCTATTCCACAGTGCTCAGACGGCATCGACAACGACGGCGACGGCCGCCTCGACTATCCCAGCGACACCGGCTGCAGCTCACCGTCCGATGACAGTGAATACGCTCCTCCGCCGAAGTGCTCGGACGGCGTCGATAACGACGGCGACGGCCTCATCGACTATCCGAGGGACCCCGGCTGCAGCTCACCGTCCGACGACGACGAGTACAACGCGCCGCCACCAAAGCCGGCATGCTCGGACGGTCGTGACAACGACGGCGACGGCCTCGTCGACTATCCGAGAGACCCCGGCTGCACGTCCGCGTCAGACGCCAACGAGTACAACGCCCCGCCGGCACGGGATGTCAAGCCTCGGCTCACCCGCGTGCACCTGAGCAGCGGCAGCTTCCCAGTGCGTGTCTACTGGACGCAGAACCAGACCGCGACGATCACCGTCACCGTGACGATGAAGTCGCGCGGCCACTGGCGGACACTGCGGACGGTCACGCTCCGCAACCTCGGCACCGGGGCGCGGTCGGTCAAGGTGACGCGGGGCAGCTTCAAGCGCGGCACCTACCGATTCTCGCTGAGCGCTCGCGACAAGGCGGGGGCTGTGAGCGCCGTCGCCGGTTACAAGACGCTTCGCTGACGAGACGCGTTCGCCCGAGGCCGGACGACGCCGGACGACGACGGGGCACGACGGGCCACGACGTGCTGGCTGTTGCAGTTCACGGATGGACAACGGGCCGACAAGCGCTTACGCTGATATGGGCGAGGATCGCGTTTGGCGGCGCTCGCGTCTAGGCGGCACTTCGAGTCTCCGAGGCCAGTCGTGGCTCACATCGCATCCCCTCTGCAGGTCCCGGCGACGCCGCGTCGCAGGCGGTTCCGCGTTTCGCATCTGTTGGCGCCGCTCGCGCTGGCGGGCGTCATCGCGGCCATCGTTGTCGTAGTCAACAACGCGACGAAGTCGCAGCCCCAGCGCCCGACCGACGGTGCACAAGAAACGCCATCTGCAGCCGTACTGGCGGGTGCGGCCCGGGGACACGTACACAATCATCGCCCACCGCACCGGGTTGACCGTCGCCCAGCTGACGTCCTTCAACCCCAACGTTGAGCCGGCGGGCATCTATCCCGGCGAGCGGCTCAACCTCTGGCGGCATCCGCCGACGCCGCATCGCAAGCCGCTCGGCCCCGAGTTCTGGACCGTGCGCTCCGGCGACTCGTTCGGCTTGATCGCCGCGAGGACCAAGATCAGCATCACGACGATTCAGCAGCTGAATCCTGGGCTCAAACCGAGCACGCTGCAACCTGGGGACCGGGTCAGGCTTCACCGATAACCGGCATGCGGTTGACGTAGCGGGTCAGGGAAAGGTGAGGCGATGACGGCGAGGGGCCAACCCCCGGGGAATGTCATTCAGTCCGTCGCCTACCCCACGTGTGATGCCGCGCGGCTGTACGCCGCCGCGTTCGACGCGGTGAGCAAGCTTGGCTTCGTCATCACGGCACGGGATGACACGGCGACGACGCTCGGCTTTCGACCCGCCACACAGACGCGGTCATGGCCCTATGAGCAGATGACGGCCACCGTCCTCGCGGAGGGATCCGGCGCGCGCATCATGTTCTCCGGGGCGCCGAGCAGTGGTGCGTGGCTGCAGATGGGCCAGTGGCGGGAGGGCCAGGCCATCGCGCTCATGGTTCTCGATCGGATGAAGTCAGTCCTCGGCAAAACCTGACGCCCAGCGCCGATCGCGTAATCACCCGCAACGGGTGACTACACGGCCGAGCCGGCGTCGTAGTGTCGGCAAGGATGACGCAACCGAGCGACGGCGACGGGCGACACGCGGACGGAAGGCGCCACGATGATGCTCCGGCGCATCGGGGTCGCGCTCTCCGTCGGGCTGGCCGACTCGCTGAACCCGACGACGGTCGGGCCGGCACTGTTCCTTGCGACCGGATCCAGACGCGTACGTCGCGTCGCCGAGTTCACGATCGGGGTGTTCGTGGTGACGTTCGCCGGCGGCATCCTCCTAACGATCGGGCCCGGCAGGCTGCTCCTCAACCTGGTACCCCGCCCTCAGGGAACGGTTCGGCATGTCGTCGAACTCGTCGCCGGGATCCTCCTCCTCGGCCTCGCCATCGGACTCTGGTCTGGTCGACACAAGCTCACGCGGCGGGAACTACCCGGAAGTGGCGGCGGGAGCGGTTCCGCGTTCGTCGCCGGCGCGTCGATCGCGCTGTTCGAGCTGGCGACCGCCGCACCGTACTTCGCGGTGATCGCGGCCATCGCGGCGTCGGACTCGAGCATCCCGGAAGAGATCGCGATGCTGGCGCTCTACAACGTCGCGTTCGTCCTGCCGCTGCTCGGGATCATCGGCGTCCTGCTGTTCGGCGGGGCGCGCGCGGACCGTTGGCTGACCCTCGGCGGCGAATGGTTGCAGCGGCGCTGGCCGGTCGTGCTGGCCGGGCTCCTGATCTTCGTCGGCGGACTGCTCGCCGTGCTCGGCGGCGTGGGCCTGCTCAAGCAGTGACATGTTTGGCACCCCGGCTCTGACCGGCTGACCCGGCAACGGCCGCTCGGATCACGGAAGGAACACGTCGCCGAAGCGTCCGATCACGCCGCCGAGCAGGAGGACGAGCGCGATCACGAGCAGCACGCCGTCATCGCCGGCGATGAGCGCGATCAGCAGGAGCGCCAGTCCCGGCGCGAACCACAGAAGCTCGAGCAGGCCGTCGCCGAGGCGGGTCGAAAGACTCTCCTCGCGGCGGCCGGCCGGGGCCGGCTGCGACGAGGTGGCTTGCTTGATGTGCCAGCAACTCGGGCAGCGGCCGTGGATCGTCGGGGTCATCCGGCCGCAGCCGCCGCAGACGGTGCGGTTCTCCATCAGGTGAGGCTACCTCTCGCTGCGCGACACTGTGCGCGCGAGCGACGTGTTCGGGGCGCGCTTCGCGCCGGGCCGCGGTACGAGTCGGTGGTCGAGGCCGACGGGCTGCAGCTGGACGAGACGTACCGCCTGCGGGAGAACCCGCTGACGAACGCGTGGACTCTGCGGCGCGACCGTTCGAGGCTTGCGCGCATGAAGGGCGATGCGCCGGCACGATCGGTCGTTGTCCTCGACGCGATCGTGCCTGACGCTCAAGGCCGGCATCTGCCGGGCCGCCCTCGTCGAGCTGATCGCCGCAACGGAGCGAGCGCGGGAAGATCCCGCCCACGTTCGGCGTCTGTGATGACGATGGGACGTAACGAACCCCACTTGCGCACGAGGCCGATGCGGCCGTCCGAGGGGCGCCCTGACCGGCGGCCACGAGACCCCTCGCCCTGCCCCACCCGCGTCGGCCTCGACTGACGCAAGACGGCGGTGGGCGTCGCCTCGGCCGGGCGCACCCACCGCCGATCCCTCTACCTCACGTGTAGGCCCGCCGCTTACACGGGCGACGACGGCCGGGCGAGCCCCTCGGCGAGGTCGCCGAACCCGGGCGCGATCACCGCGACCGGCTGGGCGATGAGCTCCTCAGCGACGAGCGCCTCGGTCGTCAGCATCAGCGCGGCCACAGACGCCGCGTGCTGGATCGTCAGGCGCGTCACCCGCAGAGGATCGATGACGCCGTCGGCGAACAGGTCGACGAACTCGCCGGAGAGCGCGTTGAGCCCGTGGCCCGGCGGCATCTCTCGAACCTGCTCGACTACGGCCGTACCGTCGAACCCGGCGTTCGTCGCCACCCAGTAGAGCGGCTCGGCTAGCACGTCCCGGATGACCTCGACGCCCCGGAGGTAATCGCCCTCGAGCCCGGAGTCCTCGAGCGCGGACTCGGACCGCAAGAGCGCGGCGCCGCCGCCGGCGACGATTCCCTCCGAGACCGCTGCGCGGGTCGCCGCCAGCGCGCCCTCGATGCGTCGCAGCTTCTCTTTCAGCTCGGGCCCGGTGGCCGCGCCGACGTGGATCACCGCGAGCCGGCTCGAGAGCTTGGCGAGTCGCTCGCGGAGCACCTCGATGTCGGTCTCGTGGGTCGCCCGCTCGAGCTCGACCCGGATCTGCGCCAGCCGCGCCGCGACGCGTTCGGCCGACCCCGCGCCCTCGACGAGCACGGTCGAGTCGCCGCTGATGACGACCCGCCGGGCGCGACCGAACGTCGACGGCTTCACCTGCGCGAGCGTCAGCCCGGCCTCGTCGGTGATGACATCCCGCCCGTGAACGCGGCGAGATCCTGGAGGTGCGCGATCCGACGGTGCCCGAAGCCCGGGGCACGGACGGCAACAGCCTTCAACGTCCCGTGCTGGTTGTTCTGCACGAGCAACCCGAGCGCCGCCCCATCGACCTTCTCGGCGAAGATGACGAGCGGTCCGGGCTCCTTCATCACCGCGTCGAGTGTCGGCATCAGGTCTTGGATGTGCGTGATCGGACGGCTTGTGAGCAGGATGTACGGGTTCTCGAACTCGCTCTCCATCCGCACCGTGTCCTGGATCAGGTACGGGGAGTGGTGACCGTTGTCGACGTGCATGCCCTCGACGAACTCGACCTCGATGCCCGGGCCCTCGGACTCCTCGATCGTGACGACGCCCTCGGGTCCGACGCGGTCGAGCGCGCGGGCGACCGCGCGTCCGATCCGCTCGTCCTCTTTGGCGGCGATCGTCGCGACGTGGGTGAGGTCGGCCTCACCGGTCACGTGGCGCGCGCCGCGCTCGAGCTCGGCGACGACGAGCTCGGTCGCCTCCTCGATGCCGCGGCGCAAGAGCATCGGGTTGGCACCCTCGGCGAGCGCCGCCATCCCCTCTCGGATGATCGCTTGGGCGAGGAGGGTCGCCGTCGTCGTGCCGTCACCGGTGAGGTCGCTCGTCTTGTTGGCGACCTCGCGGACGAGCTACGCGCCCATGTTCGTGAGCGGATTCGACAGCTCGATCTCGCGCGCGATCGACATGCCGTCGTTCGTGATCATCGGCGGCCCGGTGAGCCGCTCGAGCACGACGTTGCGCCCCTTCGGGCCGAGCGTCACCTTGACCGTGTTCGCGAGCTCATCGACGCCTTGCTGGAGCAAGCGCCGAGCGTCGTGGTTGAAGTGGAGGATCTTGCCCATGACGTCAGTGATCTCCGTGACCTATGCCCCGCCGGGGATGAGGATTCCGCGGCCCTGGAGCCGCCCGTGGTCGAGGTCCGCCATCGCGTCGTTGATCGCGTCGAGCGGGTATGTCGTCGTGTGCAGGCTGACCTTGCCCTGAGCGGTCAGGGTCATCAGGTCGACGAGGTCGTTGTAGGTCCCGACGAGGTTCCCGATGAACGAGATCTCGCGGGAGATGACGTCGATCGTCGGGATGTTGATGTTCTCCCCGTAGCCGATCACGTAGTAGAAGCCGCCGTCCTGGACCATCGCGATCCCGTCCTCGATCGCGCCCTTCTCGCCGACGAAGTCGATGATCGCCTCGGCACCGAGCCCGTCGGTCAGCTCGCGCACCTTGTCGACGTGCGTCCCGTCGACCTGGAATGTCTGGTCGGCGCCCATCTCGCCGGCGAGCGCCAGGGCCTTCTCGGAAGGGTCGATGACGATGATCTCCGCAGGCGTGTAGGCCTTCAGGCATTGAATCCCGATGTGGCCGAGACCGCCGGCGCCGATGACGACCGCCTTCGTGCCCGCGCCAAGGATCGGAATCGCCTTCTTGACGGCGTGGATCGCGGTCAGCCCGGCGTCGGCGAGCGCCGCGATGTCCTTCGGCTCGAGTCCCGGGCCGAGCTTCACGACCGAGCGGGCCGAGGTCTTCAACAAGTCGGCGAAGCCGCCGTCTCGGTTGATCCCCGGGAACGACCCGTTGAGACAGTGCATGTCGTCGCCCGCGCGGCAGAAGCGGCAGAGCCCGCAGGAAATGAACGGGTGGATGATCACGGTGTCACCGACCTCGACGTTCGTCACGCCGGAGCCGATCTCGTGTACCCAGCCGGCGTTCTCGTGCCCGGGCGTGTACGGCAGCTCGACGCCCGACTTCTCCGCCCATTGGCCCTCCTGGATGTGGAGGTCCGTGCGGCACAACCCCGCCGCCCCGATGCGGACGATCACGTCGAACGGCCCGTCGATCGTCGGCTCGTCGATGCCGTCCAGCTTCAGAGACTCGTGGTACGCATGTAGCCTCGCGGCCTTCATCTCGCAACCTCCTCCTGTGGATCGGCCGCCAGGTCGTGGCGGAATTGCAGTAGCGAACGGCAGATGCCCCCGTTCGTCTCTAGCCCCGTGCGCACGAGCCGACCCATCCGCAGCCATCGGGAGAGGTCGCTCGCCTGAAGCGGTTCCCCGGTCGGCAGCACGAACGCCGGCGCAGACGCATCGGCCGGGATCCCGAACCGACGCCGGAGTTCGAGGCACCGGCGCAGCTCGGGTCCGTCATCGAGATCGGCGATGCGCAGCGTGACGACGTCGTCGACCGCGGCGCCCGCCGCGATCCGCGCCTCGCACAGTCGCGACTGCCTCGCGATCAGCGCCTTGCGCTGGAACAGCTCGCGCAGAGACTCGAGATCGTCGTCATCGGTCTCGCCGGGAAAGGCGCCTGTGAACCCCTCGCCGCGGGCGATCGCGGAGTTGATCTCCTCGCCTGTGAAGTGGTCCTCCAGCATGATCGTCACGCCGCGGACGCCCGGCAGCCGGCGCACGGCCTCGCGTGCATCGGCTGCCATCAGGAACGCAAAGTTCGGCGCGCACTGCGGCGTGGGAAGCCGCAGCGACACCGCTACGTCGCCGTCCGCGGACACCTCCACCGAGCTGACGAACCGAAGGTTGGTGATCGGCTCGTCAAGCTCGGGGTCGATGACCGCGTCGAGCGCCTCGATGACGCCGTGACGTGTCGTCATGCCGATTCGACCAGCTGCGCGTCCTCCTTCGCGGCGGGGGTCCCTCCGTTCGCGAGCTGGAACTCCGCCGGAACCTCGATTCCGTACAGCTTGGCGGCGTTGAGACCGAGGATCTTGCGCTTCGTCACGTCGGACACCGCCGGGTAGTCCGAGTACGCAACATCGCCGGGGTAATTCCAATCGAGGAAGCCCTCGATCTGCCACTTCGGCTCCCAGATCGCGTAGTCCGAGCCGTAGAGCATCTTGTCCTCGCCGACCCAGAACAGCAGCTCGCCCATCACCCGCGCAAAGAAGCGCGGACGGGCGTGCATCAGGGCGCCCAGGACGACCGCGATGCCGGCGTAGACATTCGGCTCCTGCGTCGCCATGTAGCAGAAGTCGTCGATCCTCGGGATCCCCGCATGCTCAATGATGAAGTTGAGCTCCGGGTTGTCCGTCGCCGCCGCATCGACGTCGCGGTGGTCAAAGGAGTCCTTATCCAGCGGCCAGATCGTCGGTCCCTTGTGGGCGTGGACGTTCTTGATCCCGAGCTCCTTGCACTTCTCGAAGAACGGCTTGCACGCGTCGTCGTCAAGCCGCCAGCCGCGCGAGCCGTTGTACCACTCGGCCGTGTAGAGCTTGACGCCCTTCAGGTTGTACCGCTTGGCGTCCTCCTCGAGCTGCCGCAGGCCGGCCTCGCCCTCGCGCGGGTCGAACCGCCCGTTGACGATCACCTTGCCCGGGTGCTTCTCGGCCATCACGGCGTTCTTCTCCGCCGTGTTGAAGCCGGTCGTGTACCACTCCTTCAGATACGTGGACTGGCAGACCGCGACGTCGACGCCGCCGTCCTCGAACACGTCCTTCTCGAAGTCGGCCTCGGAGTACTTCATGAACTTCTCAAGAGGCCAGTGCGTGTCCGCCGGAGCGAGGCCCATGTATGCGTGGAAGCACTCGATCCAGCCCTTCGCGTACTGCTCTTGGCCCTTGACCCAGTTCTCCGGACCAGCGTCCCAGAAATGGCAGTGGCCGTCGACGATGAAGTACTTCTCGCCGTTACGCTCGAACATATCTCTCCCTCACCTATCTGAGCGCTTGCAGGTCGAAGCAAATGTACTCCGCTGCATCCTCGGGGTTGGCAAAAAGCATGATCTTGTCGTCGAGTACGACCATCCGCCCGTAGTGGGTCGACATGATCTCCTCGAAGTCGTCGTTGCCGAAGTCGTCCCAGCCGAGCGCCTCAGCGCACTCGGCATAGTCGAACTCGAGCTTGTTGTCTCCGTCGACACGGATCATCGACGGCAACTCCTTGTACTCGGCGATGTGCGCCTCACGTTCCTCCGGTGACATCTCGTTGAGGAGGATGTTGGGACTCTGCAGCGTGTATCCCTGCACGTTCTCGAGCTTCCACATCTTCTTCGGATCGAGATCGAGGTGGGGCTGCGGGACGAGCGTCTCGCCGTCGTCGCGCACGTACCCGAGGTCCTTGATGATCTCGGCGAGATCCTGGCCGTGGTAGCACGCCTCCCACTCGCGCTTACCGGAGAGCTTGCCCATTGACGGCGTCGGGCGGCCCTTGTACTCAGGCCGGAACGCGACCGCGTCGGTCCAGTGGCAAGTCTCCGAGCAGTACGTCCGGACCTGCCCGTCGACCTCGTCGACGACCATGTCCTCGCGGATCAGGCACGGAACCATGCAGCTCCAGCACCGGTGCGGATAGACGTAGTCGGTGTCCGCGTCGAACGTGATCGGCGCGTGGCCGTTCTTCTTCGAGAGCTCGGAATAGCGCTCCCACCACTTGCCGTACTTGTCGTACCAGCCGGGGTACTTGTGCTCGAACCACTCGAAATCGGTGTCGTCCATGCCGTCGATTCGCCAGTAGTTGACCGGCCAGCCGGTGGCGAAGAACTGCGCCACTTCGTGGATGTAGCCCTTGTTCCAGATCCGGTTCCACGATTCCTCAACGAGGTCGTGGGGGATCTCGAGTCCGTACTTCTCGAGCGGCACGAGGTAGCTGCGGTAGTAGTCGTCATAGATCCACCGCCGCCACGCCTCGGCGTAGCTCTCGCGGTCCTTGCGCCGGTCCTTGGTGCCGTACTCGATGAACGTCCCGATCGCGGCGTCAACGACGGCGTGGTTGTTCCACCACGCGTAGCGGAGGTCGCGCTGGAGCAGGTCGCGGTTGCGCTCGTCGGCGAGCGCCATGAGGATGATCGAGTACCCGTTGGAGATGTGGCGCGACTCGTCGGACTGCACCGAGTGGAACACCGTCGGCAGCAGGTAGTCGCCGTTCGCAGCGGCCTCGCCCGGCATCGCCACGAACAGGACGTTCGTGAATGCGGTCTCGGCGACGATCGTCAGGTAGATGTTCGCCGCGGTGATCGCATCACCGGTGATGAATCCCTCGCCGAACTGACGGCCGATCGTGCCGGCGTAGCAGTTCTGGAACGCCTTCTCGGTGATGTCGAATCCGGCCGGATCGATGTAGTGGTTCATGTACAGCCGCTTGAGGTTCATCTGGATCGTCGAGTGACGGACCTCGTCGATCATCTGAATCGCCAAGCCGTTGTGCACCTCGGGGTTCGGGACCGTGCCGATCGTCAGGGGCATCGCCCGGGCGGCCGAGATCTCCGGGAACGGGATGATCGACAGGAACAGCTTCTGCCACTCCATCCACCGCTCCTGGACCTGCCGGAACATGTTGCCGCGGATGGCGCCGTCCATCGCGCCGAAGACACGGTTGTCCTTCTCCTCCTCCATCGGGAAATAGGAGCGCAGGACCTGGGCCGGCCTGCTCGGCGGCGAGCGTCAGCTGCTCGAGGCCGCGCGCGGGCCGGTAGAGCCCCTTGCTCTCGTGCACCGCGAACCCCTCGTCGCACAGGCTCGTCAGCAGGTAATACGCGGTCGAGGTGCTCTTTCCGAGCGCGTGGGCAACCTCGTCGGCGCGGACGCCGCTCGGTTGCTCGGCCAGCATTGACAGCACGCGCAGGGCGGCACGCGCCGTGCTCAAGCTGCGGCTCGATGTCGCCGCATGGGCATGCGCGCCCGCGTGGGCGGACTCGCTCTTCACGTCCCTCTCCTCTGTCCCTGCAGACCCGGAACGATCTCCGGACGTGCCTTGGACGACAGTAGATGACGCCTACCCGCCCAGGCGTTACACGGGCGTTACAGCGGGGGGCGACCGTCGCTGGGGGCCTGGTGCGCGGCGCGGAGCCGCGAGACTCGGGTCGCGGCAAGGCTGCGCCTCGGATCGTGGAACGGCAGGCTCGTCAGCAGCCGCTGCCACGCCGCCAGATCGCCGGCGCCGCTGTCGGCCTGAACCCACGCCCACAGCGCCTCCGCGTCATCGGCGGTCATCACCGACTGGCGCAACCACTGCTCGAGCGCCTCGCGCTCTCGGACGACGCCCGGGGCGTCGGACCCGGTGAGGAGCGCCCCCGGGTAGCGCGCGGCCGCCTCACGGACCGCGCCGCGGTGCAGCAGAGCGCACACCCGGGCGACATCGCTGTTGACGACCCCGGAGAGCCGATAGCGCTCAGGCTCGATGCAGTCGCCGAGCAACTTGCGCAGCCGCGAGATCTCGACCCGGATCGCGGCGGCGCCGGCGGGGTCTCCGTAGATCTCGACGCTCAGCTCCTCGCTCGTCATCCCGCCCGAGGGGGCGCACAGCAACGTGAGGATCTCGCTGTGGCGCAGCCTCAGCTGATGGCGCTCCCCCGCGATCTCCGCCTCGCCGCGTTCGCGGCCGAGCAGGCTGAGCGTGATCACGGGCCCGGCCCCGGGGCGTCCGTGTGCGGCCGGGGTCGGCGCGGCGCGGATCAGGTACCCCTCCTCGAACCCGAGCGTCTCCGCCGTCACGGTTTGCCCGTCGCCGAGCGACATCTGACCGCCGCCGGCCGGAGGGTGCAGCCGCGCCGCCGGCAACCAGCCGTCCGGCTGGCTCGCGATCACTCGCCCCGTGGGGGTGAGCAGCGCCCGCGGCTCACGGGCGCTGGTGACGCGCTCGCCGAAGCGGGCAATGAGGCGCGCGTCGCGCTCGATCATCTGATAGCGGAGCTGGGCCTCGACCGCCTGCACGGTCGCGGTGGCGACGGCCATGCTGTGCGGGTGCACGGTGGCCATCTCGCCGGTGAGGTCGATGACGCCAATGACGTTGCCGGTGTCGGGATCATGGACGGGAGCGGCGGCACACGTCCATGACTGCACGACTTCGCTGAAGTGCTCTGAGGCGAATACCTGAACCGCGTGCTCGGCGGCGAGCGCTGTGCCGATCGCGTTTGTCCCGGCGCCGCCCTCGCTCCACAGAGCGCCCTCGGCGAAGTTCATCGAGTCGGCGGCCCGGAGCCGCACGCGCGGGTAGCCCTCCACCCACAGCAGCATGCCGGCGGCGTCGCTGACGACGATCAGATGCCGGGACTCGTCGGCGGTCGCCGCCAGGCACGCGCGGATCAGCGGTGCCATCGTCGCGAGCGGGTGCACCTCCCATCGCGCCGCCGCCTCGTCGGCATCGGCGACGACCGGGGCGATGCGCAGCCCCGACGGGTCAAACCCGCCGCCGCGGAACGGCGCCACGACGCGACGATCGGGTCTCGGACGACTGGCCCTCTGCCGGTTGACGAGCCGGCCTCGGAGTCCCCGCCGATGAACCGCTCCCACGCGCTTCTCAACTCCCGCGCGCGCTGCACTGGAGCGGTGGCCACATCGATGGCCAGCCACGGGTTGGACATGCGAGGTTTGAGTCTAGTGGGTCTCGCCGGAACGTCCGCCGGGAAATGGCGAGCTCCGGGGGCCGCTGGCCAAGGACGCAGTGAGGGAGCGTGCCTCTAGGCCGTGACCGAACGAGGACAGGCCAGTGGTCATCCGGGGCCGCCATAACCGGTGGAACGTTTCGGTGGGGGCCACTCGGGCATGCCCGGTCGCGGTTCGAGCGCCGTCAGCTCGCGGTCGACGGGTGCGGTGGGTCCTGCGGTGTCGGGAACGCGCGGTCGATCAGCTCGATCCGGTAACCGTCCGGATCCGCGACGAAGCAGATCCGGTATTCCTCGCGGCCCCCGGGAGCGTAGGGCGGCTTCTCCGGCTCGATCCCCGCCTCGGCGAGCTGGGAGAGCAGCGGGTCGAGTTCGTCGACGATGAGCGCCATGTGGTTGTAGCCCTCGCCGAGGTCGTACGCCTCCTTGCGGCCGACGTTGACCGTGAGCTCGAGGACGTCACCGTCCCCGGGTAGACCCAGATAGACGTTGTAGGCGGACTCGAAGTTGAGCCGACCTCGGATCTCGAATCCCAGCCGGCCGTAGAACTCGATCGACGCGTCGATGTCGCGGACGCGGATGCACGTGTGGACGAACTTGGCGCTCATGGGCCGGAGCTTAAAGCGTCCCGCTCCGCAGATGGGCGCCGGGCGCGGCCGAGGATGTGCGGGATGGTCGGCTGCAGCGATCCGAGCTTCAGCCCGAAGCGCCGGCACACGTCCACCTCGAAGCCCGCCGTATGGATCGCGCCGAGGGTGTCACGGGCCGGGTGGCACCCGCCGGCGAGCCTGGGATAGACCCCGCTGCGATCCATGAACGTGAGGATGACCCGCAACGCTCCCTCCTCGGCCCCGACGTGCTCGTAGAAGCGGAGCTCTCCGTCCGGGCGCAACACGCGACGCAGCTCGGCGAGGGCGCTCGCCTGGTCGGGCACCGAGCACAACACGAGCGACACGACAGCGACGTCGAAGCTGTTGTCCTCGAACGGCAGCTCATCGGCAACGGCATCGACGACCCGGATCGGCACCGGCGCTCGGGCAAGCCGGTCCGTCGCCCGCCGGCGGAAGTACGGCTCCGGCTCGACCGCGATGACCGCGTTCACCGAGGCCGGGTACAGGGGGAAGTTGCGCCCGTCGCCCGCCCCGAGCTCGAGCACGCGTCCGGAAACGGCGGCGAGCAGTTCACGACGGCACGCGAGCTGAGCCTCTGACTCCTGCGCTGAGCTGCCGGCATACACCCGCGCGAACAGCGGATGCCGCGAGCGCTGGCTCACCTCAGGCGCAGGAAGACCTTCCAGTTGGCCGGCTTCGAGCTCCGGGCCTTCGGGAGCTGCCCGACGACCCGCAGCGTGTGATGCGCGGCGACGTGGCGGGGCTTCGCGATCTTGCCGACGCGGCAGTGCGCGCCGGTGATCAGCTTGCGCGCCTGCCTGAGCGTCTTGCGCCTCAGCGACGGGACGACGCACGGCGAGCCGAACAGACCGCTCCCGCCGGCGACCTGAGCAAATCCCTGCAGGCCGGTGTCGTCGACGGAGATCGCGTACTTGCTGTGCGACACCTGGTAGCGGCCGCCACCGGAGAACTCCCAGAACGTCTTCGATGGGAGACCCTCGACGATCGTGCCGTTCTTCGGCGTCGAGTGCAGGTGCGAAGCCGGGCTGAGAATGTTCGTCGGGTCGATGTCCCACTGGTCGATGAGAACGGACGACCGCGGCCCGCCGAACAGCGACCACGACGTGATCGGGAACGGGGTGCCGCCCGCAACGCGGAAGATGAGCCCGGTGTTCGTGATGAGGAACGTCTTGTCAGTCGGGACCGGGTTCATCGCGGCGAGCGTCGCCGGCGTCACCGGCGCGGCCAGGCCGGTGACGCCGATCGCCGACGGGTCGCTGACGAACAGCGGGGCGCCGCCGGCGACCGTGTAAAGCGAGCCCGACGTGGTGTCCTGGAGGACGGTCCCGTTCGGGTAGAGCGGGGCCCCGACGCCGGTGCCGTAACCGGCGACGGCACCGTCGAGCCAGTCGCCGTCGATATTGAGCGTGACGCCACCATAAGTGACGTTCTGGCCGCCGTTGAACTGATGCAGACGCTGATGGACGGCCCAATCAGCGGCGGGGACATACGGGTCGCTCGTGCTCTTGCGGCCGTTCCAGTTGGCGACCCAGATGTCGTCGGGCTCGGTGTAGCTCGTGCCGTACGCGGACACGAGGTCGGCGATGCCGGAGGCGGCGCTGCTGTAGACGCCCGAGATGTACCCGGCGGCATGGAGCGTCTTCGTCCACGCGGCGAGGAAGTTCCGCGTCATCGTCGTCGCGCTCGACCCCGGCGTGTAGGCCTCCATGTCGAAGTAGATCGGATTGCCTGAACCCATCCCGACCGCCTGGGCCCGCGCGATCGCCGCCTTTGCCTCGGCAGTCCCCTCAGAGGTTGACTGACCGGGCTGGATCGTCGAGCAGCCGCCGCAGGAGCTTGTCGGGGCCTGGCGACCGACCCATGTCGGGATGAACCGCCAACCGGCCGCGGTCTCGCTACGCACCCAGGAGGTCGTCAGGTTCGGCTGGCTGCAGGCCATGTTGGCGCCGCCGAGATAGACCCCGACGAAGTGATACGGCGACGAGCGCCACGCCGACATCGTCGACGAGCTCGGCGTCGCGCACGGGTCGAACCCGAGGCCGGTCCCGACGTTTGAGATGTGAGCGCGGCCCGCGGCACTCGCCGACGCCGCAGGAGGCGATGCGGCATCGGAGCTCGCCCGGAGCCCGCGCAGGCCGAGCGCCTGCGCGACGGCGCGGGATGACACGCCCCAGGTGGCGGTGACCCGGAGGCCGTGGAGGCGGACGTGCGCGGTCCGGCTGTCGGCGGTGGGAAGGGCGTTGCCGGTCGCGCGGGCAGCCTGCGCCGGGTTCTCGACGAGGATCGCGTCCGTGCGCCCGATCTGATGGGCCGGACAACGCTGGTCGGCCCCGGGAGCGCCGAGGTAGACCGCATGACGGTTGAAGCGCACGCATGTCGCCGGGTGCGCCGCGAGGTTGAACACCGGCCAGCTTGCGGGCACGCGTAGCGAGAGGCCGTGGAAGTGAACGACCTTATGACCACTGTGGGCCCATGCCGCCGACGCGCCGATTCCCCATATCAGCGCAGCCAGCGTCGCGATTCTCAGCGACCGAATCATTCTGGCGCGCCGATCGTAGCGGATGGGTCCGCCAGGAGGTGCGATTTAGCAGCGAGTTTGAGGGCGGAGCCCTACTGCGACGGTTGGATCGTGCCGGCGACGACGTGCGGGTTCGTGCCGCGGGACACCTTGCCACCGGCCGACGAGCCATGCGTGGTCCCGAGCAGGATCATGACGGCGAGCGCGATGGCGACGAGCCACATCAGCGTCCGGAAATGGCCGTGGACTTTGTGCCAGTTCACCAGGAACAGAGGACTCATGAAACGGTGCTACCCGATGTCCGGCCCATGAATCCGGTGGATCGCCGGGTGGCGAACGCATCGCGCAGGGACCCCAGACGTGAGAAAGTGTGTCGGCGCCCAACAGGAGAAGAGCGAGATGACAGACACCACCACAGGCACCCGCGTCCTCACGTCCACGGTTTCGGCGCTCCCCGGATCGGCCCGGGAGCGGTTCGGCGACGCACTCGCCGCCCGATTCAAGGCCGGCGACGCCTGGCAGGAGATGACCTACGCGGAGACCGGCGATGCGATCGACGAGGTCGCGCTCGGGCTCGTCGCGCTCGGCATCGAGCGGGGTGATCGCGTCTGCATCCTCGCCGATACCCGCCTGGAATGGACACTCGCCAGCTACGGCATCTCCGCGGCCGGCGGTGTCGTCGTCCCGATTTACCCCACGAACTCCCCAAACGAATGCGAGTGGGTGGCCGGCAACTCGGAGGCTCGCGCCGTGATCGTTGAGAATGCCGAGCAGGCCGCAAAGATCACCGAGATCCGGTCCTCGCTGCCGCACCTCGAGCACGTCATCGGGATCGAGGAGGGCGCCGGTGAACTGTCGCTCGACGACCTGCGCGCCCGCGGACGTGACGGTGACCGGGCCGAGCTCACCGCCCGGCAGTCGGCGGTGCGGCCGCAGGACCCGTACACGATCGTCTACACGTCGGGCACGACGGGGCCGCCGAAGGGCGTGGTGCTCACGCACCGCAACGCGATGACCGTGTGTGACGTCGTCGAGAAGCTCGCGTTCATCGAGCGCGGCGAGGTGACATACCTGTACCTGCCGCTTGCGCACGTCTTCGCACTGCTCGCGCAGCTCGCCTCCTACGACCAGGGCACGGCGCTCGTGTACCTCGGCGGGGACACGAGGCAGATCCTCGCCGAGATCATCGAGTGCAAGCCGACTTACCTCCCGTCGGTCCCGCGGATCTTCGAGAAGATCTACGCCGCCGCGATGAAGATGCAGGAGCAGGCGAGCGATGAGGATCGCGCCCGCTTCGCCAAGGCGGTCAAGCTCGGCGTGACCGTGCGGCAGATGCGCGAGCAGGGCGAGCCCGTTCCGGCGGCGCTCGCGGAGCCATTCGAGCGCGCCGACAAGGAGCTCTTCCAGCGCGTCCGGGACCTGTTCGGCGGACAGGTGCGCCAGGCCGTGACCGGAGCGGCGCCGATCGCCGCCGAGATCCTCGAGTTCTTCTACGCCGCCGGCGTGCCGGTGCTCGAGGGTTGGGGCATGACCGAGACGACCGGCGTGGGCACGGTCGGCCGCCTCGACGCGTTCAAGTTCGGAACCGTCGGGCAGGCCCTGCCGGGGGTCGAGATCCGCATCGCCGACGAGGACGGCGAGATCCTGATGCGCGGTCCCAACGTGTTTAAGGAGTACTGGCGCAATCCGCAGGCGACGGCGGACACACTCGACGCCGACGGGTGGCTCCACACCGGCGACCTCGGCTCGATCGACGAGGACGGCTACGTCAAGATCACGGGCCGCAAGAAGGACATCATCATCACGGCGGGCGGCAAGAACCTCACGCCGTCGAACATCGAGAACGACCTCAAGCAGTGCCGCTTCATCTCGCAGGCGGTCATGTACGGCGATCGCAAGCCGTTCCCGGTCGCGTTGATCACGCTCGACCCGGAGGAGATCCTGCCGTGGGCCGGGGAGCGCGGCCTGCCGGAGGATCTCGGCCAGCTCGCCCATCACGAGGACGTCATTGCACTCGTCCAGAAAGAGCTCGACCGCGCGAACGCCAACTACGCGCGTGTCGAGCAGATCAAGAAGTTTGCGATCCTCGACCGCGACCTCTCGATCGATAACGGCGAGCTGACGCCGACGCTCAAGGTCAAGCGCAACGTGATCAACGAGCGCTACCACGAGCTGTTCGAGGCGATGTACTCGTGAGCCGTTAACGACGCCGGGCCGCCGGGTAGCGACATGGACATGAAGCTGCTCGTGCTGACCAGCGAACCGATCTCCGGCCGCGAGCTCGGTGACGTACTTCCGGACGATGTCGATCCGACCGACGCCGAGGTGCTGCTCGTCGCCCCGGCGTTGCAGGAGAACCCGTTGAAGTTCTGGGTCAGCGACGCGGACGAGGCGATCGACCGCGCCCAGCGGGTGAAGAGCGCGTCCGTGCAGGGTCTCAAGGCGGACGGGATCGAGGCGGCGGGCGACACCGGCGAGGGCGATCCGATGCAGGCGATCGAGGACGCGCTGGCGACGTTCCCGGCAGAGCGGATCGTCGTGTTCGTCCACACGCGCGAGGACTCCGGCTATCGGGAGGACATCGATCCCTCCGAAGCGCGGGAGCGCTTCGGAGTCCCGGTCGCGCTCGCGCACGTGTAAGCGTCCCGGCGCTCAATCCAGCAGACCCCGCAGGGTGATCGCGTTCGCCGGGGCGAAGCCCTCCCAGTCGTTGTTGAAGTACGCCCACACCGTCTCGGAACGACGCCGCCACTGGCGGATGCGCTCCGCCCACTCGGAGAGCTCGCGCAGGGAGTAGTTGCCCCGCCGCCCACGATGCCCGTAGTGGAAGCGGATGAAGCGCCAGTCCGCCGTCGCCTTATAGGACTGAAACGGGCGCTCGGGATGATCACCGATCGTCAGTGCCACGCGCGCGGCGCGGAGCGCCTCCAGCACCTCCGGCACGAACCAGCTTTCGTGGCGGAACTCGATCGTGTGCCGGCCGGGCGGCAACGCCGCGAGCCAGCCGTGTAAGCGCTCGTCGTCCCGGTGGAAGTTCTCCGGGAGCTGCCACAGCACCGGTCCGAGCCGTTCGCCGGTGAGCAGCGGCTCGAGGGGGTCGTAGAAGCGCTTGATCCCCTCCTCCAGCCCCGTCAGGCGCTTGATGTGCGTGAGGTAGCGGCTCGCCTTCACAGCGAAAGTGAACTCCGGCGGCGTCTGGTCGACCCATCCCTCGACCGCCGAGCGACGGGCCAGCCGGTAGAACGTCGAGTTGACCTCGACGGTGTCGAACGTCTGAGCGTAGAGCTCGAGCCAGCGGCGCTTCGGCTCGCCCTCCGGGTACAGCCGTCCGCGCCAGGAGTCGTACTGCCAGCCCGAACAGCCGATGCGTACCTGTCTCACCGGTCGGGTACCTCGATCACATGGGCGACATCACGATGACCTCGCTCGACGATCTCCACGACGAGGTCGGCGCCTGCCGAGCATGCGACCTGTGGGAAGGCGCGACCCAGGCGGTCATGGGCGAGGGTGCTCGCGATGCTGAGGTGATGCTCGTCGGCGAGCAGCCCGGCGATCGGGAGGATCTCGAGGGGCATCCGTTCGTCGGGCCGGCCGGCCGCGTGCTCGACAGCGGCCTCGAGCGAGCCGGGATCCCGCGCGACGAGGTCTACATCACAAATGTCGTCAAACATTTCCGCTACACGCTCCGGGGCAAACGCCGCATCCATCAGAAGCCCGACCGCATACAGGTCTCCGCATGCTTCCCGTGGCTCGAGGCGGAGCTCCACATCGTCGCGCCGGACGTGCTCGTCTGCCTCGGTGCGACCGCGGCACAGGCACTGCTCGGGAGCCACATCCGGGTCGGCCGCGACCGCGGTCGGCCGCTCGACTCAGAGCTCGCCGAGCTCGTCACGATCACCGCCCACCCGTCGTCAATCCTCCGCGCCCGAGGTGACGCCGAGCGCGATGAGGCGATGGGCGCATTCGTCTCCGACCTGAAGGGTGTCGCCACATGGCTGCGCGCGAGGTAGTCGTCGTCACCGGCGCCTCGGCGGGCGTCGGCCGGGCGATCGCCGAGGAGTTCGGCCGCAACCACGCGGCGGTCGGGCTGATCGCGCGCGGCGACGCCGGGCTGCACACGGCGGCCAGCGAGGTTGAGCGGCTCGGCGGCACAGCGCACCCGGTGTCGGCCGACGTCTCCGACTATGAGGCCGTCGACGCCGCGGCGCAGGAGATCGAGCAGGCGCTCGGGCCGATCGACGTGTGGGTCAACAACGCGATGACGACCGTGTTCGCGTACTTCGACGACATCGACCCGGCCGAGTACGAGCGGGCGACCCACGTCACCTACCTCGGGACGGTGTGGGGCACGAAGGCAGCGCTGCGGCGGATGCTCCCGCGGGACCGGGGCACGATCGTCCAGGTCGGGTCGGCACTCGCCTACCGCGGAATTCCCCTCCAGTCGCCGTACTGCGGGGCCAAGCATGCGATCAAGGGCTTTCAGGAGTCGCTGCGGTGCGAGCTGCGTCACCGCGGCAGTGCCGTGCACACGACGATGGTCCAGCTCCCGGGACTGAACACGCCGCAGTTCGATCACTGTCTGAGCAAGATGCCACGCCACCCCCAACCCGTGCCGCCGATCTTCCAGCCCGAGGTCGCGGCGCGATCGGTCTACTGGGCCGCCCACCAGCGCCGGCGCGAGGTGTACGTCGGCTTCCCGACCGTCTACACGATCATCGGCAACAAGCTCGCCCCGGGAATCGCCGAGCGCTATCTCGCCCGGACGGCGATCAACGGCCAGCAGACCCCGGATCCGCACGACGGCACGCGCGCCGCAAACCTGTTCACAGCGGTCGACGGCGACCACGACGAGGGCGCGCACGGGGTCTTCGACCGGCAGGCGAAGGGCCGCAGCGCTCAGGCGTTCCTCACGCGGCACCGGACGGCGACCGGGCTGGTCGGCGGCGGGCTCCTCGCGGCCGCGACCGGCGGCGGTCTTGCGCTGCTCCGCCGCTCCGCTTGAGGTCAAGCCGCTCGGCCAACCGCGACGCGAGCGCCATGATCGTCAGGGCCGGGTTCGCCGAGCCCTGCGTCGGCATGACGCTGCCGTCGGCGATGAACAGGTTCGGCACCTCCCAGGCGCGATGGTCGGCGTCGATCACGCTGCGCTCGGGATCGGTCCCCATCCGGCATCCACCGACAAGGTGTGCGTAGCGGTCAATCTCGAGCACATCCTGCGCGTCGGCAGCCGTGAAGATGTCGTGCAGGGTCCGTTTTGCGAACGCGATGTTCTTGCGGTCGTTGTCGCACTGCGAGTAGTCCATCCGCGCGACCGGGATGCCGTTGGCGTCGGTGACCCCACCGGCCACGGTCACCCGGTTCTCGGCGAGCGGCAGCAGTTCGGACAGCACGCCGAGCGTGTACCAGTGGTTGTAGTCGCGCATGTACTCGCGCAGCGCGAGGCCCCAGTGCCCGTCGGCGAGCACGTGCTGTGCCCACTCGATCGGGAGTGGTCCGACCGTCTGGATCGCGAACCCGCGCGCAAAACCGCGCGTCTCGTCCGTCTCGTAGAACTGCTCGGACGCGATCTCCGGCGGCGGCGCCTTGTACATGCGCATCTCCTCCGGGAAGCGCCCCGCGACCTGCGGCGCGCCCTGCACCATCACGTACCGGCCGACCTGGTCGTTGTCGTTGGCGAGTCCGTGCGGGAACCGGCGACTTGTCGAGTTGAGCAGCAGCCGCGGCGTCTCGATCGAGTACCCGGCGACGGCCACGGCATCGGCGCGTTGGAAGCGCTCGTGTCCGTGCTCGTCGAAGTAGGTGACGCCGGTCACGCGTCCGGACGCCTCGTCGACTTCGACGCGGGAGACCATCGAGCGCGACCGGATCTCAGCCCCGTGGGCGATCGCGTCCGGGATGTGCGTGACAAGCGGTGACGCCTTGGCGTTCACCTTGCAGCCTTGAAGGCAGAACCCGCGGTAGATGCAGTGCGGACGGTTGCCAAACGCGCCGTTGGTGATCCCGACCGGCCCGACGCGGATCTCGATCCCGAGCCTGCGCGCCCCCGTCCACGCGCGCTCGGCGCCGCCCGCGATCGGGTGCGGGCTGTGCGGATAGGAGTGCGGGTCACCCCACGGCCAGTGCTCGCCGGCGACGGGTAGCTCAAGCTCGAGGCGCTCGTAGTGAGCCCTGATGTCGTCGTAGCGGATCGGCCAGTCTTCGCCGACGCCGTCACGCGTCCGGGTCAGGAAGTCGGACGGATGAAAGCGTGGGCAGTAGCCGGCGTAGTGGACCATCGAGCCCCCGACGCCGTGCCCGGAGTTGTTCTTGCCAAGCTCCACTGGATCCTCCCCGCCGATGACGCGGTCCGCGGTCCAGTAGAGCTTGTGCGAGCCCGCCTCGTCGGACACCCAATCCTCGTCCGGGTCCCAGAACGGGCCCGACTCGAGCACGACGACCTTCCAGCCGCGGCGTGCGAGCCGCTGGGCGAGCGTCCCGCCACCGGCCCCGGCACCGACGATCACGAGGTCGACTGCGTACCCGTCGTCGTATCGCGCCATCCGCTCTCGCGGCACCGCCCGTCGGTGGACGTCGAGCAAGAACGCGGAGTCGTTCTCAGGCGGCCGCAGCGCGCCGCGGAACGCGGTGCGCAGTGCGTGGCGGCCGCTCACGTCCCCTCCACGCCCCGCTCGCGGGTGTCTCTGACCGGGTCACGCTCGAAGGCCTCGGCGCCCTCCCATCGTTCGCGCTGCCCGGCACCGAGCCGGGCGTAGCCGCGGGGATAGGCCGGGCCACCGAAGCCGATCTCGTTCCACGCCCACGGGTGCGAATAGAACGCGCTCAGAACCGCGCGCATCACGACGCTCCACGCCTTCGCCGCTGGCAGCTCGTCCCAGATCTGGCCGTGGAGGTCGCCGTGGGAGAAGGCGTCTATGACGTCGTGCTGGACTTCGCCGGGGGCGATCGCGAACGTCTCGCTGCCGTGCTGGCGCGCGGCCGCGTCGAGCCCGGCCGCGACGCGCCGCCACGTCTCCGGGTCATCCGGCATGTCGGCGTAGTGAAAGCCGTCGAGCTGCTCCGCGAACAGCTTCGCGTCGATGATGTTCAGCACCGGGATCTTCGGCTCGCGGTCCTGCGCCATCACACGGTCACAGAATGCGCCGAGTGTCCGGGCCTCCGGCTCGGTGAAGAAGCGGATCGGCGGCGTCCGCTCGACGCGCTCGAGCACGACCCGGCGGGTCGCTCGAATCCCAGTGGTCCACCTCGTCGAGCACGTTGTAGTCCGGGTAGCGGCCGTGCATCTGCGGCGTGACCCCGTTGCGCTGGCGAGGCAGCTCCTCGGGCGAGGCGGGTCGCCTGTCGGGACGATTGTTCGGCAGGTGCCCGGCGTCGCGGAAGTCAGGCCTCGGCCATCAGCGCTCACGCCCGAGCGCGGCGGCTGCGATCCCCATGCCGCCGACGAGCGCGAGCGACCCGGGCGCGAGCAGCGGCGGGCCCATGACGACGTTGAAGAGCGGCTCCTGAAAGCCGCCCGGCTTGCGGGCAACGCCGCGGACGTGCGTGATCACGCCGATCAGCCCGTCGGCGCAGTACAGCGCGGAGATGACCGGGAGCCAGGTCCGGGCCGCGCGCTCGGAGCGTACGCCGGCCATCCCTGCCGCGGTCAGCGCCGGCGAGAGGGCGACCGGCGTCCACATCCACTTGTCGCCGAACGAGCCACGGAAGTGCTCGAAGTAGATCTCGAGTCCGAGCGGCAGCGCGCTGAACGCCGTGGCCGCGGCGAGCGTGCGCTGCGCGCGCCCGCTCGACACGTTGCTCCACCACCGAGTTGTCCATCGCTTACGCCGCATATCGCTGCGCCTCCTGGCGATTGAGCGTCGAGGCCGTTTCCGGGCCGGTCGAGCGCCGGGAAGAGCGAGCCGTCGCGGGGATCGGGAACGCCGTCGAACAGGCGCTGCTCGATCCGGACGTGGTCGTGGAAGTACTCGAGGTGGACGAGCCGGTCGAGCGCGAGCGCCGGATGCAGATGGATCGCCGGACCGCAGTGCAGCGACAGCGGCAGGTTGTACGCCCGGCACAGACCGTCGACGCGCAGCAGCTCGGTGATCCCAGCGCACCGGGTCACGTCGGCCTGGAGCACGTCGACGGCGCCGGCCTCGAGCATCCGGCGGAAGTAGAACGTGTCATCCCCGTACTCGCCGGCGGCGATCGGCATGCCGGCGGGAGCGTGGTCGCGCACGGCGTGCAGGCCCTCGAGGTCCTCGGAGCTGACCGGCTCCTCGAACCAGCTCACGTCCGCCTCGCCGCGGAACCGCTCGGCGAGCTCGAGCGCCTGTTTGCGCGTGTAGGCGCCGTTGGCGTCGACGAACAGCTCGGCGTTCGGCCCGATCGCCTCGCGCGCCTTGCGCACCCGCTCGCGGGTCGGCCTGCGGCTCGGAGCCCACCTTCATCTTCACGCGGGGAATGCCCTGCTCGACCCAGCCGCTCAGCTGCTCCTGGAGCCGCCCAATCGGATACGAGGTGAATCCGCCGGACCCGTACACGGGGACGCACGCGCGCGCCATTCCGAGGAGCTGGCAGAGCGGGAGTCCGAGCGAGCCGCGCCTTGAGATCCCAGAGCGCCAGGTCGACCGCCGCGATCGCCATCGACCCGAGCCCGGGACGCCCGGCGTTGCGCACCGCGCCCGACCATCGCCGCCCATGCCGCCTGAGGTGAAAGCGCGTCCCGGCCCGTGACGACGTCGGCGAGCTTCGACGTCGATCAGCGTCGCCGCGGCGACGTCGGTGTAGCTGTAGCCGAGCCCCCGTTCGCCGCCCGCGTAGGCCTCGACCACGACGATCGTCGTCGCGTTCCAGGACGAGCGTCCCGTCGGCCTCGGGGCCGTCGGTCGGGACCGTGTAGGCACCGACCTCGAGTTCGTCGATCGCGACCTCGCTCCGCGTCCGCGTCGCAGTTCATCGCCCGGGAAGGAACTCCTGAAGCTTCTGCTTGATCGACTGCCGGACGACGTCCGTCGGTGTTCGGGTCTCCGGACAGGATCGCGGAGGTGAGTGCTTTCGCCTGCTCGAGCGTGATGTGCGGCGGCAGCGGCGGGACCTCGGGGTCGGTGATCGCCTCGAGCACGACCGGCCGGTCCGCCGTCGAGCGCCATGTCCCAGCCGGCGGCGACCTGGTCCGGGTGCTCGACGCGGATGCCCCGGAGCCCGAGCATCTCGGCGTACCTGCGCGTAGGGGAAGTCCGGGCAGGTCCTGGGAGCCCTCGAACTTCGGGTCGCCGGACATCGCCCGCTGCTCCCAGGTGACCTGGTTGAGGTCGCGGTTGTTGAGCACGAGCACGATCAGCCGCTGGTCGGGCCACCGATGGCGGTACTTCGCGATCGTGATCAGCTCGTTGATCCCGTTCATCTGCATCGCGCCGTCGCCGACGAGCGCGAACACCGGCCGATCGGGGTGGGCGAACTTCGCCCCGATCGCGTACGGGACGCCCGGGCCCATCGTCGCGAGCGTCCCCGACAGCGACGCCATCATCCCCTTGCGCAGCCTGACGTCGCGGGCGAACCAGTTCGCCGACGAGCCCGAGTCGGCGGCGAGGATCGCTCCGTCCGGCAGCCGCTTCGAGAGCTCGTGGAAGACGAGCTGCGGGTTGATCGGGTTCGCGCTGCAGGTGCGCGCGCTCGTCCATCAGCCGCCACCAGTGCTGCGACCTCGTCTTCGATCTGCTCGCGCCACGCCCGGTCGCTGCTGGTGCTCGAGCCGCGGCAGCAGCGCGCGCAGCGTCTCGGCGCTGTCGCCGACGAGGTTGACCTCCATCGGATAGCGGATGCCGAGCATCCGGCCGTCGATGTCGATCTGCACGCCGCGCGCCTGCCCCTCCTCGGGCAGGAACTCCGAGTACGGGAAGCTCGAGCCGACCATCAGCAGCGTGTCGCAGTCCTGCATCAGGTCCCAGCTCGGCTTCGTCCCGAGCAGGCCGATCGAGCCGGTCACGTACGGCAGGTCGTCCGGCAGCACCGCCTTGCCGAGCAGCGCCTTGGCGACGCCGGCGCCGAGCAGCTCGGCGACCTGCGCGACCTCCTCGCTCGGCGTGCAGCGCGCCTGCCCCGACGAGCATCGCGACGCGCTCGCCGGCGTTCAGGACCTCCGCGGCGCGGTCGAGGTCATCCTCGGTCGGGGACGACGCGCGGCGCGCTCGTAGCCGGGCCCGAGTGGACGGTGCCGTGCGCGTGCGGCGGCGTCGGCACCGCCTCGGACTCCTGCACGTCGTTGGGGATGATGATCGCGGTGACGGTCGCGCTCGGCGAGCGCGATCCGGCACGCGCGATCGACGAGGTGGCGGATCTGGGCCGGCGCGCGTCGCCATCTGCACGTACTCGTGCGCGACGTCCTTGAACAGGGTGGTCAGGTCGACCTCCTGCTGGTAGTTGCCGCCGAGCCCGGCCCGCGCCTGCTGACCGACGATCGCGACGACCGGCTGATGGTCGAGCTTGGCGTCGTAGAGCCCGTTGAGCAGATGGATCGCGCCGGGACCGGACGTCGCCATGCAGACGCCGACCTCGCCGGTGAACTTCGCGTGGGCGCACGCCATGAACGCCGCCATCTCCTCGTGGCGGGCCTGGATGAACTCCGGGCGCGCGTGGCCGTTGCTCGAGTGCGAGAACGCGCCCATGATCCCGTTGATGCCGTCGCCCGGATAGCCGTAGATGCGCGTGACGCCCCAGGTCGAGAGGCGGTCGAGCAGGTAGTCGCCGACGGTCTGACTCATGCGCTCTCGGGTCCTTTCCTCGTTCGTGCTTCCTCCTGTCCGTCTACCCAGTCGGCCGCGTGGGGAACGGACCCTGTATGCACGCCTACGTACGCGGCTGCGTCTCGACCAGGCACACCGCGGCGTCGATGTGCGCGAGGTGGGTCAATCCCTGAGGGAAGTTCCCGAGCAGCTCGCCCCGATCGGGATCGAACTCCTCGGAGAACAGCCCGAGGTCGTTCGCCCGGCCGAGCGTCGCGTCGAACACGCTCCGGGCATCGTCGTGGTCGCCCTGATGGGCGAGGCACTCGACGAGCCAGAACGAGCAGCACAGAAACGCGCCCTTCGTCACCGTCGAGCCCGTCGTCGCGCCGGTAGCGGTAGATGAGCCCGTCCCCGGCGCCGAGCTCCTCGCGGACGGCCGCGGGTCGTCCGGAGCATTCGCTCGTCGCGCCAGTCGATGAACTCGACCGTCGGGAGCAGCAGCAGCGCGGCATCGAGCTCGGGACGGTCGTAGGCCTGGGTGAAGATGCCGCGGTCGGCGTCGTAGCCGCGGCGACTCGATCGTGTCGCGCAGCTCGTCGCGGACGCGCGACCATCGTCGTGTCGGCGCCCGGCGCATGCATTCTTCGGCGAGCCGGATGCCACGGTCGAGCGCCGCCCAGCACATCACTTTGGAGTGGACGAAGTGTTGCGGTTCGCCCGGCCACTCCCAGATCCCGCTGTCGGGGTCAGTGCAGTGCTCCGAGGCGTGATCGATGAGCGAGAGCAGGAAGCGCCATTCGTCGTCGGTGGGCGAGTGCCCGCGCCGGTGCCACCGCCAGCTGAGGTTGACGAGCTCGCCGTATGCGTCGAGCTGGAGCTGGCTCTTTGCGTCGTTGCCGATCCGGACCGGCCGCGCACCGTCGTAGCCGTGGAGCTCGTCGAGCTGCTGCTCGCCGATCCGGCGCTCGCCTCCGACCCCGTACATCACCTGGAGGTCCTCCGCGTGGCCGGCGGCGGAGCGCATCATGAACGCCCGGAACGCGTCTGCCTCGCGCTCGCAGCCGAGCTCGGCGAATGCGCGAGAACTGAAGCTCGAGTCCCGGATCCACGCGTATCGGTAGTCCCAGTTGCGCGAGGCGGCGCGGGCCTCGGGCAGCGACGTCGTCGGCGCCGCGATGACGGCTCCCGTCGGTCGGTGCGTGAGCGCCTTGAGCACGAGCGCCGAACGGCGAGCCGCCGGCTCGTCGCGGCTCCCCAGCGAGACCGTCTGAGACCAGTCGCGCCACCAGTTCACGGTGGAGCTCGAGCGCGTCATCGATGTCCTGGTGGGATGCGCTCGGCGAGGCCGTCGTCGGCGACGTCCTCCGGCGGGCAGTACGTCATCAACAGGCGGATGCGGTCGCCGACGCCGACCGTCTCTCGCGTGACGAAATCGTGTTGCTCGTTCTCGTCGAGGGCGCTGTCGCACCACACGACGAGGGCGTCGTTGCCGCCGATCACGCTCCGCAGGCGCAGGCCGTGGCGGCGCAGCCAGGGCCGGACCTCACCGTAGTCAAACCGGGCCGCCACGCGGAGCTCGAACTCGACCGCTCCGCGTACGCCGTCGATGATGCGCAGGATCTGTCGCCCGCGGTGGCGGCGGTCCGGATCGGGCCGGTCCGGATCGCGGACGACGAACAGGTCGGTGATCCGAACCTCTCCGGCGGCACCCGTGAGCGTCGTCTCGAGCACGAGCGTGTCGTCGAGATAGCGGCGGGCGTACTCCCAGTCCCCGCCGTCGGTCGGCGTGATCGAGCAATGGCCGCCCCGGTCTCGGTCGAGGATGCGGGCGAACGCGCTGCCGGAGTCGAACCGGGGCAGGCAGCACCACTCGATCGATGCGCGCCGGGAGATGAGGGCGGCGGTCTGACAATCGCCGATCAGCGCGTAGTCGCCGATCAGGGGGTAAGTGAGCGTTTCGGCCACGTCTGCGGGACTACCCGCAACCGTTTACCGCGTCCCGGCCCGGGTACGCCCAATACATGTGGATTTACATCATCGCGGCCGCGGTCGTCGTGATCGGGCTCCTCGGTGCGGCCTTCGCGGGCGGGATCTTCACGATCGTGATGCTGCCAATCGCAGCGATCATCCTGATCGGGGCGATCGCGTACCGGTCGATCGGCGCAATGGCCGAGCAGAGCACGCCGAAGAGCCCCTCGGAGAGGCCGCTACCGCGCCACAAGCCGGTCGCGGCACCGGCGGACGTGCCGACGACGCCCGAGCGGCTCATCCACGAGCGGCAGGTCCGGCAGTAGAGCCCATCGCGTTTCCCGGGGCGCTACTCCCGGGTAGCCGTAAGACACGGGACGATGAACCATCAAGGAGGCACGGAATGGGTCTGACCGACAAGGTGACCGGGAAAGTCAAGCAGGCCGCGGGTGATCTCGCGGACGACCCCTCGCTCCGCCGCGAGGGTCGCAAGGAGGAGCGCAAGGGAGAAGCCAAGGACGAGCTGGCGCGCGCCGAGGAGCGCGCCGACGATAAGGCTGACGAGGTCGCGAACCTCGAGCGCAAGACTTGATCGCTCCCTGACGATTAACAGGTTATGCAGCGGCGCGCTGGCAGTACTGCGGCGCGCCGTTCGCGTGTCTGGGGCCGGCGGGGCCGAGCCGGGCCGGGCGGAGAAACGCCGGGCAGAGAAACGCCGGGCGGAGAAACGCCAGGCGGAAAAACGTCACACAACGAACGTCATTGCCGGCCGGATCCCGCTACGTTCCTCCCGCTGAGCGCGCGTTTCGTCGCAGGATCGGAACCGGCCGGACGATTCGACACGTTTCTCCCGTCCTTTGTCGGCTGAGAACCAACCGATGCGGACGGGACGCCGTCGACGCGCGACGCTGTCCGCGAAGCTGCGCCGGCGGTGTGCTCACCTGCATCGGCGCGAGCCCGCTGCGGACCGACGGTGAACTTCGGATCGGCCGCGGACGCACGTCCGGCCCGGAAGATATTGATGCGTGCGCTCAGGGCGGCCCCCGCGAGCAGGGCACCCCCGGCGACCGACGCCGCCCGTGAGCGACGCCCGCGCGTGGCGACCAGCGCCGAGCCGAGCGCGAGACCGGTCCCGGTGATCAGCTCGAGCCGCTTCGCGATGCCGTGCCGGTACGGCTCGCCGAGCGGGCCGAGCCGGCGGTGCATGAGCTCGGAGGACAGGCCTTCGAAGACCGCGGCGCCGAGCGCCAGTCGGCGTGCGGGGCCGGCGTGCTCGACCGGGGTCGCGATCGTCGCCACCGCCCCGGCGCTCATCGCCGCTCCGGACGCGAACACGAACGGCAGCGTCCACCGCGCCTCATGCCAGATCGGCACGGCGGTGTTCGCGAGCAGCGCAGCGGTGTAGGTGCTGAGCGGCAGCCCGAAGAACGCGGCCGCGGGCTTGGCGGCGCGGCCGAGACGCGGTACACGGCCCGTGAACGTCGAGAGCGCGGCGAGCGACGTCGTCGCGCCGCTCGCCGACAGGCTCCACGACCCGAGGCTCATCGGCGAGGTGACCTTGAACATCCGCAGCATGTTGAGGAACCGCTCGGGACGACCGAGGTCGGAGATGAGCAGCGCCGGGCTGATCCCGATCGCGCCGATTGCCGCGCCCCACGCCCGCCGCGCGAGCACGTCGTTGCCGCGCACCTCGCTGAGGTAGGCGAGTCCGGCCGAGGCGCCGGCGACCCCGCCGGTGAAGAAGTACACGGGGATCTCCCATGTCCACACAGGCGGCTTGATCACCGGCTGACCGTGGTAGGAGCGGATCTCGGACGCCTCGCCCTTCATCGCCGTCGCCCTCCGAATACCGCGAGCGCCATCCCGGCCGCGAGCGTCATCGCGGCCGCCGCCGACGCGGCGTAGATCTCCGGAAGCGCGCGGCGCGTGTCGACCGGGTCGGGCGGGAGCCCGTAGACCTCGGGCTCGTCGAGCAGCAGGAAGAACGCGCCCGCACCGCCGATCCCATCGTCGTCGTCAGCAAGGTAGAGCTGGGCCTTGTCCTGGCCGGCGTCCTGAAGCTGGGTGAGGCGGTGATCGGCGCGCTCCCGCAGTTCGGAGAGCTCGCCAAACTGGATCGAGTCCGTCGGACAGGCCTGCGCGCACGCCGGCGTCTTGTCGTCCTTCAGCCGGTCATAACAGAGCGTGCACTTCCACACGCGGCCGTCGTCCTCACGCTGGTCGAGCACGCCGAACGGACACGCCGGGACGCAGTAGCCACAGCCGTTGCACACGTCGGGCTGCACGACCACCGTGCCGAACTCGGTGCGGAACAGGGCGCCGGTCGGGCACACCTCGAGGCAGGCGGCGTCGGTGCAGTGCTTACAGACATCGGAGGCCATCAGCCACCGCATCCCCTCCCCCGGCGCCTCCTGGTATGTCTGGACGCCGGCGTCGACCGCTTGGGCGCGCTCGGCGATCTCGACGAACGGAGTCCCCTCGGTGGCGTCGAGGGGAAGCTGCTGCTCGATGAACGCGACGTGCCGCCACGTGTCGGCGCCGAGGTCGAGCGTGTTGTCGTAGGACTTGCCGCTGAACCCTTGCATCGACATCGGGATCTGGTTCCACTCCTTGCACGCGACCTCGCACGCCTTGCAGCCGATGCACACCGAGGTGTCGGTGAAGAAGCCCATCCGCGGTTGGGCCTGCTCGCCGTACGAGCCGGGCCACGCGTATGTCTCGAGGCGCATCAGTCCTTCACCCCCGCCCGATCGCGGTAGCGCTGGACGAGCTCGGCTCGGCCCGGCCCGCGCGGCCGCCGGCCCGGCTGGATGTCGCAGGTCGCGACCTTGTACTCGCTGATGTGGACGTTGTTGTCGAGCGCCAGCGGGAGCAGCTCGTTGGCGCTGTCGCCGGTGACGATCCCGACGCTGCCCCAGTGGTACGGCGTGCCGACGGTGTGGGTCGTCCGACCGCCGATCTCGAGCGGCTTCATCCGCGACGTCACCATCACCCGGGCCTCGACGGCCTGCCGGGCCGTGACGATCGTCGCCCAATCGCCATGGACGAGCCCGCGCTCGGCGGCGAGCTCCGGTGAGACCTCGCAGAAGAACTCCGGCTGGAGCTCGGCGAGGTACGGCACGGTCCGCGACATCCCACCCGCCGTGTGGTGCTCGGTGAGCCGGTACGTCGTCAGGACGAACGGGAACACGTCACGCCCGAGTTCGCCGTCGGCCGGGTGGTACGGGTTCTCGGGGCGGTGGTAGACCTGCCGCGTCGGGTTCTGCTGCTGGGCGTAGAGGGGATTTCCGACCGGCGTTTCCTGCGGCTCGTAGTGCGCCGGCAGCGGGCCGTCGACGAGGCCGGTCGGCGAGTACAGCCAGCCTCGGCCGTCCGGGTGCAGGATGAATGGCTTGTCCCCGGAGATCGCCTCCATCTTCTTGGCGTCCTCGTCCGGGATGTAGCCCGGCGGCTTCGTCGCCGGGAAGTCCGGCGTATCGCCGAGTGTCGTCCACGTCCCCTCGGCCTCGTCCCACCAGGCGTAGCGCTTGCGCTCGGACCACGGCTTGCCGTCCGGGTCCGCCGAGGCGCGGTTGTAGATGATCCGCACGTCCTTCGGCCACGCCCAGCCCCACTCGTGGGCGATCCAGTTCTGCTCGGTGTGAGGTTTCTTGCGCGCCGCCTGGTTGACGCCGTCCTTGTAGATCCCGCAGTGGATCCACGAGCCGCACGTCGTCGACCCGTCCGGCTTGAGGTCGTCGTAGCTGCCGAGAAACGACCGGTCGGCGGCACGCCCGGAGATCTCCTGGAGCACATGCTCGGCGTCCGGCTCGTCCTGGGGGCCCTGGAGCGGGTAGTCCCAGGTGAGGTCGAGGATCGGACGGTCCCGCGGGTCGGTCGATCCGGCCAGCTTCTCCCGGATCCGTTTGCCGAGGTGGTAGATCCAGTGCAGCTCGGAGCGGGCGTCCCCGGAGGGCTCGACCGCCTTGTGGTGCCACTGGAGCAGCCGCTGCGTGTTCGTGAACGTGCCGTCTTTCTCCGTGTGAGCGGCCGCCGGCAGGAAGAACACCTCGGTCGCGATGTCCTCGGCGCGCGTCTCGCCGCTCTCGTGCTCGGCCGAGTCCTGCCAGAACAGCGCGGTCTCATTGGGATAGAAGTCGCGGACGACGAGCCAGTCGAGCCGGCGGAGCGCGCGGCGGATGAGGCTCGAGTTGGCCGAGCCGACGGTCGGGTTCTGGCCGACCGCGAACATTCCCTTCACTCCCCCATCGAGTGCCTTCAGCATCATCGCGTAGTGCGAGTGGTCGCCGTTGATCCGCGGCAGGTACTCGAAGCGGAAGTCGTTGTCCTCGGTGGCGGCGTCCCCCCACCACGCCTTCAGCAACGACACGATGTACGGCCGCAGATCGCCCCAGGCGCCCGTGTCCGGCCCGTTGAGCTCGACGAACGTGTCGAGTGTCGGGTGCTCCTGCGGGTGCGGCATCGGGATGTAGCCGGGCAGGATGTCGTAGAGCGTCGGGATGTCGGTCGAGCCCTGGATGTTCGCGTGGCCGCGCAGCGCGAGTACGCCGCCGCCGGGCCGGCCGACGTTGCCGAGCAACAACTGCACGATCGCGCCGGCGCGCACGTTCTGCACGCCGACGGTGTGCTGCGTCCAGCCGACCGAGTAGACGAGCGCCGAGGTGCGCTCGCGGCCCGAGTTCTCACACAGCGCCTGCGCCACCCGCTCGACGTCGGCGGGCGCGCACCCGCAGATGCCGGCGACGACCTCCGGCGTGTAGCGCTGAAAGTGACGGCGCAGGACCTGGAGCACACAGCGCTCGTCCTGCATCGAGTTGTCAAGGTCGGGCGGCTCGCCGCGGTCGAGTTGCATGCCGTGCGCACCGTGAGCCTGGTCGCCGGAGACGTCGGCGAGCTGCATCGTCTTGCCCGCGGTCGTCTCACTCGTCGTGTCCTTGTAGCCCCAGCTGTCGATCGCGTAGGCGCTGTGATCAGGACTCCACCCCGAGAAGAAGCCGCTCGCCTCGTCGCTGTCGACGAACTCGTCCTTGAGGATGACCGGCCCGTTCGTGTAGTGGCGGACGTACTCCTCGAAGTAGGCCTCGTGACGGAAGATGTAGTTGACGATGCCGCCGAGGAAGGCGATGTCGGTTCCGGGCCGGATCGCAATGTGCTGGTCGGCCATCGCGCTCGTCCGGGTGAACCGCGGATCTACGTGGATGACCTTCGCGCCCCGCTCCTTCGCCTCCATCACCCATTGGAAGCCGACCGGGTGCTGCTCGGCCATGTTCGAGCCCATGATCAGGATGCAGTCGGAGTTCTGCAGGTCCTGCTGAAACGTGGTGGCGCCGCCACGACCGAACGAGGCCCCCAGACCGGGGACGGTCGAGCTATGTCATATGCGCGCCTGGTTCTCGATCGACACCGCGCCGGCGGCCGTGAAGAACTTCTTGATCAGATAGTTCTCCTCGGTGTCGAGCGTGGCGCCGCCGAGGAAATGCATGCCGAGCGTCCGCTTGAGCGGCTGGCCGGCCTCGTCCGCCTCCTCCCAGGTCGCGTCTCGCGTGGCGATTATGCGGTCGGCGATCATCTCGGTCGCCTCCTCGAGGCTCAGGTCCTCCCAGCCGGTGCCGCCTGGTCGCCGGTAGCGGACCTTCGTCTCCCGCGTCGGCGAGTTGACGAGCTTCTCGGATGCCGAGCCCTTGGGGCACAGCCGCCCGCGCGAGATCGGCGAGTCGGGGTCACCCTCGATCTGCACGACCCTCTCGTCCTTGACGTACACCTTCTGCCCGCAGCCGACCGCACAGTACGGGCAGATCGATTGGACGACCCGGTCGGCAGTTCGCGTCCGCGGGGTGAGGCTGGCGCTGTGCGCCGATTGCGCCGACCGCCCGAGCCCGAGCGGATCCCCCGCGAGCTGGCGCAGGAACGGAGGGACGAAACGGCGAGCGTCGGCCATCGATCCGGTTCTTCCCCGGCTGGCTCTCGCCTCAAACGACCGGGTTGGTTACCGACGGTCCGAGCGGGTATCCGCGCGAACATGTCGACCGACATCGAAATCGACCGCGCGCTTGCCGCAGTGGCGGCGACGCTCAACGACCAACGACTCGAGCACTACGACCGAGCCCGGGTCCAGGACATCGTCACCGGCGCGATCGGCGGCGAGCAGACCCTGACCGTCGATGACGGCGGCGGGCTCCACGCCGCTTCCGGAGCGCGGATCGGCGCGATCCGGCGCACCCCGAGCGGCGAATGGATCGTCGACCGCCAGAACGACACGGCCGCGAGGTCGGATACGGCGATCCCGGCGGCTCCGCCGGAGACGTAGCCGCTCAGCTGTCGCCGCGCGCCGCGGGACTGTCGCCGGTGTCCTCTTCGGGCTCGGGGGCGCCCGGGACGTTCGGGTCGCGGCGTTTGCGCTCCCACTCGTCGCGGGCGTCGGAGACGTCGCCGGCGAGGTCCGAGCTGCGCTGTTTCATGTCGTCGGCCTGATGCTGCATCGCATCGGCCTGCTTGCTGACGTCCTTCTCGAGGTCGGTGCGTTTTTCCTCAGTCACATCGCCTCCCTACCCGTACGTGCGTACGAGCTCACATCCGGGACCGATGCCAGAGCGGGATTCCGAACCAGACGCCGATAACGACAAGCGCCGTCAGGGAGCCCGCGATCACCGCTTCCCAGCCTCCGAAGACGAAGTCTGAGACCAGCACGAATATCCCGGTCATGCCGAGCGCGAGGAACGCCATCCCAATAATCATCAGCCGGTTGCCCATCCGGACGAGGTAGGGCTTCTCGCCCTCCCGGAAGAGCACGCGGTGGTGGATCGAAGGTGCGATCAGGAGGGCCGCGGCGCAGCCGATGCAGACGAGGGTCGCGTAGTAGACCCCGCGCTGGAAACTCGACGTCTCCTTCCAGCCGGTATTGAACGGAACGACGAGCAGGAAAGCGAAGAGAACTTGGATCCCGACGGCGCCGACGCGGATCTCCTGGACCATCTCGGCCGTGTTGCGATCGAGCCGCTCCTCGCGCGTCTCGTCGCGTCCGTCGTCGGCGGAGTCGGGCCGGTCGTCGGTCGCAGGTCGTTCCTTCTCGGCCGAGGTCATCTCAGTGGTGGGGTACCCGGTCCGAGCGGCGAGTTATCTGTTGCGGCGTCGCGCCCGCTGGGTAGTAACCCTCGGCAATGGCCGTGGCGATTCTCGACATCGACGGAACCCTCGTCGACACGAACTACCACCACGCGCTCGCATGGTTCCGCGCGTTCCGCCAGCACGGGATCGTGCTGCCGATCTGGCGGATTCACCGCCACATCGGGATGGGCGGCGACCAGCTCATCGGCGCCCTCACCGACGAGCGCTTCGAGGAGCGCGAGGGCGACTCGATCCGCGCCGCCGAGAAGGTCCTCTACATGGAGCTGATCAGTGAGGTCGAGCCGATGGAGGACGCGCGACGGCTGCTCGAGGACATCAAGCGCCGGGGCCACACCGTCGTGCTCGCCAGCTCCGCGAAGGCCGACGAGGTCGAGCACTACGTCGATCTGCTCGATGCGCGCAACATCGCCGATGCGTGGACGACCTCGGGCGACGTCGAGCAGACGAAGCCACAGCCCGATCTCGTCAACTCGGCCCTGACGAAGGCCGACGCGAGCGCGAAGGACGCGGTGATGGTCGGCGACACGACGTGGGACATCCACGCCGCCAAGGCCGCCCGCGTCCCGACCATAGCCGTCAGGACCGGGGGCTTCGGTGAGGATGAGCTCCAGGACGCGGGCGCGGCGGCGGTGTTCGAGTCCGTCGCCGAACTGCTCGCCCGCATCGACGAGACGAAGCTCAGCTAACCGGCCGGGCCGGCATTGGTTCAGGCGGACCGTTGTCGTTCTAGCCCGGGCCCAGCGTGAGCGTCATCAGCGCGCTCAGCACGCCGACCCCGAGCACGAGCGCCGCGGTGTAATCCCCGACCCGTCCGCCGTGGAGCCGACGGATCGGCCACATGACGGCGCTCGTCGCCCGCAGCGCGCGATGAGCGGCGGGCCCGAGCCGGCGGCACCAGAGATCGAGGGCGGCGAGCAGGAATGCCAGAGCCACGGCGCCGACGCAGTAGACGTAGTCGAACCATGCCGGCGACGACGAGCAGCGGCAGCCGCCACACACCGGCCAGCATCGAGAACCGAACCTCCGCGTGGACGGTGCTCGAGCGCCGCACAATGAGCGCAAGGCCGAGCGCGAGCAGGGCGACGACGGCGCCGGTGAACAACTCGGGCTGGGCGACGGTGTCGTCGATCGCCAGCCAGACGAGGTAGAGCGCGGCCGCGCGGAGCGCGACTCCGGCGGCCTCAGCGCTCCACGCCCGGGAGGACCTCATCGCGGTGGGGCTCGAAGGGGGCATCCCGTGCCTTGCCTCGACCCTTGGCCGCCTGCGCGCTACTTGCGACCGTCGACCGCTCGCTGCAGTTGGGCCTTGTTCATGCTCGAGCGGCCTTGGATCCCGAGCCGCTTCGCCTCGTTGTAGAGCTGGTCCCGCGTGCGGCCCTTGGTGCGGTTCGTGCCGGACCGCTGGCCGCCGCGGCGCGATGAGGACATGTCGTGTGTCGACGTCCGTGATCGCTCGCGGGACTCGCCGGAGCGGGCTCGCTCCTTGTTGACGGTGCGCGCGGCGATCTCCTCGGCCCGGCCCTCGCTCGCGCCGCGGTCACGCACGCTCTCCTTCACCGCCTCGTATTGCCGGGCTCGCTTCGTCCCCGGTTTGACGCCACGCGGGGGCATCGCGTCACGCCCTCGCGCCGGCGTGCCGGCCCTCGGCGATCTCCTCGACGACCTTGGCGCAGAACGCGGGCAGGTCGTCGGGCTTGCGGCTCGTCACGAGCCCGTTGTCGACGACGACCTCTTCGTCGACCCAGGTTGCGCCGGCATTGCGCAGGTCGGTCTGCAGGCTCGGCCACGACGTGACCGTGCGACCACGCGCGACGTCGGCCTCTATCAGCATCCACGGCCCGTGACAGATGATCGCGGTCGGCTTGGCCTCGTCGACGAACGATCGGACGAACGCGACGGCATCCGGGTCGGTGCGGAGCGCGTCCGGGTTGGCGACGCCACCCGGCACGACGAGCCCGGCGTAATCGCTGGGATCGGCGTCGGTGATCGCCGTGTCGGCCTCGATCGTCTCGCCCTTGTCGAGGTGGTTGAACATCTGGATCTTGCCGGTCTGCAGTGAGATCAGCTCGGGCGTTCCACCGGCTTCGCGGACCGCCTCGAGCGGCTTCGTGAGCTCGACCTGCTCGACACCCTCGGTGAACAGGAATGCCACGCGCTTACCAGCTAGCTGGCCTGCCATTCGCATCAACTCCTTCTCGTTTTCGCCTCTCCCCCGGGGTTACCCGACGCGGAGTGGCGGTGAAACGAGCGTGTCGGAGTGCCTACTCGCGGATGACCGTGGGCGTCCCGAGCGGGATGTGCGCGAGCAGCCAGCGTCCCTCGGCGAGCGTCAGGCGCAGGCATCCGTGGCTGACCGGCTGCCCGATGCTCGAGCTGTCCGGCGTTGAGTGGATCGCGATCCGGTTGCCGCCGCCCCAGCCCTGGATCGCGTGCGGTGACTTCGCGGACAGCGCGAGGATGCAGCACCCGTACGGACCGCTCGGGTCGCCCGTGTTGAGCCGGTCGGTGACGGCGAAGCGGCCGGTCGGCGTGGGCGCGCTCGGGCGGCCGATCGCGACGGTGTACTTCTCGCGGACCTTGCCGTTCTCGAGCACCATCACCTGGTGGCGGTGCAGCGACACGTGGATCGCCCAGTTGACGCGCACGAACGCGGCGGCGGACGTCCGGAGCCATCCGACATGGCCGTTGCCGGCCTGCGGGCTGATCACCCCGATCCAGTCGCCGCTCTGACGCACGACCCACAACGCCTGCGTGGAGCCGAAGGACGTCTTCCGGCCGACCCGGGCGATCACGCGCCCGCCCGGCCTGGCGTGCATGTCGGTCGGGTGACGGATGAGCGCAACGAGCGCCCCGCTGCCCGGCGCGAGGGGCTTGAACGACGGTTTCGGAAGGACGATCTGCGGCGGTCCGAGCGGCATGTAGCGCGACAGCGACGTCGTATCGGCCTTGACCGAGCTCGAACTGACGACGAGCGCGATGACAATCGGAACGACGGGGACGAGCACGAGCAGCCCGCCGATCATCCACCAGCGCTTCCTGGATTTCGGCCGCTCCGTGGCGTCAGGTGTGCTGTCTTGTGGTTCGTTCACGCGCCCGATGATCCCCGGCCAGAATGTAGCTCACAGAGATACGTAGTTCTCCCGTACCGGTTCGGGGACCAGCACCGATGTGAACGCTCTCGCGGATCGCGATCCTCGGACGGTGCGGTGGTCACCGCCACCGCGACGGAGAGGGCGCACGATAAGAGAGGGTGGCTGACGATGCGTACAGCATTGGCGACGAGATGGCGCGGCGTGACCGCCGATCTCGCGCGTCTGCAGCACAATCATCCGCTCGTCGACGCCGTCGCCGACGAGATTGACGGCCGCATGATCCACGTCGGCGACCGCTGGCTCTCGGACTTCGCGTCGAGCAACTATCTCGGCTTCGACGTCGACGCCGAGATCATCGAGGCGGTCCCGGACCATCTCCGACGCTGGGGCAGCGGCCCTGGGCTCTCCCGCGCCGGTCTGCGCCGCCACCACGAGGAGCTCGAGGAGTGTCTCACCGACCTGCTGCGCTGTGAGGACACGCTCGTCGTCCCGGCCGGAGCGGAGATCCACGGAATGGTCATTCCCGCCCTCGCCGGCGGCGGCACGATCTTCCTCGATCGGCGCGCGCAACAGTCGATTGCCGACGGCTGCGCGCTTGCCCGGGCGCGCGGCACGACGATCGTCACCTTCGATCGCGATGACCCGCTCGGACTCGACGGGCTCCTCGCCACCCATCGCGGCGGAACGCGCCTCATCTGCGTCGACGGCTCGGACATCATGACAAGCGCGAGCGCCGACCTCGGAAGCCTGGCGATGCTCGCTCGCGCCCATGACGCGGTGCTGTATCTCGACGATGAGGCCGGATTCGGTGTGATCGGCGAGCGGGGGCCCAACGAGCTGTGCCCGTACGGCAAGCGTGGCAACGCGATCGTCCGCCACTTCGGCGAGAGCTACGACAACATCGTGCTCGTCGCTGGGTTCTCGAAGGCGTGCTCATCGCTGCTCACGTTCCTCGCGCTCCCGACTCGCCTCAAGCAGGTGCTGCGGGCCGCCGCGCCGGTCAACCCCCAGCCCACGCCCGCGGCGCTCGCGGCCGTCGCGACGGTGCTCGAGGGACTCGCGATCAACGAGCGGCGGGGCGACGCGCTTCGGCTCGAGCTGCATCGGCTGACGACCCGAGTCCTCGGCGCGCTCGCGGCGATGGGCATCCACATCCCGAACCGTGCGGGCTATCCGATCGTCGAGGTGCCGCTCACGGAGCCCGCCGAACTCGACTCGGTCAGCCGGTTCCTCATCGACAACGGCATTTTCGCCGGGCTCACGGCGCGCCCCGGTGAGGCCGGCATCCGCCTCCAGCTCACCTCGGCAAACACCGAGCACCAGGTCGCGCACTTGATCGAGGTGCTCGTGGCGATGGCCGAGCGTTTCCGGATCGCGGGCGAGGATCCGACCGCGGCACAGGCCGCGGTCGCGCGCGGCCTCGCTCAGCTCGTCGCTTCCTGAGCGGCCCCCGCCGCCGACAGTGGCGGCTCGGGACCCGCCCCGGACAGCGACCGCTTTGCGAGGGCCGTGCCGAGCGCGCAGATCCCCAGGCTGGCGAGCGCCGCGAGCAGGATCGCGGCTCCTTCGCCGGCCCGGAGCACGTGCTCACTGAGCCCCAGCTTGACGACCGCAGCGGGCACGCCGAGCTGCGCGGTGACGATCAGCCCGGTCCACGTCGGCGCCTTGACGACGCGTGCCGCGAGCACGTGGACGAGCACCATGCCGACGATCAGCAGGCCCGCGAGCTCGAGTTCGCGTGGCGTTTTGATGAGCGACCGGACGTTGAGGCTCGCGCCGAGCACGACGAAGAACAGCGGGACGAGGAACCCGTTGGCGACGCCCGAGACCTGATCGGTCAGCCGGTGCGGACCGCCCTGCACAGCGACGATCAGCCCGGCGGCGAAGCCGGCGATCATGATGCTCGTCCCGACGCCCTGGGCGAGCGCGCACAGCGCGAACAGGGCGATCAGCGCTCCACGGAGGTCGAGCGCCCACATCCGCTGGCCGGACTGGCGGCGGAGCCCACGCAGCGAGTCGTTACGGCTGAGCAATTCCGCGGCGAACCACACGACGACCGCACCGCCGGCGACCGCGAGGGCGCCGAGCCCGGCCCGCACTGCGTGCGACGGTTGCAGCGCAAGCGGGACCGCGACGATCGTGACGACGTCGGCGACTGTCGCCCACGCCATCGCGAGCAGCGCCCGGTCCGGGCTGACGCCCGCCTCCTGGAGGGCCGGCAGCACGATCGCCGCCGAGCCGGTCGCGAGCAGGATCGCCCACACGGCCGGCTCGTCGAGCCCGGGGATGCGCGAGATCGCGATCCCGAGGCCGGCCGCCAGCACGGCGGTGATGGCGGTGGCCACAGTCGCCTTCTTCAACGACCCGAGCAGACCGCGGTTGCGCAGCGGCACGTGCATCCCGGCGCCGAGCATCAGCATTGCGAACCCGATGTTGCCGAGGAACGCGATCGTCGGATCGTCAGCCTTGACGATCCCGGCGCCGGTCTTACCGACCGCGATGCCGGCGATCAGCTCACCGACGACGACCGGGATCATGATCTTCTTCGACGCCGACAGCAACGGCCCCGCGAGTCCCGCGAGCACGATCACCGTCATCTGGCCGAAGCTCGCCATCAGTCTTCCGGGGAGTCGTAGTCGGGGTGATCGAACAGGTGCGCGAGGTACATCTGCTCATGCCAGGGCAGCGGGTCCTGGGAGGTCGGCAGGCTGTAGCGCAGTCCGTAGATCTTGCTCACCTTGCGCTCGACGTGGGCGGCGTTGAAGTCGCTGATCGCCGCGCGGGGACCCGTGAAGTCGCTGGCGCCGTAGCCGAAGACGTCGTCGACGAAGCAGCCGACCCGTGGCAGCAGCCGCTGGGCGGGCGCGTCGAGCAGCCTGAGGGCGTCACTCGTCGAGGAGTAGTAGCCGAGATCGAACGACAGAAACCCGATCGGCGGGTGCGTGCTGTGAACAAACCGCGGGATGGTCTCGGCGACCGGGCCAAGCACGAGCTGCGCGCGCGTCAGCTGCGGCCGCAGTCGCTCCTCGTCCAGATCCGGCGACGCCCAGGCGGTCAGCCACGGGGTGTCGCGGTGATCGACCGGCTCGGGCATCCCGTCGCCGGTATCGAACCCGTACACCGCCACGTCGACGTCGGACAGCAGGCTCGCCGCCACCGCCGCGCGCTCGAGCGCCAGCAGCCCGTCGCCGCCACCGACTCCGAGCTCGATCGCGGCGACGCTCGGGAGCCCGAGCGCCCGAGCGATCCGCACCGCGAGCAGTACGCCCCACAGGTACTGCGGGCGCGTGTCGATCCCGCGTTGCAGGCACCACGGGAACGTCTCGGTGAGCGCCGTGCTGTCCGGCGGCTGCGGTTCCCGCCGCGGCCCGCCGAGGCGCAGCCGCGGACGCGGCGCCGTGGGCATCAGTCAACCGCCCCCGTCGGTAACGATTTGTTCACAGTGGCGGAGTTTCCCACCTTGTAAGGCCTGCGAACTACTGTCTATCTCATGTTTGGATTTGGAGAGAAGACAAAGATGATCGACCCCGCTCGCGCGCTGCCGGGCCGCTCGATCGAGATGCCGGTGCCGTCGCACCATGCCGTGCTCGGGACGCCGATGCAGCCGCCGTTCGGAGAGGGCTTCCAGCGGCTCGTCGTCGGGATGGGCTGCTTCTGGGGCGCCGAGCGCGTGTTTTGGCAGGCGCCGGGCGTGCACACGACGGCGGTCGGCTACGGCGGCGGCTACACCCCGAACCCCACCTACGAGGAGGTCTGCAGCGGCAGCACCGGGCACACCGAGGTCGTGCTCGTCGTGTGGGATCCGGCGAAGACCTCGGCCGAGGAGATGCGCCGCCTGTTCTGGGAGAACCACGACCCGACCCAGGGCATGCGCCAGGGCAACGACGTCGGCACCCAGTATCGCTCGGCGATCTACGTCGCCGACGAGGCGCAGCGGGAGGCCGCTCTCGCCTCACGGGATGCGTACAACGCGAAGCTGACCGCGGCCGGCTACCCGGAGATCACGACCGAGATCGCCGACGCCGGGCCGTTTTACTACGCCGAGGACTACCACCAGCAGTACCTCCACAAGAACCCGTGGGGTTACTGCGGGATCGGCGGCACGGGCGTGACCTGCCCGGTCGGGCTGGGCGCGGCGCAGGCGTAAGTGGTTGTTCCCGGGGGTGCATGCACCCCCGGGCCGGCGGCGCATGCGCCGCCGGGGGAGCCGCGCATGCGCGGCTCCCTGCCTGAGGATCAGCCGCCGGCGACCGCCGGCAGAATCGTCACCTCGTCGCCGTCCTCGACGGCGGTGTCGAGTCCATCCAGGAAGCGGATGTCCTCGCCGCCGACGTAGACGTTGACGAAGCGCCGCAGCCCGCCGTCCTCGGCGATCCGGCTGCGCAGCTCGCCGTAGCGCTCGTACAGCGAGTCGAGCACCTCGCCGACGGTCGACCCGTCGACCTCCGCGTTCGACTCACCGTCCGTTGCCGCGCGCAGTTGCGTGGGGATCTTGACTTTCACCGCCATGTCGGATCGGATTTTTTCAGGCCGCGACGACGGCGTGCTCTCTCGCCGCGTCGAACGCGTCAAGCGTCGGCTCGATCTGCCACGTCTCGAACGTGCCGCGGGCGACATCGAGCGTCTTCAGACCCTCGCCGGTGATGTACGCGACGACCCGCTCGTCCGGGTCGATGTCGCCCCGGCGGGCGAGCTTGGCGAGTACCGCCGTCGTCACGCCGCCGGCCGTCTCGGTGAAGATGCCGGTCGTCCGTGCGAGCAGCCGGATGCCGTCCGTGATCTCCTCGTCGGTGACCGCGTCGATCGAGCCCTCGGTCCCGCGCGCGAGGTCGAGCGCATACGGGCCGTCGGCCGGGTTGCCGATCGCCAGCGACTTCGCGATCGTGTCCGGCTTCACGGGCTGGCAGAAGTCGCGGTCGTTCGCGAACGCCGTCGCCACCGGCGAGCAGCCGGTTGCCTGGGCGCCGTTGAACTTCGGCAGCTTCCCGTCGACGAGGCCGAGCTCGATCCACTCGCTGAAGCCGCGGGCGATCTTCGTGAACAGCGACCCGGACGCGATCGGCGCGACGACCCGGTCCGGGAGCTCCCAGCCGAGCTGCTCGACCGTCTCAAACGCGAGCGTCTTTGACCCCTCGGCGTAGTACGGGCGCATATTGATGTTGACGAACGCCCACTCGTGCTCGCCGGAGAGCTCCGTGCACAGCCGGTTGACGTCGTCGTAGTTGCCGTTGACCGCGACGAGGTTCGTCCCGTAGATGCCGGTGGCGAGGATCTTCTGCTCCTCGAGGTTGTCCGGGATGAACACGTAGGACTCGAGCCCGGCCGCTGCCGCGTGCGCGGCGACGGCGTTCGCGAGGTTGCCCGTCGAGGCGCACGCGATCGTGGTGTACCCCAGCTCTCGGGCGCGCGCGAGCGCGATCGAGACGACGCGATCCTTAAACGAGTGCGTCGGGTTGGCGGCGTCGTTCTTGATCCACACCTCTCTCAGGCCGATCGCCTCGCCGAGCCGGTCGGCCCTCAGCAGCGGCGTCCAGCCGGCGGGCAGCGTGCCCTTCGGCGGGCTCTGCACGGGGAGGAAATCCCCGTAACGCCACAGCGAGTGCGGCCCGGCCTGAATCCGGCGCTTCAGCTCAGCGGGGTCGACGTCCGTGCGCGCTTCGTACGCGACCTCGAGCGGGCCGAAGCACCGCTCGCAGACGTACCGCGCATCCAGCGGGTAGGTCGTCTTGCATTCTTTGCAGCGAAGAGACTCTGGCGGCATATGTGAAAAAACCTCCGCCGGGGTCTGTGGTCGGAGGTCCTCATGCGAAACCGCCTATCCACATCTCCCAGGCTTGTCGTTGGAGCCTGATGGAATTGGCACCTTTCCCATTGCTGGGAGGTTGCCGGGGTTTCATTGGGCCAGTCCCTCCACCCCTCTTGATGCGTACAGCTATGTGCGTCGAAGTATAAACAGACTTTCGGCGGGTTTCCGCTGTTCTTGAGCGGGGCGTTCACACACGCCATGGCGGTCGTCGCGGCTCGGGCGCGCACGGACGAACGTCGAACCCCGGCCCAACAGACGTCAACAAAGACGTAACAAGCGGACCCCCGCGGTGTTCGGAGTCTGCGCATGGCCGCCACCACCTCTGACACGATCGCGCGCATGGAAGCGGCGCTGCGCGTCGGCGCGCCCGCTCCGAGCCGGCGGATGCTCGTCATCGTCAACCCGTATGCGACGACGGTCTCCGATCGGCTGAAGAACCTTGTCGTCTACGCCTTGCGGGGCAGCTATCACGTCGAGGCGATCGACACCGAGTCCAAGGACCACGCGACCGAGCTGTGTCGCGAGGCGGCCCGCGAGGGTTACGACGTCGTCGTCGCGTTCGGCGGCGACGGCACCGTGAACGAGGCGGCGAACGGTCTCGTCGGGTCCGACACTCCGCTCAGCTGCCTGCCCGGAGGACGGACGAACGTGTACTGCCGGATGCTCGGGATCCCGATCGACGTCGTCGATGCGACCGAGCACCTGCTTCAGATGGCCGATGACTGGCAGCCCCGCCGAGTCGACATCGGCCGGGTCAACGAGCGGTACTTCACGTTCTCGGCCGGCGTCGGGCTCGACGCGAGCGTCGTCGAGCAGGTCGACGCGCACCCGCGGCTGAAGGCCCGGCTCGGCGAGTACTACTACACATGGGTCGGGGTGCAGACGTTCAGCCGCCACTACCTCTTCCGCCCGCCGCGGATGGAGGTGCAGGTCGACGACGAGACGCTCGAGGGCGTCACCACGATCATCCAGAACGCCGCCCCGTACACGTACTTCGGCAATCGTCCGATCGAGATCGGCGAGGACGCGACGCTCGACAGCGGCGACCTCTCCGGCGTTGTGCTCAAGCGCGCCAGCCCGCTCGCGATCCCGACGATCATCTGGCGCGCCCTGTCAAAGCGCGCGCGCGTCGCCAAGCACCACCAGGTCCGTCCGTACGGCGGCCTGCGACACCTCACCGTCCGCTCGGCCGATGAGCGGGCGCTTCCGCTCCAGGTCGACGGGGACTACATTGGCGAGGTGCACGAGGCCGATTTCTCCGTGATCCCGGGCGGGATCCTCGTCGTCGCCTGAGGGTCTCCGGGTGCATCGGCTCGGGATCCTGCTCGCGTGCGTCGCCCTTGCGGGCGGCGGCGGGCTTGTGATCGTCCCCGCGCTTAGTACCGGCCACTCGCTTCCGAGCGCTCCCCTGTGCCCAATCTTCCCGGCAAACAACCCGTGGAACCAGCGCGTCGACCGGCTGCCGGTGGCGAAGAACTCCGCGCGGATCATCGGCGGGATCGGCCGAGATGTGTCGGTCCACCCTGACTTCGGCACGGTCTACAACGGCGTGCCGAACGGAATCCCGTACGCGGTCGTGTCGAACCGGACGCGGCGCGTGCCGGTCACCTTCGACTACTCCAGCGAGTCCGATCACGGTCGCTACCCGCTGCCGCGGGGCGTGCCGATCGAGGGTGGCCCGCGCTCCGGCGGCGACCGTCACGTCATCGTCATCAACAAGGACACGTGCGTCGACTACGAGCTGTACGCCGCCTACCCGCGTAATGGCGGTGCGGCCTGGCACGCCGGATCGGGCGCCATCTTCAATCTCCGCTCCAACCATCTGCGCCCGGCCGGCTGGACGTCGGCCGACGCCGCCGGGCTACCGATCTTCCCGGGACTTGCTCGCTACGACGAGGTCGCGCGCGGCTCGATCGATCATGCGCTCCGGTTCACGGTCGACCGGACCCGCCGCGCGTACGTGTACCCGGCCCGGCACGTCGCCTCCTCGGACACCAATCCGTCGCAGCCGCCGATGGGGCTGCGGGTGCGGCTCAAGGCGAACGTCAACATCTCGCGGCTGCCTCGGCAGGCGCGGATCGTCGCGCAGGCGCTCAAGCGCTACGGCATGATCGTCGCCGACAACGGCTCGAGCTGGTACATCTCGGGCGCGCCGAGCCCGCGCTGGAGCGACGATCAGCTCCACCAGCTCGGACGGCTGCACGGGAGCGACTTCGAGGTCGTCGACACGAGCTCGCTGCCCCACCCCCGCTGACTCACGGGCGGAGCGCGAGGCTCCGTGGCGTGCCGGCGTGCTTCCACGCCAGTATGTCTCGTACCCGTTCTGGATCGAGGAGATGACCGAACCGCGGGGCTCAAACGCCGCGTTGCCTGCGAGCTCTTCAAATTGGCAGCTCATGCACGAGCCGTCGGGGGCGACGATCGTGATCGCGGGCGCCGTGAACACGAGTGCGCGGCCGTCCGCTGACCAGCGCGGGCGGCGCGGGGATCCGCAGACGGCACGCTTCGCGCAGATCCGCCGCTCAGCCCGGCCGTCCGGCTTGACCAGCACGATCCCGCCGCCATGTGCCGGCTGCACCGCGAGGAGTCCATTCGCTCCCGGGAACGCGGCCGACGCTGACGCCGCGAGCGACAACGTCGCCATGGCTGCAAGTGACAACGTCGCGATCGCTGCCACGAGCACCGCCCCGATGCTCCCGTTCGACTGCGACATCTCACCAGCGAGAACGTCGGCTCACAAGAAGAGTTCCCGATCGGCGGCAGGGGGTGAAGTCCGGCCGCTCGGCCCTCTTAAGGAATGTGGCCACCGCGCCCGATCCCGACTCGCGTCCTCGCCAATCGCAACGCATGCCGGTCCGGATCACCGAGCGGGACCGCGAGCTGCTCGCGTTCGCCGCGGCTCAGCGGCTGATCACCGCGGCGCACGCGCAGGCGCTGCTCGGGGTGTCGGCGGGTCTGCGGCGAATCCGGGCGCTCACGCGGGCCGGGCTGCTTGAGCGTGAGCCGGTCCATGTGGACGGGAGGGCGCCGGTGTTTCGGATCACGACCGCGGGCTGCCGGGTGACGGGCACGCGGCTGGCAAAACCGCGAGCCTCGCTCGGGGCGATCGAGCACGACCTTGGGGTTGCGTGGCTGCATCTCGCGGCGTTGGCGGGCCGGTTGGGACCGGTCGCGGAGGTGATCACCGAACGTGAGATGCGCTCGCACGACGGGCGGCGCGATCGCGACGGGCGGCCGTACGGCGTCAGGATCCCCGGCGCGGGCGCCGGCGGCCGGGAGCGGCTCCATTACCCGGACCTGCTGATTCGCACGACCACTGGTCACACGGTCGCGATCGAGCTCGAGCTGTCCTCCAAGCAGCGAACCCGGCGGGAGGGGATCCTCGGCGCCTACGGTGCCGACCCGCGGGTCGATGCGGTCCTGTACCTGTCCGACAAGCCGTCGATCCAGCAGGCGGTACAGGCGAGCGCGCGGCGGCTCGGGATCTCCCCGCTCGTCCACGTGCAGCGCTGCGCGTGGGGCGCGAGCGCGCGCGTGCCGGGGTCGTCTCGCAGCCGTGAGCACGGGCGAGCCGGCGGGCGAACGGCGACCGGCGCGCGGGCTCGTCCGGAGGAGCTCGCCCGGTGAGACCGCGATCGCACTGGGGGTACTACCTGCTGCCGGGGCTGCTCCTGCTGGCGGCGATCCCGGCGGCGATCGGCTGGGCCGCGATCGCCGCCGCGATCGCGGTTCCGGCACTCGTCGCGGTGACGCGACGGCTGCTCGCGCGGCGCGCCCGGCGGCGGGCGCTCGCCGGGCGCGGTCAGGGCATCCTGCTCGGCGCTGACGGGCGCGGTCGGCCGGTGATGCTGAGCGACGAGCAGCTGTCCGCACACGGGCTCATCGTCGGGGCGAGCGGCTCGGGCAAGTCGACCACGATGCTCTCGCTGCTCACCGAGCACATCGCGTCCGGCCGGCCGGTCGTCGCGATCGACATGAAGGGGTCGCCGGATTTCGCCCGCCGGCTCGAGGTCGCGGCCCGGGCCGCCGGTCGCCCGTTCGTCGTCTGGACGCCGGACGGGCCGGCGCACTGGAACCCCCTGCGCCACGGCAATCCGACCGAACTCAAGGACAAGCTGATCGCCACCGAGCGGTTCACCGAACCGCACTACCAGCGAGCGGCCGAGCGCTACGTCCAGCTCGCCCTCGGGGTGCTCGCGACCGTCGAGCCGGACCGCCCGCCGACGCTCGACCGGGTCGTCGAGGCGATGGATCCCCGCCGACTGAGCGCCCTCGCCCGCGGCCTGCCCGCCGCCCGGGCCGACAGCGTCCAGGACTACGTCGCGGGGCTGACGCCCGACCAGGTGAGCGCCGTCCGTGGCCTCGCGACGCGGCTCGCGATCATCACCGAATCGCACACCGGGCGATTCCTGAGTCCGGGTGACGCCGGCGGTCCCGGCGCGCACGCTCCCGACGCGCGCGATCCGCGCTCCGGGCGCGAGGTCGACCTACGGGCGGCGCTCGACGGCGACGCGGTCGTCGTCTTCAGCCTCAACTCGAGCCGGTATGGCCAGCTCGCGGCGCAACTCGGAACACTCGCGATCCAGGATCTGATCACGGCGACCGGCGACCGCCAGGAACGCGTCGAGAGCCCGCGGCCCGGCGTGCGGATCCCCGAGCAGGCACTGGTCGGGATCGATGAGTTCTCCGCGCTCGGCAACGACAACGTGCTCGCCCTGCTCGCCCGCGGGCGGGCGGCCGGGGTCAGCGTCATGCTTGCGACCCAGGAGTTCGCCGACCTCGACCGGGCCGGGCGTGGCCTCGCCGACCAGATCTCCGGGATCACCGGGATCAAGATCGCGCACCGCCAGGACGTCCACACCTCCGCGCAGACCGTGTCCCAGATGGCGGGCACGAAGCGGGTGTGGGAGTCCTCCTACCAGCTCGCCTCGGGATTCTCCGGCGGCTTCGGACGCCACGGCGACCGGGAGACCCGCCGCGAGGTCGAGCGTCCGATCATCCATCCGAACACGATCAAGCGGCTGAAGACCGGTCAGGCGGTCGTCATCTCGAAGATGCCCGAGGCGAGCGCGCGGGCGATCCGGGTGGCGCCGCCGCGGGAGGAGCGCCACGGGCCGGAGCTGGGCTGAGCGACGAGCGGGCGCGCTTGTCTATCGAGCCGGGCTAGCCGGCGCCCGGCGTGACGCGGTAGGCGTCAAACACCGCGTCGATGTTGCGCAGGCGGTTGATCGCCTGGTCGAGCGTGCGTGTGTCGCCGACCTCGACGACGAAGCGGTTGCGGACCATCGGGTGGCTGACCGTGCACCGGGCCTCGAGGATGTTGATCCCGGCCTCGGCGAAGGTCCGCGACATGTCCTCGAGCAGCCGGTGGCGATCCCAGCCGTCGACTTCGATCTCGACCCGGAAGGACGTCTCGGCGTCGCCGTCCCAGGCGACCGCGGTGAAGCGCTCCGGATCCTTTTTCAGGACCGCGACGTTGGGGCAGTCGTCGCGGTGGATCGTGATGCCGCGGCCGAGTGAGATGTAGCCGACGATCGGGTCGCCGGGCACCGGGCGGCAGCACTTGGCGAGGCGGAGCATGACGTCGTCGACACCCTCGACGCTGATGCCGAAGCGCGCGGAGGAGGTCGTCGGGCGCGAGCGCCGGCGGCGGGTCTGGAGCAGGTCGTCGGTCGCGGTCGGCTCGGAGTCGGCGGCCTCGCCCTGCTTGAGGCGCTGCATCACCTTGTTGACGACGACCTTCGGCGAGATCTTCGCCCCGCCGAGCGCGATGTAGAAGTCCTCGCCCTTGCGGAACCCCATCTCCCGGATCACGTCGGCGAGCAGCGGCGAGCCGACGAGCTTCTGCGCCGGGAGGCCCTGCTTCTTCAGGTGGTCTTGGAGCAGCTCGCGGCCGGTGTGCTCGGTGTCCTTGCGCGATTCGGCCTTGAACCACGCCTTGATCTTGTTGCGCGCCCGGGTCGTGCGGACGAGGGCGAGCCAGTCCCGCGAGGGTCCGCGCTCGCGCTTGGAGGTCAGCACCTCGACGATGTCGCCGGAGCGCAGCTGGTAGGACAGCGGGACGATCTTGCCGTTGACCTTGGCGCCGACGCAGCGGTGGCCGACGTCGGTGTGGATCTCGTAGGCGAAGTCGAGCGGCGTCGCGCCAGAGGCGAGTGACTTGACCTCGCCCTTGGGCGTGAACACGAACACCTCATCCTCGAACAGGTCGACCTTGAGCGCATCCATGAACTCGCGCGGGTCCGCCATGTCCTTCTGCCAGTCAACGAGCGAGCGCAGCCACTTCAGCTTCGCGTCGCCCTCCTTGATGGCGCCGCCGGGGCCCCTCGGCGTCCCGTCCTCCTTGTACATCCAGTGGGCGGCGATTCCGAACTCGGCGAGATCGTGCATCTCGCGGGTGCGGATCTGGATCTCGAGCGGGCGGCCCTCGGGTCCGATGACCGTCGTGTGCAGCGACTGGTACATGTTGAACTTGGGCATCGCGATGAAGTCCTTGAAGCGCCCGGGCAGCGGCTTCCACAGTGAGTGGATGACGCCGACCGCGCCGTAGCAGTCCTTCACCGAGCCGACGATCACCCGCATCGCCGTGAGGTCGTAGATCTCGTTGAACTCGCGGCCCTTCTTCGTCATCTTCGAGTAGATCGAGTAGAAGTGCTTCGCCCGGCCGGAGATCTCGGCCTCGATCCCCAGTTCGTCGAGTTCCTTGTTCAGGTATTCGCCCGCCTGGTTGACGTAGCGCTCGCGCTCTCCGCGCTGCTGGGCGACGAGACTCTTGATGTCGTTGTACTTGCGCGGGTGCAGCGTCTGGAAGGCGAGGTCTTCGAGCTCCCACTTGATCGCGTGGATACCGAGGCGGTGGGCGATGGGGGCGTAGATGTCGAGCGTCTCCCGCGCCTTCTCGATCTGCTTCTGCTTCGGCATCGCGCCGATCGTCCGCATGTTGTGCAGCCGGTCGGCGAGCTTGATCAGGATGACCCGGATGTCCGTGGCCATCGCGACCATCATCTTGCGGTAGTTCTCGGCCTGCGCCTCGTCGCGCGACTGGAAGGTGAGGCCGGTGAGCTTCGTGACGCCATCGACGAGACCGGCGATCTCGTCCCCGAACGCCTCCTGGACCTCCTCGAGCGAGGCGGAGGTGTCCTCGACGGTGTCGTGGAGCAGGGCGGCGCACAGCGTCTCGGTGTCGAGCCGCATGCCGGCACAGATCTTGGCGACGCCGACCGGATGGATGATGAAGTCCTCGCCGGACTTGCGGCGCTGGTCGGCATGGTGCTGGCAGGCATAGACGAACGCGTCCTCGACCCGGTCGCGGTCGATCACGACGGCCGCCTGGTCGGCGTGCTCCTCGACGATCGCGAACAGGTCGCCGAGCAGCCGGCGCTCGCTCTGGGTCAGCTCGGCGCGGTCGATCGCGGTGTGCGTCGTCGGATGCTCGATCCGGTCGACCGGCGTGCGCGAGCGCGGCACGATCTGGCCGGGCTCAACCCTCCCCGCGCCGCCGTTCTCCGCGCCCGGGGCCTCGGCGGCGGCCGGACCCGCGGCCGCGGCGGCAGCCGCGGCTGCGGCCGCTGGCGCGGCCGGGCGCGGCCGCTTCAGGCGCTTGGTCGGGGTGTTTGGCTGCTCAGGAATCGTCGTCCGTCCTCGTATCGCGCTGCATAGACCCGGTAGGCGGCGGAGCGCTCGAGCGCGGTCTGCGACTCGCGCGCAATCGCCAGGGCCGGCAGATCCCGGTCGAGGCTGACGAGTTCCAGCTCCACGAGGACCCTGATGAGCCGGGCGGCGAGCCACGCCGAGCGGCCGTGCGGTCCATCACCGCGGAGCAGGCGCTCGAGCTCCTCACCGGTGACCCTGCGCCGGAGCCGGAGGCTTCGGTACAGGGCGACGAGCGAAGTCCGGAGTCCGTACTCCAACTCGTGCATCTGCTCTGCAAAGCGTAGCTCAGGCTCCCCCCAGGCCAAGTGGGCAAACCCGCAGCCTGCGCGGAGCAGACCACTGTCGCCATCGCTCGCCGGAGGGTCGAGGGCAACGACCTGGCCGTAGGACTCGACGATCCACGGGTCCCGTTCGAGCGCCGTATACGAGGTGAGAGCGAAGCCGCCGACCCGCTCTCCGAGGCCGTCAATCCGGCGGGGCACGTCGGCGCAGACGGCGAGCACGTCGCCCCCGCCCGCCACGGCATCACCCAGCACCGCCAGCGCGCTCTCGCCGCGACGGTCGAGGACCGTCCGCTCGAGCCCCACCGGGCCCCAGGGCCCCCCGGTGTCTTCGCCGGCCGGTGGCAGATCGAGCTCTGCGAACACATGTTCGAGGAAGTCCTGCGGCTCACCGAGGATCTCAATCGGCGCCGGCGCGCACGGACTGCAGTGGCGCAGGACGAGGCGAGCCTCGAGCGCCCCGTTCCACGTGTTGCGCTCGAGCCGAAAGCTCGCGTCGTGGGGCAGCGACATGTCCTCGGCGATGCGACCATCGCAACCGAACGCGACCGCCCGGGCCCGGACGCCGCCGGAGGTGACGAGGAACCGTGCGTGGCGCCCCTCCTCCCCCATCGTCCGCAGGTCGCCGAAGCGGGCACCGGGGACGAGCAGCCGGCAGCCCGGATTGCCCATCCCGCACGGCTCGAGCCGCGCGAGCTCCTCAGCGACGTCGAGGCCGAGCTCGGCGCCGGACACGACTGCGTCGATCCGCTCGACGGGCTCGCGGAGCTCCGGCGTGAGGGCGACGTCGGCGTGGGCCTCTATCGCTGCCCGGAGCGCGTCGACCATCTCGGGGCGGATCGTCAGCCCGGCCGCGGCCCGGTGGCCGCCGTAGCGCTCCATGTGGTGAGCCGTGGCGTGCAGCGCGTCGAGCAGGTCGAAGCCCGGCACGCTCCGGCCCGACCCGGTGCCGAGCTCACCGTCAAGGGCGATCATGATCGTCGGGCGGTGGGTGCGCTCGACGATGCGGCTGGCGACGATCCCGATGACCCCCGGGTGCCAGTCGGTGCCCGCGAGCACGTAGGCGCTGCGCTCGCCGAGGGCGCGGACCTGTGCCTCGGCCTCCCAGGTGATTCGCTGCTCGACCGCCCGGCGCTCGGTGTTGAGCGCGTCGAGCTCGGCCGCAACCTCGGCGGCGCGCTCCGGGTCCTCGGTGATGAGCAGTTCGAGCGCGGCGTCCGCGCGCCGGACGCGGCCAGCCGCGTTGAGCCGCGGTGCGAGCCGGTATCCGAGCGCACCCGCGTCGAGTGCGCTCGGGTCGGTGCCGGAGACGGCGACGAGCGCCCGGATGCCTGGCTTGCCGCTCGCCGCGAGGGCCCGGAGACCCTCCTGGACGAGCCGGCGGTTCTCGCCGCGGAGCGGGACGAGATCGGCGACCGTGGCAAGGGCGACGAGATCGAGGTCGTCCGCGGCGGTCGCTGCACCGAGCGCGACGGCCAGCTTGTACGCGACGGCCGTGCCGCACAGCTCCTCGCACGGATATCCGCACACGCCGGGGTGGACGATCGGCGCGTCCGGAAGCACGCCGTCGAGCTGGGGCGCGTGGTGGTCAGTGACGATCACGTCGAGCCCGATCGCCCGGGCGGCGTCGACCTCGTCGACCGAGGTGATGCCGCAGTCGACGGTGATGAGCAGTTCGGTGCCGCGAGCGCGGAGGCGCTCGACGGTGGCTACGGTCAGCCCGTAGCCGTCCTCGAGCCGGCTCGGGATGAACCAGCCGACATTGGCGCCGAGTGCCCGAAGCGCCCGGACCGTGATCGTGGTCGCGCAGACACCGTCGACGTCGTAGTCACCGTGGACAACGATCCGGCTGCCAGAAGCGATATGCCCGCGGACCAGCTCAAGCGCGACGTCGATCCCGGCAAACGCGCTCGGGTCGTGCCGCTCCTCGCTCGGATCAAGAAACGCGCGAGCCTCAGCCGGGTCGCTCAGCCCTCGACGGACGAGCACCTGCGAGAGCACGTGGCTGATCCCGAGCTCCTGCTCAAGCCGCACCGCTGCCGAGAGCTCGTACGGCGGGATTTCCAGGCGCGGGGTGATCTTGTGGAGCGGCCGCGGGGCCTCGGACGGCGCGCGGTCCGGCGCCTCCGGGACCTCCGGAGCGGTCGGGAGCAGACGCAGCGGGGGCGCCTCGGGAAGCGGTTCAAGGGGGAGACTCGTCTGCACGGCCGGCTCGGACATCGACTGGCAGCGTATGCGCCGCCCCCGACGGATCCGGCGTGTGTCGGCGCCGAATCCGGGCCTACGAGAGGCTCAGCAGACCGCGCCGAGACGCCTCCGCCGCCGCCTCGCCGCGCGTGCGAACGCCGAGCTTGCGGAGGATCGCCGAGACGTGATGGTCGACGGTCTTCGTCGAGACGACGAGGCGCTCGGCGATCTCGGCGTTTCGCAGACCCCCGGCGAGGAGCGCGAGTACCTCGACCTCACGGGTGGTCAGGCCCGCCGGATGCTGACACGTACGCTGACGCGGGCCGCGGGGGATGCCGCCGCCGCCGAGCCCGCGCAGGCGCAGCGCGACGACCGCGGCAGCCGGACGCGCACCGAGTCCCTGGAGCTGCTCGATCGCCGACCGGACAGCGCCGGGGTCATCGGAGGGGAGCTCGTCGCGCAGGCCGGCGCACCAGCGCCACTGAGCAAGCTCACCAGCGACCCACGGCAGCCCCCGGTCGATCGCGAGCGCGAGCGCCGGCTGGGTCAGCCCATCGACCGACGCCGAATCGCCCCTCAGCCAGCCGGCCTCGGCGCGCGCCGCCGCCACAGGCCCGATCCGATCAAGCTCGGCGGTGCGGTGGACGAGTTCGTGCGCCTCGTCGTGACCTCGTCGACGGGCAGGTCGCTGCGGGCGGCGGTCTTGCGGATCGCCTCGGGCGAGGGGGCGTCGTACACGCAGAAGGTGCGGGTCTTGTCCTCGCTGACGTACGAGTTGATCCACGTGACGCCCTCGTCGGCGTTGTGCTCGATGACGCCCCGGCAGACGTCCGGTCCGCCGTCGGTTGGGATCGTCAGGCCCTCGGAAAAGATGCGCTGCACCACGTATCGCGGCGTGTGGTCCTCCTGGTCGATTGGCCCGCTCGGTCATGGGCACGAAGCTACGTGCGCCGCCGCTCGCGGGCATCGGGAGGACTCCCCAGATTGGGCCGTCGGACTCCCTATCTTCAGGCCACCTCAAGCTCAGCCTGCTGCCAGGCCTTGCTTACCGCCTCCAGCATCACCGCGATCCCGATCGCACCCGCATCCACGGCCTCGCGGCTGCGCTCGCCGGTGTACGACGCCCGGCCACGCTTGGCGAGCATCCCCAGCGTCGCCTCGGCGCTCTCGCGCGCCTTCACCGCCGCCCGCTCGATCGCGGTCGCGGAGCCCACGGGGAGCGCGGCCTCGAGCCCATCGACCGCCGGCACCAACGCATCGAGCAGCGTCTTGTCCCCCACGTCGGTGTTGCCACGCTGCTTGATCCCCTCGATCGCCGCCCGCAGCGCCGCCACCACCTGCTCACCACTCGGCTCCGCCACCCCACTCAGCGCGCCCCCCGCCCGCAGGAACGCGGTCCCCCAGATCGGCCCCGACGTCCCGCCGATCCGCTTGGACAAGATGATCGCCGTCTTCTTCAACAACCCCCCGACATCGGTGTACTCCATCGAGTCCCAGTCGCTCAGGACGATCTCAAACCCCCGCGCCAGCGAATAGCCGAAATCGCCGTCCGCCACGACCGCATCCAGCTCACAGAAGTACGTCTCGTTGTCGACCGCGGTCTGCGCAACAGTCCGGACGACCAGCCGACCCCGGTCCAGCGCTGCATCACTCATACGACTTGCTCCTTCATTAGTGGTCGTTCCCGTAAATACGCTCGCATTCGAGCGGCCACTAGGGTTTCGCTGCCCGCTCGGCGGCGGCCATGACCGCGCGTCACCGGCGGGCGAGGTTCTCGCGCACGAAGGCCACCATCTTCTCGGTGGCGGCTCCGAACTCCCGCGCCGTGGTGCGCAGCGACGGAATCTCGTTGAACTCCTCGACCGGGATGCCTGCCGGGTCATAGGCGGTCTGGAAGTACGGCACGGCGGACAGCTTCGCCATCCGATCGTCGGGCGCAGGCTCCGCGGCGCGCGACCGGAAGCTCAGCCCGTCGCACAAGTGCAAGAAGTCGGTGAGGAACACCGGAGGCAGGGTGAACACCGCCTCGGCGCCGGCCGCGTGCTCGATGTGCCAGCAGCGCTGGACACCGTCGACCTCGGGGCCGACCCGGATCGAGCACAGCAGCATCTTGCTCGGGTACGCGCGCTGGCGGAACACGCGCAGGGCCTGCTTGAAGATCGCGACTCCACCCCAGCGCTTGTCCTCCGGCGTCAACTCGATGCCGTGCTCGGCGGCGCTTGCGTCGAACTCAGGGGCGTTCTCCCAGCGGACGGACATGTCGGTGACGACGGAGCGCCAGTGCGTGAGGTCGACTCCCGCGCCACGCGCCTCGAGCAGTCCGGCCTGGACCTGCTCGGCTGCGGCCACGAACTGCGGGACGGTGTACGCGAGCGTGGTGTTGGTCGCGATCCCGCGGGCGGTCAGCTCGCGCAGGACGGTCATGCCCTCGGTCGTGCCGGGGACCTTGATCATCACGTTCGGTGAGATCGGCGCGAGATCCAGGGCTTCGGTGAGCATCTGGCCGGCGTCGTGGAGATGGCGGGGATCGACCTGGGCGGAGATGTGCCCGTAGCGATAGCCGGACGCCTCGTGCAGCGGCATGAGTGCGGCCGCGCCGTTGCGGACGACCTCCTTGTAGACCGCCCAGAAGGCCCGTTCCTCGTCGGCCTCGGGGTGCGAGTCGGCGTAGGTGTGCAGCCAGTCGATCCAGCGCTCAGGATCATCGCGCAGCGCCGCGAGTGACAGCGGTGGGTTGGTCGTCACCCCGCGGAACAGGGTGTCCTGCGGCCGCTCCGGGTCCCAAAGGCGGAGCAGTTCGTCGGCGAGCGCGGGACGATCCTCGGGCGCGGCGGCGGCGAGCATCTGCTCGCGCCAGGTCTCGAACACCAGCGGCGACGAGTCCCACCACAGCTCGGTATTCGGATTGACAGCGGCGAGGCGTTCCAGCACGGAGCCGGTCGCCGTCCGCTCCGCGAGCGCGTTCGGTGTGTAATCGCTCAAGGCCATCGTCCCTTCTTCGTCGATCGCGACGGACTCGCACACTCTGGTCCGAGCGGGGGCACCGATACGCACGCCGTGCGCGAGATCATTGGATGTCCGCCCATGCTGCCCTGCCCCGGACCCCGCCGCATCGGGGTCGCGTACGGGCGCCGGTCTCGCCATATCACCGATCGGCGATCTGTAGTTCGGTGCAGGTCGGCCGGCGGCACCGGTACGGGGTCCCGGTCGGTGCCGCCGGTGGTCGTTTTTAGAAGACGCGGATTGCGATCTCGGCAGGCGCGTCGAACAACTTGTTGAGCTCATCGTCGAGCTTGACCAGCGTCAGCGACGCACCGGCCATATCCAACGACGTGCAGTACTCGCCCACGTAGCTGCGCGTCACCGTGATCCCCTTGTCCGCGAGCTGCTGGTGCGCATGCCCGTAGCAGAGATACAGCTCGGAGATCGGTGTGCCACCGAGCCCGTTGAGCATCAACGCGACCTCATCGCCGGAGTTGAACGGGAGATCGGAGACGACCGCCTCCAGCAACTCGTCGATGATCGCATTCGCGCTCGCGAGCTTCTCACGCCGCCGTCCCGGCTCGCCGTGGATGCCGACACCCATCTCCATCTCATCGTCACCGAGCTCGAACAGCGGCGAGCCCTTCGCCGGAGGCGTGCACGACGTCAGCGCCATCCCCATCGTCCGGGTCACCGAGTTGACCTTCTCGCCGATCCTCACGACCTCTTCCAGCGAGGCGCCCTGCTCAGAGGCCGCCCCGACCGCCTTGATCACGAAGAAGTTGCCGGCCACACCACGCCGGCCCACGGTGTAGGTGGAGTCCTTCACGGCAACGTCGTCGTCGACGATGATCGTCGCGATCTTGATGTCCTCGGCCTCGGCCAGCTCCCGACCCATGTCGAACGCCATCCGATCGCCGGTGTAGTTGTTGATGATGTGCAGCACGCCCTTCGGGCTGGCGAGCAGCTTCGTCGTCTCATACACATAGTCCGACGGCGGCGCCGCAAACACGTCGCCTGGACAGGCGGCGTCGAGCATCCCCTGGCCGACGGCCATCACGTGCGCCGGCTCATGCCCCGAACCCGACCCCTGAACGATCGAGACCTTGTCCTCACGCGGCGCATCGGCGCGCATGATCAAGTTGTACTCAGGCACATACTTCAACTTGCCCGGGTTAGCGAGCTCGATGCCCTTCAGCATCTCCGGCACAAACTGCTGCGGATCGTTGACGAACTTCTTCACGGTTCGCTCCTCTCTGAGTGCCTGCCACGATGTACCACGCTGGCGGATCACGCCAGCATGGTCCCTAAGCGCCTCCCGCGCCCGGTTGTGAAACCGGTCAGGCCAATTCGACCTCGGTCTCCCGCCACGCCTTGCTCACGGCCTCGAACATCACCGCGATCCCGATCGCACCCGCATCCACGGCCTCGCGGCTGCGCTCGCCGGTGTACGACGCCCGGCCACGTTTCGCAAGCATCCCCAGCGTCGCCTCCGCCGATTCACGCGCCTTGACTGCCGCCCGCTCGATCGCGCTGTCGGCGCCGTCGGGAAGCGCGGCCTCGAGCTCATCGACCGCTGGGACGAGCGCGTCGAGCAGCGTCTTATCCCCGACGTCGGTGGCGCCACGCTGCTTGATCCCCTCGATCGCCGCCCGGAAGGCCGCGATCACGTCCGCCCCGGAGGGCTCAGCGTTGTCGCCGAGCGAGCCCCCGGCGCGCAGGAACGCGGTCCCCCAGATCGGCCCCGACGTCCCGCCGATCCGCTTGGACAAGATGATCGCGGTCTTCTTGAGCAGCCCGCCGACGTTGCTGTACTCCATCGAGTCCCAGTCGCTCAGGACGACCTCGAAGCCCCGCGCGAGCGAGTAGCCGAAGTCACCGTCTGCGACAACCGCGTCGAGCTCGCAGAAGTACGTCTCGTTGTCGACCGCCGTCTGGGCGATCACCCGCACAACCAACTGCGCGCGACTCAGCGCCGTGTCGCTCATACAGCCTCCTTCTCGGATCGGGATTGGAGCCGGGACGCGTCGAGGTCCGCGAGCCTGATCAGCTCGCCGGGCGTCGCCGGTCCCCGGTTGGCGAGGATGCGCGCGGGCTCGCCGGGGTCGCCGAGGCTCGTGACGACGAGGACGGCCTCGCTCATGTCCTCCTCGGCGGTGTAGTTGCTGACCGTCACCACGCACCGGAGCCCGGCACCGACCGCCGCGAGCAGACCGTTGCGCGAGTCCTCGATCACGATCGCGTCGTCGGTCTCGAGACCAAGCTGCTCGAGCGCGAGCACGTAAATCGCGGGATCGGGCTTCTTGGCCGGGACGACATCGCCAGCGAACACGGCAAACCGGGCCGCATGCTCCGGACCGACCGCGTGCTCGAGGACGGCGCGCACGGACTCCTCGGCCGACGTCGAGGCCACCGCGAGGGCCCAGCCGGCGTCGATCGCCTCGCTCACGATGCGGGCGATGCCGGGACGGCCCGCGAGCCGACCGGCACGGACCATCTCCTTGTAGCGAGCGGTCTTGCGCTTGTGCCAGTCGGCGAGTAGCTCACGCTGGCCGTCGGCGTCGGCGGGCAGACCGTTGGCCTTGACGAAGTCGTCGGTGAGCAGCGATGCCATGCGCTCCTTGCCACCGCCGATCTTCAGCTTGACGCCGTACTCCTCCTCGGACCACTGGACGGGCAGGTCGACCTCGGCGAACGTCTCGTTGAATGCGACACGGTGACCGTCGCGCTCGGTGTCGGCAAGGACACCGTCGCAGTCAAAGATCAGTGCCGGCATCGGCGTTAGCCCGCCGTCGCGCCCACGGCCCGGGCTTTGCCCGCGGAGCCGAACATCCCGATGTGGTTCTCGGCCATGGTCTTCACGGCGGCGCGGACGTGGCTCAGCATCGACGGGGGATCGTGCTTGCCGGGGTTCGCGTCGAGGTACTCGCGGTGAGCGTCGACGAAGGCGATCTTCAGCGCTGTCGAGATGTTGACCTTTGCGCAGCCGCGCGAGATGAGGTCGGTGAACTGCTCCTGGCTCAGCCCGGTGCCGCCGTGCAACACCATCGGGATCGGATGGAGCTCGATGATCTCCGTGACGCGTTCCGGATGTAGTTCGGGGTCGCGCTTGTACAGACCGTGCGCGGTTCCGATGGCGGGGGCGAACGAGTAGATGCCGGTCTCCTCGATGAACTTCGCCGACACCTCGACGGGGTGCACAACGCCCGCCTCATCTGAGCCGACACCGTCCTCGACGCCGAGCACGCTCTCGATCTCGCCCTCTACCTGCGCGCCGTGTCGCTGCGCCTCGGCCACGACCTCGATCGTCTGCCGCGTGTTCTCGGCGACGTCGAGCTCGGACGCGTCGAACAGCACCGAGTTCCAGCCGGCCTCGAGGCAGATCGTGATCCACTCCCGGTCCGGGCAGTGGTCGAGATGCAGCGACACGGGAACCGGCGCCTCGTCGGCGCGAGCCCGCCACATGCTGTAGAGCGCCTTGGCGCCGATCGATTTGACCGTCTTCAGCGACGTCTGAACAATGAGCGGTGCCTCGAGGTCCGTCGCCGCAGCGAGCACGGCGTCGAGCGTGAGATCGTCGACGATGTTGATCGCCGCGACGCCATAGCGCTCGGCAAACGCCGGGTCCAGGATCTCTCGAATCGGAACGACGGGCATGGATCCTCCTGTTAGGGCTCTGGCGCGTCCCCCGCGGGTCAGCCCGACCGCGCTAGTCAGCACTCTACTTCCGCATAGTTCAGGACTCAAGCAACCGTGCGCTACCAGACAAGGTCTATGTGCGGAGCGAGCCTTCAGCGCTCCTCGCGACCTCAACCCGAGATCGTGCGTCGAGCTTGGCGAAGATGCGCGTGCCGCTCGACCGTCTTCTCGCTGAGGACGAGCCGATCCGCGATCTCACGGTTGGTCAGCCGTGCGATGACGAGCTCGAGTCCCTGCTCGAAGTGGGCGATCGCGGCGTCGTGCTCCTCCACGCTCAGCTCCAGCCAGCCGAGCCAGTCGTACGCTTGCAGCCGTCTGCTTGCATCTTCAGCCCACGATCGCTGCTCGCCGCCGCGAGCCGCCAGGCCTTCTCCGCCTCCATGCTCATCGCCGACCAGTCCCCGGCGAAGTAGCGATCCGCTGCCAACTCGAGTTGCAACTCGGCAGCCTCCCGAGAGCCAGAATCGCCGACCGCACCAAGGGCGTCGCGCAGCAACGCGCGCGCCTCGTCATGGTGGCCGAGGAGACGGTCCGGTCGCCAGCGGCTGCTCATCGTCGAGGTCGACGTCAGCTCGGCTGACACGGTCACGATCAGCCTGCAGCGCCCGCAACGCAAGGCGCCCAAGACGATCGTTCGGCGTCGCGGGCTCCGCGTTCACGAGGGGGCGAGCTTCGTCGCGCTGGGGCTGCCTCGGCTCGGTCGCGGGCCGTACCGGGTGGTGGTCGCGGGCACCGCGACGAAACGCACCGCGTCGCTCAAAGTCCGCCGGTAGCAGCGCCCGCTACCAGACGAGGTCGGCGTCGATGTAGCGGCCGCTCATGATCGGCCGGTAGCCGAGGACGCGGCAGGCCTTCTCGACCGACAGCAGGCTCGGGTTGGGGCCGCGCAGGTCGGTTGGGACGTACGCCCAGCGGCGGCGAGCGAACGCGCGGACGTCGACGATCGCCGGGTCGACGTCGGCGTCGGCGAGGTTGAACACGTCGTAGCTGAGGTCGTCCGGGGGAGTGAGGGCACGGGCGAAGCCGTCGATCGTGTTCTCGACGGAGGTCGAGACGTAGAGGTTGGCGGCGCCGGGACCGCGGAAGCCGGGGCACTCGAGTCGCAGGGCGACGGCCTGGGTCGGGCCACCGGACGTGCACGCACCGTCGAGATAGCGCTCGAACGCGGCCTTGAGAAACCCGTACATCGTCTGGCCCTCGGCCGGGAGCGGCAGGTGGTTTGACTCGAGGATCGGCAACTGGTCGAGGCGAGCCGGGTTGTTGATCGCGTAGATCTGTGCCGAGGAGGCGAACACGAACGTCGGCACGCCGGCGTCGCGGGTCGCCTCGAAGACGTTGATGGCGGCGTCGTAGTTGAGGCGGACGAACGTCTGGTCGGTCGCGCCCGGCCAGTGCGGGTGCGGGATCCCGGCGAGGTGGATGACCGCGCGGCTGCCGGTGAGCCGCCGCGCGATCAGCTCGCGGTCGGCGAGCATGTCGTCGCTACCGCGGCGGATGAGCCCCGCCGAGGTGAGGCGCGGCTCGGCCCACCGCTGAGCGGCGCGCGCGGCCCGGCCGAGCGGATTGGCGGGCGCGCCGGCGAACCAGCGGCGCCGCAGGAGGTTGACGAGCGGTCCCTGAAGCGGGTCGAACACGTCGACCGTGAAGCCGTGCTCAGTGAGGCCGCGGCGGAGCAGCTGGCCGACATAGCCGCTCCCGCCGATGATCGTGACGCGGTTGGCGCGAGCGCTCACAGCGCCGTCCGGATGTGCTCGGGAATCACCTCGCGGGGCGTCTCGATGTCCGGCCCGGCGCGGAACCACTGATCGAACTCGACCCGGTCGGCGACGCGGTTCTGCCAGCCGTCCCGGCGCGTGATGTCCTCCTGGCTCCAGTTGCGGCTTGCCGTGGAGCGATGTCGCTCGAGGCACCAGTCGTAGTCGACGCGGTGCAGGTGAACGAGCATGAGCGCCGGATCGGGTGGATCGTCGGGCCCGATGAACTCCTCGTGGAACCCCTCGGACCACCGCAGCGGGACCTTCGAAACCGTCCGCTTGCAGTAGCGCGAGGAGGCGTGCCACCAGCCGCGCTGGGCGAGGATCGGCTCGTCGAACCGGATCGGCGCCTCTCCCGGCTGATGCACGACCTCGAAGCCGGAGCAGCGCGCTGCCGGGCGCTCGAGCCGGGAGAAGTAGTCGGCGAGCCCGGCATAACGCCGCGGATCGGCGACGATGAACTCGTCTGCCTCGGCGAACAGCACGGTCTCGTAGGACTGGAGCAGAAACCGCTGGAACGCCTCGACAGTGCTCCGCAACCACCGGTGGTCAAACGACGTGTTCCAGTGGATCGGGACGCGCTGGCAGCGCTCGCCGATCGCATCAGTGCTGCCGTCGGTCGTGTTGTGATCAAGCACGTAGAGGTCACTCGCCGGGAGGTGCCGGCCGTAGTAGCCGAGCCACAGCGGCAGCATCACGGCCTCGTCCTGGACGACCGTGAACGCGGCGCCGCGGCGCCGCGGCGGGGTGGCGTCCGGGTTTGGCGCAACGGTCACGTTGACGGCGGCGGCGAGCACCCAGCGCCCGGCGGCGGTCCGTGCGAGCAGCTCGATCGGGAGCGGACCGGGCGGTGCCGCGCGCAGGTCTACGTCGCATTGGAAACCGGATGACTCGGCGTGCGCGATCTGTGGAATGGCCCCGGCGACATCGGCGCGCGGCCGGCCGAGGATGACGCGCGCGGGCGCGTCAGCGCCGACCACGAGAACCGCCCGATCGACCGGGCCGGCCGGGTCAAGCACCCATCCGGACACGCGGTGGCGCCCCGGCGTCAGTGACGCGCCGGAGGCCGGCTCGTCGATGACGCCGCGGACGCCGCCCAGATCGGCCCCGTCCGGAGGTGTCAGGTGAGCCCGATCCCCGTCGACCCGGCCGCGCGCTCGCGGCGCATGCCTTCGAGGTACACGAGGCCCAGGCCGATGAGCGCGCCGGGGATCGCCTCGAGCGCCGTCGAGAGGTGCGTGTCGTGGCGACCGGGGATGTGGAACCCGTTGATGATCAGTCCGAACAGGACCGCGCCGATCAGCGCACCGAGGAAAGCGCCGACGATGCCGCCCCAGGAGCGGTCGGGCAGCCAGATCGTGAAGTGCCACAGAGCGAGGCCCATCATCACCCACGCGAGCATGCCCATCAGCGACGTCTCCCGTGTCGGCGGTTGCGCGAGCGGGGCTTCGTCGGGCGCTTGTCCTTCTGCACCGGCGAAACGCCCTCGTTCTCGGCGATGTCGGGCGCGGGGGGCGGAATCGCGTCCTCGTCACCCGTCGCCTGGGGCGCGCCGTTGCCCTCTGGCGGGGCCGGCTCGGCCTTCGGAGCCCGCGGGGGCCGCGACGGCTTCGGCGGTGCCGCAGGGGCGGGCGCAGAGGCCGTCTCGGCGTCCTCCTCGTGCCGGGCGAGCCGCTTGGTCAACGTCGAGGTCTGGCGGGACTGGGTGCGCGCCTCCTCGATCCCGAGGTCGCGCTTCATCTGCTCAAACTCGGCCGCGCTGACGTTCTCGGGCTCGGGTTCGGTGATCCGGCCGCCCCGGCGCGGGCGCTTCGGCCCGGCGGGCTCGACGTCGGCGGTCGCGTCAGCGTACGCGGGCACGGTTCCGAGTTCGGCCTCGAGCCGCGCGTGCCGCGTGCGGTAGTGCGCCTCGCGCTCCTTCCAGTGGGTGAGCACCGGGGAGGCGATGAAGATCGACGAGTACGCGCCGGAGGCGACGCCGATGAGCAGCGCAAACGCAAAGTCCTTGAGGGTCGCGCCGCCGAACAGCAGCAGGGCGATAATCGGCATCAGCGTGCACGAGGTCGTCGCCAGGGATCGGGTCAGCACCTCGCTCATCGAGCGGTTGACGATCTGCGAGAACGCGGCGCGCGGCATCCGCGGGACGTTCTCCCGCACGCGGTCGAACACGATGATCGTGTCGTAGAGCGAGTAGCCCAAGATCGTCAGCAGCGCGGCCACAGTCGCTGTCGTCACCTCGCGGCCGGTCAGTGAGTACACGCCCGCCGTGATGAGCAGGTCGTGCATGAGGGCGATGAGGACGGGAACCGCGAATTTCCACTCGAAGCGAAGCGCGACGTACGCCGAGATCACGAGCAGCGACGCGATGATCGCGACGACCGCGCTGTCGGCGATCGTCTTGCCGAACGTCGGGCCCACGGACGTGCTGTTGAAATCCTGGCCGTTGTTGAGAATCCCGAACTTCTGCTGCAGAGCGCCGCGGACCTGAGCAACCCCTTTCGGCTGGAGGAGCTTGGCTGAGATCTGGAATCCGTTGGCTCCGAGGGTCTTGTCGCCGGTGACCTTCTGGACGACCGGGTCCTTGACCCCGGCGGCGCTGACGACGTCACGCACCTGCGACTCGGTCGCGGGCTTGACCAGCCCGGTCGCGATCCGGGTGCCCGAGGTGAAGTCGATGCCGAGGTTGAGTCCCTTGCCGCCGATCGAGAGCGCGCCAATGAGCAGGATCACGCCCGACATCGAGAAGAACCACTTCGACGCGCCCATGAAGTCAAACCGCCACGTCCGGTGCTTCTCGTTCACGCCGAGTGCGGACGGCCGGTGGATCACCCGCGAGTTCCCCATCGTCATCAGGATCGCCTGGGTCGCGAGCACCGCCGTGAACAGCGAGACGATCGTGCCGATGCCGAGCGTGAAGGCGAAGCCCTTGACGTCCGCGGTCGCGAGCACGAACAGGATGAACGCGGTCATGATCGTGACGACGTTTGCGTCGATGATCGCGGTGAGGCCCTTCTTGTAACCGGTCACGATCCCCTGACGGATCGAGCGCCCGGCCCGGATCTCCTCTTTGACGCGCTCAAAGATGACGATGTTGGCGTCGGCGGCGACGCCGATCGTGAGGATCAGGCCGGCGATGCCCGGCAGCGTCAGCGTGATCGGGATGAGCTTGATCAGCGCGTAGAAGTAGACGGCGTAGACGATCAGACCGACGGTCGCGATCACGCCGAGGACGCGGTAGTACGCGATGAGGAAGACCGCGACGATCAGCAGGCCGACGAGACCGGCGATGAGGCCCTGATGGAGCGCCTGCTTGCCGAGCGTCGCCGAGACCTGGGACTCCGAGATGAGCTTGAGGTTGATCGGCAGCGCGCCGAGGCGCAGCTGGGTGGCGAGGTCCTGGGCGGACTGGATCGTGAAGCCGCCGGTGATGTCGGCGCCACCGCCGCCCTGGATCCCGTCCGGATAGGTCTTGAAGTCGATCTGCGGGACGGTGATCAGCTTGTTGTCAAGCGCGACGGCGAAGTGCTGGTTGAGCTGCTGACCGAGGCCACTCACCCGGTCGCCGCGGTGCGCGATATCCGAGGTGACGTTCTGGAACGCCTTTTCGCCCTTGGAGGTGAACGAGAACGTCACGTCAGGGTTGCCCTGCTGGTCGGTCGACTGCTGCGGATCCTTGACGTCGTTGCCGAACAGCGAAACGTGATCCTTGAGCACGTAGAACTGCGCGGAGGGATCGTTGAAGCTCTTCTGCTGCTTGGCGTTCGCGTCGGCCGCCTGAATCACGACTGTGCCCGGCGGGACGACCAGCTGCTCGCCCTCAGCGGCGGTGACGCCGGCCGGGAGACCGGACTGCAGGTCCTGGATGTTGTCGTCAGGACCGGCGAGCAGGCAGTGCACGCCCGGGGTCGGCGTCTTGCCCTGGGCCTTGGCGGCGCTCGCGCAGGCGGCGCTGCCGGGCGCGCCGAAGATGTAGTACTGCGACCCGCGCCGCGCGTTGTCCGGGCTGACCTTGGCGGGCTGCTTGGAGGCGAGCTTGACCGCGTCGTACAGCGTCATGCCGCCGGCGCCGTCACCCGGCGACGTCGTCCCGCCCTGGCTGATCGTCGACGCGGTCGCGTCCTGGAGCTGGAGCTGGCTGGCGACGGTCTTGCCGTTCGGCGTGAGCGCGTTCGCCTCCCAGTCGTAGAACTCCAATCGGGCGGTGGTGCCGACGATCTTCTCGGCGCGGGCGATGTCCTTGACGTCCGGCAGGCCGACGGAGATGTCACCGCCGGCGGTCTGGATCTGCGGCTCGGAGACGCCGAGCTGGTCGACGCGCTCGCGCATGATGTCGACCGCACGCTGGAGCGCGTCCTGAGTGACCACCGGGGTCTGCGCCGTCGGCTTCCCCTGGTACACGAGCTCCACCCCGCCCTTGAGGTCGAGCCCGAGGACCGTCTTCTGCGTCGCGATCACGGCTGCCGAGGCGATCAGCAGCCCAAGCACGAGAAGCAGGATGAAGCCGTTTCGCTGGCGATCGCTCATCGGGCCAGGGGGATGCTAGCTGTGGTTGGCTGCGTTTGTGTTCGATGGAGTGAGAACAAGCAGGACGCCGCCCTCCTCATCGTCATACGCAGGGAAGATGTCGGCGACGGCTTTGGCGGGGAGGTCGAACTCGGCGTTGACCTCGACCGGCTTGTTCTGGACCCGGACCTCCCACTCGAGCGCAGTGCCCACATGGTCGGCTCCATCCTCGAATCGCAAGCCCAGGACCTCCCGGACCGGCCGGCCCATCGCCTGCTCGGTCTTGATCCCGGTCAGCTCAAACGAGCCGCGGCCGCAATCGACGATTCGTCCCTCTCCGTCGCAGGCGAAGAACGCCGCGTTCGGAGCCGGGTAGTAGTCGTCGAGCAGTTCGAACAGATACGCGAAGCCGCACTTCTGACAACCCCGGGTCTCGCGCCGGAAGCCGCTGTTGCGATCGGCTCCCATCGACCGGGCGCCGCAGTGGGGGCAGAGGAAATAGTGCTCGCGTGCCATAGACGTGCCCAGGATAGCCCGCGGCGCGGCCTGTACCGGGGCTCGCAATGAAGAGCTACAGAAGAGTTAATGGAGCGGGCGGCTCCATCCCGAGGTGTGCGAACGCGCGCTTCGTCGCCGCGCGGCCCCGGGGAGTCCGCTCGATCAGGCCGCGCTGCAACAGGTACGGCTCGTAGACGTCCTCAATCGTGTCCTGTTCCTCGCCGACCGACACGGCGAGCGTGGACAGGCCGACCGGGCCGCCGGAGAACTTCTCGCAGATCGCGCGGAGGATCTCCCGGTCGAGCCGATCGAGCCCCTCGTGGTCGACCTCGAGCAGGTCGAGCGCCGCCTCGGCAACCTCGGCGGTGACGACGCCGTTGTGGCGGACCTCCGCATAGTCGCGGACCCGCTTGAGCAGCCGGTTGGCGACGCGCGGCGTGCCGCGGCTGCGCCGAGCGATCCCGACCGCTCCGTCCTCCTCGATCGCCACGCCCAGCAGCCGGGCGGAGCGCCGGACGATCCGCCCGAGATCCTCCGAGGCGTAATGCTCGAGCCGGTGCTGGATCCCGAACCGGTCACGGAGCGGCGTCGTCAGCAGCCCGGCGCGCGTCGTCGCACCGATCAGCGTGAACGGCGGCAGATCGAGCGTCACGACGCGGGCGCCGGCGCCCTGGCCGACCGTGATCGGCAGCGTCCGGTCCTCCATCGCCGGATAGAAGGTTTCCTCGAGCGCCCGCGGTAGCCGGTGGATCTCGTCGACGAAGAACAGCGAGCGGGGCTCGAGCGCCGTGAGAAATGCGGCGACGTCGCCCTTACGCTCGAGCGCCGGTCCCGCGGTCTGGATGAACGGGACGTCGAGCTCGGCGGCGACGATCTGGGCGAGCGACGTCTTGCCGAGCCCGGGCGGTCCCGCGAGCAGGACGTGGTCGAGCGCGTCGCCGCGGGAGGCGGCGGCAGCGATCGACACGGCGAGCTGGTCCTTCAACCCCTCCTGGCCGATGAAATCCTCGAGCCGGCGCGGGCGCAGGCTGCGATCGAGCTCGTCCTCGGGCAGCTCCTCGGGGGCCTGGATCCGGGTCGACATGCCGCTCATCGCCGGGCTGCCGCCTTGAGCGCGTCGGCGATGAGATCCTCGGGCCGCTCGCCAACCGCCCCGTCAAGGAGCGTGTCGGCCTCCTCCGGGCTGTAGCCGAGCCCGATGAGGCCCTCGCGGGCGATCGAGCGCGGGTCCTCGGCGCGGGTGATCGAGATGGCACTGTCCGGCAACGTCGCACCGACCTTCTCCCGCAGCTCGACGATGATCCGCTCCGCCGTTCGCTTGCCGATTCCCGGCACGGCCTGGAACCGGGCGCTGTCACCGGCCGCGAGCGCCGCGAGCAGTTCCCGCGGCGGGCCGCCCGAGAGCACGGCGAGCGCAACCTTCGGCCCGACGGACTGCACGCCGAGCAGCATCAGGAACAGTTCACGCTCCTCCTCACTGGCGAAGCCGTACAGCTGCAGGGCGTCGTCGCGCACGACGAGGTGAGCGTGAAGCGCCGTCGATTCACCAACGGGCGGGACCCGGCGAAGCGTGTTCGCCGAGACGCTCAGCCGGTAGCCCACGCCGCCGCAGTCGATCACCACATGGTCCGACCGGCGGACGGCGACGGTCCCGGAGACAAGCGCGATCATGCTCGGGCGACCGCCTGCGCGAGCGGCGCGCGGTTGACGTCGCAGATCGCCACGGCGAGCGCGTCGGCCGCGTGGTCGGGCGTCGGCGGCCTGGGCAGGCCGAGCAGCCGCGCGACCATCCGGGCGACCTGGCCCTTGTCGGCCCGGCCGGACCCGCAGACCGCGCCCTTGACCTGCTGGGGCGTGTACGAGCGGGAGGGAACGCCGCGCTGCCCGGCCGCGAGCAACACGACGCCCCGGGCCTGGCCGACGGCGAACGCGGTGCGCACGTTGGCGCCGAAATACAGCTCCTCGATCGCAAGCGCATCGGCGCGGTGCTCGTCGAGCAGATCGCCGACGGCGGCGTGGATACCGGCGAGACGCCGCTCGAGCGGAACGCCGGCACGCGTCGCGATCACACCGTCGGCGCGGGCGAGCAGGCGGGAGCCGACGCTCTCGACGACGCCATAGCCCGTGCTCGCGGTGCCGGGATCGATCCCGAGGACGATCATGGTCCGACATTCTGCGTTCGCGCTCGGACGCCTCCCTCCCGGTTGCGGCGGCCACCCCCGGCGGCATTAGATTGAACGTTCAAATGAGGGGGGAAGCGGCCCACACCTACGCGCGCGAGCACGGCGTCTCCGGTCCGTTCTACCGGGTCATCCGGACCCTGGCGACGATCGTGCTGCGGGGGTGGTTCCGCTTCCGCGTGTCCGGGCGGGAGCACATCCCTGGGGAGGGCCCGGCGATCATCGCGCCGAACCACAAGAACTTCCTCGATCCGTTCTTCGTCGGGATTGCGACGCGCCGCCGCGTCCAGTACATGGCGAAGTCCGACCTGATCGGGGGCTTTGGCGGAGGGCTGCTCGTGCGACTCGGCGCGTTTCCGGTCCGCCGTGGCGAGGCCGACGCGGAAGCCCTCGAAACGACGCGGGAGATCCTCCGGACCGGCGGCGTGGTCGTCATGTTCCCGGAAGGCACCCGGGTGGAGGAGGTCGACGCGCTCGGCTCACCCCGCCACGGCGCCGGCCGGATTGCGTTGGAAACCGGCGTCCCGATCATCCCGGCGGCGATCTCCGGGACCGCGCACCTGTGGCGAGGCGCGCTGCCGAAGGTCAAGCGCGTCCAGGTGGCGTTTCTCGAACCGGTCGCGCCGGAGGGCGACCCGGCACCCGAGGCGCTGACCGCGCTCATCGACGCGCAGGTGTGGCCGGCCGTCCAGGAGGAGTACGGGCGGCTGCGGGCCGCACCGGGGCTGATCATCGCGGGACTGACCGCGCTCGGCATCACCGGCGGGGTCGTCGCCCGTCGCCGGGCGAAGGCGAACACCCGGCTGCTCGAGAAGATCGAGCCCCGCAAGCTGCATCAGCGTCGCGTCTGGCCCTGGCGGCATTGACCGCCCGCGCCCGCCGCTCGCTAATCGTCGTCGGTCGGCGGCGACTTGATCCCGAGCACGCTCAGGAAGAAGCTCGACAGGATGATCTGCACGCCGAGCATGAGCGCGACCGCGGCGGGAATCGCCAGTCGCAGCGCCGACGGGTAGTCGAGGTGCTTGAACGACGAATCGCCCCATCGCACGAGTGCGATCACCGACAGTGTCAGCGCTGCGGTGAGCAGGAGCACGCCGACGGCGATGCCGGCCTCGAGCGAGAAGATCTGGCGGGCCTTGCGTAAGCGATCGCTGTCCGGGAGGAACCCTTCCGAGGCGGCGTACACCCGCGCGAGCACGGCGAACACGACGGCCTGGAAGCCGACGACGATCGCGGCGCCCGAGTAGAGCAGCGTGTGGACGTCGAGCCGGGCGCCCAAAAGGTTGACCGCCCCGGGCAGGACGATCCCGCCGAGGATGATCCCGAGCAGGATGAGCGTCAGGCCGGGATAGAAGAACAGCCACTTGGGGCTGTAGAGCAGGAAGAAGCGCAGTGTCCGCCACCCGTCGCGCCACGTCCGCAGGTGCGGCGGCCGGCTGCGGAGGTCCGGCGAGAGCGTCGTCGGGACCTCGGTGACGTTGAGCTTGTACAGCGCCGCCTTGGCGACCATCTCGACGCCGAGCTCCATCCCCGGGCTCTGCAGGCCGAGGGTCGGCAGCGCGTCACGACGGAAGGCGCGCAGGCCGCAGTAGAAGTCGCCCACCGGGGCGCGGAAGAACAGTCGCCCGAGCCAGCTCAGGCCCGGATTGCCGAAGTACTGGTGCAGCGGCGGCATCGCGCCGGGTGCGATCCCGCCGGCGAAGCGATTGCCCATGACGAGGTCGGCACCGGCGTCGAGCTTCTCGAGGAAGCGGCCGAGGTGGCGGAAATCGTACGAGCCGTCGGCGTCGCCCATCAGGATGTATTTGCCGCGAGCGGCGGCGAAGCCACCCTGGAGCGCACTGCCGTAGCCCTTGTTCTTGACGCGCACGACCCGCGCGCCCATCGACTCGGCGAGCTCGATCGAACCGTCCGTTGAGCCGTTGTCGGCGATCAGGATCTCTCCCTTGACCCCGGTGGACTCGATCGCGGTCTTGGCCATCTCGATGCACGGCGCGAGCGATTCGGCCTCGTTGAGGCACGGCATCACGATCGTGACGTCTAAGGCGTCCTGATCTGAATCGGTGTCGACTCTGCGGGGTTCTGTCGCAGAGACCATGTCTGGCGCGGAGGTGCTCATCTTCTGGGCAGCGTGAATGCTCGCGAAACGGCCGGCCGGCGACGGCTGAGGCTACCAACGAGGCCTGACCCGTCGTCCACAAGGTCAGCGAGAAATCTTGACTGTACTGTGTCGCGCGGATGATTGGCTCTGAGCAGGCCGCCCGGCCTGGCGAGAGCGGCGCGCCGGCGGTCCCGCCCGCGCCCGCAGCGACCGCACGCGGGTGGCTGAAGGACACTTCTATCCCCTACCTGATCGCCGGTGCGTTCGTGCTGGCGCTGATCAGCGTGCTCGTGATCGACTGGGTCCCGAGCTCGGACCCATGGGCCTGGATCGACTGGGGCCAGGAGATCACCTCCACGCATATCTCGCTGTCGCTGTCCGGGGGGCCGTCCTGGAAGCCGTTCCCGGTCGTGTTCACGACGATCTTTGGATTGTTCGGCCATGCCGCGCCGGACATGTGGCTCGTCGTGACGCGCACCGCCGGCCTGCTCGCGATCGCGGGCATGTTCCGTCTCGGGCGCCGCTTCGGCGGGGTCCTCGCCGGAATCGTCGCGGTCATCGCCCTGTGCTTCGTGCAGGACGCCCTGTTCTACTTCGCCCGCGGCGCGTCCGAGCCGGTCGTCGCCGCGCTCACCCTGTGGGCGATCGACCGGCACCTCGCGGGCTCGCAGCGCGTCACCTACGTGCTCCTGTTCCTGGCCACGATGAACCGGCCCGAGTTCAGCGCCTTCCTCGGGTTGTACGCGATCTACCTGTGGCTGCGCGTGCCCGGCTCCCGGCCGCTCGCCGTCGCCGGCCTCGTGCTCGTGCCGATCGCGTGGCTGGGCGGGCCGTACGTCATCAGTGGCAACGCCTTCCAAGCCGGGAACGCGGCGCTCGGCGGTACCGGCAGTCCGGGCGGCGCGATCCCCGAGCTCCGCAGCTCGTCCGGGCTGATGGGCGTGCCGACGCTCGTGCTCGCCGCCGTCGGACTGGCGTTTGCGTACCTGCGGCGGGAGCGGGTGCTGCTGTGGCTCGCGGGCGCCGCCGTGCTGTGGGCGCTGATGGTCGCGGTCATGACCCAGGTCGCGTACGGCCTGCCGCGCTATCTGCTGCCGGCCGGGATGGTCGCGTGCGTGCTCGCCGGGGTCGGCGTGGCGCGGATCGCCGAGTGGGTCGGGGAGCGGCTGCGGGGCCCGCGGGTCGGTGGCGTGCGTCTGAGCTACATCGGCGCCGCGATCATCGTGTGCGCGCTGACGCTGCCGTGGTCGATCAAGCGGGTCGACAGCCTCGCCCTGCAGGGCGGACAGGCGAACCAGGCCGCGTACTACCAGCACCGGCTGTTCACGGCCGTCGACCGGCTCGGCGGGCGGCTCGCAATCGTGCCCTGCAAGACGAGCCAGGTCACCGTCAACCATTCGCTCGCGAGCGTGCTCGCGTGGAAACTCCAGGTGCCCGAGCGCCGCGTCCACCCGAGCATGCGCGGGACCGGCTACGTCTTCTCGGCGCCCCGGAACCACAACACGGGCACGACCCCGCCGATCGCGCACAACCGGGCGGTCCGGACCGTGCTGTCGCTGCCGCCATGGACCGTGTTCCTCGTGCGCTACCACGGGGTCACCGGGCCGATCCGGTGCCCGGCGGGGCAGCGGACGCCGGCACCGGCATGATCTCCCGCGCGTCCAGACGGACGGCATCGCCTGGGAGATCGTGCCGCTGAGAGCGGCACATATTCCCGCAGCGCGGTCTGATGCGTGGCGCGTGGGAGATCGTGCCGATCGGATCGGGGGGGCGAAGTCAGGCGCCGCCGACACAGGGGTCCGACACGCCGCCCGCGGCCGTGATCCGATAGACCCGCCACACGCCGGACGCGCCGACACGCTGCGTCACGTGCCCGCCGTGGATCCGGATCGGGGCGGCGGCGCCGTCGATCGTCACGACGTGCGGGCCGACGAAGTCGACGCCGGGCGAGCGCAGGACGGTCTTCACCCGGGAGAGGCGGACGTGGAGCATCCAGGCAAGGGCCGTCTGCATCGTGTGGTTGACGGCGGCGACCGACGTCGGGCAGGGCATCACGCGGCCGCGGCCGCCGACGACGCCGACCGCGTCAGACAGCGTGTTCGTGAAGCGCACGGCAGTGTCGGCCTCGCCCTTCTCCTTCCAGGCGTGGCTCATGCGCCCGACGGCGAACGGGATCGACACGGCGACGAGCACGCCGATGACGGCCCAGCGCAGCGGCGAGCCGTCTGGAGCCAGCGAGGCGAGCCGCACGACCCCGACCCCGGCGAGCACGCACGCCGCCGCCGCCGGCGGATACATGAACCGCCCCAGGCCGGGATACGCCGCGACCGTCATCGCCGCCACGAGCACGACCCAGGCGACCGCCCCACCAAAGAGCCACAACGTGACGCGGTCACGATCCCGCACGGCCAGCACAACCGCGGCCAGGGCGAACACGAGCACCGGCAGCATCACGAGGTGCGCGCCCCGGCTCAGCACCTCGACGAGCGGCGTATTGCCGAGGTGGCCGTTGTAGTGGGCCGCCTGGGTGCTGGCGGCGAATGGGTGGCCGGTCGAGATCCAGGGCGGACCGAACCACAGCAGCGGGATCAACGCCAACCCGACACCGATGAGCGCCATCCCGCCCCGAGAGCGCGCCCACCCCCCGACGTGCCAGAGCCACAGCACGTACAGACCGAGGAACGGCCACGCCTCCGGGCGGATCAACGACGTCGCCACGCCGAGGGCGAACGCCCGCCGCTGGCGCCCGGACAGGTGCGCATCGATCGCCCACAGCACGCACGCGACGAGCATCGGCTCCGACGCGCCCCGGAACAGGTAGTGCGCCCAGTCCTGGATGATCGCGGGCGAGCCCATCGACTCGTGTGACAGCAGGAGCGCAACGGCAGCGATCACGCCGGCGATCGCCGCCAGCGCACGCCCGAGGGCGGCCGGCCCGGCGAGCCGCCATGCCAGCCGGTAGGCGCCGAGCAACGCCAGCAGCCCCCCGGCGCGGGCCGCGACCAGCCACAGCTTGGGCGCGAGCCCGCCGAAGAGGCCGAACACCGTGGTGAACACGACCGGCAGCGGCTTCCAGGACGGCCCGCCATTTGTCGCGAAAGTGAACGCACCCGAGGCCACCTCCCGGCCCCAGACGATCCATGCCCACGGGTCGTAGCTCGGCGTCGAGGGCAGCACGAGGACCGACAGGAACGCGAGCCCGACACACGCGATCACGGCCCACGCGAGCGGCGACAGGCGTCCGGGGCGAGCGGAGAGCGGCGAGACCGGCGACGCAGGTGCTACGGGTTCGTGAACCGACACCGGATGAGCGTTTTCAGGACTCGGAAGCCGTCCTTGGCGGTCAGCTTCTTGCCCTCGTCGCTGCTGCGCGCGTGATAGTGCACGGGAACCTCAAAGATCCGCTCGCCGCGCTGGATGAGACGAGCAGTGATCTCCGGCTCGATCGTGAAGCCGGTCGCCTGCAGCGGCAGCGCGCGGAACACGTCGGTCCGGATCATCTTGTGGCAGGTCATGATGTCCCGCATGTAGACGTTGAAGAGGACGTTGCAGGCGAGCGTCACCCCCTTGTTCCCGAGCACGAACAGGAACGAGTGGCTCGAGTAGCCGTCGAATGCGCGTACGCCGAAGCAGGCGTTCGTGCGGCCCTCGAGCAGCGGCGGCATCAGCAGCCCGAGGTCGGCCGGCTCGTACTCGAGATCGGCGTCGAAGATCGCCGCGAACTCCCCACGGGCCTCGCGCAGCGCCGTTTGGATGGCGACGCCCTTGCCCTGGTTGGTCGGGTGCTCGAGCAACCGGACGCGGTCACTCCAGTCGCGGGCGCGCAGGATCTCGCGGGTGCCGTCTGTCGAGCCGTCGTCGACGACGATCAGCTCGAAGTCGGTCGGAAGCGTGGTGTCGAGGACTTCGGCAATCGCTCGCTCAACACGCTCCCGCTCGTTGTACACGGGCATCAGGATCGAGAGCATGAGCGAGGGTCGGCGATGCTAGCGAAGGACGCCGTCGTGCGAGAGGATGCCGGGAGTGGACTACGAGGCGGCGGGACTTCTGGACGGACTTGACGGCGGACGACGCGCGGCGCGCGAGCGGCTGCTCGCGCGCCTGACCGAGCAGGGCTTCTCCGAGCAGGAACTGCGGGCGGCAGCGAGCGAGGACCGGCTCGCGCTGCTGCCCGTCGAGCGCGTGCTCGGCGCCAAGTACACGGCGTCGGAGATCGAAGAGCGCACAGGCGTGCACGCCGGACTGATGGTGCGCGTCCGCCAGTTACTCGGCCTGCCGAAGCCCGGCCCGGAGGATCGGGTGTTCGGCGACGACGAGATCGAGACCGCGCGGTCGATCAAGCTGTTCCTCGACAGCGGCTTCACCGAGGACGAGGTCGCCGAGATCACCCGGGTGCTCGGCGAGGGCATGTCCCGGCTCGCGGCGACGACGACGGCGTCGTTTGCGCGGACGTTCCTCGCGGCGGGCGACGATGAGGACGTCGTCGCTGAGCGGTTTGCGGACATGACCGAGCGGCTCATCCCCGCGGTCAAGCCGATCCTCGTCGGCGCGTTCAACCAGCACCTGCGCGACAGCGTGCGCCGGGGATTCATCGGGCGCGCCGAGCTCGAGGCCGGCCAGGTGCCGGAATCGATCGAGATCAGCGTGTGCTTCGCCGACCTCGTCGGCTTCACCCGGCTCGGGGGCGAGGTCGAGGTCGAGGAGCTCGGGAGCATCGCCGGCGGCCTTGCCGCGATCGCCAACGAGGTCGTCGAACCGCCGGTGCGGCTGATCAAGACGATCGGCGACGCCGCGATGTTCGTCAGCCCCGAGCCGGCGCCGCTCGTCGGCGTCGCGCTCGCCCTCGTGGAGGCCGTGCAGAAGGCCGACCTGCCTGCGCTCCGGGCCGGGATCGCGCTCGGCCCGGCACTGTTGCGCGCCGGGGACTTCTACGGGCACTCGGTCAACCTCGCGAGCCGCGTGACCGGGATCGCGCGGCCAGAATCAGTGCTCTGCACGAAGGAGGTCCACGACGCGGCCGCGGAGGGCTTCGACTGGTCGTTCGCCGGCAAGCACCGGCTCAAGGGCATCGCCGAGCGGGTGCCCCTGTACCGCGCTCACCGGGCCCCGACGGCCGGCACACGCGAGCGACGCAGGAGGCAGACGACGACAAGCCGGCCAAGGTTCGCCGCGCCACCCCCAAACGCATCCGCCGACGGCGAGCGGACCGCGGACGACTGACCACACCCCGGGTTTGCGGCTCACTACGTAAGCCGGTGTCGTGGGAAGCGCGGTTGCGGCGCGGCCCGCGACCCGTCACACCACGGGCATGTTCCAGACACTGCCCGATCCCGCTCCCTCGCTCTGGCTGACCGAATACGGCGCCTACGACCCCTCCCCGCCGCTCCAAGGTGAGGTGAGCGTCGATGTCGCGGTCGTCGGCGGCGGTCTCACGGGCATGGCGACCGCGCTCGCGCTGAAGGGACGCGACCCTCGCTGAAGGTCGCGCTGCTCGAGGCGAAGACCGTCGGTTACGGGGCGAGCGGGCGCAACGGCTCGTTCGCGATGACGGTTGTCGGGCTCGGCTTCGGGACGACGGCGATGCTCCGCGGCAAGCCGTTCCTCCGCGCGGCGCACACGTACATGGAGCGGTGCGTCGATGAGCTCGAGCGGTTCATCGACACGAGCGCGATCGAGTGCGAGAAGACCCGTCCCGGCTTCCTGCGCGTCGCGACGACCCCGAGCTACGTCAAGCGGCTCCAGAACCAGGTCGAGCTGATGACGTCGCTCGGGTTCGACGGAATCTCGTGGCTCGACGGCGCTGCGGACCCGGGCGATGGTCAACTCGGATCGCTATCTCGGCGCGATGTGGGAGCCGCGGCTCGTACTCATCAACCCAGCCCGGCTCGTGCGCGAGGAGAAGCGTCTCGCGGTCGCGCAGGGTGTGCAGGTGTACGAGCACTCCCCCGTGCTCGCGCTCGCCAACACCGACGGCGTCCACCGCCTGCTTGACGCCGGCGGGCTCGGTCAGCGCGCTCAAGCTCGTGTTCGCGACGAACGCGTACTCGCATCTGTTCGCGCCGCTCGAGCGCAAGCAGGTCCCGGCGTTCACGTACATGATCGCGACGGCGCCGCTCACCGACGCGCAGCTTGAGCCGATCGGCTGGACGCGGCGGCGAGGGCATCGAGGACGCACGCAACCTCATCCACTACTACCGGCTGACGGCGGACCGGCGGATCGTGCTCGGGGGCGGCCCGGTCGGCCTGACTTCAGATGGCTCGCTCGACGCCGACCGTGACGAGCGTGCGTTCAGGCACCTCGAGGCGCACCTGCGATGGCTGTGGCCGCATCTCGGCGACACCGAGATCACGCACCGCTGGGGAGGCCCGTTCTCGGTGACGCTCGACCTCACACCGGCGCTCGGCTACATCGGCGAGGACCGGACGGCCGTGTACGCGCTCGGATGTATCGGGCATGGGGTGTCGATGAGCTACCTCAACGGCCACGTGCTCGCCGAACTGCTGCTCGGCCACGCCAACGGCCGGACGCTCGCCCGGGAGTGCCCGTTCGTCAACCGCAAGGTCATCGCGTGGCCGCGCGAGCCGGTCGCGAGCCTGGCCGAGCACGCGATCCGGGGCTACCTCCGCGCCGAGGACACGTTCTATGAGGAGGTCCTGGCGCGGATTAAGCGTGGATGAAGTGGCGCGGCGGGCCGATACGCTCCCGCCCCATGTGTGAACTCTCTGTGCAGCCTGGACGGCTGCGGGGTGTCAGGGGCGTCGCGCTCCTGGTGGCGGCATTGGCCGCACTCGCGGCTGTTCCCACCGGTGCTCTCGGCGCGACGAAGCGTGCGCCCAAGGGCCTCGCTTTCTATACGCCCCCGGCCCGGCTCATCGCCGGCAAGCCGGGCACCATCATCTGGTCGCGCTCCGTCGCGACCCCGAACGACCTGCCGGCGGCGGCGCGGGCAACGCTCGTGCTCTACCGCTCGGTTCTCCCGAACGGCAAGCCGACGGCCATATCCGGCCTCGTCTTCACGCCGCGCGGCCACGCGCCCAAGCACGGCTGGAAGCTGATCGACTGGGCGCACGGCACAACCGGCATCGCCGATGTCTGCGCCCCATCGCGCACGGCCGGCGCGTCGTACGTGTATCCCCAGTTCAACGTGTGGTTGAAGGCCGGCTACGCGATCGCCCAGACCGACTATCAGGGTCTCGGGACGCCGGGCGTCCACGAGTACCTCATCGGGCACGCCGAGGGGCGGTCCGTCATCGACGCCGCGCTCGCGGCGCGACACCTGTATCCCGGCATCGGGCGGCGGTTCGTCATCGCCGGCCACTCGCAGGGTGGCCAGTCGGCGCTTTTCGCCGCGGCCGAGGCGGCCCATGACGCGCCCGGGCTGACGCTTGCCGGCATCGCCGCGTTCGCACCGGCGTCGCACCTGGCGACACAGGTCAAGGCGGCCGCCGCCCTGACCAAGCCGGGCGGCGGTCTGAGCGCGCTCGGCGGGCTGATCGTCACCGGCGCGGCGGCCGCCTCCAAGACGATCGATCTGAAGGCGCTGCTGACGCCGGCGGCGTACGCGCTGGTGCCCGCAGTTCAGCGTGAGTGCACGGAGGCCTTGTCGAAGCCCCACTCGTGGGGCGGTCTGGCCCCGGCGCAGATCATGCGGCCGGGGGCCGACGCAAGCGCGCTCTACCGCGTGCTCGACGCCGAGAACCCGGCACTGAAGATCGCCGCACCGGTGATCATCCTCCAGGGGTCCGACGACACGACCGTGTTCCCAACGTTCACGAACCAGCTCCAGGGCGAACTCGTGGCGAAGGGCGACCACGTGACCTACGACGTCGTCGCCGGAGCGATCCACGGGAACGTTGTCGCGCTCGGGAACGCCACGTTCACGAGCTGGCTGAAGCAGCGCTTCGGCTAGTTACGCAGCCGGGTCGATGGGCCTAAGTAGCGCTATGTGGCACTACTTGGGCCCAGAGACTCACTCAGGAGACGCCGACGAGGTCGACGACGAACACGAGCGCCGCGTTCGCCGGGATCGTCGGCGGGCTGCCGGTCTTCCCGTAGGCGAGGTCGGCCGGGATGATGAGCTCGCGGCGGCCGCCGACCTTCATGCCCGCGACACCCTGGTCCCAGCCCTTGATGACGGCGCCCTGGCCGAGCGTGAACGGGAACGTCTGGTTGCGCTTCCACGAGGAGTCGAACTCCTTGCCGCCCTTGTAGAGCACGCCGACGTAGTTGACCGTGACCTGCTTGCCGGCGGTCGCGGTCGCGCCGGTGCCCTTGATGAGGTCCTTGACGACGAGCTTCGTCGGGGCCGGTCCGCTCGGGATGGCGACCGTCGGCTTCTTGGACAGCGGGCCGGAGGTCGGCGTCGCCGCCGTCGAGGTCGCGGAGGTCGAGGTGGAGGTCGTGGGCGTCGGGGTTGTGGCGGCGGCTGCCGTGGCGCCGCTGGAGGGAGCCGGCTGCACGCCGGGTGCCTTGGAACTGCCGCAGGCGACGAGCCCACCGGCGGCCGCGAGCGCAAGGAGTGAGGTGCTGATCGTCTTCGAAGTCATGAAGCGCAGCAGCGTAGCGACCCGGCCGAAGAGCCGGTTAAGAGAGTGTTCAGCCGGCGATCCGCTCGAGCACGTCGGCGTCGACGTCGAAGTTCGCGTGGACCGCGCCGACGTCGTCTGACTCCTCGAGCGCGTCGATCAGCTTGAGGAGCTTCGACGCGTCCGATTCCTCGACCGGCACCCGGACCTTCGGACGCTGGGCGAGGTCGGCCGACTCGATCTCGACGCCGGCCTCGGTGAGTGCCTGGCGCACGGAGGTGAGATCGCTCGGCTCGGTGACGACCTCGAGCACGTCCTCGTCCTGGGCGATGTCGAGCGCGCCGGCGTCGATCGCCGGCATCAGGTCGTCCTCGTCGTAGCGCGAGGCGTCGACGACGATCACACCCTGCTTGTCGAACAGGTAGGACACCGACCCCGGCTCGCCGAGGTTGCCGCCGTGCTTGCCGAGCAGGTGGCGGACGTCGGCACCCGTCCGGTTGCGATTGTCGGTGAGCGCCTCGATCAGCAGCGCGACGCCGCCTGGGCCGTAGCCCTCGTACAGCACGGACTCGAAGGCATCGGCGTCGACGCCCTCACCCGTGCCCTTGGCGATCGCGCGCTCGATGTTGTCCTTGGGCATCGAGGCGTCGCGCGCCTTCTGGATCGCGAGCGCGAGCGACGGGTTGCCGTCCGGGTCTCCCCCGCCCTCACGGGCAGCGACGGTGATCGCCCGGGCGAGCTTCGTGAAGTGCTGGCCGCGGCGGGCGTCGACCACGGCCTTTTTGTGCTTGATCGAGTGCCATTTCGAGTGACCAGACATACCGAAATATCAGTCTAGACACGACGGCAGTGGCCGGGTGGGTAGGCTGCGCCTCATGAAACGTTCCTCGTTGATCCTCCTCGGCCTGACGCTGCTCGCCCTCGCCGGGTGCGGCTCGTCGAGTTCAAGCTCGAGCTCGGGCAACTCCGGTGCCACGAGTTCCGCCACATCAAGTGCGTCGACATCGGCCTCCGCGCCATCGGGCGGGGCGTCACCCGCGGGCGGCGCGGTCAAGGTGCACATGAAGAGTCTGGCGTTCGTTCCGAAGAGCGTCACCGCCAAGGTCGGTGAAACCGTGCAATGGGTCAACGACGACCAGCCGCCGCACAACGTCACCTACGTCAGCGGTCCCAAGTTCACCTCGTCGGGCACCCTGAACACCGGGGACAAGTTCTCGATCAAACTGACAGCGCCGGGCACGATCCACTACGTGTGCACGATTCACCCGTTCATGAAGGCGACGATCGTGGTCTCCAAATGAGCCCCAACCCCGCCATCTTCAAGGCGTACGACATCCGCGGGATCTACGGCGATGACATCGACGCCGAGATCGCGCGGGACATCGGGCGGGCGTTCGCGCGCGTGATCGCCGAGCTCGAGGGCAAGCCGACGTCCGAGCTCCGGCTCGGGCTCGGCCACGACATGCGCCTCACGGCGCCTGAGCTTGCCGCCGCGTATCGCGACGGGATGATCGCCGAGGGAGTGGCGGTGTACGACGCCGGGCTCGTCGGGACGGAGATGCTGTATTTCCTCGTGGGATCGCGCGAGCTCGACGGCGGCCTGATGTGCACCGCGTCGCACAACCCGAAGGCGTACACGGGCGCCAAGCTCGTCAAGCGCGGGGCGATCGCGCTCTCCGGGGACGCCGGGATCGGCGATGTGCGCAACCGGATCGAGGCCGGCCTCGGCGACGCTCCGGGAGGTGGCTCGCTCGAGACCGTCGACATCGGCGACGAGTTCCGTGAGGCGGCGCTCGCGGTGATCGATGCCGATGCGGTCAAGCCGCTCAAGGTCGTCGTCGACGGCGGCAACGGGATGGCCGGCCCGATGGTTGGTCCGCTGCTCGAGCGGCTCGGACTGGATCTCGTCGAGGCGTACTGGAAGCCGGACGGGAACTTCCCCGATCACGAGCCGAACCCACTGCTCCCGGAGAACCGCGAGTTCATCATGCGCGAGGTCGTCGAGAAGGGCGCGGATCTCGGCATCGCGTGGGACGGTGACGCCGACCGCTGCTTCTTCATCGATGAGACCGGCGCGTTCGTCGACGGTGACTTCCTCACCGCGCTGCTCGCCGATTCGATGCTTCGCAAGCAGCCGAACGCGACAATTCTCTACGACGTCCGCGCGAGCCGCGCGGTCGCCGACACGGTCGAGCAGGCCGGTGGCCGCGCGCTCATGAACCGCGTCGGGCACGCGTTCTTCAAGACGCGGATGCGGGATGAGAACGCGACGTTCGGCGGCGAGGTGAGCGGCCACTACTACTTCCGCGACTTCTACTGCGCGGACTCGGGCACGATCCCGGCGCTCCTCATCCTCGAGCTGCTCTCGACCGAGGGCAAGAAGATGTCCGAGCTGCTCGAGCCCTACCGCAGCCGCTACTTCATCTCCGGTGAGATCAACACCGAGGTCTCCGATCAGGACGCGAAGCTCGAGGCTCTGGCGGCGAAGTACACCGACGGCCACCAGTACCACCTCGACGGGCTGTCGGTCGAGTACGACGACTGGCACTTCAACGTGCGCCCGTCCAACACCGAGCCGCTCCTGCGACTATGTCTCGAATCGCTCGCCTCGCATGAGGACATGGAGCGCCGGCGCGACGAGGTGCTCGGCGTGATCCGTTCGTGAGCACGCGCGATTCGAGCGCCGACAACGGCGCCGCCGAATCACTTGCCCTCGCCGAGCGCGTCGGGATCCACCGGCTCGCCGTGCCGACTCCCTTTCTCGTCGGGCGCATCAACTGCTATCTGATCGAGGACGAGCCGCTCACGCTGATCGATACGGGGCCCAACTCCGGCAAGTCGCTGGACGAGCTCGAGCGGGCGCTCGCCGAGCATGGGCGGGCGATCGAGGACCTCGAGCTGATCGTCATCACCCACCAGCACATGGATCATGTCGGCCTGCTCGAGATCCTCGCCCGCCGTTCCGGCGCCGAGGTGGCGGCGTTCCACCTGCTCGGGCCGTACCTGGAGGACTTCAGCCAGAGCGCGATCGCCGACGACGAGTTCTCGCAGACGATCATGCGCCGGTATGGCGTCCCGTCGGATCTGACGACGGTACTCGGCTCGGTCGGAGCCGCGTTCCGCGCCTTCGGTTCCAGCGGCCGCATCGACCGCGGCCTGCATGACGGCGACACGCTCGCGCTCCGCGACCGGACGTTCCGGATCTTCCACCGGCCGGGCCACAGCCCGTCGGACACGATCTTCTGGGACGAGGAGCGCAAGATCCTGCTCGCCGGAGACCACCTGCTCGCTCACATCTCCTCAAATCCGCTCGTATCCCGGCCGCTCGGCGGCAGCGATTCGGCGGCCGCGGAGGCCCGGCCACGCGCGCTCGTCGATTACCTCAGCTCGATGCGCGCGACCCGTGAGCTGCCGGCCGACATCGTGCTTCCAGGCCACGGTGACCCGATCCGGGACATCGGGACCCTGATCGACGAACGTTTCCGGATGCACGAGCGGCGGGCGCGCAAGATGCTGCGGATGCTCGAGGACGGGCCGCTGACGGGCTACGAGGTCGCGCTGCGAATGTGGGGCAATGTCGCGGTCACCCAGGCGTACCTCACGCTTTCCGAGGTGCTCGGGCACATGGACCTGCTGATCGGCGAGGGGCGCGTCGAGGAGCTTCCAGATGGAGCGATGGTGCGCTTTAGGGCAGTCTGAGCAGCTTCCGTACAATCTCCGCACACCCGCTAAGGGAGGGCACTGATGTGGCGCGCCACGCTGTACGGGATAAATGACCGATGACCGGGCGCCCGGATGTCCATGGCGGGGGCGGCGCAGGCCACGGGCACGACCAGGCAGCGCCTGAACAGCCGATCTCCGCCGAGAACTACCCACACCTGCTTGACCGGGTGCCGGCAATCATCTACGTCGCCGACCCGGGTGAGACCGGACGCTGGCACTACGTCAGCCCGCAGATCGAGGCGATCCTCGGCTATACGCCGGAGGAGTGGTGCGCCGATCCGACGTTGTGGGCGCGGAGCCTGCATCCCGAGGACCGCGCGCAGGTCCTCCGCTATGAGGAGGCCGCCGCGGAAGGTGGTTCGAGAGCCGTCGCCGACGAGTATCGCCTTATGCATCGTGCTGGCCACCCGGTGTGGATCCGAGACGACGCGATGTTCGTCGATGAGGGAGCCGGCGCCGACCGTTGGCACGGCGTTCTCTCCGACATCTCGGAGCGAAAGACCGCCGAGGCCGAGCTCGAACGACGCGCGGCACAGCAATCCGCCGTCGCCCGGCTCGGTGAGCATGCCCTCGAGGGCGCGACGACCGCCGAGCTGATGCACGAGGCGGTGACGGCGGCCGCCGAGGGCCTGAACATCGAGACCGCGGGCGTGTTCGAGCTGCTCGAGGATGAGAAGGTCCTCGTGCTGCGCAGCAACATTGGCGGCCCCGAGGCTCGCCCGGGCACGCTGTACGTCCCGACCGGGAGCGGGTCGCAGTCCGGCTACTCGATTCTCTGTGGTGCCCCCGTGGTCGTGACCGATTGGGCGACGGAGAACCGGTTTACTCAGTCTCCCCTTGCTCACGAGTTCGGTTCGCGAAGCGGCGTCGCCGTGCCGATTGTCAGCCGGCGCGGCCCGTTCGGCGTGTTCAACGTCCAGTCCCGCAGCCCGCGCTGCTACGCCCGCGGCGACGTCGACTTCCTCCAGGCGCTCTCGAACGTGCTCGCCGACGCTCTCGAGCGGCAGGCAACCGAGGACCGGATGCGGCACCGCGCGCTGCACGACGCGCTCACGGGGCTGCCGAACCGCGTCCTGTTCCTCGATCGGCTCGATCAGGCACTCACCCGGCTGCGCCGCAGCAAGTCGGCGGCCGCGATCCTGTTCCTCGATCTCGATCACTTCAAGCTCGTCAACGACAGCCTTGGCCACCAGGTCGGGGACGAACTGCTCGCGGCCGTCGCCCCGCGCCTCAGGCAGGCGGTGCGGATGAGCGACACGGTCGCGCGGTTTGGCGGCGACGAGTTCGGGATTCTGCTCGAGGACGTATCCGGCGAGCGGGAGGCGGTCGATACCGCGCAACGGATCGCAGCGGTGTTCACCCGCCCGTTCGTGCTTGCGGGCCGCGAGCATTTCGTCACGACGAGTATCGGGATCGCCATCGCCCGCGGCGGCGAGCTTGCTGAAGAGCTGATCCGCGACGCGGACGCCGCGATGTACCGGGCCAAGGAGCACGGGCGCGCCCGTTATGAGCTGTTCGACGAGGTCATGCGCGGACGCGCGATCGCACGGCTGCGGATTGAGAACGATCTGCGCCGGGCCGTCGAGCGCAACGAGCTCCGGCTTGAATACCAGCCGATCATCACCCTGCGTGGCAATCGGATCGTGCAGGCCGAGGCGCTGCTGCGCTGGGACCACCCGGAGCGGGGTGTCGTCTCCCCCGGCGATTTCATCCCCGTGGCCGAGGAGAACGGCCTGATCGAGCCGATTGGCCGCTGGGTCCTCGAACAGGCATGCCGCCAGGCCGCCCAATGGGCCCGCGAGCGCCCGGACGACGCGCCGATGTGTGTCAGCGTCAACCTGTCGACGATTCAGATCGCGAGCCGCGGGCTCGCCGATATCGTCGCGGAGATCCTGTCGGCAACGCATGTGCAGCCGCATTGCCTCAGCCTGGAGATCACCGAGAGCGCGATGCTCCGCGACGTCGCCACGGTCGCTGAGTCGCTGCACGCGCTCAAGGCACTCGGGCTGCGGATCGTGCTCGATGACTTCGGCACCGGGTCCTCGTCGCTCGGATACCTCACGCATATGCCGCTCGACGCGATCAAGGTCGACCGCTCGTTCGTCGACGGGCTCGGCCACGACAAGCGGGACACGGCGATCACGCAGGCGATCGTGGCGATGGCAAGCGCGCTGTCACTCCAGGTCGTCGGCGAGGGGGTCGAGACCCAGGCGCAGGCGGACGCGCTGTCGGAGCTCGGGTGCGAGCTCGCCCAGGGGTTCCTGTTCGCGCCGTCCGTCTCGCCCGCCGAGATCTCCGACATGCTGACGGCCGGCCCGACCTGGCTCGAGGAGCGTCGGGCCCGCGGCGTCCATTAAGCCGGCTACTGGTAGGCGCTCGTGCCCGGCCGCACCGGCGAGACGGTGACCGTGCGGCACTGATACGCGCCGTTCGGGATCGTCGTCCGCAGGGTCGCCGTGTCGTTCGGCGGGATGACCTGGAGCCCGAACGCTGTCGAGCAGCCCTGCGTGCCGTTGATCCCGTGGGTGACCCCGAGGCGGAACGAGACGCTCTCGCCCGGCGCGACGTTGATGCCGATCTCCGGCGCGGTGCCGAAGAAGTCGTGGGTCGTATGGGTCGGGATCGTCGGCAGCGGCTGCCCGGTCTTCCCCAGGAACAGCACGCCGGGGTAGCCGAACGTGTGGCATGTGGCCGAGCCGGTGTTGCGCATCGCGACGCCGATCTCGCCGTGCCCTGTCGCGCCCTGCTGCCCAAGGATCAGCAGCGCGAGCGTCGAGGCTCGGCACAGCGGAGGCCCGGACGGCGTGGCGGTCGAGCTCGTCGACGTCGCGCTCGAACTTGCAGAACCGGTCGAGGTCGCCGCGCTCGATGAGGTCGAGGCCGCGCTCGTGACGGTCGTGGTGACGGTCGTCGAGCTGCCGCAGCCGGCGAGCGCGACGGTGGCGACGATGACCGCGACGGTCGCTCTGGCGGCGAGGCGCATACGTGTCTGTTCGTCCAGTGTGACCCGCATCCTGCCTGCACCATGCGAGGATCCCGGGCGCCATGCGCAGACGAATCCCGTTCGATCACCACGGCGCCTCGACGCACGAGGGGCGACCGCTGATCCTTGCCGGGATCGTGTTGTGGATCACCAACGTGCTGCTGTTCGGCCTGTGGTACTGGGAGCTCGACCGTGGCGGCCCGATCGCCCGCGCGATGCGGCCCGAGGCGCATCCGGACTTCCTGTTCCCGCAGCTGACCGACGCCGCCAAGTACGCACCGCCGGGCTGGATGCCGGAGCTGCTCGACTACCTCTACGTGTCGTTCACGAACGCGACCGCGTTCAGCCCCACGGATACGATGCCGCTCTCCCAGACAGCCAAGCTGTTGATGACCGGCCAGGCCCTCTCCGCCCTGCTGGCCATCGGTTTGGTCGTGGCCCGCGCCGTAAATATCTTGACCTGATGCATCGTCCCCCGGGAACCCACCACCCGCGCAAGCGCCGCCACATCGACTGGGAGCTGATCACGTGCGGGTGGGTCGGCCACCATCTCGTCGGCACCGACGCCGCCGAACTCCGTGACGAGGATTGGGTCTTCGCCCGGGAGCAGCCGCCGATTCGCTGGTACCGATGCTTGCGGTGCGACAGCTGGCTGCCGCTCGAGCCGCCCGAGCACCCGCCTCGCCAGCACGCGCCCGACCGCGACGAGATCAAGCGACCGCTGCGCGGCAAGGCCCTGCGCGACAAGGTGGTGCTGCGGCTGATCGCGATCGACCGCGCGTTCCACTTCGTGATCCTGTTGCTGCTCGGGATCGGGGTGCTCGCCTTCGCCGGCAACGAGACGAGCCTGCGCGACGCGTACTACAAGATCCTCACCGCGCTTCAGGGCGGCGTCGCCGGCGGCCCGGTCCAGACCTCAGGGCACGTCGGGATCCTGCACGAGTTCGACAAGCTGTTCACGCTGCGCGCCGGGACCCTGCGCGAGGTCGGTGCGGCGCTGCTCGCGTACGGGCTGCTCGAAGGGATCGAGGCGGTCGGGCTGTGGTACGCGAGGCGCTGGGCGGAATACCTGACCTTCATCGCCACGACGATCCTGCTGCCGCTCGAGATCTACGAGATCATCCATCGCCAGTCGGCGCTGAAGATCATCGGCTTCATCGTCAACGTCGCGGTCGTCATCTATCTCCTGTACGCGAAGCGCCTCTTCGGCCTGCGCGGCGGCGGTCGCGTCGACGAGGAACTCCGCGAGACCGAAATGAGCTGGGAGACGATCGAGCGTGTCTCCCCACCGCTCGCCGCTCCGGCGTCGGGGTCCGCTCCGGCGTCGGCGTCGGCGTCGGCGTAGCCTGGAGCGATGACCGCGGCCGGCGACACGCTCGAGAGCGACATTCGCCGGATCGGTGCCGAGCTCGCGGCCGCATTCCCGTCGAGCAGCCGCCATCCGGTCCGCGCCCTCGACGCCCGCGCGATGGAGCTTGCCTCGCGCGATGCGGAACTCAAGGCAGCGCTGTTCCGGTTCGTCGACGTCGTCCCCGCCTGCCACTCGCTCGACGACCTCGCGCGGCACCTCACGAGCTTCCTGGAGGAGGTGCCGGACGCGCCGATGCCGATCGCGGCGGCGATGAAGGTCGCGAACACGCGGACTGGCCGCGCCGCGCTTGGCGCAGCCGCTGCCGGTGGCGTCAAGCACATGGCCCACCGCTTCATCGTCGGCGAGACGCCGGCCGGCGCGCTCGGTGTGTTCCGCGGCCTGTGGGAGCACGGCGTCGCGAGCACCGTCGACCTGCTCGGCGAGGCGACGGTCACGGCCCGAGAGGCCGACGCGTATGCGGCCCGCTGTCTCGACGCGCTTGAGCAGATCGCGCCTGAATCGGCGCGCTGGCCGAGCCGACCGATCCTCGAACGCGACGCGATCGGCCCGATCCCGCGAGCCAATGTCGCGGTCAAGGTGTCCGCGCTGACTCCGCTGTTGCGGCCGGACGCTCCGGCGATCGGCCGCGAGGACGCCGGCCGGCGCCTGCGCCCTCTGCTGCGACGCGCGAAGGAGCTCGGCGCCCACCTCCACATCGACATGGAATCGCTCGACTCCCGCGAGGCCGTGCTCGAACTCGTGCTCGCGCTGCTCGCCGAGGACGAGTTCCGCGACGGCCCCTCGGCGGGGCTCGTGCTCCAGGCCTACCTGCGCGACTCGCCCGATCAGCTCGCCACGATCCTCGACTGGGCCCGGCGCACCGAGCGCACGCCGCCGGTGAAGATCCGCCTCGTCAAGGGCGCCTACTGGGACCACGAGCTCGTCCAGGCGGCACAGCACGGGTGGCCGACGCCGGTGTTCGAGCTCAAGGCCGACTGCGACCGCAACTTCGAGGCGCTCACCCGCGAGCTGATCTCCGCACGCCCGACCGTACGTGTCGCGATCGCGTCGCACAACCTACGCTCGGTCGCCCACGCGATCGCGGTCAACCGCGCGTCCGGGGCTGGTGACCGGGATCTCGAACTCCAGGTGCTGCGCGGACTCGGCGATGAGCTCCAGGACGCGCTCGCGTCGCTCGGGATGCGCGTGCGCACGTACTGCCCGGTCGGCGATCTGGTCGCCGGGATGGCGTACCTCGTCCGCCGCCTGCTCGAGAACACGAGCAACGAGTCGTTCCTGGCCGAGCAGGCGAGTGGGGTGCCGCTCGAGCAGCTCCTGGCCGCCCCTTAAATCCCTGCAAACGGTGGATGTTGCGCGATTTGCCAATTGTCGGTATGTTGGACGGCGAACCGCATCAGTACGGGCAGGCAACGATCGCGAGCGTCGCGCTCGGACGGCCACGTATGAGGACAACGGACCGGGTTTGATCAAAGGCCTGATCGAGGCCGCTACGAGGACAGGGTTGTGACCGACGCATCCACGACCGCGCGCGTCGCCGATGGTGTGCGCGCGCTGCCGGATTCCGAGACGTTTGGCAGCACGGTGAGGCCGATGCCGGTGGCGTCCGTGGCCCCGGCGTGGGGCGTCCTCCCCTCCGTCCGCGATGCCATCTTCCGCCGCCTGCTCGGCATCGCCGACCTGCTCGCCGCGACCGGCGGGCTGCTCGTGGCCGGCGCGCTGCGCGGTCACGCGGCCGGCGTCGTGGCGCTGCTCACGATCCCGGCGATGGTCCTGCTCGCGAAGATGACCGGGCGCTACGACCACGACGAGGTCGTGCTGCGCAAGTCGACGCTCGACGAGGTCCCCGCACTGTTGGGCCTCGCCGCAGCGTTTGCGCTGACGTGGTCAGCCGTCGCAGTCGTCTCCGGCGACCAGGCGCACCTCCATGGTTCAGGCGTCGTCCTGCTGTGCGGGTCCACGGCGGCGCTCCTCGTCGCCGGCCACGCCGGCGCCCGCGGCCTGGCGCAGTCCTCCGCACCCCGCGAGCGGGTCCTGATCGTCGGCAGAGCCGCCGCGCGCGAGCAGCTTGCCCATTCGCTCGCGTCCGATCCGGGCGCGCACCTGTCGGTCGTCGGGTTCCTGCCGCTCGAGGACGAGCGACGCTCCGTCGTCGATTGGGGGCAGCGCTCGCGCCGCAAGCGGTCGATGAGCTTCGGTGACCTGTCGGCGGTCGTCCGCCAACTCGCCGTCGACCGCGTCTTCCTCATCCCGACCTCTGCCGACAACGAGACGATGCTCGATGCCGTCACGCAGACCGTCGCGCTCGGGATCAAGGTGTCGATCGTCCCACGGCTGTTTGAGGTCGTCGGGTCGTCGGTCGAGTTCGACACCGTCGGTGGAGTGACGGTGCTGGGCCTCCGGCGGCCGGGCCTCAGCCGATCGTCGCGGGCGGTGAAGCGCGGGATGGACGCGCTCGGCGCGGCGTTTGGACTGCTCATGCTGGCGCCGGTCGGCGCGGTGGTCGCCATCCTCGTCAAGCTCGACTCCCCCGGGCCGGTGTTCTTCCGCCAACTGCGCGTCGGGCGGGATGGCCGGACGTTCTCGATGGTCAAGTACCGCAGCATGGTCGACGGCGCCGACGCCCAACGCGCGGCACTGGCGTCGCTCAATGAGACGAGCGGACTGTTCAAGCTCCGGGAGGACCCGCGCGTGACGCGCGTCGGCCGGATGCTGCGGCGCACCTCGATCGACGAGCTGCCGCAGCTGTGGAACGTGCTGCGAGGGGACATGAGCCTCGTCGGCCCGCGGCCGCTCGTCGTCGACGAGGATCGGCTCGTCTCCGGGCGTCACCGCGACCGGCTCCAGCTCGCCCCCGGGATGACCGGGCCGTGGCAGGTCCTCGGTCCGGCGCGCCCGCCGCTGTCGGAGATGGTCAAGACCGACTACCTCTACGCAGCGAACTGGTCGCTCTGGACCGACATCAAGATCCTCATCCGCACGTTCGCACACGTGGCGGGCCAACGGGGGCTCTGAACTCCGGCGGTACGGGAGGGGCCGATGACCTGGCGCGTCGCCTGCGCGCCGGCGCGTCGGCGCCTCGGCCGGGTGCGGGCGTCCGCCGGCGGTCCGGTGCGGGAGCGACCCTCCTCCTGAACGGCTAACGTCAGGCGGGATGAGCGAGTTCTCCGCGTTCGCGAACGAGCCGGTGCTCGAGCTGCGCCGGTCGGCCGTGCGGAGCCGCCTCGCCGCCGCGCTCGCCCGGCTCGACGCCGAGCTGCCGCTCACGGTGCCGGTGATCATCGGCGGTGATCGCCGCCGCGACGGCCGCGATGAGACGTTCGTCTCGACCGACCCTGGCAACCCGGAGCGCGTCGTCGCGCACGCCGGCGCTGCGTCCGCCGACGCCGACCTCGCCGCCGCGATCGCGGCTGCGGGCCACGGGTCGCGTGAATGGAGCCAAACGAGCGCCACGGAGAGGGCGAAGGCGCTCGTCCGCGCTGCCGCCTGGCTGCGCGAGCGCCGCCTCGAGATCGCCGCGCTCGAGGTGCGCGAGTGCGCCAAGCCGTGGCCGGAGGCCGACGCCGACGTGTGTGAGGCGATCGACTTCCTGGAGTACTACGCGCGCGAGGCAGTGAGCCTCGACGCCGGCCGCCCGCTCCTCCAGGTCCCCGGCGAGCGCAACGACCTGCGCTACGTCCCGCGCGGGATCGTTGGGGTGATCGCGCCGTGGAACTTCCCGCTCGCGATCCCATGCGGGATGACCGCCGCCGCGCTCGCCACCGGCAACGCCGTGATCCTCAAGCCGGCCGAGCAGTCGCCCGGGTGCGCGCTCCGGCTCATCGAGGCGCTCACCGCGGGCGGCGTCCCGCCGGACGCGATCTCGCTGCTGCCGGGCTTCGGCGAGCTCGGCGCGGCACTCGTCCGCCACCCGTCGGTGCATACGATCGCGTTCACAGGCTCGATGCCCGTTGGGCTCGAGATCCTCCGCGCCGCCGCCGACGTCGTCCCCGGCCAGCTGCACCTCAAGCGGGTCGTCGCCGAGCTCGGCGGCAAGAACTGCGTGATCGTCGCCTCCGACGCCGATCTCGACGATGCGGTGCCGGCGATCGTCTCCTCGGCGTTCGTGTACGCCGGCCAGAAGTGCTCGGCGGCGGCGCGCGTCCTCGTTCACGAGGCGATCGCCGATGCGCTGATCGAGCGGATCGCGGGGGCAGTCCGGGTGCTCCTCGTCGGCCAGGCATCCGAGCTCGACACGAACGTACCGCCGGTGATCGAGCAGGATGCCCAGACGCGCGTCGCGCGCTACATCGAGACCGCGGCTCGTGAGGGGCGGATCGTCGTCGGGGGCGACAGCGACAGCGTGCCCAGGCCGGGCTGGTTCTGCCCGCCGACGGTCGTCACCGATCTGCCGCCGGAATCGGCGGTCCTGGGCGAGGAGATCTTCGGACCGGTGCTGGCGATCGAGCGGGTCCGCGATGTCGACGCCGCACTCGACGTGCTCGATGGCCTCCCGTTCGCGCTCACCGGCGGGCTGTTCGCGCGGGACCCGAGCCTGATCAGGCACGTCCGGGCGCGGGTCCCCGTCGGCAATCTCTACGTCAACCGCGGGATCACCGGCGCGATGGTCGGCCGCCAGCCGTTTGGCGGCAACCGCCTCTCGGGCACGGGCACGAAGGCCGGAGGACCGGACTACCTGCTGCACTACGTCGAGCCGCGCGCCGTCAGCGAGAACACGATGCGTCACGGCCTCGTCGTATGAGCGAATAGCAGCGCTTTCGTGTGGTCCGGATCGTGACCGGACTGAACAATTTCTGTGAACAGGCCTTGAATTCGCGGCGTTCCGTGCCGATGATCGGGGGTAGCCGATGGTGGTGCCGCCTTCAGTCGCGTGGAAACTGGTTCTTGCGGTCGTACTCGTCTGCGGAATCCTCGTGAGCGCGTACGCGCACGCGCCGCGCCGCTCGGTGCCCGGCGGCGACTTGCGGCGCCTCGTCTTCTCGGCGCTCGCGCTGTATGCCGTCGGCGGCCTGGCATCGCTCACTGGCCACCCCGGGATCGCGACGCTCGTGTATGCCGCGGGCATTCTCGTCTGTGCCCTCGCCGCCTACCTGTCCCGGGGCCGAGACTCCGAGGATGGGCCGGACGGCGGCGGCGATGACCCGGTCGACGAGCAGCCTCCGCCGGAGCCGGACGGGCTGCCGACGATCGACTGGGCCGCGTTCGAGCGCGATTTCCGCGACTACGCCGCGGACCGCGAACGCGAGCGCCACACCGCGTAGGGCGCGGCTCTCAGCTCTCGCCGGCGCCGTTCATCCCGAGCATCAGCTCGTGGAGGCGATGCTCGCCGGCGAGCTCGGGGTGGAACGCGACGGCGATGATGTTGCCCTGACGCACGGCGACCGGATGCCCGTCGACGCGGGCGAGCACCTCGACGCCGTCCCCGTGCTCGGCGACCCAGGGCGCACGGATGAAGACGGCGTGGATCGGTTCCCCGCTGACTCCGTCGATATCGAGGTCGGCCTCGAAGGACTTCAGCTGGCGTCCGAACGCGTTGCGCTCGGTGGTGACGTCGAGCACGCCGAGATGGTCGCGGTCGAGCATGATCAGGCCGGCGCACGTCCCGAGGATCGGGGTCCCGCTGCGGGCGAGCTCACGCAGCGGCTGCGCGAGCTGCTCGCGCTCGATCCCCAGCGTCATCACCGTCGACTCGCCGCCGGGGATGATCAGCGCGTCGAGCCCGTCGAGACCGGCCACGGTCCGGACCTCCCGGGGCTCGACGTCGAGCGCGCGGAGGATCTTGGAGTGGGCCTCGAAGCCACCCTGGAGGGCAAGGATTCCGACGACGTGCCGGGGCACGTGCGCGCTACCAGCCGCGCGGGGCCAGGAGCTGCTCGGTCTCGAGCTTGGAGGTCTCGAGGCTCACCATCGGCTGCCCGAGGCCGGTCGAGGCGGCGGCAATCCGCGCCGGGTCCTGGAAGTGGGTCGTTGCCTCGACGATCGCGCGGGCCCGCCGCTCGGGATCCTCTGACTTGAAGATGCCCGATCCGACGAACACACCCTCGGCGCCGAGCTGCATCACGAGCGCGGCGTCGGCCGGGGTCGCGATCCCGCCGGCGCAGAACATCACGACCGGGAGCCGGCCGTCGTGGGCGACCTGGCGCACGAGATGGAGCGGCGCACCGAGGTCCTTGGCGGACGTTGCCAGCTCGGCCTCGTCGAGCATCGTGAGCCGGCGGATCTCGCCGCCGATCACGCGCAAGTGGCGCACCGCCTCGACGATATCCCCGGTGCCGGCCTCGCCCTTGGAGCGGATCATCGCCGCGCCCTCGCCGATCCGGCGCAGCGCTTCGCCGAGATTCGTGGCGCCACAGACGAACGGGATCTTGAACGCCCACTTGTCGATGTGGTGCGACTCGTCGGCGGGCGTCAGCACCTCCGACTCGTCGATGTAGTCGACCTCGAGCGCCTCGAGCACCTGCGCCTCGACGAAATGCCCGATGCGGGCTTTCGCCATCACCGGGATCGTGACGGCGTCCTGAATGCCCTTGATCATCGATGGGTCGCTCATCCGGGCGACGCCGCCGTCGCGGCGGATATCGGCCGGGACGCGCTCGAGCGCCATCACCGCGGCGGCGCCGGCGTCTTCGGCGATCTTCGCCTGCTCGGGCGTGACGACATCCATGATCACGCCGCCCTTCAACATCTCGGCGAGACCGGCCTTAACGGTGAAAGTGGCCTCGTCGCGCGCGGTTCCGTTCTCTTGGCTCATTCCGGCTGAGTGTAGCCGGGCGCTACCGTGTCCGGCCATGTCCGAAGTGGCGGTATTCGAAGCGCGAGACGGCCGATTTGTCGCGACCGAGCTTGCCCGGGGCCCATGGGACGCCGGCGCCCAGCACGGCGGCGCCGCGGCAGCGCTCCTGATGCGGGCGTTCGAGCAGCTGCCCGCGGCCGAGGGCCTGACGATCGCCCGCGTGACCTACGAGTTCGTGCGCCCCGTGCCGGTCGGCGAGCTCACGGTCGTCGCCGAGGCCGTCCGGCCGGGCCGGCGCGTCCAGCTCTCCGAGGCGTCCGCTCTCACCGCCGACGGCACCGAGGTGGTCCGCGCCCGCGCGCTCCAGGTCCAGCTCGCCGCCGGGTCGGTCCGAACGCCGCTCGCCCCGCCACCGCCGGGACCTGACGGTGGCCGCGCCAACGACTTCGAGCCGCCCTACCGGCCGATGTTCGCCCCCGACGCGCTCGAGATCCGGTTCGTCGCCGGCACCTTCGGCGGCGGTCCGTCGACCGCGTGGTTCCGGCTGCGGGCGCCGATCGTCGCCGGTGAAGACCCCACGCCGCTGCAGCGGCTCGCAGCGGCCGGTGACTTCGGCAACGGGATCTCGACGATCCTGCCGTGGGGCGAGTACATGTTCATCAACCCCGATCTGACCTTGTACATCGAGCGCCCGCCGGTTGGCGAGTGGATCGCGCTCGAGTCGCGGACGACGATCCCCCCGGATGGGATCGGGGCCGCCGAGAGCGTGCTCTACGACTCGCGTGGCCGGGTTGGACGCGCGACCCAGGCGCTGCTGATCGCGCACCGGTGACCGCCGGGGCGGTCTACTTGAGCCGGAACGCCTTGATGCGCACGTCGTAGGACTGCGCGTCCCGCGCGTACACGCCGTAGGCGAGCGCCTGGATGAGCGACAGCAGCGCGGTGTGCGAGCGGACGAATGCCGGCGTGTTCGACGAGTAGTACAGCCGGATCCGCGCGAGCCTCGCGACTTCGGACAGCGTCGCGTCGGTGATCGCAAGCGTCGGCGCCTTGCGGTGCCGGGCGAGCTTCATCGTGCGGGTGATGAGCGGATGCGGCCGACCCGCGGAGAGCCCGATGACGAGCGTCTGCTCGTCGATCCGGCTGAGGCGGCCGAGCGCTTCCTGGCTGGGGCTGGCGACGATCTCGGCGCGGAGGTCGAGCAGCATCAGCAGATGCCGGAGGTAGCTGGCGAAGAACGCCATCTGGTCGGTGCCGGCGATCAGCACCTTCTCGGCGGTCACGATCGCGTCGATCGCGGACTCGACATCGGAGCGGCTGAGCTTGTGGGCGGTGTCCTCGACGTTGACGTGATCGGCGGCGAGTGCCGCCTCGAATTCGGTGTGATCGAGCGAGAACAGGGGCGTGGTGTTGGTGAGCGTGTCCGTCGCGCCCGGGGGGCGCCGGCGGTACTCGTCGCGGGCGGCCTGCTGAAGCTCAGGGAACCCTTCGAATCCGAGCGCCTGCGAGAAGCGGACAACGGTGCTCGAGGAGGTGTTTGCGCGGCGCGCGAGCTCCTCAGCGGTCTGGAACGCGGCCTCGTCCAGATGATCGACGATGTACTGCGCCACGTCCTTCTGCGAGCGGGAGAACTCGTCAAAGCGGGCGCGGATGTAGGCGGAGAGGGCCTGGTGGCCGTGGGGCGTCTCCGCGGTGGTGACAGTCGGAGTGGTAGCTGGCTTCATCGGCAGGCGTCTCATTCGACGCCCGCCATCGTCGTTCCTTCAGGGACGTTGCATCAGCTTCCGATTCGCCGCCGAAAAGCCGAACTGGGCGTACAGCCCGTGGGCGTCATCTGTGGCCAGCGTCCAGTTGAGCGAGGCATGCGGACCGTTGTCCACGGCCTCGCGCACGAGCTCGACGCCGAGTCCCCGTCCCCGGTAGTCGGAGAGCACGTAGACATCGCACAGATGGGCGACGTGTACGCCGTCAGAGATCACGCGGGCAAACCCGATCTGGCGAGTCCCGTCGTACAGGCCGACGACGCGGGCGGCGGCGCTGAGCGTCTGCGCGACCTGCTCGCGGCTGCGGCCACGCGCCCAGTACGACTCGCCGCTCAGATACGCGTGGACAGCGTCGACGTCGATCCGCGCCGGATCGTCATCAAGCTCGATCCGATCGGCAATAAGACGACGCACAGCCCAGGCGGGCTACTGCAAACGCTGGTTGGCTTCCTGGTTCTGCCGGCGCTCGGCGAGAACCTGGGCGACGATGTAAACGATCAGAACGTTGACGAGCACGCCGATCCCGAGGAACGTGATAAGCAGCGCAATCGTCTGACCGGTGGCCTGGCTGACAGCGAATAACATCGTGTCCGGGAGACTACCTGAAAGAGCGGGCGGCTCGGACTCCCGGCGCTGATAGCGTCGGCGGCACCGGCCCGGTAGCTCAGTGGTCAGAGCAGCGGACTCATAATCCGTCGTGCGCAGGTTCGAGTCCTGCCCGGGCCATGGGAATCCGGGATTCGCGGGTACCGAGCGGGTAACCAACACACCTCGTCTGGGGCATGTCGAGGGCCGAGTTGCCACGTCACACGCGAGCGGCTAGGTTTGCCATCGTGCAAGGAAGCTGCCGTGGGGCGCATCGGGGCAGCGGCGGTTGGGCAAGGACGTTTGATCGCAAGCGAATAGGGGTTCAATGCCGGTCGATCCGAAGTTGAGAGCGCTCGTGGAGCTGGCGCAGCAGAAGGCACCGGAGGGCACAGGCACCGGGGTCGTGCTCCTAGTCAACGGCAGCATGATCGTGGGGCAACTGGCGCCCGATCGCGCGTTCGATAAAACGACGATTGTCGGACTGCGCGCGGGGATGGAGGCGAGCCTGGAGGGACAGAGTGTGTCCGAGTTCAGGCGAGACGAGATCATCGACGAGATCTTGGAACTTGTCAGCGACAGCTTTGGCAGGGCGAGCGAGGACGTTCCCGAAGCGACAGCGCTGACGCTGGCCGACGCGGTCACCTGGGTATTCGGACAGCGGTTCGATGTGCCGGCGATTCGCGTTCAGATGTCCGAGATCGACGCCTGGTATGTCGTGGGTAGCAACGGGTCGACAGGACCGGTCCCATAGCGGGAGCGTTACTCCGTTGAGCGAAGCACCCCGTTCCTCAACTGGGTGGCGGTGACGTCGGCGACAACCGATAGTCTCAAGATCGAAATCCGAATACACCGCCGGCCGCGCAGGACGCGGTCAGATCGGCCAACGGACGTGACAGCCCAGGAGCTACCAGACTCGTGCTGTGGACCTGTTGAGTCGGTGACCGAGGACCGGACGTGACAGCCCAGGAGCCCCCAGACTCGCGGTTGTGGACCCCCCTCGAAGCACACGCCGGCACGAACCAGCCGCCCCGGAAGGAGTGGTGACCTCGTGTCACAAGCACAGCGCCTCGCTAAAGAGGCCCAATCCATCATGGATTCCGCAGAACGTCAGGGCCGCGCCCTGACCGCAGACGAGCGCACGTACGTCGCAGACGTACTCGAACGTGCAGAGCAGCAGCATGCCGCCGAAAAGCGGTACCACACCGTCCTCCGCCGGCTCGGCGGTGACAACACGGCGATGACCACGGCGGGCGACGCCTCTTTCAACGCGACTGCGACCGACCCCGGTGCGCGGTTCGTGCGCAGCGAGGGGTTCAAGTCGATCGCTGACGGGCCCAGCCGCCCGCAAACGTGGAGCACCGGCATGATCGAGGTGAGCGACGCCCCGCCATGGCAGCTCAAGGGCACTCTGCTTGAGGGTTCCGGCGCTCCCGGTTCCGGCACGGGCGGCGGGCTCATCCCGACGCCGCAGGTAGCGCCCGGTGTCGTCGCGAAGCTGTTCCAACCGCTCGTCCTCGAGCAGCTGCTTGGATCGAACACCGTGGACGGCAACACCGTTCGCGTGATCGTTCAGGGCACAGCCACATCGGCCGCAACGGGCGTCGCCGAGGGCGGCGCAAAGCCGGAATCGACACTCGGCCTGTCGACGGTTGACGAGCCGGTCAAGAAAATCGCGACGACCCTCACTATCTCCGACGAGATGCTCGATGACGTCCCGTCCGTTCAGAACTTCGTCAGCGGCCAGCTCGGGCAGTTCGTCAACATCGAGGTCGAGGCCGAGCTGTTGCGAGGCACGGGCAGCGATCAGGTGACGGGGCTGTTCAATCGCAGCATTCCGATCTATGCCCGCGGTACGGTCGACAGCAACGCTGTCGCACTGTTCAAGGCGATGAACGGTGTGCGCGGCTCGTCGTTCGTCGAGCCGGAATGGATCGTCATGCATCCGACCGACTGGCAGAACATCCGGCTCGCGACGGACACCGCCGGCCAGTTCTATGGTGGTGGTCCGTTTCTCGGCAGTTATGCCGGCGCGGCTCAGGTGGCAGCGAGCGGCCAGCTCACGGGCGCGCAGGACACGTTGTGGGGCAAGCGGGTCCACGTCACGTCCGCGATCGGTGGTGCCGGGACGGCGCTCGTCGGGTCACCGGCAGCCGCCACCGTGTGGTCACGGGGTGGGCTGCGGATCGAGATGACCAATAGTCACGCCTCCTATTTCGCATCCGATCTCGTGATGATGCGTGCGGAACGCCGGCTCGCTCTGAGTGTCTTCCGCACGACCGCGTTTTGCGAGGTCCGCCTCGCGTAAAAGCCTGGTCCTCCGTGCCAGGAGCGCAGACAGCCACCGCCGGCCGCGTTATTCCTTTCGGGCGCGGCCGGCGTGTGGCAACCGAACGAAAGGACACCCCCATGCTCACCGAAAGCGAATGCCAACTGATGGCTGAGGCCTACCTGCTTCGGCAGTCTGAGACCGGCAAGGAACTGTGGTTCGCCGCACGTGATGACCTCCTCCCGGAGTGTCACCGAATGGTCGAGGACGAGGGTTATCTCGACCGCTCGTGGCACGGTGACGACTTGGTCTACCGGCTCAGCGATACCGCGATGGCCGCGAGCGCCCTCCTCAGCCTGTTCGCCGCGCATGCACACCCGAACTGACGCCGAGCTGCTCGAGCCCAGCACAGACCGGGTTCGCAGCACAGACCCCGGCAGCGAATGCGACTGCTGCCGATGGCGACACGTGAAAGTCACGCCGGTCGCACAAGGCCCGCTGACGCTGCAACTCTGCGCACGGTGCGCCAGCGACCCGTTCTTCGACGACCGCGGGCTGCTGCGATCGTTCGACCACCTCCAGACCATCATCCAACTCGGCGTCCTCACATACCTCCGGGAACAGGGGCAGACCGTCAGCGATGCCGAGTCGTTCCAGACCGCGCAACGGCTCGCATGGACGATCGCCGAGAGCTATCCAAGGTCCGGGCCGACGTGGAATCGAACGTCAGGCAGGCCGCTACATGGCTCGCAGCCAGAGACCAAGAGGCGCGATACCTCTTGCCGTGCCACGTCCTCACCGAGGCGGGCGTCTTGTGGGCACCACGCGTCGCTCGACCGCGGAATGACACGCCGCCTGGTCATCGCCTGATGGACACGACCCGCATCGACCCGTTCCGCGTCGACTTCACTGCACTGGTGACACTGTTCGACTACATGACCCCCGGCGAAGAGCCGATGAGTCTCGCCGAGTACAACCGGCGTCGCCGCGAGGTCGCCAAGGCGTTCCCGCCCGAGCCTCGCCAAGATCCGCCGGCAAGCCGGACTGCTTCCCGTCGCGATCAACGGCAGCCGCAAGACAGGCATGCGCGGCGGCTACTTCTGGACACCGCTGCGCGACGGGACGAAGGGGTTCCTGCAGAGGAGACGTGACGACTGTCTCCAATTCGCGATCGCATCCGCCGCGCAGATCCCGCCCAACCAGATCCCCGACCTTCGCATCGAACAACAAGTCGGTGAGGGGAAAGACCCCCAGCAGATCGGGGAGCAGAACTTGAACACCATGGTGGAGTGGATGAACAGGCAGGGCCTGCGGATCATGGTCCACAACAATCCTCCGGTCAGCGAACGCCGGTGGATAGCGGTCACCCCAGGCCGCGAGGTGTTCGGGGATCACTGCGTACTGATGAGCGGACGCGATCCACTGTTCGACCCGAGCCAGCTACTTCCACCGGCACGCGACGAGCCCGTGTCCCTGCACGACACCACAACCATCCTCTACGCACTCACCATCGAACGGAGGTGACGAACATGGCCAGTGGCCTAGATCAGTTCAAGTCAAACGCTGGAGATCTCCGCGGCAAAGCGATCGGCGGTTCACGCATGTCAGTCGTTCAGATCAACGGCCGGCGCGTCGACCTCGACAAACAGCCAGTCAAGCAGCCGAACGATCCCGCCCGCCGAAACCACCGCTGACCGTGCGACGCCGACAGACCCGAGGGCGATCGAGACCACGCCGGCCGTACAAGCTCATCACGACCGATGACCCGGAACTCACGCTCGGCGACGGTCGCATCCGCCACTACCCAACGTTGGTTGCCGCAGCGAACGCATTCGCCAACACGACCGAGCCATACCGCACGATCATCTACGACGACGGACACCACGCACGCGAACTGAACGCGCAAGAAGACGCGCTGCTCGAGCACGTATGCACCATGCTCGGCATCGAGCGCCAAGACATCGACTAGATGCCAACCCGACTGTGCGTCGACCCGACGTGCCCCGAGCCAGCGGCACCAGGGAAGTCCCGATGCCCGGTCCACGCCGCCGAGCAACGCAAGGCGAACCGCAGCGCCAATGACGGGTTCTACAGCAGCAAGGCATGGCGGATGAGCCGCCGCCGCCAGCTCTCCGAGCATCCGCTGTGCCAGCACGTCGAGAACGGCCGCGAATGCGGGGCGATCGCCGACAGCGTCCACCACGTCCTGCCGATCGAGGAAGGCGGCGCCAAGCGCGACCCCGCGAACCTGATGTCCACCTGCCGGTCGTGCCATGCCGTCATCCATGCTCAGCGGCGCGCGAGCGCACAGAGGCGCCAGGCAGCCTGACCCCCCACAAGGGGAGGGTCGAGATGCCAAGCCAACGGTCGCGCAAGTCGCCTGGTGGCTCGGTATAGATGGCGCCAAATTTCGCGGGTCAGGCGTCCGATATCCCGCCTAACCGGCCGGAATCTTCCGTCGGCGCATACAGATCGCTTGGCACAACAGGCCCCCATGAGGAGAACCGGTTTTTTTCACGGTGAGCCATGCAAGGACTTAGCGCCGCGTCCGCTCGTCCGCTCGACGCTCCCCACCCCCGGCGGGGCTCGCCCACGCGCGCAGGCGCGAGACAAACCCGTACACAATGCGAAACGACTGCCAGGCGACGTGCAGGCTGTCGTGCGACGTCGCGAGACCCTTCCTACCCGGCCGGTGCCGCTCAGTCCTCGAGCCAGTGCTCCCAGGCCGTCCGGACGAGCTCGTCGGCGCGCCACTCCAAGGGAACCTGTCCGGCCGGACCGAAGAGCGCCCAGGGGAACGCTCCAATGCTGGCCCAAAGCTCGCGCCCGTTTCGTCGATCCCGGTCGATCGTCGTCTCACCGCGCAGATCCATCGGGTCATGTTTGATGCCCCTCAGATCGGCCCACGCGGCCACGTAGAGCGCCCGTAGCTGAGCCTGCTCATGAGCGCGCCACTCGTGCGGCCAGGGGGGACGCTGCGCGAGACTCGCGCTCACGGTGTCGTAGAGCCTTCGCTCGTTGATCCCGGCTCGGACGTCCGTCGGGATGCCGATGACCGGGATCGGCACGAGCATCTTGGGCCGACTGCCGGCTCGGTACGGGATGCGGGGGACGTAGAGCGAGTTGATCCGCCAAGCCGGTCGGCCGGCGCGGGCGTGTCGTGCGATGGCGTCGGTCAATGACTCGCCACCAGCGATAAGCAGATCGGTGCCGTTTTCTGCTTGGACGAACGGCGCCGCGGCATTCAAGCTGCCGTGCATGAGCGCTAACGCTACTCGGCCGCCCCGACGTGACCTCCGCGGGGCCCGTCGAGAGGCCGGAATGACACAGCAGGAACTCGCAGCCGCCGCGGATTGCTCACTGAGCTACGTGCGGCTGCTCGAGGCCGGCTTCAGTCCGGCGAGGAGCGAGGTGCTGACGCGAGTCGGCGTCGTGCTCGGCTTGAACGCGAACGAGGCCCGAGCTGGCGACTCGGACCTCGCGAAGACCTCCGGTGCAGGCGGCGGTCATGTCCAACCGTAGTCGCCCACGCGGACAACCAAGCGCGCAGGCGCCGGCTCGCCAGATGACGCTCAGCGGCCCCGAACGGCGCCACACCGAGTGTCGCCACTGCGGTGATCCGGCTGTGCCGGGCCTGCTCTCTTGCCGGCGGTGCGCGGCGGACAAGATTGCTGCGCGCGACGAGTGGTCCGCCCTAGAGCGAGAGCGCGGGCAATGAAGTGGACCGCTGAAGACCTCGCCTCGTTCAAAGAGGCCGAGCAGCTCGACACGCTCGTCGGCACGAACCACTACACGCCGGACGAGAGCGACACCCAGCCGAGCGAGGCAGTCAGGTTTGTCTCGCCGGCCGAGCTCGCCGAGAGTGTTCCACCGGAACCGGACTGGGTATGGGAGTCGTTCATCGCCCGTGGCGCCGTGACGATCCTCGGCGGCAAGCCGAAGGCCGGAAAGAGCACGCTCGCGCTGAAGCTTGCCGACAAGGCGTCCAGCGGCGCGAGCGCGTTCCTCACTCATGCGATCTCCGGTGGCCCTGTCCTGTACGTCAGCGAGGAAGGCGCCGGCACCCTAGCCCACAAGACGGGCACCGGCGACATTCGATTCGCGACCCGTGAGACGGCGTGGCCGAAGCCGCTCTGGCCGGAGCTGATCGCCGCTGCCGTCGCCGAAGCGAGGCGCGTCAATGCGGTGCTGCTCGTGATCGACACGTTCGCCGCATGGGCGGGTCTCGGGCCGGAGAGCGAGAAGGACGCGGGCACCGTCCAGATGGCGATGGAGCCGCTCGTCGAGGCTGCGAAAGCCGGGCTTGCCGTCCTCCTGGTCGTGCACGCGCGCAAGGGTGGCGGCGAGGACGGCGAAGGTATCCGCGGCTCGAGCGCGCTTGCCGGCGCCGCGGACATCATCCTTGAGCTCGACCGCGTGTCAGGCGGACAGCCGCGACAGCGGAAGCTGCTCGCGCTCTCACGCTTCCCGCAGACGCCCGGTGTCGCCGTGATCGAACAGAACGCCGAGAGCGGCGAATGGTCTGTCATCGGCGAGGGCGCCGACCGTGGCGACGCCCGGGAGATCAGCGACCGCGCCTCGCTCCTGACCGTGCTCGACGCCGAGGAGCCGCTCTCACGCGCCGAGTTGCAGGAAGCCATGGGCTCGCCGGAGCAGCAGTGGCACGACACGCTGAAGGCGCTGCTTTCCGCCGGGGAAGTCGTCCGCTCCGGGGAGGGAAAGAAAGGCGATCCGTACCGTTACCGGAAGGTGCGCACGGATGCTGCGCAAACGCCTGCGCAGAACAGGCGCAGCAACACCAGAGAAGCTGTTTTGGATGCTGCTGCGCACCCCGTAGGGGTGCAGCATCAAAAACAAGCTGCGGCAGAATCGATCTCGACAGACGGCTGCGCAGAATCCGGCGCGCTCGATGCCGACGCGGAACTTCAGCGCCTCGAAGCGAAGTTCGGGTCGGAGGCGGTCGGATGACTCACGGTCCGCCGAGCGTCGATTCGGCAACGACGCGTGACCTCGCCGTCGAGCTCGCAGCGTTGATCGGCGAGAACAGCGTCTCTCCCCTGCTCGACGCTCGCCAGGCCGCCGCGGTGCTCAACACGCCGCAGAGCTGGGTTCTCGCTGAGGCACGCGCCGGCCGCATCCCGCACGTTCGCCTCGGCCGCTATGTGAGATTCGATCGCGATGACCTGCTCGCCTGGGTCCAGCGCAAGAAAACCCGCAGTCGGGAACCGTGAGCGATACGATCCGCGGCGACAACGCAATTGGGCCCCGCGCTGCGCTAACAGCCGGGGCCCGTGGCACCGAGGTAGAGGCCCTCGGCGCGCCAGGCAACCTACCGATTTCGACGGTTGCCTTCCTCGCCAGACGCTTCGCTTTCGGCGCCCACCGAAAAGGAGCAGCAATGGCAACGATCCAACGCGACCCGACTCACTCAATGACGCCTATCGGGGGTGAGTCATGACCCGCGAATCAGCGCAGCCCGAGGATGCCGCTGAGGCGATCCTGCTCTACCGCTTCTTCAGGCAGCGGGTTGAGACCCTTCCGGAGGACACTGCGGACCGTTCGCATGTTGAGCGTGTCCTGCGTGACGCTGAGGCGCTCGGACTTGGAAACGGCGCCTGATGGCGCGCGTCACGGGCTGTCTCATCGTCGTAGACCGCCAGGCTGGACCGGTCTACTTCATCAAGGCCCGCGATCGGGACGGCCGTCAGGTCAAACGCCGGCTAGGGCCGGTGGCGGACTGGAAGCGCAAGGCCGCTGAGGATGCTCTGCGCGACTTCCTGACGGACCTCGGCCGCGTCCCCGAGCGCGGGGACGGGTCCGTGACGTTCGCCTACGCGGTCGGCGCGTGGCTGCGGTACGTCGAGCACGACAAGCAACGGGCACCCTCGACACTGCGCGACTACCGCAACACCGTCACGCGGCATCTGACCCCGCGGCTCGGCGATCAGGCAATCTCGACGATCACCGTTGATGACCTCGAGCGGCTCCGCACGGAGCTGCTCGAGGTGCTGTCACCGCGCACCGCGCAGAAGACGATGGTGCTGCTCCACGGCATCTTCCGGCTCGCCGCTCGTCGTGGATGGTGTGCCACGAACCCTGTCGCCGACGCCGAGCGGATCACAGTCAGGCGCCGCGCCGAGTTTGCGGTGCTCTCTCCTGCCGAGGTTCAAGCGGTCGCACGCGCCGCGGGGACCGACCAGGACGCCGCCGTGATCCTCGTCGCCGCGTTCACCGGATTGCGGCTCGGCGAGCTACGTGCCCTCCGGTGGCGCGACGTCGACTTCACGAACCGGCTCGTGCACGTCCGCCGATCGCACTATGGCGCTGCCGGCACGCTCGAGGGCCCGCCGAAGTCCGGGCAGGCTCGCTCGGTTCCACTGATCGATCGGGCCGCGCGAGCACTCGACGGACTCAGCCGCCGAGACCGGTTCACCGGCCCGGACGATCGCGTGTTCTGCGACCCGATCGGCAAGACGGTCAACGACGGAGCGATCCGGGGGGCGCTGTACGACGCACTCGGCGCCGCCGGGATCAGCCGGGACCGCGGGACCGGCAAGCTCTTCGTCTTCCACGACCTCCGCCACACGTTCGGGACGCTCGCCGTCCAGGCGTTCCCCCTCTCGGACGTGCAGGCGTACATGGGGCACGCGGACATTTCGACGACGATGCTCTACGTGCATTTCACGCCGCAGCACGCCGCAGCCGACCGGCTCGGAGCGCTCGTTGCCAGCGACGTTGGGTCACCCGCATCGGAGACAGAGCTAGTGACCACTCACTGAGCGCTGCGCCACTTTCCAGTAGGTTCATCGCAGGATGGGCAAACGCAAGGGGCGCCAGCGAGACACAGCGTTCACGGTGTTCAACGACCTCGAGTTCATGGCGCGCTTCTACGATCGCCGCCAAGACCTCGACCCTGCAACTCGTCTCCGGGTAGAGCGCGAGGCCAAAGCTCGCGGACTTCGTAACACGCGGAGGCGAAGAAGGAGCTAAACCACATTGGCCGCACTGCCGATCGGGTATAGAGTGATCACTGTGAGCGTGGGCAAGTACAGGCATCGAACGTGGCTCCGAGAGAACCTCCCGGACGTCGTTGCGCATCTCATCCCGAAGGGAAGCCACGACTGCGGCAAACACGAGTGGTACCTCGCGGAGCCGGGAGTTTGGCGCTGCTACCACTGCCAGGTTGGCATCACGCACACGACCCCCTGGGATGAGCAGGAATTCGAAGCACGCCGCCTCGAAGCCGCCGCCATGAACATTCGCGCTGGCATCACCAGCCAAGAGAGGCTCCCGGTCGGGCACCATTCGAGGTGACGGCCGCGGCGGGTACCCACGGGTACCCAACTGACCGAATCTCACGTGATCTCACAACGCTTCGCCTGATCTGGCAGGCCCGAAAACGCTGGGCGTGTCACGACCTACGGAACTCATAATCCGTCGTGCGCAGGTTCGAGTCCTGCCCGGGCCACTCGCGCCCACGCGGTCATCGACGTTTTTGGTCGGCCGCTGCGCGAGCCAAGAAAATACGCGCGGCAGAGGCCAATTCGGACCGGGCTGGCGGGGGCTCGCGGAGGTGGATCGTGCGCAGAACCGTGTGGTGGGCATCGTCGCGACCGCGACCGCGACGATCAGCGTGAGCGTTGCCGCGGCAGGGGCGGGGACGAAGCCCGAGCCAAAAGCGGACTTGAAGTTCACGATCTTCAAGCCGCATCTCGGGCAACCCGCGTACGCGGTCGTCGGCACGGATGGTGTGCTCGAGCCGGTCGAGGTCGAGGTGTGCCTCGGCATCGGAAGCCACACGGAGCGCACACGTTCCAGCCGCTTGAGACGTTTGCCGGGGCGAAGCGCGAACCGGTGATGAAACCGAATGCGCAGCAGCTCGACGACGAGCGGACCGACTCGCGCCTGCACACGACGTGGAAGTGGGACTTCCGCGGTTCAAGGTCGGCGAGTAGCCGCCGCTCCCACCGGCTCGGGTGTCCTCATCCCGAGCCGGCGGGCGATCGGCTCCGGAGTCATTGGTCGGCCGCGAGGGCGCCGATCACGTTCTGGAGCCATGCCCGCTCGTCGGCGGACGCGGCTGCCATTCGCCGTCGCGCCCAGTTGATCAGGTCGCCCCGAGACCCGACCGCCGCGAGCGGACCGGTGATCGCGTAGCGACCGTCGGCGAGCACCCATAGGCTGCCGTCCCGGTCGCGGCGGATCCGCAAGCGCTCGACGACGGACTGTCCAGCGATCGCGTGCGGGTCCGAGATGTCTCCGTCGCGGTCCTCGCTCCACGACCAGACCGTGAAGATCGGCCGCCGTCCCGTCAGCAGGCGCGCCGGCCGCTCCGGTGGCCCGATCGGACCGGTTCGCCAGCGCCTGAGGAGGTCGGGGACGACGTGCGCCGATTCCTCGCTGATCAACAGGTGCAGCTCGTCACCGGCCGCCAGCCGCGTCGAGCCCCGGGGCGGGATCGCCTTCTCACCGCGGACGATGACGTTGACCAGAGCGTCCCGTGGAAGCCCGAGGTCGCGCACGTAGGCACCGACGATGGCGTCGTCTGGGCCGACCGGATACTCGAGTACCTCCGCGCCCAGCTGCCGAATCGTCCCGGCCTCGGCGAGCGGTCGCGGCAGCGCCGGCTCGGTGCTCGTCAGCCGGAGCCGACGTGCGACGGGCTCGAACGTTGAGCCCTGGACGACGGTCGAGACCAGGACGGCGAAGAACACGATGTTGAAGAACTGCAGGCTGTGCGGGACGCGGTCGATGACCGGGAACGTCGCCAGCACGACCGGCACGGCGCCCCGCAACCCGGCCCACCCCAGGATCGCCCGCTCAGGCCACGTGTAGTCAAATGGCAGCGTCGCCACCGCCACCGCGATCGGCCGCGCCACGACCACGAGTACGATCGCGAGCGCCGTGCCCTTCACGGCCACCGAGAGAAGCTGGGCCGGAAATACGAGAAGGCCGAGCGTGAGGAACATCACCACCTGCGCCACCCAGCCCAGGCCCTCGTGGAAGGTCAGGATCGTCCGCTCCGCCGGAATCGCGGCCGAGCCGACCATCAACCCCGCCAGGTAGACGGCGAGAAAGCCGGAACCGTGCAGCGTGTCGGCGGCACCGTAGGCCAACGCGACAACCGTCAGCGAGGCGACTGGATACAGCCCAGCCGTCGCGAGCCGGGCCCGCCGCAATCCATAGACCGCCACCGATCCCACGAGCAGCCCCGCGCCAAGGCCGATGCCGAGCTCGCGCACGAGCAGGACGACGAGGTCGCCGGCGCCATAGCCCGGCTGGGTCAGCAGGTCGATGAACCCGAGCACAAGCAACACCGCAACCGGGTCGTTGAGGCCCGACTCGCCCTCGAGGGTGCGCGCGAGCTTGCGCGACAGCGTCGAGCCGCGCAGCAGCGCGAAGATCGCTGCCCCGTCGGTCGACGACAGGATCGCGCCCAACAGCAGCCCTTCCTTGAGCGAGAAGCCGAACAGTCCCGCTGCTGCGCCGCCAACCACCAGCGCGGTGAGCACCGTACCGACCGTCGCAAGCGAACTCGCGGCGCCGAGGACCGGGCGCAGGTGCAACAACCCACCGGTCAGCCCACCCTCGAACAAGATCAGCGCGAGCGAGATGACACCGATCGTCCGCGCCAGCCGGTAGCTGTCGAAGGCAATCCAATCCAACCCGTCCGAACCGACGAGCATCCCGACGCCGAGGAACAGCACGAGGCTCGGCACACGCAGCCGCACCGCCACGAAAGAGGCCGCGAGACCGGCGGCCAGTAGTGCGCCGGCCGCCAGGATGAGATTGCCATCTGCCACCCCCAAACCATCGCAGCCGGCCGATCAGAGCGGGTCGCCTGCATTCGCGATGCCGGGCCCTTCACCCCCTAGCGGCGACGTGCGGTGAGTCCGCCGACACGGCGAGCGCGCGACCTTGACCCGCCGGGCGGAACGTTAGCCGCGCATGGAGCCGCGCTCGTGTGCGGTGGGCCGCGGCCGACTCCAGCCACGCGCGGCCGCCGGTCGTCGCGGTCAGGGTCAGTCGAGCGTGGCCGGGACGTCGAAGCGCGATGCTGCCGCGGAACACGACGAGCGCGCGGTGCCCGCGTCGTGGGGCGAGCGTCACGCGCAGCGTCCACGTGCCGGCGACCGTCTTGGGCAGCACCCACGGACCGACGCGCCGGGTCCCGCGCGCGGCCGCCGCGACGGGACGCAGCAACTGATGCAGCGCAGCACTCATCGAGGCGATGAGCGGCTTGGCGTTCGTGCCGTTGCCCGGGAGGTGCCCGTTGACTGAGGTGAGCATCTGCCCGATGGTGAGCCGCAGCGGGGTCGCCTGCGATGAGTCCGGAGCACCGTCGTACCACGTCGTGTCGTACGGCGCGGCGCAGTGCGAGAACGACACGAGCCACGCGCCACCGACGTAGGTCGCGCTCGCTGGGGCGAGGTGGCCAAGTGCGTACGCGCCAAGCCGGTCCGTCGTCACGGTCTCGTCGAGGAACGGTGCGTGCACCGAGTACACCGACTGCTGGGTGGTGACCCGCACGCACGCTCCGGCGAGCGGCGTCGATGAGCCCGCACCCGAGTACAGGTGCCCGCGGATCGTGGCGCCGGGCGTGCGTTGCTCGTCGTGCGTCGCGGTCTGCCCGTCGCCGACCGTGACGCGCTCGATCACCGTCGCGTCGTTGCGATCGCCCCGGCGGACGTTCGCGTTCGTCGTGCAGTCTTGGAACTGGACGTCGTACGAGTCCCCGACGAGGCCCCCGAGCCGGTACTGCCCGGAGCCGTCGGTCTTGGTCGCGTCGTACGTGTTCGGCGGCCCGCGGTGCAGGTACTCCGACGGCTGTGCGCTTACGCAGATGTTGCGAGACAGGATGGGACGGCCGCGCCCGTCGGTGACCCGGCCCGTGATCGACGCGCCGACCTGCAGCCGGGCGTCGACCCCGGTGGCCGGCTGGGCCACGGTCGGCGACACCCCGCTTGCCGGCTGGGCGAGGTAGACCCGGGGCGGGTTGCAGTCGGTGAACGTGAGCGAGTAGCTGCCCCGGGGCGCAATCACCGGGAGGTGGCCGAGCGCGTAGGAGCCGTCAGGCGCCGTCGTCGTGTGCAGCGGCGCGAGTGGACCGGAGACGAGGCCGAACGTCGTCGCTTCGACGCAGATCCCGCCGAGCGGATGGTTGTCGCTCGCCGCAGCGACGTGACCGGAGATCGACGTGCCGGGCTCCAGCTGCGCGTCGACGCCGGTGAGCTTCTGGCCAGCGGCGAGGGCGTACTGGTGGGCGGAGCTCACATCGGTCACCCCGGGCGCGTATTGCGGCGCGTCGGTACCCGGCGCCGCGCGACAGTCGGCGAAGCCGACGACGTAGATCGCCGCCGGAAGGCCGGTGAGCGCGTAGTTGCCGGCGCGATCGGCAGCGCGGGCAGCGACGAGCGTCGTCGTGTTCGGATAGGCGTCGATGTTGTACGAGTACGCGTACGCGCAGACGGGATACGTCGTGATCACCGTGCCGTCGGCGGCGGTGATGCGGCCGCCGAGTTGAGCGGTGCCGGCGTCCGCAAGCACGGTCCCAGGGCACAGGCCCGCAACCCCGACGACCGTCAATATCAATCCCCTGATTGCCCGACGCATCTCAACCATCCGTCCACGTGGCTTGAGTTCACTCAAGGGTACCACCGAAATCGACTGTTCTTCGGTGCAATGCCGGTACCGGTTGGCGCTCGAACGCCCTCCGCGGCAATGTTGCCGCCCGCCCGCCGGAGCGGCTCCACGAGCTGGTTTCCGTACTAGCAGGGGCTCCAGGAGCGCTGCACGAAGGACTCGTCGAGCAGCTTGCCCGAGGGGAGCGTGAGCGTGAGGCTCCCGTAGTACCGGCGGCCACCGCAGACGCGGATATTCGAGAGCCGGATCGCGACCGAGGCTGTGCTCACGGGCGCCGACGCGCAGTTGGGGTTGCAGCCGTGATAGCTCGCGGTGCCGGTCCCCGTCGCGGTGTCGCCGCCCCAGGAGTTCCACTGGACCTGGCCGACGTACAGCGTGCCGTCGCCGGTGAGCTCGAGCGTGCGCGGCCGCTCGCTGCCGTGCGGGACGACGCCCTGGAACAGGACGGGCAGCGCGATCGTCGCCGACGTCTGCGTCGTGACACTCGTCGACGTCGTTGACGGGGTCGAGGTCACTGACGTCGTGGACGAGGACGTGGCCGGCGGGACGACCGTCGTGACGGTCTTCGTGGAGCTGCTGCCGCAAGCGGCGAGCGCGAGCGCTGCGAGCAGAGCGAAGGGGAGTCGGCGGGTCATGGCGCGCATTCTCTCCTACGGGGCTAAGCCGCCGGCGGCGAACGCGTTGAGCATGGCGTCGAGTTCATGCTGGCGGGATGGGTCGCGCAGGGCTCCGGCGACGTACCCCTCCGAGGCGGGTCCCGTCTGGGCGGCCAGCGGAGGGTGCTCCCGGCTGAGCAGTTCGACGAGCGAGTCCGCTACCTGCTCGGGGGATTGGGGGTCGGGCCCGGAGCTCTGCACCCACGCGTACAACTCGTCGGTGAGGGTCGGCCGCGGGTCGGCGTCGCCGCTCAGCCGGCCGCCCCACACGCGCTCGAGCTCGGTCATGACCGGCCCGGGCTGGAAGTTCGTGACGCGGATGTCCCACGGCGCCACCTCGATCGCGAGCGACCGGCAGGTGACCTCGAGCGCCGCTTTCGAAGCGATGTAGTAACCGATCGCGGGCGGGGCGAAGCCGGCGTCGAAGATCGTCGAGATGTTGACGATGTGGCCGCCCCGCTGGCGGCGCATCACAGGGAGAACCTCCTGGATGAGGGCCATCGTCGCGAAGTAGTTCGTCTCAAAGTTCTCTCGGACGACCTCGATGTCCACCTGCTCGACCCCACCGATGACGCCATAGCCCGCGTTGTTGATGAGTACGCCGAGGCGTCCCTCGGCGGCGGCGATCGCCGCGATCACCCCGCGCGCCTGGTCGCGGTCGCGCAGCTCCAGGTTGTGGAGGTGAAGCCCGTCGTCAAGGCCGTCGGTCAGGGCACCGTCATGCGCGTGGTTGCGCACCGTCGCGTGCACCGCGTGCCCCGCTTTCGCGGGGGCGCGCGCAGAAGCGAACCCGATGCCGTGGGGCGAGGAGCACCCCGTTATGAGCACGACCTTCTTGGACGTCATCGGCCGGGCATCATAAGTGCGCTACGCGCCGCAGCGAGCAGTCGCTCGTCCTCCCCGGGACGGGCGAGCAGGCTGACACCGACCGGTCGCCCGTCGACGGCGGCGAGCGGAAGGCTGACCGCGGGCGCGCCGGCGAGGCCGGCGATCGTCGTCAGGCGAAACGTGCCGGTCCGGACCGCCTCCTTCTCCGCCGCGTCGAGCTGAGGCAGCGGCGCGACCGTCGAGGTCGCTGGAAGGACGAGCGCGCCACCCGCCGGCAGGGCGCGATCAAGCGCGCGACGGACCGCGTCGCCCGCCCGACCCGCGGCCTCGGCCGCCTCGACCGGGGTCCCCCTCGCAGTCGCGAAACGGGCGCTGACACCCGGGCCCATCGGCGGCTGTCGGGCTTCGATCCAGGCGCCGTGGGCCTGCCATGCCTCGACGAACTGGCGGCCGCGGAACGCCTGGAGCCAGCTGTCGATCTCATCGCCGGCGAGCGGGCCCCGCTCGAGCGTGACCGCCAGTGCGTCCGCCAGCCGCGCGGCGGCCGCCGCGACGGCGGTCCCGACGTCGGGGTCGGCCGCGGCGAGCAGATCGGTCGCGAGCGTCAGCGCCGCCGGCCGATCCCCCGAGTCCGCGCCGAGAAGGCACAGGCCGGCGCGCTCGAGCAACTCGCCGCTCGCTGCGAGCAGTCCGCACGTGTCGAACGATGGCGCGAGCGGCACGATTCCATCGAGCGGCACGCGGCCGTGCGTCGGCCGCAGGCCCCAGACGCCGCAGTAGGACGCGGGCACGCGGATCGACCCGGCGGTGTCGGTCCCGAGCGCGATCTGCGCGACGCCGAGCGCGACCGCCGACGCCGATCCCGACGACGATCCGCCGGGGACGCGTCCCGGAGCCCGAGGATTGCGGGGCGTGCCGTAGTGCGCGTTCGTACCCGACAGGCTGAAGGCGAGCTCGTCGGTGTGGGCCTTGCCGATCACGCGCGCCCCGGCATCGAGCAGGCGCCCCACCGCCGGCGCGTGACGCGGCGCGGGGACGGCGTCGTCGAGGAACGTGGGGTTCCCGGCGCCGGTCGGAACGCCGGCGACGTCGATCACGTCCTTGACGGCAAGCGTCAGCCCATCGAGCCGGCCGCCCGGGTGCCCGGTCGCGAGCTGCGCCGGCCCGACCCGCAGCGGGTCGATGAACGCGTCAGGGGACATCGCGACATATCCTCCCGCGCTCGTGAGCGACGGATTCGAGCACAGCGTGAACGTACAGCTGCGGTGGCGGGATATGGACATGCTCGGCCACCTCAACCAGTCGGTCTACCACGAGCTCCTCGAGGAGGGGCGCGCGGCGCTGATGACCGAGATCGTCCGCCGGGTCGGGGCCGACCGTGCCCACGGCACATTCGTGCTCGTGCATGTTGATCTCGATTACCACACGGAGGTCCGCAAGGATCATGGTGCGGTGACCGTCGGCGTGCGGCTCGAGCGGGTCGGGACGTCGAGCCTGACGCTGGCACACGAGATCCGCCTGCCGGACGGGACCGTCGCCGCGTCCGGGAAGACCGTGCTCGTCGCGTGGGACCCGGTCAAGCGCGGCAAGCGCCTGCTCTCCGACGCCGAGCGCACCGCGCTCAGCTGAGATCTATCGTCACGGTCGTGACCGAGTCCGGATCCGATCTTCTTGCCCGCTTCATGGGATCGCTCGAGAGCGACGTGCGCGAGGTCGCGCCCGGCGAGTGGGGACTGACGCTCGAGGCCGCGGGCTACCCGCTCGACATCGGCGTCGCCGTCCACGGACCGTTCGTCCGCGCCCAGGCGGCGGTGCTCCCGCCCGGCCTGATCGATCCGCACCAGCTCCTGTATTGGAACCGGCAGGCGCCGCTCGTGTGCTTTGCCGAGAACCGCGCCGGCGAGGTGTGGGTGTGCGGTGAGGTGCCGCTCATGACCGCGAGCTCGGAGACACTCGATCAGTTCCTGGGGCTGCTCGTCGCGAGCGCGACGCGGGCCCGCGAGTTCGTCGTCCAGAACGCCTGAGACGCGCGCTACGGTCTGAGCGAATGCGGATCGCGACCTGGAACGTCAACTCGATCAAGCAGCGGGTGCCCCGCCTGCTGCCGTGGCTCGACGAGCGCAAGCCGGACGTGGTCTGCCTGCAGGAGACGAAGCTTGCCGACGACGCGCTGACGGCGCTGCTCGGCGACGACCTCGAGCAGCGCGGCTACGCGGTGGCGGCGCACGGCGAACGTGCCTGGAACGGCGTCGCCATCCTCTCGCGAGTCGGACTCGACGACGTCGTCAACGGCCTCGAGGGTGCGCCCGGGTTCCCGGATCCGGAGGCACGTGCCGTGTCGGCGGTCTGCGGCGGGTTCCGGGTCGTCTCGGTGTACGTGCCGAACGGGCGCACGCCGGACTCCGATCATTATCAGTACAAGCTCGCGTGGCTGCGGTCTTTGCGGGATGCGGTTGCCGCCGATCCGGGCAGCACCGTCGTGTGCGGCGACATGAACATCGCGCCGACCGATGAGGACGTGTTCGATCCCGAGGCGTACGTCGGTCAGACCCACGTGACGCCCCCCGAGCGGGCCGCGCTCGCCGAGCTGGAGGGAGTCGGTCTCCATGACGTCGTCCGGGACCACTGGCCGACCGAACGCGTGTTCACATACTGGGACTACCGGGCCGGAATGTTCCATCAGGACCTGGGGATGCGGATCGACCTCGTGCTCGCCGGGGATGCGGTCGCCGCGCGCGTCAAGGCGGCGTGGGTCGACCGAAAGGCGCGCAAGGGCAAGGGACCAAGCGACCACGCGCCGGTGATCGTCGACCTCGACGAGGCACCGGACGGCGATATCGGGCCGGTCGTGCCTCCCCCCTCCGCGCCCGCCCGGCGCGGGACGAAGAAGACGCTCCCCCAGGCCTAGAACCGGCGCGATTGACGCGCGGTATGGGCGCTGATGCCGGATGGTCGATCGTACCGGCCTTCCCGGTCTGCCTATTCGCGGGGGCGGTCGCGGTCCCGCGAGGGCTGGACCCGCTTCGGTTCCCCGGGCATCTTCGGGTAGTCCGGCGGATACGGCATGTCTCCGAGGCCTTCTGACTCGTCACGTTCGTAGAGGTCGAGCAGCGGCTGGAGCGAGTGGGCGACGTCGTCGATCGAGGCGTGGCGGTCGCCGACGTCGGCAAACCGGGCCGGCATCGTCGCGACCGTGAAGTCCTCCGGATTGACGGACGGCAGCTCGTCCCACGTGAGCGGCGCCGACACCGGCGCGCCCGGTTTCGGCCGCACGCTGTAGGCGGAGGCGATCGTCCGGTCTCTCGCGTTCTGGTTGTAGTCGATGAAGATCCGCTCGCCGCGCTCCTCCTTCCACCACTTCGTCGTGACGCGATCCGGCAGGCGCCGCTCCAACTCCCGACCGAACGCGATCGCCGCGTGGCGAACGTCGGTGAATGTCCAGCGGGGCTCGATCCGGACGTAGATGTGGACGCCACGCCCACCGGAGGTCTTCGGATAGCCGGCGAGCCCGAGCTCCTCGAGCAGCGCGCGGGCCGCCCCCGCGGCCGTCACGGCGTCGGCGAAGTCGGTCCCGGGCTGCGGGTCGAAGTCGAGCCGCAGCTCGTCGGGATGGTCGACATCGTCGGCACGGACCGGCCACGGGTGAAACGTGATCGTGTTCATCTGCGCCGCCCAACCGACGACCGCGATCTCGGTGGGACATACCTCATCGGCGGTGCGCCCCGAGGGGAACGTGATCCGCGCTGTCTCGATGTAGTCCGGAGCGCCCTTAGGGATTCGCTTCTGGAAGAACGCGTCGCCGCCGCCCTTCTCCCGCGTCGAGAGCACCATCCCCTCCTGGACGCCCTTCGGCCAGCGCTCGAGGGTCGTCGGGCGGCGGTTCAGCGCGCGCATGATCCCGTCCGTGACCGCGACGTAGTACTCGACGACACCGAGCTTGGTGATCGCCGGCGTCCGCTCCGTGGCGGGAAAGATGATCCGGTCGGGGCTCGAGACGCGCAGTTCCCGGCCACCGGCGTCGATCTTCGTCGCGTCGCTCGCGGCCATCGACACGTTCTACATGAACTTCTGCTCGATCTCGCCGAAGAACGCCTTGGCGAGCTCTTCGAACTGGCCCCGCCGTAGCGCGATCGGGTCCCCGGCGCCGAGCCCCAGCACCGTCTCTTCGGGCTTGTACTTGATCACCGTGCCGGCGTTGAAGGTGCCGCCGTCGTTCATCAGCGATTCAGCAATCAACTCGACCTCATTGAGCGGATTGCTGTCCTTCCCGCTGGCGTTCCGCACCCGGTGCACGAACGGCCGGTCCAGAGCAAGCGTCAGCCGGTTGAAATGCAGCGGCTCGAAGTCCTCAAGCGCCTTCTGCGCCGCGGGGTCTCCGGACTTCTCGACGGCCTGCGCGAGCTTCTTATACGCCGAGAGCTCCGCATTGATCGCTCCGCGAGCTGACTTGAGTTCGTCCGGGGTGAACGAGTTCCGTCCGAGCATGGCCAATCCCTTCGTGTCGGGGTGTGTGCCCTCCAGACAAACGGAACGCCGCGAAATCGACAGCCGTCACGCGACGTCGATGACGGATCCGCTGTCAATCGCGCCGATGAGCGTCTCGACAGCCACCGGAAACACGTCGTACGGCGTCCCGGCGGCGCACCACACCGTGTCGAAGCGCCGGAGCGATGCGTCGATCAGCGTCTCCAGCTCCCTGTCGTGGCCGAGCGGCGGGATCCCGCCGATTGCAAACCCGGTCGCCGCGCGTGCCTGCTCGGCGTTCGCCGAGCGCAGACCGAGCCGCTGAGCGTCGACGCGGCGGTCGCCGGCACACAGCACCATCACCGGTGTCCCGTCCCTGCGAAAGACGAGCGACTTGACGATCTGCCCGACTTCGACGCCGACCGCCGCGGCCGCCTCATTCGCCGTCCGCGTCGAATCGCTGAGCGTGTGGACCTCGATCTCGAGGCCCCGCTCATCGAGGCGATCTTTCAGTCGTGCCGCCGTCGGGTGCATGGCTCTCAGCGCCGCAGTCTCGCACGGTCCGGCACAATGGTCGTCGATGGATCGCCGGAGGGGTGAGGGATCGTGACCGACTTGACGCGCCGTGGACTGCTGCGGGCGGCGGGCGCTGTCGGCGTTGCCGCCGGTGCAGGCGCGACGGTTGCAGCCGACGGCGAGCTCGCGGTCGCCGCGACGGCGTCGCGGGAGGCGCTGCCGTTCTTCGGCACCCATCAGCAGGGCATCGCGACCCCGAGGCAGGCGGCGTTGTTCCTCGCCGCGTTCGATCTCGAGACCGGCGACACTGGTGCTCTTCGCAGCTTGATGCGTGTCTGGTCGGCCGCCGCGTCGCGCATGACCCAGGGGCAACGTGTGGCCGCGGATACCCACACCTCCAACGCGCCGCCGGGCGACAGTGGCGACGCCGACGGGATGCTCGCCGGCCGGCTGACGCTGACGTTTGGGTTCGGCCCCGGGGTGTTCGCGCTCCCCGGCCTCGCCGGGCGCCGGCCCACCCGACTCCGGCCCCTCCCGGCGTTCGCCTACGACCTCCTCGACGCGAAGCGGTCCGGGGGCGACCTCGTCGTGCAGGCATGCGCCGAGGACGCGGCGATCGCGTTTCACGCCGTGCGCATGCTGACGTCGCTCGCCTACGGCACCGCCAGCCTGCGCTGGACCCAACGGGGCTTCCTTCCCTCCCGCTATCGCAATAGCCAGACGCCGCGGAACCTGATGGGGATGAAGGACGGGACGTTCAACCCACGACCGTCTCGGCCGGAGTTCGCGAAGGTGGTGTGGGTCGACCGTGGAGACGCGGGCTGGCTGAGGGGCGGGACCTACATGGTGTTCCGCCGGATCCGGATGAATCTGCCGCGGTGGGACTACTCGTCGCTCTCAAAGCAGGAAGCGACGATCGGCCGACATCGTGAAAGCGGCGCTCCCCTCGGCGGCCGCCACGAGCACGACCCGCCGAACCTCCGCGCTCGTCGCGCCAACGGCCAGCTCGTGATTCCCGCCCACTCGCATGTCCGGCTCAGCCACCCGTCGCTCAACGGAGGGGTCGAGATCCTCCGCCGCGGCTACTCCTACGACGAGGGGGTCGCCGAGATCCAGCCGCTCAACGACGTCGCCCCGCATTCGCATGCGCCCGGGTTCGACGCCGGCTTAGCGTTCATCGCGTTCATGCGCGATCCGCACGCCCAGTTCGTCCGCATCCAGGAGCGGCTCGCGCAGGACAGTCTCAACGAGTTCATCACGCACGTCGGGAGCGCCGTGTTCGCCGTGCCCCCGGGAGCGCGCGCCGGCGGCTACGTCGGCGAAACGCTGCTCGGCTGAGCTCAGCCGTTGCGGTTCTTGCCGGAGCCCGGGAGCGCGCCGCGGACCGGAAGGAACAGGATCGAGGTGACGCCCGAGTCGCGGTATTACCCGCGAGTACGTCGGCGTGCCGACGGGTGCTTCTTGACCCCCGCCAAGACCTGTCATAGCGTCCCGGTGGGGGAACCCAAAACGAGGAGGAGGAGTGCAATGAGACGTGGCGTTCTGGCATTGCTTGTCGTGGCGGGCGGGGTGTTACTGAGTGGCGGATCGGCGCTGGCCGACTACCCGGATGGGCTCGTGACCGTCGGTAGTCCGACGACGCCGTTCTCGCAGAACAAGCAGAACGAGCCGACGATCACGACCGACGCCAACCATCCGAACATCCTCGTCGCGGGTTCCAACGACGAGATCGACATGGAGGCGTGCAACGCGGGCGCCGACAACACGTGCCCGTTCACTCCCGGCGTCGGGTCCTCGGGTGTGTACTTCTCATTCGACAGTGGGACGACGTGGACGCAGCCGACGTACACGGGCTGGAGCGCCCGTAACTGCCTCGGGGCGATCGGCGCCGACCCCGACTGCAGCCCGAGCGTCGGACCGATCGGGACGCTCCCGTGGTACTACGAGAACGGGCTCGTCTCCGACGGCGATCCGGCGGTGGCGATCGGCCCCGCGCCCGGCGCGGAATGGGTTCCGCTGGAGCAACGGCGACCGGCTCTATTACGCCAACCTGACGTCGAACTTCGGCGCCACGCGGACCGACCAGGCGTTCAAGGGCTTTGAGGCGATCGGCGTCTCGCGCACCGACAACATGCAGGCGGCGGCGGCGGGGAACAAGAATGCCTGGCGCCCGCCGGTCCTCATCAGCCGCCAGTCGCAGACGACGTTCTCCGACAAGGAGCAGGTCTGGGCCGACAACGCCGCCTCGAGCCCGAACTTCGGCACCGTGTACGTGTGCTGGGCGTCGTTCGTGGGGCAGGAGAAGGGGAACGCCGCCCCTGCCCCGCTCCAGGTCGCCGTCTCCCACGACGGCGGTGACACGTGGACGCAGCACCAGATCAGCGCGGCCGCGAACAACGGCCAGCGCAGCCCCGAGGACGGATGCACGATCCGTACCGACAGCGCCGGCAACGCGTATGTGTTCGGCATCGGGACGTCCCCGTCGAACGGCAAGCGGACGTTCGAGATGATGTCCAAGTCGACGAACGGCGGCCAGCACTGGTCGAGGTTCACACCGGTCGTCGGTCCCGTCACCCAGCCCGGCGTCACCGATCCGGTTCAGGGCCGTCCGGTCATCGACGGTGTCGCCGGTGCCCGCAGCGATCTCGCTCCGGCGCCGAGCGTCGACATCGCCAATGGTGCTCCGACCGGCAGCGATGCGACGAACCGGATCGTCATGAGCTACGTCAGCGGCGACATCTCGGCACCGCACGTGTACTTCGCCGAGTCCACGAACGGCGGCTCGAGCTTCTCGACGCCGCGGGCGGTCGAGACCGCCGGTGACCGCGGACTGTTTGCGGCGCCGTCGATCTCGCCGAACGGCAGCGACGTGTACCTCGTCTACAACGCGTTCACGACGCCGTTCCAGCCGTCGACCGGCACCCCCCGCTCGCTCGTCGGCGTCGTCCTGCACGCTGATACCGGCGGGACGAGCTCGGCCACCGGCGCGTTCTCGGAGTTGCACCGTGGCGCCCCTGGCGATCCGCGCGGTTCGAGTGCGAACGCGCTCACCGACGAGTTCCTCGGCGATTACGTGTACGCCACCGCGTCACGTGCCTACGGGGCGGCCGTCTGGAACGACGTCCGCAACGCCGCCGACTGCCCGGCGATCGACGCCTACCGGCAGGCGCTCCAGGACGGGAGCACGACGGCGACCGCGCCGGACGTGCAAAAGCGGTGCCCCGCCACGTTCGGGAACTCGGACATCTTCGGCGGGTCCTACCCCGACCCGACGCCGTAAACGGTGACGGCCCGGGCGACGGTGAAAACCGCCGCCCGGGCCGAACACCCCGGAGCTCTGATCGCGACGGCGTCTACGCCACGCCACCGACCGCTTCGGGGTGAGCGGAGGTGCGCCCGCGCCGCAGGCCCGGGACCGCGAGGGCGGCCAGAGCACCGAGGCCGAGTACCGCGGCGGCGACCGTCACCGCCGGAGTCAGGCCGCTGACGAACGCGTCCGCCGAGGTGTAGCCACCGGAGCTCGTGAACACCGACGAGAGCACGGCGATGCCGAGCACGCCGCCGACCTCGCGGATTGCGTTCGTCGCGCCCGATGCCTGCCCGGCCTGGTCGTCGCGCACCGCGCCGAGCACGGCGTTGGCCGACGGCGCGAACACGAGCGCCATCCCAGCGCCGGCGAGGATGAACGGGACGATCATCCGGCTGTACGACAGCGTCGCGCTCATCTCGCTCGCCAGCCACGCCAGCGCGATCGCCTGCAGCGTCAGCCCCGCCGCCATCAGCGGCCGGCTGCCGACGCGGTCGGACAGCAGGCCGGCAAGCGGCGCGACGAAGATCGGCATCGCCGTCCACGGCAGCGTCCGCACCCCGGCTGCGATCGGGGACAGGCCCTGTGCGGTCTGGAAGAACTGAGCGAGCAGGAAGATCGCGCCGAACATCCCGAAGTACATCGCCAGTGAGACGACGTTCGTCGCCGAGAACGCGCGGCTGCGGAAGAACGTCATCGGCAGCATCGGCGTCGCCGTCCGGTGCTCCCAGATGACGAACGCGATCAGCAGTGCGATGCCGAGGCCACCGGTCGCAAGCACCGGCAGGCTCGTCCAACCGAGCGCGTTCGCCCGGATGAGTGCGAACACGATCCCGAACAGCCCGCCGCTGGCGAGCGCGACGCCGGGGAGGTCGAGGGCGCCGTTCGGACCGCGGCTCTCGGTGAGCCGGCGTGCGGCGAGCGGGAGCACCACGAGTCCGACGGGCACGTTGATCCAGAAGATCCAGTGCCAGGAGATGCCGCTGACGACGGCGCCGCCGATCACCGGACCGAGCGCGACGCCGAGGCCGCTGACGCCGGACCAGATACCGAGCGCGATCCCGCGCTGACCAGCGGGGAACGCCTCGGACAGCAGCGTCAGAGTGAGCGGCAGCGTCAGCGCACCGCCGACGCCCTGCACGGCGCGCGCGGCGATCAGTGCTTCGGTGCTCGGGGCGAGCGCCGCCGCGGCCGAGGCAGCGGTGAAGATCCCGAGCCCGATGACGAGCATGCGCCGGCGACCGAACCGATCGCCGAGGGCCGCGCCGGTCATCAGCAGCACGGCGAAGCTGAGCGTGTAGCCGTTGACGATCCACTCAAGTCCAGACAGGCTCGCCCCAAGATCGATCCGGATCCGGGGCAGCGCGGTCGTCACGACGAGGTTGTCGAGGGTGACCATGAACAGCACCGCGGACACGAGTCCCAGCGTCCACGCAGCGGTGCGTCGATTCGGGGGGTGCATCTCGTTCCTCCTAGTTATTGATTGCTCTATAAGTTGCATGGGCAAAAAAAATTCAGGCGTCTTCTTCGTGGAACAGCGGCGAGACGAGCTCGGGGAGGCCGAGGGCCGTCGTCACGTTGATGAGCATCCCGCAGGCCATGAACTCGGTGACCTCCTCCTCGGACGCGCCGCTCGCGCGCCGGACGTCGGCGACGAGGTCCTTGAAGCAGGTCGCGATCGCCGGACCGATCTCGGGATCGTTCGCGCACGCAAATCCCTGCAGCTGGAGCAGCAGGATGTCGCGGTTGGCCTCGAGCAGCGGGTGGTACGCCTTTCCCATCAGCTCGAGCCGCTGCGCGGGCGTCGACCCGCCCCGGGCCGCCTCGATGAACGTCCGACGCAGCTTGTCCATCTGCCGGAGGTGGGCAGCCAGGAACAACTCCTGCTTGTTTGGGAACAGCGCGTAGATGTATGGCTGCGAGATCCCAGCCAACTTTGCGATCGCCGCCGTGCTCGCGGCGTGATAGCCGTGGGCTGCGAACTCCTTCGTCGCGGCGTCGAGGACCTGGTCGCGACGAGCCTCGGAGCTTTGGCGGGTACGGGTGGCGGTGGCCATGGCGAACATTATTGATTAGCCAATCACAAAAGTCAAGCTCTTACGCGCGACTTATGGATACACCGCATCTTCGGCGTTCCCGGCGTGTCTTCTACAATGACGCGCGCCCCGTCCTGGCTGACCGACGTGCCATCCGCATGAGCGCTGTCACTCCAGCCGGATATTCGTAAACAACGTGCGTGTCTTGCGCGGCGATGCTGTCGCCTAAGGCCCGTATTATCTATTGGTTGAGAAGGCTTAGCAGCAGCGTTTGACGCAGCGACGAGCCGGACTAAACGATCAAGGGAGTTTCGTTGCGCATCTTGATTCTCGGTGGAGACGGCTTCTGCGGCTGGCCCACGTCCCTGCATCTGTCGGCCAGCGGTCACGACGTCGCGATCGTCGACAACCTCGCTCGCCGTAACGCTGACAACGAGCTCGAGGCCGATTCGCTGACCCCGATCCAGCCGATCGGCACCCGCATCGCCACGTGGCGCGAGCTCACCGGTCGCGAGATCCCGTTCCACCGGCTCAACGTTGCCGAGGACTACCGCGAGCTCCTTGATCTGCTCGTCGAGTATCAGCCGGAGGCGGTCGCGCACTTCGCCGAGCAGCGCGCCGCTCCGTACTCGATGAAGAGCTCGTGGCACAAGCGCTACACGGTTACCAACAACGTGAACGCGACGCACAACCTGCTCGCGGCGCTCGTCGAGGCCGAGCTCGATGCCCATGTCGTCCACCTCGGGACGATGGGCGTCTACGGCTACGGGACCGCCGGCGTCAAGATCCCCGAGGGCTACCTCCGGGTCCGCTTCGATAACGACGCGGGCGTCGAGGTCGAGCAGGAGATCCTCTACCCGGTCAACCCGGGCAGCGTGTACCACATGACCAAGACCCAGGATCAGCTGCTGTTCGCGTTCTACAACAAGAACGACGGGATGAAGGTCACCGATCTTCATCAGGGGATCGTGTGGGGCACTCAGACCGCCGAGACGCGACTCGACGGGCGGCTCATCAACCGCTTCGACTACGACGGTGACTACGGCACGGTCCTCAACCGGTTCCTGATGCAGGCCGCGGTCGGTTACCCGCTCACGGTGCACGGCACCGGCGGCCAGACGCGCGCGTTCATCCACATCCAGGACACCGTGCGCTGCATCCAGCTCGCGATCGAGAACCCGCCGGAGACGGGCGAGCGCGTGCGCGTGTTCAACCAGATGACCGAGTGCCACCGGGTGCGAGATCTGGCGAAGCTCATCGCCAGCCTCACCGACGCGGAGGTCGACTACGTCGACAACCCGCGCAAGGAGGCGGCCGAGAACGAGCTGTACGTCGAGAACCGCCAGCTCGTCGAGCTCGGCCTCGACCCGATCCGGCTCCAGGACGACCTGCTCAACGAGGTCACCGAGATCGCGCGCGGCTATGCCGACCGCTGCGACCTGTCGAAGATCCCGTGCACGTCGAAGTGGATCCAGCGCAAACAGGAGCCGGCCGCCACGACGGCATAGCCGGCCCCGGGACCGAACGCATCAGCCGGGCCGTTCGATCTGATCCACGATGAGCCGATCGACGTGCAGCTCCTTGATCCGCAGCCGGCCGACGGCGGCCCGGCGCACGGCCAGCCGTTGAATCGCGACGGCGCCGAACCCCCACGCCGAGCCGACGAGCGCCGCGGCCCCCAGTAGCGGGCCGTAGCGGCGGGCGAATGTCTTGACCTCAGGCGGCATCAACGGGGCTCAAGTACGAACACGCGGATCTCGCGGCTCGTCCGTGCGCGGTAGTCGTCGAAGCCCGCGTACTGGTCGTTCATGCGTCGCCACAGATCAGCGCGCTCCTCGCCCTCGGCGATGCGGGCCCGGACGTCCTGACGCCTCGCCCCCACCTCGACGCGCGCGTCCGGGTTCGCCGTCAGGTTGAGCGCCCAGGCCGGCGTCTTGACGTTGCCGGCGTTCGACCCGATCACGACGAACCGGTCGGCGTCGCGCATGTAGAGGACCGGGGCGGTGCGGGACTGTCCGGATTTGCGGCCGGTCGTCGTCAAGAGCAGAACCGGCGCGCGGCCGATGCGTCCGCCGAGACGGCCGCGAGTCACGCGGTACAAGGGGACGTTCAGTCGACCGCCGAGCCGGAGCACCCAGTCGGGGATCGAGGTCGACAGCTTGGAGAAGGTCTTATCGCTTGGCACGGCGCGAGATCGTACACTCGCCGCGATGCGCCGCCCGACGACGCACCACCTCCGTGCAGCCGTCGGGCTCCTGCTCGCCGCGCTGCTTGCGCTCGGCCTCGCCGCCTGCGGCGGCGGGGGCAAGGGCGGCGGCACGACGATCGTCAAGACCAACGTGAGCGGGGTTCCGCCAGCGCCGACTCCGAGCCGTCCGGTGTCGGGCCCGCTCATCGGGGTCATGTTCGACGGGCCCGCGCTCGGCCCCGGCGTCGACCTCGGGCGCCAGCTCGATCGGGCGGTCGCGAGCGGCGCGGAGAGCATCCGCCTCGTCGTCGACTGGTCCCGCGATGCAGCCGACCGCGGAAGGACCAATGCGCTTCGCCGACCTCGACCGCGTCGTTGCGGCCGCCGCGGCGCGCGGTCTCACCCTGCTGCCCGTCGTCGAGCGGACACCGAGCTGGGACGCGTTGACGCGGGGCGACAGCGGTTCCCCGCCCCGGGATGCCGCGCCGTTCGGCGTGCTTCTCACCGCGCTCGTCAGGCGCTACGGGCCGGCTGGGGGGTTCTGGACCGCCCACCCGAACGTCCCGCGCGTGCCGATCCGGATGTGGCAGATCTGGAACGAGCCGCATTTCACGAGCTACTGGTCCCAGCAGCCGTTCGCCCCCGGGTACGTGAAGCTGCTCGCCACCGCGCACAGCGCGATCAGAGCCGCCGATCCGGGCGCCAAGGTCGTGCTCGCCGGGCTCGCCGATTTCTCGTGGCGGTACCTCGCGCAGATCTATCGCGTCCCCGGAGCGCGCGGCTTGTTCGACATCGTCGCGCTGCATCCGTATACGGGGCAGCCGCAGGGCGTGATCACGATCATGCAGCGGGCGCGGGCGGTGATGAACGCGCAAGGCGATGCGGCCAAGCCGATCCTCGCCACCGAGATCACGTGGCCGTCCTCGGAGGGCAAAGCGCCGCCGCAGTTCGGGGTCAGCACCACCGAGGCCGGACAGGCGGCCCGCCTCGCCGCGGTCACCCCTCTGCTCGAGGCCAACCGCGCGAAGCTCGTTCTGATGGGCTTCTACTGGTACACGTGGATGGGCAACGAGACGCCCCGACCGCATCCGTACGGATTCGACTACGCGGGCCTCGAGAAGTGGGTGAGCGGCCGGGTCACGGCCAAGCCGGCACTCGCCGTGTTCCGGCGCTCGGCACTGAGGCTCGAGGGCTGCACGGGCAAGGCATCCGCCACGCGCTGCGCCGGGTAGCGCGACCGCCAGGCGCCGGTCGTTATTGTCGAGCGTCCATGTTCGACCACGTCACGATCCGCGTCTCGGACCGCGAGGCCTCGGAGGCGTTCTACAACACGGTGCTCGCACCGCTCGGGATCGATCAGACCTATCAGCTGCGGAGCTTCTCGGAGTGGCAGGACTTCTCACTGGCCGCCACCGAAGCGTCGCAGGCGCCGACCTCCCGGCTCCATGTCGCCTTCGTCGCACCGAGCCGCGAACAGGCCGCCGCGTTCTGGCGAGCCGGGATCGACGCCGGCTTCACCGACGCGGGCGCACCCGGGCCGCGTCCCGAATATCTGCCCGACTACTACGGCGCGTTTCTGCTCGACCCGGACGGCAACAGCGTCGAGGCCGTTCACCATGGTGATCTGCGCCGTGGCGGGGTCGTCGACCACCTTTGGGTGCGCGTCGCCGATCTCGACGCCACCCGGCGGTTCTACGAGGCAATCGCGCCACCGGCGGGGCTACGGATGACGCGGGCGACGCCCGAGCGGGTCACACTCGAGGGCGAGAGCGGCTCGTTCTCACTCGTGCCCGGCGAGCCGACCGAGCACCTGCATCTCGCCTTCGGGACCGACGATGACGCGGCGGTGGTCGCGTTTCACGACGCCGCCACCGGCGTGGGCTTTCCCAGCAACGGGGCGCCCGGCGAGCGGCCACAATACCACCGCGGGTACTACGCGGCGTACGTGCTCGATCCCGACGGAAACAACATCGAGGTCGTCAACCACCACCGATGACCGCGTCAGCCGTCCCTGCCTTGGGCCGGACGGCGGCGCGACGGACTCGATGGCTGGCGCGTGCGTCGGCGAATGTCACCATCCGTCCCTCGTCCTCGTCGTAGAGCTTGAGGCGGAACGTCTTGGCTCCGCTGACGATGCCGAGCGTCGGGACGTCGTTGAACACGGGGTTGTTGTCGTGGGCCGCCTGCAGGTTGTAGTTCGGGATGCGGGGATGCAGATGGTGGACGTGGTGCAGGCCGATGTTCCCGGTGAACCACTGGAGGACCTTGGGGAGCTTGAGGTACGAGCTGCCCTTCAGCGCCGAGTCGGCGTAGGTCCACTCGTCATGACGCACCCAGTAGACGTCCTCGAACTGGTGCTGGACGTAGAACATGAACACGCCTGCCGCACCGGCGATCATCGCGCTCGGCAGCTGGACGGCGAGGACCGCCCGCCAGCCGAAGACGGCGACGAGCCCCGCGAGGATCGCTACAACGGCGATGTCGGTGGCGACGATCTGTCTCCCGAAGCGCTTGCGCGACCACGCCGGGACCAGGCGCGGCTCGATCAGCAGCGACCACAGCGGCCCGAGGACGAGCATGATCACCGGATTGCGCATGAGCCGGTACCCGAGGCGGCCGAGCCGCGACATCTCGCGGTACTCCCGCGCCGTCATCGTGTCGACGTCGCCCTTGCCGCGCTTGTCGAGATCGCCGGCGGTGGCGTGATGGACGGCGTGCTCGTAGGTCCACGGGTGATACGCCTGGTAGGTGAGGATCGCGCACGTGATCCCGACCCACTTGTTGGCGCGGCGGTTGGCGAGAAACGAGCCGTGGCCGCAGTCGTGGAAGACGATGAACGTGCGAAGCAGGAAGCCGGCGGCGAGGACGCCTAGCGCGAGGACGATCAGATACGAAACATGGCCATAGAGTGCGTACATTGCGCCCGTGACGAGAACGTACGGAACCGCTGAGGTCGCGATGTCAAGAATGCTGCGACTCAGCGACGGCTGAGCGTATGGTGCTAGGCGTTCGCGCCAGAACGACGCCTTGAGCGGTTCCGTTTCGGACACGGCAAAGGCCCCCTTAGGGTCGGGAGTCGGGAAAATACCCGATCTGCGTAAGAAAACACCCCTCCATACGGGTGGAACGATGAATTTCATCGACTGCGTCGGTCAGAACGCGTGTACCCACTACCAAAGGAGGAGAGATGAGCACCACCACCACAAGCGGCATCCAGGAGCTGAGCCTCGTGTGTGTGTCGTCCGAGGATCAGGACCGGGCGATCGCGTTCTACGAGTCGCTGGGGTTCGAGAAGCGGACCGACGTCCCGTTCGGCGGCGGTTATCGCTGGATCGAGGTGTACCTGGCGAAGAGCAGCACCGGCATCGCGCTTGCACCGCCCCCACCGGACCGCGGCCACGAGCCCGCGCAGACCGGCATCACGCTGACGACCGACGACATCGATGCCACCCACGCGTTCATGAAGTCGAACGGGGTCGACGTCGACGCCGAGGTCTCTCGGATGGGAGACCCGGTCCCGCCGATGTTCTGGTTCCGCGACCCGGACGGCAACACGCTGATGGTCGTCGAGTCGAACTGAGGGCGTAGGCGGGGACACTAGTGTCTCGTTTCAGAAGTTCGGTGCCACCAAGAGGTGTCACGGGTGGATGCCGCGGGAGGACGCAGGAGCCGTGGCGCAGCGGAGCTGCGCGAGGCGACGAGGACAGCCGGATGACTCGGGCGCGGCCCAGAAGAGCGAGGCTCGATGCCGAGCGGGCCGCAAGCCCGAGGCGGCGCCGCCAGGACCACCTCGAATGGCATCGAGTTTCTGGAACGGGACACTAGACTGGGGTCGGTGAAGGGTCAGCGGCAGACGTTCGAGGAGAAGCGCCGCGCGGTTCGCTCCGGGCAACTGGCGACGGGCACGATCGCGTGCCCATCGTGCGACGCCCCGGTGGCCATCGGCGAGCGCCCGCTGTCCCTCACCGACCCGCTCGCGTGCCCGTTCTGCGCGACGAGCGGCCCGGTCCGTGACTTCCTCTCGCTCACCCCGCCCACCCGACCGACGCGGGTCGTGATCCGCGTTGCCGGGATCACGGTCTAGAAGACAGCGGAAGAGGTCCCGGCCCGCCCGGTGGCGACCTCCAGACCGCGAAAAGTATCCGATGGAGAAGGCCGCGGCGGGACGGTTGGGCCGTTGTGGCGCTGTCAGCGGGGAAACGGTCCGACCCGTCCGCGCCGACGATTCCGTCGGACTGTCTTAGGCGATTGGCGGCCTCGGCGGCCATCGAGCTCGACGCATGACGGCTCGTGCCGGTGCGGGCCGTCGGCCAAGTGGGGCGCTCAGCCGCTTGACGGGCGGTGCCGCCCCGCCGGAGAATGGACCCGGCAGGCCCGAGAGGCGAGGAAAGGACGTGGGTGTGAGCTCGTTTGACTACGTGATCGTCGGTGCCGGCTCCGCGGGCTGCGTGCTCGCGGCGCGGTTGTCCGAGGACCCGGATGTGCGCGTGTGTCTGATCGAGGCGGGGCCGCCGGACGCGGCCGACGAGATCCACCTGCCGGCCGGCGTGCTCGCGGTCGGCCAGTCGAAGTACGACTGGTCGTTCATCTCCGATCCCGAGCCGGGCCTGGCCGGCCGCCAGCGGTATCTCCCCCGCGGTCGTACGCTCGGCGGCTCCTCATCGACGAACGCGATGGTCTACATCCGTGGCAACCGCGCCGACTACGAAAACTGGGCGGCGCTCGGTCACGAGGGCTGGAGCTGGGATGACGTCCTCCCGTATTTCATCCGTGCGGAGGACAACGAGCGCGGCGCGAGCGAGCTCCACGGCGCCGGCGGTCCGCTGAGCGTGATCGAGAACCGCTCGCGCTACCGGACGTGCGAGGCGTTCATCGTCGCCGCCCAGGAGGCCGGCCTGTCGCTCAACGACGACTTCAACGGCCCCGAGCAGGACGGCGTCGGGTGGTACCAGGTAACGCAACGCAACGGGCTGCGCTGCTCGGCGGCGGTCGCGTACCTGCACCCGGCGCTCGAGCGCGAGAACCTCGTCGTCGAGACGAATGCCCACGTCAACCGGCTGCTGCTCGACGGCATGCGCGCGATCGGGGTCGAGGTCGACCAGCGCGACGAGCTCAAGGAGATCCGGGCCGGCCGTGAGGTGATCCTCAGCGCCGGCGCCTATCAGAGCCCGCAGATCATGCTCCTGAGCGGCATCGGCCCGGCGGCCGATCTCGAGCTCGCGCACATCCCGTGCGTCCACGAGCTCCCGGTCGGTCAGGGACTCCAGGACCACCTGTCGACGTGGATCACCTACACGACCGACGCGCCGTCGCTGCTGACCGCCGAAACCGAGGAGAACCTCGGTCTCATCCAGACCGAGGGGCGCGGCCCGCTCACGTCGAACTTCGCCGAGTCGGGCGGCTTCCTCCGAACCGACCCGAGCCTCGAGGCACCGGACATCCAACTCCACATGATCCCGATCCTGTTCCCGGAGGCCGGCGCGGGCGAGATCGTCATCGACGGCTGGGCGCTGTCGGCGTGCATTCTGCGCCCGACGAGCACGGGGTTCGTCAAACTCCGCTCCCGGCTCGGGACGGCGAAGCCGCGGATCCTCCACAACTACATCGTGAGCGATGAGGACAAGGCGACGATGATCGCCGGCGTGCGGCGGGCGGCCGAGATCTGCGAGCAGCCGGCGCTCCAGGCGGTGAGCACGGGTGCGCTCGCGGCTCCTGCGGGCGACGACGACGCGAGCGTCCTCGCCCACATCGAGCGCAACTCGACGACGCTGTATCACCCGGTCGGCACGTGCGCGATGGGCCGCGTCGTCGATGACGAGCTGCGTGTGCTCGGGATCGAGTCGCTGCGGGTCGTCGATGCCTCGGTGATGCCAACCCTTGTGCGCGGCAACACGAACGCACCGACGATCATGATCGCCGAGCGCGCGTCGGATCTCATCCGCGGCCGGACGGCGGTCGGCGCCGCCGCGGCGGCGGCGTGAGCGGGCCGGGCGCGTTGGCGGCGCGGTAGCCGCTCACAGGATCTCGAGGTCGAAGTCCCAGGCCACCGTGGCCTGGCGGCCGTCCGGCGCCCAGCGCAGCTGACCGTTGCCGACCGGCAGTACGTCGCGGACGGTGACGGTCGTCGTCCGGGCGTGCCGCACGACCGTCAGCCGCGCGTTGCAGTGGACGGCGCCGAGCTCGTCGACGATCGTGAACGCCCGCGCCGAGATCGCGCGCCGCCCGCCGGCGAGCGTGACCGTGAACGTCGCCGGGGCGGCGGTCCGCGTCGCCCCGGCGACCGCGTCCGGCACCGTCGGGCCGATCGCCGTCGCGCGCACCGGCCGGCCGCCGACGTCGACCGCGACGGTGTCGCCCTGGACCGCGAGCACCGGGTGGCGCGCGGTCGCGCGCAGCGTGCGGGCCGTGCGCGGCGTCACCGCCCGCAGCCACCACGGGATGCCGCCGTACCGGTATGAGCGCGGGAGCGGACGGCCCTGCCGGCGGGTGAAGACATCGCGGCCGAACGGAGCGAGGCCGCGCTGGGCGGCGTAGCCGATGTGGCCCTGGCCGTCGAGGCCCCGGAATGCCCGCCGGACGCTGAACAGGTCCTCGATCGTGCGCAGCCAGCTGTAGTGGTTGTAGAAGCGGCTCGTGGAGCTGCCCGGGCGGATGTACGGGCTGATGAGCACGCTCCCGGTGTCGCCGCCGCCACTCGTCGGGTCGGTGGCGTTGAACAGCGGGTCGGTCGCGGGGGTGCGGGCGCCGAGTGTCACGCCGCTCACGGCCGCCGTCGTGCGCACTGGGCGGCCAGCCGCGTCGACAAGCGTGACCGCGCCGGTGTCGACGAAGCCGCCGTCCTCGACGGACTGGCGAGCGGGCACGAAAGCGTTCGTGACCTGGCCGACGAACGCGCCTGCGGGGATGCCGGCACCGGTCACCGGCCGGCCGCGATCGGTCACGATCGCGCTGTTGTCCGCGACGCTCGCGCTGCCCGCGGGTGCGCTCGCGCTCGCGTCGGTTCGCGGCCCCGGCACGTGACCGCCGCCGCCGAGCAGGCAGACGCCGCGCGGCTGGGACGGGACGGTCTGGGAAACACATGTGCTCGGGCGGTCGATGAACAGGTTGTCGCCCGGGCCCGGATACAGTTGGTTGCCGCGCGCATCCGTGGCGAGCGGGGTGTTCGGCCCGGTCGGCTCGGAATGGACACGACGGCCGAACAGCGTCTCGCCAGCCGTGTCGTTGGCGATCGAGGTCTTTGCGTTCGCCGGGACGCGGTTCGAGTTGAGGAAGCTGTTGCCGGTGAAGGTGAACGGCGGGAACGCTTCGTCGAAGGTGATGTCGATCAGGCCGCCGTCCTTGAACGCGGGCGAGGCCTCGATCTCGGGGATGACATGGGCGAGGAACAGATCGGCGGCGTACAGGCCGCCGGTGTAGTTGTGCGGCGGGCGGATGCGGGTCGGCGAGGAGAACCCGCCGGAGAGGTTGTTGCCGTGGCAGACGGCGTCGTGGGCATCGCTGCACATGTTCGGCGTGACCCAGCTGAACGCCGGCGTGCGGCTCTCGCGCTGGAGGTCGTGGTAGAGGCCGTTCGTCGGCGAGAACACGTTCGCGATATGACGCGCGTTGCATTTGCCGGAGCGGAGCACGGACGCGAACCACGCAAACGGGAAGTGCTTGGGCAGATACTGGTCGGTCGCGTTCGCGATCGGCGGGTTCGGCTGCGCCGTGCTGCCCGCCGGGCCGGGTGAGCGATAGGGCGCGCCGCAGTACTTCACGCCGGCGCTGTGCGGCGGCCCGTTCGGGTCCGGGTTGCCGAGGTCCTGGGCGTACCCCTTCCAGCTGACGTGCGCGGCGTCAAGCTGCTTGAACAGCGTCGGCACGCTCGCCGGGTACACGCATCCGTTCTGTCCGGGGGCGGCGTTCGGTCCCTTGGCGGAGGTCATCTGCCCGTAGTTCGGGTTGCGGGCGACTGATCGCGACCGGTCGACGTGGCCGGCGAACGTCGTGTAGTACGGGCAGTCGAACTGGAGGTCCGGCTCGGTCGCCTGGCCGCTCACGAGCGTCGTGTAGTTATCGAGGCTGCCGTGCCCGGTGCCGTAGTAGTTCTTCAGCAGCACCCCCTGGGCGGGCAGCGTGCGCCACAGGTACGTGTTGCGGTTAAGGCCGGTGAAGCTCGCGTCGTAGGACTTGTTCTCCAGGATGATGAGCCAGACGTGCTTGATCTTGCCGGGCGCGAGACCGATGCCGTCCGGCAGCGGCCGGTTGCTCTGGCGCGCTGCGGAGGCGCGCGGCGCGCCGCCGGCGTTGGCGAGTCCGACGGTGACGAGCGTCGCGGCGACGATCCCCAGAACGATGAGCGCACGCTTCCCCATACGCGCACCATAAGGTATGCGCCATGCCCGCGCCGGATCCACCGCAGCTTGACGGCGTCAGCCATGAGTTCATCGATGCCGGCGGCCTGCGGATGCACGTCGCCCTCGCCGGTGACGAGGCGGCCCCGCCGCTGCTCCTGCTCCACGGCTGGCCGCAGAACTGGTGGGTGTGGCGCAGGGTGATCCCGGCGCTCGCGGTGCACTTCCGCGTGATCGCGCCGGACCTCCGCGGACACGGCTGGAGCGACGCGCCGGTCGGCGGCTACGAGAAGGAGCGACTCGCGAGCGACGTCCTCGCCCTGCTCGACGCGCTCGGCGTCGCGCGCGTCACCTGGGTCGGGCACGACTGGGGCGGCTACGGCGGCTTTCTCGCGGCGCTCCGAGCGCCGGAGCGGATCGAGCGGATGCTCGCGTTGTGCATCCCCCACCCGTGGCTCGAGCCCGACCCGCGCCGCCTCGCGTTGATGCTCGGCTACCAGCTGCCGATCAGCCTCCCCCTGCTGGGACCGCCGCTGGCCGCCCGAATCGCGCCGCGGATCATCCAGGCGGGCCGGCGGCGGGACGAGCGGCTGGCGCCGGACGATATGCACGTGTTCATGGACCAGCTGCCGCGCCGGGTGACGGTCGCGATGTACCGGACGTTTCTCGCCCGGGAGGTCATCCCGGTTGCCCGCGGCCGCTACGCCCGCGCCGTGCTCCAGGTCCCGACGACCCTCGCGATCGGCGACCGCGACCTGATCACCCGCGGGATCGCGGCCGGACCCGTCGAGGGCCAGCCGAACCTCACGGTCGAACTCGTACCCGAGTCCGCCCACTGGGTGCCCGAGCAGCAGCCTCAGGCCGTGATCGACTGGTGTCTGCGCGGCGTCGGCGCAGCGTCTTAGAGCACCGCCCCGGCGAGCAGATCGACCTGCGCCGGGTCGCTTGACGCCGGGAAGGCAATGATCTCGGCCACGCCCGCCTGCTCGAACGCCGACACGTAGCCCTTGAGCGTCGCTGCGTCCTTCGCTGCCGACTGCACGATCTGCTGGGCGTAGTCGCCGAGGAACGCGTAGTAGTCGCCGAGGCTGCGAGCGGCGACGTCCTCGGCGTAGGGCCCGAGCGCGAAGTAGAACAGCGCGCTCGTCCGCGGCTCACCCTCGCGGCCGGCCTCGCTCCACGCCGCCTTCACCTTGTCGTGCGCCGCCGCGAACGCGTCCGGTCCGCCCCCGCCCATCGTCCAGCCGTCGGCGTACTTCGCCGCGCGCTGAAACGCCTTGTCGGACTGCCCACCGATGAGGAGCGTCGGCCGCTTCCGGTTCGCCGGCGTGGGCCCGACGACGTCCCCTGCCCACAGCTCGGTCAACTCGGTGAGCTGGTCGTCGAACGTCGCCCCCCGCTTCTGGAACGGAGCCTTCGAGAGCTCGTAGTCGTCCTGGCGGCCGCCGACGGCGAGGCCGAGCACGAGCCGCCCGCCGGACAGCGCGTCGATCGTCGCGCTCTGCTTGGCGAACAACGCGGTGTTGGTGCGCAGCGGCAGGATCAGGATGTCCGTCGCGAGCCGGATCCGCTCGGTCACAGCGGCGGCCGCAGCGAGCGCGACGATCGACTCGTAGTTGTCATACGCGCTCCGGTCGAGCGTGCCGAGCGATGCGAAGCCCGCCGCCTCCGCCCGCTGGGCCCAATCGACGACTCCGTGCCGCTGTTACGCCGCGCACGGCGTTCGGCAGTCCGATTCCGATGTCCATTTCGCTCCCTTCCCGGTTTACTTGAGTGCACACCTAAATCTATCCGACCGCCGTCGTGTGCTCCGATGGGACGATGGAGCTCATCCGGTTCGGCGAGTTGACCGATCGGGAACTCACGGCGGCGCTCGAGGTGCTCCAGCCGCACGGGACGGCGGTCGTGCCGGAGCTCGCGATGTGGCGATCGCTGGGCGGCGCGCGGACGTGGCCACCCGGTCCGGCGGTCCTTCAGAGCCTGCCGTTCTGAGCGGACGACTGCGACCGCAGATCGAAGCGCAGCCGCAACTCGGTGCCACCGGACGAGCGCTCGACGATCGAGAAGCCGTCGCACATCTTCGAGATGAGCGCGAGCCCCAATCCGAGACCGTCGCTCTCCGCGCCGGCGTGGAGGCCGCAGCCGTGACCCGTGATCAGCACCCACAGCTCGCCGGTGGCAACCCAGGCGTTGAGATGCATGTGTCCGACACGCGCCGGATACGCAAACCGGACGATGTTCGACAGCGCTTCGGACGCCGCGAGCAGGATCGCCTCGAGTTGGTCACCGCGCGCCCCGACCTCACGGGCGTACGCGCAGAGCGCCGTGCGAGCCTCGCCGACCGAGCTGGCGAGCGCGGGGTACGAGCGCTTCAGGTGCGCGGTACCGCCGTCACCGTCCGCGAACGATGGGTCCCGTCGGCGCCGTGTTGCGATCAGCTTCATCGCTTGGCCGCTTCGGTACCCACGGCGTGCGGATCGAAAACCGTCTCACTCTCCCAGGAGCTTGTGCTTCTCCGCCGTGAACTCGGCGTCGGTGAGCGCGCCGTCCTCGTGGAGCTTCGCGAGCTTGGAGATCTGGTCGAGGACTCCAGCGCTCACGGGCGGCGGCGCCGCGCTGAACAGCTGCTGCGCGGCCTGGATGTGCTGGGCACCGCGGCGCAGCGCGTCCTGCGCCTGGGCGAAGTGGTAATCGTCATCGGCCTGCTTGAGTCGCTGTTCGGCGTCCTGATACGCGTCGAGCGCCTTGGCGTACTCATCCTTCGCATGTGGATTTGCATTCGGCATCGAGCTGTCGATGTCGAGCGCCCCGATGTCGTCGCCGAGCTTGACGAAGTCGGCCTGCGCCTGGGCGTGGACGTCGGCGTCCTGTTCCTTGCGCCAGTGTGCGGCGCGCAGGGACCCGCGCGCCCGGCGCGCGTAGCCCGCGCCGATGAGTACGAGCACGACGACCGTGATGACGATCCCGCTGATCACGCCGGCGCTGCCGGAGCTATGGCTCGACGAGGATGAGTGGCTCGTCGAGGATGGACCCGTCTGTTCGGTCGACTGCGATCCCGGGTGACCGGCGGCGGCGTCCGCGGTGGCGAAGCTGTCGATCGTGCGACGGAGCTGGACGTACAGCGAGTCACCCGGACGGTCGACCGCGGCGGCAAGCCGCCGACGGGCCGACTCGCCTGACTCCCACGACGTCGTGACGTGGTAGCTGCTGCCGGCGACGACAACGTAGACACCCTGGGAGGTGACCGCGTCCGACAGCGCCTGGGTGAGATCGCCGGTCGCCTGGACGGTGAGCGGCGTGACGACCGCGATCCAGATCCGGCCCGGGTCGCGCTGCCTGACGAGAGCGGCCAGGTTGCGGACCTGCTTTGCGGTGAGGCCCGGCCGCGGGTGTCCACGCTGCTGGACCGGCTGCTGCTGGAGCGCATCGGCGAGCTCACTGACGCTGATGCCGCCCACGCTGACGATCGCGGCGGTCGCGAGCGCGGGCGCGATCAGCCCAAGCAGCAGCGACGTCCACACGACCCGCCCGGCACCGGCTGCGACCCAGACCCGCTTGCCCACGGCTCGGCATTATCGCGTCAGAGCTGAGCGAGCGCTGCGAGGCCCGTGGGTGAGCCGACCGCGACGAGCGTGTCGCCGCTCGCGGCCCGCGCCTCCGCGGGTGGTGCCCACCGCTCACCGAGGGCGAGCACCCGGGCTTCGCCGGCGGCGGCGAGCTCGAGCTCGGTGACCGTCCGGCCAACCGGCGCGCCGAGCTCGGCCACGGTGAGCGCCTGCGCGCCGACAGGGATCGTGGCGAGGGCGCGCCGGTCGCTCAGCGCCGCCGCGAACGCGGGCGCGGCAAGGCTCGACACGCTGCGCGAGACGTGGATCGCGAACGCGGTCTCGACCCGTGCCGCGAGGTCGTGGTCGAACAGGCGGAGCACGACCCGGACGTCTGGAGCGAGCATGCGGGCGCCGAGGGCTGCCGCGAGGTTCGCCCCGTCGTCGTCGGTGACGGCCATCAGGCAGCGGGCCGTCGGGATGTGCAGGCCCTCGAGCACGGCCGGCGCGGAGATGTCCGCGAACACGACCGGCACCCGCAGCCGCCGGGCGGCGTGCACGCCCGGGGCGTCCTCGTTGCGCTCGACCGCGACGCACGGGATCCGACGAGCGACGAGCTCCTCGACGACTCGCTGACCGATCCGGCCGAGGCCGAGGACGACGACGTGGTGACGGCGGGGACGCGGTCGCTCGCCCAGGGAGCGGGAGAGCCGGACCCCGACGACCGCGTCGGTGATGAGCGCGTAAACGAGCGCGAGCGACAGCGCGCCGATCAGCATCAGCGCCATGACGCCGAGCTTCAGCCCGGCACCCTCGTGCAGCGGCGTGATGTCGCCGTAGCCCGTCGTGGAGATCGTCGTCACCGCGAAGTACGCGCTGTCGAGCACGTCGTAGCGGGTGCTCGCGGTCCAGATCGCCGCTGCGGCAACGAGCACGACGAACACGAACACGAGCAGCGCGAGCAGGCGGCGGTCGACGAGCCGCGCGATCGCGCCACCGCGGGCGAGCATCGACGCGGTCAGCGACGCCGCCTGGCGCAGCCCCTCCGCAGCGACCTCGACGACGCTCTGCTCCTCGTCATCGTCGGCCACGTACGGAACGAGCGCGAGCACGCCCGGTGCCGCGTCGGGAAACAGCGACGCCGTCCCGGTGGTCTCGTCGAACGCGGCAACCGCGAGCACGCTGCTGAGGTCATCGTCGGAGGCGAGGGCGCGAATCTCGAACGCATGCCCGGCGACAGTGATCTGCTGCGCGTTGCGCAGCGCGGCGGCGAGAAAGGCGGGCGCCGCGATCGCGGAGGCGGACATGATCCGCGCATCGGGGAACAGCGTCTCCAGCCGCGCTCCGAGGTCCTGGTTGAACATGCGCACGACGAGCCGCACGTCCGCGCGGGCGCCTCGGGCGGCGAGCGCGCTGTGGAGGTTGGCGACGTCGTCCTCCTCGACGATCGCCAGCGCGGCCGCGGTGTCGAGGCCGGCCGCGTGCAGGTCAGCGACGTCGCGGGCGTCACCCTCGAGGACCCGGATGTCCAGCTCCTCGAGCCGAGTCCGAAACCGCGGTTCGATCGCGTGGCTGAGCACGACGACGCGCTCCCCGAGCGCGACCAGCTCCTCGGCGAGCCGGACCGCGATCCCATCCGACCCGGCGACGATGAACGTCTGCGCCATAGGCGCAGCGTTCGGCGTGTTTCCGTGTGCTCCTCCTACGCCGAGACGGGCTCGACCCGGGCGCGCGGGCGCGCCGCCCTCAGGCCGAACCAGGCGACGAACGCGGCGAGGACGCAGAGGACGGCTGATGTCCAGTTCGCGGCGTGGAACCCAGCCATGAACGAGTCGGACGCCCACGCCCGCGCGGTCGGCCCGGCGAGGCGCTGGATCGCGCCGAGCTGGCCGCCGTCGACGAGCGGCACGAGCCGCCCGGCGGCCTGATGTAGCGCCGGCGGCAGCGACGATGTCATGTCGTTCCAGTGCGCCGTGATCCGCCCGGTGGCGACGGCGGCGAGGACGGCGATTCCGAGCGCGCCCCCGACCTGGCGCGCGGTGTTGAGCACGCCGGACGCGACCCCGGCCTTCTCGGCGGGGATCGATCCCATCGCGGTCGCGCTCAGGGTCGGCATCGCGAGCGCCGTGCCGATGCCGGCGAGCATGAAGAAGGGCCAGATGTGCGAGTACGACGAGTCGGCGTGCAGCATCGTGAGCCCGATCATCCCGACGCTCAGCAAGGCCATGCCGGCGGCGGCGAGGTAGCGCGCGCCCACGCGGGCGTTCATGCGTCCGGCGATCGGCGCGACGAACAGGATCATCATCGTCCACGGCAGCGTCCGCACGCCGGCCTGAAGCGCCGAGTAGCCCTGGATGTTCTGGAGGTACAGCGCGCCCCAGTAGATCGCGCCGAACATCGCAAACCCGACGAGCAGCATCACCGCGTCGGACACGGTGAACGCGCGCTGGGCGAAGAACTCGAGCGGAAGCATCGGGTCGCTGGCGCGACGTTCCCAGGCGACGAACGCGAGTGCGAGCACGAGGCCGGCGACGAGGAAGGCGATCACGTAGGTCGAGCCGAAGCCGTGGCTGTCGCTCTTGATCAGTCCCCAGACGACGCAGAACAGGGCGGCGGTGATGAGCGCGGTGCCGCCGAGGTCGAGCGAGTGCGTCGTCTTGTCCCGAGACTCGAGCACGCCGAACAGCGTCACGGCGACCGCGAGCACGCCGACCGGGACGTTGATCCAGAACACGGCGGACCAGTCGGCGTTCTCGACGAGCACCCCGCCGAGCAGCGGGCCAATCGCCAGCCCGAGCCCGGAGATTCCGGCCCACACGCCGATCGCCGCCGGCAGGCGCTTCGGAGGAAACGTCGCGACCAGGATCGACAGCGACAGCGGGTTCATCAGCGCCGCGCCGATCCCCTGGATCGCCCGCCAGCTGACGAGCATCCCGGCGCTTGACGACAGCGCACAGCCGGCCGATGCGGCGGTGAACACCGTCAGGCCGATGGCGAACAGCTTCCGGCGCCCGAACCGGTCTCCGAGCTTGCCGCCGAGCAGGATGAGTGCCGCGAACGGGACAACGTAGGCGTTGACCGTCCACGCGAGCGTCTCGGGCTTGACGTGGAGCTCGCGCTGGATCGACGGCAGCGCGACGTTCACGATCGTGTTGTCGAGCATGATCATGAACAGTCCGAAGCACATCGCGAACAGCGTCACGCGCTCGCGCCGGGTCTCGCTCCATCCGCGGTCGGTTGTGCCGGTCATCATGGGCTGACCGCGAGGGTCGCGGATGGGCGATGGGCTCGCATCCGGATCTCGCCTCAATCGCGGGGCGTAGTTCGCCACGGCCGAACCGCGACGCGCGCAGACAGCGTCGCTCTATGATCCGGCGCGTCGCTGGCTCCGGGCAGGGAGAAGATGCGCGTGCGGACACGCTGGTTGTCGTTGTGGCAGGTGAGGTTGGCGCTGGTTTTGATCGCTGTCGCGGTACCGGCCGGTCTTGCGCGCGGGCAGCTGCCCGGACCGCTGAACGACCTGCTCGCGCTCGGGCAGGGCCTCGGCCAGAAACCGGCCGCGGTTGCCGTGCAGCATCCCGCCGAACCGCCGTCGGTGGCGACGCCCCGAGCCGTGTGCGGCCCCGGCTCGCACCCACTCGACGGCGTCCAGGGACGCGTCCCGGCGTCGGCGTTGCAGTCCCCCGCCGGCGCGAACGGCTACACGTGCAACCTGACCGTCGTCGCCCACCAGGGCAAGTCCGGCGGCTTCAAGGTCCTGCGCTACGTCGACACCCACGGCCACGAGTGCGCGTTCTACGACACCGCGCTGTTGTACCCGCTCAACGCCGTGCAGCTGGCGAGCTCGGGCGACGGCGTCGCGGTACTCGACATGAGCGATCCGGCGCATCCCGTCCAGACGGACATGCTGACGTCGCTGCAGATGCTCTCCCCGCACGAATCGTTGAGCCTCAACCCGCGCCGCGGTCTGCTCGCCGCCGTGCTTGGTAACCCGGCGACATACCCGGGCCTCGTATCGATCTACGACGCGAGCCAGGACTGCCGGCACCCGGTGCTCGACTCGACGGCGCTCGTCGCGCGGTTCGGACACGAAGGGAACTTCTCCCCCGACGGCAAGACGTTCTACGCCGCCGGGACCGCGGTCAAGTCGATCACGGCGATCGACGTCACCGATCCTAAGCACCCCCACGCGATCTGGCAGGGGAACGAGTACTCGCACGGGCTGACGCTCTCGGAAGACGGCAACCGTGCCTACGTCGCCGACCCGATGAACGGACAGCTGCTGATCCTCGACACGAGCCAGGTCCAGGCCCGCAAGGCGGATCCCCAGGTGAGCGAGGTGAGCCGCCTGACGTGGACCACCGCGTCGATCCCGCAGAACGCGATCCCGATGACGGTTCACGGCCACCCGTACATCCTCGAGTTCGACGAGTACGCGTTCCGCTTCAACGGCTCGGCACCCCCGGGCACCGTCGGCGCGGCCCGGATCATCGACATCGCGGATGAGCACCATCCCCGCGTCGTGTCGAACCTGCGGCTCGCCGTCGATCAGCCGGCGGAGCACCAGGCGGCGGCCGGCGATCCCGGTGCGACGTCACCGGTCCAGGGCTACGCGGCGCACTACTGCAGCATCCCTCAGGAGGTCGACCCGGGAATCGTCGCCTGTTCGTTCATCGCCTCCGGGCTGCGCGTGTTCGACATTCACGATCCGCTGCACCCGAGGGAGATCGCGTACTACGTCGCGCCGCCGACGCACAAGTTCGAGAACCTGATGGACGGGAGCAACTTTGCGATGTCGAAGCCGGCCTTCGCGCCGGCGCGGCGCGAGGTCTGGTACACGGACGGGACGAGCGGCTTCTACGTTCTGCGGCTGTCGCCGAGCGTGTGGCCCGATGCACAGGGCGCGGCGCCGGTCGGTGGCTCGCGCCCGCCGGCGGCTCGTTGCCCGACCGCAGGTCGGCTCAGCGGACGCCGGCTCGGGCCGGTGTGGCTCGGCGAGAAGCGCCCGCGCGTGCCGCGTGCCGCGTGCCTGCGATCGGCGCGGATCCGGCTCAGCTTCGCCGGCGGACGGGTCGCGGCGGCGGTGAGCGGCAACCGGCGTTACGCATTGCAGGGCGTGCGACCCGGAATGGTGCTCCGGGCCGCGCGTTGGCGAAGGCACGTCGCGCGGACTTATGCGATCGGCCGGGGGACGTGGTACGTCGTCGGCACCGGATCGACGCGCCGGCTCGTGAAGGTCACCCGCGGCGTTGTGACCGAGGTCGGGATCGCGAGCGGCCGATCGATGGCACGCCGTGCCGCCGCGCGGAGGCTGCTGGCCGGGCTCTAAGGGGGTTACGTCGTCCCCTAACTCTTCTGCTGCCAGAACGCGAGTTCGCCGCCGGTCTCGGTGCGGATCACGCTGCGCCAGCCCGCGGGTCCCTCCCGCGGCTCGAGCAGCATCGCCGCGCCGAGCCGGCGGGCGGCGTCGGTCGTCTCGCGGATGTCGTCGACCTCGACGTACGGCAGCCAGATCGGCCTTCGCACGTTGCACTCGACGATGCCGCCGCCGATGCCGCCGCCGAGCTCGAGCGCGAGATAGGAGCCGTGGGCGGTCTCGATCTGCTCGCGGCGCCAGCCGCACAGCTCGGCATACAGCGCGTGCGCTCCTTCGAGATCACCGGTGTGGAGCTCGAGGTGAACGACTGGCTTGTCCGGGCGCGCCATGGGCTATCTACGGACTTAGACCGAGCACGTTTGAGGAACTCATCGCATGGATTTCGCCCGAGGTCGTGGTTACCCTGAGACAATGTCTGCGTCGTCCGCTTTTTCCCCCGCGCGTGAGCGCGAGCTGATCTCCGCGGCAGGGCGCGGGGACGAGGCCGCGTTCGAGCAGCTCGTCGCCCCGTATCGCGGTGAGCTCAACGCCCACTGTTACCGCATGCTCGCGTCGGTCCACGACGCCGAAGACGCCCTGCAGGAGACACTCCTGCGCGCCTGGCGCGCGATCGGCCGCTTTGAGGGCCGCAGCTCGCTGCGCTCGTGGCTCTACACGATCGCGACGAACACGTCGCTCAATCTCATCGCCAAGCGCCCGAAGCGCGTCCTCCCCGTCGACTACGGCCCGCGGACCGACCCGCACGATGGGCCGGGGGAACCGATTGTTGAATCTGTCTGGATCGAGCCTTACCCCGATGAGCGGCTTGGGCTCGAGGAGGACATCGCCGGGCCCGACGCGAGCTACGAGCTGCGGGAGAGCGTCGAGCTCGCGTTCGTTGCGGCGCTGCAGCATCTGCCGGCCAACCAGCGCGCCGTCCTCATCCTCCGCGAGGTGCTCGGGTTCTCAGCCGCCGAGGTCGCCGAGACGCTCGGGACGACCGTGGCGTCGGTCAACAGCGCGCTTCAACGGGCCCGTAAGTCGGTCGACGAGAAGACGCCCCAGCGGTCGCAGCAGGCGACCCTGCGGGCGATTGGCGACGACCGCCTCACCGAGATCGTCGACGGCTACGTCGATGCGTGGCTGCGGGGCGACGTCGAGACCGTCGCGGCCATGCTCACCGAGGACGCGACGTTCGCCATGCCGCCGCTCGGCAGCTGGTTCGGGACCCGTGCCGAGATCACGGCGTTCCTCGCCCGCTATCCGATGAACGGCACGTGGCGCTGGAAGGTCGTGCAGACGACGGCCAACGGCGGCCAGCCTGCGCTCGGGTTCTACACCTGGGACGAGGGCGAGCAGGCGTACCTGCCGTTCGCGCTCAACGTGCTGACGTTCCGCGGCGAGCAGATCTCGGATGTCGTGGCGTTCGTGTCGCGCTCGATCGAGCCGACCGAGCGCGAACGCTACGTCCGCTGGCCAGATGAGCCGGCCGATCCGGGCCGGCTGTTCTCGGCGTTCGGACAGTTCGGCCTGCCCGACCGACTCGAGGGATAGGGCTGGGACTCGGGACGCCAGGACGGCCAGGACACTAGGACGCCACCTCAGCCGGGGCCTTCGCCAGCAGGCGCGCGCGGTTCCGCGCGGCGGAGACTGCGGAGGTGAGCGTCTCGAGGTCGTAGGCGCCGGAGTAGCGCCGGCCGTTGATGAAGAAGCTCGGCGTTCCCGAGACGCCGCTTGAGTCGGCGGACATGACGTCCTCGGCGACCCGCGGCCCGTACTCGTGCTGGCGGATGTCATCCCAGAACCGGGTCGTGTCGAGGCCGAGGTCGGTCGCGATCCGGCCGATCTCGCGCGGGGACAGATCGCCGCGGCGGCCGAGGAGCGCCTGGTACATCTCCCAGAACCTCCCCTGCGCCTCGGCGGCCTCGGACGCCTCGGCGGCGAGCTGGGCGTTCGGGTGGACATCGTTGAGCGGCAGATGCCGCCACACATAGCGGAGGTCGTCGCCGAAGTCGGAGAGCAGCTCGCGGATGACCGGCTCCGCCATCCCGCAGTACGGGCACTCGAAGTCGCCGTACTCGACGAGCGTCACCGGTGCCTCATCCGGCCCGCGGACGTGGTCGCGCTCGGGGTCGACGTCTTCGTCGAGGTCGAGCAGCTCCTGTGCGGTGTTGCTGATCTGGCGTGCGCGGACGGCCGTCGGCAGACGCTTCGTGATCTGGAACACGGCCCAGGCGAGCGCGGGCGCGAGCACTGCCGAGGCGAGTACGCCGAGCTTCGCCTCGTCGAGGCGGCGGCCGCTGAAGGCGAGACTCGAGATGAGCAGCGAGACGGTGAAGCCGATGCCGGCAACGGCCGCCCCGCCGGCGAGCACCGGCCAGCTGATCGTCGGCCGCTGGCCGTGCAGGGCGGGTCGTGACGCGATCCACGACGCGAGCATGATCCCGAGCGGCTTGCCGACGACGTAGCCGACGACGATGCCGAGTGTGATCGGGCTCGACACCGCGTCGCTGAGCAGCCCGCTCGAGAGATGGATGCCGGCGTTGGCGAGCGCGAACAGCGGCACGATCACGTACCCGGTCCAGGGGTGCAGGGTGTACTGGAGCCGCTCGTTCGGTGAGATCGCCGATTGGACGCTCAGCTGCGCGCTGCGGGCGAGTTCCGGGGTCGGCTGCTCGCGGAACGAGCGGGTCAGCTCGGTTACGCGCTCGAGGTCCTCACGCGAGGGCGGATAAGCGCTCGTCACCAGCCCGACCGCAAGACCGGAGATCACGGGGTCGATCCCGGACTTGAACATCGCGACCCAGATCGCGACACCGACGACGACCGACGCTTGGCGGCGCCATTCGCCGGGGGCGTAGCGCAGCGCGATGAGGACGCCGAACAGCCCGATCGCGAGCAGCAGCGCCGGCATCGAGACGTGCTTGGTGTACGCGGTCGCGATCACGAGCAGGGCACCGAGGTCGTCGAACACGGCGAGCGTGAGCAGGAAGACGCGCAGCCGGGTCGCGGACTGTGGGGTGAGTAGCGCGAGCGCGCCGAGCGCGAAAGCAGTGTCGGTCGACATCGCGGCACCCCATCCCTTGGCACCCGCCCCGCCGGCGTTGAACGCAAGATAGATCGCGATCGGGACGATCATGCCGCCGATCGCGGCCATCACCGGAATCGCGAGGCGCTGGCGCTGGCGGAGCTCGCCCATGTCCATCTCGCGTTTGGCCTCGAGCCCGAGGACGAGGAAGAAGAACGTCATCAGGCCCTGGTTAACCCATTCTCGGAGGGTCGCGCTGATCCCGCCGCTCCCGACGTGGATCGCAAGGTCGGTGTTCCACAGCGAGGCGTACGCGTGGCGCCACGGCGAGTTGGCCCAGATGAGGGCGGCGACGGTGGCGCCGAGCAGCACCGCGGCGCTGCCGGTCTCGGTGCTCAGGAAGTCACGGACCGGCGCAGCCAGATTCCGTGCCCAGGCGGTGCGACCGCTGTACCCCGGTGTGGCGGTGACCGAGTCGGACATGTCAGTCCCGATTATCGCGGCCCGCGGGCGGGGTAGCCCACGAGGGGCGGCCGGCGCGGGCACGTTCTTCGCGTTCCTGTCACCGCTGATCGGCTGGTTCGGCACCGCAGTGACGGGGTCGGACACGTCGACGAACTCGCTGTTCGGCGCGCTGCAGGTCGCGGCGGCCCATAAATCGGGTCTCTCCCCGACCCTGCTCGCGGCAGCGAACAGCTCGGGCGGCGTGCTGGCGAAGATGATCTCGCCTCAGAACCTTGCGATCGGCGCGGCCGCGGTCGGTCTCGCCGGCAAGGAGGGACACATCTTCCGCCGGGTCGTCGGCTGGAGCGCCGTGCTCGTGCTGCTGATGGCCCTGCTCGTGCTGCTGCAGTCGGGGCCCATGTCGTGGATGGTTCCCTGAGGTTCCGGGTAGCAGAGGGCCAAGTAGTTCTGGCGTTTCATTTGAGAGGAGTCAGTCGATGGGTGACCGGACACAGCGTTTGAAGGGCAAGACCGAGGAGCTCAAGGGCAAGACCAAAAAGGACACGGGTCGGGCCGCAGGCCGGCCGGGGACCGAGGCGCGTGGCGCCGGCGAAGAGCTGAAGGGCAAGGCCCGCAACGCCGCTGGGAAGGCCGCTTCGGCGGTCAAGAAGGCGACGCGCTAGACGCGGCACCTTGCTTCACACTCGCCGTGAGGGACCGCCCCGCTACGGAGGCGGCCTCTTGCGGCTGGTACTGGTGGATTTGCGGCCCGGTCGACTCCGCTCGGCGGTCGGTCAGTGTGCGACCAGCGAACGGCGCATCGAAAGGAGCGGGGAGCGCGCGCGTGTGTGCGGCGGACCGGGACGATCGTCCGCCGGACGCCGTCGCGGCGGAAGCCCGGACCGTTGTACCGGTCTGAGCGGCACTACGGTCCGATGGGGCTGCGGCGGGTCTGCCGGCGGACCCTTTTTGCGTTCGGCTCGCGTGCTGCGCCCCGCCTCCGCCTCGCGCCGTGATCGGGCGCGATGGCGGGCGCGTGCGTCCCCCCCCGCGTGCCCGTGATGCGCGCGGAGGGCCGGGTCAGTCGAGGTACTTATACGCCGGCAGCGTGAGGAACTCGAGGAGGTCCTCGGAAAGCGACACGGCCTCGAAGATGTCGCGGGTCTCATCGGGTCGGCCGGCGCGCCAGGTTTGCTCGCCGACGGACTCGCGGATCTTGGCGGTCTCCTCGTCGAGGAGGTCCTGGACGAGCTCGCGTGTCACAGTCCGCCCATCCTCGAGCGTGGCGCCGTGGCGGATCCACTGCCAAATCTGCGAGCGGGAGATCTCGGCGGTCGCCGCATCCTCCATCAGGTTGTTGATCGCCGCGGCGCCGCGGCCGCCGAGCCAGAAGGAGATGTACTGGAAGCCGACATTGACGTCGGTGCGCAGGCCCTGCTCGGTGATTTCACCCGGGGTCGAGGAGAGGTCGAGCAGCTGATCCGCCGTGACGTGGACGTCGTCGCGCTGACGCGCAACCTGGTTGGGGGCCCCTTGGAGGCCCTTTTCGAAGATCTCGCGGGCGACCGGAACGAGGTCGGGGTGCGCGACCCAGGTGCCGTCGTAGCCCTGCTTGACCTCGCGGTCCTTATCGGCGCGCACACCGTTTAGCGCCTTCTGGTTGGCTTCCTCCCCGCCCTTGCGCGAGGGGATCAGCGCCGCCATCCCGCCCATAGCGTGGGCGCCGCGGCGGTGGCACGTCGCGGCGAGCAGTTCTGTGTAGGCGCGCATGAACGGCACCGTCATCGTCACTGCGACGCGGTCCGGGAGCACCATCTCCGGTTGGTCTCGGAAGCACTTGATCGCCGAGAAGATGTAGTCCCAGCGCCCGGCGTTGAGACCGGCTGAGTGCTCGCGCAGCTCATAGAGGATCTCGTCCATCTCGAACGATGCGGGCACCGTCTCGATCAGCACGGTCGCCTTGATCGTCCCGCGCTCGATGCCGAGCGCGTCCTGGGCGGAGTTGAACACGTCGTTCCACAGCGCCGCCTCGCGGTGCGATTCCATCTTCGGCAGATAGAAGTACGGCCCCGACCCGTTGTGCAGCAGGCGCCGGGCGTTGTGGAACATGTACATCCCAAAGTCGAAGAACGCGCCGCCGATCGGCTCGCCGTCGACGAGCAGGTGGCGCTCAGGCAAGTGCCACCCGCGCGGGCGAACGAGCAGCGTCGCCGGGTTCTCGCCGAGCTCGTAGTGACGGCCGTCCGACCCCTCGTAGGTGATCGAGCCGTCGATCGCGTCGCGCAGGTTGATGTGACCCTCGACCATGTTGCGCCACGTCGGCGCATTCGCGTCCTCGAAGTCGGCCATGAACCCATCGGCACCCGAGTTGAGCGCGTTGATCGTCATCTTGCGGTCCGTTGGACCGGTGATCTCGACCCAACGCTGCTGCATGTCCTCCGGTGCGGGCGCGACCGTCCAGTCGCTCTCGCGGATCTCGCGCGTCTCCTTGAGAAAGTCGAGCGTCTCGCCGGCGGCGAGCCGCGCGCGCCGCTCCATACGGGCCTTCAACAGCTCGGTGCGGCGCGGATTGAAGTAGCGATGCAGTTCGGCGACGAACTCGAGCGCGTCCGGCGTGAGGACATCGTCGAAGGCGCGGTCGTCATTGCCCCTGAGTTCCAGCGCTGCGTGTGTGGCCATTGGTCGGTGTCTCCCCTGCGGTCGTTGACGTGAAACGCTACCGCTCCGTAACCGCATGCGGATGCGGCGCAGGGCGCGACTCGATGCCGCAGAGGAGGACGAGGAGCACGGTGGCGATGGCCGCCAGCCCCCAGGCGACGATCCCACCCCCAACCGCGTAGAGCACGAGCAGCGCGACGGCGGTGAGCGCCTTCTCGAGCTCGAACGTGCCGACCATCCGCAGGCGGAACGCGAGATGCCCGGCGAGGTAAAGCGCCACGCCGCCGCACAGCGTGAGACGCCCGGCGTCGGCGAGCGTGTGCTCGGGCTCGAGGGAGATGAAGTGGACGCCGACGGCGAAGATGATGATCCCAGCGACGATCACGAGATGGATGTAGCTGTAGCCGTCAGCGGCGGCGAGCACCGGATCCTCGTGCACGCGCAAGCGCTCCTCGGCGACCCGGGCGAACCCTTCGAAGTACGTCCACCACATCGCGATCGTGATCAGCAGGCCAAGCGTCACAGCGACCACGAGCGGCGTCGTGATCGGCTCCCCACGCGCGCCAACCCCGATCGCGATGATCGATTCGCCGAGGCAGATGATCACGAACAGGCTGTAGCGCTCGGCGAAGTGAGCGACGGCGACCTGCTGCAGACCACGCAGCCGCTCGCGGGTCAGCCAGGCCGGCCCGGCGTAGTCGATCGCGACGGCGGCGAGCCAGAGGAGGTCGCGAGCCGTGCCGTCGACGAACGATCCGGCGATGAGAAGGATCAGCCCGATCGCGACCGTGAGCGCGAACCCGCCGATCGCCGACCATGACGCGTTGCCCTTGCGCGACGCGTCGGCGTAGAGGATGAGGTGGAGCACCCGCACGATCGAGTACGTCACGGCGAACAGCGTGCCCTGCGCTCCGAACGCCTGGGGCAGGGCGAGGCCGGCGATGAAGATGAACACGGTCGCGAGCAGCAGGCAGGCGCGGAAGCTGAGATCGGTCGACGCTTGCGCGTTCGCCGCCCACACGAACGCCGACCACGCCCACCAGATGAGCGCGAGCACGAGCATCGAGCGTCCGAAGCCGCTCCACGTGAGGTGGTTGGAGAGCAGCGAGGTGACCTGGGTGACCGCGAACACGAACACGAGGTCCCAGAGCAACTCGAGCGGGCTGGTGCGGCGCTCGTCGAGGCTCGGAGATGCGGGGGCGGGAGTCGGCCCGGGGCTGGACGTCGGCTCGGGGCCGGGCGTCGGCTCGGGGCCGGGCGTCAGCTCGGGGCCGGACGTCAGCTCGGGGCCGGGCGTCGGCTCGGGGCCGGGTGCGCCCGGTGTCGCCGCGGGACCGTCAGACAAGCTCGGAAGTGCGCGGCTCGCGCTTGTCGGCCGCCGCGTCGAGCCGCGCGAGCGCGCGCTCATAGTCGTCGAGCCGGCGGACGACGCGCATCCACGACCATCCGCCGCGCTTGCGCAGTTCGCGGCTGCGGTCCGGGTCGCCGGGACGCGGACGCGACCTACTGCGCTCCGGCTTCGGCGCGGCGGCCCGCCTGGCTGCCTGCTCGGCCGCCCGGCGCTCGATCAGCGCCCGGTGCTCGGCCATGGCAGCGCTCAGGTCGGGCGCGGGCCCGTCGTCGTCGAGCAGGCTCGCCTCGAGGTGCGTGCGGAGGATCAGCAACTCGCGTTCGGTCGCCCTGCGCGCACGCGTGCTCCGCGTCTGCGCGAACGCAAACCGGTCCCACGCCTTTGCGAACGAGATGAAATCCGTGCGGCCGCCGGCGCGGTGGGCGGCGAGCATCGGGCAGATGCCACCGTCGCGCGAGTACGCGCCGACGATGATCTCGTTCGTGCGCATGCCCTCGAGCATCGCGACCCGGGTGTGGCGCGGCAAGCACTCCACCGCCGTCCGCAGCTCGTTGATCGTCGCACGATGTCGATCTCGCATAGGGTTCACCGCCTCCCGAGGGCCACGCGGCCACTGTATAGGCGCCCGTCTACACCCTCAAGCGATCTCCTCGCGGCGAAAGGAACCTTGCAGATGAAGCTCGGAGTGCACGTCGGTTACTGGGGCCTCGGCATGGGGCCGCAGGATCAGCTACAGGTCGTCCAGGAGGCCGAGCGCCTCGGGTATGACTCGGTGTGGGCCGCCGAGGCGTACGGGTCGGACGCCGCGACCGTGCTCGCCTGGCTTGCCGCCGGAACGAGCAAGATCAAGCTGGGCTCGGCGATCTTTCAGATGCCCGGCCGCAGCGCGGCGATGACGGCGATGACCGCGGCGACGATCGACGAGCTGTCCGACGGGCGGATGGTGCTCGGCATCGGGAGCTCCGGGCCGCAGGTCGCCGAGGGGTGGCACGGGCAGCGGTTCGCCAAGCAGCTGCAGCGGACGCGCGAGTACGTCGCGGTGGTGCGGATGGCGCTCGGCCGCCAGCGGGTCGAATTCCACGGCGAGACGATCGAGCTGCCGCTGCCGGACGGCCCCGGCCGCGCGCTCAAGCTGACGATTGCACCCAAGCAGCAGGAGATCCCGATCTACCTCGCAGCGATCGGGCCGAAGAACACGCAGCTCGCCGGGGAGATCGCGAACGGCTGGATCCCGACGTTCTTCTCGCCCGAGTACGTCTCGGAGTTCCGCAAGCTGCTCCAGGAGGGCGCCGATCGCTCCGGGCGCTCGCTCGACGGCTTCGACATCGCGCCGACCGTCAACGCGTACGTCTCCGACGACCGCGAAACGGCACGCAACCTCATGCGCCCGGTGCTCGCGCTGTACATCGGCGGGATGGGCTCGCGCAAGCAGAACTTCTACAACAACCTCGTACAGCGCTACGGATTCGAGGACGCGGCCCAAGAGATCCAGGACCTGTACCTCGACGGCAAGAAGGAAGAGGCCGGCAATGCGATCCCCGACGAGCTGATCGACATGGTCTCGCTGTGCGGCCCGCGTGATGTCGTCCGCGACCGGCTCGCGGCGTTCCGGGATGCCGGCGTCGGCACGTTGATGGTGACGCCGATGGCGTGGACGACCGACGAGCGGATCACGCAGCTTCAGGCGATCGCCGAACTGGCCGGGTGAGCGCCGGCCGCCGCCTGCGCGTCTTCCTCGGGGCGTTCGGCGATCCCGGCCACGCGTTCCCGATGCTCGCGCTCGGCTCGCGCCTCGCGGCGCGCGGCCACGAGGTCACCTTCGAAACGTGGGAGCGCTGGCGCGAGCACGCCGAGGCGGCGGGCATGCGGTTCGTCGCCGCGCCCGAGTACCCGGTCTTCCCCACCCGCGAGCAGCCGCTGAAGCCGTACGAGGCGGTCGTCGTCGCGACCGCCGAGACGCGCGCAGCGATGGTTGACGCCGCGCCCGACGTCGTCGTGCACGACATCCTCACGCTGGCGCCGGCGATGGCCGCCGAGCTCGAGGGCGTCCCGGCGGCGACGCTCATCCCGCACGTGCACCCGTCAAGCGCCGACGGCGCACCGCCGTACGCGCTCGGGGCGCGCTATCCGAGAACAACGCTCGGACGCGCGCTGTGGCGGTCGATGTCCCATCCCGTCGAGGCGGGGCTGCGACGGGGACGCAGCGAGCTCAACGAGACGCGCGTCCGGCTCGGATTGCCGCCGGTGACACGCCTGTTCGGCGGGATCAGCGATCGGCTGTGCCTCGTCGGGACGTTTCCGCAGCTCGAGTACCCGCGGGCGTGGCCGGCGCACGTGCATGTTGTCGGGCCCCTTGCGTGGGAGCCTCCGTATGGGGACGTCGAGGAGCCAGCGGGCGACGCGCCGCTCGTGTTGCTCGCGCCGTCCACGGCGCAGGACCCCGAGCATCGTCTGCTGCGCGCGGCGCTGCTCGGGCTCGCCCATGAACCGGTGCGGGCGCTCGCGGCGACGAACCGCAAGCCCTTGGCCCGGCCTGTCGACGTGCCGCGGAACGCCCGGCTCGTCGAGTGGCTGTCGTACTCGCGCACGATGCCGCGAGCGGCGGTCGTCATCTCACATGCCGGCCATGGGACGGTGGCGCGGGCGCTCGAGTGCGGCAGCCCGGTCGTGGCCGTCCCTCACTCCGGTGACATGGGAGAGAACGCCGCCCGGATCGATTGGGCGGGCGTCGGGGTGCGGCTGCCGTGGCGCTTCCTCTCCCCTTCGACCCTGCGACTGGCGGTCCGGCGCGTGCTCGACGAGCCAGCGTTCTCCGAACGGGCGCGAGCGGTGTCGGCGTGGGCCGCGACGCACGATGGGGCGGCGACGGCGGCGGATCTCGTCGAGGAGTTGGCCACCGAGGCGTGATCGTCCGCGAGGCCGCCGGCAGCGGATGATCGCCCGCGAGTCCGCAACCTCTACGGACGCGTTATGGCAACTGCCAAGGGTTTTTCCGCAGCGTGCCGAACTATGGTGTGACGACCGAAGGCGGGCGCCCAGGCTGGAAGGGCCGCTGTGGCGGGTGAGTGTCGGCGCCTTGCCGTCCGCCTTGGGACGTTCTTCTGAAGCTCAGACGTCGGTGTCCGAGCGCTCGCGCCGGCGCGCGCGGACGAACTCGATCAGGTCCGGGGCGTTCCCCAGGAGCGTGTCGACCGGCTCGCCGTAGCACGTGCACAGCTCCACGACCGCGTGATGCTCGTCGATCTCGAGCGCCCGCCACGTGGCACCGTTGTCCTCCCAGCGCTGAAGGTCGGCAAGCGTCAGCGTCGGACGCATCGCCATCGTCAGTCCGGGCTTGCCGTCGGGTCGGGCGGGCCGGCCGCATAGGCGCCGCTGGCGGCCACCGCGGGACGCTCCTGCGCCCAGGCGATGATCTTGTCTGAGCCCTGAATGACCTCGTCATCGTCGGTGACGAGCACCGGGACCCAGGTGTTCCCGGTGAGCCGCTTGACCTCCTTGCGTCCCGGCGTGATGTTGAGGGCGTCCGGCAACATCCCGAGGCCGTAGGACTTCACGACCTCCGGCTCGTAGCCGGCGTCGACAAGCGCGTGGTACGCCTTCCCACAGGGATGACCACCGGGCCTCGGTGCCGCCGTCCAGGTCCCGTAACAGACGTAGATCTTCATGGCTCCCTTTCGGACGCGGAGGGGAGGCCGCCAGCGTCCGACACGCTGGCGGTGGAGCTCCGGGGGTGGGACTCGAACCCACAACCCTTCGGTTAACAGCCGAATGCTCTGCCGATTGAGCTACCCCGGATCATGGTCTCAGCCACCGCCTGTCCGATGACGCGCGGTGAACTTCTGAGAATCCGAAGACTAGCGGGAACCAAGGCGATACCCGCTTGCACCCGCGCGGTCGAGATCGCGGCAACCGGATCGCTCGACGGTCTCCCGGCAAGGCGACGGCTGGGAGCTGTCCGCCGGCGAACCGTCGCTGGCGCAATCCGGGCATTCGCTGACCACGGGCTGATGCTGCGACGCGGCGTGGGAAGCACCATCCGTCACAGGATGCCGAGCGGCACGGCGGCCGCCATGGCCTGATATCCAGCATCGTTCGGGTGCAGGTGGTCGCCCGAGTCATAGCGCGGCGACAGGCGCATGGGGTCGGCGCGATCGGCCACCGCCGCGTCGAAATCGATCACCGCGTCGAACCCGCCGCCGTGCCGGATCCAGCGGTTGACCGCCTCACGCACGCGCTCGCCGGCCCGGGTGAAGTAGGCCGCGCCGCGAAACGGCAGCAGCGTCCCGCCGATGACCCGCAGCCCGGCGGCATGTGCGGCGCGAATGATCCGGCGGTAGGCGTCGATCAGGGCGCGCGCGAACACCTCCCGCCGGTGCGTCCGGCTCGAGCCCAGCCGCAGATGACCGAAGCCGATGTCGTTGATTCCCTCGAGCACGATCAACGATCGTGCCGCCGGTTGCGCGAGGACATCCCGCCGCAGGCGGCGCAGTGCGCTCTGTCCACAGCACGGCCCGCCGCGCAGCAGCCGGTTTCCGCTGATTCCCTCGTTGAGCACGCTGACGCGCGCACCGGCGCCGCCGAATCCTCCGTCGCCTGCGCCGCCGGCACTCGCGATCCGACGGGCGAGATCGTCGGTCCAGCGCGCGTCGGCACCGACCGTCGAGCGGTAGCCGTCGGTCAGCGAGTCACCGAGCGCGATCACGGTCCCGGCGCGGCAGCCGGGCACGCGGACGTCGAGGCGGTCGATCAGCGGCCAGGACGCGATCCGGCCCGTGAACCGGCCGGGGCCGGCGTCCGCGACGCGGTCGCCGGTGGTGAGGTAGTTGACCTGCTGGGCGTCACGATGTTCGGTGAGCGCTCCACTCGCGCCGGCCACGAACAGGCTCACGGAGACCGGGTGCAGCGCCGCGACCGGCAGGCGGACGGGATCGCTCAGCACCGACGCGCCGGCTGCCACGCGAACGGACGCCCGGCCGGCGAACGTCAGGCCGGCAGCCGGTGCGATGGCGTCCAGGGCGTCGCCGATCGAGGCGCGGCCGATCAGCACCGGCCGGGTACCGAACGCGTTCGTGACGCGGACGCGCACCGCATCGCCGGCGAGGCTGGGAACGAGCACATCACGAACGCTGTCGCCTGCGAGATCCGCCGCACTGCCGACAGGAGGCACTCCCGGCTGCGGGCTGGCGCCCCACGCCGGCACCCAGCAGCCGGAGCGATCGAGGGTGGCCGCACCGCTGGTGTGCCACTGGGTGAGGCCGAGCGTCAAGGCCGCGACCGCCAGCGCGCCGAGAACCGGCACAACGAGCAGCCGGTTACGCGGCACGGCCACCCCCGAGAACCCGGCACGACGGGCCGGGCCAGGTCGAGACGTAGACACATGCGCGCGACACCCCGGGCAAGAGGTTACGGCGCTGACGTCTCACCCGGCGCTCTTCGCCGCCCTTTCGGACAGGTTAATGCGAGCGGGTAGCCGAAATGGGATGGATCCAGCACCGAGTGGACCACTGCGCCTGGGCCGCAGCCCCGAACTCGACGGCCTGCGCGGGACCGCCGTGCTGCTCGTCGTCGGCGTGCACCTGAGCCTGCTGCTGCACGGCTACATCGGCGTCGACATGTTCTTCGTCCTGTCCGGGTTCCTCATCACCGCGCTGCTGCTCGAGGAGCACGAGCGCAGCGGGCGGATCTCGCTGCGCGGCTTCTTCGTGCGCCGTGCCCGGCGGCTGCTGCCGGCCCTCGCCGTCCTGCTCGTGGCCTTCGCGACACTCGTCCTGGCCCTCGACCCGTATCCCTCGAGCTGGCCGCTCGGGCGCCTCATGCTCAGCACCGCGACGTTCGGGAACAACTGGGTGGCGACGCTGGCCGCACAGCACGGTCACGTGCTGGGGCCGCTCGTCCCGACCTGGACGCTCGCCCAGGAGGCGCAGTTCTATCTCCTGTGGGCGCTGGCGCTCTCGGTTCTGCTCGCGGCCGGGCTGCGGCGGTGGACCCTGCCCGCGATTCTCGTGGTGGGGATCGCGGCGCTGCTCGTCGGCGCGCAGCTGGCCCGGGCGGGCGTCGCGGGCTACAACGGATACACGAGCCCGCTCGACCGCGGAAGCGAGCTGCTGATCGGGTGCCTCGCCGCCGTCCTGTGGCGCGAACGATGGGTTCCCCGCCTGCTCGAGGCGCGCCCCGCCGGTCCGATCGCCTGCGCCGGACTGGCCGTGGTTCTGTTCGATCACGCGCTCTCCGAGCGTCTGTCCTATCTGTGCGCCGCGCTGCTCACGGCGTTGCTGATCGTCAACCTTCTGGCTCCGCGGAACCGAGCGCGTCCTGCAGTCCTGGCGCGCGGTCTGTCGGCCCGCCCGCTGCGCGCCGGGGGGAGGGTGAGCTATGGGATCTACCTCTACCACCTGCCGCTCTACTACCTGATCTGGCATTACCTGCCGGGGCACTCCCACCTCTTCTATCTCCCGTTCGTGTTGCTCGGCAGCATCGCGCTGGCGACCCTGTCGTGGCGGCTCGTCGAGGCGCCGGTGCTGCGGCGCCGGCGGTTCGTCCGGCGGGCGGTGCGGCCAGCCCTGGCCCGCGCCGCCGCTTCGCTGTCGGCTCGCGAGAGGTCCCCGCATCCGGGCCGTGGAAATCACGCCGGTGCGCCCCGAGCGCGCCAAGGAGCTCCGCCGGCGATCCCTCGCTCGGGCGCGTCGACCGCGCGCTGACGGCCGCGCGCTGACGGCCGCGCGGTGACGGCCGCAACCCAGGTTCACGAGGTCATCACCCGGCGCCTTCCGGCTCTCCGCACCAGTCGGGAGAGCGCCGCCTCGGCGCCGGGGCATCGCTCAGAGCGGCTTTTCCATCCGGGCGTCGAGCTCCTGGATCGACTCGATCACGTGTTCCCGGTCGCGGGCGAGCTCGGCGATGTCACCGCCTCCCCCGCCCCGGGCGCGCCGCAGCGCCCGCTCGACGCGGTTCAGCTCGAGCACGAGCCGCTGCTGCTCGACGTGGGTGTCGCTCACCTCGGTCTCGTCGCCGGCGCGGGCGACGATCGTCGCGAGCAGCCGGGCGAGCTCGTCGTCCTCGGGATCGATGCCGGCCATCGGCGTGGCGCAATTGCCGACAAGGTGACGCGCGGCGCGGCGCAGGCGGGCGCTTGTGAGGTGCTCGTCGAAGTCGATCGTCGCGAGCGCCCTCTCCCCCGCCTCGGGGCGCGCGACGCACAGCACGAGGAACTGCCCCTCGTTGCGCACCGCGGGATCGACGACGCGCTCCGCCGCAGGCGGCGCGGGAGCTGACGCAGGGCGGCCATTCCCGCCGCCGTTCGATGCGGGAGCGGCTGTGGACGAGCGGCCCTGGCCGCTTTCGGCCATGAGCGCCGCGAGCCGTCCCTCGGACAGCTCGAGCCGGCTCGCCACCCGCTGGAGGAGATCCTCCCGGAGCGCGCTCGCAGGCAGCGAGAGCACCGGCGCGAGCTCAGCGACGGCCCGGTCACGCCCCTCGGCGCTCCGCGTATCCGACCGGTCGAGGATCCGGTCGACGTGGAAGACGACGAACGGGACGGATGCCGCCACCCGCTCGCGGAGCGCGTCCACGCCCTCGCGCTCGATCAGCTCAGCCGGGTCGGTCCCCGCCGGCAGCGGCACGACCCGGAGCTCCAGCCGACGCCCGGACGCGACCTGGGCCGCCCGCAGCATCGCCTCCTGGCCGGCGCTGTCCGCGTCGAGGCACAGCTCGAGGACATGGACGGTCCGCTCGAGCTCGGTCGCCTGCTCCTCGGTGAACGACGTGCCCATGATCCCGACGGCGTTGCGCAGTCCCGCCTGGTGGAGCGCGAGCACGTCCGTGTACCCCTCAACGAGAATCATCCGGCCGAGGCGCGCCGCGACCGACCGGGCGTGGTCGATCCCGAACAGCTGGCTGCGCTTCTGGTACAGGTCGTTCTCGGACGTGTTGAGGTACTTCGGCGGCTGGTTGTCGCGCATCGCGCGGGCACCGAAGCCGAGCACGCGCCCGCGGGCGTCGACGGACGGGAACATGATCCGCTCGCGGAAGCGGTCGTACACCGAGCCGGGGCGGTTCTTCGAACGCTGGACGAGACCGGCGTCGAGGAGCTCGGCCTCACTGAAGCCGGCCGATCGCGATGCGGTGAGAATGCGATCCCAGGCGCTCGGGGCGTAGCCGACGGCAAACTCGCGGAGCGTCTCCTCGGTCAACCCGCGCCCAAGCAGGTATTCCCGTGCCCTGGCCGCCTCGGAGGATTCCCACAGATAGCGCGCGTAGTACGTCGCGGCGCGGCTGAGCAGCGAGTACAGCCGCTCGCGCCGCTCCCGGCGCGCGGCCGCGGCCGGGTCCTCGTCGACCGTCTCGAGCTTGACGCCGAACCGGTCGGCGAGCGCTTCCATCGCTGCCTTGAAGTCGAGGCCCTCGGTCTCCATCACCCAGGTGAACGGGTCGCCCGAGGCCTGGCAGCCAAAGCAGTGATAGTGCTTCTCGTCCGGCCGCACGTGGAATGAGCCGGAGCGCTCATCGTGGAACGGGCACAGGCCGAAATAGCTGTCGACACCCGCCCGGCGCAGCTCGACGCGCGAGCCGACGAGCGACAGCATGTCGACGGCGTCAAAGACGCGATCTCTGGAGTCAGGCGTGTAACGCGGCACGGCGGGGTCTGGACGATGTCACGGCGCGAACGCCGTCGGCACGCTCAGGGCCTCGAACGCGCGGATGCAGAAGCGGTCGGTCATCCCGGCGATCCAATCGGTGACCCGACGGGACAGCTCGCCATCCTGGATCGACACCGGAATTTCGTCCGGGTGTGAGCAGTAGTGATCGAACAGCGTCCGGACGACGAGCTTGATCTTCTCGCCCTCCCGTCGCGCCTCTGCGCCGAGGTACACCCGCTCGAACATGAACGTGCGCAGGTCGCTCATCGCGTCGCCGATGCGCAGGCCCTGGACGATGTCCCCAGCGGCCTCGGAATGTTCGACGAGGTCGTGGACAAGCGTGTCGATTCGGCGCGGCCCGGTGTCGCCGAGGATCGCGATCGGCTCCGAGGGCAGCTCGGAGACCGAGAGCACGCCGGCCCGTACCGCGTCGTCGATGTCGTGGTTGATGTACGCGATCCGGTCGACGAGCCGGACGATCTTTCCCTCGAGCGTCGACGGCTCGCGGGCGCGTCCGGAGTGGCTGACGATCCCGTCACGGACGGGGTCGCTCAGGTTGAGCCCCTGGCCATCGCGCTCGAGCGTGTCAACGACGCGCAGCGAGTGCTCGTGGTGCAGGAATCGCGTTCCGAACCGCTGCTGGAGGCACACGTCGAGCGCGTCCTCCCCGATGTGACCGAATGGCGGGTGGCCGAGGTCGTGCCCGAGTCCGATCGCCTCGACGAGGTCCTCATTGAGTCGGAGCGCACGGGCGACGGTGCGCGAGACCTGCGTCACCTCGAGCGTGTGCGTGAGCCGCGTGCGGTAGTGGTCTCCGCGGGGGGCGACGAACACCTGCGTCTTGTCCTTGAGGCGTCGGAATGCCTTGCAGTGAACGATCCGGTCGCGGTCGCGCTGAAACGGGGTGCGCAGGCCGCAGTCGGTCTCGGGTCGCGCGCGCACCGGTGGGTAGGACCGCGTGGCGAGCGGCGAGAACTCGGCCTCCTCGCGCGCCTGGATGCGCGCCGCGAAGGCGGAGGCCACCGCACCGCCTGGATGTTCATAGCCGCTCGTCATCAATTGGTCGCTCACGATCTTCGATTCTGACAGCGGTGTGCGCCACACCACCGGCTTTGACGCAAAGTTGTCGCAGTGCGCGGGAACCGCCGGCTGGTGGTGGCGATGACGGCGCTCACGCCGCCGCCGGGGGCGCAGGCCTGGCAGCCTCAGCCCGCGACGTCCGGCGTCGGATCACAGACGAACTTCAGCCGGATCCTGAGGTTCACGCGGCGCTGTGAAGAAGCGGCCGCAGACGGACGTTCGCGTGGTGCTCGGCGGTCTCGCCGATCGCGCGCTCGGCCTGGCGCAGCGCCCGCTCGGAGGCGTCCGGCGCCTGCGCGAGCGGCCGTCCGAGTGCGTCAATGAGGAACCGGTAGGACTCCTCGTCGAGTGCGAACGCGGCGGCCTCGCACGCGTTGCAGACGACGCCCCCGGCCGCCGCCGAGAACCCCTGGAGATGCTCGGCTTCGCCGCAGGAGGCACACGCCCCGAGGTGCGGGACGATCCCCGCCGCGAGCAGCAGCTTCAGCCGAAACGCGAGCCCGTTCGCGGCGCGGGCGTGGACGCGATCGCCGTCGAGGAGGGCGAGCTCGTTGGCGAGGAGGTGGAACACCTCCGGATGCGGGTCCGTCGTCTCAAACAGCCGAGATACGGCGTCGCACACCCGAGCGGCCGCGTCGAGAGTCGCGGCGTGCTCGCGCAAGGACGCGTGGGGGTTGATCGTGTCGACGCCGGTGACGGTCAGCAGCTCGCTGCGGCCCTCGTGGAGATGGGCGCGGACGTGGAAGAACGGCTCGAGCCGCGCCCCGAACCGGCTCCGCGCACGGCGGACCCCCTTCGCGATCCCCGACACCCGCCCGTGGTCCGGCGTATAAATGTGGAGGATCCGATCGGCCTCGCCGTAGCGGATCGAGCGGAGCACGATCGCCTCCGTTGTCAGCGGTCCCGGCACTGGGTCACTCCCCGGACATGCTGCCCCGCCACATTGCGGCACGACAAGCTATCTTTTGTATAGCAATGGCAAAGGTCACTGTTTACACCACCGATCAGTGCGCACGCTGCGTGACGGCGAAGGCGCTGCTCACCAAGCGCGGCATCGGTTATGAAGAGATCAATCTGGCAAAGGACCCGGACGGCCGCGAAGAACTCGCCAAGCGGACCGGGATGATCACCTTTCCGCAGATCGTGATCGACGGCGAGACGATCGGCGGGCTCGACGAGCTCGTGGTCGCCGACCGCCAAGGGCAGCTCAAGGGCCTGATCGCCGCCTAGGACATGGGTCTGCGCACCCGCGGCGCGCGGGGGCGCGGCTGGCAGTGCTCGCACACGTAGGTCCCCCGCCCCCCGACGACGATCTTGCGCACAGGGCGACCGCAGACGAGGCAGGGTTCGCCTTCTCGCAGATGGATCTGGAAGCGGTCCTGAAACGAGCCGCGGGCGCCGTCGACATGGCGGAAGTCGTCGATCGAGGCTCCCTTGGCGTCGATGCCGGCACCGAGCGCCTCCTCGATCGTGTCGCGGAGCCGGGCCCACTGCGCCCCGGTGAGCCGACCGGCGGGCCGCAGAGGATGGATACCGGCCCGGAACAGCGCCTCGTCGGCGTAGATGTTGCCGACGCCGGCGATCCGGCGCTGGTCGAGGACGAACGCCTTGATCGGCGCGATGCGGCCGCGGGCGGCACCGCGCAGGTACTCCGTCGTGAACGCCGGCGTGAACGGCTCCGCCCCGAGTCGCGCCGACAGGTACTCCTCGAGCGCGTCACGCCCCGCCATCAGGTGCCCGGTCCCGAAGCGGCGAGGATCGACGTATACGAGCCGGTGTCCCCCGCTCAGACCGAACCGCACCCGCGTGTGGACCGGCTCGACCGAAGGATCGAACAGCAGCGCCCCGGTCATCCGCAGGTGCACGAGCAGGAACAGTTCGTCCGACAGCTCCCAGATGAGGTACTTCCCGGCGCGTGAGACCCGCTCGATCACCGCCCCGGTCAGCCCGCCGGCGACGATCTCCGGCGGGTACGGGCGCGTCCAGCGCGAATCGAGGATCTCGACCGACTCGATCCGCCGGCCTTCGAGCCCCGGCGCGAGCTGACGACGAATCGTTTCGACCTCGGGTAGCTCCGGCATGTCAAGAGCTAGCTTACGAACGACCGGCCCGGCAGAGACGCGGACGCCGCCCCGGAGGCAAGCCACTCGAGCACGCTTGCCCCCACGTCCGCGAGCGGCCCGTCGTGGCGGCGCCCCTCGCCGCCCGGAAACACGGCGAGCAGCGGCACGCATTCACGCGTGTGCTCGGTGTGCGCCATCGTCACGTCGCAGCCGTGGTCGGCCGTGAGCACGAGCAGGTCGTCGGGTCCGAGCGTCCCGAGCCACTCCGCAACCACCCGATCGATCTCCTGCAACGCGCGGTGGAACCCCTCGGCGTCGTGCCGGTGCCCGTAGACCTGATCGGTCTCGATCAGGTTGGTGAACACGAAGCCATGGTCGAGGACCTCGATGAGCCGGGTCGTCTCCGCGAGCGCCACCGCATTCGTCGCCCCTGGGTGCTGCTCGTCGATCCCGGACCCGGCAAACAGCTGTCCGACCTTGCCGACGGTGTGCACCGGAGCCCCGACAGCCTGCAGCTCGTCGAGGTACGAGTGGCGAGGCGCGAGCCCGTAGTCGTGGCGAGCGTCGGTGCGCTGGAACGCTCCCGGCTCGCCCGTGAACGGCCGAGCGATCACCCTCCCCACGGCATGTATCGGCGGCAGCTTCGCACGAACCTCCTGGCAGATGGCATGGAGCTCGTCGGCGGTGGCGACCCGTTCGTGGGCCGCGATCTGGAGCACGGAGTCCTGGCTGGTGTAGACGATGAGCGCGCCCGTGCGCAGCTGCTCGGCACCGTAGTCGCCGATCGCCTCGATTCCGTTACAGACGCGATTGCAGATGACCGCTCGACCGCCCGCGGCGGAGACGACGATGTCGATCACCTCGGGTGGGAAGCCGCCGGGATACACGGGCGGCGAGACCGTCTGCACGACGCCCATCAGCTCCCAGTGGCCGGCCGTCGAGTCCTTTCCGACGCCGAGCGGTCGGAGCTGTCCGTGGACGACCGGATCCGCAGCGGGCGGGACGCCGTCAAGCGGGAGGATCGAGCCGAGACCGAGACGGGCGAGCGTCGGCAGGTGCAGGCCGCCCGTCACGGCTGCGAGGTGGCCCAGCGTGTTCGCGCCCGCATCGCCGTAGTCGGCGGAATCGGACAGCGCGCCTGCTCCACAGGCGTCGATCACGACGACGAACGCCCGTCTCACGGGGCGGGACTAATCCTCCCCGTCCCAGTAGTCGAGTTGCTCGAGCCGAGCGATCACGCCGACGCCACGGAACGCGACCTTGTTCGAGCGCGGGTAAAAGCACATGTCGCCCGGGTCGCGTGTCCCGTACGCGAGGTAGCGGAGCGTGTCCTCGCCGGCGCGGAATGTGTGAGCGACCGCGGTGCCCGCCGGGCGCGCGATCACATGCCCGGGCCGAACCGGCGTCTCCGAACTAGTCTCGACATCACGGCCGAGAACGAGCGTGCCCTGTCCCTCGAGGATCACAAAGATCTCCTCCTCGTGGGAGTGGCAGTGCATCGGCGCCGACTCGTGCCCGGGCCAGACCGTCACGTGCTGGATGCCCGTCTGGTCCGACCCGGCGGCGCGACCGAGGTTACGTCGCTCCCGCTTGATCCGAGCGCGCTCGAGGCCCTCGGGCTTGACGTCGCCGACACCCACGATCGTCGCCGCCCGCGGCCCCGGCGGGTCGGGCAACTCCGGCGGACCGAGTTCGCTCTCGCGCACGAACTGGAACGGCTTACCGTCGACCGCGCGAGGCATCGACTCGGTCGCGCGCGCCCCGACGAGTGACATCCCGAGCCGGGGGAAGGCGATCGCGTTGTCCGGCTGCCGGGTGCCGAAGGCGAGCACGTCGAGCGCCGTTTCGGCGTACAGCGTGTGCGCCCCGGCGCGAGGCAGGTAGACGATGCAGTCACCGGCCCGGATCTCGCTCGTCGCGCCGCCGTGCCAGGAGACGCCGCGCCCCGCGAGGACATAGAAGATCTCCTCCTCGGCCCCGTGGTCGTGCGCCGGTGTCGACCAGCCGCCGGCGGGCACCTCGATCCGCCGTACACCGACGGTGACCGAGCCTGCCAGGTCGCCGAGCATCGTCCATCTGCCCTGGAGGTGGCCGAGCGCCAGCGTGTTCGACGGCGCGTCGTCGAAGTGCGCGATCCCGCCGGAGTGTCTGGGGGCCTGCGGCACCCCGTCAGTGTGACCGATCGAGCTGAGCTCGCGGGTGCGCCTCGAAATACACCTCGCGCAGGCGCTCGGTCGACAGGTGCGTGTAGATCTGCGTCGTGCCGATGTCGGCGTGTCCGAGCATCTCCTGGAGTGAGCGAAGATCGCAGCCGCCGGCGAGCAGATGGGTCGCGAACGTGTGGCGCAACGTGTGCGGGCTCATCCGGTGCTCGAGGCCGGCGCTCTTGGCATGGCGCTGGACGATCTTGTACAGGCCCTGCCGGGACAGACCGGAGCCCCGGAGGTTGACGAACACGCGGGACTCATCCCGGAGCCCGACGAGCCGCGGCCGGGCCCGCTCGAGGTAGACACGGAGCGTCTCGATCGCCTTGCTCCCAATCGGCACGATCCGCTCCTTGGACCCCTTGCCGTGGGTGCGGAGGATCCCGGCCTCGAGGTCAAGCGCCGAGAGCTCCAGCTCGATTGCCTCGGACGCGCGCAGGCCACAGGCGTACATCGTCTCGAGCAGGGCGCGGTCGCGGAGCGCGGCGGGCGAATTCCCGGTCGGCTGGGCGAGCAGGCGCTGGACCTCGTCGCGGCTCAGCACCTTCGGCAGGCGTCCGGGAGTCCGGGGGGCGCGCAGCTCGGACGTCGGGTCGGCGTCGAGGATCTGCTCGCGCCGCAGGTGGCGGTAGAACGAGCGCAGACACGCGATCTTGCGCTGGAGCGTCGCCGGGGCGACCGGCGGGCGCTCGTCGGAGCCCGAGGCAAGCTCGGTGACGAACGCCGCAAGCTCACGAGCGCTGACGCGGAGCGGATCGGTGCACTGGCGGTCGAGGAACAGCCCGTACTGCTGCAGGTCGGACCGATACGCCTCGAGCGTGTTGCGGGAAAGGCCCCGCTCGAGCTCGAGGTAGGCGAGGAAATCGAGCGTGAGCTCGGTCAGCCGCCGGGAAGGCGCTGCCGTGTCAACCGTGACCATGCCGGGGTATTCGCGCTCACCGCGAGCGCTCCTGCGACTGCATGCGCGCGCTCAGCCACAGCAGCGCGATCAGCGACTTCGAGTCCCGGCATTCGGCGATCGCACGGTCGATGTGCTCTAGCGGCCACGGCACGATCTCGATTTGCTCGTATTCGTCGACCTCGATGGCGGGTGCGTCGGACAGCCGTGTCGCGTAGTACACCCAGACGAACTCGTCGCTGAAGCCGGGGCTCGTGTAGAAGGCGAAGATCTCCTCCCAGTTCTCCGCCTGTTTGCCGATCTCCTCGGCGAGCTCGCGCTTGGCGGTCTCGTGCGGCGGTTCGCCCTCGACGTCGAGCTTGCCGGCCGGGATCTCGAGCGAGTCGCTCGCTCCGATGACCTCCCGCGGCTGTCGCGTGAGCCACACATGGGTGTCGTCGACGGGCAGGATCCCGACGGCGCCGGGATGCCACACCTTCTCCCGCGTGACCTCCTCGCCGTCGTCGTGACGGAACCGCTCGCGACCGACCGTGATGATCTTGCCCTCCCACTCCTTCTCGCTGCCGGTGCGTTCAAAGCTCATGACCGGCCTCCTCGATGAGCGCGATCGCGACGTCGAGCATTCCCTCGAGCGCGTCGATGCTGACGCGCTCGTCGGGCCGGTGGTTGCGCTCGGTCCCGTTCGCGAGGTTGACACATTCGAACCCGGAGACGATGAACGCGTTGGCGTCCGCGCCACCGCCGGTGACGATCGGCCGGGGCTCGTATCCACACGCGTGCAGTGCTCGCTCGGCGTGCGCAACCGCCGGCGCCGAGGGCTTGAGCCGGTACCCGGTGAACATCTTCTCGACGTTGAGGTCGATGTCGCACTCCGCCGCGTCGGCGGCATCCTGGAAGCAGTCGATCATCTCGGTGAGCGCGGACTCGACCCGCTCCTCTGACAGGCTCCGCACCTCGGCCTCAACGCGGCAGTGCTCGGGAACGACGTTCGTCGCGGTCCCGCCCGTGATCACGCCGACGTTCGCCGTTGTCTCGGCGTCGAGCCGACCGAGCCGCATCGCGGCGATCCCGCGTGCGGCGGCGAAGATTGCGCTGCGACCGTCCTCGGGACGGAGCCCGGCGTGCGCGGCAACGCCGCGGAGATTGGCGATCACGCGCTGGTAGGTCGGGGAGGCGAGCACGATCTCGCCGATCGGCGAGGCGTGGTCGAACGTGTACCCGAAGCGGCTGCGCAGGCGACCGGTGTCGAATGCCTTGGCGCCGTGGAGCCCGTTCTCCTCGGAGACGGTGAAGATCAGCTCGATGCCGACGGCCGGCGGACTCGGCGCGGACTCAAGACGGCGCGCGAGCTCGAGCATGACCGCGACCGCCGCCTTGTTGTCGGCGCCGAGGATCGCGTCGTTGGCGTTCTCGTACCCGCCGTTGACGACGACTGGGTCGACTGCCGCCGTCGGCGGGACGGTGTCGAGGTGGGCGCACATCATGATGCTGTGCGGGCCGGTCCCGGAGATGCGGGCGAACAAGTTGCCGGCATCAGCCCCGGCAGCGGGCCCGGCGTCGTCCTCATCGACCTCGAGCCCAATTGCGCGCAGCTCAGCGGCGACGTGGTCGACGCACGCACGCTCGTGCCCGGATGGACTGCGAATCCGGCAGAGGGCGACGAACGTGTCGTTCAGGCGGGCGCGCTCGGCCTCGGTCGATCGCCTCACTGCGAGGCGTGCGACGCGCGCGCGGTGGCGTGCTCGCCGGCACTGTCGGCCGTTTCGGCCGTGACGGGCCCGCTGGACGTGTCGTCCCTGCCGGACCGAGCGAGCGCCGCGCCGACGAACTCCCGGAACAACGGTGCCGGACGCTCCGGCCGCGACTTGAACTCCGGGTGGTACTGCGATGCGACGAAGAACGGGTGCTCGTCCCGGCTGAGCTCGATCACCTCGACGAGGCGCTCGTCAGGCGAGGTGCCCGAGCAGACGAGGCCGGCCGCCTCGAGCCGCCGGCGCAGATGGTTGTTGACCTCATAACGATGCCGGTGACGCTCGTACACGACCGGCTCGTCGTAGAGCTCGCGGGCACGCGTACCGTCGTGCAGCTTGACCGGGTCGGCGCCGAGCCGCATCGTCCCGCCCATGTCGGCGATCTCCTTCTGCTCGGGGAGCAGATCGATCACCGGATACGGGGTCTCGGGATCCATCTCGGTCGAGTTGGCGCCGTCCATGCCGACCGCGTGGCGCGCGAACTCGCTCACCGCGACCTGCATGCCGAGGCAGATGCCGAGGTACGGGATCTGGTTCTCCCGCGCGATCTGCGCAGCGCGGATCTTCCCTTCGAAGCCACGGCCGCCGAAGCCGCCCGGAATGAGGATGCCGTCGGCGTTGGCGAGCGCGTTCGCGAGCGCCTTGGCGACCGCCGCCTCGGGCACGGACTCGGAGTCGACCCAGTCGATCTCGACCTTGCACCCGTGGTGCACACCGGCGTGGCGGAGCGCCTCGGCGACGGACAGGTAGGCGTCCTCGAGCTTGACGTACTTGCCGACGAGCGCGATCCGCACCGAACGGTTCGCCTCGCTCGCGCGGCGGGTCACCTCCTCCCAGCCCCGAAGGTCCGGCTCGGCGACATCCAGCCCGAAGTGCTCGCTGAGGATGAAGTCGTCGACGCCGCCGTCGCGGAAGACGAGCGGCACCTTGTAGATGTCGTCGACGTCGTAGGCGGAGACGACCGCCTCGACGGGCAGGCTCGCGAACAGCGCGATCTTGCGCCGGATGTCCGCGGAGAGCTCGGACTCCGAGCGGCACACGACCATGTCGGGAGCGATACCGATGCGCCGCAGCTCGTTGACCGAGTGCTGGGTCGGCTTTGTCTTCAGCTCGCCGGCGTGGCCGATGTACGGCACGAGCGTGAGATGGATGAACATGCAGCGCCGGCGGCCGACGTCGACCGGGAACTGGCGGATCGCCTCGAGGAACGGGAGCGACTCGATGTCGCCGACCGTGCCGCCGATCTCGGTGACGACGAAATCGACGTCGGTCGCCTCGGCCATCAGGTGCACGCGCGACTTGATCTCGTCGGTGATGTGCGGGACGACCTGGACCGTCGCGCCGAGGTAATCGCCGCGGCGCTCGCGGCGGATCACCGTGTTGTAGATGCCGCCTGCGGTGATGTTCGAAGCGCGGCTCGTGTTCGCATCCGTGAAGCGCTCGTAGTGACCGAGGTCAAGATCGGTCTCCGCGCCATCCTCGGTGACGAACACCTCGCCGTGCTGATACGGCGACATCGTGCCCGGGTCGACATTGATGTACGGGTCGAACTTCTGAAGCTGCACGCTGAGGCCCCGCGCCACGAGGAGCCGGCCGATCGACGCTGCCGCGATGCCCTTGCCAAGCGAGGACACGACCCCGCCGGTGATGAAGATAAAGCGCGTTTCCCCCGTCGAGAGGCTGGTGGCGCGTCGCGGGTCTTTGGCCATCGATCGAACCTCAGTGTAGTTGACATATTGAAGGTAGCGAGGCCAACGGACGAACCTCGGGCGTGGCGGGCATCGATCTCGCTCGGAGCGAAATTCGCCGCCACGCGAGCACCGGCTCAGGCGGCTTTGAGCAGCTGCCGAGCGTGTTGCCGGGCCGCTCGGTCGGCCTCGCCGCCACCGAGCATGCGGACGAGCTCGCCGACGACGCCGTCGCCCTCGAGCAGCGTGACGCTCGTCCGCGCCGGGGACGCGGACCCGTCCTTGACGATCGTGAAGTGACGGTCGCCGACCGCCGCAACCTGCGGCAGGTGGGTGATGCACAGGATCTGGCGCCGCCCGGCGAGCTCGCGCAGATGCGCGCCGACCGCCCGCGCGGTGTGGCCGCCGATCCCGGCGTCGATCTCGTCGAACACGAGCAGCGGCATCACTCGCTCGTCGGCGACGTCCGAGCTGTGCGCGGCGCTCAGAAGCGCGAGCATCACCCGGGACAGCTCGCCGCCCGACGCGATCTCGCGCAATGGTCCGGCCGGCAGGCCCGGGTTCGGCGCGAGCAGAAACTCGACCGCGTCACCGCCACGTGGGCCGATGCCGTCCTCCCGCGGGCGCACGACCACCTCGAATGACGCGTCGGCCATCGCGAGCTCGGCGAGCCGGGTCCGGACCGCCTCGGCGAGCGCCGGGGCGGCGGCGGTCCGCGCCGCGCTCAGCTCGCCGGCGAACCCGCTCAGCTCCGCGCGCGCTGCCGCAAGCTCAGCCTCGGTCTCGCCGAGCTCGACCTCCGCACGCTCGAGCTGATCCCGGCGTGCCCGGCAGCGCTCGGCGTGGGCGAGCACCTCCGCGATCGAGCCGCCATGTTTGCGCTCGAGGCGGGAGAACAGTGCGAGCCGCTCCTCGACCTCCTCGAGTCGCCCGGGGGAGCCCTCGATCCCGTCGAGGTAACGACGGAGCTCGACCGCGAGATCCTCGGCCTCGAAGCGGAGCGCCTGCAGTCGGTCAGACAGCGGCTCCAGCCCAGGATCTATCCCGGACGCCGGCTCAAGCGCCTGCGCGGCGGCGGACAGCGCGATCGTGCCGCCGCCCTCCCCATCCTCCGGCGCGATCGCCTCCGCGGCGAGTGCCGCCGCTCCCCGCAACGTCTCGACGTGCCGCAGCCGGTCCCGCTCGGCGACAAGCTCGCTCTGCTCATCCTCGCTCGGGTCGACGGACTCGATCTCGTCGAGCTCGAACGCGAGCAGGTCCAGCTCGCGCTCACGGGCTCCGGCGAGCGCCTCGAGCTCCTCGGCGTGCTGTTCCGGAGCGCGGACCCGCGCATGGGCAGCGGCGACGCGCTCGCGCAACGACCGCTGGGCCGGGCCGCAATGCTCGTCGAGGATCTCGAGCTGGGCGCTCGCGAGCATCAGCTTGCGATGCTCGTGCTGGCCGTAGAAGGACAGGAGCAGACCACCCACCTCCTTAAGATCGGCGACCGTCGCCGAGCGCCCGCAGAGGTACGCGCGCGTGCGCCCGTCCGGCCACACTCGGCGGGCGAGCACGATCTCCTCGGCGTCGGTGGGGATCCGCTCGTCGTGCTCGGGATCGAGCTCCGGTGGGAGCGAGAAGACGCCCTCGACGTACGCCTCAGCCGCCCCGTCGCGGACGATCCCGCTCCCCGCCCGACCACCGAGCAGCAGATCGAGTGCCTGAGCGAGCAGGGTCTTGCCGGCTCCGGTTTCCCCAGTGAGCACGTTGACACCGGGGACGAGCCGCAATTCGGCCCGTTCCATCAGCAGCAGATTCTCGACGCGCAGCTCGTGCAGCATGGAGAACGGTCTACCACCCGCCCCCGACAGATCGAAGGGGCGCCCCGACGCCTACGGCGTGGCCCTGCGCCTAGGGCGCGGACGCCAACCGACCGAACTTCTGCCGCAGCCGTGCGTAGAAGCTCGTGGAAGCGATCTGGGCGAGGGTCCCCTGATCCCGGAGGAAGTGCGCCGAGATGTCCTCGCCAGGCTGCAGGACGCACACCGGCCGCCCGTCGACCGTCACGTCGACCGGCTCCTCGCGCGAGCGGTTGCGGATCACGAGCACGTCCTGCGGCGCGACGACAAGCGCCCGGGCGGTCAGCGAGTGCGGCGCAATGAAGGACACGACGAAGCCCTCGACGCCCCACGCCATCACGGGGCCGCCGTTGGCGAGGTTGTAGCCGGTTGATCCGGCCGGCGAGGCGACGACGAGGCCGTCGCAGCGAACCCGGCCGATCTCGTCCGCTCCGACCCAGTACTCGAGGTCGGCGACCCGCTTGCCGGGCTGGCGATGCATCGAGACGTCGTTGATCGCGACCCACCGGCCGCGGCCTCCGTACAGCTCGATCCCGGGCAGCGAGAGGACGTCGAACTCCCCGGCGAACGCTCGCAGGAAGCCGGACTCCGCCTCCTCACGGTCAACGGTCGCGAGGAACCCGATTTCCCCGTAGTTGACGGCGAACACCGGGACCCCGGTCCCGGCGTAGGTGCGAAGCGCGCTGAGAATCGTCCCGTCCCCGCCGAGCACGAAGCAGATATCGACCTTCGGATCGACCGGCGCGTCGAGCTCGACCCCCGGTCCCGGCTCGAGCTGGTGCTTGGCCGTCTCCTCGGCATCGAACCGCAGGACGATCCCGTGCTGCCGTGCGAGCGCGATCAGCGCGTGGATCGCCGCCCCGGTCTCGTCGGGGCGACGATGGGTGAACACTGTGGCGACGCGGACGGGATTCACGGCTCCACCTCCCGGGCCGCGTCCTGGAGTGACCCGGGCCTGTCGAGCGCGCCGTCCCGCCCCGCCTCGGCGAGCCAGATGAACGTCTCGAGGTTGCCCTTCGGCCCCGGGAGGCCGGAGCTCGCAAAGCCGAGCACCGACGCGCCGAACTCGTCCCGTGCGGCGCGGGCCACGTCGAGCAGCGCGCCCCGGCGCGCGGCCGCGTCCCGTACGACCCCGCCCTTGCCGACGAGCGCTCGCCCGACCTCGAACTGCGGCTTGATCATCGCGAGCGCGTCGTATCGCTGCGCGGCGCACGCGAGCACGGCCGGCAGCACCTTGCGGAGCGAGATGAACGAGACATCGATCACGATCAGCGACGGTCGGTACGGGAGCGCGTCCGGGTCGAGCGCGCGAGCATTCGTCCGCTCGATCACCGTGACCCGGTCGTCCGAGCGCAGCCGCCAGTCGAGCTCCCCGTAGGCGACGTCGACGGCGGCGACGTGGGCGGCGCCGCGCTGGAGCAGGCAGTCGGTGAAGCCGCCGGTCGAGGCGCCGACGTCGAGTGCATCCGCCCCATTCACATCGAGGCCGAAGGCGTCGAGCGCGTTCGCCAGCTTCACCCCACCGCGGGAGACGTAGTCCGGCCGAGCGACGACTTCGAACTCCGCGTCATCCGGCACCATCTGGCCCGGTTTCTCCGCCCGCCGGCGGTCCGGAAGCACCAGCACGTCGCCCGCGATCACCGAGGCCGCAGCCCGTGAGCGCGAGGGGAACATTCCCCGTTCCGCCAGCAGGGTGTCAACACGAACGCGGCGCATCCGCCGGGAACGGTACGTCACCGGCGCGGGAAGGGTGAGAAACCCCGATGTGATGAGGATCACAGTCGTGGGCCCGATTTCCGGGCAACATCATCAGCACATACCTCTCTCCTCCTGGGAACGGCTCGCCATCGGCGGGCCGTTCCTGCTTAAGCGACCGTCTTACGCGGAGGCGGGGGCAGACGCCGAGGCGGCGGCGTGCGTCGTCGCAAGGATGTTCGCGGCCCACTGGAGCGACCCGAGGTACGCCGAGCCGATCTGATGGTGGTTCGCGTGGACCCGTACGAATTCGAAGTCGCCGCGCTCGTAGTTGATGACAGTGTCGAGGATCGCCCCGGCCGGCCCGGCACGATCGATCAGCGCCACGACGACCTCGGATGCGAGCGGCAACTCATCGACGATCTCGTCGAGCGGTGCGCCGACAAGCGCGTCCGCGACGGACAGCATCCCGATCGTGAACAGCTCGTCGGAATCGAGTCCGGCGCGGCCTTGGGCGAGGAACTCGCACATGCGGGCTCGCGTGAGCGCGAGCATCGACAGCTCCGGTGGGGCGCTCGGTCCGCCGGTGAGGGTGACGAGCATCGCCCAGCGGGAGACCCCTCGGGCGCCAAGCATCATCACCGCCTGGCGCAGCGAGGTGACCTCGTTGCGGATACCGAAGTACGCGGAGTTGATGTAGCGCAGCAGCTTCAGCGTGAGGCCGACGTCTCGGCCGATGACCTCTTCGAGCTCCTCGATCTCGGCCGGCCCGGCCCGCAGCCGCGCCAACGCCGCGAGCTGCGTCAGCTGCCCGACGGGGACGTTCCGGGTGGACGTGATCCGGGGGCTGGCGAGGAACGGCCCGGTGAACAGTTCGAACCCGAGCTCCCGGGCGTGGTCGAACTGCTCATGGCTCTCGACACCGACGGCGACGGGGATCGCCCGCCGTTCAACGATCGACGGCACGAGCATCCGAAGGCGACCCTCGTTCCAACCGGTGATCGCGATCTCGACGGTGCCGAACAGCTCAAGCATGTGGAGATGAAAGCCCGCCGAGGGGATCGCATCGACCGCGAGCGCATACCCGCGGGCGGCGAGCGAGTGCAGGATCTCGTCGATCACCGGGTCGCTCGCGATCGACTGATCGATCCGGAGGATCACGCGATCCGGTCCGACGGGCGGGACGCCGAGGCTGAGCAGAAGCTCACGGGAAATCGGCAGATGCGCGACGTGGTCGCCGACGAGGGTCTCGAGCCCCACGACGGTGAGGACGTCGCCGAACAGCCGTGTCGTCGAGCGGTCGGCCGACGAGACCCCGCTGTCCTCAGGGGTCGCGTACGTGACGCGATAGCCGCAGACGCGGAGCTTGGCGTCGACGACCGCCTGCCGCGAGAGCAGCACTTCTGAGTCGGGCGCGGCGGAGGTCGCGCCCCGGCGTGCGGGTTCAGCCGGCATACCTGGTTCGGATCGACCCCCGGCGGGCCTCATGTTTAGCGACGTTACCGCCGTTTCAGCGAATAGGTAGGTCTGAGGGCGGCTTAATCAGCCGAGCGGCTGCGTGCTCGTCACATCCGTCCGCTCGGCAACGGCCGCCTCGACCCGCTCGGCGATCCGCTCGCCGGTGAAGCCGATCTCCTCATGGAGCAGTTTCGGCGTCCCGTGCGTGATGTAGCGATCCGGCAGGCCAACGCGGAGGATCCGCGCCGCGAGCCCGGCGTCGGAGAGCGTCTCCCACACCGCCGAGCCGAATCCGCCGGCGAGAACACCCTCCTCGACGGTGACGAGCAGCTCGTGCTCGGCCGCGAGTTGAGCGACGAGGCCGGCGTCGATCGGCTTGGCAAACCGAGCATCGGCAACGGTGACCTCGAGTCCGCGATCGGCGAGGATCGCCGCCGCCTCGAGCGCCTTGCCGACGCCGCTGCCGTAGCCGAGCAGCGCGACCCGCTCGCCCTCGCGCAGGATCTCGCCGGTGCCGATCTCGATCGCCTCCGGTTGCCGCGGAAGCGGCACGCCGGTGCCCTCGCCTCGCGGATAGCGAAGCGCGACGGGCCCGTCGTCGTAGGTGAGCGCCGTGTGGAGCATGTGGACAAGCATCGCCTCGTCCCGCGGGGCCATCAGCACGATGTGCGGGAGGCAGCGCAGATAGGCGATGTCGAACGCGCCGTGGTGGGTCGGGCCGTCGTCGCCCACGAGTCCGGCCCGGTCCATCGCGAACACCACGTTGAGCTGCTGGAGGCAGACGTCGTGGACGATCTGGTCGTATGCGCGCTGGAGGAAGGTCGAGTAGATCGCGGCGACCGGCTTACACCCCTGGAGCGCGAGCCCGGAGGCGAACAGGATCGCCTGCTGCTCGGCGATGCCGACGTCGTAGTAGCGGTCCGGGAGCTCGCCCTGGAGGATGTTGAGGCCGGTGCCGGAGTTCATCGCGGCGGTGATGCCGATGATCCGGTCGTCGCGCTTGCACTCCTCGACGAGCGCATTGCCGAACACCTGCGTGTACTGGGGCACGGCCGGCTTGCCGTTTGCCGGCTTCGGCTTGATCACGGCGGGGGCGCCGTTCGCGATCGAATGGGGCTTGGCCGCGTGCCACTTCTCCATCCCCTCGAGCCCGCCCTCCTCGGCAGGCGCGAAGCCCTTGCCCTTGACGGTGGCGCAGTGGACGACGACGGGCCGCTCGGCGGCGAGCGCCTCGCGCAGCGCGGCGCGCATCGCTCGAACGTCGTGTCCGTCGATCACACCCATATAGGCGAAGTCGAGTTCCTCCCACCACAGGCCCGGCGCCCAGAACGCCTTGATCGACTCCTTGAAGTGCGGCCCAAGACGCTCAAACGCCGAACCGATGCCGGCCGGCAGCTTCGTCAATCCGCCCTCGACGCCTTCCCGGGCGTGCCACCACTTGGGGTTGAGCCGCATCCGGTTGAAATACCTCGACAGCGCACCGACGTTCGGTGCGATCGACATCCCGTTGTCGTTGAGCAGGACGACGATCGGCGTCCCCTCGCCGCCAGCCTGGTGCACGGCCTCGAACGCGACGCCGCCGGTCATCGCGCCGTCGCCGACGACCGCGACGACCTTCCCCTCCGGACCGTGGCCGCGCCGCATCCCCTCCTTGATGCCGACCGCGTACCCGATCGCCGTCGAGGCGTGACCGGCGCCCATGACGTCGTGCTCGGACTCGTGGATCGCGCAGAAGGGGGCGAGCCCGCCGTACTTGCGGATCGTTGGGAGCGCATCGCGGCGCCCCGTCAACACCTTGTGCGGGTAGGCCTGATGGCCGACATCCCAGAGGATCTTGTCCGTCGGGGAGTCGAGCAGGCTGTGCAGGGCGACAGCGATCTCGCAGGCGCCGAGGTTGGCGCCGAAGTGCCCGCCGATCTCACCGACGGTGTCGATGATGTGTTCACGGACCTCCTGGGCAACGAGCTGCAATTCCTCATCCGTGAGCTCGTGGAGATCCTGGGGCTTGTCAATCCGTTGAAGCAATCGTGTCATCAGTAGCTGCGGGTAGCGATGAAGTCAGTGATTTGCTCGAGCTGTGCAGCCCCGCCCGGGGCGGCCTGGGCCAGGGCGGCGCGCGCACGCTGGTGCGATTCGCTGGCCAGCTCTCGGGCTCCGTCAAGACCGAATTCGGTCACGTACGTCCGCTTTCCGAGTCGCTCGTCGCTGCCTTGCGGCTTCCCGAGTGTCTGCTCGGACCCCGTCACGTCGAGAATGTCATCGACGATCTGGAAGAGCACGCCCAGTTCGGCTGCAAAAGTGCGATATGGACTGATTGTGGCACGTTCGTCCGCCTCAGCGAGGAGCAAGACGCACTCGATGCTGGCGCCGATGAGCCGGCCTGTCTTCAGTGCGTGGAGCCGTCTGAGGCCATCCGGCCCGGATGCGGCGGTGCTGGCCACGTCCATGTACTGCCCGCCCACCATGCCCTGTACCCCGGTCGCGGCCGCGAGTTCGGCGGCGGCGGCGAGCAGCGCGCTCGGCGTGGCGTCCTGCTCGGCCAGCAACAGGCGGAAGGCCTCGGCATAGAGCCCGTCACCTGCGAGGATCGCGACGTCCTCGCCGAACGCCACGTGACACGTCGGGCGGCCGCGGCGCAGATCGTCGTCGTCCATCGCCGGCAGGTCGTCGTGGATGAGCGAGTACGTGTGAATCAGCTCGATCGCCGCGGCGAGCGGGAGCACCCACGCCGTAGGGCGCCCGATCGCATCCGCCGTCGCAAGCGACAGAACCGGCCGGATCCGCTTGCCGCCGGCGAGCAGCGAGTACCGCATCGCGTCCTCGAGGCCGGTCGTGCCGGCCTCCGCGGAGAAGCGCACCGTCTCCAGGTAGCGCTCGACCTCCAGCCGGAGATGCTCCGGGTATTGAGTGCTCGAGTTCACCCGCGCGGAGGCCGCTTTGGACGACGGTTGATTCTGCGGCCGCGTGGGGGCCGGGGGATCGGACCCGCCCACCCATCAAGCTGGTCAAGGACGCAGGGCGAAGCCAATACTGGACGTGTTGGCGAGCCCGAGGACGACGATCCGGCACCGATCATCCGGATTCATCCGGCACGCGCGGTCGTGGAATCAATCGTCTAGGCTGCGGGCAGCGGAAGCTGGCCCGGCAGGTCTGGCAGCGGCTCGAGCGCAGCCCGGGCGCGTTCATCGACCTGCGCACTCGCCTCGGAAGCGAGACGCGCGCACTCCTCGACGAGTGTGAGCGTCGCGTCGGGTTCGAGATCCCCGGCGCGTAGGCGGTCAGCGGCCTCTTGCAGGCGAGCGCTGAGCTCGATCAGGGCATCGGTCACGGGTGCAGAGTAGCGCGGCATCGGCGACAAGCGGGGTGACCGCTGTCGCCGATTGTTGCGATTGTGTTGTGGATGGCCGATTACGCAGTTGTCGGGCGTGATGTCGCGCCGGTGCGGCTGTGCCGGTCGGCGGCACGGCCCTGGACGACGGCGCCGATGCCGCCGATCACGCCGATGACGAGCGCGCCAATCGCCCACAGGACGCCGTGGTCGCTCAACGAGAGTGCGTGATCGAGTGACCAATTCCCGGCGCCGGTGTCGGCCAGGGCAAACGCGACGCTGGCGAGCACGAGGTTGTACTCGTAGCCACCGTTCGTGACCCAGAGGCCCTTTGCGAAGTGGACCGAGATCACGGCGGCGGTCATCACCGCGATGAGCGTCAGGGCAGCCACCGGCGTAAACAGGCCGAGCGCGAGCAGCAGCCCGCCGCCGAACTCCATGACGCCGGCTGCGGTCGCATGCAAACGGCCCGGCTTCAGCCCGATGTTCTCGAAGAACCCAGCGGTGCCGGCGAGACCATGCCCGCCCCAGATTCCGAACAGCTTCTGGGCACCGTGACCGACGAACAGCAGGCCGATGACGACGCGCAGGATCAGCAGACCAACGTTCATATTGGGTTCCCACCTCCCGGGATTCATAAGGTTGTTGTGTGCACAACTATAGCATGTTGTTGCGTACACAAACTTTTCCCGGTCCGAGGGAAGACAAACGCGAGATGTTCGATCGGCACGTGTTGACCAGCCCTGCGGGACGGGACCACCCTAGGATGCGGTTCCGTGCGCTTCAGCTGTTCGACTTCAGCTGTCAGGCTCCCGGAGATGTTCGGTGCGCCCTCGCCCCGCTAGCGCGCTTCTGGCGCTCGCCGCCGCGATGCTCGTCGCCGGGTGCGGGGGCCGCGCTCCTGGCGGTTCACCCGAGCAGCAGACGCCGAAGCGCACCTCGGCAAGCGCGACCGCCGCCGTCACGTCCGCCAACGGCCTCGCGGTCGACCTGCTCCAGCGCGTCGGGACGCCGGTCGAGAACACAGTCTTCTCTCCGTACAGCATCCAGGCTGCGCTCGCGATGGTCGACGCCGGCGCGGCGGGTGAGACCGCGATGCAGATCAACCGGGTGCTGCGGTCACGCTCGGCGCCCGAGCTCGCCGCCTCGAACGCGACGCTCGCCAACAACCTCGAGGGCGCGACCCATGCGCCCGGCGGCGCCGACGCCAAGCACGGCGTCAACCTCAGCATCGCGAACTCGCTGTGGCTCCAGAGCGGCTTCGACGTCAAGCACACCTTCACCGATGCGCTGACGCGCGACTTCGCCGCCTCGGCGCAGCAACTCGACTTCGCCAAGGACGCGGACGGCGCCCGCGGAACGATCAACGCATGGGTCGCCGCCCGGACCGCCGGCCACATCCAGGGGCTGATGCCACGCGGCTCGATCACGGGCGACACGAAGCTCGTCCTCGCCAACGCGGTCTACCTGAAGGCGCATTGGGCGCATCCGTTCGACAAGGGCGCCACCTCGCCGGGGCCGTTCTTCACCGGGGACGGCACACAGAGGACCGCGCAGATCATGGGTCTGCCGGCGACCCCCCTGCCGTTCACGACATCGCGCCGCTATGACGCGGTCGAGTTGCCCTATGAGCGCTCGACGCTGTCGATGCTGATCGTGATGCCGCGGCGGCACGCGCTGCCCGCCTTCCAGCGCAGCCTCACGCCGGCGTCGCTCGGCGCACTCGTCGCGGCATTGCACTCGGGACGCGTCAAGGTCCTGCTGCCGAAATTCCATCTCATGGTCCACACCGATCTCGTACCGACCCTCGCGTCGCTCGGGATGCCGGTCGCGTTCTCGGCCCGGGCCGACTTCTCGGGGATCACGACCGCAGTGCCGCTCGCGATCGGGACCGTCCAGCACGGCGCCGAGGTCCGCGTCGACGAGCAGGGCACGGTCGCCGCGGCCGCGACGGGTGCATCGGTCATCGCCACCGCTGTCGCGCCCGCGCCGGCCCCGACGATCGACGTGAACCACCCGTTCCTGCTCTTCCTGCGTGACCGGGTGACGGGTGCGGTGCTGTTTGCGGGGCGCGTCAATGACCCGACAGCGTCGTAGCGTCAGAACCGCAGGAGGGCGGCGATGCCCTGGAACGTGCCGAGGTCCGGGGAGCGAGTGACGATGATGACCTCGGCGTCCTGGAGCACCGCAGTCTCGATCGCGGCTTCGCGCACGTGCTCGATCGGAACGATCTCGCCGCCGTCGCCCGTCGGGCACGGCCCGGCGGTGTCGAGGGTCAGCAGGCCGCAGTCGGAGCAGCGGCCGCCCGGGCGGTCAAACGCGTCGTCGAGGAGAAGCGCCGCGAGGCGTCGCTCATTGAGTGCCGCAACGACCTCCTCCGGCCCCCCGACGGCCTGATCACCGGTGCCGATTCCCGCGGCGAGCCGATCGAGGGCGGCGCGCTCGTGTGCGGCCTCGTCATGTTCGACAAGGTCGGCGACGGCGGCCCGCACGTCGGCCGGAGTCACACTCGAGAGGTCGACGTCGAGCCGTTGCTTGACGAGGACCGCGCGGACGTCGTTGTGGAGGAACCCCTCGAGCCGGGAGACATCCTCGACCGGACCGCCGAGCGCGAGCCGGTCGTAGCGTTCGACACGCCAGCGTTTGTGGAGCGCCTCCGCGACCCGCCGCAGGTGATCGTCGACGTCCTTCTCAATGCTCCGCTCGTAGTTCGTCTGCGACCAGCCGCCCTGCTTGTGCTGCCCGCGGATGTCGTCCTCGACGGAGCGCAGATCGCCGAGGCGCTCGACGGGGCCGGAGAGGATCCAGGCCTCGCGGCGGCTGACGAGTGCGACGCACCAGCGGCGCTCATGCGAGGCGCGGATCACTGGTTCGACGAATGCCCGGTCGCCGACCTCGACCCGCCCGGGAACTGAGCGTGGGAGCTGCACGACGTCGAACAGCTCGTCGCGAACCGAGCAGAACACGCCCAGTGCGCGGGCCCCTGCAAAGGGCGGGTCGTCGGACAGCAGGTACTCGCGGACGCGGTCAAGGTCTGCGCGCAATGCCATCCGTTCGTCGTGGTCTGCGGGTGGGTCGGCTTCAAGTCGCTTGTGCGCCTCGTCGATCAGTGAGTCGACCTGCGCCGCGCGCGCCTTCGGAATCGCAAACTCGTCGGGATCGAGGTCGAGGTACACGCTCACGACCGGATGGGCAGAGCGGAACTCAACCAGGCGCCTGGCAGCACTGACGACGCTCATGCGTGATGCCTATACCCTCCCGCCGACCCCGTCAAGCCGGCTTGTGTCTCGAGCGGCAGGTCGGCGTCCCGCCAGTCGTCCTTACCCTCGGCGTATTTGCGGACGTTCGTGTACCCGAGCTTCACCAGTTGATTGGCGGCGATCTCGGAGTTTCCTCGCCGAGCGTTTCGACGACGAGCGCCTCGCCGGGCTCGATCGCCTGCTTGAGCTCGTCTCGGCTGATGGTCAGGGGCATGTCTGGCTCCTTCTCGTTGGAGGGTGTAACGACGCGTCCCAGGATCCGCCGCGCGCGCCGCCGCGTCCAAGACGAGCTGCCTTGGTGTAGATAGCCTCTGCCTATGAGGCCCGAGCTGCGGCTGCTCCAACACTTTGTCGCCGTCGCGCGGACCGGCAACGTGACCCGCGCGGCCGCGCCCGCGCCACATGCGGGCGCGTGACTCGGCGTGATGCTCTACGCGACGGAGGGCACGACCGGAGCGCGTCTGCGCGACGTCGCCCACGGGGCCCCCGATGCGGCGGCTACGTTCTGCCCCCCGACCGGTTGCCTCCCGGTCTCGTGCTCCATCCACTCGAGGTTGAGGAGGCGGTCGCCCATGCCCGTGACGACCATCCGCTCGCGGAACGCGCTTCGGTCACCCTGGCCGAGCTGACCGGTGAGACGATCCTCATCGCCGCCAGCCGTGACTCGGGCGGCTTCACCGACCTCGTGACCGGCGCACCTGCGGCGGCCGGCGTCGCTGTGATGTTCCGGCCCGATCCCTACCCGGACCTTGGGCTTCAGGCGGTGCGGGAGGGGCTCGGCTCGTCATCTACGCGCGCGGCGCGTTTCCGCCCTCGCTGCCCGGCTCGGCCTTTGTGCCGATCAGGCCGCCTCTCGCACTGCCGTTCGGACTCGTGACGCGCGCTGAACCGTCCGGTGCTGCCCTCGGCCAGGTGCTCGCCGCAGCGGCGGCAGCGGCGGTGGCACCGGCGGTGGCCGACTAAGCCTTCCCGTCGAGGGCGGCGTTGACGAGCGCGTCTGCCTTGGCATTCTGGGCTCGGGGCACGGAGCGGATCCGCCAGCGGTCGAAACCTCTGAGCGCCGAGATCGCCTGTTCGTAGAGGGGCTTCATCGAAGGGTGCTTGACCTTGTAGGCGCCGTTGAGCTGCTTGGCCACGAGTTCGGAGTCGTTGATGATCTCCACCTCCCGGGCGCCCAGCGCGGCGGCGCGCTCAAGACCCTTGAGCAGCGCCTGGTATTCCGCCACGTTGTTCGTCGCGGTTCCGATGCGCTCGGCGACCTCGTCGATCACATCGCCGTCAGGGGTTGTAACGACGACGCCGATCGCGGCCGGACCCGGGTTGCCGCGGGCTCCGCCGTCGACGTGGACGACGAGCGTGGGAGCCTGAGCGGCGCTCACTCGGTCGCGAGCCCGGGCAGTTCGCCGGGCACCCGTGGCCGGCGGCGGTCGCGCACTGCACGCTGGCCGCCCGCGCCGGAGGTGGGGTCACGACGAGCCGCCTTACGGCGATCGACGATGACCTCGACGTTCGGGTCGTCGGCGTAGTAGTCGGTCAGCTTGTCAAGGAGCTCGTCGGCGAGCACCTCGGGCACGACGCAGTAGATCACCCGTCGGATGCTAGAGAAGATCGCCCGAGGAGGACATCGGACGCTTGTCCAGTGGCGGTCAGCCGAGTGACAGAACGCCGTTCTCGTCGGCGATCGCGTTCGGCTGCTGCTCCTCCGGGGTGAGCTCGTCGAGCTCGTAGCCCTGGGCTGCGGTCCGGACGCTCGGGCGCTCCGCCGCGAGGTCAACCTCGTAGCGGTACCAGCAGAGCTCCCAGGAGACGACGATGTTAACGAGCCCAGGGTGCACGTCGTCGGGAGCGATCGCGACGCCCGGCAGTCCGAGCGAGCGCGCGACGCCCGCGACCGTCCGCGGATGCTCGGAGACGTTGAACGCGTCGATCGCCGAGGCGACCTTCTGCGCGATGCTCGTTGGCACGGCGTGGACGTGGCGCGGCTCGCGCGGGCTCGTCTGGCGGCGTCGGTGCGACGAGTTGGCGCCGGCACGGACCGGCGGCGGCGTGGCGGACGGGCGCTCCTGTGACCACGACTGGCTGTCGAGTTCGTCGGCAAGCGTCGGGTTCGGAGCCGCGTTCGGGCTGCCGGGTTCCCGCCGGGAGCGGAAGCGGGCGAAGATCGACCGACGGCGATCCGAGCCACCGTCGCCCTCCGCGTAGGCGGGCACCGTGCCCTCGCGGATCCACCCCTCGTGGATCGCGCGGTCCTTGCACAGTTCGCACACCTCTCGGCGCGTACCGCCGTTGAGATAGACCTCGGCCCGCTCTCCGCGGAGGAGCGTTCGGCCGCAGACATCACACGACGTATACGCGTCCGAGGTCCGGATGTCCTTCGTGGTCACACGGCGAGCGTAGCGGACATAGTCCTAGGCCTTTACAGCTTCTTTTTCAGCCTTGGCTTCCTCGACGACCTTATTGGCGAGGTGCCCGGGGACTTCCTCGTAGCGCTCGAACTCCATCGTGAACTCGCCCTGACCGCCGGTGATGGCCCGCAGATCTGGTGCGTAGGAGAGCATCTCGGCCATCGGCACCTCGGCCTTGACCTCGGTCATCCCGGCCCCGCTCGGCTCCATGCCGAGTGGGCGTCCGCGGCGGGAGTTGAGGTCGCCGATGACATCGCCGACGGCGTCCTCCGGCACAGTGATGGTCACGTGCATGATCGGCTCGAGCAGTACCGGCCCGGCCTGCTCCATCGCCTGCCTCATCGCGATCGAGCCGGCGATCTTGAACGCCATTTCGCTCGAATCCACCGTGTGGTACGAGCCGTCATACACCTTGACGCTGACGTCCTTGACCGGGTAGCCGGCGACGACGCCCTCCTGCATCGCCTCGAGCACGCCCTTTTCGACCGCCGGGATGAAGCTGGTCGGGATCACGCCGCCCTTGATCGCGTTGATGAACTCGAACCCCTCCCCGGCCTGACGCGGCTCGATCTCAATGTGACAGTCGCCGAACTGACCGCGGCCGCCGGACTGCTTCTTGTGGCGGCCGTGCGCCTTGGACGGCTTGCGGATCGTCTCCTGGTAGGGCACACGCGGTGGCTTGAGGTTGACCTCGGCCCCGAACCGTGACTTCAGCCGCTCGACGATCACCTCGACGTGCACCTGGCTGAGGCCGGCGACGATCTGCTCACCGGTCTGCGGGTCGCGGTGCAGGTCGATCGTCGGATCCTCCTCCTGGAGGCGGCGCAGCGCGGTGAACACCTTGTCCTCGTCGCCCTTCGTCTTCGGCTCGACGGCGAACGCCATCACCGGCGCCGGGAGCTTGATGCTCGGCATCGTGATCGGCTGGTCGCGCTCGGCGAGCCAGTCGCCCGCCTTCGTCTCCTTGAGCTTGGCGACGGCGCCGATGTCGCCGGCGCCGAACTCGTTCGTGTGGCCCGTCTGGGACCCGTCGAACGTGACGAGCTGGCCGATCCGCTCCTTGTTGTGGGTGCGGGTGTTGAGCACCTGCGTGTCCTGCTTCATCACGCCCTGGTACACGCGGAACATGTTGATCCGGCCGGCGAACGGGTCCGCCCGCGTCTTGAACACGTAGGCGTACATCTCCTTGTCCTCGGTTGGCTCGAGGCTTTGGTCGCCGATCTCGAGCGCGCCGTGCTTCACCGGGCTCGGGAGGTCCTCGACGATCGCGTCGAGCAGCCGGTTCGTGCCGAGGTTGCGCGTCGCGATGCCGCAGGTGACAGGGAACATCGCGCCGTGGTTCGTCCCTTCCTTGAGCGCGGTGACGATCTCCTCGTGGGTGATCTCCTCGCCCTCGAGGTAGCGCTCCATCAGCGCGTCGGAGGATTCCGAGACCTCGTCCATCAGCTTCTCGCGGTACTCCTCGGCCTGGCCTGTCATGTCGTCCGGGATCGGGATCTCCCTGCAGTTGTCCCGGGTGGGTGGGGTCGTATTCGCGTAGTCATAGGCCTTCATGTCGATGAGGTCGATGACCCCGCGGACCTCGTGCTCTGAGCCGATCGGGATCTCGGTCGCGACGACGTGCTGGCCGAAGGCCTGTTTGAGGCTGTCGAGCGTCCGGAAGAAGTCGGCGCGTTCGCGGTCGAGCATGTTGACGAAGATGAGGCGCGCGATATCGAGCTCCTGGGCTCGCTGCCACAAGCGGATCGTGTGGACCTCGACGCCCATCACCGCGTTGACGACGAACACCGCGGATTCGCAGACGCGGAGTGCGCCGAGGGCGTCGGCGATGAAGCTTGAGTCGCCGGGCGTGTCGAGCAGGTTGACCTTGCGGTCCTGCCACTCGAAGCTGGAGAGCGCGGCCGAGATCGACATCTGGCGCGACTTCTCGTCCGGATCGGAGTCGGACATCGTTGTCCCGTCGGTGACCGTGCCGAGCCGATTGACGGCCCCGCCCTGGAAGAGCAATGCCTCGTGCAGGCTGGTCTTACCACTGCCCCGGTGGCCGACGAGTGCCACGTTGCGAATGCGATCCGCGGCCTTGTGCATGCCCGACTCCTCTCTCTATGACGCCGAACTCCCGACGATATCGCGTGAACGCTTTGTGCACGCGCCTCGTGTCGTGCCGTTTCGTTGCTGAATTGGCGCAGTCTTGGCGCGAACGTGTCTTGTTCTGTAACAGGCCGGCGGCGCATGCTGCCGGGCATGTCCCGCCGCCGCCGCAGACCCCCCTCCGGACGTGAATGGCGATTCACCGCCGGGGGGCGGCGGTCAAACGCCAAGCTTCGCGTCGCGGCGATCGCTGCGCGCCAAAAGGGACGCATCCGGTACGACCAGTTGCGAGCTCTCGGAATCGGCGAGGGGACGATCCGCCGGTGGTGCGACGCCGGATACCTGTTCTGGGAGCTCCCCCGCGTCTATGCCGTCGGCCACCCCGGCCGGACGGTCGAGTCCGACCTCGCCGCCGCTGCGCTCTACGCCGGACCGGGCGCGGAGCTCAGCCACGCGACCACGATCTGGTGGCTCGGGCTCCTCAAGTACGCGCCGAGCGAGATCCACGTCAGCACCCCCCGCCGTGTCCAGAACTACTACAACATCGTCGTCCACGGCCGCCGCAAGCTCGAGCGGATCTTGCACAAGGGCCTGCCGATCACGACGCCGAGCCAGGCGATCCTCGACTTCGCGGCGACCGGCACGCACGACCTACTGCGGTTCGTGCTCGCGAACGCCGAGTACCAGGGCCTCCTCGACGTCGACGCCCTCAACGCCAGCATCGGCCAGGGTGTCAACGGAACCAGGGCGCTGCGCAACGCGATCCGCATCCACCTCCCCGCCCTCGCACTGACGCGCAGCGTCATCGAGCGGCTCCTGCTGCTCCTGTGCGAGCGGTTCGGGCTGCCGATTCCGGTCGTCAACGTCTACGTCGGTGACTGGCTCGTCGACGCGGTGTGGCCGTACGCCAAGGTCATCGTCGAGGTCGACGGCGTTCACGGCCATCGCACGAGGGCGCAGATCGAGCGCGACCACCAGCGCGACCTCGAGCTCCGAGCGCTCGGCTACACCGTGCTTCGCTACACCGAGGCGCAGATCAGGGACACGCCGGCGGCGGTCGCCGCCGACATCCGCCGGTACCTATGAGGCCTTCTCGAGGTGGCCGCCGAAGCCGTGCCGCATCGCCGAGAGCAACTTGTTCGCGAATTCGTCGAGATCGCGCGACGCGAACCGCGAGTACAGCGCCGTCGTCAGGACCGGCGTCGGCACGCCCTCGTCGATCGCGGCGATCGACGTCCAGCGGCCCTCGCCGGAGTCCGACACGCGGCCGGCGTATTCGTCGAGCGTCGGTGATGCATTCAGCGCCTGCGCGGTCAGGTCCAGCAGCCACGAGCTAATGACGCTCCCGCGCCGCCACACCTCCGCGACCTCGGCCACGTTGATGTCGTACTGGTAGAACTCCGGCTGCTCGAGCGGGGCGGTCTCGGCGTCGGCCTGGCGCTGGCGCGTCCCGGCATCGGCGTTGTTGATCACATTCAGCCCCTCGGCGAAGGCGGCCATGATCCCGTACTCAATGCCGTTGTGGACCATCTTCACGAAGTGACCGGCGCCGTTGGGCCCACAGTGCAGCCAACCCTGCTCGGCCGGTGTCGGATCCCCGGAGCGGCCCGGGGTGCGCGGCGCGTCGCCGACGCCCGGCGCGATCGACGCGAAGATCGGGCTCAGCCGGTCGACGACTGAATCCTCGCCGCCGATCATGAGGCAGAAGCCGCGCTCAAACCCCCAGACGCCGCCGCTCGTTCCGACATCCACGTGGTGGATGCCCTTTTCGCGCAGCGCGGCCGCATGGCGCAGGTCGTCGCGGTAGTACGTGTTGCCGCCGTCGATGATCGTGTCGCCTTCCTCCAGCACGTCGGCGAGAGCGGCGATTGTCTTGTCGGTGATGTCGCCGGCCGGGACCATCACCCACGCGGTACGGGGCTTCTCAAGCTCTGAGACGAACTCCTCCAGCGACGACGCACCGGTCGCTCCGTCATCCGCAAGCGCCTTTACGGCGTCAGGGTTGACGTCGTACGCGACGCAGTCGTGTCCGTCCTTCATCAGCCGCCGGACGAGACCGGCGCCCATCCGTCCAAGACCAACCATCCCGAGTTGCATCGGCGTCAGCGCTCCTATGTGCGAGGTGTCTGCTGCGGAGCCTAATCGACTTCGCCGGCCAGCTTCGATCGCAACCGCAGAACCGCCTTGGTGTGCAGCTGCGAGACGCGAGACTCGGTCACACCGAGCACCTCCCCGATCTCGCGCAAGGTCAGGTTCTCGTAGTAATAGAGAGCGACGACGAGCTTCTCGCGCTCGGGGAGCGCGGCGATCGCGTCCGCGATTCGGTCGCGTAACTCGGACTGGTCGACGAGGACCTGCGGGTCCGGCGCACCACGGTCGGGCAAGGTGTCGAGCAGCGAGACCTGGTCGCCGGTCGAGTCCGACACGTTCCACAGTTCGTCGAGCGCGACGATCGTCGAGTTCGAGATCTGGAGCAGCGCGTCGTGGAAGTCCTCGAGCGAGACGCCGAGCTCCGTCGCCATCTCCTCATCGGTCGGCGCTCGCTGAAGCTTTGCCTCGAGCTTCATGTTGACCCGCTCGATCTCCCGTGCCCGCGCGCGCACCGAGCGCGGCACCCAGTCGAGCGTCCGCAGCTCGTCGATGATCGCGCCGCGGATCCGCGTGATCGCGTACGTCTCGAACTTGATCTCCCGGGTCAGGTCGAAGCGCTCGATCGCGCTGATCAGCCCACCGAGACCGTAGGAGATGAGATCGGCTTCCTCAACGTGAGCCGGTAGTCCCGAGCTCATGCGACCGGCTACGTACTTGACCAGGGGCGAGTAGGCCACGACGAGCCGCTCACGCGCGCGCTCGTCGCCAGACGCCTTGTAGCGCCTCCACAGGTCTTGCAGCTCAATCGCTTTGACGTTCGTTTCCAGTTTCTCCCCCCGTGATCACTGCTAGGCGCGGGGATGCGCGCTGGCGTAGGCTGATCTCAGGCGCGCCGACTCTACCCGAGTGTAGACCTGAGTCGTTGAGATGGTTGCGTGGCCAAGCAGCTCTTGGATCGACCGCAAGTCGGCGCCGCCCTCGAGCAAGTGAGTGGCGAACGAGTGCCGGAGGGCGTGCGGATACACGCCCTCGAGTGCCGGGACGTGCGCGGCGGCCTGGCGCGCCCACGTCCGCAGCCGGCGCCGCACGTCGGACGTCGATAGCCGCCGGCCAGATTTCGAAAGGAATAGCGCGGTTTCGCGCTCCACATCGAGAGCCGGGCGCCCGCGCGAGAGATAGCGATCGAGCGCATGGAGCGAGTGCTCGCCCGTCGGGACGATCCGCGTCTTGCCCCCCTTGCCCTCGACGCGAACCGATTCCGAGTCGAAGTCCACCGACTCCACCTCGAGGGTCACGAGTTCCTCCGCGCGCAGTCCCGAGCCGTACGCGAGCTCAAACAGCGCCCGGTCTCGGAGCTCGAGCGGCGTCGTGGCCGGGATCCGGTCAAGCAACGCCGCAACCTCGGCGGGCCGGAGCACCCGCGGGAGTCGCTGTGGCTTCTTCGGCGAGCTCAGCAGATCGGCCGGATTCTCCTGGCGAGCACCGATCTCGACCTGCGAGCGGAACAGCCCTCGGAGCGCCGCGAGCTTGCGCGCCACCGTCGTCGGGGCCTGACCGTGCTCGGAGAGCCCGGCCGCGTAGCGACGCAGCCGGCGGACATCGATCGTGCCCGGCTCAAAGCCGTTGGCCGTCGCCCACTTCGCGAACTGTTCGGTGTCGATGCGGTAGGCGCGACGCGTCTTGGCCGCCACCGCCCGCCGTCGCAGGTCGTCGTCAAACGCCGACAGGGCGGCACGCCAGCCGGGCGTGAGCGGTTCGCCGGCCTCCGGATCGAGATGTGTGGCGTCGCCCATGCGCTCAGCTATTCGCCGTTCCGGCGCGTCGTCCCTGCCTCACCGCGGCCTCGGAGCTACTCGATGTAGACCGGCGTGCCGACCGAAACCTGGTTGTAGAGCTCCTCGACATCGGTGATCGCCATCCTGATGCACCCATGTGATGCGGCGGTGCCGAGCGACCCGAGCTCGTCGGTGCCGTGGATCCCAGCGCCGTCGAAGATGCCCATCCAGCGCGCCTTGATCGGGTCCTGTGGGCCGGGCGGGATCACCTGGCCGGCGAGCGAGCCCGCCCACGCGCTGTTCGGCACATGCCATGAAGGATCGACCTGCTTGTCCTGGATGTGGTAGAGCCCGGCCGGGGTCTCGAGCCCCGCCATGCCCACCGCGATCGTGTACGTCTTGGCGAGCCGCAGGCCCTTCCACAGCCGCAGTCGGAACGTGTTGCGGTCGACGGTGATGACCGCCGGGTACCTCGTGGCGAGCTGCGCGGTCGTGACCTTCGCTCGCGTCCGCCTCACCGACACCGCGATCCGGCGTGACGCCGACGGATCGGTGAGGGCGCGGTTGATCGCGTCGGTCAGGCGCTGCTCGCGGACCTCGATGCCGGTCCGGCTGTCGACGGCGCCGATCGAGGCGCCCGAGAAGGAGATCGCCGCGTCGTGCGGCGCAACGTAGAGCGACCGCGAGACGTGGTGCACGAGCCGGAGCACGGCGGGCTCGGAGTAGCGGAGGTCGGGATCGATGCTCGCGTTGACCTTGCCGCCGGTGAGCGACCGGAACGTACGCACGAAAACGTTGTCCTGGCGGCTGCGATCAAGTGCCTGCTGAACGCTTCCGGCGACATCGACCGACAGGTGGACTGAGCGCGGCCGCAGCACGAAGCGCCGACCGTGATACGTGATGACGACCGGCTTTGAGAGTCGCCGTGCGTAGGCGGCGCGGAGTGTCGTGGTCGCCTTCGCCGCCGACATGCCGCCGACCTCGACGCCACCGATCTTGACGCCGTCCGCAATCGTGTGCTTCTGCGAGGCGTCGTAGGCGAGCACCGCGCCGGCCCCGCCGAGCAGGATCACGAGGGCGACGGCGACGGCAATGAACGATCGGCTGCGCACCGGGAAAGCCTAATCCCGCCGGCAGCGGCTACGCGACGTGGACGATCGCCCCGACCGGCGTATATGGCCAGACCGCGGCTGCGTCGCTGAGGTCCATCTCGACGCACCCGAGGCTCTGCGGCGACCCGTAGGACCCGCGCGGGAAGTAGTGCAGGGCATCGCCGCCGTTGAAGTAGCTCACCCAGAGGACGCCGGGATCGTTATAGGGCGTGCCGTCCGGGTTGATCCCACTCATCGTCGTCGACTGCAGGTGCGAGTACACCGGGAACGTGCCCGGGTCGGTCGCCCGTCCCGAAATCCCCGTGTTGACCGCGGCGCTGACGACCGTGTGACCGTTGTGCCACAGGCTGAGGCTCTGCCCCGACAGGCTGACGTTCACCCACGTGTAGCCGAACGACGAGTGCTTGCCGGCGATGACGGCATTGATCACCGATTTCCACAACGCAGGCCCGGCGAGCCCGTCCGGGGTCAGGCCATGGTCGTTCTGGAACATCATGATCGCGCCCTTGGTGATCGTTCCCATCGAGCCCGGCGCCCACATGCTGCGCAGCGCATCGGGGACGTTCGGGTACTTCCAGTCGAAGCTGGCCTTCGGCGCCTTGACCGCTGCGCTCTCCTGAGCCTCCGGCGTGAGCGCGACGTGCGCGCCCTCGACGTCGAACGGCAGGTAACCGAGCTGGGAGAGCAGCTGCTGGAGACGGAGCGTCGATCCGGCGGGCACGGTCCACGTGCCGACGTTCGACGTGCCGGTCTGCTGACCGCCGGCGAGCTGGGTGCCGTTCGGCAGGGCGACCTGGACCTTGGCGCCGACCCCGTAGCCGTAGCTCACCGGCTTGAACACCATGACGTGGTCATTGAGGACGTGCCAGACGCCCGGCGTCATCGGCGAAACCGGCGGACGGCTGGCGCCCAGCGCCTTATCGATCGGCTTGGAGAACGTCAGCGTGATGTTGGTGTGCGGGCTGATGACGCTCCCGGGAGCCGGGCTGGCGACCGCGCCGGCCTTGATCCCGGCCGGGAACCAGCTGACGATCGCCGACGGAGACTTCTCCCAGATGCGCGGAGCGGCGGCGACGGTAAGCGTCCCAGCCGCCGCCGGACGCGGCAGGCGGATGCGGTCAAGCGGCTTGCGCAGGACGTGACGGGTCATGTGCTGCGGATCGGGGCCATATGAGAAGGTCCGGATCGGCTGCTTAAACCGAAGCACGACCGGGGCACCGGCCTTCAGCGTCAGGTTGTGCTGCTTGATCGACGCGCTCGGCGTCATGAGCGTGAGGTGGAGGGTCTCGGTCTTGCCGGCGAGCCAGGCGTTCCAGCCTGGGCGCTTGATGACGACCTCGACCTGCAGAAGCTTGTGTGCCGGGATCAGCCGCTTGGGCCAGATCTGATCTCCGCGGAGGGTGACGGGAATCAAGCTGCCGTCATGGCCGCTGGTGACGCTGACGCTCTTGATGGTTCCGCCACCGAGGGGCATGCCCACTCGGGCCAGCGCTTGGCTATCGGATGTCAGGCTGCCTTTCGCCGAGACGAAGGTGAGAGCGACGACGCCGACCGCGACGACAGCGAGCAGCAGGATGCCGCCCGCGATGAACGGGCCTCGCCGAAAACGACGAGTAGACGCAGTCGATGGACGCGGCCCCCCGAAGGACGGGCGCTCCGTCGTGACTGCGGGCTTCAGATACGAAACACGCGCCACCAAGTCCTCCTTTGCGCCGGACATCCTAGCGGCACCGTTGATAAAGCGAGCATTTCCAGCTTGTTAAACCGTCATTTGCAACGGTTGTTTCAGTTTTCGTTCCTGAGATCCTCCTCGCACCGGCGGACGCTAACGCGGTGAGGCCCGGCGAGCCAGATTCCGGTCGAGCGCTTCGAGCACTCTGGGCCGGGCCGCGTGGGCGAGTTCGTAGCTGCGCAGCCGCCGGAGAGCGTCGGGCTCGAGCGAGGAGATGAGCGAGATCAATTCTCCCTCGCCGAGCTCGTCGTAACCGCCCGGAGCTGCGCCGGTGTCACCATCCTGACGCCCCGACGACGCGCCCTGGACGCTCGGGCTCCAGCGCAGAAACTCCTCGACCTCCCGCTCGTAGCGGTAGCTCTCCTGCCCTCGGCCGAGCAGCGGGCGCAGCCGCTGCTGAGCTCGCAGCTTCAACACCGCCTCGCGGCTCGTGTACCGAAGCACGTAGCCGCTCGCCTTCAGCCGCCGGTTGTCGAGCCCTCGGCCGGACCGCATGTGGTGAATCGTGTCGAGCGGGATGCGCAGTCCGATCCGCCGCAGCTGGGCCGCGGCGAACCCCGTCCCCCACGGCGGCAGGACGGGCAGTAGCGGCTTTCCGAGCAGCGACGCGATTTCGGACAACGCGAGCACTCCGTCGGCAGCGGCGTTGTACGTACCGGGCAGCTCGTGGCGCGCGGCGTGAGCGAGGGCGCCGACGACGTCTTCCTCGTCGATGAACTGCCACCGCGGATCGAACCCGAGCATCGAGGGGATCACCGGCAGGCTGAACAGCGCGAGATGGGAGCCGCGGACCTCGGGGCCGAGCGGGTCGGCACACCGGATGATCGTGACGGTCACCCCGCGGGGAGCGGCGCTCACGAACTCGGCGACCGCGGCCTCGGCATCGACGATCGACTGCTCGAGGTCCGTGCGGCGGCCCCTCGCCGGCGGCACCTCCTCGGTGAGAAACGCGGGCGCGTCCGGATCGAAGCCGTACACGTGGGCCGAGGACTTGAACACGACCTTGCGCACCGGCGAGTCCGCCCCGGCGCACGCCGCGAGGATGCTTTGAGTCGCCTGGACGTTGACCTGGCGCGCGGTCTGGACAGCCGCGAGCAGCGGGTCGGCAATCAGCCGGGTATCAATGATCGTGTCGATCGCCGCCGCGGTGATGATCCGTCGCAGGAGCGCGTGGTCGGCGTGGACCCGGACGAACTCGGTGCGGTGCAGCTCGTGCCGAGGGTCCTCGGTGTCGATCCCGATGATCGCGTCGATCTCCGCCCGACGCTCAAGGGCCTGCGCCAGCCGGCCGCCCGTCTCCGTCGACAGGCCTGTGATGAGGATGCGACTTGTGCTCGTACTCATGGGTGGTCCGCGGGCCTCGTGTCTACCCGAGCCACACGCTGCGACGCTGCCCCACCATCTCGAACAGGTTCTCCTGAATGAGTGCGCGGATGTCTTCCGCGAGGCTTTGGGTCAGGCCGGTCTCGCGCCAGCTCTCGGGCTCGAGTTCGTCGGTCCCGACCGGCTCCAGGAACCGGATCCGTACCTTCGCGGGCAGCGGGGCGCCGGCGCTGAGCGGAACGAGCGGCAGGCGGCCGAGACGTCGGAGCGGTCCGCGCATCGCGCCGAAGCGGCCGAAGACCGGAGTCGCCTCCTCGGCTCCGATCAGAGCGATCGGAATGATCGGTACACGCGCACGGATCGCCACCTTGACGAATTCGGCGCTGTGGAACGCCCGCAGGCGGTAGCGCTCCTTGAGCGACTTGTGCGCTCCTGCCTGTCCTTCGGGAAACAGCAACGCCAGCTCCCCCTCGTCGAACAGCAGACGATGGAGGTTGGCCGGGTGGGCGGCGACGCCGCCGAGCTTGGTGACGAGCATCCCGACGCCGGGCATGCTGCCGAAGCGGCGTTCGGTCGCGATGGAGAGTGTCCGCCGGCGGGGATGCTCCTCGCGCAGCGCCTTGCCGATCATCGCGCCGTCGGAGGGGACGGCGCCGGAGTGGTTGGCGACCAGGAGCGCGCCGCCGGCGTCCGGCACATTGTCGATCCCCTCGAGCTCGACCCGGAACCAGTACCGGTAGAGAAAGTCGTAGACGGTGCGGTCGACGAGCCCCTCGATTCGCTCCGAGCGCCCCCAGTCCGTGATGCGGCGCTCGGGCTCGACGCCGGGCAGCTGGTCTGAGCCGCGATCCGGAGCCGCCGGCAGGGACGCTGCCTCCACCGAGCCCCGTGAAAACTCCACTGTTACGCCGGTGTCGGCCTCGCCATCGTCGGGATCCTGCATCGCGGCGATTCTGGCACGGCTTCGGGCGCCGGCGCGCGTGGAGTACGCCGGCGCCCGGATCCAACCCTGCTGCCTATGGCTTGACGCTGAGCGTGCTGACCTTCGGCGCGCCCGGCTTGCCGAGCAGTGGCACGAACGTCACCGCCAGCTTCAGCGAGACCGGCTTCGCGTGCTTCGCCTTGGCGGCCGATTTCAGCAACTTGCGGCCGGCCGCGTTCGGCTTCACCGTGAGCGTCGTCGTGCCGTCGCTCCTTAGCTTCACCACGACCTGGCCGAACGTCGTGCGGTTATGGGTGACCTTGGCCGTGAGCTTGCCTGCCCCCGGCACCTTCACCTTTAACGTGACCGTTCCGCCCTTCTGTCCCTTGACCTTCGACACCGTGATCCGGTTGTCGGCGAGGACGACGTAGTCGATCGCCTGGGTCGTGATCGCGCCGTCGGCGCTGATCGCGCTCACGCTGAACGTGTTCTGCCCCGGACTCGAGGTATCAAGCGGCGTAGCGCTGTCGGCATCGCCGGAGCATGCGGCGATCCCGGGCGCGCCGGCGGCGTCCAGGCAGCTGTACCGCGCGATCACCTTTTGCCCGAACGCGTAGACGGCATTCTCAGTCGGCGCCGTGATCGACACGGTCGGAAGGCCGAACACGGTCAACGACTGCGTGTCGCTATTTCCGTCGCCGCCCTCTGTCGAGGTCACCGTTCCGCTGCCGTTCTGATAGGTGCCCGGGGCCGTCGAAGTAACGCTCACCTGGACGGTGCAGTTGGCGCCCGCCACGAGCTTGCCCCCGGTGAGGGAGATCGTCGATGAGCCCGCTACCGCCGTGAGCGTGCTCGCCGAACCGCACGTCCCGTTGTGTCCGTTCGGGTTATCGACGACGACCCCAGCCGGCAGTGTGTCGGTGAAGCCGACGCCGTTGAGCGTTCCGCTCGCACTCGTGTTGGTGACCGTGAACGACAGCGCAGTCGTCCCGCCGGCCCCAATCGAGGCTGGCGTGAACTGGCTGCTGATCGTCGGCGGACTCACCGCCGCCGCTGCGGTCGCAGGTAGCGCGACGAGCAGCAGCGCAGCGACGGTCGCAGCGCTGAACGTCCTGGCATTTGTTCTCACATCAGTCCCTTTCAGGAGAGCAACTGCTTGTTCTACTCCACCCGGTCATACCCGAATAGGGTCTCGATCGATGCGGCACGAAATACCGGATCGACGTCCGGGACCGTGGATCGCGAAAGTCGGTCTCAGCCGGCCGTGTCGACCGGATCGGACTCCGAGGGCTCTCCGAGCGTCCGCATCCGCGCCCGCTCCCACTGTGAGAGCCGCCAGAGATCGCGAGCGACCTGAGTGGGGTCGAGCTGTCGGCCTGGCAGATGCATGTTCGCGGAGGCGATCAGCCGCCGCTCGTCGCCGGTGAGGGCCATCCACTTGGCGAGCACGTCGTCGGAATCCGGCAGACGCGAGGAGCCGTACGGCCGGGTGTTGTCCGGGAAGTTGACGCAGTACTCACTGAGCAACCGGTGGGTTTGGGCGAGGTACGCGACGATCGGCCGGTGCGGGTAGATGAGGTAGGCGTACGGAGTGCCGGCGGTGTGCTCACCCTCCCCCGGGCCGCACGCCTGGGAGCCCCAGACGCGGATGAACCCGAGGTCGCGGTACATCCCCCACTCCTCGTGGTTGACGCACGACTGAAGGAGCTCACGGGCGCGCTGCTCGGCCCTGCGCTCGCGGCCGGGATCGAACAGTAGCGTCGGTGCTCGCTTACGCCGAGCGCGATGACGGCTCCAGGCTTCCTCGAGCTTCGGCAGGATCAGGTCGGACAGGAGCGCCAGAGCGACGAGCGCGGTCGCTGCCAGCGCGAGCAGCACGTGGCCGCCTACCGCCCGCCGGCCGCGTGCGGGAAGAAGATCACGCGGTCGGCGTCCCGGGGGACATCGTCGAATGACTTGACCATGCGGGCCTCTCGCTTGCCATCGACACCGGCGAGCGGGACCGCAGCCCACAGGCCGGCGTCGAGCTGGCGGCGGAACTCCTCGATCAGCCGCTGCTCATCTTCGACCTGTGTGGCGTCGCCTTCCGCGATCAGGACCTCTCCATGACCTGGCTTCATCCGCAGAAAGCGCATCGGGCGATTATGTCAAAAGGATCTGGGCCCACGGGGACGGCCGCACCGCCGCTGCGGTTACGGGCTGCGACGGGCTTTGTGGACTGCCTTTCTTCGGCTTGTCAGCTGGCTGCCAGCCGGCGCCGCAGCCCGAGGACGTCGACCGGCCCCGGCCCCGCGCCGATCTCGGTGAGGCCGTCGGCCACGGCCCGGCTCGCGAGCTCCTTGGCGTGCCGCGCGGCCTGCAGCGGCTCGTCTCCCCAGGCGAGCCGGGCGGCGAGCACCGACGAGTGCGTGCACCCGGATCCGTGCGCGGCGCCGTCGGGGAACCGCTCGCCGGGAATCTCGACGATCTCTTCTCCATCGAAGAACAGGTCGGTCGCGGTTGCCCGGTGGCCGCCGGTGACGACGACGTACCGCGGCGCGAGCGCGTGCACGCGCCGGACGAGCGCCTCGGCGTCGTCGTCGGACGCGCCGTCGCCCGGTCCGGGGACGGCATCGGCGGGCCCGGCGGCGTCGGCCGCCCCCGCGAGCGCGCGCGCCTCCGGCACGTTCGGCGTGACGACCGTCGCGCGCGGTAGCAGCCGGTCGATCAATGACCGACGCGCGGCCGGCTCTAGCAGCTCTGCCCCGGACTCCGCGACCATCACCGGGTCGATGACGACGGGCGTGTCGGGCGACAGCTCGTCGAGCGCGGTCACGACCGCCTCGATCGTCTCGACCGTGCCGAGCATCCCGATCTTGACCGCGTCCACGCCGATGTCCGTGGCGACCGCCCGGACCTGGGCAACGATGATCGCTGGTGGAATTGTGTGGACGGCCGTGACGCCGATCGTGTTCTGGGCGGTGATCGCCGTGATCGCGGTCATCCCATGCACGGCGCAGGCGGCGAACGCCTTCAGGTCGGCCTGAATCCCCGCACCGCCGCCCGAGTCCGATCCGGCGATCGACAGCACCCGAGGTATCCGATCTCGTGTCACGGGCCCGAGCTTACGTGGTCACCGCATACCTCCCCCCTGGCTCACGGCGGACGTAGCCGGCGATCTCGAGGGAGGCGAGAGCCGCCAGCCCCTGCTCGGCCGGCAACCCGGCCTGTTCGAGCGCGCCCGCCGTGTCATACCCGGACGCGATCGCCGCGAGCAAGGTCTCGAGCTCACGGTCGAGCCGTGGCCGCGCGGCCACGGGCACCGTCCGACGCCCCGCTCCATAGAGCAGGTCGAGCACATCCTGGGCGTCACGGGTCACGACCGCCCCGCGCGCGAGGAGCGCATTCGTCCCGTGCGCCTGCGACGAGGTCACGCGGCCCGGAACGGCCCCGACCGGCCGGCCGAGCGCATCCGCAAACCGAGCCGTCACGAGTGCCCCCGAGTGATCTCGCGCCTCGACGACGACCGTGACCGCGGCGAGCGCGGCGATCACCCGGTTACGAGCCGGGAACATCCACCGCCAAATTCGCCGCGCGCCGGGCAGCTCAGACACCGCCGCGGCCGTCGCGGTGATCTGCGCGTGAAGCCCGCGTTTGGCCGGCGGATACGCGCGCTGGGCACCGGCCGGGAGCACGGCAATCGTCCTGCCCCCGGCCTTGATCGCGCCCGCGTGTGCGGCTGAGTCAATTCCAAGCGCCATGCCGCTCACCACCGGTACGCCCGCGAGCGCGAGATCCCGGCCGAGACCGAATGCGACGTTGGTCCCGTACTGCGAGGCATGGCGCGAGCCGACGATCGCGACAGCGTCGCGCCGCATCGTCGTGAGAAAACGGTCGAGCCCACCGACGACGTGCAGGACGGCCGGCGGCAGCCCGAGCCCCTGCACGCCCTCCGGAAAGCCCGGGTCGCAGCGGCAGATCGCCTCAAGCCCGGCGCACGCGACCCGCTCCCGCGCGGCGGCGGCGTCAAACTGCGACAGCTCGGCGTCGACAGCGGCGGCATCTCGACCGGCGACCGACGTGATCAACGCCTGATCGCCAAGCTCCAGGATGTCGTCGATCCGATGACGGACAGGCTCGAGATGCGCGGCCAGCCGGTCGACGAGCCACGTCCGGGCAAGACACCGCTCGCACGCCCGGGCGGCGGCCCGGTCGGGACCGTCGGGGCTCATGCCGCTGGCGCTCACGCCGCCAGTACCTCATCTCGACCCGACCCCCGCTGACGGAAGCTCAGCGCGAGCATCAGGTCGTCCCGTGTCACGTCGTCGTGCTGGCCGAGGTCGGCGATCGTCCGGGCCACCCGCAGTACGCGATGCCGGCCGCGAGCGCTCAGCGCGCCCGCGGTGTATGCGTCGGCGAGCGCTCGGTCGGCGTCGGGCGCCAGCCTGACGTGACGGCCGACAGCCCGACCGTCCATCTCGCCGTTGCATCGGGCGCGGCTTCCACGGAGGCGCGTGCGCTGACGGTCCCGGGCCGCCGCCACCCGATCACGGGCACTCGCGGAATCGACCGTCCCGTCACTGCGCAACTCGCGCTCCGGCGGCCGCTCGACCCCGACGAGCAGGTCCATCCGGTCAAGCAGCGGGCCGCTCAGCTTCCGCCGGTGGCGGCGCAGGTCGCTCTCGCCGCACACACAGCGGTCCTCGACGCCGGCGAATCCGCACGGGCACGGGTTTGTCGCGGCGACGAGCATGAACCTCGTCGGAAAGCTGAGCGCCCGCTGACCCCGGACGATCGTCACGGTTCCGTCCTCGAGCGGCTGCCGCAGCGCGTCGAGGCTTCCCCGCTGAAACTCGGAGAGCTCATCGAGAAACAGCACTCCCTGATGCGCCAACGTCGCTTCGCCCGGGCGCGGCGGCGCGCCACCCCCGACGAGGCCGGCAGGTGAGATCGTGTGGTGTGGCGCCCGGAACGGACGGGTCTCGACGAGACCGTCGGCGTGAATGCCAGCGACGCTGTGGATGCGCGTCACCTCGATCGCCTCGGTGCGCGTCATCGCCGGCAGGATCGTCGGCAGTCGCCGGGCGAGCATCGTCTTGCCGGTGCCGGGCGGCCCCTCGAGCAGCAGGTTGTGTCCGCCCGCGGCAGCGATCTGCAGGGCGAGCAGCGCCGCCGCCTGGCCGCGCACGTCGGCGAGGTCCGGCTCGCCACCCCATCCCGGAGCCGGGCCGTTGCGGCGCTCGGGCGGAGGCGGCTCGGGCGTCCACACGCCTCGCACCACATCCGCCGCCTCGATCAGCGTTCGCACGCCGGCGACTCCGAGTCCGTCGACGAGCGCTGCTTCCCTCGCGCGCTCAAAGGGCACGATCAGCCGCGTGATCCCCGCTTGGCTGGCCCCTTCCGCGACGGCGAGCGCTCCTGGCGACTCGCGGAGCTCTCCGGTCAGCGACAGTTCTCCGAACACGGCGAACGCCTCGAGCACGTCGGCGGGGACCTGGCGGCTCGCGGCGAGCACGCCGAGCGCGAGCGCGGCGTCGAAGCCGGGGCCGACCTTGCGCAGGAACGCCGGAGCGAGATTGGCCGTGATCCGGCGGTCGGGAAACTCGAAGCCGGAGTTGAGGATCGCCGCCCGGACGCGGTCCCGGGACTCGCGCACCGCCGCGTCGCCGAGGCCGACGATCGTGAACGCGGGCAGCCCAGGGCGGATGTCGACCTCGACCCAGACCTGCCGCGGATTGACGCCGTCGATGGCGAATGTCGAGGCGCGAGCGAGCATGGCCTGAACGTACGCTCGATCGCGTCACACGTGGGTTGAGCACTGTGCCAACTCTGCGCAGGCGGGGCCGGTCGACCTCAACAGTGTTGGCACGCGGCGTGACAAACACGTCACACGATCGCGCCTAGCGTCCAGCGGCGTGGGAAGCGACCCTCGTCAGGAGCTTGGTGCCCTCGGCGAACGGCTCGCCGGCGAGCACCTGACGCGCCGCGGGTTTGAGATCGTCGAGCGAAACTTCCGGACCCGGTTCGGCGAGCTCGACATCGTCGCCTTCGACGGGTGCACGCTCGCGTTCGTCGAGGTCAAGACCCGCCGCCTGCGCCCCGGCCGAGGCAGCCCGTTCGACGCGATCGGCACCTTCAAGCGATCCCAGGTGCGCAAGATGGCGGCAGTGTGGCTGAGCAACCGCCGCGGCCGTCCCTACGCACAGGAGCTCCGATTCGACGCGATCGGCGTGACGTTCGACCTGTCAGGCGAACTCGTCGGGATCGAGCACCTCGAGGGCGCGTTCTAGCGTCGCCCGCCGGGTGCCGCTCACCAGCCGACGGCTGAATCCACGGCCGGCACCACGTCGAGCCCGAGCTGCTGGTACGCGGCCGACTGGAACGACATCCGGTGCAGCGGCGAGACGCCGAGACGCTCGATCGCGTCACGGTGCTCGGGCGTCGAGTAGCCGACGTGCTCGGCGAACTCCCAACCCGGATGGAGCGCGTCGACGCGGCGCATGTAGCGGTCCCGGGTTTCCTTGGCGATCACCGAGGCGGCGGCGATCGCGGCGCTCTTGGCGTCGCCGCCGATGACGGCCTGCTGGTCGTGGCCGAGCGGCCGTACGGGGAAGCCGTCGCTGAGACAGATGCACCCGGGCCGCGCGACCTGGGCGAGCGCGTCGCGCAAGGCGGCGAGGTTCGTGACATGCAGGCCCCGGTCGTCGATGCCGCGAGCGCAGCGGGAGACGACGACAACCTTCGTCGCCGTCCGCATGATCAGGGGAAACAGCTCGGCGCGGGCGGCCGCGGAGTGCTGCTTGGAGTCATTGAGCAGGCCGAGCGCACGGACCTCCCGGGCGCCGATGCGTTCGAGGTCGAACAGGACGGCGGCCGCGACGAGCGGCCCGGCGAGGCAGCCTCGGCCGGCCTCATCGGCGCCTGCAACGAACCGATGCTCGAGCGAGCGGTCGAACGCGAACAGCTTACGGGCCGTCCGCTTCGTCCCTCGCTTTCGGGCGGTCCGCTTAGAGGAAGCCGATGCGATCGGGCGGCCAGTAGGTGAAGAAGGCGACCCCGATGATCCAGCTGGTCGGGACAGGACCCCAGAAGCGGCTGTCGTCGGAGGCACCACGGTTGTCCCCCATCATGAACCAATGTCCGGGCGGAACGGTGATCGGTTGCCGGAAAGTGCAGGCATCGGCGCCGCCACACTGCTCGATGTAGGAGTCCTTCTCCCGGACCCCGTTGCGGATCACATGGCCGCCGATGATGGAGATCCGGTCGCCGGGTCCGCCGACGACGCGCTTGATGAACGTCTGACCGGACTGACCGGGCGTCGGCTGGTCGCACGGCTGGTCGTGGCCGCCGCCCTGGCTCGGGTTGCCGCAGATCGGGTTGTCGGTCGGGTCGGCGCCCTTCGGCGGGTGAAACACGACGATATCGCCGACGCTCGGCTTCGAGATGAGCCGGTTCGCCAGGATCCGCTGCCCGACCTTGAGCGTCGGGACCATTGATGGACTCGGGATCCGGTACGGCTTGACGATGAACGCCTGGATGAGGAGCGCGAGCGCGACGGCAATCGCGACGGTGACGACGAGCTCGATCAGGGATTTGATCGTCGATTTGGATTTGTCGCCAGCGCGGGAGGACATTTAGAGGAAGCCCATGCGGTCGGGTGGCCAGTACGTGAAGAACGCCTTTCCGATGATCCACGACCGCGGCACGGGGCCCCAGAAGCGGCTGTCCTCGGAGTTCGGACGATTGTCCCCCATCATGTAGTAATCCCCGCGCGGAACCCTGATCGTGCCAGGAAAATCGCACGACCCGCCGCCCGTGCAGGGCACGATGTACGAGTCCTTCTCCCGCACGCCGTTACGGATCACGTGGCCGTCCCGGATCGAGATCCGGTCGCCCCCGACGGCAACGACGCGCTTGATGAACGTCTCCGAGGACGGTTGCCGGCCGACCGTGTCGCATGCCTTGGCGGCGTCCTGGCCATCCTGGTTCTCGCCCTGGCGCGGGTTGGCGCACGAGTCGTACGCCTTGGGGGGATGGAACACGACGATGTTGCCGACGTGCGGATTCGTGAAGTCCGCGCCGATCCGGTTGACGAGCACGCGCTGGTTGATGTGGAGCGTTGGCAGCATCGAGCCGCTCGGGATCCGATACGGCTTGACCACGAAGGCCTGGATCGCAAGCGCCAGCCCGAGGGCGGCACCGACGATCACCACGAGCTCGAGGATCGAGCCCGCGAGCGACTTCTTCGTCTTCGTCACACCTACGCTTCGCTGTCGCCGTCGGCCGTCTCGGCCTCGGGCTCAGCGGCAGCGGCAGCGGCAGCGGCCTCCGGCTCGGCGGCCGCCTCAGGCTCAGCGGGAGCGGCCTCCGCCTCGACCGGGGGTGCGTCCTCGGCCAGCTCCGGCTCGACCGCCTCAGCCTCAGGCTCGTCCGGCAGCGCTGCGTACAGCAACTCGCGCTCGACAGGCTGCTCGGGACCGGTGTTCCGGCGCTCGCGGACACGCGCCCGCTTGCCGACGCGGCCGCGCAGGTAGTACAGCTTGGCGCGACGCACATCGCCGCGGGCTGCGACTTCGATGCGCTCGATCTTCGGCGAATGCAGCGGGAACGTCCGCTCCACGCCGACACCGAAGGACTGCTTGCGGACGGTGAAGGTCTCCCGCGCGCCGTGTCCCTGGCGCTTGATCACGACACCCTCAAACACCTGGGTGCGCCGGCGCGTTCCCTCGATCACCTGGAAATGGACTCGCAGGCGATCGCCGGCATCGAATTGCGGTACGCGGCGCAGTTGGGCGCGCTCAAGGCTGTCGATCACAGTGCTCATGGCAAATAGGGGCTCGATGCGGGGAAGTCTGGTGGCATGCGCGGGCGCGCACGGGAGTCCGCATCAGCGGCGGCCTATGGTAGCGAAAGCCGTCGGGCGCGCTTTGTGGCCTGGCCCGCAGGCCTCCCGCGCGCCCGGACTACCCCTGCTGCAGCCGGGCGCGGCTCTGCTCGTGACGCCATTCCCGGATCCGCGCGTGGTGCCCGGACAGGAGCACCTCCGGTACCGGCCAGCCGCGGTATTCGGCCGGACGGGTGTAGTGCGGGTACTCGGGCGCGCCCGCCAGCGCCGCGCTGAAGGACTCCTCGAGCGCTGACTCCTCGTGGCCGAGCGCGCCGGCCTGCTTTCGGAGCACCGCATCGCACACGACCATCGCCGGAAGCTCGCCGCCGGCCAGGACGTAGCGGCCGATCGAGATCTCGTCGCTGACGAAGTGGTCGAGGATCCGCTGGTCAAAGCCCTCGTAGCGACCGCACAGCAGTGTCAGGGCTGGTTCGGCGGCCAGCTCGTCGACGAGCGGATCGTCGAGCAGCCGGCCGCTCGGCGTGAGCGCGATCACGCGCCGCCCCGACGATGGGAGCGTCACCGGGTCGACCCCGTAGCGGGCCCGCAGCGTCGCCTCGACGACATCGATCCGCAGCAGCATCCCGGCGCCCCCGCCGAACGGCGTGTCGTCGACCTGGCCGGCGCTGAGCGGCGTGTGGTCACGGTAGTTGACGTACGCGAGTCCGTGTCCGGCGGCGAGCGCGTTGCTGACGTGCCGCTGGCCCTCGAACCACGCGAACGCGTCTGGGAACAGCGTGAAGACGTCGATCTCCATCACTCGGCCTCGCCGAGGAACGCTAGGTCGACGTCGATCTCGCGCCGCTCGAGATCCACGGTGCGCACGGCGTCCGTCACGAGTGGGACGAGCAATGGGTTGTCCTCGGGCGCAGCGGCGCGCTCGACCTCGAGAACCTCGCATGACGGCAAGGCGAGCAGGCGGCGCACAACGCCGATCCGCCGCGCGCCGTCGTTCACGGTGCAGCCCTCGAGGTCCTCCGCCCACCACTCGTCCGCTTCGAGCTCCGGCGCCTCGGTGCGCGCGACCCACAGCTCGGCGCCGCTCAGGGTCGCGGCGGTGGTGCGGTCCTCGCATCCCTCGAGGCGCAGGATCGGGCGCGCGTCGGTGCCGGCGCGCCGGATGATCCGCCGGTCCTCGCCCGACGTCGAGACGCGGACGGCGGCGTCGAGCACGAGCAGCAGCGGGTTGGCCGCAACGACGTGAAAGCTCCCGTCGAGTCCGTGCGGCCGCCCCACCGTGCCGGCATGGAGCCAGCCGGGTGGGAGCTCGGGCATCAGGAATCGACGATGTCGACGAACACGCGGCGCCTGTCGCGCTGCGCAGCGGTCTTGATGATGGTGCGCAGAGCCGACGCGGTGCGTCCCCCGCGTCCGATCACGTTGCCGTAGTCGTCTTCGCCGACGGACAGCTCGAGCACAGTCGTGCCGTCGTCCTCACTGACCTCGACCACCGAGACGTCGTCGGGGCTGTCGACCAGCCCGCGCGCCAGGTACTCGAGTAGTTCTTTCATCTGAGGCGTCAGCTGATGCCCTGGATGCGGAGCAGCTTGCGGACCGTGCCGCTCGGCTGCGCTCCCCGGGAAAGCCATTCGCGGATCTTCTCCTCGTCAAGCACGATCGTCGAGGGATTGGTCTGGGCGTTGTAGTGCCCAACCGTCTCGATAACGCGACCGTCGCGCTTGGAGCGCTGATCGGCGACGACGACACGCCAAATGGGGTTCTTCCGGCTGCCGACGCGGGTCAATCTCATTCTCACTGACATAAGCGGATAGCGAGGTTAGCGTGCCAGCGCCAGAAACGCCGCGAAATCCCCTCAGCGGCCCTGCCGCATCATCGCTCCGAGGTCGGGCATCCGGCCCTGGGACAGCTGGCGCATGACCTTGCGGGCCTGCTCGAACTGCTTGATGAGGGCCTTGACGGCCTGCACGTTCGTGCCCGAGCCGCGGGCGATGCGCAGTCGCCGCGAGCCCTTGATGAGCTCTGGGTGTCGGCGCTCCCGCGGTGTCATCGACAGGATGATCGCCTGGATGCGATCGAATTCTCGCTCGTCGACCTTCATCCCCCGGAGCTCCTTGTTCATGCCCGGGATCATCCCCAAGATGTTCTGCAGCGGGCCGAGGCGGCGGATCTGCTTCATCTGGTCGAGGAAGTCGTCGAGCCCGAACTCCTGCTTGCGGATCTTGCGCTCGAGCTCGGCCGCCTGCTCGTCGTCGTAGGCGGCCTGGGTCTTCTCGATCAGGGTCATGACATCGCCCATCCCGAGGATCCGCTGTGACATCCGGTCCGGGTGGAAGCGCTCGAACTGGTCGAGTTTCTCGCCTGTGGAGGCGTACATGATCGGCTTGCCGGTGACCGCCTTCACCGACAACGCGGCGCCGCCGCGCGCGTCCCCGTCGAGTTTGGTCATGACGACGCCGTCGAATTGCACGACCTCAGCGAACTGCTCGGCGACGTTGACGGCGTCCTGGCCGGTCATCGCGTCGACGACGAGCAGCACGTCGGTCGGCTTCGTCGCCTTCTTGATGTTGGCGAGCTCGGTCATGAGCTCCTGGTCGACGTGCAGTCGGCCGCTCGTGTCGATGATGAGGACGTCCTTGCCCTCCGACATGGCGCGGTCGCGGGCCCAGGCGGCGATCTTCACCGGGTCACGATCCGTGCCCTGCTCGTAGACGTCGGCGCCGGCCTGGGCGCCGACCTTGATCAGCTGGTCGACGGCGGCCGGCCGGTAGACGTCGCATGCGGCGACGGCGACGGACGAGCCGTGTTCCTCCCGCAGGTAGCGAGCGAGTTTGCCCGTCGCGGTCGTCTTGCCCGAGCCCTGGAGGCCGGCCATGAGGATGACCGTCGGCGGCCGCGGCGAGAACGAAATGTCCCGCGCAGCGCCGCCCATCAGCTCGGTCAGCTCATCGGAGACGATCTTGACGACCTGCTGGCCGGGGTTGAGCTTGCCGACGACGTCGGCACCGAGCGCCTTCTCCTTGACCGCGTTCGTGAACGACTTGACGACCTTGAAGTTGACGTCGGCCTCGAGCAGCGCAAGGCGGATCTCGCGCATGGCGGCGTTGATGTCGTCCTCGGTGAGCGTGCCGCGACCGCGGACGTCGCTCAGCGTGGCCTGGAGCTTCTCGGCAAGGGTGTCGAACATGGACGGCTAGCCCGGATTGAGGCTGGAATCGAGGCTAGCGTGTACTCAGCGCGGCGGCGAGCCGTTTTCGGCCGCCGAGCCGGAGGCGTTTTGGCCGAACGCCTTGCTCAGCCCGCCGAATGCCTCCGCGAACTCCGACGGGATCACGAACACCTTGTTCGCCGATCCCTGCGCGAGCTGCGGGAGCATCTGCAGGTACTGGTAGCTGAGCAGCTTCGGGTCCGGGTTGCCGTCGTGGATCGCCTTGAACACGGTGGCGATCGCCTGCGAGTCGCCCTCGGCCTTGAGGATCGCCGACTGCTTCTGGCCCTCGGCGGTGAGGACCGCGGCCTGCTTCTGGCCCTCGGCGGTGAGGATCTGGGACTGCTTGACGCCCTCGGCGTTGAGGATCGCGGCGCGGCGGTCGCGCTCGGCCCGCATCTGCTTCTCCATCGCCTCCTGGATCGTGCCGGGCGGGTCGATCGACTTGATCTCGACGCGGTTGACGCGGATCCCCCATTTGCCGGTCGCCTCGTCGAGCACGCCGCGCAGCTGCGCGTTGATGTGATCGCGGCTCGTCAGCGCGTCCTCGAGCGAGAGCGAGCCGATGACGTTGCGCAGGGTCGTCACCGTGATCTGCTCGATCGCCTGGAGTGGGTTCGCCACCTCGTAGGTCGCGGACTTCGCGTCGTTGACGGTGAAGTACAGGACGGTGTCGATCTGGACGACGAGGTTGTCGGAGGTGATCACCGGCTGGGGCGGGAACGAGACGACCTGCTCGCGCAGATCGATGAGCGGCTTGAGCCGGTCGACGAACGGCATCAGGATCGTCAGGCCGGGCGAGAGCGTCCGGCTGTAGCGCCCGAGGCGCTCGACGATGCCCGCCCGCGCCTGCGGAATGATCCGCACCGTGCGCGCGAACAGGATGAGGAGAAAGACGACTACGACGATCGCGACAATTGCTCCAGCCATGCCCCACTCCTTCTGAGTTATGACCCCGCGGGTCTAGACCAACGGAAGCCTACTCGCTGACCAGGGCGGTAGCGCCGCGGATCTCGATGACCTGGACGCGCTTGCCCTGCGGGATCACCTCGTCGTCATCGTAGGCGCGCGCGGTCCACACCTCGCCCTCGATCTTCACGCAGCCGACGCCCTCGTGGTTGTTGATCTCCTCGAGCACGGTCGCGTTCATTCCGACGAGCGCCGCCGTCCCGGTGCGGAGCTCGGGCGGGGTCTTGAGGTGCGCCCGGGCGATCGGTCGGACGATGCCGAGTACGAGCAGCGAGACGACGACGAACACGACCCAGGAGACGATCTCTCCCGCTCCGGCGAGGTCGACGATTCCGGCGAGCAAGGCGCCGACGGAGAACGGCGCGAGGAAGAAGCTCGTCGTCAGCATCTCGCCGATCCCGAACACGGCGGCGGCGATCATCCACAGCACCCATCCGGACATGTGGCGCGAGCTTATCGCGGTGGCGGCCCCGTGGCTAAGCCGGCGGCTGGCCGCATCGGACCCCGACGAGCCCGGGCGGTGGGGTCCCCGACAGGCGAACCGTCACGGCGGTGTGATCGAGGACGAGCATTGAGCTGCGCCAGACATAGCGGGAATCGGTGCGCGTCCAATAACGCGGCGTCCCCGTTTGCGGCCGCAGCACGAACGAGTGGAGCGTGATGATGGGCCGGCGATGGAAGCTGCCGCACGTGATGCCGCTGAACAGCCCAGGATGCCCGGACGTCGGGAGCGTGCCGGCGAGCCGGAGCCGCCCGTTGGCGAGCGTGTAGATGCCGATCGCGTCGGATGTCGACGTGTGGTCGAGCTCGACGAATAGCTCGCTGCCCGGCCGCCCGTTGACGTTGCCGGTTCGGACGAGGGCCGGCCGTCCGGCGGCCAAGCTGCGGGTCGCGGCCGAGACGTGCCGGCCGGAGGCGAGCGTCACGTCGATCGCACCCGTCGTCCGCGAGGTTTTGCGCAAGGTGATGACGTCGCGGCGGCCGTCGCCGTCGACGTCGGCACGGGCGCGGTAAACGAGTCGCTGGGCGGTCGGACTGGTGAACGGAACGCGCACGTGTCGGCGCGCCAGACACGCGATCGAACCGTCCTTCGGTGAGATCGAGAGCGCCTCGAGCGTGCCCTTCTGATCCCGCGGCGAGAGGACGAAGAAAGCCGCGCTCCAGCGTCCGTTACGCCCGATCACCGCGCGGCGCACGAGCATGCGGCTGCTGGCGGCGCGCACGTCCACGACGACACGATGCTCAAACACGTTCTCGCGGCCACTGGCACGCAGGAGTCCGTCGATCCGGAGACTGGCGTGATCGACCGTCAGACAGTTGGATCGGGCCTGGGCGATATCCGGCTGGAGGGGCAACGGGCTGACGGGCACTGCCATCGTCACGGAAATCGCACACGCGATCGCGATTGGCGAGATTCTGCGCACGGTGGCTCCTTCCGAACGAACTCCTCCCCTGTGGCGTAGCTCGCAGCCCGCGCGTTGTCTACGGTAGTTCCCCGAGTCTCACGGCCAGAGAAACGACTGATTGCGTAGCGAGCTCACGACACCAGGGCGCGGGCGAACTCCTCCGGCTCGAACGGCCGGAGATCCTCGAGCTTCTCGCCCACGCCGATGAGCTTCACCGGGATTCCGAGGTCGTGGGCGATCGCGAGAGCGATCCCGCCCTTGGCCGTCCCGTCGAGCTTCGTCAGCACGAGCCCGTCGACCTCGATCGCCTCGGAGAACAGGTGCGCCTGGCGCAGGCCGTTCTGGCCAGTCGTCGAGTCGACGGTGAGCAGCGTCTCGTGCGGCGCCTCCGGAATCTGCTTCGAGATGACGCGACGGATCTTGGCGAGCTCGGCCATCAGGTCGTCCTGGGTGTGTAGGCGGCCCGCGGTGTCGATGATCGCGACGTCGGCGCCCTCGCGCCGGGCCGTGGCGATCGTGTCATAGGCGACGGCGCCGGGGTCCGAGTCGGCGGGCCCCCGCACGAACGAGACGCCGGCCCGCTCGGCCCACAGCTCGAGCTGCTCGACACCGGCGGCGCGGAACGTGTCCGCCGCGCCGAGGACGACGGATCGGCCGAGCTCCTTGCGCAGGTGCCAGGCGAGCTTGCCGACGGTCGTCGTCTTGCCGGTCCCGTTGACGCCGGCCATCAGGATGACGGTGGGGTTGGCGGTCAGGTCGATGTGGTCATCGCCGGTCTTGGCGATCTCGGCGAGCAGCGCGACGAGGCGGTCGGTGAGCGCCTGGCCGCCGGTGATCTCCCCTGCGGTCGCCTCGCGCTCGAGCTGCTCGACGACTTGGGCGGTCGTCCGCGCGCCGACGTCGGCGTAGATGAGCGCCTCCTCGAGGCGCTCCCACGTCTCGTCGCTGAGGTCCTCGAACAGCGTCGCCTGGATCTCGCTGGTGAGCGCCTGGCGCGTCTTGCGCAGGCTCTCGCGCAGGCGGCGAAACCGCCCCATCCGGCGCTCCTCAGGTTCAGCCTGAGTGGCGACGGGCGCGGGAGCGCCGTCGACGATGAAGAGATCCTGCCATTCGCGAGCCATGCGATCGGCGACGTTACAACGGACGCTACGCGACCGCCTCGGCCACGGCGTCCGGCGACGGGAGCCGGCGGGAGATCACCTTCGAGATCCCGTCGCCGCCCATCGAGACGCCGTACAGCGAATCGGCCGCCTCCATCGTGCGCTTCTGGTGGGTGACGACGATGAACTGGGCGCGCTTGGAGTACTGGCGCAGGAGCTCGAGGAAGCGGTCGATGTTGAGGTCGTCAAGAGCGGCCTCGACCTCGTCGAGGATGTAGAACGGGCACGGCTTGGCGAGAAACACCGAGAACAGGAACGCGAGCGCGGTCATCGACTTCTCGCCACCGGAGAGCAGCGTCAGGCGCTTCATCGCCTTGCCGGCGGGCGTGATCTCGATCTCGACCCCGGCGAGATCCTCCTCGGACTCGCGCTCGTCGCCGTCATCGCCGTCGTCGCCATCGGCACCGGAAGCGCCCTCGGACTGCGGATCGCCGCCGTTGCCGTTGACGGGCTGACCGCCGAGCGTCCGCGCGGGACCGTCCCGCTCGGTGACGAGCCGCAGGCGGCCCTTGCCGCCGGGGAACAGCTGACCGGCGAGCTCCTCGAAGTTCCGCGCCGCCGCCTCGAACGTCTCTTCGAATGTCTCGCGGATCTGCCGGTCGGTGTCGTGGATCAGCTTCTCGAGCTCGCGCAGCGCCGTCTCGAGGTCGCCGCGCTGGCGCTCGAGCTCCTCGACGTGCTCGATCGCGGCGGCATACTCCTGTTGGGCCAGCGGGTTGACGGGCCCGAGCTGCTCGCGCCGGCGGGCGAGGCGCTCCAGGCGGGTCTTGAGCGCCTCCCGGGCCTCGTCATCGAGCGGCTCCTCGGCGGCTGTCGCCTCGAGCTCCAGCCGCCCGGCGACCTCGCGCAGCTCGGTCTGGGCGTCCTCGACCTGATCGCGCAGGCGCTGGGCGCGGACCTCAAGCGTCGTCAGCGCCTCGTTCTCGGAGTGGAGCTGCCCGTGGAGGTTCGCCTCCTGCTGGGCGCACGCCCGCAGCTCTGCCGCGACATGCTCGCCGGCCTCGCGGTCCGCCTTGAGTGCCTCCTCGAAGCCGGTCCGGCGCTCGGCGATCGCGACCGCGACGGCGTCGAGGGCGGTGAGCACGCCGGCGACGACCGGTATCAATGCCTCGTCGCGGGCGACCGACGCCGCGAGACGCTCGATCCGGCGGGTCCGCTCGGCGCGCTCGCGCTCGGCACGCTCGACCGTGCCGCGCTCGGTCATCAGCTCGACGTTCAACTGCGCGCGGCGGCCGGCGTTCGGCCCGTCGTCGGGCGCGGAGCGCCGGCGCTCGATCTGTGCCGCGATCCGCCGCTCCTCCTCGGCCGCCTCGTCACGCGCCCGCGCCGCACCCCGGTGGGCGGCGATCGCGTGCTCGCATTCGGTGTCGACCGCGGCGGAGCGCTCGGTCGCCTGCGCGAGCACCGCGCGGGCGTGCTGCTCGGCTTGGGCGGCCTGCTCGCTGTTGTCGATCAGGCCCTGTCGGCGGTTGCGCTCGGCGAGGACCCGCTCCTCCCCGACGTTGGCGGCCTGCCTGACCTCGCGGCTGCGCGAGGACCAGACGCGCCCGGTCTTCGTCACCGCGATCCCGGTGAACGTCTCCGGGAGCTCGTCGATCGCATCCAGGACCCACGTGTCCGCGAGCAGCGTCCGGGCGAGCGCGAGCGCGGCACCGTCACCGCGGACGCGGTCGATCAGGAGCTCGCCGCCCGGGGGTGACGCGCCTGAGCCCGGGCTGGCGGGCGCGAGGTCGTGAGGGGCGACGAGCGCTCGGCCACCGTCGTTGCCGGCGCGGTCGAGCAGCGTCGCAGCCGCGCCCCGATCCGTCACCACCGCGGCGCGCAGGCGACCGTCGAGGGCCGCGGCGAGCGCGAACTCGTAGCCGCTGTCGACCTCGAGCTCGTCCGCGAGCGTCCGGGCGCCGCCCGGGGCGGTCTGCTGGCCCCGGAGGAAGTGGTTAACCGCGGCGAGCTCGCCGCCGATGCTCGCCGCCTCGCGCCGGGCCGCCTCGACGGCACGCTCCGCCTCGCGGATCGCCTGCCGAGCCTCGTCGAGCCCGGACTCGCTCAGCTTCCGCGCGGCGAGCGCGGTTTCGACCTCGTCCGCCCGCTGCGCGGTTGCGGCGCCGGCCGCCCCGAGCCGGTCCTCGAGCTCCCGCAGCTGCCGAGCGAGCTCGGCCTCGCGGTCACGGTCGAGCGCGGCGAGCTGCTCCTCGAGCTTCGCGATCCGCGCTGCCGCCTCCCTGTCCGGGACATCACCCTCGGCCTCGGCGCGCAGGGCGACAAGGTGCTTACGTTGGCGCTCGAGCCGGCTCTCGATCGTGCCCTGCGACGACTTCACGCTCTCGGTGCGGTACGCAACCCGGTCGGCCGCCGACTGGGCGGCATACGAGCGCCGGGAGAGCTCCTCCCGCTGGGCGCTGCGCGCGGCGAGCTTCTGCTCGGCGGCGTCCCGGCGCGCGGACACCGACTCAAGCTCACGCTCGAGGGCGCTCCGCCGCTCCCGCGCCTTGCCGACGTCGGCGACCGCCGCCTCGAGGTTGCAGTTCAGCTCGCGCAGGTGGTCGCGAGCGAGCTCCCAGCGCGCCTCGAGGCTCTGGCGCTCGAGCCGGGCGTGGAGCTCGGCCGCTTCGGCCTGGCGCTTGAGCGGGCGCAGGCGCGAGCGGGCCTCGCGCTCGACGTCGAGCGCGCGGTCGAGGTTGTCCTGGGTGTGACCGAGCTTGAGCTGGGCGCGGCGGCGGCGCTTACGGTGCTTGCCGAGGCCGGCTGCCTCCTCGATCAGCAGCCGGCGGTCCCGCGGCTTGGAGGTGACGATCGCCTCCACCCGGCCCTGGGAGATGACCGAGTGCATCTCCTTGCCGAGACCGGTGTCCGACAGCAGCTCGATCACGTCGACGAGCCGGCAGCGCGCGCCCGCGAGGCGGTATTCGCCCTCGCCGGCGCGGTCAAGGCGGCGGACGATCGATACCTCGGGGGCGCCGACCCCGAGCACGCCCTCGCTGTCGTCGAGCACGAGTTCGACCTCGGCCTGCTTGCCGGCCTGGCGACCCGGCGCGCCGCCGAAGATGACGTCCTGCATCGAGTGGCCGCGGACCGCGACCGGGGACTGCTCGCCGAGCGCCCACAGGACCGCGTCGGTGACGTTCGACTTGCCCGAGCCGTTCGGCCCGACAATCACGCTGACGCCCGGCCCGAACTCGAGCCGGGTGCGGTCCGGGAACGACTTGAAGCCTTTGAGCGTGATCGACTTCAGATACACGCGCTCACCAGTCCAATTCCTCGAGCGCGACCTGCGCGGCTACCTGCTCGGCGTCCTTCTTGCTCTTGCCGGTGCCGCGCCCCACTTCGACGCCGTCGACCGTCGCGGTGATCGAGAACATCCGGTCGTGCGGCGGGCCCTGCTCGTCGACCACCGAGTAGCTCACGATCTCCCCCCGGCGCGCGAGGCGCTCCTGCAACGCCGACTTGTAGTCGACCGGATGCTCGAGCGCCTCCTCGACCTCCGGCGCGAACGCCTCGACGACCGCCTGGGCCGTCGGCTCGTAGCCGAACGCGAGATAGCACGCCCCGATCACGGCCTCGATCACCGACGCCAGCACCCGCTCGGTCGAGATCAGCGCCGTCACGCCGGACGCATCCTGGTCTGGGGCGGCCGTCCGCAGCCGCTCCGGCAGACCGAGCCGCTCGGCGACCGCCCGGCACGAACGTCCCGACACCGCCTGCGCGCGGATCTTCGTGAGCCGACCGGCGCCGTAGCGATCGGCCTCGAGCCGGGGGTAGAGGTCGGCTGTGACCGCCAGCGCCAGGACGCTGTCCCCGAGAAACGCGAGCCGTTCGTAGGAGTCCGAGCGCCGCGTCGTCCACGACGAATGCGTGAACGTCGGCCTGGCGAGCTCCGGCGGGAGCGCGTCCAGCAACTCGCGCAGCTTGTCGATGCTCACTCAGCGTCAGGGCCTGGGCTCGCGGTCGCCGACGCCGTCCCAGCGTCGCTCGCGAGCACGAAATCGACCGCCTGGCCGACGGTCAGGATCTTCGCCGCCTCCTCGTCAGAGATCTTCACGCCGTAGGAATCCTCGAGTTCCTGGACGAGCGTGTAGAGATCGAGCGAATCGGCTTCAAGATCTTCGCGGAAGCGCGTCGAGATCTGGATCCGCTCCGGATCGACCTCGAGTTCATCGGCGAGATGTGCGCGGATCAGCGAAAAAACGTGCTCGCGGTTCATGATCGCGACACCGTAGCTTCCGGCTCGGACGAGGCCCCATCGCCCCCGCCGTCGGCGCCGGCGCGCGGTGAGCGGAGCGCGTCGGCCGCTTCCAGAGCGGCGCGAGTCCGCCCGATGACGTCCTGTTCGACGCCCTGGGCGGCGACCTCGATCGCACGCGCAAAGCCCTTGCGCGTGAATCGCCCGTGGGCGACGACGCCGAGCTGGCGCAGCCCGAGCATGTAGGCGCCGCCGGGGCCCTCGGGGTCGATCTCGTCCCGCAGCTTGCGCACCGCGGGAGCGAGCAGCAGCCCGCCGAGCTTTGCCCGCCAGGAGCTCATCGCCGCCTCACGGACGGCGCGCAGCGTGCGACCGGAGACGCCCTCGATCAGCTTCAGCGTGATGTTTCCCGTGAAGCCGTCCATGACGACGACGTCGGCGACCCCGTCGGTGACCTGAGTGCCCTCGACGTTGCCGATGAAGTCCAGCCCGGTGCCGCCGGAGCCGCTCAGCGCCTCGTGCACAGCGATCAGGTCGGGCGTCCCCTTGGCCGGCTCCTCGCCGTTGGACAGGAGCGCGACGCGCGGCGAGTCAACCCCCATCACCGCCTGGGCGAACCCGGAGCCCATGTGGGCGAACTGGACGAGATGCTCGGGGCGACAGCTTACGTTGGCGCCGACGTCGAGGAACAGGACCGGCGTCGAGGCCGGCATCGGGATCGGCAACGCGAGCGCGGGACGGTAGATGCCCCGGTCGCGGCGCATGTTGAATAGGCCCGCGGCGAGCGCGGACCCGGTCGAGCCGCCGGAGACCAGTGCCTGTGCGCGCCCTTCGGCGACCGACTTGGCGGCCTGGACGATCGAGGCTTCCGGGGTCGAGCGGACGGCGTACGCCGGGTCGGCCGCTTTGGCGATCGACACCGGAGCGTCGAGGACTTCGACGCCATCGGGCATTGGTCCGATTTCTGATGCCGGACCGAACAGCAGGACACCGATGCCCTGTTCGGCCGCGCGTGCGGCTCCAGCGGCTACTTCGTTCGGGCCGAGGTCCGCTCCGCCCGCGTCGACGGCAACGACGACCATGATGGGCGACTAAATGGCCCGGTCGGTCTCGTCGGCGGCGATGACCTCACGGCCCTTGTAGCTGCCGCAGGTCGGGCACACCCGGTGGGGCAGGCGCGGGCTGTGGCACGTGGGGCACGCGTTGTGCCCGGGAGCGCTGATCTTGTGGGTTGCGCGCCGCTGTGAGGTGCGGGCGTGAGATTGCTTCTGCTTGGGAACGGCCATGGGGGCAGCAGGCTAGCAGGGGCAGCGCGGACTCAAAGGCTCCTCCCTCGGGTCGATCTCTGGGAGTGGGGTGTTTCGTTCGTCTTCACCATCGACCCGCCGCCTGCTCGTCCTGCCCGTTGTGCTGGTCGCACTTGTCGTATGGGCGTTTCTCACCGCCAACACCGGGCAGGCCGCCGATCCGGGCACGGCCGCGGGGACGGTGAGCGCGATCGGGCCGTGGCAGTCGACGCTCACGATCCAGACCCGTGCCCGCCGGATGCGCGTCATCAACGCGCTGCAACGCACCGCCGACGACGTCACGCGCGGCGACTTCCCGTACGTGTGGGCAGGCGGACATGCCGCCGCCGGGGTCGCGAGCACCGGAGGGGTCAAGCCGCGCCGCGGCAAGCATCCGAAGCAGCCCCCAATCGGCTTTGACTGCTCGGGCGCCGTCGCCGCCGTGCTCGCCGGGGCGGGCGTGTGGACGCCCGGGGCGCCGGTCCCGAACGACGCCGATCTCGTCAAGACGCTCCTGCGCGCTCACGTGATCGCTCGCGGAGCCGGCCACGGCAGCACCGAAGTGACGCTGTACGACAAGCCCGGAGTCCACGTGTTCATGCGCATCGACAGCCGGTACTTCGGCACCTCGGACGGCCTGCACGGCAACGCCAGCCAGGTCCACGGCGGCGCGGGTTGGCTCAACGATGGCGCGCCCGACGCCCGGAGCCGAGCGTTCAAGCCCTACCACGTGCTCCCGAGCGTTCTCGTCGGCTCGACGCTGTACGGACCCAGCCTGACCTTCATCGTCCCCACGTCCGGCTACGGCCTGCTCGACGGTCTGGCCGTCGGCCAGCGCGTCCAGGTGAGCTACCGGACGGGCAGCGACGGCACACTGACCGCTCGCGCGGTCACCCCGGTCCGTTAGCCGTCGAACTTCAGTTCTGAGAGCTTTCCCCAGCGCGGGTCCGGCTCCGGGTCGTGATGATGGTCCGGGCCGGCCGTGTTGAGATTCGCGCCGCAGGTGGGGCACAACCCGAGGCAGTCCGGCTGGCAGAGGACGCTCGCCGGGATCGCGAGCGCGAGCGCGTCGTGCGCCCACGCGCGGAGGTCAAGCGTGCCGTCCTCGACGTACTCGGACGCGAGGTCCTCGTCATCGCCTGGCTGCGAGACCTCGCGGACGTCGACCTCGAACGTCGGCTCGGCCGGCTCGAGACAGCGCATGCACGGACCGTTCACGGTCGCGCTGAAGCGCAGCCGCAGCGCGTAGCCGTTGCCGGTCGTACGTGAGATGTCGAGCCGGCAGGGCACGAGCGGCGGCTCGACCGTGTAGCGCTCGCCGCCGAGGTCGAACGGGTCGATGGGCACGTCGAGTTCGACGCTGCGCCCCTCCCCCGAGGTCAGTCGCAGGCCCGCGAGATCGAAAGTGTCGCTACGCAGGGCCATGTCCTCGAGGTTAGTACCCCCGCCGGGGTGGGTCAGTCGCGCGCCAGCGCGCGCTTGATGACCTTGCCCGTCGCGTTCCGCGGCAACTCGGAGACGATCATGACGTCACGTGGGACCTTGTAGCGGGCGAGGTTGGCTCGCACATGGTCCTTGAGCTGCTCGGCGGTGAGCGACACGCCTTCATGCGGGGCGACGAACGCCCGCAGGCGCTGGCCGAACTCCGGGTCCGGGACGCCGATGACCGCGACCTCGCGGACCCCGGAGAAGTGCTGAAGCAGGTCCTCGACCTCGCCCGGGAACACGTTCTCGCCCCCGGAGATGATCATGTCGTCGTCCCGGCCGTCGATGAACAACCGCCCGTCGTCGTCGAAGTGGCCGACGTCCCCGGTCGACATCAGGGCCCCGAGGCGGGCCTTGTCGTCGCCGCCCGTGTACCCATCGAACAGCAGTTCGCTGCCGACGAAGATGCGTCCGGTCTGGCCGGGCGGGAGCGGGCGATCATGCTCGCCGATGATCTGGACCACCGTGCCGCGCGGGGTGCGGCCGGCGGTCCCGGGCGCCGCCCGGAGGTCATGTGGGGTCGCGATCGCAGCCCACGCGACCTCGGTCGACCCGTACAGGTTGTAGAGCGTCTCACCGAAGGCGTCCATCACGTGCTGGGCCAGGGGTCCAGGAAGCTCTGACCCGCTCGCGGCGATCACGCTCAGGGCACGGACGTCGTGGCGCCCACGGACGCCCACTGGGAGTTCGAGGATTCGCTGGAGCATGACCGGCACGACGACCAGTGCCGTGGCGCGGTGCTGCGCGACCGCACGCAGCGTGTCCTCGGGATCGAAGCGGCGGCTGAGGACGAGGGTTGAGCCGAGCGCGGTGCTGAGAAAGAAATGGGCGAAGCCCCAGGAGTGGAACAGCGGCGCCGCGATCATCGTCGTTTGCCGCGCCTTCAACGGGATCCGGGCGAGGAGCGCGGCGGCCGGCTGCAGCGAGTCCGGGCTCGGCCGGTTGGCCCCCTTCGGGCTGCCGGTCGTGCCGGAGGTGAGGATCACCGTGCGCCCGGGGGCGGGCGGGGGCGGCAGCGGCCGGTCGAGGCTCTGCTCGAGAAGCTGTTCGACTGTCGGATCGGGCGGCTGCGGGTCGTCGTGCCACGCGACATACGCCGGGCGGCCCTCCCGAGCATCTGCCACGACGTCAGCGAATTCGGCATCGTAGATCAGCATCGCGGGCGCCTCGCGCTGCACGACCTCACTCACCTGCGGACGGGCGGACGCGGTGTTGAGGTAGAGCGCGTCGGCACCGAGCTTGGAGCACGCGATGCTCGCCTCGACGAAGTAGCGGTGGTTGCGGCACATGATCCCCGCGCTCCGGCCGGCCTCGAGGCCGCGCCGGGACAGCGCTCTGGCAAGCGCGTTCGTGCGCCGATCGATCTCGGCGAACGTCAGCGTGCCGCGCTCGTCGACGACCCCCAGGGCGTCCGGCCAGCGCGCGGCGCAGCTGCGATAGCCGCCGGCGAGCGTCGGCCCGTACCGTTCCAGAGCGACGACCGCGCGGACGAGCCGGTCGGGCCGAGATGGTCGCGCGAGGCCCGCCCGGGCGAACGTGACAGCGGCAAATGCTGCGTCGGAGATCCGACCTGCCATAGCTTTTTATCCAAGCAGGTCTTATCGTCAGGCCGACTGTCTGGTTTCCATGGTCCTTTTGGCCATTCCTAACCCCGACTGAACCGTCCTTCAGGTTCGTGCCGACACAATTGTGCTGTGTCGAACTGGTTCCGCACCTACGGCTTCGGCCAGATCCTCCCCGAACTCCTGATCGGGGCGTATCCGGTCGACGAGAGCGATGTCGGCATGCTCGAGTGGATCGGCGTCCGCCACGTCCTCAACCTCGTTGAGGACAGCGAATACCGCCCCGGCGAGCGTCTGGCCGTCGAGAAGGCCTTCATCGCCGCAGGCATCGACGAGGAGCGCTTGGAGCTGATCGACTACGGCGGACTCCCACTCGACCAGCTCGATCACGCCGTTCTCACCGTCAAGCATTGGCTCGACACCGGTACGCGGACGTACCTCCACTGCCGGGCCGGCTGGCAGCGCTCGGCGGCCGTCGCTGCCGGCGTGGTCGCGCTCCGCAACGGCATGTGCATCGACGAGGCGCTCGATTTCGTCCAGAACCAGAAGCCGTCCGCCGACCCCCTCCCCCATCAGCGCGACGATCTGCGGCGCTGGTGGGAATGGCGCGGCGGACAGCCGGCGCGCCAGGCGAGCTAGCGACGCCGGGCGATCTAGCCGCGCCCCATGCGAGCTGGCCGCGCGCCGGGCGATCTAGCCGCGCGCCCGGCGAGCTGGCCGCGCGCCAGGCGAGCTAGCCGAACAGCTGCCGCGGCGCGGCGAGCTCGTCTTTCTGCTTCTCGAGCGCCTTGACCTCGGCGAGCTGGACCGTGCGGGCGCTGACCGTCACGTGCTCGAGCTCCGGCAGCTCACGGCCCTCGGACACCGCGCCGTGGTCCGCGAACCGGCGGGCGCTCGGCATCACGCGGGCCTCGTAGGAGCCGATCGCGTCGTTGTAGGCCCGGACGGTCCCGTTGAGCCGGGTCCCGAGCGTCGAGAGCAGGGTCGCGAGCTTGGCCAGGCGGGCGTGGAGCTCACGCCCGAGCTCCGAGATCGCCTGGGCTGACTCGGCGACGCGCTCCTGCTGCCAGCCGTACGAGACGGCGTGGAGGATCGCGAGCAGGGTCGTCGGCGTCGCGATCAACACGCGGCGCTCCATCGCGTCCTGGATAAGGGCAGGGTCGGCCTCGAGCGCAGCGCCGTACAGCGTCTCGCCCGGCAGGAACAGCACGACGAAGTCCGGGGCCGACTCGAGCCCGGCCCAGTAGCTCTTGTCCGAGAGCTGCTTGACGTGCTTGCGCAATAGCCGTGCGTGGTCCTTGAGATGCCGCTCGCGCTCCTCTTCGCTGGGCGCCTCGTACGCATCGAGCACGCCCTGAAGCGGCGCCTTGGCGTCGACCACGACGTGCTTGCCGCCCGGCAGGTTGACGATCAGGTCGGGGCGCAGCGTGCGCTCGTCGCCAGCGTAGGAGCTCTGCTCGGAGAAGTCACAGTGGCGGACCATCCCGGCGAGTTCGACGACGTTGCGCAACTGCATCTGTCCCCACTGACCGCGCGCGTTCGGCTTGCGCAGCGCGGTGACGAGCGCGCCGGTCTCCGTGCGCAGCCGCTCACCGGTCTCGTTGAGCGTCTTCAGCTGGGACTCAAGCCAGCCGCGGGACTGCCGGCGCTCCTGGTCGAGGTGCAGAAGCTTCTCGTCGACCTTGCCAAGCTGCTCCTTCAGCGGGGCAACGAGCTGCTCGACCGCCTGCTGGCGCTTCTCGAGATCGCCCTTCGCCTCGGCTTGGGTCGCCTGCAGCTGTGCCTTTGCGAGCTCGGTGAGCTGGGCCATGTTCGCCTGGAGGGCCTCGGCGCTGAGGGCCTTGAACGACTCCGACATCCGTGACTGCGCCTGAGTGAGCGTCGCCAGACGCTCCTCGTGGAGCGCGCGTTCGTGGGTCAGGTCGGACTCGGCGCGGTCAAGGTCACGCTGCAGTTCGCCCGCGCGCGTGGCCTCCTGGCTCAGCGTGCGCAGGCGAGCGCGGAGCGCCAGCGCGCTCACGGCGGCGCCGACGAGAAGGCCGATGAGGAGCCAGAGTGCGTTCATCTGAGATCCAGGATGGCGCTGGGTGCGGACGGAACCGGCCCGTTGCAAGAATCCGTGCATGGCGAGCGAACGGGTACGGCGGCGGGTCGTCGTTCATGGGCGTGTGCAGGGGGTTGGCTTCCGCTACTCGGCCCAGCGGCGCGCGGTCGAGGCCGGCGTCGACGGGTGGGTGCGGAACCGCGGTGACGGGACGGTTGAGGCCGTGCTCGAGGGTGATGCCGAGGCGGTTGAGCGAGTACTGGCGTTCCTGCGGGAAGGACCGCGCGGCGCCGAGGTCACCGACGTGCGGGTGAGCAACGAGGAGGAGCCCGAGGGGCTGCGCGGGTTCGACGCGCGCTGATTCACCGGGGGTCTATGGGCCTGATGGTCGTGATAGCGACCATAAGTCCCATCGACCCCCGATTATGGCGTGGCGAGGGCCTGCTCGAACGCGCGTCGGGCGTCCGCGCCGCGCACGGCGAAGACGATGCGCTCCAGGGAGGACCCGCCGCCCGCCAGGTGCGCCCGGATCTCCTCTACCTCGATGCGGGCGGCTTCAGAAATAGGGAAGCCCCCAACCCCTGTCCCAAAGGCGACCAGAGCCAGAGACCGCGCGCCCAGACGCGAGGCGACGTCCAAGGTTGAACGCGTAGCCCGGCGGATCACCTCGGCCGAGGTCGGGCCGCCGAGCTCCATCGTCGCCGCATGGATCACCCAGCGACACGGCATCGCGCCCCCGCCGGTCGAAACCGCCTCTCCCAGCCCAATCGGGGCCACTGCACGGCTCTCGGAGTCGACAACCGGCCCCCCGGCGCGTGAGATCGCGCCCGCGACACCCCCACCGTGCAGCAACGAAGTATTCGCCGCGTTCGAGATCGCGTCGACCTCAAGCGCGGTGATGTCGACCTCAAGGACCTCGACCGACGCCGTCAAGACACTTCGGCAGGCTCGTCCTTGCCGGCGAGCCGATCGCGACCGCGCTGGACGGCGGCGATGAACTTCGAGAGGTTGATCTCGAGCGTGTTGAGGATCTCGTCGGCGTAGTCCTCGGCCCCGAGTCGGATCTCGCGCTCACGAGCGCGGGCGTCCTCGATGATGTCCTCGGCGGCGCGCTCGGCCTGGCGGGTGATCTCCTCCTCGGAGATCAGGCGCTCCTGGCGCTCGCGGGCTTCCTTGACGATGCGCTCGGCCTCGCGCTTAGCCTCGGCGAGCATCTCCTGGCGCTCCTTGACGATCCAGCGCGCCTGCTTGATCTCCTCCGGGATCGTCGCGCGCATCTGATCGAGGATGTCGTAGATCTCTTCTTTGTCGACACGCACCTGGTCCGTCAGGGGGACCGGCTTGGCGTTGTGGACCAAGTCATCCAGCTTGTCGATCAGAACCAAGACGTCCATGGAGCAACCTCTGTTTCGTCAGCGGCCGAGCCGTTCCTTCAACGCGACGGCAACCTCGGCGGGAACCATGTCGTCGATTTTGCCGCCAAAGGTGGCGAGCTCCTTGACTCCGCTGGATCTCACAAAACTGTACTTGGCCGACGCCATCAAGTACACGGATTCCACGTCCGGGGCCTGGCGGTGGTTGAGCTGGTTCATCTCGAGCTCGTATTCGAAGTCGGAGATCGCGCGCAGGCCCTTGACGATTGCCTTTGCCCCGCGTTCGTGCGCAAACTCGACGACGAGGTTGGCGAACGGCTCGACCACGACGTTGCCAAGCTCGGCGGTTGCGTTGACGACGAACGCGACGCGCTCCTCGGCCGAGAACAGCGTCGTCGCCTTGCGGATCGGGATGTTGACCACCGCGACGATGACCTTGTCGAACATCGCGGCCGCGCGCGAGATCACGTCGACATGGCCGTACGTGATCGGGTCGTATGAGCCGGGGCAGATCGCGATGCGGTTATCTGGAGCCATGAATCCGAATGAGTGTGTCGCCGTATCGCCGCTCGTCCAACAACGGAAACTCGAGCTCGAGCGGCGTCCGCCGGTCGCTTTCGGTGACGACTCTCGCATCGTCGGCCAGGACCGGTGGCAACGACGTCGAGAGTAGCTCCCCGATCACACCGGCGTGGCGGTAAGGGGGATCTACGAAGACCAGATCGTATTGGGGAGCGCGCGCCCGTGCTCTTTCGAGGAACATCAGCGCGTCCGCGCGGCGGACGATAGCGGTCAGGTCCAACCGCGCCAGATTCGCCCGGATCGTTGCAATTGCGGCCTCCGACACCTCCACGAGGGTCGCCTCCGCAGCGCCTCGGGACAGGGCCTCGATCGCCAGCGCACCCGACCCGGCGAACAGGTCAAGGACAGAAAGCCCCTCGACCGAGCCGAGGATCGAGAACACCGCCTCTCGGACTCGGTCCGAGGTCGGGCGGACGTCGCGTCCCCGCGGAACCGAGAGCCGCTGACCGCGCCGAGAGCCGGCGATCACCCTCACGCGCGAATCGGCGCCGCCGCTTCCGCCCCGTACATCCGCGTCAGCGCGTCGGCGAGCAGATCGTGATCCGGATCCGCCAGGTCAGGATCACAATCGAGGATTCGTTCGGCATGCAGCCGCGCCCGTTCGAGGAGCTCGGCATCCCGCGGCAGCTCCGCGACCCGGTATGTAGCAAGCCCATGCTGCCGTGTCCCGATCAGCTCCCCCTCCCCCCGCAACCCGAGGTCGACCTCGGCGAGCGCAAATCCGTCCGAATCGGACGCCAGCGCGCGTAGGCGCGCGGAGTCCTTCGGCCCGAACAGCAGGCACAGCGAGGCATGCGAGCCCCGCCCGATCCGGCCCCGCAGCTGGTGCAGCTGCGAGATCCCGTAGCGCTCGGCGTTCTCGACGAGCATCACGGTCGCGTTGGGAACGTCGATGCCCACTTCGATCACCGAGGTCGCAACCAGGACGTGCGCCTCCCCCGCCGCAAACGACGCCATCGCCGCCTGCTTGGCGGCCGGGCGCATCTGGCCGTGCAGGAGCACGACCTCCCAGCCGTCGAGCTCCCCCGTCCGCAACTGCTCAAACTCGGCCGTCGCCGCCCGCGCCTGCAAAACCTCAGACTCCTCGACCAGCGGGCACACGACGAATGCCTGCCGACCCAAGCGGAGCTCCTCCCGGATCCGGTCATACGCCCGCTCGCGCTCGCGCTCGGTCGAGCACACGAACGTCTGAATCGGCTGCCGTCCGCGCGGCAACTCGCGCAGCACGGTGAAGTCGAGATCGCCGTAGTTCGACAGCGCGAGCGTGCGCGGGATCGGCGTCGCGGTCATGTGGAGCACGTGCGGGCTCTCGTCAGAACGGCCCTTGGCGTCCAGCGCCGCCCGCTGACGCACCCCGAACCGGTGCTGCTCATCGACGACCGCAACCCCGAGGTGCGCGAACGAGACCGCGTCTTCGATCAGAGCATGGGTCCCGACGATCAAGGACAGCTCTCCGGACGCGAGCTTCGCTAACAGGTCCGCGCGACGGCGCGCCGGCGTCGAGCCGGTCAACAACCCCGCCCGGACGAGCTCGCCTCCCGTCAGCGCCTGGATCGTCGCGAAGTGCTGTTCGGCGAGCGTCTCGGTCGGGGCCATCATCGCGCCCTGCAGGTCGTGCTCGACGGCGCGGAGCATCGCGTACAGGGCGACGACGGTCTTGCCGGATCCGACCTCCCCCATCAGCAGCCGCTGCATCGGCACCCCGCAGGCGATATCCGAGTCGACCGCCTCCAGGGCCAACGACTGGTCCCGGGTCAAGGGGAACGGCAGCATCCCGTCAAGCCAGCGCGCGGTCAGCGACCGCGGCTCGTCGAGCACCGGCGCGACCGCCCCCGCCCGGCGGCGCCGCCGCCGGCGCAACAGCGCCAGTTGGACAAGCAGCAGCTCGTCGAACGCAAGCCGGCGTCGCGCGCCCTCGCTATCGGCCTCGGAAGCCGGGAAATGCGCCGCCCGCAAGGCACTCGCGCGGTCCGCGAGTCCCTCACGCAGCCGCAACTCGACCGGCAGGGGCTCGACGACGTCGGCAAACCGCGCCGCCTCGCGCTGGACGAGCGCAAGGATCTGGGTTGAGCTCAAACCGTCCGTCGCCGGGTAGTGCGCGACCGCATCTGACCCGGTCGCCGCCTCGCCCGTCGGCGCATGCGCCTGGACGCTGAAGCGGCTCCGCGATTGGTACTTGCCGTGGAGCATCAGCCGAGTGCCGACCGGGTACCGCTGCACGAGCCACGGCTGGTTGAAGAACGCGACCTGCATCACGCCGGTCGCATCGGCGACCGTCGCCTCGACCAACGGACGCATCCCGCGGCGGCGCACCGACCGCGAGGAGATGCTCTTCACCTCGACGATCACCGTCGCCGTCTCCCCGACAACGAGATCGGCGACCGCCCGGGCCTCGCGGCGGTCACGCGGAAGATGCTCGAGCAGGTTCCCGACCGTGTGCAGCCCGAGCACGTCAGCCCCGTGCTCCGCCTTGGCGCCGTCGACCTTCAGCGGTAGCGCGAGCCGGGACGGGCGCGGGTAGCGCACCGCCGCGTCACGGAGCGCGTCGGCATCAAGCGGCGTCTGGTCAGCGAACGAAACGGGAGTCATAACGGCGGCGAGGACCGATGATGACCGACCCTCCGGTCGCACTCGAGCTACTCAGCCGACAGCAGCCACCAGTAGCTCTGTTGGCCGCCATCTGAGAGCTCGAACTCGACCTCGCCCGCCGCGAGGGCATGGACGATGTCGTCATCGAGCGGCACCTCGGCACCCCGCAGGCAGGTGATCAGCTCAGCGTTGTCGGCGAGCTGCTCGAGCACGTCGCGCAGCGTGTCCTGGGGGCGTCCCCAGGCGACGATCTGCTCCTCGACGAAGCCGACCGCGTCGCCCTCGCGGAAGCGCCCCTGGACGTCATCCCGGGCGGCGGGGGCGACCGCGCCCGTGCGCACGCGCGTCAGCGTCTCGGCCATCGCGGCGGCGTTCTCCGACCCCGACCGCGCCGGATCGAGACTGACCGCAGCGGCGAGGCCGGCCTGCTGGGAGCGCGACGGCACGACGTGGACGGCCTTGTCGGACAGCTCCGCGGCCCGATCGGCGGCCATGAACACGTTCGAGCTGTTCGGCAGCACGACGACCTCCTCGGCGGGAACTGCGTGGATCGCCGCGAGCAGGTCATACGTTGACGGGTTGAGCGTCGGGCCGCCGTCGAGGACCCGCACGCCGAGGCTCTCGAACAGAGCGCGCATCCCGTTGCCGGTGATCACCGCGAGCGCCCCGCTCTGCGCCGACTCAGCCTGCGCTGCGAGCCGCTCGTCGCGCTCGGCCACCTGCTCGTGCATATCGGCGACGTCGAGGTGCGACACCGTGCCGACGCCGGCGAACAGCCCGGTGGCGGCGTCGGGATCGTCGGTGTGGACATGGATCTTGAGCGTCGTCGGGTCGCCGACGACGAGCACCGAGTCGCCGATCGCCTCGAGCTCCTGCACGTAATGGCGCTGCTCGAGGTCCGTGCCCGTGACGGCGAAGTTCGTGCAGTACCGGTACGTCGAAGAGGAGTGCTGCGGGTGGGTGACCCGGGCGGCGGCGTGGTGCTCGAGCGCCGGTGGCTCGGTGCCGCGTAGTGCTCCCACGATCCCGGCGAGCAACACCGTGAGCCCGTAGCCACCGGCATCAACCACACCCGCATCGCGCAGCACCGGCAGCAGGTCCGGGCCGCGCTTGACCGACTCCTGACCCGCCGACAGCGCCTTCTCGATCACGCCCGCGATCACCGCGTTCTGCTCGGCATCGGTCGAGCCCGCGCCGAGCCGGGCTTCACCCATGTGGGCGAGCTCCGAGGCAACGCGGGTCGCCATCTCGCGGACGACGGTGAGGATCGTGCCCTCGGCGGGCTCGCGCACCGATCCGTAGGCCTGATCGGCGGCGCGGGCGAGCGCCGCGCTGATCAGCACCGGGTCGACGAGCTCGCCGGGGCGGCTGGCGAGCTCCTCGGCGGCGCCACGGATCAGCTGCGAGAGGATCACGCCGGAGTTGCCGCGCGCGCCGAGCAGCGCCGCTCGCGCGACCGAGCTGACGATCTCATCCCGGCCGATGTCGTCGACCGTCCGCTCTTCGGAGGTACCGGAGAGGCGGTCGAGTTCTTGGAGCACGGCGCGGAGCGTCAGCACCATGTTGTCGCCCGTGTCGCCGTCGGCAACAGGGAACACGTTGAGGTCGTTGACCTCCTCGCGCCGGGCCTCGAGTGCGGCCAGACCCGCCTCCACGATCGCGCGGAAGCGGACGATGCTCGGGTCGGACACCCGGGCTCCGGCTACCGATTGAGCCGCCAAAGGGGCACGCGGCTCAGCGGGCTTTGACGACCTTGCCGGCCTTCAGGCACCGGGTGCACACGTAGACCCGGCGAGGCGTCCCGTTGTCGTCGATCCGAACCCGCTGGAGGTTCGGGTCGAAGCGGCGCTTGGTGGCGACCATCGAGTGGCTGCGGCTGTTCCCGAACGACGGGCCCTTGGCACAGGAGTGGCAAACCTTCGGCATGGCGGGCGAGTATAGACACCGAACCGACGTCATCCGGGTTCGGATCCGCGGGAGTGGGTACGAAAGTGTGTCGATGGCAACTCGGATACCGGCCCGGGACCCGCTCATGGGCACGGGGCTACCAGACCGGTACAGGCTGATCCGCCGGATCGCTGCCGGAGGGATGGCCACCGTGTACGGCGCCGAGGACGCGGTCCTCGGGCGGCGCGTGGCGATCAAGCTCCTCGCCGATCATTTCGCCAACGATTTCCTCGCTGTGCGGCGGTTTAAGCGCGAGGCTCGGACTGCGGCGCGCGTCTCGGCGCACCCCAACATCGTGACGATCTTCGACGTCGGCGAGACGGTCCCCGCCGAGAGGCGCGAGCCGGCGCGGCCGTTCATCGTGATGGAGCACCTCCCGTGCGGCACGGCCGGGGACGCGATCCGCGTCGGCGAGTTCAGCCGCGATGACGCGCTGCGCTGGATCCGCGAGGCGTCCGCGGCGCTCGACTACGCCCACGAGCACGGGGTCATCCATCGCGACATCAAGCCGGCGAACATGCTGCTCGACCGCAGCCGCAGCCTCCATGTCGGCGACTTTGGGATCGCGCGGATCGCCCACGAGGACACGATCACCAAGGGCGGCCAGATGTTTGGCACGGCCGCCTACCTGTCGCCGGAGCAGGCCCGCGGTGAGCCGGGCACCGAGGCGAGCGATCGCTACGCACTCGCCGTCGTCGCGTACGAGTTGCTCACCGGCGAGCGACTGTTCAAGGGCCAGCATTTCGCCGCACAGGCCCGGGCTCACATCGAGGACGCGCCGCCGCGGGCCAGCGAGGTGAGCAGGTCCCTGCCGACGGCGATCGACGACGTCCTGACCCGCGGTCTCGCCAAGTCCCCGGAGGACCGATGGCCGAGTGCCGGGGCGTTTGCCGATGCGGTGACGACGGCGATGCGCCCGCCGCGACGCCCCTCCGCGCCGCCGGAGACCTTCGTGTTCACGCGCCACCGGACGAATGCACGCCCGCGCGCCATCGCGATCCTCGCACTTGTCGCGGCGGTCGCGGTCATCGGCGCCGTCGTGGCGATCGCGGCGGCCGGCGGCGGTAGCCCGAAGCCGTCGCACACGGCCGCGGCAAACACGACGGCGCACCGGACCGCGCCCGTGCATCACCGGAAGGTGCACGCCCGCGCGCCGACCCGCACGACCTCGACGGCGTCGTCGACGGCCGCGAGCACGACGCCGCCGACGACGACGTCAACGCCCGCCCCCACCCCGCCGCCGACGTCCGCTGCGGCGCTCGAGGCGCGCGGGCATTCACTGCTCAGCGCCGGCAACCCGGGCGCCGCGATCCCGGTTCTTCGCCAGGCGGTCTCGACCGCCTCCCCGAGCAGCCTCACGTACGCCTATGCGCTGTTCGACCTCGGCCACGCGCTCCGGCTCGCCGGCGACCCCGCGGCCGCGGTCCCCATCCTCGAGCAGCGGCTGCGGATCCCGAACCAGACGGGCGTCGTCCGCGCCGAACTCAACGCCGCGCTCGCCGCCCTGCATGCGTCAACGGGCGCGGCGCCGGTCAAACCGGGCGACCACCACGGTCATCGCCCGTCCGGTGGCGAGGCGCCCGGACAGGCTAAGAAGCACTAACCGGGGTTGGCGCATGCGCCGACCGACCCCACCGGCGGCGCATGCGACAACTGCTAGCGCGTGAACCCGGTGGGCGCGCGGCGGCCGCTCAGCGAACGCTTGACGGCGAGCGAGGCGAGTGCCGCCTCGACGGCGTGGCGGCCGGTGTCGCGCTTGGCGCCGCCGGCGACCCGGGCGAGCGCCTGGTCCATCGTGTCGACGGTGAGCACGCCGAAGCCGCACGGCACGCCGGTGTCGAGCTGGACCTGCTGTAGGCCGCGCGCAGTCTCGGCGCACACCCAGTCGTAGTGATCGGTCTCGCCGCGGATGACGGCCCCGAGGCAGACGATCGCCACGTAGCGATCGGACTCCGCCGCGTACTTGGCGATCACCGGCAGCTCGAACGCCCCGGGCACGTCGAAGCTGTCGACGTCGGCAAACCCGGCTTCGGACAGCGCGCTCTGAGCCCCGGCAACGAGCTTCTCGGCGAGTTCCTCGTAGAAGCGCGCCACGCAGAGCGCGACGCGGTCGTCAGCTCCCGGCATGGCGGGTCCGGTCGGACTCCTGCTCGGCCTTGATCATCTCCTCGTCAAGCGCCAGGCCCTGATGGTGGAGCGTGTGGCCCATCCGCTCCCGCTTCGCCCGCAGATACGCCTCGTTGTGGGGGTTGGGGACGTGCTCGATCGGGACCTGATCGGTGACCGACAGTCCGTAACCGGCAAGGCCTGAGATCTTCTTCGGATTGTTGGTGAGGATCCGGATCGACTCGAGCCCGAGGTCGACGAGGATCTGGGCACCGATCCCATAATCACGGAGGTCAGCGGGCAGGCCGAGCCGGAGGTTGGCGTCGACCGTGTCGAGCCCCTCCTCCTGGAGCTTGTACGCCCGGAGCTTGTTGAGCAGGCCGATGCCGCGTCCCTCCTGGCTGAGATAGAGCAGGACGCCGCGGCCCTCGCGCTCGATCATCGACAGTGCCGACTCGAGCTGCTCACCGCAGTCGCAGCGCAGCGAGTGGAACACGTCGCCGGTGAGGCACTCGGAATGGACCCGGACGAGGACATCGTCGACACCTTCGATGTCGCCCTTGACGAGCGCGACGTGATGCTTGTTGTCGACGAGCGAGCGGTAGCCGACGGCGACGAAATCGCCGAACCCGGTCGGCAGCTTCGTCGCCACGACGCGCTCGACGAGCTTCTCGTGCTTGCGGCGGTAGGCGACGAGGTCGGCGACCGTCACCATCTTGATCCCGTGGCGCTCGCAGTACGGCGTGAGGTCCTTCACCCGGGCCATCGAGCCGTCGTCGTTCATGATCTCGCAGATGACGCCGGCCGGAATCAGCCCGGCGAGCCGAGCCAGGTCAACGGCGGCCTCGGTCTGTCCGACGCGCTCGAGCACGCCGCCGGCCTTCGCCTTGAGCGGAAATACGTGACCCGGCTGGACGAGCTCGCGCGGGCTCGTCTTGGGGTCGATCGCGACCTGGATCGTGCGGGCCCGATCGGCCGCCGAGATCCCGGTGCTGACACCGGAGCGGGCTTCGATCGAGACCGTGAACGCGGTCTCGAACGCGGACTCGTTCTTCGCCGCCATCAGGTCGAGGCCGAGCTCGTCGCAGCGCTCGTGGGTGAGCGCGAGGCAGATGAGCCCACGCCCCTCCTTGGCCATGAAGTTGATCGCCTCCGGCGTGACGAACTGGGCCGCCATCGTGAGGTCGCCCTCGTTTTCCCGGTTCTCGTCATCGACGACGACAACCATCTTTCCCTGGCGGATGTCCTCGATTGCCTCCTCGATCGTCGCGAAGGGCGTTTGGACGGAGCTCATGCCCGACCTCCGATCAGCTTCTCCACGTACTTGGCCAACACGTCGACCTCCAAGTTCACCCTCGTGCCGGGCTCCGCCTGGCCGAGATTTGTCCGTTGCAGCGTCTCTGGTATCAGAGAGACGGTAAAGGATTCGTTATCTGTCTCCGCGACGGTGAGCGACACGCCGTCGACGGCGATCGAGCCCTTTTCGACGACGTAGCGGAGCAGGTCGGGCGGCGCGTTGATCCTGACCCGACGGGCGAATCCGTCGTCGGTGAGCGTCGCGATCGTCCCGAGGCCGTCGACGTGGCCCTGCATGACATGGCCGCCGAGGCGATCGCTCGCCCGGAGCGCAAGCTCGAGGTTGACCTCGGTGCCGACGGTGGCGTCGCCGAGCGAACTGCGGTCGAGCGTCTCGTTCATCACGTCGGCGTCGAACGCGCCTGAGTCGATCGTGACCGCGGTCAGGCACACCCCGTTGACCGCGACCGAGTCGCCGAGCGCGAGCTCGGAGGCGAGCGGCGTCTCGACGGTCAGGCGGACGCCGTCGGCGGAGCGATCGGCCGCGGTGATGTGTCCCCGGCCGGCGACCAGACCCGTGAACACGGTCCTACCACTCCCTCATCCGCGCTGAGATCAGCAGGTCCTCGCCGACGCGCTCGCACTCGAGCGTGAGCGCGGCGGTGGCGTCGGCGATCGCCTCGGCCCCGGCGCCCTCGAGCGGATCGCGCGCCGTCTTCCCGCCGAGCACCATCGGCGCGAGGAACAGGCGCATCTCGTCGATCTCGCCGGCGTCGAGGAACGCGCCCGCGAGGTGCGGGCCGCCCTCGAGCAGGATCGAGGAGACGCCGTGGGAGCCGAGCTGGGCGAGCGCCGAGCGTACTCGCGCGGGCTCATGCTCGCCGGTGGCGACGATCACGTCGACGCCGTGGGCCTCGAGCGCGTCCGTCTCGGCGCGCGGAGCGGCCCGGGAGACGACGACCGTGAGCGGGATCCGGCGGGCGTCGCGGACGAGCTGCGAGTCGAGCGGCAGCCGCCCCAACGAGTCGAACACGACCCGGCGCGGCTGACGCTGGACGCCCTTGACCCGCGCGGTGAGCTGTGGGTTGTCGGCGACCGCTGTCCCGATCCCGACGGCGACGGCATCGCACTCGGCGCGCCAGTAATGCGCGCGCAGCCGGCTCGCCTCGCCCGAGATCCACTTCGAGTCGCCGCCCTGGGTCGCGACCTTGCCGTCGAGCGACATCGCCGACTTGAACAACACCCACGGCCGTCCGGTCCGGGCGTGCTTGCGGAACGGCTGGTTGAGCAAACGGGCCTGGGTCGCGATCTCTCCGTCGGCGACGACGACCTCGATCCCGTCATCGCGAAGGATCCCGAGGCCCCGGCCGGAGGCATGCTCGGAGGGATCGTCGGAGGCGACGACGACCCGGGCGATGCCCGCCTCGCGGATCGCGTCGGTGCACGGCGGGGTGCGACCCTGGTGGCAGCAGGGCTCGAGCGAGACGTAGATCGTCGCGCCGGTGAGGTCGCGGGTGCCGGCCGCGCGGATCGCCTCGACCTCGGCGTGCGCGCCGCCGAGCTCCTGGTGGAAGCCCTCGCCGACCGGCTCGTCGTCGATCGCGACGACCGCGCCGACAAGCGGATTCGGACTCACCCTGCCCCGACCGCCGTCCGCCAACTCAATCGCGCGAGCGAGCAGGCGGCGATCGGTGTCGGTCTTCAGCGGCATAAGGTTCGCGTCAGGGGGCTGACGTCAAGGATATGACGTGAGCCGAGGCTCAGCCCGTGAGGGTGCCGCACTTGCCGCCAGACAGGCGGTAGACGCTCATCTCCGGCCCCGGCCGGCGGTACTGACGCGGGAACCAGTCGATCGACCAGTCGAAGTTGAACGGGACCGGCCGGGCGCCCCGCGAGAACGGGGTGATGTGGTAGGCGAGACGGGCGCGGTTGGCGAGCGCGGCGTAGTAGGCCGTTGCGCCCGGGGCGTCCTTCGGCGAGGCAAACGCGCGGCCCGCCTGGAGGCTGCCGATGACGAGCCAGCAGTACCCGCTCTGGACGTACTGGTCGAGCAGCGCGGGCCGCAGCGTGCGTTCGTACTGATCGACCGGGACGAAGCGACGCTCGCCGGGCGGCAGTGGGTTGCCGTTGTTGTCGACATCGCTCAGCCACGTCGCGTAGCGATACCAGCGCTCGCCACTCTGGGTCCACGGCAGGGACGTGCCGATGTCGGCGGCCCACGAGTCCGCCACGACCGGCTCGATCACAACTTTGGCCCCGGCGGGGACATGGGCCACCATCCACTCGCGGGCGAGGTTGCGCGTGTCCGGACGGGAGAGCACGAGGTCGTTGTGGATCACCGCAACGACGCTCTGGGCGAGCATCAGCAGGCACACCACCGGCGCCGCGATGGCGACCGGGACCCTGCGTGAGCGCACGAGCCAGTGGCTAAGTTCGACCGCGGCGTACGCCGCGAGGATCGCGACGATCGGGAAGATCGGCATCAGCCAGCGGCCGAAGAAGCGCTGCTGGTTGCCCATGAAGATGATGAAGACGATCGGCGCCGGAAGCAGCACGAGCGCCATCGCGAATCGGCGCCGCACGAGGAGCACGACCGCCCCGGCGATCGCGAACAGGGCCGGTCCCCAGCCGAGTCCCCACGTGAACGCCCACAGGTAATAGCCGACGCCTCCGCCGGGCATCGTCCCGAGCTTGACCGGGTCCTGACCGGCGGCGAGCGACGCCTGCGCGGAGACGCCCGAGGTGAACGAGGAGAAATCGAGGATCGCGTACGGGTTTGCGATGACGAACGCGAGCAGTGCGAGCACGAGCGCCATCACGAGGCGCCGCGCCGCGACGGCCCGCGTGCCCCCTGCCGCATCGCACACGAACGCCGCGAGCAGGCACAGGACGGTGACGCCGCCCGTGTATTTCGTCGCCGCGGCGAGACCGATCCCGATCCCGGCGATCACGTAGTCGCGCCGCCGACCGCGCCGCATCACCGAGGCCGCGCCGTACAGCGACAGGGCGACGGGGGCGAGTGTCGGGACGTCATTGAGCGCGAGATGGCTGTAGAAGATCGGCAGGAATGCGAGCCCGAAGATCGCGGCGGCGAGCAGCCCGATGTTGCGGTTGAAGAACCGCGTCCCGGCGAGGTAGGTGAGCCACACGGCGATCGTCCCGAGCACCGCGGCGACGACGCGGGCGACGACGTAGACGGCAGTGGGATCGGTCGCGTAGGCCTTCTGCACCCCATCTGCACCTCCAAACCACATCGCGAACACGATGTGGAGCAGGTACGAGTACGCCGGCGGGTTGAGGAAGTACCGCGGGTTCAGGTCGTGGCCGAAGAACGCGATCGCGCGCGGGACGAAGTGCGTCGCCTCGTCGACGTTGTAGCTGTAAGGCAGGCCCTGCTTGATTCCCCACAGACGCAGGAGGAACGTGACGACGAGCAGCGCGACGAGCAACGGCTGATGGAAGCCGCGGCCCCCCGTCCCGGCCGAGCCCTCGCCACGGCGCCGATCACGGGCTGACGGAGCCCGGCGAGCGGTGAGCGCGAGCGGCGGCGGACGCGTTGTGACGGCGGCGGTGTCCATGTTTCGGTAGGAGTATCCCGCTACCGTGTGTCAGACCGCGCTGGCCCGGCATGCGGGTGAGCGTGCGGAGTCATACCCGTTTTCCTGACGCGAGCGGGATCGCACCATGAAGCTCATCATCCAGATTCCGTGCTTCAACGAGGAGCAGCAGCTCCCGTTGACACTCTCGCACCTGCCCCGGCAGGTGGAGGGTTTCGACGCTGTCGAGTGGCTCATCATCGACGACGGCTCGATCGATAACACGGTCGAGGTTGCCCGCGAGCACGGCGTTGATCACGTCGTCCGTCTCACGAACAACAAGGGGCTCGCCGCCGCCTTCCAGGCCGGTCTCGACGCCGGGCTGAAACTCGGCGCCGACGTGATCGTCAACACGGACGCGGATAACCAGTATGAGGGCGCGGACATCCCCAAGCTCGTGGCCCCGATTGTGCGCGGCGAGGCGGACATGGTCGTCGGCGACCGCCAGGTGTCGACGATCGCCCACTTCAGCCGGGCCAAGAAACTGCTCCAGCGGCTCGGTTCCTGGGTCGTTCGCCAGGCGTCGGAGACGCAGGTCCCGGACACGACCTCAGGCTTCCGCGCCTACAACCGCGAGGCCGCCCTGCAGATGCAGGTCGTCTCAAAGTTCACCTACACGCTCGAGACGATCATCCAGGCCGGAAAGCTGCTCGTCGCCGTCGACCACGTGCCGATCCGCACGAACCCGCAGACCCGGGAATCACGGCTGTTCCCGTCGATGAGCTCGTACGTCCGGCGCAACTCGCTGTCGATCTTCCGCATCTACTCCCAGTACGAGCCGCTCCGGGTCTTCTGGGTCGGCTCCGCGTTGATGGGGATCCCGGCGCTCATCATCTTCGTCCGGTTCGTGATCCTCTACCTCGGCGACTCGCACTCCGCGCGCGGCCACATCCAATCGCTGATCGCAGGTGCCGTGCTGTTCATCGCCGCGATGCTGCTCGGCGCGCTCGGCGTCATCGGCGACCTGCTCGATGCGCAGCGGACGCTGTCGCAACGGACGCTCGAGCGGGTGCGCCGGATCGAACTCCAGCTCGGCGTCGAGCCGTCGCACTACGAGCCGGGCGGCACGCTCCCGGAGCCGGATCGCGAGGCCCTCGAGGTATGACCACCGGCACCACGGATCCGGCTGGCGCTGCCGGCGCGGAGACGGTCCCGACCGGGAACACGTTCGACAAGTACGGCTCGACGAACCCTGTCGTCCGTCGTCTGATGAGCCGGTTCGAGCGGACGCTCGACGAGCTGTTCGCGGCGGCCGGGCCGTTGTCGATCCTCGACGTCGGCTGTGGCGAGGGCGTGCTGACGTCGAAGTGGGCCGCGCGGATCGCGCCCGGGAGGGTCGTCGGGATCGACCTCGAGGATCCGAAGCTGGCGGCGGAATGGTCGGCTCGCCAGCAACCGAATCTGGAGTACCGGACCGTGGAGGCGACGCAGTTGCCGTTCGCGGACGATGAATTCGATCTTGCAGCCGCGATCGAGGTGCTCGAGCACCTGCCCGAGCCGGAGCGCACGGTCGCCGAGATGGCGCGGGTGGCCCGGCGGCACCTGCTCGTGTCCGTCCCCCACGAGCCGCTCTGGCGGATGCTCAACGTCGCCCGTGGCGCGTACGTGCGTGACCTGGGGAACACGCCGGGCCACGTCAACCACTGGACTCGCAGCGGGTTTGCACGGATGCTGGGGCGCTACGGCGAAACATTGGAGGTCCGGTCCCCGTTTCCATGGACGATGGTGCTCGTGCGCGTGAACGGGGCCCGATGACGGGTAGCAACGGCGGAATGAGCGCCTCGAACGGCGATCAGACCACTGTGAACGGCGCCGCGGCGAACGGAACCGCGGCGAACGGGACGGCGGCGCACGACGGCGCGGCGAACGGATCGTCCACCTCCAAGGGCGGCAAGAACTCGTACGCGTCGGGCGCCCGCATCCTTTCGATCGGGATCGCCTCGACCGGGATCTTCACGTTCGCCTATCTCGCCGCGGCGAGCCACGACCTCGACCAGAAGGCCTACGGCCGGGTCACGCTCTGCTGGGCGATCATGTTCGTGATCCTGTCGGTGATCTACCGGCCGGTCGAGCAGCTGCTCTCCCGGATGATCGCCGACCGTCGGGCGCGCGGGCTGGAGGGCCATCCGCTGCGCGTTCCGGCCATGATCCAGGGCGGATTCGCACTCGTCTTCCTCGTTGCCGCGCTCGCCGTGCGCCCGCAGATCGAGAACGACCTGTTCGATGGCTCGAGCGCGCTCTATTGGATCCTCGTGGTCGGCGTGCTCGCGTACGCCGCGAGCTACTTCGCCCGCGGCTGGCTCGCCGGGCACGAGCGCTTTGCGTTGTACGGCGGGCTCGTGTTCCTGGAATCGACCTCGCGGTTCCTGTTTGCGTTGGCGGTGGCCGTCGGGATCGGGTCCGGGCAGGGCGTCGTCGGGCTCGGGATGGCGGTGGCGCCGTTCGTGTCGCTGATGGTGATGCCGTTCGCGTTCTCCCGGGTACGGCACCCGGCGCCCGCGGAGATCCCGATCGCCGACGCGGCCCGCGAGGGTCCCGCTCACGCTGCGGTCGAGGAGGCCTCGGCCGACGTGTCTCTCAAGCACGGCACCGGGTTTGCGGTCGCCGTCGTCGGCATCATGCTCGCCGAGCAGACGCTGATGAATGCGGCGGTGCTGATCGTCAACCACTCCTCCGGCGTCGCGCTCGCCGGGTTCGTCTTCAACGTCCTGCTGATCGTCCGCGCGCCGCTTCAGCTCTTCCAGGCGATCCAGACGTCGATCCTCCCCCACCTCGCCGGCCTCGAGGCGCGCGAGTCGGCCGCCGAGTTCCACCGGGCGATCCGGATCACGGTCATGGCCATCACCGGCTTCGCGAGCGCGTGCGCGATCGGGTTGCTCGCGATCGGTCCGTGGGCGATGACCGCCCTACTCGGCGACAAGGGCTTCCATTACGGCCGGGTCGGGCTCGCGATCGTCGCGGTCGGGATGGGGCTGCATCTCATCGGCGGCACGCTCAATCAGGCGGCGCTGGCCCGCGGACGGGCCCGGCAAGCCGCCGTGTGCTGGCTCTCAGCGGCCGCGCTGTTCGTGGCGTTCGTGGCGCTGCCAACGATCAGCGCCGAGGTGACGCGGGTCGAGGTCGGGTACTTCGTCGCCGCGCTCGTGCTGTCAGGGCTGCTGTATGTCCTCTACCGCCAGGGGCCGGCTGCGGGCGTCTGGTCGTCGTCCTCCGGGAACGGCAGCGCGGGGTCGTCGTCTGCCGCTGGGTCGGCGGGGGATGAGCGGGTGCCCGCCGGCGTGGGCACTCCGGAGCCAGAGCCGGGGTTGTCGGAGCTCTGACTCGGAGTCGTGAGCGCTCCTCAGAGCGTCCGAGCGGCGGGCTTTGGCCCGGCCGATTTGGCTTTGAGCGGAGTGGATTGGGAGGGCGTCTTCGGCCGCGGAGCGCGGGGGCGCGCGGGCTGCGACAGCCCTGGCGTCCGACAGCGAACGACCGTCCTGCGCGCTATCGAACGGTGGGCCGAAAAGATCGGCCTGGTGCGCGCCCGCCAGCGGATCGGCCCATGGCGGTCGGAGACGAGGCGGAGGCGAACCGCTCCAGTCCAACCGTAGAACCGCGGACCGACCGACGCCTCAGGCGCCGAGGTTGGTGCAGGCCGGTTCCTTCTTGGCCGCGTTTTCGAGATCGGAGCTCTTCAGATTCGAGAGGCTGTTCCCGATGTTGCTCATCGACGTCCGGATGCCGGTGCCGATGGTCTGAGCGGCCGCCTTGAAGGCGGCGGCGCTGCCGGTCGGGAGGTTGCCGGCCTGGTCCTTGGCCTGCGAGAGGGCCGTCTTGACCTCGGTAAACGCGCCGACGATGGCGTCCGAGATCTTCTTGCCGTTGTTGACGTCGGGCGAGCCGGCCGCCTTGAGCTGGGTGACCGCCTTGTCGGTGTCGGCGACGATCGCCGCGAGGAAGTCCTGGAGGGCCTTCTTGCCCTGGGCGGGGCTCGTGATCGAAGAGAGGTCAAGAGCGCTGCTGCGGCTCTGGACGTCCTTCTCGAACGGGCCGATCGCCTGGCAGATGGACTTGACGTAGCTGCCGGCGCTCACGCCGGAACTGCTGCTGCCGCCGCAGGCGGCGAGGGACAGCGTAAGGGCGAGCACGGCGGCAGCCGCGAGTACCTTCCTCCGAAGCATTGGCCGCAGGCTACAGCAATCCACGGATGGATGAATCGGTCACGAACGAGCCTCAGTCAAACCCCGCGGCCCGCACGATCTCCGCGTACGCGGCGCCCGGATCGTCGGCGCCGAACACCGCTGAGCCGGTGACGAGCAGGTTCGCGCCCGCGTCGGCGACCGAGGCCGCGGTCTCCTGGTGAACGCCACCGTCGACCTCGAGCGCGACGTGCTCGGGAAGCATCGCCCGCATCCGCCCCAGCTTGCCGATCGACGCCGGGATGAGCTTCTGGTTGCCCCATCCGGGGTTCACGCTCATGCACAGGGCGAGATCAAGCGCGTCGTCAGCGACCTCGGAGAGGGCCTCGACCGGGGTCGCCGGGCAGAGGACCGCGGCGGCGCTGCAGCCGCACTCCCGGATGAGCGACAGCGTGTAGTGAAGGTGCGCCGTCGCCTCGACGTGGACCGTGATGTTGTCCGCCCCGGCGCGCGCGAACTCCTCGGCGTGCCGCTCGGGGCGCTCGATCATGAGGTGCACATCGATCACGCCGCCGGCGTCGTGCACCTGGTCGGCCAGGGCACTGACTGCGATCGGCCCGAACGTGATCGGGGGGACGAAATGGCCGTCCATGATGTCGACGTGGACGACGCGCGCGCCGGCGTCGAGGACCTCGGCGACCTGCGCGCCGAGCCGAGAGAAATCGGCTGACAGGATCGACGGCGCCACCCGGCGCTGGTGCAGGAGCGCGTGATCGCCCATGGACGGGCTCAGACCGCTCTCAGCATGCTGCCGTGACAGTGGTTACAGGCGACGATCGCCGTGCTCGACATGCGCACGATCGTCGAGTGCTCGCCGCAGTTCGGGCAAACGGACACGAGCTCGTACCGGTGCAGGCAGTACACGCAGCGGTACCGCCCGGGGACCGCGGTCGGGCGCAGCCAGGGTTCGCCGCAGTTGGGGCACTCCGGCCCGAGTTTGACGGGCTCGTCGCTCACGGCCACAGAGGTTAACGCGGCGGGCGGAGTCGTCACTTGTGACATAAGACAGCGATGTAGAAGCCGTCCGTGCTATCGCGGTGAGGGAGAAGCTGCCGTTCGGACTCGAGCGTCAGCGGCGAATCCGAGCCGACGAGGCGCTCCACGACCCCCGGTCCCTCGGCGTGCGAGATCGTGCAGACCGAGTACACGAGACGTCCGTCCGGCGCCATCGCGGCGGCGCCCGCGCGGAGAATGCGGAACTGGATCTCGGCCAGCTCGGCGATGGACGGTAGCTGCACGCGCCAGCGCAGATCAGGCCGCGACTGGAGCGTCCCGAGCCCGCTGCACGGCGGATCGACGAGCACCCGATCAAACGGCTCTCCTGCAAATCCCCCGTCGGCCGCGTCTCCGACGACCACCGAGACACAGGCCGCATGCATCCGCCGGCACGTCCGCTCGAGCGCCGCCGCGCGCCCCGGATGACGCTCGACAGCGAGCACCAACCCCTCCCCTCCCATCAGCGCCGCGAGGTGCGTCGTCTTGCCGCCCGGCGCCGCACACAGGTCGAGCACGCGGTCCCCGGACTCGGGAGCGAGGACACGCGCAACGCTCATCGATCCGCGGGATTGCGGCATCACCGCTCCGGAGGTGAACAGCTCAGAACCGAACACGTCGAACGGACCGTCGAGGACGAGCCCGTCGGGCGGATCGACGGACGCGGCCACGGGAAGCGCGTCGAGCACCGCCGCCAGGTCCGCGACGAGCGTGTTGACCCGCAGCGCCGACTCGGCCGGCCGGTTGATCGCAGCCAGGAGCGATCGAGCCTCGTCCGCGCCGAGCTCCTCCCACCACAGCGAGGCGAGCCATTCCGGCACGGAGTGGAGGACCGCCGCGCCCGCCGGCGTGTCGTCGAACAGCGCTGCGACGTGCGCGCGCCCGTCGCGCGCGACCCGCCGGAGCACGGCGTTGACGAGTTGCGCTCCGCCCCGTTGCTGGTCACGCTTGACCAGCTCGACGCCCTCGTTGACTGCGGCGTGCGACGCAACGCCGTCGAGGAACAGCAACTGGAACGCCCCGAGCCGCAGCGCGGCCAGCACCGGCGGATCGAGCTTCGCCACCGACCGGGACGAGAACGCCCCGATCACGTGGTCGAGCGTGGCACGGCGCTGGACGGTGCCGAACACGAGCGCCGTCGCGAGGGCCCGGTCGCGCGGCGAGAGCGAGCTCGCCTCGCCATGCAGGGCGCGGTCGGCGTATGCCCCGTCCTCGAACACGCGGCGGATCACGCGGTAGGCGCAGGCCCGGGCCGGGCTCACCGGTGCAGACCGCGCAGGTAATCCTCGCCGCTCATCGCGCGGCGCCCCGGCGGCTGGACCACCCGTAGCTCGAGCGCGCCCACGGCGCAGCCAAGGACCGGGCGGGCCCCATCGAGCGACAGCTGACCGACGGCGAGACCGGGCGACTCGACGACTCCGGCGCTGTGCACACCGAGGCGGAGCTCCTGATCGACCTGCACGAAAGCGCCGATGTGAGGATCGAGCGCACGGACGACGCGTTCGAGCTCGTCGGCCGGACGGGCCGGGTCGAGCCGGCGGTCGTCAGCCTCGATCTTCTCCGCGTACGTCGCTGCCGCATCGTCCTGCTCGACCCACCGCGGCGCGGACGACAGCGACTCGAGCAGCAGCCGCCCGCCGAGCGATGCGAGCCGCGGCGCGAGCGTCCCGTACGTGTCCTCCGGCGCGACCGCTTCTGGCGCGGCGGCGCAGATCGGCCCGCTGTCCAGCCCCGCGGTGAGGCGCATGATCGTCACCCCGGTCTCGGCGTCGCCGGCCATGATCGCGCGCTCCACCGGCGCCGCGCCGCGCCAGCGCGGGAGCAGCGACGGGTGCACGTTGAAGATCACGTGATCGCTGAGCAGCGGCTCCTTGATGAGCGCGCCGTACGCACACAGGCACAGCACCTCGGGCCCCTCAGCGCCGATCCGGGCGACCGCCTCCTCGGAGTTGACCGAGTCGGGTTGGTAGACGTCGATGCCGAGCTCGCGCGCCGCGTCGGCAACCGGGGGCGCCGTCAGCGTGCGTCCGCGACCCCGTGGTCGATCGGGCCGCGTGACGACGAGCGTCGGCGCGTGGGGCGAGTCCGCGAGCCGCCGCAGGATCGTGGCGGCGAACTCGGAGGTCCCGAGATAGACGGTCCGCATGTGGCGGCGTCAGGCGGCGGCCTGAGCCTCGCGCAGCGCCCGCATCGCTTCCTTGCGCTGCTCGCGCGTGGTCCGGTCGAGGATGAGGACCCCGTCGAGGTGGTCCATCTCGTGCTGGATGACGCGCGCCTCGAGCCCCGACGCCTCGACGACGATCTCCTCCCCGTCCTCGTTGAGCGCCCGCACGCGGACGTGCACCGGGCGCTCGACCTCGACGAGCACCGCTGGCAGGCTGAGGCAGCCCTCCTCGGCGATCTCCTCCTCATTGCCGGTCCATTCGATCTCGGGATTGATGAGCGCGCTCACCGGCGCCTGCTGCTGGACCCGATAGACGAGCAGTCGGTGCAGCACGCCGAGCTGGGTCGCGGCGAGGCCGACGCCGAGCGCATCGTTCATCAGCTCACCCATCCGCTTGATCTCGGAACGCAGCGCGTCGTCGATCACCTCGACCGGTCGCGCGCGCGTGCGGAGCACGGGGTCGCCGAACTTGCGCACATGGGCAAGCGCAGCGGCGCGGCGCGCGGCAACCTCGGGGTCGAGCTCCTCGAGCTCGTCCTCGTGCTCCTCCTCGTCGGGAGCGACCTGCTCGGTGATGTCTTCGGACACACTCTCAGTTTAGTGCCGCCTCCCCTGTTCCTCATCTCCGGCCGCGACCCGCTGCTCACCTCCGGCGGGAGCGAGAGCTACGTGGTCGCGGGCACGGGCAGCGGTCCTCGCGGGCTATCAGCGGCATGTGTTCTCGATCGCGTCGCGGGCCGAGAGCTTCGAGACCGACTTCGGGTGTCCTACGCGTGTTTGCGCGGGAGCTTGGTGAGCTCTACAGCGAGCTCGGGCTCCGAGCCACCGAGGCTTCGGTGGCCGAGCGCACCGCATCGGCGATGTAGGCGATGTCGTCGTCGCTCAGCGATGGACCCGAGGGCAGGTAGAGGCCGGTCGCGCCGAGCCGTTCGGCGACCGGGTAGCGCTCGCCGGCGAAGCGCTGCTGGTAGATCGGCTGCAGGTGCATGGGCACGAACAGGGTCCGGGTCTCCACGCCATGGGTGGCGAGGTGCTCGCGCAGCTGGTCGCGACTGATCCCGAACCGCGCCTCCTCGACGAGCAGGCCGAACATCCAGCAGACCCCGCCGTCGAGTTGGGGCCCGAGCGTGATCCCGTCGATCCCGTCGAGTGCGCGCCGGTAGCGCTCCGCGTTGGCTCGCCGCCGCGCCACGAGTTCCTCGAGGCGTTCGGTCTGCGCGAGCGCGATCGCCGCTTGGAGGTTCGTCATCCGGTAGTTGAAACCGAGACGGCGATGCCAAAAATGGCGCTCGGGTGAAAACGCGTGGTCGCGTAGCTCGCGCGCCACCGCCGCGATCCGGGGATCACTCGTCGTCACCACACCCCCTTCGCCGGCCGTGAGGATCTTGTTGCCGTACAGCGAGAACGTGCCGACGTCACCGAGCGACCCGGCAGGTCGCCCGCCGTAGTGCGCGCCGTGCGCCTCCGCCGCATCCTCGATCACGACGAGCCCGTTGCGTTCAGCGAAGTCGCGGACGCCGTCCATGTCGGCCGGCTGGCCATAGATGTGCACCGCAATGATCGCGCGGGTCCGCCGCGTCAGCTTGGCGCGGAGCCTCGACACGTCGAGGTTCCAGCTCGCCGGGTCGGCGTCGACGAGGACCGGCTCGGCCCCGACGTAGCGAGCGACGTTCGCGGTGGCGATCATCGTGAACGTGGGGACGATCACCTCGTCCCCGCGCCGGAGTCCGGTCGCGACGGCGGCCAGATGGAGCGCCGCGGTGCCGCTCGAGCACGCGATCGCGTACCGCACGCCCGTCGCCTCGGCGAACCGCGCCTCGAATTCGCGGACCCATTTGCCGGCCGAGGAGATCCAGTTTTCGCGCACGGCCTCGGTCACGTACTCGAGCTCATTGCCGTCGAGCAGAGTCTCGGCGACTCGGAGGATCCGGTCACCGGGTCCGGGGCGCAGCCGTGGCTCCGGTCCCGGCTTGAGCGCTTCGACGTAGGCCGGCTCCGCGTCGGCCGGCACGGGTGGGGCGGCGCCACGCATCGGCGCCGTGATCCAGTCGGCGAGCTGCCGGGTGTTTGCGAGCGCCGTCGCGTAGGAGCCTGCGGGCGCGGCCGTGAAGTGCTCGTCGAGGATCGCCTTTACGCGCCGGCGCAGCGACGGGTCGAGCAGCTCGAGATATCCGGGCTGGTATCCGGGCTCGGGTTCGAGCGAGATGCGTGCCGCCCGCTCCTGGAGCGTCGCGAGGATGGCAACCGCCCGCTCCCGCTCGGCGGCCGTGCGGGTCCCGTCGGCGACGCCGAGCACGGTGTCGGCAGAGATGCCCATGAGGCTCCGGAGCTCCTGCATTTCGTGCGCCCGCCCGGCGCGTTGCATCGGCAGCAGGTCCTGGTCGGGGTCCGTGTTGGCGATATAGCGCTCTCCGGGCCGCCAGTCCGCGAGCGACAGCAGCAGCTCGAGGAGGTCGATTCCGGCGACCTGGGGAGAGATCCCGGCCGCCGCGAGGTTGAGCGCGATCCCGCGGCACTCCGCGCACGTGCTGCAGGCCGTCTCGTCGATGCCCACGTTCCAGCAGGAGTACTGAAGGTCACGGAGATCGCCGTAGCGGTCGGTCAGAAGCCGCTGGAGCTGGAACTGGCGCAGGGCGTTCGTGAGTGACCCGACCCCGACCCCGCTGCCGGCGATCGCCGCCGCGAGCGCTCGGTGGGTGACCGCCGAGTACGCAAAGTGACGAGCTTGCACGACCATGCCGCCGCGTCGGGCGTTCGTCTGAACCTCGGCCTCGGAGGCCATCAGCACGAGCCGGGCGCCGCGGGCGGCGGCGACGGCGACCGACCCGGCAAGCCACAGCAGGATGTCGGTCAGCTCGTTGACGCCGACGTTGTAGCGGTGCGCCGCCGTGTTGTTCCAGGCCGAGCGCATGTCCGAGTACACCTCGACGAGCTCAAATCCGCGACGTCGCGTGACCTCGTCAAGCACCTCACGCCGCCGGCGGCTCTCGTGTTCGCGGTCCCACGCGCACGGTGCGGTGACGGTGACGAGAGTCGGGTCTTCGCCGAGCTCGTCGAGCATCGCCGCCTGGACGAGCCCGTCGCGCCCGCCGCTGAAGCAGCTGACGACGCCCTCGCGCGCGGGGCGGCGCTCGGCGCCCGGCGGGCGGCGCGCGTCGCCTGGGGGGAGGCGAGGGCCGCGGGTGACGAGCTCGACGGTCCGTGCGAAGTCGCTGCCACCCGACTGCGCCTCGAGCGTCGCCTGGGCGGCATCGCTGAGCCGCAGCCACAGCTCGGCCTCCCCCGGCTCGAGTGTCGCCGGCACCCGAACCCGGCATGGCCTCAGCAGCGGCCAATGGACGTGGAGCACCATCAGCGTGAGCCGCAGCCAAAGCCCGGGCGCAACGCCGGCGAGATCGACTTGCTCGGGGAAGCGCAGCACGAAGCTCTCCCGCTCGTACAGGCCGTGCCGCGGCGTCACCGTCCAGGTGAACGCCACCTCGTGCTCGCCGACAACCGGCTCAGCGATGTCGATGACGCGAACGCTCACTCGGGCGTCCCCCGCCGCTGGAGTCGCCGCAAGACGCGCAGCGCGGGCAGCGCCCGCTGGCGCAGCTGCCACCAGCCGCCCTGCTCGACACGCTGGAGTGTCTCGTGGCGGTGATGGAGGTAGGCGAGCAGCTCGGTGTGCTCGTCGATCCACGTCCGCTGCTCGCCGAGCTCGGCCCGCAGCTGTTCATTCTCGGCGCGCAGCCGAGCGAGCTCATCCGCGTGGCGACCGTGCAGGAGATCGCGCAGGCCGCCGTTCATCCACTCCATGAACACCCAATCCGGCCCGCGCGCCAGAACGAGCTCGAGCAGCACCCGTGCACCGGCGGCATCCGACTCGCCGTCCTGGTCCTTGAGCTGGTGGACGAGATCAAACAGCGCGGGCGCGAGCAGGAGGCCGTGGCGCCGGTAGAACGCGGCGTGCGCGACGAGCAGATCGACTGCGCGCGAGCGCATTTCGAAGTCCTGCGGTGGCGGCGGTGGCAGCAGTCGGTCGTGGATGACAACGGCCTCCCGCGAGCGCCGAAAACAACCGGGGCACTCGAGCGCGATCCGGTGACACCACTCGTTGTCCTCGTAATAGGGGGCGATCCCGGGATCGATCGGGAAGCGGGCGAACAGCTCTCGCCGGGCGAGCATCGCGGTGCCCGGCACCCAGCCGATCGGACCGCTCGGCGGCAGGTCCTCGAGCCGCTGGCCCTCGCCCAGAGCCGTGAAGTGCGCGATCCCGCCCGCGACCTCGACCCAGCCGCCGGAATGCTGGACCCGGCCGTCCGCCCCGACCACGGTCGCGGTGGCGGCGACGGCCTCGGGGTGCTGGTCGAGCTCGGCAACGAGGGCCTCGAGCGCTCCCGGCGCGAGCACGGCATCATCGTCGATGAACAGGACGTAGTCGCCGGCGCCGTGCTCGACACCGAACGACCGCCCGCCGCCGGTCCCGAGGTTGCGGTCGGACCGGTGCAGCCATATCCCGTCGCGGTCTCTCACGCCGGCGGCGAGCACCCGGGCGTCGGCGTCACGCGAGTTGTTGTCGAGCACGAGCACCGCGGTCTCGACCGCCGCGGCGAGGACCGAGTCGGCCGCGCGCAGGGCGCCGTCGGGCTGGGCCCGGGTGAGGATCACCGCGGTCACGCGTGCGGGCGGACTCGCCGGCGCCCGGGTCGGCGCTGCGAGCGGCGCGCTCCGGTACGGGTCCGTGCCGGCCTCGACGCGCGCCCCGATGAACGTCGCCCGGCTGGCCGCGAGTACCTCGCGCACGATGTCGCACGACTCATCGATCGTCGTCGGGAGCACGACGACGTGGTCAAAACGCAGCTCGGCGACGGCGAGGGCGCGGGGCATCAGGTGATCGGCGGCACGCGTGAAGCCGGGACCGCCGTCGAGCACGACGGTGTCCCCAGTGGCCTCGCACACCTGCTCGAAGGCGACCTCACGGTAGATGTGGTCGGCGAGCAGCGCGCTGAACTGCGCCAGCGCCGGATCGTCCGGTTCCCGTCCGGGGCCGCGCACCAGAGTCAGGTCGCGCGGCTCGCCGAGGGCGTCGAGCAGCGATGGACGGTCGATGGCGGTGATGAGCTGTGCTGAGATAACCGGCGCCCCCCGGCGTATCGGTCGCGCACCCCGCGCGACCTATTGCGGATCCACGTCGACACTCACGCTAACACCTCGCTTTGACGCCGCGCGGGCGACCCCCTCAACGGCAGCCCCGACGGCATCGATCGCCGCGCGCCGATTGACCCCCTTGATGACGAGCTGACTGCGCGACTTTCCCCGCAGGCGAAACAGCGGCGCGGGACCGAGCACGGACGCGTCGGGCGGGTCGATCCGCCCGGCGAGCGCGGCGGCGAGCGCGGCGGCATCGCTCGGATGCTCGGACGCGCAGACGACCCGGATGAGCGAAGCGAACGGCGGGTAGCGGAGCACCTCGCGCCGGGCGAGCTCACCCTCGATGAAACCGTCGGCGTCGTGCCGCGAGGCGAAGGCGATCGAGCGCGCGTCCGGCGCAAGCGTCTGGACGATCACCCGCCCTCCGGTGATCCCACGCCCGGCCCGCCCCGCGAGCTGGGTGACGAGCGCGAACGTCCGCTCCTCGGCGCGGAAGTCCGGGAAGCGCAGCGTGCCGTCGGCGTCGAGCACGATGCCGAGGCCGACGTCGGGGAAGTCGTGGCCCTTGGCGACCATCTGCGTGCCGACGAGCACGCCGGCGCGCGCCGCGGCGAACCGCTCGAGCGTCTCGGCCCGCGCGTCGAGACCGGCCGAGTCGGCGTCGAGCCGGAGGATTGGGAAGGTCGGATCGCCGAGCGCCTCGCGGAGCTCGTGCTCGATGCGCTCGGTTCCGGCGCCGTGGCGGGCGACCGACACCGAGGCGCAGTCCGGGCAGCGGTGCGGGACCGGTTCGGAGTGCCCGCAGTGATGGCAGGCGACACGGTCGCCGCCACGGTGGAGGACAAGCGCGACGTCGCACTGCGGGCACGTCCACACTCGCCCGCACGCACGGCAGGAGAGGAAGTTCGACCAGCCGCGCCGATTGAGCAGGACGATCGCCTTTCCGCCGCCACGCCTCAGATCGCTCAGGGCGTTGCGCGTCTCCGGGTGCAGCGGGTGATGGTGGCCCCGCATGTCGAGGACGTCGACGGGCGGCAACGGACGGCGGTCGACGCGCTCGCGCAACCGCATCCGGGTCGTCGTGGCGACCGTCTCGGGCCGCGGCGTGGCGCTGCCGAGCAGCAACACCGCGCCGTGATCGCGGGCGCGCTGCGCGGCGACCGTCCGGGCGTCGTAGCGCGGGTCGCCCTCGTTCTTGTAGGAGCCCTCGTGCTCCTCGTCGACGATGATGAGGCCGACGTCGGCAAGCGGCGCGAACACGGCCGAGCGCGGCCCGATGCAGACGCGCGCCTCACCACGGGAGAGGCGCTGCCACTCCGCCGCGCGCTGGGCGGCGGTGATCCCAGAGTGCATGACGGCGACGACGTCCCCGAGCCGGGCCTCGAACCGGGAGAGCGCCTGCGGGGTCAGCGCGATCTCGGGGACGAGCACGATCGCGCTGCGTCCGGCTGCGAGCGTGTCGGCGACGGCGTGGAGGTAGACCTCGGTCTTGCCCGAGCCGGTGACGCCGTGGAGCAGGAGGCTCCCGCTCGCTCGGCTGTGGAGGGCTTCGAGCACCGCGTCGACGGCGGTCGCCTGCTCGGCGGTGAGAGGCGGCGGGGTGACGTCCGCACGGCCGACCGTGTGGCGCTTTGGACGGCGGGCGACGAGGCGCTCCTCGATCCGCACGAGGCCGCGCTTCTCGAGGCGCCGCAGCGCCGTGGTGCCGAGCTCGGACGCGACGACCGGCCCGTCGACGAGCGCGGCGAGCAGGGCTCGCTGGGCGTCGGTGAGGCGCTGGAGGCTCTCGGGGTGCTCGGCGGCCTCGCTGCGGCTGGCCACGAGCGTCGGCTGCGGCCTCGTCCCCGCCTTGGCCCCCGGTGCCATCACGAGCTCGAGCGCGCGAGACGGCGTCGAGCAGTACTCGCGGGCCATCCACTCGGCGAGGCGGACGAGATCCTCCGGGATCCTCGTCGGGAGCACTCCCGCCGGCTCGGCGAGCCGGTCCGGGGCGAGCTCGGAGCGCACGGCGAGCTCGACGACGACCGCGACGACGTCCCGACCGGAGAACGGGACACGGAGCAGCGAGCCGACCCCGACCTCGTGCTGGTCGGCGCGCAGGCGGTAGTCGAACGGGCCGCGGAGGGCCCGCGTGCGCGTGAGTGGCTCGACGCGCGCGATCATCGCGCGCCCCGGCGGCCGGCCGCGGATGAGGAAAACCCCTGAGACATGCAGCCCGGGCAGGGTAGAGTGCGCCGAGGATGGTCGGGGACAGGGCATCCACGTGCTGACCGAGGGTCCCGGGACGGCGTCGCCGGACGCGATCCTGAACCTATGCGACGGCCTGCTCGAGGAGGTCGGGCGGCGGCGGCACCTGTTCTCATGGCTGCGGGCGCCGGGAGCGGCGGCCGGTGAATGGCTGCCCGTTGACGCGTACTACCCGGCCCGGCGGGTGATCGTCATGCGTGGCGAGGCCGACGATGACGTTGCGGCGGTCGTCGACGAGCTGATCCCTGCCCATGGGCTCCGGTTGCTCCGCATCCGACCAGGCGACTCGGAGGCTGACGTGCGCGAGCGGATCACCGCGCTCGAGCTGCCCCTGCGCGAGGTGTTCGATCTGTCGGTCGGTGCGGACGTCAGCCGGGAGAGCGTGCTGTCCCGGATGAGCGCGTCACTCGTCCAGGCGACGGCGCCTCCGGCACGGCAGCGGGCCCGCCGGATGCCGCGCGGGGCCCAGGCCGCCGCCGCGGCGGCCGCCGCGCCGCCGGAGCCGTCGCTCGCGCTCGGGATCGTGGTCGGCGTCGCGCTCGCGTTCGCGCTCGGGATCGAACTGTTCGTCGGCATCGGTGAGGTCGCGCTCGGCAGCCACCCCCACTGGCTGCTCGCGTTCGGCTTTGCGCTCGATGCCGTCGCGCGGGCGTTGGGGACGATCGCCGGCGAGCGCGTCGGCCGACTCGACTGGTCGCTGTGGTCGATCATCGGGGGCAGTCCGGCCGTCGCCGCGTTCACGCTGTTCCGCCGGGAGGGCCGGATGACGACCGAACCGGGCCCGATCGCCGGGCTCATGTCGGTCATCGCGATGACAATGATCGGGCTCTACATCCTCGGCTCGCTGCTCGGACTGTGATCCGCCCGCCCACGTTGTAGTCTGCTCGCGGCGATGGATCCGCGACCTGGGGAAGAGATCTTCTACGACGGTCACCCGTCGTGGCGCTCGATCGTCAGCTTCTACATCAAGGGCCTGGTCGGGGCGCTCCTCATTGGCGTGATCGTCGGGGTCGTCACGCGCATCGCCGGTCACTCGGTCAACGTCGTGCTCGTCGTGCTCACCGTGCTCGTCGTCTTCGTGGTCGTCGTGCTGTCCGGCCTGATCATGCGGATCGCGACCCGGTACACGATCACAAACCAGCGGCTGACCATCCACGTTGGGATCCTCCGCCGCGACATGCACGAGACGCGGCTCGAGCGCGTCCAGAACGTCAACCTCCAGCAGTCGGTCGTCGACCGCATGCTGCGCGTCGGCACGGTCACGTTCGACACCGCCGGTGAAGCCGGATACGACTTCGCGTTCCGCGGCGTCGCCGACCCGAGCGAGATCGTCCGCACGGTCGATCAGGCGATCCACGAGTTCCAGGCGCGCCAGCCCGGCGTGTAGCTGGGCGGGGGGGCCGTCAGCGGGACGGGTACCGGCCCGGGCCGAGCAGCCGTATCGGTGCGACCGCGGCCGCGATGAGGCGTCGCGGCTGCCGCACGCCGACGAGCCGGCGGGCGGCAAGGGTCGCCTCGGCCCGCTCGAGGCCGAGGCCGTCGCCGATCAGCCCCGCGACCCGCTCGACGAACCCGTGGCGCGGCCGGCGCCAGGGCACCCGCGGGCGTCGGCGCGTCACACCGGTGCGGCGGACGCGCAGGAAGAACGCGGCCATCGCATCGGCGACCGCGTCGGGCTCGAACCGGTGCTCGTACGCCGACCGGGCGGCGTCGCCGAGCCGCCGACGCAACGCATCGTCGGCGAGGACGCGGCGGAGCGCCGCCGTCAACGCTCCCACGTCGTCGGGCGGAACGACGAGCGCGGTGTGCTCGTCCTGGACGACCTCGCCGATGCCGCCCGCGGCGCACGTGACGATCGCCGTGCCGAACATCATCGCCTCGATCAGCACGATGCCGTGGGACTCATAGCGCGATGGCAAACAGACGACGTCCGCACTCGCGTACAGGTCGGTCAGTTCCTCGTCGGCGACGTGCCCGGCGAAGGTGACACGAGCCCGCAAAGCGTCCGACTCGGCGAGAACCGTTTGGAGCGACGCCGTCAGGCCCGGGTCGGCGGGCGGCCCGGCGAACGTCACCCGCACCGCGGCGCCGTCCGCGACCAGCCGCGAGGCGGCCGCTAACAGCACGTCCGCCCCTTTTCGATGCTCGATCCGTCCCACGAACAGGATGTGGACGCCGCCCTTGCGCGGGACACCCGAGCGACCGCCCGCCCGGTCGGTCACCCCGCGCCCGATCACCGCCGTCGCCCGCGGCGCGAGCCCGTGGTCGAGGATCGTCTTGTCGAGCACGGCATGGGTGAGCCCGTGCAGGTACGGGCTGCGCCGGAGCGCCGCCTGCTCCAGCGATAGCCGCTGCGACACATCCGGGAGCGCCACGTAGCCGGGATCAAGCTCGACGAGTGTCCGAAGCGAGGTCATGCACGAGACGACCGTCGGCCAGCGCTGGTCGAGCGCGCAGACGGCCCCCTCCGAGCGCCACAATGGCGCAAGCACCACATCAACGGGCGCGTCAGCAACGTGACGGCGACTTACCTCCCGCCACACCGCCGCCGCGTGCATGAGGTTGTGCGGCGCGGTTTCCGGCGCGGCGCCTGGAAACGCGTCCGCCACCGCGCCGATCCCGACCCGGGCGACGTCGACGCCGTCGAGCGACGGGACCGCGGCGTCGGACACATCGGTGAGCAGCGTGACCCGATGACCGGCGCGCGTCAGCGCCACCGCCAGGTCGCACGTCGCCCGCGGCAGCCCACCGTGAAGGTCGACGACGACCTCACGGCAGGCCAAGCAGATGTTCATGCGACGGTTTGTACCGCCGCGGGTCGCCTACGCGGTCGCGGGGGCCTTGTCGCCGAGTCCGGCGGCGGAGCGCAGCGCGTCGGCCTTGTCGGTCCGCTCCCACGTGAAGTCGTGATCCTCACGCCCGAAGTGCCCATACGCCGCCGTCTTCTGAAAGATCGGACGATGCAGCTTGAGGTACTGGCGAAACGCGCCGGGACGCAGGTCGAAATGCTCGTTGATGAGCTCGAGGATCCGCGCCCGGCCGACCCGCTCGGTCCCGAACGTGTCGACCATCACCGACACCGGATGCGCGACACCAATCGCATACGCAACCTGAACCTCCGCTCGCTCAGCGAGACCCGCAGCCACGACATTCTTCGCCACGTAGCGCGCCGCATACGCCGCCGAGCGGTCAACCTTCGACGGATCCTTGCCCGAGAACGCACCGCCACCGTGCCGCGCCATCCCGCCGTACGTGTCGACGATGATCTTGCGGCCGGTCAGACCGCAATCCCCCATCGGCCCACCGATCACGAACCGGCCGGTCGGGTTCACCAGGAAATTCTTCTGCAGCTTGCGTGCGTCATACAGATCATCCGGCAGCACCGGCTCAACGATGTGCTCCCACAGGTCATCCTTGATCAGCGACTCCGCACCCTCACGATGCTGCGTTGAAATCAGCAGCTTCTCGATCTCCACCGGCTTGCCGTTGACATAACGGACCGACACCTGCGTCTTGCCGTCCGGACGGAGATACGGAACGATCTCCGCCTTGCGGACATCAGCCAGACGCTTGGCGAGCTTGTGCGCCAACGAGATCGGCAACGGCATCAACTCGTCCGTCTCGTTCGAGGCGTAGCCGAACATCATCCCCTGATCACCAGCGCCGGCGACATCGAGCTCGTCATCATCGCTCGGATCGGTCCGCGCCTCGAACGCCTGATCGACGCCCTGCGCAATGTCGGGCGACTGCTTATCGATCGCATTGATCACCGCGCACGTGTTGTAATCAAACCCGAACGCCGCGTCCGTATAGCCGATCTTCTTGATCGTCTCGCGCGCGATGTCCTGGATGTCCACGTACGTCGTCGTCGTGATCTCACCCGAAACCACGACCAGACCAGTGTTCACGAGCGTCTCGCACGCGACCCGACCCGCCGGATCATCGCGCAGGACAGCATCAAGCACACCATCAGAAATCTGGTCGGCCACCTTATCCGGATGGCCCTCGGTAACAGACTCGGAGGTAAACAGGAATTCGTTGTCGGAAAGATTGCTCATGGGATCTGGAGGAACAGCTCCGCGGTCGAATCGTCCTCCCCACTCGTGGCCCGGACACCGACAGCGTGAATCTGCTGGAGATCCGGCCGAAGCGCTGCGAAGCGAGCGCCCCGCGTCAGCCCGGTCTGCCCGACGAGGTTGAGGAGCTTGTTGAAGTCGAGAAAGACTAGCGAGCTAACCCCATTTGAGCCCGTCGGTAACACCTCGCGGTAGTTGCGATCGCCGGTCAGCGCGGCCGCGTGCCGCAGGACGGAGGTGACCGGGCCGCGGCTCGTCGAGATGATCGCGAGGCCGTGCGCGACGGTGTAGTCGAGCCGCAGCCCCGGCGCGAGCGCCAGTTCGTGGATCGCATCGGCCCCGACCGCGACGTCGTTCAGGACGGGCGTCTGACCGGCCGCCGCGGCCGTCCCCGCGAACAGCTGCGAGAGCGGCGTCTCCACCGACGCGAGAGTTGCCCGGGCGCTCGCCTCGTCGGTCACGCGCGCGACGATGAGCAGCGAGGGATTCCCGCCGGCCGCATTCGGCGGAACGAGTGCGACTGCGCTTTCGCCGTGGAACACCCGCAGCACGCTCGGGATGTTGACGCCCTCGGCGGCGAGCGCCGACCCGAGGCGCGAGAGCAGCGGCCGGATCGATCCGCCGACGCCACCCGAGGCGGCCGCCACGAGCAGGCGAGTTGCCTTGCGGTCGAGTGCGCGCTGGTCGAGCATCAGCGTCGCGCCGGCCGGAATGAAGTACTGAAGCGTGGGTGTGAACGGCCGGGAGCCGGCGACGTCCAGTCCGGAGATGCTCGGGTCAAATGCGGAATGGATATGGATGCGCAGACCGCGGGGCGCCGGCGACACCGACAGCGTCGCGCCGAGCAGGGTCGGACGGGCGAGCAGCGTGCCGAGCATCGCGGGGACGCCGGCGTGTGCGAGCAGCAGTCGGCTCACTCCGGCGGCGGAGACGTAGGCGTCGGCGACGCGGTCGGCGGGCTCGTCGGAGCTCGCGCGGCGGTATGCGTTCGTGCGCAGCAGCGAGCCGGTGCGCGCCGCGGCGAGGGCGGCGGAGACCACCGCCGGAGCGCCGATCACCGCGTAGTGGCGCACGAACGCGAGCTTGGTGCCGGCCGGGACGAGCGCGACCGCCCGGCGAGCCGCGGCCTGATCGCGGACATCGAGTACGGTGAGCGTGCCTTGCGGCAGCACCGCGAACGCGGCCTCGCTGCCGAGCCACGGCGCGGCGAGTGCCAGCCCGGAGCGCAACTGCGTTAGCAGTGCCGGCTCGACCGGGAGCCGCTCGAGCATCGTCAGCGCCCGACGGACCTCGGGGCGCGAGCGATCGGTCGAGATGTGGACGTACGCATAGGCGTCGGCAGGGACGACTCCGGCGGCACCGGACGGCGGCCCGGAGGCGCCGCCCGTGAGGTCCCCGACCACGACCGTGGCGAGCAGCACGCACCCGAGCATGGCGCCGAGCAGTGCCGTCACGAGGGCCCGTCGCCGGGCGACCCCTGCCGAGGTCCTGGACATGCCGGTGAGCGTAAATCGTCGCCGGCGATGGCGCGCCGGTTCGACGCCGAGCTAGTGGCCGCTCCCGCAAATACGCTCGCATTCGAGCGGCCGTATTTACGGGAACGACCACTATGCCGCCGCGCCGCGCCGCTCGCTGCGCTCGACGAAGTCGATGATCAGCGGGATCCCCTCGAGCTTGTACCGCTCGCGCATCCGGTTCTCGATGTAGTACGCGTAGTCCCGGGTGACGAGCGGGTGGGAGTTGACCTGGATCGAGAAACGCGGCGGACGCTCGGACGTCTGGGTCATGAACAGGAGCTTGAGACGCTGCGGCGTCCCGCGACGGCGTCCGGGGTTCCGTGACGGCGGCTGGCGGGCGGCGACGACCTCGGAGAGGAAGCGATTGAGCTGCGGGGTCGGGATCCGGAAGCGGGCGCGCTCGGCGAGCCCGACCGCCTCGACGAGCAGCCGATCGATGTTGCGCCCGGTCTTGGCGCTCGCGGTGAGCACGCGCGGGCGCAGGCGGAGCTTCTGCTTGACGCGGGCGCGCTCGTGTTCGAGGTCGGGCTCGTCGGCGATATCCCACTTGTTGAGCACGATCGCGGTCGCGCACCCGCTCTTCATCGCGAGCTCGGCGACGCGGAAGTCCTGCGTCGTGATGCCCGCCGACGCGTCGCACACGACGAGCGCGACGTCGGCCCGCTCGGCCGCGCGCCGCGAGCGCAGCGCGGTGTAGTACTCGAGCGACTCGCCCACCTTTGCCTGGCGCCGCAGGCCCGCCGTGTCGACGAGGATGAGCGGCTTGTCCTCGAAGGTCATCGGCAGGTCGATCGCGTCCCGGGTCGTGCCGGCGACCGGTGAGACGATCACCCGCTCGTCGCGGAGGAAGCGGTTCACCAACGACGATTTGCCGACGTTCGGCCGGCCGATGACCGCGAGCCGGATCGGATCCTCGTCAGCCTGTTCCGCCTCCTCGGCGGCGGACGGGCCGAGCTCGACGATCCGGTCGAGCAGGTCGCCGGTCCCGAGGCCCTGCGCCGCGGAGACGGGGATCGGCTCGCCGAGCCCGAGCCCATGGAACTCGGCCGTGAGCGGGATGTCCGCCGCGGTGTCGACCTTGTTCGCGGCGACGATCACGGGCAGAGGCGAGCGGCGGAGCAGTTCCGCCATCTCAAGGTCGCCAGGCCGCATCCCGGCCCGCGCGTCGACGACGAGCACGGCGACGCGGGCGTCAGCGAGGGCGGCCCGCGCCTGTTCCTGAATGAGGCGGGCCATCCCGTCGGTGTCCTCGAGGTCGACGCCGCCGGTGTCGATCAGCGTCAGCTCGCGGCCGTTCCAGTCGGTGCTCAGCTCCTTGCGGTCACGGGTCACCCCGGGCTGTGCGTGCACGACCGCCTCCCTCGATTCGGTGAGGCGGTTGACGAGGGAGGACTTCCCGACGTTCGGATAGCCGACGATGGCGACTTTCACGGCGCCGTCGAGGCTACAGCGCCCGGCCGCTCAGAGAGGGGCGAAGGGCCGCGACGTCCCGCAACGCCGCGGCCCTCTGTGCGCCCTGGCGGTACCCCTGTCCTCAGCCGGTTGGGAGGTCAGTCCCGGCGCCGGCGCAGTAGCCAAGGCCGGCGGCGGACTGGTTGCTCCACAGTGATTGCACGGCGAACGTCGTTCCCTGATTGCCCTTGATGTCGCCGAGTGCGCCGGGGATCGGCGTGACGCTCGGCTGTCCTGGGAGCGTCGGCAGGCCGACGATCGCGTTCAGCGGCTCGCCGACCCAAGCGCACTTGTCGCCGTTCTCGTTGGCGTCGACGGCGTCATACCACCCGCCGAGCGCGGTCGTGCTCAGACCGCTGCCGAGCTGGAACTCGGCACCTGGATCGGTCACCGTCTCTTCGATTTCGTGACCGAGGACAATCGAGAAGCCGTCGAGCTTGCCGGCCGCTCCCGGGTTGACCGCGTTCTCGCCACAGGCGTTCGCTCCGCCCGAGTTGATCGCGAGCGCGTACGGCATGTTCGTGTACGCGATGCCGTGTTGGATCCCGTTGTAGATCCCGCTCTCGACGTTCGGGTACGTGTAATCGTGGAACGCGCAGTAGCCCGTTGAGAGCGCGTTCGGATCGCTGTAGCTCGGCGGCTGCGCGATGACGATGTTTGCGTTCGTCAGATCCGTGATGCCGAAGTGGCTCACCGCCCGGGCCGCCTCGGCCGCGAGGTCGGTGTACGTGTTCGTCGGGCCTGCCGGGTTGCTCGACGAGGTCTTCGCCAGCCCGGTGATGTCGTTGGCATCATCGACCCAGATCCCGCCGAGCTGGTTCTGGGGGTTGGTGATGTAGTGCTTGGCGCCGCTCGAGTCCGTCTCGTAGTACTGGGTCTGGACGCCCGCCCAGTCGGTGCCGCCCATTTGCGCGACGAAGTCGGCCATCCGCTTGCCGGCGCCGTCGGGGTCGCAGGCGAGCGTCGCGCTCGTCGCCCCTTCGGTGATCGCCTCGGACGAACACGTGCTGCCGGCTGGGAAGGCGCCCTTCTCACCCCAGCCCCAGTACACGACGTAGACCTTCGGCGCGGTCTGCACGTGCCCGCCGTAGTACGCCATGTTGCCGGGATACGGGAGCGTCGTCGCGGGGAACTCGGGCAGGCCGCAGTTCGAGAACGGTGCGGGCAGCAGGCCGTTCTCCGGGCACGGAGGTGCCGGCGGCTGCAGCGAGCCGAGCGGACCGAAGACGTGCTGCGCCCAGGTGGCATGCTGGGTCGCGAGCTCCTTCTGGAGCGTCGGCATGAGAATTGGCTTTGCGGCGGCGGTGCCGGCGCCGAGCGCGAATGTCGCGAGCACCGTGACGACCAACGTCCCCATCGTGCCTGCGCGTCCGGTCATCTTCATGTGGCTGAAAACGCCCGGACCGCGAAGAACTTGCGGAAACCCGCGCGGGCGTCAGTCAGCTGACGTGCGGCGGTCCGCCGCGAGCTGAGCGATCCGGTCGACGACCTCGTCGATCGTCAGGCCGGTCGTGTCGACCGTGACCGCGTCGGCGGCGGCGATGAGCGGCGAGTCGGCGCGTGTGGCGTCACGCTCGTCTCGGATCGCCTGCTCGGCGAGGACGGTCTGCACGTCGGCGCCGATCTCGGCGGCCCGCCGACGGGCGCGCTCGGCCGGGTCGGCGGTGAGGAACACCTTCAGCTCGGCGTCCGGGGCGACGACCGTGCCGATGTCACGGCCCTCGGCGACCCAGTCGCCGTCGTGCAGCAGTCGGCGCTGCTCGGCGACCATCGCGGCGCGGACCGCCGGATCGGCGGCGACCGTCGATGCCGCCTCGGAGACCTCGGGCGTGCGAATCGCCCGCGTCACGTCACGGCCGTCGAGCGTGACCCGCTCGGCCGTCGGCTCGATCTGGAGCGTCGGTGCGACGGCCGCGGGGTCATCGCCGCGCTCGCGCGACGCCAGCGCCACGCTCCGGTACATCGCCCCCGTGTCGAGGTACGTGTAGCCGAGCCGGACCGCGACGGCCCGCGCCACCGTCGATTTGCCCGCCCCCGCCGGTCCGTCGATCGCGATGATCACGATGACGCCAGCCGCGCGATGTCGTCGGCGAACCCGGGATAGGAGACGGCCGCCACCTCCATGCCGACGACCTCGACGCCGTCGACGCTTGCCAGTCCGGCCACGGCGCCGAGCAGCGCAAGCCGGTGGTCGCCGTGGGCATCGATCCGTCCGCCCTCGAGGCGCCCGCTGCCGCGGACGACGAACCCGTCCGGCGCCGCCTCGATATCGGCCCCGAGACCGCGCAGGCCGTCGACGACCGTCGCGATCCGGTCTGACTCCTTGACCCGCAGCTCGGCGGCACCCCGCACTACCGTCTCGCCCTCGGCGAAGCATCCGAGCAGGGCGACGAGCGGCAGCTCGTCGATCGCAAGCGGCACCTCGTGCGGTTCGACGGTCGTGCCCTCGATCGGGGCAGCGGTGACGTCGAGGTCGGCGATCGGCTCCTCGGCGGCGAACGCACCGGGCGGCTCGAGGTCGCCGATCACGATCGCGCCCATCCGCTCGAGGATGCGCAGGAACCCGGTGCGGGTCCAGTTGACCCCCACGTGCTCGAGCACGAGCCGCGATCCGTGCACGAGCACTCCGGCGGCGATCAGAAACGCGGCCGAGCTCATGTCGCCGGGGACGTCGATCGCGGGCGGCTCGAGCTCGTCGACGTTGCCGACCGTTGTCCGGTAGCCGCGACGCTCGTCGCCCTCCCGCGTGATCGCGGCGCCGCTGCTGAGCAGCATGCGCTCGGTGTGGTCGCGGGTGGGGACCGGTTCGATGATCGTCGTCACGTCGGTGACGAGCCCAGCGAGCAGCAGGCACGACTTCACCTGCGCGCTCGCGACCGGAAGCGTGTACTCGATGCCATGCAGCGACGTGCCCTCCACCGTAAACGGCGGGAACCGGCCCTCGCGCGCCTCGATCTTCGCGCCCATCTCGCGCAGGGGCGTGGCGATCCGGTCGACGGGTCGACGGCGGATCGAGGCGTCGCCATCGAGCGTGAAGCGCCCGTCCTGGAACGCGAGCCAGCCGGGGAGCAGACGCATCAGCGTGCCCGCGTTGCCGACATCGATGATGCCGTCTGGCGCCTGCGCGTGGCGCAGTCCGCAGCCGCGGACGAGCACCTCGTCGGCGCGCCGCTCGACGATCACCCCGAGCCGTTCGAGCACCGCGAGCGTCGAGTTCGTGTCGGCGGCGTCGAGGTAGCCGGTGATGTGGACGGGCTCGACGGCCATCGCTCCGAGGATCGCTGCCCGGTGCGAGACCGACTTGTCGCCGGCCACGCGGACCTTCCCGCGGAGCGGGCCGGATGGGTCGAATCGCTGGTTCACGGCCGGGCCACCGGGAAGCCGAGCGCGGCGACGAGCTCCGCTGCCCGCCGCGCGGCGTCCTCGCCGGACACCCAGAGGGCGACGACGCCCTCACTCATGTCGGCGGTGGGATACAGGGCCATGTCGCTGATGTTGACGCCCGCGCGGCCGAGCTCGAGCGTCAACTGCGCGATCACACCGGGGCGGTTCGGCACCGAGGCCCGAAGTTCGCAGAGCTCGCTGCCGCCGGCGAGCTGCGCATCGACGATCCGTCGCCGGTCGGCCGCGGCGTCCTCGTTCCAGGCGGTGATCGCTTCGCGCCGCCCCTCAGCGAGCGCACCACGGACGATCCCGAGGCGCGCGATCGTGTCATCGATCTGAGCGATCAGCGCGTCACGGTTCGAGAGATAGATGTCCGTCCAGATCGCGCTCGGTGCGCCGGCGACACGGGTCGCGTCACGGAAGCTCGGGCCGGTGCCGGGAATCCGTTCATCGCCGTCGCCGAGTGTCCGGGCCGCCTGTGACACGAGCACGTTCGCGAGTACGTGTGGCAGGTGCGAGACGGTGGCCAGGATCGTGTCGTGAGTCTCCGCGTCGATCGCCGAGGGGCGTGCGCCGAGCGTCCGGAGCAGGCGATAGAGCCGCTCGAGGAGCATCCCGGAGGTCGTCTCGGCCGGGGTGAGGTACCACGTGGCGCCGTCGAACAGATCGGCGCGTGCGTGCTCGATGCCCGCGGTCTCGGCACCGGCGAGCGGGTGCCCGCCGACGAACCGCGGCTCGCCGGCGTGCGCGGCGACGACGGCGCGCTTCGTCGAGCCGACGTCGGTGACGACGCAATCGGACGGCGCCGCCGCCAGGACGGTGTCGACGGTGCTCGGGAGCGTGCCGACGGGAACGGCAACGAACGCGGCCTCGGCGTCCGTGAGCGCGTCCTCGATCGACGCAGCGCTGCGGTCAACCGCGCCGCGTTTGCGTGCGGCGCTCAGCGCGTCGGGGTCCGCGTCGAAGCCGACGACGGTCGCGCCGGCGCGTTCACGGGCGGCGAGCGCGATCGATCCTCCGATCAGGCCCACTCCGATCACGGCGAGCTGCATGCGCGCGATCTTAGGGTTCGCCCCTACGGGGCAGCGGCGCGGCGCCCGCGCACCGCGTCGGCGAGCCCCTCGAGCACTTCGACGGTGGGCTCCCACCCCAGGCAGCCGTCGGTGATCGACTGACCGTACGTCAGGTTGCCGCGCTCACTGAGGTCCTGGCGGCCGCCCACGATGAACGACTCGAGCATTGTGCCGACGATCGCGCGCTGCCCGTCGCCGACCTGCCGGCCGATCTCGGCGGCGATGGCCGGCTGGCGCTCGGGGTCCTTCGCGCTGTTGTCGTGCGAGAGGTCGACCATGACGCGCTGCGGCAGTGCCGCCTTGTGGAGCAGGTTCAGCGTCTGCGTGACCGCATCCTCGCCGTAGTTGGGCGCACCCCGGCCGCCCCGGAGGATGACGTGGCAGTCGCGGTTGCCGCGTGTGTGGATGATCGCGGAGCGGCCGTCGGCGTCGATGCCGGCGAACGCGTGCGAGATCGCGGCCGCCCGGACGGCGTCGACCGCGACCTGGACGTTGCCGTCGGTCCGGTTCTTGAACCCGACGGGCATCGAGAGGCCGGACCCGAGCTGCCGGTGGATCTGGCTCTCGGTCGTGCGGGCGCCGATCGCGCCCCAGCAGACGGCGTCGGAGATGTACTGCGGGGTGATCGGGTCGAGGAACTCGCATCCGATCGGCAGGCCGCGCTCGAGGATGTCGAGGAGCAGCCGCCGCGCGATCTTCAGTCCGGCGTTGACGTCGCCTGACCCGTCGAGGTGCGGATCGTTGATGAGCCCCTTCCACCCAGTCGTCGTGCGCGGCTTCTCGAAGTACACGCGCATCGCGATCAGCACGTCGTCTTTGAGGCGCTCGGCGACGCGCGCGAGCCGGTCGGCGTAATCGAGCGTCGCCACCGGGTCGTGGACGCTGCACGGTCCGACGACGACGAGTAGCCGGTCGTCCTCGCCGTCGAGCACCGCGTGGATCTGGGCGCGGCCGCCGAGCACGACCGCCGTGTGCCCGTCGCTGAGCGGTAGATCGCCCAGCAGTTCGCCCGGGGCGACGAGCGGCTCAAAGCGCTCGATCCGCTGGTCGCGGACCGCTTCCTGGCGCTGGGGCGGCGGGGCGGCGGACATCGCTATGCGAGGACCGCTTCGCTATGACTCGTGATGAGCGTCTTGCCGGTGAGGGCGGCGGCGGCGCTGACGCGCTCGACGTAGTCGCCGAACGTCGCCGTGTGAAGCGACTGCGGCCCGTCACAGATCGCCTCGTCCGGGTTTGGATGGACCTCGACGATGATCCCGTCGGCGCCGACCGCGGCTGCGGCGAGCGACAGCGGCTCGACGAGCTCGCGGCGGCCGGCGGCGTGGCTCGGGTCGACGATCACCGGGAGGTGGGTGCGCTCCTTGAGCACCGGGATCGCGGCGAGGTCGAGCGTGAACCGGTACGCGGTCTCGAACGTGCGGATGCCGCGCTCGCACAGGATGACCGCGTCGTTGCCTTCCTTGAGCACGTACTCGGCGGCGGACAGCAGCTCGTCAATCGTGCTCGACAGTCCGCGCTTGAGCAGGACCGGACGGCCGGAGCGGCCGACCTCGGTGAGGAGCGAGTAGTTCTGCATGTTGCGCGCGCCGATCTGGACGACGTCGGCGACATCGAGGATGCCGTCGAGGTCGCGGATGTCCATGCACTCGGTGACGATCGGCAGGCCGGTCTGTGCCTTGGCCTCGGCGAGGAGGCGCAGCCCGGCGCGGCCGAGTCCCTGGAACGCGTGCGGGGAGGTCCGAGGCTTGTACGCGCCGCCGCGGAACATGCTCGCGCCCACGGCGTGGACAGCGTGCGCCGCCTCGAGGGTCTGCTCACGTGATTCGACAGTGCACGGGCCGGCGATGAGCGTGAAATGCTCGCCGCCGATCGGTTGTCCGGCGATCTCGAGGCCCTCGCTTGTGTGTTTCCCTACATTGTCCACCCGGTCGTTCCTTTCACTCCTAGAGACTGTACGAAAAGCCCTGCTGGCGCTCGACTCCGAGAGTGGCCCGCGCCTGTCGGCGTGCGCGCGGGCGCGGGGTGTGATCGAGCGCCTAGCTAAATCGCCAGGAGCTCAAGCGCGCGTAGAAGGACCAGCCGGTGGCGGTGCTGTGGACGTGGTCGTTCATACGCGTCTGCGCGGTATTGAACCAGAGAACGCGCGGCTTAGCGAATCAGCTCGCCGAGGGCGGTGACGAAGCGCTCGTTCTCCCGGTCGGTCCCGACCGTGACCCGGAGCGCGTTCTCCCGTCCAAGCGAGGTGCCGGCGCGGACGAGCACCCCGCGGTTCTTGAGGCCCGAGACCACGTCGGCCTCCGCGACGGTCTCCGGCAGCCGCAGCCAGATGAAGTTCGCGTCGGACTCGGCGACCCACAGGCCGAGCCGGCGGACGTCGTCGGACAGCGACTCGCGAGAGGCGATCGTTTGCACGACGCGGCGCTCGACCTCGTCCTGCCAGCGGAGCGCTTCGACGGCGGCGGCCTGGGCAGGGGCGCTCAGGTAGAACGGCTGGCGGACCTGGTCGACCGCGACCCGGAAATCCTCGGAGGCGCACAGCGCGTAGCCGACGCGCAGGCCGGCGAGTCCGTAGACCTTCGAGAACGTACGCAGAAGCACCAGGTTCGGATAGCGCCGCAGCAACTCGACGGACGCGTACGTGTCGCCGAGCGTCAGCGCGAACTCGCAGTACGCCTCGTCGAGGATCACGCACACATGCGATGGGATCCGGTCGAGGAACGCGGTGATCGCGTCGAGATCGAGAGCCGTCGAGGTCGGGTTGTTCGGATTGCAGAGCAGGACAAGCCGCGTCGCGACCGTGACCTCCTGGGCGATCGCGTCGAGATCGTGACGTTCGTCGGAGTCGAGCGGGACCTGGATCGCCGTCGCGCCGGAGGCGGCGCTGAGGTGCGGGTAGACGCTGAACGCCGGCCATGCATAGACGACCTCGGCGCCAGGCTCGAGCAGGGCCTCGCCGGCGGCGAGCAGGATGTCGCAGGAACCCTGGCCGAGCGCGATCCGCTCGCCGGGGATCCCGTAACGGGCCGCCAGCGCATGACGGAGCCCGGAATACGACGGGTCGGGGTAGCGATGCGCGCCGGCGATCACGCGGGTCGCGGCGGCGACGACCGACTCCATCGGCGCGAACGGGGACTCGTTGGAGGCGAGCATCGCGACGTCCGGTCCGAGGTCATAGCCCGCGGCCACCGGATAGACCGGGATGCGGCGGATGCGCTCAGCGAACTCGATTGGCATCAGCGGTTCATTGTGCCGACTCGAGGTCGGCGCGCAGCGCCCGCGCCTCCCCGAGGTAGACGTGGCGCGGGTGGTGGTTCTCCGGGGCGTAGTAGTGCGCGAGCACGCGGATGACACGCGGCATCGATCCGGGCACCGGAACCTCTCGGGCGCACATCAGCGGCACGCGATCGAAGCCCATCCGCCGCGCGGCGACGGCGGGGAACTCGGCGTTGAGGTCCTCGGTGAGCGTGAAGATGCAGCTGACGAACGAGTCCGGGGTGAGCTCATTGCGCGCGATCAACTCGCGCATCAACGCATCGGTGGCGTCGAGGATGGCGTCGGCTTCGTTGCGCTCGACGCTATTAGCGCCTCGTAGCGCGAACAGCCGCATCGGGGCGTGATTCTGCCAAAGGCCCCGTGGGCGGGCTCGGCCCGTCGAGCTGGTACACGTTCGCGCAGCCGAAGTGCTTCGTCGCGATCACCATCGAGCCGAGCAGCCGGGGGATGGTGGACGCAGTCTGGCAGTCCGCGAGGACGAACGTGGCGCCGCTCTGGCGGACGAAGGCGCGGGCGGCGGCAGGCGTCATCGCCCCGGTGAAGAGGTTCTTTACGGCGTACAGCCGCGTGTCGCAGTGCGGCTGGGACCACAGACAGTCACCGACGAACGTGCGCCGGCCGGTCCTGGCGGGGACGAGCGCTCCGAGATGCGCGCGGCTCAGGACACCGCCGGGTTGCTTGTCCCTGCCCAGGTAGGCGAGCGCGTCGCGCTCGTCGCGCGGAATGAACGTCGCGTTCGTTGGTTGCGGCGCGACGGTGTCCGCGGCGTTGTCGAGTTCGAACGCCGCGTTCGGGATCGTCAGGAGCGCGATCGCGGCCGCCACGATGAGACCGCGATGCCGCAGGTTGTGGAAGGCGCGGACGCTCTGAACGCCCTGGACCGCGAGCACGGCGAGCGGGATCGAGATGCCTTGGAACGCGTGCAGCGGGGTGGCCCCGAGCGCCGATGCCGAGACGAAGTACAGGACGAGGACGGCGCCGGGCCACGCCTGCGTCGTCGCACCGAGGAACGTCGTCGCGCGGCGGCGGTAGGCGAGCAGCGCCGGGATGAGCAGTGGCAGGACCGCAAGCATCAGCGACCACAGCGGGTAGGCGTGCTTGCTCGCGTCGCGCGCCAGCTTCCAGGACAGATCGGCGCGGCCGAGCACCGCGTAGTAGACGAGCGGGAGCACGGTGAGCCCGATCGTCAGCGCAGCGAGACCGACCCGCCGCCGATCGAGCGGGCGCAGCCCGCCCGCGACGAGCTCGCCGCCGATGATGAGCATGACCAGGAGCTCGCCCTGCCACGGATGCATGAGCGTCGCGCATGCCCCGAGCGCGCCCGGCAGCCAGACGATGCGGCCGCGTTGTCGTGCGGTGTCGTAGCGCAGCACCGCGACGACGATCGCCGCGAGCGCGAGCAACCCGAACACGTAGCCCCACGAGAGGAACGCGGGCCACAGGTCGCCGAGGACGCTGAAGTCACCGCTGACAATCGTGAACGACCCAAAGAACAGCGCCAGCGTGAGCGTCGCGCGGCGCGCCCACAGACCGGTCAGGCTGCGGTACACGAACGCGCGCACCGCAAAGAAGAACGCCACGACGGCGACCGGCTTCCACAGCAACAGCGCGAGCCAGGGCGCGACTCCGAGAGCCGACAGACCGCCGGAGATCGCGATCGCCGGTTGGAAGTAGTCCGCCGGCGTGGGCCGCAGCACGAACAGGTTCGCGATCAGCAGGTGGTGCGAGGCCGACTGGACCCACGCCAGGTACTGCATCTGGTCGACGAGGTAGAGACCGTCGGTCCCGGTCCACACCCGCCCGTGCGCGATCACCTGCCACAGGTTGAGCCCGAGCACCCACACCGAGAGCAGCCCGAACAGGATGAGCAGTGCCGCCTCGAACGCGTCGATCCGCCACCAGCGGGCACGCGTGCTCGGGACCGTGGTGATCCCCGGTCCTGACGTCGCAGTGGCCAGCTCGACGCGCATAACAACGAACCTAACAGTCAGTGTTGGGCAAAGAAGCGCCGCTTGTGAACGGACTTATGCAATTCGTACAGCGCGGCGCACGGTCGTGCGCCGCGAGGATCAGCCGGCGAGCTTCTTCTGAAGCTGCTTGGAGGCCTGGCCGGCCGACCCACCCATCGGGTTGATCCCGTGGTCGGCAAGGAACTGACTCGTCACCGGGATGAACGCGAGGACGAGGTACGCCGTCAGTGCGACCGCCGCACGGCGCAGCCGCACGCTGCCGCCGAGCGCGGCGAGCGGAAGCACCCAGATGACGTACCACGGGACGAGCCACGCGAGGCTGAGCACGAGCGCAAACGTCGACCAGCCCGCACCCGCAATCCAGTCGCGGTCCTTGCGCCGCAGGCAGTAGAGCACCGTCGCGACGACCGCGAGGTTCGCGAGCCGCAGGAGCATCGGCGTGCCGCCACCGAGCCCCACCAGGTCGCCGACGACGTTCGGCACGCTGAAGTCGGTGAGCAGCGTGCTCTGGTCCTGGAGGTTCGGGACCGTGAAGCCGAACAGTGCGAGGTGCAGCGCCACCGACGGGATCGCCGCGAGCGCGGCCCCGAGTAGGACGCGCAGCCGCCGCTCGGTGGGCCGCGCGGCGATCAGCAGGAACGGCAGCAGCAGGACCGCCGTGAATTTGACGCCGACGGCGAGCATCAGCATCGCCCCGGCCGACTTGTCGCGCCGCGCGAGCAGGAACGCGATTGCCGCCATCGAGGGGACGAGCATGAAGAAGTCGTTGTGGAACCCGCCGACTGCGTACATCAGGTAGATCGGGTTGGCGGCGACGAACAGCACGGCGAACCGCGGGTCCTTGCCGAGCAGCCGCGCGACCTTGTACACGAGGGCGATGAACGTCAGGCTGAGGCCAACGGCGAACAGCTTGAGCACCCAGTACGCGGCGGGGATCGGCAGCAGCGCGACCGGGTAGGTGACCGCGGTGAACAGCGGTCCGTACGGGCTGTGGAGGTTGTGCCAGGTCGAGAACCGGAAGACCGGATCGTGCAGCTCGGCGACCATCCCGTGCGTGTACGGGTTGAGGTGGTGCACGGCCCCGAGCCGGGCGTAGCCGAGGTAGTTGAAGAGGTCGGTGAGCTGCGCCGGCGGGCCCAGGAACAGCACGACGTGGATCGCGACGACCCAGATCGCGATCGTCTTCAGCGACATCGTGCGGACGGCCGCGAGCGCGACGCCGTAGGCGGCGAGCATGAGCACGATGACGACGCTAAGCCCGGTGTTCAGCGTGTCCCAGTCGTTCGTCAGCGTGCCGAACAGGTGATGCAGCGGTCCGGACTCCCAGTGCGGGAAGCTGAGCGCGCTCCGAGGCACGAGCGGCGAGTGCTGGGCGGTCGCGAACACGACAACCGTGAACGCGAGCACGAGCATCGTGCCGAGCGCGATCCGACCGGCGGTGGGGGTCGCGAGCGCGCGCAGGCGCGGCAGGCGGGTGGGCCGCGTCAGCGGCCCGAGCCGCGGAAGGAGGACGGAGCCCTCGGGTTCCGCCGCACCCGTGCCACTCACGGGCGCGGAGGCGAATGCGACGGTTCCGTCGCCCTGGGTCGGTTCTTGTCGCATCCTTATGGAAATAGTGCCCGGTGGGACTTGAACCCTGCTTCGGGACGCCATTGGGATTCTGTTAAGGCCTTTAGATGGACTAAGCGCTCAGAGGCGCCGCCCCGGCTCGGATTAACATGCCCGCCGGTGAGTGTCGGCACGCTAACGCCCACTGCGCGGCGCGCCCCGATTCGGGTCAGTCTGTCCGCGGTGCGCTCGCCGACGGGCGTCGCCGTGCTCGGCCTGATGGTGCTTGGCGCGGCGTTGCGCTTCACCCGGATCGGCCATCAGGGCTTCTGGTTCGACGAGGGCAATACCGCGCTGCTCGTCAGCTACTCGCCGGGCAAGATGCTCGGCCTCATCCCGCAGTCTGAGTCGACGCCGCCGCTCTACTACTGCCTCGCGTGGGTGTGGGTCCGGGTCTTCGGTCACGGCGAAGCCGGTCTGCGCTCGTTCTCGGCGCTCGCCGGCGTCGCGGTCATCCCGGTCGCATACGCCGCGGCCGCAAAGCTCGTGTCGCGACGCGCGGGCCTGATCGTCGCTGCACTCGCCACGTGCAACCCGTTCCTCATCTGGTACTCGCAGGAGGCGCGGTCCTACTCGCTGCTCGTCTTCTTCAGCGCCTGCACGCTGCTCGCCTTTGCGTACGCCCGCGCCGACCCGCACCCCCGCGCGCTCGTGCTCTGGGTGGCCGCGTGCGTGCTGTCGTTGCTGACCCACTACTACACGATCGTCGTCGTCCTGCCGCAGGCGGCATGGCTGCTGTGGGAGCACCGCCGGACGCGGGGTGCCTGGATGGCGATCGGTGCGGTCGGGTTGAGCGGCCTCGCGCTGCTGCCACTCGTCATCTCGCAGGCGGGTACCGGCAACGACAGCTGGATCGCCAACACCCCACTCGGGCTGCGGCTGCGTCAGATCCTCCCCCAGTTCCTGATCGGTACGAACGCGCCGTCACGAGAGGTCGTGACGCTTGTGGCGTTTGGGCTGGCGCTCGTCGGGTTGGCCCTGCTCGTGCGGGCGCGCGGCGGTCCCGAGCGGCGGGGTGCGTTGCTCGCGGGCGCTCTGGCGCTCGCCGGCTTCATCCTGGCGCTCGTGTTTGTCGCCGCGGGCAAGGACACGCTGATCACGCGCAACCTCCTCGGGCTGTGGTTGCCGGTCGCGGTGCTCGTGGGCGGCGGCCTGTCGGCGATCGGCGGCGGCCCACGGCTGCGCGCGCTCGGCGTCGCGGCGACGGCAGGCCTGTGCGTGATCGGGATCGTCGCGACGGTGGCGATCGCCACCGACCGGGCGATGCAACGCCCCGATTGGCGCTACGTGTCCCGCGCGCTGGGGCCGCCGCCGACCGCGGCGCGCGACCCGGGTGTCGACGGCCGCGCGATCCTCATCCAGCACTACCGCGCGCTGCTGCCGCTGTCCCTCTACCAGCCGCGGCTCGCGTACCTGGTCGGGCCCCGGGGCGCGGTCGTCCGCGAGCTCGACATCATCTCAATGGTCTCGCCGACCCAGCAGCTGTGCTGGTGGGGCGCCGCGTGCAACCTGATCCCGTCCGACATGCAGGCGCGCTACGCGATTCCCGGGTTCCATCAAGCGTGGCGCCGGCACGTGCTCCAGTGGACGATCCTGCGGCTGGTGGCGTCGCGTCCGGTCCGTCTGACACCGGCGATGGCGTCCGCGGCGCTGCACACGACGTCGCTGCGGCGGGATGAGCTGCTGCTGGAGAGGCGTTAGGCGGCCGTCGCCGCCGTCGCCACTGCTCGCGCCCCGGGCACTGCTCCTCTCCAACCGCCACGGCGTTTGCCGACCGCTGGGGATCTCAGGCGCTGACAAACGCCAGGGCGATCTCGTCAGCGCCCGCCCCGGCCGGCGGATTGGAGCGCGGCGATCTCGTCTGGGGTGAGCCGGCGCGCGGCGCCCGGGGCGAGCCCGCCGAGGATCAGCGGGCCGAAGCGGACCCGCTCCAGGGCGAGGGTGGGGTGGCCGACGGCGGCGCACATCCGGCGGACCTGGCGCTTGCGGCCCTCGTGGATCGTGAGCTCGAGCTCGTTCGGCTCGACGCGACGCACGCGGGCCGGCGAGGTCATCCCATCCTCGAGCCGGATCCCGTTGCGGAGGTCACGGAGCGCTTTGTCGCGGACGGGGGCGCGGTCGACGCGGGCCCGATAGGTCTTCTCGACCTCGAAGCTCGGATGGGTGAGCCGATGAGCGAGGTCGCCGTCGTTCGTCAGCAGGATGAGGCCGGTCGTGTCGATGTCGAGACGGCCGACCGGATAGAGGCGCGCATCGGTCTTCACGAGCGAGATGACGGTCGGCCGCCGCTGCGGATCGGACGCGGTCGAGACGACGCCGAGTGGCTTGTTGACCATGTACACGACGCGCTCCACATCCGCAGCCGCCGCCACCGACTGCCCGTCGAAGGTGACGGCGTCAGCGTCGCCTACGGACCGTGCCGGATCGGTCACGACCTCGCCGTTGACGGCCACCCGCCCGGCGCGGATCAGCTCCTCCCCCGCCCGGCGTGAGGCGACGCCTGCGGAGGCGAGGTATTTGGTGAGGCGCATCGGGCTGCCACCATAGAGAGCGTGAACCTCGACGTTGTCAAGGGGACGCTGGCCGAACTCGGCCAGCCCACCTACCGCGCGAAGCAGATCTGGCGCTGGGCCTCCCAGGGGGCGCCGGGCTTCGACGCGATGACCGATCTGCCGGCGACGCTGCGGACCCAACTCCGCGGCGCGGTCCCGTTCTCGACGCTGACGCTGCTCGATGAGGCCCGCGCGAAGGACGGCACGGTCAAGGCCGTCTTTCAGACCGCGGACGGGCGCCCGCTCGAGGCGGTGCTGATGGTCTACCGAGACGGCCGGCGCTCGCTGTGCCTCTCCTCGCAGTCCGGCTGCCCGCTCACATGCACGTTCTGCGCCACCGGACAGATGCGCTTTGGCCGGAACCTGACCGAGTGGGAGATCGTCGATCAGGCGCTCCATTTCCGGCGGCTCGGTCCGACCGACCACGCCGTGTTCATGGGGATGGGCGAGCCGATGATGAACCTCGACGCCGTCCTCGGTGCGTGCGCGCGGCTCCCCGACCTCGGCATCACGAATCGCCGAACGGCGGTGTCGACCGTCGGCTGGATCCCGGGCATCAACCGGCTCGCCGAGGAGCCGCTGCCGCTCCGGCTGGCGCTGTCGCTGCACGCCGCCGATGACGCGCTGCGCTCACAGCTGATGCCGGTCAACGACCGCTATCCGGTCACCGAGGTGATCGCCGCGTGCGAGGCGTTCTACGAGCGCAAGCGACGGATGGTGTTCGTCGAGTACGTGATGCTCGCTGGCGTCAATGACGGCTTCGCGCAGGCGGGCCAGCTCGCGGAGCTGCTCGATCCGCGGAAGTTCAAGCTCAACCTGATCCCGTACAACCCGACCGACTCGCCGTACACCGGCTCGAGCCCGAAGGCGATCGCAGCGTTCAAGGACGAGCTCGAGCGCCACGGCCTCAGTGCCACGGTCCGGCTGACGCGGGGGCGGGACATCGACGCGGCGTGCGGCCAGCTCGCCGCGCGAGTCGCGGCGTAGCGCGTCTGCCGCAGCTCGCGCCGGCGCGAAGCTCGCCCCGTGAGCCGTCCGCGAACGGCGACCGTCGCACCGGAGCGCCGGGCGCCGCTCACCACACCGGACGGGCCCTCCGGGCGAGCACATCGTCGAGGTCGCCGACTCGGGCGACGAGCGCAATCAGCGTCTCTCGGCACCCGAGGACGGCGCTCTTACCGACGGCGTCCGCGAGCTCGGACTCGAGCCGGGAGCTCGTCTTGATCGCCCGTTCGCGGACTGCCGCGCCGCGCGCGGTGAGCCGCAGCCGGCGCCGGCGGCGGTCGGAGGGATCGGTGATGCGCTCGATGAACCCGGCCGCTTCGACCTCGTCGGCGAGGAGGCTTGCGGCCTGCTTCGTCGTCCCGAGGAGTTCAGCGAGGCGGTTGATCGTCGGTTCCTCCGAGCCAACGGCCCGGATGACGAACCCGTAGATGGGGCGCATCTTCGGCTCGACCGCGACCACCGAGGTCTGGAGCTCGTCGGTGACCGCACGCCAGGCGGCGGCGATGAGGATCGCGAGGTCGGTGGTGAGGTCGTCGGGCGGGAGTCTCGTCATGTCGAGATATTCGTCATGCTCGCTTGACTGTCAAGTGTTGATGACTATATTGAGGGCGTGGACACGGCACAACACGAGGAGAACAGTCATGCCTGAGACGATCATCCGCCATGCCGACGCACCGCGCTTCGGCGACGACGGCACCGAGATCACCGGGTACGCCTCCCCGACCCGCGGCAGCGACGCCGTGTCCGCGTGGAAGGTTGTCCTTCACCCTGGCGCCGCCAGCCCTGTTCATCAGCTCACCGACACCGAGGCGTTCATCGCCCTGCAGGGACGGGGCACCTTCACGTTCGACGGACGCCGGCACGAGCTTGCTCCCGGCGACGCGATCTGCGTCCCGCCCCACGCGCCGTTTCACCTCGCCAACGAGGGCGAGGAGCCGTTCGAGGCGATCTGCTGCATGGCCGCGACCGGGCAGGGGCAGATCGGCGACGGGGAGCCGTTCACACCGCCGTGGGCGGCGTGATCAAAAGCGCCCATTCCACACGAGGGTCGCGGTCGAACCTGATGGCAGCGTGTATCGGAGGTACCGGCTCTTCCAGTCGACGGTGAATCCGATCGCCCTGTGTGAGTTGTTGTAGGCGACGAGCGCGATGCTGCCGTCCGGATTACGGAACGCGACGTCGTCGAGACCGGCGCTGTAGAAGTTGACGCCCGGGCGCTTGTAGTTGTACGTGACGAAGTTCTCCGAGCCGATCCGGACCGCGCCCGGGCGGACGAACTTGCTCATCTGGGCGAGTTCGAAGTAGCTGCGGGAGAGCTTGAACGCGTTCGTCTGGGCGTTAACGGTGGCGAGCGGCTCGCACCCCGGGCAACCGTGGTTCGGCGGCTGCACCGGGCCGCCGTGGGTGTCCTCCGCGATGTTGAACAGGGTGACCGAGCTCGCCCAGTCACGGGCCGAGCTGATCAGGAGCTCGGAGACCGGGAACGGGATGATCCCGGGGGCGCACTCGTCGACGATTTCGTCGAACTGGGGTGTCACGGCGTGTTGTGCGTTCATCACGTTAGGGCTGCCGTAGTAGCAGTGCCACGAGAACCCGGTAATCGCGTGCCGCTGGGCGCTCGTGCTCAGGGTCCGGGTGTAGCTCGTGCCGTCGTGACTCCAGCCCTGGTCGTTGCCGTAGATCCGCGACTGCAATCCGGCGGCGGCCAGCGCCGGCGCCAGCCACGACGCGATCAGCCGCGCCTCGCGGTCGGCGGGGAGCTCCATGCCCGGGTACTGGGTCGCGTTGCCGGGTTCGTTCTGCGGGGTGATCGCCCCGATCTTGATCCCAGCCGCGGCGTACGCTTGCAGGAACTTCACGAAGTACTGCGCCAGTGGTCCGAGCGCGGAGTGGAGCAGCACGCCGGAGTCCTTGCGGTTGTCCAGCGCGTCGTTGGACTTCATCCACCCCGGTGGGCTCCACGGGTTCGCGAGCATCGTCAGCTTCGGGTTGCGCGCGAGGGCCTGGCGGATCGCGGGGATGATGTACACCTCGTCGTGGGCGATCGAGAAGTGGCGCAGGTGGGGATCGCTCTGTCCCCGCGGGAGGTCGTCGTAGGAGTACGGCCGCTCGTGGACGGTGAAGTCGCTGGCCCCCATGGGGATCCGCAGGAACGTCATGTCGGCGCCGGCCGGCCCCCAGAGGTCGTCGTAGAGCGCGGTGCGCGCCGCGCCGGTGAGGCGGTCCTGGATCAGCCAGGCCGAGGTGTCGGTCATGGCGGCCCCGAAGCCGGTCACCCGCTGATAGTGCCTGCCGTCGTTGACGTGGATGACGATCGAGCCGAACGGCTTGGTGGGGACGAACTTCAGCGTCGGCTGGGCGGCAAGCGCCTCCCGCAGGTCGGCGCTCGAGCGCACGACGAGCACCGTTCGCGGAGGGACATCGGGTGATGCGGGAGCTGCGAGCAGAACCGCCCACGTGAGCAGCGCGACCAGCAACACCCCACCGGCGGCCCTCCACCTGCGGCCTATGCGACGGATCGGGCCTCCCCGGCCTGAAGCAACCGTTCGCGGAGCTGTTCCTCGAGCTCCGGCGAGGGATCGAAGGCGCTGATCGGCGGGAGCTCGTCGAGCGAGCCGATCCCGAACAGGCGCAGAAACAAGTCGGATGTGCGATAGAGCACGGCGCCGAACTGCGAGCGGCCGCTCTCCTCGATCATCCCTCGCTCGAGCAGGTGCTGGGCAGCGGATTCGGCGTTGACGCCACGGATCCGCGCGATCTCCGGGCGGGAAACCGGCTGCAGGTACGCGATGATCGCGAGCGTCTCCGCCTGCGCGGCGGTGAGCGGCGGCGTCCGCGGGCGGGCGAGCAGCCGGCGAGCGGCGTAATCGGCCTCTGGATGCGAGGAGAGCACCCAACCGCCGCCGAGCTCGCGCAGCACGAGGCCGCGCCGCTCGAACTCGTAGTACTCGCGCAGGCGCTCGAGGGCCGTGGCGACCTCGTGCGGCTCTGCCTCCGTCGCCTCGGCGAGCGCCTCGACCGTCACCGGGTCGGACGAGAGGAACAACAGCGACTCGATGATCTGCTCAAGCTCGATGCCCATGTCTGACCCCTTCTACGATGCCAGCTCGGCCAGCGGCGCGGGACGCGCACCGGCGGCGGACAGCGCATCGACCGTGATCTCCCCGAACGGCTCATCCTGAGTCCACGTCGCCTCGCCCTGCTTGTAGAGCTCCAGCAGCGCAAATAGCGTCACGGCGACCGTCACGCGGTCGGCGGAGGCGACCGCTTCGTCGAAGTTGAAGCGACCCCGGCGCAGGAGCGCCCGCAGATGGACGAGCCGCTCGGCGACGCTCACCTTCGGGACCGACATGTGGCTGACGTTGACCGGCTCGGGGATCCGCAGCAGCGAGCCGATCGCCGCCGCCAGCCGGTCCGGCTTGTACACCGCGACGGCGTCCCGCAAAGAGGCGGACCTGAGGTTCGGGGGCAGCGGCGCCGAGCGGAAGCGATAGCCGTCCTGAGCGTGGAGGCGCTCGGCAAGGTGGGTCGCGGCCGATCGGTACCGATGGGCGTCGAGCAGCCGCGCGAGCAGCTCCTCGGCGGCCTCGCCCGGGTCGAGCTCGATCAACTCCTGCTCCTCGCCAGGGAGCATCAGCCGCGACTTCAGCTCGAGCAAGGCGGCGATCAGCACGAGAAACTCGGTCGCCGCCTCGAGCTCGAGTTCACCGCGCTGCTCGAGATGATCGATGTACGAGATGACGATGTCCGCCAGGTCGACCTCGAGCAGATCGACCTCCTCACGCAGGATCAACGTCAGCAGCAGATCGAACGGCCCCGCGAATACGTCGAGGTCGAGCTCGAGGTCGATGAGCCTCACGTGCCGTACGTTAGCGGCGGTCTCGGACCGTTCAGCCGATCAGACCGGCGTGGCCGAGATGAGCGCTCCGGGGCCTCGAGCGAGCCCGGAACCGCCAAAAGGGTCCGACAGACGCGCCTCACCGACCGCATCGGCCCATGTTGTCGCTCAGAGCGGGGAAAAAATGCCAAGGCGGCGGATGATGAGACTCTGCCGGACCATTGTTGCGGTCGGCGCGGGCGGAACCCGGCCGTGGACGCAACCCGGACTGGCCGCGACCCCGAGCGCTAGCGGACCGGTCCGACGCCCATCGCCTGCCGGACGTCGCGCATGACCTCGACGGCGATTCCGCGGGCCTTCTCGGCTCCTGCGGCGAGCGTCGCCTCAAGCCCCGGCTCGTCGGCGCGCAGCTCGGTGAACCGCTCCCGGACGGGCGCGAGATAGTCGACGACGGCGTCGGCGACCGCGCCCTTGAACGCGCCGTAGCCAGCGCCGTCGAACTCCTGTTCGACCGCATCGAACGACACCCCGCGGACGGCGGCATAGATCTCGATCAGGTTGGAGATGCCCGGCTTGTCCGGCGCGCGGCGAACCTCTGAGCCCGAGTCGGTGACCGCCGAGCGGATCTTCTTGGCGATGGTCCTGGGCTCGTCGAGCACGAGCACGGTGCCCTGCTCGGTGCCGCCGGTCGTCGACATCTTGTTGCCCGGGATCTGGAGGTCCATGATCCGGGCGCCGACCTCGGGGATGCGGTGCTCGGGGACGACGAGCGTGTCGCCGAAGCGGGCGTTGAACCGCACGGCGACGTCGCGCATCAGCTCGATGTGCTGGCGCTGGTCATCTCCAACCGGCACCTCATTCGCCCGGTAGACGAGCACGTCGGCGGCCTGGAGCACCGGGTACATGAATAGGCCGGCGGACACGAGGTCGCGCTGCGCGCCCGCCTTGTCCTTGAACTGGGTCATCCGGTTGAGCTCGCCGAACGAGGTGACGCTCGAAAGCAGCCAGCACAGCTCGGTGTGCTCGGGGACGTCGCTCTGGCGAAAGAAGATGCAGCGTCCCGGGTCGAGTCCGGCGGCGAGCAGCGTCGCAGCGGTGTCGTAGACCGACGCGCGGAGCGCGGCCGGCTCGTAGGCGACCGTGATCGCGTGGGCGTCGACGACGCAGTAGATCGCCTCGCCGCGGTCCTGGCCCGTGACGTACTGGGTGATCGCGCCGATGTAGTTGCCCAGGTGCTTGCGGCCTGTGGGCTGGATGCCGGAGAAGATGCGCACCGGGCCCGAGGGTATCGGGCGACCCGGTGCGACACCGGTGAGGCGTGTTACAGCTCGGGTGAGGACCCAGGCCCCGCCGACGAGTAGGCGCCGGGCACGCCCGGAACCGTTCCCTGCGGCGCTTTCTTCTCCCGGAGCAGCCACGCTGCGATGACGCCCGCGATCCCACCGCACAGGTGCGCTTGCCACGAGACCCCGTAGTGCGGCACGAGCGAGGTGAGCAGCGCGCTCCCCCACACTACGCCGACGACGATGCCGACGCCGAGCTCGAGCAGGCTGCGGTCAAAGACACCGCGTGTCAGCAGGTAGCTGGCGTAGCCGAACACGAGCCCGCTCGCGCCGACGGTGACGGTTCCGGCGGGCGCGATCAGCCACGTCCCGATGCCACCGAGCACGATCACGATCGCGGTCACGAGCGCGAGCCGGACGGCGCCGGCGAGCGCGATGATCAGACCCATGAACACAAGCGGGATCGTGTTGTCGATGAGGTGCTGGAAGCTCGCGTGCAGGAACGGGGCCGTGACGATCCCCCACAGATGGGAGACGTTCCGGGCGTACAGGCCGTCGCTGTCGAGTCGGTTGGAGTCGAGCGAGTTGATGATCTCGACGATCCACATCAGCCCGATGATCGCGATCAGGAGCGTGATGCCCTGACGCTGGAGCTGGCCCTTGGGCGCCGGTGACGGAGTCGGTGAACCCGGTCGGGTCGTGGTGGGAACGCCTGTCGACACGCCACCAAGGATGCCACGTACGACCTCGCAACTTGGTAAGAGTTCGCTCAGCCCTCGCCGTGGAGCGCGGCGCGCCAGCTGAGCCGCTCACCCCCCCGCAACAGCGCGCCCGCATAGACGGCCGACGCAATCCGGACTATGGCGTAGATCGAGCCGAGCATCGTGACGGCGACGAGCGGGTACTCCCACCAGTCGACGTGGCCGAGCGCGATCCTGGCGGGCATCAGCGTCGGCGTCAGCGGCGGCAGCCACGAGAGGACCCTGAGCCAGGTCGCGTCCGCCGATCCGACCGCGAAGTACGTGATCAGGTAGCCGATCAGCAACGGCATCACGATCGGAAAGGTGACCGACTGGACCTCCTCCTGGCGCGCGACGAGCGCACCCGCCGCCGCGAGGGCGAACGCGTACAGCGCGAACCCGGCGACGAAGAACACGAGGAATGCTGGCATCAGCCCCCAGACGCTGCCGGGGATCTTTGCGCTGTGGACGACCGCGTTCGCGATGACACCAGCCACAACCGCGATCGCCAACTGCGCGAGACCGACGAGGCCGATCCCCGTCACCTTGCCGGCGAGCAGCTGTCCCGGTCTCATCGTCGAGAGCAGTACCTCGGCCGTGCGCGAGGTCTTCTCCTGCGCCACGCCGGTCGCCACCGCACCGCCGTACATGGTGATCGCGAGGTACATCAGCAGACCGGCGAAGATCGCTGCCACGTAGCGCGCTGCCTTGTCGGCGGGCTGCGGCTCGAGGACGAACGTCGTCAGCGGCACCGGGGCGAGCGCCGGCACGACCTTGCGCAGCGGCACGCCCGCCCGTGCGAGAGTCGCGCGGAGATGCGCGCTGTTGACGGCGGCGGCGATCAGGGCTCTCGTCTTTGCGGGTAGCGATTCCTTGACAGCGATCGTCGCCGTGGCAAGTCCCACCCGCAGCGAAGCGTCGAGCTGGCCGGAGCGCAGCAGCGCCCGGGCGGTCGCGGGGTCCGCCACGGTCGTAAGGCGCACGGTCACGTCCGCGGCATGCCCCGCACGCTCGAGCGCCGGGGCAAGCGCCTGCGCCGCGGGCGCGACAAGCCCGATCTTCGTCACCGACGACGAGGACTTGATCAACCCGGGGATCGCGATCCCCGCCACGACGAGGAGCGCCGTCACCACGGTCATGATCCGCGTTACGCGGCCGCTGGCGCGCTCGCGGATCTCGCGCTCGGCGACGAGTCGAACGGCGACGTTTCTCCTCACCGGCCCACCATCCGCCGGTACAGCTCGAGCAGTCCGCCGCTCTCGAAGCCGAAGTGCTCCACCGGCCCAACCGCGAGCGCCGCGTTCAAGATCGTCTGAGGATCGGTCCCTGGCTCCACCACGAGCAGGACGCCCTCCTCGTCGGAGCGCTCAACGCTGACGCCCTTCAGCTCGCGCGTCCATTCGTCCGCGCCGTCAACCTTGACCCGTAGCTGTGCGGGCAGTGCCCGGCGCAGCTCGGCGAGGGTCCCGGCCGCGAGCACGCGCCCTGACTCGAGGATCACGATCCGCCGGCAGATCCGCTCGACGAGCTCGAGCTGATGGCTCGAGAACAGCACTGCCGTGCCGGATGCCGCCCGTTCAAACAACACGGTCGAGAGCGCATCGACGGCCTCTGGATCGAGGCCGGCGAACGGCTCGTCGAGGACGAGCAGCGCCGGGTCATGAACGAGCGCGACGGCAAGCTGGACGCGCTGCTGGTTGCCATGGGACAGCGCGATCAGCTTCTCCTCGGTCCGCTCGCCGAGACCGAGCCGCTCAAGCCACTGGCGAGAGGCGGTGAGTGCCGCCGCCGGGGCGAGTCGGTGCAGCCGGGCAAAGTATGTGACCTGGGCGAGGATCCCCATCTGTGGGTACAGACCTCGCTCCTCCGGCATGTAGCCGAACCGGACCCGGGCGTCGTCCCCGACCGGCGCGTCCTCCCATCTCACCGTTCCGCTGTCCGGGGCGAGGATGCCCATCACCGCCCGCATCGTCGTCGTCTTGCCGGCGCCGTTGCGACCGACGAGGCCGACGATCTCGCCGGGTGCGACGGACAGCCCGACGCCGTCGAGCGCGACGAGGTCGCCGAACCGGTGATGTAGGTCCGTCACCTCAAGCACAGCGGACACCGCTCGAGCGTCGCGGGCTACGCCAGCACGGACTGGACGAGCGCGAGCGCGACCTCCGCCCGCTGGCGCAGCGTCGCCGTGAGGACGAATTCCTCCGGCGTGTGCGCCCCGCCGCCGCGCGGGCCGAGTCCGTCGATCGTCAGCGGGATTGTCGGTGCGAAGTGGCTCGCGTCGCTTGCGCCGCCGCGGTTGACGCCTGCGATCGGCCGCCCCAGTGCGCTCGCCGCCTGCGCGATCACCCCGGCGGTGACCTCACGCGAGTCCATTCCCGGCCAGACCCGCTCCATCCGGGCGTGCAATGCGACGTCATCGCGTTCGGCGACGACGGCGGCCTGCACCGGTTCGAACGCCTCGAGCCGGTCCGCCCGCATGTCGAAGATCAGCTCGCCGGCGGGCGGCACGACGTTGAACGCCTCGCCCGAGCGGACGATTGTCGGGACGACGCTGAGGCGGTCGGGCCCAGCGGGGTCGTGGAGCCCGGCGAGCTCGATCGCCGTGTGCGCGAGCGCGAGCAGCGCGCTCCGACCCCGCTCGGGGGCGCTGCCCGAGTGGGCCGCCCTTCCATTGGCGCGCACCCTGAGGGTCCCCGCCGCCTTGCGCCGGACGACGACGCCCTCCGCCCCATCCGGCGTCCGTTCCCCGGCTTCGAAGCAGAGGCAGGCGTCGTAGCCGGCGAAGCGCGGTCCGTGCACGAACGGCCGGGTACGCCACTCCTCATCGGTGACGAGCAGAACGGACAGCTCGCCGAACAGCTCCGGACGGGCGGCGAGCACCCGGGCGACACCGAGCGAGAGCACGACCCCGCCCTTCATGTCCGCCGTCCCCGGACCGTAGAGCCGGTCGCCGTCCCGGCGCAGCGGCATGTGCGCCTCGTGGCTGTGCACGGTGTCGAGATGCCCCAGGAGCATCAGGTGCCGCGTGCCGCGACCGGCGATCCGCGCCAGCAGGTCGGGTGTGCAGTCGGGGGTTGAGCACGGGATCCGCTCGATCTCCGCCTCCGGCGGCAACAGCGCGGCGCAGATCGCGATCGCCTCCTCGGCGCCGTCGTGGTCGCCCGAGGGGGAGGAGACGCCGACGAGAGCCTCCAGCTCGCGTTCGGCACGGGCGGCGATCTCGGCGGCTCCGGTGTCGATGAACTCGTCCACGGCCTGCACGCTAGCGATGCGTCGCACTTGACGGCACCACACGCGGGGTAGCCCGAGCGCCGGCGCGGACTAGACGCCGCCCGGCGAGGCGCGTCGCGCGCACGATCCGCCAATCGGACCGCCGCGTTACAACGGTTCCTGGGCGGCGACGCCGACTGCAGCGCCCGCGAGCTCGCGAGACTCATGGAGCTGCAGGAGCGCAGCGACGGCGGCCGGTGTGAACTGGATGCCGGACAGCTCGCAGCATTCCTGGAGCGCCTCGTCGAGGTGCTTCGGCCGGCTGTAGGGGCGGCTGATCGTCATCACGTCCCAGGCGTCGGCGAGGGCGAGCAGGGCCGCGCCCTCCGGGATGTCCTCGGCGGTGAGCCCGTCCGGGTAGCCCTCGCCGTTCGGGCGCTCGTGATGGGTGCGGATCCACTCGACCTGCTCGGCCGCGAGCACGCCATCGACGATTCGCGCCGAGAGCTCGGCGTGCGCGGTGATCTGCGAGAGCTCGAGCTCGGTGAGCGGCTCGGTCTTGCGCAGCACGGCGTCCGGCACGCCGATCTTCCCGACGTCGTGCACGAGCGCCGCTTCGGAGAGCAGGAGTGCCCGGTCCGCTGGCCAGCCGGCGGCGACCGCGAGCTTGCGGGCGAGCGCCGCGACCCGCTCGGAGTGCTCGCGCGTCTGAGGGTCCTTGGCGTCGATCGCCCGGGCGAGTGCGCGCAGCCCGAGCAGCGCCTGCGAGCGCTCGAGCCGCTCGGCGCGCTCCTGGGCGGACAGCTCGGCAACGACGGTCGGATCGTAGATCCAGCACTGGTCGCGCCCGCGGGCCTTGCTCCAGTACAGGGCGCCGTCGGCGAACCGGATGAGCTCGGCCGGATCGAGTGTCGAGGTCGTGTCGCAGATGCCGGCGGACACGGTGAGGCGATAGGGCGCCGGTGCGGCGCGCTGAATCACGCGGCGGGCCCGCTCGACCGCGACGAGCGCCTGCTCGCGAGACGTCTCGGGGAGGATCCAGGCGAACTCGTCACCGCCGAGACGCCCGAGCGTGTCCTCGGCGCGGGCGAGCTTCTCCAGGCAGCGGGCGACGCGCAGGAGCATGGCGTCGCCGGCATCGTGGCCGCCGGAGTCGTTGATCTGCTTGAAGTGGTCGACGTCGATGACCGCGACCGACAGCGGCGTCTCGTGCCGCATCGCGCGGGCGACCTCGGAGCTGAGCCGCTGCTGGAGCGTGCGGTGGTTGGCGAGGCCGGTGAGCGGGTCCGTCGCCGCCTGGGCGGCGAGCTTGGCTCGGTCCTCGAGGTTCGCGACCGCGGTCGAGAGCAGGTCGCCGAACTCCATCATGTGCTGCTCGTCATCCCGGGTCAGGCGCTTGGGCGCCGACGCCGTGACGGCGAGCACGCCCCAGGTCTCGCCGTTGACGCGGATCGGGGCGACGATGCTCGAGTCATAGCCGAGCCGGCCGACAGCGCTCTCGGGGTCGTGCCCGACGATCCGCATCGGCTGGCTCTCCTTGATCGCCCGGTCGACGTCGCCGCCGGGGAGGATCGGCACGATCGTCCCGGGCTCGTAGAGCCCGCCCTCACGTTCGGCCCATGACCCCATGACGATTGCCCGTTCCTCGCCGTCCAGCCGCATGATGCCGGCAGCGCCGGCGCCGATCAGCCGCGCCAACTCGGTGGCGACGAGCTCGTAGATCCGTTCCTCCTTCTCGCTCTCGACGACCGCAGTGGCGACCCGCCGCAGCGAGCCCTGCTCGGCGGCGAGCACCTCGGCACGCCGCCGCAGGTGCCACATGAGTCGGCGGCCGGAGATGATCGCGGCGCCGAGGCCGATGTAGGCGCCGTCGGAGAGGACCATCTGACCGAGGAACGCGTCGGTGTGGGCTTGCGTGTCGTAGAGCAGGGGCAGGGCGTGCATGACGACGCACGCGACGATGTACGCGATCGCGATCGGCCGCCGGTAGAAGTAGGCGGCGAAGACGGCGATGAACAGGAAGTAGATCCACGCCGGCGAGTCTGCGCCCCCAGAGGCCCAGACGGCGGCGCCGACGACGGGGAAGGCAACGGCCGTCGAGAAGTGGACGAGCGTGCGCGGGACCCGGCGCCAGTCGATGAACCACAGCGAGCACGCTCCCCAGCCGACCGCCGACGCCGACAGGGCAACGATCGCGGGGGGATGCAGCTGCGGCATCCCCGGCAGGACGAGGAACGCGGCCAGCGTCAGGCCGCCGATCCCGTAGAGGAGGCCGGAGATGAAGCCCGCGAGCTCCTGCTCCTCAGGATCGAGGGCAGCCAGCGCCGCCAGGCGCTTCAGTTGCGCGTTCACAGATCGACCTGCCCCCAGATCGGCACCTAGCAGTTATCGGCCGTTCGACTCGGTCACCTTAGGCCTGAATTCTGACCGGAGGCGGCGGAATCCTCTACATCGCCTGACGAACGATCGGGTGGCGGGCAGCGCGCGCCTCGTCGAGCCGTCGGACCGGCGTGCTGTACGGAGCGTTGCGGGCGATCTCCGGATCTTCTTGCGCCTCTCGGAGGATCTCGGCGATCGTCTCCGCGAAGCGGTCGAGCGTCTCCTTCGTCTCGGTCTCGGTCGGCTCGATCAGCAGCGCCTCGTCGACGATCAGCGGGAAGTACACGGTCGGCGGATGCACGCCGTGGTCGAGCAGGCGCTTGGCGAGATCGAGCGTCTTGATCCCGAGCTCGCGCTTCATCGGGGCGCCGGAGAGGACGAACTCGTGCATGCACAGCCGCTCGTAGGCCTCGCCGAGGTACTGGAGCACGCCCTCCCGGCGCAGCCGCGCGAGGAGGTAGTTGGCGTTGAGCACGGCGACCTCGGACACCTCACGCAGCCCGGCGGCGCCGAGCGACCGGATGTACGCGTAGGAGCGCACGAACACGCCGTAGTTGCCCTGGAAGCCGCGCAGCCGCCCGATCGACTTCGGCCGGTCGTCGTCAAGGTCATAGACGAACCCAGAACCGCTGCCGTTGGAGCCGTCCGCACGCCGGACAACCTGCGGCCGCGGCAGGAACGGCTCGATCCGCTCCGCAACGGCGATCGGTCCGGCGCCCGGCCCGCCGCCGCCGTGGGGCTGCGTGAACGACTTGTGGAGATTGAAGTGGACGATGTCGAAACCCATGTCCCCGGGGCGGCAGATCCCCATGATCGCGTTGAGGTTGGCGCCGTCGTAGTAGAGCGTCGCGCCGACGCCGTGGACGATCCGCTCGATCTCCTCGATCCCCGGTTCGAACAGGCCGAGGGTCGACGGGTTCGTGAGCATCAGGCAGGCGGTGTCCTCGTCGGCCTTTGAGCGCAGGTCATCCAGGTCGACGTTGCCGTGCTCGTCGGTCGTGACCTTCACGAGCTCGTAGCCGGCCATCGTCACCGTCGCCGGATTCGTGCCGTGGGCGTTGTCGGGCGTCAGAACCTTCGTCCGGCGCTCGCCGCGATCCTCGTGGTACGCGCGCGTCAACAACACGCCGGCGAGTTCGCCGTGCGACCCGGCCGAGGGCTGCAGGGAAACGTGCGGCAGGCCCGCAACCTCCGATAGAGCATGCTGCAGGCGCCACATCAGCTCAAGCGCACCCTGCGCATGCGCTGGCGACTGCAACGGGTGCAGCCTGGCGTGCCCCGGGAGCGCCGCGACCCGCTCGTGGAGCTTGGGGTTGTGCTTCATCGTGCACGACCCGAGCGGGTAGAAGCCAGTGTCGAGGTCGAAGTTGCGCTTCGACAGGCGGTTGTAGTGACGGACGATCTCGGGCTCGGCGACCTCGGGCAGCCGAGCCGACTCCGCGCGCCGCAGCGACGGCGGGAGCAGTTCGTCGAGCGGGCGCTCCGGGACGTCGAGCGCCGGCGGCACGAACGCGCGCCGTCCCGCCTGCGACCGCTCGTAGATCGTCAGCGAATCATCGGCGGCGGCGGTGAACGATGACGCGCTCACGCCTTCACCTCCTCGTAGGCCTCGAGGTCGGCGCCGACCGCGGCCTCGAGCACCTCGGCGAGGCGGTCGATGTCGGCGCGCGTGCGCTGTTCGGTGATCGCCACGAGCAGGCCGTCGGCGAGCTCGGGGTAATCGCGGTGCAGTGGATAGCCGGGGTTGACGCCACGCTCGCGGCAGTGGGCGACGACCTGCTCGACCGGCGCGTCGAGCCGCAACGCGAACTCGCGCACGACCGGCTGCTCGTGGAGCAGGCCGACGCCGTGGATCTGGCCGAGGCGCTCCCGCGCGTACGCGGTCCGCTGCAGCATCAGCTCGGTCAGCTCGACGATCCCGCGGCGCCCGAGCCAGCTCAGGTAGATGACGCCGGCGAGCGCGTTCAGCGCCTGCGCGGTGCAGATGTTCGACGTCGCCTTCTCACGGCGGATGTGCTGCTCGCGGGTCTGAAGCGTGAGCACGAAGCCGCGCTTGCCGTCCACGTCGGTCGTCTCCCCCGCGATCCGGCCCGGGATCCGGCGCATCAGCGCCTCCGTCGTGGCGAAGAAGCCGAACGACGGGCCTCCGAAGTCGAGCCTGTTGCCGAGCGTCTGGCCCTCGCCGACCGCAATGTCGACGTCGCACTCGGCGGGGGTCTTCAGCACCGACAGCGGCAGCGGATCGCACGAGCAGATGACGAGCGCCCCGGCGGCATGAGCGGCCGATACGAGCTCCTGGAGATCCTCGACGGCGCCGAGGAAGTTCGGCTGCTGGAGGATGACCGCGCTGACGCTCTCGTCGAGTGCCGGCAGCTCGGTGACTCCGCCGCGGAGCGGCGCCTCGGCAACCTCCATCTCCCACCCGTGCGCGAGCGTGCGCAGCGCCTCTCGCGCATGCGGGTGGACCCCTCGCGAGACGACGAAGCGGGTGCGGCCCGGCTTGGCCGCCTTGGCGACGTAGCCGGCGGCGGCGACCGCGCTCGGTCCTTCATAGACCGACGCGTTCGACACCGGGAGGCCGGTCAGCTCGGAGATCGCCGTCTGGTACTCGAACATCGCCTGCAGACCGCCCTGCGAGATCTCCGGCTGGTACGGCGTGTACGGCGTGAGGAACTCCGAGCGCTCGATGATCGAATCGATCAGCGCGGGGACGTAGTGGTCGTACATGCCGCCGCCGAGGAACGTCAGCTCGTCCTCGGCCGAGACGTTGCGCGCCGCGAGCGCGCGCAACTCGGTGTACACCTCCTGCTCGGACAGTCCCCGGTCGAGCGCGAGCGGCCCGGCGAGCCGCAGCCCCTCCGGGATGTCGGCGAACAGCTCCTCGATCGAGCCGACGCCGATCGTCGCGAGCATCTCGCGCCGGTCGGACTCGGTGGCGGAGACGTAGCTGCTCACGAAAGCGTGCCCTCGTATGCCGCGGCGTCCATCAGGGCATCCGTCTCGCTCGGGTCCGACAGGCGGATCTTCACGAGCCAGCCTTCGCCGTACGGATCCTCGTTAACCGTCTCCGGCGTGTCGGCGAGCGCGGAGTTGACCTCCAGGATCTCGCCGGAGAGCGGCGCGATCACGTCGGAGACTGCCTTCACCGACTCGACCTCGGCGTAGGTCTGGTCCTTGGTCACGGTGGCGCCGACCTCCGGCGGGTCGTAGAACACGAGCTCGCCGAGCTGGTCCTGGGCAAACCAGGTGATCCCGAGCGTCGCCGTGTCAGCGTCGACGCGCGCCCAGTCGTGCTCAGGGTGGTAGAGCAGGTCACTCGGATAGCTGGCCTCGGCCATGGTCACGACCCCTTTCGGTACAGCGGCTTACGCTCGATGGTGGCTGCGCGGGAACGGCCGCGCACGTCGATGTCGATCTGCGTGCCGGGCTCGGCACGATCAGCAGATACATACGCCATCCCGATCCCGCGCTCGAGCGACGGCGAATAGGTCCCGCTCGTCACCTCTCCCCCGCCGATCACGGGGTTGCCGGCCCGGGCGATCCCGGGTCCGTCGATCACGAATGGCATAAGCTTCTCGGGGGGTCGGTCCGCGCGTACGCGAGCGACCGCCTCGGCGCCGATGAACCCGGTCGCCTCCTTGCAGCACCAGCCAAGGCCGGCACCGATCGGGTCGCGATCCTCCGAGAGGTCGTTGCCGTAGAGGTGAAAGCAGACCTCGAGGCGCAGCGTGTCGCGGGCTCCCAGGCCAACCGGGGTCGCACCGCCGGCGATGAGCGCGTCCCACACTGCGGGAGCGTCACGCGGATCGAGCAGCAGCTCGACGCCGTCCTCGCCCGTGTAACCGGTGCCGCACACCATCATCGACGCCCCGGCGACCGTCCGCTCGGCGACATGCATGCGGAGCGGCAGGCGGCCGTCGGCGAGACGCGCGACCAACGGCCGGGCGAGCGGCCCCTGGACGGCGATCATCGCGAACTTCTCGGCGACGTCGATCACATCGACGTCGAACCCGTCGGCGTGCTCCTGGAGCCAGCGCAAGTCCTTCTCGTGGTTGGCCGCGTTCGTGACCGTGAGCAAGCAGCAGTCGGCGACGCGGTAGGTGAACAGATCGTCGAGGACACCACCGTCGTCGTTGCAAAGAACGCTGTACTGGGCACCGCCCTCGGGCAGCCGCCGCAGGTCGTTGGAGAGCATCCGTTGCAGGAACGCGGGCGCGTCGGGCCCGCGCGTCTCGATCTCGCCCATGTGCGAGACGTCGAAGATCCCGACCCCCTCGCGCACGGCGAGATGCTCCTCGCTGACGCCGACGTACTGGACCGGCATCTCCCATCCGGCGAACGGGACGAGCTTCGCCCCGCCGGCGACGTGGCGGTCGTACAGGGCGGTCCGCCGCAGGGCGGTGTCAGCGGAGGAAATCGACACGGGCTCTGAGGCTACAACGCAGCGCAGCGGCTGCGGATGAGATCACGCTCCCAGCCGCTCAGAGCGATCCGGCGCGGCTCTTCGACCGGCTCCGGCTGTCCCGGGCGGGGGCGATCTGCGTGGTGCCGTGGTAGATCCCGGACAGCACCGGGCGCAGCGGTGTCGGCTGCCCGTACTGGTCCCAGGTGCCCTTCTGCACGAACGGCGGGTCCGGCCACGGGTCGCCGCCGCCCCAGCCGGGATGGGCGGCGAACGTCTGCATCGCGAACCAGAGCGCGCCGGACAGCCACGGTTTTGAGGCGAACACGCCAAGGTGGAAGGTTGCGTTGTCGGCCTGGAATTCATACGTCCCGCGTTCCTCGACCGGGCCGTTGCGGTTCCCCTCGAACCCGAACTCGGTGATCATCAGCGCCTTGCTCGGGTAGCACGACCGCAGGCCGTCGAGCCACGGGCTCAAGATGTCCCGGTCATCGGTGCTGCCGCCGCCGGCGTCGAACCAACCGATGTACTCGTTGACCCCGAGCATGTCGAGCGGGGCGTAGGCCGATTGGCAAGCGACGCCGGGCCAGTTGCTGAGCGCGATCGTCGCCGGTCGGGTCGGGTCGAGGGAGTGGATGACCCCGGCGGCGGCAGCGATGTAGCTGGTCTCGGCCGATGGCGGCGGGGTTGCGAGCTCGTTGCCGATGCTCCAGGCGAGGATCGACGGGTGATTCTCGTTGGAGAGGATGTCCGTCCGCAGGTAGGCGAGCGCCGTCTTGCGCCAGCCCGACTGGCCGAGATACTTGTTGTTCGTCTGGTAGACGGGCACCTCGTTCCAGAGCAGCAGGCCTTGGCGGTCCGCAAGCTCCTCGATCAGCGGGTTGAGCGGGTAGTGGGCGCGGATGATCGTGGCGCCGACGGCGCGGGTCCAGGCGACGAGCCGGCGCAGGTCGGCGGGGTCGAGCGCCGCGCCGAGCCGGACGTCCTGCTCGTGGATGTTGACGCCGCGGAGGTTGAGCAACCGGCCGTTGAGCGTCAGCCGGCCGTCGGCGGTGACCGCGATCTTCCGGATCCCGCTGTCCGTGGTGTACCCGGCGAGCGTCCGGCCGCGACTGTCGGACACTGTGACGATCGCGCGGTAGAGGTTCGGGTGATCGGGCGACCACAGCCGGGGGTGCGGGACCCGGATCTGGGCGCGCGCCGTCCATGTGCCGCGCGGCGGCAGTACGTGCGGCCCGACGAGCATTGACGTGTTCCCGTAGCGGGCGCGGACAGAGACGGTCTGCGAGGACCCGGTGAGGTTGCGCACGGACGCGGTCGCGGTGACCGTGGCGGTACATGTCGGGCACGGCAGCTTCGGCGCGACGAGCACACTGCTCAGATCGGCGCGTGGCACCGCGCGGAGGTAGACCTCGCGGCCCAGCCCGCCGAAGTTCCACCAGCCGCCGCTCGGGCCCGGTGGCAGATCCGCCGGGCCGCGGCGGTCATCGACGCGGATGATCAGCCGGTTGACCCCGGCCGTCAGGTTCTTCAGGTCGAACTCGAACGGGATCGAGGCGCCGGCGTGAGTCCCGATCTGACGCCCGTTCAGCCACACCGTCGCGCGATAGTTGACCGACTCGAAGCGGACGATCCAGTGCTGGTCGCGCTTGGCGATGAATTTGGCGAATGCCTTCGTCGGGAGCGTGAAGTCGCGGCGGTACCAGCTGACCGAGCCGTTCATGCTCGCGGTCGAGAGATCGCCGGCGTTGTAGGAGTTCGGGACCGTCACCGAGCTCCAGCCGTCGGTCGCGGCGACGTTGCGCCAGAACCCCTGGCTGATCCCACCTACACCGGGATCAGGCCGGTAGAGCCATGCGCCGCCGAGCAGATAGCGGCCCCAGTTGCCGTCGCTATAGAGCCCGCCCTTCGTCGGCGGTGAGGCGACGTACGCCGGGCCCTGCGCGCGAGCGAGCCCGGTGCCGGCCGCCGCGGACGCGGCGAGCGCGGCGGCGAGGGTCAACGCGAGCACCCGCGCGAGGCGCCGACGTTCGGGGGCGATCATCGCCGGCCCACGTGCTTGATGGTGGTCTTCTTCCTCTTCGGCCTTGGCTTCTTTTTCTTCTTCGGCTTCGGTTTCGGCTTTGGCACGACCCGGATCGTCTGCTTGACCGTCGTGCGGTTGCCGGCGCGGTCGTCCACGACGACACGGATCGTGTAGCGCCGCGCCCGCTTGTAGGCGTGGTACTTGCCCTTCGTGATGTGGAAGCGGGCGCCGTCGCCCCAGTCGATGAACACGTCGGCGATCCCCGACGCGGCGCTCCGAGGCACCGGCGGCGGGGCATCGGTGGCGTTCACGGTGGCGTGCAGCTCGGACGCGACACGGCGGCGTCCGGACACGGACACGCGGACGGCCGGCGGGACGACATCGACCCAGACGGTGCCGGTGAGGCTCGACTTCTGCACTCCGACCGGGTTCGTTGCCGTGATCTCCCACGAGTGTGCGCCGTCAGGTAGCGGCAGCGGCGGGCGGACCGACAGACCGGTGAGGGCCGGCAACGGCCTGCCGTCGATGTACGTCGTGTAGTTGATCGGACCCCACTGAGCCCGCGCGGCCGACCAGCTGAGCAGCGGTTGGCGCGTGCGGGAGTACTGGAAGGTTGTGGTCGGGGCCGGCGTCCCGGGGTTCATGTACATCTGTGCCGCGACGATCCGGGTGTCGGATCCTGTGCCCTGGACCCAGGCGACGGCGGCGTCACCGGACACGTCACCGGCGGCGACGAGGCCCCGCGCGGCGTCGGCCGGCCCGAGGTCCGGCGTGGAGAGGACCGTCTCGCTCCCGAGACCCGCGCCGCCATCTGAGTAGCGCAGCCGGATCTCCGGCGATCCGAACGGGCCGGGGTCCCGCTGCCAGGTGATGAAGTCCGAGAACAGCCCGGCGAGAGCGGGTACCGCGATCGGCTGGCTCGCGTCGGTCAGGGTGTCGACGCGCGTGACCGGCCCCGGCAGATCATTGTTGCCGAGCGCGGTCGTCCACACCTGGTCGTCGTCGCGGACTGACGTGACGAAGCCGCGGCCGTACTCGGTCGCGATCGCGGCAGGGGCCGTGGCGTTCGTCGTGCCCGGAGTGTTCAACCCGTCGATGAGCACCGGATCCTCGAAGAGTGATCCATGGAGGCGGCGCATAAGCACGCGCGACGGCTGCAGGGCCCCGGACGCGAAGCGCTCCGTGAAGGCGACGGCCGCGTATGAGGAGTTGCCACCGGTGGCGACGGTCGGCAACTCGGCGCTGACGGCGTTCCAGCCGTTGGTCGAGGGCACATCGGCCTGCTCGACGGCGACGCTCGCGGCCGCGCCGCGCACCCGACGGGTGTATACGTGCCCGTTCTCGCCCCAGGCGACGATCCCGACGCCGTCGCCCGCGGTCGCGACCTGTGAGCGGTCGGTACCGGTGCCCGCGTCGTCGGCTGGGTTGGCGTCGAGCGCGCCTGTTTGCAGCCCCCAGATGCCGTTGGCGTAGTACGCGACGCGGATGTCGTGACCGCTGGCGCCGGGCCCGGTGAACGACATGTAGGCCTTGCCGAAGTTGCTCATCGAGATCGACGGATCCGACACCCCACCGCCGGTCAGAGGGATCGGCGCGGTCGCGGGAGAGCCGGCCCCGAGCCGGTCGACGACGTACAGCGTGCCGCCGTTGACGAACGCGATCAGCACGACGCCGCCGTTGCCGGCCGCGACGACCGGCTGCGAGGACGGTCCGCTGAGACCGGCGTCGACCTGCTCGGGAGGCTGAAAGACCCCGCCGACGAGCCGGGAGGCGAACACGTGCGGGACGCCGTCGAGCGCTTTCACGTAGACGAGCGCGCCGAGGCCGTCGCGGGCAAGCGACAAGCTCGTCAGGGCGGAGATGTCGGCGCTCGGCCCGTCGATCGTCGTCGGCGGGGCCGCCAGGGGCGTCTGGGCGGCGGCCGGCGCGACCGCGACGAGCGCCGCCACAGCGATTGCGGCGGCGACCAGGGCGGTGCGTCTGCGGGCAGCACACCAGGGCGCCGACGCCCTACACATCGGTCGCGCTCTCTCGGCAGCCCCGGACGGACACGCGCCACGGGGACCCGGCTTCGCAGTGTCGGCCTGTGGTCTGACGGACTACAAACAGATTAGGACCGGCGAGGTTGCGGCGTGTGCTCAGCGATCGCGCAGGAACGACGGGATATCGATCTCGTCGTCGCGGATCTCGAGCGAGGATCGCTGCGAGTCGTCCATCGTCACGTCGCGGCGGCGGCTCGTCTGGGCCGGCGCCTCGCGCTCTGAGCGGACGCGCTCGCGCGGGTTGACGGTGCCTCTGTCGAAGCCAGTCGCGATCACGGTCACGCGGACGTCCTCGCCCATCGAGTCGTCGATCACCGCGCCGAAGATGATGTTGGAGTTGGCATCTGCCGCGCTCTGCACGATCTCGGCGGCCTCGTTGACCTCGAAGAGGCCGAGGTTGTGGCCGCCCGTGATGTTGAGCAGGATCCCGGTCGCGCCCTCGACGGACTCCTCGAGCAACGGCGACGAGATCGCGATCTTGGCCGCCTCCGAGGCACGGTTCTCGCCGCCGGCGTTCCCGATACCCATCAGCGCGCTGCCGGCGTCGTGCATGATCGTGCGGACGTCGGCGAAGTCGAGGTTGATGAGGCCGGGAATCGTGATCAGGTCGGTGATGCCCTGGACGCCCTGGCGCAGGATGTTGTCGGCCTCGCGGAACGCGTCGAGGATCGTCGTGCGCCGCTCGACGATCGCGAGCAGCTTTTCGTTCGGGATGACGATGAGCGTGTCGACGTGCTCGCGGAGCTTGGCGATGCCCTCCTGGGCCTGACGCGCACGCTGCGTCCCCTCAAAGGAGAACGGGCGCGTGACGACGCCGACGGTGAGCGCGCCGATCTCGTTCTTCGAGATCTCGGCGATGACCGGCGCCGCGCCGGTGCCGGTACCGCCGCCCTCACCCGCGGTGACGAACACCATGTCCGCGCCCTTGAGCGCTTCCTTGATCTCGTCGCGGGACTCGGCTGCCGCACCGTGGCCGACGTCCGGGTTCGCGCCGGCGCCGAGGCCCTTGGTGAGCTCGTGGCCGATGTTCAGCTTGATGTCGGCGTCACACATGGCGAGCGCCTGCGCGTCGGTGTTGCACGCGATGAACTCGACGCCACGGAGACCCGCGTCAACCATGCGATTGACCGCGTTCGTTCCGCCGCCGCCGACACCGACGACTTTGATGACTGCCAGGTAGCTGCCGCTTTCCATTTCCTTATCCGTCCGACCCTCGAGGTACCGTTGAGTGTTTTCCCAGTCGTAGGCCGATAGCGGGAGTTTTGCACGTTACGGCCTGACAATGCGGGAAGTCAACGCACGATGCGTTCTCGCAACGATCGTTGCAGATCGCCGAACTCTCGATCGTAGCGCGAGACTTCCGATTTTTGTGGGCTAAACCTAAGGTTGAGCCTTAGCCTCCAGACGTGGAGCTTGAGGAGCCGCCCGAGCCGGCGCCCGCCGCCGGCCGCTCCGGGTCCGTCACGTCGATGTACAAGGCGCCCGCCGATCCCGGATCCGCGAGCACCGCCGTCGCGGCCTGCCACTTCGCGCCGATCTGGGTCGCGTCGCCGAAGTACAGGCTCGGTCCGTTGCGGACCTGGACGACGAGGCCGTGGCCGCTCACCGACGTCACCTCGCTGATGCTCTCCAGCAGTCGGCGCGGCGCCGCCGCGAGGATCCCCACGGCACCGCGCGCCGTCGGGTCGGTGACGCGGGTGCCGCCGGGTGGGATCCTGATCGGGATCGTCGGCAGTCCGGTTGCCGACACCGTCGGCAGCAGCGTCCCATCCCCCGCGACCGAGATCGTCCGCCCGTCGACGACCACGGCCCCGACCGGGTTCTCCTCGACGACGTGGATCGTCACCCCGTGCGGGAAGTGCGTCGAGACCTGAAGACTCTTGACGATGGGATACGGGGAGACCGCCATGCGGAGCTGATCGGTGCGGACGTCGAGCGTCGTCATCGTCCGCGCGGAGGCGCGCAGGGCGCGGCGGATCTGGGCCGCGTTGGCCCCCGTCACGCCCGTAATCTGGACCTTCTTGACCGCGACGAGCGACGAATCGCGCAGCCACAGCCAGCCGCCACCGAGCGCCAGCACGAGCGCGATCAGCGCGAGCACGACCTTCGGTCCCGGGATGAGCCGGGCGATGCCGCTTCGCGGGGCGGCGGCGGCGACCGGGTGCGATCGCGGCTTCGGCTTTGCGGACCCGGGTGCCGCCGTGCGCGGCCGCCGTAAGCGGTCGATGAGCCCCTCGGCGATCATCCCCCGCGCCAGTCGTCCGGGATCCCGACCGGGCCAAGCTGCTGGACCTCCGGCTCGAGTGTGACGCCGAAGCGCTCCTGCACGCGCCGTCGACCCTCGGCCATGACCGCGATCACCTCAGCGGTGCTCGCCTCGCCAAAGTTCTCGACGAAGTTCGCGTGCTTCTCCGAGAACCCGGCGCCGCCGATCCTCAACCCGCGGCAGCCGGCGGCATCGAGCAGCTGGCCCGCCGTCCGCCCCTCGGCCCGCTGGTCCGTGGGGTTCTTGAACGTGGAGCCGAACGTCTTGATCCCGGACGGTTGTGCGGCCTTGCGCCACGCCCGCATCTCCGCGAGCGTCGCCTTGACCGCCTCGACCGGCGCCGGGGTGAGCTTGAAGCTCACCCGGGCGACGATCTCGCCGGGCCCCAGGTTGGAGCGGCGATAGGCGAACCCGAGCTCGTCCGGAGCGCGGCGGGTCGTGCCCGATGCGGTGACGACGTCGACCCATTCGAGCACGCTGCCGAGATCGCCGCCGTACGCGTTCGCGTTCATCCGCACGGAGCCGCCGACCGAGCCGGGGATGTTGACCCCGAACTCGATCCCGGACAGGCCGGCCTGGGCCGCGCGCGCCGAGACGGCGGGCAGCCGTGCCCCTCCTCCGCACTCGATGCGCGTTCCGTCCAGGTCGATCTTCGCCAGCTCCTTATCCAGTTTCACGACGAGGCCGCGGACGCCCGCGTCCGCCACAAGCAGGTTCGACCCCGACCCGACGACCCCTACCTCGATCTCCTCGGCGCAGGCCCACGCGAGCAACTGCTCGAGCTCGATCAGGGTCCCCACCCGTGCGAAGAGCTCGGCCGATCCGCCGGTGCGGATCGTGGTGAAGCGGGCGAGCGGGTGGTCGCGCTGGAGGCCTTTCGGCAGGGTGGGCATGCCCCGCAGGGTAGATCTCGCTCCGGCGCGCGCCGGCGCCGCGCTCAGGCGGCGACCAGCGAGCGTCCGAGGGCGTCGACGTTGCCGGCGCCCATCACGAGGCAGAGATCCCCGGGGCGTAAGGCACGCGTTAGGTACGCGCGGGCGTCGTCGAAGCTCGGCATCCACGCGACCAGGCGCCCACCGCCGGCGTCGGCCGCCGCGGCGGCGATCAGCCTCCCGTCGACGCCCGGGAAGTCCTCGACCCGCTCCCGCGCCGGGTAGATGTCGAGCACGACCGCGAGGTCAGCGGTCGCCAGCGCCCGGCCGAATTCCCGGGCGAGTGCCTGGGTGCGCGAGTACAGGTGCGGTTGGAAGACGCCGACGACGCGCCTCGGCCGCAGCGTCCGGGCCGCCGCGATGGCTGCCGCGACCTCCGTCGGATGGTGGGCGTAGTCGTCGTAGACGGGAACCTCGTAGGTCGCCGCGCCGAGGAGCTCGAAGCGGCGACGTGCCCCGCGGAAGGATGTGATCGCCGCCGCCGCCGCGGCCGGATCGGCGCCCGCAAGCCGTGCCGTGGTGAGCGCGCCCGCGGCGTTGATCGCGTTGTGCTCGCCGGGGACCGACAGCGTCACGGAGTTCCCTTCCCAGCGAAAGCGCGCGCCGTCGGGCTCGAGGACCGGATCCGCGGCGTCGTACGGCGTCGCGTTCGGCGGGCACAAGGCGATCAGGCCCGAGCGGTTCCAGACGACCGGATGGGCCGCCTTGGCCATGAAATGGGTGAACGTCGCCTCGAGGTCGAGCCGTGAGCTGTACGTCGAGTGGTGGTCGAGCTCGGCGTTTGTCAGCACCGCGATCTCCGGAGAGAACTTGAGCAGCGACCGGTCGGACTCATCGGCCTCGATCACGATCCACTCCCCGCTCCCCCAGCCGGCGTTCGCGTCCGTGTCCCGGAGCTCGCCGCCGACGACGTAGGCGGGATCGAGCCCACAGGCGCGGAGCACGTGGACGACCATCCCGGAGGTCGTTGTCTTGCCGTGGGTCCCGGTGACCGCGATGCAGCGCTTGAGCGCCGCGATCTGGGCGAGCAGGTCCGCGCGGTGCAGCTCGATCCCTTGCGCGGCTTGCCGTTCCGGGTTCTCCGGGCCGACCGCGGTCGAGTAGACGACCTCCGCGCCGTCCGGGACATTGCTCGCCGCATGTCCGATCGCTGGCTCGATCCCATGCTCGCGCAGCCGATCGGTGTACGAGGACTCGCCCCGATCAGATCCCGTCACCTGGGCGCCGAGCGCCCGGGCGACGAGTGCCAGCCCACTCATGCCCGCCCCGCCGATCCCGACGAAATGCAGGCGGCGGTGTGACCAGTCGTCCTCAGCGGGCGTCATCGGCGAGCGGAGATTATTTGCGCTGCAGGACGACGAGCGGGATCTCCCGGTCGGTCTTCTTCTGGTAGTCGTCGTACTGCGGCCAGGTCTCGGCCATCAGCTCCCACAGCTCCGGACGCTCGGCGGCGGTCGCCGTGCGAGCCGTCGCCGGGAAGCGGTCGGCCTTCACCTGGACGGTGACGTCCGGGTGCTCGGAGAGGTTCAGGTACCACGCGGGATGGGCGGGAGCGCCGCCCTTGGAGGCGACGACCACGTAGTCGTCCCCGTGAGGGCGGTAGATCAGCGGCGTGCTGCGCTCTTCGCCGGACTTGCGGCCGGTCGTCGTGAGGATGAGCGTCGTGGTGCCCTGCCACTCGTGGCCTTCCTCGCCGTTGGTTTCTACGTAGCGCTTGACGTGTTCTGGTCCGAACAACATCTCGGTCGATTCCTCTCATCAGATTGGACTAACTGGACGATGGTGAGGCTAGTACGCCGTGTTTTTGCTACCAACAGACGCCATGGTCCGGGGAAGGCCATACCGCGTGGTCGCGTCGGCGGCTGCCGTCCTGACGCTGCTCGCAGCCGCATGTGCGGCTGTGATGAGTGGTGGGCTGGCCCGTGCCGCCGCCCGCACCGGCGCAGCGCCCGCGGCCCATATGGCCGCCGTGTGCCCGACGGGACACGGGTCGCACCGGGATCCGGCGAATCCGCTTGCCCTCTCCCGCGCTCCGGGCTCTGATCCGCTCACCGGCGCCCATTTCTTCGTCGACGGACCCCGCCACGGCGAGGCGGCGGGCGCGATCGCCCAGCTGCTCGGGGTCGATCCGCACCGCTACTCGGACAGCTATTCGTGGGCGCGGTTCAAGGCGTCTTGGCGTCGCGGCGCGTTCGCCCGCCGGCTCGCCGCCAGCGGCGTCCTGCGCTACAAGGTCCACCAGCTCGAGAAGATCGCCGAACAGCCGGAGGTCCAGCGCTTCAGCATCTATTCGATGGGCGGCGGCCCGGGCAAGCTGTACGCCTTTGCGAAGAAGATCTTCTGTTACAACCACCGCGCGGATCCGGGCTCGATCCCGATCGTCAACACATATTTCCTGCACCCGGTCGTCCACGGCTGCCCGTCGGCCGGCGAGCTGTCGGCCGCGTGGCCTGACTTCCGGCGCCGGGTCAACGAGGTCGTCGCCGCCACCGGCAACCGCCCGGTCGTGTACCTGCTCGAGCTCGACGCCTACGGGTCCTCGAGCTGCATGGCCCGGCGCGGCACGCTCGGCCGCTACGAGGCCCTCGTCCGCTACGAGGTTGACCGCTTCGCGACGCTCCCCCACGCCGTCGTCTACCTCGAGGGCGGTTACTCGGATTCGAACAGCGCCGCCTACACCGCCCGGGCGCTCAACCACTCCGACATTCGGCGGATCCGCGGCTTCTACACGAACGACACCCACCTCAACTGGACAATCAGCGAGGTGCGCTGGGCGAACAAGATCGCCCGCTCGACGCACGGTGCCCACTACATCGTCAACACCGCCCAGAACGGCAACGGGCCGCAGTGGAACCGCGATCGCGTGCACAACGGCAACGAGAACCTCTGCAACCCGCCGGGACGGGCGCTCGGCATCCGCGACACGACCCACACCGGCTTCGCGTACGCGGACGCCTTCATGTGGACCCACGTGCCGGGCAACAGCAGCGGTTGCGGCGGCGGTCCGCCGGCAAGCGTGTTCTGGGTCGCAAGGGCGATCGGGCTCGCGTCGCGGGCGAACAACCGGCTCGGCCCGCGGTACGCCCCCGACCGGTACTAGGACGTGGGCCCGCCGTTGGCAGCGGCGAGAATCTCGTTGGCGATCGTGCGGGCCGCATCCGGGCGGGCAAGCGACGCTGAGGCGCGCGCCATCGCCGTGAGCCGGGTCGGGTCCGCTAGCAGCCGGCCGACCTCGAGCCCCAGGCGGGCCGGTGTCAGTTCCCGATCCGGGATGACGATCGCCGCCCCCGCCCGCTCCAGGTAGTTGGCGTTGGCGGTCTGGTGGTCGGCCGTCGCGTACGGATACGGAATGAGGACGGCCGGGCGCCCGTGGGCAGCGATCTCGAACACGGAGCCGCCCGACCGGGCGACGACGAGGTCGCTCGCGACGAGCGCCTCGCTGAAGTTGTCGATGTAGCCGCGCAGGTCGTAGTGCGGGCCGGGCGAGCGCAGATCCGGGAGGTCGCGCTCGCCGGCGGCATGGAGCACGTGAAAGCGGGCGCCGGCGAACGCCTCGATCGCGGCGTGGTTGATCGAACGCGCCCCGAGGCTGCCGCCGAAGATGAGCACACACGTTTCTCCGGGTGCAATGTGGAAGCGCTCGCGGGCCTTGGCTCGGTCCGTCGCCGGGGGTGGCACGGGCCGGCCGGTGACGAGGTAGCGCGGCGCGGCTCGGCCGGCGAGCGGGAACGCGAGACACACCCGCTGGGCTGTCGGCGCGAGCATCCGGTTGGCGAGGCCGAGGTGGCTGTCGGCCTCCATCAGGACGAGCGGGACGTGACGGCTCACGGCCGCGAGCCCGACCGGCCCGGAGACGTAGCCTCCGGCGCCGAGCACCGCGTCCGGCCCGATCTCCTTGATCAGCCGGCGGGCGTGCCGGAGCGCCTTGGCGTCGATCGCGGCCGCCTTGGCCGCCTTCGCCGGCGCCTTTCGGGGCAGCGAGACGACCGTGAGCTGGTGCAACGGGTAGCCGGCTGCGGGCACGAGCTCCTGCTCGGCTCGCTGCCCGCCGATGAACTGGACCTCCGCGCCCTCAGTTCGCAGCGCGTCCGCGACCGCCAGTGCCGGTACGACGTGCCCCGCGGTCCCGCCGGCGCCGATCACGATCCGCGGCTGCGTCACGGCGGGCCGGCCTCCGAGCCGAGGAGTCGTCCACGACCCGCAGGCGTCGCGCACCGGGGCGCGAGATGTTGAGCAGCAGCCCTACTGCGATGAGCATGACGCACAGATTTGTCGGTGCGTATGAGATGAACGGCAGGGGCACGCCGGTGAGCGGCGCAAGCCCGAGCACGACGAAGATGTTGAGAGTCCCCTGGCAAAGGATGAGAGAGGTGAGCCCGGTCGCCAGCAGCTTGGCATACCGGTCTCCGGCACGGCGTGCGGTCCGCAGCCCAGCGTAGGCGATCATCCCGTAGAGCACGATCACCCCAAAGATGCCGAGCACGCCCAGCTCCTCGCCGATGACGGCGAGGATGAAGTCGGTCTGGGCCTCTGGGAGATAGAAGATCTTCTGGACCGAGTGGCCGAGCCCGACCCCGAGCAGTCCGCCGGAGCCAAGCGCGATCTGTCCCTGCACGGCCTGGTAGCCGGCCCCCTGGCCCGCCGACCACGGGTGCAGGAACGACAGCAGCCGCGCCTGTTGGTAGGGCTGGGCGAGCACGAGCAGCACGATGAGCCCGACCGCGATCAGCGCGAGCGTCCCGAGGTAGCGCATCGGCATCCCGGCCGCGACGAGCAGCGACGTGATCGAGAATGCGACGACAAGCGTCGTCCCGAGGTCCGGCTCGATCACGATCAGCAGGCACGCCGGGCCCATCACGACGAGGATCGGCGCAACCGCCTGCTTGAAGCTCCGCATCCGCCGCGGGTGTTCCGCGAGGTATCGCGAGACGTACAGGATGAGCGCGAGCTTCATCACCTCGGAGGGCTGGAACTGGAGCGGGCCGGCGGCGAACCAGCGCTTCGCTCCGTTGACGCGGACGCCGAAGCCCGGCGCGAGTACGAGCAGCAGCAGGACGAACGACCCGGCGAGCATCAGCGTCACGATCCGGCGGTCGAGGAACGCGAGCCCGCGGCGCTCCATGAAGTGCATGATCAGGAGCCCGGCGCCGCCGAATACGAGGTACCGGATGAACTGCCCGGTCCCGGTGCCGCTCTTGCCGCCGAGGACGCCGACGGGCGCAGACGCGCTGTAGACCATGACCGCCCCGAACGCGAGCAGGCACAGCGCCGCCGTCATCAGGATCCGGTGCTCGATCGGCGGCGGGACGCGCTTGGCGGTCGTCTTGGGAGTGCGGGTCGTCTTGCGCTTGCCGGCCGGGCGTGAGCGCTTGGCCGCTGCGGACGCGGTGGCCATCAACCACCTACCACGAGCTGGCGGAAGTGGTCGCCACGTGCTTCGAAGTTCTCGTACTGGTCGAAGCTCGCGCACGCCGGGCTGAGGAGGACGACCTGGCCTGGATGCGCCTTCTGGCGGGCGTGGGCGACAGCAGTCGCGAGGTCGTGGTCGTGGTGGAGTGGGATTGCGGTGGCGGCGAGAGCCGTCCTGACGTCAGGTGCCGCCTGGCCAATCAGATAAACGGCGGCACAGCGTTCGGCAACGAGCGGCGCGAGCGGCGTGAAGTCCTGGTTCTTGCCCGTACCACCCGCGATCAGGTGGACGCCGCCGGCATAGGAGCGCAGTGCGACGATCGTGCTCGCGACGTTCGTCGCCTTGGAGTCGTTGACGTAGGAGACGCCGTCGTGCTCGGCGATCAGCTCAAGCCGGTGGGGCACGCCCTTGAACGTCTGGAGGCCGGTCATGACGGCGTCGGTACTGAGCCCGCGAGCGAGGCAGACCCCGGCGGTGGCCATCGCGTTCTGCACGTTGTGGGCGCCGGGGAGGGCGATCTTGTCGATCGGCATGAACGGCCGCTCGTCCCACCACAGATACCCGGCGCGGCTCTGCACTTCGGCGTCCGGGGTCGTGCCGAAGAGGACGCGCCGGGCGCATCCACCGAGATCGTCGACGGCGTCCAGGTGCTCCGGCGCGACGGCGATGTCGTCGTTGCCCTGGTTGGCGAATACTTTGAGCTTGGCGTCGACGTACGCCTCGAAGGTGCCGTGGCGGTCGAGGTGGTCCGCTTCGAGGTTGAGCAGGACCGCCGCCTCCGGGCTGAACGCCTCGGTGTCCTCGAGCTGGAAGGAGGACGTCTCGCAGACGATCGTGGCGTTTTCGTCTGTCGAGTCGATGAGGCTCGACACGGCGGTCCCGACGTTCCCGGCGACGTGGACCGGGAGGCCCGCCTCCCGGTGGATGTGGCCGATCCACTCGGTCGTCGTCGTCTTGCCGTTCGTCCCCGTCACCGCGACGAACTCATTCGGCAGCAGCCGCCAGGCGATCTCGAGCTCGCCGAGGACGGCGAGCCCACGGGCTCGCGCCGCCTCGACGACGGAGGCGTTCTGGGGTACACCGGGACTCTTGATGAGCGTCCCGGCGCGGGCGGCAAGTACGTCGCCTGACGCATCCAGATGAACTTCGACGCCGGCCTCCTGAAGCCTCCCCGCTGCCTCGGCGAGTTCCGGCTTGTCCGGCGCGCCCGCATCACAGCCAATCACCTCCTCTCCGCGGGCGCGTAGCGCGAGTGCGACCGACACGCCCGAGCGCGCGAGTCCGATGACGAGATAGGGGCCGGGCGGAAGCGGCGGACGCGGCTTAGAGGCCATCTCTAGACCCCGCGTGTGCGGCTGGCGAGCGCCGGATCAAGCGAGGCGAGGACGCAGGATCCCGACGCATAGCGGAGCTATGCGAGGGTCCGAGGACGTCGCCTCGCGCAGATCCGCCGCCGCCCGACGTGCGCGGGGGGTTTCGAGATGGCCTCTTAACCACGGATGCTGAGCTGGTACACCGTGAAGCCGATCGCGCCGCAGGCGGCGGCGACGATCCAGAAGCGCAGGATGATCTTCGTCTCCGACCACGCCTGGAGCTCGAAGTGGTGATGGATCGGGGCCATCAGGAACACGCGCTTGCGGAACATCTGGAACGAGAAGACCTGGATCAGGACCGACAGCGCCTCGATCACGAAGATCCCGCCGATGAGCACGAGCAGCACCTCGGTCTTCGTCATCACCGCGAGCCCGGCGATCGCGCCGCCTAAGCCGAGCGACCCGGTGTCGCCCATGAAGATGCTCGCCGGGAAGCTGTTGAACCACAGAAAGCCGATGCACGCCGCGCCGAGGCACGCCGCGAGCATCGTCAGGTTCTTCTGATCGCCGGTGATGAACGTGATCCCGATGTATGCGAGCAGCACGATCGCGACGCAGCCGGCGGCGAGGCCGTCGAGCCCGTCGGTGAGGTTGACGGCGCTCGTCGTCCCGGCGACGACGAGGTAGATGAACACCGGATAGAGCGGCCCCAGATCGATTGTCCCGTCGACGAACCGCAGCCGGATCGTCGGCGCAAGATGGGCCTTCTGGGTCGCGATCCACCACAGCCCGAGCGAGATCGCGATCGTGATCGCCAGCTTGGTCCGGGCCCGCAGGCCGAGCGAGCGCTTCTTGACGATCTTCGTGTAGTCGTCGGCGAACCCGAGCAAAGCGCATGCAACCGCCGCGCCGAGGACCCCCATCGACTTCCAGTCACGGTCGGACAGGATCAGGTAGGGAACAGCGAACGCGACGAAGATGATGATCCCGCCGATCGTCGGCGTGCCCGCCTTCGCCTGATGCCCGGACGGGCCCTCCTCGCGGATGTTCTGGCCGAACTGGTTACGGCGCAGGAACGCGATGAACTTCGGCCCCAGGAACAGGCACATGAGGAGCGACGCGGTTCCCGCGATGAGAACGCGGCCGGAGATCGAGCCCATCAGGCGAGCGCCTCAGCGGTCTGGAGGGCGCCGCAAACGAGCTCGAGCCCGACCCCGCGGGACGCCTTCACGAGGACGGTGTCCCCGGGTTGCAGCAACTGTTGCGCGAGCGCGGCGGCCTCCGGCGCGTTCTGCGTCTGGTGAGCTGCTTTGGGCGTGAAAGCGTCGGTCATGGCGGCGGCGAGCGGCCCGACGGTGATCAGCACATCGACGCCGGCGGCTTTGGCGTGGGCGCCGATTTCCTCGTGGAAGCGTCGCTCGTCTGGGCCGAGCTCGAGCATGTCGCCGAGCACCGCGACGCGGCGGGCCCCGCCCGGGCGCGTGGCGGCGGTGGCGGCGAGGTCGTCGAGGGCGGCGCGCATCGACATCGGGTTGGCGTTGTAGCAGTCATCGATGAGCAGGACACCACGTGGCAGCTCAATCCGCTGGCCGCGGCCGGCTGATAGCGCAAGGTCAACGGGTCCGCTCGGGGTGACCCCGATCGCCTTTGCCGCAGCGACGGCGGCGAGGAGGTTCGTCCGCAGGTGGGCCTGGGTGAACCGGACCTCGAGCTCGATCGTCTCGCCCTCGGCGTCGATCGTGACGTGGTGCGTCGTTGCGTTAGTGAGCTGCACGCCGCCTTTGGGCCCGAAGGTGACGGTGCGGAGGTCGTGTCGGATGTGCGGTTCGAGCAGGGGCTCGTTCGCAGGGATGATCGCTGTGCCGTTCTGTGGAAGCGCTGCGATCAGCTCGGCCTTCGTCGCGGCAATCGCCTCGATTGAGCCGAGCAGTTCCAGGTGGACCGGGCCGAGGCTGACGATGATGCCGACGTCCGGCTCGGCGATCTCGGCGAGCTCCTTGATCTGGCCGCGGCCCCTCATCGCCATCTCGAGGACGAGCACCTCGGTGCCCTGAGGGGCGCCGAGGATCTCCAGGGGAAGGCCGATCTCGGTGTTGAAGTTCGCGCGGGAGGCGACGGTCCGGCGGTGCGGGCTGAGGACGGCGCTGAGGAGATCCTTGGTCGAGGTCTTGCCGGTGGAACCGGTGACGCCGATGACGTGCGGGTCGATGTGCCGGCGCCAGGCTGTCGCCAGCGTCTGCAAGCTGTGCAGCGGGTCGGGCGTCGTGAGCACGGGCTTCGTCGGCGCGCTCGCGTGCGCGTCCGCAGCATGCTGCTCGGTCGTGAGGACTCCCCAGGCGCCGTTCTTCAGTGCCTGTGCGGCGAATCGGCCACCGTCGTCGTGGGCCCCTTTGAGGCCGACGAACAGCACGCCGGGGCGGGCTCGGCGCGAGTCGATGACGACGGCATCGGGGCCTCCGCGCGTCGCCGGCGAAGAGACCAGCCGTGCGCCTGCCGCCCGAGCTATGTCTTCCGGGCTCCACTCCTGCATCGGCCCGGGAGAGTACCCGTCGGCCCGGCGATCAGATCGGCTGCGGTGATTCGTCCCGCTGCGGACTCGGCGAGTTCGCGGCGGTCAGATGGGTGACAACGTTGATCGGCGTCCCACCGAGGAACGCCGTCGTGAACGGCGCGTCGCCGACGGGCGACAGGGGGTGTGTGAGCGGCCGAGTCAGCCGATACATCGGCTCACGCGTGTACGGACAGCGGCCGACCCGCTCGATCAGCCCGAGGATCGTCGCGCCTCGCCAGGCCGGCACGAGCTCCTCTTCGGAGAGGAACAGCTCCCAGGCGACAAGTCCGATGCTGGCAAGCCCGAACTGGTCGATCGCCTCGAGCACATCTTCAAACCAGGGTGGCAAGTAGGGCGACCCCGGTACAGGTGGATTCGCATCGCCCATCTATACATAGGAGAGTTCTCACCGCTTATACACCCTCAAACAAGCCGTGAAAGGATCCTGACTTATGGATACGTCAGAAAACTGACTATCGGCCGGAATGTCGCCGCTCAGGCCCGAATCGCGGCGCTTCGCAGAGCGTCACGCGCGACCGTGACGTCGTCAAACGGGATCTTGCGGCCGTTTTCGAACTCCTGGCCCTGCTCGTGCCCCTTGCCGGCAATCACGACGACATCCCCGGGTTGTGCGTCGGCGATCGCCTTGACGATGGCCGCCTTTCGGTCGGCATCGTGCGGCGTGCCCAGCTTGGAGCCCTTGAGGATCGCTTCGATGATCTTCTCTGGATCCTCGGAGCGGGGGTTGTCGGAGGTGACGATCGCTTCGTCCGCGAGGCGGGACGCAATCTCCCCCATCAGCGGCCGCTTGGTCGTGTCACGATCCCCGCCGGCACCGAAGACGACGATGACCCGCTTCTCCGTGAGCCCGCGGGCCGCATTCAGCACGTTCTCGAGGCTGTCCGGCGTGTGGGCGTAGTCGACGATCACGGCGAATGCCTGGCCCTCGTCGACGGCCTCGAACCGGCCGGGAACCACGCCGGCGGTGGTGACCGCTTGCCTCGCCGTCTCCTGCGGGACGTCGAGGGCTCGTGCGGCGGCGAACGCGCCGAGGACGTTGTAGATGTTGAAGCGCCCCCTGAGCGGGGTCTTTAGGTCGATGGTCCCGTCGGGGATTTTCGCCGTGAACGTCGAGCCGGTGAGGGTCATGTCGATGTTCGTCGCCCGGAAGTTGGCATTGGGGTTGTCCAGCGCGAACGTGACGACTTGGTCTTTCAGTTCGTCGGCGAGCCGCTTGCCATAGGGGTCGTCGACGTTGACGATCGAGTGCTGCGGGGTGAGCTCGACGAACAGCTTGCGCTTGGCGTGGAAGTAGTCCTCCATCGTCGCGTGGAAGTCGAGATGGTCCTGCGTGAGGTTCGTGAAGATCGCCGCGGCGAAGTGGATCGCGTCGGCGCGGCTCAGCTCGAGGGCGTGGGATGAGACCTCCATGACGGCGGCCACGTCGTTCGCTTCTCGCATTTGCCTGAAGGTCCGTTGGAGATCGATCGCCTCCGGCGTCGTCCGGACGACCTCGTGGGCCTCACCGCCGATGATCGACTTGACCGTCCCGAGCAGGCCCGTCCGGCGGTTGTCCGCCTCCAGCAGGTCACGGACCAGGAAGGCGGTCGTCGTCTTGCCGTTCGTCCCCGTGACCCCGACGACCTGCAGATCTTTAGTGGGGTCTTTGTAGAAGTTGGCCGCGGCCGGCGCCATCGCTGCCCGGACGTTGTCGACGACGACCTCGGGGACGCCGAGGTTCAGCGGGTGATCAACGACAAGCGCAACCGCGCCGTTGGCGATGGCCTCGGGTGCGAACTCGTGACCGTCGCGCGTGAAGCCTCGGACACAGAAGAACAGCGTCCCCGGCTGCACGGCCCGGTTGTCGTACGCGAGCGCCGTGACCTCGACGCCGCGCGCGGCGACGGGCGAATCCGGAATCACGTGATCCAGGCGCACGAGCGACAGCCTACTTCTGCGCACGGCGAGGTCGCTTAGCGACGACGCGTAGCTCGATCGCAGCAACTCGCTCGTCGCTTTGGGGTGCCTCCGTGCACGTCCATGTCGGCGCTATTGCTCGGGTCGCCGCCGACTACCACCTTCGCCGCATGAATCAGAAGGTCGAAATCAGCCCTCGCGCGCCGCTCGCGGCGATGATTCGGAAACAGCTCGAGCATCCGTCGGGGGGCCGGCGTCGTCCCCGGCGATGACCGCGGCGAGCCGTTGTGCGGCCTGACCGTCCCAGCCCGGCGGCGATTCGGGAACAGGGCAAGAGCGCGCCAACGCAGGGAGAATCTGGGCGATCCGCGACGGATCCAGCCCGAGCATCGTGTTCGTGCCAGCGCGGATCGTAACCGGGCGCTCGGTGTTGTCGCGCAATGTGAAGCACGGGACACCGAGGTACGTCGTCTCCTCCTGTACGCCGCCGGAGTCGGTCAGGACCGCGGCGGCATCGGCCTGCAACGAAAGGAACTCGAGATATCCGACCGGGTCCAGCACGTGCAGTTGAGAGGCAGTGGGCATGCCGGCCATCATCTTTCGAGTTCTCGGATGAGCGGGAAAGACCGCGGGCAGCTCTCTTGCCACCGCGCTCAGCTCAGCGATCGCGCGTTCAAGCAAGGGTCCATCGACGAGCGCTGGCCGGTGCAACGTGACGAGCAAGTAATTCCTCTCTCGCAGGCCGAGCCGCGCGGCCGTGTTCAGAGCTCGAAAGCGATCTTCCATCGCCACGAGGCTGTCGATCATCGTGTTACCGACGAAATGAATCCGCTCGGGCGCGATCCCCTCAGCCCGAAGGTTCTCGTTCGCCTCGTCCGAGTGGATGAACAGATAGTCACTGAACTCGTCAGCGACGATCCGATTGATCTCCTCCGGCATCGTCCGATCAAAACTGCGCAAACCTGCCTCTAGGTGCGCAAGTGGCACCCCGATCTTGGCCGCCACGAGTGTCACGGCGAGCGTCGAGTTGACATCGCCGGGAACGATCACCAGGTCCGGCCGCTCCGCCTCGATCACCGGCTCGATCCGCTCCATCACCCGCGCCGTCTGCACTGCGTGCGAGCCGGAGCCGACGCCGAGCACATGGTCGGGCGTCGGCACGCCGAGCTCCTCCAGGAAGATCGCCGACATCATCCGGTCGTAGTGCTGTCCGGTGTGGACCACGATGTGGCACCCATCCTCGAACCGCTGGCGCAGCGCGGCGATCACCGGCGCCATCTTCACGAAGTTCGGGCGCGCCCCGATCGTGTACAGAATGCGCACGGGAGGAGCCTACTGCGGCGGCGACGGGGCAGAGATCCTGGTTGGAGCGTTCAGGTGTGGCCCGATTCGGGTGCACTTCTCAAGTGCGCCGCCACGCATCCGCCAGCCGGCTCGCGGTCGAGCTATCGATCTCGCGCCATGGCCGTACTCGAGCATCCGGCGGGGAGTGGGACGAGCGCCAGCGCGCGTCCAGCCCGATTGCGTCGGCGGCGACGGCGTGCCAGTGGCGGGCGAGCAGCGTCACGGGGGATCACGGTGGTCGACGTGCGTGAGGTTCGGGCTATGGAAGGCGCTGCCAACCTCAGCGCACGGCGTCAATGTTCGGGGCGCATCCGCGGAAGCACGCGTGGGCGTGGGAGCCTTAGCCGCGCCGCAGCGACTCCCGCATCACTGCTTGCGCGCGTGGATCCAGAGATGCCAGCCCCAGCGCCTGTCAAGTCGATCCGCGAGCTTCGTACGCGCCAGCCGGCGACCGCCGGGATAGCTTCTGAGATGCAGGAACCGCACCGCGGTCCTCACCTCGCCAAACGAAGCGAACAGGCGGTCAGCGTCCTCGCGGGTATAGACCTTCGAGAGAGGATTTCCGGGGCCGTCGGTGTTGTTGCTGAGGAACAGCTGGCGGTCGCGGAGATACTCGAAGCGGTGCTCGCGAAGCAACCGCCGATGGTCGAGCAGAACTTCTGGTCGTTCACCCGTGGCACGGGCCACCAGCCGCGGTCCACCCGGCAGCAACAACAGCGAGATCAGTGCGCGCCGTAACACGAGGATCGTGACCCTGTAATTGAACGACGCCCGGTGGTACACCATCACGAGAGCGTGACCCCCGGGCCGAAGCACGCGGTGAAACTCCGACACCACCTGTTCTGTCTCAGGAATGTGATGGATCACGCCCATCGAGTAGACGAGGTCAAATGACGCGTCGTCGAACGGGAGCTTGCCGAGCGATCCCTGAACGAACTGGCCAGGCAAACCCTCGATCGCGAAGCGCGTACGCGCTAAGTCGAGTGCCGTAGAGCTGAAGTCCATGCCGGTATAACGGGCTCCGGCGCGAGCCAGTTGAGCGCCGTCGGTTGCGATTCCGCAACCCGCCTCCAGGACATCGCGGTTTCGCCAGGTAGAGAATTTCACCATCTCTTGAATGTCGGGCTCGAGCAGATAGCGCTCCCGCTCCACGTCACGGAAGAACTCGGGGCCTCCGGGCGCTCGGTTTGTCACGCGAAAGCCCGGCTGGTAGCCGGTCCAGAACTCGCGCCGGCGTAACTCGTCTGCGTGAGACACGAGAGGTCGAGCATACCGTCGCTGATCCCGAGCTTTATCGTTGGAGGATGCGCACGACCGACCCGCTCGTCGCACAATCTCTGGACCTGACCGAGCGCGCGGCCGGGGTTGGGTGGCGCGGCCCCGACGCCTACGACGGTCTCTGGTGGCATTGGCCGCGCGCAGTCGTCGGCGGGCGCCGTCGGCGCCAAGCGATCATGCAGGTACACGTCCGCTGTCCGCTGGATGTTCGCCGTCTGTACCGCCGTACGCACCCGCTCGTGCCAAAAGGCCTCGCGCTGTTCGGTTCCACAGGCCTACGGATCAACACCCTGACCGGAAGCGACCGCGCGCAGCAACTCGCGATCAATGCTGTGGAGGTCCTCAATGGCGATCGGCAGGCCGGTCCGCACGCGTGGGGCTACCACTGGGACATGCAGACGCGCTGGAGCTTCTACCCCGCCGGAAGTCCGTCGATCGTGCACACCGCGTTTGCGGTCAGCGCGCTGCTCGAGGCGGAGCGCGATGCCGGACGGGTCGACCTCGGCGAGCGTGCCCGAGCGGCCGCCCAGTGGGTGCTCGAGCATCTGTGGGTCGAGGATGAGGGATTCTTTGCTTATCACTCCCATAGCCGCGTAAACATTCACAACGCGAACGTTCTCGGTGCCTGGCTCGTCTGGGCCGCGCTCGGTGAACAGGGCCGCGATCAGGCGCTGCGAGCAGTCGCACGCACGATCGCCGATCAGCGCCCTGACGGCTCGTGGCCATACGGAGAGACCGGTCGAAACGTCGGGTGGGCCGACTCATTCCACTCCGGGTATGTCCTTGGATGCCTCGTTCGCTTGCGCGCGCTCGACGCCGGAATCGACGATTCCGTGTCTCGCGGAGCACGCTTCTACCGGCGCTTCTTCGGAGATGGCGGCGAGGCTCGCCTGTGGCCCACCAGGCGCTACCCCGAGGATGCACATGCTGCTGGCACCGGACTTACGACGCTGGCGATCCTGCTGCGCCGTGGCCTCGCCGAACCTCAGTCGCTCGAACGCGTGGCCAAGCGCATGCTGGTGCATGGCATTCGCAACGGACATTCCGTTTTCCGGCGGTATCGATTCGGGCTTCGGACGTTCGTCCACTATCAACGTTGGTGCGACGGACACGTCGCGCTGGGCCTTGTCGACGCCGCCATGGCACTCGCGGGTGTCGATGATCCTGCCCCTGTGCCAGCTGGTAAGTCGTAAAACCTTGCAATGCGTGGCAAAGAGCGCCAGAGTCTTTCAGACTTGCACACCCTTGGTCATAGGACCCGGGGCCACCGATCCGACACCACCAGCGCTCGTTCCTGCCAGGCAGTCGTCATAGAGCATGAGCGCGTCGGCGAGGAACTTCGTGGCCCAATTCGGGTACTGCAGCGGCGCATACCGCCCCCAGATCGGGAACGAACCGGCCAACGCGCCGCGAACCGGAGGCCAGTGAACAGTCTCCTGCATCCCCGCGGCCTGCTCGACTGCCATCAGCCCTGCGTTCAGCCATTGCGGATCGCCCGTCTCCTGGTAGAGGCGTAGCCACGCCCCTCCGAGCTGCGCCGTACCCGTCAGACACGAGTGCGTGGCCACAGCGCTCCACTTGCAATCGAAGTTGGCGGGAAGCAGGCGATGACGATCAAGCTGCCTAGTGAGTGCCTCCGAGCAGCGCTGTACCGCTTCCAACCAGCGATCCTCGCGGCAGAGGCAATAGCTCTCCAAGAGTCCGCGGATTGTGTAGGCAAGAGCGTGCGTACTGGGCATCATGCCGGTCCGGAACGCGCATCGATCGAACCACCCGTTCGGATTCTGGGACGCGACAGCCCAGTTGAGATGGCGCCGTGCGGCGTGCTCCGCGCGCTCTGCGCCTGCCCGTCGGGCCCATCTGAGCATCGCCCACGCGACCCGTGTGTTGTAGGTGTGGGGGATCCCGCCGTATTCCACCTCTGGCAGCCATGTACCGTCCAAACGCAGGTTGTCGCATAAGAAGCGCGCGGCACGATCCGCCGCTTCCTCGTATCGGACCCACCCGGCTTCGGCGAGGTCGATCCACCCGTGCAGCACCATCCCGGTGTTGAACACGATTGAGCGTCTCGGCTGCGTCGCGACGTGACCTTCCATGATCCCGCCGTCCGCTTCTTGGATGGTCGTCGCCCATTCCCCCATCTCGACGGCCCGCTCTGTCACCCCGGCGGCGGCCCGATGACGTCTTGCATGCTCAAGCAGTGTCCCCAAGACGTATCCCGTTGTCTCGGGATATGCGGGCAACCACCCGCGGGTCAGCGAGAACCCCTTCGATGAGCCTTGCCGGCCGGTCGCGTCGTGACTCTTGACGAGCCACGAGATCGCGGCGTCTTGCGCGCACCTTGCGGCCCCCACGTTCACTGGCACCACAGGCGCGACGGCCAAGCGGCCAGCGTCGCGAACAGGCATAGCCGCCAAGAACACGTGGCGCGCGCGCGCGGACCTCACGACGGGAGCATATGACGAGACGGGAATCGGCGGGAGTTCGCGACGAGGTGGGAGACTGAGTCCGGAGAACGCGCGCGCGCGCCGGAGGAGCTGAGCGTGGCTGGTTTTTGGGCAGTCCAGAGAGGAAAGTGGTCCCGTCCAGGTCGGCGCGCGTCGTATCGGGAGGGCGCGAGCTTCGGCGCCCTGACGTTCTGCGTCTCGGCGCTCGTCTCCGTCGTCAGCGCGGTTGTCAACTCAAGGCTCTACGGGTTGGTTGTGATCGGCGAGTACGCGCTTGCCGTCGCCGCGGTGACCGCGGTTCGCCTCATCTCGACCACTAAAGAGCGCCCCGCGCTCGTGCGCGAGCTCGCGACCGCCGCTCCGCAGACGCCGCGGGTCACTGGACTGGTGGCGGCCACGCTCACTTTTTCGGTGACTCTCACGTGCGCAGTCTCCGTGTTGACGCTCGTCGTCATCCATGTGCTGCTAGCGGGTCCGGTATCGCAGCCCGAGCTCTTCCTCCCGCTACTCGTGAACGTCGCCGGCTACGCCCTCATCGGAAACACCGGCGAGAACCTGGAGGTCGTCCTCGGCGCGTTCCGGGCGGGCAGGCCTCTGTTCTGGGTGCGGCTGGTCGATGCCCTTGCGTTTCTCGCGATCGCCGTGCCGCTGGGCATCGCCAACGGAACGGTGTGGGGACTGATCATTGCATCGGTGGGGGCGCAGGCCGTCGGGCTGTTGCACAGGACGGTCCGGGTTCGCAGGTTCATGAGGTTCTCCGCCTCCAAACAGGTACTTCGGCAGGGGTTTCAGACGCTGCCCGATCTGGTCCGCTTCGGGCTCAAGGTCGCACCCGGCGCCCTCGCGGACGGTGCTTCGAACGAGTCAGGAACGTGGCTCGTGGCCGCGTTCTCGTCGATCGCGGCGGTTGGGGCTTATGGCCGTGCGTATCTCCTCATCAAGCAGGTTATGGCCGTCAACCTGTACATAAACGAGATGCTGTTTCCGACACTCGTGGAGCGGCGCGCGAACGAGGACGTGGCAGGCTTCTCACGCGCCTTGGTCGACTCGCTGCGTTACACGACGTACGGGCTGCTCGCGCTTGCCGTGGCCTGCGGTGGCGTGGCGGAAGGGATCATGCGGATCTTCGGACCTGGATTCGAGAGGGGCGCCGACGCGCTGACGATCCTCCTATTCGTTCCGCAACTGTCGGCGATGTCGCAGATTCAGCGTTTCGCGCTGCTCTCCATCGACCGGCCCTGGCTGGGGTCGGTCAGCGGTCTGCTACGCCTCGCGGTCACCATGGTGACGGGTCTGGTCCTCACGTGGAAGCTGGGCGCAGTCGGGGCGGCGCTGGGGCTCGTGACCGGGCTCCTGGCCGACATCGCATTCTCGGGACGAATCGTGGCTGGGCATCTCGAGCCATCGTTCCGTCACCTCTGGCCGGGTCGTGAATGGTTCGGGATGGCCGTCGCTGGCGTGGCCGCGTTTGCGGTCTCGCGCGGGCTGTATCTGACCCTCCCCTTCCCGATCAGCCTGATCGGTTTCGCCGGCGGGTGCGTTGTATTCGTCTCTGTGCTCATTTTCGGGGGTGCGATCGGCGAGCGCGACCGTGCCCGCTACAGAGACATCCGCCGTCGTTTCTCGCGGCGTCGCCGGGTCACGAACGTTCCGCAGACAGTAAGGTCGCTCGATGTGGAATAACCAACGGGAAGGGTCGGCGACTCCAGCTGCTGCACCGCGGACCTTGACTCCGTTCCGGTGTGGTGGCTGTCGCGCACAGCTCCACACGGTCAAGACGGCTGGCGGCGAGTTCCGCTGTGCAACATGCGGCTGGCAGGCAAGTGCCGGCGATGGTGTCGTCGATTTCGTCCTCGATCCGCGTAAACGCGGCGAGGCGGAGTACTACGACGCCGAATACGCCGAGCTGCGCGCGGCGGCTCCTGGGCATATCCCTTCACTGCGCCAACTGTGGGTCGACAACCCCTTTGCACCGCACAACGAAGCGTTGTTGCGGCGAGTCGCGGACATGCAGGGCAAGACTGTGGTCGTCCTCGGCAGCGGAGCGGCGCCGCGGGAGCTGTATTTCCTCGAGCTGAATCCGACCTGGCTGGTCTTGTCGGACCTCTCGAGGGCGGCGCTGCAGCGCCTGCGCGAGGCGTACGTGCCGGACGACGAGCCGAGACTCATTTGCGCCGCGATCGACGCCGAGGATTTGCCGTTCTTCGACAACTCTGTGGATATTTTGTACGGGTATCTGTTCGTCCACCACCTTTCGGATGTTGATCGGTTTCTCCGGGAGGCGGCGCGCGTGCTGCGACCCGGGGGGTGCGCGGTGTTTCTGGATAATGGCTACGCTCCGCTCTGGGAATCGTCGAAGCGCACGTGGCTGCGGTGGCTGATGCACGTCGCGCATCGCGTCAACCCAATCTCGCCGGAGGACATGCGCTTCACGCTCGCCGGCGGCTTCCGCATCGACGACCTCGACCGCAGGATTCGCGCCGTCGGCGGGATTCCGTCGTTTGAGCGGTTCGGCTTACTGCACTACCTTGCGGTCCGCGCATCCGAAATCTTCGCTCGGTCTGAGCCTCGGCTGTCGCTCGGCGCGCGGACCTGGACATTGCAGTCCCGGGATGGTGCCTACCGGCTCCGCTGGCAGCACCGCCGGGCGCTCGAGGCGTTGCGTCGCTTGGACGCCGCGCTCGCGAGCCGTTTCGAGCTCGCCCGCCGCAACCAAGTGAGGCTGGTATGGGGGTTTGACGCGCCAGCTCGGAAATTACCGTGACTCGGCGCCATCTCCATCTCGTCACCCTTCGGCGTATCGGGGCCCTGTGCTCGGTCGGCGTGGTGGCGGTGGCGATCGTGTTGATCACCCGGTCGCCGAGTGAGGCGCCCAGCCCCGATGGGGTCCAACCGAGGGCCGGCGCGCGGCACGCACTCTGCACCGGAGCATCGGACTGCCGGCGGGCAAATGGGCCGCTGTTCTTCTCGCCCGATTCGATCTGGAACGCACCGGTGCCGCCCAACGCGCCCATCGATCCGAATTCGGAAGCGATCGTGAGCCACCTCGTACATCAAGAACAGGAGGAGTCGGTCGGAATCGCCACCACGAGCTACGGCGTACCGATCTATACGGTAGGCCCGAGTCAGCCGGCCGTGCACATCGACCTCGACCAGGGTCCCTCTCAAGCGGCGCTACAGGACGCGTTCGATGCGGTCCCGCTTCCCGAGAACGCCAGGCCCGCACCGGGCAGCGACGCAGATCTCGCGGTCTACCAGCCGAGCAGCGACACGATGTGGGAGTTCTGGCGCCTCGTGAAACGGACAGACGGCTGGCACGCTCAGTGGGGAGGGCGGATGGTTCACGTATCGTCGGATCCGGGCTACTACCGCAATGTGGTCGATCCGTCCGGGAAAGTGCTCGAGCGCCCGCTGTGGGGTGCGCCGGCGACGTCCTTCCCACTCGTCGCGGGTGTCATGACCATCAAGGAGCTGCAGTCCGGTCAGATCGACCACGCGCTGTGCCTCGCGATCTCGCACACCCGCGCCGGCGTCTGGGTATGGCCGGCGCAGCGTACCGACGGCGATGTGAGAAGTTCGGTTGAGGTCCCCGAAGGTGCCCATTTCCGTCTGGACCCGAAGCTCGACTTGGGCTCGCTTCATCTGCCCCGCTTCGTGCTGATGATGGCAAGGGCGGCTCAAACGTACGGCGTTATCATCAACAACAAGTCCGACGGCTTCACGTTCCGCGCGGAGGACCCGCAGCAGTACGAAGCCCGCCATGGTTACAACCCATATCTCGGTCGCTACAACCAGCCCGGCACGGGCGGCGGACTGTTGGACGATTGGCCCTCGGTGATGCTGCGTGAGTTTCCGTGGACTCACCTGGAGCTGCTGAAGGGCAACCTGCGCACAACCCCCGACGTGACACCGGTCACCGAGAGCTGATGTCAGTCTCGCGCCCGGCGATCCAGCGGTCGTACCAGACGCTCAACGTGAACAGGTTCCATAGGTGCTTGCTCCAGTCGCCTCGGCCCGCCCGGTGCGCCGAGAACAGCCGGTCGACGAGTCGATAATCGAACAGACCCTGGTCTCGCAGACCCGATGATCGCACGGCCACATGCGCGGTCGCGCCGAACGGTCCTCGGAGCCATTCCTCCATCGGCGTCCCGAACCCTTGCTTCGGTCGGTCGATTATCTCGTCGGGCAGGATTCCCCTCATCGCCTCGCGGAGTGCCCATTTGCCCACGCCGTGCCGAAACTTCATGCGCGGGGGCAGCGCCAGTGCGTACTCAACCAAGCGGTGGTCGAGAAACGGTTCACGGCCCTCAACGGAGTTCGCCATCGTCAGCCGGTCGAGCCGCATCAGGAGCAGCTCAGGCAGCCGCTGCTGCAGTTCCACGTACGTCATCTTCTGGAGGACATCCACTTTCCGTCCAGCGCCGCCGGCCGACGCCCAGTGGCGCTCGGGCTCGGCATATGAGTTCCCGGAGGGCCGGCCCTCGAGCAGCCGACCCTTGAGCTCGCCTCGGAAGCAGAGGTCACCGCCCCAGTACGGGATCGCGCTGTGCGCTGCGTCATAGAGGGCCTCGCCGTGGCGGATGCCTCGTCCCAAGCGTTGCGTCACACGTCCGGCCGCCGCGCCAAGCGGCCGGCGGACGGAGCGCGGCAAGCGCTGGAACGGCACCGCGAACCGCCGATGAGCGCTGTATCCGTCATAGCCATGGAGAAGCTCGTCGGCGCCCTCCCCGCACTGAACAACGATCGTCCCCGTTTCGCGCGCCAGCTGACTGACGAAATGCTGAGGGACCGCGGTCCAGTCGGCGGCAGGCTCATCCTGGTGGTGCGCGAGCATCGGCAGGAAGCGCTCGAGATCGGATTCGTCGATCAGGACCTCGTGGTGGTCAGTGCCAAACCGTCGTGCGACCACCCGGGCCGCGTCACGCTCGTCATAGCGCGGATGGCCACGCGGCGCGATCGAGAACGTGCGTACCGGCGAGTCGGTCAGCTCGGCCATCAGCGCCACGTTCGTCGAGGAATCCAGGCCGCCCGAGAGGAAAACCCCGAACGGCACGTCGGACATCATCCGTTGTGCGATCGAATCGCGCAGCAGATCCCGCAGCCGAGCGATCTGGTCCTTCTCGGAGATGGCCGCGACCTCGTCGGAGACGGAGCGCGTCAGCGGGTTCCACCAGCGCTCTCGCCGCATCTCGCCGGTCGAACTCACGGTCATGCGCTCCGCCGGCGCGAGCTTGAAGATGCGGCGGAAGAGCGTGCGCGGCGGCGGAGTGAAGCCGAACGTCAGGTAATCGAGCAAGGCGTCGTGATCGAGCTCACTCGGCATTGCGGGGTTCTCGAGGATCGCCTTGACCTCGGATGCGAACAGCACACCGCCGGGAAGCTGGGCGTAATACAGCGGCTTCACGCCGATCCGGTCGCGCGCCAAGAACAACTCATCGCGGCGGCTGTCCCAGATCGCGAACGCGAACATGCCGTGAAGGCGCTCGACGCATCGAGCGCCGTCGTCCTCGTACAGGTGCAGTATCGCCTCGGTGTCAGTCGCAGAGCGGAACACGTGTCCGCGACCCTCGAGCTCGCGCCGCAACGCGGCATGGTTGTAGACCTCACCGTTGTACGTGATCCACACAGTGCCGTCCTCGTTGCTCATCGGCTGCCGACCCGCTGCTGACAGATCGACGATTGACAGTCGCCGGTGCCCGAGGCCGACATGGCGGTCGGGGGAAATGAAACAGTCGCCGTCGTCTGGGCCCCGGTGAAGCAGCGTCTCGCTCATCCTCCGCACGAGCTCCTCGCTGCTCCTCAAGCGAGAATCCCACGCGAAGCTTCCGCAGATGCCGCACATCGAGCTAGCCGCGCTTGAGTGCTCGGGCGCGCAGGGCGAAATCGACCGCGGACAGGAAAGCGCTCGCCATCCGGTCGTAGTTGAACGCAGCGACGTCCTCACGGCCGACGTCTCCCATTCGCGCAGCCAACGCCGGGCCCTCGACGAGACGCCGGAGCGCTGCTGCCAGCGCTGTGGCATCGCGCTCGGGAACGACGTATCCATTCCGGCTATCGCGGACCAGTCCTCCGGCGGCCGCCCCGACAGCGTCGGTCGCCACCACAGGAACACCGGCATGAAGCGCCTCGTTGACCACCAGCCCCCACGGCTCCCTGTCGAGCCTCGTCGACACCGAGGGGAGGACGAGGCAGCGCGCCCGCTGCAGCTCCGCCGGCAAGTCGTGCTGCGCTCGATGGCCAACCAGCTCGACGTCCTCGCGTCCGGCGATGCGGGCACGGAGCCACCGTTCCTGAGAGCCGGAGCCGATTAACCGCAGCTGCGAAGGCGTATCGCCGAGCAGGTCAAATGCGTCGAGGAGGTATGCAAGTCCCTTGCGCTCCTCGAACTGACCAACGTAGAGCACTTCGGCAACCTCGCCGTTTCGAATCGGGCTGATGGTCGTGAAACGGCTTGGCTCGACAGCCTGGCCAGCGACGAAGACTTTCTCGGCGGCCACTCCGGAGGTCTTGAGCACAAATCTCCGAACGTGCTCGCCGTAGGCGACGATCGCGTCTGCGCCACGGTAGATGCCCTCCATCAGCGGCTTGCTGGCACGGTGGAACGGCGTGGTCGGGTGCATCCACATCCCGGTCCACAAGACAAATGCCGTGCCACGAGCCTTGGCAGACATGTACACGAGGGGCAACATCAGCTTTCCGTTAGGGCTCTTGATGACAGCGTCATACTGCCCGGCCAGAATCCGCCGCGCCACCCCCAGCATCACTGCCTCTCCGGCAACGCGGTACCGCGGAAGATCGATTCGGCGAAAGTCTCCATCCGCTGCAGGTGGAATCTGCCTGTTCCACCACCGCTCCCGATGATCTGAGAAGAAGTAGAAATCAGCGTCCGCGCGCCGCGCGATTCCCTCATACAGGCCGAGGCGGTAGTGCGTTGGGAAGTAGTCCACAAATGCGAGTCGGGGTGTACGGCGAGACTGTTTCTCTGTCATCGGAACTCACCAGTGCTGTCGCGAGCTGTCACCACAGTAGGAGGAAGCCCGACTTCCCGCTCGAGAACAGCCCGCATTCGGCGCGCGGACACTCTCACGTCGTAGTCCTTGACGACCTTGCGACGGGCTGCGGCTCCCATGCGTTGCCGAGATTCCGGTGACCGGGCAAGGTCCCGCAGGGCATCGGTCAGGACGTCGATCCGGCCCGGTGCAATCAACCGGCCGTGCTCACCGTCATCGACCAGCTCCGGTATGCCCATGACCCTGGTGCTGATGACGGGAAGTCCCATCGCCATCGCCTCCATTGCCACGACAGGAATACCCTCCGCAAAGCTCGGCAAGCAGAAGAGGTCGGCGCCGGCATACCGCTCGCGAATCCCATCCTGTCCAACAGCGCCGAGAAAGCGGGTACGGTCAAACACACCGGCTGCCTGAGCGGCTTGCTCGAAATGTCGTCGGGCAGGACCGTCTCCGACAATCGTGAGCGAGATGTCGAATCCCTCACGCGCAAGCTCCGCAATGCTCGTGAAGAGCAGCGACAGTCCCTTTGCGGGCAGCAACCGGCCGACGAACAGAATCTCCACCGATGACGGCGAGCCGGCCCTGCTTGGGGGTGGCACGTATTCATCGGGATCGACGCCGCAACGCACGACGTGAATGTGGGGCCACCGCTCCTCAGGGGTCAGGTACATCAGCTGGCTGCGCCCGAAGTCGCTGATCGCGACTGCGAAGGTCGCCCGCGCGAGCTTCGTCGGCAGTCCATGGCGAATCACGTTGTAGAACTCGATCGATCCGTGCACGGCGAGACTCCAGGTCATGCTCGTGCCGGTCCGCCGTTGATAGTGCGAGACCAGCATCGCAACGTCCGTCGCGGAGTCGGCGAACTGGGCATGGATATGGGCGATGCCGGCCCGGCGGCAATGGCCGAGCGTGATCATCGCCTCACCGAAGTAGAACAGATGCCACAACCGCTCGCGGAGGCCAGGCGAGGCCGTCCTCAGCGCAAGAACCAACGTCGAGAGATAGGCGAGGGGCGACCTGGCGAAAGCCGCGAGGTGTGCCGCACACAGCCGCCGAGCACTGGTGGGTAGGACATTGAACGTTGCTTGGGCCTCCTGGCGATCGAGCTCGGCGAGCAGGTCCCGCGGATCGGCTCGGTGGATCGACAGCGTTTCCACCGCTACTCCGGCATCCCGGAGCGCCCGCACCTCGCGCAGCACGAAGGCATGCGAGATCGCCGGGTAGTGACTCATGAGATACCCAACCTTCATCCGCCAGCCGCTCGACTCGTCGTCCCAGTTGCGTCAGCCTACCGCAGCCGTCGCGAGGGTCCTGTCCCAGTCGTATCGGGCTGGCCGTACATTCGTTTAGCTCGGGTGCGCGGCGAGTCTTGACAATCGTCCACGAGGACCGCGATGGGTGGCGGGTTCGCCAGGTCCTGCCGACTGCATCGAAAGACCCTCTCTGGGGCAAGGATTGCAACAGTAGGTTGGAGGTCGGGCATGAAGCTCCGTCATTATGCTTCCGTCGCGGGAGCCAGCGTCGCGTTTGTCATCGCAGGACCGACTCTCGCGTCGGCAGCGAGCGCTGCGCACAAGTCGCAACGGCTCTGTCAGCGGGGTGCGACGCATCGTTCACATTGCAGGCATCGCGCAACGCGCGAGCGGCGGCGGACTCCCCGCCGTCTCGGACCTGCCGTGACCATCACGATGCACGTGTCGGCCGCGCCCACGGCGCGCTCCGGGCCGTCGAAGGTCCTTCAAGCAGTCCCCCAGACGACCACATCGAGCGTGCAGGCTGCTGCCGCCACGACCACGACCACGACCACGACCACGACCACGACCACCGCTACCGGATCCACGACGACACCCCTGCACTTCTTCTCCCCGAGCTCGATCTGGAACACGCCTGTGCCGACGAACGCACCAGTCGATCCCAATGCCGGGGCCGTGGTCGGCGATCTTCTGCAGCAGGAGATAACGGAGGCGGTCGGTATCGCGACGACGTCGTACGGCGTTCCGATTTACACCGTCCCGTCCGGACAGCCAATGATTCACGTCACGCTCGATCAGGGACCATCGCAGATCGATCTGCAGAACGTGTTCAACGCGGTGCCGATCCCGGCGAACGCGCAGGCTGCCGCCGGCACCGACGCGAACATGCTCGTGTACCAGCCGAGCTCCGACACCATGTGGGAGTTCTGGCAGCTCGCCAAGCTGTCCGACGGGTGGCACGCGAAGTGGGGCGGTCGGATGACGCACGTCTCGACCGACCCCGGCTACTACCGAAACGTATTCGATACGTTGGGCAACGTGCTAGAGCGCCCGTGGTGGGGGACGACCGCATCGTCGTTCCCGCTTGTCGCCGGTTCCATGACCATCGCCGAGCTGCAGGCCGGACACATCGACCACGCTCTGAACCTGGCGATCTCGCACACGCGCGCGGGCGTGTGGGCGTGGCCGGCACAACGAACCGATGGCGATACCGTCAGCACGACCACCGTTCCCGAGGGGGCGCATTTCCGCCTCGACCCGAAGCTCGATCTGGCTTCGCTGCATCTGCCCCATTTCGTGATGATGATGGCGCAAGCGGCGCAGAAGTACGGAATCATCATCATCAACAAGTCTTCAGGCTTCACGTTCCGGGCAGAGGACCCAGGTCAATACATCGCGCAATACGGCTACAACCCGTTCATGGGCCCGGCGAACATGCCCGGGACCTCTGGAGCCTTGTTCGATCAGTGGCCCTCGGTGATGCTCCGCCAGTTCCCGTGGAGTCACCTACAGCTGCTGAAGATGGACCTCCGCACTACGCGGGACATGACGCCGTTCGTCGAGAATTAGGCTCGTCTCGATAGAGGTGCTGCTACCGGCGCCGTCCGCACTAGACTGTGGCGCCGGTGGCCGCACGAACACGGTCGCGGCGCTCGAATGTGCGGCATCGTGGGACAAGCGCGGACGGATGGCGGGGTGCCGAACCGCGATGCGCTCGAGCGGATGTGCCTCGCCCTCGAGCATCGGGGCCCAGACTCTCGAGGAGTGCACCTCGAGCCGGGCGTTGGGCTCGGGATTCAGCGACTGCGAATCATCGACTTGCTCACTGGAGATCAGCCGATCTTCAGTGAGGATGGACGCATCGCGGTCGTGCTCAACGGGGAGATCTACAACTTCCAGGAGTTGCGCGATCAGCTGATCGGCGCTGGTCATACGTTTTCGAGCAGCGGCGACACGGAGGTAATCGCGCACCTGTACGAGGACTTGGGAGTGTCATGCGTAGATCGCCTCGTCGGAATGTTTGGGCTTGCCATCTGGGATCGGCGCACGCGAAGGCTCGTCCTCGCTCGAGATCGCGTCGGGAAGAAGCCGCTGTTTTATTCCGTGGGTGACGGGGTCATCTCCTTCGCCTCGGAACTCGGTGCTCTCCTCCAGAACGCTGACGTTCCTCGTCGGCTGGACGTTCGTGGACTTGACGCCTATCTCGCGCACAGGTTCATCCCGTCTCCGCACACAGCGTTCACCGATGTCAAGAAGCTACCTCCTGCGCATCGGCTTGTTTACGAGAACGGACGCGCGACAATCGAGCCCTACTGGCGTCTGGACTTCTCCACGAAGGCTCGTTTCTCCAACGACGAAGACGCCTACGAAGGAGTCCGAGAGCACCTTCGCCGAGCGGTTCGGAGGCGACTGGTCTCTGACGTGCCACTCGGTGCCTTTCTCTCCGGCGGTGTCGATTCGGCTGCGGTCGTCGCGATGATGGCCGATGCCTCTCCCGCCCCTGTTCGGACGTTCTCTATCGGTTTTCGCTCCGGACTCGACGAGCGACCGCTGGCACGGCTCGTCGCACGGCGGTTTGACACCGAGCACCATGAGCTCGTCGTCGAGCCCCGAGCGATCGAGATCCTGCCCCGGATCGTCCGTCATCACGGGGAGCCGTTCGCGGACGCGACGTCGGTTCCGACGTTCTACCTCGCCGAGATGGCCCGCCGACACGTGACGGTCGCTCTCAACGGTGACGGCGGAGACGAGGCGTTCGCCGGGTACAACCGGTACGTAGCGTCATTGCTCGCCGAGCGCTTCGGACGGCTTCCCGCGATCGTGCGCCGCTGCCTGGGCTCCGCGTCGGCACGGCTGCCGCAATCCGGGCGAGTCGACTCGTTGCGGATGCGAGCGTGGCGGCTCGGTCGCACGCTCGCGCTCGATCCGGCGAGGCGCCACCTGGAGTACATGACGACCCTCCAGGGACTGCGTCGCGAGAACCTCTACACGCCCGAGTTCGCGGCCGAGGTCGCTCCCTCCCGGGTCGAGGCCGAGTTCCTGTCGGCGTGGAACACGGGCACCGCCTCGGAGACGCTCGACCACATGCTCGAATGCGACACGTTGATCTACTTGCCAGACGACCTGCTGGCCAAGGTCGACATCGCGACGATGGCCTCCTCGCTTGAGGGTCGCTCGCCGTTTCTGGACCACGAACTCATGCAATTCGCGGCCGCGCTGCCAACCCGACTCAAGATCCACGGGCGAGAGAAGAAGGTGGCGCTTCGCGGCGCGATGCGGGGGATCGTGCCGGATGAGATCCTGGATGCGCCGAAACGTGGGTTCCAGCCGCCGGTCGCGGCCTGGCTTCGTACGGACCTGCGTGCATACGCTCACGACATCCTGCTCGACCCGAGGGCACGCGAACGTGGCTACTTCCGCACTGAGGTCGTCGAGTCGCTCCTGGCCGAGCACGTTGAAGGAACCGCGGACCATTCCCAGGGGATCTGGACCCTTCTCGTTTTCGAGTTGTGGCATCGAGAGTTCATCGACGCCAGCTCTGGGTGTGTGCGGCGGTTGGCGGCGTCCGATTGATCGACGCGTACGGACGCTTCCGCGTGACTCGGCCTAACCGGTTCGTCCTCCGATAACGACAGCCGCCCAGAGCCAGAGGACCAGGCTTTGAAATGAGGCCGCGAGGGGCGAGGCCGTTCCCGCGGCCAGCCAGAGCACGAACAGCGAACCCAGTCCGAGCCTCCAGGGCAGCAACCCGGGCGGGCCTCGCTCAAGCACTGCGCCTCCGACCCCGGCCAACAGGATCAGCAGCCACAACGCGAGCCCGACCAAGCCAAGCTCGGTCGCGATCGAGAAGTACACGTCGTGAACGGGGCTGTCGGCGGCCGTGCGGGTGTTGTACGAATCAGAGGTCTGGAAGTAGTACGGCACGACCGTGCCGAATCGTCCCCAGCCGAACCCCCACAGCGGACGAGCCTCGACCATCTTCAGCGATGCATCGTTGAGCGCCTCCCGATCTCGGACGGTCTCGATGTCACCCTCTCGCGTGCGAGCGCGATCACGGACCGTGGGGATCGTCGCGAACGCGAGCGCCACCATCGCCCCGACGGCCACGACCGCCGGAATCAGGTATCGGCGCAAGCGCGGCGCCGCCAGCATCGTCAGCGTGACAGCGATTCCGACTCCGATCCAGATCGTCCGCTGGAAGGTCAACAGCAACGCTGGTACGCACACCACAACCGACACGATCGCGGCGGACTTCGCCAACGGGCGCCGCCACTGACCCGCAGCGATGAGCGAGCCGAGGATGCATGCATACAGCGCCAGTCCGTTGACCGCTGCTTGGACAAACGGCCCGCGCGCGCGGCCGAAGTGAATGCCTACCCGGGGGTTGTCGATATAGCGGGGAAAAACAAGGCTATGCGGTCCGAGGATCTCGAAGATCGAGGTGAACCCCAGGTATATGCCCATCGCCACGAACGTGACGAGCAGTACGCGCCGGTCGGCCGCTGTCGTCAGAACGGACGGCGCGACGATGAACACAATCCACTGCAGGATCTGCATCCGATCCAACAGGTCGAACAGCGCGCCGTGGTTCGTGATGGTCCCGTAGGCGATCGCCGACCCGATCGCGTACGCTCCGGCCGCGTACATCACTGCGTAGAGGGGCCGGAAACGGATCGGCCGGCGATCGCGTGCGCATGGCGCGCGTGCAGCGATTGCCACAAGCGTGAATCCCAGCACGAGCCGATCGGGCGCGACCGATCGCGGAAACCCTAAGGCCTGCCAATTGCTTCCGAACATCGACAGTGCAAGCGCGCCTGACAAGCTCCACGCCGCCGGCATTACCCAGATCGCGGCGGCCACGACAGCGGCGACTAGTGCGCCTGCGACGAGTACTCGCGGATCGCCGGGTCCACTCGAAGTCACCTCGGCCAGAACGAAACCGGCGATGGCGAGCGGCGTGACGACTGCAAACGGCCACGATCGCAGCGTCGGCTGCGCGGTCGCCTGAATCGGTCACCTCCCTGTGGCGCGAGAACGGGCCCCTTGGCGCGCAAGCGCGAGCCCGACGCCGACCGCGATACCCACCGCCGCGCCGACGAACGCGAGCAATGCGAGCTTCGACTTTCGGTCGCTAGTCACGGTCGTGGCGGACTGGAGTGGCTGGATGAAGCCGGTCGATGATGTGCCCCCGATGTTTTGCGCATAGGCGGCGCGCAGAGCGTCGACCCTGTCCTTCGCGGCACTGAGATCAGTTTGTGCACGGTTGATCGCAAGCTGCGTCAGGCGTGATGGCGCTGCTGATCCGTGCACGCCGGCTTGCAGTCGACTGAGCGTCACCTGCAATGACACGACGACACCTTCCGCGCGCGTCAAATCCCGGTACAGCCGCTTGGCGTCGGGATTCGACGCGCTGACCGCGCGGGCGTACCTCGTAAGCGCACGCGCGGCCATATTCGCGAGAGCGATCGCCGTCGCGCGCGCCTTGGTCGTCGCAGAGACGCTGAACACGGGGCTCTGGGGGACCGACGCGGCACTCAGATCATCCCTGATCGCCTGAGGCGAGCGATGGAGGCGTGCGGCCAGTGGCAGTACGACGCCGTCCGCCTGCACCGCGCGCGCGTACGTATCGGCAAGCGCCTCCGCCGCGGTCGAGAATCCCGCGAGCGCCCCCGGCGCACCGAAGTTGAGGTGAAGCACTGCGAGGCGCGTGGTGGCCGTATAGCTCGGTTTGCGGCTCAGCCCTGCCGCCACGCCCGCTCCGGTGCAGACCAGAATCGTGACGATCACGAGAACCGCACTCGACCGAGCAGCTTCCCACACCCCTGGCCGCGCGACGGGGAGGTGCTCGGTGGCATCGGGCACGCCCTCGCGCGGAGCAGTAGGGTGGTTACCCTCGTCTATGACGGTCTCCGGGCTCAATTTGAGCGGTCAGATCGTCGGCCGGTCTTCCGCGACACTAGCAAAGCCTACGGTTTCCGCCCTGTCTTGCGGTTAGGTGTGTATTGACGTGGCGAGATGTCCCTTGGTAGTCTCGCCCTGAGGCAAACGATGCCGGATCGCCGGCACGGTGCTGATTGTCTGTTCGAGCATTTCTCAGGTATGCGGTTACTGCCACGGCCTGTGCATGCGGAGGCATGTGTGGAACCGCCATTGCTGCAGACTCCGACGCTCCTCCAGGAGCCGCCGCTGACTGGTTGCCGAGAACAGCGTGGGTGCTTGATCATTGGCTTCCATTCGCTGAGTCGCGCCTGGATGCGGTTCTCCACATGTCTCGTGACGATGTCATTGGCTGGCTGAATGATCGCCACGATCGTGTGCCACTGACAGACCTTGCCCGAGGACGCGGTGTGCCCGTGCGAGGCTTAGCTGTAAGGCTTGTCGGTTCGAAGCCACAGTGGATGTCGACGAGGCTATACCGGATTCTCGTGGTCCGGACGGGTAAGACCCTCACCCAACCGCACCTGTCGCACCACATGCTTGGCCATATGATGCACGTTTGGGAGCTTTTACGTGCCATGCCCACCTTGTTTGGGATCTCCCTGCACCAAATCGACCAGTTGCGTGCCCGCGGTATGAGTTTTGCGCAGATCGGGGCTCGCCGGCGCGTCAGCGAAGTGACACTCCGACACGAGGTCATGACCGTGCTGATTCGAACGCAGAAGCGCGCGGTGCTGCTTCGTCAGACGCCTCCAGTCCAAGCGCGACGCTGGATCGAGCTGCAACGGAAGAACCTGAAGAGCTGGCTTGAGGTGGTGCCGCCTGTGCATCACGAGGCGGCGGATCACCCCGTGACCCATTCGACGGGTCCGGAGCGCGCGGTGGAGCGTCTGTCTCGAGCGTACCTTTGTCACCTTCCGATCTAAAACCGATCGCACAACGGGTTGTCTTCGTCGGAGGACTTCACCGCAGTGGCACGACGCCGCTCGCTCGCTGGCTCGCATCACATCCGGATGTCAGCGGCCTGACCGAGACCGGGGTGCCCGAGGACGAGGGACAACACGTTCAGTCCTTGTACCCGACGGCGGGTGCCCATGGCGGGCAGGGACGCTTCGCACTGGAACCCGCTACCCGGCTCACCGAGGCCTCGGCACTCGTCTCGCCAACAGCGGCGCGGCAGCTGCTCGACGCTTGGGAGCCTTTCTGGGACGTCTCGAAGGCGGTCCTGATCGAGAAGTCTCCGCCGAATCTCGTGCGGATGCGATTCCTCCGTGCTCTCTTTCCCGATGCGCGCTTCATCATCGTCATCCGCCATCCGATCGCTGTCTCGCTTGCCACCAGACGTGTAAAGCGCATCGGGATGGACCGTCTTGTCCGGCATTGGCTGGCCGGCTATGCGAATCTGGTGGACGATGCCGAGTTCGTCGGCAAGACGGCCTTGATTCGGTACGAGGAGCTGATGATGGACCCAGCCGGCGAGCTGGATCGCCTGTTCGCGTTCTTGTCGCTCGGGCGTCACGTTGCCGACTGGCCTGTTCGTCCGGGCGTGAACGACTCCTACTTCTCTCGGTTCTTCTCGCCGCGACTGCCCTGGCGCGCCTCGATCGCCGCGCGACTTGCGCGGCGCTACGAGCAGCAGGTGGGCGTCTTTGGCTACAGCCTCACGGACCTCCGCGCTCTGCGTTCGCCGGGTCCCTCCGTGGCGCAGCTGCGGCCGCCCGTACGCAGCCGTCCATTCTCTGTTCCGGATCGCCGGGCTGCCGAGGCCGATGATGCCAACCGCATGTCGGATGCTCCGCGTTCCTGAGCAGGACCCGAACCCCACTGACAGAGGAGCACTGCGGCTGCTTGTGCCCGATACCGGCTGCGTGCGAACGATTTCGTGGCGCCCGGCCGTCCTGGCGACGGCGTTGGCAGCACGCACCGGCCAGCTGCATGCCACGGCCATCTGGCCCTCCGCTGAGTGCCCCGAAGTCGCGGTCGATCCTGCAGACTGTGATGCCGCCGGGTGGGCCCGGCGTGCTCTCGAACCGCAGCGGCGGCTTCATCGGCACGTCAGTGCCGCAACGTGGCAGGCCTTGCGAGCTCGAACCGTCATGATCGTGACCGGGCGCCCGCGAGCGCTCTCGCTCACCGAACGGGCCCTGCGACGTCGGCTGGATCGGCCACGGCTGGTGTTCTTCTCGTCGGGCCGAGGTCGCGGGAAGATCGTGCATTTCGTGTTCGAACGCGACGAGCCCGGACCCGTGGCGGTCCTCAAAGCGTCTGCCGACCCACGTGCCTCTGAGTGGCTCGAACGCGAGGTGCAGATGTTGGCTGAAGTGCGTGCTGCACTCCCGACCGAGGGGACGGTCCGCGACGCTCTGCCGCGGCCGGCATTGCTGGCGGAGAGGGTCGATGATGAGTTCATCGTGGTCGAGGCGGCGGATCCCCTCGGTGACAAGACGTTCCACGCCGACCGTGACAGAGCGTTGGGTTGGTTGCGCGACTTTCATTGTGCAACCGGCGGGGAGACACGAGCCTGGAGCAGCGACGACGACGACGCGGCTCTCCGTGTCGTGCGCGATGCGTGGACGGCACACCGGCCGCAAACGTGCGACACGGTCTGCGCTGCCGTCAGCCGTCGTATGCGCCTGCTGCGCGGAGTTCCGGTTGGCCGCTGTGTCATCCACGGTGACTTCTGGTCTGGCAACATCGCCACGGACGGACGAGTGCTTCGCGTGTTCGACTGGGAGTGGTCGCGTCGCGACGAAACTCCGTTCCTCGATTATTGGACTTATGAGTTGAATCCGCTTCGTTCTCTGGCGGTCGAGGGATGCTTCGAACTCGACGCCCTGTTCGCGGCAGCTGAGGATCGGGTTCGGGGCTTGATCGAACACGCCGGCCTGGATGGGAGGTTTGCCGTGGCAACGCTCGCACCGGTGGTTGGGCACCTCGTGACGCGCGTCCGGCGGCTGACCGGCGAAGCAAACGGGTGGGAGAATGCAGCTGGGCCGTTTCTCGCAGCGGTCGAATCGACAATCGGCCGGTCTCGAGGATGAGCCGCGGCCAATTGCCCTGCCGTTGTCGATCGGTCCTCCGGGTGAACCGCTCCGATGCCTGAGCGTCCCCCTGATCCCACGCGTTCGGAGGTTCCATCTGGCGGGGCCTATGTGATCGAGCAGCCGCGCGGGAGCCTCAGCAGACGACTGCGCGCGCTCGCGAAGCGGATCCCGGGCGCAGCGAGGTTGCACGACGGCGCCTTTCACCTAGGACGCGAGATCAACGCCCTGCTGTACTCGATGTGGGAGGCCATCACCACTCGAATCGGCCATCAGCCGGCAGAGCGTCTCGACAGACAGCTCGCGCCCCGATTACCCCTCTCCTCGCGATCATTTTCAGAAGGACTGACGCGATTGGATCCGAGCCTGGTCAGCGAGGATGGGGACATCTGGTGGATCGCACCGTCTGCGGAGCTCCGCGAACTGCTGTCCCCACTGTGCTGGACCTACCCGCCCGACACAGGGTGCAGGTTGCTGCTACGTCCAGGTGGCGCGGCGAACGTGCAAGCGATCGCCCTCGCGGGGAATGTCCTTCACATACGGGGTATCGGGCCGCGACTGCTCGACGTCATTCACGATACGGATGGCGATCGCGCTGCATTCCTCGTCCAGGACCCGGGGGTCCCAACCGACGCAGGCGGAGAGGCCGACGCCATTCTGGCGCAGATTCAGGATCTCCTCGATGCCAAGCTTCTCGTCTCGCGCGCCCCGTGGCGCGACGCCCGGCAAGTGCGGCAACGCAATGGACAGTGCGGATACGCCGCGTTCGAGCGCTTCGCTGTCGACGAGCCCGAACGGGTCCAGCGCGACGTGCTCGACCAGGCCGCACGCGGCGACCTGCACTTCGGCCGCGAACTCAGCACCCGTGGCGGCCGCTATCTGTACCAGTCAGTGCCCGCAGTGTCGGCCTTCGGACGCCGGGATTCGGCGCGGCGGTGGCATCTCATCCGCGACATGCTCGTCGATGCGGGAGTCGACGTGTCCGACAGAGTGGTGCTCGACATCGGATGCAACGCGGGCATGATGCTCGCAGGCGCACTCTCCGACGGAGCGCGCTGGGGCTTGGGCTGGGATCTGCCGTCAGTCGTGTCACACGCCCGCGCGCTGCTGCTGACGCTCGGGTTCACTCGATTCGACCTTACGGCGGCAACGTTGTCGCGCGATTACCGGCTGGCGGCCGACGTGCCGCCATCCCTCCATCAGGATCTCGATGAGGCGATCGTTCTGTACCTCGCCATCCGTCACCACGTCGGTTTCCTCTCGGATCTTGCGCGCATGCCGTGGAAAGCACTCGTATACGAAGGCGGTGAGACCGAGCAGGCCGCGACGATCGACCGGAGCCTCGCTGAGTTGCGGTCGCTGTGCGCCTTCGAGACGGCCACCGTCCGCAACTATCGCGGTGGCGAAACGCGCCTCCGGCCGATCGCCGTCCTCCTGCGACGCTAGTGCGAGGATGTCTGCTGCGGAGCCTAACGGACCTTCCGGAATGCCACTTCGATTGTCCCGATGATGAGATCGTCAAACTCATCGACCTTCCCACGAAAGCACTCCGGGTGCTGAGCGATCAACTCGACGCCATGGATCTCCGGAATCTCGCGGTAGAGCGGTCGATCGAGACGACTCGATGAGCGCTCCCAGAGACGTCGATAGTCCCGCAACGCCCACCCATTCACGCCGGCGTGCGGAATCGGCCGGAGACTGTGCACATCGACATAGCGATCGAGGACGTCACGTGGAAAGAGGAAGTGAGAGTAGGGGACCTTGATCGACTGAGCGCCGTGCGGTCCGTAGGGGGACCTGTAGAGAGGCCCAAAGCAGAGGTAGATGATCCCCCCGCAGCGAGCGACGCGGATCGCCTCCGCAAGCACCGAGTCGGGGCTCGGAAAGTGTTCGAATGAGTTAAATGAGAAGACAAGATCGAACTCATCGTCGTTGATCGGCACCGCAGTCGCGTCAGCCTCGAGCAACCTCACCCCGGCGCTCCGTGCACGCTCGTCGAACAAGCGCGAAGACACATCCAGCGCGCTGGTTCTCGCGCCGAGCCGTCCAAGCGCCGCTGAAACCATCCCGTCACCGCAGCCGAGTTCGAGCACGGAGCGGCCGGCAACGGGACCCGACACCTCTTCGAGCATGCTTGCGCGTGCCGATCCTCTTTTCGCGAGCGTCGCGGCGTCGTATCCGTAGCCGGGCGGGGGCGGAAACACGGGGCCACACCCCGGGGCGGGCGGATAGCGCCGCTGCAAGCGATCCAGCTCGGGCTCCTCGAGCCACGACCCACCGCGCTCCGCCTCACTGAAAGCACGCCTCGCCTCACGCGTCATCGCCCATGCATACGCGCGTCTCATCATGAACAGCCCGCGCGGCGGGACTACCTCCCGCACGGCTCGCTTTGCCGCTTCCTTCGACCTTTGCCTGCGCCCGATCGATTCGCGGGCCGAGGTGACGGCAACCATCGTCGAATCACCGTCAGTGGGCGGGAGCGTGCGCCGCCGTCCGGCCCGTCAGAATGCCGCGCTCGTTCAACGCTGTGATCAGCACATCAGCTACTTCCGCGGGCCGTTGGGCACCGGGGCGTACCTCGATATCGGGACACACAGGGGGCTCGTACGGCGCGTCTATGCCGGTAAAACCGCTGATGTCGCCCCGTCTGGCGCGCGCGTAGAGGCCCTTGGGATCGCGGCGCTCACATTCATCGAGCGATGTGTTGACGAACACCTCGATGAAGGGTATGCCGGCCTCAGCGTGCGCCTCTCGAGCCAGTTGCCGATCGTCGCGATACGGACTGATCAGGCTGACGATCGCGATCGCCCCGGCGTCTGCGAACAACCGAGCGACCTGCGCCGTCCGACGAAGGTTCTCGGTTCGACTCTCCGGATCGAACCCCAGATCGGCGTTCAGGCCGTGGCGGAGGTTGTCGCCGTCGAGCACGTACGCAGCCTGACCGGCACGCACGACCTGTTCCTCGAGAGCAGCTGCAGTCGTCGACTTGCCGGACGCTGGAAGTCCGGTCAGCCAGACTGTCGCGCCGCTATAGCCGAGGAGGCTCCAACGCTCCGTACGGGTGAGCCCGCCCCGGTACCAGGTCACATTCTGTGCCCGCGACGCCGGCGGGCGGACCCGCGCTTCGACGATCATCCCGGCCCCCACCGTGTCGTTCGTCGCCTCGTCGATCAGGATAAAGCTGCCCATCGTTCGGTTGCGGCGATAGTCATCGAAGATAACGGGTGTGGTCGTCCTGATCCTGAGCCGACCGATCTCATTGACCGCCAGCTGCCCGGGATGATCGTCGCGGTGTAGCGTGTTGACGTCGATCCTGTAGCGCACCTCGTCCACGACCGCGCGGCTGGAGCGGGTCGTGTGCTCGAGCGCATAGCGTCTGCCTGCCCGTGCCGCGGGATGTCCCATCCAGCACACGATTGCTTCGAGGTCGCGACTCACCTTCGGCTGGTTCAGTGGGCGACAGATCACGTCGCCTCGCGAAACGTTGAGATCATGCGCCAGTCGCAGGGTTACTGACATCGGTGGGATCGCCTCGTCGAGCGGACCGTCGTAGGTGTCGATTGCAAGGATCCGTGTCTCATCACCGCTCGGAAGGATCATCACCGGATCGCCAGGCCGGAGAACTCCACCCGCGACCTGCCCCGCGTATCCCCGGTACGTGCCACCGGTCCCGTCCGCGGATGACGAAATCACCCACTGGACGGCAAAGCGGCAGTCGATGAGATTGCGATCCGACGCGATGTGGACGTGCTCGAGGTGATAGAGCAATGCTGACCCCTCATACCATGGCATCTGCCGAGACCGCTCGACGACATTCTCGCCAGTCATCGCTGAGATCGGAATGAACGCAACGTCGGTGACCTCCAGCCGCGCGCAAAATGCTCGGAACTGATCTTCAATCTCTGCGAATCGCTCGCGGCCGTAGTCGATGAGATCCATCTTGTTGACACACACCACGATATGCCGGATGCCCAGCAGAGACGCGATGAACGCGTGACGGCGCGTCTGTTCCACAACGCCCCTCTGTACGTCTATCAGGATCACCGCTAGATCAGCGGTCGACGCGCCGGTGACCATGTTCCGCGTATAGCGATCATGACCGGGCGTGTCGGCAATGATGAACTTTCGCCCGCCTGACTGAAAGTACCGATACGCAACGTCGATCGTGATGCCTTGCTCGCGTTCGGCTCTCAGCCCGTCGGTGAGAAGAGATAGATCAAGCATTCCATCGTTCCGTCGCCGGGACGATGCCGACGCAATCGCCTCGAGCTGGTCGCTCAAGATCTGTTTGGAATCGTGCAGTAGACGCCCGATCAGGGTGCTCTTACCGTCGTCAACGGAGCCGACGATGACCAGCCGAACAAGCGCACTATCGCCACCGCGATGCTCGCTGCTGGGATTCTCAGGCGCCATCGCGGCGGGGGCTCCCATCAGAAGTAACCCTCACGCTTGCGGTCCTCCATGGCCGCCTCCGTCACGCGATCGTCGCCGCGAGTCGCCCCTCTTTCGGTCACTTCCGCGGCTGCGAGCTCCTCCAGCACGTCCTCGACGGTCAGGGCGTTGGATCGAACCGCGCCGGTGCACGTCATGTCTCCCACGGTGCGGTACCTGACCGCTGCGGGCATCGGGCGTTCGTCCGGTGACAATGCCACGAACGGATTGACCGCGTAGAGCATTCCGTCGCGTAGGAACACCCGGCGCTCGTGCGCAAAGTAGATCGATGGAACCTCGAGCGCCTCGCCACCGATGTACTCCCACACGTCGAGCTCGGTCCAGTTCGACAGCGGAAACACACGGACGTGTTCGCCGTGCGCGATCCGACCGTTGTACAGGTTCCACACCTCGGGACGTTGGAATTTCGGCTCCCATTGGCCACATTGGTCACGAAACGAAAAGATGCGTTCCTTCGCGCGTGAGCGCTCTTCATCGCGGCGCGCACCGCCGACGGCCGCGTCGAATCGTTCTTCTGCGATGGCGTCGAGCAGCGTCACGGTCTGCAACCGGTTCCGGCTCCGTCCAACGCCCCTCTCCTCGCGTACACGACCGCGCTCAATCGAGTCCTGCACCGTGGCAATAAGCATCCGCTCGCCCAGCTCGGAGATGCGTCGATCGCGAAACGCGATGACCTCAGGAAAGTTGTGGCCGGTGTCTACATGCATCACCGGAAACGGGAACGGCCCCGGCCGGAACGCCTTCTCGGCGAGGCGTAACAGCACGACAGAGTCTTTGCCCCCGGAGAAGAGGAGCACCGGCCTTTCGAAGCGGGCGGCGACCTCGCGCATCACGTGGATCGCCTCGGCTTCGAGAATCTGCAGATGCGTCAGACGCCGGGGCGCGGGGAGCGACCCCGACCCGTCCGCCGGCCGGATTGCGCCAGAGGCATGCGAGGGGTCTGGCTCGTTCATCGACATCCCGGGGCGTGGCGCAGTCGTCTGTGCTGCGGCGGGCGATGGCGTCCGCGCCCACTCTTCCGCGTTTCGGCCGGCTAACGCGCGCGCCAGCAACAGCACGAACTTGGTGTTCGTCACCGCGTACCTCGGACCGAGTCGTCCCGGCTCCTGCGCGAGGCGAAACGCCCATTCGAGCCCCGCTCGCTGCAGCGCCACGGGCGCCCGGTGCCGGACACCGGCGATCACGTCGATCGCGCCACCGACGCCCATCACGAACGGGACGCCGGTGTCCCGTCCGTATCGAGCGAGGAACTGCTCCTTTCGAGGCGAGGTCATCGCGACGAACAAGATGTCTGGTCGGGCAGCAGTGATGGCGTCTGCCACGGCGGATTCCTCTCCGTCCTCGTAGTACCCATCGCGAGAGCCGACGATTGTAATTCCCGGGTAGTCGGTCCGGATTCGGGCGATCGCGAGCCCGAGCACGTCCGGCTTGGCACCGAGGATGTAGATTCGATATCCGGCAACCGTCGCGCGCGTCAACAGCGCGTGCATCAGATCGATACCCGTCACGCGCGCGGGTAACGGGTCGTGCAGGATCTTCGATGCCCATACCACCGGCTGGCCGTCCGCTGTGATCAACTCACACTGCTCGATGTTCGCCCGCAGCGTGTCGTCAGCGCGCATTGCAACGATCTTCGCCGCGTTGATCGACATGTGCTGCGCGAAGCGGCGCGATCGGATGGCTCGTTCGCAGATCGCAAGTGCTTCGTCGAAGCCAACGCGGTCGATCCGGCAGCCCAGTACGTCAGCGCGATCTAGCGAGGCCGGACGTAGTGTCGCGAAGCGCGCTTGATCGCTCGATTTGGCGTCGCGCCGTCGGCGAGGTGCTCGCGCAAGCCAGTCGCTCGTCTTCATCACATTCCCCTTCCCGTTATCACATACGGGAGCGTGCGGAGAAGAATCTTCACGTCGTTCCAGAGCGACCAGTTCGTAACGTACAGGTAATCGATGTTCACCATCTCGTGGAGTGGGACACGCGCCGAACCGAGGATCTGCCAGTGTCCTGTCATCCCCGGGGTCAGTTGCAGGCGCCGCCGGTGCCACCCCTGGATCTTCCTGTCTTCCTCGGCGATCAGCGGGCGAGGCCCGACAAGGCTCATGTCGCCTCGCAATACGTTCCAAAGCTGAGGAAGCTCGTCGAGCGAGGTCCGGCGGAGTGCCGCACCAACCCGTGTGATGCGCGGATCGTCGGCGATCTTGAACAACCCGTCGGCCTGGTTGAGATGGCGAAGCGTTTCGCGCTGCTGCTCGGAGCCATCGACCATCGTCCGGAACTTGAGCATCTCGAAGACCTCACCGTCGCGCCCGACACGGCTCTGCCGGAACAACAGAGGCCCTCGTGATTCCAGTTTGATCGCCATGGCAATCACCACCAGCGCTGGAGTAAAGATCACCAGTCCGACGATCGAGGCGGTCACATCTAAGGCGCGTTTCACCAGTTGCGAGGACCGACTCAAGCGGACGCTCCGCATCGATAACAGCGGCACACCCTCGACCTCGTCAAACTCGACTGACGACCCGACGACCTCGAGCAGCCGCGGCACGATGCTCACCTTGACGCCGAGGGAGTTGGCGGCGCGAATCACGTCGAGCACGTTGTCGCCTTCTGCGCCTGCCGGCGCGATGATGATCCGGTCCACGCGATGTTCGTTAACGAGCACCGCTAGATCTCCCTCTTCCGAGAGCACAGACATGCCGTGACGCTCGTCTGCAAGCGCATCGATTTGCACGCAGGCCACGACGCACGCATGTAACGAGCGCCGGAGTGCAAGCTTTGCTCGGATCCGGTCGCAGGTCGGCCGGTCGCCAACCATCAAGCAGCGCTCGGGTGCCGTGGCATGCCTCGAGACAGTCCGCGCCAAGACACGGAAGACAAGCAGTAGCACAAACAGCACGAACCAGTTCACCAGCAGTTCTCGGCGGCTGTTCGTGCGCGTAATGAGCAGACCGTTGATCAGCCAGATCGCCACCGCGTAGAGCGTGGCGAGTTGGAACAGGACAGGCGCCTCATCGAGGGTGGACTTCCGAACAACCGACTCCTGCCGGTCGTAAAGGCCGATGACCTTGCCGAGCACAACGATGAGCGGTACGGCCGCAAGAGTCGTCATGTCCGGCTGTGAACTTCCGACGACGGCGTTCGTGAGAATCAGTGCGATCGTGGCGGCGACGGCATCCCCTATGGCAAGCGTGCGCCGGTAGATGGCGTCGCGCCGTGCTACGGCGATCGTCGCCGCGGTTCCGGCACCACGTATGGCTAGAGGCTGGCGCCACCCTCGCGAGCTTGCACCTGGCAACGCTGATTGGGTTCCTATGTTGGGCGTGGAAGCGGGGAGCGTTCCATCGGCCGCGATGGACCTCGCTCCTCCGTCCGGCGTCTGCCCGGAAGTGCGCATGTCCGCCGCCGACCCACTGAGCGAGGACACGCCCGCCCCGGTGGGGATTGCAGGCGATTCGGCGTCCGTGCCCTGAGAGGCTGAGTCGGCGGCCGAGGAGTAGGCCACGCCGTCCGAGCCCCTCGGAATCAGATCGGGATGGACATGCCGTCGGCGACGCCTTGGACCCCCGGACCCCGTCCCGCCTCTCCTGCCCCACACTCTCGGATGTAACAAAACCTCCTCCTCACTGCAAGCGGACAGCAACCAGCCTCAGACGTGGCGTCCGGTGCGCTCAGCGGTCCCGCGGCCTCCCCGCCGGGTCCGCCTCGCACACACGTAGCCGGCTCTCTCTGCGAGGAGAGGCTTACTTCTGATTACTCCACAGCGTGTGCGCGAAACGGCATGTCCGACACCACGCAGCAGAGTGGGTTAATATGCTCGTACGGAGAGTCCTACCAGAGTGCAATGCGCGCCTGTGATTTTTCGTGAAAGCCCACAGATACGTTGGTGAAGTCGCCACAGATACGTTACGGGTTGCACAGTTACCGATAGGCATGGGGCGAGATGCATTGTGTAACGGTAGAAACCTCAGCTGTGGCGAGCTTTGACACAGGAGAGATCGGGACCGACAGGTTTCAGGGCGTCGGGAGAGGGTTACCGTGGCCGACGATGCATCTTTTCGCAGCACTGCGCAACGGATGAAGGGCGCCAGCGCTACTCCTGACCAACCCCCCCGCCCCGGCTCACCAGCTCTGGCCGGTCGATCACGCGATTGACGAGACCGGAGGCGAGCGCTTTCTCGCCGGCCGGTCGTCTGGCCCTGGAAGCTCCCAGCAACGATCAGGTTCGCGATCTCCTCGGTCACCTCTCCGCCCAGCAACACGACGCGATCGGTCGAGAAGGCGAGGGTCGATGTCGAACGAGCGCTCACCGCGGGATGTCTGCTCGACAGGCCCGACGGCGGCTCTAGCCGAGCCGCAGGGCTTCGCCCCTGTGCGCTGCGGGTATCCCCCGGTTTTATGCGCTTTAGAGCTGTCATCTGCGCGGAGATCGAAAGCGAGATCTGCGTCGTGGGGGCGGGGGCTGCGGGGATCTCGATCGCACATCGTCTGGTTGACGGCCGAGACCGGATCTGTGTGCTCGAAGGCGGCGCATTCGAAGCCGAGCTCTCGTCGCAGAGGCTGTATCGCGGTTCATCGACCGGGCACCCCTACTACCCCCTCCACGCCAGCCGCTTCCGGATGTTCGGCGGCACGACCAACCGCTGGGGCGGCTGGTGCCGGCCTCTCGATCCGGCCGACTACCAAGAACGCCGTTGGATCCCGATGAGCGGCTGGCCGATCGGCTACGAGGACGTTGCACCGTACGACGCCGATACGGCCGCGCTGCTCCAGCTGCCGAACGCCGACTTCGACCCGGCCGCGTGGGCCGATGCCCTCGACAAGCCGATGCCGCTCGCACCGGGCAGCGAGTTCGAGAACGCGATCTACCAGTACAGCCCGCGTACGAACTTCGGTGAGGTGTATGGGCCCGAGATCCTGGAAGCGCCCAACGTCCAGACGCTGCTCAACGCGAACGTCACGGAGCTCAGGCTCGAGCCCGGTACGCGGCGGGTCAAGGAGGCGGTCGTTCGCACGCTCGACGGCCGGGAGTTCACGGTCAGGGCGAAGGCGTTCGTTCTCGCCACTGGCGGGATCGAGAACGCGCGTCTCCTGCTCGCGTCCAACCAGGATCAAGCAGAGGGCCTTGGCAACGAGCACGGCAACGTCGGCCGCTACTTCCAGGAGCACCTCCACGTCGCGGCCGGTCACCTCCTGCCCACGCGGGCGTTCGATCGCGCCTTCTACGACCGAGCCAACACCGAAGACGGCGAAGCAAGAGGCGTAATCGTCCCGACGGCTGACGCGCAAGGCCGTCATCAACGCCTCGCGTGCTCGATCGCAATCGAGCCGGGCCGTTACGCGATGGGCACGCCGTTTCTCTCGTGGCCGCCGGAGATCACGTTCCGCGCGGCGGCGGCGTACAACCATCTCAAGGCGAACGGCCATGAGGAGCTTGCCGAGCGCGCCCGTGAAACCGCGGAGAACACCTGGTACAGAGCGCGCCGGCTCCGGACGGTCCTTCACGAGCGCGACGCTCGCGCACGCGCGCGCCTAGAAGACGGCACGGAGCTGCATTCGCTCTACGTCCGCGCCGAGCAGGCACCGAATCCGGACAGCCGCGTGATCCTCGGCACGAAGCGCGACGCGCTCGGCATGCCCCAGGCCAATCTCCAGTGGCGGCTGACCGACCTCGACACCGACTCGATAACAGGCTGGCTCAAGACCCTCAACCACGACCTCCAAGAACGCAATATCGGCCGCGTGATCCCGCCGCGGACAAGCTGGCGCAGGCGCATCGTCGGCGGACCCCACCACATGGGCACGACGCGGATGGGCGATGACCCGAGGACCTCCGTCGTCGACCGCAACTGCCGCGTGCATTCGGTCGAGAACCTCTACGTCGCGGGGAGCTCCGTGTTCACGACCGGCGGCCACGCAAACCCGACGTTCACCCTCATTGCGCTGGCGCTGCGGCTCGCGGATCACCTAACGCACACGCTGACCGGAACTTCAGCCGAACTCATGGGTTTGGACATGAGAGCAGCCGGATAACACGGCCTTAATCGCTTGTTGCGATGAGCCGGTACTCTGCTGGGTAGCAGCTCATCGTCGGCCTATTACCGGGGCTTCGCGTCCCGGCCATGTCGGTGGCCACCTCCGACACGCCGCGCCGGCTGTCTTTGTCCCGCAACCTGACACGACCTCAGGGGGTCGTGAGATCTATATGTCCGTAAGCGAACACGTTGAGAGTCAACGCGCCCTCGAGCGCGATAGCTATCCGCCCGATTTCGGCCACAGGAACGGCGGGCCCTCGGGCTCGACGGGCCTGGCGTCGTCGGTCCGGCGGCATCCGTTCCTGGTGTTGCTGCCGACGCTGATCCTTCTGGCGACCGGCATCTACATTGGGAACAAGAAGCACCCCACCTACTCCGCGACGGCCACGATCAACGTCGGCAAGTCCGACATCAATACCCAGGCCACGCCGGGATACGTGACGGCTGCCGAGAGCCTGACGAGCACCTACAGCCGTGTCGTCGCGAGCCAGCACGTGATCAACCCGATCGCGCGGGCGCTCAACGAGCCCGTCGGCACCGTCAGCGCAAACCTGACGGCGACGCCGATTCCCGGTGAGCCGAGCTTCACGATCACGGCGAAGGGCACATCCTCCGCGTCTGCCGTGGGGCTCGCGCACGAGGCGGTCGTCTCGTTGCAGAAGTTCGTCAGCCAGTCAGCCACCCAGCAGGGCGGTCCCTCACAGCTGCTCGCCAGGTACCAGAGCGCGCAGAACACCGCCAATCAGCTCAGCCTCAAGGCGAGCACGCTCAAGGCGCGTAACGCACTGAACACGCCCGGCGTCACGAAGGCGAAGGTGAACGCCGCGAAGCTTGCGGCACAGGTCGCGACGCTCAAGGCCCAGGCCCTGAGCGGGGCTTACCTGAACCTCTCGCAAAACGGGAGCGCCCCGTCGCTCGACGTGCTCAACGACCCGACGAGCGCCTCGAAGACCGACCGCCGCTCGACGATCGAGAAATACGCGGTCATCGGCGCCGTTGCCGGGCTTGTGATCGGCATCGCCTTCGCCGGCCTCATCGGCGCGATCGAGAACCGCCGTCGGATCCGTCGATTCGCCGCGTAGGCCGTCATGGCCACTCGCACACAGCGCGCGACGCCGTACCTCTGGTGCGGCGTCATCGCCCTCGTCGGTGCAGGCGCCGGAATCGTCGCCGGTCCGCACGTCCACCACGGGGTTGACACGTTCACCGTGGCCGTGCTCGTGGTGGCCGGACTGGCGGTCGCGGCCGCCTGCCTGGTCGCCGTCGAGCCGGCGTGGATCCTCACCGGCGGCCTGCTGCTGTCAGTGTTCTCCGGCAACTGGGGCAACATGGGCGTGCCGCTGCCGCTCGACCGCGTCGCGATCTTCGGCGGCCTTGTCGCCGTAGCGGTCGACTCGTGGCGCCGGCGTGACGAGGTCCGCATCCAGGTCCGCACCGTGCACTGGCTGATGCTGGCGCTGATCCTCTACGCGGTCGTGTCGGCCGCTTGGTCGAACACGCTGACGAGCCACGCGCCGCTGTTCGCGCTGCTCGACCGGCTCGGGCTCGTACCGTTCCTGTTGTTCCTCGTTGCGCCGGTCGCGTTCCGTACCCGCCATCAGCGCCGCATCCTTGCGGTCGGTCTGCTCATCCTCGGTGCCTATCTGGGCCTCGTGACGCTGTTCGAGGCCGTGCACCTGAACAGCCTCGTCGTGCCGAAGTACATCCTCAATCCAGACCTCGGCCTCCACGCCGGGCGCGGGCGCGGGCCGTTCCTGGAAGCCGGCGCAAATGGGCTGGCGATGTTCGAGTGCGCGGTCGCCGCGTTCCTCGTTGCCTCGTGGTGGCGTGACCGGCGAGTCCGGATCGCGGCCGGAACCGTGATGGCGCTGTGCGCCGCAGGGATCCTGTTCACGCTCACCCGTCAGACGTGGATCGCCGCCGGTGCCGGAGCGGCCGCGGCGATGGTGAGCGACCGCCGGCTGCGTCCGTGGCTGCCCGCGGCCGCAATCGCCGCGGCGGTCGTCGTCCTCGCGTCGCTGACGGTCATCCCCGGGCTCCAGCAGAACGTCAGCCAGCGGGCGTCCGATCAGACGCCGGTCTGGGATCGGCTCAACTCCGACGCGGCGGCCCTGCGCATGGTTGAGGACCAACCAGCAATCGGCTTTGGCTGGGGACGGTTCGGCGCCGACAGCCGGCCCTACTACCGGCTCGCCGCGACGTACCCGCTGACAAGCGTCGGCACCGCGCACAACATGACGCTGTCGAACGCGTCCGAACTCGGTCTCAGCGGCGCCGCGCTGTGGCTCACGATCATCGTCCTCGCGATCGTGATCCCCGCATGTCGGCGAGCCAGCCCCGAGATCGAACCGTGGCGCATCGGCTTGATCGCCGTCGCGGTCGCCTGGTTCATCCAGTCGAACTTCACACCGCTCGACTACGCCTTCGACAACTACGTCGTGTGGTTATGGGCCGGGATCGTCGCGATCGGCAGCAACCGCCGAGCATCCCGGGTCTCTGCGCCGGCGGCGACGGCAGCCAGCAAGCCGCGGATGATGCGGCGGCCAACGGCGATCGGAGCTCAGCAGTAACGAGCAGCACCTGGGCGGAGCGGTGTGCGCTCCCTGACCTTGATCACCAGCCGCCGCCCTCGATGGCGTTCCCGCCCTGGGAGCCTCGCGGAGGGCGCGTCACGCTGCATGAACCGCGGGGGCTGCCGAGACCAAGCCACGGGCGAGGACCCGTTCGAAGACGGTGACCACGGTCCGGTCGAACTGTGTGCCAGCGCAACGTTTGAGCTCCTTCAGCGCTCCCGCCTCTTCGATGGCGGGGCTGTACGGGCGGTCGCTGGTCATGGCGTCGAAGGCGTCGCACACGCTGATGATCCTCGCGCCGAGCGGGATCTGTTCACGAGCGAGCCTGTCGGGATAGCCTTCGCCGTCCCAGCGCTCATGTGTGGAGCGTACGACTGGTGCCACGTCCCGCAACGACGCCGCCGAAGCCAGGATGCGTTCTCCGACGAGAGTGTGGCCGCGCACGAAGTCCCATTCCTGCTCGTCCAGCGGTCCGGGTTTGTTGAGGATCGTGTCCGGGATCGCGAGTTTGCCGACATCGTGCAGCTCGGCCGCTCGGCGGATGGGGATGACGTCAGCGCGACTGAGGCCGAGTTCGACCGCGACGGCCTCGGCAAGGTCCGCGACGTCGTCGTTGTGCTGACCGAGTGCGGCGCTGCGCTCGGCCAGCGCGCGTAGCAAGACGCCCTGTGTGTCGGTGGCGGCGTTCGGCCGGCGGCTCTCCTTATGCTCGTACATGCGGGCGTCCGCCAGCACCATCGCTTTCTCCACGTTGACCGTTTCGCTGGGCAGGCTGACGACTCCGTAGGAGCACCCCACCGTGAAGCTGGAGCCGTGCTCGTGCAGACACTCCGCCGCGGCGGCCGCGAGCTCCATTCCTCCCTCGGCCTCGGTGGCCACCACACAGAACTCATCGCCCCCCATCCGAAACACGCCCGCGTTCGGCAGCGCCCGAGACATGCGCCCAGCGAGCCGCGCGAGCAGCGCATCGCCCGCCTGATGGCCGAACGTATCGTTGTAATTCTTGAAGCCGTCAAGGTCGTAGAGCGCGAGCACAAACGGCTCGGTCGGGGTCGCGGCCAGTCTCGTCTCAAGCAGCTGCGTCAGCGCGCGCCGGTTGCCCAGGCCGGTCAGCACATCGGTGACTGCCTCGTGGCGACTCGCACGCAGCATGCGGACGTTCTCCGCGAAGCTCAACGCGAGCCGCACCACAACGGTCAAGAGACACAGCATTGCGAACAGGTGCGCTGCGAATACCAGGCGTTCGTAGTGGTCGTAGAACTCCAACCCGAGGCACGCGAGCGACGCGAGCACGGGAACGGCAAACGCCGCCCACCCGGCAGTTCGCACCGCGTCTCGTCGAGGCGGTGGGCGCCACGCTCCGAGCGCGACGACCACCATCGCTCCGGGCCACCCGACGTCGAGCAGGCCATTGGCGACATACGTATCGTTGGCCGACTGGACGAGGTAGATCGAATCCGCGACAGCGAAAATCAGGAAGCCGGCCGCCAGCGCGAGCCAGTCGCCGCTGAGCCGCCAGCCGCTGAGCGCGAAGATCCCAATGACGAGCGCGAGTAGCAGCAGATCCGCAAGCGGGTAGGCGAGGTTGGTCATTACGGCCAGCGGCGCGCCATGCGTGTTCGACAAGACGGCCGGGAATGCGAACGTCGCCCCAATCGCCGCCACAGCGAAGATGCCGATCAACCCATCCAGCCAGATTCCCGCAGGCAATCCGCGGACGCGGTTACGCAGGAGCAGCCCGATCCCCACGTAGATCGCGGGGTAACACCCGAGATACAGCGCGTCGGCCAGCGACGGTGTCGGAGCGCTGTCGGCATTGGCTCCAAACGCCAGCGCAAGGTAGAGATCGCCGGCACTGAACAGCAACAGGCCCAGCGTGATCGCCGTCCACGCGCCGCGGTCACGAGGCCGGACCAGCACCCGCGCTGCAATCAGCGCCACCGCCCCAAACTCGATCGCGTAGTAGAGGTAGTCCCACCACGCTGCGGGCGGAAAGGCCGGCCACCCGACCCCAAAGACGTTATGCGCCGTCAGCAGCGCAAGCGCAGCGATGACCCCGCCAGCCGCCACCTTCGCGACCACGGGCATCCTGTCGTGCGCTTCGCCCATACCCTCGGTATCGGCGAACCCAAATCCCGCTTGAGGCTCCCGCGCTTGCCTTCTTGGTCAGCCGATCTCGCCGGGCGGGGTCGTGGTCGCACAGACAACGAGAGCTCCAAGAGCTGACGCACACTTATCCCGAACGGCCGAGGTACTCGGCGTACACCTCGCGCAACTGCGCAACGTTCGCCGTCAAATCGAACTGGGCCGCGACCCGCTCCCGGGCCGCACGGCCGAGTCCCGCCCGGCGATCCGGATCGGCGGCGAGCGCGGACAGCGCCCGGATCAGATCGCCGCGGGAGCCCGGACGCACGAGGCGCCCGGTCAGGCCGTCCTCAATCAGCTCGGGAATGCCCATCACCTGACACGCGACGACCGGGAGCTCCATCGCCATCGCCTCCATCAGCACAATCGGTACGCCCTCGGCGAAGCTCGGCAGGCAGAAGATGTCAGCCTCGTGCAGGATCCGCTCCACCTCCGTGTGGGCGACCGCGCCGCGAAACACAACCCCGTCCCGCAGGCCGGACGAATCGACGAGTCGCTCGAGCGACTCGCGTTGCGGTCCGTCGCCGACGAGCACGAGGCGCACGTCCACCCCGGCATCGCGCATCGCGCCGACCGCTTCGATCAACAGCGACTGCCCCTTCTCGGGCACAAGTCGCCCGACGCACGCGACCGTGACCGGCCCCTCCTCGCGCAGGCGCGCCGCCGCCGCCGGCGCAAAGCGCGCGACATCGACACCGCAGTGGACGACGCGGAGCTTGCTCCACCCGGCTGGATCGACGATGCCCATCAACTGGCTGCGCGCAAAGTCGCTGATGCAGATCACGAACGCGGCGTCCGTCGCCTTCTCCGCGAGGCGGTGATGGCGCAGGTCATAGAACTCGGTCGGCCCATGCATCGTGTAGCTCCAGGTGAAGCCGTCCCCGCCGAGCATCGCCGCGAGCATCGCCACGTCGCTCGACACGTTTGCGAAGTGGGCGTGGACGTGCGAGACGCCGGCGCGCCGGCAGCGGTCCCACAGCACGACGCCCTGGACGAAGTACGCCGCGTGCCGCTCGAGGTCGCGCGGCGCCCACCCGGCCATCCGCAGCGCTCGCCGCAACGCGGCGAGATACCGCGACGGCCGTGTCAGCATCCCCGCGAGGTGCGCCCGCAGGTAGTGCCCAGGCCGCGGTGGCCGGAGCGCATAGGTCGTTCGGTACGCCTCCCGGTCGGCGTCCGTGCGGCATTCCGAGAGCGGCGAGCGGGCGACCGTGAACGTATCCACCTCGACGCCGAGGGCCCGCAGGCCGAGCACCTCGTTCTGGATGAACGTGTGGGATACCCAGGGGTACCCCGTGGTCACGTAGGCGATGTGCACCGCACGCTCTCAGGAGAGCGACGTGACCACACCGGCCACGCGCTCCACGAAATGATCAACCGTCCGGTCGCACTCAACGATGTCTCGGCCGGCGTCCCCGAGCCGGCGGGCCTGCGCGGGGTCCTCCCACAGTTCCTCCACGGTCTGTCGCAGCGCGGGCGCATTCCCGGGTGCGATGGTCCGCCCGTCGACGCCGTCGCGGATATATCCGCTCAGCCCCGGCGTGTCCGAGGCGATCACAGGAGTGGCACAGGCCATCGCCTCGAGGATGCCATTGACGCCCGCGGCGTAGCTCGTTCCGGGAAACACGGGGATGACGACCGCCCGTGCGTTGCGGTACAGCTCACGCAGCGCCGGATAGCTGAGACCCGATCGGACCTCGATGTTCTCCGGGACGGACAGCGGACCAGCCGCTCGGTGCGACCACGGGCTCCCGCTGACGATCACGCCCGGAACATCCAGTGGCGCAAGCGCCTCGACCAGGGTGTCGTAGTCCCGCTGCTCGCGGCCGACGCTCAGCACGTAGCCGCCGTCGGTGTCGCCGCCGGGGGTGAAGAACCGGTGGTCAACCTTGTCCGGGATGAACCGCGCCCGCGAGGGGTCGAGCCCGACCTCGTCGCGCAGGTAGCGCTCCTGGGGGCGCGAGAACACAAGCGTGGCGTCGGTCCGTCTCAGGTATCCGGTCATCTGCGCCATCCGCCGCTTCTGCGGCGATGTCAGCAGGTGCGCGATCTGGATCCTCGGCGCGTCGCCAGGCAGCAACGAGAGCGGGAGCCCCACGCGCTCGGACAGCGCGACATAGGCCGACGCCGACGATCGGCGCGCCCGCACCGCCTGGCTGACGCTGAGACGGAGCCTCGACTCGGCCGCGCCGACCGGGGCGGCGGTTGCCTCGTCGGCATACGCCACGCGGCCGTTCAAACGCGCCGCGAGCGCGTCGAAGTCCTTCAGCGGTCGGGGTTCGGCCCGCGCCGGAGTATCGGCGGGGCTTCGCTCGGATGGCAGGATCAATGGCTGGGAAGCATGGCTCATGGTTCACATCCGTGGATCGGTTGCACGGTCCGCCGCGCGTCCCCGTACGCGCGCACGACACATCCCCCTCCCCCGGGCTCTCGTGGGTCTACCCCACCAACCGGGCCGCTATGCAACGTTTGCAGAGGTCCTGGGTACCCTCACGACGATGCCCGGAGAAACGCAGGCACTGCCAGTCGCGGTTGTGATCGCGGCGCACAACCGCGAGGAGTGGGTCGGACAAGCGGTCGCGAGCGCGCTCGCGCAGCGACCGAATCCGCCCGCCGAGGTGATCGTCGTCGACGACGGCTCCACCGACGACACAGCCGGTGCGGCGGAGCGGGCCGGAGCGATCGTCGTCCGCCACGACACGAACCGCGGAGCCGCGACCGCGCGCAACACCGGCGCGACCTCGACCAGCCAGCCCTGGATCGCGCCGCTCGATTCCGATGACCGGTGGCTCCCGCACATGCTCAGCACGCTGTGGCCGCACCGCGGCGAGCACGGCTTCGTCGCGGGCGCGTCACTCGCTGTGGGCGGGGATAACACCCCGCTGTCGTACGGCGGCCTCATGCGCGACGAGCCGCTCGTGCTCGACTCCCCGGCGCCGTTGGTGTATCCGGAGAACTTCGTCGCCGCCAGCGGGGTCATCATCCGGCGCGAGACGTTCCTCGAGGCGGGCACGTACCGGACGAACCTGCGCTCGGCCGAGGACTTCGATCTGTGGCTGCGGATGCTCGCGCTGCGCTCCGGACTGTGCGTTCCGACCGTCGTCACCGTCTACCGGGTTCACGAGGCGCAGAAGTCGCGCGGGAAGGCCGCGTCCCGTGACGCGGTCCTCGACATCATCGCCGACTACCGCGATTCCGAATGGTTCCGCGACGACATCGTCGAGCGACGCCGCGCGGTAATGGCGTGGGATGAGATGCGCGAGGCATACCGGGCGCGCCGGCTCGCTCCCGCGCTCACGACCGGACGCTGGATCCTCAGCAAGCCCGAGCGGTGCACGGCACTCTTCGGCGCGCTCCAGCGCCGGCGCCAAGGGCGCCACCGAGCGCAGGTGTGGGCGGCGCGGCTGGCGCTCCCCGACCTGACCGCGTAAACGACGTAAACGACCTCGCGACTACTTATGCCAGCAGCAGGACAGCGTGTCCCGCAACGCCTGCAGGTGCGACCAGGGGAAGCTCTTCAGCAGGTTGTTGACGTACTGACCCTGGAACCAGCCGCTCGCGCCGTAGTACGGATTCGCCACGCCCTCAGCGTCCGTGTCCTCTCCGTAGAAGGCGACCGAGCCCGCCTGGTCACGCACGATGATCCCGTACTTCTGGGCGGCGACGGCCATCATCCGGATGAGCGGCGGCATTGACAGCTTGCTGAGATCGAGGCTCGGGTCGATGCGGAACCGCTGCCCCTCTGGGACCGCTGAGCTGCTGTACACCGAACCGTCCGTGCGCTGGGCCGGCCACGCAAACGCGGACGCCTGGGCGTGCGGAATTGCGATCGCCAGCGCGTGATCGATGTGTCCGCTCGCGAGCTCGCCCGGGCGAATGAGTCCGCCGATCAGTGGCAGGCTCGTGGCGGTCGCTCCCCAGCGGCTCGGCGAGGCGTAGTAGCCGGGGCTCGTCGAGACGTGGTCGATCGTCCCGCCCCAACTCGCGTGCCAACCGTCGGCCGCGCGATGCATCTTCCAGAACTCCCACATCCGATCGCTTGAGGGCTGCCATACGACCATGTGCTCATCGCTGCCGGAGGCGGCCCTGGCGGTGCCTGGGATGGGGACGGCCAGCCACGAATGGCGCAGGGCCGGTCCCGTCGGGTTGCTCGTGTCGTCGAGTCGGGCGGTGACGGTCGGCTGGGTCGCCGGCACCGTGAACACGGGCGTGCTGTACGCGTAGGTGTTGAGCCACGTCCCGTAGGTCGTGACCTGCTGCTGCAGGGCGGACACGTACGCATCGGACTGCGAATCGAGCGGTGCGCTCGCGGACAAGGGGGCGTTCCATATCGAGTCGGCCGCGAACGGGCGCGTAGCCGCGGTGACGGCGGGCGGGTCGACGATCGGCGCCGGCGGGGTGGGTGCCGGCGGGGCCGGAGCGGGGCTCGGAGGTGCCGGTGGCGCCGGGACCGAGGCGGGCGCCGTGGGCGTCGTCGCGGGCGTGGGCTTCGTCACCGGCGCGGGCTTCGTCACCGGCGCGGGCTTCATCACCGGCGTGGGCGACTTCACCGGCGCGGGCGACGTCTTCGGCGCAGGCTTCGGCTTTGGCTTTTGCGCACTGACGTGCCGTGCGCTCGTGTGCACGGCGGGACGGCGCACACGCGTACAGCGCACCTTGTGATGTTTGACACGCCGACAGACCACCCTGGACCTGACGGTGTGCCTGCGGGCGTGCGCGGCCCCACTCGCCCCCGCGGTGAGCGCGCCCAAGGACACGCCGAGGGCCGCGAGCAGGCAGGGCAGCGTGAGAGCGTGCGTGTGTCGGCGATTCAGCATGATGTGGACGGAAACGGCGTGCGCCCTGGGGCCCCACACCCCTCGTCGGCGGTGTGGCGCACATACCCCACGCCATGGCGTGCGGCTAGACGGACGTCGGAGTCGAACCGCCACGAAAAGGGTTGCGCCAGAACGAATCGGGCCGACGGATCGGGAAGTCTGAGCGCGGAAACGGTCCGATCCGCGCGCCGAGGGTCGAACACCGGACCGTTGTGGTGGTCGACCGGGGAGCGTGAGCCGGACCGGCTCGGCGGCCCTTGGGCGACCGGGCGAATTCTGTGTGCACGCGCCGCCGGTCTGACCGGAAAAACGCGCCACATCTGGCCGCCGGCGCGGATCCTGGCGAAGAATGCCGCCGGGAGCGGCATAACCCGCCCGGATCGCGACGTGGCGTCGGGTCTGCGAGTTATGCCGCCACCACAACGGTCGTGCGTCAACCGTTTCCGCAACGACCTCCCTGGCGGACAAACCCCGGCGTCCGCACCCGAGCCTGGGCTCCTCCACTAGCGTCCTGTGAAGACCCTGTGAGGCATGCATATCCCGGCGGGGGCCGGGGAAAGTGAAGTCCGATGGAGATGACCCATGCCCTTACGCGGCGGACGTCCGCGCGGCGCCTCGGACTTCTCGCGACGGTCGTGGCGCTCGCCGTTTTGGCGGTTGTGATCGTCGATGCGATCCGCACAAGCAATAACGGCGGCCAGAATCAGCCGCCGCTGCCGTTTGCGGCCGATTCGGTGTGGAACGCGCCGCTGTCCGCGAGCGAACCGCTCGCGCCGAACTCGGCGACCTATGTCTCGAACCTGCAGCAGCAGGTGGCGCACTACGGCGCGTGGATCAACACGACGCAGTTCAGCGTCCCGGTGTACACGGTCGGCGCCTCGCAGCCGCGGGTTCCGGTCGTGCTCGACACCCACGGCGGCAGCGGCGACCTGCTCGCGCGGGAGTTCAAGCAGGGCGTGCCGATCCCGCCCGGAGCGCATTCCGCCGCCGGGAGCGATCAGCACATGGTCGTGTGGCAGCCGTCGACCGACACCGTGTGGGAGTTCTGGAACATGGCGCGGACCCAGGGGGCGTGGCACGCCCAGTGGGGCGGCAAGATGTCGCACGCGTCGAGCAGTCCCGGGTACTACACCAACCCCAAGGACTGGGGCGGCTCGGCCACGAGCCTCTCGCTGCTCGGCGGACTGATCCGCCCGAGCGATCTCCGCTCCGGCCACATCGATCACGCGCTCGCGATGGCCATCCCCCACGCTGCCGCCGGCGCGTTCGTCGCCCCCGCGCAGCGCACCGACGGCAACGACCACAGCCCGGGTGCGATCCCGGAGGGCACCCGCTTCCGTCTCAATCCGAAGGTGGACGTGGGCTCGCTGCACCTGCCACCGGTGACGAAGGAACTCGCTCTCGCCGCGCAGCGCTACGGGATGATCGTCCGCGATCAGTCGGGCAGCGTGTCGGTGTACGGCCAGGACCCGACGAACCTCGGCAAGAACCCGTATCAGGGCGCGGGCGGTCTGTTCGGCCCGTACAACCCGGCCCAGCTGATGCGCGCGTTCCCGTGGCAGGACCTGCAGGTCGTCAAGCCGGCGCAGTAGAACCCGTGTCGACCTCGGTTCCCCGCCCGGTGGTCCGTACGATGGACCCGGCCCAAACCGCGATGAATGCACCGACGATTCGGACGATCCAGTTCCCCGCCCCGGATGGCGAACCCGGCGCGTTCCTCACGCTCCTCACCGACAGCCTGATACGCGCGGGCGTGCAGTCCGTGCAAGGGCCCGCGCTCACCGAGGACTGGGTCCGCCGCGCCGCCGACCAGGTCGACGTCGTCCACCTCCACTGGCTCGAGTTCATCGCCCCAAGCGCGCCCGGCGCGCTGCTCGGGAGCGCCAAGACGTCACGACGCGCCATCCGCCTCGAGCGCCTGCTCCGGCGGCTGCGGGCGCAGGGCATCGCGGTCGTGTGGACAATCCACAATCTAGCCCCCCACGAGCCAGTGCACCCGCGGATCGAGCACCGGCTCGCGCGTGACGTCGCGTCAATTGCCGATGCGGCGATCGTCCATTCCCAGCACGCCCGCGATCATGCCGTCGCGCACTTTGGGCACACCGGGAAGCTCGCCGTCATCCCGCATGGCAACTACATCGGCGCCTACCCGGAGCCGCTCGCGACACCCGCCGAGCTGCGTCGCGCGCGTGGGATCCCGGACGACGCCTACGTGTTCGTCAGCTTCGGGCAGGTCCGACGCTACAAGCGCCTTCCCGAGCTCGCGGAGGCGTTCCGGGCGCTGGCAGGCGACGACCTGCGCCTGCTGATCGTCGGTGCCCCGGTCGATACCGCCGAGGCGGACCGCCTGCGGACGCTCGCGGCGGGCGATGGCCGCATCGTCCTCGACCTGCGGCGCATCCCGACGGCCGAGGTCACCGCCGTGCACTCGATCGCCGACGCCGCGGTGTTCTCCTATGACGACATGTTCTCGAGCGGGAGCGCGCTCCTCGCGCTCTCGTGTGGCCTGCCGATCGTCGCGCCGGCCGATAGCACCGGGACGGAGATCGCGGACGCGGGCGCGGTCGCGGCGATCGAGTCAGGTGACCTGACGGCTGCGCTCGATGCGATCCAGCGGGGAGACCGCCGGGCACAACGCGCGGCCGCGACGGCGACCGCGGCGCGTTATGACTGGGATGGCGTCGCCCGGGCGACCGCCGACGTGTACCGGGCCGCCTACCGCCGCTCGGCGAGGCACAGCAGCCGCTGACCGAACACGCCCGGGAGGCGGTCGCCGAGGCGCCGCGAGACGGGCCCGGCCTCGTGGCGAGAAGTCAGCCGGCCGAGCAGCGGGACGTCCTCGAGCACGTTCGCGGTCGAGCCGCGCAGCCAGGCGACGCGGAAGCCGGCGCGCCGGAGCATCCGCGGAAGGGTCTGCGCCGTGAAGAAGCGAATGTGCGGGTCACGCCACGGCTGCTCGAGCGACAACTGATCGCCGAGCGGGATGAAGCGGCCCCGCAGTGCGAAGTCGAAGCGGTGGCGCCAGTGCGCGACGTTCGGCACGGTCACGAGCAGATGCCCGCCGGGGCGCAGCACGCGGAGGATCTCGGCTGCGGCGTCCTGCGGCTGGAAGAGATGCTCGAGCACCTCGATGCAGGTGACGAGATCGAACGACCCGTCTGGGAATGGCAGCGCGCCGGCATCCTCGATCACGCGCGCATCGACACCGAGCGCCTGCGCCGACTCGACCGCCCGGGCGGACACATCGACGCCCACACAGGAGCGTGCCCGCGCGGTGAGGAAGCGGCTCATCGTCCGCCCATCGCCGCAGCCGACGTCGAGGCAGTCGCTGTCGGGCCCGCTGAACGGCGCCACGGTCGCCTGGAGGCCGCTGTATTCACGGCCCTGAAAGCCCGAGCCGTTCGCCGACCAGTACGTGTCGTAATAGCCCTCGATTGACATCAGTCAGTCACCGTGCCTTTCTCCTCGCTGTCCACTCCGCCGGCATGCGGCCGCCGAGCGCATCAGGTCAAGCAGCGTCCCCGTGTTGGCGCGGGCGTCGTAGCGGGCCTCGCAGCGCCGCCGCGCGGCTGTCCCGAGGGCCCGCCGGCGATCGCCATCGGCCACGAGCGAGGCGAGCGCACCGCCCAGCGCTCGGATGTCGCCGGGGCCGACGAGGATGCCGGTCTCGCCGTCGCCGAGAAACTCGCTCACCGCGCCAACCCGCGATCCGATCACCGGCGTGCCACACGCCATCGCCTCCAGCACGACCCACGGAGCGGCATCGCCGTAGGACGGCAGGCAGAAGCAGTCGGCTTGCTGGAAGAGTGCCAGCAGCCGCGGATCGTGGCCCGCGAGCCGATGCACCCGGATGCCGGGGCCGGTGGGGACGTCGTCCGGGGAGACGATGTCGAGCTCGGCTTGGCCCGCGGACAGCAGTGGCCGCACTGCCTCGATCAGGTCGAGGCCGCCCTTCCGCGTGAACCGCGCGCCGACGAACAGGATCCGAGGCACGTCGCGGGGGCCGCGCTCCGCCGGCCGGAAGTGTTCGAGGTCGAGCCCCGGGTGCTGGAGGACGATCTCCGACCCGGGGGCGGCCGCCCGGAGCGCCGACGCGGTCCAGTCGGTCCAGGCGATGACCGCGGCCGCCTCCTCGACCGCGCGTCGCTGGGCGATGAGACTGCTCGTTATCGCCGACCGTGACCATGGCCGTACCGCTTGCCAGATCGCCATCCGCCGCCAGTCCCAGATCTCGGCGTCGGCGGAGATGACGAACGGCGGCAGACCGATGCCGTTACCGAGCGCAAACGCGGCCGTGTGCGGGTGGATGTGGAGCACGTCCGGCCTGGCGTCAGGCAGCACCTGACGCAGCGCCGACCGCACCCGCCAGGCCTGGATGGCATGCCACCGCGCGGTCTGGAAGTCGAGGTCGCGACGCCAGAGCCGCCCGTCGAGGCCGGACGCGGCCCGCAACGTGAGCCCGCGCATCGGCTGCAGGCGCAGGAAACCAGGGTGGACGCCATCGAACTCCCGGGCGTGCCGGCGGATGATCTGCTCAAACCGGCCCTGACCCCGCGTCCCGGTGGAGTCGCCCTCGTTGACGAAGAGTGCTCGCATCACTGCACCGAGGGGGCCGACGAGAGGGTGACGCGTTCGTCATTCTCTTGGAGGACAAACGAGGACCGACGTTCAAGTGACATTCGCTGGCGCAAGGACGGGCTGAGCCGATGAGCCCTCGTCCCAGCAACGGCTCCCAAGTGAGACAAGCAGGCGTGCCGTAGCGATGCCGGTATGGCCGTGAGGGTCTCCCGCCGGGAGTTCGACTCGTGGTGCCGAGCGAAGCGCAAGTCGGCTCGCACCTGCTCGAGCACCCAGCGTGAACTCGTCCTCAGCCCGTACGGCTCATAGTGACCGGTGACCTCGCGCAGGCCGCGCCATTCATCGAAGGATCGCCGGAAGAGATCGAGCGGCCGGTAATCATGTGAGTGGATCACCGGGGCGGTCGGCACGAACGCCTTCGCCCATCCAGCCTGGAGCATGTCAATCGCGAGCATTCGGTCCTCTGCGTAAGGCACGGCGCGGAAGGGGACTTGCTCCCAAGCTGCTCGTGACACGCATCCATTGACCGAGTGGAAGTATGTAGTGGAACTTGCCCCCTGCATCTGCGCATCACCGACGCGGACAACGACGGGCTCTCCGTCGGACGACAAGCTGCGGAAGTACTCGGTCATCTCGCGGCGCACGGTCAACGATGCCTCGCGGCGGGGCTGCCCGGGTCCGAAGGCGATGCCGATGTCCGAGCTGATTGAGAACACGTCGGCCATCTCAGCCAGCCACCGATCTCCCTTCGGTAGGGCATCCTGCGTGAGGAAAGCCACAAGCGCGCCGTGGGACCGCTCCATCAAGATGTTTCGCGTCCCACCGTGCGAGAACTCAGCTCGCCGGACGGGGATCACGTTAGCGCCGTACTTGCGGGCGATCTCCGCCGAGCCGTCGGTCGACTCAGAATCAGCAACCACGATCTCGACCGACTGATCGACGATTTGACTTCTAATCGCCGGGAGGAGCTCCTCAAGCTCGTTTTCACCCTGCAGGACCGGGATCGCAACCGTGATCGCAGGCGCAGTCATGTGACAGCAGCCCCCACAGAACGCCGTACAACCGTCACGAGATCAGCTAGCTCACTGCGCCGCGCAAGCCAACTCCCAATCAGGGAGAGCGCCAAAGCAAGGACGGCTGCGTAGACGGCGGTGAACAGCGTATGCGGTGCCCAGTACGCGACGCCCCACCCGATGACGCCACTGACTGTCATTACCCCGACTGGAACGATGACGCGAGCCAACGGCTTGAGGCCAGGCATGTGTCGTCTCAGAATGCGGTCAAACAGAACGACTTCTACGACACCCGCCGCCAGTTGCCCGAGTCCGATCGCTGCTACTCCGATCACTGGAAGCAATGGAAGCATCGCGCCGTACCACGCGATCGCGCTAACAGACATCACCCGCAAGACCGCGCCGGCGTCGCCCTCGGCATAAAGGAAACCGGATGCCGCGACCGAGAATGGCGCAGCAAGCAGGAGTCCGACGCAGGCGGACGGGACGGCCCAGGCGGCTGGAGCCCAAGGCGCTCCGAAGACGGCAGGAATGAGCGCCGGCGCGCAAGCCGCCAGGGGCGCGAGCACGAAGCCGGCTCCGAGCGTCGAGAGGTTGAGCGCGCGCTCGACGAGCTCCTGGGTGCTCGCCCCGTGCTCGCGCAGCCGGGCCATGCCCGGGAACGAGACGCGACGCAGCGCCTGGAAGACGACGAGCGGCGGTTGGAGCACCCGACCGACGAGGCTCCAGAACCCGAGCGCGGACACGCTCGCGATCGCCGGGGTGATGATGTTGACGCCGGTGTCACGGAGCAACCCGATGACGTCGACTGCCTGGTAGCTCGCGCCGAAGCCGAGCAGCCGCCGGACACGCGTGCGCTGCAGCCGGGGTCGGAGCAGTCCGATCGGGCCGACGATGAGCATCACGACGCTGCCGACGGCGGCGCGAGCGACGATCGCGCTCGCGAGGCCCCAGACCCCCCATCCGATCGCGACCGTCGTGATCGCCCACGCGTAGTAGGCCACGGTCTCGCCGATCTCGATCGCAATGAGCGGCCGGTACTCGAGACGTCGCTCGAGCGCGATCGCCCCAGGAGCGCGTATTGCCAGGATCGGTAAGGAGGTGACCATCAACGCCGCGAGCAGCCCGACGCGGCCGAACTGCGCCCCGATCACCGCCACGAGCACGGCCACGAGCAGCGAGGCCGCCAGCTGGAAGCCGAACGCGTTGGCGTAGTCGAGGCGGTCGGGCTCACGAGCGTCGCGGATAAGGGTCGACCCGAGCCCGCCGTCGGCGAGGAACGTGCCGTACTGCAGCAACACGCTGCCGAGCGCCACGAGGCCGAAGTCCCGCGGGGAGAGCATCCGGGCAAGGACGATGCTGCCGCCCGTCCCGAGGCCGAGGACGGCGAGCGAGCGCGTCGCGACGAGCACCATTCCGGCCGCCGTCTTGCGGCGGATCCCGGCAGGCGCATCAACGCGCGGTTCGGCTGTCGTCTGAGTCGCGGTCACGGGGTGGCGGGTCGCGGTTTGGATCCGGCGGGTACGTCCGACGTGTGCGCCGCGTAAGCCAGATCCGTGGGGCGGCAGAGACAGGCGGACTCCCTTCCTCTACCCACAAGCGCGGGATCGTTCACGTCGCGGCCGCGCATCGCCTGCTGACCGACGCGTGTCACCATTGCTGCGATGCGAGTCCTGATTGTGTGTGGCCTGTATCCGCCCAACCACGACGGCGGGTACGAGATCGCGTGTGAAGCGTTCGTCGAGCACCTCCGTGCCCGCGGACACTCCGTGAGAATTCTCTGTGCCGACCACCCGGCGGGGTCAGAGCAGGACGATCGGCGTCGCGATGTCCACCGGGACCTCGGGTGGTACAAGGACGGCAACCTCCAGTTCCGCCATTTGTCACTTCCCGCACGAGCGCAGCTGGTGCGACACAACACAAAGGTGCTCGAGCGACACCTGACGGAATTCACACCGGACGTTCTCAATTGGTGGGCGATGGGTGGCATGACGCTGTCACTCATCGAGTCCGCCCGTCGCGCCGGGGTCCCGGCGATCGGCATGGTGTCCGATGAGTGGATGTTGTGGGGCTTTGACGTCGACGGCTGGCTCCGTGCCTTCCAGCAGCGGCCCGCCGCGGGCCGCGTCGTGGACCACACGCTCGGCGTGCCGACGTCCGTCGACCTCTCGCGCGCGGCGCGGTGGAGCTTCGTCTCCGACCACCTCAGGACCGCGGTCGTCTCGCACGGGGCGCCGCTCGCCCACACCGAGATCGGGCGCACCGGCATCAACATCGAGCAACTCGACCCGCACCCGTTGCACGAGTCCTTCGACGGTCGTCTCGTCTACGTCGGACGGGTCGCACGCGTCAAGGGCGTCGACGTGGCGGTCCGGGCGCTCGCTGACCTTCCCGCCGATCACACGCTCGACGTTGTCGGACCCGTGGACGACGCCTACGCGGAGGAACTCCACAGCCTGTGCGACCGCGAGGGCCTCGGCGGCCGCGTGCGCTTCCGCGCCGGCCTGCCACGCGCCGAGCTCTCGGCTGTCTACGGAGCCGCCGACGCGCTCATCTTCCCCGTGCGGTGGGAGGAGCCGTGGGGGCTCGTGCCGCTCGAGGCGATGGCCTGCGGTACACCGGTGATCGCGACCGGCACCGGCGGCTCGGCCGAGTACCTCCGGCACGAGGAGAACTGCCTTCTCGTCCCGCGGGACGATCACGCGGCCATCGCTCACGCGGTGCGGCGGCTGGCGGAGGACCCTGGCCTGCGAGCGACGCTCTACACCGCCGGGCTCGAGACCGCCGCCGCGTACACCGAGGAGCGGTGCAATGCGGAGTTCGAGCGCCAGCTCGTGAGCACCGTGCAAGCCGCCGCCTGACCTCGGACGCGCGTCCACGGACGGCGGTGAGGGCTCCCGGGCCGGGGACGGCGGCCGATCAATGAGTAGGACCGCCGCCCAACCCCGGAGGATGCTCGCCGTTGCTCGACCGCCAGCCGTCCTGGAGAGGCCGCGTCGCGACGCTCGCCGCCGTACTCGTTCCGTTTGCACCGACGTCCATCTGGAACGCCCCGCTGTCATCCCGCGCGGCGGTTGACCCGAACTCGGGTGCCTACGTCTCAAATCTGCTCGCTCAGGTCGCACGCTCAGGCCCCTGGCTCAACACGTACGCCTACAGCACGCCGGTGTTCACGGTCCCGGCATCGCAGCGCAACGTGACGGTGAAGCTCGACGACACGACCAACCCGCAGGGCCCGGCGCTGCGGCGCTCGTGGCTGCGCGTGCCGGTGCCGTCGCGTGCCCGGCCGGCGGCCGGAACAGACGCGCACATGGTCGTCTGGCAGCCGGCGACCGACAGGATGTGGGAGTTCTGGAAGATGGCCCGCCGCTCCGACGGGTGGCACGCGCGCTGGGGCGGCACGATCACCCGGGTCTCGCGGAGCCCCGGCTACTACGCCGACCCGTCGCGCTGGGGCGCCACCGCAACGAGCCTGCCGCTGCTCGGAGGCCTGATCCGGCCGAGCGAACTCGCCGCCGGGCACATCAACCACGCGCTCGCGATGGCGATTCCGGCCGCTCGCGCCGGGTACTTCGACTGGCCGGCGCAGCGCACCGACGGCTGGGTCCGCAGCCGGACGGCGATCGCGGAGGGTCAGCGCTTCCGGCTCGATCCGCGTCTTGACCTGCGCTCGCTGTCGCTGCCGCCGCTCGTCAGGATGATCGCCGAGGCGACGCAGCGCTACGGCATCATCGTCCGCGACCAGGCGGGCGCGGTCACCTTCTACGGCGAGGACACCGACGCGGAGGGGGTCGCGCGCAATCCGTATTACGGGGCTCACGGCTTCTTCGAAGGCCAGTACGTCAGCAACCTGCTGCGGTCATTTCCGTGGTCGCACCTGCAGGCACTGAAGAGCCGGCTGCAGTGCTGCTGGCATCGCTGAGCCGGGCGCCGGGTGCCGGCTCGCGCGCGGTGCGCTCCCACTCGGACGGTCGCCCGGAGCCGAGCGCGCCGCCGAGCACGCCGAGTCGTCTCAGCACGAAGGCCGGCGACGAGAGCAGCGCCCGCCACACGGCACGCGGCGCACGCACGACGGCGAGCGACGCGACGACGTAGCCGAGCTGTCCGATCAGGCTCGTGAGGGCGAGGCGGTTCGCCCGGTGCATGCCGAGCGCAGTGGTCGCGCCAACCGCGACGATGTTGGTCGCGAGCAGCAGCGACTGCGGCGGTAACACCGGCTCGAGCGCGGCGTCGAGCGCGCGCAGATCACGGTCACGCGCGGCGCGGCGCAGCAACGCGGGGCCCAGGCGGATGGCGAGCCGCAGCCGTCCACTCTCCCACCGCGACTCCTGGGCGTGGCGTCCGGCATCATCCCCCGCCGCCGGAGAGCGGACCGTCGCCTCCTCGGCGAAAGCTACGCGGGCACCGCTCAGCACCCAGCGCATGTGTTGCTCGCGGTCCTCCGCGAACGAGAACGAGCGCCACGGCGAGCTGACGAGCAGGCGCGTGGAGATTGCCATTCCTGTCCCGAGCAGACCGCTCGAGAGACCGAGCCGCTCGCGCCCGAGCGGGCGCACGACGTTGAAAAGCGCAAAGCCCGCCCAGCGCAGGGCAGCGCCCGGCGAGGCGGCGGGATCGGAGACGAGGTACGCCGCTTGGACCGCGTCCGCGCCGGTGCCGATGCGCGCGGCGAGGGCCCGCAGCAGGTTTGGCGAGACCTCGCAATCGGCATCGACGACGCAGATCGCGTCGGGTGGATCGGTGCGGGCGAGGAGGCGGTCAAAGGCCCAGGCGAGCGCGTGGCCCTTGCCGCGGTTCTCCGGATCGGTCCGGTCCCACACCTCGGCCCCGGCGGCGGCCGCGACGAGCGCCGTACGGTCGCCGCAGTTGTCGGCGACGACGATGATCTGTCGGCGCTCCGCCGCGTAGTCGGACGCCCGGACAGAGCGCACCGCCGCCTCGATCTGCCCTTCCTCGTCGTGGGCCGGGATGACGATGGCGAGGCGCAGCCCGTCGTCACGGTCTCCTGCCGGACGGGGACGGCGAGCGGCGGCGGTCAACAGCAGCAGGAGATGCGCGGTGCCCGTCGCCCCGATCGCCGTCGTCGCGCTGGCGCCCGTCCGGGCGGTGCGCCCGAGCCGCCGCATCACGCTGCCACCGCCCCAGTGCGCGTGGCTGGTGCGCGAGCGGCCCGCAACGCCGCGACGAGCCGCGGGGCGACGACCGCCTGGTCATAGTTGGTCAAGATCTCGTTCCGAGCGGCGGCGCCGAGCTCAGCGCGCCGGCTGACCGCGTCTCGCAGCGCCGCGGCGAGCCGCTCGGGCACCTCAACCGGTACGAGCAGACCGGTCCGGCCGTTGTCGATCACCTCAGCGATCGCGGCGATCTCGCTCCCGACGACGGCGGTGCCGCAGCTCATCGCCTCGAGCAGCACCATCGGCAGGCCCTCGTACGCCGAGGGCAGCGCGAGCACGGTGGCGCGGCGATAGAGATCGCGCAGCTCGCTTCCACGGGAGACGAAGCCGAGGTAGCGAACGCGGTCGGTAACGCCAAGCTCGCCGGCGAGCCGCTCGAGCATGTCGCGATCGGGGCCGCTGCCGGCAATCTCGAGGCGCCACTGCGGCGGTAGCAGCGCGAGGGCGCGGATGACATCCGAGAGGCGCTTCTGCGCGTCGTGCAGGCGGCCGACGCAAAGGATCGTCGGGTGCTCTTCGTCGATGCGATCGCCCGGTGAGAACAGCGTCGTATCCACGGCGTTGGGAATGCGCTGGGCCTCGCCCCCGTAGCGGCCGACCTTGGCGGCCTGCCGCTGCGTCTGCACCACGGTGCCGGAGCTCCGCTCGAACGCTCCGCGCTTGAGCAGCTTGATCTCACGGCGGTCCGGCAGCCCTTGGTCCAGTGCGACGACCGGGCAGCCCACGGCGCGGGCGAGCACGTCGAAGCGTGCCGTCCAGTACTCCTGTACGCAGAGCACGTCGATGAGATCGTTGGCGAGCGCCGCGCGCAGCGGACGCACGAAGGCCGCCGCGTTGGCGGCCTGGCCGACGTAGCGCCCGACGGGGGTGCGGCTCAGCATCGGGAAGCGGACCCACGGCTTCGCCGCGCCACCGAGTGGCAGGAACCGGACGCTGTACCCGTCCGGGGTCCGCACGCGCTCGGCGTCCTCGGTCGTGGGGACGTAGATATACGCGTCGACCCCCTCCTGGGCGAGCATCTGACACCAGTCCCACGACCAGTCGTTGCGATAGGCCGCGAGGTAGTGCTCGCGGGTCAGTCCGAGGCTCGTGCCGTAGAAGTCCTCGAAGTAGAGCGTGCTCAGGAGTAGTGCGACTCGCATCTTCTTGTGAAACGGGTGGATGGCGCGGCGCAGGTCAGGTGGCGGGCTATGCCGCCACTGCCAACTCGAGCGCACGCTGAAGGCCCTGCTTGCGTTCGCCGAGCGTCGCCGGCACGCTCCCGCGAGCCTGCGCGACGAGCTCGACGACGTTGCTGTCCAGCCGGCAGACGAGTGCCGCATCTCGCTCCGCGAAGCGGTCCGCGAGCTGCACCTGGTGATCGTCAACGTGCTCCCCGAAGCGGGCGAGGCGCGGGATCATGATCGGCTTCTTGCCCGCCCGCATCGCGGTGACGGTCGAGCCGACACCGGCGTGGGTGACGACGGCCTCAGCACTCTGCATCGTCGCGGTCAGCTCGTGCCAGTCCAGGTACGCCACCCAAGTGACGCGCTCGGAGCTCGTGCGCGGAGGGGTCGCGCCATGCTGGACGACGACGTCCTCGTGCTCGCGCTCGAGCTCACTGACAAGGTCGAGGGCCCGCTCGAACGGCTGCTCGTGTGTGCCAAGTGTCACAAGAATCATATGATCGCTCCCACGTACTTCCCGCGGCGGTACCGCTGGGTGAGTTCCGGCCACTGAACGAAGAATTCACTGGCCACCGGGTAGACCAGGCGGCCGCTCAGAGACAACCCGTCAATGCGAGCGAGGCTCTCGATGAAGATCGCCTTCCTGCCGAAGGCGCGCGCCGCGTAGACGAACGGCACACCGACACCCGCACCTGTAGTGATTACCGCGTCGGGACGCATCCGAAACACCATCCGCACGGCGAGCAGGAGGTTTCGTACGAGATTGCCGAGATGGCGGTTCGTAGGGCTGTACGCGTAGGTGACGCTCTCGCCTTCGAGCAGCACGCGCGCGTCAGGCTTGTCGAATGTCACCCAATGACGGTCCGCGGCGCGTGACCGGTCAACCAGCTCGAGCAGCTCGAGCAGGTGCCCGCCACTTGAGGCGACGAGCAGCAGGCGGGGTGAATGACCGGTTCGCCGCACCGCTACATCCCCCTCCGGCGGATCACGTACGGAACCGTCCGCAGCAGGATCTTGAGGTCGAGCCAGATCGACCAGTTGGCGCCGTACAGGTAATCGATCTTCACCATCTCGTGCATCGGGATCCGGGAGGACCCAAAGATCTGCCAGAGCCCGGTCATCCCGGGACGCACGGCGAGCCGGCGACGCTGCCAGCCCTCGATCAGGGCGTCCTCGTCCGGCACGAGCGGTCGGGGTCCGACAAGGCTCATGTCGCCCTTGAACACGTTGAGCAGCTGGGGCAACTCGTCGAGTGAGGTCTTGCGCAGGAAGCCGCCGATGCGCGTGATCCGCGGGTCGTCGGTGATCTTGAACAACCCGCCGTCGGCCTCGTTGAGCTGACGCAGGTCGTCCTTTCTCCGCTCCGCGTCGTTGACCATCGAGCGGAACTTCAACATCTCAAAGCGCTTGCCCCGCTCGCCGATGCGGGGCTGGCGGAAGAACACCGGACCGCGGGTATTGAGCTTGATCGCGACTGCGATGGCGATCAGCACAGGAGCGAGCACGAGCAGCCCGAGCGCGGCGCCGAGCACGTCCATGGCGCGCTTCAGCCTCCCGGACGACTTCGGCAGCCCGTACTGGCGCACGCCGAGCAGCGTGATCCCGTCGACCTCGTCGAACGTCGAGGAGGAGCCGACGACCTCGAGCAGCCGCGGCAGCACGCTCACCTTGACGCCGAGCGCCTTGAGCATGCGGATGATGTGAAGGGTCTCCTCCTGGTCGTGGGCGTCGGGCGCGATGATCACTCGCTCGACCTCATTCTCGATCACGACCCGGTTCAGGCGCTTGACGTCGCCGAGGCTGTCGACGCCCGGAACCTCGGTCTGATCGTTCGGCCGCAGCGACACGCGCCCGACGAGTTCCGCCTTGACCCCGGGCGCGTCCGTGAGCTTGCTCACAGTGCGGCTCGCATCGGCGGCGTTGCCAAGGACCATGTAGCGCTCCGGCGGCGTCGCGCTGAGCGCGATCCGGCGCGCTGCGATCCGGCCGAGGGTCATGAACAAGAACGAACCAAGACCGAGGCTGAGGACCTCGGGGCGGCCGAGCCAGCCGTCGAGCAGCAGCGTCTCGGCGAACCAGGTCGCGAGCGCGTAGAGGATCGACACGTAGAGGATCGACGGCAACTCGTCGATGGTCGTTTTGCGGAGCGTATGCTGGTCGCGGTCGTAGAGGCCGATCGTCTTGCAGGCGAGGACGATGAACGGCGCGATCAGGATGACCTCGGGCCGCAACGACGCGTGCCCGCGGACAATGACGGCGAGGATCAGGGCCGTGTACGCGCCGAGCACATCGGCGAGGGCGAGCAGGCGGCGGAACAGCGCGTCACGGGAGTGGAACAGCGGGTTGGCCAATCCGGGATCCGGGACGGCGTGCAGCGTCGAGTCCTCCCAGACGGGCGAGATGTCGGCGTCGGCCGCATCCCGGATCGATCGCGGCGCCCGGCTGCCGGCGCCGCGCAGCGGCCGCCAGCCGCGGCGCGCGCGCCGGGCGCCTGAGTCTTCTCGATCGTGGTGATGGGTAGCGGTGCTCGACATGTTGAAAAGGTGGTCGCGGGGCGATCGCGAGCGACGGTAGGACGGTGCTTCGGGGGCTCGCAACAGGTGCCCCCCCTGGTTTGTCTGCCTCCCACAGCGCGTGCAATAAACCCGGTGTTAGCAGGGTGTTAACAGACGCTGAGAAATGTGAACGTCCTGCGCCCATCAGGGCATGCACGGCCTAAGACATCCCCCGCTTCGCCGCCACGTAAACGGGATCGTGAGGGCGTCGTGAGCGCATGACAATCGCAACAAGAACTTCCCACGCGACGGGCGCAACTTCTGCTTCCCTCGTCGGTTGCGGGATGAGGTCCGCGATGTCCCGTTGTCGACTTCCAACGGGTCGCGTCGCTCCGCGTGGACATAGACCGCGTGACCGGTGTCTGGCGCAATGCAGGCCGCCAGGCGAGCGCTCACGCTCGATGGACAAGCTGCAGTGAGATTGTCGTGACCAGGTTGACGAAAACCTCCTGCATCGGATTAGTGTCGAACTAGGACAGGGAAACGCTCGGACGTGTCACTACAAGGCGGCTTCGGACGACCGACGGTCAGGAGAGCGCGCGCACTGGTCGACCGGGCTCCTGAGCTCCGGGCCCTCGACGCAGCGCTCGTCAGCGCGGCTGAAGGTGCCGGGACCGCGACGGTCGTCGAAGCCGCCCTCGGATACGGGAAGACGGCGCTCCTCGACGCGGCCGCCGCCCGCTCAGCGACGTTGGGCTGCCCCGCGTTGCGAGCGACCGGGACGCGGCTTGAACGCGGCTTTCCGTTCGGTGTGGCGATCCAACTACTGGAGCGCCACTGGCTCGCTGCCGACGACGCCGAGCGCGCCGCGTTCGGAGCCGGTCCGGCGCATGTCGCCGGGGCTCTCCTGGAGGGACGCCTCGATGATGTCGAGCTCTCGACCGAGCAGGCCTACCGCGTGATCCGCGGGCTGTTCTGGCTGATGCGAAACCTGCTCAGCGTCCGCTCCGCGGACGAGGGCCGAGCCGCCGTGACGGTGCTCGTCGATGACGCGCAATGGGCGGACGAAGAGTCGCTGCGCTTTCTCGCCTACCTGGCGGCCCGTCAGCGACACCTCCCGATTGCACTGATCGTCGCGATGCGCCGACCCGAACCCGACGAGTCCGAAGCGCTGTCCGAACTCCGGCATTCCGGTGAGGCATCGACGCTCCGGCCTGGGCCGCTGACCGACGACGGGATTGCGGGGACCGTCCGATCGCGGTTCCCGGATGCCGATGACGAGATGGTGTCGGCGTGCGCCGAGGCGACCGGCGGCAGCCCGTTGCTCCTCGACGCGCTGCTCACGGAGATCCGCCGGGCCGGTCACGCCGGCGATCGCCCCTTGAGGGTCTCCGAGCTCCTGCCCGCGCCGGTCGGCCAGGCCGTCGCCGTGGAACTCCGCGCGATGTCCGATCGCGAGCGCGCGCTGGCCCAGGCGGTGGCAGTGCTCGGCGACGGAGTGACGATCTCTGACGCCGCCGGGCTCGCCGAGCTCGACATCGAAACGGCGTCGCTGATCGCCGACGCGCTCGCCGCCCGCGGACTGCTTGAGCCGACCCTCCCCCTCCGCTTCGCCCATGCCATCGTGCGCACGGCCGTCGCGCGGTCGATTCCGGAGGCGTCCCGACGCGCCACGCACGGGCGCGCGGCGGACGTCCTGGAGGAACGTGGAGCCGCCCCCACTCAGGTCGCCGGTCATTTGCTCGTTGCGCCCGCACAGAGTGATCCGGACGCAGTTCGGGCACTGCGCTCCGCCGCCCGGGACAAGCTGCGCGGAGGCCAGGCGGACGAAGCCGCACGGTTCCTCAACCGCGCGCTGCAGGAGCGCCCCTCTGAGGCGGTGCATGCCGAACTTGTCGGCGAGCTCGGCGAGGCCGAGGCCGCCGCCGGAGGACCCCACGCATCGGAGCGGCTCCGTGAGGCGATGGCACTGACCGGCGATCCCACTCGGCGCGCCGAACTCGCGCTGGCCCGCGGGCGCGTCCTGCTGTCCGGCAAGCAATATGAGGAATCCGCGGCGACGGTCGCCGCCGGCCTGCGCGACCTGGGCGCCGAGCACTCAGAGCTCGAGCAACAGCTCCAGGCCGTGTACATCTCGGCGGCGTCGCACGTGCGCGACCTCGCACCCGAGGCGAGCCGTCGCCGTCACCGGCTGCTCGAACGGATCGGCAGCGCGCCGGATGGCCAGCAGCGCACCGCCATCGCCCATTCCGTCGTGCAGGACAGCCTCCGCGGCGCGAACCGCAACGATGTGCGCGGGCTCACCGAGATCGCCTGGGCGGACGGCGCGTTCCTCCAGCTCGACCCCGGCGTCGATCCGAGCCTCTCGTGCCTGGCCAGCGCCCTGATGTTCGTCGACGAGATCGAGCGCGACCTCGAGATCTGCGAGATCGCCCGGACCGGACCTCACCGGATCTCGGCGCCGGTCGTGAGCCATTTCCGCGCATGGCCGCTCTACGAGCGCGGCCAGATCACGGAGGCGATCGCCGAGGCCAAGGCGGCGCTCGACGCACCCGACGACTTCCACACGACGATCCGCACCGCCTACGCGACGCTCGCCTGCTGCCACCTTTTGCAGGGCGACCTCGCGCATGCGGAGACGGCGTTGGCGATCGTCGAGGATCCGCACATCCGGCAGACGGTCCGCCACCCCGTGCTGCTCGAGGTGCGGTCCCGGCTGCGCCTGCGCCAACACCGCCCGGAGCATGCCCTCGCGGATGCGCTCCACGCCGGCGAGCTGCTCGAGAGCGACTACGGCGTCGAGAACCCGGGCGCCGTCGCGTGGCGCTCGACCGCGGCCCTCGCCCACCTGGCGCTCGGCCAGCCTGCCCGTGCCGGGGAGCTCGCCGCCGCCGAACTCGAGCGCGCCGAGCGGATCGACGTCACGCGCGTGGTGATCCGCGATCTCCGCGTGCTCGGTCTGGCTGCCGGTGGTCAGGAGGGTATCGACCTCCTTCGCCATGCGGTCGAGATCGGCGACCGCTACCCACCCCGGCTCGAGGCCGTCCACGCGACGCTCGAGTTCGGCGCAGCGCTGCGCCGCGCCAAGCAGCGCGCCGACGCACGCGAGCCGCTGCGCCGAGTGCTCGCATTCGCCACCGAACACGGCGCCACGACCCTCGCCGAGCGCGCCCGGACGGAGCTCGCCGCCACCGGCTCACGCTCCCGAACCGTGCTTCTCACCGGCGTCGACTCGCTGACGCCGAGCGAACGGCGCGTCGCCAACCACGCCGCCCAGGGCATGACCACCCGTCAGATCGCGGAGGCGCTGTTCATCAGCCGCAAGACGGTCGAGTACCACCTGCGCCACATCTACCAGAAGCTCGAGATCAGCTCGCGGGCGGAGCTGACCGCGGTTCTGCAGCAGGATCTCAAAGACCAGTCAGCTCTCTAACCGGCGCCGCCTCGTGTGAGCCACCAGTGGGCAGCGGTCGCTAACGTGGGACCGATGACGTCGGGAGGCGACGTCCGAGCGGGCCGGCAGGGGTGGGTGACGATTCGTTGGGGGTACGCGTGGGTGTGTTAGCCGTTGTTCGTTCGTGGGGCCGCAGGCCACTGGGGTGGCTGCGGCGCCGGCTCGGGGTCGGTCAGGCCGATCAGAAGTGGGAGGAGTCTGATGAGCGGATCCGGGACCTGTACGACTGACCGTTTGCTCGATCGTCCGGCCGGCGCCGCCGCTTGCCGGATCCCGCTCAGCCCTGGCCGAATCCCTTCCCCCGGTGCGGAATCTCACGGCTCTCGAGCACGCGGTCGACGAGGCCGTAGGCGACGGCCTCCTCCCCGCTGAAGAACCGATCACGCTCCATGTCGGCGTGGACGCGCTCGACCGACTGGTTGGTGTGCTTGGCGTAGATCTCATCGACCCGCGCACGCAGTGCCAGCACCTCCCGGGCGTGGATCTCGATGTCGGTCGACTGCCCCTGGAAGCCGCCGCTCGGCTGGTGGATGAGGATCCGGCTGTTCGGCAGCGCCATCCGCTTGCCTGCGGCTCCGCCCGCGAGCAGGAACGAGCCCATCGACATCGCAATCCCGTAACAGATCGTCGCCACGTCAGGCTTGATGAACTGCATCGCGTCGTAGATCGCCAGGCCGGCGTACACCGATCCGCCCGGCGAGTTGATGTACAGCGAGATGTCCTTATCGGGGTCGTCGGATTCGAGGTGCACAAGCTGGGCGACGATCAGGTTCGCGATCTCCTCGGTCACCTCACCGCCGAGGAACACGACGCGGTCGTTGAGCAAGCGCGAGTAGATGTCGAACGATCGCTCGCCGCGAGCCGTCTGCTCGACGACCATCGGGATCAGGGGCATGGGGTCCTCCTTCGTGCGTGATAACGTGCAACCCAGTGGTTGCGTTACCTGAACCTAGCAGATGTGCAACCGTTGGGTTGCACGTTCGATAACGAGGAGGCAGGAGATGACCGACCGGATCGAGCGCGAACTGTGGCTGCCCGCCTCCTCTGAGGGCGTGTGGGATGCCGTCACCGGCGACGGCTGGCTCGCCGATGAGGTCGAGTTCGACCTGCAACCGGGCGGCGAGGCCACCTTCCGCAGCGCCGACACCGTAAAGACGGGCTGGGTCGAGGAGGTCTCGGTGCCCTCCCGGCTCGCCTTCTGGTGGGCCGAGGACGGCGAGCCGGCAACGCGCGTCGAGCTGACGCTCCACGAGTTCGCGGATGAGGTCCGGCTCCGGGTGGTTGAATCGCGCCCGCTCGAGCTGCTCGACCTCGTCGGGATCCCGCTGCCCGGAACCGGAGGGCACACGTACGGGCCGGCGCTCGTCGCCGCCTGAGATCGGTCGATGTCGAGCAAACCGACGCACTCGACCCAGGATGACCGCGCCGGCGCGGTGTTCGGCGCCCTCGCCGACCCGACCCGCAGGACGCTGTTCGCCGCCCTCGCCGAGCATCCCGCGGCGACGGCGACCGAGCTCGCGGCCGCGCTCCCGATCACCCGCCAGGCGGTGCTCAAGCACCTGAGCGCCCTCGCCGACGCCGGCCTGCTCGACCGCGAGCGCTCGGGGCGCGAGGTCCGGTACACGGTGACCCCGGCGCCGTTGTCGGATGCCGTCTCCTGGATCGCCGAGGTTGGCGGGCAGTGGGACCAACGAATGGCCCGCCTCAGGCGCGAGCTCGGCTAGCTTGCCGACCTCAGCCTCGCGTCCACCCTGATTGCGGTCGGGCGACTGGTTCAGTACCTTGGCGCGGTCGCTGGGCACTGGTGGGACTCGTTCAATGACAGGCTCCCCCCGCGACGGAACGGGATTGGTGATGAGGTCGGCACGAACCTTGGTAATTGCGGTGATCGGAGCCACGGCTGTCGTGGCGGCGCCGGCCGCCGGGGCCTCGGTGCGGCTGACGCTCCCCACCGGCAGTCTTCCCGGATGGCATGCGACGCGCGCGTCGGTGCGGACGGCTCGTCGGGACCTGACCGACGGCATCACCCACGACCTCCGTGCGGCAGTCGGTCGCGCGGCGGTGCAGAGCTCCGTGGCACACGGCAAGGCCGGCCGACTCCGATCGGACGCGTTCGTTTTCAGCACAGCGCGCATCGCTCGGCGCGTGCTGGCGGCCTGGCAGCGAGGACATCACGCCAACGCAGCACGACACGCCACCGTCAACTACCTGTTCGCCGCCAGCGGCCGCAAGCACGGCGTCATGATCTGGCGCAGCGCCGCGCGGATTGGTGCGATCGTGATCACGACCTCGGGCGGTGCGCCCGGTATCGCCGCGCAGGCCTTGCGCTACGCGGTTCTGGCGAACGGGTGGCTGGGCTCCCCCCTGCCCACCACGCCATGGGCCAAGGTGCTTGACCAGATCAGACCCGATGGCACAGTCTCGAAGCACACCGCGCTCGAAGCGTTTGCGGTCGTGTACGGAGCCCTTCCGGGAGTACGCGCACCGACCGGGCGCAGAACCCCCATCCCGTCAGGATCGCTCGCGGCGCAATGGATCCTCTCGTATTGGGGCCGGCTGAGCTCCGCGCAGAGACACGCCGTGCAACAGCGGCTCGCCTTCTCGCCGATGGCCTCACTTGCCCATGTCGCTGATTACGAGGATCCGAGCTTCAAGCAGGATCCGGCGATTCAGGCTCTCGCCGATAAGTACGCCGGCATCTACCAGACACGGCTCGGGCATCCGCTGGGGTTGAAGATCGTGGCGGGTACGAGTAGCACCGGCACCGCGTACGCGCTCACCGACGCGGTGGGCACTCCCGCCGTCTGTCGCATCAGGGTGTTTCCGCCCGGGCAGAAGGCGCCGTCTCAGCAGACGACGCAGTTCGTACCGCCGCTCGATCTGCTGGTCGCGCACGAGGTGTTCCACTGCTTCCAGGGTGACATCACCGGGTGGAGGCCGCTGCCGGCGTGGATCAGAGAGGGTCTCGCGGAATGGGCGGCGCTCAGCGTCGATCCGGTGGCCTACTTCCACGGCGGGGGGAATCTCCAGTGGTACATCAAGACGCCGCATACGCCGCTGTTCCAGCGCTCCTACGACGCCGTTGGGTTCTGGGGTCACGCCGACGACGTCGTTCCCAACCTGTGGGCGTCAATCCCGGCGATCCTCAACGTGGGCAGCGACATGGGTGCCTTCAGCCTCGCCGGCGGCGGCGCCGATGCTTTTCTGAGCACGTGGGGAAGCAGCGTGTTTCGTGCCCCCGGTTACCAGCCGTGGCAGATGAACAGCCCGATCACCCCGTACTCGCTTGTCCAGGAGAAGGGCGGCCTGCAGATCGCCGACCTCCTGTCGACTCCGATCATCCAGGTCGAGGCGCCGCCGCTGACGACTGCCCAGTACAAGATCCTGGGGGGATCAACCGAGCCCGTCATCCGCGTCTCGATCACCGGGCATGCCCGCCTGAGCGAGAAGTACAACTACACCAACCTGGATGACGCATGGTTCTGCATCGGCTCGGCGCCATGTGTGTGTCCTCCCAACACTGACGGGCACGTGCCGGCGACGATGCCCCTTGGCGACGTCAGCAGCTTCCCGCTCGGGCTGAGCGGCGACCCCGGCGCGGGCACTGACGGGATCCTCCTCTCCTATCCCTTGTCGAACTTCTGCCACCCCAAGAAACAGGCAACGTCCAACAATCCGGGCATCTCGAACGGCGACCCGTACCTCGGGACGTTCGACCATGCCGGATACGGATTCCAGACGGCGGGCGAGTTCACGCTGGCGAAGTCGACCGTCGACGATCTGGAGATCCAATCCCGTCAGGTGCCCTACCGCCTGGTGCTCGGACCGCGATGGGGGAACAGCCTGGCCATGAACACCGCGTTTGCGATGCGCGATGGCGCCGCCATCGTTGAGGTGGACAAGGGCTCACCGCTCGTCCTGTACATCAATCGGCACCGCCGACACGCGCGTTCCGGGAGCGTCATCGCGCTGTCCGGCGGCGGATCCGTTCGGTACTCCTCCACCCAGGTCACCGTGAACTGGGCCGACGGAACTCAGGCCACCGTGCTCTCAATCGGCAGTGAGGGTGTGAACATCTCGGTGAACCCGAGCGTGGCCCGCGCCGGACATCTGCGCGGCCTATTCGGCAACGACGACGGCAAGCGCGCCGACGACTTCATCGGCCGAAACGGCAAGCACTACAACGCCAAGAAGATCGAGAGCGTCGGACTCTTCGTCTTCACCCCCGCTCAGGTACGCACGCTCCTCGGAGGCTTCGGGCGTAGCTGGCGGATCAGCCAGGCGCAGTCACTGTTCGTGTATCCCCCCGGCAAGAGCACTCGCTCCTACCTCGTGCCGGGTTTCCCGAGTTCGCTCATGTCACTGCAGGCGCTGACCCGAGGCCGCCGTCTTGCCGGCGCACGTGCCTGCGCCGGAGTCAGCGATGCTCTGCGGGTCGGCTGCGAGATCGACTTCGGCGCTACTGGGAACCACCGGCTCGTCGCCGCGACGAGAACGCTGCAGCAGGCCGCCGGGCTCCCGCCGGCCACCGTCAACCTCTCCGGACGCTGGGCAGGCGAGTACGGCGGCACCTTCCACGGCACGTTCACGCTCGGCTGGAGGCAGTCAGGATCTCATCTGAGCGGCACGATCAAGCTCTCCAGTCCCCGCCGCACCCTCACCGTCAGCGGGATCGTGACCGGGAGTGCGATCAAGTTTGGAGAGGTCGGCGGCGTCGCCTACTCTGGCCGCCTCGTCGGCGACTCGATGTCCGGGAGCTATCGGATCCCGGGCCACGGCGGTGGTTCATGGAGCGCCACCAAAATCTCATGAGCCGGGCCGCGAGGCCGCCGGGTCTCGCCAATCTCGCCTCGACGGCTCCAGATCCCTTACGCAGGCTTGCGTAACACAGTTCGGCGCGCTCGCCGACGTGCTCCGCTCCGAGGACTCGCCCTTCAGCCTCGTGTGGGACTCGCTGAGCGCCCAGCAACGCATCCTGCTCCAGTCGCTCGCCGTCGAGGCGGGCCGCCCGCTCACCAGCGAGTACCGGCGCCGGCACGGGCTCCCGCCGACCTCAAGCGTCCAGCGCGCGCTGCAAACGCTCGAGCGCGCTGAGCTCGTCGCGCGTGACGGCGGGTCAGCGTGGATCTGCGAGCCGTTCCTCTCGGAGTGGCTGCGGGCACACGTCCTCTGATCTTGTACGCACATCTGCGTAACGCAACGTTGCGTAACGCAGACTCGCCTCCCACCCCGGGCCAGCGCCGCTGCCGTTCGGTGCCGCCGATGGCGAACCCGTAGTCATCCGAATGCGGACACGCGGGGACTCCCCGATCAGACATCTGTCCAGCGACCGATACACGTCTCAAGCGGCGAGTCAGCGGTGGAGATCCACCCGTATCGCCGCCACTGGATGAAGCAGATGTCCAAGCCGGTCCCCCCTTGCGTTTCCCTCCCTCACGGACGCAGCGCCTAGCGCCCAGCGCGAGCAGGCTCGGCACCGCACTGGCGCTCGCGTCCGGCGTCGTCAGCCTCGCCGTCGCCCGCCGCACGCGGGCACAGCGTGATCGCGCCGTCGAGGATCTCAGTTCAGCCCACACGCTGTTGCGGCGCGAGGCGCGGCTCGAGCTTGAACTGCGTGACGTTGCGGCTGCCGCGGCCTCAGCCAACATTAGCGAGCGCGATCTCGCCGAGATGGCGGCCCGGCATCTGCGAGATCTCCTGAACGCCACGACCGCTGCGATCCGCCGCGCCGACCCAACGGGCCTCACGGTGGTCGGCTACTCGGGGCCGACCGCCACGCCGACACGCCTCGGGTGGAACGAGCGCACGTCGGCGGCCGAGGCGGTGCGAACCGGCAGGATCGCCCGCGTCGAGGATTACGGGCCGGTGACCGGACCGGCCGGTGCCTTCGTCGCAGCCAACGAGCTGACCTGTGGCGTCAGTGCGCCGATCCATCTCAGCGGCCAGCTCTGGGGCTCGCTCACCGCGACGACCGCGCGGCCCGGCGGCTTCAGTCATGAGGACGAGCAGGTCCTCGATCGCTTCGCCAGGCTCATCGCCGCGCCCCTTGCCACCGTCCGGGCGCACGAGCAGCTTCGGTTCCGCGCCCGGCTCGAGGGAGGCCCTCCGTGAGGTCGCTGCCGCCAGTGCCGAAGGAAGCATGGACGGGCGGGCACTGGGCGTTCTCGCGGCCGAGCGCGTCGCGGATCTGCTTGATTCGCCGGGCGCCGGACTCGTGTGCGTGCACGGATCGCGGCTCACACTGATCGGGTCGGTCGGAGGCGCCGCGATGCCACCCGACGCGGAAGTCGACGAGCGCTCCGCCGTGGCCGAGGCGATTCGCACCGGCGTGCCGGTGATCGTGGAGGATTATGCAGACCTCGGCGGCCCCTACGACGGAATCGCGCGGCAGATGGGATGCGACGCCGGCGTCGCGGTCCCGTTCCTCGGCGGTGACGTCTGGGGTGGGTTCAGCGCATTGCTACCGCCAACGGCTGCGGCCGGGGCTGCCGTGTTGCTCATGGAGCGATTCGCCGCGATCATCTCCGCCGCACTCGCGAACGCGCAGGCGCAGGAGCGGCTGCGGTTCCGCGCCCGCTTTGAGGAGGCGCTCCGGGAAGTCGCAAGTGCAAGCGCCGCGCTCGATGTCGACGAGCGTGCCCTCGCCGGGCTCGTCGCCGAGCGGGCAGCGGAACTCCTTCGCGCCCGGGTCACGGCCGTCGTGCAATTCACCGCGGATGGCCCGGTCCTGCTCGGGACCGGCGGGGAGGTCGGCCTGCCGGAGTTCGTCCCGACGGACCCGGACTCGTCGATCGGGATCGTGGCGCGCACCGGAGCCACCGCCGTGATCGAGGACTTCGCCGAGCTTGGCGGCGCGTACGCCGAGGCGGCCGCCAGGATCGGCTGCCGGAGCGCCGCGGCCGTCCCCGTCTATGTCGGCGGCGAGCTGTGGGGCTCGATCACCGCCGCCTCTCGGACCAGCGGCTTCCACCCCGACGCGCCGGAGTTGCTCGAGCGCTTCGCCGGTCTCATCACAGCAGCGCTCGCGAATGCCCAAGCGCAGGCGCGCCTGCGTGGCGAGGCGCGGCTGGAGCGCATGATGCAGCGCATCACCGCAGCCAGCGCGACCGGCCGCCTCACTGACCGGTCGGTCGGGCAGCTCGTGGCGGATGCCGTCGCCGAACTGCTCGAGGCGCCCGTCTCCGCGGTCGTACGCCGCGACGGCGAATGGCTGACGACCCTTGGACGGCACGGAAGCATGGTTCCGGATCGGGTTCACATCGGCGTGCCGTCGGTGGCGGCGACGGTAGTCAAGACGAACTCTGCCTTGCGGACCGACGACTACGCCTCGATCGGCGGTCCCGTTGTCGAGGACATCACGAGGGAGCGGCCGCTGGGCACAGTGATCGGCGTGCCGGTCCAGAGCCACGGTCGGCTGTGGGGCGCCCTCACAGCAGCGAGTGATCCCGGGGGTATCTTCAACGCCGACAGTGAGCGCTGGCTGGCCCGCTTCGCACAGCTCATATCGGCGACGCTGGCGAGCACCGAGGCACAGACGTTGCTCCGCAAGCGAGCGGCGGTGATGGCGTCGCTGCACGACGGGCTCGTCGTGCTCGACCAGTCCGGTGAGATCACCGCGGTCAACGAGCCCCTGAGTGCGATGACAGGCTTTGCGAGCAGCGGCCTCGTCGGCTGCCGGCCGCCCTATCCGTTCTCCGTCGAGTCGTGCGGTGACGAACTCGCCGACACCGCCGGCGTCAACGCCGTCGAACGTGTCCTGCGGCGCCGTGACGGCAGCCTGGTGCGAGTGCTTGCGTCGGTGTCGACGTTCGTCAACAGCGACGGAAGTCCGGGCGGGCGGGCCGCGATCCTCAAGGACGTCTCGGAGTCCGTCGCCCAGGCTCGGCTCGAGCGCGCGATGCGGACGGTGGCGACCGCCAGCGCCGACGGCCATATCGACGAGCGCGGGCTGGCCGACCTCGTCGCCAACGAGCTCGCCGAGCTGCTCGACGCGCCGCTCGCCGCCGTCATACGGTTCGACGACCTGGACCGACTCACCGTGCTCGGAAGTGCCGGCGACTTCCCGTTCCCGGCCATCCTCGACCACGAGGACCGAGAGTCCGTGTCGGCGATCGTCGCCCGCACCGGGCGGCCGGCGCGGGTCGACGACTACGGCAGCATCGCCGGACCGTTCGCCGCACTCGCCCACAAACACCTCGTCGCCGGCGCGGTCGGTGTCCCGGTCCGGCTCGACGGCAAGCTGTGGGGCTGCATCGGATCGATGACGCATCGCACCGGCGGCTTCCCGCCGGGGGTCGAGTCGCAGCTCGAGCGCTTCGCCGAACTGATGTCGATCGCGCTCGCAAACGTACGGTCCCTTCGCCGCCTCCGGCAGGAGGCCCGTATCGAGCAAGCGCTGCGGGAGGTGGCCTCGGCGTCGGCGAGCGGTCAGTACGACGCGACGGCGCTGTTCACTCTCGTCGCCGCGCGCGTCGCCGAGGTGCTGGACGCCCCGACCGGCATCGTCGTGCGCGTCGACGGTCCGGTGGGCACGATCGTGGGGCGCCACGGCGCGGACTATCTCTCCGGCGAACTGCGGCTCGAGGACAGCATCGCGGCATCGCGCGTCCTCGCGACGGGACGTCCGGTGCGGATCGGGGACTACGCCGAGGAGCGCCCGGGTCCCGGCGCCGCCGCGCACGTCCAGGCGAGCGGCTGCAACACGTCGATCGTCGTCCCGGTTCGGCTTGGTGACCGCTCGTGGGGCTACATCGCGGTGGCGAAAGAGGATGGGTACGGGTTCGACCCGAGCGCCGAGTCGCTGCTCGAGCGTTTTGCCGCGCTCGTGTCGCTCACGATCGCGCAGGCGAACGCGCTGGCCGAGCTGCAACGACAGGCGACGACCGACGATCTGACCGGCCTGCTCAACCATCGTGCGTTCGAAGAGCGGCTCAGGACGGAGCTCGCTCGCGCGACACGGCACGGGCGCCCCTTGGCGCTTGTCATGTTCGACCTCGACGGCTTCAAGCTGGTCAACGACCTGCACGGCCACGAGGCGGGCAACCGCGTCCTGCAGACGATTGGCCGAAGCCTCCAGGAGCACGCACGCGTGGGCGACATCGCGGCGCGGATCGGGGGCGATGAGTTCGCGATCATCGCGCCTGAGACCAGCGGCGCCGACGCGATGGAACTCGCGCACCGCCTGCGTGGCCTGGCGACGGCGGCCGTACGCGAGCTCAACTTCCCGTTGACGTTGTCGGCCGGGATCACCGACATCGGGGACGCCGCGACGGTCCGCGACCTCTTCCACCTTGCCGACACCGCGCTCTACTACGCCAAGCACCACGGGCGCGACCGGGTCGTGCGCGACACGCATAACGAGCGCGACCTGGAGATGACCGCCCGACGCTCAGAGCGACGACGCGCCTTCAGCGGCCTCGCCGCACTCGTGCGTGCGGTCGATGCTCGTGACGCGTCGACCGTCCGGCACTCCGAACGGGTCGCCGAGATGTCCGTCCAGCTCGCCCTCCGGCTGGGATGGAGCGACGAGCGCTGCGCGCGGCTGCGTGAGGCGGCTCTGCTTCACGACGTCGGCAAGGTCGGCGTTCCCGACGTGATTCTCGGCAAGTCCGGCCGGCTGACCGACGACGAGTACGAGCAGCTGCACACGCACGCGGAGCTGGGGGCCCGGATTACGAGCGAGATCCTCGACGACGAGCAGGTCACCTGGATCCGTCATCACCATGAGCGGCCCGATGGTCGCGGTTATCCGGCGGGACTCGCCGGGTCGGAGATTCCCGACGGTGCGCTTCTGCTCGGGCTCGCCGATGCGTTCGATGCGATGACGTGCGGCCGGCCGTACCAGGAGGCGAAATCCAGGCTCGAGGCGATGGCCGAGATGCGTGCGCTCGCCGGCGCGCAGTTTGACGGCGTCCTGGTGAGCGTGCTCGATCAATGGGCGCTTACCCCAGCCGAGCGGGCGGACCAGCCGGAGTCGGCGGGCGGCCCGGGGGCGGCGGACCGGCCCGGTCCCTCCACGGATACCTCCGCCGCGTTACCGCGGTGAGATCCCGAGGTACGGCACCGCCCACCCGACGATCTTCTGGAACGCTGGGGCGGCGACCGACCCGCCGTAGATCGCGCCCTGGGGACGGTCGACCATGACCGCGATGAGCAGCTTCGGATGCGACGCCGGGACGAAGCCGATGAACGAGGCCGCGTAGTCGACGTTGGAGTACTTGCCGTGGATGACCTCGTTCGCGGTACCGGTCTTGCCGGCGAGGTCGTAGCCGGGGATCGCGGCGCCCGAGGCGGTGCCCCCGTCGGCGAACACACCGCGGAGCATTTGCCGCACCTGCGCCGCCGCGACCGGGGACAGGATCCGGTGGCCCGCAGGCGATGGCTTCGCCTTGTCCCCGATCTGCTCGACGACGTGCGGCGCCCGCAGGATGCCGCCGTTGGCGATCGCGGCGTAGGCGGTCGCCATCTGGATCGGGGTCACCGACTCGCCCTGGCCCATCGGCAGGTTGCCCATCGACGAGCCCGAGTATTGCTTGGCGTGCAGGACGATGCCCTGCTGCTCGCCGGGGAGGTCGATGCCCGTCGGGGATCCGAAGCCGAAGCGATGCACCCACCAGTCAAACCGGGTCGCGCCGAGCTTCATCCCGATCAGGTCGGCGCCGATGTTGCTCGAGACCCGGAGGATGTCGGCGACGCTCAGCGTCTCGTCGCCGTGACCCTCGGCGTCGTGGATCTGGCGGTCGGCGACCTGCAGGACGGAGGGGACGTTGAACGGGGTCTCGGGCGTGATGACCCTGTCCTGGATCGCCCCGGCGACGGTGAACGCCTTGAACGTCGAGCCGGGCTCGTAGTTGAAGCCGACCGCCCGGTCCTCGTTCGCATACGACGGCGCGGCGGACGGGTCGTTGGCGTTGATCCGCGGCCAGTTCGCGAGCGCGAGGATCGCGCCCGAGTTGGGGTCCATCGCGATCGCGGTCGCTCCCTTCGGCGAGTACTGCGCGCCGACCCCAGCGAGCACCTGCTCAACCTCGTCCTGCAGCGCCGCGTCGATCGTCAGCCGGATCGGCTCCCCGGGCTTCGTCGGGTGGACGTCGTCGATCGAGATCGGCTGGCCGATCGCATCGTTGACGATCCGCCGGATGCCGTCCTGGCCGCGGAGGACATTCTCGTAGCGGTATTCGAGCCCGCTCAAACCGCGGTCGCCCCAGCCAACGCTGCCGAGCACCTGTGACGCCGCCCACGAGCGCGGGTACACGCGCTTGATCTGCGGGATGAAGGTGAGGCCGTCGATGCGCAGCTTCTTGACCGCGGCAGTCCGGTCAGCCGGGATGAGGTGGCCGATGTAGACAAAGCCCGTGTGCGGTTTGGACAGCAGCGTGAGGAGCTTCGTCTGCGACTTGTGCAGCAGCGGCGCGAGCTTGCCGGCGACCGTCTCCGGATCCTTGATCAGGTACGGATCGGCCGCGATGTCATACGCGGTCTGGCTGATCGCGAGCTCGACGCCGTTGCGGTCGGTGATCGACCCGCGGGTCGCCGGCAGCGTGAGCTTCGTCACCTGCTGCGTGGCCGCGACCTCCTTGAGCTTGCCCGACCGGACCGAGCCGAGGTAGGTCGCGCGCAGCAGCGCCGTGGTGAGGAGCCCGAGGAAGACGAGGAACAGGATCCCGATGCGACGATCGATCGTCGCCATCGATCAGCCGCCGGTCGCGCCGGTGTTGCCCGTATTGCCGGCGCCGGAATTGCCCGTGCCGGTGCTGCCCGTGCTGCCGGAGGTGCCGGTGTTGCCAGAGTTGCCGGCGCTTGCGTTCGCTGCGCTCGCGGTCGTGCCGCTGTTTCCGGTTGAGCCGGTGGCGCCGGTGCTTCCGGTCGCGCCGGTGCTGCCCGTGCTGCCGGAGGTGCCGGTGTTGCCGCTCGAGCTCGTGCTCGTGGTGCTCGTGCTCGTGTCGGTCGCGGTGCTCGCGATCTGGGTCGGATCGGTCGTCGTCCCGGTCTGCACCGCGCCGTTCGAGCTCGTCGCGTTGAGGAACAGGTCGGGGCTCGGCTGGTGGATGTTGCGGACCACCGCGGCGGTGTCGTTGCCCGCTCCGGCCGCCAGGAACCCGACGCCGGACGGCGACGGCATCACCATGCCAGCCTTTGCGGCGAGCCGGGTGATGCGCTGGTCATCGGTCAGCGACCCGACGCTTGACCGCAGAGCCTCGTTCTTGGCCTGGAGCTGCGAGCTCGTTTGAATCGAACGCCCGATGCTGGCGCCGAGCTTCAGCACCTCGACCTGCATCGCGACGATTCCGGCGAGCATCACGCCGAGCAGCGGGATCCATGCCCGACCGCGGATGAGGCGGTCGAGCAGCCGGTGGTCGGGCAGCGAGCGGACGAACGCGAGCGCGCGAGCGCCCAGCGGCGTCTCGGACTGGCTTCCGCGCAGAATAGATGGCCGCGTAAGGCGGCGCCGCGGTGTCGACGAGCGGGCACGCTTGGACCGGCGCGGTGGCGCCTGCGGAACACCGGTCGGGACAGCGATCGTGCCGGAGCTCGTCGCGACCGCGGCCGCGGTTGCTGTCGCCGCGGCGACGCGCCCTCCAACCGGGCCTGAGACGCGGCGGGGGCGGGTCGGAACGACCGCGCGCTTCTTGGCCGTCCCCGTTCCGGGAGCGCGGTGGGGCATCGGGCTCCGGCTGCGGCCCGTCTTCGCCGTGGCTTTGGGCGACGCCTGGCTCTGGGCCTGCGTCGGGCTCGCGCTCGAGGGCGCCCGAGGCGGGCTCTTCGGGGCGGCTTTGGGCGTCCCGTTGCGCGCCGCGTGCTTCCGGGCGGCCGGCGTGATCGCTGCGGGGGTCATGCGGTCGATACCTCCAGCTTCCGAGCCGCGCGCAGATGCGCCGACTTGGACCGTGGGTTGGATTCGATCTCGCCCGGTGTTGGTGCGACCGCCCGGCGGGTCAGCAGCTCCGCCTCGGGCTCATGGCCGCACACGCAGATCGGAATGTCCGGCGGACAGATGCAGCCCCGTGCGCGCTCGGCGAGGAACCGCTTCACGCGCCGGTCTTCAAGGGACTGGAAGGAGATCGCGGCGAGCCGCCCGCCGACCCGGAGCAGCTCCCACGCGGCGGGCAGCGCTTCCTCGAGCTGGGTCAGCTCGTCGTTGACGGCGATTCGCAGCGCCTGGAACGTGCGGCGCGCCGGATGGCCGCCGGCGAACCGGGCCGGAACGGGCACCGCCGACTTGATCGTCTCGACGAGCTGCTGGGTCGAGGTCAGCTCCTCGCGCCTGCGCGCGCGTGTGATGGCCCGCGAGATCTGGGTCGAGTAGCGCTCCTCGCCGTACTCGCGCAGGAGCCGCGCGAGCCGGCGTTCGTCCCAGGTGTTGACGATCTCCTGAGCGGTGAGGTCCTGCTCGGGGTCCATCCGCATGTCCAGCGGCGCGTCATAGGCGTAAGAGAAGCCGCGCCCCCAGGTGTCGACCTGCATCGACGACATCCCCAAGTCCAGGTAGACGATGTCGGCCCGGAGCTGCTCGTCGTTCAGCTGCTCGAGACCGCTGGCGAAGTCCGCCCGGATGAAGCGCGTTTGGCACGACACCTCGGCGGCGAGTTCGGCAAAGCGCTCCTCGGCGACCGGATCGCGGTCGATCCCGATGAGCGTGCCGGTCGGGCCGATCCGCTCGGCGATCAGGCGCGCATGACCGCCTCCACCGAACGTGCAGTCGACCGCGGTCTCGCCCGGCTGCGGATCGGTCAATTCGATCAGCTCGCCGGCGAGCACCGGGATATGCGTCTGGGTCATGTCAAGCAGTGTCGCCAAGGCTCGCTGCGATGTCGGGGATCCGGGTCAGAACGTCGTCGCGATAGGTCTCGTAGGAACGGCGGTCCCAGACTTCGATGCACTCACCCGAGCCGGTCACAACGACGTCCTTGTCGAGGTTTGCGTAACGCATCAGGGTGGGCGGGATCATCAGGCGGTTGGCGGAATCAAGCTCGGCGTCGAACGAGGCGTTGAAGAAGAAGCGCTTAAGCTCGCGGGCGGTCGGCGAGGACGGATTGAGGCCGTCCAGGGTCTGCTTGGTGAACCCCTCGTAGCTCTCGGGGGTCCAGATCGAGACTGACCGGGGCGACCCAGCGCCGGTCTCCTGCGAGGCCGCGATCACGACCCCACCGGCGAGCGCTGCTCGGAACTTCGACGGGACGGTGAGGCGATGCTTCGCGTCGAGCGCGTGTTCGAAGGTTCCGCGGAAGATCAAGGGTTCTCATTCGCCTGACCGAAACTTGAACCCGGGTGGCTGGGTGGGAGGAGCCCTGCCACCCGGGTTCCGCATGCGTGGCCCACTGTATCCCACTCTCTCCCACGATGCAACCCAATTCTCATTCGTTGCCCCACTTTCCTGCCCCACCGGCCCCGAAATTGGGAAATGCCCCGTGGGGCCGGGCGATTCCGAGGCCTCCGGATGGGTCCGGAGGTGCCCCTGACGCTGCACCGCGGGATGCAATCCGCGGAACTGCATGCGGGGTTGCAGATTTGCCGCGATTCCGTCCGCTCCGTGTGCTCCCGCGCGGTCGGTGGTGGGGCGTTGTGGGGTGGGTTGCGGCTGGGCGGTGGGAGGTCGTGGGAGGCCGTGGTCGGCCGGCGGCGGCGCGGGCGGCCGTCGGCGGCGCGGGCGGCCGTCGGCGGGCCCGGCGGGCCGTCCGCCCGGGTCGCTCGGCACTTCTCTGCCCGGCTCGGGTTCGGCGCCCTGAACCCCCGAACCGGCCCAGCACCCTGTCTCAGCGCGCTCGCAGGAACCGTTCGGCCAAGACGGTCCTCCTTCCTCAGTCCGGGTTACGCCGGAAAGGAGGCTCGTGTTGCTCTCACCCACACGATCCCCCGTTCCGCCGCCGAGACCGCCGACGGGGGGATTTCGTCTTAGTCGTTTGCCGGCAACCGCGGCCGGATGGCGACCGGAGACGCGAGCCCGAGGCCGGCCCGCGAGCCGCATTGATCCCGGCCCCGGCGTGAGGATCGCTCAACCCCGCGCCGGCCGGTCCGATCGTCTGAGGTGTGAAGCGGGCTGTCCCGTACGTGCTTGCCGTGGCGTTCGCCGCCGGACTGGCCGCCCTGAGCGCCGCGACCGCAGCGGTCGGCGCGAGCGCCGCGCGTGCCGCGAGTCGCGGCCCCCGTCCGGCCGGCGTGCCGACCGGCAACGGGCAACCGGACAATGGCGCGCTCGTCGATTCGCGGCTCGTCCCTGACGTCAGGACGCTGATAGCCCGCTACCACGTCATGGTCGTGGCCGGGTGCGGCGGCGGCCGGCCGTGGGGCCCTCACGCCCCGTATGGCGAGCATCCGATCTGCGATGCGGTCGACCTAATCCCCCAGGACGACCCGAGCCCGCATTGGCCGACGATGATGCGACTCGCGCGGGCGCTCGGGTGGCGCCCGTCGTGCGAGCGGACCGGCTGCGAGGGCTCGTCGACGCTCAACTCGTCACTGCGCGCGATCTATTACAACGGGTATCCCGGTCACGGCGATCCGGCCCACAACCGCACGAGCGCTCATCTCCACATCAGCTGGGCGCATGGCGCCGTCGCCGCCACTGCCTACCGCCGTCGGCTTGATCGCCATCCCTGGCCGGCGGCAGCCTGGGTCAGTCGGCTCTATCCGTCACGCAGCGCCTCCTCTCGACCCTCAAGTTCCACGACGCGCACGCCGCAGAAGGCGCCGCATTCCTCGAACCAACGGGCATCCCAACCGCGCGTCCCTTCCGGCGGCGAATCGCCCACCGGTCGCTCCGCTCCGGCAGCCGGCGGGGCACCCATCGTCGCCGGCGAGTGAACGCGGACTGCGCGCCAGGCGCGCCACGGGTCGCGTCTTCAGGTTTCACGTGTCCCCCACCGCCCGGCCAACGCCCGCCGCCGTCGGTAGCTCGAGAACGAGGCGGGCTCCACGCTCGGACGGCGCGGCGGCAAGCCGTCCGCCGTGGCGCTCTGCGATGCCAGCGGCAATCGCGAGCCCACGCCCCCGCGCGCCGCGACCCGCCCGTGGACGGCGGACAAGCTTGGCGACCGGCGCCGGCAAGCCGCGTCCGGCGTCGGTGACCTCGATGCGCATAGTGCCGCCCTCCCCCCGGCCGCGCACGGCGACGGTCCCTCCCCCGTGCTCGATCGCGTTCGCGATGAGATTGCGGGTCGCCTGGGCGAGCCGTACTCGGTCGCCCCAGGTGGTGCACTCGGCGCCTGACCAGCGCAGCTCCAGCCGCACGTCACGCGCGTGCGCGTCCGCGCGCGAGGCGTCGACGCATTCGGACAGCAGCCGGGGTATGTCGACCGGTTCGCTGTGGAGCGGCAGCTCCCGACGCTCGCCGGCGTCGTGCCGAGCCAGGTCCTCGAGCGCGAGCGCGGCCCGGCTGAGCTCGAGGTCCACCGCGGTGAGCGGGGTCGGCAGCTCGCCGGCGCGCGCGGCGAGCGCAATGCCGAGCCGCGCGGCGGTGATCGGGCCGCGGAGCTCATGACACGCCCGGGCGACCGACTCCCGCCGCGCGGCACCGGCGCGGACGCAGGCGAGTGTCCACGCGACGGCCACCGCCCCGACGACCCAGCCGCTCAGCCCGATCGCTGACACGGCGTTCACGACACCGCTCCGTCGACGAGTCGATACCCGACGCCCCAGACATTGATGACGAATCGCCTGTCCTCGCAGCTCAGCTTGTTGCGCAGGCGGCAGGCGTGCGAGTCGAGCGTCCGCGTCTCGCAGAGAGCTCGGAAGCCCCACACGGTTCGCAGGAGTTCTTCACGCGTGAAGACTCGTGTCGGGTCGGCGGCGAGTGCCTGGAGCAGCCCGTACTCCTTCTTCGAGAGCTTGATCGGCTCGCCGTTGACCCACGCCTGGCGGGCGAGGATGTCGATCTCCAGCGGGCCGATCCGCCGCCGGCCGGACCGCGGGCGTCGCACGTTGCGCCGCAGCAGCGCGACGAGGCGGGCCTGGAGCTCGGGATACGAGAAGGGCTTGACGACATAGTCATCAGCCCCCCGCTCGAACCCGCGCAGCCGTGCGAGCTCGCCGGTCCGGCCGGACAGGATGAGGATCGGCAGGTCGGGATCGGCGCGGTCGGCGATCCGGTCGGCGGCGCGGACGTCCCGGACGAGATCGAGGCCGTCACGGTCGGGCAAGCCGAGGTCGATGATCGCGACGTCAGGGAACCCGGTCTCGATCAGATGGCGGCCGTCGACGGCGGAGTCGGCCTCGAGCACCTCGTAGCCGTCAGCGACGAGGTTGTCGGCGAGGAAGGTCCGAGTGGCGGCGTGATCCTCGACGAGGAGAATCGTGGCGCAAGCGACATGCATACCTTCCAGAGGGTTGAGCGGGGCTGTTTTCACCCCCCTCGGTGAGCCTCACGCGGATATCGCCGCACCGGCACCCCGGGACCAACTGCACCCGACGTGGTGATGGCACACAGGCCAAACGCGGCGATGAGAGCACACGCGAGGTACAGGCTCGCCTGGACGTCGAGCAGCACGGTGAGCGAGATCGTGCTGCTCAGCAGGCCGGCGGCCAGAATGCCCGCACCCTCGCCGAGGGCCTGGGCGACAGCCATGAGGCTGAGGACGCGACCGAGGGTCCGCGGAGGGCTGGCGCGCTGCGCACCGGTGAGCAGGCCCGTGACGAATGCGGTCGATGGAACGCCGACCGCGATGAACAGACCGACGTACCACCAGATCGCGGTCGTGATCGCAGGACTGTGCCACGTGAGCAGCGAGATCAAGCCGAACCCGGCCAAGCCGCCGATGCTGAGCGACCGGACGGCGAGCCGCTGCGACCACGCACCGACGACGACGCCACCGAGCACGCCCCCGATCGCTTGAACGCCTCGCAACAGCCCGACGGCTTGGTCGCCTGCGTGCATCGAGCGCAGCACGAAGAGAACAAACAGGACGAGGAACAGCCCCTGGGCGATGGAGGCCACACACGAGATGACAAGCGCGGAGACGAGCGTTCGGCTCGTGCGCACCGTTCTCCACCCGTCGGCGACGGCCGCCAGCGGACCCGAGCCGTCTGCCTCACGTGACGCGCGCGGGCGAGGGGCGACGCGTCGACACGCCGCCAACAGTGCGGCAGCGGCGACGAAGCTGATCATGTCGCCGAGTACGAGAACGTGGAGTCCGACGAGGGGAAGCAGGAGTCCCCCGAGCGGCGAGCCGACGAGCCGGGCGGTGTTGCTCGCCATCTGGACCATGGCGTTCGCCCTCGGCAGCTGCGACGCCGGGACGAGGGCCGGGACCATCGCCTGTTGAGCGGGCGTCGTGAGGCTGGTGATCGCGGCCTGGACGCCGGCGACGAGGTAGACAGCCCACAGCCGGTCGGAGTTAATCGAGAGCAGGGGCACCAGCACGAGGGCCTGGCAGCAGGTGAGCCCGGTCAGCAGGCGGCCGGCGCTCCAGCGATCGACGAGCGGACCGCACAGGATCCCGACAACAACCGCCGGCGCGAGTTCGGCGAGGAAGACCGTCGAGGTGCTCAGTGCGGACCCGGAGGCCTGGAGCACGTACAGCGGAAGCGCGATGAACAGCAGCCAATCGCCGGCCTCGGAGATCCCCACCGCCGAGCACAGCCTGCGGTAGGCGCCCGTGGTGCCCCCCCGCGAAGGAGCGGGCGGGCGGGTGCTCGCCCGCTCCCGCGTCATGTCATCGAGACGTCATCGGGCCGACGGCGCGCCATCGGGATACCGGAACGCGTTCAGGCGCAGAAACGCGACCTCTGCGCCGTCGGGAACGGCTTGGCGGGTCAACCCGATGTACGGACGCACGAGCCGATCGATCTCGCCGACCAACTCCTCGAGCTCGGCGGCGGTGAGCCTCAGCCCGTAGGTGTTGTGCGTCTCCGCGGACCGCCATTCCGGCGGCTGCGAGTCGTGACGCGTGAGGGCCAGGCGCGTCAGCTCCTCGTCGCGTGAGAGCGCCACCTCCTCGACAGCCCGTGCCGCGGCCGCCATCGAACCGGGCTCCTCGCCGCCTTCTGGTCCAAACTCGAGTCCGGTCGAGCTACTGCGCCAGGGGCGCTCGCGGCCATCGGCCGATTCGCCTCGCTCCGCGAGACCGACTCGGGCCAGCGCTCGCAGGTGATAGCTGCAGTTCGACGCCGTCGAGCCGACCGCCTCCGCGCACTGGGCGGCCGTCTGCTCGCCGAACGCCATGAGCCGGTCAAGCAGGGCCAAGCGCAGCGGATGAGCGAGCGCTCGCAGCGTCCGCGGATCCGTGATCCGCACGCGACGTTCCGGAACTCCTCCAGATATGAAAGACATCTTTCACATCTTTTCAAAACGCAGGAAAAAGCGCAAGACTCCTTTCACACTTCCCGGATCCGCGCCGATCTCAGCGCGGCGGCGCCCGTCGGTGCAACATCGCATTCAGGCGCTGCGCCGGGGGAGGAATCCCCCATATGATGCCGACGCGATATGCACCGGCGCGGCAACTACAGCTCGGGCGACGACTTCGTCCTCGAGTATGGCGAATTGAGGTTCACGTTCAACGAACGGGACTTCGCGGAGCGCTGCGAGCAGGCCGCGCGCAAGCTCGGTTTCCTGAGTGGCGGCGTCGAGGAGGACGAGGCCGAGGACCTCATCAATCTCGTCGTCAACGGCGAGGTCACCGACCCCGCCTCCGCTCTCGGCGAGCACGTCAATGACTGCTGGCCGGAGCTCGTCGGGCCGTCCGAGCGCTCGCTCGTGCACTGGCTGCGGCGGCTCATCTTCCGGGGCGCCTGGCTCGACCAGCGCGTCAAGGAGGGCGAGCTCGACATCACCTACGACGAGGACTCGAGCTCGTTCGTCTACATCCAGCCAGACCGTGGCGGCGAGCCCATCGAGCTCGCGCCCGAGCCGAGCTGGAACCGAGTCGCGTACTTCCGCCGCTAGCTAAACCTTGAGCAGCGCGGCTTCGATGCCGCGCAGCACGACGTCGCGCGCCGCGTCACGCTCGACGTCGCCAAGCGCACGCAGCGGGCCGTCCAGCACGAGGCTCGAGAAACCGTGGACCGCCGACCACGCCACGACTTCGGCTCCCTGACGGGCGCCGGGGCGCAGCAGGCCGTCGCCGTCAAGCTCGTCGAGCACGCCGGCAAGAATTTCGTAGGGGCTGCGGCCGGAGCGACCCCGGCCGGTCCCCTCGGGCCAGCCGTCGCCGAGATGCACGCTGAACGCGGTCCGGAACAGGCCTGGCTCCCCCACGGCGAATGCGATGTACGCAACGCCGACCGCGTGCAGTCGCTCCGGCGGCGAGCTCGCGCCAGCGACGCGGTCCTCCATTGCGCGGGCGAGCGCCGCCGCGGCCGCACCGGCGACCGCCTCCAGCAACGCTTCGTGATCGGCGAAGTGCCGGTAGGCGGCGGTGTGCGAGACGCCAGCGCGTCGCGACGCCTCGCGGAGCACGACAGCGGTCGGGCCGCCGGCCCGCGCGAGCGTGACCCCGGCGTCGATGAGTGCTGCGCGGAGGCTGCCGTGGTGGTAGCGCCGGCCGGCCGCCTCGGAGCCGCTCGCCTCAACGCTCGATTCGGGTGCGTCATTCACGAGGCGAGATGTTGACAGAGGCAACATCTCCTGCCAAGCTATGTGACCAGCGGCAACTTCCTCGATGCCGCAGCCGCCACCGATCGAACGGAGAGTTCCGTGTCCCCCTTCGCCGCTGCCCTCGAACGTAACCGCGAGTTCGCCGCTGCCGGCGACTACGACGGCCTGTCGATCATGCCCCGCCTCGCTCTGTACGTCGTCACCTGCCTCGACCCGCGGGTCGACCCGGCCGTTGTCCTCGGACTTCAGCTCGGCGACGCCGCGGTCGTCCGCAACGCCGGCGGCCGCGCCACCGATGAGGTCCTCCGGGATATCGCGTTCATCAGCCAGATGGCCGAGATGGCACGCCCGGAGGGGCCGCTGTTCGAGGTCGCCGTCATCCACCACAACCAGTGCGGGACCGGAGCGCTTGCCGACGAGGGCTTCCGCACGCGTTACGCCGAGCGCATCGGCGTCGCGCCCTCATCGCTTGCCGAGACAGCGGTCCTCGATCCTGAGCACACCGTGCGGATCGATGTTGAGAAGGTGCGCAATGCGCCGGGAATCTCACCCCGGGTCACGGTGTCCGGCCACGTCTACGACGTGACGACAGGCCTCGTCGAGTCGATCTGACTGACGCCGAGTCGCGCTACCCGCCCGAGCCGGCGAGCGCGTCGAGGTTCTGATTTGCCGGCGGCGGGTTGTCGAGGATGAGCTTCGGCACCGTCACGAGCGTGTACCCCTTCCCACGCAGCTGCTTGATGATCGTCGGCAGTGCGGCGAGGGTCTCCGCCCGGTTGCCGCCGGCGTCGTGCATGAGGATAATCGCTCCGGGCCGAGCCCCGGATACGGCCCTCTGGACGATCGTGTCGACCCCGGGCAGCTGGTAGTCGCTCGTGTCGACGGTCCACATCACCATCAGCATGTGGAACTGCTTGAGGACCTGGACGGTCGTCTGGTTCCAGAGGCCGTACGGCGGACGGAACAGCCGCGGGTACGGTGCGCCGTACTTACTGGTGGCCGCGATCTGCTGGGTGAGCTGACTCTGCTGGTCGGCCGCCGATAGATGCGCCATCGCGGAGTGGTTGTAGGTGTGGTCGCCGATCGGGAAGCCCGCCTGCGCGATGAGCGACGTCCCCGCGTGGAAGTCAGGCTCAGCGAGCCCGACCTCGAAGAACGTCGCGGGCACGTGGTACTGCTTGAGCACCGAGACGAACTGCGGCGTGTACGGGCCGGGACCGTCGTCGAACGTCAGCGCGATCTCCTTGTGCTGAGCGCCCGCCTCCGCGATGTACGGCGTGTACGTCAGAGTCTTGTTGATGGCGGCGTTCTCGGCCGCTTTCTCGGCGCCGGCAAACGAGCCGGGTCCGGTGCCGGCGAGCGTCTCGATCCGCGTGAAGTAGCCAGTCGTGACGTGACTGGCGGCGGGCAGGGCTGTCGGCGGCGAACTGCCACCGGACCCGAGCAGGATTGCGATCAGCAGGACGAGCCCAATGACGACCAGGACCGCGACGAGGCGGCGGCGGCGATGGTGCGGCTGCACCCGCCGGCGCTCTGGCGGACGGCGGCCCTGCGCGGGCACCGACTCCGGCGTGCCGGGACGTCTACGCAGTGTCGTGATGCTGTCATCCATTGCGGTTCCCCGGGTGCATGATGGCGGGTGAGGCGGTCAGTTTGTAGTTCGCGACGCCTGCCAGAACGTCCTGCCTTGCACGTTCATGCCGGCCCGTGGCCTGTCCGACTACCCTCCCCAGGCCATGAATGCGCCTGTATGGGTGGTCATTCCGACCTATAACGAGGCGGCCAACGTGGAGCGGATCGTCCGTGCAGCGGCGGATGAACTCCATCGTGCGGCCGGCACCGAGTTCCGAATTCTAGTCGTTGACGACGGCTCGCCCGATGGAACCGGCGCGATCGCTGACCGCCTCGCCACGGAGCTCGATGTCGTCGAGGTGCTCCACCGCACCTCGAAGGACGGCCTTGGCCAGGCGTACCTCGCCGGCTTCGATCGGGCGCTGAGGGGCGGCGCGCAGTTCGTCTTCGAGATGGACGCTGACTTCTCCCACGATCCGGTCTACCTGGGCGAGATGCTCGAGGCGGCCCAGGGTGCAGACGTCGTTCTCGGTTCACGCTACGTAGAGGGCGGCGGCGTGCGCGATTGGGGACTGCTCCGCCGACTCGTGAGTCGCGGCGGTGGCGTGTATGCGCGGCTCATTCTGCGCGTCGGCGTCCACGACCTCACCGGCGGCTTCAAATGCATCCGCCGTGAGGTGCTGGAGGCGATCGATCTCGGCAGCGTCCGCGCCGAGGGCTACGTTTTTCAGATCGAGGTCACCTACCGCGCGCTCCTGGCCGGGTTCACGGTCACGGAGGTCCCGATTGTGTTCCGGGATCGGACGGAGGGTACGAGCAAGATGTCGCCCCGGATTGCGTTCGAGGCGATGCTCCTAGTGCCCCGGCTGCGTCGGAGCGCGCGGGCGGCGATCGAGCGCGCTCGGCAGTCACGCCCGGCTGCCGACGCCGCATAAGGCCCCTAACACAATCCCAATGTCGGCCAAACCGCAAAGCGACCGCCCAGCGGGCATTCTCAGTGCAATGAGCGTCCGCGGTCCGCTTGGCGCCACGCCCCATAGCGGCGCCTTCGACCTCAGAACGCGCCCCGCTGCCCCCACTTCCGCGCCCGGTCGGCGCGGGATGTCGTCGCGCGTGCGCCTCGGGCACGTCGGACTCGCCGGGGTGCTCGTCACCGGGCTGCTCGTTTCGATCGCCGCCGCCCACACCGACAGCCTTCTGCCGGAGTCGGTGCGTCCCGTGCCTCGTTGGCTCGCCGGCCCATTCGGCGGAGCCAGTCTCGATCTCCACGTCGGCTGGCTCATCGGCGTCCTGGCATTGATGTTCGTCTCCTACGCGCTCGTCGTGCGGGTCGCCGACCAAATGTCCGCGCGCGTCGTGCTGATGACGATCGCGGCGTTTCATGCGCTCATGCTGCTCGCGCCGCCGCTGCTCTCGACCGACGTCTTCAGCTACCAGGCGTACGCCAAGATGTGGGCGATCTACGGGGCGAATCCGTTCACCCATGGCCCGCACGTGATGGCGCTCGATCCGCTGTACCCGTTCATCGGCGCCAAATGGATCAACACACCGTCGGCCTACGGTCCCGTCTTCACAGCGTTCAGCTACGTGCTGGCGCCCTTGTCGATCGCCGCGAGCGCGCTCGCGTACAAGGCGATCGCCGCGATCGCGAGCCTCGCGACCGTCGCGCTCGTCTGGAACGCGGCCCGGCTGCGTGGGGTCGACCCGGTGAAGGCCGCGGCGCTCGTCGGCCTCAACCCGCTGATCGTCGTGTACGGCGTCGGCGGTGGGCACAACGACCTGCTGATGCTCGCGCTGATGATGGCGGGAGTCCTCGCCGTGCTCCAGCACCGAGACCGAGCCGGCGGGGCGCTGATCGTCTTCGGCGCGGGGATCAAGCTGACCGCCGGATTGTTCCTGCCGTTCGCGATCGCCTCCGGCGGGCGCCTCGGCGCCAACCATCGTCGGCGCGAGATCGTCGTCGGCGCTCTCGCGGCGACTGTCGCGATCGCGGTTCTCGCCTTTGCCCTCTTCGGCACCGGGCCGCTGCACCTGCTCGGGACGCTCCAGAAGACCCAGAGCGAGGGCGACTGGCACAGCATCCCGGGGTTCATCTCGACGCGTCTCGGGCTCGGGACCGTCGGCCACGCCGCTGGACTCGCGCTGGGAGCTGCCTTCGTCGCGGCGTATCTGTGGCTGATGCGCAAGGTCTGGCGCGGCGAGATGGACTGGATCGACGGGGCCGGCTGGGTCGGGGTCGCGCTGATCGTCACGGCGAGTTCGATGCTGCCGTGGTACGTCGCGTGGGTGATGCCGTTCGCGGCGCTCGGCACCGACCGGCGACTGTGGCGGTGGGCGCTGTGGATCACAGCGATTGTGCAGGGGATTCAGTTGCTCGGGTACATCCCTCACAGCTCAGGTCTCGGGCTCTAGGAGGTTGGTGTAGATCGACCTTCTGCGGGTGGGGTGCGCCGTGAGGCCCCACCGTGAGCGGTGGGGATGACCGGCCTGCGGTGACGGCGGCCGGGTGATGCTGCGTGTTGGTGGGCGGGGAGACGCGTCGTGTCGAGTACAAGACAGCGATGAGGGAGCGCTGAGGGAGCGTGGGCTCCCGCTGAGGGGTGTCAGGCGGTATTGACCGCACACCCGGACGTGTGGTGGGTGACACCGAGCGTCGCGAGCCTGGCGAGGTTCACCGCGGCAGCCAGCAACGAGAAGTCGGCATCGACTTTGGTGTGCCCGCGGACCCGGGCGCGGCGGCCGCCGTGGCGGCGTCGCATCAGATGACTGATCTTGCGCTCGACCTTCGGGCGCGTCGCTGTGTAGTCGGCCTTCCACGCCGGGTCGGTCTGCCGCGCGCGAGCACGCTGAAGCTGCTGCTCGTAGAGGCCGACGTGGATCGACCGTCCACCGGGCGAGGTCGTGCACCGGTCCGCGATCGGGCATGAGCGGCACGCGTTGCCGAAGTGGGCGATGTGCCCGTTCTTGATCGGTCGCAACCCGGCGGTCTGTCCCGCGGGGCAGGTGACGCTGCCTGCCCTCAGGTCGATCCCGAACGCGTCCTTCGCGTAGCGGCCGCCAGGCGCGTTCGGCGCCTGGACCTTGCACATGATCTCCACGTCGGCTTGCTCAAGCGTGTCCAGGACAATCCCGGCGCCGTAGGCGGAATCACCGTAGACGGCCAGCGGCTCCGCGGGACCGACCGGCGACTCGTCCTCGGGCGGATCGCTCGCGTCCGGCTCAGCGAGCTCTGAGGCGAGCAGCGCCTCGACCGCCTGCCCATCGCCGACGTTCCCCGCGGTGACCGTCGTCGCGGTGATCAACTCCGAGCCCGGATCGACCGCGACGTGCCCCTTATAGCCATCAAACCCGCGGGCGCTGGTCTTGTGGCCGTGCCGGGCGTCCGGGTCGACGGTCGAGATGATCCGGTCCTTCGCGACCCGCCGCGCGATCCGGAACACGCCATCCTCCCCCTCGTCGAGGTCCTGGCCGACCACGGCAGCGAGCAGCGCCGCGGCCTGCTTCACGCCGTCCGGCAGATCGCGGCCATCCAACGCCCCAAGCAACTCGTGGGCATCGTTCGCGAGCGCGTCGATCAACTGCTCGCGCGCTTGGCGGTCCTCGTAATCGCAGACCGGCTTCCCCGCGGTGCGGTAGTCGTCATCGCGTGTGAGCAGACCACGCAGCTCGCCCTCCAGCACCCCGTCGCACACCGCGAGCAGCCCGCGGATCGCTGATCGGATCAACGTGACCGTGTCCATCGTTGCGACCGCGTCATATAACGACGTCGAGTCCAACACCCGCCTGCGGCCGACCAGACCCGCCGCCTTGGCGGTCTCCAACACCGCCTCGAAGATCCTGTCCGGACGCTCCGAGGCCCGAAGCCGGGCGCGCATATCGACCAGCACCGTATGCACGAACGACGGATAGTCGAACGACAGGCCACCGGCCGCGTACTTCCACCTGGCGTCGAACGCGAACCGGTCGACCGCCTCGCGATCCGAGCAGCCCTCGAACCGCTGCAACACCATCACGACCGCCACGATCATCGGCGGCACACAGTTACGCCCCGAATCGGCGAACACGTCAGCGAACATCTCATCCGGGAACAACTGGACACACTCGCGATGCAACAACCCGTAGATCGAATCAGGCGACACCCGCGACTCGCAAAAGCCGGTCGTCGTGAACACATCCGCCTGCGTGGGAGTCAGTCCAAGGCTCATACCCTCAAGCATGACTTGAGACTCGGACAGAGCTAGACCCCCTCAACCCGAAAAACACCAACCTTCTAGAAGAGCCCTGAAAAAGTCGGGGTCCGTCCGACCTGTTTAAGACCCTTCTGGGCATGCTTGCTACTCAGTCTGCTCAGGTAGGGTTGTTCGATGCTGCGGTGGTGATGGGCCCGTTGCCGGAGGGGTCGTTCTACGCGCTGTTGGCCGAGCACGGCGATCGGATCGTGCGCGACTCGGATTTCGCCGACTGCTACTCGGCGAGGATGGGCCGGCCGTCGATCCCGCCGTCGCAGTTGGCGAAGGTGTTGTTGTTGCAGCATCGGACCGGCGTCTCGGACGAGCAGGCGATGGAGTGCGTGGGCTGGGATTTGCGGTGGAAGGTCGCGCTCGGGCTGGCGATCGATCATCACGGGTGGCATCCGACGTCGTTGACGAAGTTCCGCGCCCGCCTGTTGTTGCACAAGAAGGACGGGCTGGCGCTGGAGAACACCCTGCGGCTCGCGCGCGAGTTGGGGTTGTTGGACGGGCCGGTGGAGCAGATCGTCGATTCGACACCGATGTTGGGGGCGGCCGCGACGCAGGACACCGTGCGCCTGGTCCGCTTTGGCGTGCGGAAGCTGATCGACGCGGTCACCGCGGTCGATCCGGACGCGGGCGGCGTGCTGGTCGCGGGGTTGGAGTTCGACTACACCCAGCCGGCGGTCAAGCCGGACTGTCAGTGGCGGCTCAAAGCGGAGCGGGAGCGGATGTTGACCCGGGTCGCGATGGACGCGCAGCGCGCTCTCTGCGCGGTCGAGCAGGCAGATGGGCTGCTCGATCAGGAGCCGGTCAAGGACGCGTATGAGCTGCTGGGCGAGTTGATCGGGCAGGACTTCGACGTCGATGACGATGACGTTCCCAGGTTGCACAAGGGGACGCGGTCGGGTCGGATCATCTCGACGGTCGACCGGGAGATGCAGCACGGTCGCAAGAGCAGCTCGCAGCGGTTTGACGGGTTCAAGCTCTCCGCTGCGGTCAGCAACACGAGCGTGCCGTTGATCACGGCGGTGCACGTCGCGCCGGGCGGCGAAGCGGACGGCCCGCAGGCCAAGCATCTGATCGATGCCCAGCCTGCCGAGCAGCGCCCGCACCGGATCGTTGGTGATACCGCCTATGGCAACGGTGTCGTGCGCGCGGAACTGGCCGAGCGTCACGTCGACGTGCTCGCTCCGGTCCCGGAAGGCGAGATCGTCCAGGGGCGTGTCGGCAAGCGCGACTTCACGATCGATCCGGCCGCGGGCACGGTCACCTGCCCGGCGGGGCACACCGCGACGATCACGACCTCCAAAAAGGGCGTGCGAACCGCGCGGGTCTCCAGGAAGTTCTGCCGCGACTGCCCGTTGAAGGAGCAGTGCTGCCCGGGACGGGAAAGCCGGCAGATCACGATCCGGGAGCACGAAGAGCTGATCATCGCCGCCCGCCAAGCGCTCAACGACCCGGAGACCGCCGCTCATCTGCGGCATACCCGGCCGCGGATCGAGCGGCTGCTCGGTCTGCTCGCGGTCCGCTACGGCGCCCGCAAAAGCCGATACATCGGCACCGAGAAAGCCACCCTGCAGGCCAATCTCGCCGGCGCGCTGGTGAACCTCAACCCGATCGGCCAACACCTCGCCGCCCGAACAACATGACGCCGAGGACGACGCCGCGAGAACCCCCGCCACGCGCGTCCCAACGCGCCCTGCCGGACCGATCCAGGCCTTCGCACCCACGACCCTCGAACCAGACCCACCACCGACCCAGCCCGACAAGACCCCGAAGCGGCCGCACGACTGACCACGGGCGCCGAAAACATCACTTCTTCAGGGGCCTTCTAGACGCCCGTTTCCCCGTACCATGTCCGCATGAGCGCCCCGCTGATCACCAACGGAGCGCCGCGCAACCTTCAGTTGCTCAGCGTCGTCGCCCCCGTGTATAACGAGGAGGCGACGATTCACGAGTTCTACGCCCGGGTGTGTAGCGCGCTCGAGGGCCTGAACTTCGAGCTTGTGCTCGTCGACGATGGGTCAAGCGACGGCTCGTCGACAGCGCTCGGCGAGCTCGCGACGAACGACCCTCGCGTGCGGGTCGTCTACCTGTCGCGGAACTTCGGCCACCAGACGGCGCTCACCGCCGGCCTCGATCACGCCCGTGGCGACGCGGTCGTGATGCTCGACGCCGACCTTCAGGACCCGCCCGAGCTCATCATCACGATGCTCGACCACTGGCGCGCCGGCTGTGACGTCATCTACGCCGTGCGCGAGGAGCGCGAGGGTGAGTCGCGCTTCAAGCTGAGCACGGCGCGGTGGTTCTACAAGCTGTTCGACAAGCTCGCGCAGGTCGAGCTCCAGCACAACTCCGGCGATTTCCGGCTGCTGGACCGCCGCGCGCTCGATGCGCTGCTCGCGATGCGGGAGCGCAACCGCTTCCTGCGCGGCATGACGGTGTGGGTTGGCTACACGCAGGCGGCGGTTCCGTACAAGCGCGACGCTCGTTACGCGGGCGAGACGAAGTACACGCTGTCGAAGATGCTCCGCTTCTCGCTCGACGCAATCTCGTCGTTCTCGCACCGCCCGCTCCAGCTCGCGACCCTGCTCGGCTTCGTGATCTCGACCCTCGCGTTCATCGCGATCCCGATCGTCATCGTGCTCCGCGTCGTCGGGTCCTACCTGCCTGGGTTCGGCTCGATCACGATCGCCATCTTGCTGCTCGGGGGGATCCAGCTGATCGCGATCGGGATCATCGGCGAATACGTGGGGCGGATCTACGACGAGGTGAAGGGCAGACCCCTGTATCTCGTGCGCGCCCGGCAGAACATCGCCGCCTCAGAGGCGCACGACGAGGTCCGTGAGGCGCTCAACGCGACCGCGCCGGAGGAAGCGCCTCACTAAGAGCACAGCGAGCGCGGGCGTTCAGCGGCCCGCCCGGCGCAGCCGGAGTGCCTGCCCGTCGAGGACAACCGTCAGGTCATCGCCGCTGATTGTCGCGGCTGCCGAGCCGGCGCCGCCCATGACGTTCGCGTGGAGCTGACCGTCGGCACCGACCGACCACCTCCCGTCAAGCGTCATGCCGTTCGACGTCGTCGCTCGCAGCGTGCCCACTTCACGGAAGGTGATGTTGAGGAACGGGCTTTCCCAGCTGCCGAGGATCGCGGTGCGCAGGGCATCCGGGTCGCCCGGCGCCGCCGCCGTGGACGGATCCGGGAGATAGCTCTCCAGGTTGCGCTGCATCCCCCCGAGCTCGGCGCGCGCTTCCGCCTCGCCGACGACGTCGTGGGCGTGCTGGGCGTCGCGGCGGACGGCCTCCCCCTGCGCGAGATCGTGCAATGCGACTGCAATGTGACGTCGCCGACCGGGGGGGTCCGGCAACAGCTCGACGTTGACGATCCAGCGGCTGTGCGGAGCGTGGAAAGCGCGCACCAATCCGGCGTCCGGCGCGGCGTCGAAAACGTCGTGGTACGTGCGAAACCTCTGCCTGCCGACCTGTCGGTTCGCCACGTCGACGAAGTAGTGTGGCGATCGGGGCAACTCACTGACGCCCTGGCGAACCGTCGTCGTGATCGCCCCCTCCAGCACCTCAACCCGGCCGCCCTTGGCGTCCCTGGCGAACGGGCTGAGCCCGCGTGACAGCCGGCCCACGAGGCCGCTGTGGTTGCGGTCGGCTGGTGCCCGAGCCAGGTCAGCTGCGCCGGACCGAGCCGCCCCTGGCGGTTCGCGTCAAGCACGTCGTCGCCGAAGGGGCCGCTGGCCACGAGACGTTACCCACCTGCCGGATTCGGCCCGACGCCCCGCGGGCGCAGCGGCCGGACCTCCGCGCCGCCCTGGTCAGCCTCGTCGCTGCCCGCCTGCTCGAGCGCCGCGATCCGGCTCGAGAGTCCCTTGATCGCGTCGGCGATGGGGTCCGGCAGGTGGACCCAATCGGCATCCGGACCCTCCGGCCGGCGGCCCTCGATCCGGACGGGATGGCCGGGGTTACCGACGACGGTTGAGTTCGGAGGCACGTCGTGGATGACGACGCTGTTGGCGCCGATCTTGGAGCCGTGGCCGACGGTGATCGGGCCTAGCAGCTTGGCGCCCGACCCGATCGTCACGTTGTCCTGGACGGTCGGGTGGCGCTTCCCCGTGGCAAAACCGGTGCCGCCGAGCGTCACGCCCTGGTACAGCGTCACGTCATCTCCGATCTCGGCCGTTTCGCCGATCACGACGCCCATCCCGTGGTCGATGAAGAAGCCACGCCCGATCTGAGCCGCCGGGTGGATCTCGATCCCCGTGATCGAGCGGGCGATCGTCGCGATCAGCCGCGGGAGGACAGGAACGCCGAGACTGCGCAGCACGTGTGCGACCCGGTGGGCGAGCAACGCGTGCACGCCGGGCCAGAGCAGCAGAACCTCGAATGCGCCGACGTCGCGCGCGGCGGGATCACGCGTCTGCGCGGCACCGACGTCGCGCCGGATCTCCGCTGCAGTGCGGGAGATGAGCCCCAGGCCGAGCATCGTCCCTAAAGCGTAGCTATCCGAAATGAAGCTTTGGGTGCAGTGTCCGGGAACCGGGCCCTACGGGGCGAAGAACGGCGTCGACACGTACCGCTCGCCGGAGTCCGGGAGCACGGTCACGATCCGCGCCGTGCGGTTCTCCGGGCGGGCCGCGAGCTGGAGCGCTGCTGCGACCGCGGCTCCGCCGGACATGCCGGTGAGAACGCCGTCGCGCCGGGCGAGCTTCCGGGCCGTCTCGATCGCCACCTCGTCGTCGATCGGGATGATCTCGTCGAGGAGCTCACGATTGAGCACGGAGGGAATGAAGCCGGCGCCGATCCCTTGGATCTTGTGCGGCCCCGGACGCCCGCCGGAGATGACCGGCGACGCGCTCGGCTCGACCGCGACGATCTTGGCGTTCGGGCAACGGGACTTGATCGCCTCCCCCGCTCCGGTGATCGTGCCGCCCGTACCGACACCGGCCACGAAAATGTCGATCTCGTCGTCGAGCGCAGCGAGCAGCTCGGGGCCGGTCGTGCGGCGATGGACGTCCGGGTTGGCGGGATTGGAGAACTGGTCCGGCAGGAACACATCACCGCGGCCGGCGAGCGCCTGAGCCGCGTCGACCGCCTCGTCCATCCCGCCGAGCGACTCGGTCATCTCGACCGTCGCGCCGTAGAGCCGGAGCAGTCCCTCCCGCTCGCGGCTCATGCCCATCGGCATCGTCAGGATCAGGTCGTATCCCTTGGCCGCACAGACGAACGCGAGCGCAATCCCGGTATTGCCGCTCGTCGCCTCGACGATCGTCGTCCGACCAGGCTCGATCCGTCCCTCGCGCTCGGCGGCCTCGATCATCGCGACCCCGATCCGGTCCTTGACGCTGCCACCCGGGTTGAAGGACTCGAGCTTGGCGATCACCTGCCCCTGGAAATCCGGGTAGATGCGGGTGAGCTGGACGACCGGCGTGCGCCCCACATGCTCCGCAATGTTGATCGGGATTCGCGCCATATGGCGCGACTCTACGTCTCGCCGAGAATTCTCGCCTTCTGGGCGTCGAACTCGGCCTGCGTCAGCGCGCCCGACTTGCGCAGCTCATTGAGCTTTTCGAGCTGATCGAGCGGATCCGGCGCGGCGGGCTGGGGCACGGCGCCCGCGCCCGGCGAGACGCCCATCGCGCCCGGGATCATCATGCCCGGTGGCACGTTCATCGCATGGCCCTGGGACATCGCCTTGGCGATCGCCTCCTGCAGCTCGGCCGGGTTGCCACCCGACTGCATGTCCGCGACCGCCTTCAGCAGCTCCGCGCGCAGTCCCGGGACGTTACGCGCGTCGATGACGGTCTGGCCGCCCGGCATCGCCGTCGTGAAGCTCGCGATCGTCGGGACGGCCGGGTTGGCGGCGGGCCTCGTGGGAGCCGGGGATGCCGTCATCGAGGCCGACATCTCGTCGTTCTTGGCCTGGTCAAACTCGACCTTGCTCGTGTCGTCCGGGTCGTACTTGACCCACAGCTGACTGCCGACCACCGGCAGCGAGAGCCGGCTGGCCGTCATCTTCTTCGTCGCCTGGAACGGGGCCCCAATGCCCTCGGGCTGCACCTGCAGCGTCACCTTGACGCGCGGGCTGCCGTTGACGTACACGCCCGTGTCCTCGACGCCGGTCACCGTCGCCTGCGCGGACACACCGTGCATCAGGACGTTCTTCTTCTTGCCAAACACCGCTGCCCCTTTCCTCAGGTCTCAAGGCGACCGTATCGCACAGCACAATGTTCGGCCGACGGCAGTACCCACTCAAGGAGACAGTGATGCCCGTAGGCAAGGCAACAGATGAGCACCCCACCGAGGCCGATGGATACCGCTTCGTCGTGCCATGCCTCAACGAGATCAACGACAAGCAGATCCGCGCCCACCTCGACTCCAACCACTTCTTCTGGCTCGATCTAACCGATCCGAGCATTGATGACCTCGGTGAACTGCGCCGAATCTTCAACTTCCACCCGCTCGCCCTCCAGGACACCGAGCAGTTCGGCCAGCGCCCGAAGCTCGACGACTACGACGATTACATCTTCCTCGTCTTCTTCGGCGCCTACCGAGACCACCCCGCCGACGCCGAGCCGCTGCGCGAGGTCCACATGTACATCTCCGGTCGGTTCCTCGTCACGGTTCACCGTGATCCGCTGCCGCCGCTCGATAAGCAGCGCGAACTGCTGCACGGCCGAGTGCTCCACTCGGAGCAGTTCCTCATCTATCGCGTGCTCGACACGCTGACCGACAGCTTCTTCCCGATGCTCTCGGACATGGACGACGAGATCGACACGCTTGAGGCGTCGATTGTCGAGACCCCGACACAGCCCGACCTCGAGCGGCTCTTCTCACTCAAGCGAGAGCTCGTCACGATGCGCAAGGTGGTCACGCCGCAGCGCGACCTGTTCGCCCGCTCGGTCGACCAGATCGCTGATCTTCCCGGTCTCACGGTCGACGAGCGCGACTACTTCCGTGACGTCTACGACCACCTGATCCGGATCAGCGACCTAATCGATTCCTATCGCGATCTGCTCTCCGGAGCGACCGATCTTTACCTCTCGACGGTGTCCAACCGACAAAACGATGTCATGAAGCAGCTGACCGTGATCGCGACCGTGTTCCTTCCGCTCTCGTTCATCACCGGATTCTTCGGAATGAACTTCGGCTACATGGTCACCCACGTCATCAACCGCGAGTGGACATTCTTCGTGATCGGGATCGGGAGCATGGTCGCCACCTGCCTCGCGCTGCTCGTCTACTTCCGCCGGAAGGGCTGGACGTAGCCGGTCCTCTCGTGCACGCCGCAATCGCTACGCTCCGGTGCCCCGGGGGCGTTCCACACACCACAAGGGGGTACGAGAGTTGACCTGGGGTCCAACAGGTCGCCGCGCGGCGGCCACGGTCGGATGCTTCGCGGCGCTAGCGCTCGCCGGCTGTGGGGGTGGGGCCAGCTCGAGCTCGTCGACGACCACGCCGACGACGGCGAGCAGCTCGTCCGCGCAGACATCGACGACGAACACCGCGACCCTCGGCGTCGCCAACGGCAGCACCGCGGACTACCTCAAATCACTCGTGGCCATCGTCGGTCCGTGGCAGCGGTCCGCCATCTCCTTCGAGGGCAACTTCCAGCGCGCCGTCGCGGCCAAGGACAAGCAGCAGGTCTCGACCGCGCTTGACGCCTTCAGGACCGCGAACGACACGTTCGCCACGAAGCTGTCCAATCTCTCGCCGCCGACGAGCGCCCAATCCCAGCAGGATGACCTCGTCACCAAGGTGAGGCAGCTCGGCTCCGATCTGAAGGACGCCACGACCGCATTCGATCAGACGGACGCCTCGGCGCTGCAGTCGATCGACGCCAAGATCAAGTCCGACACGCAGGCCCTCGTCCAGAGCGCGGCCGCGCTCGGCCGGGCGGTCCGAGGCTAGTGGATCTCGCCGGGGCCCGGGCTCGGGTCCGGGGCGCTCAGATGTGGTACATCGGCGCCCGGGCCGCCGACGCCTCGGCGACCTCGGCGACCGTTGCCTCGGCGAGGACGGTGCGGGCCGCCTTCGCCGCGTCGGCGAAGACGCCGGTCGCGTCCTGACCGACGGGGCCGTCGAGGAGCTCGACGACCTCGAGCACGGTCAGCTCGTTCGCCGGCCGGGCGAAGCTGTAGCCGCCCTTGACGCCGCGCTGGGAGCGAAGGACGCCGGAGCGCCGGAGCGTTGCGAACAGCTGCTCAAGGAACTGCACCGGGATGTTGCCGCGTCGGGCGAGCTCGGCGATCGGCACGGGGCCGTTGTCGCCGTGGCGGTAAAGCTCGACGAGTGCGCGGACGGCGTACGGGGACTTGGACGTGATCGAGATCATCTGTGACGTCACGATCGTAGCCGTCCGCCGTGTCTCAGGCGCTATCTCGACAGATTCGGTCGGGATTGCGGCCGGGGAAGTCGTGCGGCGGCCGCTGCAGGGCGCGCCGACGCCTCGCTCGATCGCACGACGCCCTCGCGGGCGTCCCACATCGTCCTGATATCCCCCTGTCCAAGGCTCCCAAGGTGGAAAGGGGTTCTGGGACTACCACACGGTCCTGAAATCCCCGGGTGGCGCAATCAGGGTTGGCCGGGGGATTTCCGGACGACGATCGACCGTCCGGGATCGCCCCAGCGGTCGCGGCAGCGGTCACGATGGCGGTCGCCGCGGCGGGTTGCGGCGGCGCCGGTCGCCCTAGATCCAGCCGCGCTCGGTGGCGATCAGGACGGCCTGGGCCCGGTCCATCGCGCCGAGCTTGCCGTAGACGTTGTGGAGGTGGGTGCGGACGGTGCTCGTCGAGAGGCCGAGTTCGGAGGCGATCTGCTTGTAGACCATCCCCTTCGCCAGGCGTCGCAGGACGTCGACCTCGCGGGCCGACATCGGGCACGGGTCGATCTGGCGCGGGCGGCCGCCGGAGGTCGGCAGCGGAAGGTCGTACATGACCGTCCGCAGATCGGCCGGCTTGACGCCGACGGTGCGGCCGACGGCGAGCAGCTCGGACGGCGAGATCGAGCCGCCGAACACGTAGTGCGCGAGCATGTCGGCGAGCCGGACGATCGCCGCCTCGCTGTCCGCGTCCTCTGCGTGATGGCGCTCGATGACGCTGGCGATCAACTTCGGCATGCCCCAGCGGCGGGCGAGAACGCCGCCGACGAGGGCGTGGTCGACGCCGAGCTCTCGGCGTTCGCGCTGTATCCGCTCCTCCGGGGTGCGGGCGTCGCCGTGGATCTGGCGCGGATAGCCGGGGTAGGCGTGAACGAGGACGAGCTTGCCGATGTCATGCAACAGCGCGGTCACCATCAGCCGGTCACGCTGCTCGTAGCCGAGCTCGCGAGCGAGCCGGTCGGCGGCGCGCTGGGTGGCGACGGCGTGCAGACGGAAGCGCTCGGGGATGCCCTGCCAGACGGCGGTGCGCTCAAAGAAGTCAAACGTGCGGGCGCGGCTCGCGATCGAGTGAACGGTATGCGGCGAGAGGACCTCGACTGCCTTGACCGCCGTGTCGACCCGGCCGCGGCTGCGGCCGTCGACCTGGTTGGCGAGGCGCATGACGGCGACGCACAGTGCGACGTCGGCCTCGACGGCGGAGACGACGTCGGCAGTCGACGGGTCCCCGGCCTCGAACAAGCGGAGTACCCGGTTGCGAGATTCGACGAGGACCGGGAACGCCTCAAGCGCCTCGAACGCCGCGGTCAGCCGTCGACCGTGGCCTTCGTTGTGATGACGCTCACGAGGTGCGTAGGGATCGGTTGGGGTTGCAGACACAGCGGTAGCCAGGCTGGCCACGGGGCTCATCCTTCGGTTGTCTCGGGAAACACGCTAGGCGGAAGGGGTGTGGGGCGCATCCGCCTCTTTCCACATTTATCGGCAAATGTACGAGGCCGGTTTAGCCGGATTTTTGGACGGCCGCTCGCTCGAGCGCACGGTCGATCCGCGCGAGTGTCTCTTGACGACCAAGTAGAGCCACGCTTTCAAAGATTCCAGGAGAGATTGTGCCCCCTGCGATGGCAACTCGGACGGGTTGAAACACCTTTCCGGGCTTTGCACCACGAGCCTCGACGACGCCACGTAGGGCCGCTTCGATCTCGAGGACCTCGAACGGGTCCGCCGCGGCGAGGGCATCACGCGCCGCCCGGAGCGTCTCGACACCCCTATCGGCGGCGATGACGCGCTTGAACGCATCCTCGTCCTCGACCGGCTCATCGAACAGGAACGACACAAGCGGCCAGAACTCGCTCAGCGTCTGGATCTTCTCCGCCGCGATCTCGACCGCCGGGCGCAGGCCGCTGCGACCCGTGAAGTGCTCGAGCCGGTTGGTCAGCTCATCGATCCCCAGCTCGCGCAGCCAGCGCCCGTTCATGTGCCGGAGCTTGCGCTCGTCGAACACGGCGGGGTTCTTCGAAACGCGATCGAGCCGGAAGCGCTCGGCGAGCCCGTCGAGGCTGAAGTGCTCCTCGTCAGCGGCGAAGCCGGCTCCGAGCAGGGCGATGTAGTTGTCGACCGCCTCCGGCACGTAACCCGCGTCCCGGAGCTCCTGGACCGACGCGGCGCCGTGGCGCTTTGAGAGCTTCTTGCCATCCGGGCCGTGGAGCAACGGAAGGTGCGCGTAGCGCGGCGGCGTCTCGCCGAGCGCGTCGAACACGAGTAGCTGCTTCGGCGTGTTTGACAGATGGTCGATCCCGCGCACGACGTCGGTGATGCCAGCGTCGAGGTCGTCGATCGCGACCGCGAAGTTGTAGACCGGCGAGCCGTCGGCCCGCGCGATCACGGGATCGTCCATGTTCGCGTTCGGGAAGCTCGTGTGCCCGACGATCACATCGTCGACGACGGTTTCGCCGATATCCGGAACCCGCAGACGCACGGCGCCGGACTCCTCCGGCTCGCCGCGGAAGCCGCGGTCGGCGCCGTGGCGGGCCTTGTACGCGGCGACGTCGTCTTTGGTCGCATTCGAGTGATAGGCGTGACCGTTCTCGAGTAGCTGCGCGAGCACTTCGCCGTGGCGAGCGCGCTGCGCGGTCTGGAAGATTGGACCCTCGTCCCAGTCCAGGTTCAGCCAGCGCATCGCATCGAGGATCTGCTCGACGTTTTCCGGGGTCGATCGCTCCCGGTCGGTATCTTCGATCCGCAGCACGAGCGTGCCGCCCTGGCCGCGCGCGAGCAGCCAGTTGTAGAGAGCGGTACGGGCCCCGCCGATGTGGAGGGCGCCGGTCGGGGATGGAGCAAAGCGAACACGCATGACGATCGACTCCCCATGCTAATCGGCGCCCACGTCTCGCAGGCGGGCGGTCTCACGAATGCTGTCACGCGCGGCGTCGAGCGTGGCTGCAAGGCGATTCAGATCTTCAACCAGTCACCCAGGATGTGGCGACCGACGAACTACACCGAGGACGACTTCGCGACCTTCCGGGAAGCGGTCGACAACAGTCCGATCGAGGCCGTCTTGATCCACGCTGTGTACCTGCTCAACACCGCCACGACCGACCGGGAGATGCACAACAAGACGCGGGCGTCGCTCATCCAGTCACTGCGCGTGGGCGACGGGATCCGGGCGCGCGGGGTCGTGCTCCACGCCGGCTCGGCGAAGCAGGGCAACGTCGCCAAGGCGATCACGCGGGCGGGAAAGCTCGTGCGCGAGGCCCTGTCGGAGACCGATCATTGCCCGCTCCATTTCGAGGACACCGCCGGCGCCGGCGGGACGCTCGGCCGCTCGTTCGAGGAGCTTGCGGGGTTGATCGATGCGACCGGCGGCGACAAACGGGTTGGCCTCTGCCTTGATTCGTGCCACCTGCTCGCGTCGGGCTACGACGTCCGCACCGCCGAGAATCTGAAAGACGTCCTTGACCAATGTAACCGCGTCGTTGGGCTCGACCGGCTCGGCTCGCTGCACGTCAACGATTCGCTCGCCACGCTCGGCTCAAACCGGGACCGCCACGCGATCCTCGGCGAGGGCGAGCTCGGCCCGCGCGGCTGCGGGGTATTCCTGTCCGAGCCGCGCTTCGAGCGGCTGCCGTGTGTGCTGGAAACCGGCACGGAGAACGGCGGGGTCAGCGCCGACGACGTGGCGCGGGCCTTCCGCTTCCGCAAGAACGGCAAGGCGGCACGGGCGCGTACGGCGCGACGTCCGAGCGCGCGATAGCGTCCGCACATCATGAGCAACCGACAGCAGGCCAACGCACTCGTCATCTTCGGCATCACCGGCGACCTCGCGCGCAAGATGACCCTCCGCTCGCTGTACCGCCTCGAGCAGCGGGGGCTGCTCGATCTCCCGGTCATCGGCGTCGCGGTCGAGGACTGGACCGTCGATCACCTGCGCGACCACGCGCGCCAGGCGATCGAGGAGGCCGGTGAGACGATTGACGATGAGGTGTTCGGCCGACTCGCCGGCCGTCTCCGCTACGTGAGCGGCGACTTCGCCGACGACGCCACGTACGAGAAGATCGCGAAGGCGATTGGGGACGCCGACAACCCGGTGTTCTACCTCGAGATCCCACCGTTCCTGTTCGGTCGCGTGATCCAGGGACTCGCCCAGGCGAAGCTGGTCTCCGACGGCCAGCGCGTCGTCGTGGAGAAGCCGTTTGGGCACGACCTGGCGTCAGCTCAGGAGCTCGCTGCGGACCTGCATCAGTACGTCGATGAGTCCCAGATTTACCGGATCGACCACTTCCTCGGGAAGATGGGGCTCGACGAGATTCTCTACCTGCGGTTCGCGAACACGATGCTCGAGCCCGTGTGGAACCGCAATTTCCTTGCCTGTGTGCAGATCACCATGGCGGAGAACTTCGGCGTCGAGGACCGCGGGCACTTCTACGACCCGGTCGGGGCGCTGCGGGACGTCGTTGTCAATCACCTCTTGCAACTGCTCGCAGCGGCGGCGATGGAGCCGCCGGCCGGGAGCGACCCGAACATCCTCAAGGACGCCAAGGCAGCCGTGTTCCGGGCGATGCCGGCCGCTGATCCGAGGCAGTACGTCCGCGGCCAGTACGAGGGCTATCGGTCGATCGACGGCGTGGCGGCCGACTCGCAGACCGAGACATACGCCGCATTGCGCCTCGAGATCGATAACTGGCGGTGGGCCGGCGTCCCGTTCTTCATTCGCACCGGCAAGGAGATGCCGGTCCGCCTGACCGAGCTGCGCCTCGTGTTCAAGCACCCGCCGAAGGTCCACTTCATGGAGGTCAGCCGCCGGGCCCCGGAGCCGAGCCAGATCGTGTTCCGGATCGATCCGCGAACCGGCATCCGGATGAAGCTCGACGCTCACCGGGCGGACAAGCGCGGCCCGACCGCGATCGAACTCGACATGGAGTTCGCGAAGGAGGGCGGCGAGGGCGCGACGCCCTACGAGGTTCTGCTCGAGGCGGCGATCCAGGGTGACAGCACCCACTTCACCCGCCAGGACAACGTCGAGCAGATGTGGCGGATCGCTCAGCCGCTACTCGATGATGCTCCAGAGGTCCTCCTGTACGCCCCGAGCACCTGGGGGCCCGCTCAGGGCAAGAAGCTCGTCGAGCACCACGGCGGCTGGCACGGACCGTGGGCGCCCTCGGATGACGGTTCAAGCTCACCGCCCCCGGATCGCCCGAATCGGCGCCGGATCGCCTGACCTTACTTACCCCCCGACCAGCGCCGCGCGGATTAGGCACGGCGCTGGCGGGAGAGAGCCTGGTCAGGGCAAGAATCTGAACGCGCAGGCGACCCTTCGGGCCCGAGGTGCCGACACGGCCGAATGCCGCAGCCGCGCCGGCGAGTCACCACGGACCCGCTGGGCCTGTCGCACCTGGGTCACCCGTGCACCCTGGGAAAGGAACCCCGAGGTGGCGCCGCCGCGCCGATCGCACTGATAACCACCTGTGCACAGAGCAAACTCATCGACGAACGGCTATCCACGCCGCACACTCATGTGCGTTACCTCGACCCCCCCCGAGTGTTCCTTGCTGACGACAGACTACGCCGCCCTTTGCACAAGTTGCAAGTGTTACCAGCGCGGCGGTCGAGCCCGCGGCGCGTTCGCGACACCCAGAGCGCTGGGACCGGCGGGACCGGTCGGAATGTCTCCAATCGGCCCCGCGCTCCCAAGTCCAGCCGGTCGCCCCCTGATTCACCGGGCACCCGCCTCCACGGAAGCGCGGGCGGCGCATCGCCCCGGGGATCATCTGCAACTGCGGGGGAGCCTATTCCGAACGAAATCAGGAATGCAAGGGCCGTTCTGAGAAAGTCAGAACGTAGACGAAACCCCGGGTTTGCGCCGGTTTCGCCCGGAAGGCCCCCGGTCAGACCCGGTCAGACCCGGTCAGGCCCGGACGGTGCGTGCTCAGCCCGCCGAGACGGCGGACGCCGGCACACCAACGGATTGTCCGACGGCCTCGCTGACGGGCGCACCGCCACCCGCCGGCACGGCTGGAGCCACGATCGCGCGGCCGAGCAGCGCGTCGAGCTCGGCGTGAAGCCCGGCGCAGCGGTCGACCTTGTAGTCGGGGCCGAGGCGCAACCGCCGGTTGCCACCCGATGTGAGCAGCTCGACGACGACATCACAGTCGCCGGGGAAGCCGACGAGCACGTCCTTCAGCTCACCGAGGACACCCGCGGGGAGCGCCTGGGCATCGAGGCAGAGCTTGAACGCCGTCGGCGCGATCACCACCTTGGCCGCCTCCTCCTCGGCCTTGCGGACCTCTTCCTCGGTCGGCTCGAACAGGTCGACGGCCTGAGCGACGACGCACGTCTTCTCCCGGTCCTTGTGGTCGACCCGGCCGCGGACGGTGACGATCGAGTCGACGCTGACCGCCTGCTCGTTGTCGGCGAGCGTCTTGCCGAAGACGAGCACCTCGATCGTGCCATCGAGGTCGTCGAGCGTCGCGAACATCATCGGATCGCCCTTCTTCGTCCGGATCTTCTTAGCGGCGGTGATCATCCCGCCGACCGTGACCCAGTCGCCGTCGCGCCGGCCGCTCAGCTCGGTGAGCGTGCAGTCCGTCTTCGCGCGCAGCGCGGCGCGGACCTCTTTGAGGGGATGAGCCGAGATGAACAGGCCGATCGACTCCTTCTCTGCGGCGAGCAGGTCGGATCGCTCGAACTCCTCGGTGGGGATCGGTGCATGGCTCGGTGCGGCGAACGCGGCCGCCGCGCCTCCCCCACCGCTGTCGCTGCCGCCGCCGAAGTCGAGCGCGTCGAAGATCGAACTCTGTCCGATCTGCGCGTCCTGCTGCGATTTCTGGCCGGCCGCCTGCGCCTGCTCGAGGACCGTCAGCATGCCCTTGCGGGTGGCGCCCGTCGATCCAAACGCGCCGCACTTGATGAGCGCCTCGATCGCCTTCTTGTTGACCGAGCGATTGTCGACGCGGGCGCAGAAATCCCACAAGTCCTGGAACGGGCCGGCCTCCTCACGGCCGCGCTTGATCGCCTCCACCGCCGCGTACCCGACGCCCTTGACCGCGTCGAGACCGAATCGGATGTTCCCGTCGACGACCACGAAGTTGTGGTCGGACTCGTTGACATCCGGCGGCAGGATCGCGATCCCCATCTGCTCGGCCTGGGAGACGAAGAACGGGACCTTGTCCTTCGTGTCCATCACCGAAGAGATGAGCGCGGCCATGTATTCGGCCGGGTAGTTGGCACGCAGCCACGCCGTGCGGTAGGAGATCAGCGCGTAACACGCCGCGTGGCTCTTGTTGAAGCTGTAGTCCGCGGACTTCTCGTTCGTCGCCCACAGCAGGTCGATCACCGACTGGCTGGTGCCCGACGCGCGGCAGCCCTCGACGAACTCGGGCTTGAGCTTCGCCATTGCCTCGCGGTTCTTCTTGCCGATCGCCTTACGGAGGTCGTCCGCCTTGGCGCCGCTGAAGCTGGCGAGCTCCTTGGCGATCCGCATCGCCTGCTCCTGGTAGAGGATGACGCCCTTCGTCGACTCGAGGATCGGACGCAGACGCTCGTCCGGGTAGGCGATCATCTCCGGATCCCGTTTGCCACGGGCGTACGTCGGGATCTGATCCATCGCTCCCGGTCGGTAGAGCGCGACGAGCGCGACGAGGTCGTCGAACTCGGTCGGCCGCACCTTCTTGAGCGCCTCGCGCATGCCCTCGGACTCAAACTGGAACACGCCGATCGAGTCGCCGCGGGCGAGCATCTCGTACGTCTTGGCGTCGTCAAGCGGGAGCGTCGCCATGTCGGGACGCTCGCCGGAGGAGCGCTCGACGATGTCGAGTGCGTCCTCGATCACGTCAAGGTTCCGGAGGCCGAGGAAGTCCATCTTCAGCAGGCCGAGCTGCTCGACCGGCTTCATCGAGAACTGCGTGACCGTGCGGAACACCTTGTCGCCGTTCTCGTCGGTCCCGGCCTCCGCGATCTGGAGAGGCACGATGTCGGTGAGCGGCCGGTCGGCGATCACGACCGCGGCGGCGTGAATCGACGAGTTGCGGACGATGCCCTCGAGGCCGCGGGCGACATCGACGATCTGGCGCGCTGTCGGGTCTCGATCGACCTCGGTGCGCAGCGGCTCGCCAACCCTCAGGCAGTCCTCGAAGCTCGGCGACCGGCCCATGATCGGGTCGGGGATGAGCTTTGCGAGCCGGTCGCCGGCCCCGTAGTCGTGGCCCAGCACCCGGGCGGCATCGCGCGTGGCCGCGCGCGGGAACATCTTGCCGAACGTGACGATCTGAGCGACCGACTCCTTGCCGTACTTCTCGGTCACGTAGCGGATCATCCGATCACGGCCGCGGACGGAGAAGTCGATGTCGATATCCGGCATCGACACGCGCTCGGGGTTGAGGAACCGCTCGAACAGCAGGTCGTACCGGAGTGGGTCGACGTCCGTGATCTGGAGCGAGTACGCGACGATCGAGCCCGCAGCCGAGCCACGGCCCGGGCCAACCGCGATCCCGTTGTCCTTTGCGTACTTGACGAAGTCCCAGACGATCAGGAAGTACGCGTCGAAGCCCATCTTGTTGATGACTTCGAGTTCGAACTCGGCCCGCGTGACCGCGTCGGCGGGCGCCGGATCGCCGTAGCGGCGGCACAGGCCGTCCTCGACGAGCGTGCGGAGATAGTCGACCTCGGCCTCGCCGTGCGGCGTCGGGTAGCTCGGGATGAGCTGGCCGCCGAGCTCGAGCTCGACGTTGCAGCGCTCGGCGATCTCGACCGTCGACGCGATCGCCTCCGGCCACTCGGCGAACGCCGTCTCCATCTCCTCGTTCGAGCGAAGGTAGAACTCGTTCGTCTCGAAGCTGATCTTCGGCGCGCTCAGCATCGACTTCGTCTGAACGCAGAGCAGCGCGGCGTGGTGGTGATAGTCGTCCCGCTTGAGGTAGTGGACGTCGCCGGTGCCAACGAGCGGGCGCCCCATCTCCCGGGCGATCTTGACGATCCCCTCGTTCGCCCGGTCCTGGTCGGCGAGCCCGTTCTTCTGAACCTCGAAGTAGACGTTGTCCTCGCCGAACGCGCCGATCAGCTCGTCCGCGTGGTTGCGGGCGCCATCCATCTGACCGTTCAGCAGGTGCTGGCAGAAGCGGGATTGCAGACAGCCGGTGAGCGCGATGATCCCCTCGGCGTGGCCCGCGATCTGCGCCATGTCAAGCGACGGCTTGCCGCGCTGATAGCCCTCGAGGAAGCCGGCCGAGGAGAGCTTGACGAGGTTGCGGTACCCGGTGGGCGTCGCCGCGAGCAGCGTCAGATGGTTGCGCTCGAGCCGGCCCGGACCTCGGCGAGTGTGATCCTCGACGACATACACCTCGCAGCCGAGGATCGGCTTGACGTTGTGCTTGCGGCAGGCCGAAAACAGCTCGACGGAGCCGTTCATCACCCCGTGATCGGTCAGTCCGAGCGCCGGCTGGTCGAACTCGGCGGCACGGGCAGCGAGATCCTCGATCTTGCACGCACCGTCGAGTAGCGAGTACTCAGAGTGGACGTGGAGGTGCGCGCAGGGGGGACTCATTGGGTGCCTCAGCGAGGATAGGCACCGGGGCGGACAACGTCGCTGTCCGCCGCCCGCGCCCGCCGGATTCAGTCGCTCGTTGCGCGGTTCGGCGTGTGAACCTCGAGATTGAGGGCATCGACCCGCACGCCAGCCTGCTCGAGCTCGGCCGCGCTCAGCCGCGCCTTCACGAGATCATCGAGCGCGGCGAGCCCGCTCCGGTCGCCGCGGACTGTGGCCAGCCGCCCCCAGCGGAGTCGTCGGCGGAGGGCCCCGGCTCGAAGCAGCCGGACGATGCTCGCGGGCTCCCCCTCGAGCTGAAAACGGACGTCGGCGAGCGCTCGCGACGTATGCATCCACTTGACGTCGGTCGCGCCGTCCCCCGCGACGGTTACTCGCACGCATGTCGAGGCGTCGAGGACGAGGTCATACGCGAGCGCCTCGTCGTGCACGAGGCCCTGGGCCGGGAGCAGCTCGAGCAGGAGCCGGCCCGCGGCGGCCGGATCGCCCTCGGCGAGAGGCGCCAGGGTGTACAGGGTCCGCGGGTCATGCTCGGTGGTCTCGGGCGGCTGCTCGTCCCCGAGCGCCGGCGTCTGCTCACGGAGGCGCGTGCGGGCTGCTTCGAGACGGTGGAGCTCGAGGCCGCCGTTGGTGGCCGGAGCCGTGTCAGGATCCGGGGACGGCACCGGGGACGGCTCCGGGGTCGGCTCCGGGGTCGGCTCCGGGGTCGGAGCGAGAGCGGGGGGCGATTCCAGGGCCGGAGCGGGAGCGGGGGGCGCACTGGCGCCGGCCTCGGGCGCCTCGCTGGCCTCGCGAGCCTCGCCGAGCGCCGTGTACGCCTGGCGGACCCAGTCGATCTGGTCGCGCAGCTCGTCGAGCGCCGCGAACGCCCGGGCCGACCGGGCCTCTTGGTCCGCCAGCTGCTGGCGCAGACGCTCACTCACCGCGTCGGCGGCGGCCCGTCCCTCGCGCTCGCGCTCGGTGATCGCGCGGAGATCGTTCAGCTCGCCGCGGAGGCCCTCGAGCGTCGCGGCGAGGTCCGCACGCGCACCGGACGGGCCCGCGTGGGCGCGGGCCCGCACCGCGACGAGCTCCCGCTCACGGGCGGACCATGTCGGCCGCGCCAGGAGCAGGTGGGGGCTCAGTGGACTCGCGGCGACCAGCGCCGACCGGGAGAGCGAGCGCTCAGCGCCGTAGGCCCGGGCGCGTTCGGTGGCGCGCGCGGGCGCCGCTGGTGGCGGTGGCTCCGGGGCCGGCGGTCGCATTCGCCGCGCGGCTGCGGCGAGGTGCTCGGCCTCATCGGCTCGACGGCGAAGGACGACGAGCTCGTCCTCGAGCTCCCGCACGCGCAGGCGAGACGCCTCGAGCATGTCCGTCAGACGGTCCCGCTCACGGGCGAGCTCGAGCCGGACCATCTCCTCGGCGTGCGCCCGCTGCCGGACGTCTCGCAGCTCGTGCTCGCGCTCGGCGATCGTCCCGGCGATCCGCCCGATCTCAGCCTCGCGCCGCTCGAGTTCATGGCCGAGCTCGGCGACCCGGGACGCGAGGTCGGTGGCGGCTGACTCGGCGGCGGTCGTCCGTGCGCGTTCGGACTCGACCGCACGCTCGGCTTCCCGCAGCTGCTCCTCCCGCGCGGCCTCCTCGAGCTCGAACACGCCGACCGCGCGCGGCTCGAGCGACGGCGCGATCGGCTCGACGGCCGGTTCGACGGCCGGTTCGACGGCCGGCTGAACGCCCGGCTCTGCCGGGAGCGGCACGAGCACCGCACCGAGCTGCAACCACGCGCGCACATCGGGCGCCCGAGTCAGCTCGGTCGGCATACGGAACGTCATCCGCCAGGTGCCCGGCAGCGTGCCGGTCAGGCCCGGCGGCTCCGGCATCGCGGGGAATCGATGGCGCTCGGCATGAGCCTCGACGACGAGCCACGGCTGGCCCGTGGCGGCCGGACGCCGCCGCCACCGTCCGCTGATCCGGACCGTAATGCGATCGCCGGTCTCGTCGAGCCATTCCACGGCCTCGATCCCAAGAGCTGCGACGAGGCCAGGGTCGGTCATGGCGCGACGGTACGGCGTGAGGCGGACGGACGAGACACGGCGGTGGCCGGCATCGTCCCTGGTCTCAGGTCGAGCGGATGCCGTCGACGGCGAGCGCCAGGGCCGCCTGCGCGCTGAGTGCCTCCCAATGTCGTGGCTCAGTGCCCTCGCGGGGCGCCGTGAACGCCAGCAGCCGCAACACGCCGAAGAGGCGGTCGTGGAAGGCGGCACACGCGACCGCCGCCTCGCGCTCCGCGCGCCACACGTCCGCGTTTACCCACTCCGCAGGCCGGTGGATGCAGACGTCGATGCACGGTTGCGGCGCGTCGATGCCGCCGCAGCGCGCGCACCACCAGCTGGTGACCACCTCTGTGTCTCGACCCTGGTTCGTCGGCGGCGCGGCGGTGACGCCTCGCAGCACGGCGCGGGCCTCGGCGCCGACCGACCGATACGCATCGCGATCACCCCCGTGCGCGACGATGTCGTCAAGGAGGCGGCGGGTGGCTGCGGCCATCGCGGTGTTCTCGGCGTCAGTGGCCGCACGGGCGTCGCGCAGCGTGTCGTAGTCGGCGGCGGGGACGAGCTCGAGCTTGCGCTCGGCCGAGCACGATCCGGGACATCTCCCGGGGAGGCTCATCGCCCCGCAACCGACGCAGGTCGAGATCACGATCCGGCTCGGCGGAGTCGGATCGCCGCCCTGCCCGTGGCCGAGCGCAGCTTGGGTTGGGTCGCGGTCGGAGGTGATGCACGCGACCGTAGTCCGCCTCGGTCGCCGCCGCCAGAGGCGGGATTGTCATCTGACAAGCCCGATCAGGGGCCGGGCTCGTTCCCGCAGATGCCGGCGAGGGTGATCCCACCGGTCGGGAACTTCAGGCAGCCGCGATCGGGCGCGGTCAAGTCTCCCGCGTCGAGCGGATGGGTCAGCAGTGGCTCATCGCGCTGCACGCTTTGCGCCGCGGCACCCACGCTCAACGCCGGGCCCGACGTGAAGTGTCGCGGCTCGCTGACGGTCGAACTCCAAACGGTTGCCGACCAGGCCGACCCGCGGCAGCGACCGTGAGATCGACGGCGTGGTCAGCGCGCCGGTGCCGCCGAGCTGGGGGTGTAGGACGCCGACGCCGTCGATCGTGAGGCCGAAGTTCGTCCCTTCCTCCACCCCGCCGCCGAGTTCGTGGGCGAGGTCGAACCCGTACGTCGAGTCGGCGCGTGGCGCTGCTCCGAGGACAAGCGTGATGCAAAGCGTGTGCCGGTCGAACCCGGGACACGCTGAGGCGCCGCATGTCGAGCCACGGCGCGCGCACCCAGGACGGGTGCAGACCGGCGAAGTTCTCGACGTCGCCAACCTTGTCTGCGACGGTCGCCCGGGACGCGGGACACCGGAACGTGGGCGCCAGGATCCGCACCGGGGCGGCGATCGTCGCTGCATCGCCCGGCGGGTAGTAGATCGACTCGTCGTCGGTGGCAGATTCGATCTCGCTCGCGCGGTAGACGAGGCCCGGCTTGAGGACGCCACTGGTTCACGACGCTCGCCGGCGACGGGGGCGACGCGGACGCCGATGCGACCGCGGTCGCCGACGCGGGCAACGCAGCACCGATCAGCAGCCCCACCGGGAGCGCCCAGCGAGCACGACGAACCCGCTTCAGCATCGCTCGAGCGTAAACACAATCGCGTGACTGGCCGGGTCGAACGCTGCGGTCTCTGGGCCTTATGGTCGTGATAGCGGCCATACGGCCCATCGACCTCGCATCATGCACGAGGTGATGCCGACCAGCGCCGCGGCGCGTTAGGAACCGGAGCTGCTGCTCGTCGCCTTACGTCCCGCCGCGACGACGCCCACGACTACGACGGCCCCGACACCGCCGACGATCGCCCGGCGCTTGTACACCGCGGTGCGACGCCTCACGTAGACGCGGAACCCCTGCCAGAGCAGGTATCGGAGCATCTTGTCGGTCATGAGGGCGATCCTACTCTTCGTCGCGCTCGCGCTCGCGCACGCGCCAGGCCATCCGCGACTGCAGCGACCACAGCTCGATGAAGCCGGGCGAGGCCTCCTGTGAGAACAGGCCGCCGGAGTGGTCGAACGTCGCCAGCGAGGCGTCGTACACCGCGTTCGGCGAGGAGCGGGTGATGACCCGCGCCGACCCCTTGAAGAGCTTGATCCCGATGCGCCCGGTGACCAGACGGTTCGACGCCTCCATGAACGCGTCGAGGTCGGTGCGCAGCGGCTCCCACCACAGTCCGGCGTACACGAGGTACGCCCACCTCTGGTCGAGGGCCGGCTTGAACTGATGCTGGTGGATCGTCCCGACGAGGACCTCGAGCTCCTTGTGGGCGAGCAGCAGAATCGTCGCGGCGGGCACCTCGTAGATGTCGCGGACCTTGAGACCGACAATCCGGTCCTCGATGTGGTCGACGATCCCGACACCGTGGCGCGCACCGATCTCGCCGACGCGCTCGATCAAGGAAACGAGCCCCATCCGCTCACCGTTCAAACCGACCGGAACGCCGTGCTCGAAGTCGATCTCCATCACCTCGGCGTCGTCGGGCGCCTCCTCGGGCCGGGTGACGAGCGTGAACACGTCGTCGGTCGGCGCGTGCTCGAGGTTCTCGATCCAGCGGCCCTCGCTCGAGCGGCCCCAGAGGTTGTCGTCGATCGAGTACGGTGGCGCCTCTGTCCCGCCCTTGACGGGGATGCCGTGGGTGCGCGCGTACTCGATTTCCTCCTCGCGACCCATCCGCCACGTGCGGACGGGCGCGATCACCTTGATCTCCGGGGCGAGCGTGGCGATCGTGGCCTCGATCCGGACCTGGTCGTTGCCCTTGCCGGTGCAGCCGTGAGCGATCGTGTCGCAGCCCGTCTCGCGGGCGTGCTGGACGGCGAGCTTGGCGATCAGCGGACGGCCGAGCGCAGTGAACAGCGGGTAGCCGGTGCCGTAGATCGCGTTCGCCTTGATCGCGGGCAGGACGAATTCGTGAGCGAACTCCGCACGGGCGTCGACGACGTGGCACTCGAGCGCTCCGAGTTGATGCGCCTTGCCGCGGATCACCTCGTAGTCCTCTCCGGGCTGGCCGAGGTTGACGGTGAGGGCGACGACTTCGGCGTCGTATTCGTCCTGGATCCACTTGAGCATGACGCTCGTGTCGAGCCCGCCGCTGTAGAGCAGCAGGACGCGGTGGACCTCCTCGGGGCGTGCCTCGTAGGACGTCGTGAGATGGTGGACTTGGGTGTTATGTGTCATCAGGTTCGGCCGGGGAGGTTATTGACAGCAATCAATCGTTGTCTCAGACGCTGGCGGATATCGAGCCACAGCGTCTGGTAGGCGAGCGCGCCCGGAGATCCCGGTGCGAACGCTGCGACGACATCGCGCTCCAGGCCCATCCGCTCGACCTCGTCCGCCGACGGGATCGCGGCGCCAAGCATCGTCCCGGGGAAGCCGGAGCGAAGCTCGGCCATCACCTCGTGGTGCAGGGACTTGCGCACGTCGACCATCGAGAAGAACCCCAGCACCTGGGGTCCGCCGTCCACGAGGGCGGACAGCGGCTCGAATGTCCGCGCCGACAGCGTCGCCGGGATGATCGGCACGAGCAGCGCGTCGGCGGCCTCGAACACGCTCTCGGATACGAGCGAGATGCTCGGCGGGCAATCGAGGAAGATGTACTCGTACTCGTAGCGCAGCGGCGCGAGCACGCGGATCAGGCGGCGCGTCGGGTGCTTGAAGCGATCGAGGGCGAGGTCCATGTGCCGGTAGGAGAAGTCCGCCGGAAGGAGATCGAGCCCGATGTGATCCGTGCCCTTGATCATCTCGGCAGCCTGTGAGACGCCTTTGAGCAACTTTCGCGAGCCCCCCTTGACCTCAGGACGGATCCGGAACAGGTACGTCGAGGCACCCTGCGGATCGAGATCCCATAGCAGCGTCGGGGCGCCGTCGCATGACGCGAGATACGCGAGGTTCACCGCCGCCGAGGTCTTGCCGACGCCGCCCTTGATGTTGTAGGTGGCGAGCACCGTCGTCACGCGAACGTCTCCTTGACGAGGCGGCGCTGCGCCTTGGAGGCGAACGTGGCGAACGAATCGGCGAACTCGCCGCGGGCTGCCTGCTCGTCCTCTCCGAGCCGCTGCACGAGCGCGCCCATCGCCATCAGCGCCGCCGAGCCACCGGTCCGGGCCGAAACCTCATCGCGCAACGAATGCAGCATCGCGGTCTGCACCTCGCGGTCCTGGTGGCGGCCGAGCACGTCCTGGAGCGCTTTGAGCGTCTTCACCATCGGCTTGACGACGTCGCCGTCGAACAACGTGCCGTACAGCTCGAGCAGGTAGCGGAGCTCCTTGCCCTTCTTGCGGAGCTCGTGGTAATCCTCGGCCGGGCTCTCCGGTCCGATCGCGCGGCCCATCTTCACCATCCGCCGGTACACGCGCGCGATTCGCTGGCCGGCCACCTCGCCGATCGGGCGGGTGGCGTCCGGCCGGTCCTCGGTGTCGCTCTCGACGAGTTCCTCGAGGAACGCGCCCCAGTCGGCAAGGACGCGCGCCGTTCGCTCGGAGCGCAGCGCCCGGGCCATCTCACGACGGGCGACGAGGCGGCGACCCTCGAGCACGCCACGGAGCGGCTCGAGCTCGGCCCGCATCGGATCGGGGACCATCGCCCGCATGTCTTCGAACTCGAGCACGTAGACGTCGAGGTCGCGCGAGTCGCCGCTGATCGTCTGCAGCCACTTGAACTCCGCGCGGAACGCGGCGAGTGGCTCCGGTCCGAACACCCCCTTCATCTCGCGCTGGACGGCGCGCGAGCGGCGCACGGCAACGCGGAAGTCGTGGAGGAACTCGGCGTCGATGTCGGCGATCGTGCCCGCCACGTTCGCATCGATCACGTGGAGCAGCGAGCGCAGAATGGCGACCGTCGCCGCGTCGGCGCGCTGGTCCGGAGCGAGCAGGACGCTGATCTTCGAGGGGATCCCACCGGGCACGCCGCCGGCGGCGCGGACGGCCTCGTCGACCAGCGGCTGGTCGGCGGGCTTGAAGCCGAGCTCGTGCGCCAGTGTCTGCTGCAGCCCGGCGAGCTCGTCGTCGTAGCCGCGCACGGCGGCGAGGCGCACGCGCGGGCGCAGCGGGCGGTGATTGATCGCCGAGACGATCACCGTCGACTGCTCGAGCTGCATCCTCACGACGGTCTTTCGCTCATCGTCGAGGACGTCGATTCCGCGGGCGCGGCTGTGAACATGGACGAGGGGCAGAAGGGCCCGGACCTCGACAATCGGAAGCAGGGCGTCTCGCAGTGCTCCGGGCTCCATCCGCATCGCCAGCAGCGGCTGCGTCGGCTGCGGGATCGTGATCGCGGCCTCCTCGGTCCCCGTGGCCCGTTCGACGAGCGCGAGCTGGCCGCTCTCGTGAACGACGGACAGGCCCTCGGCACGGAGCAACCCGTCGAACGTGTCGTAGTACGTGCGGTCGGTCTCGATGTCGCCGCGCTCGAAGACAGACAGCCGCGCGCTCAGTGCGTCGCCGGCCGCCTGCAGGGTCATCTCGTCGGGCGGCAGGTAGTCCGCGACGCTCATGGTGAGAGAGCGGCGAGCCGCGCGACCGCGTGGTCGATCTCCTCCTCGGAGACGATCAGGGGCGGCTCGAGGCGGATCGTGGCCGGTCCGGTGGCGTTCACGACGAGCCGTTGCTCAAGCAGGGCGCGACGGGCAAGCTCGGGTGCGTCGACGCCCTCGGCGACGTCGATCGCGAGCATCAGGCCGCGCCCGCGGACACGTGCGACGAACGGAACCTGCGTGAGCACGCCGGCGAAGTGCTCGCCGAGCCGCATCACGTTCGCGAGCAGCTTCGGGTCCGAGCAGATCTCGAGCGCCTCAAGCGCCGCCCGCGCCGCGAGCGGACCCCCGGCGAACGTCGAGCCGTGATCGCCCGGCTGGAATGTGTCGCCGAGCGCCGGGTTCGTGATCAAGGCGCCGATCGGCAGGCCTCCGCCGAGCGCCTTGGCGCTCGTCATCGCGTCGGGCGTGACCGGTGTCTGCTCGTAGGCCCACAGCGTGCCGGTCCGCCCCATGCCCGTCTGGATCTCGTCGAAGATGAGGATCGCGCCGGTCCGGTCGCACGCCTCGCGGGCGGCGCGGAGCAGTTCGTCGGAGAGCAGATGGATCCCGGTCTCGCCCTGGATCGGCTCGAGCAGCACCGCAGCGGTGTCGTCGGTGACCGCGCGCGAGAGCGCCTCAGGATCTTTCGGCACGACGGTGAACCCGGGGACGAGCGGCGCGAACGGCGCCTGCTTCGATTCCTGGGGCGTGGCGCTGAGGGCGCCGTAGGTGCGGCCGTGGAACCCACCCTCGAGCACGACGATCCCGCCGCCCGTGCGGTGGCGCCGCGCAAGCTTGATCGCCGCCTCGTTTGCCTCCGCACCAGAGTTGCACAGGAACACCTTGCCGCCGAGCGAGCTCCGGGCCAGCCGCCCGGAGAGCCGCATCGCGGGCTCCGTGTAATAGAGGTTCGTGACATGGGTCAGCGTTGCCGCCTGCTCCTGCACCGCCGCGACGACCCGCGGGTGACAGTGCCCGACGTTGAGCACGGAGATCCCCGCGAGGAAGTCGAGGTACTCGTGGCCGTCGACGTCCCACAGCCGGACGCCGGCGCCGCGCACGAACTGCACCGGGTTGCGGACGTAGGTGGGGATCGCATAGTCGCGCTCGAGCGTCTGGAGTTCACTCAGGGACATTCCGCTCACACCGATCCGATCATCGTGCCCTGACCGGCATCCGTAAAGAGCTCGAGCAGAATGCTGTGCGGCACCCGGCCGTCGACGATGTGAGCCGAGGAGACGCCGCCGTGGATCGCGTCGAGGCACGCGGCGAGCTTCGGCCGCATGCCGCCACTGACCTCGGAAAGCGCGCCCGCGACCTCGTCCGCGCTCGCTTTGCTCACGAGGCTCTCTGCGTCGTCAGGGTCCCGCAACCAGCCGGCTACGTCGGTGAGGAACATCACCTTGTGGGCGCACAGCGCGCGGGCGACGGCACCGGCTGCCTCATCGGCGTTGATGTTGTACGAGTTGCCCTCCCGGTCGGCGCCGACGCTCGCGATGACCGGGATGTAGTCCTGGGCGACGTGGTTGAGGACGTCGACGTCGACGTGCTCGATCCGGCCGACGAACCCGATGTCCTGGCCGCTCGGCGCCGTCTGGCGCACGGCGCGGAACAGCAGGCCGTCATCGCCACAGAGGCCGACGGCGGGCTGACCGTGGCGGTTGATGAGAAGCACGATGTCCTTGTTGACCTTTCCGACGAGCACCATCTTCGCGATCTGGACCGTCTCGGTGTCGGAAACCCGGAGGCCTTCGACGAACTGCACCGGGAGGTCGAGGCGCTCCATGTAGCTCGTGATCTCCGGGCCGCCGCCGTGCACGATCACCGGGTTCATCCCGACGTACTTGAGCAGCACGACGTCCCGTGCGAACTCCTCTTTCAGCTCGGGCTCGGTCATCGCCGCGCCGCCGTACTTGATGACGACGGTCTTGCCATAGAACTGGCGGATGTACGGCAGCGCCTCGAGCAGGGTGGCGACGTCACGCATCGGGGACGGTCCTCAGGTCGTGTAGTCCGCGTTGATCGTCACGTACTCGTGCCCCAGGTCGGAGAAGAACACCTCGGTGTCGGCGCCGGCACCCGGTAGGCCGATCTCGTACTCGACCTCGTCGCCCTGGACGGCCTTCGCGAGCGCGTCGACGTCGTAGGGCACGACCCCTCCGCGAGCGCACACCTGGGTCCCCTCGATCGCGATGTCGAGCGCGAGCGGCGCCATTCCGGGCAACGCCGCGCCCGCCGCCTGCGAGATTCGGCCCCAGTTCGGGTCACCGCCATAGAGCGCGGCCTTGACGAGCGGGGAGTTCGCGACCGAGCGGGCGACCGCCTCGACCGCGTTCTGATCACCGCCACGGACGACGACCCGTCCGATCCGGCGCGCGCCCTCGCCGTCGCGGGCGACGAGCAGGGCGAGCTGGCGCAGGGTCGCGTCGAGCGCCTCGCCGAAGCGCAGCTCGTCGTCTGATTCCGGCTCGACGGTGACCCCTGAGGTGCCGCTCGCCTGCAGGATGACGGTGTCGCTCGGCGACATCTGCCCGTCGACGCTGATCCGCTCAAACGAGCGCTTGACGGTCACGCCGAAGAGCAGGTCGGCCGTCTCCGGCGAGAGCTTGGCGTCGGTCTGGACGAACACGAGCAGCGTCGCGAAGCCAGGCGAGATCATCCCCGCCCCCTTCGCCTGCGCGGTCAGCCGGACGGTGCCGCCGCTCAGCATCACCTCGAGCGCGGCCCGCTTGGGGTACGCGTCGGTCGTGCGGATCGCCTCCGCAAAGTCGATCGCGCCGTCGGGGCGCAGCGAGCGGGCGGCGTCGGCGATCCCGTTGATGATGAATTGCATGGGCAGCTGCACGCCGATCACGCCGGTCGATGCGACGGCGATGCCGGACTCGGAGCCGACGCCACCGGCGAGCGCCGCAGCACCCTGCATCTTCGCCGCGTTGTCGAGTCCCTGGCGCCCGGTTGACGCGTTCGCGTTACCGGAGTTGACGACGACGCCGCGCAGCGAGGAGAGCGACGTGCGCTCCATCGTCAGCAGCACCGGCGCTGACAGCGTGCCGCTGCGCGTGAACCGGGCCGCGCTCGTCGTCGCCGGCGTGTCCGAGACGAGCAGCCCGAGGTCGGCGGCGCCACTCGGCTTGATCCCGCAGGCCACGCCGGCCGCGCGGAAGCCGTCTGGGAGGCGGTTGTCCGGCGCGTCGAGCACGAACTGCGGCCGCTCGATCCAGCGCGAGGTGAAGAATGCCCCGGTGTCGCTCATGCGATTCCCTCCGTCTCGTCGCGGCCGAACATCAGGTTGAGGTTCTGCACGGCCTGCGACGCCGCGCCCTTCCACAGGTTGTCGATCGCCGCGAACACGATCACGCGGCCGGTGCGGACGTCCGGGTGCACGGAGATGCGGCACAGATTCGTCTCCCGCACGTCGCGAACGCCGGGCGGCGTGTCGGCGATCTCGACGAACGGCTCGTCGGCGTAGGCGTCGTCGAACAGCTGCTTCAGCGCGTCGTGGTCGTGTCCTGCGCCGTTCGGCGTCGTCACGTAGCACGTGACGAGCTCACCCTGGTCGATCGGGAGCAGGTGCGGCGTGAACGTGACCCGGACCTCGGCGCCTAGCACCGCGAGCTCCTGCTCGATCTCGGGCGTATGGCGATGGCGCGGCACGCCGTAGGCGCTCACGTTCTCATCGACGGTGACGAAGTGCGTGCGCTCTGTCGCGGCGCGGCCGGCGCCGGACACGCCCGTCTTGGCGTCGATGATGACGTCGTCGACGAGGCCCTCGCGGGCGAGCGGAGCGAGCGCGAGCAGCGCCGCGGTCGGGAAGCAGCCCGGGTTGGCGACGAGGTCGGCTCCAGCGAGCTCTGTCCGGTAGCGCTCGGGCAGGCCGTACACGGCGTCGGCGATGAGCTCCGGCGTCGGGTGCTCGCGGTACCACTGCGCGTAGACCTCGGGATCACGCAGGCGGAAGTCGGCGCTCAGGTCGACAACGCGCACACCGCGCTCGCGCAGATCGCTGACGACCTCCGCGGCGGCGCCGTGCGGGTAGGCGACGACGGCGGCGTCGACGTTTGCGTGGCGGTCGAAGTCGAGCTCCTCCAGGGTCAGCGGCACGCGGTGGTACGGGTAGATGTCATCGAGCCGCCGACCCGCGTCCGATCGCGCGGTCAGAGCCGTGAGCTCGAAGTACGGGTGACGGTGCAACAGGCGCGCCGTGAGTGCCCCTGTGAACCCCGCTGCCCCGAACACGGAGACGCTAGCCCCCACGGATCGTGCCCTCCAGACGGTCGGCGATCGCGGCGATGATCGACTCGCGCTGGCTTGCGACCTCGGCGTCGGTGAGCGTCCGGTCGGCGGCCCGGAACGCGAGCCGCACCGCGAGCGACACGTTCCCGGCGCCGAGCTTCTCGGGGTCGCGATAGACGTCGAACACCTCGGCGTGGGCGAGCAGCGGCTGCCCGCTCTCGCGGATCACCCCGAGCAGCTCGTCGGCGCTGACGCTCTCCGGGATGACGACCGCAAGGTCCTCGCGGACCTCCGGGAAGCTCGTCAGATCGACGTACGTCGCGGTCGTCGGCTCGGGCAGCGCGTCGAGGTCGATCTCGAAGCCGGCGACGATGCCGTCGAGCTCCCAGTCGGCGGCGACGAGCGGGTGGATCTCCCCCACCCAGCCGATGACGCTGTCGTGGCCGTCGCCGGCGAGCACGTCGGCTGACCGGCCCGGGTGCAGGAACGGCCGCGTGCCGGGCCGGACGGTCCAGTCGACCATGAGCGCATCGAGCATCCCGCCGAGGACACCCTTGGCGGCGAAGAAGTCGGCATCGCGCGGCGCGGGCTCGCGCCATGTCGGCGCCCGCGCCGCACCGTGGAGCAGCGCGGCGACGTGATACGGCTCAAACGGCAGGCGATCCTCGTCGCTTGGCAGATAGACCGCACCGGCCTCGAACAGGCGAAGTGTCGTCAGACCGCGGGAGCGGTTGCTCCGCGCGGAGTCGAGCAGGCTGCCGAGCAGTGCCGTGCGCAGCTGCGATTGGTCGCTCGACATCGGGTTGGCGAGCGTGATCACGGGCTGCTCCGGCGTCCGCAGGCGGGCTGGGATTTCCGGCGCAACGAAGCTCCAACCGACGATCTCGTGCAGGCCCTGCGCGCTCAGATCGTCGGAGGCCCGCCGGCGCAGGCGCTGGCGCAGCGTCAGCCGCCCCGAGACGTTGTGGCGCGACGGCAGCGTCGCCGGCAGCTTCTCGACACCGTCGAGGCGCGAGACCTCCTCGATCAGATCGGCCTCACGGTTGACGTCGGCGCGGCGGAACGCGGGGACGGTGACCTCGAGCCCCTCGGGCTCGTCCTGGCACTCGAACTCGAGCGCGGTGAGGATCTCCCGGCTGCGCTCGCGTGAGACAGTCGTGCCGAGGAGGTTGTTGAGCTTCGCGTCCCGGAGCGAGATCGTCTTGAGCGGCGGACCGTCGCCGCCGATGTCGACCGTTCCCGGCCGCACGGTCGCGCCGGTGAGCTCGATCATCAACTGGGTGGCGACGGCCTGGGCCTGGAGCGCCTGCTCGGGCTGGATCTGCTTCTCGAACCGGGTCGACGCCTCGCTGCGCAGGCCGAGCTTCAGGGATGAGCGATGGAGGTTGGCGCCCTCCCAGTTCGCCGCCTCCATGAGGACGCGGGTCGTCCCCGCGTGCACCTCTGAGCGGGCGCCGCCCATGATGCCGGCGATCGACGTCGGCCCGCCGCCGTCGGCGATCACGAGGATGTCCTCGTCCAGCGCGCGCGTTTGGCCGTCGAGCGTCTCGACCTGTTCGTCTGCCTGTGCCATGCGGACCGTGAGCGTCGCCTCAGCGACACGATCGAGATCGAATGCGTGCAGCGGCTGTCCGGTGAGCAGCATCACGTAGTTCGTGATGTCGACCACGTTCGAGATGGGACGCTGGCCGGCGGCCATCAGCCGCTGCTTGAGCCACAGCGGGCTCGGCCCGATGTGGACGTTCTCGAAGATGCGCGCCGTGAAGCGCGGGCACAGGTCGGAGCGCTCGACGGTGATCGTGATGCCTTGCAGCTCGCCCGGGGTGCCGGGGTCGGCCGCCCACGGGGGTGCGTTGAGTGGGGCGCCGGTGGCGGCGTGCACCTCGCGGGCCACGCCGTAGATCGCGAGGCAGTCGGGTCGGTTGGGGGTGATCTCGAGCACGAGCACGTCGGTCGCGATCGGCAGGACCTCGGTCAACGAGGTCCCCGGCTTGAGATCGGGGTTCAGGACGAGCGTTTCGGAGTGGTCGGTCCCGAGCGCGAGCTCGTCCTCGGCGAGGATCATCCCGTTTGACTCGACGCCCCGCAGGCGGGCCTTGTTGAGCCGTGTGCCGTCAGGCAGGATCGCCCCCGGCTTGGCGACGGCGACGATCTGGCCGGCGGCGACGTTCGGCGCGCCGCAGACGATCTGCGACGGCGTCGAGCCGCCGGTGTCGACCATGCACACGCTGAGCCGGTCGGCGTCGGGATGGCGCTTGCGCTCCAGCACCTTGCCGACGACGAACTGCTCGAGTGCGGCGACGCCGTGGTGCTCGACCCGCTCGACCTCGGTGCCGGAGAGGGCAAGCTTTTCGGCGAGGTCGCCGGGACTCAGGTCGGGCGACGCGTATTCGTTGAGCCATGAGATCGGGACGCGCATCGGTGTTGCCTCTCAGCTCACTCCGCCGAACTGCTCGAGGAAGCGGACGTCGTTGTCGTAGAGCAGGCGTAGGTCCGGCACGCCGTGCTTGAGCATCGCGATCCGCTCAACGCCCATCCCGAACGCGAAGCCCTGGACGTGCTCGGGGTCGTAGCCGTAGTGCTTGACGTACTCGAAGACGTTCGGGTCGACCATCCCGGCGCCGAGGATCTCGATCCACGCCGTGCCCTTGCACAGCGGGCACCGTTGCCCGTCGGCCGTGATGCCATCCGTGCAGTTGAAACACGAGACGTCGACCTCGACGCTCGGCTCGGTGAACGGGAAGAAGTGCGGGCGCAGCCGGACCTCGCGCTCCGGGCCGAAGATCGCGCGGGCGAACGCAAGCAGCGTGCCCTTGAGGTCGGCGAGCGTGATGTCGGTGTCGACGGCGAGGCCCTCGATCTGGTGGAACTGCGGCGTATGGGTGGCGTCCGAGTCCGGTCGGTACACGCGGCCGGGAACGATGATGTAGATCGGCGGCGGCTGGTTCTCCATCGCGCGGACCTGGACTGGCGAGGTGTGCACGCGCAGAAGCCGCTGCTTGGGGTCGAAGATGTCCGTCAGCGGGTCGACGTAGAACGTGTCCGTCGTCAGGCGTGACGGATGCGTCGGCGCGTGGTTGAGGGCGTCGAAGTTGTAGTAGACGCGCTCGACCTCGGGACCCTCGGCGACGTTGAAGCCAAGTCCGACGAACACGTCCTCGATCTCGCGGCGGGTCTGGGTGATGAGGTGAAGCCGGCCGATCGTCGGGAGTGGATCCGCGGGCAGCGTGACGTCGACGCGGTCCTTTTGCAGGCGTGCGTTGAGCTCGTCGGCGGCGAGCTGCTGCGCGCGGTGCTCGATCGCCGCCTCCAGCTGCTGGCGGGCCTGATTGGCGGCTTTGCCGGTCTTGCCGCGCTCCTCCGGCGGGAGGTTGGCGACGTTGCGCAGGAGGTTCGGGAGCTCGGCCTTGCGGCCGAGATACGTGATCCGGACGGTCTCGAGAGCGTCGGTCGTCGTGGCCGTGTCGATCGCCGACTGGGCTTCGGCTGCGATTTCGCTGATCCGGTCCAGGCTCATTGCGCCGCCATCCTAGTTAGCTCGTACAGCGCGACCGTGGCTGCCATCGCGGCGTTCAGCGAGTGCGTCTTTATCGGGATGTGCGCGGTGTGGTCGGCGGCGGCGATCAGCGTGTCCGGCAGGCCGTCGCGCTCGGCGCCGACAAGCAAGGTCACGTCCCCTCGTTCTGTGGCGTTTGACCGGCACCCCTCGCCTGTGAAACGCCAAAGTTCGGTGCCGGTGTCGGCCACGAGCGCGATCGTGGTCCCCGGGAGCGCGCTGACGTCATCGGCTGCGCGGACGAGCGGAACGCTGAAGATCGCGCCCATGCTCGCCCGGACCGCCTTCGGGCTGAACGGATCGGCGCTCCCCGGACCGAGCGCGACGCACGATGCGCCAAACGCCTCGGCGGAGCGCAGGACCGCGCCGACGTTCCCCGGATCGTGGACGCCGTGCAGGTACACGCACAGCGGCCCAACCGCCTGCGGAGCCCATCGCTCCTCGTAGACCGCCAGCGTCCGCGTGCCCGAGCCCAAAGCGGAGGCGTCGGCGAGCAGCTTGGCATCGACGGGCGTCCCCGGCAGGCCGCTGTCGGCGACCGCGAAGCGATCGACCGCGACCCACCCGGCGGCGTCGGCCGCCGCGAGCAGGTCCTCGCCCTCGGCGATGAACCGCCCGAGCCGCTCCCGGTCACGGCGGCGCATCCGCAGCTTGCGGATCTCTTTGAGCTTCTGGTTGTGGTTGCTGGTGATCACGGTCATAAACGAAAAAAAGGGCGCCCTCCTCCAGTGGAGCGGCGCCCGGATCGGCGGTGCTGGTGGCTTGGCTTTGGCTCAGCCGGCCGCCAGCGCCTCTCGGGCGCGGTCGGCAAAGCGTCGGAACGTGTCGGCGTCGCGCACGGCGATGTCGGCCAGGATCTTGCGGTCGAGCTCGATGCCCGCCGCCTGAAGCCCATGAATGAACTGGGAGTAGGACATCCCGTTCTGCCGCGCGGCGGCGTTGATCCGAGTGATCCACAGCCGCCGGAAGTCGCGCTTGCGGTTGCGCCGGTCCCGGTAGCGGTACTGGTCGGCCTTGAGCACGGCCTCTTTCGCCGTCTTGTAATGACGGCTTGCGTCGCCCCGGTAGCCCTTCGCCATCGCGAGCGTCGCGCGACGCTTCTTGCGGGCGTGGACGGAGCGTTTGACCCGGGTCACGATGCCCTCCGCTTAGCGCCGAGCAGCGTCTTGACCTGCTTCTCGTTGTCCTTCGAGATCGCGGCAGGCTGACCCAGCCGCCGCTTACGCTTCGGCGACTTCTTCTCCAGGATGTGACTCGTGAACGAGTGCCGGCCGCGAACTTTGCCCTTCGCGGTCAGCTTAAAGCGCTTCTTCGCGCCGGAGTGGGTCTTCATCTTGGGCATGAGCGGCGTCCAAGTAAAGCAGACGTCCGGCGGACCGGCCTTGGCGTTCGGTTAGCGGCCGCCGCGGGGTGGTCTACGCCGCCGCATCGCCTGCCGGCGACGAGGTTTCCGCCGCGCCGGCCTCGGACCCATTGCCATCACGACGGCGATCGCTCTTGCGGCGATGCCCGCCGCGCTGGCTGTCCTCCTCGGGATGCTCACCCTCACCGGAGGAGAGCACCGCCTTTGACGGCGCGAGCAGCATCGTCATGTTGCGCCCGTCCTGCAACGGCGACTGCTCGATGACGCCGACGTCGGACAACTCCTCCGCGAGGCGGTCGAGGAGCGCGGTACCGCGCTCGGGGTGCGTCACCTCACGGCCCCGGAACATGATCGTGATCTTGACCTTGTCCTTGCCGGTGAGGAAGCGCCGGACGTGGCCCTTCTTCGTGTCGTAGTCGTTCTGCGCGATCTTCGGGCGGAACTTGATCTCGCGGATCGTGATCTGCTGCTGGTGCTTGCGCGCTGCTTTCAGCTTCTGCGCCTGCTCGTACTTGTACTTCGAGTAGTCGAGCACGCGGCACACCGGCGGACGGGCGTCCGGCGCGACCTCGACGAGGTCGAGATCCCGCTCCTGGGCGTAGCGCAGCGCGTCGGCCGTCTTCACGACGCCGATTTGCTTTCCGTCGTCGCCAATGAGGCGAACCTCGGGCACACGAATCCGGTCGTTGACCCGTGTCTGGTCGCGCTCTGGCGGGCGCCGGTCGAACCTACGAGGGACCGGCACTAGTTGAGTGGGCGGCGTGGCGTCAAGCGGCGCCGGGCCGTGTGTGATGAGGCACTTGGGTCAACAGGCACGAGTATAGCGGCGGTTACCCGCGAAGGGCACGAGATTTCACAGCATCGCCACAGCGATGCACGAAGTCCTTCACGGCCTCCGATCCGGCGTCGCCGCGCTTGTGCTCCCGGACCCCGACTTCTCCGGATTCCTGCTCGCGATCGCCGACGACGAGCATGTAGGGGATCTTGCGCAGCTCGGCGTCGCGGATCTTCCGCCCCACCGACTCGCCGCGATCGTCGACCTCGGCGCGCAGGCCGCCGGCGGACAGCTCGCCGAGCACCGACCGCGCGTAGTCGAGATGGCGGTCGGCGATCGGCAGCACGATTGCCTGGACCGGCGCGAGCCACAGCGGCAACTCGCCCTCGAAATGCTCGAGCAGAATCCCGATGAAGCGCTCATAGGAGCCCATCAGCGCCCGGTGGATCATCACCGGTTGGTGCTCGACGTTGTCCGCCCCGGTGTAGGTCAGGCCAAAGCGCTCCGGGAAGTTGTAGTCGAGCTGGCAGGTGCCGAGCTGCCAGGAGCGGCCGAGCGAGTCGGTCATGTGCATGTCGATCTTCGGTCCGTAGAACGCGCCGTCGCCCTCGTTGAGGTCGTACCGCAGTCCGTGCGACTCGAGCGCGTTCATGAGCGCGGCCTCGCTCTTGTCCCACAGCTCGCCGGAGCCGATCCGCTGCTCCGGCCGCGTCGAGAGCTCGAGCCTGACGTCGAGGCCGAAGATGCCGTACGTGGCGAACGCGAAGTCGAGGACCTCGGCAACCTCGTTCTGGATTTGGTCCTCGGTGCAGAAGATGTGGCTGTCGTCCTGCGCAAAGTGACGAACGCGCAGCAGCCCATGGAGCGTTCCGCTCGGCTCGCGGCGATGAAGCAGCCCGGGCTCCCAGTAGCGGAGAGGCAGATCACGGTACGAATGGCGCTCGAGGGAGAACAGCTGGCAATGGCCCGGGCAGTTCATCGGCTTGATCGCCATCGCCCGCTCCTCGTACTCGGTGACGAACATGTTGTCCCGGTACTTGTCCCAATGGCCGGATGTCTTCCACAGGGAGCTGTCGTAGAGCTGCGGCGTCTTCACCTCGACGTAACCGCGCTCACGACCCATCTGCCGGCTCAGTGCAACGAGTTCGTTGAACACCTCGGTCCCGCGAGGGAGCCAGAACGCAGAGCCGGGCGCCACGTCCGAGAACGTGAACAGCCCGAGCTGCGGCCCGAGCTTACGGTGGTCGTTGGCACGGGCGCGCTCGAGCCGCTCGAGATACTCCTCGAGGTCCTTGTTCGAGAAGAACGCTGTTCCATACACGCGCGTGAGCATCGGCTTGGTCGCGTCACCTCGCCAGTACGCGCCGGCGACCGACTGGAGCTTGAACGCCTTGATCCGCTTCGTGCTCGGTGCGTGCGGGCCACGGCAGAGATCGGTGAACGGGCCGTTGGTGTACAGCGACACGGTCTCGACCGGGTGCTCTGGATCGGCGTTCCTGACGAGGTCGTCAATGAGCTCGACCTTGTAGTCCTGACCTTCGGCGACGAATCGCTCGCGCGCGGTCGCGACGTCGACGTCCTCGCGGCCGAACGGCTCGTCGGCGTTGACGTGCTCACGCATCCGCTGCTCGATCCCGGCGAAGTCATCCTCGGACAGCGACACTCCGTCTGGGAAGTCGAAGTCGTAATAGAAGCCGTTCTCGATCGGCGGTCCGATCGAGATCTTCACGCCCGGATAGAGCTCCATCACCGCCTCGGCAAGGACGTGCGCGGTGTCGTGGCGGATGAGATCGAGCGCTTCCGCGCCGCTGCGGTCGGTCAGGATCTCGAGCTTCTGCGGCGTTCCGCCGTCGCTGGAGACCGGCAGCGGTCGGGACAGGTCGCGCAGTTCGCCGTCGACCTTGACCGCGAGCGCCGCCCGCGCGAGCCCGGCGCCGATCGCCGCGGCGGCATCCGCCCCGGTGGCGCCGTCCGGCAACGCGAGCACCGTCCCGTCAGGAAGTTGGAAATCCATAGGCGCAGGATGCTATCCGTAGTGCCGTGGAGATCATGGCTGCCCGAAATCTCGGCGGTTCCGCGCTCGCGCGTGTATTCAACGCGGGCTTCGCCGAGTACGTCGTGCCGCTGCAGATGAGCGAGGAAGCGCTCACCGAGCACGTTGATGTCAACGACATCGACCTCGGTTGCTCTCGGGTGCTCGCCGATCCCGAGCCGATTGCGTTTGCGCTCGTCGGCCGCCGGAGCAACGCCGCCTGGATCGGCGGGATGGGTATCGCGCCGTCGCGCCGCGGGCAGGGTCTCGGCGAGCGGACGCTGCGCTCGGCGATCGACGCTGCCGCCGAGGACGGGGCGACGTCGGTCTCGCTCGAGGTGATCGATCGCAATCGCCCGGCGATCGCCCTGTACGAGAAGCTCGGGTTCGAGCCAATCCGCGATCTCATCATCTGGACGCTGCCGAGCGCGGCTCGCGATGGCGCCGCGACCCGGGAGGACCCGGGCATCGACGCCGCTCACGCGTGGATCGCCGCGCACCGGAGAAGCGAGGAGCCGTGGCAGCGCACGGACGGCTCGCTCGTCCGGCTCATCGCGCGCGGCACGGACCTCCGGGCGCGCGCGATCACGCGCGACGGCGAGACGGTTGCCGCGGTCATCACCCGCAGCACGGGAGCGACGGCAGGCGTCGTCCAGGTCTGCGCGCTCGACGCGCCCGCGGCGACGGATGTGCTCGGCGCCGCCCTCGCCGAGCACAAGGAACTCCGAATCTCAAACGTCCCCGCGGAGGACCCGCTCACCGACGTGCTGGGCGAGCTCGGCGCCCGGGCGCTCATCCGTCAGCACGAGCTCCGGCTCGTTATCTAGCCGGCGGTCGCTTCGACGAGCTCGACGATCCCGCTCGGGACGTCGAGCATCCCGACTGTCCGATCCGCGGCAGCGTCGATGTCGATCCGTGGCGGGGGCGGGAGGGTCGCCTCGTAGTAGGTGCCCGGTCCGTAGAACTGGCCGTAGCGGAGCACGATGCCGCCGACGCCGAGGATCGCCTGCTCATGCGCGTTGATCGTCGCCTGGCGCGCCCGCGGGAGCGTCCAGGCGATGCTCTGGCCGTAGAAGCGCTCCGTGCCGGCGGCGACCGCCGCGGCGAGGAGATTGCGCGTGCCTTCGTTGCGCATCCGGTCGTTGCGCTCGCCGAACTCGCGGATCTGGGTATCGCTGTCCGGCAGATCGGTCAATTGGTGCATGACCGCCTCGGCGCCGGAGGCGACGACCGCATCGCGCAGGCCATCGGCGTCGTAGACGTCACAAACGACCGGCTCGGCGCCGAGCCGCTGCAGCTCAGCGACCTTCGCCTCAGAACGGGTCATGCCCGCGACCTCGTGGCCGACGGCGACGAGCCGCGGAATGAGCCGGGTGCCGATCACGCCACTCGCGCCGGCGAGGAAGATCCTCATCGGTCCTGCTCCTTTCGTCACGGTCTCGTGTGTGACGTTAGCCTGGGATGGGAAAGGTGTCCCGCGTGAGGATCGCTGTGCTCGCCGATATCCACGGGAACTTGCCCGCGTTGCGGGCGGTTCTTGTCGACGTCGACGCCGAGGCGCCGGACGCGGTCGTCGTCGCCGGAGACGTCGTGGCCGGGCCGTTCGTCCGTGAATCGCTTGAACTGCTGCGCGACCGGCCGGAGCCGACGCACTGGATCGCCGGGAACAGCGAGCGGGAAGCGCTGGCGGTGTTCGACGGCGCCGCGCCGTCCGCTGATGCCCCGGGTCGCGCCGCGGCGTGGAGTGCTCAGGCACTCGATCAGGCGTGGCGCGATGAGCTCGCGTCGTGGCCGATCGCGGTCACGCTCGAGGGCGTGTGCTTCTGCCACGGCTCACCTCGGAGCGACGAGGAGATCCTCACGACCGTGACCCCGGATGGCGTTTTTGCGAGCGTCCTCGCCGATGTACCCGAGCGACTCGTCGTCGGCGGCCACACGCACCGCCAGTTCGTGCGGACGGTGCGTCCGGATCTCGTGTACGCGAATGCCGGCAGCATCGGCCTTCCCTACGAGGGGCGCCGCGGCGCGTTCTGGATGCTCGTGCGTGACGGCCGGCCGGAGTTGCGTGAGACCAGCTACGACCTCGACGCGGCGCTCGCCGCGCTGCGGTCCGGGGGTCTGGCGTTCGATGATCAGCTGCAGGAATCGCTGATCGAGCCGGCCGACCCTGACTGGGTCAGCCGCTTCCTCGAAGAACGTTCCGGACACTAGATGAGTAGTTCCACGGCCTGGGGTCGGGTCGTGGGGTCGAAGGAGTCATAAACAGTCAGGTCGAAGTCGGCGGTGCTCTGTATGCCAGCCGCCGACCCTGGAGGGGGCCTCGAATGGACGCCGACCTCGACCTGCTGTTGATCTACGTGTTCTGCGTAGCCGACGATCTCCTGCCCGAGAAGACAAGAAACGCCAAGCGGATCTTGACTGACGCGGAGGTCGTCACCCTGGCGGTCGCGCAAGCGATCATGGGAATCCCGAGCGATCACAGGTTCATCCGAACGGCGATCAAGCAACTGCGGCACCTGTTCCCGACCCTGACCAAGCGCTCGGGGTACTTCAAACGTCGTGACCTGCTCGCGGACACGATTGAGTGGCTGATCCCGATGTTCGCGTCTCAAAGCCCCGGCTGGAGCGACGACGTGGTGCTGGTCGACTCGACGCCTGTCGAGTGCGCCCGATCGCGTGAGACCGTCAAACGCGGCGGCGACTCCAGCCTCGACGACGCCTTGGCGAACGCCGCGGATTACGGGTACTGCGCCAGCCATTCCAAGCTGTTCTACGGATTCCGTCTGCACACGCTGTCCGCGCCGGACGGCACCCCACGAGCGATGTGCCTGACCAGCCCGAAAGAAAACGAACGCGACGTTGCCCTGCGAATGCTCGCCCGGGTCAACCGGACCGGGCCGCTGACCGTGATCGGCGACAAGGGCTACGCCGGCCGCGAGTTCACCGCCGCCGCAGCCAACCTGAACACCACCGTTCTCAGGCCACGCCGCAAAGACGAGACCGGGAAAGGGCCGCACCTCGCGCCGATCCGACAACGAGTCGAGTCGATCTTCTGGACCTTCAAAGATCTCCTCACACTCGAACGACACGGCGCCCGCACCCTGCACGGCCTGCGCGCCAGGATCGCCGCCCGACTGCTCACCCTCGCCGCAGCCGTCGCGCTGAACCACCAACTCGGCCGCCCCAGCCGCCAACTCGCAGACCTGACCGCCTGAAACCGTGGAACTACTCATCTAGTGTTCCGCGTCGGAGGTTCGTTGCCACCGAGAGGTGGTGCTGGTGGATGCCGCGGGAGGACGCAGGCGCCGTGGCGTAGCGGAGCTAAGCGAGGCGACGAGGACAGCCGGATGACTCGGGCGCGGCCCAGAAGAGCGAGGCTGGATGCCGAGCGGGCCGCAAGCCCGAGGCGGCGCCGCAGGACCACCTCGAATGGCAGCGAAGTTTCGACGCGGGGCACTGGCTAGACCGTCTACAGGCAGGGGTCGATGAGGCGGCGCTCGACCGTGTTCGCGTCCTCGTTGCCGGCGCGATCCCGAGCGCGTACGACGAAATACGCCGTGCCGTGCGACGACAGCCCGGGCGTCCGGAAGCTCGTCGCGCCGGGTCGGCTCGTCCACGTCGGCCGGAGGAAGTTCTCGGCGCCTGGCGTCGGTGACATGAACACGTCGTAGACAAGCCTCGACGCCGGCGTGCGGTTGTCGGTGCCGGCGGCCCAGCTCAGCAGCGCCGGGGTCTTCTCGCCGAGCGGCTGGGGGCCGGGCGAGCACGCGGTCGCCCGGACGAGGCCGGCGAACCGGGGTGGCACTGCGTCGCCACCGGGAGGCGTAGCGCGGAACGTGAACTTCCCGACGGTCCCCATCAGCAGGACGAGCGCCGGGCATGGCTGGCGTGGCGGACACTTCGGCGTCTCGATCGCGGTGATCTGGGCGTGCATCGTGCCGGGACACCATCGTGTGCCACCGAACCGGTTTGGGCGCAGCGTGACCGTGATCCCTGCGTGCGCGCGCGAGGGAGGGAGCTCGAGCGAGCCCTCTGTCACGCAGCCGGCCACGCCGGGGCGCCCGCTCAGGCTGAGCACGTACTCGCGCCGCACGTTGCGCAGCGAGCCAGTCGTGACCGGGGCCCTGAAGCGGGCGACGAAGCTCGTCGTCGGCGACCCTGTCCTCGGCTTGACCGTGATCCGCGCCCGGATCGACGCGGCCTCGGCGGACGCGCTCGCGACGAGCAGACCCGCGATCACGCCAGCACTGATCCCGCTCGACAGCCTCCGCCTCTTCGGGCCCGGAGTCTATTGATCGCCCTCCTCTCCCACGCGCTACAGTTGACCCGCTCCCGGGCGATTAGCTCAGCTGGGAGAGCGCCGCCTCGACAAGGCGGAGGTCACTGGTTCGAGCCCAGTATCGCCCACTCCGGTAGTTACAGGGGATTCGGTAGGTGGGGTGTCTCCGTCGAGTCCCTCGGTGCGCACATTTTGCGCACACTTCAGTTCCTTGCGGGCGGCGTTGACTGCCTCGGCGGCGGGTGTGTTCGGCTCATCCTCGAGCTCGTCCAGGTACCCGGCGTAGTGCTTCGCGAGGGTCGCGACGCTGTGGCCGGCCTGCTCGGCAACGAACGTCAGGCTGCGCCCCTCCCACAGGAGCAGAGAGACGAACGAACGTCGCAGGCGATAGACCCGGAGATCGCCGGTGACGCCGGCTTCCTTCGCGGCCGGCTGGTAAACGCGGCGTCGCCAGTTCTGCCAGTCGTGGAGCTTCCACGCGTCCCCGTCGTGCGTCGGGGAGATGAGGGCCGTGGGCGGAGGTCGCCCGGACGCGAGTCGCTATTCGGCGAGGTCCTGGACGAGCGGCTGGATCAGCCTGATCGTCCGCGCCCGCTCGGTCTTCGAGGCGTGCACGTGGAGCGTGCGGTCGCCGAGATCTCCCCAGCGCGCTGAGGTGGCCTCCTCCGGCCGGAGCCCTGCGTACGCCAGCACACTTACGAGCGTCGCGTCCCGCCGTGGCAGCTGCGCGCGGATGCGCTCCACCGTCGCCGGCGGGAGCGGCTCCGGCCGGCGCGTCGGCGGCTGGCGCGGCTTGCCAACGACGGACACCGGGTTCGCTGGGATGAGACCGCGCATAACGGCGCGCCGCAGGATGCCCTGGAGGAGCAGCGCCTTACGTTGGGTCTGGACCCCGACCTTCTGTGCGTCGAACTGCGCACGCAGGTCCTCGACGCGCATCGGCGTGATCGCGCGCAGCTCGTGGTCACCGAGAGCGGGCAGCAGGTGTGGGCCCCAGACCTCGAGGTAGCGGCGCTGTGTCGAGGGCTTCAGGTTCGGGATGGCATGACGGGGCCACCGCTCTCGCGGACGAACTCGGCGAGCGTCATCCGTGACTGGATCACGCCCGGCGCGAGCGCGCCCAGCTGCTGCCGGCGCTTGACGTCAGTTCGAACCCTTCGCATCGCCGTGCTTGACGAACGTGCGCTGCAGCTGTCGTCCGCCCTCGCGCCACCGGACGACGTACTTCGTGCCGCGCTTCTGGACGCTCATGCCTCTCCTTGGACGATCCTCTTTCCGATCGCCTCGAGGTCCTCGACGCTACCTGGCTTCGGTGGGCCGCTCAAATGTGTCGACCGCCTGTTGTCCTCCGGGTGGTGCGTCCCTGGTCCGTGCGGACGACCGCGCCTGAATCGGCGGCCGGCTGTTGGCGCACAGCTCGAACCAATCCTCAACGGCGGAGTCCTTGACGATCCACCGCCCTCCGATCAGCGACGCCTTCAGCTCCCCATCCCGGATCGCGCGTCTCACCGTCCGGTGCTCGCACCTCGCAAGCTCCGCGACTTCCTGGCGGTCAGATACGGGGCTACCGCTCACTTCTTCCTACCGGCTTACGCGCGGCCTCCCAAGGTTGCGCATCGCCACGACGGCCAAATTTGCAAAGGGCCGCTGAACGTACCGCCTGTATCGGACGGAACTCGCGGCGCGCCTAGCGACTACGGCGTCGTTGAGGCTGCGGGGGACCGATCTGGCCTGCGCTTTCGAGCCTGCAGATCATCAGCTCGGGTCGCCGGCGACTGCGCGCGCGTCTCGCACCGCGTCCCGGACGCCATATGCGTCCAGTGCAGTCCGCCGACGGTGCGCCGCCACCTCGCGCTCGACGAGTTCGCCGAGTCGGACACTCGCCGGCGTCGATCCGAGGGACACTCGGTACGCCGCCCATGTCTCGTCGCTCACGTAAATCCGCGTCATCCGGTCACGCGGCGCCCGAGCCTCTGCTTCGCGCCGGTGTTCCCGCTGTCGGCCACGCCGCCCCATGTATGCAACGCATACGACGCACCGGATGGTGAAAGTGTGTGCTGCGAGGGGAGCGAGCGGCAGGGACGCATTTCGTCGGTAGCTGAGCCGGCGCACGGCGGAGCGATGCGGTGCGGTGGTCTAAGCGGGCGCGCGCTTGCCTGAGGCAATGGGTTGCTGGTCGGCGGTGGCGAGTGTTTCGTGCTTCAGCGGGACGGAGCGTGCCTGCGCGAGGGGGTCGCTCGCCGGCCATGGATGGCCGGCGAAATGGGCACGGACGGAACGTCACGGCCCCCGCCGCGCTTTCGACATTCCCGCTCGCCGAGGAGTGCACCACGATGCCGTCCGTGCTTCTCCTAGGGCCGCAGCGGGAGGCCGACGAGAGCCGCGGTTGCTGTTGCGTTTGCCTCATTTGCGGTAGCGCGGTTGGGCAGCCGCGGCCTCGCGCGCGCTGGTCCTAATCGTCGAAGGGGGCAGTCAACGGCTGGATGTGCTCGCCCGCCAGCGCTAGTCCCTGCATACGAAAGCAGCGGTGGGCCTAGGCTTCGGTTGAGCCATGCGACGCAGGATTACCGGCCCCGGCGATCACGGCTGATGGTGACGGCGTGGAGTCAAGTCCGCCCTGACGATGTCCGAGCCGCTGTTGTTCACCGCCCCGCGGACCCGACAACGAGTCACACGCTCGTGCGCTTGGACCGCCGCGAACGCCCGATCTCCAGTCCCGCCGCCGTGCGACTGGGGTCCCGCAAGTGGCGCACGCGCCGCCTGCGATACAGCAGGCGCTGAACGTAGAGCGTCGCCGTGCCGGCTGCCATGATCGACGCGAGGTTGATCGCGAGCTGCGCGATCGAGCCGCGCCACGCATGCCAGTCGCCGTAGGCGGCAGCGACGCCGATGTTGGCTGCCGCCGGAATCGTCGTGACCGAGATCAGCACCCCGATGAGCGCGCCCGACTTCGCCGTGCTCAGCGACAGCATCCCCGCCACGCCCGCGCAAGCGGCGACGAAGACCGTGAAGAAGTCGGGGCTGGCGATCACGTTCGACAGGCTATGACTGCGCTCGGTGAACTGGCTTGGGGTCAGGCCTGTGATGCGGAAAGCGTGCGTGGTGAGATAGACCGCCGTGATCGCGAGCAAAAAGCCTGCCGCGAGCGCGACGAGCGAGCGCGCCGCCAGGTGGCCCCGGCGCTGCACGAAAGCCACGCAAAAGCCGGCGATCGGCCCGAACTCGGGGCCGACGACCATCGCGCCGACGATCAGGATCGGGGAGTTCAGGAAGATTCCGACCGCCGCGATCAGACCAGCCAGCACGATGAACGACAGGTATGTGCCGGACAGCTCCACCTGGTCGCTTGTGCGCGACTCGACCTCTTCCCAGACAACCGCATCGGCCTCCGAGCCGCGCGCCCGCGCGACGGCGCGCTCGGCGAACAGCGAGATCTGGGTCTCGACCGACTCCAGCGCGATCGAGCCGGTCCGGTGGATGTCGAGCTCCTTGAGATCCGACAACGTGACGCTGGCGTCCTCACGCGCGACGTCCGCGAGGATCACGTCCCCCGCGGGCTCCAGCGCGGCGCCGGGAAGCCAGATCACGTTACAGACCGACCCGCTCTCGCGCAGCATTTCGAGCGCCCGCTCAGAGACCTCTCGGGGGGCGACGATCCGCATGTGGACCATCGCCGCAGCGTACCCTGCGGGGAGCCTCCCCTGCCCACGCGCACCGGCGTGGGGCGCCGAGCGACGCTCCGATCGACGACCCACCGGAGCTAAGATCGCCACGCCCGCACGAGGCCGCCAGCCAGGGTTGGCGCAGGGCCCTCGGCGTCAGCTCCGGCGAGCCCGATAAGCGCGGCGGATCGTGCGGACGGACGACAGCCGCTCGACCCGGGGACACCGGCCGCGTATCCACGTACGCCGTCGCGAAGCACGGCCGCAATGTGCCCGAATCGTCGAAGAGGAGGAGCTAGGGCTACGCCGCTCCCTTCCATGGAAGCTGACCTGCCGCCGGCCGCGCTTCGCTTTCGCCTGGAGACGCGGGCTCTCGCTCCTGCCTCGAAGCGATAGCGCCGCTGCGCATGGCCGCGCTCAGCATCGCGCTGTCGCTGATCGTCCGTTGCGGCAGTCTCTTCGTTGCCGAGCGCGTCGGTGGTTCACGCCTGAAGCGGCGGTCGTGGTGTCGCCGCCGTCGTGACCGCTTTGGTGCTTGCAGCTGCGCGACCTACAGTTAGCGCTCCGAGCGACGATCGGACCGATCCGTCTCCGATGCGCAGCGTGCGCGCTTGTGGCGAGTTGCGCGTCTCTTGGCGCGGACTGCGTAGGGGCCCTGCTCTGCGTGGTCGACGGGTATGGCGCGCCGCACATTTTCGCCTGGTCACGCCGCGATGCGACCATCCTGATCCCGGTGCTCTCGCCGCCGAGTTGGTACGAATGTGAGTATTCGAGCCGAGCCCGGACCTCGCGCATGAGACCGGTGCCGGCTACCGCTGCGGCGATGAAGCAGTCGTCTGGGCCGCGGTCGGCTGCGTGGCTGCCGTCCGTCCGAACCAGTCGTGTCCGGAGAACTCGATGGCGTCGCGAGCTTCGGCTGTCCCGGCGAGCGCTACTCCGTCGAGTGCATGACCGGACAGGCGCCCCTCGTCCGGTCCGGCGCTCACGGCTCAGACGACAGGTTTGTGATGGCGGAGGGGACGTAGTCCGCGAGCCGGTGCGCTCGAGGGTTGACCCCGCTGTCGCGTCGGAAGCGCTCGGCTGCTCGGTGAGGCTCTCGGCTGCGCTTTGACGGCGAGGAGGGCGGGGTGGGGTATCAGGTCGCGCTCAGGCCGCCGTCGATGACGAAGTTGGCGCCCGTGACATAGGAGGATGACGGTGGCCATGAGAACCTCCCCATGGGCGGCCATTGAATCTCCCCGCTGGTGGCCACCGTTTCTCCCCATGGGTGGCCACGGTTTCTCCCCACGGTTCTGTCCTGAGGTGCCGGTACTCGGACGTGCGTTGCTGTTCAACGCGCGAGTCGAGGAGCCGGCCGTGAAGAAGCCGGAGGAAGCGATGGAGATTCTTGAGGCGTATGACGCGACGGGGTCGTTGCGGGGCGCGGCGGTGCTGGCGGGGTGTGATCACAAGACGGTTGCCAGGCTGGTCGCGGCGCGGGACGCGGCGGGTGGTGGGCTGCCCGAGCGAGCGCGCCAGCGGCCGGTGGTCGATCCGTTCGCCGTGAAGATCGATGAGCTGGTCGATCGCTCGCGCGCGCTGGTGCGGGCGGATGTGGTGCACGGGGTGCTGGTCGCGATGGGGTATGAGGGGTCGTATCGCACGACCCGTCGGGCGGTCGCGGAGGCCAAGCGTCGTTGGCGGAACAAGCATGGGCGCCGCACGCGGCCGTGGATCCCGCAGCCGGGGTTGTGGCTGCAGTTCGATTATGGCGACGGGCCCGTCGTGGCGGGAACCCGGGCGGTGTTGTTCTGCGCGTGGCTGGCGTGGTCGCGGTTTCGGGTGGTGGTGCCGTTGCGCGACAAGACGCTGGCGAGCGTCGTGATCGGCCTGGACCGGACGCTGCGCGCGGTGGGCGGCGTTCCGAGCTACGCGCTGACCGATAACGAGAAGACGGTGACGGTCGAGCATGTCGCGGGGATCGCGGTCCGCAACGCGACGATCGTTGAGGTTTCGCGTCATTACGGTTTGTCGATCCAGACGTGCGAGCCGGCGGACCCGCAGAGCAAGGGCGGTTCGGAGGCGACGGTGAAGATCGCGAAGGCGGATCTGGTCCCGACCGCTCACAACCTTCGAGACGAGTACGCGGATTGGCCGGCGCTCGAGCGGGCGTGCCAGGAGTTCATGGCCGACGTGAACACGCGGCCGCACCGCGCGACGCGTCAGCCGCCGGTGTTCCTGCTCGCCCAGGAGCACGAGCATCTGCACCGGCTGCCGCGCCTGCCGCACACGCTGTGCTTCGGGCAGACCCGCAAGGTCGACCGCCAGGCGACGGTGTCGGTCGGGGATGCGATCTACTCGGTCCCGCATCAGCTGATCGGCGAGCGGGTCTGGGTCCGCGCTGAGGGCGAGCAGCTGGTGGTCGTCCACATCGATCCCGATCAGGGGCCGCGGGAGGTCGCGCGCCACACGTTGACCACACCGGGGCGTCCCAGCATCAACGATCAGCATTACCCGCCCCGGCCTGCCGGGGCGCTGGAGCGCAAGCCCCGAGCTCGCAACAGCGAGGAGCGGGAGTTCCTCGCGATTGGTGACGGCGCCGAGCGATGGCTCAAGCAAGCGGCCGCGGAGGGGACGGCGCGGATCCGGCGCAAGATGGCCGAGGCGATCGATCTCGCCAAGCTGCACGGCAGCGGACCGGTCAACGAGGCACTGGCGCGGTGCGCGGCCTATGGCCGGTTCGCCGACGGCGATCTGGCCAGCATCCTCGCCCATCAACAGTCCGCGACCGTGATCGCGCTCCCCACACGGGCCCCCGAGGACCGTTCGCTGCAGTGCTCGACCCGCAGCTGGGAGGGATTCGGCCAGTGAGAGCCTCGATCTTGCCGCTCGCGCGCGTGATCGACGCGCTGAGAGCCGTTCTGCGGCCCTGCGCGAGCGTGCCGCGACCGATCCCCTGCCCGCAAACGAGCGTCCCCACGCTGATCGGGGGCCCGCGATGACGGTCAAGCCGCCCGCCGCACCGCCACTTCCCGACGAGCTCGACCGGCTACTCAGACGGCTGCGAATGCCCTACGTTCGCCGGGCCGCGCCAGAAGTGATCGCCACGGCAGCGAGTCAGCGCTGGGAACACGCCGAAGTCCTGCGCGTGCTCTTGGCCGAGGAGGCCGCCGGCCGTGACCACGCGACGATCTCGATGCGCCGCCGCGCATCCGGGCTGCCGGCCGGCAAGACATTCGACGCCCGGGAGGCGGCCGCCTCGATCATCCCGACCCAGACCCAGAACGCGCTGCGGACCCTCGAATGGGTCAACCGAGCCGAAGTCCTCGTCGTCTGCGGTCCGAGCGGAAGCGGGAAGTCGCATTTCATCGAAGCGCTCGGGCACCTCGCGATCGACAAAGGCCGCACCGTCTCCTGGCACACGCTCGACTCGCTCGCCGCGCTGTTCCGCCGCCACCGCGCCGACGACAGCATCAACAAAGCGATCACCAAGCTGATCCGCGCCGATCTCATCCTGATCGATGACGTCGGCCTGCTGCCGGTGTCCGCAGACGCCGCTGACGCGCTCTTCCGGGTCGATCGACGCCGCCTATGAGAAACGCTCGATCGCGATCAGCTCCAACATCCACCCCTCAGGGTTCGATGAACTGATGCCCAAGACAATGGCGACCGCGACCGTCGACCGGCTCCTGCATCACGCCCACGTGATCATCACCAAGGGAACGCAGGCGCATATCGCTTGACGGTCCGTTGTCCGGCTCGGGACTGGCTGGGGGCGGGTCGTCGTCGGGTGGGTCGTCGGGCAGTGGGATCTTGAGGTGGATCTCGACGCGCCAGCCGGTGACGCGGACTTTCTCGACGACGAGCCGCAGGAGACGTCGGCGGCCTTCGGTGTCGAGGTCGTCGAGTGAGCCGGCGATGGTCTCGGCGAAGCCGGCGAGCCGGTGGCGCAGTCGGTTCTCGGTCGCCAGCTCTGTGCTGCGCTGGGCGAGCGCTGCCTTCTCTGCGGTGAGCTGGTCGCGGCGGCCGGTCAGGGCGGCGGTGCGTTTGGTGAGCTCGTCGAGTTCGAGCAGTCCGGTCTGGTAGGCGTCGATCAGTCGGGTTCGTTCGCGCTCGTTGCTGTGGAGGGCGTTGTCGAGCCGCTTGAGCTGAGCGGTGACGAGTTCGTTCTCGTCGGCTGGTGCGCCTGCGATCACGGCGTGTTCGCCGGCGATCAGCTGTCGGGGGTCGAGCAGCGCCTGGCGGACCTGCGCGAAGACGTATTCGTCGAGCTCGTCGGCGCGGATGTTGCGCTCGGGGCAGCGACCGTTGCCTGCGCTGGTGCGTAGCGGATCGTGGCCGCGGCAGTAGTAGTAACGGTGCCAGGTGCCGTTGCGCCCGCGCATGCGGTGACAGTTGCAGCCGAGGTGACAGTGACCGCACTCGATCAGCCCGCGCAACAGCCACACTCCCCACTCAGCTCCGCGCGGGTTCCACTTCGAGTTGTCACGGCTGACGTGCTTAACGCGAGCGAAGGTGTCGCGATCGACGATCGCCGGAACGGGGATCGGGATCCACTCCTCGCGCGGGCGCTCGCGGCTGCGGGTCTTGCGGTTGCGCGCGCCGCGCGGGCCGGCGCCGTCGTAGTGCTCTCGCCGGTTGTAGTAGACGGTTCCGATGTACGCCTCGTTGTTCAAGAGCCGGGTGATCGTAGAGGTGCCCCAGATCGGCTTGCCCGTCGGCGAGGGGATCCCGCGGTCGCGCAGATCGAACGCGATCTGCCGGATCGAGCGTCCCTTCTCGACGTAGGCGTCGAACATGAAGCGCACGATCTCAGCCTCGGGCTCGACGATCTCGATCCTGGCGGGGCCGCCGCCGGCCGGCACGACACGGCGGTGGCCGTATGAGGTCTTCCAGAACGGGATCTCGCCCTGGCGGGCGCGGTAGAGCTTGCCGCGCCGGTAGCGCTCGGCGATCTTCGCGCGCTCATACTCGGCGATCACACCCTGCATCTGCACCAGCAGCGTCGCCTGCGGGTCCTCGCCGTGCGCGGGTCCTTCGAGGAACCGCACGGCGACATCGAACCGCGCAAGCTCTTCGATGATCAGCACCTGGTAGGCGTAGACGCGTGCGAGCCGATCGGCGGACAGGCAGATGACCCCGTCGAATACGCCCGCCTCGGCGGCGTCCCTGAGACGGTCGAGTGCCGGTCGGTCCAGGCGTGCGCCCGAGTAGCCGTCATCGATGAACTCCTCGATCACCGCGTGGCCGTCGGCGTCGGCCGCGGCTCGCAGCGCCTCGAGCTGCGAGCCGACCGTCCCGCGCTCCTGCTGGCGCTCAGTCGATACCCGCGCGTAGAGCGCGACCCTCACTGTCCCACCGCCCGCAACGACTGGCTGTCGGTGTCACGCGCGAGCAGAAACGCGTAGGTGTCACACAGGTGAGTCTCGCGTGGATCCTGTGAGCCGCACCACGGCGCCCGCGAAGCGCCGGTCACCGAGCCCAGGTAGGCGGGCTCGGCCTGCGGCCATGCGATCAACGCCACCAGGCCGCGGCGCTCAAACCGGCGCGCGGCGAGCATGTCGCCGAGCGGGCCGTCGGCGAGCACGATCTCGCGCAGCTGCTCGTAGTCCGCCTGGGCCGGCTCGCCGATCGGCCACAACCGGCTCATCCCCGACCCCCGAGCGCCTTCTCCACCGTGCGCCGGTGAACCCTCACGCCCAACCCCGCCTCCAGCTCCTGCGCCAGCTCGGCTCCCGACGCGCCCGGCCGCTCCCGGTGGCGTGTCTCCAAGAACGCCACCACCTCCGGCGAGAGCTTCACCGGCCCGCGTCGCCCCGGCCGCTCGTCCAACAGCCCGACCATCCCCGAGCGCTCGAACGCCGCCTGCACCAGATAGAACGAGGCGCGCGAGTAGCCGTGCGAGCTGGCCGCCACGGTCGCGCTCTCCCCGTCGACGACGTGCGCGCGCAGCATCTCGTACTTGACCTGCACCTTGTCGAACGCCGCGAAGAACTGCGGGTGGGAGCCAAACGGCTCGCCCACCACCGACCGCGGCGCCGGATGCAAGAGCCCCGCCTGCTCCAGCGCCCGATAGCGCGCCGACCCGGCCATCACGCCTCACCCACCCCGACCAGCTCGTTGTCCAGCCATGACCGCCGCTCTCACTGGTTCGCTCATTCTGTTCATCGATAATCGCCGCATCCAGCGTAGCTGTAGCCCAGGACAGAAGAGTATGCGGCGCATATTCCTGGACACTGCGGCGCTCTTTGCTAGACACTTTCGGCCCCGAAGCCACCCGGCTCGACTCGCCGCAAACGCCTGCGATGCCCCGGCCTGCGGTACAGCTCGGCATCCTCCGCGCTCAGCTCTCGCGCAAGAACGCCGCGGTAGTTCAGGGTTGCGTTCCCGTGGTGGACACCGACGGCCAGGACAGCTACCGGCTCGCTCAAGCAACCGCCGGCAAGGGGGTCAAGCCCCTTACCTGACCCACGACCCAACCCCTGCTGGGGAGAAACGATGGCCACCAGTGGGGAGATCTGGTGGCCACCAGCAGGGAGAAACGATGGCCACCAGTGGGGAATTAAGTGGCCACCCGTGGGGAGAAATCGATGGCCATTGACAGGAGGATTCGTCGGATGCTAGGTACACGGCCAGCGTGGCGATGTCCACTGGTTCCCCGAGGCGCTTGATCAGCAGCGGCGCGAGGATGCTGTTCAGGAGTTCTTGGTCGGCGCTGAGTCGGGCGGTTGCCTGTGTGGCGATCGTGCCTGGGCTGACACGTGCGCTCGCCGACGCGGCTGCTCAGGAGCAGGCCGCATAACGCTATGCCGAGGAGCAGGGCCTCGGGTGGCGGCCCGGACCCGCTTGGCTGACTCCGCAGGGACTACGCGACGCCCCGTGGCGCGTCTCGCTCGCGCCCGACGACGTGTGGGAGCGGTTCGATGACGCCGTTCAGTCGCTCAGCCGCGCGCGTACCGGCGTGAGCGTGGTAGCCATTTCACAGGCGTTTGGGCAGCTATCCGCCGCGGCCTGGGATCTCGCCGAGGCGGTCGAGCGGGGCAAGCGTCAGCGCACCACTCGAACTGGTTGATCGCTAGCTCGCGTGCGGCCTTCTCGCGCTAGCAAGGTCAACGCCGGTCGAGATGGGAAGGCGCGCGACTGCCTGCTGGCGTAGTTATCGCCGCGCGATGACGATGTCTTGCGCAGGCGCGTTGGGGTGCGGTGATGGGTGAGCAGGCGCGCAGCCGTCCGGAGGTGGCGGGCGGTGTGCTCGGCGAACTGGACCTGAATGCGGTGCTGCGACGGGTTCTGTTGACCAACACGGCGCCCGACGGGAGCGCTGACTAACCGGTCTGCCAGACCTCGCGGTGAGAGGGGAGCGCAGCACTAATCGTCGTTCCGTCGGTCGAGCTCGTGATCTCCAGATGGCCGCCGGCGAGCGCGACGCGCTCGCGCATCCCGGTGAGTCCGAACCCGGACGACGGCGCGTCCGTGTCGAATCCATCGCCGTCGTCGCGCACGAGCACATGGACGTGCTCGTCGCGCTCGCTCACCTCGACGTCGACGCGGTCGGCGCGGGCATGCCGAGCGGCGTTGTTGAGCGACTCCTGGACGAGCCGGTAGACGGCTGTCTCGACATCGGGATCAGGGCGGGCGGTGGACCTGCCGGACTGAGAGGTCAACTCGACCCGCACGTCGAGCTCGAGGCCATGGAGCGTCCGCACGCGATCGAACAGCGTTTCGAGCGCTGGTGCCAGGCCGAGCTCGTCGAGCGCCGCCGGTCTTAGCTCGGTAATCAACGCGCGTAGGTTCGATATCTCCTGGGCAATCTGATCGACCGCGGACTCCAGCGTCTTATGAAGCTGCTCGACGTCGTCGTGGCGCCGCGCCGAGGAAAGCAGGACGCGCAGACCGCCGAGCCCCTGCAGGGTCTCGTCGTGGAGCTCGCGTGCCCAGCGGCGACGCTCCTCCTCGGCGGCGCGAAGGGTCCGCCGCAGCCGGTCCTGCTCCACCGATTGCGCGGTCGCGACAGCGGTCGCTGCACTTGCCGCGGCAGCGAGCAGGAGCTGCTCGTCCTCGATGCGGAACTCGGGGCCATTCTGGCGGTCGAACGCTTCGATCACGCCCAGACTCGCCCCGCGGAAGACGAGCGGGACGAACATCGCGGACTGCGCCTTGACACCGAGGTCGCCGAGCGCGAACCGCAGAGAGTTCGTCACGTCCTTCACGCGCTCCGGCCGGCCGGAAGCGACGACGCGCCCGGCGACTGATCCGGTACTCGTCACCCGGCTGCCCACGAGCCGGCGGGGGATTTCCCCCGCGGCGGCCGCGACAACGAATTCATCTCCCTCCAACAGGAGGATCGCAACGCCCGAGGCCGCCACGAGCGCCCGCGAGCGCTTGGAGATCAACTCAAGCACGCGGTCAAGCTCCGTCTCGCCACCAACCGCGCGCGCGATATCGGACGTCGCCTGGAGCGCCCCCAGCGACCGCTCGAGGTCGGATCGGCGCTGATCGCTTTCCTTGTACAGACGGGCGTTCTCGACTGCGATCGCCGCCCACGCCGCTAGCACAACGGCGGACTCCTCGTCGCCCTCATCGAACTCGCCGCCTGCTTTGTCGGTCAGGTACAGGTTTCCCCATGCCTCGCCGCGGATCAGGATCGGGACGCCCAGGAAACTCGTCATCGACGGGTGGCCGGGCGGGAATCCGTAGGAGCGGATGTGACCCCCGACGTCGGCGAGACGGAGGGGCACCGGCTTGGAGATGAGCATCCCGAGGACACCGCGGCCACGCGGAAGATCGCCGATGACGCTGTGCGTATGGGGATCGATCCCGGCCGTGATGAAATCGGCCAGGGTCTCCCGGCCGTCGTCAAGGACGCCAATCGCCGCATAACGCGCGCCGGTGAGCTCACGGGCCACGTCAAGAAGCCGAGCAAAGACGCCTTCCAGCTCGCTCTCGGCGACGACCGAACGCCCCGCCTCGATCAAACGGCGCAATCGATCCTGATCAAGTGTCGATGTCACGGCTTGTGGCGGTCCCGTCGCGTAATCATTCGAACGTCACTCCGGGCGCATCCCGCACCTTGGCGACAGAAGCACTGTAGCCGCCGAGACGCCTGAGGAAGGCGGGAAGTCGAACCAGTGACGGGGCTTTCATCGCCGATCTGTTTCGGAGGCGGAGGCTCCAGGACGAGGAGCACGGAGTACTCGAGGAACAGCTGAGTGTGTGGGTCGCCGCTGAGCCATCCCGCTCGGCCGGGGTCGTGCTGCGAGCCCGTTTGGAGTGCGCTGTAGGTGATGTGGAGCTCCGGATGGAGGACGCTCGCCCAATCGACTCGATGGACCCGCTTTCACGTCGGCGCGGGCACCCCGAGGGCTCGCGGATCTCGATGTGCCCAAGCTCCATTCTTCGATGGTCGGAGCGCTGGGTTCGATGAGTGACGGCGCGCTCGCAAATCGCTGAGGGGCGGCGGTTGCCACGCGACCCGTCCCTGCTAGTGGGTTAGATCTCAACGACGACGGGGAGGATCATCGGGCGGCGGCGGGCGCGTTGGAAAATGAACTGCGCGAGGTGGTCGTGGAGGGCTTGTTCGAGTGCGGCGGTCTCGTGGACGTCGTGGTCGACGGCCCGGTCGAGCGCTTCTTCGATTTCGTCACGCAGCGCGTCGCGGAACTTGCCCTCGTCTTCGGCGAGCGGGACGCCGCGGATCACGATCTCGTGCGGGGCGAGCGTTTCGCTGTCCTGCGCGGAGAGGGTGGCGACGACGAACACGACCCCGTCGTGTGAGAGATCGCGGCGGTCGCGCAGCGCGGACTCGGCTGGGTCGCCGAGCTCGATCCCGTCGACGAAGATCATTCCTGCCTGCTCGGGCTCGCCCAGCTTCGCGCCGTCGTGCGTGATCTCGAGCGGGATGCCGTTGTCGGCGGCGAAGATCCGCTCGGGCGGGATGCCGATCGCCTCGGCGATCTCGCCGTGGAGGCGGATGCGTTTGTGGTCGCCGTGGACGGGCAGCACGTAGCGCGGGCGGGTGAGGCCGAGCATCAATTTGAGCTCCTCGCGGTGCCCGTGACCCGAGGTGTGGATCGGCGCGTCCCGGGCGGTGATCACGCGCGCGCCGAGGCGGTAGACGCGGTCGATCGTCTCGTTGATCGCGCGCTCGTTGCCCGGGATCGGCGTCGCCGAGAACACGATCGTGTCGCCGGCGCGCAGCGTGATGTCGCGGTGCTCGCCGTAGGCCATCCGCCGCAACGCCGAGAGCGGCTCCCCCTGGGAGCCGGTGCAGATGATCACGACCTCGTCGTCGGGGAGGTTCTCAACGGCGCGCGCATCGACGAGCGCGCCTTCAGACGTGTGGATATGGCCGAGGTCCCGGCCGATGTTGACGTTCTTGAGCATCGAGCGGCCAACCAGAGCGACCTTGCGGCCGAGGTCGCCGGCGGCGTCGAGCACCTGTTGGACGCGATGGATGTTCGACGCGAAGCTCGTCACCACGATCCGACCGGTGCACCCAGCGAAGACGTTTCGCAGCGCCGGGCCGATATCGGACTCCGACGGCGCAAAGCCCGGGCGGTCGGCGTTCGTCGAGTCGCCGCACAGGACCAGCAGCCCCTCCTCACCGATCCGCGCGAGCCGGGCGAGGTCCGGCGGGCGACCATCAACGGGCGTCTGGTCGAAGCGATAGTCGCCGGTGAAGAAAACGCTCCCGAGCGCCGTGCCGAGCAGCACCCCGGCGGCGTCAGGGATCGAGTGGGTCATGTGCACCAGCTCGATCGTGAACGGGCCGGCCTGACGATCTCGCCGGGCTCCACGCGCCGAACGTCGGTCTTGCGCAGCTTGTGCTCGTCGAGCTTGGAGTGGGCCATCGCGGCCGGCAGCGGCCGGGCGTAGATCGCCGGGATCGCGTCCTCCCCGAGCTCGCGCACCAGCCACGGGAGCGCGCCGATGTGATCCTCGTGGCCGTGGGTGATCACGAGCGCCTCGATCGTGTCCGCTCGCTCGCGCAGATAGGCGAAGTCCGGCAGCACCAGATCGATCCCGTGCATCTCCGGCGTCGGGAAGCGAAAGCCCGCGTCAACGACCACGATTCGGCCCTGATGCTCGACCACCGACATGTTCTTGCCGATCTCACCCAGACCCCCGAGCGGCAGCACCCGCACCGCATCACCCGCCGCGGGCTCACGGCGGGCGCGCTGTGGGCGCCTGCGCTTACCGGAGGCTGTCGAGCTCACCGCGGCGTCGCAGCCGATCGGCGCCCGCAACGGCGCAACGTGGCGGGCCGAACGCCCCGCCCACCACAAGCCATCTCGTTGCGTGTCAACGGCGCACGGCCCCGCTCGTGCTGCTCGATCATCGCCGCCAAGTCTACCGTTACGTCAGAGTAAGCGTCCCGACCGGTGTCGAGACCGGCCGCATCCGCCCGATGGCGACCGGTTCGCTCGACAGCTCGCAACACAGTGATCAGGCCGCCGCGGCGCGCCGCGCTTCGGCGGTATCGGCGAGGAGCGCTGCGAGCGTGAGGTAACCCTGCTGCTCGGCGATCTCGAGGTAGCGCGCGAGCAGCCGCGCGGTCGCGCGCGCATCACCGAGCGCCCGATGTGCCCGCTCGACCGGGATTCCATGGGCGGCGCATGCGCGCGTAAGGCGATGCGCGCCCTCCGGTAGCCCCAGCACCCGTGCGAGGTCGATCGTGCACAAGCACGGCAGCCGGGCAAGCCCGTGACCTGCGCCGCTGAGACCGGCAGCGAGGAACCCGACATCGAAGCTGACGTTGTGACCGGCAAGCACCCGCCCCGTTCAAGCGCTCGCCAACCTCTCCAGCAACCGCTGCGAGCGACGGCGCCCCGCGGAGATGGCCGGCGTCGATCCCGTGGATCCAGCTGGCCCCGACCGGGCCGCTGACGCTCACAAGACTGCTGAACTCGTCATGCACCGCACCGGTCCCGCTGATGCACACGATCGCGAGCTCAACCACTTCGTCCCGCCGAACGTCCAATCCCGTCGTCTCGACATCGAGGACCGCATAGCAGTGCTCGCGCGGCGATGCTTCGAGAGCTGGACCGGCCGCAGCGGAAGGTTCTCCAGAAGCCACCGGCCGCAGGCTATCGATCAACCCTGACGTAACGAGAGACTGGCCGGCGTCGCCCAAGCGAAACGCCGCTGGGACACCTCAGCACGGCGCAGGTCGCGATCGCCGGGACTCAGAGACAACCGTGACGGCTCGCGATCTGCGGCCTCACGCTTGCGGCAAGAGCTCGCTCGCGGCGGCCCGCTCCGCTTTAGGCGGAGGCGTTGAGGTTGTTGGCTTGGTCGGCGTTCGCGGTCTTCGCGCCGCAGCTCGTGCAGCGGTACGCCATCGAGTATCCGATGATCGACTGCTGGGTCCCGCGGGCCTTCTGGAGCAGCGGGACGCGGATCGGTGCCAGCGCGCGCGCGCCGCACATCGCGCAGCTATCGGGGTAGCGATCCCATTCGTTGCCGCACAGCTTGCACGTGACGTGGATCGCTCCGGCACGCCGCTCCCCCTGGAGGTTCGGCGTGCGCGCATCACATGCGCGACAGTGGATGTCCTTCGGATCGCCCGTCATACCCTGAGCCGTCGCGGATCGAGCCCGCCCACGATCGCGCGCGTTCCCATAAACGCCGAGATCATCCCGCCAGTCGGCGCGCGGCGCTACGGGTGCGTGAGACCCCGGAGATGCGAGGACCCCGAGTGCCGCCCTCACGGCCCGAAGCGAGCTCGCGGCGGACGGTCCGCAGGAGACGGCGGCGGGAAACCTCGCGGCCTCGCCACCCGCCGGGACCGCGGGCGGCGTTCGCGTCGGAACCCGGTTGCTCGGCGATGCTGCTCACGTAACCCCTCACCCTCGAAAATCTACCCTTACGTAAGAGTAGAATAGCAGCGACATGCGGCAAACCGATCGTGACACACGCGCTGTTGAAGGGCACCGGAGCGTGACCGGGCGTCATACGGTGATCGCGCTGGCCGCGCGCGCTGTCGAGCCCGTGGCATGCCGGCAACGAGCGACCGGTTCCTACCGGGTGGCGCGGCCATGAGCCGCTACGCTGGCGCCGGGGATGCGACCGCGCAGATGACCAGTGACCTTCATCAGATCGGCGAGGTTGCTGAGCGGGTCGGCCTGTCGCTACGGACGGTCCGCTACTACGAGGAGCAGGGTTTGCTGTTCCCCGCGACACGTACCGACGGCGGTTTCCGGTTGTACTCCGAGGAGCAGATCGAGCGCTTGGCGCTGATCAAGCAGATGAAGCCGCTCGGCTTCACCGTCCAGGAGATGCGCGAGCTTCTGCACGCGCGTGACGAGCTCCACGACACGCAGTCGACTCCCGGCGAACGCGACTCCGCACTCGAGCGGCTGCGCGAGTTCGCGGCGGCCGCCGCCCGCCGCTGCGAGGAGCTGACCGTTCAGCTCGAGCACGCGAACGAGCTGGCGCGGCGCCTGCGCCGAGAGGCGCGCATCACGACAGCCGCCGGCAGACGGAGTTGAGCGTGAGCGTTTCCGTTCCCGCGCCGGCGGGGATGGAGACGATCGCCGAGCAGGCGGCGCGCCGCCGGACGTTCGCGATCATCTCCCACCCCGACGCCGGCAAGACCACGCTGACCGAGAAGCTGCTGCTCTACGGCGGCGCGATCGCGCAGGCCGGAACGGTCCGCTCGCGCACCGGCGGGCGCAGCACCACCTCTGACTGGATGGAGCTCGAACGCCGTCGCGGGATCTCGATCAGCTCCACCGCGCTGCGGTTCGAGCGCGATGGGCTGGTGTTCAACCTGCTCGACACGCCCGGGCACCGCGACTTCTCTGAGGACACGCTGCGGGTGCTCAGCGCCGTCGACGCGGCCGTGATCCTGATCGATGCGGCCAAGGGCATCGAGGACCAGACCCGCCGGCTATTCGACGTCGCCCGGGCCCGCGAGATCCCCTTGATCACGTTTGCCAACAAGCTTGACCGCCCGTCGATGGAGCCGCTGGCGCTCGTCGACCATCTGCACGAGACGCTCGGCATCGACATCGCTCCGCTCACCTGGCCGGTCACGGTCGGCGGCCGGTTCAGCGGGGTGATCGATCGCTACGACCGCTCGCTTCACCGCTTCGCCCGCACCGAGCACGGCGCGACCGTCGTCGAGGCCGAGCGCCTCACCGGCTCCGCCGCCCGCGACGCCGGCGCCGCCGGATGGGAAGTCGCGTGCGAAGAGCTGTCACTGCTGGACGCCGTCGGTGCGCACCTGAGCGACGATGCGTTCCTCGCGGGCCGTTGCACGCCGCTGCTGTTCGGCTCGGCGATCTGGAACTTCGGCGTCCAGCTGCTGCTGGAGGTCATCGCGCAGCTCGCCCCGCCGGCGACCGCACGGCGAGCTGTCGGCGGCGCGCCGCGGGCTCTCGAGGACCCGTTCAGCGCCCAGGTGTTCAACGTGCAGGCCAACATGGACATGCGCCACCGCGATCGGTTGTGCTACATGCGGATCTGCAGCGGCCGCTTTGAGCGCGGCATGCGTGCGACCGTCGCTCGGACCGGGCGCCAGCTGCGCCTCGCGCACGCCCACGAGGTGTTCGCCCGTGACCGTGACGTGGTCGACGAGGCGCTCCCGGGCGACGTTGTCGGCATCATCAACGCCGCTGACGTACGCGTGGGCGACACCCTGCACGCCATCAACGCCCCGGTGCGCTTCCCGGCGCTGCCGACACTGGCGCCGGAGCACTTCCGCCGCGCCCGCAACCGCACAACGGCTCGCCACAAGCAGTTTCACGCCGGCCTGCGCCAGCTGGACCAAGAGGGTGTCGTGCACGTCCTGCGTCGCGACCCCGCCGTCGACCCCGAGCCCGTCCTCGGGGCGGTCGGCCCGCTGCAGTTCGAGGTTGTCAGCGATCGGATGCGCACCGAGTTCGGCGTCGAGCTCGCTCTGGACCCCCTCGACTACACGCTGGCCAGACGCACCGACTCCGCTGGCGCCGAGGCGGTCCGCGCCGCGCGCGGACCAATGCTGATGTACCGCAGCGACGGCAGCGCGATGACGCTGTTCACCTCCGCGTTTGCGCTGGAGCGCTTCGCTCGCGAGCACCCCACCGTGCGTCTGCAACACATCCTGGTCGACGATCTCTCACCGACCGGCTCGTCCAGTCCCTGAGCGCCCCCGGCGCATTCACGCCTGAGACGGTTGAGGGCGCAGCTGCACGCGATGGGCGGCGGCGGTCTTCTCCTCCGGTGCTCGCCACCGCCAACCGGCGGCCATGGCAGCGACGGCGAGGCCCAGCAGGACCGCCAGGCCGGGGGCGTAGCTGCCGGTGAGAGTCAGCAGCACCGCCAGGGGCAGCGGACCGATTGCCGCGCCCGCAATCTGCCCGGCGTTGGCTGTTCCCTGTAGCCGCCCCAGGCCTTCGGTCCCATATGCGCTGGCCCAGACAGTCGCGTTGGCCGTGTAGCTGACACCGTTGGCTATTCCCAGGACAATCAATCCGGCGACGCTGGTGAGGGCCACTGACGGGAGCAGCAGCGCAACCGCGGCAGCCAGCATCGCGCCGAGCGCGACCAGCAGCACCCGCGGCGCACACCGATCGGCGAGCTGACCGCCCACCACGGCACCCACAGCCCCGGCGAGCGCCGTCGCGCCGATCACGCCCGCCGCCGCGGTCGGGCTCAAGCCAGCGCGTCCCAGCACCGACACGCCGTAGACGATGATCGCGGTGCTGATCAACGGCGGCACTCCCAGAATCCCGAGCAGCCCCGCCACGCCCGGGCGCCGCAGCGCATCCGCCAACCGCACCGGCGGCGGATCTCCCGCGGTGCGGCGGGCGGGTCGGCCACCCGAAAAGAGACCCAGTGGAAGGATCACGACGAACAGACCGATCGCGATCACGTGCAGGGCAGCGCGCCATCCCAGCGCCGAGATCAGGCTCGCGCCGAGCAGCGGCAGGAGCACTCCCGCCAGCGTCAGGCCCTGCGCCGAAGCCGACAGCGCCCGCCCCCGACGCGCCTCAAATCGGCCGGCGACGAGCATCGTGCCCAGCAACGGGAACGAGCCCTGCCCGAACCCGCGCATCAGACACAGGGCGACCAGCACCATCAGCGGTCCGGTGGCGACGCTGAGCGCCAGGCATGCGCCGGCCAGGCCGGCCGCGACACCCAGCCACACCCGCCTCACGCCCTCGCGGTCGACCAGTCGGCCGACGCCGATCGTCATCGCGGAGGAAACGATCGTCGCCAGCGCATACAACACCGCGAAGCTCGAGCGCGTGACGCCGGCATCGCGAACCAGGTATCCGACGAACAGCGCCAGAAAGAATGACTGGCCGGGACCGGACGCGAACTTCGCCACCCCACCGAGCGCGATCGTGCCCGCGTCGCGTCCGGCCGAGCGACGCCACCGATACCGCTCCCGTCCCCGCTTCGCTCCGAGCGCCGAGCTCAGTCGTTCAGCCAAACCAGACCCGTACAGCCACAGCTCGGGCGCGCCGACCAGCGCGCGGCGCGGCGCAGCAAGGATCTCGGTCGGCGAGCCGAAGCCCCAGGCGATTGCCGCGCCAGCACGCGGCGTCGGATCCCGCCGATGCCCTGGCGCGGTTACCAACCGCCAGCATCCTCGACCGCGCTAATCTCACGTAACGTGAGACTAGCAGCGGCGCCTCAGCGCACGGCCGCGTCAACGCCCGGGACGAGGTGACGGGCGATGCCTGAGTCGCGCTCCACGAGCGTTTGGCCGATCCTGCACTACGCCGACCCCGAGACGGCCCTGCGATATCTCCGGGACGCGCTGGGGTTCCGGGAAACTCTCGTCGCGCGTGACGACCACGATCAGATCGTGCACGTCGAGCTCCGCTGGCCCGAGGGCGGGGCCGTTGTGTTCGGGTCCACGCGGCATACCGAGGGCGTCCATGGCCAGCTGAGACCGGGATCCAGCGCCTGCTACGTGGTCACCGAAGACGTCGACGCCATCTACCAGCGAGCACAGCGCGCCCAGGCAACGATCATCCAAACACCGCACGACACGCAGTTCGGCTCAGGCGTCCCAACACGTGCGTTCACAGCCCGAGATCCCGAGGGCAACCTCTGGACCTTTGGCAGCTACCGCGGGGCCGACTGACGCGATCAGTCGAGATCGTGCACGGACAGCGGGCGCGGCTTCCTCGGCGGAGCAACACCTCCTGCGACTGCCCTTCGTTCCTCGCGTGCTCATCTCACAAACCCGTGCATCGACCTCCTTTGCACGGCGAGCAGGTCGGTAGCCGGCTCGGTCGCGCAGAGCCTCGCAGCTTCCGGGCCAACCCGGAGGCGGGCCTGAGTCGGTGCGACTCGGCGTCGTCGACGGCCGACGGTCAGTGGCGGCGGGCACGCAGGACGACGTCGGCGGCGTGCGGAGTGTCAGGCGGCGGGTCGATCCGCGGCTCCACCGCATGCAGCTCGACCGTGAAGTCATCGCCGAGCAATCCGCCGAGGTCGTCGGCACCTACGTAATCCGCAGGGTCGACACCCCGCGACTTCATGTGCTCACGGTGCCCGTCCGCGAGGTCGTGGTAGATGGCGAGCAGCAACCCACCGGGGCGCACCGTGTCGAGCAACCCCCGCACGGCGTCCTGACCGGCGGCCTTGGGCAGCGCCGGGTACTGCATCGACACGAGATCGAATGAACCGGCCGGGAACGCCGTCTGCAGAATGTCCCCGCAGATCCACTCTACGGAGACACCAGCCGCATCAGAGACCTCCCGCGCCCGCGATATCGCGACCTCGGAGATATTGATCGCAGTGACGATCCAGCCGCGCTGAGCGAGCCAGATCGCGTCGGCACCTTCGCCGCACCCGACATCGAGTACCCGGCCGGGGGTGAGGGCGACGACCTCTGCAACAAGACGGCCGTTCGGTCGCCCGCTCCACATGGACCCGTCGCGCTCGCGGTACGTTGCGTCCCACTCGCCGGCTCGCGCCGCGGCGCCAAAACGCCGCTCGCCCTGTTCGTGCTCATCCATCGTCGATACGGTAGACCGCCAGATTCCGGGAGGGATTTGCGTACCCGCGCGCGCCCGCAGCAGTGGCATGCGTTCGAGCGCCTGAGCGGCAACGGGCTAATACGTAGGGGGATCGGTCGAGGCGCTCCTCGTTTCGCCTTCCGACGCGTATCTCGACCGCTCAACCAATACGCCCCACGCGGCTTGCGAGACGCGGCCGCCCGCGGCGGTACACGCCCCGCCCGACGGCTCGCGCGTGCTCGAGATCCGCGCTACGCGGGTGAGGCGGACTAGCGGTGGCGAGTATCGAGGCAGTACCAAACGAGGTCTGATACGAGCGGCGTGACGCGACGACATTCTAACTAGAATGTCGTCCATGTCCGTCACGTTCAACCACAGCATCCTTGCGGCGCGCGACCGCCACGAGTCAGCTCGTTTCCTGGCTGAGCTGCTCGGCTTGCCCGAGCCCACCAGTTGGGGGCCGTTCACCCAGGTACAGCTCGACGCAGGTGTCACGATTCAGTTCGCCGAGCCGCCGGTCGAGGAGATCCAGATGCAGCACTACGCGTTTCTGGTCGACGACGACCGCTTCGATGAGATCCTCGCCCGGGTCCAAGCGCGTGACATCCCGTACACGGCCGATCCGAACCCATCGCGGCCGCAGCAGATCAACACCAACCACGGTGGCCGCGGGTTCTACTTCCACGATCCGGCGGGTCACGGACTGGAGGTGCTCACCCGCCCTTACGGCTCCCCGCCGCTGGCCTGAACCCGGCGGGGGCGACGCAGACCAGTGGCGGCCACCGACATCAGGCTGATCGTGCTCGCCACGGTCTGGCATCTCGAGCCCACCACCGGATACGCGGTGCGCAAGCATCTACTCGAGCAAGGGGTCGACGTCTGGGGCGGGGTCAGCGTCGCCTCCATCTACTCCGCGCTCAAGACGCTGACCAGGCACGGACGCCTCGAGCAGATCGACGATCCCACACGGACCAGGAAGAAAACGAAGGCGTATCGGATGACCGAGACGGGCCGACGCGAGTTTCACGCCCTATGGCAACACGCGGTCGAGACCGTCGACCCCGCGCACCCGCTCGCGTTTCACGTAGCCATCACGCTGACCGCGTTCGTCACCAGCGACAGCTACGTCTCGGCGCTGCAGCGCCGGCTCGAGGCGCTGGAGCGCGGGACGCAGACCGCGCCGAAGGACCTTCCGACGCAGACGCGAAACGCCGCGCGACTCTGGCGGCAACTGGCCGTCGCGGAGGCGCGGTGGATCCGCCAGACAATCGACTTGGCCGAGCGGCCCAACAACAGGCTTGGCTTCGCGACTGCTGACCTCTCCTAGGACACACGAACACCGGGCACTACCCCCTGATACCCACGCTCTGGGAAAAGCGCCCGCGTGACCAGCGTTCCGGCGCGCTTTCGTAATCGCCACCTGCGGAACCAGCCGCCCTCGCCGACTGCCGAAAACACCCAGGACCAGCAGCTGGCGCCGGCCAGCGAGCGCGGTCGAGGATCAGCCGAGTACTCACGTTGTTAGAAATTGGGCCATGAGTCTGCTCGCCGCGCGGGCTATGGGGCCCCGCGCGTCGACGGGCGCAATGCCGAGCTACCCTGGCCCTGTTTCCGCTCTGCGGCGTGCCTTACCCAGCTCTCGGCCGCGTGCCCTGCTACGCGCGGCCAGCGGGGAAGGTCGACCTGGAGTCAGATGCCGACCTGGATGCCGATGCTGCTGGTTTCCGAGGTCGACTCCACAGACAACAAGCCGTTCGAGACACCATCAGCTTGCGGTTCGTCAGCTCGTGATCTGGAGGGCGACGCTGTGGCTGCTGCCGGCTCGTCCGTTTGCGGTGGGGGTTGCTCGCCCTCTTTGCAGCCGTCTGGTCTGAGCGGTCGGCGCGGGAGTTGTCCGGTCGATGGCTCGGCGGTTCGGCATCGGCGGGCTCGCTGGTGCTTCCACTGACTAGGTTCACGGCGGTGGCTCGGAGGGGTGGGTTTGACCGCGCCCCAGCGGGCGGTGGGCGACGACCTGGAAGATCGAGGTGAAGCCGGTTTCGAACCCGCGGCGCGCGGCGCGTAGGTACAGCCGCCAGACGCGCAGGCGCTCCGGGCCGACGAGCGATTCGGCGCGCTCGGCGTGCTCGTCGAGGTTGCGCGCCCATTCGCGTAGGGTGCGTGCGTAGTCATGCCGGAAGCCCTCGACGTGCTTAGGCTCAAGGCCGGCGGTCTCGAGCGCGGTGAGGACGCGCGAGAGGTGCAGCGGTGCCGCGTCCGGGAACACGAAGCGCTCGGAAAACGGTCCTGCCTCAGGGTCGCCGTAGCGAAGCCGGGCGATGCCGTGGTTCAGCAGCCGCCCGCCGGGGCGGAGCACCGTGGCGAGCTGTCGCGCGTAGGCGTCTATGTTTGCGCTGCCGACGTGCTCGACCATGCCGATCGAGGCGATCGCGTCGAACTGCTCGCCGGCAGGGTCGCGGTAGTCCGCGACGCGGATCTCGATCAGGTCGGCGAGCCCCGCCGCCGCCGCGCGCTCGCGCGCGAACGCGGCCTGCGGCTCGGACAGCGTGATCGCGGTGACGTGAACGCCGTGCTCGCCCGCGGCGTGCAGCGCGAAGCTACCCCACCCGCAGCCGACATCGAGCACCCGCTCGCCGGCGCGTAGGCCGAGCTTCGTGCACACGAGCTCAAGCTTTGTGCGCTGCGCCTCCTCGAGTGTCCGCGCGCCACGCGACAAGACCGCGCACGAGTACGTCATCGACTCGCCGAGGACCAGCCCGAAGAACTCGTTCGAGACGTCGTAGTGGTGCGTGACCGCGCGCCGGTCGCGCTCACGGCTATGGCGTCGCCCCCGGGGGCGCAGCTCGGCCGCAGGCGCGCGCGGCACCGACCGCAAAGCGCCCGCCCGCACCGCGCCGGCGGCCAACCGCGCCTTCTCACGCGCGCCAAGCGAGGGCACCGCGTACCCATCCAGCAGCTCGAGCACGGCGTCGATGTCGTCCACCTCGAGCTCGCCGCTCACGTATGCGCGGCCGAGCCCGAGCTGGCCCGGCGCGCGCAGCAGGTGCCCGAGCACACGCGGCGAGCGTACGCGGAATGTCGGCGCGACGGCGCCGTTGGTCGCCGGCAGCGTGCTGCCATCCCACAGCTCGACGCGGAAGGCACGCTCGGGAAGCGCCTGCGCAAGCGCCGCGCGCAGCGGGGCGGTGACGCGCATCGCGCTCACCGTGCTTGGCGGGCCGCGAGCTTGGCCGCCTGCCGCTCCGGGCTCACGCGCACGACGTCCCAGGCCAGTCCGAGGCGTTCGAGCGTGCGGATCAGCAGCGCGGAGGGGTCGAGCTCCCAGCGGCGCAGACCGTGCTCGGCGCAGGTCGGGAACGCATGGTGGTTGTTGTGCCACGCCTCCCCGAGCGAGAGCGGCGCTAACCACGGGAGATTGCGCGACTGATCGCCGGTGTCGAAGCGGCGGCGCCCGAAGAAGTGGCACAGCGAGTTGATGCTGTAGGTCACGTGGTGGACGACAAGCATCCGCACCGCGCCGCCCCACAAGAGGCCCGTCAGGCCGTCGCGCAGCCTGCCGCCGAACAGCCAACCGAGCCCGAACGCGGCGAGCAGCCCGCCGAACGCCCATACCGGGAATGTCCGGTCGACCCAGCTCACGACCGGGTCGGCCAGCAGGTCCGGCGCGTAGCGTGTGCGCCGCCCGCGGTGGGTGTGGATGAACAGCCACCCGACGTGCGCGTGCAAGAGCCCGCGCAGCGCGCCGCGCCAGCCATGGCCGTGGTCGACGTGCGGACTGTGCGGGTCGCCCTCACGATCAGAGAACGCGTGATGCTTGCGATGGTCGGCCACCCACGAGATCACCGGGCCCTCGATCGCTGCCGAGCCAAGGATCGCCAGCGCCGCGCGGATCGAGCGCGTGGTCTTGAACGCGCGATGAGTCAGCAGGCGGTGAAAGCCCACCGTCACACCGAAGCCGGTAAGCACATACAGCAACAGGAACACGAAAATGTCGTTCCAGCCCAACAAACTGGCCCACAGCTGCCAGCCAACGAAGAACAGACTCAGGATCGGAACAGCGGTGACAATCCCAGCTATCACCCGGTCACGTCGCTCGCTAAGTACCGGCTCGACGTCGTCCTGGACGGCAGCCGCTGATCCTGACACGACGCCGAAGTCTAGAGCGCCGATGCCTCACGACGGAGCGACAGGCAGCTCCCAAGCGTCACGTCTGGGTCGGTCAGCCGCGCCTCATCGGACCGCCAAGCCACGGCTCGTTCCGCGCGATGCCCCGATAATCCGGCTCTTCTGACGTTTCCGTGGGTGAGGTGAGTGCGGTCGCGTGCGGTGTTTCTGAGTTCGTGATAGAGCGGCCGACTTTTTCAACCACACGCTGAGCGTTGTGGCGGGACCGGTTGGTGGCTGGGGTATGGGCGTCGTCCGTGCCCATTCCGCTGGCCATCCATGGCCAGCGGAATGCCCCCTCAAAAGCGCCCCTCTTCCCCAGAAGGGAGCGGGCGCGGTTGGTGTCAGAGAGCCTGGTCATGTCTTGCTTGCTTGATTCTCTTTGATCCGCTCAGCGCGGGCGCGACGCATCCCCGCGGCACGAGCCCGGCGGATGCGGGGCCCGCGGCCGTGATGCTCGTCATCAGGGGTGACGTACCCGACCCCGGCGTGCAACCGCACAGTGTTGTACTCGCGCTGGACACGCGCGAGCTCGGCATCGAGGACCGCCGAGTCGCGGATCGTGACCAGGTGAGGCCAATCGCCCTTCAGGTGCGAGTAGAAGCTCTCGATGTGCGCTTGGTCGGTCGGGGTGCCGGGCCGGCCGTGGTGCTGGGTGATCGCCATCAGCGCCATGAACTTCCGGGTGTCCAGCGCGGTCATCTCGGTCCCGTTGTCCGACCACGCGATCAGCACCGGCATCCCGTCATCCTCGACCGCCGGCGGCTTCCCGTCAGCGTCGAGGAGGTGCTGGTCCTCGAGCGCTCGGGCGAACAGCAGCTGCGCCTGGGTCGAGGTCTGCTCGCTTGAGAGCAGGTAGCCGATCCAGTAGCGGGTCACGACGTCAACGATCGCGTACGCGACCCGGCCCGCCCTGGTGAAGTGCGTTGCGTCCCAGATCCAGATCCGGTTCTTCTCCCACGGAATCGTAGGGAGAGCAGGCATAACCGGACGCGGCCGGTACGGCTCACCCGGCAGGTGGACCTTGTGCTTGAGCGCGACCCGCAGCACCGTCGACGGGGAGACGAACACGACACCGAGACGGCTCCCACGATGCGCGAGCTTGCGATGCGAGCGGTCCACCGGACCCCACTCTTCAATCAGATCCAGGATCTCGGCCTCCTCCCAGCAGAGCAGGCCGTGGACTGCGCCGCCGCCAGGATCACGATCCTCAAGGCTGCCCGTGTCCCGCAGCCGAGCGCGCCAGCGGTGCGCGCGGACGTCGGCGAGGTCGAGCACCCGGCACGCCTGCGTGTGCGCCCAGCCGTCGGCGACGGCACGATCGATCAGCCCCAGCAGCTCGAGCTTGGTCTCGGCGCTCACGCGCGCGGGAACCGGGCCGAAAAGCCCGAGCGCTGCTTTCCCCGGTGCAACGTGAGCTCGATCGCCATCTCTTTCAACGCTTCGGAGAGCCGGTCGTTCTCCCCCCGCAGCAACTCCAGCTCGACCGCCTCCGCCGACACCGGACGGCCAGGCTTCGCCGAAGTGAACGCGGCGATCGCGGCATCCTTCGCCAACGCTCGCAGGCGCACGATCACCGACACGTCGACGCCATACTTGCGGGCGGCGTCGGCCTGCGAGATCTCCTGCGAGGTGACCTCGAGGAACACCTCCCACTTCTCCTCCGGCGTCAACTGCCTGCGCGGCTTGCGCTTCCCGTTGTCGATCATCACGACCTCCTGATCCGAGGTCCCGACAGGCTCCCAGGCTAGGCGAATTATCGACCGAGATCTCTATCGCGAAGTCAGACGCACCGGTCGCGGGTAGCGCGGTCGTCGTCGTCTGATCAAGCAGCGCTGTCGGGTTGGTGCTGGTCGCTGGGCGTTTTGGCTGCTCGGAGCGGGGTTGGCGCTGCTTGACAGCGGCCGCCGTCCGCGCTGTTTGGCAATGAGGTCGGGGCGCTGGGAGCGCCCGACCTCCGGCCAGGAGGGAGCGCACGCCGTCGTGCGCTTACGGTTCCGGCTTCTCACAGTCGCAGAACCACAGGAAAGTGCAGGTGACGGCGTGCGCGTCTCTAGCGTATGGAAGAAGCTCCTTGGTCTTCAACGAGCTGTCGTGGAGGACGTGTGGCTCGAGGACGAGCGGCTCGTGGTGGCGGTCCGGCCGATCGCTCGTGAGCGGGATCGCTGCCCGCGGTGCCGGCGTCGCTGCCCGGGCTATGACCTGGGCGAGGGTCGCCGGCGCTGGCGGGCGCTGGATGCTGGAACCACACGGGTGTTGCTGGAGGCGAACGCGCCCCGGATCCGTTGCAAACGACACGGCGTGTTGGTCGCCGCGGTTCCGTGGGCTCGCCACGGTTCCGGGTTCACCCACCAGTTCGAGGACCAGGTCGCCTGGCTCGCGGTCCAGACCTCCAAGACCGCGGCCGCCGAGCTGATGCGAATCGCGTGGCGTACTGTCGGATCGATCATCACCCGCGTCTGGGCGGAGCTCGATGCGCTCGGGGATCGGCTCGACGGGGTGCGTCGGATCGGGGTCGATGAGATCTCCTACAAGCGCGGCTACCGGTACCTCACGATCGTGGTCGATCACGACACAGGGCGGCTGCTGTGGGCCGCGCCGGGCCGAGACCGAGCGACGGTCCGAGCGTTCTTCGACTTGCTCGGCCCTGAGCGCAGCGCGCTGATCACGCACGTGTCAGCCGATCAGGCCGAGTGGGTCGCCGAGGTCGTCACCGAACGCTGCCCCCAAGCGGTGCAATGCGCCGACCCGTTCCACATCGTCAAGTGGGCCACCGAAGCGCTCGACGAGGTCCGCCGCCAAGCCTGGAACGACGCCCGCCGTCACGGGCCGAGGATCAGCAAAGGCCGCGGCCGGCGCGACGCCGCCGGTGACGCCCGCGCGCTCAAGCACGCCCGCTACGCGTTGTGGAAGAACCCCGAGAACCTCACCGACCGCCAGCGTCACAAGCTCGACTGGATCGCCAAGACCGACCCGCGGCTCTACCGCGGCTACCTCCTCAAAGAAGGCCTGCGCTACGTGTTCGCCGTCAAAGGCCAGGACGGAATCGAGGCGCTGGACAAGTGGCTGTCCTGGGCACGCCGCTGCCGCACCCTGCCTTCGTGCACCTCGCCAAACGCATCACCGCCGTGCGCGTGCGGATCATCGCCACCCTCGAGCACCGCCTCTCCAACGCCCTGATCGAATCGGTCAACACCAAGATCCGCCTGATCACACGCATCGCCTTCGGCTTCCGCTCAGCCCAGGCCCTCATCGCGCTCGCGATGCTCAGCCTCGGCGGTTACAAACCGAGCCTCCCCGGCCGGTGACACAACCCACGGATCATGCAGAAGAGGGGATAATCCGGTGGGAGCCGCGCGATGGCGGGGCCGGTGGGCTGGTATCGTCGTTCGGACAGGTTGGGCAGCTCGCCCGACGGATGTAGCGCCGGCGCTCGTAGCCTTTGCCTTTGCAATCTCGGCGTTCGCAGCACGCAATGACGCGGGAGGAAGCGCAATGGTTACTGGAACGGTGAAGTGGTTTAAGCAACGAGAAGGGCTTCGGGTTTATCACGCCCGACGACCAGTCAAAGGATGTGTTCGTTCACCACTCGGCGATCGTCGGCGGGGGCTATCGCTCGCTCGCGGAGGGCGCGAGGGTTTCCTACGAGGCTGAGGCCGGGGAGAAGGGCCCCAAGGCCGTCAACGTCCAGCTGGTCTAGCGACCCGCTCGCCTGCCGAACTGTCACGGGTGGGCAGGCCCGAGCGCTGATCGACGACAGAACATGCCTCGCGCGACGTCCGCCGACAGGTCGGGCGGCGCCAGGAGGACGCGCGAGAGGAGGTGTGTAGATGGGGACGACGGGGTCGACGCAGGGTGGCGCGCGGGAGCGGTTCGTTGTTACGGAGGCTGAGCGGCGGGTGGCTGACCTGTTGCCGATCGAGGTCGACCCGGTGCTCGCTCGCGCGACTGTCGAGACGGTGCGGTTCTGGTTTCACACGTTCGCGCTGAACCGCGCTGAGGGCATCTACACGCCCGGCGCCGCGCGCAACCATCGCTACCGCATCTCCACGCTACCCGAGGACTTCACCGGGATCAGCGTGCTCGATGTCGGCTGCTTCGACGGCTTCTACGCCTTCCTCGCCGAACACCGGGGGGCCGAGAGGGTCGTGGCGGTCGACAACGAGCAGTATCGGCTCTGGGTCGCCTCCCGGTGGGGCGTTGAGCTGCAGGGCGGAGAGGGCTTCCGCGCCGTCCATCGCCTGCTCGGCTCGGCCGTTGAGTACCGGCGGATGGACGCGTTCGCGCTCGACGGGCTCAAGGAGCGCTTTGACCTCGTCTACTGCTTCGGCATCCTGCACAGGGTCGAGAACCCACTCGGGCTGCTGCGCGTGCTGCGTGGGCGGACCGTGGATGGCGGCACGGTGCTGGTCGAGACCTACGGCGTCGCCCCGGAAGATCGAAACGGCCCCACGATCCGCGTTTCCGAGCCCGGGGAGGTGTACGCTCGCGATGACTTCGTTTATTGGGGATTCGGGGACGCCGGCCTGGAGCGGCTTGCCCGGATTGCCGGTTTCTCGCGCGTCGAGTCGCTCATCAACGTGCAGGTCGACGGCCACCCCCGCATCATTGGCCAACTGATCGCATAGGTAGTGGCTCCCGGGGCGGCGTCCTGCACAACCTGTTCACAAGACGGTCGCAGGCTCGTAACGAGACAGCGCGCCTGTGTCGCGAGAGTTGTGGGAGTGCTCCCGGCGCTATACGCCCATCGCCTCGGCCGCGCGTACGGCCCTGACTCGTCGCTCGCCGCGCTGCAGCGCGCAATCCAGCAGCCACTCGACGGCCTCGAGACGGACTGCTGCCTGACCGCCGACGGCGAGCTCGTGCTGCTGCACGACCCGCTGCTCGACCTCTGCACCACCGTGTCCGGCTGGGCGCATCAGCGCACCGCGGCGGAGATCCGCGCGGGGTGGCTGCGCAACCTCGACGGCACTGTAAGCGACGAGCGCCCGCTGCTGCTCGACGAACTGCTCGACCTCGCTCCGCCCGGCGCGACGCTCCAGCTCGAGGTCAAAGCGCATGCCGACCCTGGCCTCGCACGCCGCACCGCGCGAGCCGTCTGCGAGCGACTTCGCGACCACCCAGCGCGGGAGCGGACCGAAGTCATCAGCTTCTGGTCCGGTGCATGCGAGCTCGCCGCCGAGCTCGGCTTCCGGGCGCGGCTCGTGATCATCGCCGACTACCGCATCCACGCACTCGCCGCGTGGGGACGACACGTCGGCCTGCACGGCGTCTGCGTCGAGCACTTCCTCCTCTCCCGCGCCCTGGTCGCAACCCTTCGAGCCTGCGGGCTCAGCGTCACGACCGGCACGATCAACCACGCCGCGATCCTCGCGCCGCTCCTGCCGCTTGGCCTCGACGCCATCACAAGCGACTCTCCACACGAGCTGCGCCAAGCGCTCAGCCGCGCACTCCAAACGCCGCCACTTGCCGCCTGAGCGCCCGCACACGCTGACGCCCAGCCGCCCCTGCTGACATTTCGGACCGGCCCGAGTCAAGGGTCGTGAGGAACGCGGTCAGGCTGCAGGTGCTCGCGCGAGGAGGGGCTCGGCATTCGTCCGCGTGCATCACCGGGCAGCGGCATTAGTGTTTCGGTCCGCAACCGGCCTCCCTGGTCAAGGATCCGTAGCTCCACGGTTGGCCAGTCGCGAACTCGATGCGAAAGCAGCCGCCGTCGTGGTGGCAGGTCCCGCCGGGGCGAGCAACACCACCCAAACGCTCGCCCACTTGAAAGATGAACATCCACGGCCCGGCAATAACCCGGCGCAACCCGCACGGCCGACTCGTTCGGCGTGATCCTCGCCATGATCTTCTGGTACACGGTCATGCTGCCGCTGTCGCTCGTCGGCCACACGATCGGACTCACACCGTCATGGCATGAACTCAACCACCACGGCCACGCCTGGATGCCCACCCATTACCCGCTCGTCAGACTGCGCTACATCGCGACCGCGGTGCTGATGATCATGGGCGCGATCGGGATGCGCTCAGAGCACAAGAAGCGCAAGGCTTCGCCGCCTCGGGCTCCCGCCACGGGAAGCGCAGATGCCGCGCCGCTCGCGGCACGCGCGCCGGTCACACCCCAGGCGACACACGGCGCACCCTCGCCCGATGCGACGATGTCGGGTGTCCCTCGACAACGGTCCTCTGCTGGCGCTCGGGCCGCACCTTTGATACCCGAGCGGTTCACCCAGGAATGGATCGCCGAGACGGTCCCCCACCTGCGATCGCAGGCGTTGTGCGCCGTGATCGGCGAGATGCGCCGGAGCGGCTGGTCTACCGCGGACATTCAGCATCGGGTATGGCCCTACGTGACGGACGACCCCGGTCCCGCACGGCAACACCCTGCCTCCGCCCGATCGCATTGAGGTTCGCCCAACGGGCGAATGAGCGCCCGGGCCGCACTCACCGCGCCTACGAAAGGCTGCTCCGCGGCGCTCCGGCACGCCGACAACTCTTCACGCAGTAACCCAAACGAGCTTGACAACCCCAGCGCCGGACAAGTAAGGCAGACCGTCACGGTGAACGGACCCGCGGACGACACGCCCCCCAACGAGCGGATCGTACGACGTCGCGCCACCGGACCTGCCAGGGCTTGCTTGAGCCGGATGCACGGAAACGGGGGGTCTGTCAAGGAATCTGTGTAGGCGTGAACGAAAGGGATGTTCATGCCTACACAGATTCCTTGGCAGACCCCTTGGCCTCGCTGTCGAGATTCGGGGCATGAAAATGATCTTGTGAGAGCTCCGTCCGGGTCCGGGCTTACGGTCCGCCGATCGGGATAGGGGCTTTCTGGGAGAACGTAGCTGGGCAGGCCGTTTTGGACGATGGGCTTTGAGCCCGTGCTTTTCGGTGGCCGCCCCTGCGACTTGCCCGATTGCGCTGGGAGCGCGTATCCGTCGTTGTCGTTGTGCCCACGGTTCTCCCGTTCCGTTGTCGGTTGATCTGGGGAGGGAGAAGTGACTGCGGTCCTGACTGCTGTCGGTAGGGCGATTGGGTTGGACGTGCACCTCGATTTCTGCGAGATCGCGATCTGTGAGGACGGGAAGGTTCGCTCCGCGGGGCGGGTCGCGTCGACGCCGGAGGCGTTGAAGGTCTTGGCGGAGAGCTTGGGGGCGAGTGACAGGGTTGCGTTGGAGGTGACCGGTTCGGCGTGGGAGATCGCGAGGATCCTCGAGCCGCATGTCGCGAAGGTGGTCGTGGTCTCACCGGGTGATACGGGGATCACGCAGGCGCGCGCGAAGACCGACCGGTTGGACGCCCGGACGTTGGCGCGGTTGTTGTTCTCTGGCGAGTTGGAGGCGGTGTGGATGCCGGATGAGCTCACCCGCGTGCTGCGCCGCCGGCTGTCTCGTCGCGAGCAGCTGATGCGCGCACGGACTCGGGCGAAGAACGAGATCCACGCGATGCTGATGCGCCAACTGGTCGGCCGCCCGCCGTTCTCGGATCTGTTCGGCGTCAAGGGACGAGCGTGGCTGCGCCAGCTCGAGTTGCCGGTCGAGGAGTGCGAAACGGTCGAGGGGTGCATGCGCCAGGTCGAGTTCCTCGACGCCGAGATCGCGGCGCTCGAAAGATTGATCGCCCGCTACGCGCTGTCCTGTTCGGACGCCCGCCGGCTGATGAGCGTGCCTGGCGTGAACGTGATCTGCGCGGCGACGTTCCTGGCCGCGATCGGCGACATCCACCGGTTCACGACCTCCCGGCAGCTGGTCGGCTACCTCGGCCTGGATCCGAAGGTCCGCCAGTCGGGCAGCTCGCCCGCCAAGGGCGGGCGGATCTCCAAGCAGGGCTCACCGCAAGCCCGGTGGGCGCTGGTCGAGGCCGCGTTCAGCGCTGTCCGCCAGCCCGGGCCGCTGCACGCGTTCTATGAGCGGATCCGTGCCCGACGCGGCCACGGGATCGCGACCGTGGCCGCCGCGCGCAAGCTCACGGTGCTGTTCTGGTGCCTACTCACCCGCGAGGAGCAGTACGCCCACCAGCAGCCGTCGCTGACCGCCAAGAAGCTCCGGCGGCTCGAGCTGACCGCCGGCGCGAAGCGCTACGACCCGAACGCCGCCGGGATCTGGTCGACCAACCAGGCGATGCGCGAAGCCGAACGAGCACTCGCGCTCCAAGCCGAGGCATCCTACGTGCGGATGGTCCGCGACTGGCAGGCAACAACGCCAAAGAAGGTGGGCGCGAGCGTGACACCGGAGCGCGCATAACAGTGGCCCTCGAGGGGCAAACGTCGCGCGGCAGGCTCGCGAGCTCCTAACGCCTGCTCTTCGACACGTCATCGGCTCGCGCCCGCACACAACCTAACGCCCGTCACCGACGTCGACCACCCCGACGTGGACCTCGCGTGCGCAAATACCGGCCACAACCGCGCCAATCGGCCCGACCCGCCGCCGAACCGACCTCACAGGAGCCGATCTGCGGCCCTCGGCGATCGCCACCTGACAGACAGGACCTCCGAAAAGTTGTCCCCAAGCCCTTGACTTTCATCCGTCGTCCGCAGCGGAAGCGCATCGAGCGTGGACGCGGCGCCCTCCCAGGTCACAGCTGCAGGCCCCCGCGTTGAGAAGTCGCTGCATCTGCTCACCGTTCGTCGACGCTTGCCCTTTGAACGGATGTACAGTAAGCTGAACCTATGTTCAGTGACGCACCTCCTTCCGGGGACCTGACCGCGAAGGCGCGGATCCGCGATAAGGCGCTACAGCTCTTCGCCGAACGGGGGCCTGAGCGGGTGACCGTGAGGGACGTGGCAGTTGCGGCAGACGTCTCACCGGGGCTGGTGATGCACCACTTCGGTAGCAAGGCCGGGCTGCGCGAGGCGGTCGACGAGCACGTCGGCGACTCATTCGACGCGGTCTTCGACAACCTCACCGATGCGGACCTGCGTGAGGCGCTCGGCGGTGGCGACGCGACGTCGCTGGCCGAGGCGTTCGTCGGGAGCTTCCCTGCGGGCTCGCCCCTGCCGGACTACCTGCGTCGGCTGTGGCTGACCAACGATCCCACGGGGGACCGTGTGTTCCGTCGTTATCTGGCCGTCAGCGAACGGGTGCTGGTGGCAATGGAGGAGGCGGGCGTCGCCCGGCCGAGCAAGGACCGTCGGGTGCGCGCGGCCTTTCTGCTCGTCAACGACCTCTCGATGCTCCTGCTCGCGAGGCAGCTCAGCGACGCCCTTGGGTTCGACCTCCAGACGCCTGCCGGCATGGCCGCCTGGGCCGGCGAGGCGGTGGACGTCTATGCCCAGGGCGCCTTCCGTGTCGAAGACCGAGGAGAGCCATGAACGATGACATCGTCCACATCGAGGGCCTGGTCAAGCAGTTCGGCAGCTTCCGGGCCCTGGACGGCCTCGACCTCCATGTACGCCGAGGCGAGGTGCACGCGTTCCTCGGGCCCAATGGCGCCGGGAAGTCGACCACGATCCGGATCCTGCTCGGCCTGATGCGCCACGACGGCGGCACCATCACGCTCTACGGCCACGACCCGTGGAGCGAGGGAACCAGGCTGCGAAGCGACTTGGCCTACGTGCCCGGTGATGTGTCGCTTTGGCCGGGTCTCACCGGCGGGGAGTGCATGGACATCCTGGCCGGCGTCCACGGCGGGATGGACCCGGGGCGACGGGCCAAGCTCATCGAGCGGTTCGAGCTCGATCCGACCAAGCGAGCGCGTGACTACTCCAAGGGCAACCGGCAGAAGGTCGCGCTCGTCGCGGCGCTGGCCAGCGAGGTGGACCTGATCGTCCTCGATGAGCCGACCTCCGGGCTCGACCCCCTAATGGAGCAGGTGTTCCAAGAGGTGATCCAGGAGCGCCGCCAGCAGGGCGCCACGGTTCTGCTGTCCAGCCACATCCTCTCGGAGGTGGAGGCGCTCGCCGACCGGGTGAGCATCATCCGGCGCGGTAAGACGGTCACCTCCGGAACGCTTGGGGACCTGCGCCGACACACCCGCACCAGCGTCCACGCGTTGACCGGGTCCACCGTCGAGTCCCTGGAAGCGGTCGCCGGGCTGGAGGGCCTCACCACCGGTCGGGTCGACGGAAGCATCGAGACGCGGTTCACCGTCGGTCCAGATGCGCTCGACCTGGCTATTGGACTCGTCCACGCCGCCAGCATTCGGGGCCTCACGGTCGAGCCGCCCAGCCTGGACGACCTGTTCCTGCGCAACTACAGCGACGACAAACCCGGCACGGCGCACGCATGACGGGCATCAGAGCCATGCTGGCCATCTTGTGGCGCGCGCAGCGCCGACATCTCCTGGTGTGGGTGCTCGTCACCGTCGGCGCGCTTGCCTTCACCGCCATCTCTGTGGCGCAGCTCTACAACACGCCCGAGCAGATTGCGTCCTACGGTCAGGCCGTGGCCAGTGACGCCCTGATCGCGATCAACGGCCACGTGGAAGGCATCGACACCCTCGGAGGCATCATCCAGGACGAGTTCGGTTTCATCGCCTCGTTCCTGATGCCGCTCATGGGCGTGGCCCTGGTCGCGGGAATGACCCGCCGCGAGGAGGAGTCCGGACGGCTCGAAGCGCTGCTGGCAGGACGGATCGACCGACGGGTCCCGGTTGTCAGCGCGCTGGTGCTCGTGGGCGCCGCGGCGGTTCTGATGGACGTCGGCTTCGTGCTCTCCCTGCTCGCTGCCGGAATCGAACTCGGCCCGGCCGTGCTCTACGCCTTGGCTCTCGGCATGGTGAGCGTCGTCTTCGCCGGGCTCGCCGCGGTCTGCGCCCAGGTCGTCCTGCACAGCAGGGGTGTCTATGCCCTCGGCTTCACGGCCGTCGCGCTGTCGTACATCTTGCGGGGTGTCGGCGACGTCAACGACACGTTCTGGGTGTGGCTCTCCCCGCTCGGCTGGCTGGAGAAGACTGCGCCCTTCGCCGCTCACCAGCGCTGGTGGGTCCTGCTCATCCCCATGATCGTCGCGACCGGGCTGTCCATCCTTGCCGTCGCGCTGGCCAGGCGACGGGATCTCGGTGCAGCGCTGTACCGCCAAGGACCAGGTCAACCCTCCGCCTCGCCCTGGCTCGTCCGACCCCTCGGCCTGGCGCTGCACGGTCAGCGCGGCTCGTTCCTCGGGTGGATGGTCGGATCGGTCGCGCTGGCCGCGGTCATGGGCGCGCTGGCACAGCAAGTCGTCGGCGCCATCCTCGGCAACCCATCGCTAAGCAAGGCGATGGGGATCACCACGGAGAAACCCGCCGACGGTTTCCTCGCGTCGACCCAGGTCTACCTCGCAATCATCGCCTGCGGCTACGTCGTCCAGGCGCTCGGCTCACTACGACGCGAGGAGGCGGCTGGCCGCCTTGAACCCGTCCTCGCCGGAGCGTTGAGCAGGATGCGGTGGCTCGGCGCACAAGTGCTGGTCGTGACCACCGGCCTGGTTGCGCTGGTGATGGTTTCGGCTGTCGTGTTCGCCGCCACCACAGCCCTCTCGACCGGTGACTCCGGCTACCTAGGCACGTTGCTGAAGTCGGGACTGGCCTACCTGCCAGCCGAACTGGTCATCGCAGCCGTCGCGGTGCTGCTCTACGGATTCGTTCCCCGTGCCTTCGCCCTGGCCTGGGCAGCGTTCGGCGCGGTCACGTTCATCGGGCTGCTCGGCTCGGGCCTACAGCTTCCGGACTGGGTGCTGAACCTGTCTCCGCTGACCCACGTGGGAAAGCCGCCGGTCGACGCCATCAACACCACGGCCCTCGCCTGGCTGGGACTGGCGGCGGCCCTTCTGGCTTCGGCGGCATTCACCGGATTCCGCCGGCGTCGGATACCTCAAGCCTGAGCGGCCCACCACTGTCGGCCCTGTGGCTATTGCTTCCCGTGCGTCTGGAGTGCCCGCGCTGTTCGCATCCGGGTGCTCCTTCCGCCTGATCTCAACACTCTCGCAAAGGAGCCAGCCAAGACCCCGAGTCTTGCTTTCATGCGGCGGCGAGCATCTGCTTGGGCGACGGGAGCGGCCTGCTTACCGGCGATGACCGCGCCGACGGCGTGCGCGCTATCCGCACGGAGCCGGTCGAGGCCGACGCCAAGCAGCACGACGACACGAAGGGCGGTCTTTCGAGGTGCGCTTCCACCAGAGGGCTCGACGTGACCCACGGTTGCTCGGAGCGCCGCTGGCTGGCATCCTGAGCTCGTGGCGTTCGTGGCGTTCGTGGCGTTCGTGGATCACCTGAAGACGGTCGGGTCGTGGTACCGGGAGGGGTACCCGACAATGCCGCAGTGGCACGGATCGTGAGGGTGGGCCGCAGGTCGGGCGCTCGACGAGTATCGACCTTGAGATCCATTACGGTCAGCAGCCTCCGTGTGAAGTCTCGACGCTCTCGTGGGTGCCACGGGGTGTCACGCCGACGGTCGGTCAGGCCGTTGCCTTCAGGGTGTCGGTGGGCGATGACCATACGAACTACGAGATCGACTGGAGCAAGCCGCCGCAGTATGGGACGCGTTGGCGCCCGACGCTGTGGTCGGAGATGCTCGGTGTGCGGTCTCGGCGAGTAGCCGCCTACTCGAGGACCGCAGCGACCACCCTCCGCCAACTCCGGGCCTGTGGCCCGGCCCGCGCCACAATTCGTGACGAACACTTAAGCTAGCGGCGAGACTGCCGGTTGCAGCGCGAAGCGGGCACTGCAGCGACATGACCGATATAGGCGTGAGCGCGCAGCGCCCGGTCGCCGATAGCGGTGAGCGCAGGATCGCACGTCTCGAGAGTCCCGCCTTGCTTCGAGCATGGGCGCCCGGCCAACATGCCGCTGCGTGCTGCGGGGCGGAAGAGGGATGCGAATCGCGTCGTCCGCGTCCGGAGGTCGATCGCTGACCGAGACGGCCGTTCTGTCCGAACCGATGGCTGGCGCTGCGGTTGGCTGGGTCTCCATCGAGGAACGCCTACATGTTTTGGTGTTGCCTCGGCTACCGTCGAGACGGGCCAGGAACGCTTGCTCGGGTGGGCGGCCACTCAGCGCCCCGGTCTCCCCGGCGGTGCGAGGTGCTGCAAGCCGTGACGGGCGTGTTCGGCAGCGGCGGGGCATCGCGCCGGCGCATCAGGAGTGGCAGTCTGCGAGACCTCATCCCTCGAGGTGCGCCGGGACTCTAGAGTCGATGGTCGGGGGATCGCACTATCCGCTGTCTGCGACTGCGCGACGCTGAGTTACCGTGGAGACCTCCGTGGTCGCGCGATGCCCGTTGGGGGCGAGCGCGGCCCTCGTCCGCTTCGGCTGGTCCTATTGCGCGAAGTGCGCCCCTCGGTCATGATGCTCGGGTGGCGAGCAGGACTGGGGAGCGCTGCGGGTTGAGGCGTCGGATGCGACGCGGTGTGAGTGCGGGCAGGCCTGCCGTGTTGCTGGCGCTGCTTGGGGCCATGCTGCCGGCTGCATCGGCGCAGGGCGCGGTCCGCTACGCCGACGCGTCCAGCACGACGACCACCGGGCCGTGCGACGCCACCGCGCCGTGCACGATCAGGTCTGCGATCGAGGGCGCGGCCGGAAGCGATGAGGTCGTTGTGCGCCCGGGCAGCTACGGCTCGGACGGTGCGGGGATGACATCGCCGATCACTGGGACCGCGGCGCGGCTGTACATCCATGGCGTCGCCGGCGAGCCTCGGCCGCGGTTGTATTTCTCGGGTTCGCGCAGCGGGCTGAATCTCTTCGGGCCGGCAACGGTGCGTGACCTCGAGGTCGACAATACCTTGGGTTTCGGGCTCAACATCCAGAGCGTCGGCGGTCCGGATTCGCTTGTTGAGCGGGTGGTGGTCAGTGCGGCCGGCGCGAACGGTTCCGCCTGCGCGCTCGAGTCGGGGATGATCCGCGACAGCGTGTGCCTGAACGGAGGCAGCGGTGGCGACGCTGTCTACGTGGGCCCATCACGCAACGCGACGGTGGCGGTGCGCAACGTGACGGCGCTCGCGACCGGGTCCGGCGGGGCAGGCATCAACGCCGTCGCGGGCTTCGGCAAGACGCTCGACGTCATCGTCCGCAACTCGATCGTCCGCGGCGACCCGAGCCTCGAGTCGCGGTCGCGGGATCGCGCGGGTGCCACAACGATCCACGTCGGCTTCTCGAACTTCGTGACCACGTCGACAGCAACCGCCAACAGCACGGTGATCGAGGACCCCGCCGGCAGCAACCAGAGCGCCGACCCGCTGCTCGTCAATCCGAGGCCATTCGGACTGCTTGTCGACGGCGACTACCGCCAGAGCCCCTCGTCGCCGACGATCGACGCCGGCGAGTACGACTCCGCCAACGGCCCCTCGGACCTCTACGGCGGCCCGCGCACGGCGGGCGCAACGACCGACGTCGGTGCAGACGAGTTCGATCCGCCGCAACCGACGGCGACGGCGCCGCCACCGGGCAGCAGCGGAGGCGGCGGCATGCCGATCTCCATCCTCAGCTCGCCGTGGCAGGCCGCGCCCCCGGCTGCCCCGAGCCTGATCGTCGCGCCGATCACGGTCAGGCCGGGCGGGATCGTCAGGATCTCCGGCTCGGTGGGCCAGGGCTGCGCGCCGGGCGAGCAGGTGACCGTCTACTCGGCCGCGTTCCGCGGCGTGACCACGAAGACGTTCGCCGGCGTGCCGGCGATCTTCGCGATCGTGGCGAACGGCGGCTCGTTCGCGGCGCGGATCAGGCTCAATCGGAGGATCGCGACCGGCCGCTATCACGTGGGCGCCCGCTGCGGGGGTGGGACGCTCGGCACGGCGATGCTGAGGGTTGCCACGCGCATCGCACGGCCGACGGAGTTCCAGGTCGAGACCTCCTTCCAGCGGGCGGCGTCCAAGCTTGGACTGCGGGCGCAGCGGCTGTTCCCGCGCACCTTCGCCGGGAGCTGGATCGGCACCGGCAAGGACGCCGGACAGCTGTTCGTCGCGGTTAACGCTCACGCGCGTCGGACCGCGACGCGACTGCGCCGATCTCTGCCCGACGGCTACCGCGGTCGGTTCCACGTCGTGAAGGTCAAGCGCTCGCTGGCCAGACTGCGGCGGCTGGAGCTGAAGATGGTTCGCGACCGCGAACGCATCCGCCGCGGCGCTCCCGTGGGCCTGACCGCGTCGCCCGGTGCGGCCTACGACCTCGACCTCGACGTGACGCGCAACGTGCCGGTCGTGACCGTCGCGCACCGCACCCGGGCGATCGTCGCTGCCTTCAAGCGGCGCTACGGCGCTTTCGTGCAGGTGCGGCAGGGCCCGCTCCTCGAGCCGCTGGCGTGCACGCGTGACGACTGCGGCCAGCTGCTGCGCGCCGGTCGCCGGGTGCACCTCAGGAACGGCAGCGGCCAACTCCTGCGGGCGTGCACGGCCGGCTTCACCGCGCGCGAGCTCGTGCGCCGGATCCACCAGCGGCTCGGTGTGCTCTCGGCGGGCCACTGCGGCCGCCTCGACGACGAACATCTCGACGTCGAGAACCCGTACACCGACCGGGGGGCCCGCCTCAACGGGAAGCTGTACCAGTTCGGGAACAAGGTCATTGACGTCATGCAGGGCAAGGTCGACGCCGAGTGGTCGACAGATGACAGGCTCCCGTTCACCGCCGGCAACGCGTGCATCTTCGTCGACACACCGCGCCTTCAGTACTGCGGCGTGGTGCGGGCCGTGCAGGAGCACTACGACTCGCTCGCGACGGGCATGCCCCTGTGCAAGTCCGGCGCCTTCACCCACGTCACGTGCGGGACCGTACTGAGCAAGTACGCGAGCCCCAACTACGTACCGGCGGCGACCAATTTCGTGCGCGCCACGTTCTGTGCGGCGCCCGGCGACAGCGGCAGCCCGGTCTTCTATCGCTCCGGCCGGTTCTACGAGGCCGTCGGTATCCTGTCCGGCGGCTCGGCCGAGTGCGGCGAACCGGGCGCCACGACCGTGTTCTCCCACATCGAGTTCGTGCAGCACGAGCTTCACGCCAAGGTGCTCACCTGGGATCGCGTCAAGCAAAACGGCATCTGCACGACGCCGACGACCTGCACGCCGACGGGCGACGAGCCCTGAGGTCGGTGGCAGCAAGAACATCCCCTGCGCTCCAGCGTCGGCACGAAGCCAACGGCGGCTTTGCTTTGGCTCCGCGGAACCGGGGTCAGTTGGGCGACTGATTCAGGCAGCGCTTGACGGCCGGTGGTCGGCGTGCCGGTAGACGATCCGGTCGTGGGTGAGGCCTGACTCCTGGACGGCGGACAATAGCTCAGACCGGCGAGGCGCTTGGGCCGCCCTGGAGCTGGGCTTGCGACCCCAGTCGTAGATCCGGGCTCAGACCTCGCCACATGGAACGTGGCACTGGCCGACACCGGCGAAAGCCACGGTGATCCGCTCCGCCGCGCCCGCTTGACGTACGCGGAAGAGAGCGGCAGCTGGAGCCCGCCGCCGTTCGACGTGCCGCTCGGCGTGCTCACCTTCGGCGCCCAGTTCGCCGAGCGCGTCGTGGATCCGGACCTACCACCGGCGGCCCGAAGGCACGAAGCCGCCGTCACCCGTAAGGGCGCGATACAACAACGCCGTCCGTCTCGCTGGGAACGACCAATCGGTCACGAGAGGCCTGCACTATGCACACCACGAGCATCTCGTGCGTGGCGCTGCCTCCGTGCTCCGCGCGGCCAGCGGGGCGGAGCGAGCCAGCGCTGACATGACGGCCGGGACCGGAGTCATCGCGTACGCGAGATCGCGCGAAGGGGGTCCACCGACTCGCGCTCGAGCGGGCAGGTCCGAACGTCAAAGCGGGTCCCGACCCTATCGCCGGCGGCTCCAACCACGCTCCACCATTACGCTCGTAATGGTGGAGCGGATTCCCGTAGCCCTGTCCGGGATACCGGAGACCCTTCTGGGGAATCTCGGCCGAGGCGCTGCTGCCGCACGCCTGGGTGCTCTGAAGGACCCGATGGCCATCGAGGTCGTCGACCGGCTGGCGTACGACTTCGCGGACTCCGGACGCGGCGCGCGGCTGCATGCGGTTCGGGTGGCCACATTTGACACGGCGGTCCGCCGTTTCCTGGGCTCCCATCCGGCGGGAACGGTGGTTGCGGTTGGCGAGGGGCTGGAGACCCAGTTCTGGCGGCTCGATAACGGTCAGGTCCGTTGGCTGACCGTGGAGCTGCCCGAGACGATGGACCTGCGCCACCGCCTGCTGCCGGACGGCCCACGACAGTCAAGTCATCGCGGCTCGGCGCTCGACCTGGACTGGCTTGACAGGTTGGATCCAGTGGACCCGATCCTCGTCACCGCGCAGGGCTTGCTCCCGTACTTCCAGCGCGACCAGGTTCACGACCTGATCGCGGGGATCGCCGAACGGCTCCCCGGCTCGCTGCTGGTGTTTGACGTGGTGCCTGAGGCGATGCTGAACCTGGTCCGACGCGCCTCCGGTCGGGAGCGTGACCTCGCGGTTGAGTTGTTGACGTGGCTCTTCAATCCTGGCGAACGCGCTGCCATCCGTGCGATCCCCGGTGTCGAGGAGCTTCGCGACGTCGCTCCGCCGCTCACATCCGGTGTGACATCGCTGGCGATAGCGGCGATCGGCCTATTCCCACAGCGGTTGCGCTACTCAATGCCAGTGTTCGCCATCCTGCAGGCCAGAGTCCGGACCGCCTCCGCGCACTGACGTCGGCGTGAGAACGGCGGTCTCCGGCGCTTTGCCGCACCGCGACGACTAATCCAGCGCCCTGGTGTTCTTGTGTGACTGCGCCGGCTTCTGCTGGCCACGGACGCGATCGGCCGGGCGCCCGGAAGCTGAATGCCGCTGTACTCGCGGAGTCACGGAAGCAGGGCAGACGACCCTCGGCGGGTCGCGTCCGGCTATTCGCCAAACTCGCAACTCTCGTCGTCGACGACCGTCGACGGCTTCAGCGTTATCAGCGCGAACCTGCTTTGGCGCGACAGCAGGGCGGACGAGCGTCTTCCCTGGTTTGTGTGCTCAGCAGGGCAGAGGGTCCCGCGCCCCGCAAGGCGCGGATACGAGGGAATTCCGCAGTGCCCGGCAGATCGTGCAGCGTTTGCTGAACGGACCCAATCCAGCAAGCACTCGCATTTCCCCGCAAGCGGCAGTCGTGCTCGACACGACCGCGTCGACTAAGCAGCAGCCGACGCCCGCTGCGCCACAGTGCACCTCCGAGACGGAAGGCGTCGCCTGCGTCGAAGGGCGGCGCTTTCCCTATCCATTCGACTCGACAGCAGGACGACGGCCGCGCCGGTCACACGGCGGGCTGCTGCTTCCGCCTGAATCCAGCAGGCGCCGACCGCCCAGAACTCGCTGCTGCTGGGATCGAGATCCGACGCTCTCGGTCGCGCGAATGCCGTCGTCAGACGAAACGCGGGCCGTGCACGGCCCGCGTGTGCGCCTTGTCGCCAACACGATCGTCAGCTCAAGCGACATCGGGAGGAGCAAAGCAGTCGTCACCAGCAGGGTTCGGAGGCGGTGCATCTGTCCGACAGCGGGAACCGGCGAGGGTGCCGCCGTCTCGAAAACCGTGGCTGTTTGACATTCAAAATCAGCAGCCAGGCCAGCGGCCCGCCGACGTGGAGTCCCCGCTCGCGCGGTCAGTGTTGTCGTAGTGCCGCGAGCAGCTTGAGTTGCTCTGCGGTTCGGAGGGCAGGACCTGCGACCCGGTGGCGGTGAGGCTCTGTTCTCTGAGTGCTGGGTGCCTGGCCGGCGGCACCGTGGGCGTTGTCGGCGGACGGCGAGTAGGACAGGATGCGGCTGTAGAGGCTGAGGAGCGTGATCACCGGGAGCATCTGCCAATGCAGCACGCCGCCGAGGGGAGTGGACAGGTTGAGCGGGCGCGTGAGAGCGACGCCTTCGGATTCGTGGTCGAAGAATGATTGAGGCACCGTGATCAGCGACGTCGGCGTACGGCTTGTGAGCCGTGGTGTACCCCGCCTCCGTGCCAGTTCGTACGAGACAATCTCGGCGTACGTTCCGCGGTTGAGCGCCAGCAGCAGATGACATGTGTGCATGAATGGGTCGGTGTAGAACGAAGCGCCGGTCACGCTGTCGGTGGGTAACACGGCGCCGAGGTCTTCTCCAACGATCCCGCCCCTCGTTCCTGCCCGCTGTTGGCGGGCCACCTTTGGGTTGACTTCTGATGCTCGGTAGACGAGCAGGTGAGTCCCGCTTGAGGTCCAGATCCACCGTCCATCAGGGCTGGCCTCGACCCACATCGCCTTCGCGATCTGTTCCCGAGCGAGGTTGACGTAGTACAGGAAGCGCAGCGTGCTCGGGTCCGCGACGCCAATCGCGCCGACGCCACAGGTGTTTCCGCCATTCGCCGGGTAGTAGCACTCGAGCGGGAGCACGATCCTCCTTCTGAGCGGATCAAGACTCAGATCACCGGCGTGGTTGTAGCCCTCCGGGGTGCCGGGGATGATGTTGAAGTTGGCGGCCGTCAGCGACAGATCTGAGTTGGTCCGGTAGAGGCCCGAGTTGGATGTCGAAGTGACACCGTCGAGGAAGAAGTTGCCACCAGCCTGATCGAACGTGATGCCCTGGTTGTACAGGATGCTGGCGAAGGTGGTGTTGCTAAGCCGCCAGTCAGCCGCGGCCGGTGCGGCGTACCAGCTCGGCGCGGCCGCGACGGCGAGCAAGAGGAGTCGAGAGAGGATCCGGCGCATCATTCGGCCTTCCCCGCGGATCGACACGAGCATCTGCTCGGCAACCTTCCATTGACGTGGCATCGTCATTGTAAGCATGGGATCTCCCGTGCCCGCCGCATCTCCCGGCGACGCCCTTACGTACGGCATCTCTCGGAGCCCTTGCCTTTAGCTCCCCGGCGAGCCTGCCGAGCCCAGCGACTGCTTTGCTCGTCCCGGTGTCGCTTGAGCTGACGATCGCGTTGGCGCGACCAGGCGATCGTAAGCAAGCATCGCGGCGCGTGTCGCCAATCGGAGGTTAAAGGGGTACGCGCCGCCCGATGCCGACCGGCCGGTGAGCTCCCGCCGGCAGAAACGTCACATCGACCTCGGCTGTGCCGCCGCGTTCCAGCGGGCGCCGGTGGGCAGGACGTCGGGAGCGCGCACAATTTGCGCACACCCCACGCGCAAAGCGACGGTCACGGGCGACGAGAACGCAAACCGCCGAGCGGGTGGAATCCCTTTGCCGGCGGGCCCTACCAGAGCTTCAGCTGACCTCTGTGGTCAGGGTCGTCCTGCCTCGACAAGGCGGAGGTCACTGGGCCGAGCCCAGTATCGCCCACTCTTTTTGTTTGCAGGGGATTCGGTTGGTGGGGTGTCTCCCTTGAGTCCTTCGTTGCGCACAGATTGCGCACACTTCAGTTCCTTGCGGGCGGCGTTGATGGCCTCTGCGGCGGGTGTGTTCGGCTCATCCTCGAGCTCGTCCAGGTACCCGGCGTAGTGCTTGGCGAGCGTTGCGACACTGTGCCCGGCCTGCTCGGCGACGACGGCCGGGCCGGGATCGGCTCCCGGCTGTTGGCGCGCAGCTCGAACCACTCCTCAACGGCGGAGTCCTTCACGATCCATCGTCCTCCGATGAGAGAGGCCTTGAGCTCACCTTCGCGGATCGCGTGCCGCACCGTCCGGTGCTCGCACCGCGCGAGCTCGGCGACTTCTTGGACGGTCAGATACGGACTGCTGCTCACGGCGCCCCTACCGGCGGACTCGCGACCGGTCAGGATGGCGTATCGCCAAGACAGCCAAAATTGCAAAGGGCCGCTGAACTTATCGTGGCGGTCGGACGGCACCGGCTAGCCGGCTCGGGTGTTGCTCCGTCAGCGCCACAGCCGAGGCCTTGCTCGACGCGCGCGTGCGGGGAGGCTTCACGGTGACACGCTGGGCCGATCTTCGTCGCCGCGAGACCGCCTGGAGTGGTCACGCTCGAAGAGAGTGAAACTGTCTGCTGCGAGCGGAGCGAGCGGCAGGGACACATTTCGGTGAGGCAGAGCAGGCGGCTGATGAGACGTGTTTGCGCGGCGCGCGACGGCGGCGCTGAACGCGACGAATGAGGCCTTGACGCGCACGTCGCAAATCGGCCTGAAGCGTGGGCGGCCGTGCGGCTTGGTCGTACTCGTGCTTGAGCGGGACGGAGCGTGCCTGCGCGAGGGGGTCGCCCGCCGGCCATCGATGGCCGGCGAAATGGGCACGGACGGAACGCCACGGCCGATGCCGCGCTCACGACGGTTCACGTCCGCCTGATGAACCGCGACGCCGCCCGCGCTTCTCCTATCGGCCCAGAGCATCAGCGGGCCGGTCATCGCGAACAATGGCGTTTGAAAGGCGAGGGGTGCCGGTGAATCGCCAGAGTTCGCCCCCCGCACCGGCCACAGCAGATGCTTGGCCTCGAGTTCCGAGGCGTGGAGTCAATCGCCACACGTCGCCTTGGCTCCCGCGGTGATCGAGGACCGGCAGCCGTGCGCCCTGGCCAGATGCGCCGAGCGATCTCGTGGACTCGGGCTCGACGGATCAGTCTGAGCCGGCCGCTGCGCCGGCGCCCGAGTGCGGCGGAGGCTTTCGCGGGTTCGTGCACGCCCGCAGTCCGCGGCTGGCCGCCGGACGCGCCGCGTGCGCCCCGCGACCGCGGCACTGGCCCGTGAAAGTGTTTGCCTCTCGCGAGTTCGCGCCGCGCTGCATCCCACTCCTCGTCGCGCTGACGTGGGTCACGATCGAGGATGAAGGCAACGAGGTTACGGTCCGAGAGGTGGTCGAAGCGCAGATCGGGATTGGGTGGAACCTCAATCCCGAGTACCTCGTAGGCAGTCAACGCTCGGATGCCGTCCGGATGACGTCGCACAAGCCGACGCATCGCTGATCGGACGTTCACGCGGACCACAGCATACGGCTCACCTGCGCGGGACTGGCGACTCCGGTTGGCAATAGGGGGTTTCCGATGAGATCGACGACCAGCGGTCGGACAAACGCTTCGCGACACTCTCGCTCATGGCGTTCGGCACGGTGAAGCAGTGGAGCGACGACGAGGGGTGGGGCGTGATCGTCTCGCCCGAGGTTCCAGGCGAAGTGTGGGGGCACTTCTCGCACATCATCGATGACGACGAGCATGCCTTTCGTTCGTTGAAGGACGGAGATCTCCTTCGCTTCGGGTATGAGCACTACCCGCCCGGCCAAGACGGCTACTTCTGGCGCGTCACCTGGATCGTCACGGCTGCCAACCCCGAGTACGCGGGCTGGACTGACGACGAGATCGTGGATCGTGCTCGCCAGATTGATCAGCGTCGCGCTGCCCGTCCCACGACGGGACCTACGTGATCAGCGAAACGATTGACGTGGTTGAGGCACCATTCCGGACGGACGACGAGTGTCCACGCGAGCAGCGGTAGCCAGCGGCGAGCCGCCGCTGTTGTTGTGATCAACCAGGGACACGCATTCGAAGTGCGCTGGTACGAGTTGCTGGGTGCATCACGGAATGCACTCGGGAGCCGTCAAGACCGACGATTTATGCGACGGTCGTTCTTCGCGGGTCGCCGTGCCGCTCGGATGCAACGAGCAGTTGCTCTCGAAGAGACTGCGCGGACTTGGTGCGCCAGGCGTGACGAGACCCATTCGGCGATGAGGTCGCGCAGATTGAGCGCGCGTGGCTGGCCCTTAACGAGCGACGTCAGCCGGACCTCGACGCTGATTTGAAGATCGGTGTGCTCGTAGAGAGCGTCGATGACCGCGCCAGCGTCGGCGTTGGTTGCGAGGACGAGGACGAGGCGCGTCGCGTGCTCGTCGGTGCTGTCGTCGTAGAGGTCGACGATCGCTGCGAGTGCGCCCTGACGGATCCCGTCCACGATTTGCACGGTCAGGCCGCCGTCTCCGCCCTTCGTGACTCCGTAGGGGAGCTCGGTGACCACGATCTGTTGCCCGGTCCCGCCGGGCTGCAGCGCCGCTCGGCCGCGCGGGGTGATCGAGCCATACCCGGTCTCGTAGATCGCCGAGACAGCATTACCGCTCATGACGATCCCGCCGGTCGGGAAGTCGGGCCCCTTGATGTGGTCCAGCAGCTGGCTGCTCGTGAGCGTCGAGTCCTCGATGCTGCGCCACGGTGGCAGCGATCACCTCACCGAGGGTGTGCGGCGGGATCCCAGGCCCGCCGTTGACGAGGACTAGCGGGAAGAGGGCTGCGTCGGCCGCGATCGGCGCGCGACGCACTTCGGTGAATTCCTTGTTCGCCGGCTCGAACCCGTCGATCGATCCGAAGTCCCGCGTCCCTGGACGAGCGGGTAGCGCGTCACCCACTGCTGCGCCATCCGCACCAGCCGCGCGTACAGTAACTCGTCGCCCCGGACGATCCGCCGGCAGGTCCCGTAGCGGTTCGACAGAGCCGCCAGCACCTGCCGATCCCACTCAAGGAGACCGTCCACCAGATCCGGAAGCCCGCCCGCGAACGGATCAACCAGTGGGCTGCCTGCCGCCGCCTGTGCGTGGAGCATCGCCTCAATCGACTCCCGATACCGCTCCGCCAAACCGGGTTGATCACCAGCCAGATCCGCGATGAGTTCATCGCGCATCTCGGCGGCATCAACGCCGAGCCCCCCAACGACTCGGTCAACGATGCTCGGGTGCTCGAGCAACAGCGCGAGCAGAAGGTGATCGGTCTCTGCTTGCTCGCGGCCGCCGTCTCGAGCGAACGCGAGCGCGCGAACGACGACTCGCTGGGCACGGTCCGAGATGGAGAGCGGATGCTCAACAGGAATCGGCGCCCCGACGCCGACAATCCAGTCGACTAGGGTCCGTGCATCTGACGCGCCAATGCCTGCGGAACGTAATCGGGCAGCCGCGTCGCCGAGCCTGTCAAGCAGGCCGAGCAACAGATGCTCCGGACCCGCGTACGCATGCCCGAACTCACTCGCCTCCCTGCTTGCGAGCTCCACGACCTCGCGCGCCCGATCCGACAACCCGTTGACCATGCCAGCAGCCTCGCAGACCAACAACCGGGGTGCCCCTTCGGATCGATGCCCGAGTCGCGGGTCGTGTGATCGAGAGGCAGCGTTGCTCGGGCCGGTACCTTGTCTGCATGGCTGCCCATTCCTTCAACGTCGTGTTCGAGGACGCCGGGGATGGCTGGGTCTACGCACACGTTCCCGAACTGCCCGAGGTCCAGACCCAGGGCGGCAGTCTGGCCGAGGCTCGCGACATGGTGCGCGACGCGATCAGCCTTGTGCTCGAGGAGCGCCGAGCGCGCGGAGAGAGCATCCCGTCAAAGGGCTGGGCGCTTGTTGAGTCCGTCGACGTTGCTGCGTGAAGAAGCGCGACCTCGAGCGGCATCTCACGGCACACGGGTGCCGGCTCATCAGGCAAGCGGCGCGGCATGAGATGTGGGAGAACACCGCCACGGGCGACCGAGCGACAGTGCCGCGCCATCGCGAGGTGAAGATGCCGACGGCACGGGGGATCTGCCGACAGCTCAGCGTGCCTTCGCCGCCGAGTCGGTGAGCCCCGGCGCACACAGCGGCGTGTGAGCCACCGGCGAGATCGGTGCGCACATTCTGCGCACACGTTTGGGGGCGGATCGTTGCTCACGAGCGCTTCGATCGCAAAGCGCGAACCGGCCGAATCCCCTTTGCGCACGGGGCCGCCGCTAGAGCCTGAGCTGACTTCGGTTGCCAGACTCATCTCGCCTCGACAAGGCGGAGGTCACTGGTTCGAGGCCAGTATCACCCACTGTTTCGTCAGCGCCTCGTTGACGGCACAGTCGCCGGGCCGGTCAGGCGGCCGCCGGGGCGACCGCGTGCTCCATGGCCCACTGCAATGCGTAGTCCGCTACCTCTTCCCAGCCCTCCTGGCCAATGATGAAGTGCGAGCGCTCGGGGAATTCCTTCCCAGTATTCCAACGGCACCTGGGCCCCCGCAATGCAGCTAGCGGGAACATCCGGCGGCCCGCGAGCCGCATCGAAATCGGCCCGCCAGCGGCAGCGACACGGGAGGCGGCGGCCGTCATCCTTGCCGGCATGCTGGCGACCACACATCCGGGGACGCCGCGCGGCGCATCAACTGCTGAGCGATCCGACGATAAGCGCCGGCTCAAGTCGGGCGACCATGTGCTGATCGACCGTGCGCTCCGCGGAATCGAGGTGCTTCAGGGAAAGTAGAAGGTGGACCTGATCGTCGCCATCGCCCGAGGTATCCGCCGCCCAAGCCGCCTGCACCCCTTCCTTCCTGGCATCTCGAAGAAGGTGATGACGGACTCCCTGCGCGGCCTCGAGCGTGACGGCATCGTCACTCGTCAGATCTACGCAAGTCCAAGCGCGCGTTGAATACAGCCTGACCTCCCTCGGTTGGACGAACACCGACGTGATCGTCGTGCTCGCCGCGTGGGGCAAACACCACAGCGCTGACGTCGCGCGCCCGCGGCGAGTCCTGGCTTCGGCAAGCGGAAACCGACGACATCGTTGCGCGTGGTCTCGGCACGTGAGGGACCACTGCCGGAACTGGCGCACCGACTAGTCGGCTAGCCCCCATCCAGAGTCGGTGTGGCCGTCCACCTGTCGCACGATCGTTGCGCCGCAGCCGGGGCAGTCACGTTCGCCGACCGCGGACTGATCCCCGGCATTTCGATCGCCAACGATCGCCGGCACCGCCTGTCCGCAGCGGGGGCACGGCGGAGCGTTGCTCGGTTCTGTGCTCGCCGCCTGGCGAGTGTCCTCGACCGGCATACTGCCGGCGACCGTGTCGGCCTGATTCTGAGTGACATTCGGCGCGTAATCGGCGTCTTCCGTTTCTGCCCGGTTGGCCCCGTCGATCGCCCGCTGAAGCGCGCCCGCAAGGCCGGCCGTGTCCCGGTCTTCGACGCCGTCAAGCACGATCTCGTCTCCCCGTACAAGATCATCGACATTCACGTGCAGACGCGCTGCGCTGGGATGGCCGACGAGTTCCGTCGTCAAGCGCGCACCCATGGCGCGTGACCAGCGACGACTGGGGCTGCCGGAGAGCTGCACCCTGACGCACACCCCCACCTCCCCGAGTGCGCGCGGCTCGCCGCGCGCCCGGCTGATGATGCGGTAATCCTCGGACATGCTCTCTCCTCAACTCGATGCACTGGGCTCTACGTCGACGTGCACAGCTCGCCTGTCACGCAATCGCCATCTCGCGAATGCATCGAGTTGGCTTGGGCGTCAGGCAGGGCGGTACGCCGCCCCGAGGTGAGCATCGACGCTCCGTTCCTCTCTCACTCGAGATACCCGCCAGGCCGAGGTTTTCAACCCACACTCCGCAGCCAGTTCACGGCCCCGTCCGGGTGGTGCGGCTCGATGCGAGCGGACGCTGCTGGATGCTCACCCTCCCGCGGAAAGCACGGCGCGATATCGACCTGCTCAGCTCGGCATATTTCCGCCGCAGTGATGTCGAAGCCGACCTGGGGATTCGTTCCGCCAAGACACCCGAGGGGGCCGACGGGAGCGTGCGGAACTGGTCGCATCGGTCCGCCGCAGCTTCGCGATGACCGTCGGTACGCTGCTCGCCTGTGGCCACGTCAGCGGGGCCTAGCGCTGCGGGGTATTGGCCGTTGGGGGTCGCCGCGGCTACGTGCTCAGCGTGGCGGCGAGGGGCGGGATCGTCGGTGGCCGCCTCTCGACGAAGCTCTAGACGCCCTCGGCGAAATCCGGCTTCGAAAATGATCCGAGCATCAACGCGTTGGCGTGCTCGAGCGCGTCGCGAGCGGCCTGGTCATTGCCTCGTACGCCTGGCGCTTGATCGTCGCCATGCTTGCCGGGGAGACGTTCTCGGCGACGTCGCGCGCATAGCCGGCGCCACCTCGACCAACCTCCCGCAGATGTACTGGCGCGACATCGGCACGAGCGTGCCGCAGGTGTACGCGCACACGTTCGCCGACAACATCATCTACCGCCGGCCGATCCGCCCGCTCGGACAGGTCACCTGCTGTGCGGAGATCCAGGAGGCCGAGCAGTTCCGCGGGCTGTCGCTCGCCTACAACGCCGGCGGAGTGTCGTGGTGGGACTACGCGTGGAGCTCCGCGCGGGGGATGTGGCCGGCGGTCAGCGGCGTGTACACGCCCGCCTCGGCCTCGACCCCCGCCCGGCCCATTCTCAGCGAGGGTGACACCGGTGACATGGTCCTGTGGATGCAGGAGCTGCTCAGAAGCGCCGTTCCGGACCAGGAGCTCGACGGCGCCTTCGGCCAGAGCACGCTCGCGAACCTGCGGCTCTTTCAGCAGCGCAACGGGATCCCCGGTACCGGTGAGACAGGTCCGCTGACCTGGCAGGCGCTCCTGCAGCGGCCGGCGAGCACCGGCTAGCCGACTCGACGTGCAACGGGGTCAAGCTGACGGTGCTACGCCGCGGCGCGCGCGCCGGTGAGTCCGGCGAGCGCCAGCCGCCGAGCACACATGCGCATGGCGTATTCCCGAGCGGCGACCGGGACGGCGTCGCCCCATGCGGTGGCGGCGTCTTCCGCCCTGCCCAGCAGCTCATGTGCGAGGTCGGGGGACGGCTGAGCGTCGATCAGGCAGCGCAGGCCGAACCCGATGTGCCACCGCTCGTCGCGGTCGACCCGCTGCACGCCCTCGTACACGCCTGGCAGCGCACCGTCCTCGAGGTCGTCGAGGAGGGCGCGCTGACCGGCGGCGAAGACGATCCCTTCGAGCACCATGTGGTAGAGACTCACGCCGTCCTCCAGCCGAAGGCGGCCCGTCGCGAGTTCCGCGGCGACGGCGGGCAGCCGCGTCTCGAAGAGCTCGAGCACGGGCGTCGGGACGTAGTCCCGGGCGGCGGCGCGTCGTTCGTCCGGGGTGCCGCCGGCTAGCCCGAGCACCTCGGCGGCAATGCGGTCGAACAGCAGAGCGTGGCGCTCCTCGTCGCGGCGCTGCAGGAAGAAGACCCAGGCCGCGAGCGTGTCGTCGGTCGCTCCGGTGAACGGCGTGAGGTGCTCGGCGACGGCTTCCTCGGCGACGCAGAAGCCGGCAAGCAGTGTGGTCAGTCGGGCGCGCCGCTCCTCAGGCAGGCCTGGCCATGCGCGCGCGTCCGCTGCGAGGTCGATCGCCGTCGCATCCCATTGCAGACGCGCGACGATGTGAGAGTAGGAGCTCAGCCTCGCGAACAGTCTGTGACGCCGTTCAGAGGGGAGGAAGTCATCCTCGGTGGCGCCGCAGATCGGGCACGACCTGCCGTCGCGCTCGGTCGGATCGACCATGTTCCAGCACCGGCGGCACCGTACAAGCTGCTGCCCAGCCATCTCGCCAAGATACCAACCTGATAACCGGCGCCCCCGCATCCTGACGGACCGTCTTGCGCGGGAACCAACTGTGGGGATCGGACCCCCGCAGACCAGACTCGCCCGCAGACCAGACTCGCCCGCAGACCAGACTCGCCCGCAGACCAGACTCGCCCCGCAGACCAGACTCGCGCCCGCAGACCAGACTCGCCCGCAGATCAGACTCGCGTCATCCTGCGATAGGCGAACTCGCTCGTCTGCGCGGACTCGCGGACGGAGACGACTCGATCGTGATGCGGCGAGAACCGACAGACAGGATCCGCCGCCGCCGCGTCGCCCGCGAGCCGGAGCGCCTGGCAGCGACACCCGCCCCAATCGAGCTCCTGTCGTCCGAGCGGGCACGACCGACACGGCTCCTGCATCCACTCCGTCCCTCGGAAGCGAGCGAATGCATCGGACTCGCTCCAGATCCACTCGAGCGGATGCTCGGTGACGTTCGCGAATTCGAGCCCTGGGATCGTCGACGCCGCCTGGCAGGGCATCACATCCCCGTTCGGCGCGACGACCATTGACATACGGCCCCAGCCGCCCATGCACGGCTTCGGTAGCTCCTCATAGAAGTCAGGCAGCACCCAGAGCACTTGCACCGTGGGTCCGACGCGCTCGCGGAAGCGTTGGACCGCTTCCTCGCCGCGGCGAAGCTGCTCCCACGACGGCATCAGCGCCTCCTGGTTGATGACCGCCCAGCCGTAGTACTGCGTGTTCGCAAGCTCGAGCCGCTGCGCCCCGAGCTCGAGTACGAGATCGAGCACCTCCTCGATCCGGTCCAGGTTCTGGCGATGAAGGACGCAGTTGATCGTGAGCGGGAAGTCGAACTCCCTCGCGACGCGTGCGGCCGCGATCTTCTTCTCGAACGATCTGTTCCCGGCGATTCGGTCGTTCTCCGCAGGATCGGGGCTCTGGATCGAGACCTGTACGTGGTCGAGCCCGGCCGACTTCAGCGCCTGCGCGCGATCGCGGGTGAACAGCGTCCCGGCGGTGATCAGCGACGAATAGAGGCCCGCGTCGCAGGCCCCCTCGCACAACTGCACGAGATCGCGGCGCAACATCGGCTCGCCGCCCGTCAGCGCGAGCTGCAGGACGCCGAGGCCACGCGCCTGCCGGAACGTGCGGACCCAGTCCTCGGTCGCGAGTTCCCGTCGGTACGCCTCGGCGCCGATGTGAAGCGGATTCGAGCAGTACGGGCAGTGGAGCGGGCACTGATAGGAGAGCTCGGCGACGAGGGTCGAAGGCCTAGGCGGTTGCATCGACCACGAGTCCTTTCCGTGCCATCGCGTCGACCAACGCTCGCACGTCGTCGCCCAGGTCGGCCCCGTCGTAGCGCTCGGCGAGTGCTCCGACGATGTCGTCGATCGACCGTTCGCCGTCGCACAGCCCGAGCACCTCAGCGGCGGTGGCATTGAGCCGCACGGCGCCCTCCGGGACCAGCAGCAGGTGGGCCTCGCGTACCTCGTCGTAGCGCAACCGAGCACCGGTGGCGAGGCGAGGACGCGTCATGCCGTCTCGCTCTGAGGCTGCGTATCGCCGTGTTCGATCGCGTCAAGCTGCGCCCACAGCATCTCGGTCTTGAAGCGAAGCGCCGCGACGGCGGCGTCCTGCTGCTCGCGCGTGCGGCAGCGCTCAACTGTCAGCTCGAGCGCGTACTGCGCATCGCGGGGTGCCTTCACCAGGCGCGTCCGAAAGTACTCGAGCCCGGTCGGGTCGATCCACTTGTAGTGTCGCTCGAGCGCCTCGAGCCGGACCCGGATCGCCGCTGGTCCGAACAGTTCGGTCAGCGATGACGCGACTGCCTCGATCCACGGCTTCTGCCGCGCGAAATTGACGTACGCGTCGACCGCGTAGCGAACCGCCGGGAGGACGCGCTGCTCGGACAGCAGTTCTGCTCGTCCGACGCCGAGCGCCTCGCCGAGTCGCAGCCACGACTCGATGCCGCCGCTCCCGTCGGTCGTGCCGTCGTGGTCAATGATGCGCTGGACCCACGCGCGCCGAACCTCGACCTCGGGGCAGTTCGAAAGGATCGCCGCGTCCTTCAGCGGGATGCACTTCTGGTAGTAGAACCGGTTGGCGACCCAGCGCTGGAGCTCCTCGGGGCTCAGCTCTCCTGCGTCCATCCGCCTGTGGAAGGGGTGCAGGTTGTGGTAGCGCGTCCCCTGCGCGCGCAGCTGAGCGATGAACTCGTCCGGCGGCAAGGGCCCGCGGTCACTCGTCGTCAACGTCGCGTTCGAGATCAAAGCTCGATCTCCAGGCCGTCGTAGGCAACTTCGACCCCGGCACCCAGAACGGCTTCCCGCTCGGGCGAGTCCTCGAACAGGATCGGGTTCGTGTTGTTGATGTGGACGAGCGCCTTGCGGGGTCGCTCCAAGCGCGCTAGCGCCTCGAGCGTCCCCCCCGGACCCGACAGCGGCACGTGCCCCATGTCGTGCGCACTTCGCTCCGAGATACCGAGCCGGCCGAGCTCATCCTCGCGCCAGAACGTGCCGTCGACCAGGACGAGATCGCTCGCGGCGAAACGACCGAGCATGTCATCGTCCAACCGGGCGAGCCCGGGGACGTATGAGACAACGCCGTCGCCGACACGGTCGCGGAACACGAATCCACTCGCCTCGAGTTCGTCCGTTGAGCCGCTCATGTAGCGCGGCGCATCGCCGCCGACGTGAAATGACTCAACAACGAGACTCGATTCGGGAAGCGGGGTCTCCCGCCCCGCTTCGAGCGTTTGCCACTCGGCTCCGCAGTAGTGCTCGAGGACCGCCAGTACGGGATACCCGTACCGCAGCGCCCGCTCGACGCCCGCGTCGCCGAAGATCTGTAGTGGCGCCGCGGACTCGCGCATCAGCAGGAGCCCGGCCGTATGGTCGATCTCCGCGTCGGTCAGGAGCACGCCGGCGATGGGTGGGGCCCGGACGGCGTCGGCCTGCCCGGGCCTGAGCTGCTCGAGCTGCTGACGGGCATCGGGCGAGGCGTTGATGAGAAACCACGGCCCCTCGCGCCCGCGGATCGCGAGCGATGACTGCGTGCGCGGTTGTGCGCGCACACCGGCCCGCGCCGCCTCGCACGTCTCGCAATAGCAGTTCCACTGCGGAAAACCCCCGCCGGCTGCCGAGCCGAGAATCCGAACGAGCACGTTGTCGGCGAAGCGGGGCGCAGCCTCAGGCGAGCACCGGAGGCCACGCCGGCTTCACGGCCCCTACCGGTGGTAGAGGTAGGACGTGACCTCTGAGCAGAGGTCGACGAACTCGAATTCAGGCTTGATCCACGCCATATACGGCCTCCCTACTAGAGTGCGCGTAGTCCCACGCTGATCTTACTGGACGGAGTAATCAGCCTAGTGAACCGCCTGAGACGGTGCAAGTCGAAGTAACGCGCAACGACCCGCAGGGGGTCGGCGCCGACCTTGTCGCGGCCGGCGTCGGGTCACGTGCCACCGAGCTCGGCGCCCCGGCACGTGCAGCCGCGGATGCCGATCCGGTCGCGATCGTGTACACGGACGCAGCCCCACTCGCGGTCATTGCGCTTGAGCCCGATGTCGAGGGTCTGCGGACGGGGGCAGCGCGGGCGATACGCGCATGCCGGGGTGGCGGGACTGTCGCATGGGCACTCGATGCGTCCCTGCCCGTCGCGATCGAGGACCAGGTGCGGGCGCTCGCCGAAGGCGCCGTCATCGGTGGCTACAACGCTCGCCGCTGGCAGAGCGGCGAGCAGCCGCGCGGCGTCGAGCGCTTCACGATCTGCGGCTGTGGCGATGAGCTCGCGCCCGTTGCCGATCGAGCCGCGCTCGTCGCACGCTGGATCAACACGGCCCGCGAGCTCGTCGATGCGCCGCCGAACGTCATGTCACCATCGGGATTTGCGGAGCGAGCGGCGGCATTCCCGCGACTCGTGGCCGAGCTGATCGATCCGGTCGAGGCCGGACTCGGCGCGCTCGCCGCCGTCGGCGCGAGCAGCCCCGCGCGACCGCTCCTCCTGATGCTGCGACACAAGCCGACCGGCACGTCCGACGGACCGCGGCTCGCGCTCGTTGGCAAGGGGGTCACGTTCGATTCGGGCGGCTACTTCCTCAAGCCCCAGTCGGACATCATCCGCCAGAAGGCCGACATGGCGGGCGGCGCGGCCGTCGTTGCTGCGCTGGGCGCAATCTCCGAGCTCGGACTCCCGCTGTCGGTCACCGGTGTGGTGCCGGCCTGCGAGAACATGCTGAGCGGCAGCGCGATTCGGCCGACCGACGTGATCAGGACCGCCGCCGGCCTCACGGTCGAGGTGACCAATCCCGACGCGGAGGGCCGCCTGATCCTCGCCGACGCCCTGTGGTACGCACGACGTGACGGGGCCACGCACCTCGTCGACCTCGCGACTCTGACCGGCGCCCTCCGGGCGGGGATGGGCGATCTCTACGCAGGCGTGTTCGCTCCAGACGAAACGTGGCGTGAAGCCGTCGTGCAGGCGGGCAACGCCAGCGGCGACCTCGCCTGGCCCTGGCCGCTGCATCCACGTTACCGACGACTGATCGATTCGACGGTGGCGGATCTGCGCAACACCGCCGGACGGGGCTTCGGCTTGCCGATCGTCGCCGCCACGTTCCTGGCGCAGTTCGCCGGCCCCGGACCGTGGGCCCACGTCGACATGCTGGGTCCCGCACTGCTCGACGATGATCGTGGCGACGCGTTCGGCCGCGGCGCAAGCGGCTACGGCGTTCGCATGCTGGTGGAACTCGCCACGCGCATGAGCGCGGCGGCGACGGTGTAAGCGCCCGTGGCCGCCCACGGATCACGCGTTAGGCTGGCGCGATGAACGCCGGCGGTGGCGATCCGCGAGAAGTGGGTGGTCCCACACACGGGCGCGTCGTCGACGCCTCGAAGCTCGACCTCGCCGCCGCGGAGCGCGCGGCGCTGGAACTGCTTCGCGCGATCGGCGCCGACGTCGACGCCCCGGATCTCGTCGAGACGCCGCGCCGCGTGGCCGCCTCGCTCGCCGAGCTGGTGACTCCCGCCGAGTTCACCGCAACCTCGTTCCCCACCGAGGGACGCCACGACGAACTCGTACTGGTGCGCGATATCCCGTTCAACACGCTCTGTATGCACCATCTGCTGCCGTTCTTCGGTCAGGCACACGTCGCGTATCTCCCAGGCGACCGGATCATCGGGCTTTCGAAGCTGGCGCGCATGGTGGAGACGTTCGCCCGGGACCTCCAGTTGCAGGAGCGGATGACCGTGCAGATCGCGGACTGGCTGGAGCGGGAGCTCACGCCGCGGGGCGTTGGGGTCGTGCTCAGCGCCGAGCACACGTGCATGACGATCCGCGGCGTCCTCAAACCGGGCTCCCGGACGGTCACCTCCGTGTTGCGTGGCTCGCTGCGTGACGATCAGGGCGCGCGCCAGGAGCTGCTCAGCCTTGTCCGCTGACGGCCTCGACCAGATGCCGCTGATCGAGACGGTGGTGACCACCACGGGGGACGACGGCGTGGTCAACTGCGCCGCGATGGGGGTGCGCTGGTGTGAGCCCGAGCTCGTGTTCTGGCCGTTCGACACGACTCGCACCCTGAAGAACCTCCGCGCGCAGGGCGAGGCAGTTGTTCATCTGACCGACGATGTGCTCCTGTTCGTCGAGTCCGCGCTCGGTCACCCTCGCCCGGCGATGCGCGCGGCGACCGTGGTCGCTGGCTCCGTTATTGAGGACGCGAACTCCTGGCGAGAGGTGGTCGTCACCGAGATCGCACCCAGTGACGATGCAATGCCGCGCTCAAGGGTGCGCGCCCGCGTCGTTGCCTCCGGCACGAGCGGCCGACAGCCCCTGGGGCTCTGTCGCGCGCGCCACGCCGTGGTCGAAGCGTCGATCTATGCCTCGCGGCTGAAATGGCTCGGGGGCGAGCGCGTCTTTGCGGAGCTCGCTCGATTGCAGGAACTGGTCGATAAAACCGCGGGACCCCGTGAGCGCGCGGCGATGGCGTACGTGCGGCACTACGTCACCGAGCGGACGTGACCGAGATCGTGGTCACCGCCCCGGCCCGCCTGCATTTCGGAATGCTCGATCCGGTGGGCCTGGGGGCGCGCCGGTTCGGCGGGTTCGGCGTCGGCATCGAGTCTCCACGAGTCGTCATCAGCGTCAGGGCGGACTCTGGGGATACGGTGGTCGCGACAGGGCCGCAGGCCGATCGGGCGACGACGTTCGCCCGGCGGTTGCGGTCGAGCCTCGGGCTGCGGCGGGGTGTCGCGGTCAACGTGCACGAGGTGATCCCGCCGCACATGGGACTAGGGTCAGGCACCAAGCTCGGACTCGCGGTCGCGTGCGGGCTCGCCGAGCTGGCGGGCATCTCGGCGGACCCGGAGCAGCTCGCGGCGGCGACGGGGCGGGGAGCGCGCTCCAGCGTCGGCCTCTGGACGTTCGCCGCTCCGGGGCTCGTGATCGAAGCGGGCGTACGCGACGAGGGGTTGATCAGCCCGAGGATCGCGCGCTATCCGATGCCAGAGCGCTGGCGCTGCGTGCTCGCGCTGCCGTTTGGTGTGGAGGGACTCTCCGGGAACGCCGAGGAGCGTTTCTTCGGTCGCCTGCGGGAATCGCGGTACGCCGAGCCGAGCGTGTCGCGGCTGCTGCTCACTGCGCTGCTTCCGGGACTTCTGGCCGGCGACATCGACGAATTCGGCGCGGCGCTTACCGCGATCCAGCGCCAGGTCGGATCGATCTTCGCCAGCCAGCAAGGCGGCATCTTTCACCCGAGCGCGGGGACGGTGGTCGATGTGCTGCACGCACTCGGCGTCGGGGCAGTGGGACAGAGCTCATGGGGTCCCTCGGTGTATGGGATCGTCGACGGGCCCGACCGAGCGGGTCACGTGGCCGACCAACTCCGGGCCGCGCTCGGCGCCGGCACGGATGTCAGCGTGGTCGACTTCGACCGTCGCGGGGCGTGGGTGCAGCGCGGCGAAACCGGGCAGCGTCCCCAATGAGGTTGCTGGTCAGCGTCATCTCGGCGGACGAGGCGCGCCGTGCGCTCGCCGGTGGTGCGGACATCATCGACGTCAAGGATCCGGGGGAAGGGGCGCTCGGCGCCCCCTCGCCTCGCGTTCTATCCGAGGTGGTCGAGGTGGTTGGCGCACAGGCGCCGGTGAGCGTGGCCCTGGGTGACCTGCCCGACCTGCCGCACACTGCAGCGCTGGCGGCCCGCGGCGCCGCCCGCAGCGGCGCGGACTATGTCAAGGTCGGGCTGCGGGGGGTCGGCGATCTCGAGCGCGCTGTGGCGCTGATGAGCGCCGTTGTCGACGCGGTTGATGCCCACACAGAGGTGATCGCCGCCGCCTACGCGGACGCGGGCGTGCTCGATCCGCCGGCGTTCGCCCCTGCATCTCTGCCCGACCTGGTGGAGCGCACCCGCGTCTCGGGCGCACTCGTCGACACGTTCGTCAAGGACGGGCGCGGTCTGTATCACTGGCTGTCTGAGCCGGTGTTAGCCGATCTGATCGCACGGACGCGTCGCGTTGGAGCGAGCTTTGGCGTCGCCGGGCAGCTGACCCCAGGCGGGCTGCGCCGCGTGGAGGCCGATGTCGTCGGGGTACGCTCGGCGGTGTGTCGCGGTGGGGACCGCGCGGGCGAGCTCGATGCCGGGCTGGTGGCGGCCGCGGTCGCCGAGCTCCGTCAGCCACGAGTGTTGCGCGCCCGCCGATCCCTCAACCCGGGCTGATCCGCGTGCCGGTCCCGCCCGGCGGACGCACCACGACGGCCACGCCGGTGCGGCGCATGGCCTCGGGCAGGTAAAGGTCGACGGCTCGACCGCCACCGCGAGCCTGGAGCGCTCGCAACTCGGAACCGGTCAGCGCTGACATCGGTGGCTCGTCCGAGGGCCACCGAGCCACCAGGCCGGCGACCGGCTTGAGCAGGACCGCCTCGTCGGCCCCGATCGCGGCGGCGGCCAGCACGGCCAGCGAGTCGCTCGTGACCGCCCACGACTCCGGCACATCTCGCCGGTCTGCGAAAGCCGGCGCAGTCACCAACAGGGCCAGCGCGCGCGGCGGGACCAGGCGCATCAGCAACTCAGCGCCCGGCAGTAGCTCCGCGAGCAGCACGCCGAGTTGATCCATCGCCCGCAACGCAAGCGCGTGTGCGGCCCCGTCGGACAGGCCCACCTGGGTATCGACCGCGCGCACGGCATCAGCGAACGGGCCGCCACCCGGTACAACGAGCACCGGCCGACGCGCGGCGATCTCGGTCACCTCGGCGCATGCCCGCCGCAACCCGTCAAGCCCGTCGGCGCGGAGGAGCCCGCCGCCGATCTTGACCACCACCGGACGGAGGTCACTCACCGTCCAGCACCGACAGCGCCACTGCGGCGGCGACGTCGCTGCTCTTGCCGCTGAGCAGGGACGGCGGGGCGGCGTCCAACTGCAGCGCGAGCCCGCATCGCTCGGCCGCGGCGCGAGCCAGGAACGCGCCCACGCCGACAGCGATCACGCCGGTCGCCGCGGGCATCCGCCCGGCGACGCGGCCTAGCGCGGTGGAGATCGCAGCCACCTGCGCCTCCTCGACCGCGGCGGCGATCGCCTCGAGATCGCCCTCGGCGAGCTGCTCGGGGTCGGCGCAGACGACACGCGCCAGCCGCGACCGAACCTCGGGCAGCGACGTACCGCGGTCGTCCGGGAACGTGCAGGTGCACTGCTCGGCGGTCAGGTTGTGGCGCAGCAGGTGGGCGTCAGCGGCGATCGCAAATAGCTCGGCGGACACGGGGCATGACTCGCCGCCGATCGGAACGTGCGAGAGCACGGCCGCGATGTTGGTCCGCAGCGCCCCCGTGTAGACGAGCTCGCCCTCGAGCAACCGCTCGACATCAGTGCGTCCGCGGGCGGCTACGGTACCGGCGCTGATCGGGATCAGATCGGTCGTCGTGCCGCCGCAGTCGAGCAGGATCGCGTCGGGCAAGGAGCGCGCGACCAACATCGCGGTCGCCATCCAGTTCGCGGCCGCGCAACGCAGCGGCGCAGCCCGGGCCGAGTCGAGATCCATTAGGGCACCGTCGGTTGTGAACACGCGCAGCCGCCGCCCCGCGAGCGCCTGCTCGGCGGCGTCGAGCACATGCAGCACGCCGTCTCGCTTGCTCGGGAAGACGTCGACGAGTTCAGCGGTTGTGGTGAGTGCAACCGGCGCTCGATCGAGCCCGAGGCGCCCGACGACTCGGGCGATCGCATTCGGCAACGCGTCCGGCGCTCGCCACACCTCAAACGGCTCGGAGACGACGTCGACTTGGTCGCCGTCGTACACGACTGCCGCCTTCGTATTGGCGCCGCCGATGTCGAGCCCGATCACCGGAATGCGGGCATGATAAGCGGCGATGCGGATCGTGCCGGTCCTCGATCTCAAGGGCGGTGTCGTGGTGCACGCCCGCCGCGGCCAGCGCGCGGACTACGAGCCGTTGCGCAGCCCGCTCGTCGATGGGTGCGAACCTGTCGCGGTCGGACGGGCGTTGTGTGCGGTCACCGAAGCGACCAGCTTGTACGTCGCCGACCTCGATGCGCTCGCTGGCGAGCCGGTGGACGTGGCAACGCTGAGCGCACTGTCCAAGGTGGCGGAACTCTGGGTCGATGCAGGCGCGACCAGCCCCGAACAGGCCGCTGTGCTGGCGAGCGCCGGTGTCGCTCGCAACGTCGTCGGCACGGAATCGATCGGCTTCGATGCCGAGCGCCAACTGTCGGAGATCCCGACGCTCGTGCTCAGCGTCGACTTGCGCAACGGAAGTCTGATCTCCCCGCGCCCGGAGCTCGCCGGCCGTGCGCCGGTCGCGGCGGCACCGCTGGCGAGGAGGCTGGGGGTCCGCGAACTTGTCGTGATTGATCTGTCGCGGGTCGGTAGCGGGGCTGGACCGGCGCTCCGCGCGGTGGACCAGCTGGCCGTGGTGCTTCCGGGAGTCTCGATCTACGCCGGTGGCGGCGTGCGGCACGACGACGACCTGCGCGCCCTCGAGTCGGCCGGGGCCACCGGAGCACTTATCGCCACGGCGCTGCACGACGGCCGCATCACGCTGTGACGAGCGCTTCGCAGGAGCGCACCACTCGGATGAAGAGATCCTCCGCGCAGACGGACTGCAGCGCCTGCCATCCGGGGATGCCGTTGACCTCGAGCACGACGATCTCGCCGTCGGGCGCGACGAGCAGATCGACGCCGGCGACGTCGACCTCGAGCGCCGCGGCCGCCGCCAGCGACAGACTGCGCTCGGCCTCGGTCAGCACGACGGCACGCGGACGGGCGCCACGCGCAACGTTGGCCCTCCACGCGTCGGTCACGCGCTCCATCGCCCCGACGATCTCGTTTCCGACGACGAGCACGCGCAGGTCGCGGCGACCGGCGCCAGCGAGTGTGCGCTGGACGTAGTAGACGGTCCGCTCGAGCTCCAAAGCCCGGAACACCCGGTGGGCCACGTCCGGATCCTCGATGCGAACGATCCCGTTGCCCATCGCGCCGAACAGCGGCTTGACGACGACATCGCCGCCGAGCCGCTCAAACGCCCGCATCGCGCCCTCGTAGCGCTCGCAGACGATCGTCGGTGGCGTCGGCACACCGGCGCTTGCAAGCAGCGCTCCGGCCCACGACTTGTCGATCGTGCGCTCGAGCGCGCGCGGATCGTTGACGCAGCGGACGCCGTGCGAGGCGAGGACGTGCAGGGCGTCGACGCGGAAGATCACCTGCTCCAGCGAGCCGCGGGGGAGCCCGCGGACGAACACCAGGTCGAGCGCGTTCAGGACGACGCCGTCGGGCCCGAGCACGTGCACGTCGCCGTGCGCGTCGATCTCGGACTGCAGCCGCGTCGCCGGGATCGCGACGGCCTCGTGGCCGCGCGCGGCCAGTGCGCCGATGAGGCCGCGCGTGTGCCAGGAGCCGGAAGCTCCGAGCACTCCGACACGCAGCCGGCTTCTCACTGCGTGAAGGATCGCTCGAGTACCTCGGGCGCCAGCGTGCCGCCGTGGTGGGCCCGCCCGGACTTGCTGCTCGTCAACGTGACCGCGGCGGGGCTGAACAACATCGGGTCGATGTCGTAGAAGTTCCAGTCCGCGGCAGCCAGGAGCTCGCCGAACGGCGTCCCGAACGCCTCCGATGCTGACGAGGGCAGGCGCCGCGCGAGGTCGGCGGCCTCCCCGTCGGACGCGTCGATCCACAGGTGCACGGTGCCGCCGTACAAAACCGCGTCGTTGGTGCGGCCGATCGCACCGGGGTCGTCGGCCGCCACCGGAGCGATCGGACAGCAGCCCCAGCCGTTCAAGACACGCGCTGGGTCGATACCGAGCTCGTGCAGCTTGTGCAGCGCGGTCTCGACGACGCGCGCGGAGATCTGGACCGAGCCGCACACCGAGGCGGTCGGAGCGATCATGAACGTGATCGCGGCCGGCGCGGTCCCGCAGCGTTGCGCCACCTTGTCGACGATCTCCGCCGGCGGCACCTGGCGGGTCTCGAGACACAGGACCACCCGGTCGCCGCGCTCGTCCCAGCTCAGTTCCTCGAACAGATCCTCCGCTCGGGCCAGGGCGCGCCCCGGGCCGCTGGCCATCGCGAAGAAGTCCTCGTGCTCGAGCTTCCAGCCCGCGTACTGCGCCGCGAGGCATGCGGCGGCCGGCTGGTCGACTGCGACGCCAACGCCGGGCCAGGTCCGCTCGCCGACGGCCACCGGAACGGGGTCGATCCTGCCCAACCCCCCCATGCACGCGCGTGCGAAGCCCAACCCGGCCTCGAGACCGCCGCGAGCCTGGGCACCGCAATCGATGACCCGTGCGCCCGAGTCGAGCGTCCGGACTTCGATTCCGAGCGCATCGCCATCGGCCACGAGCGTGTCGACAAGCTTGGCGGCACGTTCGTTCATCGACACACTCATTCGACCTCCTTCTGATCGAAGATCAGGATCTCTCCTCGCCCGAGCTCTGTCCGGTCGCCGCTCCAGCGTTCCCACGTGCCGTCGATCAGCGTCTTGCTCACCGTCAGCCCGAGGTACAGCGCTCGGCGAAGCTGCATCCTGAGGGCCGGCGGGCGATATCGCGTGGCGAGCGCATAGCCGGGCAGCGGTTCGACCGGCTGCCCGGACGCGAGGCTGCCTCGTTTATTGCCGAGCCCGGCCTCCGCGCCGATCCCTTCCAGCGCGATCACAGTGCCCGCAAGCATCCGCAGCCCGGCCCCGCTCCCCGTTCGGCCGCCGACCGCGATCAGCCCGCGCCGCATACCCGCGCCCGCCTCCTCGCCCACGTCGCCGCTCACGACGATCTCGCCGCCGCTCATGCCCACGCGGACGCCCGGATACGCGCCGCCGAGCCGTGCGCCCGCATCGCCCAGGATCCGGACGACGCCCCCGCTCATTTCGGCACCGGCCCAGTCGCCCGCGGCGCCATCGAGGGTGATGTCACCGCCGCGCATGCGAGCACCGAGGCGGTCGCCGCACGATCCCTGCACGAGCACCCGGCCGCCCGACATCTCGGCGCCGATCCCGTCCACCCTGCCCAGATTGCCGGCGAAGACCAGCACCTGGTCGCCGGCCCCGGACACCTTGAACAGATCGCCAACCTTCACCGTTTCGCGGCCGCAGCGGATGCTCTCCGATGCCACCGACAGAGCGCCCCGTCCGCGGAGCCGCTCGGGGATTAGCGCGCCGGCAGCGATCCGTGCCGGCGGCTCGGTGCGGAGCGTGAGCGTCAGCGTCATGGCGGGTCGCGCAGCTCCGAGAGCGGGAATTGAAACTCGCCGAGCTTGCCGCCGAAGTTCGCCGCCGTGATGTGCGTCGCCCCGGCGTCGGCGGCAGCATGGAGTCCTCGGCGCATCGCTTCGCGCACCGCGTCCTCTGAGACACCATCGATGACGATCTCGAACATCGACCCGACGCCCTTTGGGACGAGCGTGTCGGACACCTGGGCGCGGAGCGTCGGAGCCATCTGGTGATTCGTGGACGCGGGCATCGATTTCGATGTGAGCGCCCCGACCTTGCTGCCGCTGCGGACGATCCCGCCGGGGAATGGCAGCGCGATGCCCTCGTGCCGCATCGCGTCCGCGGCCGCCTGGGCGGCGGTCAGCGCGGTGTCGTCGTCAGAAGACCCGACCACAAGGTTCCCGCCGCCCACACCGCGGCCCACCCCAACGGAGTCGGCGACCAGGAACTCGCCCTCCATCACAGGGATCCGCCAGAAGCGCTGCCCCGCGATCACCTTGCTGGCCTGGAACCCGTCGCCGAAGTATCGCAGCGCCTTACCCAGTGGCACTCTCCCCTCCGCCCGCTGAAGCCCGTCGAAGCATGCCGTCGTGGGGCAGGTCAGGACACACTGCCCCACGCGCTCGAGAACACGCTTGCCGACGCCCTCGCGGTCCATCGCGAACAGCAGCACCGCCGTTCCCGGCCTTCCGTCCGGGGTCTGACCGGGCCGGAGCGACAGTTCGATCGCCCCCTCGCATTTGCAGCCGATGACCGAAGTGGCGAACCCGGTCGCCGAGCGTGCCGCCTCGTGGGCCCAGTCGGCCGTCGCCGCCGTGATCAGCAGTCGCGCAAACCGCATCGGGAACGCCTCGGCGAACGTGTCGGCGACCGTGGCGGCGCCGAGCGTGTAACCGCTCAAGGCGACGCCTCCACGATCCGAGCGGGTTCACGCAGCGCCGGATCGTGAACCGGGTAGTGCTCGAAGGCCACCGTGTAGCGCTCGCGGAACAGCGGCTTCAGCACGTCGCTCACCTCGGGATCGAACGCGGCACGGCTCGACAGCAGCAACCCGTCGTCGGCGCGCCGCAGCTCACCGTCCTCGACGGCCAGCTCGCCGCCCTTGATCACGTACCGCGGGGTCGAGAACATCTCCTCACGGTCGGTGCGATCGTGGTAGATCGTCACGTCGGCGTCGGCCCCAATCCCCAGGTGACCCTTGTCGCGCAGGCCGAGCCGGCGGGCGGGCGCGGCGCGGGTGATGATCGCGATCTCGTTCAGCGTGTACTCGCGGTCGAGCCCGTCGAGCAGGGCGGTGCGGCGGACCGCCCGTTGATTGGCGCGGCGCAGCTGATCCTCACGGTAGCCGCGGTCCATCAGTAGCCGGATCAGCTTCGGATAGGAGAGAAACGAGCCGCCGTTGGGATGGTCGGTCGAGAGCATCACCTGCCATGGGTCCTTCCCCAGCAGGAACAGCTCGAGCCCGATCCCCCATTGCAGGGCATGCACGTAGTTGCCCGCCCGATATGTGTACGGCACGATCCCGCATCCGGTCTCCACCTCGGTGTCGTGGTTGATCCACTTCCCGTGGGTGAGGTCGCGAAGACGAGCCGAGACGGAAGCATCGGCCGTCATCGTCAGCGCCGGGCCGAACATCACCTGGCCGACGTCCGCCGTGATCTCGGGATGGCCGCCCAGGTACTCGAGCAAGTCGGGAGCGCGGGATACGATCCCGCCCGCCCCGCCTCCGGGCTTGCCTCCATAGCAATGGAATTGCAGGTGCGCGAAATGAGCCTGGCGACCCGACAGCGTGCGCATCGTGTCGAGCGTCGTGTCGGCGTTTCCAGGGACGCCGAGCTTGTTGGCGTGAATGTGGACCGGGTGCGGCAGTCCGAGCTCGTCGACGGCGCCCCCGATCGCGTCGACTATCTGGCGCGGGGTTACCGCAAAGCCCGGCACCTCGTCGTCGAGGCCGTTCACGTCGCCGTTGCGCTGTTTCCAGACCTCGACGCCGCCCGGGTTGACGAGCTTGACCCCGTAACCGCCTGTCGCCTGAAGCCACCACGCGATCGCGTCGCGCATCCGCTGCGACACCGCGCCGGGTGAGCGGGGACCGGATTCCCGGATCAGCTCGAACAGCACCTCGTTGTTCCCCATCAGGATCAGGAACGCCTTGTCGATCATCGGCGTGTCGCGCAGCTCCGAGAGCACGTGCCGCGCTGCGAGTGGCGGTGCCGCCGCTTCGACGACGGTGGTGTAACCGAGCAACGAGTAGCGATAGCCGGTGGCGAACGTCGAGGGGACCAGGCCGCCGGTGCCTGAGCGCAGCAGCTGCGTTCGATCGAGGGTGTCATCGCGTCGGTCCTCGGGGGACAGTCGGCGCGCGGCATTGACCTTGGGGCCGGCGATGTGGGCATGGATGTCGACGCCGCCGGGCATGACGACCATTCCCCGCGCATCGATCCGGCGGGCTTCGGGACCGACCTCGGCGACCACCTTGCCGTCCTGGATGCACACATCCCTGACCTCGCCGTCGACGTCGTTGGCGGGATCGTGGACCCGACCCCCGCGGATCAGGATCGCACTCACGGCCCGATCTCCGCATGCAGTTGTGCCAGCACCGCGGCGGCCGTGGGCGTGCCGGTCGGCAACGGTGCGTCGAGCGGCACCGGGACGCCGTCGAGGCGGTGCGCGGTGCCGACGGCGCCGACGCCGGGGGCGGCGGTGCGGATCGACACCTCGACGCCGGAGATCGGCTGGCTGGACAGCGCGATCCGGGTCACGGCGTCGGGCACCTTGTTGACGGCGCCCTCGATGCACAAGGCGACGTCGACGCCTTCGGCGGTGACGAGCGGCCGCGCGGCGATGACCGGCTCCGGATGACCGCTGGCGAGATCGATGTTCTCCGAATACCCGGTTTGCCACGCCAGCACGTCCTGCGTGCCCCTCAGTCCGGCCGAGCTGGGCAACGCAAGCGTGACGACGTGGCGGCCGAGGCACAGCTCGCGCACCAGCTCGTGCAGGGCAAGCGCGCGCCGTTGGCCGCCCGGACCGCCCGTCAGTGCGGGCCCATGCACGAATGCGGCGTGGGACACGCGGTTGATGCGCTCGTGCAGCCCGCGGAGCTGGGCCTCGAGCTCGCCGGCGCGCAGCGCCAGCTGCCGGTGCAGCACGTGGAGACCAGTCAGGGCGTCGAGATCGCGCTCGCACGCCCATCGGAGCCGCAGGTCGGCCCGCCGCGCTGTGGCGGTCTCGCGGTCATCGACCACGACGAGCCGAGAGGGCGAGCCGTCGCCGACGCCGAGGCGGTCGAGCATCCGCGGGTGGGTCGTCTCGGGATCCTCGCGCCAGACCACGACGAGCTCCGAACGATCGCGTATTTCGCCCAGGGTGGCTGTGGACGCGCCCCGCAGCGGTACCGCCGCAGCGCCCGGCCAGGCACCGTCCACCCTTTCGGTTGCGAGGAGCGCGCCGAGTCGGTCCGCGATGGCGACCGCTGCCCGCGCGTCCTCCACCGTGGCGCCATCGAAGCCGTACACAAGTGGGCGCCGCGCGCCCTGCAGTAGCTCGGCGGCACGGGTCAGCGCCGTCTCGACCTCGGCCGGGCGTCCGTGGACGGTCGCCGCCGGCGCGCTCGACGGCTCGAGGGCGCGCTCGGAGAACCAGGCGGTCCCCAGGGCGCAGTCCGGCTGCAGGCTCACTCTGTCGCCCGACCGCCGGACCAGCACGTCGTCGCACAGCAGACCGCATCCCGCGCACGTGATCGGCTTGACGTCAGCCATAGGTGAGCACCGCATCTTCAAGCGCTGCCAAAAGAGAGGCCCCACGGTCGGCCAGTTGCGGCGCGCCGTCGGTCGCCGAAACGAGCGTGCACACCGGAGCGCCTCGCTTGATCGTCTCCCCCGCGTGTGGGATGTCGCGCACCAGATCCGCCGGCCACCATCCCGGATCAGGGGCGCGGACGTCGCGGTCTGCGAACAGCACGAGCTTCACCTTTGCACACGTCGTCTCCGGCGGCCGGTCGGTAACTGGAAGCCCGCCTCCCCCGCCGATGCCGCGCGCCCCTCGGACATGCGCCGCGAAACGGCCCGGTCCGAACAGCTCGAGTGCGGCGGTCGGTCGTGGATTCACCTCGAGCACCCACGCGTCGCGCCCGTCCCAGATCGCGTCCACGCCGAATGCTCCACGTACGCCGAAGCGTTTCGCCACCTCGGCGCAGACCGCATCGAGCCGGCCTTCGAGCTCGGTCCGCTCGCTCGTGTTCAGGCGTGGAGGGGTGACATTGCCCATCCACTGAAACCCCCGCGGGCGATGCAGCTGCTCGGTGGTGCCCAGCGTCGTCGCCCGCCGTCCGTCGCCGATCGCGACCGCCGAGCACGACAGCCCAGAGACGCGCCGCTGCAGGATCTCGTTCGGACGCAGCCGACCGTCGATCCACCGCCGCACGCCGCGCCCGCCGCCGCCGTCCAGGGGCTTGCGCAGCCATCCGTCGGGACCGGTCGGGAGCTCGCCGGCCGATCGGGTCTCTGGGGCGCGCGCCCCAGCTGCCCGCGCTGCGGCACCGACCGCCCACGGGTCGCGCACGGCGGCAAGCAACTCGGGCGGCGTCCCGAGGAGCTCCCGTCCGTCGCTGAGACGCCTGACCAGGTCGGGTCGATTTTCGAGCCCGGCGCCGTAGACGACCGCGTCGGCGTCGACGTCGTCGGCGAGCTTGACCAGCGCGTCGTTGTTCGGTGCCGTGGCTCCGAGCGCCACCGCCCGCAGATCGACGTCGCCGAAACGGTCAAGCGCGACGACCTCGTAGCCGTCGGCAACTGCCAGCTGCGCGAGCATCCGGGCGCTGACCGCGACGATCAGGACCCTCATGGCAGCCGGACTCCCGACAGCAGCGTCGCCAGGAGCGTCGCGGCCACCAGATCGGCAGTCGTTCCGGGATTCAGCCGATGATCCGCGGTGCGCAGCGACGCGTCGAAGTCGGCCAGCGAACGACTCCCGTCCCGCACCGTACGAGCCGCCACCGTCACCGCTTGGGCTGCCGCCGCCCCCGCCTTGCGCAGGATCAGGGTGTCAGGATGCGTCGCGAGCAGGCCGACATGAAGTGACACGATCGCGTCCAGCGTCGGGAAACCGTCGCGCAGTGCGTCGGCCAGCAACGGCAGCCCCTCCTCGAACACGATCGCATAACCGGTGGCGTACTCGGAGGCGATGCTGTCGCGGTGAGCGGCGGCAGCCATCGCCTCACGCAGGGAGACGCCGGCGGGCGCGCGCACGTCGTGCTCGGGCACCTCCCCCAGCCCGGCCGGACGCGCTCCGGCAATTGCCGCAAACGCGGCGACGGCATCGTCGACATCGAGCTGTGCGAGCGTCCGCTGCGTGGCGGATCGCAGCGTTTCGTGCGGACGCCGGGTCGCCGCCGCGCGGACCAGCGGCGCGAACAGGAGCACGATCCCGAGGTTCGTGTTCGTGTCGGCGACCCGCGCAGTCGCCCGCACCCCGTCGGATATCAGCTCACCGACGCTGCGCTCGCGGGCCCGCCGGCCGCCCAATGCCGGACCGAGCGCGAGCGCGGAGCGCACCATCTCGGCGAACGTCGTGTCGGAGAAGTCGTGAGCCGGTGTGATGTTCCCGGGCTTGCCGGCCGACACCTCGAGCACGCACGCGAGCTGAACGTGATGCTCGAGCTCCTCACAGCGCAGCGGCGGTTGAGCTAGGGTTGCATTCACCCGCGTCACGATACGAGAGGGAGGTACTCATGGCCATAACCCTGGCGACGGGAGAGGCACTGACGGGCGACGGCAACGAACTCGCCCACATCGACCTACTGATCGGGTCCAAGAGCGGACCGGTAGGCGCTGCGTTCGCCAGTGCTTTCACCAACGAGAAGGAAGGTCACACGAATCTGCTGGCGGTGGTCACGCCGAACCTTCCCGCCAAGCCGGACACGGTGATCTCCAACAAGGTGACAATCAAGGGCGAGAAGCAGGCCGTTCAGCTGTTCGGTCCCGCTCAGGCCGCAGTCGCCCGTGCCGTCGTGGACTCGGTTGCCGAGGGTGTCATCCCCAAAGATCAGGTCGACGACCTGTGCGTGGTCGTTGGCGTGTTCATCCACTGGGAGGCGGAGGACGACAAGAAGATCTACGACTACAACTACGAGGCCGTGAAGCAGTCGATCGCGCGCGCTATGGGCGGTGAGCCGAGCATCGACAAGGTTCTTGCGGAGACGCCCGCGGCGCGTCACCCGTTCGCCGGCGGCGCCGAGGGTTAGCGCCCTCGCGCCCAAGCCGTTGACCGCGCAGACCGGAGAGTCGCCCCTCGCCGGTCTGCGCACGGTCGTTACCGGGGCGAGCTCCGGGATCGGTAGGGCGATCGCGGTCGCGTTTGCCGGGGCAGGCGCACGCGTCGGCGTCGGTTTCAGGTCTTCCTCGGATGCCGCGCGTACCGTCGCCGGCGAGCTCGGCCCCGACCATCTGCTGCTGCAGGCGGATCTCAGAACCGCGGAGGGCTGCAGCTCAATCGTCTCCGAGGCGTTCCGCGTGCTCGAGGAGGTCGATGTATGGGTCAACAACGCCGGCGCGGATGTGCTCACAGGCGCGGCCGGCCGGTGGCCGGCGGAGCAAAAGCTCGAGGCCCTGCTCGAGGTCGACTTGAAGGCGACGATCCGCTGCTCGCGGCTGGTCGCGGCCCGCATGCGGCCGGGCGGCTGCATCATCAATCTCGGCTGGGATCACGCGACGATCGACGGGATGGCAGGCGACGACCCGGAGCTGTTCGCTGCAGTGAAGGCCGCAGTCCTGGGCTTCTCCAAGTCGTTCGCTCGCTCGGTCGCTCCCGACGTCCGCGTCAACGTGCTGTGCCCCGGCTGGATCGAGACCGCATTCGGCGCGGGCGCCGATCGTAACTTCCATGCGGACGTCGCCGCGAAGACCCCGCTGGGCCGGTGGGGGCAGCCGGGCGATGTGGCGGGCGCCGCGGTCTGGTTGGCCTCGCCGGCCGCCGCGTTCGTTACGGGACAGGCGATCAACGTCAACGGCGGTGTCGTTGGCTGACACGCTGTTCGTCACCGGTCGTCTCGCCGAACCGGCGCTGCGCGCGGTCGTGTCCGGGCTCGGCATCGAGCACCAGATCGCCGTGATGAACATCAGCGTCGCCGCGTTGATGACCCCGCGGTGGATCGCCAAGCGCCTGGGTACCCCAGAGGGTGTGGACAACATCGTGATTCCCGGGTTGTGCGAGGGCGACGTCGACACGCTCAGTCAGAGCACGGGTCTGCCGGTCCGCAAGGGACCGGCCGACGTCCGCGCGCTGCCGGAGTGGTACGGGCGCGAGGCAGTGCGCGCGGAGCTCGGCCCACGCGACGTGCGCGTGTTTGCGGAGATCAACGACGTGCAATCGCTCTCGCGCGAGCACGTGATCGACCGCGCGCAGGCCCACCGCGCGGCGGGAGCAGACGTGATCGACCTCGGCCTGTCTCTCGATCGCCCGTGGCTCGCCGAGGGGCCGCCGACGATCGCAGCGCTGCGCGAGTGCGGTCTGTCGCTCAGCATCGACACGCTCGACCCCGAGCACATCCGCATGGCCGACGCCGCCGGCGTCGATTATGTGCTGAGCCTGACACCGGGGACGATCGACCTAGCTGCCGAGATGCGTGCGACGCCGGTGCTGATCACGGAGGATCCCGAGGACCTCGACGGACTCGACCGCATGGCGGCCCGCCTGGAGGCGCTGAGGCACCCGTACCTGCTCGACTCGATCCTGGCGCCGATCAACTCCGGCTTCGCCGGGTCGCTGGCGCGCTATGTCGAGGTGCGCCGACGCCACCCGCAGGCCGAGATGCTGATGGGCATCGGAAACCTGACCGAGCTCACCGAGGCCGATTCGACGGGGGTCACCGCGCTCCTCATCGGCTTCTGTCAGGAGGTCGGGATCCGGGCGGTGCTGACGACCGAGGTGATCGGATGGGCGCGCGGCGCAGTGCGTGAGACGGTGCTGGCCGCACAGATGATGAATCTGGCCCAGCGCCAGGCACGGCCTCCCAAACATCTTGACTCCGGGCTTCTCACGGCGAAGGACGAGTCGATGCATGCCCCGTCCGAGGAGGAGCTCCGCGCGATGCAGGCGCAGATCTCCGACGCGAACTACCGCCTGTTCGTCGACGACGACTGGCTATACGCGTTCAACGGCGAGCGGTTTGTTCGGGAGAAGAACATGTATGCGGTGTTCGAGCAGCTTGGAGTGAGCGACGCGTCGCACGCGTTCTATCTCGGGAAGGAGCTGATGAAGGCGACGATCGCGCGCGGTCTGCACAAGAGCTATCGCCAGGAGGGGGCGCTCGACTGGGGTCTGCTCAGCTTTCCCGAACCTCGACGGGAGGACATCTCATGAAGAAGATCCTGATCCAGCTGGACACCGACCAGCACCCCAGCTCGTTCGACGCGATCGCTGCCTACGACGCGGATGTGGACATCGTGCTGGGATTCGGCGGGATCGCCCCTGACAACTTGGCGGGCGTCGTTCAGGGCGCGGTCTTCCCGCGCGGTCCGGATGGCCTTGCGAACACCGCGTTCTGGGTGGGCGGGTCGAAGGTGCGCGACGGCGAGGCGGTGTTCGAGACCGCGCGGCAGCTGTTCTTCGAACCGTTCACGCCATCGATCATGCTCGACTCCGACGGCTCCAACACGACCGCCGCGGCCTCCGTGGCTCGCGTCCGCGGCGCGGTGACGTTGCCTGGGCGGCGCGCGGCGGTGATCGGGGTGGGGCCGGTCGGCCTGCGCACGGCCGAGCTCCTGCGGCGCGAAGGCGCAGAGGTGACGATGTTGACGTTCCCGCCCGATGTGCTGGAGGGCGGACATCGCAGGGCGTCGGGCGTCCCGGTCGCGCAGGACGCGGGGTTTGAGGTCGTCGAGCCAACGTCGAGCGACGAGTTGGACGGCGCGCTGGCCGGCCACACGGCCCTGTTCGCGGCCGGGCCGGGGGGCACCCAGGTGCTGCGCCGCAGTGGCTGGGCACAGGAGGGCGTGCAGGTGGTGGTCGACTACTCGGCGGCCGAGCCCGTCGGGGTCGAGGGGGTTGACCGCGGCCACAACCTGGCGGAGGACAACGGTGTCCTCAAGCTCGGCGCGCTCGCGGTGGGCGCCCCGAAGATGAAGCTGCAGAAGCGGTGCGTGCAGCGGATGTTCGACGCCAAGGGCACGGTCCTCGACCTCGAGGGCATCTACGAGGTTGCGCTGGAGGTGCTGTGAATACCTACTTCGAGAAGACGAACTTGCCCATCGGCCCGTCAAGCGGACTGTCGGACTCGGGGCGCCACAGGATCGTGTCCTCGATCTTGCGCGCCATCGTGAAGTCCTTGTCGGTGATGCCGCCCGCCGAGTGAGTGGCCAGCTTGACCCACAGCTTGCCCCAGGTGACGTTCAAGTCGGCGTGATGGCCGGCGGCTTCGCACAGGTACCCCACCGCGTTGACGGCCATCAGCGTCGACGGCCAGCCGTCGGTGTTGTACTTGCGCCGGATCCATTTGTCCTCGTAGTACCACTCGTCGAGGCCATACTCGGACAGCTTCGAGGGGATCTCTTCCTCGGTGTAGGTGCGCTTGTCCTCTGTTGTGCTCATTGTTGAATTATGCCCCGCGTCGCCGGTATCGACCCCGGAACTGTCTCGTTCGATCTGTCAGTCCTGCAGGACGGCGACCCGGTGGTCGAACAGGTGTTCGAGACCGGGTCGCTGAGCGAGGACAGTGCGCCCCTGCTGCAGACACTGATCCGCCACGGGCCGTATGACCTGATCTACGGTCCGAGTGGCTACGGCCTCCCCCTCGTGAGGGCCATCGACGTCGGGGAGCGCGAACTGTCCGAGATGGTGCTCGTGCGGGCAGACGAGGCGAGCGCCGACATCGGAGTCGGCGGCATGCGTTCGCTCCTGCGGTCTCTGGCGCCGAGTCCGGCCTTCCGGTCGTTTTCGGTCCCGGCGTGATCCACCTGCCGTCGGTTCCGCGCCACCGCAAGTTCAACCGGATCGACCTGGGCACTGCGGACAAGGTGTGTGCTGCGGCGTCCGCGATCGTCGACCAGTCGACGCGGCGGGAGATCGAGTTGCGCGAGACGAGGATGGTGCTGCTCGAGCTGGGGGGCGCCTTCAGCGCGGCGCTCGCGATCACGGGCGGCGAGATCGTCGACGGGCAGGGCGGGTCGTCGGGCCCGCTGGGTGTGCGCGCCGCCGGGGCGCTCGACGGCGAGCTTGCTTACCTGCTGGCGCCGGCGCTGACGAAGCGGACCCTGTTCACCGGCGGTGCCCTCGATCCGACAGGCGCGGGGCATCGAGGACCTGGCGGCGCTGTGGTCCTCCCCGGCTCACGCCGAGGGCTGGATCGCGCTGCTCGAGGCCGCCGCCAAGGCGGTGCGGAGTCTGATCGTCAGCGTGCTGGAGCCACTCGAGATCGTCGTCTCCGGTCGCCTCGCGCGCGTGCCAGAGCTCGTTGCGGCACTGGCATCGTCGCTCGATGACATCGCCCCGGTGCGCGCGCTCGTGCCCGGTCGCGCGAGCGCGGCGGCGCACGGTGCGGCGCTACTCGCCGACGGGCTGGCCGGCGGCGTCCATGCGCGCTTGGCCGAGGTGCTGAGGCTGCGCGAGTCACGCGGCTCTGCACTCGACCACCTGCGCGTGGCCGGTGCCGAGTCGATTGTGCTGGGCTGAGCAACCCCCGATCTGGTCCGGATGCTGACCAAGCACCGTTAAATGCCGCGCTAAAGCACTGCAAAGTGCCACAAGAACGACCACCCTGGCCGTGTCAATCCTTGTGCCCGTAGGTGACTCGCCCAAGTCGTATTAACACTGACCATTCCCGCCTTGTATACCGGCCGCTGCGCTGTTAACTTGTCAAGATCCATTAGTCCCGACGGAAGGAGAGGCCGTGAGCCAAACTGCCGAAGCGGGTGTCCTCGATCAGCTGGCGGGGCTGGCCAAGCAGAACGGGACGACGTTGGGTCGCATCCTCGCGAACGGAAAGCTTGGCCAAGCCGAGGAGGGCCCCGACGGCAAGATGCACGCCACCATTCGGATCCCCGAAGACGAGCTCGTCTATGAGCCGACGGTGCTCGTCCTGCCACACGGAGGCGACCTCGAGCTCACGTTCATCAACGACGACAAGAACACGCATTGCGCTGTCCTGCCGAGCAACGGCGACACGCAGTTCCTGTGGCTGGTCAACCATTCGAAGGGGACGGCCAGCATCAACCTCGACGGCCCGGGCTACTACTGGTACGGGTCGACCACCGGGAACGACGAGGGCAGGGGCCTGACCGGAGCGATCGTCGTCGGCGGGGACACGCCGCCCGAGGCCAAGCTCGACCGCCCACCGCAGCCGCAACCGTAGAGAGGAGCCGCTGATGGCAACTGAGGAGTACGTAGACGCAGGGCACGCGCTCTCCTACACATCGCTGAGCGACCTGACCGGAAGTGCACCGGCCGTCGCCAAGAGCGTCACCTACGAGCGGATTCTCAAGGCCCGTGAGGAGCCGCACAACTGGATCACCTACTACGGCGCCTACGACGGGCAGCGCTTCAGCCCGCTCGATCAGATCAATGCCGACAACGTGAAGAGCCTGACGCCGGCCTGGGTCTTCCAGGCCGCCTCAACGGGCCTGCACTCCGGCGCGTCGACGTACGCGTGGGAGGCCTCGCCGATCGTCGTCGACGGCGTCATGTACGTCACGGGCTGGGATGGCTTCATCTGGGCGATCGACGCCCGGACAGGAGCGGAGCTGTGGCGCTACAAGCATGCGTCCCCGTTTGACGTATCGCTGTGCTGCGGCAACGTCAATCGCGGCTGCGCCGTGGCGCAGGGGATGGTCTTCATGACCACCCTCAACGCTCACATCGTCGCGCTCGACGCCGAGACCGGCAAGAAGGTCTGGGACCAGGTGTACGGCGACGTACGGGCGGGCGAAAGCGCGACCGTCGCTCCCCTGATAGTCAAGGACATGGTGATCGTCGGGAGCTCAGGCGGGGAGTTCGGGGTGCGCGGCCACGCCGACGCCTTCAAGCTCGAGACCGGAGAGCGTGTCTGGCGGTGCTACATGATCCCGAAGCCCGGCGAGCCGGGCTCCGAGACCTGGCCGGCCGAGGGCGAGGCCTGGCAGCGAGGCGGCGCCAACTGCTGGACGACGCCGACGTTCGATCCGGAGCTCAACCTCCTGTACTTCAACACAGGAAACCCGTGCCCCGACTTCGACGGAGGAGTCCGCGAAGGCGACAACCTGTTCACCGACTGCGTCGTGACGGTCGACCCTGACAACGGCCAGATCAAGTCGCACTACCAGTACACCCCACACGACGTGTGGGACTACGACTCAACGATGGAGAACATCCTGTTCGAAATGGACGGGCGGAAGTGCTCCGGGCACTTCGACAAGAACGGGTACTTCTTCGTGCTCGATCGCACGGACTGCAGCCTGATCCGAGTCGTGCCATTCGTCGACCGCATCACCTGGGGCGAGATCGATGCCAACGGCAAGGTGACAGCCAAGGTGTTCCCCGACAAGGAAGGCGATCCGGTCCACTTCTGGCCGGGGCCGGCTGGCGCCAAGGAATGGACGCACGCTGCGTATAGCCCGGATACGGGTCTGTTCTACTGTCCGGTTCAGGACATCGGCGCCACCGCCACGAGGCGGCGTCGCGAGTTCAAGGAGAGCATCCCGTACTGGGGCGCGGGCGTGGCCGTGGACGGCGAGGACATCGCCGGATCGATCAGCGCGTTTGACCCCAAGACGGGCCAGGAGACGTGGCGCTGGCGCAACGCGCACCCGATGTGCGCCTCGGTGCTGGCCACGCATGGCAACCTCGTGTTCGCCGGCGAGCCCTCTGGGAGGTTCAACGCGCTCAACGCTGAGACGGGTGAGCACCTGTGGCAGTTCCAGTGCGGGAGCGGCCACCACTCAAACCCGAGCACCTACAGCGTGGACGGCCGGCAGTACATCGCCGTGCCGACCGGGTGGGGCGGCTGGGCCGAGGGATTCCTGCCCGCGATGCTTGGGGCGCGCCACGGAAGCGCGCTCTTTACCTTCGCGCTGCCGGAGTGACGGTGTAGGGAGACGAGTTACGCGATCTGCCACGGCGCCCAAGTCGTGGCAGGTCGCAGTCGACACGCCTTTCGAACGAACCGATGTTCGCGCTCATCTCTCTCGGGTTCACCCTGAGTCTCGACAACTTCCGCAGCTCACTCGTGCTCGGGGGGCTTAAGCCGACCTTCGCTCAGTCAGTCAAGACATCCGCCATCTTCGGCTTGTGGGATGGCGTCGCGCCGGCCGTCGGGATCCTTCTCGGTCACTTCGTGAGCAACAAGGTCGACAGCACCTCTGAAACGATCGCAATGATCGGCCTCGGTGCATACGGCGTGTTCCTCATCGTCCGGGCGGTGATCTCACCCGAGCGCGCGGATCCGGACCTGAAGTGGGCGAGGCGCGGGCTCCCGCTCCCGCTGAGTATTGACAACATCGCAGCTGGCACGGCGCTTGGTCTCGCCGGATACTCTCCGTGGCTCGCGCCGATCCTGTTCGGGGTGATCACGTTCGTGGTGTCGGTCGCGGGGCACCAGATCGGCCGCACGGTGGCGAACTTCTTCGACTTCATCCCCCACATCAACACCGATCTGTTGACCGGGATCGCTTTCGCCTCAATAGCAGTCTTGATGGCGCTCGGCGTGACCCTCCCGCTCTCGGGCGACTGATACCAGATCGTCAGGCCGAGATCGCGATCGCAGCTGCGACGTACGCGACGTAAAGGGCGATCAGAGCCCCGCCTTCGACCCGGCCCAGCTGCTTGCGGACGAGCAGTACTGCCGCCAGGATCGCTGGGCTGATGGCAGCAACCGGAAGGTAGAAGTGGGTTGTGTCGTCGCCGAGATCCAGTGGGCTCACGAGCGCGATGACCCCGGCGTTGAGTCCGGCGAAGTGGACGATCGTCCCGCCGATCGTGCCGAGCGCCAACTCGGGACGGCCTCGGCGGGCCGGCACGGCGATCCGTCCGACCTCCTCGGCCTCGACGGAGGCAGCCACGGCGGTGTTACCGAGCAGCGTCGGGGAGATGCCGAGGTGGCGCACCGTCGATTTCAAGCCCTCACCGAGCACCCACCCACCAGCCGTCAGGACTCCGAGCCCGGCGAGCAACCGGATGCCGGGCCGACGGACGCGCTCGGCGCTCTCATCGGCGAGCAGGTTGCGTCCCGAGATCGCCAACCCGACCAGGGATACCGCCCACCAGCCCACGAGCACGGCACCGTCGATGCGCGACAGGTGCCCGTGCGAAGCAAGCACCAACAGTGGCAACGGCGCACCAGCTATCCAGAGAGCGAATCGCGGTGGGAGGTCGACGCGCATCGGCGCGATTGCGCCGCCCAGGCCGGCGGCTCCAAGCGCCAGGAACGTGATGCCCCCCAGAAACGTGCCGGCGGCTGCTCCCGGCAGGCCCTTCGCGTTGGCCGCCAGTCCCGCCACGAGGTTCTCAGTCTCAAAGCCGGACAGCGCCACGGTCAGCACAAACGGGGCGATGCGCAGCGCCCGCCCGACCCCGAGCAGGCCGTCGACGAGCAGGTCAGCCGCCCAGATGACCAGCGCGATTCCGCCGACTAGCGCCGCGAGGCCGACCACGGTGGACGTCAACGCGCCAACCGCCCTGGCTCACACACGCACACCACGCCCTCCTCATTATCCACGGGCGCGGGGAACATGCGTGCAGTGCGCCGCGAAGCCATCGATCACGGCCCCCAGCTGCTCGCGAGTCGCGTCGTCGCTGAGACGGTTGTGGTCGTCGAAACGCTCCGAGGCCCGGTCGACGAACAGAAATGCGCCGAACCAGGGTCGCATCTTCAGGTAGCGAAACACCGACAACCAGGCGCCCTGAGCGTTGCGTGTGCCAGAGCCCCCGCCAGCGCCGATGAGTGCGACGGGTAGGTCACCGAAGACGCCCGATACGTCGCTCGCCGGACGCGACGCCCAGTCGATCGCGTTCTTCAGGAACCCCGGGATCCCCCAGTTGTATTCGGGCGTGGCGATCAGCAGGCCATCCGCTGCTCGCAGCGATTCCTTGAGCTCGACGGCTCCAGGCGGGACGCCGGCCCGCTCCACCACGTCCTGGTTGAACAGCGGGAGCGAGCCGATCAGGTCAAGCGCGCTCAGATCCAATTCGGTGTCAGCCGGAGTCAGTGCCGCGGCTTCGTCGAGCAGCGCCCGGTTTCGGGAGGCTTCGCGGAGGCTCCCGCCGAGAGCGAGTATGCGCATCAGTTACCTTTCTTGCATCGCGTCGGGATGCCAGCCTCTCGCAACCGGCCATCAGCCGAAACGTCGAGCCGGCGTCTAACGCGACGCAGACTTGGGTCTGGCGACAGGCTCGCACAGCGCGAGCTCGAGCTCGCTCATGGCCCGCACAGTGTCCGTCGAACAATCGCGGACGGTCAGCCAGCGGCCCCCCGCCAGCCCGAAGTTCTCGCGCCAGTCGAGGCTCTCGTACAGGTGCACGCCGTCGGTCAGATAGCTCATGGTGAGAACGGAAGCGTTCGTGATGCGCGAGCCATGTCTTAAATATCGGCAAGCCGGAGACGAACTTTCACCCCTCGACGGCCGGTAGCCTTGGCGCCAGGAGCCGTGATCGAGCCGATTGAAGGGAGGCCGCGGCCATGGCATTCGACCGGCAACAGATTCGAGACTCGATCGAACGGGCGGGCGAAGCCCACTGGCAGGCCCTAGTCCGGCACCACACGGACGCTTACCCTGAAAGCAATCCCACGCCCGGGGACGTCGCGCGGGCCGAGGCTGAGCGGCTGAACGCCCTCGGCTTCGGTGACAGCCCCGATCTCAGGCTCGTGGAGAGCCGGGTCGAGCAGGTCCCCCCCGCACTCCGCATCACACACGTATTCGAGGATCGTGACAAAGGCACCCGGTTCGAGACGGACCCGTTCACCGGCTATGAATGAGCGCGCCTCGACGGGATCAGGGAAACGTGTGATGAACGTCGCGGTGGTACGTAGTGTCTTCGATGTCGCGGTGTGAGAAGAGTCGGCGAACGAGCGCTGCCCTGGCGCTCGCAACCGCCATCGCCGCCACAGCTGTTGGCGTGGCCTTTGCGGTCCGCGCCAGAGCGCACAATCGGATGACGACAATCTCATCGACTGCGACTCGCGACGTGCGGCCGCCGATGCCGCGCGTCAGCACGCTCGGCGTCTCACGCTCGGCCACGCTCGTGAGTTACTGCTGGACCGAGCCGCTCCCGGGAGGCGGCGGGCGTGGGGCGTGCGCGGACGGAATGCCGGGCCGTCCCGCCCACGTAATGCGTTGGCGTCCCGGGGTCAGACTGCGCGTGGATCTCCGCTTACCGGCGCGCAAGCTCCACATCCAGGTGGCACGGTTCGGACGCGCGGGCAAGCGCTCGGGCCCAGTCTTCGACGTCCGGGGCGTGCGGCTCGATGCGAGCGGCCGCCGGTGGACGCTCAGCCTCCCGCGCAAAGCGCAGCGCGACACCGACCTGCTCATCTCGGCATATTTCGGCCGAGGTGATGTCGAAGCCGACCTTGGGATCCGCCGCGTTGAGACGGTCGCCGGGCGTGACCGCGGCCTCCAGCACTCCGCAGCAGCCCCGCGGTGGCCCTAGGTACGCTTCTGGTCTGTGACAGCCTCAGCTGGGCCTAGCGCTGCGTGGGTATTGGCCGTTGGGCCGTCCGCCGTCACTCAGTTACGGCACCGGGCCGCAGGCTTCGCCGTGGCGGCAGGCGCGTCGGACGAGATGAGGGAAGCGATCTCCCTCGCCGTGTCGGAGACGGTCACGAACGCGATCCTCCACGGCTACGACGGCGAGGACGGCCGGGTCAGGTTGATCTGCCGGGTTGAGGGCGAGCGGTTCATCGTCGAAGTCGTCGACGAGGGCGGGGGCATCGCGCCACGTCAGGACTCTCCGGGGATCGGACACGGTCTGGCGATCGTGGGCGCACTGGCGCAGACGCTCGATATCACGCCCGGCCCTGACGGCCGCGGGACGGTCGTGACGATGGGCTTCGGTCCCGTCTCCCCGCTCGACGCGCCGCCCGGATTGGAGGCGCTGTGCGGCCTGGCCCTCGAGACCGTCGCCGACGTCTCGAATGTTGATCTCGTTCAAGACGGCGTTCTGCGCCGCGTCGCGGCGGAGGTCGCGGGCGAACCCGCATTGACCGCGTGGTTGTCCGAAGCGGTGCCTCCGGCGAAGCCCGGAACGGCGACGTGGGCGGCGCTCCGCGAGGGCGGCGCACGCCTGGTCGTCCACGATCCTGGCGTCCCGCGGTCGCCGGGCGGTACAGGAGAGCGCCTCGACCTGACGTGGTGGGTGGCGATCGCGCTCGAGATGACCGACGGAACACCAACCGCGCTGTGGGGCCTCGGCGGTCGCGAAGGTGGAAAGTCCGTCCCATCCGAGAACGTCATCCGGATCCTCGCCGACGCCGGCCGGCGCGACCTCGCGCAGCCCGCCGAGCGGGCCATGCTGCGGTCCCGGCTGGTGGCGGCGTGTCCGTAAGCGCGCCGCGCGGCGAGGCGCAGGGGTCGTGCGACCCCCGCTTCAGAGGGCTCCGTGATGCGTTCGCCGCAAACCTCGAGTACGAGATTGGGGCTGCGGTGGTCGTGCGCATCGGGGGCACGACGGTCGCCGATCTGTGCGGCGGCTGGTCTGACGCGGCTCGCACCCGGCCGTGGGCGCCCGAGACGGTGGTCGACGTGTTCAGCACCGGCAAAGCGTGTGTCGCACTGACCGTGCTCTCGCTCGGACTCGACCTCGACGCTCCCGCATGGCAGGACGCGACGCTGCGCGACGTGCTCGCGCACCGAGCCGGCCACCCGGCGATTCGCGCGGACGTGCCGCCGGAGGCCATCTACGACTGGGCCTGGATGGTGGGTGCGCTCGAGTCGCAAGAGCCGTGGTGGCCGCCCGGCACCGCCCACGGCTATCACGTCAACACGTTCGGCTTTCTGTGCGGCGAGATCGTGCGCCGCGCGACGGGCGAGTCGCTGCGGACGCGTTTCGCCCGACTCGCCGGCGACGGGAGCGGGGTGACGATCGGCGCTGCCGCCGGCGCCGACATCGCCGAGTTCGTGTTCGAAGCCGCCACCGACACCGCTGACCTCGCCTCGGCGGACAAGGGCTTCGGCGCGGAGCACTCCCTGCTCGCCCGCGCCTACCTGAACCCACCCGAGCTTTCAGGCATTGGCACCGTCAACACACCGGCCTGGCGCAACGCGGAGATCCCGAGCAGCAACGTTCACGCGAGCGCTCGCGGCCTCGCCGCGGTCTTCGACCGAATCCCATCGCTCCTCGGAACCGACCTGCTCGCGGAAGCCACCCAGCCATGGTCCGACGGCACCGATTTCCTGCTCGGGCGTCACACGCGATTCGGCCTGGGCGTCCAGCTCCCACAGCCCGACCGCCCGATGGGACCCGGACCGCGGGCCTACGGCCACTTCGGCGCTGGCGGCTCGCTCGCGTTCCACGATCCCGACCGCGATCTGGTCTTCGCCTACGTCTGCAATCGCTGCGAAGGTCGCCGCTGGCAAACCGCCCGCAACCGCAACCTCCTCGAGGCGCTGGCCGGCTCGCTGGACTGAGTGCAGGCCCGCCTTCTAAGTGCTCACGGTGGCCGCGAGTGGCGGGAATGCCGGTGGCCGCTTTTCGACGAAGCTCTGGACCCCCTCGGCGAAATCCGGCTTCGAAAATGATTCGAGCATCAACGCGTTGGCGTCGTCGAGCGCATCGCCGAGCGGTCTGGTCAGTGCCTCGTACACCTGCCGCTTGATCGTCGCCATGCTTGCCGGAGAGACGTTCGCGGCGACATCGCGTCCGTACTCGAGCGCCACGTCGACCACCCGGTCATCCTCGACGGCGCGGTTGACCAGTCCGAGCTCGGCCGCTTCAGATCCGCGAAACACTCGCGCCGAAATGAGGAGATCGAGCGCGCGGGCGGGACCGACGAGTCGCGGAAGGATCCACGAGGTACCGTGCTCGGCGATCAATCCACGCCGGGAGAACGCGGTGGTCAGCTTGGCGCTCTCCGCGCAGAAACGGACGTCGCACGTCAGCGCAAACGCAAGCCCAAGGCCCGCGCACGCTCCATTGATCGCTGCGATCACGGGCTTGGGGATCGACATCGCAAAGCTGATGGGTCGCGGGTCCGTGCGGCCGGCTCTCGCCTCGGCCGCATCGCCATCGCTCGAGAGGGCGGTCAAGTCGTTCATGTCGGCGCCCGGGCAGAACCCGCGGCCGGCACCGGTGATGACGATCGCTCGCACGCGCTCGTCGTCGCCGCATCTCGGGAGCAGATCAAACAGCGCGATCTGCATCCCATATGTCCAGGCGTTCAGACGATCGGGGCGGTTCAGCGTCAACAGCGCGACACCGTCATCGCCGACCTCGCACAGCACGACCTCTTCCATTCGGCTCTCCTCTCAGCTTCGGGCGTGGGGCGAGCCTACCGGCCGCGATCGGGGGTACGCTGACACGATGCCGATGCCCAAGAGGACGAGCGTCGAGGACTTCTTCGCTCAGCTCACGGACGTCCAGCGTCCACATCTCGAACAGCTCCGGGAACTGAGCCTCGCCGCCGACCCGGAGGCACGCGAGGAACTGAAGTGGAACCTGCCGGTATATGTCCGCGGCGAGAAGACGAGCCTGTGGATGCTTCAGAACTTCAAGCAGCACTGCTCGCTGCGATTTCCACCCCCGTTCTTCGCCACGCAAACGGCCGCGGTCGAGGCCGCTGGCTATGAGGCCGGCGAGGGCTTCATCAAGCTCCCCTACGGGCGCGAGCTCCCGATCGAGCTGCTCAAGGCGCTGATGCAGGCACGCGTCGACGAGTACGAAGCTACGGGTGCCGGCTGGAACGACCGCTGAGCCCGGTCTCGGGCGCCGCGACAGCGGTGCGGTGAACCGTGAACTCCGCAGTGCTTTCGACGTGCCCCGCCTCGGTCACGATCAGCGCCTCGTATCCGGCACGAACGATTGGCTCAAACCCGTCCTGTCCGGCGGCCAGTAGCCCGGTCGCGAACGCGTCGGCGAACGCGAGGTCCGGCCCGCACACGGTCGCCGAGACCGCGGCCGACGCCGGCCCGCCCGTGCGTGCCTCAACGCCGCCTCGCGCGCGGCCCAAGGTTCACCACCTCGTCTGCGCGCCGGCATGCCGCCGGAGCGTGGGTTCGCTGTTCTGTCTGCTGAGGTGAGTCTCGGCCTCGGACGCGAGCGAATCGCAAGGAAGACCTAAGAGCGACGTAGGAGGCCCATCGGGACACTAGGCGAGCCACTCGTGCCACGCCGCGCCCGGGTGGGCGACGGCAAGCAGTGCCTGGCGGCGCCGACCGGATCGGTATGAGAGGCGGCTGATCGCGCCGAACACCCCGACGTCGTGGTTGCGCGCGATGAGCGCGTCCGGCGCGCGCTCGCCGAGGACGGTGTCGCTGGCGGTCGCCCCGAGCGGCACGAGGGGGTCGATCGAGATCCAGTCGAGGTCCCGCACGGCACCGGCGGAGTCGATCACGTGCCGGAAGCGCCGTCGCTGCTCGTCGGTGAAGAACACGCTGACGAAGCTGTCCTGAATGCACACGAACCGGTCCTCCGGGATCTCCGCGAGCACGTCGCCGAGCGCCGCGCAGGCATCGGCTCGGATCATCGTCGCGGGCTCGCTGAGTACCACCGCGGCCGCGCGCTCGAACCGGGTCACCGCCTCGATCGTCTGCGGGATGCAGGCAGCGAGCCACGAGCGGACTGCGTCGTCGGCGAGATCGAGCGGCTCGACGTCGATCCCGATCCGCTGCACGACATGCGGCATATGCTCCGGCACCGGCGGGACGACGTCACCTTGCAGAGCGGTGTCGATCGTGACCGCATCCGGCCCGGCGTCCCCGATGCTGCGTACCTGCGTGTCCGGCCCCGCATACCGGTAGCCATAGCGATCGAAGTGCAGCGCGAGCCCTGCCCCAGTGCCGACGTCGACAAACGTCACCTCTCGGCCGTCGGCGACGATAGCCGGGTCGAGCGCAAGCACGAGCCCGGCGCAGCGAGCGACCTCGCTCATCTGGTAGCGATGAGCCGCCATCAGATCGAGTAGTTCATCCCGGTGCTCGAGACAGAACGTGCGGTACTCGGACTTGAACGCGTCCCCGAGCGGCGGCTGCGGCTCCCCCACTCGCGGAAACCAGCCACGCAAGGGTTCCGGCGCGCGCGTCAGCACGAGGTGCGTGGCGGCCGCGGTGAACAGCAGCGCCGGGAGCCGGTCCGGCGGCGCGCTCGCCGCGACTGCTGCCAGGTCGGCGTCATCACGCAACGCGCCGAGTTGCCCGGCGAGGAGCCGCCACGAATCCGGCGTGCCTGGACCGGACCACGCCGCGGCGACGACCGCTGCCTCGCCGGCGACGACGGTGGGATCGGTCGCGGGCCGGGGCGGAACGCTCACGCGGAGATCATGACGCACCGACCGCGTTGGTGTGGGGCGTTCCCGGCGTTATCTTCATATTCTCGATTGAATTTATGGGCCGTGCGTGGGCCGTGAGCTGCTCGCCGCCGCGCGCGCTCTGCACAAACGCGCGCGGCCGGCCCCCGTCGACTGCGGTCGCTCGGCCTCTAACTCGAGTGAGAGTGTGGTGGGCACCGGCAGCGGGTCGGCCGCGTCCACCGCGCCTCTTCGGTCGTCTCGACAGACGTCGCTAACGTGAGGGACGCCGATGACCCAACTCCGCATCCTGCTCATCTCCGGGAGCCTCCGCGGCGAGTCGACGAACACCGCCACGCTGCGGACCGCACAGACCGTCGCTCCATCGGGCGTCGAGACGACGCTCTTCGACGGCATGGGCCGCCTCCCCCACTTCAACCCCGACGATGATCGGGAGGGCGCCCCGGTCGACCCGGCGGTGGCGGAACTGCGGAGCGCGCTTGCGCACGCCGACGGCGTGCTGCTGTGCACGCCGGAGTACGCCGGCGCGCTGCCGGGGTCGTTCAAGAACCTGCTCGAGTGGACCGTCGGCGACGCGAGTACGTACCGCAAGCCGATCGCCTGGATCAACGTCTCCGGCCGCGCCGCGCCGAGCGGCGGTGCGGATGCCCACGCCTCGCTGCGCAAGGTGCTCGGCTACGTCGGAGCGCAGATCATCGAGCCCGCGTGTGTGCGTATCCCACTCGCTCGCTCGGATCTCGGCGCTGACGGCGAGATCGCGACGGCGGCGATCCGGGATCAGATCCGCGACGCGGTCACCGTGTTCGTCGATGCCGTCCGCGCTCAGGCTGTAAGCGCCGCGAGCGCGTAACGGTCGCCGACGCCGGTCTTCTCGTAGATCGCCTTCAGATGGTCCTGGACCGTGTACGGCGAGATCACGAGCGCCGACGCGATCGCCTTCGCCGACCGGCCCTGGATGATGAGCGCGGCCACCTCGCGCTCACGGGCGCTGAGGCCGCGGGAGCGGAGAACCGCATCGAGCACGGCGTCAGGGCCGACGGCTGGATCACGACGGCGACGCTGCCGTGCTCCTCGCCCTCGAGTCGAGAGGCGTCGAGTGTGAACCATTCGCCGTCGAGGGTCCGCGTCCGGACGGTCGCCGGTGCGCCGCTGTCATCCCACCGCACGTGTGCGGCGAGAAACGCGACGACCCCCGGGACCTGCACGTCCCGGAATTCGGGCAGCCGCGCCAGCCGGGCCCGCGCCGTGGCGTCGGCGGCGAGGATTCGATCCCGCGGGTCGAGGATCAGAACCGCGGGGCCGCCGGGATCGGCCACCGGCGTGTTCGGCTGGCCCGATGGCGCCGCGCTCGCCTCGCGGATCGCCCGGGTGAGGAGTGGCGCGACCGCGGACGCATACTCGAGGTCCGCCTCGGTCATCGGGCGCCGGCTGAACACGCACAGCGACGACCAGATCCCGAAGCTGTCGTGCAGCGAGACGCGCAGCTCGTCGGCGGCTCCGTCGGGCTCGATCATCTCCCGGAAGCGCGCGCTTCTCCCGAGCCTGCCCTGTGGCTCCATCGAGATCGCCGCCACGGGCGTTCGTCGCGTTTGGAGCTCCCGGAACAGGCTGACGTCGGGGCGCTCGAACTCATAGACAAGCGACTCCTCGAAGCTACCTGCCGGTGCGCCGAGCGATCCCGAGGTCATCGGCATCCCGGAGGCGGGGTCAGACTGATGCCAGCACGAGCCGTGATCGCAAGGACGTCGGCGCTCGCTTCAAGCAGGGCGATGATCGCCTCGTCGGCTGTCTGTGGAGCCTCGAGCGCCACCTCGATCCCGCGCGCCGCCCGGACGTAGTCGGTGTCACGCGGTAGCACGCTGTCAGTCTCGCAGACGCCCCCTTCGCCCAACAACCCCTGAAAACGAGGGATTGCGGGGCGGCCGACGGCGCGATGAGATCGTGACCATGACCAACTCAGCTCAGACATCAACCGCCCTCGTCCTCCAGCGACTGCACGACGCTCCGACCGAGACACTCCTCGGCGGATCGATCGCGATCCGCCTGCGCAGCGAGGACACCGACGGCCGCCTCGGATTGATCGAGCAGGTCGTCCCGGCCGGTTACCCTGGCCCGCCGCTCCATGTCCACCCGGACTTCGATGAGACGTTCTACGTCCTCGACGGGACTCTCGCATTCCGCATCGGCGACGACACGATCGACGCCGGCCCGGGCACCGTCGCGTTCGTGCCACGCGGGACGCCGCACACGTTCGTGAACCGCAGCGGCGAGCCGGTGCACTCGCTCGTACTCGTCAATCCCGGCGGTTTTGAGCGGTACTTCGAGGTGCTGGCCGGGATGATCCGGGATGCCGGCGCACTGCCGGCTCCGGAACGGCTCGCCGCCCGCGGGGTGGAACACGGGAGCGTGCCTCTCTAGGAGACACGGCGGGAGCCGTCTCCAGCGGCGCAGCGGACTACCGAGAGCACCGTCGTAGACGGTACGGATGCGTCGCGGTGGCGGCCGCGGAACACTCCTCACAGACGAAAGGAGCCGCTTATGCCTGCCCCTCAGTCCGGGATGCCCAACCTCGCTGCGCGCGCGGCCGGTTGGAGTGCCCGGCACCGCCGCCGTGCGATCCTCGGGTGGCTCGCTTTCGTCCTCATTGCGTATCTCCTCGGCGGAGCGATCGGTCAGCGGCATCTCACGAACGCCGAGATGGGCAACGGGGAATCCGGCAAGGCGGCCCAGATCGTCTCCGACGCATTTCCCAAGCAGATGAGCGAGCAGGTACTCGTCCAGGTGCCCGCCGGCGATCGGATCGGCAACCCGGCCTCCGCGGCCACGGTGCAGGACCTCGTCGCGCGGTTGCAGCGGTCGCAGTACGTCAGGAACATCCGCTCGCCGCTGACGGCGGCCGGCCGGGGACAGATCTCCCGCAACGGTCGCTCGGCACTCGTCACGTTCACGCTCGCCGGCGATGAGGCGCAGGCGCCGAAGCGCGTCGTTGGACCGCTCGGCGTCGTCGCGGCAACGCAGCGGGCGCATCCTGGTGTGCGGGTCGAGGAATTCGGCGAGGCGAGCGCGGCGCGCGCACTGAACGAGTCCTTCAGCAACGATTTCCGCCAGGCCGAGTTCACGTCGCTGCCGGTCACGCTCATCATCCTGCTGTTCGCGTTCGGCTCGCTCGTCGCCGCCGGGATCCCGCTGCTCCTCGGCATCACTGCGGTGATCGGCGCGCTTGGGCTGCTCGGCCCACTCAGCCATCTGCTTCCGGTGCCCGAGGGCACGGTCGATTCCGTCGTGCTCCTCATCGGGCTTGCCGTCGGCGTCGACTACTCGATGTTCTACCTGCGGCGCAAGCTCGAGGAGCGCCACGCCGGCCACGACACCGACAGCGCGCTCGCCCGTGCGGCCGCCACGTCCGGACGTGCGGTGCTCGTCTCCGGCATGACCGTGATGGCGGCGATGGCCGGAATGTTCCTCGCCGGCAACAGCGTGTTCACGTCGTTTGGGATGGCGACGGTGCTCGTCGTGTTCGTCGCGCTGATTGGCTCGCTCACCGTACTGCCGGCCGTCATCTCCAAGCTCGGCGACAACGTCGAGCGAGGCCGAGCACCGATCATTGCGAAGCGCCGCGCCCGGGGTGAGTCCCCCGCGTGGGGGTACATCGTCGATCACGTGCTCCGCGTTCCCGCGCTGTCGTGCGCGCTCGCCACGCTGCTGCTGCTCGCGCTCGCGTTCCCGGCCCTCAGCATGCACACCGTCTCCCCCGGCACCGTCGGGCTCCCGCGCGATCTCGCGATCATGCGTACCTACGACCGCATCGAGGCGGCGTTCCCAGGCAGCCCGATCCCCGCCGTCGTCGTTGTCCAGGCGCCGGACGTGAAGGCCACATCGGTGCAGCGCGGCGTCGCCGCGATGGCCGCATCCGCGCTCGCCACGCCGACGATGCGTGGCCCCGTGCTCGTCATGGTCAGCCCGAACCGGACGGTCGCCACCGTGACCCTGTCACTGGCGGGTAACGGCACCGACCAGCGCTCGGAGGCGGCGCTCGCGAGCCTGCGCAACCAGATCATCCCGGCGACGATCGGACGAGTGCCGGGCGCGCGGGCGTACGTCGCCGGCACGACCGCCCAGTCGAAGGACTTCAACGACACGATGAAGGCGCACCTGCCGATCGTGTTCGCGTTCGTCCTCGGGCTCGCGTTCGTGCTGCTGCTCGTCACGTTCCATTCGCTCGTGATCCCGCTCACGACGATCGCCCTCAACCTGCTGTCGGTCGGCGCGGCCTACGGAATCATCAAGCTCATCTTCCAGGACGGGTACCTGCGCTCGTTCCTCGGCGCGACGAACATCGGTGGCGTGATCGACTGGCTCCCGCTGTTCCTGTTCGTGATCCTGTTCGGCCTCTCGATGGACTACCACGTGCTGATCCTCAGCCGGATCCGCGAGGAGTACCTCCGGGGTCGTCCGACGAGCGAAGCGGTCCGCGTCGGGATCAAGGCGACGGCCGGCGTTGTCACGAGCGCCGCGATCGTCATGGTCGCGGTCTTCTCGATCTTCGCGACGCTCAGTGCCGTCGTGTTCAAGCAGCTTGGTGTCGGGCTCGCGATCGCCGTCCTGATCGACGCCACGATCGTCCGCGCCGTGCTGCTTCCGTCGGCGATGACGATGCTCGGTGAGCGCAACTGGTATCTGCCGCGCCGCTGGCGGGCTAGGCTGCCTGTCGAAAGTCCGGCTGCGAGTGACACGCCCGGCCCCGACCGGCCGCCTTCGCCGCGTACAGCGCACGGTCCGCTCGCTCGAGCGCGTCAGCAAGATCGTCGCCTGCGGGCGCGACACCGATCGAGACACTGACCGACATCCGGTCGTCGTCCGGGAACGCTGAGGCGACCTCACTGACGATCTGCTCGGCCGCGGCGGCGCTGTGGACCGCGCCGTCCGGGAGCCACACCGCGAACTCGTCGCCGCCGAGCCGCCCGGCCATGCCGTACAGCGACAAGATGCGGGCGATCTCCGTCAGCACGAGGTCACCCGTCGAATGGCCGTGGGTGTCGTTGATTTCCTTGAAGTAGTCGAGGTCGCACAGCAGGACGTCGCCCGCCTCCCCGCTGTGCACCCGCTCGCGCACCGAGTTCATCCAGTGGCGGCGGTTCGAGAGGCCGGTCAGCTCGTCGGTGCTCGCCAGACGCTCGAGCTGTTCGACGCGATTGGCGAGTCCGGCCGGACCTGGCTGCGAGTCCGTGACGCGCTCGGCCAGCAGGTCGAGGGCCTCGGGACCCAGGCCGAGGCTGGCGAGCGTCTCGTCGAGCAGCGTCGTGTCGGGACTCGCTCCCGCGAGCATCCACACGACCGTGTCCGCGAGCTGCACACAGGCGATCTCCGGGGTCGGGGCCACGCAGCCCCGCCTGCCACCGTGGTGCCAGGCAACGGCGTCGACGACGTCTTGGTCAAGCCCGGACTGGATCGCGAACAGCGCACCCGCGTACGCGTGGTCGATTCCGAAGTGCTCCCACTCGGCGGCCGAGCGCTGGACGCCGCACGGATGGGCGTCGGCGATCTCATCCATCTCCGCCTCGCCGAATGCGAGCGGCATCACCAGCTTGCCGCAATCGTGCAAGAGCCCCGCGAGGTGCGGCAACTCCGGCGACAGGCCGACGAGCCCCGCCGCGGCGGCGGCGACGTTGGCGACCGACACCGCGTGGATGTGGAGCTGCCCGCGCGACGCGTGGCCGTTGCCCGGTGCGGCCTCGAAGAATCGGAACGTCACAGCCTCCAGACAGAGCTGACGTGTCGCCTTGCGACCGGCCATCGTCACCGCTTGCCGGACGGTCTTGGCGCGGATCGGCCGACCGGCGTACGCCGAGTTGGCGAACCGCAGGATGTTGGCCGCGAGCGCCGGGTCGGCCTCGAGCGCGGCAACGAGATCGCCGGTCGCCGAATCCTCGTCGTCGGTGATCGCGAGCACGCGCTGCACGGCCCGGTCGAGGACGGGCAGTCGTTCGCATCGTGAGATTGCCTCTGCGGCACGAGACTCAACGCCAACGTCGAGTCCCCGCTGCCATGGGCTGCGGCCACCGGTCATACAGCGCTCATCGGCGGAGAAGCGCGGTCCCTCGTCACGGTGAACTACGTGTCATGATTGCGGGTTACTACGGATCAGCTGCAGGCGGTGCGACTGCCGTTGACCGGTCAACTACAATTGTTAACCATGGATACTGTGGCGACAGCTCGGCTTGAGGGATCAGCGCTCGAAGCGTGGCGCAGCTTCCTGCAGTGTCATGCCTCAATCGTGCGCGAACTCGACGGCGAACTCGTCACCGAGCACGGCATGACGAGCCGCGATTACGAGGTGTTGCTGTACCTCGCGCAGGCCGAGAATCGCAAGCTCCCGATGTCGGCCCTGTCAGAGCGCACGATGCTGACCCGGTCCGGGATCACGCGCCTGATCGACGGCCTCGTCGCCTGCGGGCTGATCGAGCGCGTGTCGTGCGAGAGCGATGCCCGAGTGTCCTACGCACAGCTCACCGACGCCGGCTACGAGAAGCTTCGCGCCGCCGGGCGGACGCACATCGCCGGGATCAGGCGACTGTTCCTCGAGCACTTCTCCGACGACGAGGTCGCGACCCTCGCCGCGCTGCTCAGCCGCCTCCCCGGCGCCAGCCCGAGCGGGAGCTGCTCCGTCGACGGCGCCGATGACATCGGCGACCAGGGCTGCTCGGTCGAGTAGTCCACCGCCCGAGTAGCCGGCCGGTCGAGTCGTCCCCGGTCGAGCAGCTCGCGGTCGAGTAGCCGGCCGCACCTCCCTTCGCCACCCGGGCCCGCGGCCCCTGCCCCACCGGTCCACGCCTCGATAAAGATTGTGTAATCAATACTTGACGACGCAACTGTCTCGCCTATAATGGTTGCAGGCTCAATCAATTGCCAATCCAAGGAGCACTCTTGTCCACCAGCACCCCCGTTTCGATCCCGGCCGGCGTCTACAACGTCGACCCCAGCCACTCAAGCGTCGGCTTCGCCGTCAAGCACATGGGGATCGCCGCCGTCCGCGGCGAGTTCCGCACGTTCCAGGGCACGCTCGACCTCAGCGGCGACGCGCCCGTCCTTCAGGGCGCCGTCGACATCGCAAGCGTCGATACGCGTGACGAGCAGCGCGACGGCCACCTGAAGTCGCCGGAGTTCTTCGACGTCGAGCAGCACCCGCAGATCACGTTCCACTCGACCGCGGCCAACGCATCCGAGGACGGCGCGATTCGCCTCAGCGGCGAGATCACGATCAAGGGCATCACAGAGCCGATCGAGCTGACCGGCACGATCGCCGAGAACGGCGAGGACCCGTGGGGCAACCAGCGCGTCGGCGTCGAGGTCGAGGGCACGGTCGACCGCCGTGACTTCGAGCTGAGGTGGAACCAGACGCTGCCGAACGGCAACCTGCTCGTCTCGAACAACGTCAAGCTGGTCGTCAGCGTCTCAGCGGTCAAGGCGTAGCGATGCGGGTGCTTGCGATCTCGGGCAGCCTGCGGGCCGCCTCACACAACACAGCGTTGCTGCGCGCCGCCGCGCAGCTCGCGCCGGAGGGGGTCGAGGTCGAGCTCTATGACGGGCTCGACCGGCTCCCGCCTTTCAACGAGGACCACGAGGCCGACACGCCGGCCCCCGAGGTCGCGCGCCTGCGCGACGCAATCGCGAGCGCCGACGCCGTCCTCATCTCAACGCCGGAGTACAACGGCACCGTCCCCGGTCAGCTCAAGCACGCAGTCGACTGGGGCTCGCGCCCATACGGTCCGACCGCAGCCCTATGGGGCAAGGTCATTGCCGTCATCGGCGCGAGCTCGACCGACTACGGCGCCCTGTGGGCGCAGGACCACCTCCGCAAAGCGCTCGGCATCGCCGGCGCGCGGGTGGTCGACGTCGAGCTCCCGGTCGGACGCGCCCAGGATCGATTCGATCCAGACGGCACGCTGAACGACCCGGAGACCAGCGAGCGGCTCGAGGAGATCCTCGACGCCCTGCTCGAGCATCGCCACGAGCTGGCCCAGGCAGCGTAGGCTCAGCGATGTCAATGGCAACGTCACACACAACCCCCACGGGCGATGCCCGGTCGATCGACGCCCGCACGACGATGGGCGCGGTCCATCTCACCGTGCGGGACCTTGCCCAGTCGCGCGCGTTCTACGAGCGGACGCTCGGCCTCGTCGCGTCCGAGCGCGATGACGGGGACGTCGCGCTCGGCGTCGGCGACGGCGGCGCCTCGCCGCTCGTCGTCCTCCGGGGCGATGCGTCCGCGCCCGCGCTCGACCGCCGCGCGACGGGGCTGTTCCACATGGCGCTCCTGATGCCGTCCCGTGAGGAGCTCGCGCTCGCGCTTGCCCGGCTCGCCCAGGCGCGCTGGCCCCTCGATGGCGCCTCCGACCATCTCGTGAGCGAGGCACTGTATCTATCTGACCCGGACGGCAACGGGATCGAGATCTACCGCGACCGCCCGCGCGCGGAATGGCCGCGGCGCGACGGAACGATCGAGATGGCGACCCTGCCGCTCGATCTGAACGACCTCGTCTCCGAGCTTGGGGCGCGAGCTGAGCTGCCCGCGCTCGCACCGTCAGGGACGACGATGGGTCATGTCCATCTCCAGGTCGCTGACCTCGAGAGCTCCGAGGCGTTCTACAACGGCGTGCTCGGCTTCGACGTGATCGTCCGCACCTACCCGGGCGCGCTATTCGTCTCGGCCGGCGGCTACCACCACCACCTCGGGCTCAACGTCTGGAACAGCCGTGGAGGGAAGCGTCCGACGGCCGGCGCGGCTGGGCTGGGGTACTACGAGGTCGTGTTGCCCGACGCCGACGCCCTTGGGGTCGTCCTCGGTCGCGTGTCCGACGCAGGTCTGGACGTCGAAGCCGTCGGCGGTGGGTCGCTCATCCGTGACCCGTCGGGCATCGGCGTGCTGCTGCGCACCTCGGCCTGAGCGGCACGGCGCTCCGATCCGGCGCCGAGCGGCCTCGCCGACCGTACTTGCTGTCCAGGCCCGCGCGGCGCCCGAGTCCCACGCGGGGCCCGAGTCCGCGCCATCGCTACCCTTGAACCTCCTCGGCGACGTGGCGGAGTGGCTACGCAGCGGCCTGCAAAGCCGTCTACACCGGTTCGATTCCGGTCGTCGCCTCTGGATGGATGCCCTGCAAACAAGCGGGTTTCGCGGACAGCGTGCGTGGCCACGCCGTTCGAATCGGGCCACGGCTCCCCAAGGGCTCCCCACGAATGCGCTACGCCGCGGCGGTGCGAATGTCCACGACGTTGCGCGTCGGCGCGTCGTTCTGCCACAGCCGCGACAGCTTGGCGGCGGCGTCGGGATCCGGCGCGTAGTGCAGATAGCGCTCGGTGGTCGTGATGTGGCGGTGGCCCATCATGCGCTGGACCTCGTAGATGTTGAACGCCCGGATCGCCTGGGTGCCGAACGAGTGTCTGAGGTCGTGGAAGCGCAGGACCGGAAGGCCGGCGCGTTTGGCCGCACTCACGAACCGGCGGTAGAGGCTGACGCCGCAGATCGGCTCGCCGGGCTTCGTGTCGTGCTCGAACACGAGCTCGTCGCCCGCGCGACCCTGGCAGTACGGGAGGAGCGCGGCGCGGACGTTGGCGCTCATCGGAACCGAGCGGACACGGCGTCCCTTGTTGCCGGCGTGCCCGCCCTTCGTCGTGTAGCCGTCCTCGAAGCGGAGCAGTCCGCTCGCAAAGTCGACGTTGCGCACCTTCAGCCCGCGGATCTCGCTGAGCCGCGGCCCGGCTTCCGCGGCGAGCGTATACACGGCGACGTCGAGCGGCGTGTGCGCGTGCGTCTTCAGCAGCGCGATCTGGGCCGGGTCGTAGAACCGCAGCTGTCCCTCGCTCTCGACCTTGGACGACATCCACGGCCAGGCGAGCGCCGGCGAGCTCGGGTGCGTCCCGAACGCGCCACGCACGACGCGGCGGACATGGTTGACCGTGCTCGCGTTCCGGCCGGCGTCGACCATCTCGGCGCGCAGCTGCAGCAGATCCTCGGCGTCGAACGTGTCGAGCGGGCGATCGCGCCAGGTCAGGTCGGTTCGCCACGTCCTCGCACCCAGCCAGTTTGCGATCCGGTGATACTCGGCGAGCGTCGACGCGCGGAGCTTGCGCTCGCGTTCGCTGTGCGCGATGAAGTCGTCGAGCGCGCGGCGCAGCGTGCGCCGGTCGTCCGGAAGCGAGGTCGCGTACTCGTCGAGGAACCGCTGCGCGGCCGCTTCGGCCTGGGCCTTCGTCATGAAGTTCGATCGCGGCCGACTTGCCTTCAGCCATGCCTTGCCGAGCGTCTTGCGCGAGTCCTTCCCGCTCGGCAGCCGGTAGCGCAGCACCCACACCGGGTGCGCCCGGGGCTTTCCCTTGTGCGCGGTCGAGAGGCTGACCGCGCCGTGCAGATAGCGCTTAGCTTGCATCGGGACCTCGTCTCCTGATGCCGGGCTCCGGGGCGTTAGCGCGCCGCCGGAGCGATTTACCGGGAGCTCTCCGATTCGCAGTCGGGGAGCTTCCGCCTGTCCGCGCCATCCTACGCCTGGGCGCCGTCGACCCGGCAGCGATCAGGCGGCCTGCTCGCGCTCGACGATCCACCGCTCGATCGCCTCGAGCCGGTAGCGGTAGTAGCGACCGAGCTTCACCGTCGGGATCGTCCCGGCGCGCGACTGGCGGTAGATCCATCCCGTCGGCACCCCCAACAGTTCAGCCAGCTCGTCGGCCGTGAGAAGTGTTCCCGTCCCCGTGGTCTCGGCCCGGGATCGTCGGCGACCATTCCCGTGGACGCGCTCGGCGACGAGATCCGCCAGCTCGGCGAGCTCCCGATCGGTCAGTGACAGCTGATGCACGCATGGAGCATATCGCTACAGACGGCTGTAATATGCTAAGTATCGTTATTGCTCATGACTGACGACCAGTTTCTGACTCCTGCCCAGGTGGCCGACGAGCTGCATGTCACCGTGGTCACGGTGCGGCGGTGGATCACGACCGGCCAGCTGCCTGCGTCGAAGGCCGGCCCGCGGAAGTGGATGGTCCGGAGGTTCGATCTCGCCGCGTTCCTCGCTGGCGGCCGCGCCGGTGGCGACGGCGACAGCGGCGTCGAGGTCTCTGAGGACCCGTCGTTCCGGCCCTATCTGGTGGTGCCCGGTGAGCGTTGAGCGGGCGCAGGAGCAGCTCGAGCTGGCGGAGGGCCGGTGGGAGTCGGCGATCGGCGAACATGCGCAGCCGCCGCCGGATGACGGATTCGTGCGCCGACTCCGAGCGCTCGCCGACGCGGCCGCGCAGGAACAGGCCGCCTACGGCTATGCGGCCGATCAGGGCTTCGGGTGGCGGCCGGGTCCAGCGTGGCTCCCGCCGCGCGAGCTCCGTCCCGCAGTCTGGCGCAAGTCGTTCGCACCGTCGGAGGCCTGGGAGCGCTTCGACGACGCCGTCGCCGGACTCTCACGCGCCCGCACCGGGTTGAGTGTCGTGGCGATCTCGCAGGCGTTCGGCGTCCTGTCCGCCGCCGCGTGGGAGCTCGCGGACGCGGTCGAACGCACGCGACGTCAGCCCTCGCGCGCCGCCGCCGGCGCCTGAGCACCGACCGGCCGACGGGTCCCGCCGCGTGCCTGTTCGCGGATGTCGTCCAGCAGCTCGATCCACAGGCCGTCGCCGTGCGGAATCCCTGCCCGCACCGCGTGGGTGCAGACGTGGTCGGCGAGGTTCGCGTCCGCGCAGACGTAGAGCACGCCGGCGATCCCGCCCTCGCCGACCCACGACCGGTACATCGACGCAATGCCGAACACGCGGCTGGCGCTCTTGCGCTGCAGCTCGACCTCGACCGCGAGCAGCCCCGGAAGGGCATGCATCATCAGGTCCGGTCGGTGACCAGACCGTCGTAAGTCCGATCGCGTGCTCCAGATGACGGTCCGCTTCAGGTCGGGGTCCATGAGCACCTCGCGAGGGCCGCGCCACGCCTTAGCGCCGCGCACGCCCATCCATGCGGCGGTCCAGGCGCAGCCGCAGTCGTGCGCCCACAACGCCGGGTCAGGCGCCGCGGGTGCCGAGACCGGCAGCCCGGCAATGCAGACTCCACGACGGGTCGCGGCCAGCAGCGAGCCCTGGCCACGGATCATCGGAAAGCGCTCAAGCCAGCCCTCACGCTCCAGCCGACTCGCATGAGATCTCGCCACCCGGTCCCCCCACCCCATCGCACACGCCCACGCTTCTATCGGCGCCACCCCGACTCGTACGAGCCAGTCCAACCCAGCCAGCGACGCCGGTCCAGCCCGGAGCTCGGCCATCAGTCAGCCATCCCCCTGGTCCCGAGAACTCCCATCTGACTCTCAGATCGCTGTCCCTGGCCCGCCCCCGCGCCCCCACTGCTTCGAACAGCCGGACACTCACCAGCTGCAGAGCCGGACCACCCGAACGAATACGTGGAGGGCGGGTGGTCCGGCTCTGCAGCCCACCGCGCCACCCGGCGAAACCCCAATAGATACGGGCGCGGGGGCGGGCCGAGCTGCGTCCAAAAGTCAACCCTGTCGCGGAGTAGAAAAGAGTGGACTTTGCGGATGACTGCAATCGACAACATACGATAAGCATCTACACCGTAGCCGCCTCACCGGACGCCGCCGTTGCCCTCGCCGCACCTGCATCCAGCCTCGCCACCTGGCCATCACCTAGGCCGCCGCGGCCACCCGAGACGAACCCCTCGTCGGGGCATCCGGCGCCCCGACGTCATTGCCACCAAGCGTGGACGGACGGCGCAGTCAAGCAGCACCGACCACGCCCGACCGACCGCCGCGACCCGCGAGCCTCGCTGCGCCACCGAAGTGCTGCTTGACGGCGACGGCCGGGCGCGCTACCCACGTGGCCGGCGGGATCGGCGGCGATGCCGACGACAGGCTTGCGCAAGGTCGCCGCCCCTCGGCCGCGCAGACGAGAGACGACCGCGTCGGACCCAAGGCAAAAGGTTCTGTCATCGCCACCGCGGTGGCGCAAGGTCGGGTATGACCGGATCGCATGCCGTCGGCTGGGATCTACCACGGGCACCAGCCGGCGGATTGCCTCGACGACGCGGAAGCTGGCCCACCGAATTGAGCGTTTCCTCCACGGTCCGCCGCCAGCTCGTAGCCGCAGCCTCGCGCAATGCCGAGGCCGAGTTGAGGTCCAAGGATGACGCGGGGCGGTGTCTCCGGCTAGGGTGAGGAATGATGGCGATGTAACGCACTTGACGTCTCGCGCCAACTAAGAATTAGAGAGGCGTTGCGAGAGTCGATGATTGAGCGCCAAAAGGATCACTTCGCTGTTAGTGAGATCGGGACGGATTCCGGAGTATTCGAGCGCTTCTATCGCACCCACGTTTCTGCCGTAAAGCGGTTCGTTGCGAGACGGGTCGACGATCCGTTCCTGGTCGCGGACTTGACAGCGGATGTCTTCGTTGCGGCTATCGACTCAGCGTCCCGCTACGACGAGCGGAAAGGTAATCCGGAGGCATGGCTGTGGGGGATCGCGCGGAATGTCGTTGCGGCGGAGGTGCGTCGGACGTCGAACGAGGTGCGGTTCACGGCGCGCAGCCTCGTTGGGCGAGAGCTCGTCGACAGTGATGATCTTCCTGCCATCAACGCAAAGATTGATGCGGAATCCTCGGCTCGAGCCATATATCGCGAAATGGAGCGACTCTCGGAAGGTGATCGGGCAGTGCTGGAGCTCGTCGCCCTAGACGGACTTGAGGTTCGCGAGGCGGCTGCCGCGCTCGGCATCTCAGCGGTCGCAGCCCGCGTTCGTTTGCACCGAGCGCGCCGCACGCTGCAGGGCCCTCTCGAACATTTGCGATTCGACACAGACCCCAAGGAGGTATTGCAGTGACCAGCGGGCAGCACGACAACGATCGGTTCGACGAGAGACTACTCGCTGAGCTGCGAAGGCTAGTCGATGCTAGGAAAAGTGAAGGCACCGAGCCGCGAGCGCGTCCACCGCGGAAGGTTGTGTGGCGCCGCCGAGTCGTGTTGGCGGGCACCGCTATCGCAGCCGTGGCCATCGCGATCACGGTGCTCGTGCCAGGAAACACCACGCCGGCCTACGCCATCGCCCGAGCCGCCGACGGATCGGTCACGGTGACATTCAACTCGTTCCAGGATGCTTCAGGGCTCCAGCAGGGTCTGCAAAATGCTGGCGTGCCAGCAATGGTGCAGTTTCTCCCCAGCGGGCAGGACTGCAGTCAACCGGTCACCGTCACGCCTGTCCCAGCGAGCGAGCTCCCGGTCTTCGATCCAGTGAAAGACCCGAATGCAAATCCACCGATCGAGGCTGAGGGCGGCGGCACCCAGCCACTCAAGCTGGTCCTGCACTCAGTTCCGCCCAACGCTACGCTCGTCATCGAGAGCATGCCGACGCCGCCCCTCAGCACCGGCTGGACGGTCGCTGACCACGTGTCCGGAATACAGCCGGCCAGTGGACGCGGAATCGATGTCATGTGGGCCGCAGGACCGGTCAAGGCTTGCACGGCGGTCAGCACCGCCGCAGCGGTGCAGGCCGCCAAAGATCGGCGCTAACACGAGAGGGCTCGGACCTTAGGTCGGAACACTCCGGGATGCGGGCAGTGCAATACGTTGGCATGGCGCTGCTCCGCATCCCGCTCCCGACCGCTACAGCGAGCAGTACGAAGCTCGAACCGCTGGGACCGTCTCGCGTGGTGATGGCCGCCGAAGCTCTAGGTTCCGCAATGTGGTTGACGGTCAACCATCCGATCAGCATTTCGCCTGCGACAGCAGGCGTCCGGAGTGTGGCGTCCGGGCTCTGGCTGGCAGAGACGCGCTGCTGCCGTGACGGTGGCCATGAAAAGCTCCCCATAGGCGGCCATCGAAATGCCCCGCTGGTGGCCATCGTTTCTCCCCATGGGTGGCCACGGTTTCTCCCCACGGTTCTGTCCTGAGGCGCCGGTACTCGGTCGCGCGTTGTTGACGCGCGACCCGAGGAGGGCGGCTGTGAAGAGAGCGGAGGAAGCGATGGAGATCCTTGAGGCGTATGACGCGACGGGGTCGCTGCGTGGTGCGGCGGCGCTGGCGGGCTGTGATCACAAGACGGTCGCGAGGCTGGTCGCCGCACGGGAGGCGGCGGGGGGCGGGCTGCCGGAGCGGGCACGGCAGCGGCCGCTGGTCGACCCGTTCGCCGCGAAGATCGACGAACTGGTTGATCGCTCCCGCGCGCTGGTGCGGGCGGATGTGGTGCATGGGGTGCTGGTCGCGATGGGGTATGAGGGGTCGTATCGCACGACCCGCCGGGCGGTCGCTGAGGCCAAGCGCCGGTGGCGCAACCGGCATGGCCGGCGAACGCGGCCGTGGATCCCGCAGCCGGGGTTGTGGCTGCAGTGGGATTACGGCGATGGGCCCGAGGTCGCCGGGTCGCGGGCAGTGTTGTTCTGTGCGTGGTTGGCGTGGAGCAGGTTTCGGGTGGTGGTGCCGTTGCGCGACAAGACGCTGCCGAGTGTCGTGATCGGATTGGATCGCACGCTGCGGTACCTGGATGGGGTTCCGACCTATGCGTTGACGGATAACGAGAAGACGGTGACGGTCGAGCACGTGTGCGGGATCGCGGTCCGCAACGCGACGATCGTTGAGGTTTCGCGTCATTACGGTTTGTCGGTCCAGACGTGCGAGCCGGCGGACCCACAATCGAAGGCGTTGGTTTCATAGTGCACCTCGTCGGGATGGTTCGATGGATTTGCGGTTGTGGAGCGGCCAGCCTTGGCGGACTTTGAGTCGCGGATCGTTGGGGTCGGGTGGGTCGAAGAGTCGTTCGTTGCGGTCGTTGGCTTTGTGGGAGGTGAGCAGTCCGGCGCGGTGCCAGGCCTTGATCGTGCTGACGTGCACGCCGAGTGTGTGGGCGGTCTCGTCGATCGTGAGCAGTCCTTGAGCTCGGAGTCGGTCTTGGTGGCTGGGGAGCTGGTGAGCGTTGCGGATCTGCAGGACGATGTGGGCGGTGAACGGCTTGTTGGTGCCGGAGCGACGGCCGGCGGCGTTGAGCTGTTCGGCAGTCTCGCCGTCAGTGTGGTGATCGAGTAGTCGGTTGAGCATCGCGAAGGTGTCAGGGTCGGTCTTGCGGGCTTTCCAAGCGTCGAGTGGGATCGGGACGGTGAGGCTGGTGGTCTGCCCGCCGCGGAAGCGGACGTGCAGGTGGAGCTGATCGGTCTTGTTGAGCGTGACGTCCTCGATCAGCAGGCGGGTGATGCGCTTGCGTTCTCGCGCGGGTGTGGCCGGGTCTGACCAGAGCGCGGGGAAATCGCTGGCGAGCTGGCGGATCTGAGTCTTGCGCGCCTCGGTGAGCTGCACGTGAGCGGCGGTGGTCTGACGGTCGTATTCGTCCTGGGCTGCTTGCAGCGCGCGCAGCGTGTCGTTCCAGTCGGCTTCGAGGGTGTCGGCGACGAGACGGTTGTTGGGGTCGACAGCGAGGTAGCGGCGACGGGCGAGCTCGGCGTTGTGGCGGGCTCGGTCGACGTGGGAGCGGCGGAGTTGGTCGGCTTCGCTGGCGCGGCCTTCGAGCTCGGCTTGGACGGTGAGGGCGACATCGAGCGCGAGCGGAGTGACCGTTTTGAGCAGCAGATCCCCGATCGCGCGGTCGATCGCGTGGCCTGGGAGATGCAGGCAGACCGGTCCGCTGCGTTGGATGTTGTCGTTGGCGCAGCGGTAGTCGGGCACGAGCGTGTCGCGGCGTTGGTGATAGCGAATTGACATGCGTCGTCCGCAGCGGCCGCAGACCGCGAGGCCCTGGAGCAGCGCGGGTCCTTCTCGAGCGGGACCGGCGGAGCGATCGGTGCCGTGCGCATAGGCGTTTGAGGCGAGCAGCGTCTGGTTGGACTCGAACTGCTCCCAGGTGAGATAGCCCGGGTGCGCGTCGGGAATCAGCACGCTCCATTCCTCGCGCGGTATCTGTCGGGTGGTGGTGCGCCCGTCCGGGGTCTTGCGGGTCCGCCGTTGTCCATAGACGAACGCGCCGGCATACCGCGGGTTGTGCAGCGTGCGCAGCACCCGCCAGTGCGTCAGCTCGTTCCACGCCAGCTCGCCCTTGCGTTCGCCCTTGCGGATCCGGCTGGGGAACCGCAGCCCGTCACGGTGAAACGCATAGACGACCGCGCGGGCGGACCCAGTCCGCGCGAACGTCGCGAACAGGTGGCGCAGCGCGTCCTGGACGGCGCGGTCGGGGTCGAGCACGACCTTTCCGGCCGGGTCCTCGACGAGCCCGACAGGGAGCGGCATCGGCAGTTCCCCGCGTCGGGCTTTGGACAGGATCCCGCCCTGCAGCCGGGCGCGGATGAAGTGCAGCTCGGCCTCGCTCATCGTGCCCTTCAGGCCGAGCAGCAGCCGGTCGTTGAAGTCGGCCGGGTCATAGAGCCCGTCCTCGTCGCAGATCAACGTGCCGGCGAGCGCGGAGATCTCCAACAGGCGGTGCCAGTCGGCGTTGTTGCGCGCCAGGCGGGAGACCTCGAGCCCGAGCACGATCCCGGCCTTCCCCAGCCCGACGTCGGCGACGAGTCGCTGGAACCCGTCGCGATCGGCGGCGCTCGCGCCGGACTGTCCTTGGTCTGTGTCGATCACGACGATCTGCTCGACCGGCCAGCCGAGCTGGATCGCGCGTTGGCGCAGTGCGTATTGGCGCTGCGCGGACTCGGTGTTGGCGTGCACCTGGCGCAGCGTCGACTGACGGACATAGAGGTACGCCGTCCGCGCCAGATGCGTGGCCGTGACCTTCGAGGCGATCGCTGTGGCGCTCATCGCTCACCTCCCGGACACGCACGCCAGCGCCATGCTCGCGAGCGCGCCAACGAGCTCGTCGCTGACCGCGACGGGTTCGGTCCGCGTCGCAGCCGTCGGGACGGGGGTTGTGGTGGACCAGGCTCGAGTCCATGCCACGACGCCGCGGCGCTCGAGCACCGCGAGCCCGAGCCGCCATCCGGATGCGTCTCCGTGAAGCGCTCGGGCGCGCAGCAGCTCATAGCGCTCAACGTCCTCGGTGACGGCAGCGTCTTCATCGGTCTCCCTCGCTTTCGGCGCGCTCGGTTCGAGCGAGCGCGCGTTCCACGGATCGGCGATGCACCCGCACCCCGAACCGCTCGGTGATCAACTCAGCCAGCGCCGCCGAGGACAGCTTCGGGTCCGCCGCACGCCGCTCACGCGCGAAGGTGACGACCTCGGCCGTGAGCTTGTGCGCCCCTCGCGGACCCGGGCGTGCCGGGACCAGCCCGGCTAGCCCGCCGTCATCCAGCGCGCGCTCGGCTGCATAGAACGACGGACGCGAGAACCCGAACGACTCCGCTGCCCGCCCGACCGACTCGCCGTCAACGCGCGCCCGGCGCACCATCTCGTACTTCACCTGCACCAGATCCCGCGCGTCCAGGAACTCCGAGCCCGAGAACTGCTCGTCGTGCACCGCCTCGGGCCGCGGATTCAAGCTCCGCGCCTCACGCAACGCCCGCACCTTCGGATCCTCACCAGCTCGCGCCATCACTCTCCCGTCTACCAGATGTCAAGATAATTCTGCCGCCACCACCGGACGGAAACACAAACTCATGCTCGCAGAATGCCGCATTCCCGACGCTCAATGGCGAGTCTGCAGGCGCCTCCGGATAGTCAGCGGCATAATTGTCCTAACATCAGCGGCAAAATTGGCTTGACGGCCGCCCTCGTGTCGGCGCGCAACGAAGCTCGTCCACGAGATCCACGAGCGCCAGAAGATCCTCGACACGGAACGCGCTCCGGCCATCCGCCAGCACAACGAAGGCATCGACGTCGGCAGCGTCCGTCCAGCCCCTCGGCAGCGAGCGCTGCACGCCCTCCTCATCGAAGAACGACACGCGATCCTCACCCCACGTCTGGCGAACAGCCACGAACACGAACTCGCGGCCACACCAAGGATGGAACGGATGCGTCACACAGACAGTTCGCTGCGCAACCGCCCGATCAAGCGCAGTTGACGGCGAAGGCGAAGGGCGGGAGCGAGGCGACGGTGAAGATCGCGAAGGCGGATCTGGTCCCGACCGCTCACAACCTCCGCGACGAGTACGCGGACTGGCAGGCGCTCGAGCAGGCATGCCAGGAGTTCATGGCCGATGTCAATACGCGGCCGCACCGCGCGACGCGCCAGCCGCCGGTGCTGCTGCTCGCCCAGGAGCACGAGCATCTGCACCGGCTGCCGCGCCTGCCGCACACGCTGTGCTTCGGGCAGACCCGCAAGGTCGACCGCCAGGCCACGGTGAGCGTGGGGGATGCGATCTACTCGGTCCCGCACGCGCTGATCGGCGAGCGGGTCTGGGTCCGTGCCGAGGGCGAGCAGCTCGTGGCCGTGCACATCGATCCCATCCAGGGGCCGCGGGAGGTCGCGCGGCACCGGCTGACCACGCCGGGCCGCCCGAGCATCCAGGACGCGCACTATCCGCCTCGGCCGGCGGGCGCGCTGGAACGCAGGCCCCGTGCGCGGAACGGCGAGGAGCGGGAGTTCCTGCAGATCGGCGACGGCGCCGAGCGATGGCTCAAGCAAGCGGCCGCGGAGGGAACACAGCGGATCCGCCGCAAGATGGCCGAAGCGATCGACCTCGCCAAGCTCCACGGCAACGGCCCGGTCAACAACGCGCTGGCGCGGTGCGCCAGTTACGGTCGGTTCGCCGACGGCGACCTCGCATCGATTCTCGCCCATCAACAGTCAGCGACCGTGATCCCGCTCCCGAAGCGCCCCTCGGAGGATCGCTCGCTGCAGTCTTCGACCCGCAGCTGGGAGCAGTTCGGGCGATGACCGTCAAGCCACCACCCCCACCACCAATCCCGGACGAGCTCGACCGCCTGCTGCGCCGGCTCCGAATGCCCTATGTCAGGCGGGCGGCACCGGAAGTGATCGCGACCGCGACCAGCCAGCGGTGGGAGCACGCCGAAGTCCTCCGCATCCTGCTCGCCGAGGAGGCCGCCGGCCGCGACCACGCGACGATCTCGATGCGCCGACGCGCGTCCGGTCTGCCGGCCGGCAAGACGTTCGACGCCTGGGAGGCGACCGCCTCGGTCATTCCGTCCCAGACACAGAACGCGCTGCGGACGCTCGAATGGGTCAACCGCGCCGAAGTCCTCGTCGTGTGCGGCCCGTCCGGAAGCGGCAAGAGCCATTTCATCGAAGCGCTCGGGCACCTCGCGATCGACACAGGCCGCACCGTCTCCTGGCACACCCTCGATTCGCTCGCGGCCCTGTTCCGCCGTCACCGCGCTGATGACTCGATCAACAAGGCGATCACCAAACTGATCCGCTCAGATTTGATCCTGATCGACGATGTGGGGCTGCTGCCTGTGTCCGCGGACGCCGCCGACGCGCTGTTCCGCGTCGTCGACGCCGCTTATGAGAAACGCTCGATCGCGATCAGCTCCAACATCCACCCCTCAGGATTCGACGAACTGATGCCCAAGACGATGGCGACCGCGACCGTCGACCGGCTCCTGCATCACGCGCACGTGATCATCACCGACGGCCAAGAGAGCTACCGGCTCGCCCAAGCGACCGCCGGCAAGGGGGTGAAGCCCCTCACCTGAACGCCACGCCAACCCCTGCTGGGGAGACACGATGGCCACGAGTGGGGACATCCGATGGCCACCAGTGGGGAGATCCGATGGCCACCAGTGGGGAGAAACGATGGCCACCAGTGGGGAGAAACCGATGGCCATTGACACTGCCGTCTCGCTACCGCACCTACGAGTGAAAATGGTTTCGCATGGCCACTTTGACGAAACCGACACAACATCGTCAACCGCCAGCGGCGACTCTTGCCAATGACCCTCCTCTCGTATAGCGTGGCGACGCGCTTGGGACGCTCCCAACTGCGAGTAAGCGCCAGGCATTTCATGCCGAAAGCCGAATGCGGCCTGTCTGCCGAGAGGGGTCATACAACGATGACTACCCGCAAGTTTCGGATCTCGATCGCTCTGATCGCTGGGATGTTTGCGCTACTCGTGCCAGCAACTGCTCTGGCTGACGGGGGCCCGTATTCCGGCGTCTATCAGGTGAGCTACTCCGACGGCTCGGGAACGACCGAGCAGTTCGAGCTAGGCGTCGGTTCTGGCTGTCCGGGCGGATGGCAGGACGTCGTTCACCGGTGGAAGTTTGCTGGAGGCTCGTGGAGTAGTTGGTCGAGCATGGGAGGCTGCGTCGACGGCTACGACGTGGCGTCGAATCAAAACGGCAAGCTCGAGCTCTTCGGCGTGGGCAGCGACTACGCGGTCTGGCACAAGTGGCAAACGCAGCCCTGGAGTGGACCGTGGAGCGACTGGTTCAGTCTTCACGGGACCCTCAAGGGCAACGCTCCTTGGACGGGAAGCATGTTCAATGGCCAGCCGTACCTTCACGTCTACGGCTTGGACGTGCCGTTCGGCAACCGGTGGGTGAACTACCAAACCACGCCTGGCTGCTGCTGGAGCGGATGGAACAGGGGTTGACCGCAGATCCACGTCCGCTTCATCGCAGGATGCTGGCTGCCAACGACGAACGGTAAAGCGCCCTTGAACCGCCCGTGGCGGTGACGTGCCCGGCGATGCCCGCGCGGCCTGTTTGCTGGGCCGAGGACAATCCGCTACTGCGACGCAAGATCTGAATCGCGACGCAACCGGGCGGTGAAGACGCTCGTGTCGACGAGGACGGTGGCCGTTCACTCGTCATCCGCGAGTGCGTCGGCAAACGCCTTGCGCTCCTCGTCCGTGAGGTCAGCGGCGCGATCGCCCGTGGCATGGGGACTTCTTGTTGCGCAGTTCTGCTCGAGGCTCCCCAAAGTCGTCGGTTTGGGGAGCCCTTGGGGAGCCTTTCCGGCATCGCCCGGAGCGGGCGTAGACTGACTAGACGATGTCCGAACCCGCACCCAAGCCTGAGGCGATTGACGAGGCGATTGCCCGGTATCAGACCCCTCGCACGCTCGAGGAGCTGATGAAGGGCGTGCCGGTCTTTGATTCCTGGGACCAGCTCGACATCCCTGACCTCACAGACGAGGAGCGGGAGGCTTTCGCCAAGGCGCTTGATGAAGCCGGCTGGATCGTTTGATGTCTCGAGCGGGACGTCCATCGTGCTCTAGTCACCCGGGCCTACGCCCCAAGGTTACCCGTGCGAACGTGCTGAGCTCGGAGCAGTCAGGTCGCAGGTCTAGTGGCAGCTGTGCTGAGCAACGGAGAACGAGCCGCCGCTATTGAGGAATCCAGGGTCCGCCATATCGGTGCCGTTGCTGTGACCGTTGCTTGTCATGTGCAGCCCGTCGTGAACATTGTCGATGTTGTCGAACCCGGCACCGTCCAAATACGCCGTGTCCACGAACCAAGATCCGAAGTTCGCAAGTTCCGTGTATCCCCCGCCTGAGATCGCTGGCCGTTCGATTATCACTTCGCCTTGCGTGGGGTTTAGGCCAAAGTTGAGATCCTTGGACCACGTGTGACCCGTGTTGTAATCGTACATGTAGAGCCGAACATCGGGCCACGACACCCGCCGCACCGATGCATCAAAGAGTATTCCCGAGGATCCGTACAGCCCTTTCACCGCCGTCGGTGAAAGCTGATTGCCCTGCCCGTATGCGTACCAGGCCTGATGGCCGCCGACTCCCGATACGTTCCACGCCGTGCCATCCTGGGCCAGGTAGCCGCTGTTCCCGTTTTCCAGACCCGCCCATGCCGCCTCCTCCGGTGAGGAGCAAACGCTGCCGTAGATCGTCGGCTCCTGGTACCAACCTTCAGCATGGGTTGGCATACTGCCAAGCACGGATGACGCGACATAGCCCGCGTGATTGATGTCATAGACTGTTCCCAACTGCGCATACGGGCTCTGCACGTAGTACGCCTGCGCGGGCAGCGGGTTGAACTTCTTCATTTCGGTCTGCCATTTTGCGGCAGCAACGAGGTCGGTGGTTGGCTGCGGCGGAATGCCGTACTCGTCCAGCTGGGCAGCGGTTGCAGTTAACGGATTGAAGTCCGGCGGCGGTACCAGCTGCTCCGAGCCGTCGGCATAGAACTGGCCTGTACCGCCGCCCGGCAACGCAACGGCCTTCGTCGCCTCGACTATCGTGTACCCACAGCTCTTGAGAGCGGATTGGGTGTACGCGTACGGATCGAATGAAGCCCGACAGTTTGTGGGTGGCGTATCGATCAAGGTTGCGGATGCTTGCCCCGCGCTCGGGGCTGCCGCCGCAACCGTAGTAGCGCTCGTTACAGCAATCAACCAGACCCATCTCCGGAACCGCATGGCTGACTCCCTCATGGCGGAGTGTGCAAGCGCGCTAGCCAATTCGGCTCACAGGGAACGCGAAGAAGTGACAACAACGAGACGCGGACTCACTCGTTGCCGCCTCGGCCGGCGTGGCGCTTTGCTTCGCCGCTTTGACGAATCAATGATTGCTACGCGGTCGACATCACGCATCGGTAGTAACAACGGATCGCCAGGCTCGGAAGTCCCCCCACGCGCAAGGAATCCGCACCGAGCCGATAGCCCTCAACCGCCACGGTGGAAGGGAAAGCCGTCGTAGGATCGATGGCGGGCCCGCTGACATTCCCCGAACCGTAGGCCGACTCGCGGTGGTCGCTCCGTCACGGGGTCAAACCAGGCGCGCAACTCCGCCGAGACGGGCGACGATCTCGGAACCATTCATCACGGGACTGCTCAACGCGACCACCCTCCTCGGAACCCTCTGCCCACGAGCAGCACCCCTCCACGCAAAACCCGCTGGCAGGATTCCGCCTGTCGGCCCCGGTGGTATTCGCTTTTTCGATCGACGCTAGGTCAATCGCCGCAGGCGACATGCGAATGCTCGGGCCGACGGCTTGACCATCACTGTGCGGGGTCAGAAGTGCACGAATGGGGCCTGCGCATAAAATGGTGGTGGCGTGATCGGACGGAACCGGGCCATCTGTGCGCGCCACCGGGACAGAGATACCGAGTCGCTCGGCTTTGCTGGCAGCCCATACCGCTGAAGCTCAGCTTTCGACGCAGTGAGCGGGTGGAAGTTGGGCGGAGGTGCGATCTGCCGCGAGCGGTCGGCGTAGATGTATTCTCGCGCCCCGCCCCGGAGCTGCCGGATCCTCACGAGACGTATGATCCGGAACCCACATGCCTTTAGTGCGGATGCAGAGTATGCATATGGATCAAACGACGCTCTGCAATCAGGAGGCTTGGCGGAATTTGATCCAGCCCGATGGCCAGATCGACCTCCATTCAACAGTGCAACGCCGCCAACGGTCGCAACAACTAGAAGCGGTACAACTAAGAGGTAAGACCTTGGGCTCATTCTAGTCTCGGCTCGCCCTCCAGCGAGATGGTACCAGCACGGGACCGCGCAGTCGCAAAGCGATAGCTACGCGGGTGCGTTTTTCCGACACGATCGGGTCCGGTTCGCCGCGGCACGGCTGGGGCCCTATGCAGCGCAGCCATGACGATGGCCGCTGCTGCGGCGACGGGATGTCGAGTTCCCTCCCCTGGTAGTCAACGAGCAGGAGTCTCAACTGGCCGCAGCGGCGATCCACAGAATCAGCCTTGGGATGCTGCGCGACCCGGTCGACGGTCTGGGCGTCCACCGTCGGCACCCGTCGCGTCGGCGGTCATCGCGCGCAACTCGGTGATCCGCCGCGGTTCCTACCGGACTTTGGGGCTCCGTAGCAAACTCCATCGACCGTCCGGGGCGTCACAGCGATCAGCTCGCCGCGAGGCGCTTGGTCTGCTACGAAGCGGGACCTGATTCCCGCGCAACCGGGCGGTGAAGACGTTCGTGTCGACGACGACCGAGCCGGTCTCTCGTCAGCGAGCGCCGCCGCGAACGCGTCGCGCTCCTCATCCGTCAGGTCCGGGATGTCCAGGTCGTCCCATGACGTGAACGGCTTCTTGCCAGCCATCAGCTCCTCGAGCGTCTGGGGCTTCCAGAACTGAGCGATGGCCTCATCGATGGCGTCTGGCTTCGGTACGGGATCAGACATCGCCTACCAAGTTTACGCCCGCTCAGGCCGACGCCGAAAGGCTCCCCAAGGGCTCCCCAAACTCCCGACTTTGTGGAGCCTCGAGCGGAACTGAGCGCAACAAGAAGTCCTTGTTTTGCAGGCCCTCGGGGCGCTCAGCTGCCCTGAACTCCGCCTCCGGGCCGGCTGCAAAGCCGTCTACACCGGTTCGATTCCGGTCGTCGCCTCTATGTGGATGCCCGGCAACCACGCGGTTTCAGCCAGGTGCGCCGCACATCACGGATCCCTGCGGCCGCCGGCCACTGCCAGCACGAGCCTCGATGACGAGTGGATGGTGTTGCGGCTGGTGCCCACCGGTGCGTGTCGGAACCCCATGATCGCCGGGATGCTCTCGTCCTGGTCGTCGCTGGTGAGGACGAGGCGAACCCGGTGCCCGACCGCGAACCGTCGCGCGTTGGTGACAAGCGGGATCCGGTAGGTGGTGATCGCACCAGGGACCACGATCTCGGCCTCGCGGCACGGCAGTTCGAGTGAGCCGTTTGAGCTGGCTGCCGGGATCCGCGCGGCGGAGGCTGGCGCGTAGCCATCCGGCGGTGACGTCCTCGACGGTGTCGTCGGGTGACAGATCCTGGAGGGTGACGATCCATGCTGTGTCGAGCGCTGTCGCGCGAGCGTGCAGTTCGAGTTCGATGTCGCCGACGACATCGAGCGCTTGCTCCAGCGCCGCGCTCGTCCAGACCAGCCGGGAGGGAGGGTCGGCATCGCTTGACCCCGATCGGTGCAGCCCGGGGTCGAGCACCATCAGCGATCGCTCGCCTGGTTCCCCTTCGTCGTCGGCGAGCTCACCATCGGCGCGCAGGCTCAGCACCAGGGTTCCGCTGTCCGCCGGCGGCCAGACGTCACTCGTGCGCCACTCGTCAGCCCCCGGCATCCAGTAGCGGATCGCCGGGCCCTCGAAGATGCGGTGTGTCCTGATCCTTCAGCCAGTGATCGAACCAGGCCAGCGCCTCGACGTGGAGGCTCTCCCACGGCCACGTCAGCCCGAACTCGCCGAGCATCCCGACCCGAACGACCGGTGCATTGGTCAGCGCGCGCATCGCCGGAAACGTGGACGGCAGGTGCAGCGGAACGTTCTGCCAGTCACAGCCCAGATAGGTCGGCACCTCCACCCGGTCCAACAGCGGCAGGAGATTCCGCTCATCCCACCACTCGTCGCGCAGCGGGTGCTCGACCGCCATCGCCCGCCACAGGTCATCCCACGGGTGCGGATCGTGGTGCAGCTTGAGCGCCGCGTGCAGCAGCGCGACCGACGACTCCCCGTTCATCGTCGCGAACTTGCGGTGCAGCGGAGCCGTACGCAGGATGTCCCGGGCAGCGTCAACCAGCGTGCTGCGCCAGAACCGATCACTGCGCCCCGACGTGAGCCCCACCATCGCGAGGAACGGCGTCACAAAGCTCTGGCTGAACAGCCCGTGGTGCATCACCGCCTCGTAGAGGTCGGTGGTGACCGCCACGGGGAAGATCGCCCGCAGGTGCGCCGGACGCTCGACCGCTGCCTCCAACTGAGCCATCGCGAAGTAGCTGATGCCGATCATCCCAACGCGCCCGTCGCACCACGGCTGCACCGCCGCCCACTCGACGAGATCGTGCAGGTCACGACGTTCCTGGGCGTCAAAGAACCCGAACGTCCCGCCCGATCCGCCCGTCCCACGCAGGTTGGCGATCACATGCACATACCCGCGCGGCACCCAGAAATCGGTCGCGCCGGCCTCGATGAACCCCATCGGGGCGCCGAGATCCTGAATTTGCCGCGGGTACGGAGACGCCGCGATCAACGCGGGAAACCGACCCTCACCATCCGGCCGGTGCACATCGGCCAGCAGCCGAGTGCCGTCACGCATCCCGACGGCCACATCCTGATCGCAACGCATGCCATGCGCCGGCTCGGACAGGTTGCGATACTCGCGCCCCGTCGTCTGCGGGCCATTGAGACGACGCTGCCCCCGACCGACGCCAGCCACCTTCGACACCGGCTTCATCCCTTCTCCGATTTACACAGCCGCGATTCGAGGCCGAAGGCTAACGAGCGCGGTCGCGCGCCGCCTGATGGCGATGGCCCAGCCATGCGGGACGATCTGGGCGAGGGCCGTCAGTGATCGTCGGCGGTGCTGGCCGCCTGGCCGCCACTGCGCGCCCAGAGTACGCGCATGTCACGAAGCACCCAGGTGAGCGACTCGTTCGGTATGAGGTAGCCGCCGATCCCGCTGGTGTGCAGGATGTCGTGGCTCCGCCCGGAGACGTCGGCCAGGCGCGCGGCCCGGTCGGTGGTGGGCTCTTGAGGCGTGGGGATCACTGCCGTGATCGTGTCCGGGCGCTGGACGCGCACCTCGAGCCGCAGGCCCTCCGGTACGTCGACCCAAGCTGCGACAAGGCCGCCGAAGGATCCTCGGCCACTGACGGGTCGTTCCAGGCGAGTCTCGTCAGGGCCAGCTCGACGTCATCAGCGTCGAGATCGTCGCGGCTTCCGCCTGGCTCTTTGGTCATGCGCGCAGCCTAGCCACTGAACATGCCGCTAGGCGTCGCGTCGGTCTCGACCTCGATCAGATTCGGGCCGGTGCTCGTGAACGCCGCGGCCAGTGCCTAGTCGAAATCGGCGGCCGTCTCCACGCGCCGTCCCTCGACGCCGTAACCGCCGGCGAGCGCGACGAAGTCGATGCCCGGGAGGTCGAGCCCTGGCAGATCCGTCGTCTGGAGGTAGGCGCCGAACTCCTTGAGGGCGCCGTAGGTTCCGTTGCGCGCGATCACGAACGTCACGTCGACACCATGCCGAGCGGCCGTCCAGAGGCCGGTGATCCCGTAGTGCGCGCTGCCGTCGCCGCTGAGGCACACGACCGGCCGCGTCGGATCGGCCAAGGCAAGACCGACCGCAGCCGGGATGCCATACCCGAGCCCTCCGGCCGCGGAGCTGAAGAAGCTGCACGGCCTGGTGACCGGAACCCGCTCCCACCAGTTACCGAGCGAGGGCACTTCCGAGGCGAACGCGGCATCGGCGGGCACGCGATCCCGGAGCACGTCGAGCGGCGCATCAGGCTGCACCGGCACGGCTGAGCGATCGGCCGCGGGCGGGATCCGTCGCGCCGGCCGAGCGCGCTCGGCTGGGGTGACTCGTGCGGCGAGCATGGCGAGCGCCTGCGCCGGGTCACCGACGATCGCGTCGCCCACCGGCGCGCGCGCCGCCTGCGACGGGTCCGCGGTCAGCGCGACAAGCTCGGTGCCGTCCGGCAGGTACGGCCCCTCGGCCCAGGCGTGGTAACGGAACACCGGTGCGCCCGCGACGATGACCAAATCGTGTCCCTCGAGCTGCTTCCGTACGGCTCCGATCGTCACTCCCAGGGTGCCCTGGTAGCAGGCGTGGTCGGTGGGGAAGGAGATCCGCCCGACCTCGATCGCCAGCAGGGCCGGCGCCGCCAGCCGCTCCGCGAGCGCCACCCAGCAACCCATCCGCCCGCCGCGTCGACCTCCGCGCCGAAGATCAGGAGGGGCTGCGGGCCGCGTCGAGGCGCTCGGCGAGAGCACTGATTGGCTCGGCCTCGGGCGCGGGACGGGCGGCGACCCGTCGCTGGACCAACCCGCCGACGTCGCCGCCGGCTTCCCCGCGCCAGTCGTCGAGCGGGACCGACACGAACACCGGCCCCGTCGGCGCGCTCGCGGCGAGGTGAGCCGCCCGCGCGAGGGTCGCGGGGACCGCCGCCGGAGACGGTGCCTCGAAGGAGCCTTTGACGAGCGGCTTGGGCAGATTGATCGCATCGACGCTCGTGAGCTGCCCCTCGAGCGTGATCAGCGACCGTGCCTGCTGGCCGCTGATGAGCACGAGCGGCGTGCCGGCGATCTGCGAGTTGACGAGCGCCCCCATCGCCTGGCCGACGCCCGCGGCGGCGTGGAGGCTGACCAGCACCGGTGCCCCGGTCGACTGCGCGTAGGCGTCCGCCATTGCCAGGCCAGCGCCTTCCTGCAACGCCAGCACATACCGGAAGTCCGGCGGGAAGTCGTCGAGGAAGGTCAGCTCGTTCGAGCCGGGGTTGCCGAAGAACGTGCTCATCCCGAGCGAGCGGAGGAGTTCGTAGGCAGCGTCGTGAACGCTCGTCATCCGTCGACGTGTCCATCCTTGGCCAGCACGGTTGGCGATCCCACTCCGCTGGCTATGCTGCTCGCATTCGTATCAACGACGGTGGTCTCCGCGGGGTGCGCGCCGCCGCCGACAGATCGAGGTGGAAGCCGTGAACGCGTCACCCACGTCAGGGGACACAGCGGCCGCGTTGCGAGAGGCCGGTGTGCCATCGGTGCTCGAGCCCGGAGACGACGGCTATGACGATGCGGTCGCTGGGTTCGACCTCGGAGTAGCCGTTGCGCCCGACGTGGTCGTCGATGCGGGGACGCCGGGTGAGGTCGCAGCGGCGGTCGCGGTCGCCGTCGACCGTCGAGAGCCAGTCACGATCCTCGGCTCGGGACACGGGCGGCTCAGCGAGGTCCGCGGCGGTCTCGCGATCACGCTGCGGTCCATGGACGCGGTCGAGGTCGACGCCTCGGCCCAGACCGTGCGCGTCGGCGCGGGATGCACCTGGGAACCCGTTCTCGCCGCCACGACTCCGCTTGGGCTGGCTGCCCCATGCGGCTCGGCGCCAGCAGTCGGCGTGGTGGGGTACCTGCTGGGCGGGGGACTCGGCCCGCTCGCCAGCGCGTTCGGCTTCAGTTGCGACCATGTGCGGTCGTTCGACATCGTCACACCGGCGGACGGTGCCATCACAGTGTCGGCAGACTCGCATCCCGATCTGTTCTGGGCACTGCGAGGAGGCAAGGGCGGGTTCGGCGTGATCACGGCAGTCACCATCGAGCTCCTCACGGTGAGCGACATCTACGGCGGCGGGATCTATTTCGACGCCGACGACGCGGCCGACGTGCTCGCCGCCTACGCGGAGTGGGCGCCGGCGCTGCCGGAGTCCTCCACGACATCGATCGCACTGCTGCGCCTGCCTCCCTCCGACGCCCTGCCCGAAGCCATCCGCGGGCGGCACGTCGCCTACGTCCGATTCGCCAGCCTCGATCCCGTCGCCCAGGCCGAGATCCAGCTCGCTGACATGCGCGTCGTCGCCAAGTCGCTGCTCGACACCGTCGGCGTCCTTCCTTACGGGCACATCGGGAAGATCCACGGCGACCCCGTCGCACCGATGCCGGTCGCCAACGGCGCGGAATCGCTCGCGTCCCTTGGGGCCGACACCGTCGCGGCGCTCCTCGCCGCAGCAGACCTGGACTCGGATCTGCCGCTCTCGTCAGTCGAGATCCGGACCCTCGGGCCGGCAACGAGACGCCAGCCGGCGGTGCCCGACGCCGTCGGTGGCCGCTCAACCGCGCACCTACTCAACGTCTACGCCGCACCCAACCCATCGCTTGACGACAAGACCCGGCTCGACGCCGTCCGCGCCGTTCTCGATGCCGCGGCCCCGTGGCGCGCCCCGGTGAACCTCGTCAACTTCGTTGGACGCGCCAACGCGCCCGACGCGATCGAGCGTTCGTGGACCCACGAGCAGAACGATCGGCTCGACGCGATCCGCGTCACGCACGACCCCGACGCGCTGTTCCCGTATGGAAGGCACGGCACGTCGGCGGCCGGAGTGAATCCATGACTCCCTCTCGCCGGGGCGGCGTGCTAGCGGGAACAGCGGTCACCCTGTCCGCGGAGTCAGCGCGTCAGTTCCGTCCGGAGCTCAAGGCCAGGACAGCCGATGAAGACGGAGTCGTGCGCGACGAGCGGCATGCTCCAGCGGACTGCCGCGGCGGCGATCCAGAGATCGGCGTTGTGATGCGGCTGATGCAGGGCGTGGCCGATGCTGCGGCACTCGTTGCGAAGCTGCGCCACGCGCTCGACGGTCTCAGCGTCCACGGGCAACACCGTCACGTCGACGGTCATCGTGCGGAGTTCGGTGATCCGCCGCGGTCCCCAGCCGGACTTCAGCGCTCCGTAGCGGGCCTCGGCAACCGTTTGGGGCGTGACAGCAATCAGCTGTCCGGCCAGGTGCTTCGCGTACTGCGAAGCAAGACCTGAATCGCGGCGGAGTCGAGCAGTGAAGACGTTGGTGTCGACGACGACCGAGCTGGTCACTCGTCAGCGAGCGCGGCCGCGAACGCGTCGCGCTCCTCATCCGTCAGGTCCGGGATGTCCAGGTCGTCCCAGGACGTGAACGGCTCCTTGCCGGCCATCAGCTCATCGAGCGTCTGGGGCTTCCAGAACTGAGCGCTGGCCTCATCGATCGCGTCTGGCTGTGGTGCGGGATCCGACATCTCCTAACAAGTGTACGCCCGCTCAGGCCGACGCCAAAGGCTCCCCAAAGGCTCCCCAAACCGACGACTTTGGGGAGCCTCGAGCAGAACTGAGCGCAACAGGAAGTCCTTATTTCACAGACGATTGCAGAGCTGAGATGCGCTGATGCGCTGAATTCCCCGTCCGGGCCCTCTGCAAAGCCGTCTACACCGGTTCGATTCCGGTCGTCGCCTCTATCCGGCTGCCCTGCAGGTGCGCTTTTCGCTCTCGTCGCTCGGCGGTCAGGCTTGCGTTCCCAGCCCGGACCGCGACCATGCTCAGTCGCCGGTAGGTGCCTGCTAGGCCGCACATCAGGGATCCGTCCCGACACCGGCGACCGGCAGCACGAGCGTCGATGACGAGTGGATGGTGTTGCGGCTGGTGCCCACCGGTGCGTGTCGGAAACCCATGATCGCCGGGATGCTCTCGTCCTGGTCGTCGCTGGTGATGACGAGTCGAACCCGGTGCCCGACCGCGAACCGTCGCGCGTTGGTGACAAGCGGGATCCGGTAGGTGGTGATCGCACCAGGGACCACGATCTCGGCCTCGCGGCACGGCAGTTCGAGCGAACCGTGTGAGCTGGCGGCGGGATCCGCGCGGCGGAGACTGGCCCGTAGCCATCCGGCGGTAACGTCCTCGACGGTGTCGTCGGGTGACACATCCTGGAGGGTCACGATCCATGCCGTGTCGAGCGCTGTCGCGCGAGCGTGCAGTTCGAGTTCGATGTCGCCGACGACCTCGAGTGACTCTTCCAGCGGCGCGCTCGTCCAGACCAGCCGGGAGGGAGGGTCGGCATCGCTGGACCCCGATCGGTGCAGCCCGGGGTCGAGCACCATCAGCGATCGCTCGCCTGGTTCCCCTTCGACGTCGGCGAGCTCGCCATCGGCGCGCAGGCTCAGCACCAGGGTTCCGCTGTCCGCCGGCGGCCAGACGTCACTCGTGCGCCACTCGTCAGCCCCCGGCATCCAGTAGCGGATCGCCGGGCCCTCGAGGATGCCGGTGTCCTGATCCTTCAGCCAGTGATCGAACCAGGCCAGCGCCTCGACGTGGAGGCTCTCCCACGGCCATGTCAGCCCGAACTCGCCGAGCATCCCGACCCGAACGACCGGTGCATTGGTCAGCGCCCGCATCGCCGGAAACGTCGACGGCAGGTGCAGCGGGACGTTCTGCCAGTCACAGCCCAGATAGGTCGGCACCTCCACCCGGTCCAACAGCGGCAGGAGATTCCGCTCATCCCACCACTCGTCGCGCAGCGGGTCCCGGTGCGTCTGACTTCGCGATAGAGATCTCGGTCGATAATTCGCCTAGCCTGGGAGCCTGTCGGGACCTCGGATCAGGAGGTCGTGATGATGGACAACGGGAAGCGCAAGCCGCGCAGGCAGTTGACGCCGGAGGAGAAGTGGGAGGTGTTCCTCGAGGTCACCTCGCAGGAGATCTCGCAGGCCGACGCCGCCCGCAAGTATGGCGTCGACGTGTCGGTGATCGTGCGCCTGCGAGCGTTGGCGAAGGATGCCGCGATCGCCGCGTTCACTTCGGCGAAGCCTGGCCGTCCGGTGTCGGCGGAGGCGGTCGAGCTGGAGTTGCTGCGGGGGGAGAACGACCGGCTCTCCGAAGCGTTGAAAGAGATGGCGATCGAGCTCACGTTGCACCGGGGAAAGCAGCGCTCGGGCTTTTCGGCCCGGTTCCCGCGCGCGTGAGCGCCGAGACCAAGCTCGAGCTGCTGGGGCTGATCGATCGTGCCGTCGCCGACGGCTGGGCGCACACGCAGGCGTGCCGGGTGCTCGACCTCGCCGACGTCCGCGCGCACCGCTGGCGCGCTCGGCTGCGGGACACGGGCAGCCTTGAGGATCGTGATCCTGGCGGCGGCGCAGTCCACGGCCTGCTCTGCTGGGAGGAGGCCGAGATCCTGGATCTGATCGAAGAGTGGGGTCCGGTGGACCGCTCGCATCGCAAGCTCGCGCATCGTGGGAGCCGTCTCGGTGTCGTGTTCGTCTCCCCGTCGACGGTGCTGCGGGTCGCGCTCAAGCACAAGGTCCACCTGCCGGGTGAGCCGTACCGGCCGCGTCCGGTTATGCCTGCTCTCCCTACGATTCCGTGGGAGAAGAACCGGATCTGGATCTGGGACGCAACGCACTTCACCAGGGCGGGCCGGGTCGCGTACGCGATCGTTGACGTCGTGACCCGCTACTGGATCGGCTACCTGCTCTCAAGCGAGCAGACCTCGACCCAGGCGCAGCTGCTGTTCGCCCGAGCGCTCGAGGACCAGCACCTCCTCGACGCTGACGGGAAGCCGCCGGCGGTCGAGGATGACGGGATGCCGGTGCTGATCGCGTGGTCGGACAACGGGACCGAGATGACCGCGCTGGACACCCGGAAGTTCATGGCGCTGATGGCGATCACCCAGCACCACGGCCGGCCCGGCACCCCGACCGACCAAGCGCACATCGAGAGCTTCTACTCGCACCTGAAGGGCGATTGGCCTCACCTGGTCACGATCCGCGACTCGGCGGTCCTCGATGCCGAGCTCGCGCGTGTCCAGCGCGAGTACAACACTGTGCGGTTGCACGCCGGGGTCGGGTACGTCACCCCTGATGACGAGCATCACGGCCGCGGGCCCCGCATCCGCCGGGCTCGTGCCGCGGGGATGCGTCGCGCCCGCGCTGAGCGGATCAAAGAGAATCGAGCAAGCAAGACATGACCAGGCTCTCTGACACCAACCGCGCCCGCTCCCTTCTGGGGAAGAGGGGCGCTTTTCAGGGGGCATTCCGCTGGCCATGGATGGCCAGCGGAATGGGCACGGACGACGCCCATACCCCAGCCACCAACCGGTCCCGCCACAACGCTCAGCGTGTGGTTGAAAAAGTCGGCCGCTCTATCACGAACTCAGAAACACCGCAGGGTGCTCGACCGCCATCGCCCGCCACAGGTCATCCCACGGGTGCGGATCGTGGTGCAGCTTGAGCGCCGCGTGCAGCAGCGCGACCGACGACTCCCCGTTCATCGTCGCGAACTTGCGGTGCAGCGGAGCCGTACGCAGGATGTCCCGGGCAGCGTCAACCAGCGTGCTGCGCCAGAACCGATCACTGCGCCCCGACGTGAGCCCCACCATCGCGAGGAACGGCGTCACAAAGCTCTGGCTGAACAGCCCATGGTGCATCACCGCCTCGTAGAGGTCGGTGGTGACCGCCACGGGGAAGATCGCCCGCAGGTGCGCCGGACGCTCGACCGCTGCCTCCAACTGAGCCATCGCGAAGTAGCTGATGCCGATCATCCCAACGCGCCCGTCGCACCACGGCTGCACCGCCGCCCACTCGACGAGATCGTGCAGGTCACGACGTTCCTGAGCGTCAAAGAACCCGAACGTCCCGCCCGATCCGCCCGTCCCACGCAGGTTGGCGATCACATGCACATACCCGCGCGGCACCCAGAAATCGGTCGCGCCGGCCTCGATGAACCCCATCGGGGCGCCGAGATCCTGAATCTGCCGCGGGTACGGAGACGCCGCGATCAACGCGGGAAACCGACCCTCACCATCCGGCCGGTGCACATCGGCCAGCAGCCGAGAGCCGTCACGCATCCCGACGGCCACATCCTGATCGCAACGCATGCCATGCGCCGGCTCGGACAGATTGCGATACTCGCGCCCCGTCGTCTGCGGGCCATTGAGACGACGCTGCCCCCGACCGACGCCAGCCACCTTCGACACCGGCTTCATCCCTTCTCCGATCTACACAGCCACGACAGGACGCCAAGGCTAACGGGCGAGATCGCGCCCAGTCGGGCACCGCCAGCGCAACGTGCAACCCGCGGATCAGGAGGACGGGAGGTCCTAAGTGTGCCGCCGGGAGCCCGGCCGGTGTCGTCGTCGGTGCGCCAGTTGTCGAACATCACGGCCGTGCGCCAGGCCGAGGTGTCTGGAAGGAGCTACGACGTCCTGCACGCCAGCGGAATCGGTGCCGACCTCATACCCAACGAGTCGCTCACCTGGGTGCTTCGTGACATGCGCGCTATGGGCGCGCAGTGGCGGCCAGGGCCCCAGCGCCACCGACGACCGCTGACGGCGCTCGTGACCGAGCCGGTGAGCCGGCCTCTCGGCCGTCCGACCACCGGCTTGGCCTCGCGTCGGGCGCGATCTCGGAGCGCCGAGGACTTCGAGCGGACGGGAGGCAACATGGGGACCCAAGACCCGAGAGCGCTCATCACGCGGGGGCGATCGGATACGCGGTGCCGCTGGTGGCAGAGGAGGTGCGCCCTGCTCGGAACTGCCATGGTGATCGCGAGAGTCTGGGAGTGGTCTGCTCTCGACCGATCAGTCGCGGATCCCGCGGACACTCTAGAACCCACCCGCGCGCGCCCGTATGATGAATGGCAGTGGGCGCGCGACTCGGCATGCGGATCGCAGTTCCCGTGACGTTGATCGCAGGTCTGGGACTGGTCGGGCTGACGAGCGTTGCGGTTGCCGTGCGGCCCCACGCCTCGCCGACGTTTGTCGCGGACTACCGAGGTTCGGATCCCGACGGCCCGGTGAGTTTCACGCTCGGCGGGGCGGTCAACGAGCCGCTGAACCGGCCGCCGTTCACCACCTACGAGCTGTATGACCTGAAGTTTGCGACTGAGTGCTCGCGTTCGGGAACAAAGCTGTCCGGAGTCATCTCCCTGACACACCATCGTCGGCATGCCAGTGAGCACCAGCACTTCACCTACCGGGCACACGGGTTTGCGATCCACGGTCTGCTCTACGGGCCTCTCGGCAAGCCGAAGTTCAAGGGCACGGTGGAGGTCGTCAGGCAGGGTTGCGATGGCGACGTCCTGCCCTGGACGGCCAAGTTCGTACCCTGAGCCGAGCCGTGATGCGCTCTCCGGAGCAGGCGGATCAACGATGACCTGCACCCTGGCGCGATCCATGCGGCTCACGTCGTGAAGATCGAGCGCCCGCCGCGGACACGTCTCAGCCTGGCGTAGCGCATCCGCGAGCCCATACGCTCGTCAGCCGACAACGACGCGGCTAGGGATCCTCTGGTGCGTCGACCAGATCCGTTGGAGCGAGGATGAAGACCTCGCACATCATGTCGGGCTCCTGCTGGTTACCGCTCATGAATCCGATCACCCGCCGCCCCGTGGCATCCTCGACCACCGCGTCAAAGCGCTCTCGCATGACGTTTTGGAACTCCATCCGTTGACTGATGACGGCCGCCCCGCGACCACCGTCGAGCAGCGTCTGCTCCACCCGCGAGAACCCGCCGCGCAGCACACACACCACCAGGTCGTCCTCGTAATAGGACTTCGCGCGGGTTGGGCCGCGTCCGTAGAACTCCTTGAGCAGAGCGACCATCCCATCCGAGATCGCGGTGAGCACGTCACCGTGGTTCTGGGGTTTGCTCTTGACTTTGGGCGGGCTCAAGGCTCAAGCCGGAGACGTACGCGGCGACGGGAGACGCGAGTTTAACGCCCGGGTGCGGCGCCATGGTCCGTTGTAGCTCGTTGGGTTCTCGCTCTTCTGCCACGCGCGCGATTCGATCCGAGAAGACGATGATCGAAATGCAGCACAGCACGATCGTCCAGAAAACCCGCAACGAGTTCCAAAACGCCATGCAACGCAAGTTCATCGACGCCGTCCAAGGCCTGTCGAGCCGCAAGGTGCTTGCTTTGCATCTCAAACCACCACGTCGGTCCCGACATCGAGATCGAACTGTTCTTCCTCAGGCCGAACGCGGCCTGACCATCGGCCGACCGGTCCCGACGGACATGCATCATCGCGCTCACGGTCGCTAACATCCCAGTTGGAGGGCTTCATCGCGTGGTCGGCCCGGTGCCGGCAGCGTCATCTGACTTCCGTTCGTCGTCGTCCGAACCACGGGAGTCCCGAAGTGGCGCAGAAAAGCCGTCCCGCTGACCCGGCAACCCTCGAGCATGGGTTCGCAGAGAACACCCATCCGAGCCGAGATGGCCCGGTCGAACTCCCCTCGGGTCCGCAGCGGCCGACCTGGCGTGAGGCGCTGGCTCCGTACGCGCGTCCGACCCTCAGGCAGAGTCTCCTTGGCGTGGCCACCTCAGTGGTTCCGTATCTGGCGCTCTCGGTACTCATGTACCTCGCCTTGGGTGTGTCCTACTGGCTGACCCTCGTCCTCGCGGTCCCGGCCGCCGGCTTCTTGATTCGCACCTTCATCATCTTTCACGACTGCACGCATGGTGCATTCCTACTAACCAAACGGGCGAACACATGGCTGGGGACGACGCTCGGGTTGCTCGTGTTCGCCGACTTCCGATCCTGGAAGCACAACCACGCGATGCACCATGCCACCGCGGGAGACCTGGACCGCCGCGGCGCCGGTGACGTACCGACGATCACCGTCAGCGAGTACCAGGACCGCGGCTGGCGTGGACGGCTGGCCTACCGGCTTTTCCGCCATCCACTGGTGATGTTCGGCATCGGCCCGATCTTTGCCCTCGTGATCGCGCCGCGCATCGTGCCGCGCAACGCTCGGCCGCGCATCAAACGCAGCGTGATCGCCACCAATGCCGGGCTTGTCGTCCTCGTCGGTGCGCTGTGCTGGCTGCTCGGCTGGCGCGCGTTCTTGCTCGTCGAGATCCCGACGATCATGCTCGCCGGCGCAGCCGGCATCTGGCTCTTCTACGTTCAACACCAGTTCGAAGACGCCTATTGGGAGAGCAGCGAACAATGGAGCTACGCCGACGCGGCCCTGCGTGGCAGCTCCTACCTGAAGCTGCCGAAGGTGCTGCAGTTCTTCTCAGGGAACATCGGACTGCACCACGTGCACCATCTCAGCGCTCGCATCCCGAACTACAACCTGCAGCGCGCCCACGACGAGAACCTGATCTTCCACGCCGTGCCCGTCATCTCACTGGCCGACGGATTCCGCGCCACACGACTCAAGCTCTACGACGAACGTGAGGGGCGGATGGTGACGTTCTCTCAGGCCCGCGGCGATTACCGGCCGGCGATCCGACGGCCGCGTTCCGAGGCGCTCGAGCACTCATCCTAGCCACTTGAGCGTTATCGACTAGTGCGAGGGCAACCTCTGGTCGCCCTCATCCCAGCGGCCGCGGCTCTCGCGTCCGCCGGAGCACCGAACGCCGGAACGGGCGCGCGTTCGGCCCCGCAAACGACGGGAACGCAATCGCGTCACGGCGATTGCGTTTCCGAACTGGTGGCCTGGGAGTTGACGACCGCGATTCCGGCGCCGTCGTGAGCGATCACGACGCGGCCTGGGAGCGTCTTCAAGCGCTCGACCAGGCCCGGTCGAAAGCGAGTGGCGCCGATCAGCAGCTGGTATCCGTTCGTGGTCGAGCGCCAGCCGGGCAGGTGCCCCGATTGGAAGATCGCCCACCGCATCAACGTCGGCTCTGAGTAGAGCTCGACGCGGGCGTCGTAGGCGATGCGGCCCGCGAGCGCCGGTGCGTGCCATTCGAGGGCGGCCGCGTCGAGGTTGTCGGCGAGGATGCCCCAGCTCGGATGCTGCTCGGCCCACGCCGCGGCGGCCGCCGTTGCCCGCAGCGGCGTCTCCGATTCGTAGCTGGACGCGCGTCGCACCGCGAGCGCGCCGATGACGACCACTCCAACCGCGCTGGCGAGGAGCGTTGCCCCCGTGAGCATCGCGGGTCGGCCTGTTCCGACCGGCACACGGTGCTTGACGAGCTCGGCGATCAGCAGTGCGGCAACCATCGTGAGCCATGGGAGATTGCCGAGTCGGCCACTCGCCGCAAGCGCGGTCAGCAGGCATGCACCAAGGGGCACCCACGGTGCCGGACGGTGGGTCACGAGCGCCCTCGCGCCCACCACGACAACGAGCACGAGTGAGCCGTACACAACGAAGAAGGACCCACCCGGAAATGCCGGCGAGCGTCCCTCAGCGCCGGCGATGCGTTGCGCCTCGTTGCCGACGAACTGAAGGTAGTAATGGATGATCTGCGGCCCGTACGGAGTGGCGAGCGGGGTGAGCGCGCTCGCGCAGGCGAGCGCCAGCGTCGCACGGGCGGCTCGCGGCGCGCCGGCGCGCGCTAGGGCCACGGTTCGCCACACCAGGTAGGCGACGGCAAGCCCGGCTCCCAGTAGGACGGACCCGTGGACGTTCGCCCACACGATGAGCAGCGGAACAAGCAGCAGGAGGCGCTTGCGCGGCCGCTCGCGCTCGCTGTCGGAGAGACAGATCACCAAAAGCAGCGCGATGAACGGTGGCACGAGGTCCTGGACGCGAACGAACGCCCAGTGGCGCAGCCCGAGCAGCGCGCCGGTCGTCAACAACACTGTCCAGCCGACGGACAGGCCACGGTGCCGTAGGAGAGCCGCAAAGATCATGTACCCCGCAGCGATCGACAGCGCCGAGAAGATCGCCACCATGGCGATGCCACCGACGCTCCAGACCGCGTAATAGATCACCTCGGCCAGCCACTGGGCGTCGACCCAGCGAGCACCGTGACCAACGGCGGACAGCCCGTTCGTGTGCGGGATCCCGTGATGGACGATCCAGCGCCCGTCGTAGAGCGCCTTGTAGCCGTCGGCCTGAAGCACTCGCACCTCGCCATAGGCGAGCAACAGCGCGAGCGCACCGGCCAACGCCACGGCGGCGATCGTCGGCCACGAACGGTCGGCGGTGAACGCGTCGGCCCACTCGGGCGTGAACCGGGCCACCCGGTCGCGGCCGGTGGTGCTTCGCGCGTTCGTCGCCTGATACTGCACGTGCCGATCCCGTCTGGAACACAATGTGCGTCGCCGAGATCCGCAGGGCAATCCGGTCGGGCACAGTCCCCACTCCCGCGTGCTCGGACGACAGCTACGTATTCCTGATTTGGTTTTCCCCGCCTCGCGCGGCAGCCTATCGGGCCGCCGCGACTGCCGCAAAGCGGCGTAAGGTGTCGGCGATGGGCGAATTGACCGTGATCGCCGTACCGTTTCACCTTGGGGTGCGAGGTGTCGGGATGGGTCGGGGTCCGCTCGAATTGGTCGGCGAACGGGCCCTCATGGAGCGCCTCGGTAGCGCCGGCCACGCGACCGATATCGTCGAGGTCTCCGAGCCGCCCGAGGGTCCGGAGGTCGGGCGGATCTTCGCGATCAATCGCGAGATCGCGGCAGCGGTGAGCGCGGCACGTCACGCGGGACGCCTGCCGGTTCTCGTCGCCGGCAACTGCAACGCGTGTCTCGGCGCGCTCGGTGGCATCGGTGAACGGCGCTGCGGGATCGTCTGGCTCGACGCGCACGGCGACTTCCACACGCCGGACACGACCGAGTCGGGCTTCTTCGACGGAATGGGGCTCGCGATCGCGACGGGCGGATGTTGGCGCGGCCTCGCCGGATCGATCCCGGGATTTCACGCGGTGGCCGAGGAAGACACGATTCTCGTCGGCATCCGCGACACGGAGCCGGGCGAGCGCGAGCGACTCGACCGAGGCGCGGTCACCGTGATCGAGGGTGGCGCCGGACCTGGCCACGTCGCGACGGCTGAGCTGACGAGCGCCGTCGAGCGGATGGCGGAGCGGGTCGATGAGATCTACCTGCACGTCGACCTCGACTCACTCGATCCCAGCCTTGGGCGCGCCAATGAGTTCGCGGCGCCAGGCGGCCTCGGACTTGACGACCTCGGCGCCGCCGTCTCGATCGTCGCCGCCGCGGCACCGATCGGCGCCGTGTCGTTCACGGCCTATAACCCCGACGTCGACGCCGGCCACTTCGCCGACACGGCGGTGCTCGCGATCGTGACTGTGATGGGCTTCACCCAGAGTGGATGACGACCACCCGCGCGGCGGCTGAGACCATGGCGGTCCCGACGAGTCAAGAGGAGCATCCCGATGAGCGAGCCCGATACCCTGCTGGTTCTCGCCGCGTCGTACGACGACGTGGCCGACGCCGAGCTTGATTACGAGGCCATCAAGGCCCTGTACCGCGCCGTCGAGACCTCACACGATTTCGATGCCGCGGTCATCGCGCGCGGTGAGGACGGCAAGATCGAAGTGGTCCGCAAGCACGAGGAGCCGACGCGCCACGGCGCCGCGCACGGCCTCGGCTGGGGCCTCGCGGTCGGCGCCGCGTGTGCGCTGTTCCCCGCGGTCGGGTTGCTCGGCGGCCTCGCTGCCGGCGGCAGTGCAGGGGCGGCGATCGGCGCCGTCACCGGACACGTGAAGGGTGGCATGCCCGACGGCGAGCTCAGGCAACTCGGCGAGGTGCTCGAGCAGGGCCAGGCCGGCTTGATCGTGGTCTACGCGACGAACATGGCCGACCAGATTGCAGCCAACATCAAGGCCATGAACAAGTACGTGTCGCGCGAGATCGACGCCCGGGCCGACGAGCTGGCACGTCAGCTGAAGGAGGCCGACGCCGGAAGCTGATCAGCGCGCGTGATGCCGAGCCGCGCTAGCCGCGGCGCATGAGCCGACCGACCGCCGCCATCAGCTCGTCAGTGAGCTCCTCCGGCGTGCCGTCGCCGGCGCCGCCAATCACGCAGTGGCGAGCGTGTTCGTCAAGAAGGCCCAGGGCGACCTTGTCGAGCGCGGCTTGAATCGCGCCGATCTGAGTGAGGATGTCGATGCAGTATCGGTCCTCGTCGACCATCTTCTCGATGCCCCGCACCTGCCCTTCGATGCGGCGCAGTCGCTTGTTGAGCTGTTCCTTCGTCGCGGTGTATCCGCGTGTCGGTGCCGGTTCGGTCGCCATGAGCCGATTATACCCCCTCCCAGTATGACGGGGTCCGTGTTTCTCGCCCTGCCTCTGTGGGAATCACGCATGTGGAGATACCCTACGGGGGTACAGTCGGTCGGGCGAACGACCGAAGGAACGTCATGAGCCCGACCGCAGAGCAACTGATCTATTCCGTGCTCGAGTCGACTCGTCGCGTCGACACGATCGTGCTCGACAAGACCGGCACCATCACGACCGGGACGAGCCTCGTCGACCTGGTGCTCGACGACGGCGTCGACCGTCTCGAGGCGCTGCGGTTGATCGGAGCGCTCGAGTACGCGTCCGAGCATCCTGTCGCCAACGCAGTCGCACGAGGCGCCGCCGCAGAGGTCACGTTGCCGGCGGTCGAACGGTTCGGCAGCCGTCAGGGTCTTGGCGTCGAGGGCGTCGTCGACGGCCACGCGGTCGTCGTCGGGCGCCCGGCGCTGCTCGCCGAGTGGGCGATCCAGCTTCCGCCAGCGCTCGACGCCATGCGGCACGACGCCGAGTCCCGCGGCCAAACCGCGATCGCCGCCGGCTAGCGCGAAGGTCACGTCGTAGCGATGGTTGGCGACGGCGTCAACGACGCACCGGCACTTGCCCAGGCCGATCTCGGACTCGCGCTCGGTACGGGCGCCGCCGGCCCGGTTAGGGTTCACGCGTGCGCGATTACAAATCGCAGGCGCAGAAGACGCGCGTCGAGAAGCTGCTTCAGTCGTTCGCCCAGACGCCGCTCGGGGGCAAGCTGTTCATCACCGTGTTCCCCGCGATCGACCGCCGACTGATGCCGCTCACGCGTGGGCGGTTGAGCACCGGGATGGGCCAACCGATCGTCCTGCTCCACGTGCGTGGCGCGCGGAGCGGCGTCGAGCGGACGGTTCCGCTGCTCGCCACGAAAACCGGCGACACGGTGCTGATCGTCGCGTCGAAGGCGGGCGCGACGAAGCACCCGGCGTGGTACCACAACGTCCGTGCCAATCCCGATGTCGAGGTGACGATCGACGGGCGCCGACGACCGATGCGTGCCGAGACCGCCACCGAGGGTGATGAGCGCGATCGCCTGTGGAAGATCGTCTGCGACAACTACAACGGCTATGTGACCTATCAACGCCGTGCCGCCGGCCGCGTCATTCCGGTCGTCTCGCTGACGCCCCGGTGAGGGTCGACAGTTGGTGAGCGGCGGGCCGCGTCCTCCCGCGCTGGTCTGGGATTGGTCCGCGGGGCCGCTCGGAGCGGCGTACGCGGTGCCGGCCGCGGTCGTCGCGAGCGTCGACGACCCACAACGTGGGATCGCGCTCGCCGTCGGCGTGCTGCCGTCGGCGATCGTCGGGCTGATCCCGACGCGTCGCGGCCACCGGGCCATCGTTGTGCTCGGCGCGGCGATCGGGATCCCGATGCTGATCGGTGGACTGCTGGCGGGGATCCCAGTGCTCGCCGTGGCTGCGGTCGCCGCCCTCGGCGTGGGCGCGGCGTTGCTCGCTGCGCGGTCGCGCGTCGGGATGATTGCAATGAATCTCTCGCTGCCGATGGTCGGCCTCGGCCCGTGGGCTCGCCGACGCCGCCCGCGGTCGGCGCGTGATCGTCGGCTCGAGCGACACCCACGTGTTCGGCAAGTTCGTCGTCGTGCCGGTGCTGCGCGCGCTCGGGGCCGAGGTCGTGGATGCCGGTGTTGATCGCAATCCGGAAGACGTCGCCGCGCTCGTTGCCGGGTCCGGTGACGACACTTCGCTGGCGATCTCGACCCACAACGGACAATGCGTCCGCTACGCCGAGCGGCTTGTGGACGACGTCCTGCGCCAGCGGGGCGCCCGGCCACAGGTGTTCCTCGGCGGCAAGCTCAACAGCATCGAGGACGGCAACTCCGAGCCGCGCGATGCCACGGAGCTGCTTCGGCGTCTCGGCGTCGTGCCGTGCGCGAGCGTCGAGGACCTCGTCGCGCAGCTTGGCTGACCGGATCGGTCGCAGCCGAGTTGGGTTGATTCACGGCTGGCGGGCAAATAGGGTCGCCGTCGCAGGGACCATCTAGGCACGGCGGGGGCGCCGGCCGAAAGGGCGCATATGCCGACACTGCTCGTCTTCCACGAGGTCGATGACGTCGATCACTGGCTTGCCTCACCGAAACGCGAAGAGTTCTTCGGCCCGCTGCAGATGACCGCCCGGACATTCCGGGATCCGCAGGGCTCAAACCGCGTCGGGCTCATCGTCGACGTGTCCGACGTGGCCGCATTCGAGGCGGCGATGCGGACTCCCGAGGCGGCCGCGGCGATGCAGCACGACGGTGTTCGACCGGAGACGCTGCTCGTGCTCGCCGAGGGCTGACGCGCCGACTCGCCGACGCGCCGACAAGGCCGTTTCGCCCCGGGCGATCGGAGGCAACACTGGCTCATACCTGATGTGAGCACCAAGGAGGACTCCGATGAAGATCGAGTTCCTGACGAGCGTCGCCGTGATCGCCGCGGATCCGCCGGCAAGCCGTCGGCTCTATGTCGACGCGTTGGACCTACCGCTCGAGAGCGGTGATGACAGCGAGTACATGCACACCGAGGCGCTCGCGGGGTGCAAGCACTTCGCCGTCTGGCCTTTGGAGCAGGCCGCTCAGGCCTGCTTCGGGACGCCGACGTGGCCGGCCGATCGTCCGACGCCACAAGTGGGTCTCGAGTTCGACGTGGCTGATCCGGACGCTGTCCGGGAGGCGGGAGACGAATTGGTCGCGGCCGGCCTGCAGCTGCTCCACCCAACGCGAGAAGAGCCGTGGGGCCAGACCGTTGTCCGGTTGCAGTCGGTTGAGGGGTTGATCGTCGGGGTCAGCTACACGCCGGCGCTGCGGTGACTGGGCGCGCTCCGCGGGCGGGGGCGCCAGCTAGCGACGCATCGCGCCCAGGACCCAAGCGATGAACACGCCCTGGAACGGCAGCCGCGCCCAGAGCGTTCTAGCGCCGCCCGGGACCTGCGGAAACTCGTCGGCGTGCAGCGCCATGTTGACGTTCGCCGGGAACACCGCGATGAGCGTCGCCACCAGCCACCGGCCTGCGGCGCGACGCCGACGGCTCGACATCAGGCCGATGCCGCCCGCGATCTCCGCGACGCCGCTCGCGTAGACGATCGCGTCGTGCGCGGGGAGCGCGCGCGGCACGATGCGCTTGTACGCCTTTGGGATCACGAAGTGCATAAGCCCGGCGAAGATGAAGAACGGGCCGGCGAGGAAACGGATGAGCCGCATCGCGCCCGGACGCTATCTCAACGTGGGCGACGGACCGCGCCCGAGCCGTCACGGCCCGGACGCGGTCGCCTGGGGACTCGCGCTAGCCCCCCGTTGTGCTCGCCGAGTCGGTCGCGGTCGTCGCCGTGTCGGATACGGTCGTCGCCGTGTCGGACGCCGTCGTTGTGGTGTCGGTCGCGGTGGACGTGGTATCGGTCGGAGTCGCCGTCTGGGCTGTTGAACTCGCGGTCGGTGCGTCGGCCGAGCTCGTGGCCGCGTCGGTCGAGCTCGTCGTCGTCTCGGTCGCCGTCGTGCTCGTGTCCGCCGACGAGACCGACGCCCCAGAATCCGAGCTCGTGGGTGCTGGGCTCGACGGAGCCGGGCTTGACGGAGCCTGGCTCGGCGGAGCCTGGCTCGGCGGAGCCGGGCTGGACGGAGCCTGGCTCGGCGGAGCCGGGTTGGACGGAGCGCTGCTCGCGGCGGGAGCCGGCGCACTGCTCGGGGCGGCCGCGGCCGGAGCGGGCGCGTCCGCATGCGCGGCAGGCTTCGCCGCCTCCGCCGGCGCCGCTGCATGCGACGTGCTCATCGTCGTCTGCGGGGCCGGCCTTCGGGGCGTCGCCGCCGCCGTTGCCGTCGTCGTCGACATCGCTTCGGCCGGAGCCGAGTCGCCGGTCGACGAAACGGCTGACGCCCTGCTCGCGCGGGCTGCGCTCGCCGACGGGGTCACCGTCCGGCTCACCGCCACGTTGCTTGCGTGGGTCGACGTCGTCGACCGTCCTGCCGAGGCGCGGGCGGCAGCGGTCCGCACCGTCGCGGCCCTCGCCGTCTTTGCGCCCCACACCCGTCCAGACGAGTGCTGGTGCAGCAGGCTGTTGATCAAGGAGAGCATTCGTGACCCCGAGCCCATCGGACCCGGCGGGTAGAACCCGACTTCCAAGTGCGGGCCTGTCGAGATGCCGACGATCCCGTAGCCGACCTGGCTGATCTGCTGTCCGGCACGTACGCGCTGCCCGACGCGGACGCTGTTCGCACCCGCATGGCCGTAGTAGATCTCCATGCCCTTGAGCGGACCCGAGGTGATCTTCAGGATCGGCGCGTTCGGGCCGAAGCCACTGATGCCGGCGCCGATGATGACGCCATCACCCATGGCGTACAGCGGGGTTCCGCCCGGCGCCGCATAGTCGACGCCCTGGTCGACGGATCCGCCCGTGAGGTACCCGCGGGGCAGCGGGAGCGCCACCCCGTTGGAGAGCACATAGGCGACCGACTGGCTCGTCGGCTTCGCCGGAGTGACGACCGCGACCGGCGCGTTGCCGCCGCCGCTCGAGCCGTTCGACGAACCCGTTGAGCCAGAGCTCGCCGTCTGGGGCGTCCCGGCATCTGCCGACCCGACTGCCGCCGGCCGAGGCGCGGTAGCGGCCGCGGACGTCGGCTGCGGGCGCGGCTTGCCCGCGGGCGCCGACCGAGTCGAGACCTCGACCGAGTCGCCGGCTTTCGAACCGCTGCCAGAGTCGCCGCTCGCCAGAGCGAGGACGGGGGCGTTGAACATATCGGCCCAGGTGCGCGTGTCGATTGCGCCGCTTGCGCCGAGGCTGTGCCGGGCCTGGAAATCCTCGACGGCGGCCCGCGTGAGGGGACCGTAGATCCCGTCGACAGCGAGATGGTGCACCGGCACCACCGCGTTGAGGCGCATCTGAGCGGCGGCGACGAGCCGGCCGGTACTGCCATACCTGAGCACGACATGGCGTGCGCTCCCGCTGAGTGCGTCATGTGCCCCCGGGTCGATCTGGTTGGCCGACCCGGCGACCGAGCCAGAGTCGGCGACGGCGGTCGCTGTGGGCAGCACGGGTCCAGCGGCCATCGCGGCCGTGACCGCGACCGAGGTGCCCTTCCGGCGACGCCGGCTCCGTCGGTTGATCTCGGCGATGCGCCGTCGATGGCGCGATCGCTTAAGGGAGCGCTCCCACAACTCCAGAGACCCGAGATCCCGAGTCTCGTCCCTGCCGAACGCAACATCCATGCGTACAGGCGACAAGCGGTACTCCTTTCGGTTATTCGCCTCCGGAGTTAGCTGTCGGGCTCGCGTGAACCGATCACGCTACGTCGCACTCGCGACGATTCGCCCCCGCGGCCGAAGCCGCATTGGGTCCCCCGGTCTCCGGCCGCAGGACGGCACGGAGATTCGGCGCTACTTATGTGAACGTGCAGGATAAACGGGCCCGTCGCACACAAGTTGCGCATTCGCCCACCTAAAAGTTCCCCTAAGGGATCAACAGGTTCGGCCGTCCCGCCAGAGCTATACTCGCCCTCCGCGCGGCTGTAGCTCAGTTGGCTAGAGCGTCTGCTTGCCATGCAGAAGGTCGAGGGTTCGAGTCCCTTCAGCCGCTCTCAGAAAGCCCCGCAAATCGCGGGTTTTCTTATGCGTGGCTGGCCCTGATCGCTCGCCCTCGGCGGCTTTCCGGCCACGGGGTTAATCACGGGGTTAAACCCATTCTCCGTTTACCTTTGCGATCGCGAGACCGCGTGGGGCAGCGCCCCGAGCAGCCGACGCCCCCTCACGTGCCAGGTTCCAGCGGTCGGACTGCTGCGCAACACCGATGAAAGGCACGGGCGCGCGGACCCCTCCCTGCCACCGGTGGTGCTCAGCTGCGAGCATCTTGGGGCCCGTCGCCGAGACTGCTGAACTCGACGTTCGTCAGCAGTTAGCAGGCGCCCTGCAAGCACCAAATGCGCGCTCTTGACTGTGATTGAACGAGAACCGGGGAAGCTCCGGCCGTCCGATGACGTCGGAGTCTTCCCTCATCTGCCTGCGAAGCAGGGGGCGCGACGAGGCCAATCTGAGGCTGACTCGCCCCTGCTCCCGTGAAAGTGCGGGTCTTCGCCGTCGTCGGTCGCGAGGACGAGCAGATCGACCATGTGGCGAGACGCGCTGATGGCGAATACGAGGGCGCTCGGGTTCGCGTCCAACAGACCTCTCGTGGCGTCAAAGCGGGGCGGCTGAGCTGTCGCGTACGGACGGTTTTGGCGTACCCGGGGACGCACAAGAGTAGGGAAGTCGGACCCGATCAGCGACAGTGTGCGCCGCTCGACGACTAGCCGAGCCTCGCGGCCGGCGACGAGCGTGCCTTTCGTCGCCAGCCGCTGCCTATCCTGCGTTCGTCGCGACCTTTCGCACCGACGCGACGACTTCCGCGCCTCCTAGCGAGTCAACCCGTTGCTCCGCGTGAGTGCCGCTACCGGCTCTCGAGCACGTGAGCGGCGCCTCGCCTTCCAGTTCAGCCGAGCATGGGGAGTCACTCCGACGCGGCTCACGCTCCACTGGCCATCTCGCTGTGCGGAGGGCGACCGGGCGCGCTGTTGTCATGCGTTTGCCGCTGCGTCTGCTCCGGTGATGTGGTTGATCACGCGCTGGAATTCGTGGGTTGGTGAGAAGTCGACGTACTCGCTGTCCTCCAGGGCCTCGGGCGCGTGTCCCGGCGCCCAATAGAACGCTTCGCCGGCGGCAAAGTCCTGGTGCCCGTCGGTGGTGTGCATCCGAACCCGGCCCTTCAGCATGTACCCCCAGTGCGGACACGGGCACAGGTCGTCGGGCAGGCCCTGGGTAGCGGGGCGCAGGTCGGCGCCGGCCGGGAGGCGCACGAACCCGACCATCATGCCGTCCTGGTCGAGCACGCGAACCTCGACATCGCCGTCGGCGATCGCGACGGGCACGTCTTGGCGTGGAATGGAGCGCATTGGATCCTCCTGGGTTATGTGTCATGTGGAGTCGCCGCCCGGTGTGGTGGGCGACGGTGGGGACGGTCCCGGAGGCGTGTTCCTGAAACGTTCCCTATGCGCGGGCGAGCTCGGCGCAGCGGTGTGCGTCGAGCGGCTGGCCCCAAGCCCGGAAGCTCTCCGCGGCGCTCTGGAAACGTTGTCGCGCTTCGGCGGCGCGGCCGTTGGCGCGCTCGAGCCAGCCCCGCGCTTCCTCGACGGCCGCGTGCCATGCTGGCGGCAGGGCGACGATCTCGAGCGCCCGATCGCAAGCGCGCGCGTAGCGGTCCGCGCGTTCCAGATCAGCGGCCCGCGCGGCGGCGATTGTCGCCGGGACGATGAACGCGATGCGGCAGGTTGGGCAGGTCTCCGCAGGCCCCTGGATCGCTGACTCGGCCTCGTACACAACGTCGATGCCGTGGCCTGTGTCAGTGGCGGCTTCGACCATCGCTCCGTAGATGCGATCGAGCGTGTGATGGCCGACCTCGGACTCGCGCGCCATCAGGAGCGCGTCGGTCAGGAACGGGGTCGCGTGCGCCGGCCGCCCGCGGCGGATCGCGACCTGGGCGCTTCCAAGGAGCGATAGGGCCTCGCCGGCGGCCGCGCCGATCCGACCGTGCAGTTTCGCGCCCGCCGCGAAGTCCTGCTCGGCGGCGTCGAGATGCCCGGCAAGGATCTCAGCCTCGCCGCGGAGCGTCATCGCGAACGCCTCTCCCCGGGCCGCGCCGAGCCGCTGCGCCTCCGCGGCGAGACCGTCAGCGAACGCGATTATCTCGTCGTTGGGGAGCCCGCCGTAGAGCATCCGCTCGGTCACGCACAGCTGACCATCAAACAAGCGGGTAGCGAGGTCGGGCAGGTTCTCGCTCTGGCGCAGGTACTCGCGCAGTCTCGCGGGCAACCGACCTCTGGCGTGCGCGGCGAGCGCCTGCGCCCATGTCGCGTCGAGGATCGCGCCGGGATCCCCGAGCGCCACGGCGAGCTCGTGCGCCTCCCGCGCCTTGGTGGCAGCCATCTCCGCGTCCGCGTAACGGCCGATCGCCGCGGCAGCGCTCAGCGTGAGCGCCTCCGCTAGCCGGCCGGCCGCGGAGCGCGGCCTCACGCCGGCGAGCGTGCGCACCGCGCTGTCGGGATCGCTCGCCTTCAACTGCGCCAGCGCCTGGCGGGCACGCAGCTCCTGTGCTTCGGGCTCGCCGACCGCCGCCGCCGCGGTCGCGTATGCGTCTGGGGCGCGACCATCGCCCAGCGCATCGAGGACCTCGGCGCGGAGACACAGCGCATCGTGGTGCGCCGGCGTCTTGGCCAGCAGCCGCTCGACCTCGCCTAGCGCATCGGCAAACGCTCCAACCTTGATGGCTCGGCGGGCAGCTCGAAGCAGCCACTCGGCCGCTTCGTCGGGACGTTCGCCCCGCAGCCAGTGCTCGGCGACCAGCTCCGGTGGAGCGCCCGCCGCTGCCAGACGCTGCGCAGCATCATGGTGCATCCGCACGCGTCGATGACTGGGCAGCTCGTCAGTCAGCGCCTGGCGAACGAGCTCGTGCCGGAACCCATAGCGAGCGCCAGAGACCACCAGGATGCCGGCCTCCAGGGCGTTGTCCAGCAGCGCAAACGCGTCGTTCTCCGGCATGCCGGTCAGAGCCAATACGTTCGCGAGGTCAAGCTCCCCGCCGGCGATCGCGAGCGCCGCCAGGGCATCGATCGCCAAGCTCCCCAGCGCGGCCAGGCGGCCCAGCACCGCCTGACGCACGGTCGCTGGCAGCACGTCGGCGAACCCGGCGGCCGCCGTGCGCGCGAGCTCGAGGGCGAAGAACGGACTTCCATCAGCCAGTTCGATGATCCGCGCGACGTGCTCATCCGGCAGCGGCACCGGAGCGGCGAGCTTGACCAGTTCAGCGACCGGCTCCCGGGGGAGAGGGCCGAGCTCGATCGTCAGCGCCCGATCGCCGCGCGAGAGCTCCACGACCCCGCGCGGCAGCGTCGTTCGAATCCACTCCGACCGGCACATCAGCACCACGATCAGCGGGTCCGAGCCGCCCGCAACAAGCAGGTGCAGCGCGTCCGCCGTTGCCTCGTCTAGTAGGTGCGCATCCTCAACGCACAGCATCGTCGGAGCCCCGGCTGCAGCCAACGCGAGTGCCCGCTGCACCGTCGCGACAACCTGGTGGCGCGTCAGCGCCCCCTCAGGCGCTGCGGAGGTTCCAGCGAGTGGGGTGAGCTGCGCCACAATCGACCGGCTCCTAGGCGGCAACGCCTCGAGCACCCCTGTCCCCTCGACGAGGATCTGTTCGAGCATCGCCGCGAGCGCTCCGTACGGCTCACCGGCATTCCGCGCCGCGACCGAGACCACCCGCCAGCGATCGGCGCGCGCGCGAGCGGCGACCTCACGGCAAAACGCCGATTTGCCAATCCCCGACGAACCACGCACCACCAGCGCCGACGTACGACCCCCGGCGACGGACCGCAGCACAGCCGCCGCCTCGGCAAGCTCTACCTCGCGCCCCACGAACACCGCCTCGCCGACGCGAACGCCTGCCGTGCACCGGTCGTACAGAGCGCGCGTCTCCACACCAGGCTTCAACCCCAGCCCGCGAACCATCGCGATGCGCAGCCGCTCATACAGACCAATCGCGACATGCCGTCGACCAGCCTCGATGTTGAGCGCCGTTTGAGTTCGGCACGGAAGCCGAGATTGGTGCCGTTCATGGGCGGCATGACGCTGGCGGGGTTGGCAGGCTTCGCGCGGTTCTGAACGCGCGAGAGCCCTCCCGTCAGCTTGATCGGTCGTCGAGAGGGCTCTCTTGGATGCCGGAGGTGGCACCCGATGTTGATGGTATGCGCCGAGGTGGCGTTGGTGGAGGCTGAGCTGGTCGGCGGGCTGTTGGGGTGTCCGTCGTGTCGGGGGATGCTGGGGCCGTGGGGGTATGCGCGGGAGCGGGTGTTGCGCTGCCGGTCGGGGGACCGGTGGCTGCGGCCGCGGCGGGCGCGGTGTCGGGGCTGCGCGGCGACGCACGTGTTGTTGCCGGAGATCGCGTTCTCACGCCGGCAGGACGAGGTGTCGGTGATCGGCGCGGCGATCGTGGCGAGTGTCGCTGGCGTGGGGTATCGTCGGATCGCGGGGCGGCTCGGGGTGCACGTGGACACCGTCCGTGGCTGGCTGCGCCGGTTCCGGGACCGGGCTGAGCTGATCCGCTCGTATTTCACGCGGTGCGCGGTCGCGCTTGATCCCGAGCTCGGCCCGGTGATGCCGGCGGGGAGCGGCGTCGCGGACGCGGTCGAGGTGATCGCGATCGCAGCCAGGGCGTGGGTGTTGAGGTTCGGGCCGGCGGATCCGTGGCGGGTCGCGTCGAGGCTCTCTGGCGGGGAGCTGTTGGCAACACGAACTCCCGCCTATTCGTGGGCGATGTGAGCTGAGAAGGTCCCGCGCTCGAATGAGCGAGCGTGCAAGAACGGATCTGGAGAGTCGCCGCGAGGTCGGCCTGTTCCGGTACGCGCTTGTCAGGGACGCAGCCGACTCGGGGTTGTCCAAGCGCGAGCGTGGCCGGCTGGTCCGCGCGCTCTCCGAGCGTGAGCATGTCGGGCCGGACGGGCGGCTGGTCAGGGTCGCACGCGGCACGCTGGATCAATGGATCCGGGCGTATCGCCATGGCGGGTTCGAAGCGCTCGTTCCTCAGCCCCGGGTTGTTCCGTTGCGCATGCCGGCTGGGATGCTCGAGCTCGCGTTTCAGTTGAAGCGGGAGCGGCCGGAGCGGACCGCGGCGCAGGTCCGCGAGATCATGCTCACCACCACCGGAGACGGTGAGCATGTCCCGGGGTTGCGGACGCTGCAGACCCACTTCGCCCGCCAAGGACTCAACGTCCGCGCGGACGGACGCACGCCGGGGAAGGTCTATGGCCGCTTCGAGGCCGAGGTGCGCAACCAGTTGTGGGCGGGGGATGGGTTGCACGGCCCCAAGCTGGCCGGCAGCTCGGCGCGTCGGGCGGTCCTTTTGGCGTTCATTGACGATCACTCACGGCTGTTGGTCGGGTGGCGGTGGGGGACCGGCGAGGATGTGTTCCGCCTGGAGGCCGCGCTGCGCTCCGGGCTGATGAGCCGCGGGGTTCCCGAGGCGATTCTGGTCGACCGGGGCTCGGCGTTCGTGTCCTCGCAACTGCTCAGAGCGTGCGCGGTGTTGGGCGTGAAGCTGGTTCACGCGAGTCCGCGGGCGGCAACGACGAAGGGGAAGATCGAGAGGTTTTTCAAGACCGTCCGCGATCAGTTCCTGGTCGAGATCGACGACGGTATCGAGCTGGCGGAGCTGAACCGTCTGTTCTCCGCCTGGCTTGAGGTCGTCTACCACCGGCGCGTGCACTCCGAGACGAACGCCACGCCGGTCGCCCGGTTCCAAGCCGCCGGAGCGCCGAAGCTCCCGACCCCGGCACTGCTGCGCGAGGCGTTCCTGTGGTCGCAGGAGCGGACGGTCACCAAGACCGCGACGGTGTCCTTGCACGGCAACCAATACGAGGTCGACCCGGCGCTCGTGGGTCGCAAGGTCGAGCTCGTGTTCGACCCGTTCGATCTCACCCGGATCGAGGTTCGCTACCAGCACCGGCCGTTTGGGACCGCGGTCCCATTGGTGATCGGCCGGCACACCCACCCTCAAGCGCAGCGCGAGCTGCCGCCGCCGGCGACGGGCACCGGGATCGATTACCTCAAGCTCCTGGCCGACAAGCGCGACGCCGAGCTCGGTGGGCACCGGATCGACTACGCACGCCTCACCAACGGCGACGGCGACGGCGACGGCGACGGCGACGGCGACGGCGACGGCGACGGCGACGGCGACGGCGACGGCGACGGCGACGGCGACGGCGAGGATCGTGACATCAATCAGCAGGACGAGGAGAGACAGTGAGTATCGAGAGACTGCAGTCGCATTACGGGTTCACCAGGATGCCGTTCGGCAAAGACCTTGCGCCGGGGATGTTGCACGCGCACGGCGCGCACGCCGAGGCGGTCGCCCGGATCCAGTGGTGCATCTCCGAGCAGGCGATCGGCGTGATCTCCGGGGAGTGCGGCGCGGGGAAGACGGTCGCCGCCCGCGCCGCCGTGGCGGGCCTGGACGCGTCCCGGCACACGATCATTTACCTCGGCACGCCCGGGGTGGGGTTGCGCGGGATCTACGGGCTGATCATCACCACGCTCGGCGGCACTCCGCGGTTTCATCACGCCGCGCTGATCCCCCAAGCCCAGGAGATGCTCGCGGCCGAGCACGGCGAGCGGGGCAAGCACGTGGTGCTGATCATCGACGAAGCCCACCTGTTGGATACCGAGAGCCTGGAGGGGATCCGGTGTCTGTCGAACATGGGGATGGATCAGACCGCCCCGTTCTGTCTGCTGCTGCTCGGGCAGCCCACCCTGCGCCGCCGGCTGCGGACCGGCACGTTCACCGCACTGGACCAACGGATCGCGGTTCGTTACGCGATCGGCGGTCTGGACCGGAAGGAAACGACCAGCTACGTGCAGCACCATTTGGCGCTCGCGGGCCGCTCGGACACGCTGTTCTCCGATGACGCGATCGGTCTGATCCACACCACCAGCCGTGGTCTCCCGCGCCTGATCAACAACCTCGCGGTCAGCTCGTTGATCGCGGCGTTCGCCGCCAACAAGGGGATCGTGGACGAGTCAGCGGTTCGCGCCGCGGTCGCCGAGATCTCCGCCGACTGACGGGCATGACCGTCGAGCTGTCGTTGCTCGAGCAGCCTCTCAAAGATCAGCCACCCGAAGGCGAAACGCTGCCTGCGCCCGCGGGCTGGCCGCTGCCGCCCGACCCGGCCGTCTACCACGAGCTGCTCGGCGAGATCGTCAACAGAATCGCGCCGCACACAGAGGCCGATCCTGTCGCGATCCTCACCCAACTCCTGGTCGCCTTCGGCGCCGCGGTCGGCCGCGGCGCCTACTTCCAGGTCGAGGCGACCCGGCATGCGCCGAACGAGTTCATGCTGCTCGTCGGTGACAGCGCCAGGGCCAGGAAAGGCTCGTCATGGGATCACGTCCACCGGCTCATCGGCATCGTCGATCCCTCCCTGAAGCCAAGAGTCCTGACCGGGCTATCAAGCGGCGAGGGACTGATCTGGGCAGTCCGCGACCCGACCAGTCAGGATCCCGGTCACAGCGATCAGCGGCTGCTGGTGATCGAGCCCGAGTTCGCCAGCGCCTTGAAGGCCGCAAGCCGCGAGATCTCGACGCTATCGCCGACACTGCGCTCCGGATGGGACGGTCGGCCGCTGGCGATCCTGACCCGCACCGCCCCCGCGCGCGCCACCAGCGCGCACATCGCGCTCATCGGCCACATCACCCGCGAAGAGCTCCGACGGCACACCAGCATCGTCGAGATCGCCAACGGATACATCAACCGGATCCTGCTCATCGCTGTCCGCCGCCAGCGGCTGCTGCCCGAAGGAGGCAACCCAGACCCGCTGCACGGCACCGGCCTTACCCGTCTCCTCGCCACCACGCTCAAGCACGCCCGCACCGCCGGCGAGATCCGCCTGGACCCGGCCGCCCGCGAGCTCTGGCAGGAGGCGTACCGCCAGCTCGCCGAGCAGCAGCCCGGCGGGATCGTCAGCCATATCACCGCCCGCGCCGAGGCGCACACGATCCGGCTCGCGCTGCTCTACGCCCTCACCGACGGCCAACAACAGATCAGTCCGCCGCACCTCACCGCCGCGCTCGCGCTCTGGGACTACGCCGCCCGCTCCGCCGCCTGGGCACTCACCGGCGCGACCGGCCAGCCGCTCGCCGAACAGATCTACACCGTCCTGCGCCAGCACCCCGGCGGGCTGACCCGCAGCCAGATCAGCCAGACGCTCAACCACAACCAGCCAGCCAGCCAGATCGACACCGCCCTGAGCGCCCTGCACGCCACCGGCCGCGCGACCGTCACCCAGATCCCAACCGGCGGTCGGCCCGCGCAACTCTGGACCGCCGCCCGAGCCCCCGGCGCCTGACCCCCCGGTGACTACACGCGAGTGGGTCGCATCGCTCGCCCGACAGCACACGCACCACAACGACGTCTCGCGAGCCACCGATCACCTTCGAGGCGAGCGATCAAAGCGGAAGCGAAGCGGTCTCGAACGCGCGACGCACAACAGCACGGTCCCAACCCGGCCCCCTCGTTGCCGCCTTTCCAAGCCGCGGCCACCCCGCCGAGTTACTTCTTCTTTCGTACCCCACCCATCGATGCCGCCCGACAACAGCACCACCATGCCGGAAATCAACAGCGCTCAACAAGCCTCGACCGCCGCGCGCATCAACTCCTGGCAAGCCGCCTCATCAGTCGGCTCAACGTCAAGCAACCGCTCCCACTGCCCGCTCACGCGCAGCAGGTCACACAACCGAGCGTGAACCTGTCGGCGCGGCTCCTGCGTCCATGCCTCATATGGCGAGTCCGGCAACAACTCGCCCGCGAACGTTTCCGCCACGCTCGCGCACAGCGCCGAATCCGGCTCGCGCAGAACACGTTCAGCATCACCTAAGAACTGCGCCACGTCGACATCGACCCCCCGCCCCCGGAACAGCTCCACGTGCTCCCCACGAAGCCCGACCGCCTCCTGGTCGCCCAGCACCCGGCGGGCGTGATGCGCAGCCTTCCGCAAATTAGCCGCGCCCGCCCCAGCATCCAGGTGCGGCCACAACTGCTCAATCACCCGGTCGCGCGCAAGCCGATGACCGTCGGCAAGTGCCAGCAAGGCCACCAGCTCCCGCGCCCGCCGCGTTGGCCAATCCCCCTCCCCAACCTCCCGCTCGCCGACAACGACCCGGAAACGACCCAAAAGCTCAATACGCACATTCCCAACCGCAGTCCGCACGCCACCATTCTCGCGAACACCGGGCGCCTATCGCGCTTGCAAGGCGGGTCAGAGTTCGCTCGCCGTTAGCGGACTCGCCCCCCGGGCCATCGCCAGTCCACGGGGTCGGCGGTCCAGTCCGTCGTCGTGCGGACCGGCCCCGAGTATCGCGTTCTCATGAAGGCAGGGCCGCGCGCCCGCGCGCCGCCAGAGCCCGCGCGGTTTACGCAAATTTCAAGGAGCAGGTCTGTCAAGGCCGGACGAAAAGTGGACCACTTGCGCCGGTTGAAAAGTGGACCACCTTGCCGAACTGGGATGAACGTGTAGGGCGCTGGGAGAGCGCCTGTCGACGCGAAGGCCGAGCCCGGAGGGCGAGGCCTGAGCGGCGATAGGCGCTTTAAGCGCCTCGATCGGGGGGAGGGCTCGTGACGACGCGTTGTGCGGCGTTCTGCGAGCCTCGGCGAGGCCGCCGAGGGATATGGGTCACCCGATTTCGGGGGTCTTGGCCGGGGGTGGGGAGCCGAGGTCCTTGTCCTTGAGCCGGTACGAATCGCCCTTCAGGTTGAGAATCTCTGCATGGTGCACGAGCCGGTCGATCATCGCGGCGGCGACGACGTCGTCGCCGAAGATCTCGCCCCAGCGGGAGAATGGCTTGTTCGAGGTGACGATCATTGACGCGCGCTCATACCGGGAGGACACGAGCGCGAACATCAGGTTCGCGGCCTGCGGGTCGAACGGGATGTAGCCAACCTCATCGACGATCAGAAGCGGGATCCGGCGCAGCGCGGCGAGTTCGTCCTCGAGCCGCCCGTCGTGTTTGGCGTCTGCGAGCCGGGCGACCCATTCGGTCGCGGTGCGGAACAGGACGCGGTGGCCGGCGAGGCAGGCGCGGATCCCCAGCGCGATGCTGAGGTGTGTCTTGCCGGTACCCGGCGGACCAAGAGCGACGATGCACTCTTTGGCGTGCAGGAAGTCCAATTGTCCGAGGTGCTCGACCACCTGCTTCTTGACGGAGCGTTGGAAGGTGAAGTCGAACTCCTCGAGCGTCTTGCGCGCCGGGAACCGCGCCTGGCGGATGCGCGCTTCGCCACCATGGCTGTCGCGTGCTGAGACCTCGGTCTCCAACAGCGTCTGCACGAACCGCTCGTAGCTCCACTCCTCCTCCCGCGCGCGGTCAGCGAGCTTCGGCAGCGCCCGGGCCGCTGCGGGCGCCTTCAAAGCGCGGAACAGGTGCGCGAGCTCGGCTTGAGAGCCCATCTATGCCGCCAGCCGGTCGTAGACCGCCAGGTCGCGCAGCTCGACATCCTCGCCGAGGGCTGGCTTGCTCCGGTAGCGCTGGAGCCTGAGCTGCTCGAGCGCCTGCTGGTGGGCTGGGTCGGTGAGCTCTTGACCGGCGGCGAACACGCGCCGATGCTTGGCCGCGAGCTCGCCGGTATCGAGCGCGACCGCGATCACCTCGCGCTGGGAGACGCGTACTTCGACACGTCGGCCGACCAGTCGCGGGTCGAGCGAGTAGTCGTTGCGGTCGATGTGCATGTATGGCTGCGGTGGCACCCGGATCACGAGCCGCCGGTCGAGATCGGGACCAGGCTCGGGAAGCGGCCGCATGCTCTCCCGCTCACGCTCCAGCCGGTCGACCGGCCGCTCCCGCAGCGTGCGGTGCAGACGAACGTTCGCGCGCTCGTCGAACCAGCGGTCCAGCTGATCCTGGAAGTCCTAGCTCGTTGACGAATGACCGGCCCGGTTCGAAGCTGGTCTCCATGAACCCCTGCAGCCGCTCGCTGACGCCCTTCGCCTGGCAGTCCCCGGGATCGAGGATCCGCCAGCCGACCGACAACTGCCCGCAGAAGCCGGCGAACTCCTCGGTCGGTCGCCCGCCGCCGGCGTGCAGGCAACCCTCGCGATCGACCACCAGCCGGCCCGGCAGCGCGCCGATCCGCCACACGCACCGTCGCATCCCCCACAACACGTCCGGCGCTTCCTTGGAGAACACCAGCGCGCCGGCGCCGAACCGCGAGTAGCCCAACACGCCGACGACCACGTACCCCTTGCGCGTCTGGCTGTAGCCGACCGCGATCTCCCGCTTGGGCTGCCACAGATCGAACTGCAACACATCCCCGGGCCGATACACCGTCCGCTGGAACGTGCGCTGATCAACGAAGAACGGCCGCACCTCGCGCACGTAATCGTCGACGATCGTCTTGCCACCGTCGAACCCGGACTCGATCAGGATCTCGCGGATCCGCTGGCTCTCGATATCGGGATCCTCACGCAGCAGCTCATGCACCTGATCCTTGAACGGGTCAAGCTTCGACCCCCGCGACCGACGCGAATAGCTCGGCGGTGTCGACGAGCCCAGCGCCCTGCGAATCGTCTCCCGATGCAGCCCCGTCCGCCGACGGATCTCCCTGATCGCCAACCCCTCCACGAACCGCATCCGCCGAACCTCGGCCCACTGCTCCACGCTGACCACCCTTCATCTCCTGGCTCGATCGACAACGATCGCGCCAGGGTCGGGACCCAACCGGACAACACCCGCCCGAGCCCGGGTGGGCCAGTTTTCAACCGGCGTAGGCGGTCCAGTATTCAGCCGGCGACGACAAGGTCTCCGCTCGCTGAGGTGGCCTAGACCTGAGATGCGCGGCCAGCGGGGCAGACCGGCGCTCAGGGCGATCGACGCGCATTCAACCGTGCGAGGCGCTCCGACCGCCGGAACAGAGCGAGCGCAGCGCCCACCGTGCCGCCCGTTGCGGAAGGCGGCGTCACGCTCGAGGTGTTTCGTGGCACCCGCAGAGCAGTTCTCTCGTGACCGACACTCGCTCCCAGCGCGACGGACCGGGCGCTGCCGCTTCACGCCTACCGAGTAAGGGCGTCGCGGACATCCGTTCGCATGGGAGAAACAGCACATTCAAGAGCCGCCGCCGAGGTTTCGCTGGTGTAGGGGACCCGATCGTGTGCGGTCGCGCCGATGGCCTCAGGGTTGGCGGACGCCCAACTCCCGCATTGTCTGGTCGATCTCGATGCGGTGAAGCGGCCACGGTGTCTGGTTGATCGGTGGAGATTCGGAGAGCATGCTCTGAAACACCTCCGAGCCGTAGAACGCGCCCGCCGCGGCCTCTGACTCCCACACGTCGACCACCCGCCAGCAGTCCTCGCTGGGACCGGCGATATGGGCGATGAAACCGGGAGGATTCGGGGCGTTCACGTCCGCACGCCCAAGAGCGGCCATCAGCCCGTCGTAATCCTCAGCTCCGATCCCGCTCCCCGTGAACATAAAAGCAACAGCCATAATCAGCCTCTTCTTCCGGTTTGACCAAGACTTGCCTGCGTGCACGCAGCCGTGCCGTCGGATCACTCGCTATCGCGCGCGCCGGCCGGTGAGGGATCCTCGCAGGCGCCAGACGAATTTCAAGAGGCAGCGCGAGGCCCGGCTCGTCTGTCGGCAACCGACTCCGGCTGCTTCGGACGTGCTTAGCAGCTACGACCTGGGGCATCGCCACCAGCAAGATGGCCGAGCGGCCCACCAGGCGTGCCGCGAGATCTCTGCCGAGACCGACGATCTCCGAGGCCAACGTGCGGCCATCGCACAGTCATCGGCAGACGATCTCTCTCGATCACCGAGCGGGAGCGGGCTATGGCACGAACACCGCACTCAGCCGGGTGATCGTGACCGTCTGCTTGGCTGTGGCGGTCGCGAACCCGTCGTTGTCTACTGCGGTCAGCGTCACGGTGTCGGTGCCGGGCGCGGCGTAATCATGGGTCGGGCTCGGGTCGCTGGAGGTCGAGCCGTGGCCGAACGTCCGCTGGTAGCAGCCGATGTGACCACCGTCGGGGAGTCGTTGGACGAGTTGAAGAACGCGACGTACGCGTGACCGTGCGAGTCGATCGTCTGCGAGGCAGTCAGGCACGGAACGCCGCGATCGGCGCGACCTTGTCGGTGTATGGATGATCGCCTAACAGCGCCCCGGCTGCGTCGATCAGCAGCACCCGTGCCGGACCGTGCACGCGCGCATGAACCGTTGCGATGAAGGCGTCCATCGGCGGAGGAGCTTGGGGGCCGCGCGGCAGAACGCGGCCTTTAGCCCGCCGCGCGTGAACCCGCGGCCCTGCTCTCTCGCGATCGCGGGGAGGCGCGTCAAGCACAGGAACGCGGCAGCCGCCGGCGGCTGAATTGTGGGTTCCCACAAACAAGTGGCCGTCGACCCGCGGGGGGCAGTCTCGTAGCAGCGCTTCCCCAAGGGCTACGACCGTGGCGGAGGATGCCCGTCGGAGGAGGAGAGCAGGGCCGGACCAAGTGCCCGACCAGTACCCGGGTCGCGCCCCGTTTCGCCACATCCATGCATCTCGCCATCGCCGGTGCGCCCGTCGACGTGACGGCCGGCGCAGACACCCCACTCTTGGTGGATGCAGGGCCGGCAGGTCCCAGCCCCGCAAATTTCGAAAGCGCGTCTCCAGCCGAAATCGACGAGAGACCTGGGTTGCGCGGAATCCGTAACGCTGGCGGATCAGGACGCGCTGGTGCTGGCTGCAGCACAGGTGACGGCGTCGGTCATGAGTTTGGCGGCCCTGTCGTCTGAGAGGCCTTCCTGCGTCAGTCGCTGCCAGGTCCAGAAGTCGAGTGCCAAGGCGATCAGCGCTCGGAGTCGGGCGCCAGCTGGGCCTTTGGCAGGAAATCCCGCCGCCAACGCACTCGTCAACTGATCGATGCTGCTGTCGCGCGTGTGGACGAGCAGCGCGTCCAGCGCCGGCAGCGCTCCACGGTCATGAAGAACCTTGGCGGACATGGGCGCTTGCTGCCGGAAAGATCGGTACAGGAGGGCAAGCACGGCTCGCACGCGTTCGTCCGGCTGGTCGAGCGCGAGCGCGGCCGACAGGTCGGGTACGGGGTTATTGGCCAGGAACCGCTGTTGGCAGGCGGCAAACAAGTCGCCATTGCCCGGAAGTGGTTGTAGACGGTTAGCCGTGAGACGCCTGCGCGGCGGGCGATCTCGGCGACGGTGGTCGCCGCGGGCCCCACTTCTTGGTGCAGCGCAACTGTCGCCTCGACGATCCGCTCGCGGGTCTGCGCCTGGCGCTTGGCGCGCTCCTTGAGCTGGTAGGCGCGTTTTTCGCTTGACACCGTGTTAGGCGACTTAGTAGGGTGCTCGCTCATCAGCTAACACCATGTTAATCGAAAGGAGTGGGGCAATGTCGACGCAAACGGAACCGAGGATCGTTGGGCCGGAGGATGGAAAGTCCGGAATCTTGGGCGCGATCGGAGTCAGATTCACGATCGACGGGCAGGACACCGCTGGCCGCTTCTCGCTCGTGGAGCACCCGATGCCGCCGCGAGCGCTCGCAGCCCCACTGCATCGGCACAGCCGCGAGGACGAGTACAGCTTCGTGCTCCAAGGCAGAATGGGCGCGCAACTGGGTGAGGAGATCGTCTACGCCGAAACTGGTGACCTTGTCTTCAAGCCCCGCGACCAGTGGCACACGTTCTGGAACGCCGGCGACGAGCCGTGCCGGATCCTCGAGCTCATCTCCCCAGCGGGATTCGAGCGCTACTTCGAGGAGCTCGTCGACATGACCGGTGCCAAGACGCCGGACACGATCGCTCCGATCGCCAGCCGCTACGGCTTGGAGATGAGATTCGAGACGATCCCCCAGCTCATCGCCGAGCACGGGCTCGAATGGCCGGGAGTGAAGCCAACCAACGACTGATCGGCCCCCGCGAGGACGGTCTCGGAGCCACGCCGTTGACGGCAAACGAGACCTGATTTTTGTTGCCGCAGGGGCTCCACAACTCGACCTGAGGCGCACCCACCTTGCGCGGATACGAGACCGCGTCGGCTCAGCTTTGCCACGAGCAGTATCGGCACGCGGTGTCAAGTGTCCTGGGGCCTCGAGGAGCTCCATCTGGTGCTTCTCGACGACGCGCTGGAACTGCTCGGGGTCGGGTGGCCCGGCTGGCGGCTGGGGGAGCGGCAGCGTCGTCGGAGTAATTCGGCTCCACGCGGCGCCTGTGGAAGGTCAATGAGCGACGGCAGGCACCAGCTTGCGCGCGGCTTGACACGGCAAATGCCAATGTGACATGGTCCATGTCATGCCTTCGATGAGCCTGCGCGAACAGCATGCACTAGCGACGCGAGAGCGGATCCTGGGGGCGGTCGCGGAGCTTCTCGAAGCTGACGGCCTCGAGGAGCTGACCGTGCCCGCCGTGGCCGAGGTGTCCGGAGTGTCGCTCCGCACCATCTACCGCTACTACCCGACTCGGGAGGAGCTGCTTGAGGCGGCAGCCCGGTGGATCGGGGATGAGCTGCTCAAGCACGCCTATCCGCGTGACCTGGATGAGGTGGCGGACCTCTATGAGGAGGGCGCCCGAGACTTTGACGAGCGGCCGGGGCTGGTGCGGGCACTCGCCTTCTCGCAGCTCGGCCGCGAGGTGCGTGGATACCGCCGTCGGGGGCGGCTTGAGGCGATCAGCCGATCCCTGCGAGCCGAGCTCACAGAGTTGAGCGAGCCGGAGCTGCAGCGCGCAGAGGCGGTCCTCGCGTACCTGCACAACATGCTCGAGTACACCACCTTGCGCGAGGAGAACGGGCTCGGTGGCGCGGAGATCGGAGAGGCAATTGGCTGGGCGATCAGGACTCTGATCGCGGACCTACGCAAGCGAAACCACGACTCGAGGAGAGACAAGTGAGCGAGAAGGTCATCGTGCGACATCGCAACGAAGGCAAGACGATGCTGGTTGGCGGTGCCGACTACATCACCTACAAGGTGAGAAGTGCCGAGACAGATGGGGCGTTCTTCTGCTTCGAGGCGTCCAGCAGCCCGGGCTTCGGCCCGCCGCTGCACAGCCACACCTACAGGGAGCTGTTCTACGTCCTGGAGGGGAAGTACAAGTTCACAGTCGAGCAGGACGGGGAGCTGCGTTCGATCCTCGGCAAGCCCGGCACCTCGGTCTCGGTCGGCGCGGATGTTCCGCACACCTTCCGCAACGCGGGCGACTCCCAGGGGCGACTGCTCTTCGTGCACATCCCGGCCGCACTTGAGGAGTTCTTCGAGGAGTACGGCATTTCAGTGAGCCGCCCCGGCGAGGTGCCACAAGGCCTTGAGCCGCCGGACTTCCGGGCGATGGCCGCGGCGCTGGAGCGCAACGGAGTGAAGGTGCTTGGCTCGCCGACGGCCGTCCAGTGATGTGGACGGGATGAGCTTCGAGACATCGCTCGCCACCGGGCGACCATCGGCGAGCACTGTCGTCCTGGAATAGGAGAGGACCGTGGAGAGTCGCGTTATCAATCCGTGGACCTGGCAGGATCGCTTTGGCTTCGTGCAGGCTAAGGAAGTCGTCGGTGCCGAGCGAACGCTCTACTGCGCTGGACAGACCTCGGTCGACGAGCAGGGACAGCCGCTTCACGAGGGCCACATTGAAGCGCAGGCAATGCAGGCCCTGGACAACCTCGAGACCGTTGTGCGAGAAGCAGCACTTGAGCTCTCGGATATCACGCGCCTAAACGTCTACGTCACCGACGTTGACGCCTATCGCCAGGCCGCGCCCGCAGTCGGAGCCCGGCTTGCGAAATCCGGTGTCCGCCAGGCGGCGACGCTACTCGGCGTGGCACGGCTTGCCCTCCCTGAACTCCTCATCGAGATCGAAGCCACGGCGGTGAGATGAACCACCCTTCTACGTAGATCAGCCTCGAGCCGAGGGGTAAGAGGGACGACAAAGAGCGGTGGCTATCCCACTGTGCAAATCCCGCGATGCAGCAGCCTTCGGCTAAGTCTGCACGTCCTCGAGGCCAGCGGTCGTCGCCTCCCCCAGCAGGCTCGGGTCCCGCTTTGATGCGGCGGCGAGCATCTCCGCATTGTTCGCCTCGCACATGCTAAGCGCGGATAGCGGCAGTCGCGGTGAGAATGCCGGGCGACGAGGCAGAAGTCATGATTGGTGCGCGACGCACGCGGCCCGAGCGTCCTCTCGCGCACGTCGCCGGCTCCCTCGCCACGCGCTACTGAATAAACCCCGCGGCGCCGCGCGAACGTGCTTCTCTCCATGGCATGGATCAGCCCCGCGATCTGTTCGCCGGCCGCCATCAGTACTCCACACCGACGGGCCTTATCGTGCTATTCGATGCTCCTCGTCAGCCCACGGCCGGTCAGGAGTGGTCGAACTCGCCGGCGGGGGTCAGCTTTCCGAGCCGCCCCGGCCCGAGCCTGACCGATCAGATGGTGGTGGTCTGCGACGAGCAGGCGCTCGGCCTGGTGCCGCCGTCGACGCTCGACGAGGTCAGGGAACGTCTCCGGGGTCTCCCCTACGTTCCGGCTGCGGTCATCACCGCGCGGATCGCCGCACTGCTGTGGCCGATCCGAGATGACCCCAAGCAGCAGCTCCAGCTCGCCGAGAGCATCTTCGGCGAGACCGCCGGAATCATCGACGACTTTCGACGGTTTCTGGCAGAAGGCCCCGGCCCGGAGCGGTACGTGTTCCATGAGCAGCAGTTCTTCGTGCTCCTGCGGCTCATCCTGGAAGAGGGCGGCGAGCCTGACGACGCAGGCCCCTGGGCCGATGACGACGTGCTGCGCCTGTACAAGGCGATGATCGAGGTTACATCGGTCGTCCAGGCCGGGTCCAGCAAGTTCCGCAGCAGCGACCGCACGCCTGCGGACTGGCTCGGGTTCTTGACTCAGAACAGCGTCTACAACGCGACAGAAGAGCCGTTGCTGGCCTATCAGCGGGCGTGGCGGATCTTCGGCGAGCTGGCCGTCGACACCGAGGCGCAGGCTCACCCCGAGTACTGCGACCTGGCCGCGTGGCATCGCGACTACGTCGGATCCATCTCGACGAGCTGCTCGCCGTCGGCCATTCGATCGCGGGCCGTACCCAGGGGCCCGACGTGCCGGTTGATCAGCGCCCGGTGGTGCCGCCGCTTCAGACTTATCTGAGCCCCACAACCCTCGCCTCTCGTCACGGAGCCGTGACTGAGGCGTTCAGTGCACCGCGGTCGTTCTACGTCGACGGCTTCCGGCGCAGCCGCGAGAACGAGCTGCGTCTCGCCTGGGAAACGACGCCGTTCATGACCAAGCCGTTGCTGCGGCTCCCGGACGGCTCGTTGTGCCTGACCTCGCCCCGGGCGCTTCAGAGCTTCATGACCGACGGGATCTACTACCGCTTCCTGGACATCGCCGCCCATGAGGGCAAACGCGACCACTACACCGGATTCGTCGGCTGGCTGGTGGAGCGCTACGTGGTCGAGGTGTTCTCCGAGAGCTTCGGGCCGCGCGACATCGGCAACGGCCGCGTCACCGGCGATCAGGAGTACGCCGGCAAGAAGACCTCTGATGTCGCGGTCGACTATGGGGAGGACCTCGTGCTCGTCGAGGTCGTCTCCACCCGGCTTCCCCTCGGGGTCCGCGCCGAGGCCGACGAGGGCGACCTCAGCAAGTACCTGACGCGCACCATCGACGACAAGCTCGAACAGGTTGACCGGGTCATCACCGACCTGAACGACAAGCGGGCGCGAATCCCCGACGTGGACATCATCGCGGTCAAACGGATCTGGCCGGTCCTCGTCACCCAGGGCGACCTGCTCCCGGCGGGGCCACTTCTCGCCCACGTCGACCAGGCCGCCGAGGGGTTCTTCGAGCAGGCGCGCGTCCAGCCGCTGACGATGCTCGGCCTCGCCGACGTCGAGATGCTGATGGGCATGATCGTGGCCGCGAGAACCTCATCGACGTGCTGCGCGAGAAGGCCACGGGTGGCTACGCCAACCTGCCGTTCTCGCGATGGCTGACAGACGTGCGTGATCCTCTGCCCGCACGCCCGCCACAGCTCGAACAGCGCTGGTTTGACTCAATCGACGCTTTCGCCCGCCTACTTGACCTCGACCCACCGCCGCGCCCCGGGTCCTGAAAGCCGCCGAGGCCGGCCGGACGGTGCCGGGCACCCGCGTCGCGAGGGGCTGCGTGTTGCGGCTAGTTGGGCTGGCCTGGCGGCCGGTCGCGGGCGGATGAAAATGGTTTGATTCCGGGGTCGCCCTCAACGCCGATCACTGCTTGGTGCTTGTGAGCCCGAGGCTAGTTTGGCGTGTGGGTCTCCCCGGTGATCCGGACTGTTGCCAAGAGCACGCTTGTCAGACTCGTTAGTTCTCAGAGGCCCCTGGGCGACGATCCTGTCGATCGCGTTTATGGAGGCCGGATGGAAACGGTAGTCGAGCGCCCGTCGGCGCTGGATGTGCACAAAGAGCAGGTCACCGCGTGCGTGCGGGTCCCCGGCGAGGGCCGCTCGCGCGAGCCGCACGTGGCGGAGTTCCCGACCACCGTCGCGGGGCTCTTGACGCTGCGTGACTGGCTGGCGGCGTTCGGTGTGCAGCAGGTCGTGATGGAGGCCACCGGCGTGTACTGGAAGCCGGTCTGGGCGATCCTGGAGGACGAGTTCGATTGCCTGCTGGTCAATGCTCGTCACGTTAAGCAGGTTCCCGGTCGCAAGAGCGATGTCAAGGACGCCGAGTGGCTGTGCCAACTCGCGGAGGCCGGCCTGCTGCGCGCGAGCTTCGTGCCGCCCAAGCCGATTCGTGCGCTGCGGAACCTGACGCGGTATCGCAAGACGCAGATCCAGGAACGCGCGCGGGAGGCGAACCGGCTGCACAAAGCGCTGGAGGACACCGGGATCAAGCTCGATTGCGTCGCGACCGACATCCTCGGGAAGTCGGGGCGGGCGATGCTCGACGCGCTCGTGTCCGGCACGACCGACCCGGAGATCCTCGCCGAGCTCGCCAAAGGCCGGTTACGCGCGAAGATCCCTGCGCTCAAAGACGCCCTGGAGGGCCGCTTCGACCATCTCCACTCCGTGTGGATCGGCGCGATCCTCGCGCATCTCGATTTCCTGGATGAGCAGATCTCCAGCCTGACCGAGGCGATCGGGGAGCAGATCGCCCCTTTCGAGAAGGCCGTTGAGCTGTTGTGCACGATCCCCGGCGTTCAACGGCGCACGGCTGAGGTGATCATCGCCGAGATCGGCGTCGACATGAGCGTGTTCCCGACCGACAAGCACCTCGCGTCCTGGGCCGGGATGTGCCCCGGTAACGATCAGTCCGCGGGGAAACGCCGCTCCGGGAAGACCCGCAAAGGCAGCAAGTGGCTCGACTGGGCGCTGGAGGAAGCCGCGATGGCCGCAATCCGCACCAAAGACGTGTACCACGCCGCCCAATATGCCCGCCTCAGACCCCGCCGCGGTCACAAGAAAGCACTCGGCGCGGTCAAGCACTCAATCCTGATCGCCTGCTGGCACATGCTCTCAACCGGCGAGCTGTACGTCGATCTCGGCGGCGACTACTTCCGCAAACGCGATCCAGAACCGCTCACCAAACGACTCGTCGCGCAACTCGAAGCCCTCGGACATCAGGTCATCCTCGAAGAGCTATCCCAGGCCGCCTGACCCACATGCACCCCACCCTGGAGGGGATTTTCCTGTCAGCCGCCGTCAGGGTCGAGCTGCAGGCGGATCACGTTCGTGGGGCGATCGGAGGTCTGCTGCACCTCCCAGCCGTTGGCGTCGATCTCGTCGCGCGAGATCCGAGCGCCGGGCAGCAACGGCAGGGCGAGCTCGACGCCCCCGTAGCGGAAGTGGACCGCCAGCGGCCGCCGGGGATTCTTGATGTCGACGGCGAGGTCGAGTCGACCGGTACGGATCGCCATGAACTAGCGGGAGAGCAGGTAGCCGGTGAACGGGTGCCCGAGCACGGCGCAGCGGATCGGATCCCACTGGGCGTCGAGGGCCCGAGCTGGGTCTTCTCGCCAGATGCTCGCCAGCGCCATCTTCCAGAGCGCCCGAGCGCTGCGGCTGACGATGTCGGCCGGTTCGCGGTCCTTTGGGCGGATTTCGAGGAAGGTTCCGTTCGCGTCGTCCTGCACCTCGGCGGCATGCATCCGCACGCTGCCGTCTCCGACATTGACCTCTATGATCGCGCTGTGAGGCGGTCGGCCTTCGATCATGTCGATGATCCCGCCCCGGCCTCGCGCTCCTTCCAGTGCGCGGGTCAGCCGTAAGTCGAAGCGGCCGACGAACGCGCTGTCGACCTGCCGGCCGAGGAAGTGGTTGCAGGGATCGCAGACCGCCCCGGGCTTCAACACGTAGTCCCCGGTGTTGGAGCCGAATGCGGCCGGAATCGTATGCTCCTCGCCCGTGAACGGACCTTCGCTGCTCAGGCAGTAGAGGCATCCGCGCTCAGTGGCGGCGAGATGGACCGTCCGCGAGCGGCGCTTGTCAATCGCCGAACTCACCGCTTCGACGGTACGCCGCCGAGCGGCGTATCGCCGGGTACCCCGACCCGCCGCTGATGGCAGCGCTGCGCAGATGACTCGAAGTGCCCATCGCGATCCTCAATGGTCGCTCCTGCTTCCACGAAGCTGTAGCAGTCTTCTCGTACCGGACGGCCGTTCTGAGATCGCGGCTCTGCCGGGCCTGTACACCTGCTCTCGCTCCGCGACGGGCATCCGGGATAGCGCCGCATGAGTCTCGCAACGCGCATCTCAGGTCTACGTCACCGGAGCATGCGTCCGCAGGACAAGCGTTAATGCGTTAACTCGCCAGCGACGTACCCGGGCGGACCCGGAGGCGACAGCCTCCGCCGATCCGCTCACGCGCGCTCGGGGATCTGGTCCGACAGCCTCGGCCTATGCACCCGCCGGACACCTCAGGGTGGCACGAGCCGAACGACGGGGTCCAACTATGTGTCAAATGGGAAAGTCCGGGGTCCAACTACGTTGCAAAGGTCCAGCTATCGTGAGCGGCAACAGTTCTCGGGCCAACCGATTGCGAAGCTCCAAGAACGAGCGGCCCTTGGTGTCGATGCCCCACAGCTTCGCGGCAAAGTCGTAGATCGACCCGCCTATCTGGCAGGCGCCGTAGCACTACCAAGTGCCGTCGTCGTAGAGCTGGAAGCTGGGTATCCGGTCGTCGTGCAATCCGTAGGTCCTCGGGCGGTGTACGCAACGGAGGTCAAGGGGGGTCTGAAGCCTCGGCTTCCCCTGTTGCGTACGGGTTATCCGGAGGGACTGGCAACGGTGGCTGATGGGGATGCCGCCGGCCGCGAAGACCGGCGAGCCGTAGGCGAGCTGGGATTCGTGGCCGGCGGGCGCGGCTCGTTCGTACCCCTTCAACGCCGGATCCTGCGCCCTGGCCTTGGCGAGAAGAGCGTCGCTCGGGAAGCGCAGGTCGCGACCTGTCTTCGCTCTCGCGCGGGTGTCCAGGGCAGACGTGAATGCGTGGCTGCCTTTCCGTCGTCTGGTGTCTGCTCAGGCGGTCAGCTTCTCGGCGAGCAGAACGAGCGCGAGGACGGTCAGCGCGAGGCCTGCGAGGCGTTCGGCGCCTTCTCGCAGCCGATTGCCGAGGCGTCTGCCGAGCCGAAGCCCGAGCTGCGCTGCGATGAACGCTTGGAGGGCGATGAGCACTATGACCAGTCCGGCTGGAAGGCGGAGAAGTCCGAGGGAGAACCCGATTGCGAGTTCGTCGAGGCTGATGCTCAGCCCGAGCAGTAACGCACCGGGTCCGCGAACGTCAGCGAGGTTGGCGAGTGTGCGCTCCTCACGCTGTTCGGGGTCGAGCAGGGTATGGAGGCCGAGCGCGAGCAGGACGCCGATCGCGAGGTTGTCAGCGGCGGTCCCGAGCGCGTGTCCGAGCGGTGCCCCGAGTGCGAGTCCGATAAGCGGCATGGCGGCCTCGAACGACGTGAACAGGACGGAGACTCGCAGCCGGGTGGCCCGCGTTGTCCCGAGCACGCCCAGCGCCCCCGGCGACGGCGAAGGTGTCAATCCCGAGCGGGACGACGAGCGCGATCAGCCTCGCGCGCACACGTGGAAGCGCAGGCGGCACACCCGGCCGGGCGAGCGCGGTCATGACTGCTGGGCGCATCTTTCGCGCGACCAGGAAGTGGGCCTGTCGCGTTAGCGCTCAGAGCGATGCTTGCATCCAGGCGTGGCGGGCCTCTCGTAGTCCGTAGACGAGGATGATGAGAGCGGAGAGCGGGTCGGCCCACCACCAGCCGAGCACGGCGTTGAGGACAACGCCGGCTAGTACGGCGGCGGCAAGGGCGGCGTCGATCAGCGTGACCCGCGACTCGGTGTGCAAGACCGGGTTGCCGAGGCGTCGGCCGGTGTCGCGCTTGCCCGCCGCGAGCGCGAGCATCGCCCGCGACCGTGAGTGCGAGCCACACGATCCCCAGGGTTGAATGACCTGGATGGGTCTGCGAGCTGAGGATGAGCGCGGTTTGCACGGCGATGTAGATCGCGAGTGTCAAGAACGCGGCGGCGATGATCCGCAGCGCCGCGCGCTCGCGGTGTGAGCCTTCTTCGCCCTTGAGCTGCCAGACGACGACCGCGGAGGCGATGATCTCGATCAGCGAGTCGACGCCGAACCCCGCCAGCGCGACCGAGCCGGCGCCGGCCGCCACGATGAGCAGGATCGGCACCGCGGCGACGTTCCAGCCCAACGTCGCATATTCCAGGGTCAGGCCGCGGCGCAGCAGCATCCGCCGTGTCGCCACGCCGACATCCATCGCGATCAACGTCGGCGCGGCCCGCTGGCTTCGGAGCGGATCGCTCGGCGGCGCTGCTCGTCGGTCTCGATCGTCAGCAGCTGGGTGTGCTCGTGGTCGACCTGCAGGGTGGTGTGCTCGATCTCGAACTCGTCGCGTAGCAGCCGCTTGAGCGCGTGGCTGACCTCATGACAGTCATCCTGCTCGCCGACGAGGATGTGTGCCGAGAGGGCGGGGAAGCCGGAGGTGACTTCCCAGACGTGCAGGTCGTGCACCTCGCACACGCCGGGCTGGGCGGCCAGCGCACGGCCGATCGCGTCCGGGTCCACTCCCTCGGGCGCCGCTTCGAGGAACACGCGGCCGCTGTCGCGCAACAGACCGTAGGCGGCGTAGAGCATGATCGCGGCGATCAGCAGCGAGGCGATCGGGTCCGCGCGCCGGAACCCGGTGACGAGGATGATCGCGCCGGCGATCGCGGTCGCGATGAACGCGGCCAGGTCGGTGACGATGTGCTTGAAGGACCCCTCGATGTTCATCGATTGCCGGTTGGCCTTCGAGAGCGTGTAGGTCGCCGTCAGGTTGACCGCGATCCCTACGAGCGCCACGATCAGCACGGCGGTCCCCTGAACGGATGGTGGGGTGATGAGTCGGTGGATCGCCTCGTAGACGATCAGCAGCGCGAGCACGAGCAGCGTCGCACCGTTGAACTGGGCAGAGAGGATCTCCCCGCGCTTGAACCCGAACGTCATCGCCCCCTTCGCCGGCTTGGCGGCGAGGTGCACCGCCAGCAGCGAGAGCCCGATCGCGGCCGCGTCGGTCAGCATGTGCGCAGCGTCGGAGAGCAGCGCCAGCGACCCCGCGATCACGCCGACGGCGACCTCGAACGCCATGAACGCGAGGATCAGCCCGAGCGTGATCGCGAGCTTGCCGCGATCGGCGTCCGGCGACACGCCGTGCGAGTGACCGTCGTGGCCCCCGTGGGTATGCCCGCCGCCGGCATCGTCGTGGCGGGCTGCCATCAGCAGCAACCACACTCGTCATCGGCGCCGCCGCCCGCCATGGTGTCGTTGAAGCCGGGCAGGGCGTGGCAGCCGCAGCCGTCGCCTCGCCACAGCTCGATCCCTTCCCTGGCGGCGATCCCGGCGATCACGACGGCGGCGAGCGGGTCGAGGAACCCCGCGCCGGCGCTGGCGAGCAGCAGCCCGGCCAGCGCGATCGCGCCCTGGGCGGCGCACAGCACGTTCTGGGTGCCCTCCCCGGCGGTCGCGTCGGAGCCGAGGCGCTCGCCGAGACGGTGCTTGCCCCACCCGAGCACCGGCATCAGGACAACGCTTGACCCGAGCAGCGCGATCGCCAGCCAGCTCCGCTCGGGCTGACTGCCATCGATCAGCTTGACGATCGCCTCGTAGAGAATGTAAGGGACCAGGACGAAGAAGCTTGCGGCGACCCATTTCTGGGCGCGGCGCTCGGCCGTGTCAGAGAACCGGTTGCGGCCGGTCAGCCGCACGATCACGATCACCGCGGCGGCCGCCTCGACGGCCGAGCCGACAGCCCAGGCGATCACCCCTATCGAGCGCGCCTCGGCGCCGGCGAGCACCCCGACCGCGCCCTCGGCGAGCATCCACACCAGGCTGAAGTACGACAACCACCGTGCCCGGCTCGCGGCCCGCAGCCACCCGGCGTCACGAGTCACCGCCGGCCGGCGTGAAACAGGCGCGGAGATGATCGGCAGCTCGAGCGGCATACAGGGACGTCTACCCGCGGTGGTGGTCGTGACCACGGACAGTGTTCCAGGACTGCCAGGTGATCCTGAACAGCCTTTCAGGCTACCCCGAGGTCGTCAGCACCCTGACGTGAGTCCGCGCCCGCCGGCAACGCCTGCGGGTAGCCGCGACATCGGTGTTCGAGTTCACCGAAGCGATCGAGATCAAAGCGCCGGCGCCCGCGGTCTGGGAGGTTCTGCACGACCTGGAGGGCTGGTGGCCTGCGTCCAACCCCGAGCACGAGAGCCTCGAACGACTCGACGACCGCGGGATCGAGGTCGGCGCCCGGATCAGGATCCGCGAGAAGATCGCCGGGATCCCCGGCGAGGCGACCGGAACGATCACCAACATCGACCCCGGCTCGAGCGTCACCTGGGAGACATCCAAAGCCCGCTACAGGTGGTTCGGAGTCCCGATCACAATCGGCGAAGGCGTCACATGGACCGTCGAGCCCTCAGGCGACACCACACGCGTCAGCGCCCACGTCTGGGCGACGTTCCGCTCAATCCCGAGCCGCCTACTCGAACCGATCTTCACCCGGCTGCTCGGAGGCATCGAGAAAGACAAAGAGCACACCCGGATCGAACTGCGCTACCTCAAACGCGCGATCGAGGCGGCACAGCATCCCCAGTAGGCGCCGGTCCCCCGCTCCCACGGACCCGCCGGCGGCCCCGGCGAGCCCCGAGTCTCGGCACTTCCCGTCCACCAACGAAATACCGACTGAGCGGCGAAGCAGCTCAGGATCCCGAATCGGTCACCACTCGTCCTCCTCGCCCAGCCGGCGTCTTGGCGTTGCTCCGAGGGAGCAGCGAAGACCTCGTGCGGCAGGCTGTGCGGCCCCGAAGTGCGCAAGCGACGCATCGAGCGCTGACTCCTGATCGATCGCCGAGACGGAAACCGTCTCAATCTCTCCGCTGGATCTGGCCGGCTCCCAGGGATTGACGGAGTCGCTGCGGCCCTGCTTCGTGGTGCCGACGAGTACGTCGCCCGCGCCGAGCCCAGACCCGCAAAGCGCGGATCTCGTGCATCTCCGGGCCGTCGAAGCGGTCACGATCGGCTCGGCTGATTTCAGAGACGCGCCTACCGCGCATTGCAAGACTTGTGCGTCAGCGGGCGAGATGCGTGTCCGAGAACAAAGGCAGGTCTGAGCCAGCCGTCGCGAACCTGACGAGCGTGGCTCCTTCACGCCTCAGCGGCAGTGCCGGGCTCGAGGGCGTCGTGACCGCTCTCGTGCTTGCAGGGTCCCGAGCTTCAGTTAGCGTCCCGAGGGATGGTCGGACCGAGCTGTCTGCACGCGCAGCGTGGGCGATTTGGCCGAACACCGAGACTCGCGCCACCACCCGATCTGGACTCTTTGATTGGGCGCGGTACCTCGCGCCGCGCTTCGCGTAATCCAACGCCTACCGTCAGCGATGGCTGTCGTCCGGGTTGTGCGCCACTGCATCGTCCTCAACACCGTCACGAAGGCTTGCAGCACATGAGGCGGGTTGCGCTTCGCTGCCCGGTGCTGAGGTTGTCAACCGGCGCCACGAGGCCTGGGGTCTTGCTCCGATGGCTTAGTCCATGGCGGCGTAGCGCGGAGCGAGGACGATCCGGCAAGAGGGATGGCAGGGTGGGGCCGGACACCGCCAGGCGGCGGCCTGCAGCCTCCAAACGAACATCGAGGTCGCAGCCGACAGTCTGCGCCTGCTGATCGTGCTGGCGTGGAGTCATAGTCCGCTTTGCGCGACGATGCGTCCGGATGTGACTGCGTCGACCAGTTGCTGGTAGTCGCGCTCGTTCTGTTCGGCGTATGCGTTGGAGAATTCAAGGATCGCGCGGTCGAACTTCGGGCCGCCACCGAGGTAGGAGGCGATCGCGATGCGGTCACCGGTGCGCGCATGCGCGCGTGCCAGCGTCCAGCCGCATAGCTTGCCGTAGATCTCCATGCGCTCAGGATCCATCTGGTCGATCTCCGCCGAGCCCTTCCAGTCTTTGAGCTGGCGGCCATAGAAGTCGCGGGGCTGTCCGTCAAGCGGCGAGGAGTCGACATGCAGCCAGCCGAGGAAGATGTCGCTGGTGGCCTGCATCAGCCGCTGGCCGATCACCACGCGCTGGCCGTGGTTCTTGAACTTGCTCGGGCCAAGGAACTCTTCCAGCACTGATGTCTCGGCCTCCTTCATCTGGAGGAACAGCGGGTCACCGCCGTCGCGCCCAATCAAGAGCGCGATCCACGCCCGCGTGCCGACGCTCCCGACCCCGACCACCTTGCGCGCGAAATCGGTTAGATGGAACTGCTCCAGCAGCACCCGCCGGTCGGGCTCAAGCGAGTCGCGGTAACGGCGCACGAGCGCCTGCAGCGTCTCGAAGTGCGCGGCGCCCTCGGCCCCTGGTGCGAGCTGAGAGAGCGGCACGATCAGCGGCGACTGATCGGCGATCTGCACCTGCCCGTCGACGACGCGGGTCAGCTTCGAGAACGCCCTCATGCTGTCGCGGGTGCGCGCCTTGGCAAGTTGCCGCTCGGCCCGCTTGACCAGCGGAGCCTTGAACTGCGCCGCTCGCTCCGCGAGCAAGGACTCGATCTCCAGTCGCGCGTACCACACCGCGAGGTTCTCCATTCCGGCGAACTGTCGCATCGCTGTGCGGTACTGACCGACGGTCGCGAGCACGACGCGCTCCTGATCTTTGACGCGATAGCCATTGTCTCGCGCGGCGATCAACATGCTCACCGCGAGCCGCTTGACGTCCCATTCCCACGGCCCCGGCAGCGTCTCGTCGAAATCATTGACGTCGAACACCAACCGCCGCTCCGGGGATGCGAACACCCCGAAGTTCGACAGATGTGCATCACCGCAGCACTGCACCACAAGCCCCGACCGGGACGTTGCAGCGAGGTCGTGAGCCATGATCATCGCGGCGCCGCGATAGAACGTGAACGGTGAGACGAGCATCCGGCCGTAGCGGATTGGCACCAGCTCCGGCACACGCGTCGACGCTTGGCGCTCCAGCAACTCGATCGGATCGGGACGGCCGGCGGCCGGCTCATACGCCGCGTGGCTGGACCGCGGCACCTCCCGGCGCGCGGCCTTGCCCCGCGCCGCGCGCTCGGCCACCGTTAGATGCGGAACCGCTGGGCTCGCCGGCCCACCGGTCGCTGTTCTGTTCGCGACTTTGCTAACTGGCATCACGGCACTCGCTCCTTCGATCGACCACACATCACACTGATCCAGGATCGCCGTCACCGAATCCGGTCAGACTCCGCGCGTCCCGTCGCAGACCGTCGCATCCACGATCGGCCCAGACAACCGGAACAACGGGCGGACCCCCTCCGTAGTCCTTACGAGCGACACTAAAAGCGGCCGGCTCAGTCGTCCAGTTCATACGATTCCATTTGGCGGCGGCGAGCTTCGAGCGCGGATCCTTTGCTTGGCGGCGCGATCGCCGCGAGCTCGTCAAGCAGCCGTAGGATCCGGCGCGAGACGTTCGGCGAGACCGGCGGCAGCGCGATGATCTCATCGACCGCGACGCCGAGGTAATCGTCCCAAGTCGGCAGCACGAGTTCGACTCGGATTGTGCCGTCGCTGTCGGCGACATGCTCGATTCTGAGATCCCGGGTCGCGAGCAGGCGAAGCAGACCGTCCATTGCATCTAGCGCTTGCACGGCCGTCGTTGGGTCGTTTACCGCTGGCGACAACGCCCTCAGCCCGATGTCCGCGAGCAATCGAATGGCAAGCGTGGGATCCTGCTCAAACGTTCGCTCTTCGCCGACCGTCAGAGCCTTCAGGACCTCCCGCTCGAGCTGTGTGTCCGTCTGCCCTCTGACGACGGCCACGGTGGCGCCCTCGGCAATGATCTCGCCAGACCCGACCTTGAACTCGACCACCGCCTGCGCCCGCTCCGCCGATCGCACGACGCGCGGTGTATCAATGACCTGGACCACCTCGGGGGCCGGGGCCAGAGGATCTCATGCAGACCTTCGTCGGCCGTGGGTACGGCGCTTGCGCGGCCGGCACCGTCGGCGGCATTGCTGCCTGGTGCTTTCGGGACGTAGAGGCCGTCGATTACTTCGCGGCCTCGGCGTGCGATCTGGGCGAGTGCGGAGGCGAGCTGGATCGACTTGAAGGCGCCCATCTGCAGCCGCCGGTACACGATGATCACTGCGAGTACCGCGACGAACGCGACGATCGGCACGATCGCGGAGGTCTTCTCGTCCCGTCCGATCACAAGCGCCGCTGTCAGTGAGTAGACGACGACGGCTGTATAGAACGCAAACGCGCGCCACACGATCGGATCATCACGGAACAGGTTCAGCCGCGGCGTGAACGTGGTCGAACGCGAACTGGACGACGAGGAATAGGAGTGAGAACACGATTCCGATGAAGGTCACCGTTCCCGCGCCGACGGCGATGAGCATCTCGATCGCACGCGTGGTGGGGATGTCGAATCCGATGTGCACGTGCGGTGCGAGGAAGGCGAGGGCGACGGCAGTTATTGCGCCCAGCAGCTGGACGGTTCCGGCTCGCAGGCGGCGTTTACGGCGAAGGACGCGCGCGATCTCGCGTGGCCGCCCCTCTGAGCGAAAGGCCGATGGCTTGGGGCCGCGGTCAGCTGACGCTGGGCTCATGCGAGGCCCCGGATTCGGGGTGGGCCGCCCCGCGCGCGCGGTGGTCCGGTGCGGGAACGCTTTCCATCGCCGGCAGGCGCTCGCGCGGATGTGATTCGTACCAGCCGGCGTACCGCTTGGCCAGTGGCGCGGCTGTGATGCCGTGCGCCAGGACGGACAGTCCGACCGTCAGGTACGTGGTGACGAGGATCGTTTCGGCTCCGGGCAGGTGTGCCTCCTCGACGACGATCACGGCGAACACGATCGACGCGAGCCCTCGCGGGCCGAACCACCCGAGGAAGCCGACGGTCGGTCGCCGGGCGCCGGTGCGGATCATCGCGATCGCGACCGGCAGCATGCGTACAAGCGTCAGACTGAGCACGGCGTACAGCGCGATCTGCCAGCTCACGTGCTTGAGCGCGGGACCGAGGAGCACTGCGCCGAAGATCAGGAACGTGACGCCTCCCAACAGTCCTCCGAGTTCTTCGTTCAGGCGGGAGGCCTGCTCGGACTCCCGGCTGACGAGCGCGCCGAAGATCGCGCCCGCGACAAAGGCCGCGATGAAGCCCGAGCCGCCCAGGGCGGCCGCGATTCCGTAGGCGAGGCCGGCGCCCGCGACCGGGATGACCTGGAGCCACGATCCGGTGATCAGGTTGCGGCGATAGGCGAACGCGACGACAGCGGCGGCGGCCAACCCCGCCGCTACGCCTCCGAGGATTCCGTAGCCGATCTCCTCGACGACGATCGTGATCGCGTGGTGGCTGCTCGCCGCCTTGTCCTCGACGTCGGCGGCGGCGAGTGCGATCAGCAGCAAGGGGACGCAGATTCCGTCGTTGAGCCCGCTTTCGACGTTCAGTCCCTGGCGGATGCGGGAAGGGAGTCGCGGCTCGGTCACCACCGCCTCGCCCAGGGCAGCATCGGTCGGCGCCAAAAGGATCGCCAACACGATCGCCTCGGTGACATTGAGCTGATCGAACATCACCGCCGCGAGCACCGCACCCAACGCGATCGTCAGCGGCAGGCCGATCCCGAGCAGACGCAACGGCACCGCGTACTCGCGCCTGAGGACGCGAGGTTTGATCCGGGAGGCGTCGGCGAACAACACGACGGCAAGGGTCGCCTCGGCCAGCGTCCTCACACCCGAGCCCGTCGGGGCGGCCGTCACCTCGTCGATCACGAGCGGTCCCACGAGCACCCCGACGAGCACGAACACCATCGCCGGAGTGACCGGCGTGCCCGTCAGCCGCCGCGACACTCCCGCCACGATGAGCACGGTCGCGCCAACAATTGCCAGCTCCCACTTCATCGTCTTCGCACCGCCGAATCGTCTATCGGTCAGCCTGTGGTGATGGTCAGCCTGTGGTGATTCGCTTGCCGTACGCGATCAATCCGTAGATCGCGAGGATGTCGAGCGCGAAGATCGACAGCGACCAGAACGGATATGCCGGCATCATCATCAGCTGCACGAGTCGAGTTCCCGGCGAGAACGAGCACGCCGGTCCACCGCGCGAACTGGTTCTTGAAGAACACGCCGAGACCGACGAGCCACTCAAGCGCGCCGATGCACAGCACGACCCAGCCCCACGTATTGAGGCTGCCGGCGACGTAGTGGGCGTTGGCTGTGAAGAAGTGCGCGTTACCGATCGCGGCGATCCCCATGATGAAGTTGATGCTCCCGATGAGCATCAGCAGCACGCCCGCGAACGTCACCCAGCCGTAGCCGCGATCATCATCCTCGGCGTACTCACGAGTTGCCGGCGCGCGGCTCATTACCGGCGGTCTTTCTGGAATGGAAGAAGTGCCCATCTTGCCCTCCGTGATTGGTTTCTCCTACGCCGCTCGCCGTCTGTTGCGGAGATACGGGTACGGGCCGAGGCTACGCGCTCGTAGGACGCGCATCAGGTCCGCGCATTCGCTTCACCCGGGTGATCGCGAACGCGCGGCGACCGAGGGCACGTGATCGTCTGACGAGCGGCCGATCGACCCGCTGGCCTCCTCGGCCCCACCCCGGACGATCGTTCCTTTCGTGCGGAGTTCACTTCCCGCCGCGGCCCGCCGAGCGGCGGGTGATCGCCGGTTTCCGCGCTCGCGGAGGCTGGCGTCTCGGCGCCAGCCGGTCTTCATCCATTGTGGGTGAGGCAGCCGGGTCGTTCGTGAGGGAACGTATGGTTCGCATGTGGAAATGACGTTGAACGTTGGGCAAGAGACAGCAGCTGGGGACATGCTTGTCCCGCTCGCGGAGGCCAAGCTCGCGGTTCCGAGCGTCCATCACGGCGTGGTCGACCGGCCGCGGGTTCACCGTGCGCTCGATGCGGGCCTTGACGGATCGGTGACGCTCGTCGCGGCTCCGGCGGGTTACGGCAAGACGACCGCCGTGCGCGCGTGGTGTGCAGCTCGCGGTGGCGCGCTGGCGTGGATCACGCTCGACCCGGGCGATGATGATCCCGGACGGCTGTGGAGGTACGTTGCGACGGCTGTCGATCGGGTGCGTCCGGGGCTCGGGCACGGCGCGCTCCGGCGGCTTGAAGTCGTGGGAAGTCCGATCGAGGCGGCGGTCGACGAGCTCCTGAACGGCATCTCCGGGCTGGGGAGCGAGCTGGTCGTTGTGCTCGAGGATCTCCACGAGGTGACGAGCGAGGAGTGCCTCGCGTCGATCGACTATGCGCTCGGGCACCTTGCGGCGAACGCGCGGGTCGTCCTGCTCGCGCGCGTCGATCCGGCGCTGAGGCTTTCGCGCCTGCGTGCTGCCGGGGCGCTGGTCGAGGTACGTGCGGCCGATCTTGCGTTCACAGCCCAGGAGGCGCACGAGCTGCTCGTGGAACTCGGTCAACTCGAACTCAGCGCAGATGAGATCGACGTGCTTGTCGAGCGCACCGAGGGCTGGCCGGCTGCGCTCGTCCTCGCGTGGCTGTGGCTGCGAACCGTCGAGGACCCGGCGCGGGCCGTGCGATCGTTCCGTGGCGACAATCGCTTTGTGGCCGAATACTTGAGCGGCGAGGTGCTCGCAGCGCTCGCGGAGGATGAGCGCACGTTCCTGCAGGGCGTTGCAGTTCTCGGTGAGTTCACCGCGGAGCTCTGCGACGGCGTGCTGGGCCGCGCCGATTCGGCGGCTCGCCTTGCCGGGCTCGAACAGTCGAACCTGTTCGTTTCGAGACTGGACCGAGGAGGCTGGTTCCGGATCCACTCGCTGTTCGCCGAATATGCGACGGCTCAGCTCGCAGGCGTGGAGCCGGGCGCGCCGACGAGGATTCATCGACAGGCCGCGGAATGGCTGAAATCGCGAGGGCTGCCGGTTCAGGCCGTTCAACACGCCGCAGCGGCCGGCGAGCACGAGCTCGTCGCGCAATTCCTGGTCGAGTATCACCTGCCTCTGATCAGAAGCGGTTCCGGCCGAACGCTTCTGCGTTGGGTTCGGACGCTGCCCGACGACCGGATCATCGAACATCCAGAGCTCGCGGTTGCGGCCGCGACGGCCGCGATGCTGGTCGGTGGCGGCAGGCTCGAGCAACGCCGCATGCTCCAGCTCGCCGACCGGGCGCGCGCCGTTCGAGCCGAGCGCGCCGACCCCTACATCGAGACCGCGGCGCTGCTGGTCCGCGCCGTCACGATCGACCGAGGGGTCGCCCAGGCGGTGCGCGACGGGCGGCGTGCGGTCGCGCTCGCGGAGGCTGGTCCGGACGAGATCCTCACGGCAGCTCTGGCCGCTTACGCCCGCGGACTGTTCTTCGCCGGTGAGCTGGACGAAGCGTCGGCGGTGGCGATGCGGACGCTCGAGCACCCGTCGATCGAGCGTGCCATCCCGAGCCTCGTGATCGCTCGCTCGACGCTCGCGCTTGTCGCCGTCGATCGCGGCCGGCTCGGCTCCGCACGAGACCACGCCGAGATGGCGAAAGTGGCGGTCGGTCGGATCGGCACGAGCCGGAGCTGGCTCGGCGCGAACGCGGCCGCGGCACTGGGCTCGGTGCTGGCCGCCGAGGGAAGCCTCGTTGAGGCGGAGCACGAGCTGGCCTTCGCGGAGCGCTTGTTCAGCGACGAGGTGGCGACGGTGCACCACACCTGGCTCCGACTTGTCCTCGCCCGTGTTCGTGTGCGCCGCGGACGTCTCGCCGAGGCCGAGGCCTCGCTTCACGCCGCGCGGGAGGGGCTCGCTGAGCTGGCTGATAGCGGGGGGATGCCGGCGCTCGCCGACGCGGTCGAGCGAGAGCTCGAGGCGGCCAGCGGCCACGCATCCCGCGGGGAGCTGCTCGAAGCGCCGAGCGAGGCCGAACTCGCCGTGTTGCGGCTGCTGGCCGGCGACCTGTCCAACCGTGAGATCGGGGAGCGCCTGTTTCTCTCCCTTAACACGATCCGGTCGCACCGGCGCGCGCTGTACCACAAGCTCGGGGTGCACTCCCGTGCGGACGCGATCGCGCGGGCAACCGCGCTGGGGTTGCTGGAGCAAACGCAATCACCCGGGTGAAAGACCTGGGCTTCTCGCTAACGCGCGGTCCATGGTGCAACCCTCGGACACGTGCATGACCGGAACTACCGGCTGATCGTCCAGGGAGAGCTGAGCGACAAGCTCGCGGCTGTCTTTCCCGGCTTGACGCTCACACGAGCCGAGGGCAACACCGAGCTGACAGGCAACGTCCGCGACCAAGCCGAGCTGCAGGGACTGCTTCGCCGCGTGTCGGACCTCGGGCTCACGTTGCTTGAGGCGAAGGTGATGGACGACCGTCCACGACGCCGCGGCACAGGCGATCAGCCAACTCCGACGGGAAATGAAACGCACCGCAGATCAAGCTAAGCGCTGTTCCCGCGAGGGCCGGCAAGAGCAACACGCGATTGCCGCCGTCGCGGGCAGAAAGCAAGTCCAATCGTGACTATAAGGAGGTCATCCGATGACCGTCGTCGATGAAGTAAAGCGAGTCTCAACCACCGTGCCTCTCAGCTGGGAAGAGGTCTGGTTCACGAATTGCCCGATGGTGTCCGCCAACAATGTGGACCAGGAGCTGGGGTGGTGCCGCGAGGAGTTCAAGAAGATCGGTGTGGAGTACGCCTATTTCCGCCACGCACCGGAGAACAACTGGTACCCGCACTACATCCACAACCTCGACAACCTGATCCGCTTCGGCGGCCTCTACCCGCCGATCCACGTCCACGCCGACCTGCGCCGCACGCGGCTGCTGGGGGCGACATGGGTGTACGAGGGCGGGTGCATGGTGGTGCGCGCCCGCGACGACGATCTTCCGGATGAAGGACCTCAAGGGCAAGAAGATCGGCCTCTCAAAGAGCCTGAACACGATCAAGAACGACTGGTGGCGCATCCAGGAGCACATGGGCATCGAGAACATGCTCATGCTCAACGACATGACCATGGACGACGTCGAGCTCGTCGAGTTCCCCTATCGCGGACGACTGGTACGACAAGCCCGAGATGCTGGTCCCGCCGATGAACAACCCGTCCGAGCTATGGATGCGCCGTGACCACAAGCACGACCTGGCCTTCCGCCCGCTGGAGACGGCGCTGCTGGGCGGCAAGGTCGACGCGATCTACACCCAGAGCAAGGTGTTCGAGCATCTCCAGGAGGCCACGGGCCAGATCAAGATGATCGAGGACCTGTCCACGGTACCCGGACTGGACGATGCAGGTGGCCAACACCCCCGCGGTCATCACCTGCACCGACGAGATGGCCGACGAGCATCCCGAGCTCGTGATCGCCTACATGAAGGCGATGATCAAGGTCGGGCGCTGGGCGAACGAGCACAAGCGTGCCGCGGCGTAGCGATCCTCAACCGGCAGACGTTCTACCAGGACGCCGAGGACACCTATCGGGGCATCAAGCACGTCGACATGGTGCCGAGCCTGAGCGCGCAGAACATGGAGTGCATCAAGATCGGCAAGGACTTCATGTTCAGCCACGGCTACATCAAGAACGACTTCGATGTGGACGAGTGGGCGGCGCCGGAGTTCCTGGAGCAGGCGGCGCTCGAGGTGCTCAAGGAGGAGTGGGAGAGAAGAAGCTGGAGCAAGCTGCCCGAGGGCGGCGGTCTCGAAGCGGAAGGCATCCGACTCGGGTAGCGCGGGCGGTCGATCCAGGCGACCGGCCTGATCCGCAAGCTGCGCCCATCACCGCCGGTCCGGTGATGGGCCACCACCTACCTCAAGGAGAGAAAGCCATGACAACGACAGCCGCAGAAATGGTGGGCGAGGCCAACGCCCAGATCGAGCATGTCTCCCCGAAGGACGCCTCCGATGAGGTCGCGTCGGGAAAGGCAGTGATGCTCGATGTCCGGGAGCCGGTCGAGTGGGAGCAGCACATCACGGGCGCCGTGCAGGTGCCCAGAGGCCTGCTCGAGTTCATCGCCGACCCCGCCAGCCCCAAGCACAACGCAAAGCTCGACCCGACCGGCCGGGTGATCGTGTACTGCAGGTCGGGCACCCGCGCCGCTCTCGCAGGCACTCACCCTCAAGACACTCGGCTACGAGAACGTCGCCAACCTCGACGGCGGGTTCACCGCCTGGAAAGAAGCCGGCCTACCAACCGACGAACACCACGCCGACATCTAGCAGCCGGCCAGCGAGACATAGCAGCGACAAACATTGGAACAGACGCATGACTGACATCAACGTTGATGAACTCGGGCCGGTCGACTACTTGGTGGTCGCATTCCCGGCAGACAACGCGAACTTCTCGGGCGAGATGGCATCCGAGCTGAGGAGACTGATCGACAGCAACGCGATCCGGGTGCTTGACCTGGTGATGATCGTGAAGGACGAGGACGGCTCGATTGAGGCCTCTGAGCTGCGCGATGCCGACGACAGCGAGGTCGGTGAGTTGCGCGCGCTGGAAAGCGACCTCGCGATCCTGCTCGCCGAGGAGGACGTCGAGGAGATCGGCGCGTCACTGGAGCCCGGCAGTGCGGCGGCCGTGCTGGTCTGGGAGAACACATGGGCGGCGCCGTTCGGCTCGGCGATACGCAGGTCGGGCGGTCAGCTGGTCACCAGCGGCCGGATTCCGACCCAAGCGCTGATCGCGGCGGTCGAAGCGGACCGCCAGGACACAGCGAAAGGAGCATGAAGATGGGTCTGCTTGGAAATAGAAAAGATCGACCGGGCTTACTCGACAAGGTTCGCGAACGGCGCGAGGACCGGCACGACGATCGCGGCGACCGGCGCGATGACCGCCAGGATGACCGCGGTGACCGGCACGATGACCGCCACGACCGGCGTCGCGGACCCGGGCTGTTGAGGCGATAGCTCCATGCGTGCTCGGACGCTCGAAACCGAAGGTCCCCTCGCGACTGTCGCGCGCGATGGGGCCTGGCGGATGGGTGACGTCATGAATCGGCGGTCAGCCGCGATCGCGTCGCTCGCTCTGCTCGCGGCGTCGTTCGTCCTGGCGGTCATCGTGGCGGTCGACCGGTTCCCGCGTGGTGTGACGGTGCTCGCGTGCCTGGTGCTCGCCGTGTTGGCGGCATGGTGGGCGTTGGTTCACGAAGGCGCTGTGCGCTACGCCGCGGCGGTGGGCGCTGCCGTGCTGCTCGTCGGCGCGGTCGTGCTGGTCCTGCTCGAGGGCCGCGTGCTCGAGAACGTGTTGATCCTCGCGGGGATCGTGCTCTCGCTCGCAGCTGCGCGGAGGGTGTTCACCGTCCACGCCACGCTGCCGGTCGCGTCGCCGCCGAAGCGGGCGGTGTTGTTCTACAACCCGAAATCGGGCGGCGGGAAAGCGGAGCGCTTCGAGGTCGCGCGCGAGGCACGCGCGCGTGGCGTCGAGCCGGTGGAGCTGCATCTCGGTGACGACCTTGCGACGCTTGTGCGTGACGCGGTCGAGAACGGCGCGGACGCCGTCGGCGTGGCGGGCGGCGATGGGACGCAGGCGATCGTCGCCGCGATCGCCTCCGAGCGGGGACTCCCGTACGTGTGCGTGCCGGCCGGGACCCGTAACCATTTCGCGCTCGATCTCGGCGTCGATCGCGACGACGTCGTCGGCGCTCTCGACGCGTTCACACAACGGGCGCGAGCGGGTGGTCGACCTCGCCGAGGTCAACGGCCGCGTGTTCGTGAACAACGTCTCGCTCGGTGTCTACGCCGAATCGGTCCAGCGCGAGGGGTACCGCGACGCGAAGCTGCGAACGATCGCCAAGACGATGCCGACGGTGCTCGGCCCAAGTGGAGACGGGCTCGACCTGCGCTTCACCGGCGCCGACGGCCGCGAGCAGAGCACCAACGCGGTCGTGCTCATCTCAAACGACCCGTACCGACTCGGACGAGCGATCGCCTCCGGCACACGCCCGCGCATGGATGCCGGGGTGCTCGGCATCGCGGTCCTCGGTGCAGGTGCGGGGAACGGGAGTGAGAAGCGCGTGCAGCAGTGGTCCGCGCCATCGTTCGAAGTGCGTTCCAACGAGGCAGTCGCCGCCGGAGTTGACGGCGAGGCACTCAAGCTCGAGGCGCCCTTGCAGCTTCGCAACCCGCCCGCGGGCCCTGCGCGTACTCATCGCTCCGCAACACCCGGGTGCCTCCCCATCCGCAGCCCTGCCGGAAAGCCCGTGGGACGCGATCCGCGCGGTCGCCCACGTCGCCGTGCACGGTTCTTCGTAGTGGGGCGTAGCCGTGGGCCAGGCTCCGGCCGATGAGCTGGGCGGGCGTGCTGGCGCGGTTCGACGGCTGGCAGGCACGCCACGCCGCCGTCGCAGTCCCAATCGCGGTCGTCAAGAAGTTCATCGAGGATGACGCTTCGGGCCTCGGAGTCCGGGTCGCCTACTGGGGTTTCTTCTCGGTCTTCTCGCTGCTGCTGGCGTTCGTATCGATTCTCGGCTTTGCGTTCCAGAGTGATCCCTCCTTCCAGAAGCAGGTTCTCGACTCCACGCTCCGGCTGATGCCAGTGCTCGGCCCGCAGATCAGCGGCAATGTCGGGTCGCTGACGGGCAGCAGCGTGGCGCTCGTGGTCGGGCTCGCAGGTGCAGTGTGGAGCGGACTCGGCATCACCCTGGCGATGGGCAACGCGCTCGATCACCTCTGGGCGGTGCCACAGCCGGATCGACACGGATATGTTCAATCAAGGCTGCGGGGACTGCTCGTGCTCGGCTCGCTCGGCGTGATCACGGTCGCCGCGACGGCGACCGTCGGGCTTGCCAGCGCGGGCGCGATCACACCGGCGATCCCCAAGGTGCTCGGCATCGCAGCGGCGGCCGGCATCGACCTTGCCGTGTTTCTCGCGTCGTTCCGGCTGCTCACCGCGGCCCGGGTGACGGTCCGCCAGGTCCTGCCAGGCGCTGTGCTCGCCAGCGCCTGCTGGCTGCTGCTCCAGGCACTCGGCGGCGTCTACGTCACTCAGGTGCTGAAAGGGAGCAGCCAGACGTATGGTGGGTTTGCCGCTGTCGTCGGCATCCTCACGTGGCTGTTGATTGCCGCGGAGATCACGCTCATGGCGGCCGAAGTCAACGTCGTGCTGACCCGGAAGCTGTGGCCGCGCTCGCTGACCGGGGATCTGCTGCCGGCCGACGAGCGGACGATGCGCGACTCCGCACAGGCCGGGCAACGCGACCGGCGCGAACACATCACCGTCGCCTTCGAACGGCCCCGCACACCGTCCGACGACGAAACCCTCCAGCTCTCAACCCAGGACCCCACGTCGACCCGACCGGGGTAGCGATCCGCGTGCGCGCTGCGATCGCCGGCGTCCGCTGAGGCGCCTTGTCTCCCTCTCAGGTGAGTGGTGGCAGGCCGTCGGCGATGAGTTTCGCGCCGAAGACGAGGAATAGCACCGCCATGACGGCGTTGTTGTGGAAGGCGAGCCAGTTCTTCATCTCGTCTAGCTGGGCCTTGGCGTGATCGCCGCCGAGCAGGTAGTAGACGACCGGCCCCGCGATCGTGAGGCTGGCGATGACGACGAATGCGATCAACGAGCCGATGGCGTTGGCGCTCGAAAGTCCAAGCGCCGCCAACCCCGCGCCTGCTGCAGCAGCCAACATTAGGTTCTTCGGGTTGACTCCGGCCAGGAGAAGCCCGAGTCCGAGCGCCTTGCCGGGCTTAAGGGCGTCGATGCCCGCCATCCATTTCGGCATCTCGGGCTCAGCGCCAGGTGCCGGGCGGGTGCGCCAGTTGCGCACGGCCAGCAGCAGAAAGAGGATGCCGAACACGATCTTTCCCCAGGCGATCGTGTCGGAGGTCGTGCTGTCCGTGGCGGCGTTGGCTTGGTCGGCCGCGGCGTAGGCGACGCCGCTGACGACGGCCAGCGCCAGGACCCAGCCGAGCAGGAACATCAATCCGTTCACGCGGGCCCGCTGCGAGAACAGCATCAGGGTCACCGCGATGATCGGCACGGGGCTGATCGCGACGCCGACGGCGTACGTCAGGATTTCGCTGATTCCCTTTCCCATTGCTATGGCCGTTGCTTCGGGACGCGTTCAGCGCTCGATCGACAGCAGGTTCAATGCTCGCCCAACGGCGCGGAGAGCGCGTCATCCAGACCGGGTGAAGGCGACGTTCCCGCATCAGCGACGCCGGGCGACCACCGCCTACGACAGCAATCCAGCGCGCCGAAGCTCCCGCAGCACGGTCGCTCGCGGGCCTCGCGTGCGGCGCGCTGCGGTGCCAGAACCGGCTCGCCGATGAGCGTGATGGCCGCGCTCGCCCGCGCGGCCGTCCTGGTTCGGCTTGAGCAAACGCACTCACCCGGGTGAAAAGCCCGCGCATCTCGAGCGCGCACTGTGGAAGGTGCGATGCTCGAACGCATGGCTCCCGGTCGTACTGGCTGAGCGTCGAAGGAGAGCTCGGCGGCGCGTTTGACCCGGGCTCGCCTTGGTCGCGGCGAGCGCGATCGACGCCGACACGGAGTGGTGATCGGTTCCTGGTGGCGGCCTGTGCAACGGCAACGGATCAACCAATGGCGCCGCGGTGTAACCACGACGATTGGAGAGCGTGATGGAGCTGGAAATCAAAGAGAAGAGCACGATGTCGCGGGAGGACGCTGCTGCGCGCCTTCACGCAATTGCCGACGAGCTCGCCTCGGGCAACGACATCATCCTCGAGCGAGGTCGGGCGAGGTTCGTCGCGAAGGTGCCCGACGAGGTCGCTCTGAAGATTGAGTTCGAGGTGGAGGACGACGGAACCGAATTCGAGATCGAGTTGACCTGGTAGGTGCAAGAACCCCTCGCTCGCTTGCCCTGGAATCGGGAGGAGATCGCAGCCGCAAGCGGGCGCGAACCAGTGGAGAGGCCCGTATGAGTCACACGAAGCACACCAAGGCGGATCGGGAGGCAGTCGAGAAGCTCGGCCGCAAGCGCTACGAGAAGGAGCTCGCTCGATCTCCAGGGTGAGTTGGTTCGGCTCCAGGAGTGGGTCGTGCGCGAGGGGATCAAGGTCTGCGTCGTGTTCGAAGGGCGTGACACCGCCGGGAAGGGCGGGGTGATCAAGCGGATCACCGAGCGGGTCAGCCCTCGCGTGTTCCGGGTCGTCGCGCTCCCGGCACCGACCGAGCGCGAGAAGTCCCAGATGTACGTGCAGCGCTACCTGCCGCACTTTCCCGCGGCCGGCGAGGTCGTGATCTTCGACCGCAGCTGGTACAACCGCGCCGGGGTCGAGCGCGTGATGGGCTTCTGCTCCGAGGACGAAGCCTTCCGATTCCTGCGACTGGCGCCGCTGGTTGAGCAGTCCATGGTCGACTCCGGGATCATCGTGCTCAAGTACTGGCTCGAGGTCGGCCAGCACGAGCAGACGCGGAGGATCGAGTCGCGCATCAACGACCCACGCAAGGTCTGGAAGCTCTCGCCCATGGACCTCAAGTCCTACAGCCGCTGGTACGAGTACTCCCAGGCCCGCGACGAGATGTTCGCTGCGACCGACACCGAGTTCGCCCCTTGGTACGTCGCGGACTCCAACAACAAGAAGCGCGCCCGGCTGAACATCATCAGCCACCTGCTCGAGCAGATCCCCTACGAGTCCCCACCGCGGGAGCCCGTCGTGCTCCCCGATCGCGAGAAGCCACGTGGCTACCGCGAACCCGACCACTCCCACCGCTACATCACAACGAAGTACTGAGCCTCACCGGCACGAGAGCGGAGGAGGTTGGCCTGGGGTGTTGAGCAGCGAGCCAGACGCGCAGCCGGGTCGCCCGGATGGCGACGTAGAGGGTTCATTCGAGCCGTCGGGGCTCTGGGCGCGTGTGCGAAACAGCCTGCGCGTCCCCGGCGCGCTGGTGCGCCTCGCCAGACGCGACCCGCACCACATTCCCGAGCGGCTGACGATCTACGCCGTCGATCGGCAGGCGGACGCGGCGCGAGCGTGGGCGCAGCGGGCGCGGGACGCCGCCCCGAACACGTCCCCGTTGACCCTCGCGGACAGCCAGCGCCGGCAGACGATCAGCACCGCCCGAGTCGACGGCGCGGTCGCAGGCACGCCGTTCTTCATCGCTCTCGTGCCCGCCTACATCGCCTTCTTGCGCCAAGAAGTGCGGTTCCACCTACGCGTAGCTGCGCTCCACGGGCACGACCCGGCCGACCCAAGTATCGCCGCCGACTTCCTCGTCCTGCGCGGCGTGCACGAAGATGCTGAGCAGGCATTAGCCGAACTCGAAATCGTCCGCGCGACCCCACTCCCACCTCCGCGCGCACGAACTCCCCTGAAGTCCTGGTACCAGGCAGTCGTCAGCATCCTCATCCTCGCGGGCTTCCTGAGCCCTCCAGACGACGCGGACCCACGACAACCGACGCGCTGGGAGCAGGTGATGCGCGCGGTCCGACTCGTCGTCGCCGGATTGATCTGGGCGCTCACCTGGATCCTGCCCGTCACGTTCATGATCATGATGTCATGGGCGTGCGAGAGCGACGCACGCCGCTTTGGGCAGCGCGTCACCACCCGCTACGCCGAGGAGGGCGAGGACATCGCAATCGCGATCACCAGCGCCGACCGCAAGGCCAGCGGCAACAGAGCACTCACCGTCGCCCGAGGCGTGATCGTCCTGCTTTCGGTCGCGATCCCGCTCGCGTTCATCGTGGCCACGGTGGCCGGCGGCAAGGGACCGCTCGGTGTCAACGTCCCAGAAGCGATCGGGGCACTCATCGCCCTCGCACTGGTCATCGGCGTCAGCACCGCCGCAGTGCGAGGCTGACCGCACCCGCGCACCCTGGGTCAGACGTCACACGACGCCCGCGCACCGCGATCTCGGCGTGGCGCAACGCCGCGATCTCGAGGGCAGGTCGGACTCGCATGCGATGCGGCGCCCGGACGGTGCGTCATCCCGATCGGGTGATGGCAGCGAGCCGGCTCACACGACCGAGTGACGGCATAGGATCGGCTCGGCAGATCCCTCCGCAGGAACGGCTCGAGAGTACGCAGATGGCTCGTGTCGAAGCCGCGCTGGGCCCGTATGCGTGGAAGCGGATGACGGTGCGCTCCGTCGCCTTGCGGCTGGTCGAGGCGATCGAGGGTGGCGGCGTCGCCGTGGACGACGGTCGGAATCTGGATTGTCCAGCGCGCGCTCTCGGCTTGTCGGTGGCGCGGCCTGATGGTCGCGGGCGTGGCCCGCCAGGCCTCCGCCGCGCTCGAGAGCTGGCACACCAGCTGCCGGCGGCTGGACATCGAGCTGGCGTGGCGTCTCGACAGCAGCACCCGCGATTAGCGGCCGGCGAGGGACGGATCATCCGTTTCGGATGATTCGCCGGCGGTTGGGCGACGCGACGATGGCGGGCTGCAATCCGCGATAGAGGAGCGATCGATGTCGCTGAACGAGTATCCATCAGGCACGTCCTTCCCGGGCGTGATCGGTCGGACGGCCGATGAGTCCTCGCCGGCGTGGCCGGCTCCGGTGCGTGCGCCGAAGGGCGCGCCGAACGTGCTGTTCATCGTGCTCGACGACACGGGCTTCGGGCAGCTGGGGTGCTATGGCAGTCCGATCGCGACGCCGAACCTGGATCGTCTGGCGGAGCGGGGGTTGCGCTACAACAGCATGCATACGACGGCGCTGTGCTCGCCGAGCCGCTCGTGCGTGATTACCGGGCCGCAACCATCACAGCAACGCGATGGCGTGCATCACCGAGGTGGCGACGGGCTATCCGGGCTACAACGGGCTGGTCCCGTTCGAGAACGGGTTCCTGTCCGAGATGCTGCTGGAGCACGGCTACAACACCTACATGGTCGGCAAGTGGCATCTGATCCCCTCAAGCCAGGAGACGGCCGCGGGCCCGTATGACCGCTGGCCGCTGGGCCGCGGGTTTGAGCGCTACTACGGGTTCCTCGGCGGCGACACGAGCCAGTGGGATCCGGATCTCGATCTATGACAACCATCAGGTCGAGCCGCCGAAGAGCGCGGAGGAGGGCTATCACCTGACCGAGGATCTGGCCGACCGGGCGATCCAGTTCATCTCCGACGCCAAGCAGGTCGACCCCGACAAGCCGTTCTACTTGCATTTCTGCCCCGGCGCGACGCACGCGCCGCACCACGTGCCGAAGGAGTGGGCCGACCGCTACACAGGGCGCGTTCGACGACGGGTGGGACGCCTACCGCGAGAAGGTGTTCGCGCGCCAGAAGGAGCTCGGCATCATCCCGCAGGACGCGGAGCTCTCACGCCACGACCCCGACGTGCCCGCGTGGGAGTCGCTCAGCGACGACCAGCGCCGCCTGTACGCGCGGATGATGGAGGTGTTCGCCGGGTTCCTGAGCCACACCGATCATCACATCGGGCGGCTGCTCGACTACCTGGAGAGCATCGGCGAGCTCGAGAACACGCTGATCATGGTGATCTCGGACAACGGCGCGAGCGCCGAGGGCGGCCCGACCGGCACGACGAATGAGGCGCAGTTCTTCAACAACGCGCAGGAGCCGTTCGAGGACAGCCTCGCGGCGATCGACGAGCTCGGCGGCCCGAAGCACTTCAACCACTACCCGTGGGGCTGGACGTTCGCGGGCAACACGCCGTTTCGGCGCTGGAAGCGCGAGACCTACCGCGGCGGGACCTCGGATCCGTTCATCGTCAGCTGGCCGAAGCGCATCACGAACACCGGCGGGGTGCGCGAGCAGTACGCGCACATCATCGACATGGTCCCGACCGTGCTCGACGTGCTCGGGATCGAGCCGCCGCAGACGATCCGCGGCGTGCCGCAGTCACCGCTGCACGGGGTGAGCTTCGCGCACACCTTCGACGACTCCGCGGCGACGAGCCGGCGCACGACCCAGTACTTCGAGATGATGGGCCACCGCTCGATCTACCACGACGGCTGGCGGGCGGTGTGCCCGTGGCCGGGCCCGTCGTTCGCCGAGGCCGGCAAGGGGTTCGGCGAGCCGATCTCCGCGGAGACGCTCGCGCAGCTCGACGCGCAGGGCTGGGAGCTCTACCACGTCGCCGAGGACCCCGCCGAGTGCCACGACCTCGCCGCCGAGCACCGCGACCGGCTGATCGCGCTGATCGCGACCTGGTATGTCGAGGCCGGCAAGTACGACGTGATGCCCGTCGACGGCAGCGGGCTCGCGCGCTTCGTGACCGAGAAGCCGATGATCGCCGCGCCGCGCGACCGGTTCGTCTACTACCCGGACACGCAGTCGGTGCCGTTCTTCGCCGGCGCGCGGGTGCTGAACCGCCCGCACAGCATCACCGCCGACGTCGAGATCCCCGAGGCGGGGGCCGAGGGCGTGCTGCTCGCGCAAGGAACCGCCGCCGGCGGTTTCACCCTCTACGTCAAGGACCGCCGGCTGCACTACACCCACAACTGGGTCGGCCGCGAGCTCCAGCACCTCGCCTCCGATGTCGAGTTGACACCGGGCAAACACGAGCTGCGCTACGAGTTCGAGCCGACCGGCCAGCCCGACCCCGCCAAGGGCCACGGGACGCCCGGCCGCTTCCAGCTCTACATCGACGGCACAGCTCGCCGGCGACATGGACGTCGCCATACACAACACCGTTCGCGTTCAACCCCGGCGCGCTGACCTGCGGCGCCGACCCGGGATCAACGGTCACCGACGACTACAAAGCGCCGTTCCGCTTCACAGGGACGCTGCACACAGTCACCGTCGACCTCAGCGGCGAGCTGATCCACGACCCCGAGGCAGAGCTCAAGCTGCACATGGCCCGCCAATAGCGGACCAACCGGCGACACGACCCCCAGGCCATGAGCCGCAGGGATCCGGGCAACGGGTGGTGGGGTGAAGCGTCGTTGACCGTCGCGGTCTTCACCCGTTTCAGACAATGTCCGCGTGCCGGTCGGAGGCGTGTATCGACCGCACCGCGAAACAAGCCGCGTGACCGCATCGAGCGTCCTGGCATCGCCAAGGTCCGGTGGAGCGACGACCGGGAGCTCCGCGGTCGTGACCTGCCGGGATCGCGTGAGTACCGCGGGGAGCGGTGCCGGGCGATGCGGGCGCGCCGCTCCTTCAGATGGAGGCAGCGGGCGTCTGCGCAGAGTTGCCGGCCGAGATTGGAAGTACCTGGCGCGTGGGGTCGCGCAGATGACCAGGCCGCGGACGCCCTTGATGATCAGGCAGTGCACCAGCCCGGCGAATCCTCGGTCCCGAGGATTGTGTCGTTGCGGATGAACTCCGACGCGAGGCGCTCGTTGTGAATCAGCATGCGCCGTCCGTTCGGCCTCCGGAGCGCCGGCTCGCGGCTGTCGGCGATACGGACACCGCCATCGCGTAATCGTGCTGCTGCTATCTCAACGGGCTCCGGTGGATCGGCCTTTGTCTTGAAGCACCAATCGGGCTCGCCCTCACCAGCTCCGGCCGCTCCTGCTTTCTGGGCCGGCTTGCATCTCTTTGCCGCCAGGCGTCCGCCCTGCAACGCACGGGTATCGCGCGTCGCGCGCGAGGCAGTCCTGGCCGATATGGACGCGATTGGTGCTAGCCAGGTGGCGGAGGCCCGCAAGCACCAGAGCAGCAGCCTCGCGCGTAGCCGCCGGGCTGCTCCTTCCGGACGGACGCAGCCACGACCCCGCGGCTCGGCATTCCCTCGCCGACACGAACGCAGGACGGGTCAGCCGCGAAGGCAAGAGACCCGAGATTCGCCAGAAGCGGCGAACTCGGCTGGGACATCCAGCATGCTCAAACGCGACTGCGTGCGGCCCTCAGCAGCGTCGTTGACTGGAGCAGCGGCTTGCAGCCGATGCACTTATCGCCGTCAAGCGCGCGCGGCCTTAAGCGCAGTGTCGGCGGCGGTGTGACGACGAGGCACGGGTTGTCCGTCCCGTCGGGCTGGAATCCGAATCCGGAGGGTAGGGCCGCTCCAAGCCTGAATTCCGGAGCGCGCACCGTGAGCAGCAAGATCGACAACTAAGGCGCCGCGCGGAGACGTTCGCCCACGCGTCCATGCGAACCCGTCCGGGCACCTCGTCCCTGAACGGACGCGTCATGACCTTGAGAGCGCACCGAGCCGATGGTGTCGCTTGTCACCCAGGCTGCTGTCGCGGTCGCTCCGGGCGGCCATCATGGCCTGATCTGCCCGGACGATGAGCTCCTCCGGGTTCTCGTGCTCGTTCGCGGTCGCGAACCCGACGGTGATGCTCGCGCCGCCGTATGCGGCGGCGAGTTCGGCAGCGACCCCGTCGAAGCGGTCGCGCAGGTCGGCCATGTTGTGCCCGGACAGCACGCAGACGAACTCGTCGCCGCCGTACCGGGTCACCAGGTCATAGCCGCGGAGCACCCGTTTCACGCTCTCAACGACCCCTTTGAGCAGCGCGTCGCCGTCTGCGTGCCCGCGCGTGTCGTTGACCGCTTTGAGCCCGTCCACGTCGATGAACGCGACCGTCAGCGGCTCACCGGTTCGCCGGGTGCGCTGAAGCTCCCGCCGTACGCCTTCGAGGCCGCCGCCGCGGCGCAGCGCCCCGGTCAAGTGATCGATTCCCTCCAGCGCAATCTCGTCGCGGGCAGCGTCGCGGTCCTCGGCGGCGCGACGGCGGTCGGCGGCCGCAGCGGCCCGGTCCCGGGCGGCAGTATCGCGTGCGGCGGCGGCACGGTCCCGGGCAGCGGCGGCATTGCGGCGGGCCTGGAGCGCCTGCTGCGCCGCCTGCTCGCCGTTTGAGCCAGCCTCGTCGGCCTGTTCCAGCGCAGCCATTTCGCGGTCAAGCCGTGCAGCGAGCGCGTCGCGTTCGGCGGCGAGGCGGTCGCGGTGCTCGGCGTCGGCGTCGCGGCGGGCGGCGAGCACGTCACGCGCGAGCGCGCCTTCGCGCCGGGCGTGCGCGGCGATACCCCGATCCAGCGCAGTCTGGGACCGGGTTCGGCGCCCGTCCGCCTAATGGTCCGGGATGCCGGCGTCGCCGTGTGCTCTTAGGTCGGCGTCGGCCTGGTCGTCGTCGGCGGCCCGCTGGTCGCGTTCGGCGGCCCGCTGGTCGCGCTCAGAGGCGCTCTGGTCGAGGTCGGAAAGCGTCTGCTCGCTGTCGGCGGTCGTCTGATCGGCGTCGGCACGATTCTGGTCGGCGTATGAGAGCCGCTGCGAGGACGCGTCGTCTGGGCGGTCCGGCCCGGGTTGCATCACGTTCCCCGTCTCGTTGTGTGACGCTCCGCCCGGTCCGGCGCGGCGAGTCGCACACTCCTGATGCCGCCACCCAATCTGGCCTGAGCCCGGCCTGAGCACAGTGACGCCGAGACCACGGCCCAATCATACCTGTCGAAATCGACCGATCGGCGCTCGTGCGGCCGCTGATTGACGAGCAGAAAGCCGACACAGTGTGCGACCTGCACGGCAGCCACCGACAAAGGAGCAGCCAACCCTCGACGACTGCAAGGGCAGTGATTCGACAGCGGAACAGGTCCGAGCTTAGGTGGCTGCATCGACCCGTCAGCGACCGTCCTGCTGACGATCCCATTCGCCGCGGCGCTCGGCTCGAGCCCACTTTCGCTTAGGCGACGTCTGGATCACGCGGCCAGCTGGGCTCGCACGAGTCCTTCGCCGCGAACGCGATGGTCGACACCGTTAGGGCCCGCACGATCGGAACGGCCACGAGGGCCTCGGCCGCGGTCTGTGACCCAGCGACGATCGCGTTCGCCGCATCCATTAGCTCGGCACTGGCCTGCGCCGCGACGGTTCGCCCCCAAGGCAGCAACCCGGGCGCGCGCAGGCCGTGGCGTCAGCTTGCCGCTGAGGGGCGACAGCGGTCGCGAAGCGGTGACGGCTCTGTGCACACCCGCAGCAAACACGAGGTCAGTATGCCTCGCCGTGCGCAGGTTGCGACTCGCGACGAGAAGCGTCCCCGTCTCGCCGGGAGGCGCCGTTCCTACTGGGTCTCCTCTTGGCCGAGGTGCTGCAGATACCGGTCAACTGGGCTCGCGAGCATGGGCACCTGGTCGTAGAGGGTGGCCTGCCGTAGGTAGTCGTCGACGAGCGCCCACAGAGCGGCGTTGCCGTCCTGCTCGAGGCCGCGTTCGACGAGCACGGCGCGGCCGCGGCCGTCCGCGGGATGGTCACTGACCCGCACGTTTCCATTGACCCGCTGGCCCAGCAGGACTCTGGTGCCGGCGGTGATGGTGTAGCGGGCGAGCTCGACCCGGTCTCCTGTGCGGGTGGCTGGTCGGCTGGGCGTCGTGGTGTTCCTCAGGGCAGTCATCGATGCCTGCTCCAGGTCGCGGTGCTTCCGTATCCGGCCACCTCGGTATCGAGGTCGACGGGGACATCGCAGTTGGCCTCGCGGGCGGCTTGCTCGCTGGCGAGGTCGCGACGCTCGAGTTCAAGCTCGACCCGGCTCGTCGGGCGCACAGTCTCGAGGCGCCGGATCTCGCGGCTGGCGTCGCGGCTGGTCCTGGGGTAGGTGAAGGTCTGGCTGGTGCGACCGGCCAGCGCCTTGAGGTAGCTGAGCTGGCGGGCGCTCGGGGGTTTGGGGGTCATCCTGTCCTCCTGCTGTGGGGTGGTGGGCATGCCCACCGAGGGCCGCGGCCGGCGCTGTGCTGTCAAGCATCTGAACCGGACTCCCGCCGTACGCCGTTCCCCGCGATCTCTTCCGGTCACATGGATTCCGGGTGATCCCGGGGGACGGGGGGCCCTTCAGATGCTTGATGGCCAAGCCGGTTGTGGCCTGCTGAAGGGCTGCCCGCCGCCCCACCCGCAGGCAGTCTGGTTGCCTGACCTCTCCTCCTGATGCGAACATCTGTTCGACTGTGTCGCTGTTCGCTCCCCGCTGCCGTCGATGACCTCTCAGGGCCACGCATACACCCGTCTGCGGCGGGTGCTCGAGACGAGATCGAGTGCTGTGATGATCCGTGCGGCGGCCGGCGAGCTCCCGTCGGTGCCGCTCGAGGACGCGCTGGACATTTGCCTGGCGCTGCTTGAGCTCGAACCCGACAGCTACCCGCGGATTGCCACCCGGTGGGGCAGCCGGCTGGCGATCGAGCGCAAGCTCGACCTAGTAGACGCGCAGCTCGCGTTCGCCGCGCTGGCCGCGCTCCCCGGCCCGAGCGCTCGCGCCAGCGCCGAAGCTCTCATCGAGGTCTCCGCCCGCTACGAACTCCGACGCGCTGAAGAGCTCCTGCTCGCGTGGCTCGATCGCCGAGGCCTCGGCGGGTGATCCGGCGCTCCGCAGATGATCATCGTTCCGCTCGACGATCGCGTGCTGTCACCTGGGTTACGCGACCATGGCGTCGGCCGTCGCAGCGTCGTTCGCGGTGTCGCCGCTGATCGCGTTCTCGACCGTGCGGGCGAGGCGGTCGATCAGCTCGGCGTGCTCGGTGACGGCCTCGAGCGCGCCGGTCTCGCCCCAGCCGGCGACGTAGGGGATCGTCTCCCCAGAGGTATCCAGGCCGGCGCCGCTGAGGACGATGAGGGTGGCGGTGTCGACGATCACCTCAGCCTGCGGGCGGCTATGGGTCTGGTAGTTGACGCCGAGGGCGTGGACGAGCTCGTGCACGAGCGTGCGGACCTGGCCGTTCACCGCCTGGCCTGAGTCGATCACGATCCGCTTGGTGTGCGAGTCACACCACCCGCCGGCGGCGCCCGTGATCTCCTCGAACGTGACGGTGTACCCGAGCTGCGCGGCGAGCTCGCCGAGGGGCTCGAGGAGGTGGGTGTGCGAGTCGCCCGTCAATGGCTCGCATGGCGGCTCGAGCGGGATCTGTTCGACGCCCGGCAGCGGATCGGTCTGCGAGAGGCCTTGTCTC
>CAVVSB010000006.1:0-415677 GCA_963750695.1 uncultured Solirubrobacterales bacterium
CTCGCTCAATATCGCTGAGCGTCGGCGGCTGGCCACGGAGCGGCCGGGACGCGTGCTCGGGCTGGAGCGCTGCCCGGACGAGGTCGAGATGGCGCTCCACGATCCCGGGATCGATCTGGGAGAGCGCGGTCGCCGCCTCACACACACCTTTGAGCATGAACAGCAGGTCGATCGCACCGACATCCGGCCGGACGGCACCCGTCGCCTGAGCACGCGCCAGCAGGCCCTCGAGCACCTCGATGATCTCCGTGTGTCCGGCGCGGATGTCCTCGTTGGCGAGCCAAGTGTCGGCGATCGCTTCGAACAGGCCGCGGTTGACCTGCTGCGCCCCTGCCATCTGCTCGAGGAACGTGAACAGCGCCTCGGTGGGGTCGGGAAAACTCCGCAGCTCGCGGCCGCTCGCAGCCGCGTTTTGCATGCGCTCGACGACGATCGCGGCGATCAAGTCCTCCTTGGTAGGGAAGTTCCGGAACAGCGTGCCGCGGCCGACGCCGGCGCGCTCGGCGATCTCGCCGACGCCGACGTCGAGTCCGCGGGTGCGGAACAGTTCCTCGGCGGCATCGAGCAGGCTGCGGCGATTGCGCTCCGCATCGGCCCGACGCCGTCTCTCCTCTCCGGACATCTGCTCCACATTCTTCCCTATTCCTCGTCGGAAGCGCCTTACACGGCCGCCGGAACCGCCGCCGGATCGAGATCGAGCGCTTCGACGTCCCGCTGGCGTACGAGGAGCGCAAGGATGAGCGCGCCGGCGCCGAGCATCACTGCCGCCGCCGCAAACGCGACGTGATAGCCGGACACGAGTGCCGCCTGGTGACCGGCAAATCCTGCATGGCCGGACGCCAGCAGGCTCGCCGTCTGGCTTGCCGCGAGCGTCGAGAGGATCGCCAGGCCGAGTGACCCGCCGACCTGCTGCGCGGTGTTGAACAGCCCCGAGGCGAGGCCCGAGTCCTCATCTGAGACACCGCCCATCCCGAGAAGCGTGATCGGCACGAACGTCAGCCCCATGCCGATCGACATCGGCATCAGGCCCGGCAGCAGGTCAGCGACGTAGCTGCCGTGCACCGGCAGCTGCGTGAGGATGGCCATGCCGGCCGCGGCCAGCGTGATCCCGGTGAGCGCGACGTTGCGCACCCCGATTCGCTTGATCAGCTGCTGGGCGATCCCTGCTCCGATGACGATGCCGCCGGTGATCGGCAGGAACGCGAGGCCCGCCTTGAGCGGGCTGTAGCCGAGGATCTCCTGCACGTACAGCGATGCGAAGAAGAACATCCCGAACATGCCCGAGGCGACGAGCAGCAGCACGATGTCCGCCGCAGCCAAGGTGCGCACCCGGAAGATGCTCAGGCGCACGAGGGGCGCCTTGCTCCGCCGCTCGATCTGCGTGAACACCGCGATCAGCGCGAGCCCGGCTGCCATCAGGCCGATCGTCCGCCCCGAGCCCCAGCCGAACGACTGGGCCTTGACGATCGCGAACACGAGCACGACGAGCCCGCTGGTCACCGTCACGGCGCCGGCGATGTCGAACGTGCGGTGCGTAGCTTCGACCCGGGACTCCGGGATGAAGCGCAACGTCAGCGCGAGCGTCGCGATCCCGACGGGAACGTTGACGATGAAGATCCACGGCCACGAGGCGAGCTGGGTGAGCACGCCGCCGAGCAGCAGACCAACCGCGCCGCCGCCGGCGGCGATCGCACTCCACACTCCGAGCGCCTTGGTGCGCTCATCCTGCTTTGTGAACGTCGTCGTGATGATCGACAAAGCGGCGGGGGAGACCAGCGCGCCTCCGAGACCCTGAAGCGCCCGGCCGGCGATCAGCATCCCGGACGTCTGCGCAAGGCCGTTGAGCAGCGAAGCGACGCTGAATACGGCGATGCCGGCGGCAAACAGGCGCTTGCGGCCGAGTAGGTCGGCGGCGCGACCGCCGAGCAGCAGGAAGCCCCCGAAGATGAGCGTGTACGCGTTCACGACCCACTGGAGGTTCGACGCGGAGAAGTCCAGCCCGCGCTGGATCGAGGGAAGCGCAACGTTCACCACGGTCGCGTCGAGCACGACCATGAACTGCGCGAGGCAGGCAATCACGAGGATCAGCCAGCGGTTCGTGCTCGACCTGCCCGTGGCGCTGGGCGTCACCTGGGGCGGGCTCTCTGCGGTTGCGGACATACGCGCTCCTTGTAAAATGGAACTCAGCGGTCCGGTTAACCGTAGCACTAACCGGACCGACCGGTCCGGTTAGTGGGAACGGTGTCAGCACAATGACCGCCGGGGCTGGCGGTCAACCCGCTCGAGAAGCGATCAGGCGGCGATCTCGTAGATGTGCTGCTGCACGGCGGCGACGAGTTCCGGGGAGACCTCGTCGAGCCCGTGGTCGCGCCGGGCATGCGCCGCGACCTGGTTGAGGATGCGCTCCTCGTCCGGCGCGGCAAACACCCGCTCGCAACCGGGCACGACGGCACCACAGGCGAACTGCTTCATCGTTTCTCCTATCGGTCTAGACAAGTAGCCCTGCTCGTCCCTGGTCGGCTTGAATATCGGCAGCCGCTGCCGACGATTAAGGCCATGCTTGAGATCGCCGACGGGCGCTGGCCACGTCTGCTGGAGCGAATCTGCTCAGAGCGGCTGTTCCTGCCCGCCTACCAGCCGATCCTCGACACCGCGCAGGGCCTCGTGTGCGGCTTCGAGGGGCTCGCGCGCGTCGTCGACGGCGTCGTTCCGGTCGGTCCCCAGGAGCTGTTCGCCGCGGCGGCGCTCCACGGCTACGCCGGACGGGTCGAGGCCGCTGCGGCGGCGGCGATCATCGAGCGCCGCGAGGAACTGCCTCCGAACTGCTTTCTGTCGATCAACTTCAGTCCCGACGCGCTACTCGATCCTGCGGTGCAGTCGCTGCTCGCTGATGACCTTTCGGGGCTGGTCGTCGAGATCACCGAGCAGACGCCGGTCGAGGACTACCCGTCGCTCACGGCCGAGCTCGAGGGCCTCCGCGGTCGAGGAGCACTCGTCGCCGTCGACGACACCGGCGCCGGGTACGCGAGCCTCAGCCACATCCTCCGGCTCCGTCCGGAATTCGTGAAGGTCGACCGCGAGCTCGTCGCGGGCCTCGATCGTGACCCGCACCGGGCGGCGGCCGTCGCCGCGATCGGCGCGATGGCCGGGGAGCTCGATGCCTGGCTGGTCGCCGAGGGCGTCGAGCGGGAAGAGGAGCTCGAGCGGCTGGTCGAGCTCGACGTGCCGCTCGTTCAGGGATTCCTCGTCGGACGTCCAGACGCCGAGATGAAGCTCGCCTCACCGGCCATCGGCCGGGCCGTCCGGGCTCGCCAGCTGGTGGCCGAGCGCAAGACCGTCGCCGCCCTCATCCGCCCGGCGCCGTGTGCCTACCGGGCGCCGGACATCGTCGCCGAAACCCTCGTCCTGCTCGATGATCACGACCGTCCGCGGAGCGTCGTCGTGCCCGGAGGCGGCCGGCGGGCGCCGCAGCACCCTGCGATGTGTGTCCAGCTCAGCGAGGAGATCGGCAGTGTCGCGCTGCGGGCGGCGGCGCGACGGTCCGAAGACCGCTATGCGCCGGTCTGTGTCTGCGACGAGCTCGGGCGCCTGCGGGGCATCGTGTCGATCGAGCGCCTGCTCGAAACACTCGCCCGCGACGCGCTCGATTGACCCGCAAGCGGGGCACGGCCCGCTACCATGCTGCGGGTTCGGACTGAGAAGAAGAGAAACGAAGCACTCCGCCGACCGAAGGGCGGAGCAGAAGGGAATTGAATATGTCTGACGCCGTTTCGCGCGTGTCCGTGGAGATCTCCGGTCAGGAGATCTCGTTCGAGACCGGCAAGCTGGCGAAGCAAGCCTCTGGTGCCGTCGTCGTTCGCGCCGGCGACACCATGGTCCTGTGTACCGCGACCGCGGGGAACCTCCGCGACGTGGACTTCCTGCCCCTCACGGTTGACGTTGAGGAGCGGATGTACGCCGCCGGGAAGATCCCCGGCTCATTCTTCAAGCGCGAGGGACGCGCTGGGGAGAAGGCGACGCTCGTCGCCCGCCTGATCGACCGACCGATTCGGCCGCTGTTCCCGAAGGGCTGGCGCTATGAGACCCAGCTCGTCGCGTTGCCGGTCTCGGTTGACCACGTCAACCCGTACGACATCCTCGCCATGAATGGCGCCTCCGCGGCGCTGATGGTCTCTCACATCCCGTTCCCGACGCCCGTCGGAGCGGTGCGGATCGGCAAGGTCGACAGCAACTTCGTCGTCAACCCCAACGAGGAGGACCTCGCCGAGAACACCGACCTCGACCTCGTCGTCGCCGGTACCGATGAGGCGATCCTGATGGTCGAGGCGGGCGCGATGGAGATCCCCGAGGCGGAAATCCTCGACGCCCTCGACATCGCTCATTCCGAGATCAAGAAGATCTGCCAGGCCCAGCGCGAGCTCGCCGAGAAGGCGGGCAAGGAGAAGATCGAGGTCGAGCTGCCCCAGGTGCACGAGGAGCTCTACCAGCAGATCAAGGGCTCGCACGGCGCCGCGCTCGACGCCGCGACCCAGGTCGAGGACAAGCTCGACCGACAGACCGCGACCAAGGCGGTCGAGGAGGCGGTCCTGGAGCATTACTCCGGCGACCCTGACGCCGACACGTTCGCCGAGTACCGCGCCAACGCCCAGCGGGCGTTCGACAAGCTCGAGAAGGCGATCATCCGTGAGCGGATCGCGGTGCAGAAGCGCCGCCCCGACGGCCGCAACTCCGAGGAGATCCGTCCGATCTCGATCGAGGTCGGCCTCTCACCCCGGGCCCACGGCTCGGCGCTGTTCACGCGGGGCCAGACGCAGGCGCTGAGCGTCGTCGCGCTCGGCACGACGCGTGAGGAGATGCGCCTTGACACGCTCGGACTGGAGACCGCCAAGCGCTACTTCCATCACTACAACTTCCCGCCGTTCAGCGTCGGGGAGGCCGGGTTCATGCGTGGACCCAAGCGCCGCGACATCGGTCATGGGGCGCTCGCCGAGCGGGCCTTGGTGCCGATGATCCCGAGCCAGGAGGAGTTCCCGTACACGATTCGCGTCGTGTCGGACATCCTCGAGTCCAACGGGTCGTCCTCGATGGCGTCTGTGTGCGGCTCGACCCTGTCGCTGATGGACGCCGGTGTGCCGATCAAGGCGCCGGTGGCGGGCATCGCGATGGGCCTCATCAAGGAGGGTGACGACTACATCATCCTCACCGACATCGCCGGCGTCGAGGACCACCTCGGCGACATGGACTTCAAGGTCGCCGGTACGCAGGACGGCATCACCGCCCTGCAGATGGACATCAAGATCACCGGCGTGACGTTCGACATCCTCCGGGATGCGCTCGCCCAGGCGAAGGTCGCCCGCGAGTTCATCCTCGGCGAGATGGCGAAGGTCATCGAGCACCCGCGGACCGAGCTCTCCAAGCACGCCCCGCGGATCTCCACGATCCAGATCGATCCGGAGAAGATCGGCCTGCTCATCGGCAAGGGCGGCGAGACGATTCGCTCGCTCCAGGAGGAGTTCGAGTCCCAGATCGACGTCAACGACGAGGGCCAGGTGCTCGTCTACGCCGCCGACGGCGAGCGCGGCGACGCGCTTGTCGACCGGATCCGGTCGATGACCAAGGAGGTCGAGGTCGGTGACGAGTTCAGCGGCAAGGTCGTCAAGACGACGACGTTCGGGGCGTTCGTCGAGCTCTCGAAGGGCACCGACGGCCTGCTCCACATCTCGAACGTCGCCCCGGGTCGGCGGATCGCGACGGTCGAGGAGGTCCTCAACAGGGGCGACGAGGTCGAGGTCCGCGTTGTCGAGGTCGACCGTGAGCGTGGCCGCATCGGCCTGCGCCTCGCCGACGACCCCGAGGTCGCTGGCAAGACCGTCGAGGAGCTCGCCACGGTCGGAAGCGGCGACGGCGGTCCGCGCCGCGAGCGCGGCGGCCGTGACGGCCGGGACCGTGACCGTGGCGGCCGGCGTGACCGCGACCGTGACCGCGGCCCCCGCGACGGCGACCGTGACCGCGCCCCGCGTGACGGCGACCGCGGTCGCGTGCGCGATCGCGATCCCGATCGTCCCCGGGCATAGCGCTCCGTGCGGCAGGACCACCGCCTGACAACGCTCGAGTCGGGCGTTCGGGTCGTGACGGAGGCGATGCCCTCCGTCCGATCCGTGTCGCTCGGCTTCTGGATCGGCACCGGCTCACGCTTCGAGCGTGAGTCGGAGGCCGGTCTGTCGCACCTGCTCGAGCACCTGCTGTTCAAGGGCTCGGAGAAGTACGAGTCGCTCGAGATCGACCAGATCTTCGACGGGATGGGGGCCGAGCTGAACGCCGGCACCGGCAAGGAGACGACCTCGGTCTACGCCCGGGTCATCGACCAGCACGTCCCCGAGGCGATCGACGTGATGGCCGACATGGTCTTCCGCCCGGCGCTGAACGACGTCGAGTCCGAGCGCGCGGTGATCCTCGAGGAGATCGCGATGTACGAGGACGACCCGCAGGAGAAGGTCTTCGACGTCCTCGGCGAGGCCATCTTCGGCTCGCACGCGCTCGGTCGCGCGATCATCGGCCGCGCGCCGGTCATCGCGGAGACGCCGGTGCCCGAGATCGCGCGCTTTCACGATGCGCGCTACGTGCCGTCGAACATCGTCATCGCGGCCGCGGGTGCGGTCGAGCACGACGCGTTCGTGTCGATCGTGAGCGGCGTCGTCCCGCAGAGCGCGGCGGGCGTGAACGGCAAGCCGGACCCGGCGCCGGCGAACCTGCCGCGACAGCGCCGGTTCGAGCGCAAGGACACCGAGCAGTGCCACGTGTGCCTCGGCGGTCCGGCCCTGTCCCGGCACGACGACCGCCGCTATGCGCTGCGCGTGCTCGACACGATCTTCGGCGGGACGTCTTCCTCGCGACTGTTTCAGGAGATCCGCGAGCGCCGCGGTCTCGCCTACGCTGTCTACTCGTTCACGAGTGCCTACCAGGACACCGGACAGGTCGGGCTGTACATCGGCACACGGACCGACAACCTCGCCGATGCGCTCGGCGTGATCGGGACCGAACTGCGGCGTCTCCACGAGTGTCCGGCGACCGACGAGGAGCTCGCCCGCGCCAAGGAGAACCTCAAGGGGCGCGTCGTGCTTGCGCTCGAGTCGACCGGCGCGCGGATGAACCGGCTCGGCTCGGAGATCCTCGCCGACATGCCCTTGCTTTCGCTCGATGAGGTCGTCAGCCGGATCGAGTCCGTGACGCTCGCTGATCTCGAGGCCCTCGTGCACGAACTGTGGGCGCCCGAGCGGCTGTCGGTGGCCGGCATCGGTCCCGAGGAGGAACGGTTCGAGCAGGCGATCGACGCGCTCGACGCCCATGAGGTGCTCGGTTGATCCGAGTCGCGGTGGCCGGGGCGGCCGGGCGAATGGGGGAGACCGTGTGCCGCGCCGTCGAAGGGGCGCCGGACATGGAGCTCGCCGGCCGTGCCGATCCGATGCTCGGCACGAACGTCGCCGACGTACTGACGACGGCCGACGTGCTCGTCGACTTCACAATCCCGTCGTCCGTGGTCGAGAACGCCCACTTGGCGACCGCAGCCGGAGTGCACGTTGTCATCGGGACGACGAGCTTCTCGTTGTCGGACCTCGACGACTGCACCGGCGCGAACATCTTCGTCGCCCCCAACTTCGCGATCGGCGCCGTCCTGATGATGCAGTTCGCAACGCAGGCGGCCCGGCACATGGCGAAGGCCGAGATCATCGAGCTGCACCGCGACGGCAAGCTCGACAAGCCGAGCGGCACGGCGGCCCGGACCGCCGAGCTGATGGGAGGCGACGTCCCCATCCACTCCGTCCGGCTGCCCGGTCTCGTCGCCCACCAGGAGGTCATCTTCGGCGACCTCGGCCAGACGCTCACGATCCGCCACGACTCGGTCGACCGCGAGTCGTTCATGCCGGGCGTGCTGCTTGCGGTGCGTCGTGTCGGAAGCCTCACCGAGTCGCCGGTCGTGGGACTAGAGCGGCTCCTAGACGACGCTCAGTAGCCACTCGGTAGCGGACTAGTTGCGTGTCGCGTTGCGGTTGAGCCGCAAGAGTTCGGCGGCTCGCGCCGGATATCGCTGCTCTCGCTAATTCCGAGACTTACGACATTGGTTCCCCACGCCTGGCGAGGCCAGGCACAGAGGAGGAAAGATGTCCCGCAAGTCACTGGAGATCGGTGGCATTCTCACCGCCATCGTTCTCGTCGCATTTGGTATCGCCGCAGTCGTGATGGGCTTCCAGGGCCGGAGCACGGTCAAGGACAACCTCGCGGCGCAGAAGATCGTCGGCACGCCCGACATGACCCCGGCGGCGATCACCGCCGAGGCGAAGAAGGCCGGCCTCAACGTCTCCACGCTCACGATTCCGACCTGCTCGGTCGCGAACAAGACGATCGACAGCGGCTCGTCCGCTCGTTGCTTCGCCCAGTACATGAACATCCACGCTCTCGAGGCCACCGGCGGCAAGGTGTACGCCGAGATGCCGCACTACGCCACCGCTGACGGCAAGGGCACGAACGTCGAGGCGCTCGCGCTGAAGCGCAACGGCCAGCCCGTCGACAACCCCGCCCGCGACGTGTGGATCAACGAGACCGCGCTGACCACGGCGCTCAACACGAGCTACATGGCCGACCAGATCTCGCTGTTCGGTGTCGTCGTCGGCATCGCGTTGCTGCTCGCCGGCCTCGGCTTCGCGATCCTGTCGATCGGGGGCGCGCTGCGCAACCCCGACTCGGCGCTCAAGAGCATCAAGAAGTCAGCCCCGAGCGGCGGCACCAGCCCCGCGCCGGCGGCCTAAGCCGTACCTCCCTCCTCGCAACCGGTGGGCCGCTCTCTACGACGGGCGGTCCACCGCGTTGCGGCGCACGGCGGCGGCAACGCTGGCCTGCACCGCCTCCACGTACCACTCCGCCACCTCATCCCGGCGGACCCCGGGGCGGTCCAGCCACCAGTTTGCGAGCGACTCGCCCGCCCCGACGATCATGTGGGCGAGCGCCTCGGCATCGGTCTCCCGCAGCTCACCGACGCTCGTCGTGATCATGCGCTGAACGGCGTCCGTGATCGCACGACGCAAGGTCGCCACCTGCTCTGCGACCGGTCGGCTCGATGCAAGCTCACCGAACAGCACTGTCCACCCGTCCCGGTGCTCCTCGACGAAGGCGAGAAACTCCCGCGTCCGTGAGCGCAGCCGCATGATCGGCGGGTCATCCGCGGACGCCGAGGACTGCAGACGCGTGAGCAGCTCGCCTCCGGTGCGCTCGACGTACGCGGCATAGAGCCCATCCTTGGACTCGAAGTACGCGTACAGCATCGGCTTCGAGATGCCGGCGAGCGACGCGATCTCATCCATCGACCCGGCGTGGAAGCCACCTCGTGCGAACACGTGCCCGGCGACGTCGAGGATCAGCTGCTCCCTGACGGCTCGCGGCATCCCGCGGGTGCCCCCCTTGCGAGCCGCTCTTGCGGGATGCGCCGACACAGTGTTAGAGAAACTACCCAGCTGGATATTACTTATGAGTAGATGCCTGAGAAAGGTGCTCCTCCGGCTGTCCATCCGATTCAAAAGCGTGTTCTGCGCGTGCTCGGCGCGCTTTCGTCGCCGCTGCTGATCGACGACTACCTCGAGCTGATCAACCCGCTGTGGTCAACCCGGGAGCTCCGCGGCCGGATCGAGGAGATCAACCACGAGACCGAGAACGCGGCAACCGTCCTGATCAAACCGGGGTACCGGTGGCCGGGACACGAGCCCGGCCAGCATCTGCGCATCGGGGTCGACATCGAGGGCGTCCGGCATTGGCGCGCGTACTCACTGACCTCCGACCCATGGAGCGAGGACGGGCTCATCAGCATCACGGTCAAGACCGTGGACGAGGGCAAGGTGTCGCCCTACCTCGTGCGCCGCGGACGCCCGGGGACGATCGTCTCGCTCGGCGGCGTCGAGGGCGACTTCATCCTCCCGGCCCAGCGCCCGGACAAATTGCTGTTCATCAGCGCGGGGAGCGGCGTCACCCCGATCATGAGCATGCTGCGCCATCTCGATCACTCCGACGAGATCCGTGATGTGGTGGTCCTTCACTCCGCCCGCCACACCGACGACGTCATCTTCGGCGACGAGCTGCGCGGGCTCGCACGACGCCACGACGGCTTCCGCCTCCACGAGTACCTGACGCGTGACGCCGGCCGGATGGGGCCGACCGACCTCAATCAACTGTGCCCCGACTGGACCGAGCGCGACACGTACCTGTCAGGCCCCGCCGACATGCTCGATGCGTTCACCGAGCACTGGGAGCGTCACGGTGACTGCGACAAGCTCCATCTGGAGCGCTTCCAACCGAAGCTTGGGCTGGGGGACCGGGCCGAGGGCTCGGGCGGTCGGGTCGCGTTTCTGAAGTCCGAATGTGAGGCGGAGTCCGACGGCAAGGTCCCGATTCTCGTCGCCGGCGAGGCGGCGGGGCTCGACCTGCCGTACGGCTGCCGCGAGGGCATCTGTCACACGTGCGTCGGGGAACTGCGCTCGGGGCGCGTCCGCGATCTGCGTAACGGCGAGGTTTACGGGCAAGAAGGTGAAGTGATCCGGACGTGCATCAGCGCGCCCGAGGGACCGATCGAGATCGATCTGTAGCAGGGAAACGAGGGAGGCACCGATGGCAACGGCAACCGAGAACGGGAACCGCACGAACGGCCACGTCGCGATCGACGTGGATGAGAACCCACTGCACCGGCTCACGCCGGAGCAGCTCGAGGCGATCGGGCGCGAGTTCGACGAGCTGCACGAGCAGGTGAAGGCCGACCTCGGCGACCGCGACGCCAAGTACATCCGCTCGATGATCGCGCTCCAGCGCCGGCTGGCGTTGATCGGCCGCGCCGAGCTGATCGCCTCGCGCTGGCGGGTCCCGTGGGTGCTCGGCGCGAGCACACTCGGGCTGGCGAAGATCCTCGAGAACATGGAGATCGGCCACAACGTCCTGCACGGTCAGTGGGACTGGATGAACGACCCGGTCATCAACTCGCGGGCGTGGGACTGGGACACCGCATCCACCGCCGAAGCGTGGCGTCACTCCCACAACTTCATCCATCACACGTACACGAACATCCTCGGCAAGGACCGTGATCTCGGCTACGAGATCATGCGGATCGACCCGGCGCAGTCATGGCACCCCATCTACCTGCTCCAGCCGATCTACAACCTCGTGCTCGCCTGGCTGTTCGAGTGGGGGGTGGCGTTCCACGACATGAACTTCGAAGCGATCCGGTCGGGCGAGAAGTCGATGGCCGAGGTCCGCAAGGACCTCAAGGGGATCGCCGGCAAGGCGCGGGCGCAGATCACCAAGGACTACATCGCCTGGCCCATGATCAGCGGTCTGGTCATGACGGGGATCGAGGCCGCCGTATTGGGCCTCCGTGAGGAGACCGAGAAGCGGAGCAAGAACCCGAAGGTGCGGGCGCGGCGCGCCGCCCGGCGGCTGTCGCGCAAGCAGGCGAGCGCCGGGCGCAACATCGTTCGCCAGCTCGTCGAGCGCAAGTCATTCCGCGAGCCGTTCAAGCGCACGCTCCAGGCGAACGTCGTCGCCAACCTGATCCGCAACGTGTGGGCGTACGCGATCATCTTCTGCGGCCACTTCCCCGATCAGACGTACACGTTCACCGAGGAGGAGACCAAGGACGAGACCCGCGGCGGCTGGTACGTCCGGCAGCTCACGGGCGCGGCCAACATCGATGGCGGCCCGCTGTTCCACGTGATCAGCGGCAACCTCGGCTACCAGGTCGAGCATCACCTCTACCCGGACATGCCGAGCACGCGGTACGGGGAGATCGCGCCGAAGGTCCGCGAGATCTGCGAGCGCTACGACCTGCCGTACAACAGCGGGCCGTTCCACCAGCAGCTCGGCATGGTCCAGCGCTCGATCCTCCGCCTCGCCTTTCCCGGCGGCAAGCCGCGGCCGAAGCCGGGCCCGTACACCGGACCGCGCTACCGCGGCAAGGGCGAGAAGACCGCGCCGTCAGCAGCCTGAGCGCTGGGCGACTGTGTACAACAGTTGTACACACGGCCCCAGCGGCTCGGGTCGGCTAAGCGGCGATCGACGAATCCGATGTGCCGCGTCCGCGCCGGGGATGGCGCGCCGCGAGCCAGGCGGCGTGATCCGCGCCGAGTTCGCCGACGGGGTCGCCCTCGTCGGTGAGTTCGCGGAGCAGGCTGCCCCACGGTGCGCTCGCACGGAGCGTCGCGGCGGTCTGAAACAGAAGGCCGTCCATGCGACGTAGCAGCAGCGCCTCCCGGGGAAGCGTCATCTTGCGCAGCTGAGCGATGTGCTCGCCGCCATCCTCCTCGCGGAGCATCTCGGCGGAGCGCCACACATCCTCGGGCCCGAGCCGCAGCGGCGTGTCGTCCTCAAGCCACCACGAGGCGGCCTGCATGTAGCCGAGCAGTTGCTCGCCGTCCCAGTCGGCAGGATCGCCGGGGAGGTAGCCGAGCTCGTGCAGGCCGGCGAGGACCGCGGCCCCGTCGCCGTCGCGAACCGCCCGGGAGATGGCGCCCTCGCGGCGGAGGTAGTCGCGCGGCAGCGGCCGCAGCATGCCGAAGTCGAAGAACGCCACCCGGCGGTCGGGGCACAGCAGGTAGTTCCCGGGGTGGGGATCGCCGAGCGCGAGCCCGAGTTCGAGCGCCGTGCCATAGAAGAAGCGGTACACGATCTCGGCGTAGCGATCACGCACGGCGTGCGGCTCGCGGCCGACATCCTCAAATCCGATGCCCTCGACCCAGTCGGTCACGAGCACGCGCCGGTGACTCAGCGCGGTGTGAACCGCCGGGATGAGCACGAAGGGATGCCCGCGCCAGTAGCGGGCGACCTGGCGGTGGTTGCTCGCCTCGAGCTCGTAATCACATTCCTCGATGATCCGCTCGCGCAGCTCGGCGAGCACATCCTTGACATCGAGTCCAGGCATCAGCTGACGCAGCACCGGCGAGAGGAGTCCGAGGTTGCGCATGTCCGCCTCGATCGAGTCGGCGATCCCGGGGTACTGGACCTTGATCGCGACCTCCTGGCCGTCGTGGGTCGCGCCTCGGTACACCTGTCCGATGCTTGCCGCGGCCGCCGGCGTCGGGTCGATCCGCGCGAGCGTGTGCTCGGGATCCTCGCCCCACTCGGCCGCGAGAACGCCGCGCATCTGCTTCCAGTTGACGGGCGGCACGTTGTCGCGCAGCGATGCAAGGCGGTCCTGGACGTACGCGGCCTGATCGGCGTCGAGGCCGGGCATCTCGATCGTCGAGAGCACCTGGCCCGCTTTCATCGCCGCGCCCCGAAGCAGCGCGAGCTGGTCGACGAGCGCGTCGACAGTGGCGACGATCCGGTCGCCGCGGCGCCGGCGCCGGTCCTCCTCGCTGCCCCGGGTGTCGAGGCGATCGCTGACCCAGCGCGCCGCGCCTCCCACCGCCACGCGCCCGAGCCTGGCGGTTCGTGCGGAGCGAGCGCTGCTGGGAGATCGTTCGTCGCGGGGCGGCATGTTTACTTCAACATAGTGTAAAGGAATATGTACAAGGCATGTCCAAGGTCTGTTCGTGCCAAAGTGCAGGTTCAGGTGACCGACGTGACGTTCTACTTTGATCTTGGGTCGCCGTACGCGTACCTCACGTCGGAACGCCTTCACAGCGTCATCCCGGAGCCCGTCACCTGGCAGCCGGTGCTCCTCGGCGGCCTCTTCAAACTGACCAACCGCAGCTCCTGGGCTGTGGGCGACCACCGCCGCCGCGAGGCGGGGATGTCGGACGTCGAGCGCCGGGCGCGCCGGTACGAGCTGCCTCCGATCCAATGGCCTGACCCGTGGCCGAGCGACTACCTCGTGGCGATGCGCGCCGCGACGTTCGCGTTCGCCGTCGGCCGCGGGCGCGAGTTCACGCACGAGGCGTTCCGGGCCGCGTTCCAGCGCGGGCACGCGTTGAGCCACGCGGCCCACGTACTCGACGCCGCCGGCCGCGCTGGGCTCGATCCGGCACGTGTCGAGGCTGCAGTCGGCGATCCGGACATCAAGCTCGCACTCCGCCGCGCCACCGATGCCGCCCACGAGCGGGGCGTGTTCGGGGTGCCGACACTCGCCGTCGGCAACGAGCTGTTCTGGGGCGATGACCGCCTGGAGGACGCGGCCGCGCGCGAGCGCTCCGCCACGCGCCGACGCTAATGAGGCTGCCGCACAGGCCCGCGCGCACGTCTGGCGGCGGCGGATCTGCGTGATGCATCGTCCTCGGACCCGGAAATAGCTCCGCTATTCCTCGGGATCCTGCGTCCTCGCCTCACTTGATCCGGCGCTCGCCAGCCGCACACGCGGGCCTGTGCGACAACCTCTAACGCAATATCCGTAGTGAACGTCGGGTCTCGGGGGTATGTTGTGAGCGCTCACAGCCCGCGCCCAAAGGAGGTGCCGAATGCCCTTCACAAAGAGTGTGCTCGTCGTCGCGAATGTCACCGCGACCTCACCGGAGCTGACGGGGGAGTTGTGCGCACGGGCGGAGCGCGAGCCGATCACGTTCACGCTGATCGTTCCGGCGACACACTCGTCCGGCGGGCGAGCGGCCGCGCACGCTCAGCTCGGCGAGGCCCTGGACCGGCTCCGGGCCGCGGGGCTCGACGTCGCGGGCGAAGTGCGCGATGCCGACCCGCTGATCGCGATCAGCGAGGCTTGGGATCCGAAACGCTATGACGAGATCCTCATCTCGACGCTGCCGATGAAGTTCTCCAAGTGGCTGCACGGCGGGCTGCCCGAGCGGGTCTCGAAGCTCACCGGCGCGCTGGTGACGCACGTTGTCTCCCAGCCGCCGCGTCCCGATGCGGTCGCCGTGCCGGCGCCCGAACACGAGGACAGGGGCGTGATGCTCGGAGCGCTGTCGGTTCTGCGGTGGGGCGCACGCGAGTGATCTCGCGGCGCGCCCCAGCGGCGGCGGCCGATCCGGCCGGACCCTGCGATAATCAGACGTGATGAGTGTGAATCTAGGCGCGATCCTGACCGCGATGGTCACGCCGTTCGCCGCGGACGGTCGGGTTGATGAGGACGCCGCGGTGCGGCTCATGCATCACCTCACCGACCACGGCTCGGACGGCCTCGTCATCTGCGGCACCACCGGCGAGGCAGCGACGCTCGACGACGACGAGCATCTGCGCGTCATCGAACTCGCCGTGAACGAGATGAAGGGCAGGTGCACGGTCGTCGCCGGCGTCGGCTCCAACGACACCCGCCATGCGGTCAAGCTGACCGAACGCGCGACCGAGCTCGGCGCGGACGCCCTGCTCTCGGTCAACCCGTATTACAACCGGCCGAGCCGGCGCGGAATCATCCGGCACTACGAGGAGGTCACGCGCGCGACGGACCTCCCGATCGTGCTCTACAACATTCCGCAGCGCACGGGGTCGGACATGGCGAACGACCTGCTCGCCGAGCTTGCGCAGCTCGACCACATCATGGCCGTCAAGCAGGCGAACCACGACAACCTCGCCAAAGTCGACGGGCTCCAGATCTACGCCGGCAACGACGACATGCTCGCCGACGTCCTCGACCTCGGGGAGCCCGGTGGCGTGCTCACGGCGAGCCACCTGTTCGGTGAGGAGATGCACCGGATCGTCGATGAGCCTGAGAATCGCCGTGCCATCGAGGCCGGGCTCGCGGACGTCTATCGCGACTTCGCGATCGCCCCGGCCGCATGCAGCATCAAGGCGGCGCTCAACCTCATCGGCGTGGTCGTCGGTGGCCCGCGGCTGCCGTATGTTGAGCTCGACGACGCCGAGACGGAGACGATCCGCGCGATGCTCGAGCGGCACGGACTGCTTCAGACCGCCCGCGCGTGAGTTCGACGCTGAGGGTCCTGCCGCTGGGCGGGCTCGGGGAAATCGGGAAGAACATGACGGTCGTCGAGTACGACGGCCGCATTGTCGTCGTCGACACCGGCCTGCGCTTCCCGACCGCCGACATGCTCGGCATCGACCTCGTGCTGCCGGATTTCAGCTACCTGCGCGATCGGGCGGATGACATCGAGGCGATCGTGATCACGCACGGTCACGAGGACCACGTGGGCGCGCTGCCGTGGGTGCTCCGCGAGCTCGGGGGCGCCGACGCGCCGGTCGTATACGGCGGCCGTCTCACGGTCGCGATGGCCCGGTCAAAACTCGATGAGCACAACCTCCGCGACTGCGACCTCGAGGACGTCCTGCCCGGCGACGAGATCGACGCGGGGCCGTTCACGATCGAGCTCATCCACATGACCCACTCGATCCCGGACGCGATGGCGGTCGCAATCACCAGCGAGCTCGGGACCGTGCTCGTCACCGGCGACTACAAGTTCGACCAGACGCCGGTCGACGGCCCGCCCGCCGATGTGTCACGGCTCGCTGAGCTCGGACGTGAGGGCCTGCTGCTCCTGTGCGGCGATTCGACGAACGCCGACCGGCCCGGCTTCTCGCCCTCCGAGCGTGGAGTGGGGCCCCACCTGGAGGAAGTCTTCTCACGCGCCGAGGGCCGGATCGTCGTGACGAGCTTCGCGTCGAACATCCACCGCGTGCAGCAGGTGATCGACGCCGCCGCGGCCCTCGGGCGCAAGGTGTCGCTCGTCGGGCGCTCGATGCGCAAGAACGTCAACATCGGTCGCTCGCTCGGGCACATCGAGGTGCCGGACGGCATTCTCATCCAGCCCCAGGAGGTCGAGGACTGGCCGGACCACAAGGTCGTCGTCGTCTCGACCGGCTCCCAGGGCGAGCCGCTGTCGGCGCTGCGCCGGATGGCCCACAACGATCACCGGATGATCAAGCTCCATGAGGGCGACACGGTCGTGTTCTCGGCGACGCCGATCCCCGGCAACGAGCGCGCCGTCAACGAGACGATCGACCGGCTGTACCACATCGGCTGCAACGTCATCACGCCCCGCGACGCGCCGATCCACGCGTCCGGTCACGGCTACGTCGAGGAGCTGAAGCTCATGCTCAACCTCGTCAAGCCGCGCTACGTGCTGCCGATCCACGGCGACCACAAACGGATCCACCTTCACGCCGAGCTTGCGGACGCCGTCGGCATCGAACCCGAGCGGGTGTTCCGCGGCGAGAACGGGCTGCCCCTCGAGATCGACGAGCAGGGCGCCCGCTGGGGCGAGCGCGAGCAGTCCGGCATGATCTTCGTCGACGGCATCGACATCGGTGACCCGAGCGACGTCGCGCTCCGCGACCGCCGGATGCTGTCCGCCGACGGCATCTTTATCGTCGTCGCAACGGTGTCCGAGCAGACCGGGATTCCGGTCGCCGACACCGAGGTCATCTTTCGCGGCGTGCCGTTCATCGAACAGGCCGACGAGCTCGTCGAGGAGATCCGCGAGGAGGTCGGGCGCAGCCTCGAGCGAGCCGCCGCCGACGGAGTGCGGGAGATCGACCTGCTCCAACAGGAGCTCCACGACGATCTCGCCGCGTTCGTCTACGACCGGTTGCGCCGCCGCCCGATGGTGCTGCCGGTCGTCGTCGAGGTCTGAGGCTCGAGGGCCGAGACCGGCGCCGCGCGCGGTGCCTCCACAGGTAACTCGATGACGAACCGCGTGCCCGTCGCGGTGTGCGGTTCCTCGAGTGTCACCGTGCCGCCGTGCGACGCCGCGACCGCGCGCACGATCGCCAAGCCGAGACCGGAGCCGCGGCCGCCGTCGCCGCCGCCACGGACGAACCGCTCAAAGATCCGCTGGCGCAACTCGGGCGGGATCCCGGGTCCGTCATCCTCGACGATCATCGTCGCGCGGCCATCGTCGACGCTCGTGCGCGCGCTGACATGCGTGCCGGGCGGCGTGTGGCGGAGCGCGTTCTCGAGCAGGTTGAGCGTCATCCGATGCAGGTCGTCGCGTACGCCGGAGACGACTGCGGAGTCGGCTTCGATCGTGAGGTCGTGGTCGTCGGCCACCGGCCCGAGCTCGCCCGCCGCCTCCACCAGGACGTCGCCGAGATCGGTCGAGCGGTGCGGCTGGTCCCGCTTGGCGTCCGCCCGGGCGAGCAGCAGCAGGTCGCCGACGAGGCGGCGCATCCGCCGCGTCGAGCGCAACGCCGCCTGGGCGGTGTCGGCCTGCTCACCCTCGAGCTCCTCGGCGAGCAGCTCGAGATTGGCGAGCACGCTCGTCAGCGGCGTGCGGAGCTCGTGCGAGGCGTCCGCGACGAACTCGCGCTGGCGGTCCAGCATCGACTCGGTGTTGGCGCGCTCGGCGTCAAGCGCGCCGAGCATGCCCTCGAGCGTCCGGGCAAGCTCCGCGACCTCGTCGTCGGCCTCCGGGAGGGGGACCCGGCGCCGCGGGTCACGCGTCCGCTCGATCTCGCGGGCCGCGTCGGACAGCTCGACGATCGGGCGGACCGCACGCTGGGCAGTCGCGAGGCCGGCGAGCAGCGCGAGGATCGTGCCCCCGACGACGCCCAGGAGCAGGAAGAAGCGCACGCGCGAGAGCGTGTGCTCGACGTCCGAGATCGGTCTGGCGTAGACGAGCGTCAGATCGCCATCCGGTTTCGCTGTCATCGGCCGCGCGGCGACGAGATAGCCGTTCTCGGTGTACTCGCCATCTGTCTTCCTCGGCGCGTCGATCAGCAGGTTGGTGGCCGGCGGCGTCTTCGCGCCCTTGATCCGAACCTGGTCCTGTGTGCACAGCACCTCACCCTGATCGAAGATCCGGATCTGCGCGTGCTCGGCGCTGGCGAAGCTGCCGAGGCTGACCTTCGTGTGCTCGCAGTTCGGCTTGAGGCCGATGAACTCGACCTTGTGATTGAGGCCCGCCTTGAGGGCGTCGGCGGCGGCCGTCACCTCGTCGTTGAACTGGCCGCGAACCTGCCGCGTGGTGAGGACGCCGACGATCGCGGCGAACCCCGCCAGGATGACGAACGTCAGGGCCGCTGAGCCGCCGGCGAGCCGCCAGCGGATCGGGACCGTCCTATACGCGGAGAACGTAGCCCGCGCCGCGGATCGTATGTAGGAGCCGAGGCTCGCCACCCGCTTCCAGCTTCCTCCGTAGGTTGGACACGAACACCTCGATCGTGTTCGTCATCGAGAACGGGTCATACCCCCACACCTCGTCGAGCAGACGCTGGCGGGAGACGACGATCCGCTCATTTCGCATCAGGTACTCGAGCAGTTCGAACTCGCGCTGCGTGAGGTCGACTGGCCGCTCGCCTCGCCGAACCTCGTGCGTGTCGGGGTTGAGGGTCAGGTCGCCGACGGCGATCGTCGCCTGCCCGCGCGGCGGTCTGCGCCGCAGCAGTGCCCGCAACCGCGCGAGCAGTTCCTGGCGCTCGAACGGCTTAATCAGGTAGTCGTCGGCGCCGCTGTCGAGTCCCTCGACGCGCGACTCCACGGCGTCCCGCGCCGTGAGCACGAGGATCGGCACGTCGTCTGACTCCCGCAGCGTCCTCGCCACCTCGATCCCGTCCATTCCTGGCAGGCCGAGGTCGAGGATCACGAGGTCGGGCAGGAACGCGTGGCTGAGGTCGAGCGCGCTGATCCCGTCGCCCGCGATCTTCACGTCGTAGCCCTCCATCCGGAGGCTCCGCTGCAGGACCTGCGCGATCGCGTCGTCGTCCTCGACGACGAGGACGCGGGGGGGACGTTCGAATTCAACCGCCATCGTTGACCAGGATGGTACGGGGCGTTTCAGCGCACAAGCGGGATCTTTACGGAGCCTTCATCGCCGTCTTCGGCGGCTCTTCGGGGCGGTTCAGGAGCTCTGCGGCGCCATCGGCGAGGCGTTCGAGGTAGGGCTGGCGGATGAGCTTGTCGGGGTTGAGCTCGGACCGCGCCGTCTGCGCGCCGTCCCACCTCGTGATCGTCGTCGGGCAGCCGCTCATCAGCGCCCGCAGACCCGTCAGCGGAAGCGATGCGATGGCGGTCAGTTCGACGTGGTCGAACGGATAGGCCTCGAGGGGGCGGTCGTCGAGTGCGAGCGCGACGAGGCACAGCTCGCGATCTGTGATGCCCGGCTGGTCTGGCGGACTGAGCTCGATCGCTTTGACGCCGAGCGGCACGAGGCGGGTCGGGTCGATCGTGACACCGAGCTCCTCCTCGACCTCGCGATACGCGTCCTCGTAGCTCTCGCCGGCGCTGAGGTGCCCGCCGACGCTGGCGTCGTAGTAGCCCGGCCACGTGTCCTTGCCGGGCGCACGCTGCTGGACGAGCAGCGCTTTGTCGGTCGGCCGCACGATCCAGATATGGACGCTGCGGTGCCAGTCCCCGTCCCGGTGGACGTCCGCGCGGTCCTTGACCCCGAGATGATGCCTTCCGTCCGGGCTGTAAATGTCAAACCGCTCGCCCATATCCCGAACTTTGGCACCGGACCTCACGCTGTCCGAGGTGAATCGCCATCCACGTCCAGGAGAGGCAGGATCCGACCGTGCGGCGTCGAAGCGAGATCCTCGGACAACGATGCCGCCCGCCACCGCCAGCCGCCGCAAATCGAAGAAGCCCGCTGCCAAGGGACGCAAGACGCCGCCGAAGCGCGCGACCCGCTCGCCGTTTGCGAGCCGGCCATCGCTCGGCGTCCTCACGCACGGCCCGGAACTCGAGCCGCATCACGTCGACATCGTCGCGCTCGCGCTGATCGCGATCGGCATCTTCCTCGCCGGCGTCATGTACTTCCACTGGGCGGGCGGGACGCTCGGCAACGGCTTCACGCACGCGACCCAGTTCGTGTTCGGCGCGCTCGGCTACGCGCTGCCGGCGAGTCTCGTGGCCGCCGGTGCGCTCGTGCTGATGCGGGAGCTGCGACCGCCCGTGCGTCCGATGCGAACCGGCGTCATCTGCCTGATCGCTGCGATCACGCTCGCGCTCGCCGCCGGGACCGCCGGGCTGGGCCCCGGCCCGGTGCCGAAGGCCCACTTCTGGACCGCGGCGCAGTTCGAGACGCGGGGCGGGATCATCGGCCAGGGCGAGTTCTGGGCGATCGAGCACCTGTTCTCGAGCGTCGGCGCGCACATCCTCGCGGTGTTCATGTTCATCGCCGGGCTCATCCTCGTCAGCGGCGCGACGCTCGCCTCGTTCATCCGCATCACCGGCAACCACGTGCTCGACACGAGCCGCGCGCTCAAGCGCACCACTCCGCGGCACCCGGCGCGCCCGAGCCCGCGCGGCGGGACCGCGATCCGCCCGGCGACGGCGGCTGCCCGGGCGGCACAGGACGAGGAGGCGCCTGAGGAACTCGAGTACGAGCCCGAGCCGCTGCTCCCGCCGGAGCCCGACACGGCCGAACTCGTCGTCCGCGCCACCCACGTCGAGGCCCCGCCGATCGAAGGCGAGGCGGACGACGTCATCGAGCCTGTCGAAGTCGACGAGGTCGAGGAGCCCGCGCCCGAGGAAGACGGGGCCCAGGCCCGCATCCCCGTCGACCCGGAGGACCTCACTCCGCAGGGCCGCTACCGCGCGTCCGTGACCGACGACCCCAACTTCGTCTGGCACGTCCCGCCGGCCCGCTTCCTCACCCGATCGACGGGCGAGGCGGCCAAGCCCGACACCGCCGGCCAGGAACAGGTCGCGAAGACGCTGACCGAGACGCTCGGCCACTTTGGGATCGAGGCGAAGGTGATCGGGCGCGTGACCGGCCCGCACATCACCCGCTACGAACTTCGACTCGCGCCCGGGATCAAGGTCGGCAAGGTCGCCCAGCTCAAGGACGACCTCGCGTACGCGCTTGCCGCCACCGACATCCGGATCCTGGCGCCGATCCCGGGCAAGCAGGCGGTCGGCGTCGAGGTGCCGAATGCCCGACGCCGGATCGTGCACCTCGGCGACGTCTTCCAGGATCCGCCGCCGGACTGGTCGCCGCTCACCGTCTGGCTCGGCAAGGACATCGCCGGCCGCGCGATCGGCGCCGACCTGGCGAAGATGCCGCACCTGCTCGTCGCCGGCACGACGGGCGCCGGCAAGTCTGCCTGCGTCAACGCGATGCTCTCGAGCATCCTGCTGCGCGCGGACCCGCACGAGGTCCGGGTCGTGCTCGTCGACCCCAAGCAGGTGGAGCTCAACCATTACGAGGGCATCCCGCACCTGCTCACCCCGGTGATCACGAGCCCGCGGATGGCGGCCAACGCGCTCCAGAACCTCGTCAAGGAGATGGAGCAGCGCTACAGCACGATGTCGCTCGCCCGCACCCGCAGCCTGCCGGAGCTCAACCGCGCCCGCGAGAAGCGCGGCGAGCCGCCGCTGCCCTACATCCTGTGCGTCATCGACGAGCTGGCCGACCTGATGATGGTCGCGCCCGCCGACGTCGAGGACTCGATCATCCGACTGGCCCAGAAGGCCCGGGCGGTCGGCATCCACCTCGTGCTCGCCACCCAGTCGCCGCGCGTCGACGTCATCACCGGCATGATCAAGGCGAACGTCCCGTCACGGATTGCGTTCTCGGTCTCATCGCAAACCGACTCCCGCGTGATCCTCGACCAGAACGGCGCCGAGTCGCTGCTCGGCCAGGGCGACATGCTGTTCTCGCCCGTCGGCTCGAGCAAGCTCCAGCGGATCCAGGGCGCCTACATCGACGAGGAGCAGATCCTCCAGCTGACCGATGCCTGGCGCCGGCAGGGCGAACCCGAGTTCCAAGAAGAGCTGCTTGAGGAGGTCGAGTCTGATGACAGCGCCAGTGGATCCTCCGACGACCCCGAGTTCCATCCTGACGAGGACCCGCTCCTGGAGGAAGCAATCTCGCTGGTGGCGCAGATGGGGACTGCGTCCACGTCAATGCTTCAGCGTCGCCTGCGCCTCGGCTACACCCGTGCCGGCCGTCTGATCGACATGCTCGAGCGGCGGAGCATCATCTCCGGCTATGAGGGCTCTAAGCCGCGCCAGGTGCTCATCACCGAGGCCGATGTGCCGCGGATCCTCATGCACCTTGCTGAGGCGGACGGCGGCGGCTCGTCCGGCTCTCCGGGTCCCACAAGCGCCCCGAGTTCCAGTCCCGGGGCCGCCGCACCCTCACCCGACGACGCTGAACCGGAGCGTTGACGGCCGCGACGACGGGCCGCCCGACAGCGCCGCAGTGATCCCGACCAGGTAGTTCCCCGTTCCCAGCCGCTTGCGCCGCGACAGGTGACCGGCGAACGTGATCTTGTTCTTGCCACGATGAGCCTTCAGGCTGAGCGTGCCGGCCGAAGTCGCCCGGGTGCATGAACGCCCGTGCCGGTTGCCGGCCGTCACAGCGACGCACCGGCCGCCGACGACGCGCCCGGCGCTCGAGCGCGTGAACGACAGCGTCACCGTCGCCGCGCGGTCAAGGGCGAACGTGAACGTCGTGCCGACCGGCGGTCGCCGCGCCACGGCGCTGAGGCGCGCCAGGCTGCTGCTACGGCGCCACGCGCGGTGGCTCTGGGCGAACCGGGCGATCTTCGGGGTGCAGTTGCAGTTGATCGGCATCGTCAGCGACACCTGCGCGGACCCGCGGCTGTACGTGCCGGTCACGGTCACCACGCACGCCAGCGTCGTGGCGAAGTCGGCGGCCGCCACCACGTGCGTGCTCCGGGTCTGGCTGGCGATCGGGCGACCGCCTCGCAACCACTCATAGCCGTAGCTGAGCCCGTCACCACTCCAGGTGCCCGGGGAGCAGGTGAGGGTCTTGCCGAACGTCGGAGTCCCGGTGATCGACGGCGCCGACTGCTGCGCGACAAGCTGGTGCTGCACGGCGCCGATATCGCACGGAGTCGCGCGGGGGAGCCCTCGCTGATCGACCGTGAGCGGCGCCGTGCCAGGCTGCGAGATATCGGTGCAGCTCCCGCCGGCGGTGAGCGCGGGGCTCGTGCCGCCGGGGGCCATCGTCTGCGTTGGACCGCCATTGGCGGCGAGTGACGCCAGCTGCGGGTTCGCGCCGATCAGGTCCTGCTTGCCGACCGAGAGGCCGCACTGACTCGGCGTTGTGCTCTCGAGGTTGTGCCCGATATCGGTCTCCGTGACCGTGTCGAGGTTGCAGTTGCTGCTCGACGGTCCGCCGCTCACGGTCTGCACACCACCGGCGATGAGCGTGCCGGCGAGCGTGAGCTGGCTCGAGGACACGTTGAGGTTGCCGCCCTGCGGGGCTGAGTTGCCGAAGACCGTGGCGTTGGCAAGGGTCAGCCCGGTACCGCGCATGTCGATTCCGGCTCCCTCGCCGCTCTGCCCCGTGATGACGTTCCCGGCGACCGTGGAGTTGATGAGGATGAGGCTGCCCGAGTCGATTCCGAAGCCGCTGCCCACGACCGTCCCGCCGCTGCCATTATTGCTCGGCGTCGATCCCTCGCCGCCGCTCGAGGGCTGCGCCGTGTTGCCGCTGATCGTGCTCGACGTCACCTTCAGCGTGTTCCCGACCCCGGCGATCGCCCCGAACACGGTGTTGCCGTTGCCGCCGCCGGCCGTGTTGGTGCCCTTGCCGCCCCGGCCGCCGATCGTCTTGTTGTTCGCAATCATGCTCCCGGTGATGAGCGTGGTCGAGGACGTCGGCTTCGCGATGATCGTGATCGCCCCATCGGCCTGGCCGGACAGGCCGCCGTGGAACCCCGGATTCCCGCTTCCGGTGCCACCGCTGCCGCCCGTCGCCACGTTCCCGGTGACCACGGTGTTCGTGATCGTCGGCGCCGCGGCGAAGTCGGCGAGCGCGCCGTACGCCACCCCGCCCGCCTTGCCGTTGCCGCTGCCGACGATGTCCGCACCGGTCCCGCCGGTCGCGGCGTTGTTCGTGATGCTGCTGTTCGAGATCGTGAGCGCGGTCGAGGCGCCGTCGATCTGGATGGCGCCGACGGCGTCGCCACCGTTCGCGCCAGTCGCGCTCGAGCCGGTCGCGGTGTTGTTCGTGACACTGACGTGGTCGAGGCTGAGACTCGTGCCGGCGGTAAAGATCCCGCCCGCGTGCTGGTCGAAGCCGTTGCGGCCGACCTTCGTGCCGCCGGTGATCGTGAGGTCGGACAGCGACAGATCGCCCGCGCTCGCCTCGATCACTCCGTCGCCGGTCTTCGTCTGCTGAATCGTCGTCTGAGCGGGACTGACGCCGACGATCGCCTCGCTCTGGGTGATGGCGAGGACTCCGTTCAGCCTGTAGATCCCGGTACCGAGCTGAATCGTTCCGCCGGCAGGCACGTTTGCGACGGCGGCGCGCAGAGATGTGCAGACCGTGCCCGTGCATGTGGCGCCGGCGGCATCGGCGGTGCCGGTGACCGTGTATGTCGTGGCGGCCGTCGCCGGAGTCTCGCCCAGTGCCATCGCTGCCAGTAGGGCGAGGCCCCGTCCAGTCCACTTCATCGTGCCCCTCTCACATTCGAGGGCGCAAATCGTGTCACAGACGGACGCCTCGAACACTGCCAGTCCGTTTGCAGGACGTTTGCCGCGAGAAACCGCCGATACCCTTCGGGACAGATGGCGGATATCGGCTCCACATTGCGGGAGGCGCGGATGCGCGCGCGGATTGACATCACCGAGGTCGAGACGCGCACCAAGATCCGCGCCAAGTATCTGCGCGCGATCGAGAACGAGGAGTGGGATCTGCTCCCCGGGCCGATCTACGTCAAGAGTTTCCTGCGCACGTACGGGGACTACCTCGGGCTCGACAGCCGCCTGCTCATCGATGAGTACAAGCGGCGCTACGAGCGGCCCTCCGACCACGAGATGCGCCCGATCTCGGCGCTCACGCACGACCGCGAGCGCGCCGCCCGAGGACCACTCCTGCCCCCGTGGGCGATCATCGGTGTCGTCCTCGTCGCGATCGTCGTCGTGCTCTACCTCATCGGGACAGCTGGGAACGACAACAAGACGGCGTCCACCAGCTCGACCGGTACCCACGCCGGGACGACGACTCACAAAGCCAAGAAGAAGCGCCCACACCGGGCGACCACCAAGCCGACGACGGTCAAGCTCGAGCTCGTGCCGACCGGCAGCGTCTACGTGTGTCTCGTCGACGGCACGGGCAAGAAGCTGATCCCGGGACAGATCTACGCCAGTGGGCAGAAGATCCCGACCGAGACGGCCTCAAAGCTGCTCCTGACGCTCGGTAACGCGTCCGTGCATATGAAGGTCAACGGCACGCCCGTGAAGGTGACGCCGTCCTCGAGTTCGATTGGATTCATGCTGATGCCGTCAGGCAACAAGGCGATTCCGCCGTCACAACAGCCACGCTGCGCATGAGCGCGCACACCGGACAGCCTGCGCCCTCGCGGGCGGGGATCCTCGTCACGGGCACCGAGGTGCTCACCGGGATCATTTCCGACCGCAACGGCCCGTGGCTGTCCGAGCGCCTCCGGGAGATCGGCGTCGACGCGGCGATGATTGAGATCGTCGGCGACCGACCCGAGGATCTCCTCGCCGCGCTCGAATACATGGCCCGGCAGGGGATGGCGGTGATCGTCACCAGCGGCGGCCTCGGCCCGACTGCCGACGATCTGACGGCTGAGGTCGTCGGACGGTTCTGCGGGCGTGAGATGGTGCTCGACTCCCGGCTCGAGGAGCTGATCGCGGAAATCCTGCGCCCGATGATCGAACGCTGGCCCGGCCTCGACGTCGACGCGATCCGCGAGTCGAATCGCAAGCAGGCGGTGATCCCGGCCGGCGCCACACCGCTCGATCCGGTCGGTACCGCGCCCGGGCTTGTCGTGCCTCCCGCCGACGGTCGCGAGGGCCCGACCGTCGTCGTCCTGCCGGGTCCGCCGCGCGAGCTCCAGCCGATGTGGAAGACCGCGGTCGCCACCGACGCCTTCCGGGCGGCGATTCGGGACGCGACGACGTACCGCAACGGGATCGTGCGCCTGTTCGGCATTCCGGAGTCCGAGATCGCGAACACGCTCCGGGCGGCGGAGGCCGACGGACTCGACCTGGCGCCGCTCGAGATCACGACGTGCCTGCGCCGCGGCGAGATCGAGATCGCCACCCGCTATGAGCCGGCCGCCCAGGACGCCTACGACCGCTTAATCGCATTCATCTCCGATCGTCACGCCGACACCCTGTTCTCACGCGACGGGACGACGATCGACGAGCAGGTGGCGTCGCTGCTGCGTGAGCGAGGGCGGACGGTCGCGGTCGCCGAGTCATGTACCGGTGGGCTGATGGCGGCGCGGCTGACCGACCGGGCGGGCTCGTCGGAGTACGTCGGCGGCGGCGTTGTCGCCTACTCGAACGAGGCGAAGATCGCGCTCGTCGGCGTCGACCCGGCGCTGATCGACCGCGTCGGCGCCGTCTCGACGGAGGTCGCGGAGGCGCTCGCCGATGGCGCGATCGCTCGATTCGATGCGGACCTCGGCATCGGGATCACCGGGATCGCCGGTCCGGGCGGTGGCACGGAGGAGAAGCCGGTCGGCACCGTGTGCTTCTCCGTCGCGACCCGCGGTGGCGAGCGCCTGACGCGCCGCGCGCTTCTGCCCGGCAACCGGGCCGACATCCGTGACCGCTCGACGACGGTGACGATGCACCTGCTGCGCCGCGTGCTCACCGGCGAGACGGACGACGTGCGGCTGCCCGGGGAGGTCGAGTCCGCCGGGCGGTCGTGAGCGACGGGCGGTCATGAGCGACGGCGCAGTCGTGAGCGACGGCGCAGTCGTGAGCGACTCCCCCCACGAGCGCGTCCGGCTGTTCGTTGCGCTCGAGTTGCCCGACCGTGTGGTGACCGCGTGCGCGCACTGGGGCGATGAGATCGTCCGCCGGGAGCCGGGTCTGCGTGCCGTGCCGCCGGCGTCGCTCCACATCACGCTGTGCTTCCTTGGCTGGCGCGCTGCAGGCGAGGTCGGCGACATCGTCGCCGCGTGTGGCGTCGCCGGGACGCTGCCGGCGGCCACACTGGCTCTCGATCGTCCGATCTGGCTTCCACCGCGGCGTCCGCACGTGTTGACGCTCGCGCTGGCCGACGAAGACGGGCGGCTCGCGGACGCTCAGGCGGCGCTGTCCCGGGCGCTCGAGGCCGGGGGGTGGTACGTCCCCGACTCCCGCCCGTTTCTCGCCCACGTGACGGTGGCACGCGTGAGACGCGGCGCGCGGGTCCGCCCACGCGAGCTCATCGCGCCCGCGCTCGACCCGCTCCGCGGTTCGCGTGTGACGGTGTTCCGTTCCCGGCTCAGCCGATCGGGGGCGCGCTATGAGCGGCTCGCATCGATCGATCTGCGCGCCGGGACCGCGACGACGTCCGGCGAAGCGACCGCGCGCGAATGAGCACGTGCCCCAACGGCGCCCTCGAGCGTCAGCCAGTGATGAGCAGAACCAAGGCGATGAGGAAGATGACGCTCCCCATCACGACCGTCAGGACCTTCGGGCGTCGGTTCCGGGTGACGCCGGCGATGCCGTAGAGGAAGAGCGCGGTCGCCAGGATCACCTCGACCAGCGTGTAGTGGTCGGCCTTCTCCTGCTCGGCCCGCGCCTCCTGGAAGTTCTTCTTCGACGCGTCGTAGCTCTTGTTCGCATCGGACAACTGCTGGATGTTGTAGTCCGGGTCGAGCGGGGTGAACGGATTCCGCGCTGGATGCGACGTGGTCCGATTCGGGCCCTGCCACCAGCGGACTCCGGCCTGCAGCGTCGGGCTCATCAGGTTGAGGAAGATGTAGTTGGCGAGCTTGCTCTGCCCCAGTTCCTTCGCCTTCGCATACTCGAGGAACAGCGACTGATCGCGGGACATGACGCTCTGACCCTCGCCGTAGTACTGCCCACCGTCGTCGTAGTCCCGGATCCCCTCGCTGAAGTGGGCCGTCGCCTCGTGGTTGCGCTGCTCATTGCGCCACGCCGCATACGCACTCGCGATCGCCGAAAGCCCGAGCATGACCGCGACAAACAACTCGAGCTCGCCCGGCCAGCGGCGCTTCTCCTTGGCCGCGGGGGGGTGCTCGGGGGGTTCCGGGGGCTGCCCGCCAGGGGGCTCCGGCGGCTGCTCTGGCGCGTCCGGCGGCTGCTCGTGCGCGTCCGGGGGCTGTTCCCAGGGCTCGGCCGGCTCGGTCATTGGCTCGTCGGTCGGTACCTGCTCACCCCCGCTAATCATCGCCGTGACCCTACCTCTCGGCGGGGGCCACCCCAACCCCGCCACCCCAACCGCGCTCCTCCCAAGCCCAGCTCCGCGCCGGGTAGCCTCCCGAGCGCTGGGCGCCCAGCGAACAGCCAGGCTGAGGCGATTCGCCTCATGAGGCTGGACGCGCCTGATCGGACGCGGGCTCAATGACGAAGCCCCGCACCGACCGGATGGGACCACGAATGACGAGGAATTTCGAAGACAAGCGACGCTGTCCGCACTGCGGCGGCGAGCTGCACCGGGTCGGGTATCTGATGGAACGCGCCGCCGAGGTGAACGTGCTCAGCATGCGAGCCATCGCCTGGATCCTCGTGGCCGTCCTGGTCGTCATCGTCATCAGCCTCAGCGTCATCGGCTAAGCGCAGCCTCGGCTGAGCGACCGAAGCGATCGCACCAGATCCCCAATGCTCAGAGCTCACCGAAGACGTTGGGGATGCGACGTCGTCAGAGCGCACCGATCCACCACTGTCTCGCCGGAGCGTCAAGCATTGGGAGATTGATGTCACGCAGCGAGCCCACGCACCAGCGGACGACATCCCCTGGTTCAACCGGCCGTGCCGCCATACCGACGCGATCCCGCTCCGACGACACGATCGTGTCCGGGCTCTCTGACACGGTCAGAAACCGGAACGCCACAGAATGGCACAGAATTGTTCGTCTTCCGTGACATCTGTGTCTTGTTCGGTAACAGGCAGCCGTTCTAGCGTCCCGATCCCAAGAAAGTTCCGTCCGCCACGCACCCTACCGTGGGGCGTTCAGAGCGCATGAGATAAGGAGCCGTACGAAGATGAGCGAGAACGAAAAGAACGGCGCGCGCGGCGCGGCCACGAAGAACGGCTCGCCCGCCGACCAGAAGGCCGATGCCAAGCGTCAGGCCGCCCTGCAGGGTGCGCTGACCCAGATCGAGCGGCAGTTCGGCAAGGGCACCATCATGCGGATGGGTGATCCCGGCGCGCGCGTCGCTGTCGACGCGATCCCCACCGGAGCGCTCTCGCTCGATCTCGCCCTCGGCATCGGCGGTGTCCCGCGCGGGCGAATCATCGAGATCTTCGGCCCGGAATCCTCCGGTAAGACGACGCTCGTCTACCACATCCTCGCCGAGGCGCAAAAGCTCGGCGGGGTGTGCGCGTTCGTCGACGCGGAACACTCGATGGATCCTCTGTATGCCCGCCAGATCGGGGTCAACATCGACGAACTGCTCGTCTCCCAGCCGGATTACGGAGAGCAGGCACTCGAGATCGTCGACATGCTGATCCGCTCAGGCGCAGTCGACGTGATCGCGGTCGACTCGGTGGCGGCGCTGACGCCGCGCGCCGAGCTCGAGGGCCAGATGGGCGATCAGAGCGTCGGCGTCCAGGCACGGATGATGTCCCAGGCGATGCGCAAGGTCACCGGCAATCTGAACCGCACGCAGACGCTGTGCGTGTTCACGAACCAGATCCGGGAGAAGGTCGGCGTGATGTTCGGCTCGCCGGAGACGACGACCGGTGGCCGCGCGCTCAAGTTCTATTCCTCGCAGCGGCTCGACATCCGCCGGATCGAGACGCTCAAGGACGGCACCGAGGCGGTCGGCAACCGGGTGCGAGTCAAGGTCGTCAAGAACAAGGTGGCGGCCCCGTTCAAGCAGGCGGAGTTCGACATCGAGTTCGGCAAGGGCATCTCGACCGCGGGCTGCCTGCTCGACTACGGAATTGAGCACAACATCGTCACGAAGTCGGGCTCGTTCTTCTCCTACGGCGATGAGCGTCTCGGGCAGGGTCGCGGCAACGCAAAGGCGTTCCTCGACGAGCATCCCGAGACCGCCAAGGAGATCGAGAACAAGATCTACGCCGCGCTCGGAATCGGCCGTGACCTTGTCAAGCCGATCGAACCGCGCGAGCCTGGCGCCGAGGGTGAAGAAGATGACCCGGCGATGGTCGCCGTCGGAACCCGGGCCGCCTGACGAGGGCGGTCCCGGCCGCCCCGTGAGCGTGCACGTCCGCGACAACCGCGGCGGCCGGGATCCGTCGTCCGAACACCCGATGGAGCCCCAGCCCGAGGACGCGCTTCAGCGCGCGCTCGATGTCGCCTACCGATATCTCGGGCGGCGCGACCGCACCGAGGCCGAGGTCCGGCAACGGCTCGAGCAGGTCGGCACCACGGCCGCAACGCTCGACGAGACGATCGCGGTCCTCCGTGAGCAGCACGTCCTCGACGACGAGCGCTACGCGCGCCTATTCGTCGAGGACAAGCGTGCGCTGGAGCAGTGGGGCGCCGACCGAATCCGGCGCGCGCTGTCGACCCGTGGGATCGATCGCGATCTGGTCGAGCACGCCCTCGGCGACGACGAATCGGCGACCGACGAGCTCGGCCGCGCCGTCGAGCTACTGCGGGCCCGCTTCCCGAGCCCGCCGCAGGACCGGCGTGAGCGTGACCGCGCGCTCGGGGTGATGCTGCGCAAGGGGTATGACGCGGAGGTGGCGATCGACGCGCTCGCCGCCTATGCCCGCAACGCCGCCCGGTCCTGACTCACCACGCGCCGCACGCGCCGGCAAACACGAACGATCACGCCGCTCGCTCCGGCCAACACGAACGACCACGCCGCGCCACCCCACGCCGACCGCGCAACCGCCAGCGACGTCTCATATGTTCGCTAACTTTTTGCGTCCGTCCTAATTCAACGCCGGGAGCCTGCCGCTCACGGGGGAGCAGCGATGAAGAACCGGCCCGTACCGCCTGCCCGTTTCGGCGCGACGGCACTTGTCGTCACGTCGTGCCTCCTGATCGCGTCCGTCACGTACGCGGCGGCGTCGGCTAACGGCAATTACAGCGGCACGACCTCGCAGCGGCGCGCGATCTCCTTCCAGATCTCCGGTGGTGCCGTGAGACGCTTGCGCTACCGCATCAACGACCGCTGCCCGGGCGGAAAGCGCCTCGTCGTCAACGCCTGGGGGTTCCCGCCCCTGAAGATTGCGCATCATCACTTCGGCGGGACATTCGTCGCCAAGGCGCCGGCGTCGGCGAAGGCGGTCATCACCGGCACGGTGTCCGGCACGACGGTTCACGGCACGCTGTCGGACCGCACGCGAAACCGCAGAACGCACCGCGTATGCACCGGTAAGGCAACGTTCTCGCTCGTGCACCACACGGCGTCGCGACCTCAGCGAAGCTGAGCAATTGGACGCGGCAGCCCGAGTTTGCGCCGAGTCGTCCTCAGTATTACGATGCCGTTAGCGAACGAACGGCCCGTCAGGCCGAAAAACACCAGCAAACTTCGTAGATCCTGGATACCGAAACGCTTTGACGGCACACTCGCACGGGTCCCTTGACCCGCCCGAAACACGCACTCAAATCGCCAGCTAGCCACCGACAGAAGGGCTGCTGACAGCCGCCACAGCCGGCATCCGTTCGTGCTCTCGCACGGGCCGCTCGGTCGCTCCCGAAAATCGAACGCAGGAACCGATCCGGTCCTGGCCGGATCGCGAGGAGAGGAACGACCAACATGACCATCATTGCCGCCGCAGCTTTGATCGCGGTGGGCATCGTGGCCGCAGCGGTCGCATATGCGAAGGTGGGAGGCAGGGCGCAGGCTGCCTCCTCGGCGGGCCCCGTGCCGGCGGGCCCGAGCGCATCTGCGATGGCCGCCGCCCCCGCCGTATCGCCAGGTACGGCCGCGACAGTCCCGTCGCCGGTGCCGATTCCGGTCGACGTCGACGCCGCGGACTCGCAGCGGGCGGCTGATCTCGCGCGGCGCGAGGCCAGCATTGCAAGACGAGAATCGGAGCTCGAGCGCGAACGTGAGGCGCTCGCCTCCGAACACCACGAACTGGCGCGTGAGCTTGAACGCGTCTCGGGCCTGTCCGCTGCGAAGGCGAAGCAGATCCTGCTCAAGGAGATCGAGGACCAGACCCGCCACGAGGCGGCCCGCAAGATCCGCCAGATCGAGGAGGAGACAAAGCGCGAAGCAGATCGACGCGTGCGCAACATCCTCTCGGTCTGCATGCAGCGCCTCGCCGCCGGACACGCGGCGGAGACGACGGTCTCGGTCGTGCAACTGAGCGCCGACGAGATGAAGGGCCGCATCATCGGCCGTGAGGGCCGGAACATCCGGGCCCTCGAGAACCTCACCGGCGTCGACTTCATCATCGACGACACCCCCGGCGCGGTCGTGCTCTCCGGATTCGACGGGGTCCGGCGCGAGATCGCCCGGCTGACGCTCGAGAAACTGCTCCAGGACGGCCGGATCCACCCGGCCCGCATCGAGGAGACCTACTACCAGGCGAAGTCCGAGCTCGAGAGCCACATCGTCGAGGTCGGTGAGCAGGGTGTGTTCGAGGCCGGCGTGCAGGGTCTCAATCCTGAACTGACCAAGATGCTCGGGCGTCTTAAGTTCCGCACCAGCTATGGCCAGAACGTGCTCGCGCACTCGATCGAGGTCTCCCACCTCGCAGCGATGATGGCCGAGGAACTCGGAGCGAGTCCGAAGACGGCCCGCCGCGCGGCCCTGCTGCACGACATCGGCAAGGCGGTGACTCATGAGATCGAAGGTCCACACGCGCTTGTCGGCGGCGAGCTCGCGCGGAAGTACGGCGAGTCCGAGGCCGTCGCCCACGCGATGGAGGCCCACCACAACGAAGTCGAGCCCCAGACGGTCGAGGCCGTCATCGTTCAAGCCGCGGATGCACTCAGCGGGGCGCGTCCAGGCGCCCGCGGCGAGTCGCTCGAGCAGTACGTCAAGCGGCTGCGCGACCTCGAGCAGATCGCGACCCGCCACAAGGGCGTCGACAAGGTCTACGCAATGCAGGCCGGGCGTGAGATCCGCGTCATGGTTGCGCCGGACTCGATCGACGACGATGCCGCGACACTGCTCTCGCACGCGATCGCCCGCGAGATCGAAAAGGAGCTCGAGTACCCAGGCCAGATCAAGGTCACGGTGATCCGGGAGTCGCGGGCGGTTGAGTACGCCCGTTGAGGTCGAGGTCAGCCGTCGTGGTGGAACAGCCCGACGTGTGAGGTCCAGGACGAGAAGTCCGGGATCAGCACGACGGCGAGCACGATGCCGAGGACGACCGCGCTGGCGAGCGCGACCGCCCGTCCGTTGCGCCCGGGCACGCCGCCGAGCGCGGAGTCGGGAGCCTCGTGGTGCTCCGACGACCATCCGGCGATCAGGTTCGGTGAGATGCCCTCAATCGTCGGCAGCTTCGTCCCCGGACGCAGCAGCGCGACCACCCGCGGAAGGTGGCCGACGACGTGGATCGCCGTGAACACGATCCACACGATGAAGCTCGCCTTGTGAATGAGCAGCCACGGATCGCGGTGTGCGGCCCCCTTGAACATGAGGACGATGCCGCTCGCGAACACGACGATCGTCGTCAGGACGACAATCGGCGCGATCAGGCGCAGGGTCAGTTCGGGCGGACCTTTGCGGAGGTACTCCGGATTTCCGGTGTAGTACTGGAAGAAGCGGTAACCCGTGCTCGCGAGCTTGAGCGCGACCGGGCCGATCAGCAGCAGCCCGACGAACAGGTGCACCGAGATGAGCTGGCCGATGCGCAGGATCGTCACGCCGATGATCGCGAGCAGCACGATGAGGATCACGCCCGTGATCGTCGTCAACCGCTCGTTGCCGTCGGTCCCGGCTCGCCTCAGCATGGCCCGGAGTCTCGGCCTGCTCCCTCAAGCAAGCTTCATCAGGTCATGAGAAACCTCTTCACGAGATAAAGCCGCCGTCGGCATCAGCCATATCATCGGCCCATGACCGACCGCATCCTTGTCATCGAGGACGAACCCGGGATCGTCGACTTTCTCGAACGGGGCCTGCGCGCGCACGGGTTCGAGGTCGACTCCGCGCTCGATGGCAACGCCGGCACCGACAAGGCGCTCGGCGATCCGATCGACCTCGTCGTGCTCGACATGATGCTGCCCGGACGCAGTGGGCTCGAGGTGCTCGAGACACTTCACGAGTCCAAGCCGATGCTCCCTGTGATCGTGCTCACGGCGCGGGGCGAGATCGAGGACCGCGTGACCGGCCTCGACGCCGGCGCGGTCGACTACCTGACGAAGCCGTTCTCGCTGTCCGAGCTCGCGGCGCGGATCCGCGCCCAGCTACGCGCGGCGTCGCAGGCGCCGAGCACGGCGCTCAGCGCCGGCGACATCGACGTCAACCTCATCACGCGCGAGGTGCGACGCGACGGCGAGCTCGTGCGCCTGTCAACGACCGAGTTCGAGCTGCTCGTCTACCTGCTGCGCAACCGCGGACGCGTGCTCACGCGCGAGCAGATCCTGCGTGCGGTCTGGGGCTACGACTACGACCCCGGCACGAACGTCGTCGACGTGTACGTCGGCTACCTGCGCCGGAAGCTGGGTCGCGGTGATGCCAAGGTGCCGATCGTCACGGTGCGATCGGTCGGCTACCGCTTCGACGCAGGGCCGTGAAGCAGCGACTCCGAGGTTGGCTTCCGTCGGGGCTGCGATGGCGGCTGACGGCGTGGGTCGCGGCCGTCCTGCTGATCGCGTCTGGGGTCGTGTTCGCGGTCGTGTACATCAACACCGGCACCCAGATTCGCAGCCAGATCGATCGCGACATCGCCGGAGACGCGGCCCAGCTCGAGCAGGCGGTGACGCCACTGGCCGGCCGCACGCCGAAGCAGATCGCGGCCGCCGCCAACCGCTACGTGACCGCCCAGCCGTTCAGCGGGACGTCGACCGTCTTGTTCGTGCTCGTCCCCGGTCAGCCGACGGTCAGCAACCACCCTGAGGTGTTCGGCGGTAGCCGTCCCGAGGACGGGGAGACCGCCGCCGAGCAGGCACGGGAGGATCTTACGGGCGAGAACCTGCGTCGCCCCCGTCTCGGATATTCCGACCGGCACGTGCCCGACGTCGGCCGCGTGCGGGTGCTCGAGCGCGCCGTCAGGGTGGGGCGCATCCCGGTCGTGGTCGGGGCGGGGGAGCCGCTGTCGCTCGTCGAGCGAGCGCAACACGGCGTCGCCAAGGCGTTCGTGCTCGCGGCGTCGATCGCGCTGTTGCTCGCGCTGATCGCGTCGTATCTCGCCGGCGCGCGCGTCACCGCGCCGCTCCGCCGGATGGCAACCGTGGCCGCGCGCGTCGACGCCGGCGAGCTCGAGCCGCGGATGGAGCCACCGGAGGGCAGCGGGACCGAGGTCCGCACGCTCGCCGAGACGTTCAACCACATGCTCGACCGGCTCTCCGAGGCATTTGAGTCACAGCGAGAATTCGTCGCCGACGCCTCGCACGAACTCCGCACGCCGCTCACGGTTATCCGCGGGCAACTCGAGGTGCTCGCCGCCCAGGAGGATCCTCCCGGCGAGGAAGTGCGCCGGGTTGAGAGGCTGCTGCAGTCCGAGATTACGCGGATCAGCCGACTCGTCGATGACCTTCTGACGCTGGCGCAGTCGGAGCAGATGGACTTTCTGCGTCCCGAGCCGATCGACCTGCGGTCGTACGTCGATGACCTGTGGGACGGCGTCAGTCTCACCGCCGAGCGGCGGTTCGAGCTCGGGCCGGTGCCCGAGGGGACGCTCACCGCCGACCCGGACCGCCTCGCCCAGGCTCTGCGCAACCTCGCCCGCAACGCGATCGAGCACACGAGCGGCGAGACGGGCCTCGTCCGTCTCGATGTCGCGCGCAGCGGCCCCGACGGGATTCGCTTCGTCGTCATCGACGACGGCCCGGGAATCCCGGTCCCTGAGCGCGAGCGTGTCTTCGAGCGCTTCCACCGAACCGATCCCGCCCGGACGCGCAAGGCGGGCGGCGCCGGCCTCGGCCTCGCAATCGTCCGGGCCATCGCCGAGGCCCACGGCGGGACCGTCCGCGCCCGCGACCCGGAGAACGGGACGGGCGCCCGGATCGAGCTCGTCCTGCCGGGATTTCAGCCGGCCGCCGTGCGGACGCCGTCCGGAGCCCGCGCTGGTGCCTAGGTGGGTCTCACTAGCCGGCCCTGGCGCGACGGGCGGCGCGGAGCTCCGGGATCAGTGAGAGCGCATAGATCAGGATCACGAGGAGTCCCGTGATCGTGATGATCGTGAGCGTCGACTCCTTCGCGTCATGGCCGAGCTGGAGCTCGGGCGATTTTCCCCCCGCGCTGAAGTCGCCCTCCATCGAGACGCGGTAGTTGTCGGCCTGCGGCACGTCGAGCGTGCCGAGCTGCGCGGAGTCGGTGCCGTTGGCCGTCGTCACCCGCCCGGGGTTACGGTGGTAGACGGCATCGGGCCCGCCGCCAACCGGCGTCGCCCGCACCGGCACGACCGGAATGTTGAAGCGCGCGCGATCGCCGTTCCGGGCCGAATACGTGAGCCGCACCGAGCCCTTCGGCAGGTGGACGGCCGCGCTGCCGGGCAGCGCGATCCGGCCGTACGCTGCGGGTGCGCTCTTGGCGCCGCTGAGGGAAACGATCGCAACGGCAACCCCGGCCGTGACGACGACCGCCATCGCGACCCAGCGTGCCCTCCGCCACCTGCGCACATTCCGATCGACCATCCGGGCCTCCCGCGGGACACTTTCGGCCGCGACCCTACCTGAACGGCCGCGTCGACGTTTCGGGAGCTCACCTCCCTGGCGCCAACGAGCGCCGTCCACGCGCCCGCGGCTACGCTTAGTGACCGCGATGCCGGCCTACCACGTCACCACCTTCGGCTGCCAGATGAACGAGCACGACTCGGAGCGGATGAAGGGCATGCTCGAGTCGCTCGGCTACTCCGAGGCCGAGAGCCAGGAGCACGCCGATCTCATCCTGTTCAACACGTGCTCGATCCGGGAGAAGGCCGACGACCGGTTCGTCGCCCACCTCGGTCATGCGAAGCGGCTCAAGCGTGAGGATCCGGGCCGCGTGATCGGTGTCGGCGGCTGCTGGGCGCAGTCGGTCAAGGATGAAGTGTTCGCGCGCTTTCCATTCGTCGACGTCGCGTTCGGACCCGGCCAGGTCCACAAGCTCGCCGAATTTCTCACCTCCGATTCGATTACCGCACAGGGGTTCTTCGAGTTTGAGGGATTCACCGGACATCTCCCTGCAAAGCGCGCCCGTGAGTACCAGGGGTGGATGCAGATCAGCGTCGGCTGCAACTGCGTGTGTTCATATTGCATCGTGCCTGCGACGCGTGGACGAGAGGTGAGTCGTCCGTCGCATGAACTCGTGGCGGAAGCCACGCGACTCGCCGACGACGGGGTCCGGGAAATCACGCTGCTCGGCCAGAACGTCAACTCCTACGGGCGAGACCTGCCCAAGGACGAGCGGTGGTCGTTCGCCGAGTTGCTGAGCGCACTCGACACGATCGACGGCCTCAAGCGAATCCGGTACACGAGCCCCCATCCGAAGGACATGCGCGAGGACGTCATCCGCGCCCACGCCGAGCTGGAATCGCTGTGCGAGCACATCCATCTCCCGCTTCAGTCCGGCTCAAGCGCGGTCCTCAAGCGGATGCGCCGCACGTATACGCGTGAGCGGTACCTCGACCGCGTCGCGATGATCCGCGAGCACGTCCCCGACTGCGCCCTGACGACCGACATCATCGTCGGTTTCCCCGGCGAGACCGAAGCCGACTTTGAGCAGACACTGTCGCTCGCGGACGAGGTCGCATACGACGGCGCCTACACGTTCATCTACTCGCCGCGGCGCGGTACCGAGGCGGCGACGCTGCCCGATCAGGTGCCGCATGACGTCAAGGTCGCCCGGCTCGAGCGGCTCGTCGACGTTGTCCAGCATCGCGCCCAGGAGCGGGCGCAGCGGTTCGTCGGCCGGACGCTCGAGGTACTCGTCGAGGGGCCCTCCCGGACTGATCCGACGCGGCTGCGCGGCCGCTCGCGCCACAACAAGGTGGTCAACTTCACGGGACTCGGCTCGCCCGGCGAGTTCGTCGAGGTCCAGGTCACGCGGGGCGACGAGCCAGACGCTCTCTGGCGAGGAATCGATCCTCGCCCGCGCGACGTCATAGACATCCGTTCGACATCCGCCCGGTTGAGTTCTCTTATGGGTCGCCGGGGCCGAATCGAGCGCCGTGGGAGTCGGTTTCGACGATCCGATTGCCGTTCTCGGCCACGAACTTGATGACAGCCCGGCGATTGCCTGGCTGAAGGATCTCGACGGCCGCTTCGTCTATGTCAACCGCCGATATGCCGAGGAACTGCGGGTCGCGCCGGACCGTGTCATCGGTCGTCGTGACGCCGAGCTCAGTCCCCACGAGGTGATCGATGGCGCGCCGTTCGACGGGATCGCCGCGATCACCGAGCCAGCACAGCTTGAGTACACCGTCGGCGCGTTCGACGGCCGGCCCGCGTTTGTCGTGCTGCGGTTCGTCGTGCGCGACGAGACGGACGAGGCAGTCGGCGTCTGCGGCGTCGCGGCCCCGGTCGGCCAGGCCGCGGTCGCCCGACTCGAGTGCGCCCGTCTGCTCGCGGTTCGCCGGTCAGCTGCGGACAACGCCGAGGTCGCCGTGGCGCCGAGCGGGCCGAGCTGGACCGCCCGCGCGCAGCGAGACCTGACGATCGGGCTCGCCGGCGCCGACGACTGGCACACCGGGATGCGCAACGTCGTCCACGCGCTCGGCACATACGGCGGCTGGGATGTCGTCACCGTCTGGGTGCCGGACGAACACCGGCCGCTGCTGCGCTGCCTCAGCATGTGGTCGGCCGAGGACCGACTGCGCGAGTTTGAGATCTTCACCTGGCAGTCCCGCGTTCCACTCACCGGCACGGTCCTCGGCCAGGCGCTGTTCGCCACCGAGCCGATGGTGTTCACGCAGCTCGCGGAGGCCGACGACGATCGCCTCCGGGCAGCCGCTGCCCGCCAGATCCGCCTCGCGCTGCTCGTCCCGATGCGAGACGGTCGCGCGACGATCGCGGCCCTCGAGTTACTCAGCCGCTCATCTGAACCGCTCGACGACGATCTCGGCTTCGCCATGGAAGCGGTCGCGCTGCAGCTTGCCCACTTCCGGCGACTGCTCCGCCAGGCGGCCGCGCCGCTGTGGCGTTTCGGGCGCTTCTGAAACACCGCGGGGTCGTCACGATCGTCCTCCGTGACGCCGTCCTGTGCGCGGGCTCGCCGCGTGGGTGGGAGGACATCCGCCACCTATGGGAACATACGTTCGTGCGATGGAACAACCTGAGCCTGATCGCCGAGGACCGCGCGCGCCTGCCTGGCTACCGCGACGACGCCGTCGTCCGCCACTTCGACGCCCCTGACGCGGTTCGCACGACCTTTTACGAAGTCCGTGCCAAGTCGATCCTCAACCGGGTTCCAGAGGCCTCACAAGTGCCGTTCCGGTGGACGATCAACCCGTATCGCGGCTGCACTCATGCGTGCGTCTACTGCGTCGCTGGTGATACGCCGGTGCTCTTGGGCGACGGTACGCACAAGCCAATCGCCGACCTGGACGTGGGTGAGGAGATCTACGGCACGGCGTACGACGGGAAGTTCCGGAGATACGTGCGCACAACCGTGCTCGACCGCTGGACATCGATCAAGGCGGCGTATCGGGTTGTGCTCGAGGACGGAACCGAACTCGTTGCCAGCGGAGATCACCGGTTCCTGACCGACCGTGGATGGAAGTTTGTTACGCGCGGGGCAGATGGGCATGAGCGACCCCACTTGACCCCGAACAACAGACTCGTTGGCACTGGGCATTTCGTTGCTCAGCATGAGTCAAACCTCGACTATCAGCGCGGATATGTGTGCGGGATGGTGCGCGGAGACGGCACGCTCGGGTCGTACTCATACGCTCGCAGGGACGGCGGAGGAGCCGCGATCCATCTGTTTCGTCTCGCCCTGGCGGATGTTGAGGCGCTCAACCGGACGCAGGAATACCTTCGGCGCCTGAAGATCGACACGCGCCTGCGCCGGTTCTCAGCTGCGACGGCAACGACGCGTCAGGTGGACGCGATCCAGACTGGTCAGCGGGCTGCGGTCGAAGGCATTCGGCAGCTGATCGAGTGGCCTGTGCTCCCGTCGCTGGATTGGTGTCGCGGCTTCATGGCCGGCATCTTCGATGCCGAGGGTGGCCGCAACGTGGGTGTGTTGCGCATTACCAACAGCGATCCGACGATCCTCCATTGGATCGAGATGTGCACGCACCGCCTTGGTTTCGACTTCGTGAACGAGCCGACGAGCAACCACAACATCAGATGCATTCGCATCCGCGGCGGCCTCGTCGAACATCTCCGCTTCTTTCACACGATTGATCCGTGCGATCACGCGCAAGCGCTCGATCGAAGGCCAGATGGTGAAGACCTTCGCGAACCTGCGAGTCGTTGCCGTCGAGCCGCTTCAGATGGAACTTCCGATGTACGACATCACAACCGGCACGGGCGACTTCATCGCCGATGGCGTCGTCTCTCACAACTGCTTTGCACGGCCGACGCACACGTATCTCGACTTCAACGCCGGCGATGACTTCGAGCGCGAGATCGTGGTCAAGGTCAATGCGCCGGAGCGGCTGCGGGCGGAACTCGCTCGGCCGTCATGGGACGGGGAGCACGTGGCGCTCGGTACGAACACCGATCCGTATCAGTGGGTCGAGGGCCGATACAAGCTGATGCCAGGAATCTGGGAGGCGATGCGGGATGCCGCCAACCCGTGCTCGATCCTGACGAAATCGCCGCTGTTGCTGCGGGATTTGCCGCTCATGCGCCAGATCAACGAGCGGACGGAGTTCACCGCGGCGCTGTCGATCCCGACGCTGGACGAGAAGGCGTGGCGTGCGACCGAGCCACACACGCCGAATCCACGGGCCCGGATCGAGGCCGTCGCCGAGCTGCGCCGGGCCGGGATCCGCACCGGCGTGCTGATCGCCCCGCTGATGCCGGGAGTCAACGACGCGCCCGAGCAGGTTGCCGAGATCCTGGAGCGGGTGGGGGAGGCCGGAGCGTCGTACGTGACCGGGATCGCGCTGCACCTTCGAGGTGACGTCCGCGGACTGTTCTTCGAGTGGTTGAAGGAGTACCGACCGGACCTTGTGCAACGCTATAAACAGCTCTACTGTCGTGGTGCGTATGCGCCGCCGGAAGAGCGACGCCGTCTGTCGAAGATGGTCAACGGCCCGGATTACGAGCCGTTCGAACAGATGCGAGGCCGCACCCGGCAGCGGTCCGAGCCGCCCCCAGAAACGGCTGCAAACAAAGGCTCAGGAGCGTTTGTTTTGAGAATTGTGTTCGGGGGATTGTGATTTGGGTCGAGTGAAACTCTGCCGTCGCTACGGTGATACGGAATAGAGGACAACGACCAACAAGAGACTGTGGCACCTGATCCGAAACCACCAATCCGTAACCGTTTGAAATCCCACCGGGATCTCGGCCTCGACCGCATGTTCGAGACCCGCAGCGAGGCTTGGGAGCGGGTCGGCCTTGCGGTGAACTCGAGCGAGCGCGTCGTCAAGCGCGCGCGGCGGGAGGTCGGGATCCTGCTGCCGCTGCTGATCGCCGTCTACGTGGCGTGGGAGAACCGGGAATCATGGTTCGGCCTGAAGGACACGAGTTCGTGGATCACGCCGCTGCGGATCCTGACGGTGCTCATCCTGCTCATTCTCGGGTGGTGGACGGCGCGGGGCATCGGCCGGGCTGCGGCGCCGACGTTCTTCCGCCGGATGGATCCCGCGATGTCGGGCACGATCGGGTTCCTCATCCGCCTCACCAGCCTTGCGATCGTCCTGTTCCTCGCGCTGAGCGTCGCCGGGCTTGATCCGCGCACGCTCGCCGTTGGTGGTGCGTTCACCGCCGTCGTCTTCGGTCTTGCCGCGCAGCAGACGCTCGGCAACCTGATCGCAGGAATGGTGCTGCTCAGCGCGCGGCCGTTCCGCGTCGGCGAACGCGTCCGGCTCCAAGCAGGCGCCGTCGGCGGCTCCACGGAAGGCGTCGTCAGTTCGCTCGGTCTGCTCTACACGACCCTCGCCCGCGGCGAGGACCGGATCATGATCCCCAACAACGTCGTGCTCGGAGCGGCCGTCGTGCCGCTGCGCGAACCGGACTCGATCGACGTCCGGGTGCGGCTCAACACCGGGGTCAGGCCGTCGCACGTGCAGCGGATCCTCGATCAGGACATTGCGACGCCGACCCGGTCGAAGGCGTCGGTGCTGCTCGAGGAGATCGATGGGGACGACGTGGTCGTCCGCGTCCAGGCGACGCCCGACCGGGCCTCGGATGGCGCCAAGCTCGCCGACGAGATCATCGCCTCACTCGCCTCGGTGACGGGCGAGCACGCAATCGTGCGACCCCGACGCCGTCAACGGAGCGAACGGGACGACAACCGTGCGAGCAACGACGGCGAGCGCGAGCCGGGTGGGTCGAGCCAAGCCGGGTGGGTCGAGCGGCTCACCGAGCGGCCGCGCCGCCGGCGCGAACTGACCCGCTCCGGCCCGTCAGCCGGACCCGCTCCGGCCCGTCAGCCGGACCCCTCCGGCCCGTCGGCCGGGTCCCCTCGGGCCCATCAGCCGGTTTTACCGCTTGTTGATCTGCCCGGCCGCGAGGTCGGATGCGACCTGCTCGCCGCCCATCCGCCGGCTCACCGCTGAGGCGATCTGGGGGGCGATGCTGCCGACGCTGGCACCGAGCGTCAGGCCAAGCGGCGCAACGTGCAGTTCTGCCCTGTTGCGCTCGACGGCGCGCCGGACAGCGGCTGCGACGTCGTCGGGACTGCGCGTGCCAACGCCGCGCGGCAGGCTCACGTTGGCGTCGGCGAACATGCCGGCGTCGCGGATGAATCCCGGGAGCACCACCGACACGCCGACGCCGTCATCGCGGAGGTCCTCGCGGAGCCCGAGGGCGAATCCGCGGATCCCGAACTTCGTCGCCGAATAGATCGACGAGGCGGCCGAGGCGGTCTTCCCGGCGAGCGAGGAGACGAACACGAGGTGCCCGCGGCGCCGCGCGACCATGCCGGGGACGAGCCCGTGAGCAATCGCGATCGGCGCATTGAGGTTGACCTCGAGCATCCGGTCAATCTGCTCCTGCGTCAGTTCGGTGAACACGCCGCTGGCCGGCAGGGCCGCATTCGCGACGAACACGTCGACGTCGCCGACCTCGGCCACGAGGCCTTCCACGTCCGCGCGTCGCGCGAGATCGCAGGCGATCGCACGGCCACCCACCTCGGCCGCAAGGGGTTCAAGCACGTCCGTGCGCCGTCCCGTGAGGATCAGCTCGGCGCCCTCGTGCGCAAATGCGCGCGCGATCGCGTGACCGATCCCGCCGGTCGCGCCGCTGATCAGAACCCGGCCGCTGAGGAGGAGGCTCATCGCGGGCGGCAGTCTAGCCGCCACCGTGCGCTGTGGCGCCGCCAGCGCGTGCTGCCCACGCCGCCAGCGCGTGCTGCCCACGCCGCCACGGTGCGGACCGTCCGCCGCTCGGTCGCCGCTGCTGCTCGGGCGCCGATGCCGCTCAGGCGCCGCTGCCGTTGCGGTGGTCGACCGAGCATCCGGCCGGCCCGGCCTTCAGCTGCGCCAGCGACGGCGGATCCTCGGCGAGCAGCTCGGGCACCGTGACCGAGCGCATGTGCCGACGGTGGAGCTCGGGCAGAAGCGTCGTCAACGCCCGAATCGTCTGGCCGCGGTTCTCGTGCATGAGGATGATCGATCCCGGATGCAGGCCCGCCTCGACGTTCTGGGTGATCCCGGCGTAGTTGGCGCCGAGCGAGTCAGCCGAGTCGACGTTCCACACGATCTCGAGCAGGCCGAGCGACTTTGCGATGTTGTCGATCGTGGCGTTGCGGGCGCCGTACGGCGGCCGGAACAGGCCGACGCGGAGCCCTCCGGAATCGCTCTTGATCCGATCGACGGTCCGCGAGAGCTGCGAGGTCGCCTCAGCCCGAGACATCTGCGTCAGGACAGGATGCGTGTAGCTGTGATCGCCAATCGCCGCCAGCTTCATCTCGCGCGGGATCCACTGCGGGAAGCTGTCGATGCTGCGCCCGACGACGAAAAACGTCGCCCGCTCGTGGGCCTCGGTGAGCTTCTTCAGCGCGTAGTGCGTGTACGGGCCGGGCCCATCGTCGAACGTGAACGCAACCGCGTTGCCCTTCGGCCCGGCGCAGTACACCGGCAGCGCGTACCGAGCGAGGCGGGCGACGGCGGCCATCCCGTCCGTGGCGACGCTCGTCGTCGCCTCGGGCCGCGAGCCCCCGGAACGGCGGTGCTGGGCCCGCGAGTGCCCGGAGGACTTCGTGCCCTGGCCGGGGGTCATGGTGCCAGCGTTCGCACTCGCCGAGGAGCCCGAACCGCTGCTCTTGACGACGATCACGACCGCGATCGCGGCGACGAGCGCGAGGAACAGCAGCGCCAGGCCGCGGCGGCGCCGGATCTCGGCCTGCCGCTGCGCCCGGCGCGCCGAGATGTGATCTGGCGGTCCGGCCATCGGTCCCCGACAGGGTAGAGGGGACCCGGACGGCCATGAATCCTGATTCACCGCCGCCCCCCGACGGTGAATCAGGATTCATCCGCGGGGCGAGGGCGGGCGCTCAGGCCGGGAACACGGCGATCGTCGCCGTGAATCCGTGCAGGAAGCTCCGCCCGCCGACCGGCCCGATCTCGCCCGCGGCGAAGAATCCCGCCGTCGGCACTCCGCCGAGCTCACGGCTCACGGCGAGCGCGTCGTGATCCGGGGTGCCGAACATCGCGCGGCCGCGGCCATTGCACGAGAACACGATTGCGCCCGCCGGCGGCTCGCCGGATAGGGCCTCCACCCGCAGTCGCAGCGCGCGGCGGAGATCCTCGTCGGCGGACTGGGCGTCCCGGGCATGCAGGCGGACGACCTGTCCCTCTCGGACCGAGGCGCCGACGACGATCCCGCGGGATTCGGGATCCGCACCGAGGATGCCGCGCACGAGGAAGTCGCCCTGCTCGTACTCGGGCCGGCCGCTCTCGATGACGAGGCCGATGAGGAGCCCACCCGCCAGCAGCGTGCGCTCGCGCGGCGGCAACTCGGAGACGATCTGCTCGACGCTGTCGAGCGCCGGGCGCCCCGCGAGCTCGTAGATGACATTCGCCTCGGCCGAGGTGACCGTCAGCTCGCGCCCGACGGGGGTCGCGCCCTGCGAAACACACGGGAGCATCTCGATGCCATGCAGCCGCACGCCGACCGCTCCCTCGTCACACACCCGATCGTCGATGAACAAAGCGCTCCCGCCGGATGGTGTGCGCCCGCTCGCAAGCCCGCCGAGCACCGGGACCGCCGGCGCCTGCGCCGCCAGCTGACCGAGCGCCGACTCCGGCGAGAAGGAGTATGGATCGGTGAGCAGGATGAGCCCGCTCGCGCCGTCAAGTGGCGGGATGCCGGCGACCGTCTCGCCATCATCGGCCATCGTGAGGTGAAACGTCTGGGCCTCGCCGGTGCCCGTGAAGCGGGCCGCCCAGACCGCAACCGCGCTCTCGCTCTCGAGCTCCCGCCCGGCGGCGAGCACCCCTCCGGCCGCGCAGCCGACGAGCGCCTGCGGTGCAAGCACGCCCTGAACGCCCTCGAGCACCGCTTCGGGTGCCTGCAGGTTCGTGCCGCTCGCGAACACGACCGCGAGGTCGACCTCACCCCGGTCGAGTTCAGCCGCGGTCTTCTCTGCGGCCTCCACGGCCGCGGCCAGTGGATCCCGTCTGGTCGAGAGACCCGATCCGGCGCGGGCTCTCACCTCAGCACCCGGAGGTTCATCGCTTCACGATACTCAGTCATTGACATGCCCCGAGCGGACGTCATCGCGATCTTCGGCCCCACCGGCGTCGGCAAGACGAACGTCGCGATCACACTCGCCCAGCTGCTGCGCGGCGATGGGGAGGACCCGATCGCAGTGTCAGCCGACGCCCTCCAGGTGTACGCGGGGCTTGAGACGATCACCGGGTCCGCCGCCCCCCGGGAGCGCGCCGAGCTCGAGCATCGGCTCCTCTCGTTCCTGCCGGTCGACGCCCAATTCAGCGCGGGACAGTACGCCGAGCTCGCGCACGCCGAGATCGACGGCCTGCTCGCCGCCGGACGGCGCCCGATCGTGGTCGGCGGCACCGGTCTATACCTCCGCGCCGCGCTGACCGAACTGGCGCTGCGCCCGCCACCGCCGGAGGGCGTGCGAGAGCGCTGGCAGGCCGAGCTCGAACAGCGGGGGCCGGAAGCGCTCCATGCCGTCCTTGCGGCGCGCGCGCCGTGGGCAGCGGAGACGATCCAGCCGACGGACCGTCAGCGCATCGTCCGGGCGCTCGAGCTCGACGACGCCGGCGAGCTTGAGCCGCCCGACCGCGAGTCGCAGCTGTGGACCGCCGACGTCCGCCGGCCGACGCTCCTCGTCGGGCTCGTGATGAAGCGCGAGCGCCTGTATGCGCAGATCGACGCCCGCGTGGACGCGATGCTTGCGGCCGGCGCGGAGGAGGAGGTCCGCCGGGCGAACGCTGCCGGCGCATCCGGGACCGCGCGCAAGGCGCTCGGCTTCGAGGAGTTGCTGGCCGGCGACATCGACGGGATGAAACGGCGGACGCGCAATTACGCCCGTCGGCAGCTCACCTGGATGCGCAAGCTCGCCGGTGTCCACATCGTCAACGCCACCGACCGCCCGGCGGCGGACATCGCGCGCCAGGTGCACGAGCTGTGGCTCACGGGGGCGGCGTGAACGTCACGGGAGCGGCGTGAACGGGTACAGGGCGATCAGCGAGCCCAGGAGCGCGAGCCACCACAGCGCAAGCCAGCGCCAGTGGCGGCGCAGTCTGATCAGCACGTCACTGACCGCCAGGTAGATCCCCGGCATCACGACCACCATGTAGTAGAGGTAGCTCGTCCGGTCGAACACGACGCTGAGCGCGACGAATGGCAGGAACGTCCCCAGGAACCAGGCGAGGGCCACGCGCGAGACCTCGCCTGACGACGAGACAGCCGACGACGACGCAGCCGCCCCCGCGCCAGACACCGGCAAGCGCCGGCGCCGCCACAGCACCCCGGCGGCGAACACGAGCGAGGGGAGCGCGAGCACCATGATCGCCGGGCTGATCATGCCGACGAAGTGCGCCTGCGGATGCACGTGGAACAGACCCGGCGCGGGCTTCGCCGGGTTGATGTTGAGATACGTGATCGGCTTCAAATCGACGAGCCACGCCCACGGGTAGGAGGCGATGCCCGTCGGCCCCTCGGGGCTCGTCTGGCTCGCCCCGTAGCTGAGCATGTGCGACAGGTGGGCAAACGGTGAGTGGCCGAGCGCGCGTGCGTGCGCCGGGTCGTACGGCGGCGCGAGCCGATCGAGCGCTGTCAGCAGGCCGAGGAACGTGACCGTCGCGCCGAGCACGCTCCACCCGACACGCCGCGCGCCGGCGGCGAGCGCCGCGCGCCCGCGGAACAGCTCGAGCAGAACGACGACGACGAGCACGTACGGCGCGACGAGCTTCATCGCGGTGCCGACGCCAAGCAGGACCCCGGCGAGCACCGGACGACCCCGCAGATACGCAACCATCGAGCACAGCATCAGCGTGAGCACCGGCACGTCGAGCGTCCCGATCCGCCCGTGGACGAGCACCAGGTTGTCTGCCGCCATCAGGATCGCGGCGATCAGCGCGAGGTGTTCGCTCCCGCCCGCAGCGCGCGCGAGCGCAAACATGGCGAGGATCGCGACCGTCCCGAGCAGGAGGCTTGGCAGGCGCCACGCGAACGGGTCATCCCCGAACAGCTCGATCGCGCCCGCCATCAGCACTTTCACGAGCTGGGGATGCTCGGAGTTCGGGTCGTCGCTGAGCGGGGCATCGACGTACTTGCCGTCGCTGGGCGGAGTGATCCCGGCGATCACCCGGGCTGCATTGACGTAATAGACCTCGTCGAACACGACCAGGTGGTCGTTGGCGTGTCGGCACGGGGCGCGGCAGGGCTCATCGATGAGCGCGATTCGCAGCCCGAGCGAGACGAGCGTCACCGCTGCGAGGAGCAAGAACGTACGGGGAACGGCGGTGAGGCTCCGGGCCATGGCGACGCGACGGTACCTACACTGCGCCCGCGTGGACTTCGAGAAGTGGCAGGCCCTGGGCAACGACTACCTGATCGTCGAGCGCGATGCGCTCCCGTTTGAGCTGACCGCGGCCCGGATCCGCGCCATCTGCGCCCCGCACACGGGTCTGTTCGCCGACGGCATCCTGCTGCTCGACCGCAGCGCGGACCCCGAGTACGTCGCCCAGCTGCGGATCTTCAACCCCGACGGTTCCGAGGCCGAACTGTCCGGCAACGGTGCCCGCGAGGCCTTCATGTACCTGCGCCGCCGCGGCTGGACCGACGCGGACGCGTTCTCGATCACGACGCTCGCGGGGACGATCCGCACCGAGATCACCTCGGAGACGACGTGCCGGGTCGCGATGGCACAGGCACGCCTGCGCAGCGACGATTACCCGACGGGAGCCGACGACGGCCGCGGCGAACTCACCGCCGGGGAACGGAGCTGGAGCTTTCAGCACGTCCAGGTCGGCAATCCACAGTGCGCAATCGCCGTCCCCGGCCTCGACGCCCTGGCCGCGCTCGATCTCCCGGCGGTCGGCCCGGACATCGAGCACCACGCACTGTTCCCGAACCGCACGAACGTCTCGTGGTTCACCGAGATCGCGCCCGGGCGGATCCGGGCGCGCATCTTCGAGCGCGGCGTCGGGGAGACCGCCGCCAGCGGCACCGGCGCGACCGGTGCCGCCGTCGCCCACGTGCTGACCGGGGGCGGCTCGCCGGTCACCGTCGTGCTCGACGGCGGTGAGCTCGAGGTCGAGGTCTCACAAGATCTGAACATCAACCTGAGCGGCTGGGCGGTGCCGGTGTTCACGGGCGCGCTCGCCGACGCTTTCGTCAAGGAGCTCGATGAAACCGAGTAGCCGTTTGGAGAGGATCCCGCCGTACCTGTTCGCCGAGCTCGAGCGCAAGATCGCGGCGAAGAAGGCGGCCGGCGTCGATGTCATCAGCCTCGGAATCGGCGATCCCGACACCCCGACGTACGCGCCGATCGTCGCCGCGGCCCAGCAGGCGGTGGCCGACCCGGACACCCACCAGTACCCGACGAACCGCGGACGGCTCGACTTCCGCCAGGCCGTGGCCCGCTTCTACGAGCGCCGCTTCGGCGTGACGCTCGATCCTGAGACCGAGGTGATGGCCGCGATCGGCGCCAAGGAGTGCATCTTCAACCTCAACCTGGCCTTCCTCGATCCAGACAGCATCGCGCTCGCCGCCGACCCCGGGTACCCGGTATACACCGGAGGCCCGCTCCTCGCCGGCGCGGCATCGCATCTGATGCCGCTTGTCCCCGAGCGCGGCTTTGCCCCGGACCTCGGCGCGATCCCGCCGGACATCCTCAGGCGTGCCCGGCTGATGTTCTTCAACTACCCCAATAACCCCACCGGCGCCGTCGTGCCGGACGGGTTCTTTGAGGAGGTCGTCGCGCTCGCGCGGGCGAACGACATCCTCGCCGTCCACGACTGCGCTTACAGCGAGACGACCTACGACGGATATGTCGCGCCATCGTTCCTCGCCACGCCCGCCGCCAAGGAGGTCGGCGTCGAGGTCTTCTCGCTCTCGAAGGGCTACAACATGACCGGCTGGCGGTGCGCGGCGATCGTCGGCAATGCCGCGGCGATCGAGCACTACTGGCGGCTGAAGTCGAACATCGACTCCGGTGTGTTCGAGGCGGTGCAGCTCGCCGGCGTGGCGGCGCTCGCCCCCGAGGTCGACGCCGACGTCACCGCGATGAACGCGGTCTATCAGCGCCGGCGCGACCTAGTGTGTGAGGCGCTCGCGCAGGCGGGCGTCGACGTGACCCCGCCGAAGGGCACGATCTACATCTGGGCGCCGATTCCTCAAGGCTTTGAGTCCGCGGCCGCTTACTGCGAGCACGTGCTCGAGGAGACGGGCGTCGTCATTTCACCCGGCGGTGCCTACGGGGCGAGCGGCGAGGGCTTCTTTCGCATTTCGCTCACAACCCCTGACGAGCGTCTCCTCGAGGCGGTAGAACGGATCAGGCAGCTCTAGCCATCTATAGGGTTCGGCCATCAGTCAAGAAACAGGAGGAACGTTGTGACCAAGATTCGCCTGCGCGGCCGGCGCGCGCATCTCACGGTCGTACCGGCACTTCTTTGCGCCGTCGGCCTCAGCGCGTGCGGCGGCTTTGACTCGGCCGCCTCGGGAGAGCACCTGATCAAGGACTACGTGAAGAAGTTCGGTCAGGGCAAGGTCGAGGTCAAGTCGGTCAACTGTCCGGGTGGCGTCAAGCAGAAGGTCGGCGGCAGCTACGACTGCAAGGTTGTCCTCCGCGACAAGACGACCAATAAGGACCACCCGGGGACGATCACGATTCACATGGCGTCGAACAACAAGGTTGAGATCACCGGCGGCCAGGACATTCACGTCCAGTAGGAGGACTCGCTTGGACATCGCGTGAGCGCCTCGCGGCTACCATGGATGGCGTGCAGAAAAGCCGCCACGGGCGCTCACAAACGTCCCAAGCACGGGGCGACGGGACGCGGCCGCAGGGCCGCGCGCGCCAGCGTGCCTTCATGATCGCCGCACTGCCCGACGGCGACGAGCACGCGCTCGACGAGCTCCGCGAACTGCTGCGGACAGCCGGCGTCGCGACGGTCGGCGAGCTCATCCAGCGCCGCGACCAGCCCCATCCGAACACGTATCTCGGCTCCGGCAAACTCGACGAGCTGAAGGCAGAGCTCGGGCGCTCGGACGCGAACCTCGTCGCGTGCGACGACGAGCTCTCACCCCGCCAGGAGCGCAACCTCGAGGCGGCGCTCGGCGTGCCCGTGATCGATCGCACCGCGATCATCCTCGACATCTTCGCCGCCCACGCGCACAGCGCCGAGGGCAAGCTCCAGGTCGAGCTCGCGCAGCTCGAGTACAACCTCGCCCGGATGCGCGGCCTGTGGACGCACCTCGAGCGCCTCGGCGCCGGCCGCATCGACGGCGGCATCGGCACCCGGGGCCCCGGCGAGACCCAGATCGAGACCGACCGCCGCCTCGCGCGGGACCGGATCTCGGCACTGCGGCGCAAGCTTGTCGGCGTCCGCTCGAGCCGTTCGACGATGCGGGCCGAGCGCGAGCGGGCCCACCTGCCCCAGATCGCCCTCGCCGGCTACACGAACGCCGGCAAGTCGACGCTCCTCAACGCGCTCACCGGCGCCGAGGTCGGCGTGCGCGACAGCCTGTTCCACACGCTCGATCCGACGACGCGCATCCTGCGTGCCGGCGGCCGCGATTACCTGCTGACCGACACGGTCGGCTTCATCCGCAAGCTGCCGCACCAGCTCGTCGACGCGTTCGGAGCAACGCTCGAGGAGACCCGGCTCGCGGATCTCGTCCTCCACATCGTCGACGCCTCGGCACCGGAGGAGGAGATGCTGTCGATGATGCAGGCCGTCGAGGACGTGCTGCACGAGATCGGCGCCGACGAGGCACCGCGGGTCCTCGTGCTCGGCAAGGCCGACCTCGTCGACGACGAGCGCCGGACCGAGCTCGCCAACCGGCATCCCGATGCCGTGCTCGTGTCGGCGCTCAGCGAGGAGGGGCTCACCGATCTGACCGAGCGCATCGAGGAGGAGTTTGCGCGGACGCTGCGGACCGTCGAGCTGATGATCCCGTACGACGAGGGCGGCCGGCTCGCCGAGCTGCATCACCTCGCCGGTGATCTCGAGCGCGAGGAGACCCCGGACGGCGTCCGCGTGCTCGCCCGGCTCCCCGCCACGATCGCAGCCCGCTACGAGCCGTTTGCCCTGAACGGTCGATGAGCCTCGACGCCCTGCGGGTCCGCCGCCTCGACCCGCGTGCCACGCTGCCGACCCGCGCGTACTCCGGGGATGCGGGGCTCGATCTCTACGCCTTCGAGGACGGCACTCTCGACCCCGGTGAGCGCGCCTCGGTCCGGACCGGCGTCGCCATCGAGATCCCAGACGGACATGCGGGGCTGGTGCTGCCGCGGTCCGGCCTCGCCGCGCGGTCCGGCATCTCGATCGTCAACGCGCCCGGGCTGATCGACGCCGGCTACCGCGGCGAGGTCCAGGTGCTGCTGCTCAACACGGACCGCGCGACTCCGTTCACGATCACGGCCGGCGACCGCATCGCGCAGCTCGTGCTCGTGCAGATCGAGGCGCCGCCGGTCGTCGAGGTCGACGCGTTGAGTGTGTCCGAGCGAGGCGAGGGCGGTTTCGGCTCGAGCGGCTCATAGTCACGGTGCCGGCGCATTGGCCGGCACGAGCCCGTGTGCCTTGAGGAACTGCTGAGCGACGACCTTCGGATCCTCGTTGCCCTGGTCGACTGCGGCGTTCAGGTGCCGCAGCACGTTCGTCGTCAACAGCGCGCTGACCCGGTCGATCGTCGCGGTGAACGCCGGGCCCTCGGCGGTGAGCACCCGGGCCGCGACAATCGGGACAATGTTGCCCCACCCGAAGGCATGGCGTGGATCGCGCAGCAGGGTGTACTGACCGCTTGTCAGCGGACCGTCGGTCGTCCCGACGTTTACCGCCTGCACGGTGCCGTGGTCAAGCGCCTGATACTGGGCGCCGACGTCGAGGGCCTTGAACGCGGCCGGCGTGAACCCGTACACCTGCTGGAGCAGGGGAAGACCGGTCGAGCTCGTCTGGAACTGCTGCGGCCCGCCGAGCGTCATCGACGGCGCGACCCGGCGGAGGTCGCCAAGCGCCCGCAATCCGTTGTCAATCGCATACGTGTTCGTGACGCCGATCGCGCCCGTGCTGCTCGCCGGGGTCGGATCGAGCAGCTCGAGCCCATGCGCGAGGGCGTAGTGCTGCCCGGCCCGATATGCCGAGCGGACGTTACGGAACGTCCGCTTGCTCTTGGCGATTGCGGTGTTCCACGTGCCGAGGTATTCCGGATACATCGCGAGCCGGCCGCTTTCGAGCGCCTGGATCGTGACCTCGCTCGGGCCGATGTTGCGGTTCACCTGCACGGTGTATCCCTGCGCCTCGAGCGCCTGGCTGTAGAGCTCACCGAGCACGAACTGCTCGGTGAAGTTCTTGTCGCCGATCGTCACCTGCGGGCGCCCGGTGCCCGGCAGCGTCGATGTGTTCGTTGTCGTCGTCGACGTCGTCTGCGTATGGGTCGCCGAGGCGCTGTCGCCGCTCCCTCCGCCGCACGCGGACAGGCCAAGCACGAGGGCGATCAGAGCAATCGGCGCGGTACGGGAGAACGACATGGACCGGCGGCCATCGTAGAGGGCCGCCCGTCAGACGCCGGCGGCGTGCCGGGCGTCACGGTGAGCGGCGGCCTCGAGTTCGTCGTCGAGCGGGGCGAGCGGCTCCTCACCACCGAGCGCGGTCCGGATGAGCCAGTCGGCAAACCACGCGTTCTTCGGCAGCAGCGGTCCGTGCAGGTACGTACCGATCACGTTGCCGGCGCGCGCTCCCTCAAAGCCGTCGCTGCCGTTGTTGCCGTGGCCGCGCAACACCCGTCCGAGCGGCGGCACGCCCGTCGCCAGATGGGTCCGGCCTCCGTGGTTCTCAAAGCCGGCGAGGACGCGCCGCTCGCCGGGATCGAGCTCGACCTCGATGGCGACGTTGCCGATCAGACGCGGCCCATCCGCGCGCACGGTGTGCAGGTCGATCAGGCCGACGCCGGGCAGCTTCTCCTCGCCGAGCTCGTATGAATGCCCGAGGAGCTGATACCCACCGCATACGGCGAGGATCACACCGCCGCGAGCCGCCACCTCGCGCAGGGCGTCACGCTTGACGTCGGCGAGGTCGAACGCGCACAGGCGCTGGTCCCGATCCTGGCCGCCACCGATGTAGACCAGGTCTGCCGCATCTGGATCGAGCCGGTCGCCAAGCCCGCTCGCCGTCACCGAGAACTCAATGCCGCGCCACCGACAGCGGCGCTCGAGCAGCAGGAGATTGCCGCGATCGGCATAGATGTTCATCAGGTCGGGATACAGGGCACAAACCCGTAGCTCAGACACCGAACATCACCACCGTGCTGCCGACGTACTCCTCGGTCGAGCGGACCTCCGCGGTCCCGGCGCTCTGCAGTCCCGCCTCGGCGGCCTCGCGGCGCAGCTCGCGGGCGCTCAGCCGCTCGAGCGTGATGCGGTCCTCACTCACCTCGCGCTCGCCGCTCACGCTGACGATCTCTCGCCGGCGCTCGAGCACGAAATGACGGCCGCTCGTGCGAACCGCGGTCGGATGGCTGGCGTACACGATCCCGTCGATCTCGCACATGTCGGGCATCGGGCCCGGAATGCCGTCGAGTACCTCGAACGGCTCGAGCTGCTCGGAGATTGCGATCGCCACGCGGCCCCCGGGCTCAACGTGCGCCGCCACCCGGCGCAGAAACGCAATCCGGCCGTCACGCCCACCGAGCAGCTGAATTGTCTGCATCGGCACGAGGCACAGCGGGAAGCGCCGGCCTTCGAGATCGAACGTGCGCGCGTCGGCGCAGACGGTCTCGACCTCGAGCGCGCCCGCCCGGACCTCGAGCGTCGTGAGCAGCTCGGCGTCGACGTCGAGCGCGGTCACGCGGAAGCCCGTGCGTGCGAGGTCGAGCGTGACGCGCCCCGTACCGGCGCCGACGTCGAGCACCGGATCGCCGTACTCGCTCGCCAGGGCGCGCCACAGCGGCAGGTCCTCCGCATAGCTCCCGCACTCGAGGTCGTGCCAGATCACGTTCATGCGGGCGTCGGCTCCCGTCGCTGCCAGAACTGGGCGACGTGCCCACGCGCTGCGAGCAGCTCGCGGAGCTCGAGCAGAGCGGTGTAGGTTGGCAGCGCGAACAGCCGCCCCGCGGGCGCCTGGGCGACCGCTTCGTCGAGCGCCGCCGCGAGCTCGGGGACGACGGTGAGCCGCTCGGCGGGCACGCCGGCGTACTTCAACCGAAGCGCGAGCTCGGCGGCGCGCGTCCCGGCACACGTCACCCGCCGGACGCGGCCCGCGAGCACCTCAAAGTCCGCGTCCCACACCCATGACACGTCGCGTCCGTCAGCCGTGCGGTCGTTGAGGATCGCGAGCAGGTCGAGCTCGCCGCTCTCGAGCACCAGCGTGCGCAGGATCTCGTTGGCCCCGGCGGGGTTCTTGACCAGCAGGATCGACACGTTGGTGCTGCCGACCTGCACGATCTCGGCGCGGCCGAACGCGGCGGTGACCGCGTGCAGACCGGCGACCACGTCGTCGAGCGAGATCCCGAGCCCGAGACAGAGCGCCGCAGCGCCGAGCGCGTTGTAGACGTTGTAGAGGCCGGGCAGTGGCAGCTCGACGTCGCGCGCGCCGGCCGGCGTGCGCAGGCGGAACGTCGCCGATCGCGTCCCGCGCAGCTCGATCGCCTCGGCCACGATCGCCGGCTCGGGGCGCCGCTGCCCACACGACGGGCAGCGGTAATGGCCGAGGTGCCCGAGGTACACGGTGTCGTACACGTACGCCGCCCCGCAGCGACGACAGTGCTTGGAATCCGACGCGTGCTGCATCTCCGCGAGCGCGACCGAGTCGTCCTCGACGCCGAAGTACACCGCGCCGGGCCGCTCACGCCCAAGGTCGGCGATCAGCGGGTCGTCGGCGTTGAGCACGAGCCCGACGTCGGATGGGAGCGTCGCGACGACGGCCGCCCACCGATCGGCGATCGTCTCGAGCTCGCCGAAGCGGTCGAGTTGGTCGCGGAACAGATTCCCGAGGAGGATTGCGCGCGGCCGCAGTTGGGGCGTCACGCGGTCGACCCAGAACTCGTCGAGCTCAAACAGTCCAAGGTCGCCGTCGATCCGCTGCCGCGGCCGGCTCGCCGAGAGCAACGTCGAGGCGACGCCGCCGGCCATGTTCGCGCCCGCCCGGTTATGGACGAGCCGGATCCCGGATCGCTCGAGGATCGCCGCCACCATTGCGGCGGTCGTCGTCTTGCCGTTCGTCGCCGAGATGACCGCGGAGCCCCGCGGCAGTCGCAGCGCGAGTTCGGCGATCGCGTCCGGCTCGAGGCGCATCAGCACCTTGCCGGGGAGGCTCGTGCCGCCGCCACGGCCGGCGCGACGGGCGAGTTCCCCGACCGCGCGGGCGGCGGCGATCTTCACCGTCAGACCCCTCACCGAGGCACCATCACGCGCACCGCCGACGGGAGCGCGCGCACCGTCGCCGGCAGCTCGGCGATCGGGTCTCCATCCGCGTACATCGTGAACGGCCGCTCGGCGCTGATCCTGATCTCGTGGGCCCGGAGCACTTCGACGTTCGGCTGCTTGACGTGCTCGCCCTTGAAGACGGTGGGGAGGAGCCGCAGGAAACGGAGCTTCGGCGCGTGGGCGACGAGCACGATGTCGAGCAGACCGTCCTGCAGCGAAGCATCGGGAGCCATCATCATGCCGCCGCCGTACGCTCCCGAGTTCGCGGCGGCGACGGTATAGCCGGTCATGACACGGGGTTCGCCGCCGTCGAGCGTCACCTCGAAGCGCGCGGGCTTCCATCCCGCGAGCGCGCGCAGCGCACCGTACGCGTACACGAGGTTGCCGCGGACGATCCGCGTGTCGTTCGCGATCCGGTTTGCGACCGAGTCAAATCCACAGCTTGCGATCCCGATAAATGTCTTGTCTCCGATCTGCCCGATGTCGAGCGCCCGCACGTTGCCGTCCTTGAGCACGGCGCACGCGGGCGCCGGCTCGAGTGGGATCCCGAGCACTCGGGCGAAGTCGTTGCCCCTTCCACCCGGGAGCACGCCGAGCACTCCCGTCGTACCCTTGATCGCGTCGGCGACGGCCCCGATCAGCCCGTCGCCGCCGAAGCCGACCGACATCTCGCCGGACTCCGTCGCCGCCCAGGCGAGCTCGCGCGCATGGTCGAGGCTCTTCGTCGGCTCGATGTGATGCTCGAGCCCGAGTTCGGTGAGCGCAGCGCTCACCTCGTCGAGGTGGTGTCCGGCCCGGCCCCCGCCGGCGTGTGGGTTGACAATCAGCGACAGCATCAGCCCGCCGTGACAAGCGCGTAGAGATCGGGCGCGATTGCGACCGGGGCCGGATCGTCTGCGGCCGCGGCGGCCTCGGCGCTCGTCACGCCGGTGAGCACGATCGCCCCATCGAGGCCGGCGGCCGCCGCACCGTAGAGGTCGGCATCGAGCCGGTCACCGATAACGAGCGTGCGACCGGGGCCGAGGCGGTCGAGCGCGGTGCGGAAGATCTGCGGATCTGGTTTGCCGGCGATCGTCGCGGTCCGCTCGGTGGCGTACTCGAGCGCCGCGATCAGCGTGCCCGTGCCGGCGGCGATGCCGGCCTCGGTCGGATAGGTGCGATCGCGACCGGCGCCGATGATCAGCGCGCCGCGGAGGACCGAGCGGATCGCCGGGTCGAGATCGGCGAAGGTGACGTCTTGATGGCCGGCAACGACGACGATCTCCGCCTCGGATTCGCGGCTCGTACCGTTGACGACACGCTGGCCGGAGTCGGTGACGTGGCGGAAGATCGCCGGAGCGCCGATCACGTAGACACTCGCGCCGGTGCCGCGCTCGGCGAGCACGTACTGGATCGCGGCGCCGACGCTCACGACCTCCTCGAGCGAGGCCTGAATGCCGAGCGACCACAGCTTGCGCACGTACTCCTCGGGAGAATGCTGCGCGTCGTTCGTGACGAACGAGATCGTCTTGTGCGCGGAGCGGAGCTCAGCGATCGCCTCGGCAGCCCGTCGGGTCGGCGTCTGACCGATCCAGACACATCCGTCGAGGTCGAGGACGACGTGGTCGTAGGCGGCGAGCAGAGGGGAGAGGGTCATCAGAACAGTGCCGTCTGAGCGGGTTCGGGCGGCGCGACTAGGCACTCGGGACCGTCGTAACGCGCGTCGTTGACGGCCGTGCCGACAGGCCGCAGCGCGGTCTGGCCGGCCGACAGCCCAGACAGGATGTCGCCGAGCTCCGCCGGCGGCGTTGACGTGTCCAGCCATGCCTGCTCGGCGCCCGGCGCGAGGATGATCGGCATCCGGCTGTGCAACGAGGCGATCGCCGCGTTCGCCTCCGTCGTCAATATCGTGCAGGTGCGCACCGCGTCGCTGTCCGGCGCGTGCCAGACCGACCAAAGACCGGCGAACGCGAACGGGGCGCCGTCGGCCCGGGTGATGTGGAACGGTTGCTTGGGGCCCCGGGACACCGGCTGCCATTCATAGAAGCCGTCGGCCACGATGAGGCAGCGGTAGCGCTCGAAGGCGCGCCGGTAGGCGGGCTTCTCAGCAGCGGTCTCGACGCGGGCGTTGATCATCTTCAGCCCCGAGTTCGGCTCCTTCGACCAAGCGGGCACGAGCCCCCAGCGGAGCAATTCGCCGCGCGGCTCACCCGCCTTGTCGGTCGTGACCGCGAGCACGTCGTCGCCGGGCGCCACGTTGTAGCGCCGTCGCACCTCGACCGACTCGGCGATGTTGAAGCGCGCCCGGACCTCGGCTGGGTTGGGCGCGGCCAGCGTGTAGCGACCACACACGGGAGCTGAGGACCCTCAGCGTGAACGTGCGGCGATCTGCTCGGCCCGTTCTGCCTGGGCCCGTTTCTGGCGTTTGCGGCCGTAGTACGCCGCCACACCGATCGCAATCGCGACGAGCAAGAAGCCGTAGAAGATCCCGAGGTCGGTCGAGACGCCGCCGAACGGCAGGGCGATCAGCTTGACGATGCCGAAGCCGAGAGCGAGGACGAGGATGACCGCCACGATCACGAGCACGACCCCGCGGATCCGCAAGAGCAGGCCCGCACTCTTCGGCGGCGCGATCAGCCCCATGAGCTTCAGCCCGCGTAGCTGCTTCGTGGTCGGTCCCTCGACACCGAGCCGTTCGGTCGCCTTCTTGAGGTCGTCGGCGCGCCGCTCGGCCAGTGCGATCGATGCGTCCGCCATGCGGCGCAGCTGCAACCGCTCCTGCGGCCGGGCCGCCGCCAGCGCCCGCTGGAAGTGCGCCCGCGCCGCCTTGGCGTCGTAGCGCTCCGCGGCGCGCGCGCCGAGAATCGCCTGCGCGGCCGCCTTGAACTTCGTCTCCGACTCGAGCTCCTCGTCGGAGCGTCCCTCCATCTGCTGCATCGCGGCGAGCTGACTGCGCTGCTCGACCCGCATGACCCGCTGCTGCTTCGCCATGCCGTGCAGTCTAGTGGGCGCGGGCACGCATTAGCCCTTGCGCGGGCGGATCACGTAGATCCGCTGGCCGGTCATGTACTGCCCGCCGCTGTTGGGACTCGCGGGGGGCGACCGGTAGACGTCGACGTGATGGCCGTTGATCGCGCCGCCGGTGTCCTGGGCGACGAACCAGCCGCCGTATCCGTCGTGCTTGTAGGCCGGAATGTAGACGCGGCTGCCGAGGGGGATGACGCTCGGATCCACGGCGATCGACTGGTAGTAGTGGAGCGCGGACGCGCCACCGGCGGCGAAGCTCACACCCCGTAGCGGGATGTATTTGCGGCCCTTGCCGGCTGACCACCCGCCGATCTGGAGCGGGAAGGTGACGCCGCCGGAGCGGTTGCGCCAGTAGCCGCCCGCCCGCCAGTACGGCGACCCGGCCGACCAGCCGCTCGAGGCTCTCGTACCGGCACCGTCGAGGGTGACCCAGCCACCGCTGCCGAGCGCATCGATGTGGTACATCCGCCCGTCGAGGCCGACGCCCTCACCCTCCATCGAGAGACCCTCGGCGGAGTACAGCCAGTCGATCCGATGACGGGTCGGCAGGCCCGGGGTCTTCACGAGCGCGCCGCGGAACCAGCTCTCTGGCGCGGGCCAGTATTCGGTGATCTGGACTCCGGAGAGCCACTTGCCGCGATCCTTCTTGCTCGGCGGCGCGGGGGTCTTCGGCCGTTTGGCGCTCGTCGGTGCGAGTCCCCCGAGCCCGGCGCCGCCGGTCGGGGCGCTCCCCGCGGCGGCGACGGCGCTAGGGGTGCCGGCGGGTGCGAGGCTTCCCGCGAACGCGACGGACACGGCGCCCACGCAGAAGCGGCGAAATCGACGAAACACAGCGCGCATGAGACTAATCGGTGTGATCGACCGGCGCGAGCGCCGGGTGTAGCCGTGCAACGGTCAGATTGATGACGCGTGCAGACAAACTGCGCACTCGTGGGATCAACCGTCAGGGCAGCCGGCGGTCGTGATGCTCGCGGGCGGCGGCCAGCTCGTCGGGGCTCAGCTGCGCCTCCTTGACCGGCGTGACGACCGTCCAGTGATGCCCGACCGGGCAGCGCTGCGCCCGCCACGGGCCAAGCCGCACCGCCTTGATCGACACCGCGGGGATCCAGATCGTCGTGAACAGGTGGCCGCCGCGGCAGCGCACGACGATGTTCCCGCCGAGCTTGCCGGAGCGGAGCCACAGGCTGATCGTCTCGAACGCGACCGCCACGGCGACGCTGCGGACGATCCGCTTACGGCTCGGTCGCTTGTCCTCGCGGCGCCGCATCTCCAGTCGAAGACTACGCCTCGACGGACCCACGGTCGGGCACGAGGCCATGCTCGAACGCGAAAATCACGGCGTGGATCCGGTCTCGCAGGCCGAGCTTCATCAGGATCCGCTTCACATGGGTCTTGACGGTCGTCTCCTCGATCACGAGCTCGCCTGCGATCTCGCGATTCGACAGACCGCGGGCGAGCTGCTGGAGCACCTCGCGCTCCCGTGCCGTTAACTCGGCGAGCGGATCATCGGCGGTCGGCGGTGGCTGGGGCCGCCCGAGGAACTGCTTGATGACGACGCTCGTCACCGACGGTGAGAGCAGCGCCTCACCCGCCGCGACGGTGTGGATCGCCGCCAGCAGATCCTCGGGCCCGGTCCGCTTGAGCAGAAACCCGGACGCGCCCGCGCTGAGCGCGCCGAAGATGTATTCGTCGTCCTCGAACGTCGTCAGCATCACCACCTTCGACGCCGGGCTCACGGCGAGGATCTCCCGTGTCGCCGCGATCCCGTCGAGGACCGGCATCCGCACGTCCATCAAGATCACGTCCGGAGCGAGCCCGGGGACGCGCGCGACGGCGGCGCGTCCATCCGAGGCCTCGCCGACGACCGCGATCGCCGGATCGGTGGACAACACCGCTGCCAGCCCTGCGCGCATCAGTGCGTCGTCGTCGACGAGCAGCACGCGCGTCATCGCTGAGCCGCCTCGGCCCGGTGCGGCAGCGCCGCCCGAACGACGAACTGCCGGTCTTGGCGACCGGCGCGGACCGTGCCGCCGAGCAGTGCCGCGCGCTCGCGCATACCGAGAATGCCGTGGCCGCCATGATTGCCGTGCGCGTGCGGGGCGCCCGGCGGCAAGAGGTTTGTGACCGCGAGCTCCAGTCGGTCGCCCGCGTAACCGATCTCGACGTCGGCGGCTCCGGTGCCGTATCGCGCGGCGTTCGTCAGCGCTTCCTGGAGAATGCGGTAGGCGGCCTGGTCGACGGACGGCGGAAGCGGCGTGACCGCGCCGCTCGTGTGCACCTCGACGGAAAACCCGGCGGCACGGTGGAGCGCCTGCAGAGTCGAGACCGCCGCCAGGCCGGCCGGGGGTTCGACCGAAGCCCCGGCGCCGGACGCCGGTTGCCCGTCGCGCAGCCGTCGGACGAGGTCGTCGATCTCGTTGATCGTCTGACGCGCAACGTCCTCGATCGTGCTGAGCGCACGCCTCACGCGGGCCGGGTCCTGCTCTTGCAAGAGCCGCGCCGCGCCGGCCTGCACGAGAATCACGTTGATCGCGTGGGCGGCCGAATCGTGAAGGTCGCGGGCAATGCGCGTGCGCTCTTCGGCTGCCGCGAGCCGCCGCTCGCGGTTGAGGTCGTGTTCGGCTCGGCGGGCCCGCTCGACGAGGTCCGCCAGACGCGCGCGCCGCTGGCGGACCTGATCTCCGATCAGCCACGCCGCCCCCCACACGATCGTCCCGAACGCCACCGGGTCCGTCGGGAAGCCGGCATGCGCGACCGTCGTCAGGCCGACGTGCAGCCCGAACATCACAAGCACGACCACCGCCGTGAGCGACCAGCGCTGCGGCGTCCGCGCGTCCGAAGCGACGAAGAACAGCGCGATCGTCGGGCCGATCGGCGGCCCGAGCCCGTAACCGAGCGCGGCCATCGCTGCGCTCGCCGAGGTCGTGACGACGAATGCCACGAGCGGACGCTGGCGGCGGCCGATCAGCGGCAGGGTCGCGACGGCGGTGAGCACGACACCGAGCGCGTCGAGGCCCCGTTTCGCCGGGTCGCCAAATCGGCCGGTGAGGAGCAGCGTCAGCACGAACGCGACCGTCGCCACGAGCACATCACGCGTAGTTGCCGAGCGCGGCCACGGTGCTCGTCTGCCCGGCATTGATGTGCCTGCCGTAACCACCACTCGCGAGATTAGCCCGCCGCCGGGTGCGGCGAGTCGCCCTACTGGACGACCTTTGCGTCCTCCTCTCGGGGGACGGCAAGTTCCTCCCGTGGCCGGTTTCCGGCTGGCGGCTCCGTGCCTACTGTCGATCGCGTCCAGGAACCGCACCAAAGGATCGAGATGTCCGCCACACTTCGCCGTCCCGTGCCGCCCGCCGACCGCTGGTCGGTCGGCCGCCTTGCCACGATCACGCGCTTCGTTCTGCGCCACCGCCGACCCGTCGTGATGTTCTGGGTGCTGATCACGGTCGTCGGCTTTGCCTCGGTCGGCTCGGCGGTCAACGCGCTCAGCGACGAGTTCTCGGTTCCGGGTCACGAGGGCTACGAGACGAACACCCAGATCGAGCGGACGCTCGGCAACGGTGGGAACACGGCGCCGCTCGTGCCCGTGATCACGCTCCCGCCAGGCGTCAGCGTGACATCGCCGCGCGCTCAGGCGGGCATCGGTGAGGTCGCCGCGCGCATGGAGAGTGCCGTGCCCCGCGTGCGGATCGCGTCTTACACGTCGACGAATAACCACGCATTCGTCTCACGTGACGGCCGGACGACCTTTCTGCTCGTCTACCCGCCGCGGGCGCGGGGCAATTTCGGTCGGAACACCGAGGCCGTGAACCAGGCGGAGCAGGCGCTGCGCGGACTTCACCCCGCGGGGGGCACGGTGCGACTCACGGGCCTTGACGCACTCAACGCCTCGAGCGGCAAGAAGGGCGGTGTCGGGCTGCTCGCCGAAGGGCTGCTCGGAGGCATCGGCGCGCTCGTCGTGCTGCTGTTCGTGTTCGCCTCGGTGCTCGCGATCGTGCCGATCATCATGGCCGTGATCTCGATCATGACGAGCTTCCTGCTCGTCTGGGCGCTGACGACCGTCACGTCGGTCTCCGGCATGGTCTCGTTCTTCATCGCGCTGATCGGACTCGGCGTCGCGATCGACTACTCGCTGCTGATCGTCGTTCGCTGGCGGGAGGAGCGCGCCCACGGGCACGACGGCGATGAGGCGATCGTGCGAGCGATGTCGACCGCCGGACGCGCCGTCGTCTTCAGCGGCACCACGGTCGCGATCGGCCTGCTCTCGCTCGTTGTGATCCCGATCCCGTTCCTGCGCAGCGTCGGTTACAGCGGGCTCGTGATCCCCCTCATCAGCGTCGCGGTCGCGCTCACGTTGCTGCCGATCGTGCTTCTCAAGCTCGGACGGCGGCTCGACTGGCCGCATTTGCGCACTGACGACACGGCTAGCCGCGCCTGGACGCGGTGGGCGACGGGCGTCGTGCGCCACCGGGCACTGGCCGCCGGCGCCGCCGTGCTCATCCTCGGTGCGCTCGCCGCCGGCGCGGGCACGATTACGCTCGGTTCGGCGTCCGGGGACCCGGACACGCTCAGCCAAACCGGTCAGGCGAAGGCGGGTCTCACCACGCTCGAGCGGTCCGGCATCGGCAACGGCGTGCTCTCGCCCGTCGAGATCGTGTCGCCGAGCCGCTCGGCTGCCACCGTGGCCGCACGCGCGGCGAACGTCCCGGGCATCCGCGGAGCGGTCGCCCCGGTCGGCCGGGCGTGGACATCCGGTCGCACCTCGGTCGTCGACGCTCTGGCGAGCACCGATCAGTCCTCGACGGTCGATCGCGTACGCACAGCCGCGCACCGTGTCTCACCCAACGTGCGCGTCGGCGGCATGGTGGCCCAGAACAGCGACTTCACCGACGCCGTCTACGGCAGCTTCCCGCTGATGCTCTCGCTCATCACCGTGCTGACGTTCGTCCTGCTGGCGCGGGCGTTCCGCTCGCTCCTGCTCCCGCTGAAGGCGGTCATTCTCAACCTCGTCAGCGTCGCCGCGGCGTGGGGGGTGGTCGTCCTCGTGTGGCAGCACGGCTTCGGCTCGAGTGCGATCTGGGGCATCCCCGCTGTCGGATCGGTCCCGTCGTGGCTGCCCCTGATGGTGTTCGCGTTCCTGTTCGGTCTGTCGATGGACTACGAGGTGTTCATCCTCGCGCGCATGCGGGAGGAATATGACGCCACGGGGTCAACCGACCGTGCCGTCGTCGGCGGGATCGGTCGGACCGGACGGCTCGTGACGAGCGCGGCGCTGATCCTGTTCCTCGGATTCGTCTCGATGGCGACCGCGTCGGGAACGCAGGTGAAGATGATCGCCACGGGCCTCGGTGCCGGGATCATCCTCGATGCCACCGTCGTCCGAGCGCTGCTCGTCCCGGCTGCCGTTGCGCTCTTCGGACGGTGGAACTGGTGGCTGCCGGCCCGGCTCGCGCGGATCCTTCGTGTCGACATACGGCCAGACCGGCTTATACATATGGATATAGACGCGGCCTCGGCCTAGGGGAACACTCGCTCAAAGGCTTGTCATGATCGTCCCGCGCGAGATTCGTCCGGTCGGCGCCAGCGAGGAATGGCTCTCGCACGTGCCAGAACTCGTCGATGGTCTGTGCGAGGAATGGCACCTGTCGGTCGATGACGAGAGCGTCCGCGGTGGCGCGTGGGGGATCGTCGTGGCCTGCCACACCGAGGACGGGCTCGAGGCGGTGCTCAAGCTGTGCGCCAACCAGGAGCGGTTGCGTGCTGAGGCCGCCGCCCTGATGGCGTGGCGTGGCGGTCCTGCGATCCGGGTGTTCGATCACCGCCCCGGGGCCCTGCTGCTCGAGCGAGCCCGGCCGGGCTCCCCTGAGCGGCTCGCGCCGTCCCAGCTCGCGATGCTCCTCGACGCGCTGCACCGACCGGCGAAGTCGGGGCTCGCGGGTCTGGGGGATTGGCGAACGAGCGTCAAGGCGGCCGTCAGCCAGGTGCCTTCGCTGCACGCGCTCGGCGGCGAACTGCTGCGTGGCGGCGAGAGGCGTCCGATCGTCACGCTCCACGGCGATCTTCAGCCGGCGAACGTGCTACGCCATCGGGGCACGAGCGTCGTGATCGATCCACTCGGGATCGCCGGCCCGCGCGAGTTCGACGTCGCCATGGCCGGGCTCTACAACAACTGGGGCGAGGATTCCTCGGCCCGCATCAGCCGGCTCGCCAAACTGACCGGTACCGACGCGACCCTCGCGTTGCGCTTCGGCCAGTTCAGCGCGATGTACGCGGCGCTCGCCCAGCGCTCCTGAGCCGGCGCTTTAGATCGGAGCCGCCGCTCCGAGTACCCGTGTATGGGGTGTTTTGACGTCATGACCCCTGCCGAGACCGCGCAGTCGACCGACACCCGCCGGGTCGCTCGCTGGCTGCTGGCGTTGGCCGCCGTCGCGCTCGCCGCGTTCTGGTTCCACGCGATGCTCGGGTTCGGCGGCGCCGGGCTCGATTCGCTCTTCAGTCGCTGGGTCTACACCGGCGTGATGGTGTTGGCGGCGCTGGCATGTGCCGCGCGGATGCGAGTCGCGCTCGCGTGGGGCATCATCGGCGCCGGCCTGTTGGCACACGCCGTCGGTGACGCGATCTACTCGAGCGCCAGCGATCTCGCCGCGGTGCCGACGCCGTCGATCTCCGATCTCTTCTGGCTGGCGTTCTATCCGTGCGCGTACATCGCCCTGCTCATGCTCGGCCGCACCCGCGTGTCGATCAGACTCACCGCGACCCGTCTCGACGGCGTCATCGCCGGCACCGCCGCCGCCTCGGTCCTGGCGTGCGCGACCGTGCCCGAGGCGATCTCGAACGTCGCCGGTGAGTCGTTCTCAGCTGCCGCCACGACGCTCGCGTATCCGATCGGCGACCTCGTGCTGGTCGGCGCGGTGGTCAGTCTGGTCGCGTGCTCCGGATGGCGCGTCGACCGGACGATGGGCGTGCTCGCGTGCGCGATCCTCGCCTGGGTGGTCGCCGACGTGCTCTACCTCTTCACCGTAGGTGACCTGCTCGGGAACATCGCCGATGCGCTCGTGTTGACGGGTGGCGTCGGGGTTGCACTCGCCGCCGAGCTCGACCGCCGCGTGCCGAGTCCCCGTCCCGAGACCGACTCCGGCCTGCTCGCGCCCGTTGGGTTCGGCCTCGTCGCCCTCGGCGTCCTCATCGTCGGGATCGTCGTCGAGCTGACACCGATCGGCCTCGGCCTCGCGGCCGCGTCGCTGCTGCTGGTGTTGGCGCGGATGGCGCTTGCCCTTGCGCAGAACCGCGCACTGCTCAGCGACAGCCGCGCCGAGGCGCTCGTCGACCCACTCACCGGGCTCGCGAACCGGCGCCAGCTCAAGCTCGACCTGGCGCGGATCGCGGATGAGCTCCAGGCCGGAGCGATGTACGCCGTAGCCCTGTTCGACCTCAACGGCTTCAAGAGCTACAACGACACGTTCGGTCACGCAGCGGGTGACGCGCTGCTCGCTCAGCTCGGCGCCTCGCTGCGGTCGGCGGTGGGCCGCCGCGGATGTGCCTACCGCATGGGAGGCGATGAATTCTGCGTGCTCGCACGATGCCCGGCCGGCGAGGGGGAAAGCCTCGCCGCTGAGTGGGCGCGGGCATTTGTGACGCGCGGCGACGCCTTCGCAATCGACGCCGCGTACGGCGTTGCGCTGCTTCCCGCCGAGGCCGGCGACGCCACCGAGGCACTCGCGCTCGCCGACGCCCGCATGTACGGAAACAAGGCGATGCGAGGCCGGCCGGCCGCGGCGGGGCAACTCGCCAGCGTGCTCGCGGCGGTGCTCGCCGAGCGCGCCCCGGTGGTCGCAACCGGTGGCCGGAAGGTGTCGGAGATCGCGTGTGCTGTCGCTGACCGGCTCGGGCTGGTCGAGCCGGAGCGCGAGGCGCTCCAGTACGCGGCCACACTGCACGACCTCGGGAAGATGGCGATCCCCGAATCGATCCTCGAGAAGCCCGGACCGCTCAGCCCGAGCGAATGGGCCCTCATCCGCAAACATCCGGTGATCGGCGAGCGCATCCTCGCCGCCGCGCCGCCGCTCGAACGAAGCGCTCGTCTCGTCCGGTGGAGCCATGAGCGACTCGACGGGCGCGGCTATCCCGACGGACTCCGCGGCGACGATATCCCGCTCGCAGCGCGCATCGTGCACGCCGCCGACGCCTTCGTCGCCCTCACTTCCGAGCGGCCGTACCGGCCGATGCTCACTAAAGGACGCGGCGCTCGCCGAACTCCGTCGCTGCGCCGGATCCGACTTCGACCCAGCGGTCGTCGCGGCGCTGTCGCACGTCGGGGCCGAGGCCGGTGCGGAGGCGGCAACCTCGCCGATTGGTTGACATAACGCGCCGCTTGCGCTCGGCTGGTCACAGATTTCGGCCGAGTGGAAGATAAGGGTCAGAAATGCAGATCTGGGGCAACGAGAGCGATGATCAGTTGCTCGCGGCGGCGGCCGGCGACGAGGCAGCCTTCGCAGCGCTCTATCAGCGCTGGGAGCGGCCAATCCTCGTGTACTTCCGCCGCCGAACCGGCGACTCCGAGCTCGCCGCCGACCTGACCGCCGAGGTATTTGCCGCGGCCCTGAGATCGTGCGGCCGATGGCGCCCAGGCGGCGCCCCGGCCGCTGCCTGGCTGTTCACGATCGCGCGGCGCACGCTGAGCAAGAGCCGCCGCCGAGGTGCCGTTGAGGACCGTGCCCGCCGGCGCTTGGCGATGGCGCCGATCGAGATCGTGGACGAGGACGTCCGGCAGATCGATGAGCTCGGCGACGAGTCGTTGCTCGATCTCCTCGAGGCCCTGCCCGCCGAGCAACGCGAGGCGATCCGGGCCAGGGTCCTCGATGAGCAGTCCTACGACGAGATCGCGGGCCGAATGCGCTGCTCGTCGGCGGTCGTGCGTAAGCGCGTCAGCCGAGGCCTCGGCCGGATGCGCGATCAGATTGAAGAGGAGGCGCGATGACGGTCCTGCCACAGCTCGAGCGGGAGTTGCGATCCGCCCATCGGCGCGCGGCCCGGCGGCGCCGGCGCGTCGGCTGGCTCGCGCCCGCGGTGGCGGTCGGGGCCACGATCGCGCTGGCCGCCGTGTTTGTGATCGCCCTGCGCCACGGACGCTCGACGCCGGGTGTTACCGGCACCGGGCCTGGCGGGACGGTCGTGCTCCAGGCAACGCCGGTGAACCCACAAAGCTCGCTTGACGCGGACGTCGGCACCGCCCGCGCGATGCTTCAGCGACGCTACCGGGCTGAAATGCCCTCCGTGCGGGTCAGCCGGGTCGGCGATCAGCTCGTCCTGCACGGCGTCGCCGCGTCGAATCGCGCCCGCGCGCTCGCGCTCGCGCGGCCCGGACGGCTCGCGATCCTGGATTGGGAGGCGAACGCGCTCCTGCCGAGTGGTGTGACGGTCGCAAGCCGGCTTGGCTCCCAGGACCAGGCTGCGCTTGCGATCAGCCAGGGCTCAACGGCAAGTCCCGGCACTCAGGGCAGCGCGGGCCTCACGCTCTATGACGCGGTCAAGCTCGCCTCACGGCAGCCGGCGAGGACGTATCCGTCAATGTCTCACGTCGGGTCGCAGCGGTACCTGTTCGGCGAGTTGCACGGCAGCATCTGCGGCAAGGTCCGGGGGAGCGCCCCGCCGAACCCGGGGGAGTCGTGTTACGTCGCCGGCCCCGCCCCGAGTCTCGGCGCCCTCATGCGCAAGTTGCCCCGCGGCTGGATTACCAGCGGCGGAATCCTGACCGTTCCACAGGGCACCATGCTCGTTCAGGCGGCCGACGCCAGCCCTGGGCGTCACCCGGCGTTCGAAAACCCGGCCGCCCGATTCTTCGTCATGCGCGACAACGTGGCGATCGGCAGCCGCCAGATCACGCATCCGGCCGCGAGCACCGACCAGGCCGGTTCGCCGAACGTGACGTTCGACTTCGACCGGACGGGCGCGTCGGCGTTCCAGCGCATGACCGCGGCAATCGCACACCGGGGTGCGCGCGTCAGTACCGCCGGCCTCATGCTGAATCAGCACTTCGCGATCGCCCTCGACGGCCAACTGCTCAGCCTGCCGCAGATCGACTACGAGTCGTACCCGGACGGCATCAGCGACAACTCCGCCGATGTGACCGGCGCCTTCACCGCCACCTCTGCCCGGGACCTCGCCGCGATGCTGCGCTACGGGCCGCTCCCGGTGACCCTCGCTCCGGCGTAGCCGACGCTTGGTAGCCTCTCACCCGAATGCGAGGATCGCGCGGGGCCCGGCGCTAGGCCACGGAATGGGAGCACCATCCGTGCCTCACGGGCCCGGGACAGCCGAGGCATGGGTGTACCTGCTGCGGTGCAACGACGGGTCGCTGTACTGCGGCTGGACGATCAATCTCGAGCGGCGTCTGCATCAGCATCTCGCGGGCCGCGCGAGCCGCTATACGCGCACGCGGCTGCCGTTGACGCTCGCCTTCGTCGCCGAGATGGAGTCGCGTCAGTCGGCACGGCGCGAGGAGGCGCGAATCAAGCGGCTGAGTCGGCAGGAAAAGCTTGCCCTGATCTCCCGCAACCCGCGCTCCTCGCCCTCGTCTACATAACGCCGTCGGCCGTCGTTCAGCCTGCCGAGATCACGCGGAGTTCAAGCTCGCCAACCCGCACCACATCGTCCGCGCGCAGCTTCCGGCCGCGACGCGCCTCCAGCTCTCCGTTGACTCGGACGGCCTCGGTCGAGAGAAACGTCTTGACTTCGGCTCCGCTCGCAATCAGGCCCTCCAGCTTCAGCAGCTGACCGAGGTTGATCGTTTCGCCCCGGATCGTCACATCGCGCTGCATCAGCTCAGGCCGTCGACTTTTCCTCGCTAGTGCACATAAGCCCGATTATCGAGCATTAACGTGCGGACGGAGAGCCTTCCGATGGCGACACCTGCGCATCTCTCCCTCGTCCGCGAGGGCGCCAGCTTCGCTGGCCTGACCGATCACGGAGACCCGGAGATCACAGGATCGTGCTCGGTCGAGATCATGATGCCGTTCGGGTCTGTCACGTATTCCGTTCCCTGCACGCGACTGCCGTCCCACCTGACGATCGCGTTCGAGTACACCCAGGCGCTGGTCGGTCTCCCGGTGTGCGAACTCCAGATCCGGCGCGAGCGCCAGCACTCCGGCACTTAACGGACCGCACCCGCTGCCCGGACCCGCGCTGAGCCGCAGCTCCGCCGCAGGCGGGACCATCCACAGCCCTCTGACTCGCCGTTCGGAGCGCGGCTCATGCCGTGCCTGAGGTCCGTGGGACCGCCCGCCCGTCGACCTAGGCACGTTCCGCCCCCCTCCTGGCCGCCGCTGCTCGGGCGAACGCGGAGGTCTCTGGGCCTCATGGCCGTCATAGCGACCATAAGGCCCATCGACCTCGCATCACCATCCGGGTTATGTCGACCTGCGCCCCCAGTCCCAGCCGGGGTGAGGTCGTGGCCTAACCTGCGGGACATGCCCGTGCTCGTCCCCCAGGCGACCGATTTCCCCGGCTGGTACCAGGACGTCATCGCCAAGGCCGAGCTCGCCGAGAACGGTCCCGTCCGGGGCACGATGGTCATCCGCCCGTGGGGCTATGCGATCTGGGAGCGCGTCCAGGCGGAGATCGACGAGCGGATCAAGGCCGCCGGCGCCGAGAACGTCTACTTCCCGCTGTTGATCCCGGAGGGGCATCTCCGGCGAGAGGCCGAGCACGTCGAGGGCTTCAGCCCGGAACTCGCGGTGGTGACCGAGGCGGGCGGGCGCCATCTCCAGGAGCCGGCGATCATCCGACCGACGAGCGAGACGGTGTTTGGCGAGTACCTGGCTCGCTGGATTCAGAGCTATCGCGACCTTCCCGTGCGGCTCAATCAATGGGCCAACGTCGTGCGGTGGGAGCTGCGGCCGCGCCTGTTTCTGCGCACGAGCGAATTCCTATGGCAGGAGGGCCACACCGCCCACACGACCCAGGAGGACGCCGCTGCTTACGCCCGGGAGATCCACGAACACGTCTACCGCTCGGTGCTCGAGGACGTCCTTGCGATCCCGGTGCTGACCGGGCTGAAGACTGATGGTGAGCGGTTCGCCGGCGCCGCCTCGACGCTCACATGCGAGGGGATGATGCGCGACGGCAAGGCGCTGCAGCTCGCGACCAGCCATGAGCTGGGCCAGAACTTCGCCCGGGCGTTCGACATCACCTACACCGACGAGGACGGGTCCTCGCAGCTGTGCTGGACGACGTCCTGGGGAAGCTCAACGCGGATGGTTGGCGGCGTGATCATGACCCACGGCGACGACGCCGGTCTGCGGCTGCCGCCGAAGGTCGCGCCGATCCAGGTCGTCATCGTCCTCGTCAAGGCCGACGCTGGCGCCGGCGCCGCCGCCGAAACACTCGCAATCGACCTCCGGGGCGCCGGGCTTCGCGTCCGAGTCGATGACCGCACCGAGCTCGGACTCGGACGGCGACTGACCGACTGGGAACTCAAGGGCATCCCCGTCCGGCTCGAGATCGGCCCGCGCGACCTCGCCCAGGGGATTGTCAGCCTCGCCCGGCGGGACGGCACCGAGCGCGAGACGATCAGACTCGACGACGCCGCCGCGGCAGCCGCGACCGCCACACACGAAGTCCATGATGCGCTCTTCGCACAGGCGACCGAGACGCTGCGGACACGGACGGCCGACGTCGAGGATGTCGATGCCGCCGCGGAGGCCGCTCGCGTCGGCTTCGCAAGGCTGCCGTGGGCCACCTGTGGATCCGACGGCGAGCTGCAGCTCAACCGGGCGGGACTGTCCGTGCGGTGCCTGACGACGGTCGATGGATCGGTTCCCGCGACGACCGACGCTGCCGACCTCTACGCGGTTGTCGCACGCGCCTACTGATCAGGCGCCAGCGCGGCCTCGACGGCTGTGACGCTCACATCGACTCCGCCCCGATGGCGTCGACGAGATCCGGCTCGAGCCCGCGCCGGATCACGAGATCGGCTCCGAGGTCCGCAACGCGTCTCGCATGGACGGCACTCGTGAGGGCGACGACCTCAGCGCCCATCAGCTTGGCCAGCGGCACGAGCGCGGTCCCGACTCCGCCCGATGCACCGGTGACGAGCACGGTCTCGCTCGGCTGCAGTGACGTCCGGCCGAGCATGCGCAGCGCCGTGGTGTAGGCGGTCGGGAACGTCGACAGCTCGGCGTCGCTCAGGGCGCTGTCGACGCGATGGGCGTTCATCGCCGGCAGCGTGACCCACTCAGAGAAGCCACCGTCGCGTTCGCGCCCGAGGAAACTGCCCCCTGGATCCGCGGGAAGTCCACACATCGGTGTTGTTGATGCCGGCGGCCGCCACTCGGACGCGCACCTCGTGCGCCGCCGGCCGCGGCACCGGCGCGTCGTCCCGGTAGCGGAGCATCCCGAGCCCGCCAAATCCTGTCAGCCGCACTGCTCGCATGAAACGACGTCACCTCCCAGTAGACCGATCGGTTTACCTGACTCTCATGCACCGTAGCAAACTAACCATACCGGTCGGTATACTGGGCTCCGAGGTGACGGAACGCGACGCAATGACTCCGGCAGGTCGGCGGGTCCTCAACGCCGCTTCAGACCTGTTCTACGGACACGGGATCACCCGGGTGGGTGTGGCGTCGATCGCCGACGCGGCCGGGGTCACGAAGAAGACGCTGTATGACTGCTTCGGGTCCAAGGATGCGCTGATCGCGGCCTACCTCCAGGACCGCCACGACGCCTGGTGGCGCTACCTCGAGGAGAAGCTGCGCACCGCGCGGGCGCCGCGCGTGCTCGTCGTGTTCGAGGCGTACCTCAGTCACCCCGGCTTCGACCACGATCGTGGATGCGCGTTTCTCAACGGGGCCGCCGAACTCCCCCGCGAGCACCCGGGGTTCGAGGTCATCCGCGCTCACAAGCGCGCCGTCCGCGCCAAGGTCGCCGAGCTCGTTCGCGCCGACTACCCCGACCGACACGGCAGCGAGGAGCTCACCGACCACCTCTTTCTGCTGCTCGAGGGAGCGGTGGCCCAGGCGGGAATCGACGGGACGACTGACAGCGTCCGGCACGCCGAGGCGATCGCGGCGGCGCTCCTCTCACCGTTGACGGCGGCCGCGTGAGGCGACCGGGCCTCGTCATCTTCGACTGCGACGGGGTGCTCGTCGATAGTGAGGCGCTTTCGAGCGGAGCTCTCGCCGCGACGATCTCGGAGCTCGGCGTGACAACGACCCCCGCCGAGGCGAGGTCGCGCTATCAGGGCCTGATGCTCGCCGATGTCGGCGTCGATGTCGAGCGGCGGCTCGGTGCACCACTGCCGGCGGGCGTCTGGGACCGCTTCGATGCCGTCCGCGAGGCGGCGTTCGAGACGTCGCTGCAGCCGATCGACGGCGCGGTCGAAACCGTGTCGGCGATCCAGGCGGCGGGGATCAGGACATGCGTCGCGTCTCAGGGCCGCCGCCAGAAGACCGAACTCACGCTCGGGCTGACAGACCTGCGCCGCTACTTCGCCGACAACGAGCTGTTCTCGGCCTATTCCGTGCCGCGCGGCAAGCCGTTCCCGGATCTGTTCCTCCGTGCCGCCGCCGAGATGGGGTTCACCCCCGAGGAGTGCCTCGTCGTCGAGGACGCGCCGTCCGGGATGCAGGCCGCCATCGCCGGCGAGATGCCCGTCGTCGCGTACGTGCCTAATGGCGGTGCACCGCCGCAGCTGGACAGGCCGGTTACCGCGGTCATCAGGCACCTGCCCGAGCTCGTCGAGCTCATCGTCACGGCCTGACATCCGCTTCTCGTCGAGACGGCGCCTTGTACGGTGTCGCCCGGTGCAGGCGATTTCTCGCGTCGAATCGATCCCCGGCTGGATGCGACCGGAGGACGCGGAGAAGCTCTGGGAGCTCGCGAGTGCGACCAACGGGCCAATCCTCGAGATCGGGACCTTCCACGGGAAGTCGGCGGTGCTCATGGCGCTCGCGCTCACAGCGACGGGCGGTGACACGCTCATCTACACGCTCGACGTCGAGAAGGCGTCGATCAACGCCGCGCGGGCTCAGGCGACGGCCCACGGCGTCGCGGACCGGATCGTGTTCGTCCGAGGAACGTCCGACGCGTTCGCCCGTGCCTGCCCGCGTTTCCGGCCGGCGATGACGTTCGTCGACGGCGATCACCGCCGGGTCGGCGTCGAGGCCGACCTCGCGGTGCTGAGGAACATCGTCCCCGCCGCCGGGATCCTCCTATTTCATGACTTCGAGGACCCGCTCAACGACGACCCGGACTGCGCGGACATTAAGGTGCGCCCAACCGTCCACGATAGCTGGGTCGCCCGCGAGTGCGATTTCGGCGGCACGTTCGGCGCCTGCGGCCTCTACATCCGGCGCACGGACCCGCCGCCCAGCGCCGAGACGACGCTCGTCGACCTCCTCCCCCTCGCGAGTCCCGGCGACCAGTACCGGCACCGCCTCCGGTATCCGGCGGGCCGAGTGTGGCGGCGCGTCCGCGGCGGCCGGCTCGCCTGAGCGCGTCAACGCTATGACTGCGGTGGCTCGGACGCCAGCGCGATGAATCGCTCCGCGCTCATCCAGCCGCCGTCATCGAGCGACAGCACGCGCGGCTGGGAGCCGATCACGATCGGGTTGTGCACCGCCGCGATCACCTGGTGACCGTCGTCAGCGGCCCGCTGCAGCAGCCGGGCGAGATGGTGCACGGAGCGGATCGAGAGCGCCATGTCGGGCTCATCGAGCAGCAGCAGCGTACGGCCCGGGGCCTCTTGGAGGACCTGTTCGAGGCCGTGCAGCATCGCCAGCATCGTCTGCCCGTGCGAGACGGCCATCGAGCCGATCAAGAACGCGTCATGAAGGCCAATCTCGGCCTGTGTCCGCGGATTGTCCTTTTCGAAGTCGAGCCAGCGCACGTAGCACGCCTGCATCACGACGTCCATGACACGGTGCGACAGCTCCGCCTTGAACTTGTTGCCGACGCGATCGCGGAGCAGGGTGATCAATGTCGACTTGCCGCTCCCCTGCTCCCCGACGAGGAGATTGACGCCCGACTCGAATCGCAGCACCTGGCCGCTGCGGAAGCACCTGTAGTCCTCGCGGAATCGCACTTCGGAGAGGAGCGGCAGCGCCGGGTCATTGACGGGCGCTGGGTCCTCCGGGCGCGGCGACGGGCTGCCCTCGGCCACCCGGACGGCGCCTCAGCGCCGCTCGAACACAGTCGCCGCGACCGGCACGCCGGCGCGGACGGCGTCCGCTGAGCTCGAACCGATCATGACGAACCGCGGGTTGGCCTCCAGCGCCCGGAGCCATTGCTTGCTCGAAAGGTAGATGAGCTTGAACCACTGCGGATCCGTCGTGAACCGCCACGGTGTGATGAGCGCGACGCGCTGCCCCGGCTTGAGCTTTGCCAGCATCGGGTCGAGCGTGTCGCGGACCGAGAACCGGCGGAACTTGCCGAGCGCCTCACGCCAATCGACGACGTGCCAATCGGGAACCGGCCCGAGCGGCGTGCCGTACCGGGTGACGTGCGGCAGGTAATACGCGATCGTCGGCACCTGCTCGGGCTGGGTCGACAGCACGAGTGAACTGGCCGGAATGTCGCGGCGGAGATGGTGGATCACCGCGGCCACGTTGCTCTTAGAGTCAAGGGACGGCCGTTGCGGATCGAGGATCCAGAAGCAAGCGCACAGCGCGAGCGCGGCCATCCCGAGTGCCCCGGCGCGGACGAGACCGAGCCCGAACAGCAGGATGAGTGGCCCGACGATCACCGCCAAATAGCGCGGCGCCCAGGCCGGCGTCGTCTTCGAGTACAGCCAGCCGAACAGCAGCGTGCCGAAGCCGAGGATGAGCAGCACCTGCGCCGCACGCAGCATCCAGGCGTTGCCGTTCTGGGTCTTGCGCAGGGCGAGCAGGCCGGCGCCACCGCCGAGGAGCAGTGCGACGGCCGCGCCACGACCACCGGTGAGGGAGTACAGGCCCTGGGAAACCGACCACAGCGTCGGCGGAAGATCCCAGGGGGCCCCGGTGTGTTTGGCCTGGTAGATGAGCGTCGGGAGCCAGGGCAGGTACAGGATCCCCGCGACTCCGAAGCCGATGAGGCCGTCGCGCCAGAGCGCGCGCCGATTCGCTCGCTGCGCGTACACGCACCACAGAAATGCGACCGCGCACATCACGCCGAGGAACAGCGCCCAGTTGTGCGTATACAACGAGGCGGCGAGCGCGACGGAGAACACGGGCAAGTAGCGTCGGCGGCCCCGGACGTATGTCTCGACGAACGAACCGGCAACGATCAGCGCGAACAGCGTCAGCAGCGCGTACATCCGCGTCTCCTGCGCGTACACCGTGAGGTAGGTGCTCAGCGCGGCGAGCGTCGCGGCCACAAGGCCGACGCGCCGGCCGAAGAGGCTGGCGCCGAACCAGTACGCGACCGGGATCGTGAGCAGCGCAAAGATGAGCGAGAACTCGTGGGTCGCGACCTCACCCTTACCGGCCCACGACATCCACACGTGGAGGAGCAGGTAGTAGAGCGGCGGTGACCCGTCCTGCTTGAGCAGCGACGGGATGTCGCCGAGCGGATGGCCCGCGATCCCCACCGAAAGGCCCTCATCGACCCAGTAGTGCTGGTTGAAGGACTTGGTCCGCAGCCATGCGGACACGAGCATCAAGCCCACGAGTGCGCCGATGACCCACCAGTCGATGCGGCGGACGCGCTCGCCGAGGCCGCCGTGCGGAGCAGGCGCGGCCGCCGGCTCGGCAGCCGGGTGCGATGGTGCTACGGGCGCGCGAAGAGTGTCGATGGCCATCAGAGGTGAAAGCTCGGTCGAGCGATCCGACCGTGGGAGATGTGAAGGCGGCTCCTCTACGTGGGCGACTTGTGAGCCTGCCCTCCGTTCCGCCATCGGCCAGTATGGCGATTTCAACGTGAACGCGCCGCTAAACCGACATTCAGCCGGACGCGGGCTCTGAGAACGGCGTCCTGCGCGCGACGGCGAGCGATCGCCGCAGATCGAACGGAGCCGCCTGGCGGATGAGCCAAGGGCGCCCGATCCAGAGGTACCCGTCGACGAGCCGAGCGGCGGTCCGCCGCGCTGTACGTGACAGGTGCCACTTGGGATTGGCCACGTCCGCCGTCGGCGGGATGCCGAGCGTCACGCACCGGCGATCGCGGATGCCACGGCACGGCCGGGCGTTGTCAAAGCCACTGTGCGGGAAGTACTCCTGATAGGTGAACGGCCGCCCGTTGTCGGACGTGTTGACGACGAAGTGCTTGCCGGGAAGACCGCTCGCGGCGAGTGCCGCCGACAGCTGTGCGCCGTAGCGGAGCTCGCTCGCGGTGCTGTCGTAGTGGGTGGCGTTGAGCGCGAATCCGCAGATGTAGCGCACACCGCCATTCCGCAGCAACCACACGGCTTTTTGCACCGACGCCCAGTCCGCAGAGCCGGCGTCGAGGTACACGGTCGTGCGCGGAAGCGATGTGAAGCGACGGGCGGCGTACGCCACGAGCTCGAGCGGGAGCCGGGAATGGCGGGGCGCGCAGGCGGCGAACGGCAGGTCCGGCTGGAGAATGAGCGCCACGCGGGAGCTGCCGATCCCGGCGGCGAACGCATCGATCCAGCGGCGGTAGCTCGCCCGCTGTCGCGCCGTGGGTAGCCGAACGCACGCCTGCCCCTCCCAGGGGTCGACCCGGAACACCGCCATCTGCGAGAGCACATCGTCCCGCCCGCCGGTCGAGTTCGCGATGTACTCGCTCGCAATCGCCCGCGCCGACCGGTCCGAATACCACGCCCCGAACCAGCGCACCCGGGGGCGTTGAGTGATCAGCCCGAGCAGGCGGCGCTCCTCCCCACGCGCTGCGCGGTACGCCGGGAACACCTCGTCGTGCACGCCGCTGTAAAGCCCCCACGGCAGCCCGGCGATCGGATTCGACGACGGCGCGCCGGGGAGTCCGGCGTTGGCGACCCCGGCGGACGCAACCGGCGCGGCGAGCAGCAGCGCGCACGCCACGGCCGCAAGGACGCGGGCAGCGAGAACCGCTGGATTGCGACGCTGGACGAGGCGCCGCTGGCATGACGTCAGCGTGGAAGGATCCCTCCGGTGTTCGGGGTCATTACAGCAGCGGGCCTCGTGCTCGTGGGCGCCGGCGTGTGCGGGGGAGCGATCTGGCGTGCGTGCGGGCTGCTCGCCGCACCAAGCGCCGCGGCCGCTTGCGGGCTCGCGGTCCTGCTGCTGCTCGCCGCGGTCGGCATTCGCCTGCCGGGTCGCGCTGATACGGCCGGAGTGCTCATCGGGCTCGCGCTCGTCGTTTCGGCCGCCTACCTCTGGCGCACTCGGACACCAACCCGTCCGCGCCTCGGACTCCCTCTGTGGGCGTGGGTGACGGCAATCGTCGTCCTGCTGGTGGCGCTCATCCCGTTCGGTGCGAACGGGCGCGCCGGGATTCTCGGCGTCGGCACCAATGACGACATGACCGAGCACCTGCTCGCGGCATGGGCGCTCCAGGGTCCGCACGCGGAGGTCCTGAGCAAGCTCGTCCACTCCGGCTATCCGATCGCCCCGCACGCGCTCGTCGCGATGATCGCCAGCGTCACCGGGATCTCGCTGGAGCAGGCGTTCATGGGTCTGCTCGTTGCCGTACCAGCGCTGCTCGCGCTCGCCGCCGCCGGCCTCATCTCGGTGCTGTGTGAGCGTCTCGGAGAGCCGTTTCCGTCGCCCCCACCGGGCGTGATCGCGCTCGCGGGCGGCCTCGCCGGCGTCTGCTACCTGGAGTCGGCGTTCCTCGCCCAGGCATCGTTCAAGGAGCCGCTCGAGTGCGTGTCCGTGATCGCCTTTGCCGCGGCGCTGCTCAGCGCCTCTGACTTGACGGACGGGACGTTGCGGCGCCATATCCCGGTCATCGGCATCCCGGCAGGAGTTCTCGCGTCGGGCGCCGTCTACGTCTACAGCTATCCAGGTCTTGCCTGGGTCGGAGGCACGTTCATCGTCTGGACGGCGGTGCTCGCCGTCACCCGCCGAGGCCGTCTCCGCCGGAGCTGGCCGGTTCTGGCGGTCGCCGCCGGCGCGTTCCTGCTGCTCATCGCGCCGGAGATCCCGCGTCTCGTCGCGTTCGCCGGGTCGGGATACAACCACGAGACCGCGCACGTCTTCGGCAACCTGCCGCGCGCGTTGCCTCCGCGTGAGGTCCTTGGGATCTGGCCGCGGCTCGATTTTCGCTTTGACGTGTCAGTCGCCTCGCCCGCCGGGATCGCCGGCCTGGTCGCGTTCGCAGCGCTGGTCGGGTGTCTCGTGCGCCAGCTCCGGCGCCGCGAGTCGATGCCGGCGATTCTGTTCGGTGTCGCCGCCGCTCTCTATGGCGTCAACGCGTTGCGCAGCCCGTACTCGGCCGCGAAGACGATGACGATCCTCGCGCCGATCGTCGCGATCATCCTCGGGCGTGAGGCGGTGCGCCTGCTCGCCGAGCGCCCGCCGCGGGCCTCGCTTCGGACGGCGGCGATCGCGCTCCTCGCGGTGCTGCTCGGCTGGGGGGCCTATTCCGACCTTGAGGTGCTCCGCGACGCGCCCGTCGGACCGCGGGCGCACGCGGATGAGCTCGCGGTGCTCCGCGCTCGCATCGGGCAGGCACCAGCCCTGTTCCTCGGCGCGGATGACTTCATCCACTGGGAGCTCCGCGGCGCGAACGTCGCAACGACGCCAGCCCCTCTGTACACCACGACGGTCGTCCCGCTCCGGCTCGCCAAGGCCCATCAGGACCCGCGGCTGACCGCGCTGCGCGGGCCGACCACGACGCTCAATCGCTTCGCCGGCGTCGGGCTGGCGTTCGACTTCGACTCGATCCCGGCCGCGACGCTCGACCGCTTCACGTACGCGATCCTCCCCCGCTCCGGCTACCGGAGCACGCCGCCGCGCAACTGGCGCCTCGTCCTCCGCGGGGCGTCCTACGAGCTATGGCAGCGCGCAGGACCGACGCCGGTGCGCGGCACCCTGACCGAGGTCGACAATCCGGGAGCGATCCTCGACTGCCGCACGCCGCAGGGCCGTCGCCTGTCCGAGCGGCGCGGAACCGCGATGGTCCGCGCCACGCCGGTGATCGGCCCGCCAAGCGCATGGCATGGACAGGTCGGCTATGCCGGCGCCGCGTCCTGGCAGCGGCTCGCGTTGCCGCGCGGCCGGTGGGTGATCGCGCTCCAGTACGCAGCCACGGTTCCCCTCACCGTCACAGGGCCCGGCATGCGAGCGTCCCTCCCGGCCTCGCTAGAGCCGCGAGGCGCATACTGGCTCGTTGGCACGATCGACGTCCGGCACCGCCGTCCGACGCGGCTGACCGTCCGCTACAGCCGGCTCCCGTGGCTCGGCCGGATCCTCGGCGCGTTCGGACTGACCCGAGCGCCGACCCCGACCGGCCTGCGTGCCCTGGGGCGGATTACGGCGTCACCCGCACCGCAGATCGACCATGCCGTCCCACTCCGTCGCGCGTGCGGACGTTATGTCGACTGGTACGTCACGCGGTGAGCGCGGATGAGAGCGCAACTTCGGGGGAATCTGCGGTATAGAAGTCCCGTTCCCAACGTCTGAGGAGGAAGGGATGCACCGCACCATCAAGCTGTTGCTCGCCGCTGCCGGCGTGACCGCGACGGTCGCTGGGGTCGCCGTCGCCGCCACCACGCCAAGCGTGTCCACGGGCAAGGCAACGTCGCCGTGCAGTGCACGGGCAACGTCACCGTGCGCTTCTTCAACGGCAAGCGCCGGGTTGGCCTGACCCTGCTCCCGCTCGGACCGGACTGCAAGTTCTCCGGCAAGACGACGTTCCGCCACCTGCCGACGCGGAACAAGAAGGTGCACCACGTCGGCCTCAGGGTCCGGATCAGCTTCGCCGGCAACCATTACGTGACGGGCGCAGAGGCGCGACGGCAGGGCGTCACCGCCGGCTAGTACCCGGACGCGGGCACTAACGGTCGCGGAGGCGGTAGACGAACCGCAGCCCCGACCACACCGCATCGATCGCACACACCTTGTTGTCCACGAGCCCGGCCGACAGGCCGAGCTCGCGGACGACGTTTTCGTCGAGGTCGCTCGGAACGCCTGAGATCCGTTTCGGCCAAGCAATCCAGAGGCCGCCGGCCGGATCGAGAGCGCGACGCAAACCGTCCAACCGTCGCTCGAGGGCGGTCCGCTCCACAAAGAACGCCACGACGACGTCGAGCGGTTCCCGCGCCTGCCGTCGCACGGCGACATCCTCCGGCAGCTCGCCAAGCGTCGCGTCAAATCCGTCCGGCGCACCGATCAGCCCAAGTCGGTGGCCCGGCTTGATCCCGAGCTTGCGTGGAAGCGGCGTCCCGTATCCGATTGCTTCGCCTTTGGTCGCAGCGTCGTCGCGCGGTCTGGCAGCCACGGACGAAGCGTATCCCCGGGCGAGCCTCTCGCAGGAGCTCGATCCTGGTCTGAGTTCCCGGCGGCGAGAGCCTGATTTCGACACCGGTGCGAATCCCGCGTGTAGGGTCGCTCGCGTGTGGGTGTCGCATGACCGGAAGGGCGTCTGCTGATCGCCTCTGTGGTGCGCGGCAGGATGGTCGTCGGGGCGGCGGCAGTCGTCGCAGCGACGATCGGAGGGTGCGGCGGGAGCGGGTTCTGTGCGAGCCATCGCTGCGTGTCGGGCTTCGACCACGAGCACGGCTCGATCGTCCAGTGTGTCGACGGCGAGTGGTCGCACGCCGGAGGCAGCCAGCGCGCGTGCTCCGACCATGGCGGCGCGCGAAGCAGCGGCACCGACACGAGCGCGCCGAGCGGCGGTGGCCCGCGGAACGGGAGCGGTCTGACCGGCACCTTCGGCGGCGGCTGATCCGCCGACTGACGCGTCATCCGCGGGCCGCCACCCCGGCGATCACCTTCGAGAGCTGGCTCCCCTGCCATGCGACGGGCGAGCGCCCGGGCTCATCCCGCACAAGCTCGGCGCCCTCGATCAACGACGCGTACGACTCGCCGATCGCGAACGGATGCTCCGGATCGGCCTCGTCGTTGCTCGCGACGACCGCCGTCGGCGCCGACAGCGACCGCAGCTCCTCCAACGCCGCAAACGGCATCGAACGCGGGACGGCGCTGAGCGCGTCGGCGACCGCGTCGAGGTGCTCGTGCCCCGCGAGCCGCTGGCGGATGACCTTAACGACCGTCTCGCGCCATGCGGGCTGGACGGTCGGCTCGCCCTGGGCGGCAAGGAAGCCGTCGATCCCGCCCGAGCGCAGGCCGGCCGCGAGCGCATCCCACCGCGCGAGTCGCTCGGGGCTCGTCGGACGCCCGTCGAACGCCGGCGTGATGATGACGAGCCCGGCAACGCGCTCGGGGTGTCGCCGCGCGAACGCCAGCGCGGTGTGCCCACCCATCGAGGCGCCGGCGAGTACCGCGCGGTCGATCGCCAGTCCGTCGAGCACCGCCTCGAGGTCAACAACGAGCTCGTCGTAGGCGTACGCGTCCGGCGACGGCGCCGGGGACGAGCGCCCGTGACCGCGCGCGTCGTAGAGGACGACGCGATGGCCGGACCGCTCGAGCGCCCGCGAGCCCATCACGACGTATCGCCGGGTCGCCGTCAGCCCGTGGAGCAGGACGATCGGGGGTCCTTCCCCCTGCTCCTCCCCCGCGAGGATGACGCCGTCACGAGCGATCTCGAACTCGGGCACGAGCGTTTTCTACCATCAAGGGCATGGACGTCACCGAGAGCAACTTTCAGACTGCGGTCATTGAGCGTTCGCACGAGGTGCCGGTCGTTGTCGACTTCTGGGCCGAATGGTGTGGCCCGTGCCGACAGCTCGGACCGGTGCTCGAGCAGGCCGTGGCCGCCCGCGGCGGGCAGGTCGAGCTGGCGAAGCTCGACACCGACGCCAACCCCATGCTGTCCCAGAGCTTCCGGATCCAGGGGATCCCCGCCGTCAAGGCCTTCAAGGACGGGAAGGTCGTCGCCGAGTTCGTCGGCGCGCAGCCCCGCGAGATGGTCGAGCGGTTCCTCGACGGGCTCGTCCCCTCCGAGGTCGACAAGCTGATCGCGCAGGGCGACGAGGCGTCGCTGCGCAAGGCCGCCGCGCTTGAACCGAGCCGCGCCGACGCCGCCGTTCCGCTCGCACGGATCTTGCGTGACCGCGGTGACGCAGACGATGCACTCGAGCTCCTCAAGCAGGTTCCGGGCAGCTTCGCGGCAGATGGGCTCGCGGCCCGAATCAGCCTCGAGCGCGGCGCCGCGACCGGCGCGACACCTGCCCTACCCGACCTCCCGGCGGCGCTTGCCGCGCTCGACGCCGGCGATCACGAGCGCGCGCTCGACCTGCTCATCGAGTCGCTCGCCACCGCTGACGGCGCCAAGGAGGACATCCGCAGGCTCGTCGTCGGGATCCTCGATGAACTCGGCGTCGAGAACCCACTGGCGCGGGACGCACGCCGGCGCCTCGCCAGCGCGCTCTACTAGGTGTCCACTAGAAGAGCCCTGAAAAAGTCCTGGACCCCCGAATGACCAGAAATCCACCAAACCGCCAAATAACGAGATTCGTTTCCAACTGGATTTCTGGTCATCGGGCCGCGGGCGAGTTCTTCAGGGCGCTTCTAGATGAGTAGTTCCACGACCCGGGTTGTGGTCGTGGGCTGGAAGGGGACATAAGCAGGCAGGTCGAAATCGGCGGTGCTCTGTAGTGCCAACCGTCGACCCTGGGGGCCACGATGGACGCCGATCTCGACCTGCTGCTGATCTACGTGTTCTGCGTAGCTGACGATCTCCTGCCTGAAAGACGCGCCAACCACCGCCGGAGTCTGACCGACGCGGAGGTCGTCACGCTCGCGGTTGCTCAGTCGATCATGGGCATCAGCAGCGATCACAGGTTCATCCGGACCGCGATCAAGCAGCTGCGGCACCTGTTCCCGGGCTTGACCAAGCGTTCGGGGTTCTTCAAGCGCCGTGACCGGCTCGCGGACACGATCGAGTGGCTGATCGGGATGTTCGCCAGCCAGAGCCCGGGCTGGGAGGACGACGTGCTGCTGGTCGATTCCACCCCGGTGGAGTGCGCCCGCTCGCGAGAGACCGTCAAGCGAGCCGGGTCCTCCAGTCTCGATGACGCGCTCGCCAACGCCGCCGACTACGGCTACTGCGCCAGCCACAGCCGCTACTTCTACGGACTGAGGCTGCACACCCTGTGTGCGCCGGACGGCACACCGCGAGCGATGATCCTGACCAGTCCCAAAGACAACGAACGGGACGTCTGCCTGCGAATGCTCCAACGAGTCAACGGCACGGGCCGCTGACCGTGATCGGTGACAAGGGCTACACCGGCCGCGACTTCGAAACCGAGGCCGCCAAGCTCGGCACCACGATCCTCAGGCCCCGACGCAAAAACGAGAAACGACGAGGCCCGCACCTCGCCCCGATCCGCCAGCGGATCGAGAGCATCTACTGGACCACCAAAGACCTCCTCACCCTCGAACGCCACGGCGCCCGCACCCTCCACGGCCTCCGAGCCCGGATCGCCAGCCGCCTGCTCACCCTCGCCGCCGCAATCGCGTTCAACCATCATCTCGACCGCCCAAGCCGCCAACTCGCCGATCTCACAGCCTAAGCCCGTGGAACTACTCATCTAGAACGCCAGCGTCAGCTGACCCTCGTCGGGCTGCGGGCTGCGCTCGAGCCCGGCGACCCGCACCCCCAGCAGCCGCACCGGCCGCTGCGCGTCGAACCGCCGCAGCAGTTCGATCGCGACCGGGCCGACCCGGTCCGCGGTGCTGATCGGTTCACTCAGGGTCCGGGCCCGAGTGTGCGTGGAGAAGTCATCGAGCCGGACCTTGATCCCGATCGTCCGGCCGCAGCGCTGCTGGCCCGCGAGCGCCCCACAGAGCTGCTCGACCAGCCCGTGGAGAATCTGCTCGAGCCGGGCCGGGTCGCTGATGTCGTAGTCGAACGTGGTCTCTCGGGACTCGGAGACGACCTTGCGCTGCTGGGTGACGAGCGAGTCATCCTCGAAGCGGGCCCGGCGCTGCAGCTCGAGGCCGTAGCGTGGGCCGAAACGAGCGGTCAGCTCCGCGCTCGATGCCGACGCCAGCTTGCCGAGGGTGTCGATCCCCATGCCGCGCAGCCGCTCCACCGTCTTTGGGCCGATCCCCGGCACGAGCCCGCACCGTGACGCTGCGAACCGGGCGCGCGCCTGCTCGCGGGTGAGTACGACGAAGCCACGCGGCTTCTCGGCATCCGAGGCGACCTTCGCAACGAGCTTGTTGGGTCCGACCCCGACCGACGCGTGCAGAGACGTGGTGGCGGCGATCTCGGCCACCATGCCGCGCATCGTGTCGACCGGCGCAGGCTGGCCGGTCAGCTCGAGATATGCCTCATCGAGCCCGATCACCTCGACCGTCTCGACGTACGAGCGGACGATCTCCATGAGCTGACGCGAGGCCTCGCGGTAGTACGGGAAGTCCGGCGCGAGGAACACGGCCTGTGGACAGAGCCGCCGCGCCCGCGACGCGGGGATCGCGGAGCCGACCCCAAACGTCCGTGCCTCGTACGAGGCGGTCGTCACGACGGCGCGCGGGCCGCTTCCCGCCACAACGACGGGGAGCCCGCGGAGCTCCGGGCGGCGGCGCAGCTCGACGGAGACGTAGAACGCATCCATATCGAGGTGAGCCACGCAGCGCCCGGACATGCGCTTCAGGCTAGTTCACCATCCGGCGGGCAGGCTGCCTAGACAGACAGCCGCCCGCCGGTCCCGGGTACGTCAGATCAGATCGACGACCAGACGGTTCCGACGCCGCCAAAACCAAGCGCGGCAGCGGTGTTCTGGTTGAGATCCCACTCGCGGCCGCCGACGTACGGGCCACGGTCCTCGACCGTCGCCGTCACGCTGCGACCGCCGTAGCGGAAGGTGACCTTCGTGCCGCACGGCAGGCTCTTGTTGGCCACGCCGTAGTGGGTGTGGAAGCCGCAGGCCGTGGCGCCACCGTCGGTGAACCACGAGGCCAGGCTCGGGCGGAACGTCGTCACCCGGCCCGCGTCCCGCGACGCCGGGGTGTTGCGATCGTCGCCCGCGAACCGGACGCGCAGCGACCGCGCTCCGCCGCTCGGCGCATAACGCAGGTCAAAGCCGCCGTAGCGGCCGGTGCGGGTGCTCGTGAGCGTGTGCCAGCGCCGGCCGGAGCGGCCGAGCAGGCGCACGCGGCGACCGCGGAAGGCCGGCAGCAGCTTGCCGCGGACATGGACCGGCTGGCCGCCGAGCACCGCAAACTGGCGGGTGCGCAGCTTGAATCGGGCCGCAACCGCGACGCGCTGGCTCGCGCTCGGCGACAGCGTCGCGCCACCGCTTAGGTTCTGCACCGGGCCGCCGGTCCGCGGCGCCGGAGCGCTGCCCGCCGGAGTGACCCGCAGGAACCCGGTCCGCGCCATCTTCGTCACGAATCCGAAGTGGCCGGCGCGGCCGACGCGGGCCGTCCCCAGCTGCCGCCAGGGACCATGAGGCACCGCAAACTGGAGTGCCACGGCCTGCCCCGCAACGGTCGGCGAGGTGGTTCCCTTGATCGTCACGCGGTGCCCTGCTGAGACCTGATGACGATCAATCGTGATCTGGGTTGCGCTCTGGGCATCTGCCTGGTTGGCGGTGAGCGCGACCGCCGAGGCTGGAATTGCCAACATCAGCGCACTCGCACCCAGCTTCGCCAGCCGCGATGTGCGCAGGATCTGTTTAGGCCTCAACTGAGGACCTCCTGTTGTACATCGACCAGGCGCCTACGGAGTTAGCTGACGGGCTCGCGGCCGAAGACGTCGGCCCGCTCCAATGGCGGGCACGGCTCCCGGTCGCTACAACTGCGGCTGGCAGAGCGCCAGGCAGTCGATTCGCCCCAGCCGGGTCCTACATGAAGGACCCGGAATTGGGTCCCCCGCTCGCTCCCGCACCGGGCAGGAGCAATTCGGCAGGTCGAATTACGACGTTCCTAGGCTGGCAGTGTTTCCCAGTCAGAAGTGTGACTACACGCACACGCTGCCGACCTCAACATTGGCCTAACAAACGGAGGACCAGGGCGCGACCGCACGCCCACGAGGTCGGACCCCTGCAAGAATTGAGCCGTGGCCAACCCTGACCGCCTGACGGGGCTCGACGCTTCGTTCCTGCATCTCGAGCGCGACTCGGCCTACATGCACGTTGCGGGCTGCGCCGTGTTTGAGGGCTCAGCGCCGCCGTACGAGGCGCTCGTCGCCGAGATTCTTGACCGGCTACACCTCGTCCCCCGCTATCGCCAGCGGCTCGCGTACGTGCCGTTTGAGCAGGGCCGACCGGTGTGGGTGGACGACCCTCACTTCAACATCACCTACCACGTGCGCCACACCGCGCTGCCGCGGCCGGGCGGTGACCGGGAACTCAAGCGCTTGTGCGGCCGCGTGTTCTCGCAAGCGCTCGATCGCAGCCGTCCGCTGTGGGAGCTGTGGCTCGTCGAGGGCCTCACCGAGAATCGCTTCGCGCTGCTGACGAAGACTCATCACGCGCTCGTCGACGGGGTCTCCGGCGTGGACATCGCGACCGTCCTGTTCGACGCCTCGCCGGATCCGATGCCGGTGGCGCCACCGGAGCAGGAGTGGGTCCCCCGCCCGGTGCCAACGTCGACGCAGCTGCTCGCCGATGCGCTGCTCGAGCGCGCCACGGTTCCCGGGGAGATCGTGCGCGGGGTGCGGCGCGCGTTCCGAGGGCCGCGGACGGTCATGCGGCGCGTCGGTGGCGCACTCGCCGGCGTTGGCGCGATGACTGGCGCGGCGCTGAACGCGGCGCCGCCAAGCCCTTTCAACGTCCGGATCGGCCCGCACCGTCGGTTCACGTGGGTCCAGGGGGACCTCGCTGAGTTGAAGGCGATCAAGAACACGCTCGGTGGGACCGTCAACGACGTCGTGCTCACCATCGTCGCCGGCGGCCTCGGCCGCTACATGCGACGTCACGGTCACGACACAGAGGAGATCGAGCTGAAGGCGATGGTGCCCGTCTCGGTCCGGGCCGACGTCGAGCGCGGGGCGCTCGGCAACCGGGTCGCGGCGATGTGGGCGCCGCTGCCCGTCGGCGTGACCGATCCGGTGCAGCGACTCCGTCACGTCCGCGGCGCGATGGAAGGGGTCAAGGAGTCCGGGCAGGCCGTGGGCGCCCAGGTGCTCACAGAGCTCTCCGGGTTCGCACCCCCGACGATCATGGCCCAGGCGGCGCGTCTGCAGGCACGCCAGCGGCTGTTCAACCTCGTCGTGACGAACGTCCCCGGTCCGCAGTTCCCGCTCTATGTCCTCGGACGCCAGCTGATCGCGGCTTACCCGATGGTTCCGCTCGCCGAGAACACCGCGCTCGGCATCGCGATCATGAGCTACAACGGCCAGCTCAACTTCGGCCTCGTGGCCGACTACGACGCCGTGCCGGACGTCGAGACGCTGGCCGAGGACCTGCGAGGCGCGATGGCGGAACTCGCCGCCTGCGCCGGTCCGCGGCCGGTGGCCCCGAGCCGCCGGGGAGCACAGCGCGGAAGCCCGGTGCGCGCGGTCGAGTGAAGACCGCGTGAGGACCAAGACCACGGCGCTCGAGCGCCTTGCCATCGTCGTTGCCTCGTTCGTGCTGTCGATCGGCCTGATCGCGGTCATGTCCGGCTTCTTCCAGAGCAAGGACCAGGCCGGTGTCTCAGGCGCCACCGGGCCCGCGATCGGCCAGCAGTTTCCGGACCTCGGCCACGCCCACCTGCAGCCGGGCGAGCTGCGCCCGGCGTACAACTCCGATCCGCCGACGAGCGGCGCTCATGTCCCGCTCGCCGTGCTGCGAGACGAGAGCGGGTTGACAAGCGACCAGGAGCTCGAGGCGCTCGAGCTCGGCGACATCGTGATCGCGTACGGCGACCCGCAGCCGCCCAAGGCGCTGCGTGACCTCCAGCGGTCTGTGGCCGGTCCGTTCACCCCCGCCCTCGCCGCCGCCGGGCAGGCGGTTGTCCTCTGGCACCGTCCGGGCACGAACGGGTTCATCGGCCTGGCCTGGACGCGGATGCTCCACGTCCGGACGACCGGCGACCTGCTCAAGCAGTTCGCCGGTCGCTACCTCGGCACCGGCGCGCCGACCGCAAAGCCGGCGAAGAAGAAGACCTAGGCCGGAGGATGCGGCTCGACTAGCCGTTGCCGTCGCGCATCGCGAACGTGAACATCTTCTCGGCGTCGATCCGGAAATACACCGGGCCGCTGTCGAGGAACGACGCCTCCCACTCCGGCCCGTAGCGAGGCACGTAGATGTCGAGCAGCGTCTGGCGGAAGCCGGAGTGCTCCGGCGCTCGGTGGTCGACCTCGACCGCCCGGCCGTGGACGTTCACGGCGAACTCCTCGACCGGCAGGTGCGTCGCGCTCACGGACGGGCGACGCCGGATGTGCCGCGCCCGCACCGCGTCGGGCGAGGTGCCGAAGTGCCACGCCGCGCGGTAGAAGATCCCGTCGACGGGACCGCACAACGGCCGTCCGTCGGCGGTCACGGTGGCCAGCACGAGCAGGCACATCCCGGTCAGACGCCCAGCGAGCTCATCGGCCATCACGCGCCGCTCGGGCGTCGTGATCCGGCGGTAGTGGGGACCGGCCGACTCGTAGCTGCGGTCGAGCAGCGCCTGGAGGGCCTCGATGTCGGCAGCCGTTTCCTTCATCAGCGCACCGCGATCGTCATCCTGGTCAGCACGCACAGCCGGCCGTCGTCGTCGCTCATCTCGACCTCCCATACCCACGTCGTGCGGCCGCGGTGCTTGCGGTACGCGGTTGCATGGATCGTGCCCTCGGTGATCGGGCGCAGGAAGCTCGTCTGGTTGGAGAGGCCCATCGCGTGCTGGCCGTCCTTCATCACGACGAGGGCAGTCCCGATCGACGCGAGGCTCTCGGCCATCGATGCGAACACGCCGCCGTGGACGAGCCCGGCGGGCTGCTTGAGGTCGTCGCGGACCGCCACCTCGCCGCGCACGAGCTCTTCCGAGACCTCGGTGAAGACGAGCCCATAGACGTGATCAAAGCCATCGGGATAGTGGAAAGGCAGTTCGAAGTCCACGCCGGGCAATTTATTGATTTCGTAAGAGCGCGCCATTCAGCCGTCCCCTTCTCTACGCTACGCCCCGCGATGGCCTCCTTGGACAGCCTGCCGCCTGATCAGCGTGCCGTACTCCAGCTCGTGCTGCAGCGCGGGCGCAGCTATGACGAGATCGCCCAGATGCTGTCGATCGACCGCGCCGCCGTCCGCGAGCGCGCACTGAACGCGTTTGACGCGCTCGGACCGGAGACGCGCGTACCGTCTGAGCAGCGCGCGCTGATCACCGACTATCTCCTCGGCCAGCTACCCGAGAAGGTCGCCGACAGCACGCATCAGGGTCTCGCGTCCTCGGCGAACGAACGAGCCTGGGCACGAGTCGTCGCCTCCGAGCTCGGCACGCTCGCGGCCGGGCCGCTTCCCGAGATTCCAACCGAGGGCGCGCCTGCGCCCGAGCCCACCCCCGCAGCGGAGCCCACCCCCGCAGCGGAGCCGACCCCCGCAGCGGAGCCGACCCCCGCAGCGGAGCCGACGGCCGCGGCGGAGCCCACACCCGAACCTGATATGGAGCCCGCAGCCCAAGCACCGGCCACCGGGCCGGTCGCGGTCGCGGCCGCGGCGGCAGACGCGGGCCCCGACGCCGCGGCTCCGCAAGCCGAGTCGCCGGCATCCGGCCGCCGCCGCTTCGGCCGTGGCGGCGCAGGCGCTGACGGAGCGCAGGTTGCAGGCCGCCCGGTATCCCGGCGGGACGGCGCAATCTTGCTCGGCGGCGGCGCCCTGCTCATCATCGCGATCGTCGTCGCGGTCATCCTGATCAGCGGCGGCAGCAGCCCAAAGCCCAAGCCGAGCACGACGACGGCGGCGAGCGCATCAACCACGACCGCCCCGACGGCGTCGACATCGACATCGACGAGCGCCTCATCGACAGCCACGATCAAGCCGCTCGCCCAGGTAACGCTGACCTCGCCGCAGGCGGGCAGCAAGACGAAGGGAGTCGCGATCGTCGTCCGTCAGGGCGCGACAACCGCGGTTGAGCTCGCCGCCCAGGCCGTTCCCGCAAACACCTCCCACGACGCGTACGCCGTATGGCTCTACAACTCGTCGTCGGACGCGACGCTGCTCGGGTTCGTCAACCCGGGCGTCAAGGCCGACGGCGTCCTGCGCACGCTCGGGCGGCTGCCCGCAAACGCCTCGCACTTCAAGCAGTTGCTCGTGACGCGTGAGACGCAGGCCAAGCCGCACGCGCCGGGGCCAATCGTGCTCCAGGGCGCGCTCAACCTGCCCTCGGCGTAACGCGCGCTCAACGACAGCGGACCCGGTCAGAGCAGCCGCTCGAGCCCATCGAGGGCCTCGTCGAGCCGATCCCGCGTCGCCCGCTTGAGTAGGAAGCCGCCGGTGCGCGAGTAGCCTCGGAGCTTCTGGTACTGAGCGATCGTCACACAGGTACCCTCGCCGTCCGGCTCGAGCAAAACCTCGGTCACCGCCTCGTCGAGGACGCGGGCGAACGGCGTGCCCTCGAGCTCCTGCCGCCAGCTGCGCCGCCACGGCGGGTCGCTCTCGACGAGTGAGAAGTCGAGCCGCACCGGACGCCCCTTCTTCGTCAACATCACCTGCGTGAACCGATCGCCCTCGACGCCCTCCATCCGCTCGACGCCCGGCCACCAACGCGGCATGTGATGGGGATCCTCGATCAGCTTCCAGACTTGCTGCGGCGCCGCCGCGAGGACTCTGGTCCGGCGTGAGGTGGCCACTAGAGTCTCGTTCGGGAACGGGACACTAGTACCCCCGTCCATAAATTCGGATCGTTTCGGCGGCGTCTGGACGCGCCTGGTCGCCACCCGTGGGAATCGACGATGCTCGCATCGCCTCATCCCACGTGCGGCGCCAGCCACGCCCAGCCACTCGCCGATTCCGACCCGAATTTCCGGACGCGGGCACTAGTACTGAATGAGCGAGTGCACGTGATTCGGCGCGAGCCGCTCGCGCCCATTCAGGAAGCTCAGCTCAACGAGAAACGCGCACGCGACGATCTCGCCTCCGAGCCGCGTCACGAGGTCGCACACAGCGCCGGCGGTCCCGCCCGTCGCGAGCAGGTCATCGTGCACGAGTACCCGCGCGCCGCCGGCGAGCGCATCGGCGTGGACCTCGAGTGCGTCGATCCCGTACTCGAGCGCGTATTCCGCGCTGACGGTCTCGTGTGGCAGCTTCCCGGGCTTGCGGGCGGGCACAAAGCCCGCGTTCAGCTCACGGGCGAGCGCGCCCCCGAGGATGAAGCCGCGCGCCTCTGCGGCGACGACGAAGTCGATGTCAAGGTCTCGGGCGAACCGGCCGAGCCGCGTAACCGCGGCGTCGGTCGCGCGCGGGTCAAGCAGCAGCGGCGTGATGTCCTTGAACACGATCCCGGACCGCGGAAAATCCGGAATGTCGCGCACATAGGCGCGGAGATCGATCCCCGACCGACCCGCAGTCACGTCGCAATGTTGCGCAGGTCGCGGATCAAGAGCAGGTGCTTCAAGTGGGTTGTCACCGACGCGAGGTTCTCGAGCGCCTCGATGGCCTCCTTGCGCCGCTCCGGGTTCCGCGAGCGGAGCGCCGGCGCGAGGATGCTCTGGAGGAGCTGCGCCTCGCGGTCGGCGGAGCTTCGGAACACGCGCAGGTTGCGGCCGCCGACTCCGTAGCGGGCGAGCTCGGAGACGGCGCGGACGATCTCCCGCTCGGTCTCGTCGTAGTAGCGATTACCGCCACGGACCTCGCCCTTGATGACGCCGAACTCCTCGAGCTCGCGCACGAGCTTGGGGTCGGCGCCGGTCTCCCCGACGACGTCGTCCAGCGAGTACAGCGCACCGGGATCGCGGACCGTCACCGCAGCGTGGCGCCGCGGACGGGCGTCGCCGGCGGGCGGTGCCGCCACGTCGCGCTCCGAGCGCCCGCTCGCCAGCTCCTGGCGGATCACGCGCAGCGGCAGGAACTCGTCGCGCTGGAGGCGGAGGATCGTGCGCAGCCGCTGGATGTCGTTCTGTGTGTACAGGCGGTACCCGCCCTGGGTCCGGCGCGGCGAGAGCAGCTTCTGATCCTCGAGGTAGCGGATCTTCGAGATCGAGATATCGGGGAACTCCTGGACCAGCGCCTTGCACACGGCCCCGATCGTGACCGGCTTCTGGCGCAGGCGCTCGTTGTCCTCGGCAGGTGCCTCGAACGCGTCGACTTCCGTCGGCTGGCGCATGTCGGAGGAGCTCATCAGCGACTCAGAAACGCGAGCTTGTACTTGCCGATCTGGAGTTCGTCGCCGTCGGCGAGCCGGTGTGATTCGATCCGCCGCCGGTTGACGTAGGTGCCGTTGAGCGAGCCGCAGTCGTCGAGGTAGTAGTCGTTGCCGCGGCGGACGAGGATCGCGTGGTCACGAGACACGGTCACGTCGTCGAGGAAGATGTCGCTGTCCGGACGGCGCCCGACGCTGAGGCGGTCGCCCTCGAGGGGGAAGCTCTCCCCCGCGCGACCACCACCGGCGCGGATGACGAGCGCAGCCCCGCGAGCGACGACGTCGCTGAGCTCGAGCTCCTCGAGCTCGCCGGTCTCACCAACGCGGTACGTCGCCGTCGTCGCCCCGGGCTGGGACTCTGAGCTGGCGAGGAACGCCCCACAGCGCTGGCAGTAGTTGGCGCCGTCGGCGTTCGCGAATCCGCACTCTGGGCAGTGCTGAGCCACGGCGAAGGTTGGCCTGCTCTATTCGGAGTCCGAGGGCGGCACGCGGCCGGCAAGGATGTCGGTCAGCTGCTGCACGTCGGCGCCGGAGATCACCAGCTCGCCGCTCTCATCCTTCTTGCGCAGCCGGTTGACGAGCTCCGCGCGGAGGATGTCGATCTTGCCGTGCAGGATCCGACGCTTATAGGAGATCTCCATCTCCTCGTCGGTCAGCTGCTTGATCAGGTCTTTGAGCTCCTGATCGGTCAGCGAGCCCAGGTCGGGGAAAGTGTCCATCGGAAGCGTTACCCCCTACGTCCTTTTTGAGTCGTTTTCAGCGAATGCCGAGTATACCCCTGCAGGCCCAAGGGTCAAGCTGAGCTTGAGGCTTAGCGCGCCCGGGTCTGCCGCAGCCCATCCCGAACGTACAACACGGTGGCGAGCAACGCCAGTGTGAGCCCGGTGTAGAGCATGATCAGGGCGAGCCAGTGCACGCCCGCCATCGCGAAGAACGGCGCCCCCATCGTCGGCGCCACGCCGATTCGGCCGGGCCAGTTGATCTTCAGCTCGACCCCATGGCGCAGCCCGTAGCGGCTCAGGGCGAGCATGAACAGCTCCCGCGCAATGACGAGCGCGATCGCCCAGCGCGGCAGCAGCTCGAAATGCCAGCACACGACCATCCCGGAGACCACGAGCAGCCGGTCGACGACCGGGTCGAGCAGCGCTCCGAGTCGGCTGTATTGGCCTGTGAGCCGCGCGGCGAACCCATCGAGGTAGTCCGCCCAGCCGATCACGGCGAACAGCACGGCCGAGAGCGCGTCGATGCCGTCATCGCTGCTGAGGGCCACCACCAGGAACACCGGAATGAGCGCTAGCCGTGTGAAGCCGATCGCGTTCGGGATCGTCCACGGGTTGAGCGGCTGGTCGGAGAGCGTCTGCCGTGGCGGCGGCCCGGAGCGATCGATCCCGAACAGTCGCTTCTTCGTGATCGGGCTCATGGCCGTGGCGCGTGACTACGGCACGTCGTGCCAGAGCTGCGCGATCGCGTCCGCAGCGCCCTCGAGCGGGACGCTGCGGGACTCGCGTCCGCGGCGGATCTGCACCTCGACTTCACCCTGGGCAAGCGTTCGGCGACCCACCGTCACCCGCAGCGGGCACCCGAGCAGCTCGGCGTCGGTGAACTTCTCCCCCGCCCCCGCGTCGCGGTCGTCGTAGAGGATGCTCAGCCCGGTCGCCTGCAGCTCGCCGTAGAGCCGATCGGCGGCGGTGCGCTCGTCAGAGCCCGCCTTTCCGAGGGTCACAACCTCGACATCGAACGGTGCCATCGAACGCGGCCACGAGATGCCCTGTTCGTCGGCGTACTGCTCAACGGCGGCGGCCGCCGCCCGCGCGGGGCCGAACCCGTAGGACCCCATCCAGATGCGTTGGGAGACCCCGTTGTCGTCGAGATAGGTCGCGTTGAGCGGGTCCGAATAGCGCAGGCCGAGCTTGAAGATGTTCCCCACCTCGATCGCCGGCTCGATCCGGATCGGCGCGCCGTTCACCGTGTCGCCGGGCTGGACGGTCCGGACGTCCACGCTCTCGAACACGAAATCCCGGCCGGGCTCGACGCCGCGCAGGTGCAGATCGGGCTTGTTCGCCCCGACGACGTACGGGCCGGGATCGACGGCCTGGTCGAGCAGGATCGGCATCTGCGCGCCGGCCGGACCGATGTAGCCCGGCGGCCCGAGGCGCTGCTCGATCTCCTCCGGATGGGCCGGGCGGAAGTCGCTGCGCAGTGCGGAGCGAAGCTTGATCTCGTTGACACGGTGGTCGCCGCGGAGCACGACGAGCCTCATCTCGTCGTCGGGCGTGATCACCGGGAACGCCTTGAGCAGCGCACCCTCGGGAAGCTGCAAATGGCGCGCGACAGCGTCGATCGTCGTCATCCCCGGCGTGTGGACTTCCTCAGGCTCGTCGAGCGCCGGCGGGAGCGTCACGGGCTGCGGGTCGGCGGTCGCGACCTCGATGTTCGCCGCGTATCCGGGCGCGAGCGCGACGTCGTTCTCCCCCGCCGCGCACGGTGCCATGTACTCGTGCGCGCCGAGGCCGCCCATCATCCCGACGTCCGCCTGGACCCGGTACCACTCGAGTCCGAGGCGATCGAATATCCGGTCGTACGCCTCGACGTGCTTCTCGTACCCGGCGTTGAGGCCGACCTCGTCACGGTCGAACGTGTAGGAGTCCTTCATGATGAACTCACGGGTCCGGAGCACGCCGGCACGGGGCCGCGGCTCATCGCGCTCCTTGACCTGGAAGTGGTACAGGATGAGCGGCAGGTCGCGGTAGGAGCGCACGGCCGCGGCGACGTGGCCGGTGACGATCTCCTCGTGCGTCATTGCGAGCACCATGTCTGCCCCCCGGCGATCCTGCAGCTTGAAGATCTCGTCGATGTCGTAGCGCCCGGTGCGCCGCCACGGCTCCGCCGGGTGCAGGACCGGCATCAGCATCTCGAGGCCGCCGATCGCGTTCATCTCCTCACGGACGACGTCGACGATCCGCTCATGCACCCGCCAGCCGGCGGGCAGCCACGACCACAGGCCGGAGCCGACCTGCCGGATGAGCCCCGCACGGACCATCAGCTTGTGAGAGATCGCCTCGGCGTCGGCGGGGGGCTCGCGCTCGGTCGGGAGGAAGTACTCGGAGAGACGGGTCATGCGTGGGCGGGTAGCGTAGCGACGCGGGGGAAAACCCCTCTTCTGATAGAAGTCGACCTGTTCAATTTCCTGTGTCTGCAAGGAGCGATACATGGCCTATTCCGTGCCGGATCTCCCGTACGACTACAACGCGCTCGAGCCCCACATCGACGAGGCCACGATGCGCGTGCACCACGACAAGCATCACGCCGCGTACGTCACGAATGCGAACGCCGCACTCGAAGGCACCGAGTGGGCCGAGAAGCCCGTCGAGGAAGTGCTCCAGAACCTCAGCTCGCTGCCGCAGGACAAGCAGGGCCCGGTGCGCAACAACGCCGGCGGCCATTACAACCACTCGCTCTTCTGGGAATGGATGTCGCCCGACGGCGGCGGCGCGCCGAGCGGCGATCTCGCAGCGGCGATCGACTCCGCGTTCGGCTCGTTCGATGACTTCAAGGCCCAGTTCAAGGACGCCGGCGTCAAGCGGTTCGGCTCCGGCTGGGCGTGGTTGATCCACGACGGCTCCGGCCTCGCGATCGTCTCGACGGCCAACCAGGACAACCCGATCTCCGACGGCAAGACGCCGCTGCTCGGCGTCGACGTCTGGGAGCACGCGTACTACCTCAAGTACCAGAACCGCCGTCCGGACTACCTGGATGCGTGGTGGAACGTCGTCAACTGGTCCAAGGTCGCCGAGGGGTTCTCGAACGTCAGCTGACGTTGAGCCCCGGCCGTTGCTGGCCTCAGCGCACGCGACGAGGCCAGCAACGCCCAGGCTCATCGCCAGCCGGCCGTCCGAGCCTGGCAGAGGGGCAGGAGGCCCAGCCGCTGGCTTGCGCTACGCCCGGGTGAAGCGCCGGCCGGCGACCGGCGAGACGTCCTCGTCGAGGCGAGCGGCCTCGGCCTCGAGCGCGGCGAGACGCTCGGGTGTCATCGCGGTCGCGTCTTCGTTCTCCTCGAGCCACGCGGCGGCCTCGGCGGCCTTGGCCTCATCGCGGATGACGGTCTTCCCGGCCGCGTAGTAGCGGTCGATCTCGGCGAACAGCTCGTCAACGAGGCGGTCGGTCCGGACCTTCTTCAACGGCTCACCGCGCGAGTAGATCATGCCCATGTCCTTGGCGCCGGTGATGCCGAAGTCGGCGTGGCGGGCCTCGCCGATGCCGTTGACGGCGCAGCCGAGCACCGAGACCTCGATCGGATCTTCGTACGCCTCCAGGCGCCGCTCGACCTCGGCGACGACCGCGTCCATGTCGAACTGCAGCCGGCCGCACGTCGGACACGCGATCAGCACCGGACCGCGCTCGCGGAGTTTCAGCGCCTTGAGGATCTCCCAGGCGACCTTGACCTCCTCCTCGGCATGGAACGTCGAGAGCGAGATCCGAATGGTGTCGCCGATCCCGTCGGCGAGCAGCGTGCCGAGGCCGACGGCGGACTTCAACGACCCCGACCATTTCGTCCCGGCCTCAGTCACCCCGAGGTGGAGCGGATACGGGATCCGCTCGGCCAGCAGCCGGTTCGACGCGATCGTGTTCGGCACGGACGTGGACTTCATCGAGACCTTGAAGTTCGTGAACTCGAGGCGCTCCATCAGCTCGACGAACTCGACCGCGGCGCGCACGAGCGCCTCGATCGGGTTCTCGAACTCGAGCTCGCGCAGATGGGCCGGCAGCGAACCGCTGTTGACCCCGATCCGCAGCGGAACATCGAGCTCGTTCGCCCGGGCGGTCACGAGCGCCACCTTGTCCGGCCCGCCGATGTTCCCCGGATTGAGCCGCACGCAGTGCGCCCCGGCGTCGAGCGCCTTCAGCGCAAGCGTGTAGTTGAAGTGGATGTCGGCGATCACGGGGATCGGCGAGTCGGTCACGATCGTCTTCAGCGCGTCGACGTCCTTCTCCCGGGGGACGGCAACCCGGACGAGGTCCGCGCCCGCGTCCGCAACCCGGCGGATCTGCGCCATGGTCGCCTGCAGATCGGCCGTCTCGGTCTTCGTCATCGTCTGGACGGCGACGGGCGCGCCACCACCGATCGGCACCGGGCCGACATGAATCTGGCGCTGCGAGGCCATGTCGCTGAGTGTAGAAGGCCGCCGCTCGCGAAACTTCGCCCCCTCTCAGGTGTCAGTTGAGGGCATGCGCCGAATTCACCGCCTGCTCCTTCTCACCGCATCGCTCACGATCCTGTTCGCCGTGCCCGCGACCAATGCCGTCGCGTCGGGCTCTCAGGAGGCGATCTTCCAAGACGACCTCAACCTGATGAGCAATCCCGTGCAGACGCTCGAAACGATGCGCCAACTCGGCGTCACCCGGGTGCGGGTCGGGCTCTATTGGAGCCGTGTGGCTCCGGCCGGGAAGCGCAAGCCGTCTCACTTCTCGACGACCAACCCGGCCGACAGCCACTACAACTGGGCGATCTACGACCAGATCGTCCGCCAGGCGAAGGCGGACGGGCTGCAGGTCTACTTCCTGCTCACCGGGCCGGCGCCGCAGTGGGCGACGGGCGGCCGGCAGCCGTCTGGCGGGCCACGCCTCCAGTGGAAGCCCTCGGCGAAGGAGTTCGGTGCGTTCGTGCGCGCGGCCGGCGCCCGCTACAACGGCACGTTCAGGCCGACCGGGGTCTCGACGGCGCTGCCCAAGATCAGCTTCTGGTCGATCTGGAACGAGCCGAACTACGGCATCGATCTCGCGCCCCAGGCGACGAACCGCAACACGGTCGACGTGAGCGCCCAGCAGTACCGGGGGCTCGCCGACAACGCGTGGAGTGCGCTGCAGGCCACGCGCCACAACAAGGACACGATCCTCATCGGTGAGACGGCGCCGCACGGCACGAATTCCCCCGGGAACTTCTCGGGCATCAAGCCGCTCGCCTGGCTCCGAGCGCTGTACTGCGTCAGCTCGAGCTACCGGCCGCTCACCGGCTCCGCCGCCAGGGCAATCGGGTGCCCAACGACCTCCGGCGGTGTCCGTGGCTTCGCCAAGGCCCATCGGGAGCTGTTCAAGGCCAGCGGGTTCGCTGCCCACCTCTACGTCCAGGGCTTTGCGCCGAACCAGCTCACGTACCTGTGCCACAACACGTTGTGCCCGTCGCGGACGAAGAGCGATCCGGATTTCGCCGACCTCGCCACGGTCAACCGGCTGATGCGGACGCTCGACCGCCTGAATCGCACCTACGGGTCACGCAGCTCATTCCCGGTCTGGAACACCGAGTACGGGTACTGGACGAACCCGCCGGAGAAGGCGGCCAGGATCAGCCCGACGACGGCCGCCTACTACATCAACTGGGCGGAGTACATCAGCTGGAAGAGCAGGCGGATCAACAGCTACAGCCAGTACCTGCTCGTCGATCCGCCAGCCAACAACTTCGCCAGCGGTCTCGAGTTCAAGAACCACACGCCGAAGGTCACCTTCGACGCCTACATGCTGCCGATCATGCTCCCGATCACCTCAACGCGTCGCGGGCGCTCGCTCGAGGTGTGGGGCGCGGTCCGGCCCGCCCACTTCGCCAAGGCGGACGGGTTCGGCACCCAGCGGGCCCTGATCCAGTTCCAGGCTAATTCCCGTGGCAGCTGGAAGACCGTGAAGCAGGTCGCGGTCACGAACTCCCGCGGCTACTTCGACGTCCGCCAGACGTTCTCGGGGAGGGGCAGCGTCCGGATCGCCTGGACGAACGAGTCCGCCCAGACCGTGACGAGCCGGACGGTCAAGATCTCGGTCAAGTAGCGGCCGGGCGACCCGCCGCGAACCGCCTCAGTTGTGCTTGGGGCGTTGTGTACAACTGCTGTACAGAACGCCCCAACCGGTCGGCTCGCGCGCCCTCCGAGCCAGCAGCGCGTGGGGCCTGCGGTACGTATGGCGTGGCGGACGCCCCGAGCGCTCGCGGAGTCGAGGCCGCGTGCATACAACCGGCGCGGCCCGAGTCATCGCGCCTTGTCCCGATCGGGGCTCAGTCAGGTGCCGCGGAACCCGACCCAGCCGACCCGGCCGAACCCGACCCAGCCGACCCGGCCGAACCCGACCCAGCCGATCCGGCCGAACCCGACCCCGCCTGCCGGCGATACGCCAGGAACGCGTACGTTCCACCGCCGACGATCAGCAGGGCGAGGACGATGATCAGCCACACCGGCAGGAACGACCCCCCGGAGCCCTTGCCCGCGGACCCGCCGCCGCCCCCCGACCCAGACCCGACCTGCGCGAGCAGCGCCCGGTTGATCACGTCGTAGCAGTTCGTGTACTCCTTGACCGTCGGTGGCATCGTGTTGAGCGCCGTGCGCAGCTGCGCCACCGTGTAGTGCTGGGTCAGCTGGCTGTGGGCGTTGCAGTCGGCGATGACGGGGCTCGTCGTCGCCGCGGAGGCTGCGGCACAGAGCACGAGCGTCGTCACGAGCGCGGCCAGCGGCAGCGCGAGCGCGCGTCGAAGGGTGGTCCAGGGGAGCATCGGGCGCTGAAGGTTACGCAGACTGGATCAGGACGGCTGGCGACGCCGCCGCAGGGGTGAGCAGTCCACCGGCCCGAGCGGCGATCTCACCCGGGGTGAGGTGCCATCCGGACGGAATCGCGAAGCGGGCCACCAACAGCCCGTCGACGGGTGTGCTGCTGATGAGCCGAACGCCCGCCGGAAGGCGGGATGGCAGGGTCTGGAACGCGCTGCCGACGATGTCGACCTCGTGGACCGTCACGGGCCCGCGCGTCTGCTCGTTCGGGAGCCACGGCACGCGGGGCAGGTAGACCCATAGCGGCTGCGCCGCGAACAGCCCGTCGTCGGCGACGATCGCCCGAGTGCCGACGGCGCCCCGGGGGCCGAGCGCCTCCGCGACCCCTCGCCAGTTCGACCGCTGGTACTGGGGATGACGGTCGATCCGGATTCCGGCATACACGAACCCGAGGACGAGCACCGCCGCCAGAACCCCACCCCCGACGCGGGCCGCGCGGTTGCGAGACGCCGTGCAGGCCGCGCCGAGCACGACCGCGAGCGGGATCCACGCTGGGCTCAGGTTCCGCGACACGTAGTAGTCGCGGCCGGCCCACGCCAGCACGAGCGGGACGAGTAGAACGAAGCCGGCGATCGCCGCAGCGAGTCCCGCGCCGACCCGTGCCGCCGGCGAGGCGAACGCGAGCAGCCCGACGACGGCGACCGCGACGATCGCTGCCCCGAGCAGGCCATGCGTGACGATCGAGCTGTGGTAGAGGCTGCTGAGGGCGAAGTCGACCGGCACCTGCTTGATCCGGACCGACAGCGGGAACGTCTGGATCCACCCGAGCGGGTGGTTCGTGTCGCTGATCGCCATCGGCAGCACCGCGGCCTGCACGACCGCCACGGCGGCGCACGCAACGACGGTCGCGCGGTTGCGCAGTCGGTAGAGCAGCAGGATCGCCTCGGGTGCGATCAGGAACCCGGCAAAGAAGTGGGTCACGACCGCGAGCCCGGAGAACACCGCCCACAGGGCGAGATCCCGGGGCTGACGGCGCCGGTACGCACGCGCCCAAAACAGGAGCGAGACACCGGAAAGGAGGATGAACAGGGCATACGCCCGCGCCTCCTGCGAGTACCACACCATGAACGGGCTGACCGCCACGAGCAGCGCGGCGACGAGACCCGCCGCGCGCGAGACGAGCTCGCGGGCGCACAGGTACGCGACCGGGATCGTGGCGACCCCGCACAGCGCCGAGAGCGAGCGCAGCCCCGCCTCGCCACTGCCGAACACCTTCGACCACAACCACGCGACGATGAAGTAGAGCGGCGGGGTCGTCTCGTTGACGTGGATCTGGTGGAGCAGCCCCCCGAGACCGAAGCTGATGTCGTGCACCGTCGTCGACTCATCGACCCAGTAGCTCTGGCTGGTCAGCGTGGCGAACCGGATGGCTGCACCGACGATCGTCAACAGCCCCAAGAGCACGAGCTCCGGCGGGATCGCTTGCGTCCGCGACCGCGGCTCGTCGGCCGAGACCGCGGGCCCTGTGCGGACCGGGATCAGCATGCGCTGGGAGTGTATGAGGTCGGGAACGGCCTCAAGTCGTATCCTGCGCCGCTTGCCCAAACGACGCATCACCAGGCCGTTTGCAGCGGCCACCGTCGCGTTCAGCGCCGCTCTGGCCGTCCTCGGCTGCGGCGGTTCGAGCTCTTCCTCCAACACAACCACGCCGGCGGGCGCCGGCGCCCCACATGGCGAACCGGAGACGATCTTCGAGGACGAGCTGCACCTGCGTTCGGACCCGGCGGGGACGATCGACCTGATGCGCCGGCTCGGGGTGCAGCGGATCCGCGTCTACGTTCCGTGGCGCTCGACGGCGCCTGACCAGGCCGCGACTCACCGTCCGGCCGGCTTCAACGCGGCCGACTCGGCGGCCTACCCGGCGAGCAGCTGGACGCTCTATGACGCCATCGTCCGGGAGGCCGCCCGGCGGAAGGTCGGGCTCGACTTCACCGTCGGCGGCCCGGTTCCCAGCTGGGCCGAGGGGCCTGGCGCGCCCGGCACGCGGTTCGCGTCGTGGATGCCGGATGCGACCGAGTTCGGCGCCTTCGTACGGGCCGTCGCCAGTCGCTACAGCGGCCGCTACACGCCGTCCGGCGCACCCTCGCCACTGCCGCGCGTCAACTTCTGGTCGATCTGGAACGAGCCGAACTACGGGCCGGGGCTCGCGCCCCAGGCGACGCAACATTCGAGAGTCGAGGTCTCGCCGCGCCTCTACCGAGCGCTGCTCGACGCCGCCTGGGGATCACTCCAGGCCACCGGCCACGGCCAGGACACGATCCTCGTCGGCGAGACGGCGCCCCGTGGGCAGACGACCGGCGACGCGCCCGGCAACTTCCAGGGGATGGTCCCGCTTCGGTTCGTTCGCGCGCTCTACTGCGTCGACGCCAACTTCCACCCGCTGACCGGTACCGCGGCGTCGGCGCGGGGCTGCCCCTCGACGTCATCCGCTTCCGCCGCATTCGCGCAGCAGCACCCGGCACTGTTCCGCGCGAGCGGCTTCGCCGACCATCCGTATCCCCAGGGCGGCAGTCCGCCGAACGTCAAGACGCCCGATGAGCCGGACTATGCGGATCTGGCCGCGATCGGGAACCTCGAGTCGACGCTCGACCGCGCGATGTCGGCTTACGGCGTGCACAGCCAGCTTCCGATCTACTCGACCGAGTTCGGCTATCAGACCAACCCTCCGGAGAAGATCGCGCACACGACCGATCCGGTGACCGCGGCCCTATTCCTCAACTGGGCCGAGTACCTGACCTGGCGCAATCCGCGGCTTCGCTCCTACGACCAGTATCTGCTGACCGACCCGCCGACCGCCAACGCGAACGGCGGGTTCGCGACCGGCCTCGAGTTCAGCAATGGCGTCAAGAAGGCGACATATGACGCATTCCAGCTCCCGCTCTTCCTCCCGCAGGCGACCGTGTCTCACGGGCAGGCGACGGAGGTCTGGGGGTCCGTCCGCCCCGCCGTGTACCCGCTGCGCGCCTCCGGTCACGTCGCGCCGGCGAGGATCGAGTTCGCCAAGGCCGGCGGCAGCTTCACGACGCTCAAGTCCGTGCCCGTCCGCGACCCGCACGGCTACATCGACACGCAGACTGTGTTTCCCGAGTCCGGGACGGTGCGGCTCGCGTGGACGGGACCGGACGGCCAGACAATCCACAGCCGCCCGGCGCGGATCGTCGTTCACTGAGCCCGCCAGGACCGGCCTCAGGCCAGGCCCCTCTTCGCGAGATGATTGGTTCCACGACCGCGCGTGCCGGATGAATCCGGATGATCGGCGCCGGATCATCGTCCTCGGGCTCGCCAATACATCCAGTATTGGCTTCGCCCTGCGTCCTTGACCGGCTTGATGGGTGGGCGGGATCCGATTCCCCCGGCCCGCACGCGGCCGCGAAACCAATCATCTAGCCTGACTCGGGTCCGGCGCGCCGGGTAAGGGTGGCCCGGCGGCGCAACTTCTGACCGCAGTGGAGGTTCTACTGCCTGTGCGCACTCGGGTTCGCCGTCTCAGCACGCTCACTGTCGTTCTCGCGCTCCTCGGAGTGGCGCTTGCGCAGTCGGCGGCGGCGTCGAAGCGCCAGCTGGCGATGTTCGAGGACGACTTCCAGCTCCAGACGAATCCGGAGGCGACGCTCGACACATTCAAGTCGCTCGGCGTCGGCATGGTGCGCGTCTACGTGGCATGGAACCGCATTGCGCCGTTCACCCGCCCATCGGGGTTCAAACCGAGCAATCCGAACGACCCCAACTACAACTGGGCGATCTACGACCGCATCGTCCGGGACGCGCGGGCGCGGGGCCTGATCGTCGATCTGACGCTCGGTGGCGGCGCGCCTCCGTGGGCGAACGGCCGCGGCGCGCCGAAGGACGCCGGGCACCTCCAGTGGAAGCCGGACGCCGCCCAGTTCGGTGCGTTCGTCCATGCCATCGGCCAGCGCTACGACGGCCAGTTCACCCCGCCAGGGTCGACCTCGGCGCTCCCGGCGGTCCGGTACTGGGCGATCTGGAACGAGCCGAACTTCGGCATGGATCTCGGGCCGCAGGCGACGAGCGGCTCGCGCGTTCTCTCCGCGCCGGTCATGTACCGCAGCCTCGTCGACCGGGCCTACACGTCGCTGCAGGCGACCCGTCACAACCACGACACGATCCTGATCGGCTCGCTCGCTGCCCGGGGCAGCCGCTCCAAGGCGAGCAAATCCGTCCGTGACGGGCGGCCCGGCAAGTTCGGCACGACGAAGCCGCTGCAGTTCATCCGCGCGCTCTACTGCGTCGACACCCGCAATCGCCCGCTGCGGAGATCCGCCGCCAGGTCGGAGAGCTGCCCGACGAACGCCGCCGGGTCTCGGGCGTTCCGCCGGCATCACCCGGGCCTGTTCAGCGCCGGCGGCTTCGCCGTTCATCCGTATCCGGTCAACGACGCGCCGAATCGCCTCTACTCCAAGGATCCCGACTACGTCGAGTTCCCGGACCTGCCGCACCTGACGACGATGCTCGACGCCGTCCAGAAGACGTACGGGTCGCACAAGAAGTACCCGATCTACATCACCGAATACGGCTACATAACGAACCCGCCGAATCGCAGCAACCACTACCCGTCGCCGACGACGGCGGCGTACTGGATCAACTGGTCCGAGTACCTCATGTGGCGCAATCCGCGCGTCGCGACGACGATGCAGTACCTGCTCGAGGATCCCAATCCGCGCGTCAACGTCCCCGAGTTCGGCGGGTTCGCCGCCGGCCTCGAGTTCTTCGGCGAAAAGCACAAGCCGAGCTACGACGCCTACCGGATGCCCGTGTATCTGCCGTTGACGACCCAGGCGCGACGTCGCAGCCTCGAGGTCTGGGGGTGTGTGCGACCGGCGCATTACGCCCAGCAGCAGACGCACCAGACGCAGACCGTCCAAATCCAGTTCCAGAAGAACTCGCGCGGGTCGTTCACGAGGCTGAAGACCGTGCGCGTCACGGACGCCCGCGGCTATTTCGATCTCAAGATGGCGTTCCCCTCAAGCGGGTCGCTCCGCCTCGCCTGGACGAGCGAACCTGGGGCGACAACGCTGTTCAGCCGCACCCAGAAGGTCACGGTGCGTTGATCCTCGGCCTCCGATCGCTGCTGCTCGGACTCTCGGCGGCGCTGCTGCTGGGCGCGCCCCCCGCGAGCGCGGCCACCAGCCAAGAGACGATGATGCAGGACGACCTCGCGGTGTTCGGCACCGACACGACGGCCGTGCTCACGCAGATGCGGACGCTCGGCATCGATCGCGTCCGCGTCGCCGTCCGTTGGTTGCTGATCGCGCCCACCCCGGGCTCGCACCGACGTCCCCGTGGCTTCAACGCCACCGATCCTGCGGCATACCCGGCAGCGAACTGGGTCGGACTCGACCGCGTCGTGGCCGAGGCGACGCGACTCCATCTGGACCTCAACTTCAACGTCGTCGGCGGCGCGCCGCTGTGGGCGACCGGCGCGGGAGCGCCCCGAGATGGCAAGCCGCATTTCAACTGGGCGCCGAAGGGCCGCGAGTACGGGTACTTCGTGCAGGCGCTGGCGAAGCGCTACAGCGGCAACTATGACCCGACGACGCATCGTCAGACCCCCGGCGACCCAAATGATCTGCCCGCCGTGCACTTCTGGTCGATCTGGAACGAGCCGGACTACGGCCCGAGCCTCGCGCCGCAGGGCAAGCCGGAGCAGGCAGGGCACTCGTCGGTCGAGCGCAGCCCGTGGAACTACCGCAACCTTCTCGACGCAGCCTGGACGGCGCTGCACCAGACCGGCCACGGTGGCGACACGATCTTGTTCGGCGAGGTCGCGCCCCGGGGTGGCGCGCCGAACAAGCTCGGGCTGTTCAACGGCATGACGCCGCTGCAGTTTCTGCGGGCGCTGTACTGCGTCGACACGCACTACCGCCCGTTGCGGGGGCGCGCGGCGTCACTGCGCGGCTGCCCGACGAACGCCGCCGGGTCGCGCGCGTTCCGTGCCAGGCACCCGGGACTCTTCCAGGCCAGCGGGTTTGCGGATCACCCCTACTCCCGGTGGTACCCGCCGAATATCGAGGCTCAGCCGAGCCCGGAGTGGACGGCGCTGGCACAGATCGGCAACCTCACGCGCGCGCTCGATCGGGTGACTGGCGTCTATCGCGTCCACCCGCATTTCCCGATCTGGAACACCGAGTACGGCTACATCACGAGCCCGCCGAAGCCCCGGAACGGGCGCTTCCCGTACATCTCGCCGACCACGGCGTCGTTTTACCTGAACTGGGCCGAGTACATCTCCTGGAAGCACCGGCGGATCCGCTCGTACATGCAGTACCTGCTCCGTGACGCGATGCCGGCGACCAAGAGCACCGACTACGGCGGCTTTGCGAGCGGGCTTGAGAACTTCGCCCGCAAGCCCAAGCCGACCTACGACGCGTTCCGGATGCCCGTCTACCTGCCGGTGAGGAAGCTGCGCCGCGGCCGTTCGGTCGAGGTGTGGGGTTGCGCCCGGGCGGCGCACTCCGCCATGATTGATGTGCCCGCAGATCCCGAGACCGTCGAGATCCAGTTCCGGCCGGCATCCGGAGGATCGTTCACGACGCTGAAGACGGTCACGATCACCGATCCTCACGGATACTTCGACACGCACATGTCATTCCCCACGAGCGGCACGGTCCGGCTGAGCTGGACCTACCCAGCTGATGACCCGCTGCTGCTGCCGGGACAGACGGTGCACAGTCGCTCCGTGGGCGTCACCGTCCGATAGCGGCGGCTGTGACGCGGACCGTGCGCCTGCCGGCGGCGCTGCGTGTCGGCGCGATCTGCCTCGCGGCGGTGATCCTCGCGGACCTGCTCATTCGCCACGAGCACGGCATGGGCGGCGACGAGCCGTTCTACGAACGGATGGCGAGCGATCCGGGCGCGACGCACAACTTCCCGTACGCGTACCGCATCGGGGTGCCGTGGCTCGTTCACATCCTCCCGTTCTCGCATGTGGCGTCGTTCACGATCATCGCGTGGCTCGCGATCGCCGCAAGCGGTGCCGCGCTGTACGCGCTACTCGGCGACTTCGAGATCGCCGATCGTCTGGGCATCCCGCTCGTCATCGGATTCGTCCTCTCCCCGCCGTTGCTCGTCGTCCTCATCCGGCACGGGCGCAGCATCGACCCGGCGTCGATCCTCGTGATGACGCTGGGGACGCTGTTCATCGTCCGCCGCCAGCTCGTCGCGCTCGTGATCGTCGTGCTCATCGGGACGACGATCCGCGAGTCGAGCCTGTTCCTGATTCCGTTCGCCTACGCCGTCTGGGCGCGCACCTGGTTCGATCGCGAGGCGCTGCGGGACACCGTCCTGCTCGCGATCGCGCCGGCGGTCGCCTATGTCGTGATCCGCACGTCAATCAACGCCGCCGGACGGGCGTACATCCCGGGTTACAACGGGCCGTTCTTCTCCGAGCGCTGGAAGATCATCAGGACCGCGTTCTCATCGGCAACGCTCCCGACCGAGATCCGGCGCCTCGCCCTGTCCTACGGGCCGTTATGGATCGCCGCGCCGCTCGCGCTCCCCCGCCTCGCGTTCGCCAGGCGCGGACTCGTGCTCGTCGCACTCTGTGTCGCCGCGATGACGTTCGCGTTCGACTGGGGCCGGATCATCTTCCTCGCTGCGCCGGTGTTCTACGTCGCGGGGGCCTGGGTCGTTCGCGACCGGCGGCGGTGGGCGCTAGCACTCGTCATTGGCCTGTTCGCGCTCGACCTCGGCTACGCGATCTACATGGAGGCCTACGGGGTGTCGCACGGGATCGACTCGAGTGTCTCCGGCGTGCCCGCGTATTGAGCGACTACCGCCGCACGGCCTCGTAGATCGCCGCGAGCGCCGGTGCCACGATCTCCGGGGCGGCGATCGCGCGCACACGCTCGATCGCGTGGCGCCCGGCCGCCGCATCGCCCCGCAGGCGGCCGATGACCTCCGCGAGCGCGTCTGCATCACCCGCCGGTGCGAGCCACCCGGCGGGCAGCAGCTCGGGCAGCCCACCGACGGCGGTCGCCGCGACCGGCAGGCCGGCCGCCATCGCCTCGGCGGCGGCGAGGCCGAACGTCTCGTGCGCCCGCGACGGCAGCACGGCGACGCCCGCCTCACCGCGGAGTCGCGCCAGGCCCTGAGCGTCGAGCCGGCCGACGAAGCTGACTTCGGCATCCCGGCTGTGCGCCTCGAGCGCCGCCCGCTCGGGTCCGTCACCCGCGATCACGAGCGGGACAGCGGCCGCCCGGCACGCGTCGATCGCCAGATCGACGCCCTTCTCCGGCGCCAGTCGGGTGGCGAGAACGGCGGGACCGTCGGCGCGCGGCCGCGAGATCGAAGCGAACGACCGGATGACGTGCGGGAGCACGTTCACGGCGTCGTCGGGCACCGGCGCGCCGAGGGCGCGCAGCCGCTCGTGGGCGGCGCGGCTCGGGACGACGAACGCGTCGACCTGCGCCGCGAGCCGCCGCTGCCACAGCGCCAAGCCGGCGCCGTAGACGCCGGCCTCGACGCCCGTCCCGCGGCAGCCGAGCCGCACCCCCGGCCACGTGTTGCGTCCGTGGCAGCGCGCGCAGTCCGCGCCGTGGGTGAAGCACACGCCGACCGCGCAGACGAGGCGGTACTGGTGCAGGTGGAGCACGACGCGCGCGCCAGCCGCACGCGCGGCCGCGAGCGCCCGCCAGCCGAGCGTCGGGTTGACGTTGTGCGCGTGCACGACGCGGGCGCCGGTCCGTCGCACCGCGTGGGCGACATCGGACGGGTCAAGCCCTCCGCGGAGCATTCCGACGGCGGCGCGTGAGCGGCCGAGCACCGCCGAGTCACGCGTGAGCAGTTCGGCGTCCTCGGACAGCCGCTCGCGCACGAGCCACATGAGATCGTCGACCGCCCGCTCCTCCCCGCCCGTCGTCCGGTAGCGCGTGTGGAGGAACAGGATCACCCGGCAAACCTAGACTCTCGTCCCGCTATGCGCGTCGCGGTCCTCGCCGAGTTCTACCCCCGCGCGCACGATCCCGTGCTCGGTGTGTGGGCGCACCGTCAGGCGTGCGCGGCCCGCGAGGCGGGCGCCGACGTCGACGTGTTCGTGTTGCATCGGATCGTGCCACCGGCGCGGGCACTGACGATCCGCGAGTTCCGCCGTCTCGCCGGCCAGCCCCGCCAAGCCGTGCTCGACGATGTGCCGGTCACGTACGTACGGTACGCGTCGCCGCCCCGCTCGCGCGCCTACGCGACCTGGGGACGGTGGGCGAGCCCAGGGCTGCGACGAGCACTGCGCCACGCCGAGCGTGAGCGGGGGCGGTTCGATCTCATCCATGCCCACAACGCTGTCCCGGCCGGCGACGCTGCGCTCCGCGTTGCGCCGGACCGCCCACTGATCGTCTCGGTCCACGGCGGCGACGTTCTGTGGACGGTCGATCGTGTCCCGCTCGGCGCCACGGTCGTCGCCCGCGCGTACCGGCGCGCCGATCTGACGCTCGCCAATAGCGCTGGCATCGCGGCTCTCGCCCGGCTCCACGGCGCCGCACGGACCGAGGTCGTGCACCTCGGGACCGACATCCCGGATGCCCCGCCGCCCCGGGCGGCGACGCCGCTGCTCGTCACCGTCGGGCACCTCGTCGCCCGCAAGCGCCACGCAGACGTGATCGAGGCGCTGGCGCAGCTGCCGCAGAGCGTCCGCTACCGGATCATCGGCGACGGTCCGGAACGCGCTGCCCTGGCGGAGCTCGCAGGCCGGCTCGGCGTCGGCGACCGCGTCGAGTTCACCGGTCAGCTGGCCCACGACGAGGCGCTGCGGCGCGCCCGCGAGGGCTGGCTGTTCGTGATGCCCTCGACCGATGAGGCGTTCGGCGTTGCCTACATCGAGGCGATGGCGGCCGGGATCCCGGCGATCGGCGCCGCGGGTGAGCCCGGTCCGGCGGAGATCTTGGCGGCGGGCCAGGGGATAGAGCTCGTCCCGCCCCGGGCACCGGACGCCCTCGCGGCGCGGCTCGCCGAGCTCATCGCCGACCCTGGACAGCTTGCGGCGGCGGGGGCCGCGGCCCGCGCGACCGTTGCCGCCGAGTTCACCTGGACCGCGTGCGGTCAGCGGACGCTCGAGGCGTACCGCGCCGTCGTCGCCGCGGGCTCGCAGCGGCACGCGTAGTGCACCGTGAACAGCCGCTGGGCGGCGGCTGGCGCGACGGTGTTGATCCCGCTCCGGGCGAGCCACTTCACCGTCCCTCGCGCCTGCTGGAGCGCCGTGTCGGCGAAGAACGTATGGACCTCCCGGCCGAGCGGGTCGACGACGTCGGCGGCAACCCTCAGCCCGGCGTCGGCCGCGATCCGCGCCACGTTGTCCCGGGAGAACCGCTGGATGTGACCGACATCGTCGGCGACGGCACGCTTCGCGCCGCGGCGCGCCGAGATGTTGTCCTCGAGCGGAACCTCGACGATCACATACGCCGCCACCCGGGCGGCCTCGGCGAGCACCGAGGCCGGATCGGGGACGTGCTCGAGCACGTGCGAGAGAACCGCGAGCTCGAACGCGCCAGCCTCCCACGGCAGGGTCTCGCCGTCGTAGGCGCGGACGTCAGCCCGCGGACATCGTCCCGCCGCGAGTTCGACCGCCGCCTCCGCGATCTCAACTCCGGCGAAGCGCCAGCCCGGCTCGCGCCGGGCGAGCTCGGCGATCAGCGCGCCGTCGCCGCAACCGATGTCGAGAACCCGCGGATCCCCGGCCCGCAGGGGCATCGGGGTGAGGGCGAGCACGTGGTCAGCCTTGCCGACCGCGCTCAGCGCGCGCCAATCGGCGTAGAGCCCACCCCGCTCCCCGCCCCGGGTATAGCTCTGCTCGTAGAACGTCTTCAGCTCCACGGATCTGAGGGTAACCGGGCCGAATCGGGGATACTCCTCTTGTGCCTCGATTCTGGACCTCGATGGCAGTCGAGGCGCCCCTGGCGGCGCCTCGGTATGTCCTCGTCGCCTCGCGCAGCGCTGCTGCGCGTCGGCTCCTGCGTCCTTCCGAGGCATCCACCAGTGACACCTCTTGGTGCCACCGAGCCCCGGAACCGGGACACTAGATGCCACTCGGCGCAGAGTTGATCGCACGACTGGAAGGGATCTGCGGCTCGGAGCACGTGCTGACCCATCCGCACGCGCTCGCGACGTACCGGTCCGACGGGCTCGCGCACCTGCGCCAGACGCCGCTCGCGGCGGTGCTGCCCGGCAGCGCCGAGCAGGTCCAGACCGTCGTCGCGCTGTGCGCCGAGCATGAGCTCCCGTTCGTCGCCCGCGGCGCCGGGACGGGCCTCTCGGGCGGCGCCCTCCCGGTCGAGAACGGCGTCCTGATCGTGCTCAGCCGGCTGCGGCGGATCCTCTCGATCGAGCTCGACGACAGCCGCGTCATCGTCGAACCGGGCGTCACCAACCTCGCGATCTCAAAGGCCGTCGGCCCCACCCACTTCTATCCGCCCGATCCCTCGAGCCAGATCGTCTGCTCGATCGGCGGCAACGTCGCCGAGAACTCCGGCGGGGCGCACTGTTTCAAGTACGGCTTCACGACGAACTACGTCGTCGGGCTCGAGGTCGTCGTTCCCGACGGCTCGGTCGTCGAACTCGACCGTGACGAGCCCGGCTACGACCTGCTCGGCGCGTTCGTCGGCTCCGAGGGCACGCTCGGCGTTGCGACGAAGATCGCGCTGCGCGTCATTCCGGCGCCGGAGACGGTCCGGACCATGGTCGCCTTCTTCGAGGACACCGCCCACGCCGGCGAGGCGGTGAGCGCGATCGTCGGGTCCGGGATCGTGCCCGGCGCGATCGAGATGATGGACCGTCTGTCGATCAGGGCCGCCGAAGCGGCGACGGGCGCCGGGTACCGGCTCGACGCCGGCGCGGCGCTCCTCGTCGAGCTCGACGGCCCGCACGAGGAGTGCACGGCGCGGTTTGAGCATCTGATGGCGCTGTGCACCCGCGCCGGCGCCCCTGACGTCCGCGTCGCGCTGACCGAGGCCGAGCGGCTGAACATCTGGAGGGCACGGAAGGCGGCGTTCGCGGCGATGGGCCGGATCGCGCCGGCGTACTACGTCCAGGACAGCGTCATTCCGCGGACGCGGCTCGTCGAGGTGCTCAAGCGGATCGACGAGCTCGCCGCCGAGTACGAGCTCCAGGTCGCGAACGTGTTTCACGCCGGGGACGGCAACCTGCACCCGCTCGTCTGCTACGACGCGGCCCGCCCGGGCGAGCCGGAGAAGGCGGAGAAGCTCGCGGGGCTGATCGTCAAGGCGTGCGTCGACGCCGAGGGCTCGATCACCGGTGAACATGGTGTCGGCGTCGACAAGAAGATGTACATGCCGTCGATGTACTCCGAGACCGACCTCGACACGTTCCAGCGGCTCCGCTGCGCGTTTGACCCCGCCGGCCTCGCCAACCCGGGCAAGGTGATGCCGACGCCGCGGCTGTGCGGTGAGGTTCCCGGGCCGTACCGTGAGCACCCTCTCGAACGCGCCGGGATCGCGGAGCGCTTCTGATGGCCACCGGAGAACTCCATCGCCAGCTCACGCCGACGACGTTTGAGCAGGCCGCCGCCGAGCTCGCCGAGGCGACCGCCCAGGGGCAGAGCGTGCGGATCCGAGGCGGCGGCACGAAGCTCGACTGGGGCCGTCCCATCGAAGCGCCGCCGATCGAGCTCGCGACGACCGGACTCGACCGCATCCTCGAGCACAACCCCGGCGATTTCACGGCGATCGTCCAGGCCGGCGCGCCGCTCGCGCGGGTCCAGGACGAACTCGCCGCCGAGGGGCAGATCCTCGCGCTCGATCCGCCGCTGGGAACCAATGGGCGCAAGGCGACGATTGGCGGGGTGTTCGCAACGGGCGACTCCGGGCCGCTGCGTCACCGCTACGGCGCCCCCCGCGACCTCGTGCTCGGCCTCACCGTCGCGCTCGCCGACGGCACGATCGCCAAGGCCGGCAGCAAGGTGATCAAGAACGTCGCCGGATACGACCTCGGCAAGCTGTTCACCGGGGCGTTCGGCACGCTCGGGCTGATCCTCAGCGTGTGCGTGCGACTGCATCCGCTGCCGGTGCACACCGCCACCGCGCTCGGCGCCACCGCCGATCCGGAAGCGCTTGACGCGACCGCGCGGGCCCTATCGAAGGCGCCGCTCGAGCTTGAGTCGCTCGACGTCGCGTGGCGCGGCGGCCGCGGCGGGATCCTCGCCCGGTGCGCCGGTGCCGAGGCCGTTCGCCGAGCGCAGCGGGTCGCCACGATGCTGCGCGACGGCGGCCTCGACGGAATCGACGTTGCCGACGAGGACCAGGACCTGTGGGCGCGCCAGCGTGCCGGCCAGCGCGCGCCGGAGCAGGCGCTCGTCCGCGTCGCCGCGCGCCCGAGTGCGCTCGCCGCCGTGCTCCGCGCCGCCAGCGCGGCGGACGGAACACTCGTCGGACGGGCAACGCTCGGCACGACGTACATCGCAGTCGACCCGGGCGCGACCCGCGGGCTGCTCGACGCGCTTCCGAGGAGCGCGGTCGCCGTCCTGCTCGACGCGCCCGCCGAACTGCGCGCCGAGATCGATCCGTGGGGTGAGGCGTCGGCGTCCTCGCTTGCGCTGATGCGCCGCGTCAAGGCCCGCTTTGACCCGATGGGCGTGTGCAACCCCGGCCTCTTCGCCGGAGGCATCTGATGACGGCGTTCGACACCCGTCGCCCCCCGCGGCAGGAGCTCATTAGCGACTGCGTCCACTGCGGCTTCTGCCTCGACGCGTGCCCGACGTACGTCCTCTGGGCCGAGGAGGCCGACTCGCCACGCGGGCGGATCGTGCTGATCGACGAGGGCGTGAACGGCGCCACGGAGATCTCAGACGAGATGGTGACTCACTTCGATCGCTGCCTCGGATGCATGGCGTGTGTCACCGCGTGCCCGTCCGGCGTCAAGTACGACCGGCTGATCGAACGGGTCCGCCCGCAGATCGAGCGCCACCACAAGCGCCCGCCCGCCGAGCGTGCCCTGCGACGGCTGCTGTTCGAGACCCTCCCCCACCCACGCCGGCTCCAGGCGCTCGTCCCGACGCTCGCCGCCGCCCGCAAGCTCGGTGCCGAGCGGCTCCCGGACCGGCTCTCGATCATGATGAAGGTGGCGCCCCGAACGACCGTGCGCAAGGCCCAGAGCGCCCGCCACCTTCCCGCCCGCACGCCTGCCGTCGGGCGTCAGCGTGGCCGGGTCGGGCTGCTGCTCGGATGCGTGCAACGCGTGTTCTTCTCCGACGTCCATCGCGCGACGATCGCGACGCTCGCCGCCGAGGGGTTCGAGGTGCTGGCGCCCGCCGCCCCCGACTGCTGCGGCGCGCTCGAGCTCCACGCGGGCGAGGAGGACGCCGCGATCGCGCGCGCTGCCGCGACCGTGTCCGCGTTCGACGCGCTCGGGGAGCTCGATTACATCGTCGTCAACGCCGCCGGCTGCGGCGCCGCGATGAAGGAGTACGGCGAGCTCCTCGGCACACCCGCCGCCGAGCGCTTCTCCGAGCGCGTGCGTGACGTCGCCGAGGTGTTTGCGGAGATCGAGCCGCGCGCCCCGCGGGGCCCGTTGCGCATGAAGGTCGTCTACCACGATGCGTGCCATCTCGCCCATGCGCAGAGCATCCGTGCCCAGCCCCGGGCGCTGCTTGGCGGCATTCCAGAACTTCAGTTGCTCGAGAATCCGGTTGAGCCTGAGATCTGCTGCGGCTCGGCCGGGGTCTACAACCTCGTCCAGCCTGAGGCGGCCGCTGAGCTCGGCGCCCGCAAGGCTCGCAACCTGATCGCGACGGGAGCGGACGCGATCGCCGCAGGCAACCCCGGGTGCGCGGCGCAGCTCGATCTGCACCTGCGTGAACTCGGGCATCCGCTGCCGATCCTTCATCCCGCGGAGCTGCTGTGGCGATCGATCCGGGCCGCCGGCGCGTAGGGACCGCCGCGGCTGCGCTGCTCGCGCTCATGCTCGGAGGCTGCGGAGGCGCCTCCCACTCGTCGAGCACGTCCTCGACGACGACGCCCGCCGCTGCGAACACGACCGTCTCGACGATGACGAGCACCACCCGCGCTCACACGGCGACGAAGCGCCATCGCTCGCGAGCCCGCTCGTCGACATCGACCGCGACGCACACGACAACGGCCACAAGCGCTCCGGCGACGAGCACGGCGCCGCCGCCCACGCCCGCCGGTACGCCGGCCGCCCCGGCCGGTCTGCGCCAGGTGACCGGCTACGGCAGCTACGAGCTCTGCGCGGGCCAGTGCTCGGGCGCAGTCCCGGCGAGCCTGCGCCGGGCGCTCCACCTCCCCCACGGCTGTCCGGCGTCCGGTGGGGGCGGCCCGGTGTCGCCGTCCGGGACGGCGGACGTCCACGTCACCCAGTTCCTGGGCAGTGCGTGGCGCGCCGGCCGGGTCGAGTGGATCGCCGCCGCGAGCTACCGCGGCCCGGTGCTGATCCGCGGCCGCCGGATCGACGGGGCGGGCGCCGTCGGCTTCGGTGAGGGCCGCGTGCCGAACGACGAGCTGCAGCTGCTGCAGTCCGGCCAGCAGGTCCCCAAGCCGTCCGGCGGCGGACGCGCCTGGATGTCCTTCACCCGCGTGCGGGCGACCGGGTGCTACGCCTACCAGGTCGACGGCACGAGCTTCAGCCGCGTGATCGTGTTCCGCGCGCGCTGAGCCGACCGCACCATCGGCCCAGCGTTCGACAGCAACGGCCGCTCACGGTGACCCCGGCCCCACTCAGCCGGCGTACATCGCCTCGATCGCCGCCTCGTACTTGGCCCTGATCGGCTTGCGCTTGAGCTTCATCGTCGGGGTCAGCTCGTCCCCGCCGGGCGCCCAGTCGCCCTCGAGGACCGTGAACTTCTTGATCTGCTCGACCCGCGCGAGGTGCGTGTTCGCCTTGTCGACGCCCTCCTGGACGGCGGCGATGACCGCCGGCTCGGTCGCCAGCTCCTCAAGGCTCTTCCCTGCCAAGCCGTTCTGCGCGGCCCACTGCGGCGCATAGTCGGCGTCGAGCACGATCAGCGCCGTGTTGTACGGCCGGGCATCGCCGATGCAGACCGCCTGGCCGATCAGCGGGCTACCGGTCTTCAGCTCCGCCTCGATGTTGGCGGGCGACATGTTCTTGCCCGCGGCGTTGATGATGATCTCCTTCTTGCGGTCGACGATCTTGAGGAAGCCGTCCTCGTCGATCTGACCGATGTCGCCGGTGTGCAGCCAGCCGTCGGGGTCGATCGCGTCGGCGGTCTTGTCCGGCTGGTTGCGGTAGCCGAGCATCACGAACTCGCCGCGGATGAGGAGTTCTCCGTCCTCGGCGATCTTCAGCTCCGCGCCTGGCGACGCGGGTCCGACGGTCCCGATCCGCACCTGACCGGGCCGGTTGCACGTGCCAAAGCCGCACGTCTCGGACATGCCCCACAGCTCCGCGAGCTCAATCCCGATCGCATGGAAGAACTCGAGCACCTCGACCGGAGTCGGCGCGGCGCCGACGTTGACGGCCGAGTACTGGTCGAGCCCGAGCATCTCCCGCAGCTTCGAGAACATCTCGGCGTCGGCCTTGGCGACCGCCTGCTCGAGCTCCTCGGGGACGGGCTCACCCCGCTGCTGCAGCCGGATCCGCTCGGTCGCGGCGCTCAGCGCGGCCTCGATCGGCGCCCGCTGGTCCTCCGGGAGCCCGGCGCGCATCGCCTCGAGTCCGGCCTTCAGCTTCTCCCAGATGCGGGGGACGGCGAAGAACCACGTCGGGTGCACCTGCGGGAGGTAGGAGACGACGTCACGCGGATTCGGGCACGTCGTGATCGTGCCGGCGTAGATCGTCGGGACGTAGTGGTGGGCCATCCGCTCGGCGATGTGCGCGGCGGGCAGCCACGAGATGAGCCGCCCCCCGACCTCGAACGGGATGATCTCCTCGATCGCCTTGGCGGAGACCATGATCGCGTGATGGGATAGCTGCACGCCCTTCGGTGGACCGGTCGTGCCCGACGTGTAGATGAGCGTCAGCACGTCGTCGGCCTCGACCTCGCTCGCCGTGGCGGCGACGTCGAAGTCGGGGTTCGAGCCCTCGACGTCGGCGAGCGCGAGCGTCCCCTCCGGGGCGTCGGCGTCGATCACGATCACGTGCTCGAGCCCGGGCAGCGCCCTGCGCGCCTCGAGCATCACGGGCAGAAAGGCCTGTTCGACGATCGCGATCCTCGACGCGGCGTCGGTGACGAGGTACTCGATCTCCTCGGCCGGATACGTCTGATAGATCGAGAACGGGGTCGCGCCGAGCATCGCGACCGCGTGGTCGACGATGTGGAACTCCGGCCGGTTGCCGAGCATGATCGCGACGGTGTCGCCACGCTCGACGCCGAGCTTGGCGAGGCCGCCGGCGAGCGCGTCGATCCGCGCGAGCAGCTCTGACCAGGTCAGCGAGACGGTGTCGTCGACTGTCCGCACCGCGACCACGTCGGGGTGGTTTGCCGCGGTGCGCCGCAGCGCCTCGGTCACGGTCGGTGCATCAACTGCGCGGCTCTGCCCCGCCGTGATCGTGCTGCTCTCCATGCTCTCCTCCAGGGATCCCGGGGTTCACTCCTGCGTGCAGGGTAAAGCTATCGCAGCGACTGGCTCCGCGACCAGACGGAAGCCCCGCTAACGGACGTTGAACCCTTTTCCGGTCAGGGTCGAGATGTCGTTGCTCAGCCCGATCACGAACAGCATCAGGATGAGCGCGAAGCCGATCACCCCGGCCCGCTCCATCACCTCGAAGGAGATCCGGCGCCCGCGGATCTTCTCGGCGACCGCCCAGAACACGTGGCCGCCGTCAAGGGGCAGGAACGGGAACAGGTTGATGATCGCCAGCGACAGCGAGATCAGCGCCAGCACCCAGAGCGCCCGCGTCGTGTCGTGGGCGAACGACTGCTGGGTCACCGTGTAGCCACCAACGACGCTGCCGAGCTGCTTGCGCTCCTGCGGCTCGAAGATCCGGGCGACGACGCCGACCGTCTTCGTCGTGACGGTCCACATGTCGCTCACCGCCAGACCCGCCGCGTGAACCGCGCCGACCGGCTGGTTGACGGCGTCAAAGCCAAAGCCGAGCTCGGGCGCCCTGTCGGCCGCGACGTACCGCGGGTACGCCGTGACGGTGACGAGCTGACCGCCGCGGCGCACGACGACCCGCGCGGGCGTCGCCGCCCGGCAGCCGTTGGTCGCGGCGCCGGCGCAGCGGTGGGAGCGGATCTGGTTGCGAATCTGCTCCGGTGAGCCGCGGACGCCGTCGACGGAGACGATCTGGTCTCCGGGCTTGAGCACGGCCGCCGCCGGCGTCCCGCGACCGATCGTCGCGACCTTCTTGGTCGCGACGGCCTGCCCGTTTGCGAGCAGCAGGATCCAGATGATCAGGAACGCGATCAGCAGGTTGACGAACGGCCCGGCGAGGATCACGACGATCCGCTTCCACACCGGCTGGTTGTAGTAGGCCCGCGCGCGCACCTCCTCCGGGAGCTCCTCCCGGGGGTTCATGCCGCTGATCTTCACGTAGCCTCCGAGCGGGATCGCGGCAATTCCGTACTGGGTCTCGCCGCGCTGGACCTTCCAGATCATCGGCCCAAAGAACAGCGAGAAGCGCTCGACCCGCATCCCGACGGCCTTGGCCGCGACGAAGTGGCCCGCCTCGTGGAACAGGATCAGGACTGCGAAGCCAAGGAAGGCAAGGACGTACGACATCCGCGTTCAGTGTGGCAGGCGGAGTCGATGAGATTGATAAGAGGTGATCCAAGGCGCCACATGCTCGGCCGGCGAGCGTGACAGCGATGCCGCGGTCGTGCGATGTCCGAGAACCGTCTGAAGGCCGCGGCCGTAAGGCCATTCAAGAGGGCGAATGCTGAGGCTTACGGAACGGCAACGGGCGCGCGAGATGTCGATCCCTCCCGCGCGAGGTAGGGCTGTGACGACGCGACCGCAAGGCGCCTCGTCGGGTTGCCGCTCGCCGCCTCCGGGCCGCCGACACCTCGCGACCGTGTCGATCGCGGGAGGACTACCGCGATCGCACGTTGACCACAGACAAGGGGGCAGTCGCTGGCCGGAATGCTGGCATCGATTGCGCCACCAGAGATAGGAGACTCAGATGCGACTGATGACAAAACTCGCCATTGCCGCGGCGACACTCGCTGCAGTCACGGGATCAGGTGTCGGCGCGCTCGCGGCCACCGGCTCGGATCACGGCAAACCTCCGCGGCTCGCCACCGCGGCGGCGACGAAGAAGCTTCATTTCCACCTCAATCCGTCCTCACCACAGTTGGCGGGGTGCATGAAGCATGTCCACATCGATGTCGATCTGAAGCTGACAACGGACAAGCTCGGCTTTGACGTGCTCTCGATCCGAGGCCGCCACCTACCACCGAGAACCACGTTCACCACGTTCCTCATTCAGCAGACGGGAGCACCGTTCGGCGCCGCCGAGTACATCGGCGACTTCACGTCGGACAAGCACGGGAACACCCATAACGAGTTCCGGTTGATCGTCCAGGAGGCGTTCTCCTCCACGCTCGACAACAACGGCCAGCGAGTGCGGGTCGATCTCAACCACGTCGGGGCGTGGTTCGCAGATCCCACCGGCGATGACTTCTGCCTGGGCAAGAACAGCCCGGTGACGCCGTTCGACGGCGATAACGAAGCCGGCGTTCAGGCGTTCAACTCCGGCAATACGGTGCTTCCGGCGCCGTAGAGGTTGTCGCATCAATCCTCGTGTGCGCCTGGCGTGCGCCGGATCAAGTGAGGCGAGGACGCATGATCCCGAGGAACGGCGAAGCTATTTCCGGGTCCGAGGACGACGCATCACGCAGATCCGCCGCCGCCAGAGGTGCGCGCGGGTTGATGCGACGGCCTCCACGGCCGCAGCATCTGAGAGAGTCGGCAGCACGGCTGCGTCCCACACCCGTGGGGCGCGGCCCGCTGTCACCGCACACTCAGGCAGCAGAGCGCTCGGCGACGAGAACGCCCGCGATCCGGCGCGCCCGGGCATCCGTCTCGCCGAGCATGTCGAACGAGTGCACGGTGCGGGCGGGCTCCCGCTCGAGCGTCTCCTCGATGACGGCGGCGATATCGAGAAACGCGAGCTGGCCGCCGAGGAACGCGTGAACGGCCACTTCGTTGGCTGCGTTCAGCGTGCACGGGGCCGTGCCGCCCGCCCGCCCCGCTTCGCGGGCCAGGCGCAGGGCGGCGAACGTCTCGGGGTCGGGCGCCTCGAACGTGAGCGCCCCGAGCTCGACGAGATCGAGCGGCCGGACCGGGACATCGACCCTGTCGGGGTAGTGGAGCGCGTAGGCGATCGGCACGCGCATGTCCGGGTAGCCGAGGTGCGCGAGCGTCGCGCCGTCGCACAGCTGCACGAGGCTGTGGACGATCGACTTCGGGTGGACGACGACGTCGATCTGCTCGTACGGCGTCCCGAACAGGTGATGGGCCTCGATCACCTCGAGGCCCTTGTTCATCAGCGTCGCCGAGTCGATCGTGATCTTCCCGCCCATCGCCCACGTCGGGTGCGCGAGCGCCTGCTCAACGGTCACATTGGCGAGCTCGGCGGCCGTGCGCCCGCGGAACGGGCCGCCGGAGGCGGTGATGATCAGCCGGTCGATCGTCCCGGAGCGCTCCCCCGCGATCAGCTGGTGAAGCGCCGAGTGCTCGGAGTCGACCGGGATGATCGCCGCGCCGGTCGCCTCCGCGAGCGCCGTCACGAGCTCGCCGCCGACGACGAGCGACTCCTTGTTGGCGAGCGCGAGGTCGATGCCCTCCCCCAACGTCGCGACCGTCGGCACGAGGCCGGCCGAGCCGACGATCGCGTTGAGCACGAGATCGCACCCGGACTCCGTGATCAGCTCGACGAGCCCGTCCGGCCCAGTGAGGACTTCCCCGTCGGTCCATGCCTCCGACGCCCGGGCAGCGGCCACCGGGTCGGTGAGCGCGACACGCTTGACCCCGAGCGCCCGGGCTTGCTCGAGCAGCGCCTCCCACGCGCTCTGAGCGCTGAGGGCGACGACCTTCAGCTCGCCGTCGGAGCGAGCGACGACATCGAGCGCCTGCACGCCGATCGAGCCGGTCGATCCGAGGATGGCCAGGCGGCGCGGCACCGGCCGCATTGTAAGAGGGAGCGCGTGGGGTCTTGTGTACAACAGCTGTACACAATCGCCCAAGCGCTCACGGCGCGGTCGGCTGGCGCACGATCGCCTGCGCGCTCACCTTGACCGTCCCCCGGTCGGCAAAGCGCAGCGTTCCGAGCGTGACGCTCACCTCGACTGACCCGATCGAAAACTCGAGAGCGGCCCGGGCGGGCTCGTACGCGCTCGCCTCGCCGAGGACGACGTTCTCACCCTCGGCGCCGTACACGCCCCCGCGCATCTGCAGTTCGTCGGCCGTGAAGTTGCGTACCGCCGTTCGCAGCGTGTCGCCGCTCACCGTCACGTCGAGCCGAAACAGCCCGTCGGCGAGGACGAGCATCGCCCGCGCCCCCGGTTGGAGCTCCTTCGATGCCGTGATGAGCAGCCCGTCGGCGCCGGGCAGCCCGCTTGTCAGCTGGTGTGAGGTGCCCGTCAGACGCCGCCCGTGAACGCTTGAGCGACCGCCTCGGGCTGCTGGGTCGAGGGGTTCGGGGTCAGCCCGATGAGGATCGAGACGACGCCTGTGAAAGTGCCGGCGGGGAAGATCTGCACCCGGATCTCGGCTGGCGCCCGGACTGCGGGCAGCAGCGTGTCGGCGTTCGCCGCCAGCGACAGGCTCCGCACGCTGCCGTCCCCCATGCTGGCGACACCGGCCAGCGTTGCCCCCGTGCCGTTGTGGATCGTTATCAGCTGGCCCGCTCCCGGCGTGTTCGCAGCACGGACGACGATGATCCCGCCCGGCAGGCTCAGCAACTGCTGGGCGGACGCGGGAATGCTCGAGAGGGCCCCGCTGACGACGCTTCCCTTGCCCTGCAGGAAGTTCGCCGCTGCCGTGGCCTTCAGGTACTGCGTGCTGGCATCGCTGATCTTCAGGTACTTCAGGTTGGCGTCGGAGATCTTCAGGAACTTCGCGTTGACCTGAGAGGCCTTGTAGTAGTTGCGCGTGATGCTCTTCTCGAGGCCCGTGATCGACGACTCGATCTTCAGCAGCTTCTGCTCCACCTTGAGGAAGTTACGGCTGATCGTCTTGCTCAGACCCGTCAGCTTGAGCAGCGAGACCGACGCCGCCGGCGTCGCGGTCACATGGTCTGAGGTGCTACGAGCCGCTTCGGCGACGCCCGCGATCAGCGCGAGCAGCGCCATCGACGCCCCGACCTTCGCCGTCGTCCAGCGGAACTTCACATACTCGGCCACCGGGTCCCCCCTTGTCTAGCTGATCTCGGCCGTCCGGCGGGGAGTGTCTCGCTTAGTGACATTTAGTGCAAGCGTGTTCTAGCCACGCTCGCGCTCGAGCGCGAGCACGGCCCAGCCTCCGGCCGTGACCCGCCGCTGCTCGGTGAGACCGCGCGCCCGGTACGCGATGCTGACGGCGTCGGCATCGTCGGGTCCGAACCCGCTCGCGAGGACCACGGCCGGCCGGCCGAGCCGAGCAGCGATCGCGTGGTGAAGCTCGACTGGCACGTTGGCGGCGTATCCCGCGGCGTCCGGCGGTGGCTCGGTCGAGAGGTCGACGACGCGGGCATCGACGCTCACGTCGTTGCGCTCGGCGTTCGAACGCGCGGTCTCGACGCTGGCCGCGTCGATGTCGACCGCCGTCACGGGTGTCCAGCCGAGGCGCGCCGCAAGCACCGCCAGTACGCCGGTGCCACAGCCGAGATCCGCGAACGCCCCGAGGGGTGTGAGCTCGAGCAACAGCTCGAGACACGTCCGCGTGGTCGGATGGCCGCCGCCGCCGAAAGCGACCGTCTCGGCGAGGATCACCTCGAGGATCCCCGGTGGCGCGGCGGGTGCCCACTCGGCTCGGACGACCAGCCGTCCGCCGATCACGTCCGGCTCGTAGTCGGCGACCCGCCGCTCGCGCCAGTCGTCCGCGATCTCACGCTCGGCGACCGTATGCGGCCAGCGCCCGACCGCGGCCGTGATGACCTCGGTGCTCGGAACATCGGGACCGCGCAGGAGCAGCTCGGCGTGCGTCCCGGAGTGGCCCTCCCAGACCCCGCCGGGCACGATCGGCAGCAGACGGTCAAGCACGTCCTCAACGGCGATCTGCGGGAGCCGGAGGACGACCTCGCGCATCAGTGGTGCCCGACGGCGACCCAGATGAAGTAGCCGGCGACGACCGTGAAGATCACCGCGTCGAGCCGGTCGAGCGCACCGCCGTGAGGCCCGAACAGCGAGCCGGTGTCCTTCGTGCCCGCGTCACGCTTGACCAGTGACTCGAACAGGTCCCCGACCGGGCCGAGGATCGCGACGGCGGCGCCGAGCAGGAGCGCATCGCCCTGGGTCATCCAGTCCTGATAGAGGCCGGCGAAGAACACGGACAGGATCGCGATGAACATGCCGCAGAAGAGACCCTCGACGGTCTTGTTGGGGGAGACCTCGGGGGCGAGCGCCCGGCGGCCGAACATCCGCCCGCCGATGTATGCCGCTGTATCGCCGAGGAACGTACCGACGAGGATGTCGATGATGATCGCGTTCCCGTGCGGCAGCTCCCGGAGCAGCACCGCATGCGCAAACGCGAAGCCGATCCAGTAGACGCCGAGCAGCGTGCCGGCGATCGCGACGGTCGCCCCGCCACGCTGCGGCCGGGTGAGGATCGCCAGGAAGAGGACCGGGATGGCGGCCATCGCGACGCCGACGACCTCGCGTTCCGTGCCGAGGCGCGCCGCCAGGACCATGCCGGCGAGCGCCGCGAAGCCGACGAGCGGGACCGGGCGCCAGCGGGCGAGCATCCGGTAGAGCTCGTGCAGGCAGATGCACCCGATCGCGATCATGAACAACGCGAATGCGAGCCCGCCGAGGCCGACGAACACGATCGCGACGACCGCCGCCGGCACGGCGACGAGGATCCGGGACACGAGATCCGAGCGCTGACGCTTCGGCCGCGGCTGCGGGGGCGGCGCGCTGCGACGCTGCTGCGGGCGGGCGCGGGGACGCCCGCGCTCCGGTTCACGGCGGCGGCTACCGCGCGCAGGCGGACGCCTCGCGGAAGGCATGGGCGCTATCGCCCCCCGAAGCGTCGCTTGCGCGCGGTGAACTCCTGGAGGCTCCCCTCGTACGCCTCCCGGGAGAAGTCGGGCCACAGTTCGTCGCGGAACACGAACTCCGAGTATGCGCCCTGCCACAGCAGGTAGTTCGAGATACGCTGCTCGCCGCTCGTCCGGATGATGATGTCTGGGTCGTGCATGTCAGGCGCGTACAGGTGTGCGCGGAACTCGTCTTCGGTCCCACCGGTAAAGGTTCGCGCCGCATCGATGATCTCCGCCCTGCCGCCATAGTTGAAGGCGACGAACAGCGTGATCCGCGTGTTCTCCCGGGTGACACCCTCCGCCCACTCCATCCGTTCGATCAGCCGCGGCGGCACCGGGGCGGCGCGCCGGCCGATGAACCGCATCCGGACGCCCTCCTCGTGGAGCTCAGGCGTCTCGACCTCGAGCCGACGGCCGAACATCTCCATCAGCCCCGCGACCTCCTCCGGCGAGCGGCTCCAGTTCTCGGTCGAGAACGAGAATACGGTCAGCTCCTTGACGCCAAGCGACACGGAATCGCGCAGCCGAGCCTTGACCGTGTCGGCACCGGCCTCATGGCCGGCGACGACGGGCAAGCCCCGTTGCTGGGCCCAGCGACCGTTGCCGTCGGTGATGATCGCGACGTAGCGAGCCTGCTGCCCGGACACGCTCAAAGCCAGGTCGTTTAGACCTCGAGGATCTCTGCCTCTTTGTGCTTCAGCGCCTCGTCGAGCTCGCTGACCCGCGCGTCGGTGACCTTCTGGAGCTCGCCCTCGGCGCGGTGCTCGTCGTCCGATCCCGCCTCACCGGCCTCTTTGAGCTCACGCAGGTCGTGCATGACGTCGCGGCGGATGTTCCGGATCGCGACCCGACCCTCTTCCGCGATGTTCCGCACGACGCGCACGAGCTGCTTGCGCCGCTCCTCGGTCAGCTCAGGGACACCGAGCCGGATGAGGTTGCCGTCGTTGTTCGGCGTGAGCCCGACGTCAGACTCGAGGATCGCCCGCTCGATCGCCTTGATCGACGTCTTGTCATACGGCTGGATCGTCAGCAGTCGGGGCTCGGGCGCGGAAATCGTGGCCAGCTGCTTGAGCGGCGTCACGGCCCCGTAGTAGTCGACCTGGATGCGGTCGAGCAGCGCCGGGCTGGCGCGCCCGGTGCGTACGGACCCGAATTCGTTGCGGATCGCATCGACCGATTTCGCCATTCGCTCCTTGGCGTCCGCCAGGAGCTCGTCGATCATGCCGCCGTCACCACTCATGTCCTCACCAACGTTCCCACGCGTTCACCGGACACTATCTTGTCGATGTTTCGCTCGTCGGCCATGTTGAAGACGACGATCGGGAGGTTGTTGTCCATGCAGAGCGCAAACGCCGTCGAGTCCATCACCTGAAGTCCGCGCGTGAGCGCATCCTTGTGCGTGATCTCGGGAATGAACTCGGCGTGCGGATCTTTCGCCGGATCGGACGTGTAGACGCCCTGGACGCCGTTCTTCGCCATCAGCACGACATCGGCGTGCAGCTCGGCCGCCCGCAGCGCAGCAGCCGTGTCGGTCGTGAAGAACGGGTTGCCGGTGCCGGCGGCGAAGATCACGATTCGCCCCTTCTCGAGGTGGCGCATCGCCCGGCGGCGGATGTACGGCTCCGCGACCTCGGAGATCGTCAGCGCCGACTGGACCCGGGTGTTGATCCCGACCTTCTCGAGCGCATCCTGGAGCGCGAGTGCGTTGAGCACGGTCGCGAGCATCCCCATGTAGTCGCCCGTCGCCCGGTCCATTCCCTTGGCGGCGGCCGCGAGACCTCGGTAGATGTTGCCGCCGCCGACGACGATCGCGACCTCGACGCCCTGGCGCTGGACCGCCGCCACCTCCTCGGCAACCGCGGCGATCCGGTCCGGGTCGGTTCCGTAGTCGAGGTCGCCCATCAGCGCCTCCCCGGAGAGCTTGAGCAGCACCCGCCGGTAGGCGGGGGATGAACCTTCCTCAGCCACCGACAGAGAACCGGGCGTAGCGACGGATGACGATGTTCTCGCCCATCTCGGCTGCCAGGGCGGCCCGGAGCTCCTCGATCGTCTTGCCGTCATGCTTGTCCGGGTTGACATGCCCCTGGCGGAGCAGGACGACCTCGTCGAGCCACTTGTCGATCTTGCCGGTCACGATCCGCTCGCGGACGTTCTCGGGTTTGTCTGACGCCTGCTCGGTCGCGATCCGCTGCTCGCTGGCGCGCACGTCCTCCGGAACCTCGTCCTCGGTCACTGCCAGGATCGTCGGCGAGGCGGCGATGTGCAGCGCGACCTCACGCGCGAACTCGACGAACTTCTCGTTGCGCGCGACGAAGTCGGTCTCGCAGTTGACCTCGACGAGCACGCCGATCTTGTTGCCGGCGTGGATGTAGCTCTGGATCGCGCCCTCGCTCGCCTCGCTGCCGGCGCGCTTGGCCGCTTTCGCCTCGCCTTTCGCACGGAGGATCTCGACGGCCTTCTCGATATCGCCGCCCGACTCCGTCAACGCGTCGCGGCACGCGAGCATGCCCGCACCGGTGCGGTCGCGCAGCGCCTTCACTTCCTTTGCGCTGATCGCACTCATGAGTTCTCCTCAGGGGTGGTCGTGGTGGATTCGGTCTCGGTGGCCGGAGCCTCCTCTGGCTCGGGCTCGGGCTCGGGCGTCGCCTCAGCGGCGGGGGCAGGCTCAGCGGCGGGGGCAGGCTCAGCGGCGGGGGCAGGCTCGGCGGCGGGGGCAGGCTCAGCGGCGGGGGCAGGCTCGGCGGCGGGCGCAGGCGCGGGCTCGGCTGCGGGAGCGGGAGCCTCCGGAGCCGCTGCCTCGGGCTCGGGCGCCCGTGTCGGCTCGGCGACCGGCGCCGACTCAGCGACCGGAGCCTGCTCCGGCGTCACCGGGGTCGCCTCGGCGGGGGCCTCCGGTGCCGGAGCCGCCGCCCCAGCCGGAGCCGCCGCCTCAGCCGGAGCCGCCGCCTCAGCCGGCGCCGCCGCCTCAGCCGGAGCCGCCGCCTCAGCCGGCGCTGGAGTCTCGGCCGGTGCGGGCGCCGCAGCCTCGGTCGATGCGGGCGCCGCAGCCTCAGCCGCAGCAGCGGCTTCCGCGGCGGCGGCCTGCTCGGCGTCGCGCGCCGCCTGCTCCTCGGCCTCGCGGCGGGCCTGCTCCTCGCGCCGCGCCTGCTCCTCGGCCTCGCGCCGCGCGCGCTCCTCGGCCTCGCGGCGGGCCCGCTCCTCGGCCTCCTGGCGCTCGCGCTCGAGCCGGGCACGCTCCTCTTCCTCACGGAAGACGTTGTGGCCGGAGGCGACGACATCGCCGATCGCGCGGGTGATGGCCGCGCACGAGCGGATCGCGTCGTCATTGCCGGGGATCACGAAGTTGATGCCGTCCGGGTCGCAGTTCGTGTCAACAAGCCCGATGATCGGGATCCGGAGACGCTGGGCCTCGCGGACCGCGATCGCCTCGGTCTTCAGGTCGATGACGAACACGGCCTCCGGGACGCGCTGCATGTTCTTGACGCCGCCGAGGTTCGCCCGGAGCTTCGCCAGGTCGGCCTGTGCGGCCATGCGCTCACGCGTCGGGAGCAGCTGCAGCTGACCCTCGGTCTCGTAGCGCTCGAGGTCGTGCAGGCGCTTGATCCGCAGCGAGATCGTCTGGAAGTTCGTCAGCAGGCCGCCGAGCCAACGGTGGTTGACGTACGGCATGTCCGCACCCTCGGCGATCTCCTTGATCGCGTCCCGCGCCTGCTTCTTGGTGCCGACGAACAGCACGGTCCCGCCCCGGCGGGCGATATCGGAGGCAAACCGCCGCGCGTTCTCGAGCAGCGCCTCGGTCTGCACCAGGTCGATGATGTAGATGCCGTCGCGCTCACCGAAGATGAACCGGCGCATCTTGGGGTTCCAACGGCGTGTCTGGTGGCCGAAGTGCACTCCGGCCTCCAGCAGCTCTTTCAGGCCAATCTGAGCCACTGCGTACTCCCTTTGTATGTGGTTGGGCACTGCCCGCTCGCCGGATCTCGCGGACCTCGCGTTCTCAGCGAGGCAGGGCGCGAGCCGTACGCGCGGGGTAGACGACAGAAAATGGTGCGAAAAAAAGTTTACGCAAGTTCGCCTGAACCGGTACGTTTTCTCATGTAGCGAGGCGGCCACCCTTCCCCTACCTTCGGTGGCAACTCGCTCCGCGGGCCGAACCTCCCTTCCCCTACCTCCGGTGGCTCGGTTCGCAATTGATCGGCGGGGCGGCTTTGGACGGGCCGCCCCGCCGGCTTTAAAATGCCTGCACGCAGCCGAAATTGAGTGGACCTCCGGCTCAACTTCGGCGGGGCGTCGGCGTTAGGGCCGGCGTGGTCCCGATCCCACTGCGTGTTGTACCCGATCTGGGAACTCAGCACACGGCGATTTTGATGCGACGACGATCCAGACCGGCCCAAACGCCCGCGCGTCCCCGCGTTCGCCACCGCGCGGGAGATCGTGCCGCTCTCACCGGCCCAAACGCCCGCGCGTTCCCGCGTTCGCCACCGCGCGGGAGATCGTGCTGGTGGGCCACGCGCGAACGGCGCCGTGGCGCGGACTCAGGACGCTCAGGACTCGCCCACGATCCGCTCGTAGTCGTGCCACGTATCAACGTCGAGCGGCACCGAACCCGGAACCGGCACGTCGACGACGGCCCGACCCGCGCGGTCGAGCAGCTTCCAGACGCCCTTGTCGCCGTGGAGCGACGCCAGGTCCCCGAACACCGATCGCCCGACCGCCAACGGATGCCCGCGCCCGTCCGAGTAGGCGCATGCGGCGAGCGGAGCGTCCCCTCGCCCGGCCAGTAACGCCGACACCGTCGGCACCGTCACCCCCGGCTGGTCCCCGAGCATCAGCACGAGCACATCACACGCGTCGTCGACCGCCCCCAGGGCGGCCGCGACCGACGACGAGCACCCAGCCCCAAACGCCGGGTTCGAGACCACGTCCACGTTCACGAAGTCCACGCCGGAGAGCACCGCATCGGCGCCCCCGCCGACCACACACAACGTTTGATCAAACGCACACCCCCGCGCGACGTCGAGGACATGCCCGAGCAGCGTCCCCGAACCGAACGGCAGCAACTGCTTCGGCTGCCCCAGCCGCGAGGACCCACCCGCCGCCAGCACCAGTCCGGTGACGAACGTCCGAGCGCTCATCGCGGCCGCTGGCCGAAGCCCTTCGAGTAGTCGACGCCCTCCTCCTCGACCGCGACATTGACCGTCCGACAGCGCCCACAGCGAACCCGCACCTTGCGGTTCATCCACTCGGCCGGCATCGAGGCGGCGAGCACGTTGCCGCACTCGACGCACACGTAGTCGTACGGGCCGTTCCCGCGCCACACCGGCCGCGCGGGATCCTCCTGGACGGCCGTCCCGCCACCGGGCGGGATCTCGCCCTCCCCCGGGCGACGCATCGGCTTGACCGCGGCCGGGTCGCTCATCACAGCGTCGCGAGCTTCCCCGCGAAGTCCGTGATCAGGGCGTCGAGCACGGTCACCATCACGCCCTCGCCCATCGATGCCGCCTTGCCGCTGATCTGGGCCGCTGTGTGGATCGAGCCTCCGCCGTCCGAGACGTTGAACGTCACATCGGCGTTCGCGAAGCCCTGGCCACCGACCTCCCGCGACTTCACCTTGAGCAGCGCCGTGTGCGCGGTGTCGTCTTGCTCTGCGACCTCGACCGTGCCCTTGAACGTGAGCGACATCGCGCCCATCTTCACCTTGATCTCGGCCTTGGCCGACTCCGGTCCGGTGCGCTCGGTGACCGAGCCGCCCTCAACGCACGGAATCAGGCGATCGAGGTCGAGGATCGCCGCCCACGTCTCATCGACGGGCTTCGAGAACGTGAACGAATGGTCGAGTTCAACCATGGGGCTCCTTTTCTGAGAGGGTTTCGGGCATGGCACTCGTGACTGGGCAGTACACACTTGGACCTGACAACGGCACGCTCTCCGTGCGCACGAAGAGGGGCGGCGCGATCGCCAAGGCGGGCCACGACCTGCTGATCCGCGTCACGGATTGGTCGGCAACGCTCGACGTCGGCGAGGACAACACCCCCACGGCCATCGAACTCACTGCCGATTCACGCTCGATGCAGGTGCTCGAGGGCACCGGCGGGCTCACCTCGCTGGGTGAGGACGAGAAGACCGGAATCGCCCAGACGATCAACGAGGAGGTCCTCAATGGAACGCCGATCACGTTTCGCTCGACGACCGTCACCGCGGCCGACGGCGCGGGCCACCTCGAGGTGACCGGAGAGCTCGAGATCGTCGGCACGAGGCGCCCGGCGAGCTTCAGCCTCAGCACCGAACACGACCGGATCACCGGGACGGCGACACTGACCCAGTCGAACTGGGGCATCAAGCCGTACTCGGCGCTGTTCGGCACGCTCAAGGTCCTCGACGACATCACCGTCGAGGTCGACGCGCAGCTTCCGGAGCGCGCGGCGAACACCTAATCGCGGTACACGGTCTGGGCGTCGAGCCCGCCCTCGACGCCCGGCGGCAGCGCTCCGCTGCCGTGTGCGTACAGGGCGATATCGGCGATCGTGGCCGATCGCGCCGCCTCGCCGCCCGCGACAAACGCGCCGTTCTTCCACGACAGCTGATCGGCCGGGGTCTCGAGCTCCATCCCAGCGAGGAGCCGCGCCTTGGCCCGGATCTTCCCGGTGGCACTCGTGATCGCCGCCGGCGTTCCGGCCGATGGACTCGTATTGAACCCGTGGCCCGTGCCGAACCGGCTCTCGTCAGCCGTGACGACCTTGACGTCGAGCGCAGGGACGCCGAGCTCGGCGGCGACCTGCTCCGCGTACTGCGCCTCGTTGCCGTCGGATTCGATCGTCAGGCTCAGCACCATCTTGCCCGTCGGGTGAACACGCAGGAACACCGCTCGGTACGCCTCGTCAGCCACTGCTCTCTCTCCTGGGTGTGGGTTGATCACTGCCCTGCCGCGCCGCCAATCGTTGACGCTCCTGGTGCGCCGTGAGCGCGTTGTGCTCCTCCAGATCGCAGAACGCCGGCTGCGGCCCGCCGAGGGGGTGCGGCGGCACCGCCGGGCGCTCGCAGCCGGGATAAATGCAGATCTGGGGCCCGGGTGTGCTCATCACGGATGTAGCGTCCATCCCGGCGTCGTCCGTCCCCGGGACGGCCCGTAGCCGCTCGGCATCGCGACCGAGCTCCCGGGCTCGGGAACGGCGCTCGGCCATTCCTCGTCCTGCTCCTCGACGCCGGCCGGTCCCTCCCAGCCAGAACCCGCACCGCCGATTGCCGCAAGCACCTCTTCGAGCGCTCCGAGACTGTGCCCGCTGACGAGCGCATCGCAGTACGGCAGCGCGGCCGCCATCCCGCCGGTGCGCGGGGAGAATCCCGGCGCGCTCAACCGTGGGTTCACCCACACGATCCGGTGCGCGAGCCGCGCCAGACGCTCCATCTCCCGGCCGACAAGCTCGGGGTCGCCGCGTTCCCAGCCGTCGGAGAGGATCACGACGACCGCGCCACGCGCCATGCCCCGGCGACCGTGGCGGTCGTTGAACGTCTTCAGGGCCATCCCGATGCGCGTCCCGCTCGACCAGTCAGGCGCGGCCGCCGCGGCGCGCCGCATCGCCCGCTCCGGCCGGCGAGTGGCGAGCGCCCGGGTGAGCCGGGTCAGCCTCGTCGCGAACGTGAACGCCTCCACCCGCGGCCCGCTCCGTGCCGCCGACATCAGGAACTGCAGATGCGCCCGGGTGTAGGGCTCCATCGATCCCGAGATGTCGCAGAGCAGCACCATCCGTCGCGGCTCAATGCGCCGCCGGCGACGAGCGATCCGTACTGGATCGCCGCCCGTGCGCAGGCTCGCCCGCAGCGTGCGCCGCACATCGACGCGCTCGCCGTGGCGATCGCGCCGGGCGCGCCGAGTGCGTCTGAGCGGCGTCGCGATCGCCAGACGCGACATCAACCCGTACAGCGACGCGAGCTCGGCCGGTGAGAGGGCGTCGAAGCGGCGCTCTCGGAGCACCTCCTCGTCGCTCGGCGCGACCGCGACTGGCACGTCGACCGGCTCAGCGTCCTCAGCGCCCGGAGGGGTGCCCTCACTCGGGGTCGGGCCGACGCCCGCCTCCACCCCGGTCCGAGCGGAGAGCGGCCGTGAATCCGCCGGAGTGGACTGGACCGCACTCACATCGACATCCTCGAGGACCTCGGGCGCGGCCGCCGAGGACCCTCCGTCGAACACCCGGGCAAACACGGCATCGAACGCGGCGACCTGCGATGGATCGGAGACGAACACCGCCCGCGCGGTCCAGTACAGCCGCCGCCGCGACACCGGGCGCACCAGCGTCAGGGCGCGGTCAAACTGCACCGCCCGGTCAACTCCACTCGGCACCCCGGCGTCGCGCAGGGCGCGGCCGAACGCCCCCGCCACGCCGGGAACATCGAGCCATACGGTCTCGACCCGCAGCGGCCCGGGCTCACGCATCGCCCGCCACCAGCGCCGCCAGGCCGGCCGCCCGCACGACGTCCTGATCCTCGTTGTACTTCAGCACGGCTCCGAGGGTCCGCTCGATCGCGCCCTCGTCGAGCCGGTCCACTCCGAGAACGCTCAGCGCGCGCAGCCAGTCGATCGCCTCGGCGATCCCGGGCGGCTTCTGAACGTCGCTGCCGCGCATCCGGGCGACGGCGTCGGCGACCTGGACGGCGAGCGCATGAGACGCCGCCGGGACGCGCCGGCGGATGATCTCGAGCTCTCGCTCCGGAGACGGATAGTCGATCCACTGATAGAGACACCGCCGCTTGACCGCGTCGTGCAGGTCACGCGTCCGGTTCGACGTCAACACGATCACCGGCGGGTGCGTCGCGCGGACTGGGCCGAGCTCGGGGATCGTCACCGTCGCCTCGGCGAGCAACTCGAGCAGGAACGCCTCGAAGTCGTCATCGGCACGGTCGATCTCGTCGATCAGGAGCACCGCCGGGCGTGGGCCGGGATGCTCGAGCGCACGCAACAACGGACGGCGAATCAAGTATTCGCGGCTGAACAGATCAGCCTCAGACAAGCCCTCCCCGCTCGCCTCGGCGAGGCGGATGGTGAGCAGCTGGCGCGTGTAGTTCCATTCGTACAGCGCCTCGGTCGCATCGATCCCCTCGTAGCACTGCAGACGGACGAGCGGCGTGTCCAAAACGGCGGCCAGCGCCTTTGCCGCCTCGGTCTTCCCGACTCCGGCCTCGCCCTCGAGCAGCAGCGGCTGCGGCAGCGCCAAAGCGAGAAATAAGGACGTGGCCAATGCCTCGTCGACGAGGTAGTCGACGGCGCCGAGCCGGACGGCGAGCGTTTCGACGTCCGACGCGAGGGCCGCCAGCTCATCCGGTGGCGACGGAGTCCCCATGCTGTTCCTCGAACGTCAGCTTGCACCCGAGGCAGCAGAAGTAGATCGGCTGACCGGCGTGGATGAGTGTTGGCGTGTCGGCCCCGACGACGACCGTCATGCCGCAGATCGGGTCAACCGCAGTCTCGGGGCGGACGCTCGGCGCCGCGACGACGTGCACTCGGTGGCGGACCTCGATGAGCTGGGCGAGGATCGAGACGGCGATCTCCGCCGCGCTGCGGGCGCCGATGTCGATCCCGGCCGGCGTATCGATGCGGTCGAGGAGCTCCTGCGTGACACCGAGGTCCCGCAGCTGACTGATGACCGCCGCGCCGCGCTTGCGCGAGGCGACGAGACCGACGTACGGAACGCCGACCTCGAGTGCGGACCGCAGTACCCCGAGCTCGTCACGCCCATGCGCCGCGACGACGAGCGCGAGGTCACCGGCGCGTGGCTCACCGCCCGCCACCATCGAGAGCCCGAGCTCGCCGCCGAGACGCCCGAGCGCGGCCACGATCGGCGACTCGCCGGCGATCAGCACCCGCGGCGGCGGCAACACGGGCTCGAGGAACACCTCGATCGCGCCTCCGGAGAGGCACGGGTTCGTCACCGTGACCGTTCCCTCCTGGCGGTCGACCTCCTCGGTGAGCGACGGGTCCTCCTCGACACCCCCGTCAGCGACGACCTCCGAGGCCGGCCCGTCGGGCAGGATCCGCAGGAGGACCGCCTCGCCGCTCTCCATCGCCTGGAGTGCGTAGAGCCGGACGCTGTGCTGGGCACACACCCCCCCGACGAAGCCCTCGATCACGCCGTCCTCGTGGACGAGCGCCGCGTCTCCGGGCGTGACGCTCGTCGGCCGCTGCACCCGCACGACCGTCGCGATCACATACGGCGAGCCCCGCTCGGAGAGCTCGTTCGCGGTCCGCGTCAGCGCGGACGAGATCATTGCGGCGGCTCGGGGCGGCCCTGCATCGCCGCCCACACGCGGGCCGGGGTGCACGGCATGTCGAGATGGTCGACCCGGTGCGTCTCGTGGAGCGCGTCGATCACCGCGTTGACGATCGCCGGGGGCGAGCCGACGTTCGGCGACTCGCCGACGCCCTTGGCGCCGAGCGGGTGATGCGGGCACGGCGTGACGGTCTCACCGAGCTCGAAGTCCGGGCACTCCATCGCGGTCGGGATCAGGTAGTCCATGAACGACCCGTTGAGGCAGTTGCCCTCCTCGTCAAACGTGATCACCTCCATCAGCGCGATCCCGATCCCCTCGGCGAGCCCGCCGTGGATCTGGCCCTCGACGATCATCGGGTTGATCTTCACGCCGCAGTCGTCGACGGCGATGAACCGGCGCACCTTGACGTGGGCCGTCTCCGGATCGATGTCGACGACCGCGATGTACGCCCCGTAGGGGTAGGTGAGGTTGGGCGGGTCGTAGATGACCTGGGCGTCGAGCCCGCCCTCCATACCTTCAGGCATCGGCGATCCGCTGTACGCGTACTGCGCGATGTCCTCGATCAGCGCTCCCTTCGAGGGGTCGCCCTTCACGAACCACCGACCCTTCTCCCACGCGAGGTCCTCCGGGCGGGTCTCGAGCATCATCGCCGCGATCTGCCGGGCACGGTCGCGCACTTTCCGGGAGACGACCGCGACCGCGGCGCCCGACACCGGCGTTGATCGGCTGCCGTACGTCCCGAGACCGTACGGCGACTTGTCGGTGTCCCCGTGACGGACCTGGATGTCCTCGGGCGGGATGCCGAGCTCCTCGGCGACGATCTGGGCGAACGTCGTCTCGTGACCCTGGCCTTGGGTCTGCGCCGAGATCGACACGACCGCCTTCCCGGACGGGTGCACCCGCAGGTCGGCGCCGTCGTTCATCGACAGGCCGAGGATGTCCATGTGCTTGCGCGGGCCGGCGCCGACGCCCTCGGTGAAGAACGCGACGCCGATCCCCATCAGCTCGCCTCGCGCCCGCTTCTCAGCCTGTTCGCGTCGCAGGTTCTCGTAGCCGGCGAGGTCCATCGCCACCTGCATCGTCGTCGCGTAGTTGCCGGAGTCGTACGTCCATCCGGTCGTCGTCTCGTACGGGAACTGCTCGGGTGCGATGAAGCTCCGCATCCTGAGCTCGACCTCATCGACGCCCATCTCCATCGACAATGCATGCACCATCCGCTCAACGAGGTACACGGCCTCGGTGATCCGGAACGAGCACCGGTATGCGACGCCGCCCGGCGCCTTGTTCGTGTACACGGCCTTCACCTTGACGTGGGACGCCTGTAGGTCGTAGGACCCGCAGACGATGTGGAAGAAGCCGGCCGGGAACTTCGTCGGCTGGGCGGTCGAGTCAAACGCGCCGTGGTCGGCGATGACGTCGACCCGCAGACCGGTGATCCGACCGTCCTTGGCGCACATCTGCGCCTTCATGAGGTAGTCGCGGGCGAAGCCAGTCGACATCAGGTTCTCGGAGCGGTCCTCGATCCACTTCACCGGCACGCCGGCGACGATCGAGCCGGCAATCGCGCACACGTACCCGGGATAAATGGGGACCTTGTTGCCGAAGCCGCCGCCGATGTCGTTGCACCGGATCCGGATCATGTGCTCGGCGAGGCCGGCGACGTGCGCATACACCGTGCGGTGGGCGTGCGGCGCCTGGTTGCCGTTGTAGATGTCGAGCTGGCCGGTCTGCGGGTTGAAGTCGGCGATCATCCCGCAGGTCTCGAGCGGGGCGGGGTGGCAGCGGGGGTAGATGATGTCCCGTTCGACGACGGTATCGGCCTCGGCGAACGCGCGGCCGGTCGCCTCTTCGTCCCCGGCCTCCCACAGGGGGCTCGCGAGGTTGTCGACCTGCCCCTCCTTGTCGTCGCGGATCAGCGGCGCGTCCGGATCGAGCGCTTTGCGAGCGTTGACGATCGCCGGCAGCGGCTCGTACTCGACGTCGATCAGCGCGAGCGCGTCCCGGGCGATGTACTCGTCGGTCGCGATCACGAAGGCGACCTCCTGGCCCTGGAAGCGCACCTTGTCCCCGGCGAGCACCGCCTGGGTGTCGTAGGAGATCGTCGGCATCCACGCGAGCCCGAGCGTCTCGAGGTCCTTCGCCGTGATCACGGCCGCGACTCCCGGCAGCGCCAGCGCCTCCGAGGTGTCGATCGAGACGATCTTCGCGTGGGCGTACGGGCTGCGCAGCACGGCGCCGTGGAGCATTCCCGGCAGGCGGATGTCGTCCAGATAGTTGCCCTGGCCGCGGATGAAGCGCGCGTCCTCTTTGCGCTTGAGCCGGCCGAAGCCAATCGGGCGCTCCGCTGCCGACGGGTTTTCGGTCATAGCCATGGCTCAGACCTCCTGCGGGGTCGTCGCGTCGTGTTCCGCGGCCCAACGAACCGCGGCGACAATATTCTTGTACCCGGTGCACCGGCACAGTGACCCGGAGATCGCCACCCGGATTTCCTCCTCGGACGGGTTCGGATTCTCGTTGAGCAGCGCCCGCGTGGTCATCAGCATCCCCGGTGTGCAGAAGCCGCACTGGAGTGCGTGCTTCTCATGGAACCCCTGCTGGATCGGATCGAGGCGGCCGTCACGCTCGAGCGACTCGACGGTGCTGATCTCGTGACCGACGCACATCGCGGCGAGTGTCGTGCACGACTTGACCGGCTTGCCGTCCATCAGCACGACGCAGGCCCCGCAGTTCGACGTGTCGCAGCCCCAGTGCGTGCCGGTGAGTCCGGGCGTGTCGCGGATGAAGTGGACGAGCAGTTGGCGCGGCTCGACATCGCGCGTGACCGGCTGCCCGTTGATCGTGATCGTCAGCTCCATGCCACTCAGGCCTCCTGATGAAGTGCGCGGGCCGCTGCCCGCCGCAGTGCACGTTTGGTGAGCACCCCGGCAAGGTGGCGCTTGTAATCAACCGGCCCGCGGCTGTCAGCCATCGGCATCGCGTCCTCCGAGGCCATCGTAGCCACCTGCTCGAACAGCTCCTCCGACGGTGGTTGGCCCCGGAGTGCCTCCTCGGCTCGGGCAGCATCGATCGTTGTCGGCCCGAGCGCGGCAAGCGCGATTCCGGCATCCGTGATCGTGCCGCCGTCAACCCACACGGCCGCCGACACGGCCGCGATCGCGAAGTCGCCCGCCCGCCGCTCGACCTTCTCGTGCGCACTCCCGGCTCCGGGGCGGACAGGCAGACGGATTTCGGTGAGGATCTCAGCGTCGCCGACGGCCGTCATGTACGGGCCGACGTGGAACTCCGCCGTCGGCACGACGCGATCGCCCCCGGCGCCGCGGATCACGACACTCGCTTTCAGCGCCGAGCACACCGCGCTGAGGTCCTCCGCCGGATCGGCCTGGCACAGCGAGCCCCCGATCGTGCCGCGGTTGCGCACGATCGGATCGGCGATCACCTGCTCGGCGTCGGCGAAGACGGGAAACAGCGACCCGAGCAGCTCCGACTCGAGCAGCTCGGCGTGGCGCGTGAGAGCGCCGATCCGGACCTCGTCGCCATCGCGGTGGATATACGACAGCTCGTCGAGGTCGTTGATGTCGATCAGGTGCTCGGGCGTGGCGAGCCGGAGCTTCATCATCGGGATCAGGCTGTGCCCGCCGGCGATAATCCGGGCGCCGGCGCCGACGCGCTGCAACGACGCGATCGCTCCGTCGACGCTCGTGGCGCGCTCGTAGTCACACGGTGCCGGCGTCTGCATCAGCGGTTCCCTCCGTTCGTGGCGTTCGGCCGCACACCCGGGGTGAGCGCCGGTTCGTACTGCTCAGGTGCGTCGGTGCCGATCACCGGCGAGCGCGGCATCACGTCGGGACGTGACTGGCGGATCTCCGGATAGAGCAGGCGGGCGGCGAGGCTGCCGCCGGTGATGTTCCGCAGCGCCGGCCCGTTCGGGCTCGCCGCGGCGATCGGCGCCTCCCGGCCGAGCCGGGCGAGCGTCAGCGTCCCCTTCGTGTAGACCTCGGCGATCCGCGGCGGTGTGATCGTCTTCGAGTCCGGGAAGTTCCGGAGCCCCTCCTTGGCGGCACCGGGATAGAGCCCGTCGATCAGGCCGAGGGCGTCCTCGAGGCCCGCCTTCTTGACGAGCAGTCCCTCCAGCAGGTCAACGCCGGCGTCGAGCTGGCCGTTGATGTCGGTGACGATCTCGTTGACCGGCCCCGATTTCTCGACGATCTCACCTACCGCGGCGATCGCGTCGTCGAGCCCGCCGTTGATCTTCCGCAGCGCGACGATCGTCGCGAGCAGATACACGACGATCGCGGCAATGATGAGCACGACCGCGATGATCATTACGACTCCTGCTGCTGGCATCGCTACACGCTCCCTGTCACGCGTCGTCGACGATCACGTCGAGCGAGCCGCCGTAGCCGGCGACCACCTCGACCGTTTGCCGGACCTGCTCCTGCGTGCGCAGTAGCAGCGGAGCCGCATCGAGATCCTGGGAGCCCGCCCGAGCCGCCGCCGCGATCTTCTCGACGCTCGGCACGATCCCGTTCGCGGCGCCGAGCACGCCGTGCAGCAGATAGATGACGATCGGTAGCACGACGATCAGGAGGACGATCGCGCCGATCCATTCAAGCGCCATGAGACGGCCTCCTCTCGGCGACGATCGCCGCCTTCTTCGCGATCCCGGGCATCGCGCCGAGGATCGTGTCGAACTGGGCGTTGATCGCCGTCACCGCCGGTTCGAGCGGGCGCAGATGCTCGGACTCAACCGTCTCGAGCGCTCCTGCGAGCGTCGACAACTTGCCGGAGATCGACTCAAGGCCGAGGCGGATCCGGATCAGCGCGGCGGCGAGCACCGCGATGATGACCAGCGCAAGGATGACGCTGAGAACGATGAGGCCGGTCATTTCCCACCGTACCCATCGGTGAGTGCGTTCATGTAGCCGTCCTGCACCACAGCCTCCTCGACGATCTGTCCCAGCACCGGCGCTGTCGCCTGGAGCTGCGGGATGTTGGCGGTGTTCTGAGCGACGGCTCCGGCGACGTCGAGCAACTGCGTCGCGGAGCGGTCGATGTCGATCACGGAGCGAATGAGGACGATCAGCAGGCCGGCGACGATCAGCGCCGCCACGAGCCCGATCACCAGCGAGATGCCCCACACGCCATGGTTCGTGAGCGCGTAGGCGGTCATTTCCCGACCGCCACCTTCCGCAGCGCCCGCGCGGCGTGCAGAATCCGCACGCCCGAGTCGTTGATGCGTGCAATTCCGCCGAGCTCGGCGGTCTGGTCGCGCACGACCTCGACCCCGCCGACCGCCGTCCGCGCCTGCGTGGCGATCCGCCCGGCGAGCACGACGATCGTGATCACGATCGCGGCCGCGACGATGACGACCACGATCCCGAGCCCAAGGCCTATGCCCCAGCCCGACGAGGCACCCATCAATACCGTCATGTACTCCCTCCGTCCTCGACGTGTCTGCTTTTAAGACACTTGCGCAAAGTCAGAGAGGTTTCAAGGTCATTCTCTTCCCGACGCGGCGGCGGCGAGGTCAAGTGCCGCGTTGAGATCCGGCGGGAGCGGAGATGAAATGTCGATCGGGTCGCCGGTGCCGGGGTGGCGAAAGGCGAGCCGCGCGGCGTGCAGGAACTGGCGCTCGAGCCCGAACCACATCGGTCCCCCGTACTGGCGATCGCCGACGACGGGATGGCCGATCGATGCCATGTGCACCCGAATCTGGTGCGTGCGACCGGTGTCGAGCACGACGCGCAGGAGCGTCGTCGTCGGCAAGAAGCGCTCCACCGAGAAATGGGTGCGTGCCTCCCTCGGATCGTCCGAGTCGATCGACATGAGCATGCGGTCACGGCGGCCACGCCCGATCGGCGCCTCGACGGTGCCATTCCGCGCCGGTGGGGTGCCGACGACGAGCGCAAGGTATTCCCGGCGCACCTCGCGCTCGACGATCATCGTCTTGAGCGCGCGATGCATCGCGTCGTTCTTGGCGACAACGAGCAGTCCGGAGGTGTGGCGATCGAGCCGGTGCACGATCCCGGCGCGCCATGGCTCCTCGCCCCCCGCTCCGCGCCCGCCGAGGGCCTGGGCCAGCGTCCCGGTGCGGTGCCCACGCGCCGGGTGCACGACGAGTCCCGGCGGTTTGTCGACGACGAGCAGCTGCTCGTCCTCGAACGCGATCGAGAACGGCACCGCCGGCTCGGAAGGGTCGATCCCATCCGTCGCCGCCTCGGCGAGCCCGGTGACCTGCACTCGCTCGCCCGCGCTCACGGCGTGGCGCTTCGGTCGTGCGCGGCCATTGACGCTCACGCGCCCGTCGTCGATCCACTGCTGCGCCCGGGCACGTGACCCGGCCGGAGCGGCGAGGAACTGGTCGAGTCGCACACCGGCTGACTCGGCGCCCACCTCGAGCTCGAGGACGGCGCTCGGCTCGCCCTCACCCGCCACGGTTGCGGCGCGGCCCCTCGAGCACCCACAACAACGCCAGCACGCCGAACGTGATCGAGATATCGGCGACGTTGAATGCCGGCCACGCCGGAAACTTGATGAAGTCGGTCACCGCTCCGTTCGCCAGCCGGTCGATGAGGTTCCCGACCGCGCCCCCGATGAGCAGACCGGTCGGCAGCCACAGCCACGGGCGGTCAGGCCGGACCGCGAGGTAGACGACGAGCAGCACGAGCGCGAGCAGCGTGAACACGAGCACGATCACCCCGCCGCCAGAGAAGAAACCGAACGCCACGCCCCGGTTGCGGACGTGCACGAGCTTGACGAAGAAGAACACGCTCCGCTCCGAGCCCTCGGGGATGCCGGAGCGCACGAGCGCCTTCGTGATCTGGTCGAGCCCGATCACGAAGACGATCACCGCCGCGGCACGCAGGAAGGCGCCGTATCGGCCGGACCGAAGCTGTGGCGAGGAGGCCGCCATCGAGGTCATCGGTTCGTCGGCTTCCTCGGTCAACCGGCGATCGCGTTGACGATCAGCGTCCGCACGAAGTAGAGCAGGATGATCGCCACCATCGGCGACAGGTCGAGCATCCCGATGGGCGGAATGAACCGCCGGAAGATCCCCAGATAGGGCTCGCACACGTCGCGCAGGAACGTGAGGACCGCGTCCAACCAGCGCGCGTACGGCGTCCGCATCCCGAACGAGAACAGGATGTTGACGAGGATGTAGATGAAGATCAGCAGGATGTAGACCGTGAACAGCGCCGAGACGTAGTTCGCAATGTCGACGCGTGTGAGGGCGAGCGCCAGCATCACGCGGCGCTCCATCCGAGCACGCCGTCCGCGGCGTCATGGAACGCGGCCCGGACGCCTCCCCGCTCCAGCGCGGCGAGGCCACGGGCCGTCGAGCCTCCGGGCGATGTCACTTCACGGCGGACCGTGAGCGTGTCGTAGTCACGTGCCACGAGCAGCGCGGCGGTGCCGCTCATCGTGTCGGCCACGAGCGCCCCGGCGAGGGCCGGCGGGAGGCCGTGGCGCACCGCGGCGTCGACCTGCGCCTCGGCGAGCAGCGCCTGATACGCCGGCCCGACGCCCATCACCGCGCTGGCGGCGTTGATGTGGCGCTCCTCGAGCCTGACGACCGTGCCGAGACGCTCGAGCAATCCGACGACCTGCGCTTCGAGCGCGCTCTGCACCGTCTCACCCGGGGCGTAGCAGATGACTCCCTGGCGCACCTCGACGGGCGTGTTCGGCATCGTCCGGAACACCGGTGTGCCGGGATAGGCGGACTGCAGCGCGGCGAGGTCGACACCACCGAGCACGGACAGCACCACCTTGGTATGCGACGCGATCTCGGCGGCAACAGACGCGAGCTGCGCGGGCTTGTGCGCCAGCACGACGACGTCGGCGCCCTGCGCCACCTCGACGTTCGAATCGACCGCTCGACCGTCGAGTTCGGCGGCGAGTGTGCGGGCGCGACCCGAACCGGAGTCAGAGCACAGCACGGGTTCGCCCCAGCCGCGCGCCATGGCACGGGCCATGTTGCCGGCTCCAATCAGCCCCACGTACATGTGGGGAACGTTACCGCTGGGGGCGGGGAGAGCCCTTTGCCGGTTCGATGTCCGCCAATCCGGCGAGCCGTCCCGAGAGTCCGCCGCGATCGAGCTCGGGCGAATAGGCGAGCGCGCCGGGGCGTCCGTCGGTGCCCGCGGAGAGCAGCGCGCAGTACGCATTGCGGAACAGGGAGTGCCGGTCGAGCCCCGGCCCGGTCTCCGCGACGCCCGCGGTGACACGCAGGCGATTCGCCTCCGCCGAGCGCTCGACCCGGGCCGCGGCGACGAGTGCGCCCCGGGCCCGGGTGTCGGGCAGGATCAGCGCGAACTCATCCGGGCCGGTGCGATAGGCGACATCGATCATGCGCACGGTCGCGCGGAGGACATGCACGAATGCCTCCCGTCGCGCGTCGGCGCCCTCTCCCCCGCGCGAGGCGAGGCCGAACACGATCAGGCTCGAGGATCCGCCGCTGCGCTCCGCTCGCAGGACCTCGATGTCGAGCTCCTCGCCGAACGCCTCGCTCGTCCGGATGACGAGCTTGGGATCGAGCCGGACGAGCCGCCGGACGGCGACCAGCTCACGCCGCAGACGCTCGCGGTCGAACACGGCGAGCGCCGCGAGCACCGCGCACAGGCACAGCAAGACCACGAGCACAAGCGTCAGGACCACGCGAGACAAGTCGGCTCCGGCACCGACACCCTTGAGCCGGGAGCCGGATCGCTGGCCGCGCGTGGGATCGACTAGGACTGGTTGAAGAAGCCCTTTTCGACCAGCCGGGCGCGCTCTTCCGCGGACACCTCCACGTTGCGCGGCGTCAGCAGGAACACCTTGTCGGCGATCCGCTGCATGCCTCCATCGAGCGCGTACGTGAGCCCGCTCGAGAAGTCGATCAGGCGCTTGGACAGGTCTGTGTCGGTCCCCTGGAGGTTGAGGATGACCGGAATCGCGTCCTTGAACTTGTCGGCGACGTCCTGCACGTCGTTGAAGCTCTTCGGCGCGACGAAGTGGACGCGGACATCGCCGCTGCTGCTGCGACCGTTGCCACGGGCACTCTCGACCGGTCGCAGCGCGCTCGTGCGCCGCTCGCTGTCGACGTCGTCGGCGAAGATGTCGTCGATCTCGTCGCGCCGGCGTCGGGTGCTCAGACGCCGGACGGTCGGGCGCTCCTCGTATGTCTCCCGCGGCGCGGGCTCCGGCTCCTGATAGGGCTCGACCTCATCGTCGTACTCGTGGTCCTCGGCGAGGCCGAAGTAGACGAGGGTGCGGTGCCAGGTATCGCGAAAGGCCATGATCGTGGGTGAGTTTCGCGCATCAGCGCGGATTCCCTGCCGTGATTATGACGCGCAGAGAAGCGGCTAAAACGAAATCACCGGTACAGGCTTGTGCCGAGCCGCACAATCGTCGCCCCCTCCTCCACCGCGACGACGTAATCCTGGGTCGTTCCCATCGACAGGTGCCGCAGTTCAAAGCGCGTCCCAAGCTCCCGGAGAGCGGCGAAATAGGGCCGGCTGTCCTCGGGTCGCGCGGCGAGCGGCGGCATCGTCATCAGGCCGATCACGGTCACCGGGCAACGGCTCAGGAATGCCTCGAGATCGTTCGGGGCGATCCCGCTCTTCTCGGGCTCGCCGGAGACGTTGACCTCGACGAGCACCTCGGTGTCACGCGGCGCGTGACGCTCGAGCTGGGCGAGGACCGAGTCGCTCGCCACCGAGTGGATGAAGCGGACGTAGGGCAGCACCTGCCGGACCTTGCGGCTCTGGAGGTGCCCGATGAAGTCCCACGTGAACCGGCCCGGGTACGCCTCGGCCTTCGCCACGAGATCCTGCGCCCGGTTCTCGCCGACAACGGTGATCCCGGCGTCGGAGAGCGCCCCGAGCTCCTCGAGCGGGACGTACTTGACGGCGGCGAGGATCTCGACCGCATCCGGCTCGCGCCCGGCGGCAGCGATCTGGTCCCGCACCCGCCCCAGGTTCGCCCGCACGCGCGCGGCGTCGAGGCCATGGATCAGCTCAACCACACGATCCCCGCCTGGCGGCCAGTCACTCCCTGATCGCGCCGGTGCGAGAAGAACAGGGACGAATCGGAGCAGATCGTGCATCGCTCGACGTCCGTGACCCCGTCGACGCCCGCGGCCCGGAGCTGCGCCCGCGCGACCCCCTTGAGGTCGAGGTTGCGTCCGCGGTGAACCTCGGGCCCGTAGGCGGCGAACGCGTCGCGGACGTCGTCGCTGACCTCGTAGCAGCACGGGCCGGCTCCGGGGCCGATCGCCGCGCTCAGGGGTCCGGCCGCTCCGAGCTCGCGGACTGTCCGGACGCCCTCGGCGACGATGTTCGCGGCGAGGCCGCGCCAGCCCGCGTGGAGCATCGCGACGGCACCATCGCCGGCGAGGGCGATCGGCACGCAATCGGCGGTCAGCACCATCGGCGCGACGCCGGGCAGCGTCGTCGCCTGCCCGTCGGCATCCGGCGCCACGTGGCCGTCGGGCGGCGGCGACTCGCGGTGGACGGTCACGGTCCGGCCGTGCACCTGTCGTCCGTAGGCGAAGCGGATCCCGAGACGACTTTGGATCTCGTCCCGGTTGTGCTGCACCGCGTCCGGCGCATCGTCGGTGAAGCGGCCGAGGTTGAGGCTCTCGTAGGGGCCCGTCGAGACGCCACCGCGGCGCGTCGTGAACAGCACCGTCGCGCCGCGCAGATCGACGGCGATGTGGTCGTCGAGGATGGGTGCCGTGCTCACGACGTCAGCAGCTCGAGATCGGGGAGCGGTGTGCGCTGTGCGTACTCAAAGTGCGCGCGGCCGGGCGCGTACAGCGTGGTGACGTGCCGCCAGCCGCCGACCTGGTGGGCACGCTCGAGCACGTGCAGCCGCATCGACGCTGTCTCGCTGTTGTAGCAGTAGGCCAGGTCCCCGTCGGGGTCGTGGTAGGTGACGCCGGCGAGCTGACTGCGGTCGGCGTCGACCTCGCCGATCAGCTTCCGATCGCCGTCAGTGGCCTCGAACCGCCAGCCCGTCAGGGCGAACGTGCTGTCGTTGCCGACGACCCGCAGCGGCGAGACCGAAGTGAAGTCCCGCCCGTCGATCCGCGCGACGACGGGCGTGCTCGGTCCCACCTCGCGCCCGAACCGCGGTACGAACACCGATACGCCGTCGACGAAGGCGCCGCGCGCGGGAGTGCCGTCGGCCTCGGCGAAGTCGTTGCAGTGCACCCACGCCCACGAGCTCGCGTGCTTCGATCCCCACAGGTGGGCCTGGCCACCCCGGGCGCCCCGCAGCTCGAGTTGCTCGTCGCCGAGCGTGATTGTGCCGTCGATCGCCACGTCCGCGTGCGGCAGCACGAGCACGGTCTTCGCCACCCCGAGCCGCTGGAGCGCGGGGTGCACATGCTGATAGCCGCGGTCGGTCGGATCCCAGCGCAGATTCCAGGCGACGTCCTCAAACGCGCCGTTCATCCCGCCGTCGTGCAGGCGGGCGCCGTCGATCGCCAGCTCAAACGGCGCGTCGGCGCTCTCCAGCCGGTCGATCGGCACCGTCAGCTTGCGGCCGAACGTCGGCGGTCGGTCGGGCCGCGGGTCCATCGCGAGGACCCACAGCGACGCGCTGGCCGGCTCGCCGGCGGCCGGCAGCGGGGCCACCATCGTGTACCGGATCCACACGCCGACGCCGGACTCTGGCTCGGTCACCGTCAGGTAGTAGACCTCGTAGTGGCCGGGCTGACCGTCCCAGCGCAGCGCGTTGAGCGAGGACGCCATCGGCCGTCAGGCTACTGGCTCAGGCGCGCCGCCCGCACGGCTGCGCGGAGTTCGTCGTCGCGGCCGGTGAGGTGGTGATCGAGCTTCTCCCGCAGCGCCACGCGCAGACCACGACCGATCGCGGCGCCCCGCGGCACGCCCGCGGCGAGCAGATCATCGCCGGTGATCTCGAGCCGAACGTGACGGAGCCGCTCGAGCCATTCGCGGGCCGCCTGCGCCGGACCGCGCGCCCCCGCGAGCGCGATGAGTTCCGGCGGCGCGTGGCGTGCGGCGGCGGCGATCTCCGACGGCGTCGCCGCTGTGCCGAGACCGTCCGCCACCTCCGCCGCTCTCGTTGCCGTCGCGAGGATCGCCTCGCGGTCGGCGGCCTCGAACCCCCATGCATCCAGCTGTGCTCGGAAGCCGGCGTGGCCGTCACGGCCGGCCCGGGCCGCGAGGGCGGCGGCGAGCACGAGGCGGTCGGCGCGCTCGCCGGCCGGTAGCAGTGCGAGCGCTCGCTTCGCGTCGTCGAGTGTCGGCCCCGACGCGTCGAGCCCGAGCGGCACGTCGAGGCCGAGCACGTGGAGGGCGCCGAACGCAGCGATCGGGTCCGGCTCGCGGGCGAGCAGCCGCAGCTCGGCGCCGAGCCTGGCCCCGGTCACGGTGCCCAGCGCGCCGCGCTCGACCGCGTCGGTGGCGAGCGCACGCGTGTGCGGCTCGACGGCGAAGCCGAGCCGAGCCGCGTACCGGGCGAGCCGGAGCAGCCGCGTTGGGTCATCGATGAAGCTCGCATCGTGGAGCACCCGCAACAGGCCGGCGTCGAGGTCGTCGGCCATGCGCTCGCCGTTGAGCAGCCGCCCGGGAGCCGCTCCGGTAAGCGCGATCGCGCCGGTGTTGACGGTGAAATCCCGCCGCTGCAGGTCCTCGGCCAGGGTTGCGGGCTCGACGTCGGGGAGCGCCCCCGGCCGGGCATAGCGCTCGCGCCGGGCGCGGGCGAGGTCGAACGTCCCACCGTCGACCGTGACCGTCGCCGTCCCGAAGCGATCGTGCGACCTGACCCCTCCACCGAACCTCTCAGCGACCGGCGTGACGTCTCCCTCGACGACGAGGTCGAGCTCCGCTGGCGTCCGGACCAGCAGCAGATCCCGCACGGCACCCCCGACAAGATGAACCGGCGTCGTCTCCCCGGCGAGCCGGTCGAGCAGCAGCGCACCGTGCCGCAGGGCCCGTATCTGGGCGATGACCTCGGTCGGCGACGGGATCTCCATCCAGGCATCTTCGCGCGCCTCGCGGCCGACCAGATTAAGTCCACTAGCTACGATCGGCGGTTCGTATGAGTCCCGGCACAGGCCCCGGTGCACGGCGCTGGCTGCGGTGGGGGCTGATCGTCGGCGTCGTGCTGCTCGTTCTGGCGGGCGGTGCCGTCGCGTTCGTCCTGCTCCACAAGCCCGGCAACGTCTCGCACCCCAACCTCTCATTCACGACGTCGACGACCTCGTCGACGACGACGACCGCGCACAAGCGCAAGGTGGTCAACAGGTTCCTATGGCCGCGCTACGGGTTCGACGCGGCCCGCACCCGCGTGTTCGATGGGCCGCATGTACCACGGCCGCCGTTCCGGATCGGCTGGCGCTTCCAGGACTACGCGCTGCTCGAGTTTCCGCCGGTCATCTACCACAACACCCTGTTCTTCGAGGACGACAACGGCTCCGCCAAGGCGCTCGACAAGCGCTCCGGGCACAAGCTGTGGGAGAAGAAGATCGGGACGCTCGCCGCCGCCTCACCGGGCGTCGCGGCACGGGAGCACCTCGTCGTCTTCCCGCTGCTCTCGACCAATCCGAACGCCGGACAGCACCCGGGCAACGGCCGCATTGTCGCCCTCTCGATGCGCAACGGCCACACCGTCTGGTCGCATCCGATCGGCCCCGGGACCGAGTCCTCGCCGCTCGTATACGGCCGCACCGTGTACTTCGGTGACCAGGGCGGCACGGTCCGGGCGATGCGAGCCCGGGACGGCCACACGCTGTGGACGTACCACGCCTCCGGAGCTGTCAAGGGCGGGATCTCATACGCCGACGGCATCCTCTACTTCGGCGATTACAGCGGCCGGGCGTATGCGCTCAGCGCGCGGACCGGGCACCAGATCTGGGCCGTGAGCACGAACGGCGCCAGATTCGGCTTCGGATCCGGCGAGTTCTACTCCTCGCCGGCCGTCGCGTTCGGCCGCGTGTATATGGGCAACACCGACGGGCGCGTGTACTCGTTCGCCGCCAAGACCGGCCAGCTCGCGTGGGCCACCGGAACCGGCGCGTACGTGTACTCCTCGCCGGCGGTTGAGAACGTGCGCGGCCTCGGGCCGACCGTGTATCTCGGCTCCTACGACGGCAATTTCTACGCGTTTGACGCGCGGTCCGGGGCGATCCGCTGGACGCACAACGCCGGCGGCAAGATCTCCGGGTCGCCGACGATCGTTGGCAACGTCGTGTACTTCTCGGACCTTGGCACCAAATCGTCCGCCGGGCTCGACGCCCGCACCGGCCGGCAGGTGTTCTCGTTCCCAGACGGCGCGTTCAACCCGGTGATCAGCGATTACGGGGCGATCTACATGGTCGGCTACACGCAGCTCTATCAGCTGCTCCCCAAGGGCCGGCATCCCGTGCACCGCAAGCAGACGTCCCGGGCCCGCACGACCACGACAACGACCGCTCAGACCAGCCGCAAAACTACTCACAAGTAGCCGCTCGTTATCCCCCGGTGGAACAAATGTTCGGCCGGATTTGATACGATGCCCAGTCTATGCGTTGTCGTAGTGGAAGTCACTGTCAGCAGCCGGCCATTAAGGGTCGTCGGTTCTGCGCGGAGCACGCGGCAGAGCTCGATCGCATGCGCGAGGAGCTCAAGGATGCCGCTGCCGCCCGCATCGGTCGGGGCCGACCCAAGCGGTCTTCAACCTGCTGTCGTCCCGGCTGCTACGAGCCCCGTGTCCCGCCTGCGGCGTACTGCGATACGTGCGCTGCCGCGGGTTACGTGGAAGAGGCCGCCTAACCGCGGCATCTGAGCAGCCGGACATCAACAAGAACTGCATTACTGCCGAATCGGCCGGGGTTTTCGCGGCCGGCGGCGGCCTGCGCACGCGCGCCGGCTGATCCGTCGGACCGCGCTACCCGGCCGCATTCGGCCCTGCCCACCGCTCCCGCGCGCCAGCGAGCGCTGCGCGGGCTTCTGCGCCGATGCGCCGGACGAGATCCCCCGCCGATTCCTCGCGCCCGAGCGGGTACGCCTCTCCGGCCCACAGGTTGATCGCGTCGGCGTCGCCCTCGGCGCGCGCCGCCGCCCGCAGCGGAGCGGTCAACTGATGGACCTCCGGATACGCCGACGGCGCCTGCGCATCGTGCTCCTCCATGAACCGGTTAACGATGCCTCGAGCCCGGCGGCCGGTGAACGCCCGGGTGATCCGGGTCGCACCGGGTAGGTCCAGCGCCTCGCGGTGAGGGCCGCTCGTGCCCGCCTCCGGACAGCGCATCAACGCGGTCCCGACCTGCGCTGAGACGGCGCCACCGGCGAGTACGGCGGCGACGCCCGCGCCATCGGCGATCCCGCCGGCCGCGACGAGCGGCAGCATCGTCGCCCGCGCGGTCAGCCGCAGCAGCGGCAGCAGCCCGAGTTCCCCGACCCCGGCGACGTCGGCGAACGACGCTCGGTGCCCGCCGGCCTCCGCGCCCTGGACGACTAGCGCGTCGGCCCCGTGGAGGTCGGCGATCACCGCCTCGGCGACGTCGGTGACGGTCACCCAGACGGCGATCCCGGCGTCGCGGAGCCGCTCGATGACCTCGGCACTCGGACACCCGAACGTGAACGAGACGACATCCGGGCACTCCTGCAGCGCGAGTTCCACCTTGGCGTCAAAGCCGTCGTCCTCATACCGCGGCGTCCCGAGCTCGACCCCGTGCGCGCGGGCGTCAGCCTCGAGACTCGAGGCGTAGCGCTCGAGGGCGTCCGCATCCACGGCACGCTCGGACACGCAGAAGATGTTCAGCCCGTAGCGGGCCTCGGTGAGCTCCTGCACCCGCGCGATCTGGCCGGCGACGGTGTCCGGCGTCAGGTAACCCGCCGCGAGGAACCCCAGACCACCCGCATTGGACACCGCCGCGGCGAGCTCGGGCGTCGACGGGCCGCCCGCGAGCGGCGCGCCGACGATCGGCTCGGCGAGCGGCGGGAAGCTCACGCGATCGGCCTTACCGGGATGCCGGCACGGGCGAGGTGGTGCTTGACCTCGGGGACGCTGTGATGGCCGTAATGGAAGATCGACGCGCACAGCGCCGCGTCGGCGCCGGCTTTCAGGGCGGCGATGAGGTGCTCTGGCTCGCCCGCGCCGCCGGAGGCGATCACCGGCACGCCGACCGCGTCGGCGACCGCACCGGTCAGCGCCAGGTCGTAGCCGTCGTTGGTGCCGTCGCGGTCCATGCTCGTGAGCAGGATCTCCCCCGCTCCGCGCTCAACCCCCTCCCGCGCCCAGGCGACGGCGTCACGTCCGGTCGGCGTGCGGCCGCCGGCGACGTACGCCTCCCACCCCGAGCCATTGCGCGCCTTGGCGTCGATCGCGAGCACGACGCATTGCGCGCCGAAGGTGCGCGAGAGCTCGTCGATCAGCTCCGGCCGCGCGAGCGCCGCCGAGTTGACCGAGATCTTGTCCGAGCCGGCGTCGAGCACGGCCTGGGCATCGGCAACGGAGCGGATCCCTCCGCCGATCGTGAACGGGATGAACACCTCGTCGGCCGTCCGCCGGGCGAGCGCGACCACCGTGTCGCGCTTGTCGGAGGTCGCGGTGATGTCGAGGAACACGAGCTCGTCGGCCCCCGCCGCGTCGTACCGTGCCGCGAGCTCGACCGGGTCGCCGGCGTCGCGGAGGTCGACGAAGCCGACGCCCTTGACGACCCGGCCGCGGTCCACGTCGAGGCATGGGATCACGCGCTTGTAATGCATCAGGGGGCCTTTGCTTTGCCGTCGCCGTCGAGGACGGCGTGCGCCTCCCCAATCGTGAACCGCTGCTCGTACAGGGCTTTGCCGACGATCACGCCGGACACGTTGACCTGGCGCAGCTTCCTGACGGCGCGGAGGTCGTCGAGGGACGAGATCCCGCCGGAGTAGACGAGGCTGCCGCGGGTCGCCTGAGCGACGCCGCGGAGCCCGTCGAGGTCGGGTCCGCTCATCGTGCCGTCGTGCTCGATGCTCGAGAACACGAACCGCCGCACGCCGCGGTCGCCCATCCGCTGCACGACCGACTCGACGGGAATCTCGGTCTGCTCGGTCCAGCCTTCGGTCGCGAGCTTCCCGGCACGGGCGTCGACCGACACGACGACCCGCTCGGGATACATCGACACGGCGGTGTCGAGGAAGTCGAGGTCGGTGAACGCCGCTGTGCCGAGCACGACCCGGGTCGCGCCCGCAGCCACCGCCGAGCGAACGGCGTCGATCGAGCGCAAGCCGCCGCCGACCTGAACCGGCACGTCGACCGCGCCGGCGATCCGGCGGACGTGCTCGAGGTTCGCCGGCTCGCCGGTCCGAGCGCCGTCGAGATCGACGACGTGCAGCGTCCGCGCGCCGTCCCTGACCCAGCGCCGGGCGGCGTCGAGCGGATCGGCGTCGTACTCGGTTTTGGCGTCGAAATCACCCCGGGCGAGCCGGACCGCGTTGCCCCCGAGGATGTCGATGGCCGGCAGCAGGATCATCGCGGCGACACCGCCGACGCGCGCGGCGACCGCCCCACGGTCGCCAGGCCGGCGAAGTTGCCGAGCATTTCCAGCCCGTGCCGGGAGGACTTCTCGGGATGGAACTGCACACCGAACACCGAGCCGTGCTCGACGATCGTCGCAAAGCGCTCGCCGTACTCGGTCGTGCCGACGACGTCCGTCTCGCGCGCCGGTCGCACCGCCAGCGAGTGGACGTGGTAGAAGGGGCATCCGTCTGCGGGGAGGCCGTCCGTGAGCGCTGATCCGTGCTCGAAGCGCACCTCGTTCCAGCCGATGTGCGGGATGCGCAGACCGCCGGTGACGATCGGCGTCACGTCACCCGGGATCACGCCGAGACCATCGGTCGCCTCGATCTCGAGCGAGCGGTCGAACAACAGCTGCAGCCCGAGACAGATGCCGAGGATCGGCGTGCCCTCGGCGGCGCGGTCGCGGATGACCGTGTCGAGCCCGAGGTCCCTGAGGTTCGCCATCGCGAGCGGGAACGCCCCCACGCCGGGGACGACGAGCGCGTCCGCCTTACGCAGGATGTCGTGCTCACGGGTGATCGTCGCGCCCGAGCCGACATGCTCGAACGCCTTCTGCACGCTGCGTCGATTGCCCATACCGTAGTCGACGATCGCGATCGCGGTCTCAGAGGCGGAGCTCATACGAGCGTCCCCTTCGTGCTCGGCACCCCGGTCTCGTTCGGGTCGATCGCCACCGCCATCCGCAGCGCCCGGGCGAGCGCCTTGAACATTGCCTCGATGATGTGATGCGCGTTCGTGCCCGCCTGGACGGTCACGTGCAGCGTCAGCTTGGCGTTCGCGGCGAAGGCACGGAAGAACTCCTCTGCGAGCTCGTGGTCGAAGTTGCCGATCGCGCCGGGCGGCAGCGGCGCGCTGTACGCGAGCAGCCCCCGGCCCGAGATGTCGATCGCACACGACGCGCGGGCCTCATCCATCGGCACCGTCGCATGGCCGTAGCGGATGATCCCGGCGCGGTCGCCGAGCGCCTGGTCGAGCGCCTGCCCGATGCAGATCCCGACATCCTCGACCGTGTGGTGGGCGCCGGTCTGGAGGTCGCCCTGCGCGTTCACGGTCAGGTCGACACCACCGTGGCGGGCGAGCAGGTCGAGCATGTGGTCAAGGAACCCGACCCCTGTCTGGCGCTCACCGGCGCCCGTGCCGCCGTCGAGGGCCAGGGTGACGTGAACGTCGGTCTCGCCGGTCCTGCGATCGATCTCAGCTGTGCGGGGCATCAGCTCTGATTGTTGCGGATGCGTGCTTCCATCGACTGCGCGTGCAGCTCGAACCCCTCGGCCCGGGCCACAGGAGCCGCCGCCCGAGCGAGCGCGACCGGGTCGTCAATCCGGACCTCGGTGAAGCTCCGCCGGAAGTGCATGGGCGAGAGCGACGAGGCGAACCGAGCGGCACCATTCGTCGGGAGCACGTGGTTGGAGCCCGCGATGTAGTCGCCGAACGCCGTGGCTGCGTTCGCGCCCACGAATACGCACCCGGCGTGGGTGATGCCGGGCGCCAGCGCCTCCGCCGCCGGCCCGACGAGCTCGATATGCTCGGGCGCGAACGCCTGGGCAAACGTGTGTGCCGCGGCGATCTCGGCGGCGTCGATGAGGGCGGCGACCGCGCCCGTGTCGGGCGCGCTCTCAAGCCGCTCGGCGATCCTGTCGAGCAGGGCCGGCTCGGTTGAGATCGCGACCACGAGCGTCCCCGGCCCATGCTCGGCCTGGGCGAGGAGATCGAGGGCGAGCGCCTCGATGTCGGTGTCGCCGCCACCGTCGGCGATGAGCAGCAGGTCGCTCGGTCCGGCGAAGCCATCGATCCCGACGACGCCCGAGAGCTGTCGCTTGGCCTCCTGCACATACAGGTTGCCGGGGCCGACGACGACATCAACCCGGGCCACCGTCTCGGTGCCGTACGCGAGCGCCGCGACCGCCTGGGCACCGCCCATTCGGTAGACCCGCGTCGCGCCGGTGAGTGCGCAGGCGGCCAGGATCGCGGGATGCAGCTCGCCGGTGGCGCCGGGCGGCGCGCAAACTGCGACGTCCTCGACGCCGGCCGCCCGCGCAGCCACGACGCCCATGACGACCGTGCTCGGGTAGGGCGCGCGCCCGCCGGGGACGTAGATGGCCGCTCGGTCGACGGGCGCACTGCGCAGCGTCACCTCGCCGGCGGCGAGTGACACCATCATTCGGTCGCCGATCTGCGCCGCCGCCTCGGTGGCGACCGCGCCGACGTTCTCGATCGCGCGCTCGAGTCCCGCCCGGACGGACTTGTCCAGCTCCTGGAGGGCCGTGGCCGGGGCCTCATCCTCGACGCGAAGCGGGCGCGGGTCGGTGCCGCCGGTATCGAATCGGCGCGTGTAGTCGAGCACCGCCTCGTCCCGGCCGTTGCGCACCTGGTTGATGATCTCGGCGACGCCGGACTGCACGGACGCCGACGTCGGCGCGAGCTCACGGACGCGGGCCGCGAGCGCGTCGGGATCTCCCGTCAGCGCGAGGCGCTCACACCGCATCGAGGCGCTCCAGCAGGGCATCGATCGCGCGTGCCTTGAGCTTGTGCGCGACCGGGTTGGCGATCAGCCGGGCCGTGCAATCGACGATCTCCTCCCGGATGACGAGCCCGTTCTCCCGGAGCGTCGTGCCGGTCGCGGTGAGGTCGACGATCCCCTCGACGAGCCCGGTGAGCGGCGCGAGCTCGACGGAGCCCTTCACCTCGACAATCTCGGCCTGCCGCCCGGTCTCGAGGAAGTAGCGAGCGGCGATCTTCGGGTACTTGGTGGCGATCCGCATCACGCCGAGGCGGCGCAGGGCCTCCGCGGCGCGGTCCTCCCCGGCCACGGTCGCGAGCACCATCTGGCAGCGGCCGTAGCCGAGATCGACGAGTTCATAGACCTCCCGCTCGGACTGCTCCATGAGCACGTCCTTGCCGGTGATGCCGATGTCGGCGGCGCCGGCCTCGACGTACGTGGCGACGTCCGAGGGGCGCATCGTGACGATCCCGGCATCCTCGAACAGCAGCTTGCGGTCGTTCTCGCGGACCTCGTGGGTGTCGATTCCGAGGCGCTCGAGCAGGTCGAGCGTGTCCGTGAACAGTGCCCCGCGGGGGACCGCGATCCGCAGCTCGCCCGTCACGCCCCAATCCGCTCCTCGCCGGTGAGCGCGATGTGGACCCGCTCGACGTTGAGCGCGAAGCCGACCGCCGGCAGCGCCCGGCCGAAGCGGCCGAGGAGCTCGTCGTAGCGGCCGCCGCTCCCGATCGGGACCCCGTAGGCCGGGTCGTACACCTGAAACACCGCGCCCGTGTAGTAGTTGAGGTTCCGGACGAGCCCGAAGTCGAAGATGATCCGCTCCGCGACGTTCGGGGGGAGCAGCGTCAGGACCTCCTGCATGCCTGTCCCGGCGGCCTGCAGGGGGCCGGTGAGGTCGCCGAGCAGCTCGGGTCCGCCGCGCATCTGCGGGACGCGCAGAAGGAGCTGGAGCTGGTCGTCGGCGATCTGGAGCTCGGTCAGCTCGCGCTCGACCCCGACGAAATCACCGGTCACGAGCTCGTTCAGGATCCGCTCCCGCTGCTCCGGTTGCACGCCGACCGCGTCGAGCAGCGCCGGGTACAGCGACGCGTCGCCGAGCCCGATCTTGTACGTCTTCAGGCCGGCCGCGTCGAGCGCGGTGCACAGCACCGTGAGCGCCTCGGCGGTCCCCGGCGCGCCGGGGGCGCCGATCAGCTCGATCCCCGCCTGGAGGAACTCACGAGACTGCCCGCGTTGCGGCCGCACGCCCCGATATGCGTGCGCGAAGTACGAGAACCGCAGCGGTGGCTCGGCGTGGGGGTAGCGGGTGGCCACGAGCCGGGCGATCGGGACGGTCATGTCCGGGCGCAGGACGAGGACGTTCCCGGCCTCATCGAACATCCGGTACGCCGGTCGGGTCGTATGCGCCTCGCCGCGCTCGAACGTCGTTTCGTACTCGAGCGCCGGCGTGTACACCTCTCCGTATCCGGCCTGCTCGAACACCGCGTGCAGACGGCCCGTGAGCGCGCGCAGCTCGCGCATCTCGTCCGGCAGCACGTCTCTGGTGCCGTTGGGAATCCGATGAACCATCGCGCGGGTGATGGTACGGGCGCGTGCCGGGGCGTGATGTGACCCGGAGGTGTCGCTCCGCGGCGCGCTGGCTCCTACACGTGCGCGGGGACGTCGTCGACGCGCTCGATCCGCGCGCCGAGGTCCCGGAGCCGCTCGTCGATCCGCTCGTAGCCGCGGTCGATCTGGCGGATGTTGCCGATCTCGGTCGTGCCGTTGGCGCACAGAGCGGCGATCAGCATCGCCATGCCGGCGCGGATGTCCGGCGACTCGACCCGAGCGGCGTGGAGCTTGCGCGGCCCGACGACGATCGCGCGATGGGGATCGCAGATCGTGATCGCGGCGCCCATCAGCTGCAGCTTGTCGGTGAAGAACAGCCGGTTCTCGAACATCTTCTCGTGGATGATCACCGAGCCGGCGGCCTGGGTCGCGAGCGCGAGCGCGATGCTCGTCAGGTCGGCGGGGAATGCCGGCCACGGGCCGTCCTCAACCTTCGGCATGTAGTCGCCGACGTCGTTCTTGATGACGAGCTCCTGGGAGCCGGGAACGATCACGTCGTTGCCGCGCTGCTCGGAGCGCAGGCCGAGGCGGTCGAACACCAGGCGGATCATCCGCAGGTCCTGGGGGACGGTGTCCTTGACGATCAGCTCGCCGCCGGTGACTCCGGCGAGGACCATGAACGACCCGATCTCGATGTGGTCGGGCGCGACCGTGTGGGTGCAGCCGCGCAGGCTCGAGGTGCCGTGGACGGTCATCACGTTGGAGCCGATCCCGTCGATCTGGGCGCCCATCTGGACGAGCATCCGCGCGAGGTCCTGGACGTGGGGTTCGGACGCGGCGTTGCGGATGACCGTCGGGCCGGGCGTCAGCGCCGCGGCCATCAGCGCGTTCTCGGTGCCCATCACGGACGGCTCGTCCATGAGGAAATCGCAGTTCTTCAGGCCGGCGGCGGGCGCCTCGAGCTCGATGTCGAGGCCGTGCTTGACGGTGGCACCGAGGGCGCGGAAGGCGTCGAGGTGCGGATCGAGCCGGCGGCGACCGATGACGTCGCCGCCGGGCGGCGGCATGTGCGCCCGACCGAAGCGGGCGAGGAGCGGTCCCGCGAGCAGGAACGACGCCCGGATCCGCTCGGCGAGGCCGCGATCGACCTCCTGGCTGTCGACGGTGGAGGCGTCGATCGACACCTCGCCGTCGCTGAGCCAGCGCACGTGGGCGCCGAGCGACTCGAGCAGCGAGACCATCGCCTCGACGTCGTTGATCCGCGGCACGTTGCGCAGGATCACTTCGTCCTCGGTCAGCAAACACGCGGCCAGAATTGGCAGCGCACCATTCTTGTTACCGGCGGGAACGATCGTGCCCGACAGGGGCACCCCGCCTTCGATTACGAACTTTTCCATCTGAATAACCGGCGCCGTGGTCGGGGAACGGCTTGGGCGTGATGCATCCGCCCGGTGCGCCGTGGCGTTCGTACGCCGCACACGGATCTCTGAATCGGGGCCGTCCGGCGCGTGGTCCGGTCCCGAGCGCTTAGCTAGGGTAACAGCCATGCCGACAACGGTTTCGCGAGAAGACGCCTGGACCCTCCTTTGCGAGTGGACGAAATCTGAATCACTGCGGCGTCACATGCTCGCGGTCGAGGCTGCGATGCGCGCCTACGCGCCCCGGTTCGACGGGGATGTCGAGCTCTGGGGGTTGACCGGGCTGATGCACGATCTCGACTACGAGCGCTATCCGGATCTTTCGGACGGGCATCCCCGCTACGCCATTCGCGAGCTCGAGTCTCTCGGCTATCCCCCCGAACTCATCCGCGCCGTCGCCTCCCATGCCGACTTCATGGGCGTCCCGCGCGAGAGCCCGATGGAGAAGGCGTTGTTCGCTGTCGACGAGCTCTCGGGGTTCGTCCTCGCTGTCGCCTACGTCCGCCCCGAGGGCCTCGTCGGGATGACGCCGAAGTCGGTCAAGAAGAAGCTCAAGCAGCCATCGTTCGCGGCGGCAGTCGGCCGTGACGAGCTCCGCGAGGGCGCGGAGGAGCTCGGGGTCGACTTCGACGAGCACCTCCAGATCGTCATCGACGCGCTCACCGAGCGGCGTGAGGAGCTGCTCGGCCCGTCCGCGTCCGAGTAGCGCTCGCCTCGCTGCCAGGGCCGCCTCGCCGGGCGCTCGCCGGGCTGGGGCGCTCGCCTCGCCGGGCCGGGCCGCGCCCCCCACTCCCACGGCAACGGCCCATCAGAACCGCTCGCGGCGGAGGATCGGACCGCAGTCCCGCTCAGACCGCGAGAAGTTGCCGATGCCACGGGCGGCCGTTCCGGCGGACGGTTTTCGTGGTTGCGGGGTGTGTCGAGCGGGCGGCAGCCCACGGAAGGGTCAGGAGTGGCATGGAAACGCGATCTGGTCGTGTGAGCGATGCCATCCGCTCGCCGCGGTCTGAATGGTGGAACGGGGACCCGATCACGGCACGGGTGCCCGCGGCCCGCCAGCGCGCGAGCGGGCCGCGAAAAGGTCCCCAGCCGACCCTCCGCAGCCCCATCGGACCGTAAAGCCGCTCAGACCGGCAGAACGGTCCGGGCTTCCGCCGCGACGCCGTCCATCGGACGATCGTCCCGGCCCTACACACGCCGATCGACCGTTCCCACTTCCTTTCGATGCGCCGTTCCCAGGTCGCACGCCACGCCGACCGACCGCCAAGACCGACCCCCAGGGGTTACGCAACACCCTCCATACCGCCAAAATGCTCCAACCCTCTTCCCGACGCCCGTCTGGCGGACCACGGTCGCGCTCCGATGCGGCAGGCAATTCTCCGCCCGACTGTGTGGGATGCCCGAAGCGCCACCGCCCGGCTCAAGCGCACCAGGCGAGATGTTCCGGCTCAGTCCGGTGCATCCGGCGCTCGCCGCGCGGGCATCCCGGATTGGTCTTGTTCAAGCTGCTGGCGGCGGCGCCGTCCGAAATCGGCCCATGCCGCCGGGAGAAGCTGATCGCGACGCCGTCGGCGAGCAATCCCCACGGCGCGTCGAGAGCGACGGCATCGGGAACGAGGATCCACGGCCGGTCCTGATGCCCTGCTGGGACCGATGGGCGAGGTATCGTCGGGGCCATGACCTCCCCGATCACGATCGTCGTCCTCGAGGGTGATGAGACCGGCCAGGAACTGCTCGAGCAGTCCGTGCGCCTGCTCGACTCCGATCTCCTCGGGCTCGAGCTCGCGCTGCTCCGCTTCGACCTGTCGCTCGACAGCCGGCGGGCGACCTCGAATGCCGTCGTCAGCGAGGCCGCGTCGGCGATGCGCGACGCCGGGCTCGGGCTGAAGGCCGCGACGATCACGCCGGAGGGCGCCGACGACGTCGGCTCGCCGAACCGGATCCTCCGCGAGGAGGTCGACGGCAAGGTCGTCGTCCGCACCGGCAGACGGCTGCCCGGGATCAACCCGATCGCCGGCGTCCACTTCCCGATCGCGATCGTCCGCATGGCCGTCGGGGACGCGTATGGCGCCGAGCAGTGGCGCGAGGGCGACGCCGGCTCGGCAGATGAGGCGGCCTTCCGCACCGAGCGGGTTACCCGCTCGGTCTGCCACGCGGTGTCCGAATATGCCTTCCGGACGGCGCAGCGGATGCGCGCGAAGGTGTACGGCGGGCCGAAGTGGACGGTCTCCCCGGTCTACGAGGGCATGCTCAAGGAGGAGATGGACGCGGCCGCGGCGAGACACCCGCACGTCCCCTACCAGCCGGTCCTCATCGACGCGACGTATGCCGGCCTGCTGTCCGGTGCGGCCGACGCCCCGCTCGTCATCCCCACGCTCAATCGCGACGGCGACTGTCTGTCTGACCTGGTGTTGCCGATGTACGGCTCGATCGCGGGTGCTGAGTCGCTGCTCCTTGCCTTCAACGAGGACTACGACACGACCGTCGCGATGGCCGAGGCGCCACACGGAACCGCTCCGGCCTTGCGGGGCAAGGACCTCGCCAACCCGCTCGCGATGATCCTGGCGTGCGGGGCACTGCTCCGTCACGCTGCCGACCGGATCGACTCAGAAAGTGGTTCTGAGCAGGCAGAACGCGCGTCGCGGGCGATTTACGAATCTGCGCTCGAGGCTGTTGGCGCCGGGGTCAAAACCCCCGATCTCGGCGGTCACGCCGGGACGACCGAGTTCACCGATAACGTGATCGACCGCGTTCGGAACAAGCTCGAGATCTGGTCGTCGCTCGGGTCAGCCGCGTGAGGTCCCCGGCGCTCATCGCGTCGCTGATCCGGTTCTGAGGTACCTGCAACAAAAGTTGCAGCTTTTCGCCCGGTTCCGTCCGACCCCCTGCGTAGGCTTGCGAACATATGTTCCAGTCTTCAAAAGAGCGCTTCCGCGCCCTCCTGGCCCGGTTCGACGACATCCTCGCCGACCATCCAGCCGAGGCGCCGACCGACGATGAGCGCTTCGTCCATCATCCGCACCGCCGTCCGCTCCGCTGGGAGCGCAACCGTCGACCCGGCAGCGTCCCTGCCCGCCCGGCGTATTGCATCTCTCCGGTCCGCGCTGCGCCGGTCGTGACGACGCGCCACCAGCACACCACACACTGACCACTTTCGCTTGAGCGAGCGGTGCCGACGGGGCTGGGGTTCCTTCCAGGAACGCGTCCAGCCGTGATTCGCTGCGGGACCGTCTCGCGGCGTGTTCGGCGGCGATGCGCCGCGGGGTTTCATCTAGGAGCGCGTCCGGCCGGAGTCGGCGACGAGCGCCGGCGTACCCACCGGCGCAACGAGCGCCGGCGTGCGCGCTGGGATCCGCCCGGTCGGCTCTCCGCTCGGCGTGGTCGGGTTCTTGGAAGTGACGACGCCGAACACGACTGCCAGAAACGTACCGAGGCCGAGCACGAGGCAGATGATCAGGAGCACCAGCACCTGAGGGTTCGCCTTGAAGAAGCGGCGGAGATCCTGCATGGCTACATGATGGCGCGTGATGGCGCGCGGCATGCGTAAACGACACAACCCCGGCGCCTCACTCTCGAGACAACCGGGGTCATGAATGGAAAAACCGGCGGCGACCTACTCTCCCAGGCCCTTGCGGGCCAAGTACCATCGGCGCTGAGGGGCTTAACGGCTCTGTTCGGAATGGGAAGAGGTGTTTCCCCCTCGCCATAGCCACCGGAAACCGGTAGAGACCGCGCCTCTGCGGGCCTTCAAAACTACACAGTGCCAATGCGACGGATATCGAAATATCCGTCAAGCCCTCGACCCATTAGTACCGGTCTCCTACGAGTGTCACCACTCTTCCAGATCCGGCCTATCAACCTGGTGATCTTCCAGGGGTCTTACTCTCTCTAGGAGATGGGAGAGCTCATCTTGAGGCCGGCTTCCCGCTTAGATGCTTTCAGCGGTTATCCGATCCGCACGTAGCTAACCTGCGGTGCCCTTGGCAGGACAACAGATACACCAGAGGTGCGTTCATCCCGGTCCTCTCGTACTAGGGACGAATCCTCTCAACTCTCCAACGCCCACGGCAGATAGGGACCGAACTGTCTCACGACGTTCTGAACCCAGCTCGCGTACCGCTTTAATGGGCGAACAGCCCAACCCTTGGGACCTACTTCAGCCCCAGGATGCGACGAGCCGACATCGAGGTGCCAAACCGGGCCGTCGATGTGGACTCTTGGGCCCGATAAGCCTGTTATCCCCGGAGTACCTTTTGTCCGTTGAGCGACGGCGCTTCCACTTGCTACCGCCGGATCACTAAGGCCTGCTTTCGCACCTGCTCGACCTGTCGGTCTCGCAGTCAAGCTCCCTTACTGCCTTTACACTCTACGCACGATTTCCGACCGTGCTGAGGGAACCTTTGCGCGCCTCCGTTACATTTTGGGAGGCGACCGCCCCAGTCAAACTACCCACCTGTCACTGTCCAGCGCCCGGATTCACGGCGCACTGTTAGAGATCCAATACACCAAGGGTGGTATCTCAAGGTTGCCTCGACACCAGCCGCAGCCGGTGCTTCCTAGGCTCCCACCTATCCTGAGCGAGATGCATCGAACCCCAATACCAAGCTGTAGTAAAGGTTCACGGGGTCTTTCCGTCTAGCCGCGGGTACTCGGCATCTTCACCGAGACTGCAATTTCACCGAGCCCCTCGTTGAGACAGCGTTCAAGTCGTTACGCCATTCGTGCAGGTCGGAACTTACCCGACAAGGAATTTCGCTACCTTAGGACCGTTATAGTTACGGCCGCCGTTTACCGGGGCTTAGTTTCGGTGCTTTGGGTTACCCCTAACACCTCCACGTAACCTTCCGGCACCGGGCAGGCGTCAGCCCCTATACGTCGTCTTACGACTTAGCAGAGACCTGTGTTTTTGGTAAACAGTCGCTTGAACCTATTCACTGCGGCCCTCTCGGGCTTCACTCGCGAGGAGTTTCACCCTACTGGGGCGCCCCTTATCCCGAAGTTACGGGGCGATTTTGCCGAGTTCCTTAACGAGGGTTATCTCGATCACCTTAGTGTTCTCCACTTGCCCACCTGTGTCGGTTTTGGTACAGGCACGCGCTTCCTCCCTAGAGGCTTTTCTCGGAGGTATGGCTTCCGGGACTCGCCGGCTTAGAGCCAGCTGGCATCGCACCTCAGGTTATGCGGCTCCGGATTTACCTAGAGCCACCCCTACATGCTTACCCCAGGACAACCATCGCCTGGGATCCCATAGCCTTCCTCGTCCCCCCATCGGTCAAACGGAAGCGACGTGGTACGGGAATATCAACCCGTTGGCCATCGACTACGCCTTTCGGCCTCGCCTTAGGTCCTGACTAACCCTGAGCAGACGAACTTTACTCAGGAATCCTTGGGCAATCGGCGGAGGGGATTCTCACCCCTCTTTCGTTACTCATGCCGGCATTCTCACTTCCGCCGCCTCCACGGCTCGCTTCCGCGGCCGCTTCACAGGCGCCGGAACGCTCTCCTACCGCGTGATCGATCCGAAGATCTCACACACCCGCAGCTTCGGTGACTAGCTTGAGCCCCGTTACATTGTCCGCGCTTGAACACTTGACCAGTGAGCTGTTACGCACTCTTTCAAGGGTGGCTGCCTCTAAGCCAACCTCCTGGTTGTCTGTGCATTCAAACATCGTTTACCACTTAGCTAGTACTTAGGGACCTTAGCTGGCGGTCTGGGCTGTTTCCCTTTTGACGCTGAAGTTTATCCCCCAGCAACTGACTCCCGGAGTAGCCGTGACGGTCTTCGGAGTTTGCCTGAAGTCGGTAACCTGGTAGGGCCCCTAGTCCAAACAGTGCTCTACGGCCGCCACGGAATTTATCCGAGGCTATACCTAAATATATTTCGGAGAGAACCAGATATCACTGAGCTTGATTAGCCTTTCACTCCGACCCACAGGTCATCCGCCCAGTTTTCAACCTAGGTCGGTTCGGTCCTCCACGAGGTCTTACCCCCGCTTCAACCTGCCCATGGGTAGCTCGCTCAGCTTCGGGTCTACCGCCTACGACTATGTCGCCCTATTCGGACTCGCTTTCGCTACGGCTCCGCTCATCGCTTAACCTTGCCGCAGACGAGTAACTCGCCGGCTCGTTATGCAAAAAGCACGCGGTCACAGTACAAGTACTGCTCCCACCGCTTGTAGGCACGCGGTTTCAGGTACTATTTCACTCCCCTTCCGGGGTACTTTTCACCTTTCCCTCACGGTACTAGTCCGCTATCGGTCACCAAGGAGTACTTAGCCTTGGAGGGTGGTCCCCCCAGTTTCAGTCCGCGTTTCACGGGAGCGGACTTACTCAGGAACATCTGCGGAAGGCCGTGCGATTTCGTCTACGGGACGGTTGCCCTCTATGGTGCGTGGTTCCACACGCTTCGACTATCACACGACTTTGTAACTTCCGCCAGGTCAACCACAACCTGGACCAGACGTCCTACAACCCCCGACGCGCAACGCGTGGTCACTTACACGCGCCGGGTTTAGGCTAGATCCCTTTTCGCTCGCCACTACTCAGGGAGTCTCGGTTGATTTCCTTTCCTCGGGGTACTGAGATGTTTCACTTCCCCCGCTTGTCTCCTCCGTGCCTATGTGTTCAGCACGGGGTAACGTCGCATTACCGACGTTGGGTTTCCCCATTCGGGCATCCCCGGGTCACTGGCCATTCAGCGCCTCACCGGGGCTTATCGCAGCCGTTCACGCCCTTCATCGACTCTTGGTGCCAAGGCATCCACCATGTGCCCTTACTATCTTGACGGTGATCATTTCGGAGAAATTAGATTTCTCCAGGTGAGCGTGATAAGCGCTCACCTGATACCCGTTACATTGGCTACTGTGCAGTTTTCAAGGTCCGCAAAGAGGCGCGCTCGCCGCTCGGGCCGCCCGGGACAATTGTCCTCGAGCTGCCGGCGGTGAGCCGGTCTCTCAAAACTCAACAGCATGCTGGCGCCTCGCCAGGAGCTCCACTACAGAGTCCGGGCGTGCGCCGTGCCAGGTCCGGTCGACATGTCTAGTGGCCGATCGCACTGGGGCAGAGCGTCGCGAGCTCCGCGTACGCAAGGTACGTGGACGCAGGACGACGATGCGCCGGCGATCGGTGCCCTCTGGTTGAAGAGGGCTCCCTAGAAAGGAGGTGATCCAGCCGCAGCTTCCGCTACGGCTACCTTGTTACGACTTCACCCCAGTCACGAGCCCCACCTTCGACGGCTCCCTCCCAAAAGGGTTAGGCCACCGGCTTCGGGTGTTGCTCACTCCCATGGTGTGACGGGCGGTGTGTACAAGGCCCGGGAACGTATTCACCGCGGCAGTGCTGATCCGCGATTACTAGCAACTCCGCCTTCATGCAGGCGAGTTTCAGCCTGCAATCCGAACCGAGACGCGCTTTAAGGGATTCGCTCCACCTCGCGGTATCGCAACCCTCTGTACGCGCCAATGTAGCACGTGTGTAGCCCTGGACATAAGGGGCATGATGACTTGACGTCATCCCCACCTTCCTCCGGTTTGTCACCGGCAGTCTCGCATGAGTCCCCAACTAAATGCTGGCAACATGCGACGGGGGTTGCGCTCGTTGCGGGACTTAACCCAACATCTCACGACACGAGCTGACGACAGCCATGCACCACCTGTGATCCTGCCCCGAAGGGAAACCGTGTTTCCACGGCGGTCAGGAACATGTCAAGCCCAGGTAAGGTTCTTCGCGTTGCGTCGAATTAAACCACATGCTCCGCTGCTTGTGCGGGCCCCCGTCAATTCCTTTGAGTTTTAGCCTTGCGGCCGTACTCCCCAGGCGGGGCACTTAATGCGTTAGCGTCGGCACGGAGGGAGTCGACACCCCCCACACCTAGTGCCCATCGTTTACGGCGTGGACTACCAGGGTATCTAATCCTGTTTGCTCCCCACGCTTTCGCGTCTCAGCGTCAGTACCGTCCCAGCGAGCTGCCTTCGCCATTGGTGTTCCTCCTGATATCTGCGCATTTCACCGCTACACCAGGAATTCCACTCGCCTCTTCCGGACTCTAGCTCGACAGTTTCCACCGGCATTCCAGGGTTGAGCCCTGGACTTTCACAGCGGACTTACCGAGCCGCCTACACGCTCTTTACGCCCAATGATTCCGGACAACGCTTGCCCCCTACGTATTACCGCGGCTGCTGGCACGTAGTTAGCCGGGGCTTCTTCTGAAGGTACCGTCACTCCAGCCGGCTATTCACCGACGAAGCTTCGTCCCAACTGAAAGGGGTTTACAACCCGAAGGCCGTCTTCCCCCACGCGGCGTTGCTGCGTCACGCTTTCGCGCATTGCGCAAGATTCCCCACTGCTGCCTCCCGTAGGAGTCTGGGCCGTGTCTCAGTCCCAGTGTGGCTGATCGTCCTCTCAGACCAGCTACCCATCGTTGCCTTGGTGAGCCGTTACCTCACCAACAAGCTAATGGGCCGCGGGCCCATCCCGATGCGGAGGCCGAAGCTTCCTTTCCCCAGCGACCTTATGGTCGGAGGGCACATTCGGTATTAGCCCGAGTTTCCTCGGGTTGTCCCAATCATCAGGGCAGGTTACCCACGTGTTACTCACCCGTTCGCGGCTTGGCCCCGGGCCGAAGCCCGGTTCGTCGCTCCACTTGCATGTGTTAGGCACGCCGCCAGCGTTCGTCCTGAGCCAGGATCAAACTCTCCGTGAAGAACTACTCGGCAGGCGGTTCACACCACCCACCGTTCACAAAGAGTCGTCAGAGAATTACAACTCACTGACACAAGTGACAGTGTCACTTGGCCGGCGAGCAAAACTCCGGGCCTGTCCCTGGAGGGATCAGACCCATGCGCCTATCGGTCATCGCCTACAAGAGGCGATTGTCGGGAGCCCGATGTACACAAGAGGCTCCGAGGCGCAAGACGAGGTCAATCTTGGCACCATCGACCCGGCGACCCGAAGTGAGTCGCGCGTCCGACGGTGTCGAACCTGGACACATCTCTCGACCGAGGGTCGGTCGAAGAGTGTGCATGCTGTTGAGTTTTCAAAGACCGTCGCACCTCTTCGGAAGGGTTCTCCTTCGGAGGGGGCGCGCTCGGATCCAGCGGATACCGAGGCGGACCGGTGAGTATAGCGCCGCATGCAGGGGTCTGTGAAGACCCGGCGGCAAGAGCTCCTCGGGGCCTTGGGATCGCACGGATCCGTCGCGGCCGAGGAGTATAGGGCGCAGGCGGCGGACGTGGCGTTTGGTCGGCCAGACTCCGACCCCGTCGCCAAGATCCAGGCCGCACGACGCCCGCGGCGCCGGCGCCGGTACGCCCAGAAGCGCTGCTAGTGGCCCCACCGAAACGTTCCACCGGTTATGGCGGCCCCGGATGACCACTGGCCGGCGTCCTCGCCATTTCCCAGCGGACGTTCCGGCGAGAACCACTAATCGACGACTTGGACCGTGACCGTCCGCGTCCGCGGGCGGTCATCGAAGTCGAGCAGCACGAGCTGCTGCCACGTCCCGAGCGCCAGCCGGCCGTCGACGAGCGGCACCGTTTCGCTCGGGCCGATGACCGCCGCCCGCAAGTGGGCGTGCGCATTCGTGTCGTGGTTGAGGCGGTTGTGCTCGTAGTCACCCCGGGGCGAGATCAAGCGGTCAAGCAAGGCCTGGAGGTCGCTGACGCCGCCGGGCTCGTACTCCATCGTCGTGATCGCCGCGGTCGATCCGGTCACGAACACATTGACGATCCCGCGCTCGACCCCGGTCGTGCGGATGACGCTGATCACCCCGGGCGTGATGTCGACGATGTGCCCGTTGCCGGGCGTGTCCATACGCAGCAAGCCGCCGTGGACGCTCATCTCACTTGACGCTCACCGCTCACGTCGCCCGCGCGGCGCGCACGCGCGCGAAGCGACGCTTGCCGAGTTGGACGACGCGCCCGTCGACCTCATCGGCCGAAACGTCGAGCGTCCCAGGCGCCACCGGCGCCCCGTCGATTCGCACGCCGCCCTGCCCGAGCGCCCGTCGGGCCTCGGACGTCGAGACGCCGAACGCCGCGGCGAGCAGGGCCGGCAGGTGCACGGAGCCGTCCCGGCACTCCCACGTGAGCTCGGGCACGTCGCTCGGGGCCTCGTGGCGCACATGGATCCGGTCAAACTCGGCCTCCGCCGCGGCCGCCGCGTCTTCGTCATGAAACCGGGCCACGAGCGCCCGGGCGAGGGCCCGCTTCGCGTCGCGCGGGCTGACACCGGCGGGAACCTCGGCTCCGAGCAGCAGCGAGTACCACAGCGCCAGCGACTCGTCCGGGATGCTCAGGGTCTTGCCGTACATCTCGCCGGGCGACTCGGTGACGCCAATGTAGTTGTCAAACGACTTCGACATCTTGCGCTCACCGTCGGTCCCGGTGAGCAGGGGCGCGGTCAGGACCACCTGCTCCTCCTGGCCGAACGCTCGCTGGATGTCACGGCCGAGCAGCAGGTTGAACTTCTGATCGGTCCCTCCCAGCTCGACGTCGGCCTCGACGGCGACCGAGTCGTACCCCTGCAGTAGCGGGTACAGCAGCTCGAGCACCGAGATCGGCTGGCGCGCGCTGAACCGCTTGGCGAAGTCATCGCGTTCGAGCAGCTGAGCGACTGTCGTCGTGCGCATCAGCGCGAACAGCTGCTCCATCGACATGTCGAGCCACTCGCTGTTGTACCGGACCTCGAGCCGGTCGCGATCGAGCACCTTCATCGCTTGGTCCTGGAACGTCTGGGCATTGGCATCGATCTCGGCCGGCGAGAGGACCGGGCGCGTCGTCGAGCGGCCGCTCGGGTCGCCGACCCGGGCCGTGTAGTCGCCGATGATCAGCACGACGGTGTGCCCGAGATCCTGGAACTCGCGGAGCTTCTGGAGAACGACGGTGAACCCGAGGTGGATATCGGGAGCGGTCGGGTCGATGCCCAACTTGACCCGCAGGGGGCGACCGAGCGCGAGCTTCCGCCGCAGGCCACCCCCCGGCAGGCAGTCGACGGCGTTCCGTGCGAGCCACGCCGCGGATGCAGGATCGCCGGAATCGCCCGCAAACTCAGGCGATTCGCTGTCCGGGAGTGCCGTGTCAGCCCCGGCTAGGGCGTCTGAATCCATCCGCGCCAATGCTAGACTCTCGCCTCCCGCGGGAACTATGTCCGATGCCGCCGGGCTACCACGTTCCCACTGCGCCGCCACGGGGTGGCGTGGCAGCGCTGCTGCCGAGTCGGATCCTTCGATCGCATGAGCGAAGACGATCACATAGAGAAGGCGGATCCGCACGCGCCGATCCCGTTCCGCCCGCCGCGTCGACGCTGGCGGCGCCGCGGCGACGGCGAGCGGCCCGTCAAGCCGCGGGTCCGCAAGCTCCGTCTCCTCGCGATCCTCATCGGCCTCGGCGCGCTCGCGTTCGTATCGACGGTGTTCGGGATGATGATGGCGGTCGCCTCCGATCTCCCGCAGCTTGAGAACCGCCGCGAGTACCAGCACGAGGCGAACACGTTCCTCTACGACGATCAGTGGCGGCCGATCGGGATCTTCGCCCCGCCGAACAACGTCGTCATCGATCAGTACGGCGACATCGCGCCGGCGATGCGGGACGCGATCATCTCGATCGAGGACAAGCGGTTCTGGACCAACCCGGGCGTCGACATCCGGGGCATCGCCCGCGCGTTCGCCGCCGACATCACCGGCGGCTCCCGCCAGGGCGCGTCGACGATCGCCCAGCAGTTCGTCAAGAACGCGCTCGCCGAGCAGAACAACCGGACCGTGCTCGAGAAGCTGAGAGAGGCGGCGCTTGCCTACCACCTCACGCGCAAGTGGAAGAAGACGAAGATTCTGACCGAGTACCTGAACTCGATCTATTTCGGCAACGGCGCGTACGGGATCGAGTCGGCGGCACGCGTGTACTTCGGCAAGAAGTATGGGTTCGTTCCGGCTGCGACAGCCGGCCAGACACTTTCGAGCGACGGCACCCCGGTCTCGACCGTGTCCGGTGGTTGCGGCGACACGAGCGACAGCGGAGCCCCGCTGCCGAAATGTGCGTCGAAGCTGACCCCGTGGGACGCGGCGTTGCTCGCCGGGATGGTCGCCTCTCCCACCGCATTTGACCCGATCGCGCATCCGCAGGCCGCCAAGGGCCGCCGCAACGTCGTGCTCCGCGACATGCTCCAGCAGGGCTGGATCAGCGAGCTCACATACCAGCAGGGCATTAACGCGCCACTGCCGACCGCCGCAGACATCCAGCAGCCATCGGAGCCGACCGCCGCGCCGTACTTCACGAGCTGGCTACGCCCGCAGATCCTTGCCGCCGTCGGTCACGGGGTCTCTCCATCGCTCGCCGAGTACCGCGCCTACTACGGCGGGCTGAAGATCAAGACGACGCTCGACCTGGACATGCAGAAAGCGGCCGAAAACGCGATCAGCTCCGAGCTGCCGTCCGGCTCGGGCCTGCCGAGCGCCTCGATGGTGGCGATCGACAACAAGACCGGCGAGGTGCGGGCGATGGTCGGCGGCCCGATCGTCAATGGCGAGGAGGACTACGCGCACTTCCCGTTCAACCTCGCCACCGAGGGCCACCGCCAGCCCGGTTCCTCGTTCAAGCCGTTCACGCTCGCCGAGGCGCTGAGGACCGGGGAATACGGGCCGGACTCCGTCATCGCCTCGGCGCCCCAGGACTTCATCGTCCCCAACAGCGCCGGCAAGGAGCACTTCATCGTCCACAACTTCGGGAACACGTACTCGGGCTCGATCAGCCTCCGCGACGCGACCGCGTACTCCGACAACACCGTGTACTCCCAGGTCGGCATTCACGTGGGGGTCAAACGAGTGGCCAAGCTGGCGTCCCAGATGGGCATTCGCTCGCCGATCTCCAAGAACTACGCGATGATCCTCGGCGGCCTGCGCGAGGGCGTCACGCCCCTTGACATGGCGCACGCCTACGAAACGTTCGCCACCGGCGGCAACCGGGTCTACAACCCGGTGCTCGGTGCCCCCAGGCAGGGTCCGATCGGGATCGCCGAGCTCCAGTGCTACCACCAGGTCAAGTGCGAGGGTAAGACGGACATCAAGAACCGGCCGACGTACAAGCGCATCCTCCCGGCGGACATCGCCGCGGAGGTCCACGACATCCTGCACGGCCCGGTGCAGTTCGGGACCGCCACGAGCGCTCAGATTTCGGGCGTCGACGTTGCCGGCAAGACCGGCACGACGACGGACTACGCGGACGCGTGGTTCGTCGGCTGGACGCCGCAGATCACGACCGCGGTGTGGGTCGGCTATCCAACGAACAACAAGTCGATGGCGACGGCGTACAACGGCGGTCCGGTCGAAGGCGGCACGTACCCGGCGATCATCTGGCAGAGCTTCATGACCCGGGCGCTGCAGATCATGGCCGACGAGGCTGCGCGCCACCAGGACAAGAAGAAGAGCACGACCGGCAACAGCGGTAACACCGGCAACAGCGGCGTCGGCTCGACCGGGTCCGGAACCGGCTCCTCGGGTTCGACCGGCTCGACGGGCAACACCGGCGGCCCCGCAGCCGGAGCGGCCGGCAACTCCGGCGGCGGTGGCGGCGGCGGCGCGACCGGGAACACCGGCGGCGGCGGCGCGGCTGGCAACTCCGGCGGCGGCGGCGGAGGCGCGACCGGCAACTCCGGCGGCGGCGGTGGCGGCGGCGGCGGAGGCGGAGGCGCGACCGGCAACTCCGGCGGCGGTGGCGGCGGTGGCGGCGGAGGCGGTGCCGGCAACTCGGGCACCGGCGGCGCGGGCGTCGGCGGCTAACCGCCCGCTCGCTCGGACGCCACAGCCTTAGCCGGCCGGCGACGCCGCGGACCAGACCCGCGGCGGGAGACGAACGGGCTCCCGGTCACGCTGAAGCGCCACGGCAGATCGGCGGCCTTCGTGATCCCGATCCGCTCATCGACGGTGACGGGCACGTCGCGCCAGGCCGCTCCCGGCGGGGAGATGCCGATCGGTCCCTCAAGCAAATCGGTGCCGTTCTCCGACAGTGAGATTCCGAGCGCTTGGGTGAGCTTCCCCGGCCCGGAACACAGCGCCCGCACGGCATCGAGACCGCGGCGTGCCCGCATGTGGTCGATACCGTCCACCGGCTCAAGCGCACGGATGAGCACCGCGGCTCCGACGCCGGCTGGCTCGCACACGGCGTTCAACAGCGCATGGATCCCGTACGAGCGATACACGTACGCACGGCCCGGGGGACCGAAGAGCGTCTCCGTTCGCGGCGTCAGACCGATGAACGCGTGGCTCGCTGGCTCGGAGTCGTGGTAAGCCTCGGTCTCGACGATGACGCCCGAGCAGTCCTCATAGGAGACGACGCATCCGAGCAGATCCCGAGCGACCTCGAGGACAGGCCGGTCGTAAAACGGGCGCCGCAGTCTCACTGAAGTGCAGCGCGAGCCTGCTCGAGCTGCTCGCGCACCCGGACGAGCGCCGTGCCCCCAGCCGAGACCTTTGACTCCAGCCAGGCGCCGTCGCGGAGCACGACGTAGTACTCCTCGTCGAGCAGCGGCGAGACGTCGCTGAGCTCGTCCTGCCGCAGATCGGACAGGGTGCGCCCGGACTCGACTGCTCGCCGGACGAGGCCGGCGACGACGCCGTGGGCCTCCCGGAACGGCAATCCGCGCCGAACGAGCAGATCGGCAATGTCGGTGGCGGCGAGGAACTCGTCACCCGCGGCCTCGGCGAGCCGCTCGCGGTGGAACGTGATCGAGCCGATCATCCCCTCGGCCGCCGCGAGCGACAGCTCGAGCGTGTCGGCCGCGTCGAACAGGTGCTCTTTGTCCTCCTGCATGTCCTTGTTGTAGGTGAGCGGGAGGCCATGCATGACGCCGTGGAGCCCGACGAGGTGCGCGCTCAGACGGGGCGCCTTGGCGCGGAGCAACTCGGCGGCATCCGGATTCTTCTTCTGGGGCATGATCGAGGAGCCTGAGGCCCACTCGTCGGACACCTCGCAGAAGCGGAACTCCTCCGAGGACCACAGCACGATCTCGGCGCCGAGCCGCGAGAGATGCGTGCCGCAGGTCGCGGCCGCCGCGAGGTAGTCGAGCACGAAGTCGCGGTTCGACACCGCGTCGATCGAGTTCGGCGCCACCGACGCGAAGCCGAGCGCCTCGGCAACCGCCTGACGGTCGGTGTCGAAGTTGACACCCGCGAGTGCCCCGGCGCCGAGCGGCAGCACCGTCGTCGCGGCGATCACATCGTGAAAGCGGTGCCGGTCGCGCACGAGCATCCACACGTAGGCGAGCAGGTGGTGACTGAGGTACACCGGCTGCGCCCGTTGCAGGTGCGTATAGCCCGGCATCGGACAGTCGAGGTGGCGCTCGGCGACATCGACGAGCACCGACGCGAGCCGGCCAATCGACGCGGCGGCGTCGAACGCGTGCGCGCGCACGAACATCGACACGTCGGTCGCCACCTGGTCGTTACGGGAGCGCGCGGTATGCAGCCGTCCACCGGCTCGGCCGGCGATCTCGGTCACCCGGCGCTCGATCGCCATGTGGATGTCCTCGTCGCCGTCGGCGAACGGGAACGAACCGTCGCTCAGCTCCCCATGGACCTGCTCGAGCGCGGCGTCGAGAGCGCCACGGTCCTCGTCGCTGATGATTCCCTGCGCCGCCAGCATCGCCGCGTGGGCCCGCGACTGCTCGATGTCGTACGGCGCCAGGCGCCAGTCGAAACCGATCGAGTCGTTGAGGCGGCGGAACGCCTCGTGCTGGGGCTCGGAGAAACGGGACATGTGAGCCGCGATCTTACGAGCGCGAGCCGCCGAGCACGTCGCGGAGTGCCTCGGCGACGCGGGCGACCTGGCCCTCGGTCATGTCGGGGAAGAACGGCAGCGCGATCGATCGGGCGGCGACGTCCTCGCAGACCGGGAACTCGCCCTCCCGGTGTCCGAACTGCTCCCGGTAGTAGCTCATCAGGTGAACCGCCGGGAAGTACGGCTTGCTCGGCACGCCGACCGCCGCCAGGTCCCGGACCACGTCATCGCGCACGACGCCGCGCGGAAGCTGGACGACATAGACGAACCAGCCGCGCCGGGCGCCACCGGTCTCCGGACACGGCAGATCGAGGCCCTCGATCCCCACGAGCGCGAGCGCGTCGGCGTACAGCGCGGCGACCCGAGCCCGCCCGGCGAGCATCGCGTCGAGCCGCTCGAGCTGGGCGAGCCCGAGGGCGCAGGCGAGCTCCGAGAGCCGGTAATTGAACCCGAGCCGGTCATGGTCCAGCCAGTCCATGTTCGGCGCCCGGCCCTGGTTGCGCTCGGAGTCGATCCGCTCCTTCGACGCTGCGTCAGAGAGCGTGACCATCCCTCCCTCGCCGGTCGTCAGCTGCTTGTTGGCGTAGAAGCCGAACACGGCCGGATGTCCACGGCCACCGACCGCGCCCCCGTCGGCGTACCGAGCGCCGAGCGCTTCGCAGGCGTCCTCGACGATCGGGAGTCCAAGCGCTTCGAAGCCGGCCATGTCCGCCGGATAGCCAAAGATGTGGACCGGAAGGATCGCCGCCGTGCGCGACGTCACCGCAGCGGCAGCAGCGTCGACGGACAGATTCAAAGTCACCGGATCGATATCGGCGAACACCGGCCGCGCCCGCTCGTACACCGCGACGTTGGCGCTCGCCACGAACGAGAACGGCGTCGTGATCACCTCCGTCCCGTCGCTCACTCCTATCGCGCGCAACGCAAGATGCAACCCGGCGGTCCCGCTGGACACGGCGCTCCCGTACGGAGCGCCGACCCGCGCGGCGAACGCCTGCTCAAACGCCGGCAGCATCGGCCCCAGCGACAGCTGCCCCGACCGCAGCACCGAGAGCACGTGTGCCTCCTCGGCCTCCCCGAGCACCGGCCGCGCGAGCGGGATGCTCTCGACAGCCGCAGCCGTTGTCGAACTCGGGCCGGTCACGACCCAGGCACCGCAGCCGCCCTCGGCTCCCGGCGTCCGACCTGCATGCCGTGCTCGAGCGAGTCGACGAGCGCCTCCCACGAGGCCTCGATGATGTTCTCCGAAACGCCGATCGAGCCCCACACCTCCGCGCCGTCGGACGCGTCGAGCAGGACCCGCGTGATCGCGCCGGTCCCCTTCGTCTCGTCAAGGATGCGCACCTTGAAGTTGACGAGGTCGATCCCTCGCAGCTGCGGGTGGATCTCGACGAGCGCGTCGCGGAGCGCACGGTCGAGCGCGTTGACCGGACCGTTGCCCTCGGCGGTGCGCACGTAGCGCTCGCCGTCGACCCAGATCTTGATTGTCGCCTCGGTCTCGACCCGGCCGTCGGCGCGCTTCTCGACGATCGCGCGCCACGACTCGAGCCGGAACAGTGGCTCGTACTCTCCTGTCTCTTTGCGCAGCAGCAGCTCGAACGAGCCGTCGGCCGCCTCGTAGTGGTAGCCGCGGTGCTCACGCTCCTTGACGCGCTCGATCACCCGGGCGGCGCTGCGCTCGTCGAGTTCGATTCCGGCGTCACGGGCGCGCGCCAGGACAGTCCCCTTTCCGGACAGCTCCGAGACGAGCACCTCGCGCCGGTTGCCGACGATCTCGGGCTCGATGTGCTCGAACGTCGTCGGGTCCGCGGCGACGCCGGCGACGTGCATCCCGCCCTTGTGCGCAAAGGCGTTGCGCCCGACGTATGGCTTGTCCGGGTTCGGAGTGAAGTTAAGGAGCTCGTCGAAGAAGTGCGAGGCGGCGGTCAGGGACGCGAGTTGCGCGTCCGTCACGCATTCGTAGCCGAGCTTGAGCTGGAGATTGGGGATGATCGTGACGAGGTTGGCGTTCCCGCAGCGCTCGCCGTAGCCGTTCATTGTTCCCTGGACGTGCATCGCACCTGCCTGCACGGCGGCCAGCGAATTTGCGACAGCGCAGCCGGCGTCGTTGTGGCAGTGGATCCCGACGCCGGCGCCGCTCAGAGCGAGTGCCGCCACGACATCGCTCATCGCCGCCGCGATCGCGTCGGGCAGGGTCCCGCCGTTCGTGTCGCAACAGACAATCGTCTCGGCACCGGCTTCGGCGGCGACACGCAGGCACTGGAGCGCGTACTCGCGGTCGTCCTGGTAGCCGTCGAAGCAGTGCTCGGCGTCATAGATGACGCGCTTGCCGACGCCAACGAGAAACGCGATCGACTCCGAGATCATCCGGAGGTTCTCCTCGCGGTCGACCTTGACCACCTTCTCGAGGTGCAGGCCCCATGTCTTGCCGACGAGCGTGCACACGGGCGCGAAGCAGTCCGCTAGCACTCGCAGCGCTGGGTCATCGGCGGCGGCGACGTCGCGGCGGCGGGTCATGCCGAACGCGGCGATCACGGCGTGGTCGAACGACTCTCTCGAGAGCAGGTCGAAGAGCTCGATCTCCTTTGGATTCGAGCTGGGGAATCCGGCCTCGATCAGGTCAGTGCCCAGCTCGTCGAGGCGATGCGCGACCCGCAACTTCTCCTCGGCCGAGAGGGACATGCCCTCACCCTGCATCCCATCCCGCAGGGTGGTGTCGTAAAGCTCGATTTTCGTCACGTCAACGGTCTCCTAAAGTCGATGAAAGCAGGCGAAAAGCGGAAAAGCGATCAGCGCAAGGCGCCGACCGCCTCCGTAATTCGCTCGCTCCACCGACCCCGGCAGGAAGACCGCGCGGGCACTACGCAGCCTTCGTCGGGACCTGGACGACGTCGAGCCAGTCGGCGTAGCGCGCGTCGCGGCCGTGCAGCGCGTCGTCGAACACGCGCTGGATCTCTCGGGTGACCGGGCCGGGCTCGCCGCTGCCGATCGTGTGATCGTCGATCTCGCGGACCGGGACAAGCTCGGCGGCGGTGCCGGACAGGAACACCTCGTCAGCGAGGTACAGCTCGGCGCGCGCCAGGTCACGCTCGACCACCTCGTGGCCGTGATCGTGCGCGATCTGGATGATCGACTTGCGACTGATGCCATCGAGAATGCCGGCGGTGTGCGGTGGCGTGACGATCTTGCCGTCGCGCACGGCGTAGATGTTCTCACCGGACCCCTCGCACACGAACCCATGATGGTCGAGGAGGATCGCCTCCTGATAGCCCGCCTTCGTCGCCTCGATCTTCGCCAGCACACTGTTGAGGTACTGGCCGGACGCCTTGGCATGCGGGATCAGGCTGTCGTGCGAGATCCGCCGCCAGCTCGAGATCTTCGCCCTGACGCCCTTCTGCTTACCCTCCTCGCCGAGATACGCGCCCCATGGCCACGCGGCGATGATGACCTCGACAGGGGCGTCGAGCGGATAGAGGCCCATCTGGCCGTACCCCCGGAACGCGAGCGGCCGGATGTAGCACTCGCGCAGCTCATTGGCGGCGATCAGCTCGTGGGTCGCCGTCCGCAACTCGTCGAGCGTGTACGGGATCGGCATGTAGTAGAGCTCGGCGGACTTGAACAGCCGCTCGAGGTGGTCGCGATGGCGGAAGATCGCCGGGCCCTGCGACGTGTCGTACGCCCGTTCGCCCTCGAACACACCCGTGCCGTAGTGCAGGCCGTGGGTCAGTACATGGACCTTCGCGTCCTCCCAGGCGACGAGCTCTCCGTTGTGCCAGATGAGGTCCGCTTGTTCCACGGGAACGGCTCCTTACAAGTAGCTGAGAACTGCCTGGGTGGCCTCGGCTGTCGTGGCGTTGCCCCCCAGGTCCGCCGTGCGCAGGCCATCGGCCAGCGCCCGATCGACGGCCGATTCTATCGCCGCTGCGGGCTCCTCCAAGGAGAGCCCGTGCCGCAGCATCATCGCGGCGGACAGGAACATCGCCAGCGGATTGGCCGCGCCCGTGCCGACGATGTCGGGCGCCGAGCCGTGCACCGGCTCGAACACGCCCGGGCCGTCCAAGCCGAGCGATGCACTCGGGAGCATCCCGATCGACCCGGTGAGCATCGCCGCCTCGTCGCTCAGGATGTCGCCGAACATGTTCTCGGTGAGGATCACGTCGAAGTGCCGGGGCGCAGACACGAGCTGCATCGCCGCGTTGTCAACGAGCAGATGCTCGAGCTCGATGTTCGGGAACTCGCCGCTGTGCACCTCGCGGACGACCTCGCGCCACAGGCGGCTCGTCTCGAGCACGTTCGCCTTGTCGACACTCGTGACCCGGGAGCGTGCGGCGCCGAAGCCGACGCGGGCGATCCGCTCGATCTCCTCGCGCGTGTAGACGCAGTCATCGGAGGCACGATCGTCGGTGCGGGTCTTCTCGCCGAAGTAGATGCCGCCGGTCAGCTCCCGGACGACAAGCAGGTCGGTCCGCTCGATGATGTCGCGTCGCAGCGGGCTCGCGTCATACAGGGCCGGAACCGGACGCACCGGGCGGAGGTTGGCGAACAGGCCGAGGCCCTTGCGCAGGCCGAGCAGCCCCTGCTCCGGACGTGGCTTCGACGGGTCCGTCGAGTCCCACTTGGGCCCACCGACCGCGGCCAGCAGCACGGCGTCGGCTCGCCGGCACGCATCGAGGACATCGTCGGTGAGCGCCGTGCCGTGCGCGTCGATGGACGCACCGCCGAACACATGCTCCTCGTACTCGAGCTCCCCGGGGACGACGGTATTCAGGAGCTGCACCGCGGGGGCGAGGATCTCGGGGCCGATCCCGTCGCCGGGCAGCAGGACAATATGTCTAGGCATCGCGGCCGGACCGTACCGGAGTCCTCATCCGCGCCGCGCGGTCATGTTGAGCCGCACGTAGTCGAGTACGAGCGGCGCCCCCGCCGCGGCGAGGACCCGGTCGATGAACGGACCCCTCAGCTCGTCGGGCAGCAGATCGAGGTGGCGGACGACGCACACGGTCTGGACGAACGCCCGCGGGTCCTCCGGGGTGACCGACTTCGGCTCGAGCCACGTGCTGACCTCATCGAACCCGGCAGCACGCAGCCGGGCGGCCGTCGACTCGGCGTCGGCGTAATTCCACGGACCCTGCCAGGCGGCGAAATACGGCGCGAACGGCTCCTCTGCGGCGACATCGTCGGCGAGACGACGGAACGCATCGATGTTGCCGAGACCGCCGCACTGGGCGACGAGGCGACCGCCGGCCGGACGCAGCGTCCGAACCAAAGCCGCGAACAGCGCGGCGTGGTCCTTGATCCAGTGGAACGTCGCGTTAGAGAAGATGACGTCGACCGGCTCCGGGATCGACAGATCAACCAGGTCCTGGCAGTAGATGGTGGCGCGGTCACCGAGCGCCTCCTGGGCGTGCTCGGCCATCGACGGCGCGACGTCGACCCCGTACACCCGTCCGTCCGGGACTCGGTCGGCGAGGAGTGCCGTCACCCGCCCCGACCCACATCCGGCGTCGAGCACGACCTCGTCGGCGCGCAACGTCAGCCGATCGAGCTGCTCGAGCGCCCATGTGAACTGGATGTCGGAGACGCGGTGATACGTCGCAGCGTCCCAGTCGCGGGACCCTGCCGGCGCGCTCATAGCGAGGTCGTGACCGGGCCGACGCGCTCGCGATCGTGCTCGTAGGCGGCGATCACGTCGCCCTGCTCGAGCGTCAGCGCAATGTCGTCGAGCCCGTTCAGCAGCCGATGCTTGATCTCCGGATCGATCTCGAAGTGCGCCGTCCCGCCCGGCCAGCGAACCTCCTGGCCCGCCAGGTCAACTTGGGCCTCGCCTGCCTCGGCGATCGCAGCGCAAGCCGACGCCGGCAGCTCGACCGGGAGCAGGCCGATCTTCGTGCAGTTCGAGCGGAAGATGTCGGCGAAGCTCGGCGCAATGATCGCGTGGAATCCGTAGTCCTCGAGTGCCCACGGCGCGTGCTCGCGGCTCGAGCCGCAGCCGAAGTTGCGGCCGGCGACGAGGATCGGGTTCTTCGGCAGATCCCAGCCGGGCTCCTTCGCCCAGTCGAAGAACAGGAACTCCCCAAAGCCGGTGCGCTCGACGCGCTTGAGGAACTGCTTGGGGATGATCTGGTCTGTGTCGACGTCGTCGCGGTTCAGCACCGACGCCCGGCCGGTGATCGTCTCAATCGCTCGCATAAATGGTCACCTCCGCGGGGCATCCAGCCCCGCGTTCTGAGTTTGCTGTTCAACCTCCGGTCTCACTTAGCTGTGCCAATTCCGAATGTCAGTGAACCGGCCGTCGACCGCGGCCGCCGCAGCCATCTGCGGAGAGACGAGGTGCGACCGCGCCCCTCGCCCCTGACGACCCTCGAAATTCCGGTTCGAGGTCGAGGCGACGCGCTCGCCCGGCGCGGCGATGTCCGGGTTCATCCCGAGGCACATCGAGCAGCCGGCGCCGCGCCAGTCGAAGCCCGCTCGTCTGAAGATCTCGTCGAGGCCCTCCTGCTCGGCCTGCGCCTTCACCTGCTGCGAGCCGGGGACGACCATCGCGTACACGTCGCCCGACACCTTGCGGCCGTCGACGACCGCCGCCGCCGCCCGGAGATCCCCGATCCGGGAGTTCGTGCACGAGCCGATGAACACGCGGTCGAGCTTGATCTCCTGCATTGGCGTGCCGGGTTCGAGGCCCATGTACTCGAGCGCCCGCTCGTCCTGATCTGACACCGGCTCGGGCACCGCCTCGGTGACGGGCACCACCATCCCCGGGGTCGTTCCCCACGTCACCATCGGGCTGAGTGCGGCGGCGTCGACGTCGATCTCACGGTCGAACTCAGCGTCGTGGTCGGTCGTGAGATCGCGCCACTCGTCGGGGACCGCGTCGGGCCCGCCGGGGCGATCGAGCACCCACGCGAACGTCGTCTCGTCCGGCGCGATCATCCCGGCCCGGCCGCCGCCCTCGATCGTCATGTTGCAGACCGTCATCCGGCCCTCCATCGACAACTTCTCGATCGCCGGACCGGCGTATTCGACGACGTGGCCGACGGCGCCGGCGACGCCCATCTGCCCGATCGTGGCGAGGATCAGGTCCTTGGCAGTCACCCCGAACCCGAGGTCGCCGCGGTAGCGGATCCGCATCGACTTCGGCTTCGCCTGCACGAGGCACTGCGTCGCGAGCACGTGCTCGACCTCGCTCGTCCCGATCCCGAACGCGAGCGCCCCGAAGGCGCCGTGCGTCGCCGTATGCGAGTCGCCGCAGACGATCGTCATGCCGGGCTGGGTAACGCCGAGCTCCGGCCCGATCACGTGCACGATTCCCTGGTGCTCGGAGCCGAGCGAGTACAGCGGGATGCCGAACTCCTCGCAGTTGCGCTCGAGCGTCTGCACCTGGACACGGCTCAGCTCGTCCTTGATCCGCGCGGCCACCGGCGTGCCGTCCGTCGGCACGTTGTGATCAGCGGTGGCGAGCGTGCGGTCGGGACGGCGCACAGGGCGACCGGCGAGCCGAAGCCCGTCGAACGCCTGCGGGCTCGTCACCTCGTGAACGAGGTGCAGGTCGATGTACAGCAGTCCGGGAGCGACCTCGTGGCGGCTCCAGATCTTGTCGAACAGGCTCTCAGGCATTGCTTAGCTCCTCCGTAGGCCAGCGCTGACAACGGCCAGCAGAATGGCCTCTTCGGGTCCGGGGTTCTCGACGTGATGAGGCAGGTCGGCATCGAACGTCACCGTGTCGCCGGCGTCGAGCTCGTACGACGCGCCGTCGCACACGAGCACGACCGAGCCGGATTCGACGAGTGCCGTCTCGCGGCTTCCCGGCTCGTGCATCGGCGGGTCGCCGGGGCCGCCGGTCACGGCGCCGGCGCTGAGCACGTGGCGCGACAGCTCCGCCCGCTGGCCGGGCAGCGGCGGGGTCAGGATCTCGTAGCTGTGACCGCGCCGGCCGCCGCTCGGGCCCTTGCGGCGCTCACCGCGGCGAACGACGCTCACGGCGCCGCCCTCGTCGAGCCGCAATAGCTGCGACAGCCGCAGATCGAGGCCGGCCGCGATCCGGCCGGCGACCTGCAGCGTCGGGCTCGTCTCGCCCCGCTCGACCTGACTGAGCATCGGCGCACTCACGCCCGAGCGCTCGGCGAGGTCGCGGAGCGACAGGTTCATCGCCTCACGGAGCGCCTTGACCCGAGCCCCGAGCGCGGGGGTCGAGGTTGCGAGCGCGTCGCTCGGCTGCACAGGAACAGTCGCCATACAAACGTACGTTATCGCATACGCCGAGTGTGGGGCAAGGCGGCGCAGGCGCGTGCGACGCTAGCCTGAGCCGACATGCTCTCGCGTCCCGATGTCCTCGTCCTCGGTGGCGGCGGGGTTCTCGGTGAAGCGTGGATGATGGGAGTCCTCGCCGGCGTCGAGGACGCCACCGGCTTCGACCTGCGCCGCTGCGAATACTTCGTCGGCACGTCCGCCGGAGCGATCGTCGCCGCGCATCTCGTCGCGGGAGAGCGCCCGCGGCGTCCGGTCGAGACGGGGACCGAGATCGAGCCCGCCCGGCCCCAACCGGTGACGACGCTTGCCTTGATCGCGCAGAGCGCCGCCCGGCGGGCAGGCGGATGGGCGCTCGCCGCGGGCGCGTCGTTCGCCCCCTTGGCGCTCGGGATCTCCGCCCCGGGCGGGGCCGTGCTCCGGGCGACGATGCTCCGCCGCCTCCCCCGCCCGACGACCGCGCTCGACCACCTCGCCGGCAACGTCGCGCGCACGGGTGCCCGCTTCGACGGCCGCCTGCGCGTCGTCGCGGTCGACCGCCGCAACGGGAAACGCGTCGTGTTCGGGAGTCCGGGCGCCCCGCGGGCCACCGTCGCCGAGGCCGTCGCCGCGTCGTGCAGCGTGCCCTGGCTGTTCGCACCGGTCGAGATCGGCGGGCGCGAATACGTCGACGGCGGCGTCTGGAGCGGGAGCAACCTCGACGCCGCCCCGGCCGGGCGCGACACCCACGTGCTGTGCCTGACCCCGACGGCCAGCCTCGCCGGCTCGCAGACGATCCTCTCCGTGCTGCGACGGGTCGCGCGGACCGCCGTCTCGCTCGAGTCGATGGCGCTCCGGCGCCGAGGCGCGGCGGTTCAGGCGGTCGCGCCGAACCTCGAGTCCGCGGCAACGATGGGCGTCGACTTCATGGACCGGGAACCACGTGACCGGGTCCTCGAGGCGGCGTACCGGCAGGGCCTGGCGCTGGGGTCGCGCGACTCAAACGGTCGCTGAGCGCTCGCCGCCCGGCGCGTCCAGACCGCCATACCAACGCCGCGGCTCCGGCTACGGCGCCCGCACCGGCTCCGTGGGCGACGCCGACGAAGCCGCCGCGGTCGCGTCCTCGGCCTCGGCCGCGACACTCCGCCGGCGCAGAGCGTTCGACAACGCGCGCACATACGCCCGGCCCGCGGCCTCGAGGATGTCCGTCGAGACACCCTGCCCGGCCCCGGTGACGCCGCCGACCTCGAGGACGACCGACGTCTCGCCGAGCGCGTCCTGGCCGCCCGTCACCGCGTCGATCCGGAACTCACGAAGTCGCACCTCGGCGCCGGCGGCGGCGTTGATCGCGTGGAAGATCGCGTCGACCGGCCCGTCGCCCGTGAACGATCCGGTCATCTCCTCGCCGGACGGACCGCGGATCCCGACCCGGGCGTGCGGCGGCCGGCGGGAAGAGTCCTCGATGTCGAACCACTCGAGCACGTAGCCGGCCATCTCCTCGCGGAGCTCATCGGTCAGCAGAGCTTCGAGGTCGAGCGCGGTCACCTGCTTCTTCTTGTCCGCGATCTCCTTGAAGCGCTTGAACGCGGTGTTGAGCGTCTGGCCCTTGACGTCGTAGCCGAGCTCGGCCAGCGCCTGTTGCAAGGCGTGCCGGCCCGAGTGCTTGCCCAGGACGATCGAGTTCGCCTCCAGGCCAACGGTCGTGGCGTCCATGATCTCGTACGTCGTGCGCTCCTTCAGCACGCCGTCCTGATGGATCCCGGACTCGTGCGCGAACGCGTTGCGTCCGATGATCGCCTTGTTCGGCTGGACCGGGTAGCCGGTCAACCGGGACACGAGCCGCGACGTCCGCGCGATCTCACGTGTCACCGCTTCTGAGAACAACCCCACGTCCGCCCGCCGCGTGTGGAGCAGCATCACGATCTCCTCGAGCGACGCGTTCCCCGCCCGCTCGCCGATCCCGTTGATCGCGCACTCGACCTGCCGCGCGCCCGCCAGCAGCCCGGCGAACGAGTTCGCCACGGCCAGCCCGAGATCGTCGTGACAGTGCACCGACAGCACGACGTCGCGCAGCGCCGGCACGTACGAGTACAGCTTCTCCAGATAGGCCGTGAACTCGTGCGGCATCGTGTAGCCGACGGTGTCCGGGATGTTGATCGTCGTCGCGCCCTCGTCGATCGCGATCTGGCACACCTCGGCGGTGTACTCGATATCGGCCCGGGTCGCGTCCATCGGCGAGAACTCGACGTCATCGACGTACTGCTTGGCGTGCGCGACCGCCGCGCGGGCCTGACCCTTGACGTCCTCGCGGGTCGTCTGCAGCTGATGTTGGATGTGGATGTCCGACGTCGAGATGAACGTATGGATACGGGCCCCGCCCGCCCCCGCCGCGTCGCGGACCGCGTTCCAAGCGGCGTCGATGTCGGCGACGTGCGTCCGGGCGAGGCCGGCGATGACCGGGCCTTCCACCGTGCGGGCAATCCCCTGCACGGCCTCAAAATCGCCCGGCGAGGTGATCGGGAACCCGGCCTCGATCACGTCGACGCCGAGACGCGCGAGCTGTTGCGCGATCTCGAGCTTCTCGGACGTGTTCAGCGAGATGCCAGGGGACTGCTCCCCGTCACGCAGCGTCGTGTCGAAGATCAGTACTCGGTTGGGATCGTCTGGCTTGGTCATGTCACTCCTCGGTGTCTCTCGAAATTCGCTTCTTCTCGTACTCGTTCGCGGCTACATGCGGCCGCCGGCGCGCTATTCCCCCCGAAGGGGGAGGAGAAGAAGTCGAAGGTCGAGGCGGAGCGCCATCACTGCGCAGGCTATCAGCACCCGGGCCGGGCGCAAGGGACGCATGGAGTCCCTCACGCGGGTGCCGGTGCCGCGGCGCCCACGCCGGGGGGCGGGACGACCTCGGGCACCACATCCGGGTCCGGGCTCGAAGCCGCGGCCGCCACCGGCGCCGGCGCGCGGCGCTCGACCGCCGGAACACCCGCCGAGGCCCGCGGACCGAACCAGCCGCGCAGCACGAACCCCGCGAGAGCGGCGGAGGCGACGATCCCCCAGTAGCCCGCGGCCACGAGCATCGCGGGCCGGGGTAGATGATCGGTGACGGTACCGATGACAAACGCCAGCGGCACCATCAGCCCGAGCAGCAGGTTCGGAAGGGTCTCGCGCCAGTAGAAGCCGACCTCGGTCGTCTTGCGCGTCACCGTGTATTGCGGCCGGCGCCCGCGTCCGAGGAACACCGCCTTCAGACACGCGAGCATGTACGTCGGCGCGAGACCGATCCACATCACCTTCACCCGCCACAGCGCACGGAACGGCCTCCGCTGCCGCCCGCGCCGGTCCCCGAACGGACGGTTGAGGACGAACAACCGCAGTTCGGTGACGAGGGCGTACGGGAGCAGGTGCTCGACACACGCGAGCGGCGAGGCATGGAGCGCCAACACACCGACGCACGCGAGCGCGGTCACGGGGACGTACACGAGGACCGTGAACGAGTGCAGATAGAAGAACAGTGTCTCGGTGAACGACAGCCACTGACGCAACGTCAGGCCCTTCGTCTGGCCCCACAACATCAGCCGGACGCTGTCGATCGCCCACGTCCCGCGCTGCTTGATCACGTTCGGCACGTCCTCCGGGCTGTGCTGGCCAACCGCGCCGACGATCGGTAGGTAGCAGCCCCGCCATCCGCGTCGGAGCGCCTCGACTCCGGACTGGAAGTCCTCGACGAGGTTCCACGTCGGGAACCCGCCGATGCCCTCGAGCGCCTCGCGGCGCCACACGAGTCCCGACCCACAGGGGAACACTGAATTGCTGGCGTTCCGAGTGAACATCTGGCTTCGGTAGAACTGGGCGTCGAAGTTGCAGAACGGATCGCCCGCCGACACCTGCGCCTCCTTCACCGTCTGGACGAACGCGAGCCGGGGGTCGTGCTCGAGCTGGCCCACCGTCTGGCGCAGGAACTGCCGCGACCCGACCTCGTCGTCGGCGTCCCGGGTCTCGACGTAGCGCACACGTGGGAAGTGCACGAGAAGATACGCGAGCGCGGAGTTCAGGTTGCCGGACTTCGGGGCGCCGTCGCGGCCCTTGGCGAAGCGCGGCGGCGGCTCGTGGTAATGCACACCCAAGCCGGCGAGCGCGGCCCGGAGCTCAGGGTTGTGGGCATCGTCGGAGACGACGATGACCCTCGAGCGCGACGGATAGTCCTGCTCGATCACGCTGAGCACCGTGCGCAGCACCATCGGCACGGGTTCGGCGTACGTCGGGATGATGATGCCGACGAGGGGCGCGTCCGCGCCGGCGAGCGGCCGCAGCGGCGTGATGTGGTGTGTCCAGCCGTTGACGATCGACAGCAGCAGGCACATGGCGGAGAACATGCTCGCGGCGGCGAACGGTCCCGCGAGCCACATGCGGTCCGTCGCCAGGTGCGTGAACATCCACGGCAGGTAGATGGCCATCAGCGCGAGGACGGCCACGCTCACGACCCGGGTCGGCCACTCCCGGCGATGCGACGGGACGCGATCGCCGAACCGGCGAGCCGCCTGCGCGATGTTCGATGACGGCGCCGCCTGACGGGCCGCCAGGGCGACCGCAGCCTGGGACGGGACGAACGTATCCGCCGGTTTCGCGCGTTGCACAAGATTGCCCCGCATGATCAAGGCGTCGTCGCGAGCCGACGAACCCGCCAGCGCGTGCGCGGCGTCTCACACAAATGTCCACGGCTCCCCCCGCGAGGCCCGTGGAAGTGCTATGCGTAGAGCGCTTCGATCTCCGCGGCGTACTTGTCCGCCACGACGCGGCGCCTGAGCTTCATCGTCGGCGTCAGCTCGTCACCGGCCGGCTGCCAATCGACCCCGAGCACCGTGAAGCGCTTGATCTGCTCGACGCGCGAGAGGTGGGCATTGGCCCGTTCCACGCCGGCTGCGACCTCCTCGAGCACAGCGTCCTCCCCCGCCATCGCGGCACACGACGCGTCGGTGAGCCCGCGCGCCGCCGCGAACGCGCCGCAGGCGTCAGGGTCGAGCACGATCAAGGCCACGTTGTACGGCCGGGCGTCGCCGATCGCCATCGCCTGCCCGATCAGCGGGCTGCCCTGCTTGAGCTGCTGCTCGATGTTCGCCGGCGACATGTTCTTACCGGCGGTGTTGATGATCAGTTCCTTCTTGCGGTCGATGATCGTCAGGAAGCCGTCCTCGTCGATCCGCCCGACGTCGCCGGTGCGCAGCCAGCCGTCGGGGCCGATCGTCTCCGCGGTCTTCTCCGGCTGGTTGCGATAGCCGGCCATCACGGTGTCGCCGCGGACGAGCAGTTCGCCATCGTCATCGAGCCGGATCTCGACGCCGGGGATCGCGCGGCCGACGGTGCCGAAGCGCAGGTTGTCCTGCGGCACGAGCGTCGCGATCGAGGCCGTCTCGGACATCCCCCACACCTCGCAGATCGGGATCCCGATCGCGGCGAAGAACTCGAACACGGCGAGCGGCGCCGGCGCCGCCCCGATGACGTAGGACTCACAGCGGTCGAAGCCGAGCCTCTTCCGGATCGCGGCGAAGATCGTCGCGTCGGCCTGCGCCCACGCCGCCCGCATCTCGTCGGGGACCGGCTCGCCGGACTGTTCCAGGCGCACCTTCGCCCGGCCGAGCTCGATCGCCTGCCGCGTCGCATTGCGCCGCGCCTCATCCGGCTCGGCCCCCACCCCGGCCTCGAGCGCGGCCATCAGCTTCTCCCAGATCCGAGGCACGGCGCCGAACCGCGTCGGGCGGCTGTCGGCGACGTGGGCGAACACCTGCGTCGGATCGGGGCAGGTCGTGATCGTGTCACCCCAGAACATCTGCCCGTAGTGGGCGAGCCCGCGGTCGGCGATGTGGGCGACCGGGAGATACGACACCGTGGAGCCACCCGCCCCGAGCCACGGCGCCGCGGCGTCGACGCCCCGGCACTCCGCGATCTCGTTGCCGTGCGTCAGTTGGACGCCCTTCGGCGGCCCGGTCGTCCCGGACGTGTAGATCAGCGTCAGCACATCGTCCGGTGCCACGGCGCGCCACAGCGCATCGAAATCGAAGTCATCCCCCGGGGTCGCAGCGAACAGTTCGTCATAGGCGATGGTGTCCTCGGGTGCGCCGTCGAGCACGATCACGTGCTCCACGGACCCTGCCGACCCGATCGCCTCGCGCGCGCGCTCGAGGAACGCTGCTTCGACGATCATCACCCGGTTCGCGGCGTCGCTGAGCAGGTACGCGATCTGCTCCGGCGACGAGGTGTTGTAGATCGAGAACGGCGTCGCGCCGAGGTGCATCACGGCGGTGTCGAGGAGGTGAAACTCGGGCCGGTTGGTGAGCATGAAGCCGACCGTGTGCCCGCGCCGGACGCCAAGCGCGTGGAACGCCCCGGCGAGCACCTTCACCCGCGAGGCGTACTCGGCGAACGTCAGCGACACGCCGTCACCGATCGTCCGGAGCGCGACCTGCTCGGCACGTGATGCTGCGGTCGCCTGGAACGCCTCGCACATCGTGCGCGCCTGAACCGCTGCCGACCCGCTCTGCGCGGGTCTCGTCTCGACCGCTCCCTCCATCTGAGACGGCGATCCTATACCTGGTGCCGCGATGGAGCCAGTGGGGACGTCACGCGGCCAATATCCTGCCGCGATCGTGAGCGAGGGCGCGCGCAGTATTCTCATCACCGGGGCCGGAGGATTCATCGGCGGCGCGCTCGCGCGCCGGCTCGAGGCCGATGGGCACGCGGTGCGGCGACTCGACCTCCCGGCCGTGGCCGCGCGTATCACCGGCCGCGCGGCGGTCGGACACGACCTCCGAACGCCGCTCCCGCCCGCGCTGCTCGCCGACGTCGAACTCGTCATCCACGCCGGCGCGCTCGCCGGAGTGCAATCGAGCTGGGAGCGCCCGCAGGAGTACTGGGACACGAATGCCGTGGCAACGACGCGGCTCCGCCATGCCTGCCGGCGAGCCGGTACGCCGGGGGTCGTGCACCTCTCGAGCATCTCGGTGTACGGCGAGGGACTCAACCTCAGCGAGCGCTCGTCGCCGACCCCCCTCTCGCCGTACGGCCGTTCGAAGCTCGCCGGCGAGCATGCCTGGGAGGACTACCCGCGCGCGACGATCGTGCGGCTGAGCAACGTGTACGGCCCCGGGCAGCGCGACGACATGGCGTACGCGACGTTCATCCGCGCCGCGCTCGCCGGTCGTCCGATCGCGCTGCGTGACGGAGGGCGCCAGCTGCGGACCCCGACGTACATCGACGACTGCGTCGCGGGAATCGTTGCGGCGATTGGCCGCGGCTCCCACAGCGAGACGTACAACATCGCCGGGCCGGAGGACATCCACCTGTCGGAGATCCCGCGGCTCATCGGCGGCCTGCTCGGCCGGCCGGTGGCCGCTGAGGCGGTCGCGCCGGCGCCTGGTGACCCGCGCGTCGCCACCGTCTCGAGCGAGCGCGCCCGCGACGCGCTCGACTATGTCCCGCGCACCTCGGTGAGCGCCGGTCTCGCGATGCAGTTGGAGGCGTGGCGCGAAGCCGCGCCGCCCGCGGTGAGCGCCGCGGCTACAAGCTGACGGTCCGCCCGGCGAAGAAGCCCTCGCCGGCGACGATCTCGTCGATCACCTCACGCGGCACCGGGGCGTCGGTCGTGATCGCCATCGCGGCGACGTTGCCGTTCGCCTCGTCCTCGCCCGGCTCGCGTCCGACCGCGGCCGAGACGATGTTGACGCCGTGCTCGCCGAAGATCGTGCCGACGCGGCCGATCATGCCGGGCACGTCCCGATAGCGGAACAGCGTCAGGTGATCCTCGAGTTGGAGATCGAAGCGGTGGCCCCACGCCTCGAGGAGGTGCGCGCGGTTGCGCCGCCCGATCAACGTCCCGGCGACGCGGAGGCTGTCCTCGCCGCACGTGAGCGTGACCCGGACCAGGTCGGTGTAGTCGCGCGCGCCGCGGCTCTTCGTTTCCTCGATCTGGATGCCACGCTCCTCGGCGATCGCGGGCGCGTTGACCTCGTTGACTTCCTCCTCGGTGTGCCCCTGGAGCACCCCGAGCAGCGCCTCGATCGACAGCAGGCGGGTGTCGCGGTCCGCGATCCTGCCGAGAAACTCGGCCTGCACGCGATCGAACGACGAGCCCGCGGTGAGCGCGATCGCGATCCGGCCGAGCGCGCGGGAGAGCGGGAGGAACGGGCCGATGACCTCCATGTCCTCCGGCGGGATCGCGGGGACGTTGACGGCAGTGGTGACCACGCCGCCGGTGAGCGCGGCGACGACCTGCTCGGCCGCCTGGTAGCCGGCGCGATCGGTCGCCTCCGCGGTCGAGGCGCCGAGGTGCGGCGTGACGATCACGTTCGGATAGCCGAACAGCGGGTGTTCGGTGATCGGCTCCGAGCGGAACACGTCGAGCGCGGCGCCCGCGACCTTGCCGGAATCGATCGCCGCCTTGAGGTCCTCGTCGACGACGAGCGGTCCGCGGGCGACGTTGAGGATCCGGACCCCGTCCTTGCATTTGGCGAGCGCCTCGGCGTCGAGCCACCCTTCGGTGTCCGGCGTCTTCGGGAGATGCAACGTGATGAAGTCGGCCGTGCCGTACACGTCGTCGGACGAGTCGGCGCGCTCGACGCCCATCGCCCGGTAGCGCTCGGCGGCGACATACGGGTCGTAGGCGATCACGTGCATGCCGAACGCGAGCGCTCGCTGGGCGACGAGCTGGCCGATGCGGCCGAACCCCAGGATCCCCAGCGTCTTCTCGTACAGCTCCACGCCGGAGAACTTCGAGCGCTCCCACTTGCCGCTCGTCAGCGATGCGTGCGCCTGCGGCACGTTGCGGGCGAGCGCGAGCAGCAGCGCCATCGTGTGCTCGGCGGCCGTGATCACGTTCGACTGCGGGGCGTTGGCGACGACGATGCCGCGCTTCGTCGCGGCCGGGACGTCGACGTTGTCGACGCCGACGCCGGCCCGGCCGACGGCGCGCAGCCGATCGGCCTTGTCGATCATCTCGGCATCGAGCTTCGTCGCCGAGCGGATCAGGATGCCCTCGTAGCCGGCGATCCGTTGGGCAAGCTCCGCGCGACTCCATCCGACTCCGAGCTCGACGTCGAAGTGCTCGCGGAGCAGGTCCATACCCGAGTCTCCGATCCTCTCGGCGACAAGCACCTTCATGACGGCTGCTCCAGGACGCAGTCGATGCAGCGGGTGAGCGCCTCGACATCACCCGGCGGCGTTGCCGGGAACATCGCGACCCGCAGCTGATTGCGGCCAAGCTTGCGGTACGGCTCAACGTCGACGATGCCGTTCGCGCGGAGCGTCGCGGCGACAAGAGCCGCGTCGACCGCGTCGTCGAAGTCGATCGTGCCGACGACGAGCGAGCGCTTCGCGGGGTCGGTGACGAACGGCGTGGCGTGCGGGTGCGCCTCGGCCCAGCCGTAGAGGATCGACGAGGACTCGGTTGTGCGTGACACCATGGCGTCGAGTCCGCCCTGCTCGAGCATCCAGTCGAGCTGGTCGGCGAACAGGAACAGCGTCGCCACAGCAGGCGTGTTGTACGTCTGATCCTTGCGGGAGTTGTCGAGCGCCGTCGCCAGCGACAGGAACTCGGGGATCCACCGTCCGCCCGGGGGCGCGGCGGCGATCGCGGCGACCCGGTCGAGCGCGGCCGGGCTCATCAGCGCGACCCACAGCCCGCCGTCGGAGGCGAAGCCCTTCTGCGGCGCGAGGTAATAGACGTCAGCGTCGGTGATCGTGACCGGGAGTCCGGCCGCGCCCGAGGTCGCGTCGATCAACACGAGCTGCTCGTCGGCGCGCGTCCCGGGCGGCCGCACGACCGGGGCCATCACGCCGGTCGAGGTCTCGTTGTGGGCCCAGGCGAGCACGTCGCATGACGTCGCGGCGGCCCGATCGATGGCCGCCGGGTCGGGCGCGTCGCCCGGATCGGCCGACACGACGACGGAGGCATCCAGGAACGGCGCCGTGTTCGTGACCTTGGCGAACTTGGAGGAGAACTCGCCGAATGACAGATGGAGTGCACGCTCGCGGACGAGGCCGGCCGCCGCGGCGTCCCAGAAGGCGGTCGTGCCGCCGTTGCCGAGGACCACCTCATAGCCGTCGGGCAGCGAGAACAGCTCGGTGAGCCCGGCGCGGATGCGGCCGACGAGCGCCTTCACCGGCTTTTGCCGGTGCGAGGTCCCCATCACCTTCGACCCCTCGTCGACGAGGCGGCGGAGCTGCGCTTGGCGCACCCGGCTCGGCCCGGAGCCGAACCGGCCGTCCGCGGGCTTCAGTTGGTCTGGAATCTCAATGACGGTCTGGGTCATGTTGCCTCCTGGAGGCGTTGCCGGATATCCATGCCCAGGCGCGCGGCAGTGCTCGCCGTCGCTCCCCGGTGGTTGCACTCCACCTGTTCTGCGCCAGTCACGACGGCCGGTCGTCAAGTGTACCCACGAGCCTCGTATGCGGATACTCGGCCGCCCGGGCCTGGAACGAGAGGATCTTGGGGTTCTGGATGACGCCGTCGCGGATCTCGATCGCGCGCCGAATCGTCGGCGAGTCGGCCCAACCCTCCGAGCCGGACATCACCGGACCCAGGAACGGGATCAGGGCCTCGCTGATCTCCCAGGTCGCCGAGTTCCAGAGCAGCGATGGGGTGTGATCGACGCCGTAATAGTGCACGCCGTCGCCGACCGTGAACATCGGGTCCGCGAACGACGTCGGACGGGCCCAGTCGAATCCCATGCCCTCGTCGCAGGAGACGTCGACGATCAGCCGTCCCGGTTCGTAGAGATGAAGTTCGTCACTGCGGACGAACATGAGCGGGTTGTCGGTGTCCTGGAGGATGCAGTTGACGACGATGTCGAATTCAGCGAGAAACTCCGCGATCGGGCGATCCACGTTGCCGGCGATCGCGTGCGCGCGGTGGGCGTGCATCGGGTCGCGCTCGTAGTGCACCAGCCGCGCCGGCGCCATCGGGGACGCCACGGCGGCGACGCTGCGGTGCGTGAGCACGGTGACCTCGTGGACCCCGAGCGCGAACAGCGCGGTCACCGCACCCCGGGCGGTCGCTCCGAAGCTGATCACGGCCGCGCTGAGCCGGCGGCCGAACGCCCCGGTCGTCCCCCGCAACGTGAGCGCGTGCATGATCGAGCAGTACCCGGCGAGCTCATTGTTCTTGTGGAACACGTGGAGGCTGAAGTTCCCGTCGTGCGTGTAGTGGTTCATCGCCTCCCAGGCGATCAGCGTCTGGCGGCGGTCGATCGCCACCTGGGTGAGCTCCTCGTCCTGCACGCAATGCGGCCAGCCCCAAAGCACCGCGCCCTCGGGCAGCTCGCGGAGGTCTTCGACGAGCGGCTTCGGCATGAGCACGACATCGCACCCATTCACCAGCTCCTCACGGGAGCGGAACCCGGCGACCTCGCCCGCGAGCCGGGCGTCCGGCATGTCGAAGGCGTCGCCGTAGCCGTGCTCGAGGTAGATGCGCGCGCGCAGCGCCGGGTCGATCCGGGAGAACTGCGCTGGGTGGATCGCGAGCCGGCGCTCGTCCGGCTTGCGCGAGCTGGCGACGACCCCCAGGCTGAGAGGCCCTGTTGGCGGCCTACTCGTCAAACGACGTGTCGATCCAGTCCATCTGGGCGCGCAGTTCCTTGCCGACGACCTCGACCTGGTGCTTGGACTGCTCCTCGCGCATGTGCTTGAAGTTCTCCTGACCGGCGTGGTTCTCCGCGATCCACTCGCGGGCGAAGTCGCCGGACTGGATCTCGCCCAGGATCTTCTTCATCGCGTCGCGCGTCGGCTGCCCGATGACGCGCTGGCCGCGGGTCATGTCGCCGTACTCGGCGGTGTTCGAGATCGAGTAGCGCATGCCGGCGATCCCCTTCTCGTACATGAGATCGACGATCAGCTTGAGCTCGTGCAAGCACTCGAAGTACGCGAGCCGCGGGTCGTATCCGGCGTCGACGAGCGTCTCGTACCCCGCCCGCACGAGCTCGGTGACGCCTCCGCACAGCACGGCCTGCTCGCCGAACAGGTCGGTCTCGGTCTCGTCCTTGAACGTCGTCTCGATCACCCCGCCGCGGGTGCACCCGATCCCCTTCGCGTACGCGAGCGTCAGCGTGAGCGCGTTCCCGGTCGCATCCTGCTGGACGGCGACGAGCCCCGGCACGCCCGAGCCCTCGAGGTACTGGCGGCGGACGAGGTGGCCGGGGCCCTTCGGCGCGACGAGTGCGACGTCGACGTCCGGCGGAGGCACAACCTCGCCGTAGTGGATCGAGAAGCCGTGACCGAACAGGAGCAAGTTGCCGGCGGAAATCCCATCCGCCACCCCGGACTCCCACACCTGCTTGTGGAGTTCGTCGGGCGTGAGCATCATCACGACGTCGCCCTCGCTCGCCGCATCGGCCGGGTCGACGACACGGATACCCTGGGCCTCGGCCCGAGCGACGCTCGACGAGGAGCTTCGCAACCCCACGACGACCGATACGCCGGAGTCCTTCAGGTTCAGCGCGTGGGCGTGGCCCTGCGATCCGTAGCCGATGATCGCGACGGTCTTGCCGTCAAGAAGTGTGAGGTCAGCGTCGTCGTCGTAGAACATGCAGCGAGCCTACAAGGCCGCCGGGGTTAACGGCCCGCCGGCCTATGCGTTGGCGGCGGCCACGAGCGAGCTACCGGGGATGAGCAGCGACCCATCAGGCTCGGTGAACGCCGTGAGCGCGTCCGCGATCGCGGTCGCCACCGCGACCTGGTCATCGTCGGATGCCGAGTCGATCGCCTCCGAGAAGATCATCGACAGGTCGCGCGTCTCGTGCAGGTACGCGTCGACGCTCGGATAGGACCGGTTGACCGCGACTGCCTCGACGCTGACATCGACGAACCCGGCATCCTCGAGCAACTCCGCGACGACGCCGTCGCCCGCGAGCGTGAACATGCCGGGCGCAGCGGGATCGGGCGGCTGCGCCAATCCGCTGCCGATCAGGGCCCGGGCCGGAATCGTCGCCCACGGGTTCCGCTCCGCATCGTCCCAGACCGCGATCGCCAGCCGGCCGCCCGGACGCAGCACCCGGCGGGTCTCACGCGCGGCAGCCGAGGGATCGAGGATGAGCATGAACCCCCAGCGGCACAGGACCGCGTCGACGCTCGCGGTCTCGAGGTCGATCCATTCGAGGTTCAGCTGCGTGAACTCGACGTTCTTCACGCCGAGCTGGCCGGCGCGGTCCCGCGCGACGTCGAGCATCGCCTCCGTTCCGTCGCTGCTGATGAGCTCTCCGCCGGGCGCCACGAGCTCAGCGGCGAGGAACCCGGTGTCGCCTGGCCCGCAGGCGAGCTCGAGCACGCGTTGCCCGGGCTGGAGCCCGAGCTGCTCGATCATCCGCATCGATACTGGCATCCCGTTCGCGCGGACCTCGTCGGCGCGCTTGCGCCACCCGACCGCCGCGCGCTCCCAGCGGTCGAGCATCTCGAGACGTAGGGTGTCCGCGTCCGGCGCACTCATGGCGATTGCTCCGCGACGCGCCGCGTGATCTCGCGCAGCGCGGCCTCGACCTGCGTACCGAGCCGCTGCTGGAAGATGGCCATCAGCGCCTCGGACGCGATCGGGCGCAACCGCTCGACGGCCTGCTCGATCTCCGGCCAGCGGTCGGGCGGCATATCGGCCTGCTGGAACGGCTTCCACACCTCGGACAGGAACACGTCGACGAGGGAGCGGGAGACCGAGTCGCAGTGTCGGACGATCTCGCCGAGCGCGTCGAGCGTGCTCGGCAACGAGACCCCGTGACCACCCACCTCCTCGGCGAGTGTCAGCAACGACGGGCTCGGTACCTCGTAGCGGTCCGGGCCGGTCGGGACAAGCACGCCCAGCTCGACCGCCCGAGCGAGCACGGCCGGCGCCTCGTGGGCGCTGACGCGGAACCGCCGGGCCAGGTCGGTGAGCGTCAGCGTCTCGTGCGGCTCGCCGCCCCCCACGTCGGTGAGCGCGTGCCGGAAGGAGATGAGGCGCTCGGCGGTCCCGTGAGTGTCGTCGATCAGTCGCTTGATCCCGCCGAGGTTGAAGCCCTGGTCCTGGAGCTCGCGGATGAGCCGCAGCTGCGCGATGTGCTCAGGTCCGTAGTACCCGATCCGCAGCCGCACCTCCGGCGGCGCGAGCAGGCCGCGGGCCTGGTGAGCGCGGATGTTGCGGACCGACATTCCGGTCTCCGCGGCGAGCTGCTCAACGGTCAGCTGGTTCGGCGATTCGTCGGGAGCGAGCTGGGGTGCGGTGGACACGGCCCCCGTCAATCTAGTCGCTCCAGCTCATGTCGGAGCAACTTGCCCGACACGGTACGCGGCAGCGCCTCGGTGAAAGCGATCGCCTTCGGCACCTTGTAGGCGGCGATTCGCGTCGCGGTGAACGCTCGCAGTTCCTCGGCATCGACGCGCGCTCCGTTGGCGAGCACGACGGTGGCGATCACTGCCTCCCCCCACTCGGGATCTGGCCGTGCATGCACCGCGGCGTCGGCCACCGCTGGATGCTCGAGCAGGATCGCCTCGACCTCGGCGGGCGCGACGTTCTCGCCTCCGCTCACGATCGTGTCGGCCTTGCGGCCGATGATCTGCAACCGCCCGCGCTCGTCGAGCGCGCCGAGATCGCCGGTGTGGAGCCACCCGTCGGCGGCGACGGCAGCGGAGGAGACGACGGCGCCACGGACGAGAATCTCCCCGTCTTCGGCCAGCGTGATGTCGACGCCGGGCAGCGGCCAGCCGTGGGTCGCGATCTGCGAGCACGCCTCCGTCATCCCGTACGTCGGCGCAACGGGGACGCCGGCGTCGCACGCCCGCTCGAGCAGCGCGGGCGCAATCGGACCGCCGCCGAGCAGCGCCCACCGCAGCGTTGGCGGCTCGCACAACCCGGCATCGAGCAGCCGGGCGAGCATCGTCGGGACGAGCGATACGAGCGTGATCCGATCGTCCTCGCTCATCAGCGCCGCGAGAACAGCGTCGGCGGCAAACCGGCCGTGAAGGACGACGGTCGTGGCATAGATCGCGCTGCGCAGGAGGATCGAGAGCCCACCGACGTGGACGAGCGGCATCGGGCAGAGCCAGCGCTCGTCCCGATCGAGCCCGAGCGCGACCGCCGAGCCGAGCGCGTTCGCGAGCCAGTTCCCGTACGTGAGCGGGACCGGACGCGGGTCCGAGGTCGTGCCGGACGTGTGCACGATCGCGGCCATGCGGTCGAGCGCGAGCGAGGCCGCGGGCGCGGGTACGGTTCCGCCGAGTGGCCGCTCAACTATGAACGCATCGCGCGGGATCCGGCGTGCTCGCTCCGTCTCGCTCAGCCTCAGGTCGACGGGGACCGCAACCGCACCGGCAAGCAGGGTCCCGTGCACCGCGGTGACGTGGTCCGCCCCGGCGGGCAGCGCGATCGCCACCGGCTGCTCGGCGGTCACGCCGGCGTCGCGCAGTGCACGGGCTGCGCGACGCGCGCGGTCGGCCAGCGACGCGTATGTGAGCGCGCCCTCTGCGGTGATGAGCGCCGGGCGGTCAGGGGCGATGGCCGCGGCCTGCAGCAGCCAGTTGTTCATGAGGAGAGCGTGGCAGCCGCGTGGTCGGACGCGCGCCGCGATGCCGCTCGGGCGCGCCAGAACTGATCGTCGAGAGGCCGCGGGAACGGCATGAACCGATGGCGATCGCGCACGTGCTCGGTGTCGTGCATCGCGCCCCAGCCGGCGGCGGTGACGACGAGCTGAGCGTGATGCAGGTGCGGCGCGACTGGGTAGGCATCGGACCACACGGCGTCGCCGCGCAACCGCTCCGGGCGCCGCGGGGAGACGATCACGACCCGCGCCGACGGCCCCGAGCGGAGCTCATGAGCGAGCTCGATCAACTCGCCTAGCTCCTCGCCGGGGCCGGCGTGGATGACCGCGACGTGCGGCTCGGGATGGAGCGCCGCGCCGGTCGACGGTGTGAAGGCCAGCGGCAGGCGCTCCAGACGCCCGGCGATCGCGCCGAGCGCGTCGGCGTGCGGGGTCGACAGCGGCTCGATCACGTAGCCGACCTCATAGGCGGGCAGCGGACCCGGGAGCCGCCGCCGGTACGCGGGCCAGCGCAGCCGCCGGGCGACGAGCCGCGCCGGCGGGAGCTCGAGTCCGCACAGTTCACCGAGGATCCCTCCGGGGAACGTGTCGACGATCACCTCGTCGGGTGCCAGCTCAGAGAGCGTCCCCGCGAGCCAGCGCCGGAATCCGGCCCGATCGTGACCGAGACCGCTCGGGACCTCGACGACCGGGAGACCGCCCGTGACTCGCGGGTCCCAGGCATACCGAGACGCGGTGAGCAGCACCGCATCGCCCGCGAGCCCGGGCCCGAGTCCGAGCTTGGCGAGCACCCCCCGAGCGCGGGTCAGGTGGCCGAGGCCGCCGCCGAGTGCGTAGTAGACGACCATGGCTTCGCACCGCGGGCTCGCGCGGCGTGCAGCGCCTCGATGTAACGGGACGTTTCGAGCTGCGCGGGCAGCTCGGTCGCTGCCAGCTCGCGGCAGGCCGCGCCGAGAGCGGCCCGGTCCGCTGCCGCCATCCGCGCCGCGCGCTGGAGTGCCCACGCGCACCCTGCGTCGTCGCCGGGGTCGAACATCAGCGCCGTGCGCCCGTCCTCGAGGACGTCGGCCATCCCGCCGACGCGGCTCGCGATCATCGGGATGCCGAGCGCCGCCGCCTCCATCAACACGTTCGGAAGCCCGTCGTAGAAGGACGGAATCGCGACCCAGTCGCACGCCGAGTACCAGGGCAGGAGCTCGTAGCGGTCGAGGAACGGGAGCGTTGTGTACGCGAGCACGCCGTCGTGATCGCTCAGCCATTGCTCCATGTCGGGCTCGAGCCACCCGGCGAGCAGCAGATGAAAGCGCTCGGCTGCGCCCGACCGCGCGAGCGCGTCGAGCAGCAGCACGCCGCCCTTCTTCGCCTTCAGCTGGCCGATCACACCGATGGTCTGCACGCCCGGTGCGACATGCTCACCGCGCCACTCGCCGGCGCGCCGCGTATCGCTCGGCGTGAACGCCCAGTCGGTCCCGTCGATGCCGTTCGGAATTCGCGACACGGGGACGCCGGGATGGAGCGCGACGATCTTGTCGACCTTGTCCTGGGAGACCGCGCACACGAGCGCCGAGCGGGTGAGCGCGTCGTCGAGGATCGGCCGGCGACGCGCCGAGAACACGGCGGCGTCAAAGTCGTTGCCGCGGATGAGTGTCACGAGCGGCACGCCGAGCCAGGCGGCGAACACCGGTCCGGCGAGAATTGGCCGCGAACCGCCGAACGCGACGACGTGCGTGACGCCGCGGGTCGCCGGGTCGGCGCTGAGCGTGCTCCACGCACGGTTGAGCGCATGCGCCGGGTCGTCCTCGACCGGGCACAGGAGATATCGGCCACCGGCCTGGACGTCGATCGCCCACGGGCGTCCGCGCGGCCGCGGCGTGAAGTGCAGGACGTCGACGGTCACGCCGGCGCGGCGCAGGTTGCGGACGATGCGGTCGCAGGACTCGGCCATCCCGCCGCGGCTCGGCGGGAACGTTTCGGTCAACCACAGCACCTGCAGCCCGGCGCCGGGCGCGGAAGCGTCAGGAGTCGCCGAAGCCGCCGCCGTCGTCGTCATCGCGGTCATCGTCGTACCAGCGATAGCCGTAGTCGTTCCAGAACGGGTCGTAGGTTCCCCACCACATCGGCTCGTAGTCCCGACGGCGGTAGTAGCGCGTGCGCCAGAACGCGGCGGTACCCGTCGGTGTCATCCGCTGCAGCGGCGGTCCGAACCCCGGCTGCTGCCCGCTCGCCTGCGGCTGGCCCGCCGGCGGCTGCTGGCCGGGAGCCTGGCCCTCCTCCTGCTTGGCGGCACACTCGACGCAGACCTTCGCGTCGACGCGCGGCGCAAGGTGCTCATCGCACACGCGGCGCGAGCACAGCGAGCAGGTGTTCGTCGCCTCGTTGCCGCAGTCGCGCAGGGTGAAGAACCCACGCTTGCACGCGCACGGGTCCAGGCCGCTGCCGGCGGGACTCACAGCTTCTTCCTCCGCGACGGGTTGACGCGCTCGTACGCCTCGCCGATCAGGTCGAGCAGTAGCTCCGGCTCCGGGATCCCGTCCATGCGTGCCGGTGCGACGACGCGGCTGAGCTGGACGACGGTTTGCTGCTTGCCGGCCTCGACGCGTTCGCGCTTGAGCCCAGCGGTCGGCCCCCGCTCGACATCGCCCGCCTCGTAGTTGCGCGCGGTGAACGCCAGCGTGACGGCAAGCTCGGTCTTCTTCTTCGCCTTCGTCTTCGTCTTGATCTTCCCGCGCGGCGTGCGCTTCGTCTTGCGCGACGAGCGGACGTGGTCGATCACGGTGAACGTGACGTCGGTCCCATCAGCGAACGTCGCGTGGCCCTCGATCCAGGGATCGTCGTAGAACGTATCGATCACCTTGTGGTAGGCGCCCTTGCGGTACGGGTCGGTGACGCGCTTCTGCTTCGGCTTCTGCTCGGGGCCGGTGAAGTCGAGCGTCATCTCGAGCGGCGTGTCCGGCGCCTGATCCTCACGCAGGATCGGCAGGAGCGGAACCGTGAACAACCGCAGACCGAACGGGAGATCGTGCTTGCGGGCGAACCGCCGGGCGAAGAAGCCACCGGCGCCGGCGCGCACGGCATCGCATTGGCTGTCGAACTCGGCCACCGGCTCGAGCAGCGCGAGCCACTCGTCGGGCGAATGGGCGCCAGATACGCGCCGCTGGCTGACGACGGCCTGCTGCTCGGGACTCAACGACTTGAACGCCGACTTGATCTCACTCATGCGATCGCCCTCGTGCCTGACCCCACGTTCGCCATCCAACCGTCTCTCGGAGCGACCGCAGCATAAACGTCGCGGAGGCGGCGCGTGCTGTGTCCCCACGTGAGCCGCTCGGCGACGTGGACGCGCCCGGCGGCGCCCATCGCCGTGATCCGCTCCGGGTCGTCGAGGAGCACGCGGATCGCCCGCGCGAGTTCGCCGGGCCGGTCGGCCGCCACGAGCCGTCCGTGCTCGCCGTCACGCATCAGTTCGCGCACCGGCGGCAGATCCGAGCCGACGACCGGGACGCCGGAGGCCATCGACTCGAGCACCTTGAGCGGCGAGCACCCCTGCAGGCTGTTGCGCGAGCAGTCACGCAGCGGCGCGAGCGACAGGGTCGCGTGCTCGCGCCACACCGCCAGCTCCTCCTCGGGCAGGGCGAAGTGCCAGCGGACGCGCTCGCCGACCCCGAGCCGCTCGGCGAGCTTGCGGTACGGCTTGGCCCGGCGCTCGTGCACCGACGCGCAGACGACGAGTTCGAGATCGGTGAGATCGACGAGCCGGGCGAACGCCCGAAGCGCGGTGTCGACGCCCTGCCAGCTCTGAAGCGCGCCGAAGTAGAGGAGGTAGCGGCGGGGCGCGTCGGCCGGCGCCGGCGCGGGGGCGGCGCGGATCTCGGCGCCGTTCGGGATGACATGCAGGCGGGCATCGTCGACACCACGCTCGCGCAGTCGCTGCCCGGTGAGCGCGGAGGGCGTGATCACGACGTCCGCCCCGTCGAGACACCGCTGCTCGAGCTCCGCGATCTGACCCAGCAGCGACGCAGGAATCGTCGGATACAGGAACGGGAGCTCGATCGAGGGCAGCCCGTTGACCTCATAGACCGTGGCGTACGCGCGATCCGCGCGCTCGACGATCGGTGCCCCGCCCCACGGGTCGCGGAAGTGGGCGATGCGGAGTGTCGGCGCGAGCCGCTCGAGCAGGTCCGCGAGCCGGGCTCCGAACCCGCCGGCCCGGTCGAGCAGATGCGCCGCCTCACGGCTGTAGCGAATGATCTCGGTCGGGACCTCGAGCTGGTACGGCGGCAGCCCGTTGCCGCCGAGGACGTAGAGGAGCCCGCCGCCCGCGTAGTCGAACAGCTCCCCGGCGAAATGCGCGGTGTGCACAGCGCTCCCCTTCCTCGACGGGAACCGGTCGAACGCGGCGTATAACGCGCGGTGGTGGAGCGCGGGAAGCACGACCGCGAATCTATAGAGTGCGCGCGATGCTCGGCCGGGTCCTCGTCATCGGTGCTGCGCTCACGCTTCTCGCGGGGTGCGGCGGTTCGTCGTCGTCCTCGTCGAAATCGTCCGCGTCCTCCTCCGGGAACGGCGTGACGCTCACCGTGAGCGGGGCCAAGGGCAACCTCAACGCCACTGCGTGTGGCAAGCAGGAGGCCTTCTACGACTACGCGGCGCCGGCCTCCGTGAGCTATTCCGGCACGGTGAGCCCGGCTCCGAGCGGGCGCTGGAAGATCAAGGTGAAGCTCAAGCGGTGCGTTTCTGGCACTTTCACCGACGCCGACTCGCAGAAGATCGTCGGCCAGAACGACGGGCATTTCAGCGGGGTTTTCCCGGTCCCGGCGAAGGGCAGCTACTCGCTTCGTGCCCGGCTCGAGGGGCACGGGCAGCCGCAGAGCGAGAAGGTCTACCTGCAGGTTCAGTAGCCTGCCTGCCGTGCCTACGACGTGGGAGCCCGCCGCCGAGTACGCGGACATCCGGTACGAGAAATCGACCGGTGAGGACGCCGGGATCGCGAAAATCACGATCAATCGCCCGGAGGTCCGCAATGCATTCCGGCCCGAGACCGTGATCGAGCTGATCGACGCGTTCACGAGGGCCCGGGAGGACCTCGATGTCGGCGTCGTGATCCTCACCGGCGAGGGTCCGGACGCATTCTGCTCGGGTGGCGACCAGCGGGTCCGCGGCTCGCGCGGCGGCTACGTCGAGGGCGCCGACCCGTTGGCTGCGGCCGCCGGCCATTCGGCCGTGGGTCGGTTCCACGTCACCGACCTCCATGTTCAGATCCGCCGGATGCCGAAGCCCGTGGTCGCAATGGTCGCCGGCTATGCGATCGGCGGCGGGCATGTGCTGCATGTCATCTGCGACCTGACGATCGCCGCCGACAACGCCCGCTTCGGCCAGACCGGGCCGAAGGTCGGCTCGTTCGACGGCGGGTTCGGCGCGAGCGTCCTCTCACGCATGGTGGGGCCCAAGAAGGCGAAGGAGATCTGGTTTCTCTGCCGCCAGTACGACGCCCAGCAGGCGCTCGAGATGGGCCTGGTCAACACCGTCGTCCCGCTCGAGCGACTCGAGGAGGAGACCGTCGGCTGGTGCCGCGAGATGCTCACGCTGTCGCCGTTTGCGCTGCGGATGCTGAAGGCGAGCTTCAACGCCGACGAGGACGGGCTCGCCGGCATTCAGCAGCTCGCCCACGATGCGAACCTGCTCTTCTACATGAGCGAGGAGGCGGCCGAGGGCCGGCGTGCGTACATCGAGAAACGCCGCCCCGACTTCTCGCAGTTCCCCCGGCGCGCGTAGGGGCTGATGTCGACCGTCACCGCTCCGAGCGGGATGCGCATCTGGCTGATGGCGGCGCGTCCGCGGACGCTCCCGGCAGCCGTCGCCCCGGTGCTTGTCGGCACCGCGCTCGCCGGGTTCGCCCACGTGTTCCACCCGCTGCGGTTCATCGCGGCGCTGATCGGCGCGATCTTCATCCAGGTCGGCACGAACCTGTCGAACGACTATTCCGACGCGCGGCGCGGCGCCGACACCGAGGACCGGCTCGGCCCGGTCCGCGTGACCGCGGGCGGCCTCGTCCCGCCACGCCAGGTCCTCATCGCCACGTATGTCTCGTTCGGTGTCGCCGTGCTCGCCGGGATCTACCTGATGGCGGTCGCCGGATGGGAGCTCTTGCTCGTCGGCGCCGCATCGATCCTCGCCGGCGTGCTCTACACCGGCGGCCCGCGCCCATACGGCTACGAAGGCCTCGGTGAGCTGTTCGTGTTCCTGTTCTTTGGAATCGTCGCCGTCGTCGGGTCGTTCTTCGTCCAGACGACGCAGCTGCACTGGGAGGCGTTCGCGCTCGCCGTCCCGGTCGGGCTCCTTGCCTCCGCGATCCTCGTCGTCAACAACTTCCGCGACATCGACACCGACCGCCGCGCCGGCAAGCGCACGCTCGCCGTCCGCCTCGGTCGAGCCCGGACGCGCGACATGTACGCGGCGATGGTCTACACCGCCTACGTGCTCGTGCCGGTCACCTGGGTGTTCGGGCCAGTGAAGCCATGGGTGCTGATCGCGTGGCTGACGCTCCCGGTCGCGGCGTCGGTCGTGCGGGTCGTGCGCAACCGCACCGACGGCGCGTCGTTGAACGGCGCACTCGCGCAGACCGGGATGCTCCAGCTGACGTTCTGTGTATTGCTGTCGGCGGGTCTGCTGCTCAGCCGGTGAGGGTCGGCATCCACCGGATCGATGCGCGCCTGCGGGCGCCGTTCGTCTCCTCCCAGGGCACCGTCGACACCGTCCCGCTGGTGTTGCTGCGGCTCGAGGGCGCGGACGGGTTCGTCGGCGTCGGTGAGGCGGTCGCGCTCGGGATCCCGGACGATCAGGTGCAGATCGCGCTCGAGGATTGCCGCGAGGTACTTCGCGAATCCGATGGCGAACCGATCGGTGAGCTGCTCGCGGCGTGCGCCAACCTCGCCGTCCTCCCCCAGGCGATCGCCGCGATCGACCTCGCGCTCCTCGATCTCGCCGGACGGCGCGCCGGGCTGCCGGTCTGGCAACTGCTCTCCGGGCCGGGCGCCACGCCCGAGCCCGAGCCGATCGCCGTCAACGCGACGATCGCTGCCGCCGACCGCGCGGGCGCGGCGGCGGCCGCCGCCTCGGCCCGGATCGACGGGTTTCGCTGCGTCAAGGTCAAGGTCGGGCTCGGCGACGACGCCGGGCGCGTCGCGGCGGTGCGCGCCGCCGGCGGACCCGAGATGTCGATCCGGCTCGACGCCAACGGCGCATGGACCGTCCAGGAAGCCGTCGGTTCGCTCCGCGCCCTCGCCCCGGCGGGACTCGAACTGTGCGAGGAGCCGGTCAGCGGACTCGACGAGATCGCGGCCGTCGCGGCGGAGAGCATCGTCCCGGTCGCACTCGACGAGAGCGCCGCCCTGCCGGGTGCGCTCGACGGCGCCCTCTGTGACGCGGTGTGCCTGAAGCTCTCCCGGTCCGGCGGGATGTACGGCTTGATCGATGCCGCCCGCCGGGCCCGCGAGGCCGGCTACGAGGTGTACCTGGCGTCGATGCTCGACGGGCCGCTCGGGATCGCGGCTGCCCTACACGCCGCCACCGTGATCGACCCTGACCGCGCGTGCGGCCTCGCGACGCTCTCGGAGTTCGAACGTCGACCTGGGGTGCTTGCGCCGTCCGAAGGTCGGCTGCTGCCGCCACCCGGCGCCGGGCTGGGAGAGGGGCTCGTCAGCTGGTACGGCGTGTGAGCGCGTGGGGCCTCCGCTACCTATGGCGTGGCTCCGGCCCCAAGCACTCCGGCGACCGTTGCCGGGGCCTCGAGGTGGACGGCATGGCCAGCGCCGGGGACGACGACAAGCGCCGCACTAGGCATGCCGCGTGCCATGTCCTCGGCGATCGCGCAGAACTTGGCGTCGCGCTCGCCGACGATCAGCGTCACGGGCATCGTGAGCTCGCCCAGACGGTCCCACAGCGGCGCTAGGGCGCCCGTCCCGAGCCCCCGCAGCGCGCGCGCCAGGCCGGCCGGCGTGTTCCTGAGCCGATCGCGGTCCACCCGCTCCCGCACGCTGGCTGGCTGGCCAGCCAGCACGCTGGTCTCGGTGGCCCAGCGGTGGGCGAACTCCTCGATGCTCAATCGTTCGACCTGATCTGCCAGCGCCTCATCGGCAGCCACCCTCTCCCCTCGTTGCCCAGCCTCCGCCAACCCAGGCGAGGCACCGATCAGCACCAGACGCGTGACCCGCTCCGGCCCCAACGTCAGCGCCACGTGCAGCGCAATCCGTCCCCCCATCGAGTAGCCGACCAGCGTGAATGGCCCCTCGGTCAGGCCCGCCACGTCGCCGATCACCGCCTCGAGCGTGACCGGCTGACGCTCCGACGCCGTCCCGTGGCCGCGGATGTCGGGCGCGATCGCTCGGTAGCGTTCACCGAGCGCCTCGATCACGGGCTGCCAGCTCGCCCCCGTGTGGGTGAACCCGTGAAGGAACACGATCGTCGGCGCCATCCCCCGCATCATGACCGCCACTGACACCTATCTGCTGCTGCGCGCCTTCTGCGACGAACTCGGGCGTTGCGGCATGACCGACGCGTGCACCTCGCCGGGCTCCCGGGATACGCCGCTCGTCCTCTCGCTCGTCCGCACCCCGGCCCTCCGCTGCCATTCCCACATCGACGAGCGCAGCGCCGGCTTCTTCGCCGTCGGTGCCGCGAAGGGATCAGGGCGCCCGGTCGCCATCACGTGCACCTCCGGCTCTGCGGTCGCCAACTTCGCCCCTGCCGTGATCGAGGCGCACGAGGCTCGCGTGCCGCTGGTCGTGCTCACCGCCGACCGCCCCCCGGAGCTCCGAGACGTTGGCGCCGGCCAGACGATCGATCAGCTCGGCTTCTACGGCGACGTCGTGAAGTGGTTCTTCGAGGTCGGCGTCCACGACGCCACGGACGAGAACCTCCGCTGGATCCGGCAGCTCGCCTGCCGCGCGTATTGGACCTCGCTCGAGGGCCGGCCGGGTCCGGTGCACCTGAACTTCCCGCTCCGCGAGCCGCTGATCCTGTCCGAACCGCTGCCCGACGAGGACACCTCGGGTCGCCCCGGACGCCGGCCGTGGCTCACGCGTTCGTCCGCGACGCCTCCGCCGACGCCCCTTGGCATCGACCTGCCTGCCCGCGGCGTCGTGGTTGCCGGGCGGTACGAGCGCGACCCGGCGTTCGGCGAGGCCGTCGCCCGCTTCGCCGAGCGGGCCGGCTATCCGCTGCTCGCCGATCCGCTGTCCGGCGCCCGCCGCGGGCCGGCCTCGATCCCGCGCTACGACCTGCTCGTGCGCGACCCGCGGTTCACGGCCGGCCGCGTTCCGGAGCTGATCGTCCGCGTCGGTGACCTGCCGACGTCGAAGCCCTTGCGCACGTGGCTGGCGTCACTTCCAGCGACGCCCCAGGCCGCGATCGATCCCGAGGCCGCCTGGCAGGACCCGGCCTCGGTGCTGAGCACGAGCCTCGCCGCCGACCCGGTCGCGACGCTCACCGCCGCCGCCCCCGAACATCCGGCCGACCCGGACTGGCTCGCCGCCTGGCGCGCCGCCGATGACGCGGCGTCGATCGCGATCGAGCAGCTGCTCGGCGGCGGTAGCCTGTCCGAGCCCGCCGTCGCGCACCGGCTTGGCGAGTGGCTCCCGAGGGACGGCACGCTGTTCGTCGCATCCTCGATGCCGATCCGCGACGTCGAGCTGTTCTTCACCAACCACGAGCTCGCACCGCGCGTTGTCTCCAACCGAGGCGCCAACGGGATCGACGGCACCGTGTCGAGCGCCTACGGCGTGGCGGCCGTCAGCGACGGGCCGGTGGTGCTGCTCATCGGCGACGTCGCGCTCGCTCACGACATCGGGGGACTGCTCGCCGGCCGCCGGCTCGGGCTCGACCTGACGATCGTGCTCCTCAACAACGACGGCGGCGGCATCTTCCACTTCCTCCCGGTCTCCGGCGAGGGCGACGCGTTCGAGGAGCACGTCGCGACACCGCACGGCCTCGACTTTGCGCACGCGGCCCGGCTCTATGGCTGCGGCTTCGAGCGACCGGCCGATTCCGAGTCGCTGGGGGCGGCGATCGCCCGCTCTATCGACGACGGCGGGACGACGATCCTCGAGGTTGTGACCGACCGCGCAGAGAACCTCGCGCTGCACCGGCAGATCGCCGCGACGGTTATCCCGCCAAAACCGGAAGCAACGCCTGAAGCTTGACCTCGGTCTCAGCGAGCTCGGCCGCCGGGTCGGAGTCACGGACGATCCCGCACCCGGCGTACAGGTGTGCGAGCCGGTCGCGCACCAGGGCGCAGCGCAGCGCGACGCAGAACTCGCCGTCTCCGGTGATGTCCGTCCACCCGACCGGCCCCGCGTACCAGCCACGGTCGATCCCCTCGAGCGCCGGGATCAACGTCTCGGCCTTCGCCCCCGGCTCACCGCCGACGGCCGGCGTGGGATGCAGCATCCCGGCGAGCGCGACCGCCGAGATCGGCTTGGCCAGCTGCGCCCGGATCGGCGCGCCGAGGTGCTGGATGTTGGCGACGCGGACAAGCGACGGTTCAGGCGCCGAGGTGACCCACACCGAGTGGGGCCCGAGGACGCGCGCGATCTTCCGCGCGACGATCGCGTTCTCCTCCCGGTCCTTGTCGCTCTGCATGAGCTGCTCGCCGAGGTGGTCATCGACCGCGGGGTCGGCGCTGCGGCGGCTGGACCCGGCGAGCGCAACCGTGCTCGCTCGCTGCCCGTCACGCCGAATGAGCAGCTCCGGGCTTGCCGCCAGGAAGACCGAGTCCCCCCGCCCGACGGCGAACACGTAGCAGGCGGGGAACTCCTCGCGGAGCAGCGCGAGCACGGCGCCGGGATCGTGGGCGACCGGCGCGTGCACTTCGACCTCCCGGGCGAGCACGACCTTCACGATCTCGCCGCCCCGGATGCGCTGCACCGCACGGGCAACGGCTTCCTCATAGTGCGAGGGCGGCATCGCGCTGACGACGCGGTATGCGCCGGCGGGCGCCGGGTCGAGCAGCGGGAGCGGTCCGGGATCGAGCGCCGACAGCCGCTGTTGCACCGCGCCGAGCAGTTCCTCGACCGTGTCGTCCGGGGCAACATCGACGTTGACCGTGAGCCACGACTCGGTACCGCGGCGGGCGAGCGACAGCGCCGGGACGATCAGCGAGCCCGGAGCGAACGCGCCCCACCGTGGAGAGCCACCGCCGTCGGGACTGAACGCGAATCCGCCGACGGCGACAAGTCCTGACCCGGGTGGGCCGATGATCGGGTCGGCGATCACGTCGCGGGCGAGCGCGCGCCAGCCGCGATCGATCTCCCCGAACCGCTCGCGGCCCCGTCCGGTGAGCTCCCGGACCGAGCCGAGCGCGGCGAGCGCCGCGCCGTCACGGTCGGGCTGTTCGAGCACGAACCACGGCTCGCCTGCCTGGCGGGAGTGGACGACGAGCGCCGTCGGGTCGGCCGCCGCCGGACACGGCGTGCTGACGCTCACGAGCGTCACCGCTCCCTCGTCCCGGGCGTGCTTGAGGCCGCGCGCCAGGCGCCGCTCAAGCCGCTCGCGCGCCGCGGCGTCGAGCCACTGCGGGGCGGCGAAGGTGACGTCGATCATTGCCCACCCAGGCTACCCGCCCGTCGACGGCGCCCGCGAATCGTCGCCCCTCACGGCGATCACCGCCGCCACCAGGTTGATCACGGTGAAGCCGACGAGCGGCGTCGTGACCTCGTGAACGAGCCCGCCGATTGCGGCACCGGCGGATGCCGCCACCATCCCAGCGCTGCTGAGCGTGGTCAGAACCTGCCCGCGGACCGCGGGGGGTGTCAGACGCTGGCGCAGAGCGATCGTGCCCGAATATGCCGGTCCCTCGAGGAACCCGGTGAACAGGATGAGCACGAACCCGAGCGCCAGCGTGTCGGCGAGCGGCCAGAGCAGTGCGGACACGCCGAGCACGTGTCGCCCAGCGGCAGCGCGTGCGTGCCGTCGCGGAACGCTTCCGTGGCGCTCCGCGCCCGCACGTCTGGTCGGGCCTCGAATGCCGGATTGATCGCGACCAGGAGCGCGGCCGCGAGCATGATCGCCGCCTGCACCTCGATCGCCGCCGCCGGCCCCGCCGCCCCGGCGATCGCACCCGCCACGGCAGGCCCGAGCACGAAGGCGAGATTCAGGCTCGACGCCTCGATCGCGCTCGCGTGATCGAGCAGCTCCGGCCCGACGATCTCGGCCATCGCACTGAAGAAGCTGGCGGAGCTGAACGGACGGGTGACGCTGTAGATGGCCGCGACCGCAGGCAGCGTGCAGTTGGGCGCATGACGCGCGAACGCAACGAGCGCGAGCAGACAGACGACGCTCGACAGCTGGTCGATGACCATCAGCAGGCGGCGGCTCCGTGTCACATCCAGCCACGGCCCGAGCAGCGGACCGCTCAGAGCGGCCGGCAGCATCGCCGCCGCCGCGGTCGTCCCGGCGAGCGGCGCGCTCCCGGTCCGCCGCAGCACGAGCAGCACGCCGGCGACCCTGAACATCGTCACGCCGGTCCGCGACAGCGACACAGTGAGCACGAAGCTCGGATATCCGCCGCGGCGTAGAGGGCGCCCGTACGGGTCCGGCTCGGTGAGCGCGGATGGCGCGAACCGATCTTGCCGCACGGACGGCGCCCGACCGCACTGCCGATCGCCGCTTAACCGCGTCAGCGGACCCCCGCGCGATCCTGCCGCGAGGGCCCGCTGTTCCTCCCCCTTCTGAGGGAACTAGACGGTCTAGTCCAGGCCAGGGAACTAGACGGTCTAGTGCGGGAACTAGACGGTGCAGTCTCGGATGACCGGGGTTAGTTGGTCGAGAGGGCCTGCCCGATGAAAATGCAGCTTGAGCCGAGGATGTCCTGGCCCGTCGTCCACGCGGTCATCACGTGCGGGGAGCCGTTGTCGGTGGCCGCCTGCCACGTGATCGCCTGCGGGACGACCGTGTTGTGCGTCTCGGTGTACGTCCCGCCGTTCGACAGCCCGTTCGTCGTGTGGATCGCGGTCGTGCCGTTCGGCGAGCCGTAGTCGGTCACCCAGTCGACGAGGTTGACCTGGCTCGAGTGTGAGACGTACTGGACCCGCGGGACGCCGCCCGCCGCGCACCGGCCGACGAGATCGCCGACGTTGGTGGACACGATCAGCGACGACTGGCCGGCCGGGACCTGCACGCGATTGGCGAACATCTGGCCGCTGCCGAGCATGAACTGGCTTGCCGCGCGGTTGCCGAGCCGGTCGGCGTTCGTCGCCGTGCCGCCCGCCGACAGGAACGTGCCCGGCGCGATGTCGGAGCCCTTCAGCGAGCCGTCGGCGACTCGGGACGAGATCACCGAGTTCAGGGCCAGCTTCGATTTGCTGACCGAGCCGTCCGCGAGCTTGCTGTTCGTCACAGCACCGTGCTTGATCTGGTTCGTGCCGACCATGAAGGCGGCGACGCTCGTGCCGGCGAGCGCCGCAAACAACGCCAGCAGCGCCACGATCAACGCGGCGTGAGAGGTTGTGGGTCTGCGCATCTCGGACTCCCTGGAGGTAGAGGATCGGTCCCGTCATGCTGAGGCCGAAGGGCATCCGCGCCCAGCCACCCTAGGGCGGGTTGCGCTCCACCCCGGCCGATCGCCGGCCGACGGACGACCGACGACGGCCGACGACGGCCGACGGCGGGTTGAGCGTGGAGCGCGGCCGCAGTGGAAAGTCGCCCCCCGGTCCTCGAAATCCCGACCGATGTGATGCGATGCCTCGCTGAGAGCGGCGAAACTGCCCGACAGACGCGCCCGGTCGACGGCATCGGGCAATCGTGCCGCTCGGACCGTCAAAACGGCCGATTTGCCGCCGAGACCCGTTCTAGCGGGCGATCGTCCCGGTCAATGACATCAAGCTCCCACAGCTCGACACCCCGGCGAGACAGCCCTACGACGCAGTCGCCCCAGGTGGCGCGGGCGACGCCGGACGGCGCGCCACCGCTGCCTCGGGCGCGATCGCCACGTCCGGGAACTCGAGCTCCTCGCCGCAGCGCATGCAGACGGCGTCGTACAGCTTCACGACGGAGCCACAGCGTGGGCATGCACGCCGCAGCTCCTGAGTCTCAAAGCGGTAGAAGATCGCCGTCGCCAGGCCGATGAACGGCACCAGCCCGGAGATCAGGAACCACATGAAGAAGGAGCTGCCCTTGATCCGGCCGATGATCCCCCCGGCCACGCCGAAGAAGAACATGATCACGAGCAGCCCATAGCCCTCCATGGGGCGGATCTACCAGATCAGTGTCTTCAGCGCCCAGAGAATTGCGATCGCCACTGCGACACCGACGATGATCCAGAAGACGGCCATGATCATGCCGATGACGAGCTTGAGCGCCAGGGCCACCGCGACAACGAGGACGAGGGCGGCCAGAATGCGCTTCATGATCGGTGTGTGCGGCTGCTGCTCGGCTTGCGTTTCCATACCTACAGCGTACCGCCCCCGACGAAGCGGCCCCGAAGGACGACGCCGGCTCAGTCGTAGACGCGCTTCAGGTGCTCGAAGCGCGACGCTTCGTCGCGACGGCGATCCTCGACCCGCAGCCGGGCAAGGCGGAAGCGACGAACGGTCACGCCGTCCGCGGCAGCCGCAGCGCCGCGCCGGTCTTCGATGAGCAGCAGCTTCGCGGATGTGGCTGAATTGATCATGGGCAGGATGATCGCCCCCGGGGCTAAATCCTGCATTGGCCCCCGGTATAAACATCCTGAACGCCCCTCGGCCTCACGTCCTACGGGTGAACGGGCCGCGCTGACGCTCGAGCGGCGCGCACCGCCGCCGACAGGGCCGGGCGGGCGTCATTCGACAGGCGCCGGCGCAGGCGCCACGGGGCCCCGGAGAACGCGAGATTCGCCACAGTCGCGAACCCTTGCTCGTCGGTGCGCAGCGCCAGCAGCAGATGGGAGATCCGGTCGGCTGCGGGCAACTCCGGATCCGTGGCGCGGACGCACATGCAGTAGACGCGCCGGCCGCCGGGAGCGACGAGCACCGCCCCCGCCTGGCCGATCAGCCACACGCCGAGCGAACCCCGCTCGAGCACGAGCCCGGTGCGCTGGAGAAGCTCCCTCGCGCGATGGTCGACAAGGTCGCCGAGGAGCCCCAGCGCGCGGCGCGCGGCCGGCGCCGAGGCCCGCTGCCGGCGCGGCTTGATGACGGTCGCGCCCCGATTCGCGTACAGCTCCGGGATCGCCCACGCGTGGCCGAGGAGGATCGCGCTGAGCGGGAACAGGATCGGGACGAGCACGAGCAGCCCGATCGCCGCGATCGCAAACGGAGCGGCGTTCGAGATCGTCGTCAACGTCCACTGGCGACCCCGGCGCCGGAGCGACGCCGCCGAGACGCGTGGCCGCCAGGCGACGCTCGCCAGTTCCGGCAGCGCGGCCGGATCGTCGAGGGCTATTCCCGGATCGGCCGCCATCGCGCTCGGTGAGCTACCCGCCGGCGATCGGTCGCCGGAGGATGACGAGAGGCGCATCGCGCGGGAGCTCGTGGACCTGCTCGGCCTGTCCCTCACCATGGGACACGACCGCGAAATAGCCCTGCTCGAGCTGGGCCCGGAACGCTGCGACGGCCGCCTCGACACCGGCGGGATCGTCCGCCCGCCACTCGGCAAGCGTCGTGTGGCCAGTTCGGTCCATGCGGATCAGTCTTGACATTTGCTCTCCTGACCTCGTAGGTATATGCATCGTACGCCCGTACCTCGACCAGGGAAGGTTTTGACGCGTACGCGCGTCTACGACACACGAGATGCTCTCTTCACGCCGCCACGCCCGCATCGCGATCGTCATCGCGATCGCCATCCTCCCGCTGTCCCTGCCCGTGATCTCGGCCCATGCCAGCTCCGGCACGGACTCGACAGCGACCGCCTCGACGACAAGCTCGAGCTCCGAGACGAGCACGCGCAGCAGCACGACGACATCGACGAGCACGACGACCGCCGCCTCAACGTCGAGCTCGACGACCGCGGCATCGCAAACGACGACGGCCGCCGCGCCCACGACCCAGCCGCCGACGACGGTCAGCGGCGACAAGGCGGTCACCCGCGTGAAGCCGGCCGCAGCGCCCCACGCCGCGGCCGACCCGTCCGACGTGATCCTCGACTTCAAGTTCTCCCCGGCGACGATCACGATTCACGTCGGCGACACGATCACGTGGACGAACCAGGGCAAGCAGCCGCACACGGCGACAGCAAGTGACGGCAGTTTTGACACGGGCACGCTCAAGACCGGCGAGAGCGCATCGCATCAGTTCACGAAGGCCGGGACGTTCGCCTATATCTGCACAATTCATCCGTCCATGCACGGCACCGTTGTCGTCCAGGCGGCCTCGAGTGGATCCGGCTCGTCCGGCGGATCTGGCTCGTCCGGCGGCGGGTCGGGATCCTCGGGGAGCGGATCTGGCTCCTCCGGCAGCGGGTCGGGATCCTCGAGCGGCACAACCCCAACCAGTGGCACCACCGGCAACACGGGCGCGGCGCTCGCCTCGACGTCGGGCCTTCCAAACACTGGCCTCAACCTCCGCAGCGTGTTGATCGCGGCCATTGTCCTGCTCGGACTCGGAGTTCTGTTGCGCCGTCAGCTATCTTCTTAAGCCGCAGGGCACACTTCTGACGCGCTCGCACGTGTGAGCGCTATCAGTAGGGGCGCGCAATAGGTAGGTTCTCCGGACTCAAATCCGGGGTTTCATCTGAAGAAAAATGGGGTCTCGTACGGCATAGGGGCCGTCTCGTCCGGCAGATAATTGCCTTGATGGGAGGCTTCTTGGGTCTGCGGATCTGCGAGGAACGATGGCGCACGCTTGACGGGGCCAAACTCCGATGGCTGCGGGAAAAAATCACCAACAAATGTGCAACTTTTCCGACGAAATTGCGTTATGATGCGCATCAAGGGGTTTGATCTCACCGCGCGAACGCCGACCAATAGGTCGCGGGGCGGATCGCGCACAGGCGGGTGTAGTCACCCTCGGTCGCGCCTATCGAAGCGCGCCCCCAGCTCACAAGGGCTAACTGAATGACTCCACCACCCGCCGCCAGTCACGCTGCTCAATCCGGTTCACTCCGGCTCCGTCCGGTTCCGACCAAGGTCGTCGCCAGTTCGGTCGGCCGGATGCTCAGCGCGCGCGCCTGGGGACGGATGCGTTTCCTCGTGGACGTGGTCGTCCTGTATCTCGCCTCAAGCGCCGCGCTGTTCGCCGACGGGCAGGTGCGGAGCATCAACGAGAACCACATTCTCGCCGCCGTCTTTCCGCTCCTCGTGATCGGGATCGTTTACGCGCGACGGAGCCCGGATGAGCGCATGTATGCGTCGCTCCTGGACACGAGCACCCACGTGCTCGGCGTCGTCTCGCTTGCCGCAATGCTGACGATCGCCACGGGCTCGATCCTCGGGATGGAGCGCCCACTCGGCATCGCCGTCCGGCTGTGGCTGTTCTCCGCGGTGTACCTCGGAGCGGCCCGCACCGTGCTGCTGTCGGTTCGCCGTCAGGCCGTCCGGGCACCGGCGTTCGCCACGCCGACATTGATTGTCGGGGCCGGCATGGTCGGCGAGCACCTCGTCAAGCGACTCGTCCAAGAGCCGCGCTACGGGCTGCGCCCCGTCGGATTCCTCGACTCAAACCCGCTCCCGCGGCAGAACGGCTCCGACGGAGCGTTCGTGCCGGTCCTCGGCGGGCCCCAGGACCTCGCCCGCGCGGTTGAGCAGACGGGCGCGCGCCAGGTCATCCTCGCGTTCTCTGCCGAGCCCGACCACGTCCTCGTCGACACCGTCGACGAGTGCCAGCGCCTCGGCGTCGAGGTCTCGCTCGTGCCCCGGCTCTACGAGTCGATCAACGAGCGCTCCACGCTCGACCACATCGGCGGTCTGCCGCTCGTCACGCTCCGCCCGACCGACCCGCGCGGCTGGCAGTTCGCGGTCAAGCACGCAATCGACCGGTCGTTCGCGGCGCTCGCACTGTTCGCGCTCGCGCCGCTGATGATCGGGATCGCGATCGCGATCCGGCTCACCTCGCCCGGGCCGATCCTCTTCCGCCAGCGCCGGATCGGACGCGACGGCCATGTCTTCGAGGTCCTGAAGTTCCGGACGATGGTCGAGGACAAGACCTCCGCAGGATTCCAGCTGGCCAATGGGTGCGCGCCGGGCGGCGTCGAAGGCGCGGATCGCCGTACGACGATCGGCCGGTACCTGCGCAATCTCTCGCTCGACGAGCTGCCGCAGTTCATCAACGTCCTGCGCGGCGACATGAGCCTCGTCGGGCCCCGCCCCGAGCGGCCCGAGTATGTCGAGCGATTCGCGAGCGAGGTCGAGCGCTACGAGGACCGCCATCGCGTCAAGTCGGGCATCACGGGCTGGGCGCAGGTGCACGGGCTCCGCGGTCAGACGTCGATCGCCGACCGCGTCGAGTGGGACAACTGGTACATCCAGAACTGGTCGCTCGGTCTCGACGTCCGCATCGTCGCGATGACGATCGCCGAAGTCCTGCGGATGCGGGGCTGAGCCCGCTCCGGACACGCACCTCGTAGGGTTCGGGGCATGCGTGTCGCGATCGTCGGTGGCGGGATCATCGGGCTGGCAACGGCCCGGCTGATCGCCCGGGAGGTGCCCGGAGCCGAGGTGACGGTCCTCGAGAAGGAGCCGCGCCTCGCCCAACATCAGACCTCGCACAATTCGGGCGTCGTCCACGCCGGCCTGTACTACGCGCCGGGATCCCTCAAGGCGCGGTTGTGCGCGCGTGGGATGACGCAGTTGCGCGAGTACTGCATCGAGCGCAGCATCCCGTACGACGAGTGCGGCAAGCTCGTGATCGCGACCGACGAAAGCGAGATGGAGCGCTTCGACGCCCTCGAGCAGCGGGCCCGGACGAACGGCGTCCCGGATCTGCAACGCGTCGACGGCAGTGCGATCCGCGCGATCGAGCCCTCCGCGACCGGCATCGCCGCGCTCCACTCCCCGCGGACGGCCGTCGTCGATTTCAGCCACGTGGCCGAGGCCTACGCCCAGGACGCGCGGGACGCCGGGGCGACGATTCGGACGAGCGTGCCGGTGGCCCGCGTGCGCGGCGCTGCGAACGACGCGACGATCGAGCTCGCGACCGGTGAGATCGTCCACGCCGACCGAGCGATCGTGTGCGCCGGGCTACATGTCGACAGCCTCGCCCGCGCGTCCGGGCAGCCGCGCGATCCGCGGATCATGCCGTTCCGCGGCGAGTACTGGGCGCTCCGTGACGACCGGCGCGACCTTGTCCGCGGGCTCATCTACCCCGTGCCCGATCCCCGGTTCCCGTTCCTCGGCATCCATCTGACGCGCACGATCGATGGCGCTGTGTTGATCGGGCCGAATGCGATCCTCGCCACCGCCCGCGAGGGCTACCACCGCAACCGATTCGACGCTCGGGACACGTGGAACGCCGTCGCATGGCCCGGCGCGATGCGCCTGTTCCGCCGCTACTGGCGGGTGGGCGCAGCGGAGATGTACCGCACGCTTTCCAAGCGGGCGTTCGTGCACGAGGCCCAGCGCTACGTGCCGGCGCTGCAGGCCACCGACGCCGTGCGCGCACCAGCCGGCGTCCGCGCCCAGGCGATCGACCGCGACGGATCGCTCGTCGACGACTTCCGGCTCCTCAGCGACGGCCCCGTGATGTGGGTCCGCAACGCCCCGTCTCCGGCGGCGACATCATCGTTCGCCATCGCCGAAGAGCTCGTGCAGCAAGCCGGCCTTGCCTAGGTCGAGCCGGCACCGATCCGCCGCACCCGCACGCCGGCGCGCTCCCAGGCCGCCGGGTCGAGGACGCCGCGGCCGTCGATGACCACCTGCGCGCCGGGCACCGCCTCCGGCGTGAGCGCCGCGTAGCCGGAGTGGTCGGCTTGGATGATCGCGCCGTCGACGGCGCTGCCGTCCCACGGCTCAAAGCCGTGCGCGCGCAGCTCCGCGTCGGAGTAGAGGGGGTCGCTCGCGAGCGCAACAGCCCCGCGTCGCTCGAGTTCGGCGCGCACTCCGAACGCGCTCGAGAACGCGGTCTCCTTGACGTTGCCGCGGTAGCTGACCCCGAGGATCACCACTCGGGCGCCAGCGAGCGGCCGGTCGAGGGCGTGCTGCAGCAGATCGACCGCGTACCCGGGCATCGCCTCGTTGATCGCCCTTGATACCGGGGGGATCCGCGCCTCAGGATCGCCGGCGAGATAGAAGCGCGGGTACACCGGGATGCAGTGCCCGCCGACGCCGATGCCGGGACGATGAATGTGCGAGAACGGCTGGGAGTTGGCGGCGTCGATGACGCGGTTGACGTCGATTCCGGCGCGGTCGGCGAACCGGGCGAACTCGTTTGCGAGTGCGATGTTGACGTCGCGGTAGGTCGTTTCCACCAGCTTTGTCAGCTCGGCGGCCTCGGCCGACCCCATCGGCCGCACCTCGGCGCTGAGAAACGACCGGTACAGCTCGACGCCGCGGCGCTCCCCCTCCTCGGTGAGGCCACCGACGATCTTGGGGTAGGAATCGAGATCCGCGAAGATGCGCCCGGAATAGACGCGCTCCGGGCTGTGGATGGCAAAGAACTCCTCCTCGGCGCGCAGCCCGGAGCCAGCCGCGAGCGCGGGCGCGACGCGCTCGCGTGTCGTCCCGACGGGCAGCGTCGTCTCGACACTGACGACCGTCCCGGGCTGCAGGCCACGCCCGATGTCGCGCAGCACGGCGTCGAGCACGCTGAAATCCGGGCGGGCGTCGGCGTCGACCACCAGTGGCGGCACCGCGATCACGAGATCCGCACCGCCGGCGACCGCCCCGGTCGTGTCCGTCGTCGCCCGCAGCCGCCCTGACGGCACGACGTCCTCCAGGGCGGCGGCGAGACCGGCCTCACCGGGAAACGGCTCCTGAGCCGCCGTCACGAGCTCGACGACCCGCGGATCGATGTCGCACCCCGTCACCTCATGCCCGGCGAGCGCGATCTTGGCGGCGATCGGGAGGCCGATCTTGCCGAGGGCGACGACGACGGCTCGCATCAGGAGCTCTTGCGCGCCGCGGCGGCTGCGACCGTCTCGCCGCTCAGAGCACTCTGGAGCACCGCCTCCGCGGCGCGCACGACCTCGACGCCCGCCTCGAGGGTGACGACCCCAGCGTCGCGGCGACCCTCGATCAGGTTGAGGAACGCCTCGTGCTCGAGTCGCAGCGGCTCTTCGCGGGCGAGCGCGTAGCGCGTGACGTTGCCCTCGCTGACACCGCGGAACTGCTGCGTCGCCGGCCATACGATCCGCACCTCCGCGTTCTCGTAGAAGTACAGGTCGCCGGTGAGCGTGTCCGCCTCGAGCATCCCCCGTTCGCCAAGGACGCGGGTCCGCCGGACCTTCGTCGGGGAGACCCAATCGACGACGATGTTGAACGCGGCACCGGACTCGAGCGCGCCGACCGCCAGCACGAGGTCCTCATGCTCGCGGCCGCTGAGGAACTGCGTCTGGGCGGAGACGGTCGCAATCTTCGAGTCCGAGAGCCAGCTCACGAGATCGATGTCGTGGGTGGCGAGATCCTTGACGACGCCGACGTCCTGCACCCGCGCCGGGAACGGGCCGCTGCGCACGGTCGAGACCGTGAACAGTCGTCCGATCTGCCCGTCGAGGAGACGCCGGCGCATCTCCTGAAGCGCCGGGTTGAACCGCTCGACGTGCCCGACGCATCCGGCGACAGACGCCGCCTCGCACAGATCGACGATCCGCTGCGCCGAGTCGCTCGTCGCCGCCAGCGGCTTCTCGATCAGCATCGCCACCCCGGCCGCGGCGAGCTGCTCGGCGACCGTCACGTGCGACTCCGTCGGCACCGCGACGATCGCAAAGTCAAGCGGGCCGCGCGCGAGCAGCTGCTCGACGCTCTCGAGCACGAGCTCCGGCGTGTGCACCGCTCGGTAACGGTCGCCGCCGGGATCAACGGCCCCGGCAAACGCCACCCGGTCCGAGCTTTGCAGCAGCCGGGCGTGGTGGCGGCCGATCATTCCGAGACCGATGACGGCGCCGTGACGCCGTTCAGGTGGGCCGGAAAGTACCATCGGCCGCGACAGGCTAGCTGAGCGCGCGACCGAAACCGGATCGCCGCCCTCCCGTTACGCCCGCGACCATGGCCATCCCGCTCTTCGACATCGACACGCCACGCGCCCGACTGCGAGACCGGCTCGTCCGCGCCGCCACGCACACCGTCGACGAGGGCCGGTTCATCCTCGGCCCCGAGGTCGCCGCGTTCGAGCGGGAATTCGCCGAGTATCTCGACGTCGACCATGTCGTGGGCGTCGCGAACGGCACCGACGCCCTGACGATCGCGCTGCGGGCGATGGGCGTCGGGCCGGGCGACGACGTCGTCGTGCCGGCGTTTACGTTCTACGCCTCCGCGGAATCGATCCCGCCCACGGGCGCCCGGCCGGTGTTCTCCGACGTCGATCCGCAGACGATGATGGTGACGCCGGAGACCGTCCATGCCGCGCTGACGCCGGCGACGAAGGCCGTCATCGCCGTTCACCTGTTCGGCAATATCGCGCCGGTCCGTGAGATCGAGGCGCTCGGAGTCCCAGTGCTCGAGGACACCGCGCAAGCGGCGGGCTCGACCGGCCCGGATGGGCGCCCGGGCTCGCTCGGCACCGCGGCGACGTTCAGCTTCTTCCCATCGAAGAATCTCGGCTGCCTCGGCGACGGTGGCGCGATCGCCACTTCACGTGAGGAGATCGCCGAGAACGCTCGGATGCTCCGCTTCCACGGGTCGCGGGACCAGCAGACCTGGGAGACGATCGGCTACAACTCGCGCCTTGACGAGATCCAGGCGGCGTTCCTGCGGGTGCAGCTGCCCGAGCTCGACGGGTGGGCTCGTGGGCGCTGCACGGCCGCCGCGCACTACGAGCGCGCCGGCCTTGGCGAGCTCGTCAGCCTGCCGACGCCAACGCCGGGCGCGACCGCAGCCTGGCATCTGTTTGTGATCCGCTCTGAGCACGTCGCGCCGATTGCGGCCGGCCTCACCGCCGCCGAGATCGGCAACCGGGCGTATTACGCGCGCCCGCTTCACCGGCACCCGGCGATGGCGGAGTACGCCGCGGGCGTCGAGCTGCCGATGACCGACGAGCTCGCCCGGACGCACCTCGCGATCCCAATGAACCCGCTCCTATCCGAGGAGCAGGCGACCGAGGTCACGCGGTGCGTCGAGCAAGCGCTCGCGCAGCGCGCCGCGTAGCGATTACGCGCCGCGCCGCGCCGCGCCGCCGGCGCTTGGGCGAACTCAGGTCTCGCTGCGACCGCGGGAGATCGCGATCTCGCCCGTCCGGGCCATCTCGATCAGCCCGAACGGCCGTACGAGCCGCTCAAACGCCTCGATCTTCTCGTACGTGCCGGTGACCTCGATGATCACCGAGCGCTTCGTCACATCGACGATCTTCGCCCGGAAGATCTCGCAGATCTGCATCACCTCGGCCCGGCTGACGCCGTCGGCAGAGATCTTGAACAGCGCGAGCTCGCGCGAGAGCGTCTCCCCCGGCTCGAGGTCCCGGATCTTCAGGACGTTGACGAGCTTGTGGAGCTGTTTGGTCACCTGATCGATCGGGTGCACGGCACCGTCGAGCGTCAGCGTCATGCGCGAGATGGAGTCGTCATCGGTCGGCCCGACAGCGAGCGTGTCGATGTTGAAGCCACGCCGGGCGAACAGGCCGGAAATCCTCGTCAGGACGCCGGGCTTGTTCTCGACGAGGATCGACAGGATGTGCTTGCGACCGCTCCGCTGTCCGGTCACGGCCTCGAGCTCATCGAGCGAGAGGACTTCCTTGGTTCCTGGCTCACCCATGGCTCAGCCCACCATGTTCCGCGCCGGTTGCCCGGCCGGAATCATCGGGTAGGTGTTCTCCTCACGCGTGACACGCACGTCGACGAGCACCGGACCGTCGGTCGCGAGCGCCTCTTTCATGTCGCTGACGAGGGTGCTCTTGTCCTCGAAGCGCATGCCGGTCGCGCCGTAGGCCTCGGCGAGCTTGACGAAGTCGGGCCACTGGCCCATCTCGACGTGGCTGTAGCGCTTGTCCCAGAACAGCTCCTGCCATTGGCGGACCATCCCGAGGTAGCCGTTGTTCATGATGAACACCTTGATCGGGATGCCCTCCTGGGCGCACGTGGCGAGCTCCTGGATGTTCATCTGCACCGATCCGTCACCGGCGATGCAGACGACGGTGTCATCCGGACGCCCGACCTTCGCTCCCATCGCCGCCGGCAGACCGAAGCCCATCGTCCCCAGGCCACCGGAGTTGATCCATCGCCGCGGTCCGTTGAAGTGGAAGTACTGCGCGGTCCACATCTGGTGCTGGCCGACGTCGCTCGTGACGATCGCGTCGCCGCCGGTGGCCTCATAGAGCGCCTGCACCATGTACTGCGGCTTGATCTCGGCGTCCTTGGAGTCCTCGTAGGCAAGCGGATGGCGCTCCTGCCATCCGTGGATCCGCGACCACCACTCCTCGATCCGGGCCGGATCGGCGCCGAGCGCGCGGTACTCCGTGGTGAGCCGCGGCAGGATGTTCTTCGCGTCGCCGACGATCGGGATGTGCGCCGGGACGTTCTTTGAGATCTCCGCCGGGTCGATGTCGATGTGGATGAACTTCGCCCTTGGCGCGAACTCCGACAGCTTGCCGGTGATCCGATCATCGAAGCGGGCGCCGATGGCAACGATCAGGTCGGCCTCGTCCATCGCGTAGTTGGCGGCCCGGGTGCCGTGCATCCCGAGCATCCCCAGCCACTGCTCGTGCGGCGCGGGGAACCCGCCGAGCCCCATCACGGTGCACGTGACCGGGAACTTGTCCACGGTCGCGAGCTCGGTCAGCTCCGGCGCGGCGTTTGCGCTGACCACGCCGCCGCCCGCGTAAATGACGGGCCGCCGCGCGTTGGCGAGCGCCTTCGCGGCGAGCCGGATCTGCTTCTGGTTGCCGTCCGTCGTCGGCTGGTAGCCGGGGAGATGGACGTCGGTGACCGGGTTGTACGGGATGTCGGCGCGGCTCAGATCCTGAGGGATGTCGACGACCACTGGTCCGGGCCGGCCGGTGCGCGCAATGTGGAACGCCTCGTGGATCGTTCGCGGCAGCTCGAGCGGGTGCTGGATCATGAAGCTGTGCTTGACGATCGGCATGGTGATCCCGATCGTGTCCGCCTCCTGGAACCCGTCGGTCCCGAGCAGCTCGGTCCGCACCTGACCGGTCAGGAACACGACCGGGACAGAGTCCATCATCGCGTCGCAGATCGGGGTCACGAGGTTGGTCGCGCCCGGGCCGCTCGTGCCGAGCGACACACCCACCTTGCCGGTCGCCTTCGCGTAGCCCTCGGCCGCATGACCGCCGCCCGCCTCGTGGCGGACGAGGATGTGCCGGATGCCCGCGTCATAGAAGGCGTCGTAGGTGGGCAGGTTCGCGCCGCCGGGGAGGCCGAATACGACGTCGACACCTTCTGCCTTCAAACATTCCATCAGTGCGTCGACTGCACGCATAGGGTTCGCCTCCTTTCCGGGGCTCGTGAGGTTTGTGGCGTGCACAGAACGTCCGCGCACGCGGGGATCGCCGAGTTTACAGGAGCTTTTCGGTGGAACCGGGCTGGCCTGCGCCGGCGTCCAGTAGCCGTCTACCGAAACTCGGTGCAACGACGTCGGACGTCCGTCCAGATTCGGGTGGCCGCTGTCCAAGGGGCGGCCAGATCGAGCCGACCCGAACACTATGCAGCGCAGCGCCCGGCTCACCCACTCCCTCCTCTGCGCAGTGCTCGCCGGGATCCTCCTCCTCTCCAGCACCGCCGTTGCGGGGGCGGCGGTGAAGAAGCCGCGCCGCGTGTGCGTCGTCCATATCAAGCGGCTCGGCAACAAGCCGGGACGCCGGGTCCGGCGGGTCGTGCGGTGCACGAAGCCGAAGGCGAAGCGCACGGCGAGGATCGCGCTCAAGGGCCATGGCGCAACGGGGTCGAGGTCCACCGTCTCCGGCGGGCTCGACGTCGGACTCAACACCTCGGTCGCCGGTTGGACCGACGAGGCCTCCCGGATGAGCGAGATCGAGTCCCGTAGCGGCACCCACTGGATTCGCGAGGCGTTCGACTGGAGCCAGATCGAGCCGCGCCGGGGCAGCTACGACTTCAGCCGCTACGACCTGTTGATGACCGTCGCGGCGCAGTCAGGCGTGCATGTGCTCGCCGATCTGCTCGACACCGCGTCGTGGGCCGGCGCCGACTGGAACACGATCCCGAGTGACCCATCCCCTTCGCCGCGTTCGTCGCCGCGGTCGTCAAGCGCTACGGGCCTCACGGCAGCTTCTGGGGCGATCACCCGAACCTCCCCAACGATGCGGTGCGCACGTTCGAGCTCTGGAACGAGCCGTACTACGACAACGGCAACGACGGCGACTACAACCCGGGCCGCTACGCCCGCCTCGTCAAGGCCGCCGGCGCCGCCGGCCACGCCGCCGACCCGAGCGCCGACTTCCTGCTCGCCGCCGACAACCAGAGCCAGCTCGTGAGCGGGACCTGGGTCTGGTGGGTCGACGCGCTCTACCAGGCGGTCCCGGACCTCAACAAGTACTTCGACGGGGTCGCCGTCCATCCGTACGGCACCGACCTCACGAACGTCCAGTACCCGGCGGCCGGGAAGGCATACGACGGCTACGCCCAGGTGCGGCGGCTCGAGTCGATTCGCCAGGAGTTCGTCAATCACAGCGCGGCGGACAAGCCGCTGTGGATCACGGAGATCGGCTGGCCCACCTGCACGAACGGCGGCAGCGTCCGCTGCACGACGCCATCCGGTCAGGCCCGGGACATCCAAACGGTCTTCGATCGGGCTCGCAGCACCTGGAAGAGCTACGTCCAGGCCGTCTTCTTCTACGGCTACCAGGACAACAACCCGAACACGGCCGACCCGGAGAACGACTACGGGCTCGTCTACCACGACGGGTCGCCGAAGCCGGCCCTGAACGTGTTCAGGGCCAACCTCTGAGATCCGGACCGCGGACCGGCCGACCGGTCTCCGCGTTTCGCTCGCGTCCTGATCGAATCCGCGCGGCTACTCGGGACGCGATTCCGAGCGCACTAACGGATCCAGGAATCCCAACTGGATGCGCGATCCGTCCAGCAAGTGTCCAGAACGCGGTTCAAACACGCGTCCACGGACATGTCCAGTGTTTCCGGGGGAACCGGGCCGCGGGTCGACGAGATACGCATGACCGGACGCATCTCCCCCCTCCCCGTCGCGATCCTCGTCTCCTCGGTCGCGGCCGTGTCAGTCGCAGTCGCCGCTCCGCTCCATGGCACGACGAGCCATCGCGTCAAGGCCCACACGGCGAAGGTCTGCCACAAGACGATCAGGAAGGGTCACCGGAGGGTCACGGTGAAGTGCCCGAAGCCGGTCGCACGCACCGCCCGCCACCGCATCGTTGCGGTCAAGGTCAGGAAGACGACGTCCACGACGACCAGCTCGCGTCGGACAACGACCTCCAAGACGACGACTTCGAAGACGACGACGTCGAAGGCCACGACGTCGAGCAACACGACGACGTCGAAGCCGACGTCGACAACGTCAACCGCGACGACCACGACCTCGCGGCCGACCACGACCGCGTCATCCACGACGAGCTCGACGACGAGCTCGCAGCCCAGCACGACGACCTCGAGCACGACGACGACGCAGCCGACCGCCACCGTTGCGACGACATCGAGCACGACGACGAGCTCACACCCCACGACGACGAGCTCGAGCACCACGTCGAGCCCGAGCACCACCACGTCGAGCACCACGACGAGCTCACAGCCGACGACGACGTCATCGAGCACGACCAGCTCGAGCACGACGACGACCACTCCGACCACGACCACGTCGACGTCGACGTCGACGAGCACGACGGCGAGCAGCGGGCCCGTGTCCGGCAGCCTCAACGTCGGTCTGAACACATCGGTCGCCGGCTGGACCGACGAGGCGTCTCGGATGAACCAGACCGAGTCGCAGACTTCCGCCAAGTGGATGCGTGAGGCGTTCCACTGGAACCAGATCGAGACATCGAACGGCACCTACAACTTCAGCCGCTACGACACGCTCGTGACCCTCGCCGCGCAGTCAGGCGTGCATCTCCTCGCCAATCTGCTCGACACCCCGTCATGGGCCGGCGCGACCGACAACACGATCCCGGACGACCCGACCGCGTACGCGGGCTTCGTCGCGACGGTCGTCGGTCGGTACGGACCGAGCGGCAGCTTCTGGAGCTCTCACCCGAGCGTCCCGAAGGTCCCGATCACGACGTTCGAGCTCTGGAACGAGCCGTACTACTCCAACGGGAACAACGGCGACTACAACCCCGGCCGCTACGCCCGCCTCGTCAAGGCCGCCGGCGCCGCCGGCCACGCCGCCGACCCGAGCGCCAAGTTCCTGATCGCCGCCGAGAACCAGTGCGCGCTCGTCAACGGCACGTGGGTCTGGTGGGTGGACGCCCTCTACCAGGCCGTTCCGGACCTCAACAAGTACTTCGACGGGGTCGCCGTCCATCCGTACGGCAGCGACCTCACGAACGTCCAGTATCCGACCCCGGGCCAGGCCTACAACGGCTACAACCAGGTCCGGCGGCTCGAGACGATCCGCCAGCAGTTCGTCAACCACGGCGCCTCGGACAAGGCCCTCTGGCTCACCGAGATCGGCTGGCCGACCTGCACGGCCGGCGGCAGCGACCGGTGCACGACCCCGAGCGGCCAGGCGACCGACATCCAGACGGTCTTCAACTACGCCCGGACAACCTGGAAGCCATACGTCCAGGCCGTCTTCCTCTACGGCTACCAGGACAACAACGCCAACACCGCCGATCCCGAGAACGACTACGGCCTCGTGGACTACTCCGGCAATCCGAAGCCGGCGCTGAGCGTCTTCAAAACTCAGCTGACGCTGAGCTAGCGGTAACCACGCCGCATACCGGCAAGGCGAGCGACGGGTCCACCCCGTCGCTCTCTTGCGTTTTGGGTCGCCATCGCAACCCTCAGATCGCCCTGGCGTTTGTCAGCGCCGAAACGGCGCGCGCTCACAAACGCCAGGCCGATTGCGCACGCCCCGCCAGCCCCGCACGCGACGCCCAAACCCGCGGCACGCAGACAAGCAAGCAGCCGTGCACGGGCCAGGTCCGGCCGGAGCGCCCGAGGGGCTCCGGCCGGACCGACACCCGACAGTGATCTACCAGCCGGCGTCCGGTGAGAGCTTCGCCGCGTTGACGAAGATATGCAGCGACGGCTTGGCCCGATGGTTGTGGTAGGTCAGGCCGTAGTCGTTGTCCGGAACGGCGGTCGAGCCGCGCGCGTCGTCGTAGTAGTAGATGAAGACGCCGCGCATGTAGTTCCGCCAGATCGTGCGCGAGTAGTGCAGCAGTGCCTGGAGGCTCGCAGCCTGACCGGCGTTGCTCACGCACCGACTGCTGCCGGAGCGGCAGGTCGGCCAGCCGACCTCAGTCGCCCAGAAGGGCTTGTTGCCGGCATGGTGGTGGAGGAACTGGTTGCGGACCAGCTCGATGCGGCGCATCTGCTGGTAGCCGTAGTACGCGTGGCCGGTGATGGCAGGCGAGCGATTGCGGATGTCGTGCCCATACGGGTGCACGGAAACGCCGTCGAAGTAGCTGTTCAGGTTCGGCACAGCGCGGTAGAGCTGGTCAACCCACCACACCCAGCGGCCGCCCGTGAACGAGCTCTGCATCTCCGCGGCCATAAGGAACTTGGCACCCGGAGAGGCAGCGTGACCCGCGGCGCCGGCGGCGCGCACGAGGCGGGCATACCGGCCTGGCGAATACACACCGTTGTTGCCGTTGGGGTAATACGGCTCGTTCCACAGATCGAACGTGGTGATCGCGTAGCCGGCGAGCTTGGGATGAGACGCCCAGAACGTGCCACCCGGCCCGTACCGATGGGCAACGGCAGCGACGAACTGCGCATACGCACTCGGGTTGGAGGGCACGGCGGTCGGTGCCGGTGCCGCCCACCGGGGGGCGTTGTTGAGCAGCGCGAGCACATGCTGATGGTTGCGTGCGATCGCGAGCATCACACGGTCGTAGTGGCGGAACCGGAAGACGCCGCGACGCGGCTCGATCTGGTTCCACAGGAAACTTGCCCGCAGCCACTTGGCGTGGGTCTGGCGAGCGACTTGACGAATCCGGTCGGTGACCGCGGAATCGCCGAATCCGGCGGTTCCGGAGATGATGCCGACCACCGGTCCCGTGGCGGCGGCGTTCGCGCGGGAGGATCCGCGCCCGAAAGCGGTACTGGACATTGCGGCGACGAGGATCACGATGATCGAGCCGACGCAGCCGAGGACGATGTCCCGGTGTTTACGAGGCATAGAAGCAGACTCCGTTGGGGACAGAGCAGACACGGTCGCCCTCCCGATTGAGCAACCGGCGGGGGACCATAGCAAGTCGATGCGCGGAAACGTCGCAGGTGCGCCTTCGCACGACCACGGCCCGGTTAATCGACCGAAGCGGCGGTAGCGTTAAACACCCGTGGGGGTGACCTTGCAGATCAACGTTGCGCCGCCCGACGCACCGCACGCTGTCCATATCCTGCCGCACCAGCTCCGCACCTGGGCGGATCAGGTCGACGAGGTCCTGTTCACCCTGGACACGGTGCGCCCCACCGCCGGGCGGTTTGCCGACAGCTGGGACGAGCGTGCGCCCAAGATGCAGGCGCTCCTCGAGCGGCTCGTCGAGCAGTACCCGCACGCTCGCATCGGTGCCGTCGACCCGTCCCCGGAGGCGATCCAGGCCGTTGCCCAGCGGTTCTTCGGCCTCGACCGGATCCCGATGAAGGACAGTCGCGGCGGGCCCCTGTACTCGTACCTGTTCGGCCTGCACGACGGCGCCCACGACCTCGTCCTCCACTGCGATTCGGACATGTTGTTCGGTGGCGGGAGCCAGTCCTGGGTGTCGGAATCCAAGGAGTTGCTCGCAACACACGAGGACGTGCTCGTGGTCGACCCGCTCCCCGGACCGCCTCGCAAGGACGGGCGACTGTTCGGGCAGCCGGACGCGATCCCGGTGCCCGACCAGCCGCACACGTACCGCTTCACGCAGATGAGCACGCGCATCTTCCTGATGGATCGGGCGCGGCTCCGTGCCCGAGTCGGGGCCATGGCCCTGCCGCCACCGCTGCTGATCCGCAGCCGCCTCAAGGCGATGCTCAAGGGCAACCCGCTCGTCGCGATGCCGGAGCAGTTCCTGACGATGGCGATGCGCCGGCACGCGCTCGTCCGCGTCGACCGGCTCGGCTCCGCCGCCGGCATGTGGTCAGTGCACCCCCTGTACCGCTCGCCAGCCTTCTACGAGGCGTTGCCGGAGATCATCCGCCGGGTCGAGACCGGCGAGGTGCCGGAGGAGCAGCGTGGGCACTACGACGTCGTCGACGCGCTGTTCGACTTCTCCGAGCAGCGGGCCAGGAACACCCGGTCGCTGCTCGCCCGGTAGCCGTCGGACAACGTCAGCGACGCGACGTGACCTCAGCGCCGGCGCCGTGCAGCAGATCCTCGATCAGCTTCGCCACGACGTCCCGTGCAAACACCGACTCCGCCCACGCGCGTGCCGCGCGGCCCTGCTCGAGCCCGGTCTCAGGGTCGTCGAGATAGCGTCGCAGGACGGCCGTCAGCGCCGCCGGATCGTCGGTCGGGGACACGATCGCGCCAAAGTCCGGACGGATCAGGTCCGCGACGCCCTCCGGACCGGTCGCGATGCACGGGCGCTGGGCGAGCATCCCGAGGATCGTCGCGCGCGGCGCACCCTCGGTCGGCGACGGGCAGAACACGCTGACGTCGAACGCACTCAGGACATCCGCGACGTCATCCTGCGGGGTCGGGACGAAATGGGCCCGGTCCCCGAGCGCCTCCGCCTGGGCACGGAGGGCGGCCTCCGTCTCCCCCGCTCCGGCGAGCACGAGGTGCGCGCGGGGGTCATCGAGCCGCTTGACCGCGTCGACGACGACGTCGTTGCGCTTCTTCGGATGAAACCGGGAGATGCAGCCGACCACGAACGCGTCTGCCGGGATCGAGAGCCGCTCGCGGACGGCGGCACGGCCGGCGTCGGTGTAGCGGATCGTGTCGACGTCAACGACGTTCGGGACGTAGACGATCTTCTCGGGCGGCACCCCGACGTCGGCGACGGACCGCTTCGTCCCCTCAGAGACGGCCATGATGAGCCGCGCACGCCGGGCGGCTGCGAGATACGCCTGACGCGGGACCCCCTTGCGCAGCGGATAGGGGACCGGTCCCCACTCGGCCCAGACGAGCGTCGCGCGCAGCCGAGCGGGGAGTAGCCCCGCCATCAGCTGCTCCTTCTTGTAGTGGACGAGCAGCACGTCGTATGGCTGCTCGCGCTCGAGAGCGCGTCGCAGGCGGCGGACGTACGCAACCCAGCGGCCCATCAGCCCGACCCAGCTGCGTGTCGAGAGCTTCGGTCCGATCTCGATCGGATGGACGAGCACGCGTGTCTGGCGACCGATGTCGGGCTGGTCGGAGAGCATCACGACGTCGTGGCCACGGGCCGCCAGGGCGTCGAGCATCTCGACAGCGGCGAACTCGGCCCCCCCGGCCGCTTCCGTGGTCATCACGCTGACGATTTTCACGCGCGAACGCTCATCATCTCTGCCGCAGACTATCCAGGTGCCCTTTCAAACCCTGCTTCGACCGGCCACTCATTCGGCGAGCCACCCCGCCAGCGCTGTCACTGAGTATCGCGCGGCGACCAAGTCCCGCCCAGCCGCACCGAGCTCGCGCGCCCGCGCCAGGTCCGACAGCACGCCGACGAGCGCATCCGCGAACGCCTCCGCGCCAGCCGCCCCCAGGTAGTGCTCGCCGGGCCGCGCGTCCTCGATCAGCGCGCCCGCATGCTCGGTCGCGACGACCGGGAGGGCGTACGCGAGCGCCTCGACGAACTTCAGCGGTGATCCTCCGCCGTGGAGCAGCGGGACGACGACGGCATCCGCCCGGGCGTACTCGGCGCGGAGGTCCTCGACGAATCCGAGCACCTCGATCCGAGCGTCAGCGGGCGGCTCGGCCGGTCCTCGCCCGACGATGCTCACCCGCAGCTCCGGACGGAGCTCCCACACGCGGGGGAGCACCTGCTCGGCGAGGAACGCAAGGCCTTCCCGATTCGGCGGATACGTGAAGTCGCCGACGAACACGATCCGCCCGGTGCCGGCCGGGGTGACGGGCTCGATGAGATCGAGATCGATCACGTTCGGGACGTACCGCGTGTGGATCGCACCCCCCGCGAGCCGCTTGCCCTCCTGCTCGTCGGCCCGGGTCGCCATCCACGTCTCGGCGAACGTCTGCAGCACACGGCGTTCGAACGGTCGCAGGGCATCGCCGTCGTCGCGGAAGCCGGACTCGAGGTTGTGCGCGAGATAGACCATCGGGCGTCGCCGGGCGAGCGGCAGCAGCGCGGCGGCGACTGTCGGACCGTCGGCGATGACGCGCACCTCGGGACCGGCACCGCGGGCGGCGCGGGCAAGCTCCGGCGATACGCCGCGGGCAAAGCCATCCGGCACGCGCCCCAGTCGCGCCTGCGCATAGGCGAGCCCCCGCGCCAGCCCCCGCGAGGCGTGCAGCGGCCGGAACGTCAGCGACGTGAGCGCCCGGTACGCCGGCGCCGGCTCGTCCCAGTCGAACACGATGTAGGCGACCTCGACCGGGCGATCCCGCGCAAGGGCAGCCGTGACCCCATAGGTCCGGACGCCGCGCCCCGTGTTGAGGTTCGGCGTGACCGCGGTGACGATCAGGTCTGGCACTCGCGTATCGCCTTCGCGATCTCCTGCATCCGTCCTTCCCAGGAATGTCCCTGGGCGGCGGCGCTACGCGCGCGGCGGCGCTCCGGCGAGTCCTCGGCGAGGGCGCGCCCAATCGCCGCCACGGTCTCCGACACGCCCTCGGTGAGCGACACGAACTCGGTCCCCTCGAGCGCCGGCAGGCCCGTGGCGATCACAGGCAGCCCGGCGGCGAGGTACTCGTAGACCTTCATCGGGAAGATGCTCGCGGTCAGCTGGGAGCGCACGTACGGGATGAGACCGACCCCTCCCCCCCGCAGAACCCCGGCCAGACCATCGTGCGCGCGGGGCCCGAGCAGATGAATGTTCGGCTCCGCGATCAGCTCCGAGGTATCCGTATCCGGGTCGCCGAGGCCGACCGGGCCCACGAGCGCAATCGTCCAGTCCCGGCGAGCGCCAGCGATCCCACGCAGCAGCCCGAAGTCGAGCTTGATCGCGCTGACCGCGCCGACGAACAGGAGCCGGGGCTCTGGGAGCGCTGCGAGTTCGGGGTCGACCGGTCCGGGCTCGACCGCAGCCGCGAATCGCGCCGTGTCGGCGACGTTCGGCGCATAGAGCACGTGCGCCGACAGCGTCCGCATCCGTTCGGCGAGCGCCGGTGCGCTGGCGAGGACAAGGTCCGCCCGTCCGGCAAAGCGCCGCTCGGCCGCGACGAAGCTGTCGGTGTCGACGCGGCTCTGGGCGGCGATGTCGTCAACGCAGTGGTAGACGACGAGCTCCGGATCGAGCGCTCCGAGGAGACTCTCCGCCTGGGGGACGTACGCCCACAACACCGGGCGGCGAATACCCAGCCGGCGCGCCGCGCGGCGCACCTGGGCGCGCAACAGCACCGCGTTCAGCCACCGCACGGCCCCGTGGCCGTGAAACGGCAGGACGAGCGGCGCGAGCACGTGCAACCCGTCGACGGCACGGGGCGGGGCAAAGCCGCGGCGCAGGCGCCGGATGATGCGCTTCAGGTCGCGTCCGGAGCCGAGCTGCGGCCGGCGGAGCCCGAGCGACTCGATGAACAGCACGCGGCTGCCCGACGCCGCGAGCCGCGCCATCAGATGATGCTGGTTGGTCCAGACGTCGTTGTCCCAGTCGTTGAAGCCGACGCACACGACGTCGCGCCCCCCGAGCGGGTTGAGATCAGCCCTCTGCGCCACGTTCTGGCGCGCAAGGGTATCCAGCCTTGCTTCCGAGGGACCGATAGGGCACCTAGCATGTGCAACGACGTGAGCCGCGCCGACCCAGCAGCCGGGGCCCGAATCCGATGAGCGCCACGAGCCTGGCCCGGTTCGGCCGGCGCGGCAGTCCGCCCTCGCGGATCCCCTGGGGACGGCTGACGTGGCTGGCGATCCTCGCCGCGATCTTTGCGGGGGCCTCGTACAAGCTCGGCGTTGACAAAGGCCTGCTCGCGCTCGCCGGCGTCCTGCTCATCCCGCTGCTCCTCAACTACCCGCGGGCGTCATTCGTCATTTGGGTCTCGGCGTTCGTGATCGCGGAGAACACCGCGGACTGGAACATCTCGTTCTTCGCCAAGCTCTACGACAAGACCCCGGGCCTCTACTTCTCGCCGAACTTCCTGCTCCTGCTGATCACGACCGTCGGGGTGCTGCTGGACGTCAGGCGCCCGCAGGTCCGAGCCCGGGTGCCCCACCCGTTCGGAGCGGCGCTCATCCTCGTCTTCCTCGCGATCCTGTTCGGTTACGCCAACGCGTTTCTCGGCCCTGGGATCAAGCGCTTTGCATTCCTGGGCTCGATCGAGGACTACGGGATGCTGCTGCTCCCTCCGTTGATCGTCGTCAACCTCGTCCGCGACGAGGCCGACCTCCGCAAGCTGGTCACCTTCCTCGCCGCGCTGACGGTGCTCAAGGCGCTCCTCGGCATCTTCGCTGTCGTCGCCGGGCTCTCATCCTCCGAGGTCGGCCTCGGGCGGCTGAGCTACCTCGCCCCGACCGCGAACTGGATGACGATGGTCTACATCCTCGCTGTTGGAGCCGCCCGGATGGCGAAGGCGAAGCTGCCCGGATGGATCCTGTGGTCGACGCCGCTCGTGATCGCCTCGTTGCTGCTCTCGCAGCGGCGCGCGTTCTGGCTGGCGACCGCGTTCGCGCTCGCGCTGCTCATCCTCATCGGGAGTGGGCGGACGGGGCGCCGCCTGCTCGTCCCGGCGATCCTGGCCGTCGGCATCGCCGGCTATCTCGCGGTCGCGTCCGGCGCGCTCGCCCCGGTCCAGGGGCAGTTGATCAGCCGAGCGACATCGATCACGCCGACGAAGGTGTCGTCGAACAAGGAGGACCGATACCGCCTCGCCGAGCTGAAGAACACGTGGCCGGCGGTCCGAAGCCAGCCTCTCGAGGGACTCGGCATCGGCGTCCCGTGGCGGGAGATCTCCCCGCTCCCGTTCGAATACCCGTTCAACCACTACTTCGCCCACATGGCCGGGCTGTACTGGTGGATGACCTGCGGGCTGATGGGGCTCGCCGCCTACCTGCTCCTGATGGGGACCGCGGTGGTCACCGGAATCAGGCTGTGGAGACGCAATCAGACCCCGGTGTTGCGAGCGGTGGCGCTCGCCCTGGGGCTCGGCGTCGCCGGGATGATGGTCGACGAGCTAACGACCACCGTGGTTGGTGCCGATGCTAGGGGGACCGCGGCGATCGCGATTGCGATCGGGATTCTCGCGGTCATCTACCGGCTGACAAACGATGAGAACGATGCTTTTGGTGAACGGACGTGGTCCCGTGATCCCCTCCTGGCTGTCCCTCCACGAAGCTAAGATGTCGCAATGAGTGTCAATGCACCGGGGCGTTCCCTGGCGCCTCCGTCGGCGCTCGTCGGTGCGCTGCAGACGCTCAAAGAGCGCTGGTGGATGGTTCTGGTTGCGATGGTCGTCGGTGCCGGCATCTCGTTCGCCGTCGCCGCGACGAGCCCCAAGGAGTACGAGGCGAGTTCGAGCATCCTCGTCCGCCAGTCGAACCTCCAGACGCTGATCGATCCCAGCGCGGCGCAGAACTCCGAGGATCCGGCACGCCTCGCCGCAACCAACCTGTTGCTCGTCACGTCGACCGCCGTCGGTCAGCTCGTGAAGGACGCGCTGCATACGACCGAGAGCGTCGGCGATCTCACCGGCCAGATCTCGGCGTCGCTCAACCCTGACGCGGACATCATCACGATCACCGCGACCGACGGTGACCCGGAGCGCGCGGCGCGACTGGCGAACACGTTCGCGGCGCAGTTCGTCGCGTTTGAGCGTGGCCAGGCCCAGCAGCAGGCGACGGCCGGGGCCGACCGCCTGCGTAGCGAGATCGCCAGCCTGCCCGCCGACGCCACGGCGCAACGGGCGCAGTTGCTGACCGCGCTGCACAACGTGCTCGCGCTCGAGGCGGTCACGACCGGCGACGCCACCGTCGTCGACCATGCCGACGTTCCGACGACCCCGTCGGCACCGAACCTCAAGAAGGCTCCGGTCCTCGGACTCATCGCCGGCCTCGCGATCGGCCTTGCCGCGGTGTTCCTGATCGATCTGTTCGACCGCCGGCTCAAGACGATCGAGGATTTCGAGGCCGTCTACGACCTGCGAGCGATCGGCAGCCTGCCCCGCACCCAGCGGCCCCGCACGCCCCTCAGCCCGGAGGCGCTCGAATCCTTCCGGATCCTCCGCAGCGCGCTCGGGTTCCTCGCCGACGATGCCGAGCTTCCCACCGTGCTCGTGACGAGCGCGACGACGGGAGAAGGCAAGACGACCGTCGCGGCGGGGCTCGCGTACGCCACAGCGCTGTCGGGCCACCGGGTCGTGCTCGTCGAGGCCGACCTGCGCCGCCCGTCGCTGCACAAGCAGTTCAGCCTGCGCCCCGACAACCGCGGCCTGACGACCGTGCTGATCGGCGAGGCCTCGGTCGAGGACGTCCTCCAGGCGCCCGTCGAGGATCTGCCGAACCTCCAGGTGCTGCCGAGCGGGCCGTTCTCGCCGCACCCGAGCGAGCTGCTCGCAAGTCGCGAGATGACGCTCGTGCTCTCCGACCTCACCCGCAACGCCGACTTCGTCGTCATCGACAGCCCGCCGCTACTTCCGGTCGCCGACTCTCAGGTGCTGCTCGAGCAGCCGGTGATCGACGCGACGCTCGTCGTCGGGCGTACGTACATGACGACGCGTGACCAGGCACGCCGCACCCGCGCGATCCTCGATCGCCAGCGGGTCACAAACGCCGCGTTGGTCGTCGTCGGCGGCCACGAGCCCGCCGAGTACAGCTACGAGCCGACCGGCACCAACGGCCGCCGCCGACGCCGGGCGGGCGGCAGGCGCGAGCCCGAGCCTGTCGACACGAACTAGATGGTTGATTCCGCGGCCGCGTGGGGGCCGGGGGAATCGGATCCCGCCCACCCATCAAGCCGGGCGAGGACGCAGGGCGAAGCCAATGCTGGATGTATTGGCGAGCCCGAGGCCGAGGATCCGGCGCCGATCATCCGGATTCATCCGGCACGCGGGGTCGTGGAATCAACCATCTAGTGGTGCGTCTCGGAAATGGGTGGACACCGAGAGGTGCCACTGGTGGATGCCTGGCGAGGACGCAGGACCCGATAGGTAGCGGCGCTACCTGAGGGTCCGAGGACAAAGCCAGGCGCCGCCAGGGGTGCCTCGAATGTTCAGCTATTTCTGAGACGGACCACTAGTGTCCCGACACGAGCCCGGGCGCCTCCCCGTCAGCGACAGCACTATCCCCGCCGACCGCGCACGACCGCCCGGAGTTCCGCGCGCGTCCACGGACGGAGCACGACCCACCCGACCCCCGTCCCGATCAGCCACGCGACCCCGACGGGCACGAGCGCCCAGCCGAGCTCGCGCGCGCCGAGCGCCGCCAGCCCGCCGACGCCCGAGGTCACGAGGATCCGGATGATCCGGCCGAAGCGCAGCCGCAGCTCGATCATGCTCAGGCACGTGTGCAGGGCGAGGCCGATGACGACGACCTCGGTCACGAGGCTCACCCAGGCGGCGGCGATAAAGCCGTACGGCGGGATCAGCACGATGTTCAGTCCGACGTTGACGACCAGCCCGGCGAGCGCGTAGAAGATGTAGCGCCGCTGGATGCCGAGCACGATCACGAGGTCCCCGGCGATGAAGCTGAAGCCGGACGCGGCGAACACGATCATGAACACGGTCAACGCGTCGCCCGCCTCGGCGAACTGCGGCCCGAACATCAGCGTCATCAGCGGCGTGGCGATCACCGCGACGAGGCACACGAACGGGACGGTGGCGGTGAGCAGAACCTCGGCCGCGGTCTGCACGAGGCCGCGCATCCGGACGATGTCGTCGCGGAAGGCGCCGGCGATCATCGGAAACAGGGTCGCGAGGATGCTCGCCGGGATCACAAGCGCGCGGTCGAGCATCCGGTTGGCAGCGCCGTAGAGCCCCGCCTGCCGCGCCCCCGCCAGCTCGAACACGAGCACCTGGTCGACCTGCGTGTAGGCGAGGTAGAGCAGGCTCGCGATCGCAAACGGGACGCCGACGACGACAAGCTCACGGATCGCGCTGCGCTGGCCGCTGACGCCGAAGTGCAGCTGCCGGCGGGCGAGTGCGAACTGGGCCACGTTGACAATCGCGGTCGTCGCCAGGAAAGCAGCGGCAAACGCCACGATCCCACCGCCGATCGCCGCGATCGACAGCACCGCGATCGCCCACAGGATCCCGTTGACGAGCTCAAAGCCCGCCGTCCAGCTGTTGCGGACGCGCAGCTGGAACACGACCCGCACCGAGCCCAGCGCCGTGAAGAGGACCGTGCCTGCCAGCAGCACGGCGGCGAGCTTCGACGACCCGTGGGTGAGGCCGACGCCGACGGCGACCGTGATGATCGTGACCGGCACGCTGATCATCAGCTGCAACGCAACGACCGCCGAGACCCACATGCTCTCGTGCTCGGGATCGAGCGCCGCGTGGCGGAGCGCGACGTCGTTGAGCCCGAGGCTGCCCAGGTAGCCCACGATCGTGAGGATCGAGAGCAGCGTCGACCAGTCGCCGAAGCCGCGCGCCCCGAGACCGCGGACGAGCGCGATCGTCACGGCGACGCCGAGCAGCGCGTTCAATCCGCGAGCGCCGATCTGCAGAACGACGTCGCTCGCCGCCCGCCGGGCGCTCGTCCGCGTCGCGGGGATCGCCGCGCCCGCCGGATCCGCCGGCTCGCTAGTGGGTCTCACCGGAACGTCCGCCGGGAAATGGCGAGCGCCGGGGGCCGCTGGCCAAGGACGCAGTGAGGGAGCGTGCCTCTAGGCACGTGACCGAACGAGGACGCCGGCCAGTGGTCATCCGGGGCCGCCATAACCGGTGGAACGTTTCGGTGGGGGCCACTAAGGGCTGTCATCGCTCCTCTTTCACCTCGGCTGACGATAGGTCCTGCCACCGGCCGGGCGTCGGCAGAGGCGTTTGGTAGCCTCGCCGCGCTCTGCCTGGATCCGACATCTCAGTCGTCATTCCGACGTACAACCGCGCGCAGGCGCTGCGGCTCAACTTCCCGTACGTGGTCGCGCTGGAGGACGTGCGCGAGATCGTCGTCGTGATCGATGGTGCGCAGGACGATACGGAGGCGGTCCTCACCGCCTTCGGTGATGAACGGGTACGGGTCATCAAGCACAGTCATCGGCAGGGTTCGCAGGCCGCGCGTAAAACCGGTCGGCTCGCCGCCGAGGGCGAATGGATCGTGATGCTGGACGACGACTGCGCCGTCCCGCCCGACTTCGCTCGGATCCTGCGCGAGACGGGCGTTGAGCACGGTGCAGACATCGTCGCCGCCCCCTGGGTCCACCCCGACCCGGGCGTCGATCCTGAGCACGCGCTTGCCGAGGCACGGGCCCATCCCGTCCGCTGGGTCGGCCTGAACACGAGCCCGAGTCTGTTCCCCGACCACGACCTCGAGACGCCGTTTCTCCCCGGCAACGTGCTCATCAACCGGCGCGTGTTCGAGCGCGTCGGGTACGACGAGGGGCTGACGCGCAACGCGTGGCGTGAGGAGACGGCCCTCTACCTCGACGCCTGCGCGGCCGGCTTCCGCTGCATCCTCACGCCGCGCACGGCGTCGTTCCAACTTGGCCAGTGGGACGGAGGCCAGAGGCTGCCACGCCTCAGCTACGAGTGGTACGCGCTGCGCAACAACTGGCGGTTTCTGTGGCGCTACCGCCACGACCTGCGCGCCCGCGGCGAGATCCGCGGACCGGTGCGCGCGGAGGCGCAGTTCTTCGGCGAGCGGGCGTCCGCGGTCATCAGGGGCTATCTTGGCGCGCGCCTCAGCGCGATCCGGGGCTCGTAAGTCACGTCCCCAAGGTCCGCCGCGGTCAGAACCCGCCGGATCGTGTGCGGCGACTCGATCCTGGCGACATCCTCGCGCTCAGCGCAAGGACCGCATCGCGGGACCGGGCGGAACCGGGCGGAACCGGGCGGGACCGGGCGGGACCGGGCGGGACCGGAATAACGTTGCCAAATCGTCCGGGCGGGCGGACCGAGGACAAAGACTCCCCCTCACGGGGACTTTCGTGCCCAGATCCGACAGCCGTGCCGGATTTGGTGCAAAACTCCCCCGCCGCAAACCCCAGGGCAATGCCCCGCGCTGCACCCCGTCCCACCGGCCACGGGCTACACAACACCCCCTCAGCGCAAGGAATGCGCCAAGGTCGCGTCGGCCATCGTCATCTGGCGGATTCCTTAGGCGCCCGGCGGGCGGACCGGAATGTCCCGCCACAACGCTGGGCGCCCACGTGACGGCCGCTCAGCCCCCGGTCGTCGTCCAGCGCCGTGTGATCCGCCGGCCCGTCGTCCGCCGGCGTGGCGGCGGCGCGGTCATCTTCGGGGGCGCCGGCACCGGGTCACCCGCGATGATCGCCGCCGGCGCCTCGCCGATGAAGTAGTCGATCTGCCCCGGTTCGAGCCCCGCGCACTCAAGCGCGGGACGGAGGTCCGGCGGACGACGGCTCACGTCGTGCGCGTCGGACGCGATCGCATGGACGAGCCCCGCTTCGAGGATCTCCCACGCGTACGCCCGGACCGGCGAGCCGTAGTCGCCCGTAAGCGCCCGTGCCGTGATGCACGACAGCATCCCGTCGGCGACCAGCGCGCGCAGCATCCCCGGGTGCTTGCGAAACGTCGGGGAGCGTTCCGGGTGAGCGAGCACGATCGCGTGGCCGCGCTTGGCGAACACCCGGATGGCGTCCAGAATCCCGACCTCCGCGGCGGCCTGATGTGGACACTCGACGAGCACGTACGGCCCGGCACCGAGCCGGAGCACGCCGACCTCCGCGTCGGAGAGATCCGGCAGGCGGGACAAGCCCATTTCGGCGCCCGGCCGCAACCGGACATCGATCGATGCATCCTTTAGGACGGTGTTCAGCCGGGCGAGCCCGGTGTGAATCACGACCGCGTCGACAGCCGGGTAGTCCCAGTTGACGTGGGACGTGGCGATGATCGTCTCGGTGCCCGCGGCGCGGGCGGCATCACACAATGCGAGCGAGTCCTCAATCGTCGCGGGCCCATCGTCGATGCCCGGGATGACATGGCAATGGAGATCGATCACGGCGACCGGACGCTACCGGTCCCGCGGAGCTCACGCGTCGGGGAGAAGCCGCGGACGCAGTTGGTCGAACGCGTCCTGGGCCGCCTCGTAGTCGTCGTGGCGGCCGATGTCGAACCACTGATCCTCCGAGCGCCATGCCCGCACCGTCTCCCCGGCGTCGATGAGCCGGAGAATGAGATCGGGGAAATCAATCCGCTGGCCACGCGGAATGAACTCGCGGACGCGGGGAGCGAAGCAGTAGACGCCCATCGAGACCTCATAGGAGTACGTCGGCTTCTCGACGTAACCGGTCACGCGGGTCGGATCGTCGTTCTTGTCGAACAGCATGACGCCGAGCGAGACCTGCACATCACGGGAGCGCGCCGCGATCGTCGCCGCTGGGCCGTCGTCGCGATGCCGGTCGAGCAAAGCCCGATAGTCAAGGTCAGTGAGGATGTCGCCGTTCATTACGAGGAAGTCTTCGTCGAGTCCATCGATCAGGCTGAGTGCGCCGACCGTGCCGAGCGGCTCGTCCTCACGGAAATAGTCGATCGGCACACCGTGACGTGATCCATCTCCAAAAAATGCCTCGATCAACTCTGCGAGATACCCGGTGGCGATCGTGACTCGCTCAAAGCCCGCCGCGGCGAGCTGGCGGATGACGATGTCGAGGATCGGCCGATCGCCGATCGGCATCAGCGGCTTGGGGAGCACGGTCGTGTACGGCCGAAGCCGCGTCCCCAGACCGCCCGCGAGTATCACGGCACGTCTCATGCGCGCGGAAGCCTACGGTACGTTCCCGGCGGTGAGCGGTCGCGCGATTGCAGGCGACGAGCATGCGAGCACGGCGGCCGACCTGCGCCGGCGTGGCGTGCTGTTTGTCGAGCAGGGCGGACGGGGCGGAGTCGCCGATTACACGAACTGCCTCGCCACGGCGATCGCCGCCCGGGGAATCCCGACGACCGTGGTCACGGCGGACGACCATCTCTACGCCCCCTCGCCCGGGGTCCGGATCGCGACCCCGTTTGGCTACGTCCGCGGGCACTCCACAGCGGCCCGGCTGCTGCGCCGCGCGCGCCTCGGACCTGTCCTCAACGGATTGCGGTTCCTCGCTGCCCTGCCGGCGCTGCTCCGGCTGGCCCGGGGCAAGGCGATCGTCCACGTCGAGGGATGGGAACGGAACTCCCTCGGGCTGATTGCGACGCTGCTGCTGCGGGCAACAGGCGCGACACTGATCTACACGGCGCACAACACCTTCGAACGCCTCAGCTGGGAGCCCGACAGCACGGTCATCTTCCCGCCGTTCGTCGCGCACACGATCGTCCACACCCAGGGTGACCGAGCCCGCATCCGGCGAGGTGCCGTATCCGTCATCCCGCACGGGACGTACGGCCCGCTCGCCGAGCGCGCGGAGCCGGTCACGCCCGACGTGGCGCGCGCCGCGCTGGGGCTGCCACCCGACGCGCTCGTCGTGCTTCTGTTCGGCGTGCTCCGGCCGGACAAGGGTCTCGGCGACCTGCTCGAGGCGGCGACTCGCTCGCCCCGCTGGCGGGTGCTCGTCGCGGGTAAGGAGGACGGCGCCCTCGCCACCGAGCAGGCGCGCCTCGCGGCCACGGCGCTTGCAGGCCGGGTCAGCGTTTACGAGGGTTTTCAGGAGCTGGACGCAGTCGGTCGGTATTTCGCCGCCGCCGACCTCGTCGCCCTCCCCTACCGCGTCGCCAGCCAGAGCGGGGTCGCGCATCTCGCCTATGGCTTCGGCCGGCCGGTCGCCGCCTACCCGGTCGGCGGGCTGACCGAGTCGGTGGTCGACGGCACCACCGGTTGGCTGTGTGCCGAGTCGACCCCTGCCGCGCTCGCGGCAGTCCTCGACGACGCCGCCGCCGCCGGGCGCGAGGAATGCCGCCGCCGCGGGGAGGCTGGCCGCGAGTGGGCGAGCGCGGAGTTCAGCTGGAGCGCGATCGCCCGGGCCACCGAGGCCGTCTATCTCGAGGCGCTGAGCCGCTGAGTCGGCGCGGAGGACCCTGTCATCATGCCCGCCGCTATGACCAGCCCCCACGTCCTCGAGATCGAGCAGCTGCGCGCTCGCTTCCCGCGCGTCGCGATCACGCACGAGTGGCTGACGATCCCCGGCGGCTCGGAGAAGGTCGTGATGGCGATCCTCGAGTTGCTCCCCCACGCCGAGCTGTTCACGACGGTCTACAACCCGGATCCGTGGCCGCCGGTCATCACCGACCGGCCGGTCCATGCATCGTTGCTCAGTCGCATCCCCGGCGCGACCGAGGGCTACATGCGGTTGCTCCCGCTGATGGATCTCGCGTGGCGCAAGCTCGATCTCAGCGGCTTTGACCTCGTCATCTCCTCAAATCATGCGAGCGCCAAGAACGTGCGGACGCCACGGGGCGTCCCCCACGTCTGCTATTGCCACACGCCGATGCGCTACGCGTGGGATCCGTCGTTCCTGGAGGGCGAGGAGATCGGTGCGCTCGCTCGCGGGATTGCCCCCCTCGCGACCGCGTGGCTGCGCCGGGTCGACCGCAAGCGAGCGGCGGGCCCGGACGTGTTCGTCGCCAATTCGACGTTCGTGGCCGCGCGGATCCGCGAGGCCTACGGGCGCGAGAGCGTGGTCATCCACCCGCCGGTCGATGTCGAGCACTTCCTGCCGAACGCGCGTCATCCGCGTGATGCGTACCTCGTGTTCGGCCGGGTCGTGCCGTACAAGCGGGTCGGTGCCGCCGTCGAGGCATGCGAGCGGCTCGGACGGCCGCTGCTCGTCGCCGGGGACGGCCGTGATCTCGAGCACGTCCGCGGCCTCGCCGGCGACCACACGACGTTTCTCGGGCACGTCAGCGACGACGACGTGCCCCGTCTGTTCGCCGAGGCCCGAGCGCTGCTGTTCCCCGGGCTCGAGGACTTTGGAATTGTTCCCGTCGAGGCCCAGGCGGCGGGGCTGCCGGTCGTCGCGTTCGGCGAGGGCGGCGCGCGCGACTCGGTCATCGACGGCGAGACCGGCGTGCTCTACAGCCCCGGGTCGGTACCGGCGCTGTGTGACGCGATCGAGCGATTCGAGGCCAGCGCCTTCGATGATCAGGCCCTGCGGGAGAACGCCGAACGCTTTTCGGCCGCCACGTTCGCCGCGGCGTTCACCAATCTGCTGATGGGCCTCTAGTGGCTCACCCGGCGGTCGCGATGCCGTCCTTGTATCCTCAGCGGCGGCTCCCGATCACGCGGCGCGGGACGACGTCGTCGGTCGGCGTTTGTCGGCGTGTTCGGCCAGCGCCGCGTCACGTGAAGGATGATTCCGGATGAGCATGCACCGCGGGTGTCGATCGCCGATGAGCAACGGCAACACCCCGGATCCATGAAGTTCGTCAGCGTCATGACGAGCGAGTCGCCCGGCGGCGGAGAGTTCGCCGCGGTCAACATGCTCGAGGCTCTCACGAAGCGCGGGCACGGGGCGGTCCTGCTCACCAATCAGCCCTCGATCGCCGACGGGCGGGACGTCCGCGCCCGGCGGATCGATCTCGGGCCAAAGTTGTCCCGTTCCTCGTACGGCCACCTCGTGCCGCGATGGCCGCGGCTCCTCAATACGCTGCGCCACGCGCTCGAACGCGAGGCTCCGTACGACGTGCTCGTGCTGCACTTCAAGAAGGAACAGCTGCTCGGGCCGCTGCTCCCCAAGCGGCTGCGCCCGCTGCTCATCTGGGCGGAGTGGGGTCCCGTTCCCCAGCAGATGTCGAGAGGACCGGGCCGGTGGGCGTACATCACCGCCGCCCGGCGCGCCGACCTCATCTTCGCGGTGTCGGCCGGAACCCGCGACTCGCTTCAGTCGGTGGGGCTCCCCAGTCAGCGGATCCACATCGTCCCGAACGCGCTGCCCCTCGAGACGGCGGAGTTCTCGGCCGAGGGTCGGCGTCGCATCCGCTCGGAGTGCGGCATCTCGGACGACGCGCTCGTGGTCGGATGCGTCTCGAGGTTCCACGGCAAGAAGCCGAACGCCGTCGCCGTCGACGCGGTGGCGTCACTCCAGCGCGATGACGTCCACCTGATCATGGCCGGAGAGGGCGAGGACGAGGCAAACCTGCGCCGCCATGCCGAGCCGCTCGGCGACCGGGCCCATTTTCTGCCCACGCCTGGAACGGACATCGCCAGCGTCTGCTCGGCGTTCGACATCTCGGTGTTCTGCCCAAGCCCGACCGAGGGCGCACCGCTCGCCGTGATCCACTCGATGCTGGCGGGCCGGCCGTGCATTTCCAGCGGCGACGAGGGCGTAGCCGGCCTGATCGTGCCGGGGGCGGGAGCGATCGCGGCGCCCGAGCACGATCCCCGTGCGCTCGCCGGCCTGATGCAGGAGTACCTCGATGACGCGCCCCGGCGCGAGCGCGAAGGCGCCGCCGGCCTGGAGATCGCCGAGCGGACATTCGCCGCGTCGTCGGTCGCCGCCCAGATCGAGGCCCTCGTGCAACCGGAGGGGGGCACGGGGTGAAAGGCTGGCTGAAGGAGCACCTGGGGGAAGACTGGCGTCGCCGCGTTCACCGGCTGAGCCGTTTGCGCTGGCTCACCAAGGCACGGATCATCCAGGCCGAAGGGTTGTCGGTCCGGGAGCACCTTCGCTACATCCTGCTCGATCCCGAGGTTGAGAGCTACACGTATCGCGTCGCCAACGTCGACGGCATGCTGGCGACGATCGCCGAGGCGACGGGTGCCCCGATCGATCAACTCCGCGGCTACGTCATCGAGGCCGACACCGACGCTGAGCTCGGAGAGCACCTCGCCCGGCGGCTGCGCTGGCGCTTTGACGTCAAGCGCCGCCCGGGGCTCGGCAATCGGCTCGGCTGGTACGTCCTCATCAGGGCGATCCGGCCCCGGCTGATCGTCGAGACCGGCATCTACAACGGGTTCGGCTCGCTCACGCTGCTGCGGGCACTCGAGCGCAACGCGGCTGACGGCACCCTCGGCGAGCTGATCTCGTTCGACTCCTCCGAGCTGGCGGGGGCGTTCGTCGACCGCCGCCGCTACCCCGGTTGGCAACACGTCGTCGGCCTGACGACCGACGTGCTCAAGGACACACTCGGGGGGCGGGAGGTCGGCGCGCTGTTCCAGGACAGCGACCACTCGGCCGCCGTCCAGGAGCTTGAGTTCGGAGCGGCGCTCGCCCACCCCGAGTCAACGCTCCTGCTCGTCGACGCAAGTGGCGGCCAGAGCCCCGTGCTGGAGGAGCTCAGCCGGCAGCGGGGCGGCGATTACCGGCGTGTACGGCTCGGCGCCTCGGACCATTGGTACCAGCGGGGCGAGCTGACGTTCGCGATGTTCCGGCCCGGCGGCGGCGATGCGTGAGCTCCTCTACAAGCTCCTCGTCCCGGCCGTGCGCTGGTTCAACCGGGGCGTCCGTGCATTCTCAGCCGCGACGCACCTCGTGCAGTACAAGGTCGAGGGCGCGCTCCGTCCGTCGGCAGAGTGGTTCGATCACCAACTCGACGCCCAGTACCAATGGCCCCGATCCGGGCGTACCGGGTTCGTCGAGCGCGGCGTTCTCAGTGCGCTCGCGCTGCGACCCGGCGGGTCCGTGCTCGAGCTCTGTTGTGGCGACGGCTTCAGCACGCGCCATTTCTATGCCCCGAAGGCCGGGCGGGTGATCGCCGTCGACGCCAACGAGGAGGCGCTCGACCATGCCCGCACGTTCAACGCCGCGCCCAACGTCGCCTACGAGCGCTGCGACATCACACGTTCGCTCCCCGCCGGACCGTTCGACAACGTCGTCTGGGACACCGCGATCCATCACTTCACCCGGGAGACGGCGACCGAAATCCTGACCCGGATTGCGGCGGGCCTGACGCCCACCGGTGGGCTCTCCGGCCACACCGTGATCGAGCCTGGATCGCACTACCGCTATCAGCTGCAGTCGTTTACCGATGCGCCCGATCTCGCGGAGTTGCTCGCCGCGGTGTTCCCGCATGTGTGCGTCCGCACGACCACGGACTCGCTGCGAACCGATCTCTTCTTCTTCGCCGGGTTCACGGCGCAGGCGCTTCCGTTCGACGCCGGCCGAGACGACGTCACCGTCGTCTCGCGGGAGCGAGGGTGAACCTCGACGCGGCGCGCACGGCGCTGCTGGCCGCTCCGGAGGCCGCCGGCGGCACCCACGCGATCAACGGGCGACTCGTCCGCCGGCTCACGCCGCGGATCCCGCCGCCCCTCATCGGCGACCTCCAGCGCGTGCGCTCCAAACTCGACCCGGCGAAGTTCTCCGCCGGCTTGCTGCAGCCGGCGATCGCCGCCCGCCGGTCGCTGCTCGGCACGGGCGCCGACGGGCCGCCCCGGGTGCTGCTCCGTGTCGACGAGTACCCCTACGCCACCTCGCTCGATCACCCCGAGGCCTACGGGATCGAGCCGAGCACGCGGTTTCACGCCGCGCTCGCCGACGCCGGCATCCCGTACCTCATGGCGATCGTCCCCCAACTCGTCTATGACCCGCTCAATCCGCAGGCCAGCGGCGGCCGGCCGCTCAACGAGGACGAACGCGGGCTGATCCGACGGATGGCCGCCGAAGGCGTCACGTTCGCCGCCCACGGCCTCACCCATCGCACCCGCGACGCGGGCCCGCGCCGACGGTCCGAATTCCGCGGGCTGAGCGAGGCCGAGGCGGGCGAGCTAGCGGACGACAGCCTGCGTCTGCTCGGCGAGATCGGCGTGCGCCCCCGGGTGTTCGTCCCGCCGTTCAACCGCTTCGGACCCGAGCACTACCGCGCCCTGAGCGGACGGTTCGACGTCGTCACGGGCGGGCCTGAGTCGATTGCCCTGATGGGGCCGCAGCCGTCGCCGCGGTGGCTCGGGCGTGGCGTCTATTTCCCGTGCTACCCGCCGTTCTACGGGCGTGCACGAGAGGTGCAGGACGCGCTCGCGCAGCTCGTCGCTGCGCGGCCGGGAACCTGGGTTCAGGTCACCCTGCACCTGTCCTGGGAGGTCGATGACGGCCTCGAGGACATGCGGCGTTTAGCCGCGTGGCTGGCGCCCTACGCGGTCTCCTGGGAGGACTTTCTCGACACGGTTCGTAGCACTCGAGATCGTGTGGGCCTCGGCTCAAAAGCTCCGGGGTGACGCCGATAAGCTTGGAGGACGCAGGTCGTGGCTTTACGGGGCGCGGCTGTGCTCACCAGCATTTTGCAATCCGCAAGCCGCCAGATGACAGGAGGGGCGCTTTCGATGGATGACGTGATCGTCGTAACCGGGGGTGCCGGGTATATCGGCGTGCCGCTCTGCGTGCGGTTGGCCGAGTCCGGGGCGAAGGTCCGCGCCCTCGACGTGCTTCTCCACAACCAGCAGGACGTGCTCGGTGCGCTGAAGGGCGCCGGGGTCCAGCTGATCGAAGCCGACATCCGGGACGCCGGTGCACGGGAGCGGGCGCTGACGGGCGCACGTGCCGTGGTGCACCTGGCCGCGATCGTCGGCGATCCGGCGTGTGCACGCGACCCCGAGCTCGCCCACGAGGTCAACGTCGAAGGCAGCCGCAACCTCGCCGCCGACGCCGAGCGTCTCGGCGTGCAGCAGTTCATCATGGCCTCGACGTGCTCGAACTATGGGCGGATGGCGGATCCGACGACCCCGATCGACGAGGAGGGCGTGCTCGCCCCGGTCTCGCTGTACGCCGAACAGAAGGTCGAGATCGAGAAGATGCTGCTCGGCATGCAGAGCGACACGCTCAAGCCGACGTGCCTGCGGTTCGCCACCGTCTATGGCGTCGCGCCGCGGATGCGCTTCGACCTCACCGTCAACGAGTTCACCCGCGACCTGTGGGCAGACCGGCAGCTCGAGGTGTTCGGCGAGCAGTTCTGGCGGCCCTACGTCCACGTCCGGGATGCCGGCCGTGGCATCGCCACCGTGCTCGCCGCGCCGCGGGAGACCGTCGCCGGCAACGTCTTCAACGTCGGCCGCTCCGGCGAGAACTACCGCAAGCTCGACATCGTCGAGGAGATCCGCAAGCTCACCGACCGCGGCGAGGTGTCGTTCGTCAAGCGCGAAGAGGACCCGCGCGACTACAAGGTGAGCTTCGACAAGATCCGCAGCGTGCTGGGGTTCGAGACCGAGATGACCGTCCCCACCGGCATCGCGGACCTGCTCGAGCAGCTCGACGAGAGGGCGTTCGACGATCCGTTCGACGCCCGCTACCGCAACATCCCGTGATGATGGTCGGCGGTCGATCGTGACGATGGTCCCGGTCTTTGATCTGCGGCTCACGCGCGAGGATCTCGACGCGGTCGCCGAGACCCTCAGGTCCGGGTGGCTGACGATGGGGCCCCGCACGCAGGAGTTCGAGCGACGGTTCGCGGAGACGATCGGCGCCCAGCATGCCGTCGCCGTCTCCAGCTGCACCTCGGCTCTCCACCTCGCGTACCTCGCCGCCGGGATCGGACCGGGCGACGAGGTGATCGTGCCGTCGTGCACGATGGTCGCGACCGCCGCCGCAGTGCTGTACACGGGGGCGACTCCGGTGTTCGCCGACATCGTGTCGGTGGCGGAGCCGCTGATCGACCCGGATCACGTCGAGGCGCTGATCACGCCGCGGACGAAGGCGGTCGTGGCGATGCACTACGGCGGCTATGCGGCGGCCGTCGACCGGCTCAGCGAGATCTGTACGCGCCACGGAGTGCAGCTGATCGAGGACGCCGCCCATTCACCGCTCGCGACCCTGGACGGCAGGGCGCTCGGCACGTGGGGCGTCTCCGGCGCGTTCAGTTTCTTCTCGAACAAGGTCCTCGCCGTCGGCGAGGGTGGCCTGCTCGCCACCGACGACGAGGACGTGGCGGCGTTCGCCCGGTCCCGCCGCGGTCACGCGATGACCTCGGTCACGTGGGACCGCCATCAGGGGCGCGGCGATCACTACGACGTCACCGATCTCGGCTACAACTACCGCATCGACGAACCGCGGGCCGCGCTCTTGCTCTCACGGCTCTCCCGTCTCGACCTGGAGATCGAGCGCCGACGCGAACTCACACGCCGCTACCGGTCCCTGCTCGCCGAGATCCCCGGCGTCACTGTGCCGTTCGGCGACGAAACCGTCGAGAGCTCCTCGTGCTACATCCTCGCGATCATGCTCGACGACCCCGAGCGCCGCAATCAGGTCCGGATCGCGCTGCGGGAGGGGTACGAGGTGCAGACGAGCGTCTTCTATCCGGCGATTCACGAGTTCACGGCCTATCGCGAGCGGTTCCCTGCGATCAGCCTGCCGCACACCGAACGGGCCGCCCGCGCACAGGTGACGCTGCCCCTGTTCACGCACATGACCGACGAGCAGCAGGACCAGGTCGTCGGCGCACTCGAAGCGGAGCTCCGAGCATGAGCTGGCAGATCCCCCTCACCGACGTCGTCCTCAGCGAGGACGACATCGCCGCCGTCCTCGAATGCCTGGAGGGCGGGTGGCTGACGATGGGTCCGCGCACCGACCGGTTCGAGCGTGCGTTCGCCGAGTTCTGCGACGTGCCCCACGCCGTCGCAGTCTCGTCGGGCACGGCGGCGCTTCACCTCGCGCTCCTCGGGGCCGGGATCGGCCCCGGCGACGAGGTGCTCGTCCCGGCGCTGACGTTCGTCGCCGGCGCGGCCGCGGTCCGCTACTGCGGCGCCACGCCCGTATTCGTCGACTCGATCGGAGTGACGGATCTCAACCTCGACCCGGCGGATGCGGCGCAGCTCATCACGCCGCGGACGCGCGCGATCCTCGCCACGCACTGGATGGGCTACGCGTGCGATCTCGAGGCGCTGGAGCGTCTGTGCCACGACCATGAGCTGCTCTTGATCGAGGACTGCGCCCAGAGCCTCACCGCCCGCGCCGCGGACGGTCGCCTGACCGGGACGGTCGGCAACACGGCCGGCTGCTTCTCCTTCTTCTCCAAGAAGCAACTGTCGGTCGGCGAGGGCGGGATGGTCATCACCCACGACGAGGCGCTGGCCACAAAGGTACGCCTGCTCCGCTCCCACGCGATGACCTCCGTCACCTGGGATCGCCACCTCGGCTATGCGGAGTCCTATGACGTCGTCGACGTCGGGTTCAACTTCCGGCTCGATGAGGGGCGGGCCGCGCTCGGCCTCAGCCGCCTGCCGCGCGTCCGCGCCGGTGTGGAGCGGCGGCGAGAGCTCGCCGAGAGCTATCGCGCGCGGCTGAGCGGGATGGGCGGCGTGGAAATCCCGTGGGACGACGATGACGTGGAGCGCTCCGCCCACTTCGGCTTCTCAATCGTGGTGTCCACCCCGGAGGAGCGCGAGCGAGTCGTCCACGATCTCTCAAGTCGGGGAATCCAGACCACCTGCTACCCGGCGATCCCGAACCTGACGGCGTACCGCGATCACCCGCGCCGTCCGGTCGCTGAGGACCTCTCGGCTCGGCACCTCCTGCTTCCGCTCGCCTCGACATACACCGAGCGTGAGGTCGATCAGGTCGTGACGCAGCTGACCGAGGTGCTTGCCGCCGGCGCTGCCGCGGGAGCGTGAGCACGACCGAAGTGGTCTCGCCGGTGACCGGCGATCACTCGCAGGCGGATCCCCCGGTTCCGCCTCGCCGACGCCTGATCGCCGAGCGCTGGACGCTCCTCGCCGGCCTCATCCCCGTCGCCATCATGATCATGTGGGCGTGGCACAACGGCGGCTACGACGCCGACACGTGGTATTGGGGGGCGCTCGTCACGCTGGCGATCCTCACCGCCGTGCTCGTGCTGCAGCCGCGCTCCCGCGCGCGCTTGTCGCGGACTGCGCTTATCGCGCTGATCGCGCTGTCGGCGTACCTCGCGTGGTCGTACCTGTCGATGACATGGGCCGACGTGCCCGGGTTTGCGCTCGACGGCAGCAACCGCACGCTGCTCTACGTGCTCCTGTTCGCACTGTTCCTCGTGCTGCCGTGGACGGCCGAGACGGCGATCACTGCACTCGTCGTGTACGCGATCGGGATCGGCGTCATCGCGCTGGTCACGATGCTCCGGCTCGCGTCGGCGCGGCATCTCGGCGGGCTCGTCATCGATGGCCGCCTGGCCGGCACGACCGGTTACTTCAACTCGACGAGCGCGCTGTTCATGAGCGAGGCGCTGCTCGGGACCTTCCTCGCCTCCCGGCGCGAACTGCCGGGCATCATCCGCGGCCTGCTGCTCGCGTTCGCGGCTGTCTCGCTGCAACTGTGCGTGATGGGCCAGAGCCGCGGATGGCTGTTCACCCTCCCGGCCGTGCTGATCCTCTACGCGGTCGTCGTCCGCGATCGGCTGCGGGTCGTGATCGCTGCGATCCTTCCGGCACTCGCCGCCCTGCTGCCGGTCCACAAGCTCCTGCACGTGTTCGAGGGGCACACGGGTGCGAGCCTGCAGGCGGCGGCGCGGAGCGCAGGTCGCATCTCGTTGCTGCTGTGCGCGGCTGTATTCGTCATCTGGACCCTGTTCTCGTGGGCCGAGCAGTTGCGAGGGGTCCCGCGGCCATCCCGCCGGGTGGTCCGTGGCGTCGGCATCGTCGTCACCGTCGCCGTGATCGGCCTCGGCGTGGCGGGAGTACTAGCGGCAACGCACGGCAACCCGGTGTCGTTCGTCAAGCGGCAGTGGCACGGCTTCGTGCACATCGAGTACGCGCCGTCCTCGACATCGCACTTCTTCTCGGTCGGATCGGGCCGCTACGACTTCTGGCGGGTCTCGGTCGACGCCCTCAAAGCCCACCCGCTCGGCGGCCTCGGCCAGGACAACTTCGCCGACTACTACATCACCCGCCGCCATACCGGGGAGGAGCCGCGCTGGACGCACAGCCTCGAGTTCCGCTTACTCGCCCACACGGGGATCGTCGGATTCGTCCTGTTCGCCGTGTTCCTCGTCGCGGCGGCGATCGGGGCCGCCCGAGCGATTCGACAACGCAGTCCGCTGCTCGCCGCAGCCGCGGCCGGAGCCACGATCCCGCTGCTGCCATGGCTCGTGCACGGCTCGGTCGACTGGTTCTGGGAGGTTCCGGCGCTGTCCGGTCCGGCGTTCGCGTTCCTCGGAATGGCGGTCGGACTCGGCCGCCGGCGTGCTGAGCCCGCGGCGCCCGCCCCGCAGTCGTCCGATGCCGCCGCTGACGCCGCCGCCGGGCCCGCGCGCGCCGGTACGCCCGCCGCCGAACCCGTGCCCGCCGCGGCCGCCGACGCTCCCGTGCCGACCGATGCCCCCGCGCCCGCCGACCCCCCGGCGCCCGCCGACCCCCCCGCGCCCGCCAACCCCCCCGCGCCCGCCGACCCCCCCGCGCCCGCCGACCCCGCCGCCCGTCCCCCCCGCCGGACCCCGGTTGGGGTGCGGATCGGGGTGGGGCTCCTCGGGGTCCTGGCGCTCGTCGCCGCCACCGTCGCGCTCGGCTTCCCGTACCTCTCGGTGCGCTACACCTCGATCGCCACGGACATCCGCGCCAAGAATCCGGCTGTCGCAATTTCCGACCTGTCAAAGGCCGCGGATCTTGACCCATGGAACCCGGCTCCAACGCGCCTCGCCGGGATCATCGCTCTCGGCGGCGGCCGCCCGCTCCTCGCCGAGCAGTGGTTCTCAAAGACAATCTCCCGCGAGCCGGAAGGCTGGTTTGCGTGGTTCGGCAAGGGACTGGCCGAATCGGCCCTCGGCAATACCGGCCAGGCGGCGCGCGCCTTCCGGACCGCGGCGAGGATCAACACTCAGCAACCCATCTTGGCCGATGCCCTGGAGCGCGTGAACACCGAGCGCCCGATGACTCCAGCCGAGGCCTTTCGCGCCTTCGCCAGGGCCTCTTGACCGGCGGTTTGCACCAGAACCGCTTCGGCCGCAAAAGTGGTGTGTATCCACCGGTTCATGTAAGCTTCGCCGATCAGGGGACCAATCGTTCTTTCCCGCGCCTGGGGGCCGGGGCAGCAAATCAGCCGAAAGGACACATGAGACGGATCGCAACGCTGGCCGCAGGTATCGCTCTGATGGCGCCGGGGACTGCGCTCGCGGAGTCCAGCTCTACCTGTGAGGCCTATAACCCGCAGACGTGTAACTCCATCGAGCCGCAGCAGTCGACGACGACGACCTCGACCTCGGACGGGACGCTCCCGTTCACTGGTCTGGACGTTGCCCTGCTCGCTGCTGGCGGTGGAACGCTTCTTGGCGCTGGTGTCGTCGTGCGCCGGCTTTCGCGCCGGCTCGACTGAGCCCGCCGACACACGCAACTGACAAATCGTTGGTGCCGCCCTCGTCGGTGCCAGCGATTTGGCGTTTAAGGACGGAGTCGGGGGCGACGGCGCCGCGGGTCAATCATTGAGCTGCTCGCGGATCAGGCGGGTGACCTCTCCCCCGTCCGCGCGCCCCTTCGTCTCGCGCATGACGAAGCCGACGAGTGGCCCGATCGCCTTCATGTTCCCGGCCTTCACCTGCTCGGCGGCGGCCGGGTCGGAGGCGAGCGCCCGGGCGACGATCTCCGCCAGCCCGTTGCCATCGCCACTCAACGCGCCGAGGTCCTCGCGCTCGACGATCGTCCTCGGGTCGCCGCCCTCGTCGACGAGGAGAGTCAGGACCTCCCGTCCCGCGTCCCGGCTCACCTGCTTGGCGCTCACCATCGCGACGAGCGACGCGAGCGCTTCGGCCGACACCTTCGTGCTCGCCGGATCAACGTCGGAGCCGATCCGCTCGATGAGCAGCTCGATCCAGTTCGCGACCGCGCTGGGCTCGACGCCGTCGCCGGCGGCGACCGCCGCCTCGAAATAATCGCCGAGCTCGGTCCGGAACGCGAGCAGCCGGGCGCGCGGCACGCTCAGCCCGAGTTCCGTCTCGTAGCGGGCGGCGCGATCGGCCGGGAGCTCCGGAATCGCCGCCCGGGCGGCCGCGACCATCTCGTCGCTCGGTACGACCGGGACGAGATCGGGCTCCGGAAAATAGCGGTAGTCGTGCGCCTCCTCCTTTGAGCGCAAGGGGGTCAGCCGCTTGCTCGCCGGATCGAAGTGCAGCGTCTCCTGGACGACGGGCTCGCCGGACTCGAGCAGGCGGATCTGCCGCTCGATCTCAGCCTCCACCCCCTGCTGGAGAAATGCGAACGAGTTCATGTTTTTCAGCTCGGTCTTGGTACCGAGCTCGCTCGAGCCGGCTGGGCGAACGGACACGTTCGCGTCGCAGCGCAGCGAGCCCTGAGACATATCGACATCGGAGACCCCGAGCCGCTTGAGCGTGCCGCGCAGCAGCGTCAGCCACTCGCGCGCCTGCTGCGGCGAGTGGATGTCCGGCTCGGTCACGATCTCCACCAGCGGCGTGCCGCCGCGGTTGAAGTCGACCCAGCTGCGATCAGCGCTGTCGATGCGGCCGCTCTCCCCGAGGTGGTTGAGCTTGGCGGCGTCCTCCTCGAGGTGCACCCGGTGGATCCGCACGTCGCCCAGCCGACCGCCGAGGCACAACGGGATGTCGTACTGGGAGACCTGGTAGCCCTTTGGAAGGTCGGGATAGAAGTAGTTCTTGCGGTGGAAGATCGACCGCTCGGCAAGCTCGCAGCCGAGTGCCATCCCGATCATCAGCCCATACTCGATCGCCCGCTCGTTGACCACCGGAAGCGCGCCGGGCAACCCGAGGCACGTCGGACAAGTGTGCGTGTTCGGTGGGTCGCCGAACGACAGCTCGCACCCGCAGAACATCTTCGTCCGGGTGCTCAGCTGGACGTGGATCTCGAGACCGATGACGGGTTCCCACTCGCTCATGACGAGCCCTCCGCCGTCCGCGACCCGTGGCGCGCAGGGCCGCTGTCGAACCCGATCGCCTGCTCGAGCGCATAGGCGGCGCCGAGCAGCCGGTTCTCGCTGAAGACCGGACCGGTGAGCTGGAAGCCGACCGGGAGCCCCTCGCTCAGCCCCGACGGGATCGAGATCGCGGGGATCCCGGCCAGCGGCATCGGGACCGTGCAGAAGTCGTTGAGGTACATGGCCAGTGGATCGTCCGTCTTCGACCCGAGCTCGAACGCGGTCCACGGGCTCGTCGGGGTGACGACGAAGTCGAACCGCTCAAAGGCGGTCTCGAAGTCCTCGGCGATCTTCGTCCGCACCTTCTGCGCGGTCCCGTAGTAAGCGTCGTAGTAGCCGCTGGAGAGCGCGTACGTGCCGAGCATGATCCGGCGCTTGACCTCGGGTCCGAAACCGGCCTCGCGCGTCCGGCTGTACATCGTGACGAGGTCGGCGTCGCCGTCGACACGCAGGCCGTAGCGCACACCGTCGAAGCGGGCGAGGTTCGCGGACGCCTCGGCCGGCGCGATCAGGTAGTAGGCCGACAACGCGTGCGGCGCATGCGGCAGGCGGCAGGGCTCGATCGTCGCTCCCAGGCTCTCGGCGAGCCTGAGCGTCGCCTCGAAGCTCTCCCGGACGCCCGGTTCGACGCCGCCGCCCTCACCGGTCAGCTCCTCCGGAACGCCGAGCCGAATCCCGCTGAGATCCTCGCCGCGCGGTAGCTCGAGCGGCTCCGGGAACGCCAGCGAGGTCGAGTCGCGTCGATCCTGACCGACCATGTGCCGGAACAGAAGTGCAGCGTCAGTGACATCACGGGTCAGCGGGCCGGCCTGGTCGAGCGAGGAGGCGAACGCGATCATCCCGTAGCGCGAGCAGGCGCCGTAGGTCGGTTTCAGACCGACGATCCCGCACAGCGCCGCCGGCTGGCGGATCGAGCCGCCCGTGTCGGTCCCGATCGCCCACGGAGCGAGCCCGGCCGCGACGGCCGCGGCACTCCCTCCGGACGATCCTCCGGGGACGCGCGTGCGGTCCCACGGATTGAGCACCGGTCCGTACCCCGAGTTCTCGTTCGAGGAGCCCATCGCGAACTCGTCCTGGTTCGTCTTGCCGAGCAACGGCGCACCGGCCTCGAGCAGCTGCGCGACGACGGTCGCGGTGTACGGCGGCCGGTAGCCCTCGAGGATCCGCGAGCCGGCCTGGCTCGGAACGCCCTCGGTGCAGAACAGATCCTTCACGGCTACGGGCACCCCCGCGAGCGGCGCGCTCGCGGACGGCGCGGGCTCGGGAGGCGCCTCGGCGACCCACGTGTAGGCGTTCAGCTCATCGGCGAGGGCCCGCGCTCGGTAGGCCTCGAACAGCTCCCGCGCACTCAGCTCCCCGGCGCGGACCCGCTCCGCCGCCTGCGCGGCGGTCAGGTCGATCAGCTCGTCGGCGCTCATGCCTGCGCCGCGCCTGGGCTCGGAACCCCGAATCCGCCCTCGAGCGGCTCGGGAGCAGTCGCGAGCGCCACCTCCGCCGGCAGCGACGGTGTCGGCTCGTCGGCTCGCAGCGCATTGACGACGTCGATCACGTGCGAGGTCGGCGGCACGCCCTCGAGGTCGAGCTCCCGGATCTTCTCGATGTGGTCGAGCACGTGCGAGAGCTCGCTCGCCATGCGCTCGACGTCCTCGTCGCTCAGCTCGAGGCGTGCGAGACGGGCAACATGCAGTACCTGGTCGCGATCCAGCATCGGCTCGGATTCTAGGAGAGGCGGACCGGCTCGCGCGGATCGGCTCAGGCGGACTGGCCGCCGCTGCTGCTCAACGGGATCGTCGGGATCTCGCCCGGCCCGTCCACCTCCCGCACGCCCTCTTCGCGCAGGGACAGGTAGCCACCTCCGACGATCGCCAATGTTGCGAGCAGCCCGATGAACGCGCCGGCCCTCGGGTCGATCAGGCTGTCCGGACCGGGCTCGTTGATGAGCACCCGGTAGATCAGCGGGATGAATGTGATCAGAGCGACGACGGGCACGATCACGCTGAGCGTCGACGGAACGGCCGGCGTGCGGTTTGCGGTCTGGAAGTAGGTGAGCGCGAGGCCGAGAGCGGCGGTGACGAGCATGAACCAGCGCAGCGTCGTGAGCCCGTGCCAACCGTTCCACGACGCGCCGACGTCCGTCACGACGGTGTGAAAGCCGTACCACCTCAGCAGAAACATGGACGCCAGCAGCACGATGCTGCCGGCGCCCACGACCATCTCACCTTTGCGGAGCCTGGCGAGGTTGAAGGCCATCGGGCTCCGTATGTTGCCAGCGCGCCGTCAGGGCTGCGATGACGGCGGCGGAGTCGAGCCTCCGCCGGCGGGCGGCTCGTTCGGCGCCGGGGTCACTCTGGTCGCCCCGGGATCCGCCCCCGCGCTCGGCGGCGGCGTCGGCGTCGGCGTCGGCGTCGGCGTCCGGCGCGACGACCCCATGCTGCCGCCGCTCGGGAAGCCGATCGGCGAGCCCGCGCGCGCTTGGTAGGCGACCCACACGAGCGCGGCGGTGAGGATGACGACGACGTAGAACCCCCAGCCGAACAGGCTGAAGTGGATGTGGAACAGGAACTTCAGGATCACGAACGCCGCGACGACGAGCGAGAGCACGAACCGCGTGTTCGTTCGGCTGCCGCCGATCGACGGGATCTGCGTCTGCGGTGACAGGCGCTCGATCGCGAGGTCGGCGACGATCGCCAGCGCGGCGATAAAGGCGAGGATCCCCAGCCAGCCGTCCGGCGTTGATGTGGCGGAGTACGACGCCGAGGCCGAGAAGGCTCCCACCGTCACGCTGATGTCGAACCACGGCAGGATGATCAGGCAGAGCGCCAGCACTAGGGCTAGCCCTCCGACGATCCAATCATCCCGCGAGACGTTTTCGAGGTTCACTGGGGGCCTCCAAATGTTTGAAACGGATTAAGGCTCACCGTTTGTTCGAGGTAACTGGTCGCGCTCCTGCCTGCGTCAGAGCCCGGCCGCAGACGTGGCGAACCCTAGCGTGCGGTGGGGCCGGAAGCCAAGGGCCGCTGGCCACTTTTACGACGCACGTTCTTGCCGCGGCGGGCTCGCTCCTCCAAGATCGAGTCATAGCCGCCGAGCGCGATCCCGAGCGACGCGAGGAGACCGAGGTACGCCCCGATCTTGATGTCGACGACTGAGCTCGGGTGCGGCAGATCGATCAGCACCCGGTAGCCGAGGACGATCGCGGCCAGTGTGCCGGTGGTGGCGACGAGCACGCTCGTGTCCGTCTTCGCCCCGTGCGAGCGCTGGGTGGCATGGAGGATCACCGAGCCCAACGCCACGATGATCGCCAGCAACAGCAGCCATCGTGCGATCGACAGTTCCTTCCAGGCGTTGACCGCCGTCTCGATCCCGGAGCGACGGGAGCGCGGCAGCCCCACCGTCCCGAACCACTCGAGCAGGAACATGATCGGCAGCAGCATCAGGGCGCTGAGCGCGCTGATGAGCTCGCCTGTGCGGATCCGGTGCGGCAGTGGTGGCGGCACCGGCTGCGGGGACGGCGACGCCTGGCGGTCCGTCACGGGCGCCGGCTGGGGGTCCGGCGCCGAGCGCGCGCCGCCGTCGTGTTCGGCCGCAGCCGACATCCGTTCAGCTCGGCTGTCCGGCGGCGGTCCGCTGCAGCGTGGCCGCGGTCAGGGTGTTGCGCAACAGCATCGCGATCGTCATCGGGCCGACTCCACCGGGCACCGGTGTGATCAGGCCGGCCTTCTCCGCGGCCGCGTCAAACGCCACGTCACCGCGCAGGCCGGCCTCGGTCCGGTTGATGCCGACGTCGATGACCGCGGCACCCGGCTTGATGTGGTCGCCGCCGATCATCTCCGGGATGCCGACCGCCGCGATGAGGACATCGGCACGCCGGCACACGCCTGCGAGATCTCGGGTGCGCGAGTGGCAGATCGTGACCGTCGCGTTGCGCTCGAGCAGCAGCTGCGCGACCGGCTTGCCGACGAGGTCCGAACGGCCGACGACGACGGCTTCCGCGCCCTCGAGCGGGACGTCGTAGGAGTCGAGCAGCTCGATCACCCCGAGCGGAGTGCACGGCCGCAGCCCGGTCTTGCCCTGCGCGAGTCGCCCGGCGCTGATCGGCGTCAATCCGTCGACGTCCTTGAGCGGGCTGATGAGCCCGGTGAGCGCGCCACCGTCTAGCCCTGCCGGCACCGGCAGCTGGAGCAGGATCCCACTCACGCCGGGGTTCTCGTTGCACTCCTCGATCAGGGAAGCGACGTCGTCCTGGCTGACGCCGCCGTCGAGATGCTGGTGGTGGTCGGCGATGCCCGCCTCCGCGCACGCCTTGCGCTTGTTGGCGACGTAGATCGCCGACGCCGGATCCTCGCCGACGAGGATCGTCGCGAGCCCGGGAAGCTCGCCCGTCTCCTCGCGGAGCTTGGCGACGTCGTCTGCCACCTCGGCGCGGACGCGGGCGGACACTGCTTTGCCGTCGATGATTGTTGCGCTCATGGTGCTTGCACGCTATCGGTCTCACCGCTTGGAGATCGGCGCCAGGTCGGCGACGAGCTTGCGCTCGGAGCGATCCTCGCTGAAGCGGATGACGACGATCCCACCCGGCTCGAGGCCGGTCACGACACCCTCGCCGAACGTCGGATGGCTGACGTCGTCGCCGAGCCGATACGCGACCGGCGCCGGGTCCTCGGAGCTGATCGAGGATGCCCAGGAAGTAGCGCGAGCGCGGAATCCGCTCATCCCCGGCCGCGGCGCCTGCTCCTCGCGGTCGGTCAGCTCGTGCGGGATCTCGCCGACGAAGCGGCTCGGCGCGCCGTACTGGCGTGCCCCGAACACGGTGCGCGTCCGCGCATAGGTGACGTAGAGGTCGCGCTCGGCCCGAGTGATCCCGACGTACGCAAGCCGGCGCTCCTCCTCCAGGCCGCCCTCGTCGAGCGCCCGCGAGTGCGGGAACACCCCCTCCTCGCAGCCGATCATGAACACGATCGGGTACTCGAGCCCCTTCGCGTTGTGGAGCGTCATCAGCGTCACGAGGCCCTCGTCGTCGGTGCGCGTGTCGGCGTCGGCGATGAGCGCGATCTGCTGGAGGAACTCGGGCAGCGAGTGCGACTCCGCCTCGCTCGCGTCGTACTCGGCCGTGACGTTGACGAGCTCCTCGAGATTCTCGATCCGGCCCTGGGCCTCGATCGTCCGCTCCGCCCGGAGCGCCTCGAGGTAGCCGCTCTCGTCGAGCACCTCCTTGAGCACCTCGGCGACGAGGGCCCCCGACTGCGCCCGCTCGCGCAACACGTGCATCGTCCCCATGAAACGACGGATCGCCTTGATCGCCGCCGCGCCCAGACCGGGCACCTGCTCGGGATCGGACGCCGCGTCCCACACGGAGATGCCCATCGTGTTCGAGAACGCGAGCACCCGGGAGACGGACGTCGTGCCGATCCCGCGGCGCGGGGAGTTGACGATCCGTGTGAACGCACCGCCGTCCTGGGGATTGACGAGCGCCGTCAGGTACGCGATCGCGTCCTTGATCTCGGCCCGCTCGTAGAACTTCGTCCCGCCGATCACCTGGTAGGGCACGTCCGCGCGCACGAGCATGTCCTCGAGCACGCGCGACTGCGCGTTCGTTCGGTAGAAGACCGCTAGCTCCGCTCGCGAGATCCCCTCGTCGACGAGCCGCTGGATTTCTCCCGCAACGAACCGAGCCTCGGCGTGCTCGTCCTCGAGCTCGCGGACCTTGATCGGATCCCCCTGCCCGACATCGGTCCACAGCGACTTGATCGTCTGCCCCCGGTTGTTCCGGATCACGGCGTTCGCCGCATCGAGGATGGTCTGCGTCGACCGGTAGTTCTGCTCGAGCTTGACGACATGCGCGTCCGGGTAATCGTCGGTGAAGTTGAGGATGTTCTTGATCTCGGCCCCGCGGAAGCCGTAGATCGACTGCGCGTCGTCCCCGACGACCATCACGTTGCGGTGCTCACTCGCGATCAGCTGCAGCCAGCGGTACTGGGCGTGGTTCGTGTCCTGGTACTCGTCGACCATGACGTGTCGGAACTGGGTCGCGTAGCGCTCGCGGACCTCTCCGAACAGCTCCATCACGTTGACCGAACGGACGAGAAGGTCGTCGAAGTCCATCGCGTTCATCCGGTGGAGCTCGCGCTCGTATTCGCGGTAGACGTCGGCGACCGTCTGCTCGAAGTAGGAGCCGACCATCTGGCCGTACGCATCGGCGTCGCGGAGCTTGTTCTTGGCGTCGGAGATCTGGTTGTGGATCGCCGCCGGCGTGAACCGCTTGGGGTCGACGCCGAGCTCGTCGAGCGATCGCTTGACGAGCCGGCGCGAGTCCGCCTGGTCGTAGATCGTGAACTGGCGCGTGTACCCGAGCCGGTCAGCGTGGGCACGGAGCATCCGGGCGCAGGCCGAGTGGAACGTCATCACCCACATCGCGCGGACGCGGCGACCGACGAGCAGGCCGGCCCGGTCACGCATCTCCCCCGCCGCCTTGTTCGTGAACGTGATCGCCAGGATCTCGTTCGGCTTCGCCCGTTCGGTCGCCATCAGGTACGCGATCCGGTGCGTCAGCACGCGGGTCTTGCCCGAACCGGCCCCGGCGAGGATGAGGAGCGGCCCGTCACCGTGCGTCACGGCCTCCCGCTGGGGGTCGTTGAGGCCGGACAGCAGGTGGGCAAGCTCGGTCGTCGTCTCGGTCATCGCGGACCGTCTACGGTAGCGGTCGGCCCGGAGGTTTTCCGGCCCGCATGACCGGCATTCTTTGGACGATGGACGTACTTCGTGACGCCTGTGCCGAGGTCGCATCGCGGGCTCATTTCGTCCGGGTCAACACCGACGCGATTCCGGCCTACGCCGGGGCGCTTCCGCTCGCCGAGATGCCGCTGCTGGTCGTCCCCGCCGTGGCCCTCGGCGCGGCCGCGCAGGAGCGGCGCGCGGCGTTCTGCCTGACGCTCGACGCGATCAACTTCGGCTCCGGCTGGTTCCCGACGTTGCGCAAGCGAGCGGGGCATTCCGGCTATCGGACGATCGAGGCCGGACTGTCAGAGCGCTTCGATGAGCATGGCCCGTGGCCCGCACACGTGCTGGCGGAGATCGAGCCGGCGCAGGTGGCCGCCGCGCTCGGCCAGGACCCGGCCCACGAGCTGATGGCACTGTTCGCCGCGTCGATGCGCGACCTCGGCTCGCACGTCGCGACCGAGCATGACGGGCGCTTCGCTGCCGTCGTCGACGTCGCCGGCGGGTCAGCCGTCGCGCTCGCTCGCCGGCTCGGCGGCTGGGCGTCGTTCGCCGACACGTCGCGCTACGACGAACTCGAGATCCCGTTCCTCAACCGGGCCCAGATCGCCGCCGCCGACCTCCAGGGTGCCGGGATCGCCGTGTTTGATGACGTCGACCGGCTGACGATGTTCGCGGACAACCTCGTCCCCCACGTCCTGCGCCTCGACGGCATCCTCCGGTTCGACGACGCACTCGTGGCCCGGATCGAGCGTGAGGAGGTGATCAGGCACGACTCGCGCGAGGAGATCGAGATCCGGGCGTGCGCTCTGCACGCCGTCGAGCTGATCGTCGCCGCGCGGCCGGGCACGTGCGCAGCCGAGGTCGACCGGTTCCTCTGGACCCGCGGCGGCGACCCGGGCTACAAGGCCGTCCCCCGACACCGCTCCCGCTGCACTGCGTACTGATGGGCCTCAGTAGTGCCAGAGCACCACACAGGCCCATCGACATGTATTAGTCCTCGATCGTCTCTCGCCGGGCGGCCTGGATCGCCTCGGCGCCCGGCTCGCCGACGAGCAGCTCCGGCCGGAGCGTCCCGCTCGCCACGAGGTCGAGCGCCGGGAACCGGCCCGTGGACGCGAGCTGTGCATCGAGCGCGATCACGGTCGTCTCGCCGCCAACCGGCGCCGAGGCCGTCGCGATGACGGTCAGCGACCCGCCCTCGACGATGTTCCGCGCCGCCGCCATCGCCTTGCGGGCCGCATGCGGGTGCACCAGATCAAGCGTGTCGATGAGGACAATCGCGTCCGCGCCACGGGCGGCGACCCGCCGCGCCTGGTCGACGACGAGCTCGACGGTCTGGTCCTGGACGTCCTGGGAGGCGGCGAAGCTGACGGCCGCGCTCGGCGTAACCCGTCCGCTCCATTCGGAGACCTCCTCGGGACGCACGCCCGCGAGCGCGACGAGGATCTGGACGCCCTCGGCCGTCTCGCTCAGCACCTCGGCGAGGCGACGCAGGGCGTGCGATTTGCCCGACCGCGAACCGCCGACGATCGTCACGCGTGAGCCCTTGCCGAACGGGGTCAGCCACTCGATCGCCTTGATCGTCGGGTCGTCGGACCCGAGGCGCAGCCGCTCGTCCGGGAACGCCGCGGGCAGGTCCTCGAACCGGGCCCCGGAGGCGAGCTCGGCCGCCGGCTGGTCGTTGATCGTGTCGATCCGGACGAGCGAGGCGAACCGCTCAGAGCGGCGCGGAGGGCGGCGCGGCCCGGCGACACGATCGCCCGATAGCAGCTCGCAGCGCTTGACCTGAGCGGCCGAGATGTAGACGTCGTCGTCAGACGGCTCCGGTGGACTGACCCGCAGAAAGCCCGAGCCGTTCGGCAGCAGCTCGACGACGCCCTCGACGGTGGCCTCGCCGGCCTCGTCCTCGCGCTCGGCGGCCGTGTCCTCCCGCGCCTCTGCCTCCTCCTTCTCCTCATCCTTATCGGCCTTCTTGCGGCCGCGGCGAGCGCGAGGCTTCTCGTCCTTCTCCTCCTTGTCGGACTTCGTGGACTTCTCGTCCTTTCCGTCCTTCTCGTCCTCGCCCTCGTCCTCATCGGCGGGCGCACCGGCGCGACCGCGTCCTCCGCGGCGTCCGCGGCGCCGGGCCTTGCCCTTGTCCTCCTCGGCGGACGCGTCGCCTGTTGCTTCCTCCTCGGCCTCATCAGGCCTCTCGGCGGCACCTTCGTCGGCACCCGTCTGGCGGCCGAGGATCGCGTCGATCAGCTCGGGCTTGCGCAGTCGGCGGTAGCCGTCGATCGAGAGTTCAGACGCAATCGCGTGAAGGTCGGCGAGCGGGCTCTCTTCGAGCGCAGCGCGGTCAAGTACGGACATGGTTTCTCCTTGGTGGCGTGTCGGTGGGCTCCGGTCGCGTTGGGCCAGCGACCGGCGATCTGACGTTGAATCTAGCGGGACGCCCGGATATGTGGCGGTCACACGGTCGGCGGAGGCACGGAGCCGCGCTCTGCCCACGATGGATCGGCCGCCGGCATCTCCACCCACTGGCCGGACTGAGCGCCCCAGGGCTCGTCGCGCTCGTCCGCGCGGGCCGTGAGCATGCCGCCGACGATCGCCAGCACGCCGCAGCCGACCGCAGCGTATGCGCCCCACATGAGGTGAAGCAGGCCGCTCGGGCCCGGCGGACTGATGACGCGATAGCCCGCGACGACGACGATCGCGCCTCCGCCGAGAGCGATCAGCCGGCCCGTCCCGGTACCGCGACCGGTGAGAGCGAGCAGCTCAAAGATCACCGCCACGCCGGCCACGACCGCGAGCAGAACGTCAGCCTGCCGAAACGCGTCCCAGGCCGTCAGATGCAGCGGCCCGACGACCCGCGCGGCCTGGGTGACCTGCTTGATGAACGGGCCGAGGACCCCGGCCTGTCCCGCCAGTACGTCGGCGCGATTGAGCACCGACTGGGGGATGCGGAACGAGTACCACGGCGCCCAGAGGCTGAGCAGGGCTCCGCCCGCGCCAAGGGTCGCGAGCAGGGGACCAGGGCTCTGGCTCTCGCGTGCCATCTCAGACTGGTCATCGGCCCTCGCGGCCGTTGCCTTAGCCAGATGGTTCATTCCATCTACGCAGGGGTCTGTGGACCCTGTTGCCAGCGCAGGCTGTCCGTCAGCCGCAGCTCGGCGCCCAGCTCCTGCTCGCCGTCCAGGATCCGCCGGACGGCGAGGAACTCGGCCGTCTCGCGCACGTCGTGCACGCGCAGGACGTGCACCCCGGCGTCGACGCCGTAGCCGATCGCGGCGAGCGTGCCCGCGAGGCGCTCCCGAGGCGGCCGGCTCGTGATCGCGCCGATGAAGTCCTTCCGCGATGCGGCGAGCAGCAGCGGCCGTCCGAACGCGTTCAGCGCGCGCAAGCCACGCAACACTTCGACAGTCTGCGCGGGCGTCTTGGAGAAATCGGGTCCGGGGTCGAGCAGCAGCTGCTCAAACGCGACACCCCGGTTCTCGGCGAGCTCGATCCGCTCGGCCAGAAACGCCTCCACATCGGCGAGCGCACGTCCGTCGAGGGACGGGTCGAGCACTTTCTGCTTCGGCGCGGCGCGCGTGTGCATGAGCACGAGCGCGGCCCCCGTCTCGGCGCACACGTTGGCGAGCTCCGGGTCTCGCAGTCCGCTGATGTCGTTGACGATCGTCGCTCCCGCCTCGATCGCCGCCCGGGCCACGGGCGGCTTGTACGTATCGACGGACATGATCACGCCGAGCTCACTGGCGACGCGTGTGATGAGGGGCACGACCCGCTCGATCTCCTCATCCACCGCCACCACCGGGCGGTTCGTCACCCCCGACTCGCCGCCAATATCGATGATCTCCGCTCCGGCATCGACGAGTTCCCGCGCGCGGGCGACTCGCGCCTCAAGCGTCTGCGCCAGTCCGGCGTCCGAGAACGAGTCCGGAGTCGCGTTGACGATCCCCATCAGCACCGGCGTTGGTCCGAGCTCGAGCGTGCGCGTCCCGGCGCGCAGCGGGACCGGCGCTGCGCTCACGGCCATGCCCGGTAACAGACGGATGCCTCGAGCATCGCGGCGTGCGCCATCTCACACGTTGGACACCGGGCGAGGTGAGCGAGCAGCCACTCATCGTCCTCGTGGGAGAGCGGCTCTGAATCCTGGCGGCTGGCGAGAATCCGCAGCGCCCGCTCATGCTCCGCGCAGGGGGCCGCGTTCGGGTCGCCCGAGGACCCGCGGCGCTCCGCCCGCAGGCGCAGCCGTGCCCGCGCGAGCAGCGGCCCGACGGCCGCCGCATCGAGCCCCATCACGCGCGATATTTGCTCATAGGACAGGCGCAGGAGCTCACGCAGCGCAAGCGCCTCCCGCTGGCGTTCGGGCAATCGCGCTGTCGCCGCGGCGAGTTCGTGAGCGACGGCGCGAGCCAGACCTCCGGCAGCTTCGTCAGACGGTGCCGGTGTGGCGCTTCCGTTCTCAGCGTCGGCGCGCTCGCGGCAGGCTCGCGCGGCGAGCGCGAGCAGCGCGATCCGGTCGCTCGTCTGCTCGCTGTTCGCGGCGGCGGCCGCCTGTTCGGCGAGCTCCCCATCGCCGAGCACGCGGCGGCAGAGCTCGAGCACCTCGTCCATCAGCCGCGACCTTACCCGACTCGGGCGTGGATGCCCTCGGCGGCGGCCTCCACGTGGAAGCGCTCGACCTCACTCCTCACGCGTTGCTCGTCCCAGCCGAGCTCGGCGCCGAGCGCCTGGGCCACGCGTCGGGCCGCGGGGTTATCCGCGTCACTGAGTTCGCGCCCCGCGAGCAGCCCGAGCCGGGTACGGCGCAGAAGCACGTCGCCGACGGTGCGGGCCTGTTCCTCGCGCGCGGCGTGCGGCGCCTCGGCGAGCAGGTCCGGCATGCCCGCGATGATCGGCTGTGCGAGCTCGCCGCGCTCGGCGGCCGCCTTCAACACCCGCTCGGCTGCGTAGCCATAGCGACCGGCGAGCGCCTCGTAGGAGTCATCGTCGACTCCCTCCACGCGAGGGAGCTGATCTGACTCGACGGGCTGGCCGAGCGGGATCTCGTGCGTGCGACAGGGTGCCGTACGGCCCTCGCGCTCGACGACCCGGTCGACGGCGAGCCGTGCCATCCGCCGCCACGTCGTGAGCTTGCCGCCGGTGATCGTGATGAGCCCACTCGAGGTCTCGTACAGCTCCGCCTTGCGCGAGATGTCGACGGACTTGCGGGTGTCGCCGCTCGAGATGAGTGGCCGCACCCCCGCGAACGCGCCGGTCAACTGGTCGACTCCGAGCTCGGTCCCAAAGAAGGCATTGGTCGCGTCGAGCAGATAGGCGATGTCGTCCGCTGACGGCTGCACGTGGTCAATCTCGCCCTCGTAGTTGTTGTCGGTCGTGCCGATGAGCGCCCGCCCGAGCCACGGCAGGGCGAAGATCGAGCGGCCTTCCCCCGCGGGCACGATCGCCCCAGCGCGGAGCGGCAGGTCGACGTCGGCGATCGTCACGTGCGTACCGCGGCTCGGGGCGATCGTCGGAACCTCCGCCTCGGCGTGAAGCTCCTCGGGTCGGATCCGATCGGCCCACACCCCCGTCGCGTTGATGACGTTGTCGGCGAGGACGGTGAACTCGGCGTCGCTCTCAGTATCGCGCACCTTGACGCCGGCCCCGTGTCCGTCCTCGCGCTCGAGCTCGATCACCTCGAGCCGGTTGGCGCAGATCGCCCCGAACCGCTCCGCTTCGCCGAGCACGGTGAGCACGAGGCGCGAGTCGTCGGTCTGGCAGTCGTAGAAGAGATATCCGCCCGTAGGGTCCCTGGGCGCGAGCGCCGGCACGAAGCCTCGGACCTCGTCACCGTCGATCACGCGATGCCGCTCCGGGCTCCACTCAGTGTCGAATTCCTCATCCCCGTTCGATCGCCCGGCCCGGCGCGATCCGCGGCGGCCCCGGATCGGCGTCGCCATCACGTCGTACATGTTCAGCCCGATCCCGACAAGTCGATCCGGCCGGGCCCCGTTAAACGCGGGCACGACGAACGGCAGCGGCTTGACGAGATGCGGCGCCAGCCTGACCATCAGCCGCCGCTCGAGCAGGGCCTCGCGGACGAGCCCGAGATCGAAGTTCTGCAGATACCGCAGCCCGCCATGCACGAGCTTCGAGGACCGGCTGCTCGTTCCGGACGCGAAGTCCGCCTTCTCGACGAGCGCGACGCTGTACCCGCGCGACGCGGCGTCGAGCGCGACACCGGCCCCCGTGATCCCGCCTCCGATCACCACCACGTCAAACCGCTCCCCGGCCAAGGCCTCGATCGCCCGCTCTCGACTCAGCATCGGGTCGGAGCTTATTAGGGGGTTGGGCCTTGGGTGTGGATCGCCGCCCGGCTGCCGATCGATCGCAGGGCCGTGAACTCTGGCGTTCTACCGGCACCCCCCGCCGGTCAAACGCCATCGTTTGGCGCGGGACCGCAGCCGGATCGACCGCGCGCCCGCGCCGCTCAGGTGGCGACGTACACGGTGCGCAGGCAGCCCCAATGCCGCCCGCGGACGAAGATCGGCACCGAGGCCTCCTTCGTGAGCTCGACTGAGCCCATCGCCGTGCGCCGGTACGTCCGCAACAGGACGGGGTCGGTGTTGCGCGACGCGGCGAGGCCGGCGGCATCGGTCGCGAAGCCCTTGCTGCGGGCGTGCTTGGCGTTCCAGGCCGGATCCGGCCCCTGGGGCTGTGCGAACGCGAGGTTCATCGTCGGGCGGTGGCCCTTGCGGTCGTGCAGGCACGAGCCGCGGATCGCCGCGTCGCTCTCCAGGATCGGCTCCTGGATCGCCGGTGCCTCGCGGTCGGTGAAGTCGCAGTGCCGAGTCCGGAACTGCTCGGGATCTGAGCCCGGGACCGACCGGTAGTCCTCGTCGAACAGGTCCTGCATCGTGAGTTCGCCACGTGAGACCGCTGCCTCGAAGAGGTCTTCAAACTGCCGGGCGCCGTCTTGGGTGAGGCGGATCATCCGCGCATCCTGCGTCTCGACGCCGGCGTTGGCGCTGTGGAGCATCATTCGCTCCGCGGTCTCGCGGAGAGCCAGGATCCGGTCACGGGCCTCCGAGATGTTGCTCGTCTGCTCGTCGGCGTCGTGGGTCACGCTGTCGATGGCGCCGTCGACGTCCTTGAGCGCGAGCTCGGCCTCGGCGGCACCGTCGACGATGACCGCCACGCGCTCGCTCGCGGTCGCGACCGCATCGGTCACGCGGTCGAGCTCGCTACGGATGAGCTGGCTGCCGGTATCGACTTTCGCGGCCTGCTCGGCGGCGGCGGAACCGCCCGCCGCAAGCTGCTCAATCGCGCTGGCCAGCTCCTTCATGCGGCCGTCGATCTCCTTCGTCGTCCGCTGGGCGCCGTCCGCGAGCGACCGGACGTTGTCGGCGATCACGGCGAAGCCGCGGCCGTGCTCGCCGCTCCGGGCCGCCTCGATCCGAGCGTTGAGCGAAAGGATCTGGGTCTCCTGGGCCATGCCCTGGAGGCGGCTGGCGGCCTTCCGGAGCTCGCTGAGGACCCCCAGCGCGCCGGTGAGCTGCTCGGCGGTGGTCGCGCTCCAGCGAGCGAGCGACTGCGCCTCCTCAAGCGATTCGGCGATCCGCGAGCGCGACTCCTGCGCGGCGGAACTGGCTTCGGTCGCGGCCTCGCCGGCCGCTCTCGCCGAGTTGGCTGTTGCCTGAGTGCTCGCCAGCAGTTGCGCCGTCGAAGCGCGGATCTGCTCGAACGCCGCGGTCTCCGACACCGCCGCGGTCGAGACCGCTTCCACATTTGCGGCGACGTCGGCGAGCTCAAGGCTCAGGCAACCGGCATCGCTGGCCAGGGCCTCGATTGCCACGCGCGTCGACTCGCCGTCCGTCGTCGCCGTGTGCGTCTGATTGGTCGGTGATACCACGCTCTCCATAACCCACGCGGTCGACGCCAGCCGCGCAAGCTTGAACTTCGATGTCCGGAGCGTGACCGGACTGCGGCTCAGTGCCCGCCGGCCTTGCGGAACAGACCGAGGACGATGTCGTACATCTCCTGCGACGTCTCGCCGCCGGGGCAGCACGGCGGGCCGCCCGGATCGCTGATCCCGATCTCGATGTGCGGTCCTGAGGAGATGCCGACCGAACCGCACCCGACGTCGGCGATCGGCTGGCCGGCCGTCACATGCGTGCCGACCTTGACAAGCGCCGGGAGTGCGTGGCCGTAGTAGATGTAGCGGCCCTTGTAGGGGCCGGAGTCAACCTTGAGGATCGGCGCCGCCGGACCGAACCCGCTGATGCCCTCCTGGACGATCGTGCCGGAGGTCATCGCGACCTCGACGACCTTCTTGCCACAGGCGCCGCCGATCGTGGAGATATCGACGCCCTGGTCGAGTGTCCAGTTGCCCGGCGAGACGACGCGCGAGATTGGCTTGAGCGGGAAGTACCACTTCGTGCTCGACGAGCCGCCCGAGCCCCCGGTGAGCCCACCGCCGCCGGTGCTGCCGATGACCTTTGCTGTCTTCGGCATGTTCCGGACCGCGCCGAGCAGCGCCGCCGCCGTCTTCACGCCGACGGTTCCGCTCGCCGGCCGCAGCTTGTGCGACTGCTGGAACTGCTTGACCGCGGCCTTGGTGGCAGCGCCGAAGTAGCCGGTCTGGGAGACGGGGAAGCCGAGCTCGCTCAGCCACGTCTGCAGTGTCTTGACGTCCTGGCCGCGCATGCCCTTGCGGAGCACGCGCGCGAAGCTCGTGTAGACGACCGCCTTTGTGTCGTAGCCGCGTGGATGCTGCGGCGCGACGACGAACGCTGACCCGCCGGAGCTCGCGAGCGCGATCCCGGATGGCATCAACAGCGCGGCGAGCACAGTCCCGATCAGAACGTGATGAGCCCGTTTCATCCTGGGGCCACGTTCGACGTCCCCCCTCCGCGCACGCCGGAACGCGGGCGGGTTGCACAAAGTCTCGGATGTAAAGCTGCGAAAAGCGAACACGTGGGGGCGCACCGCGGGTGCGGTCTTGCACAAAGTGCCTGTCGCCTGCGGGGTTAGCTGACGGGCTCGCGCTTGTCGCGCTTCGCGTGGATCACCACACGATTCGCCCCAAAGAAGTGGGCTCCCCGCCCCCCGGTGCGGCAGTCCGGGAGTTCGGCGGTCGCCACCCTACCAGAAAGCGGCGACGGCAGACGAGGTGCAGGACTACGCGTTCGGCCCTCGGATTAGCCGCGAGCCGGCGGCAGGGCCAGTTAGTGCGCCGGGTCGGCGACCCCGGCCTGCTGGCGCTCCTTGATGATGTCCTCGATCCGGTTGATCGTGTCGGTCGACATCCGCCGGATCTCCCAGTGAGTCAGCTTGATCACCCGCATCGGTGATGTGGCGATCACGTCGGCGTTGCGCGGCTCGCGCGTGAGGAGACCCATCTCGCCGATGAGGTCGCCTGCTCCGAGCGAGGCGATCTTCTGGCCGTCGCGCAGGACATCGGCGCTTCCCTCCTCGATCGCGATCAGCTCTGTCGAGTAATCGCCCTGCTTCATCAAGATCTGTCCCTCGGCGAGACTCGTCTCGGTCGCGAACGCCGCGAGCCGGTGCGCCTCCTCGTTGGAGAGGTGCGAGAACAGAGGGATGGCCTTGAGCCGGTTTTCGTCCATGGTTCCTTGCCTTGTCGGGTACCCGCTATCGCGACAACCCGGAAACCTACCTACAAGTGCCGCGGCTCGGGCTACAAGGCTTGTACCTCTGAGGTGATCTCACTGACCGACCCCTTCGCGTCGCCGAACAGCATCGCGGTCTTCGGCTCGTAGAAGAGCGGGTTGTCGATACCGGCGAAGCCCGAGGCCATCGAGCGCTTGAGCACAATGACGGAGCCCGAGCGGTCGACCTCGAGGATCGGCATGCCGTAGATCGGCGACCCCGGATCGGTGTTTGCGGCCGGGTTCGTCACGTCGTTGGCGCCGATCACGAGCGTCACGTCGGTGCGTGAGAACTCGGGATTGATCTCGTCCATCTCCCTCAGCAGGTCATACGGAACGTCCGCCTCCGCGAGCAGCACGTTCATGTGCCCTGGCATCCGGCCAGCGACGGGGTGGATCGCGAACTTGACCTCGACGCCCTTGGCCTCGAGCGCACGCTCCAACTCGCGCACCGCATGCTGCGCCTGCGCGACCGCCATTCCGTAGCCGGGCGCGATCACGACCTGGCGGGCGTAGGAAAGCTGGATCGCGACGTCCTGGGCGGAGGTCGAGCGGACCGGACCACGGTCGAGCGCCGGACCGCCGGCCGGGGCGGCGACCTCGCCGCCGAATCCGCCGGCGACGATCGCCGGCACCGAGCGGTTCATCGCCTTGGCCATCAGGTTGGTGAGGATCGTGCCGGACGCACCGACGATCATTCCCGCGACGATCATCGCGGTGTTGTTGAGAGCGATACCGGTCGCCGCCGCGGACAGGCCCGTGAACGCGTTCAGCAGCGAGATCACGACCGGCATGTCGGCGCCGCCGATCGGCAGCACGATCATGTTGCCGAGGATCGCCGCCGCGACGAGGATCCCGAGGATGAACAGCGCCTGCGAGTGCGTGCCCGAGGCGAGGATGACCGCGCTCGCGACCGCGATCACGAGAGCAGCGCGGTGTTGATGATCGACTGGCCGGGGAGCTTGATCGGCCGTCCGGGCAGGATCTCCTGGAGCTTGCCGAACGCGATGTTCGAGCCCCAGAACGAGATCGAGCCGACGATCGCCGCAAACAGCGTCGGGATCTGGGACTTCTGCACCCAGAGGCTGCCGCCGGTGGCGAAATGGTGCCGGTATTCGATCCACGCGATGATCGCCACCGCGCCGCCGCCGACGCCGTTGAACAGCGCGACCATCTGCGGCATCGCGGTCATCCGCACCTTGAGCGCGGCCGGAACGCCGACCGCGGTCCCAATCAGGAGGCCGACGATGATCAGCACCGCCGTGCCGGAGCCGCTCCACACGTGCGGAGTCAGGAGCGTCGCGATCACCGCGATCGTCATGCCGCCAGCCGCGATCAGGTTGCCGCGGACCGCCGTTCGCGGACCTGTCAGGCCGCTCATCCCGTAGATGAACAGCGAGAACGCGACGATGTACAGCACGTCGATGAAGTTCTGCTTCTGGAGGAAGATCGTGGCGAGCATCTACTGATCGCCCTCTTCGAGCTTCGGCGGATCCTTGCGCTTGAACATGCCGAGCATCCGGTCGGTGACGAAGAAGCCGCCGATCACGTTGATCGTGCCGAACGCGATCGCGATCACGAGCAGCAACTTCTCGAGGAAGCCCGTGCGCATCGTGCATCAGCAGCAAACCGCCGAGCAGCACGATTCCGTGAATCGCGTTCGTGCCCGACATCAGCGGCGTGTGCAGCGTGTTCGGAACCTTGGAGATGACGGCGAAACCGACGAACCCCGCAAGTACGAGGATCGCGATCTCGGTAACGGTGCTCATTTGGCGGCAGCCTCCTTGGCGGCGGCGTTGACGATCTCCCCTTCACGGGTGATGCACGCGCCGGCGATGATCTCGTCGTCGTAGTCGAGAGACAGCTCGCCCTCGTCGCTGACCATCAGCCCGAGCAGCGCCTCGATGTTGCGGGCGTAGAGCTGCGAGGCGTGCTCGGCCATCGTCGAGGGCACGTTGAGCGGAGCCACGATCTTCACGTCATGGCGCAACACGGTCTGTCCCGGCTCGGTCAGTGCGCAGTTGCCACCGGTCTCGGCGGCGAGGTCGACGATCACCGACCCGGGCTTCATCAACTTCACGGCGTCCTCGGTCACGAGGATCGGCGCGCGGCGGCCCGGCACGGCGGCGGTCGTGATCACGATGTCGCACTTGCCGATCGCCTCCGCCATCAGCTCCTGCTGGCGCGCCTGCTGCTCTGCGGTCAGCTCCTTCGCGTAGCCGCCCTCCCCTTCGAGGTCACCGCCGAGGTCGAATTCGAGGAACGTCGCGCCGAGCGACTCGACCTGCTCCTTGACCGCCGCGCGGACGTCGAAGCCCTGAACCACGGCTCCCAGGCGGCGGGCCGTCGCGATCGCCTGGAGCCCCGCGACGCCGGCGCCGAGCACGAGCACGGTCGCCGGGCGGATCGTGCCCGCGGCGGTCATCAGCATCGGGAGGTAGCGTCCGATCTCCGTCGAGGCGATCAGCACTGCCTTGTAGCCGCCGATATTCGCCTGGCTCGAGAGCGCGTCCATCGACTGCGCGCGGGAGATCCGCGGGATCGACTCCATCGCAAACGATGTCGCACCGCTCGCCGCGATCGCTCGGATTCCTTCGCCGTTCGTCAGCGGCTGAAGGAAACCGATGAGCACGCCACTGGACTTCAAGCGGACGGTCTCCTCGGCGTTCGGCGGCGCGACCTTGATGACGACGTCGGCGCCGTACACGTCGTCGAGATTGTCCGTCAGCGTCGCTCCGGCCTCTGCGTACTGCTCATCCGGGATCAGGGCCGCGGCGCCGGCCCCACGCTGTACGACGACTTCGAGGCCCTTGCCCGTCAGCTTGCGGGCGACCTCCGGAACGAGCGCGACGCGCCGCTCGTTCTCTGCCGTCTCCTTCGGGACTCCGATCTTCATGCGGCGCGAGAGGTTAGTGATTTCTAAGTGCCGCCGACGGGTGCAAGCACGAGCGCGGTGATGATGGCGGCGTCCGTCGCGTAGGACAGGAGGGCAGAGGCCGCATTGCCCGGTGCGCCGGAACGTCCAACCGCCGGGTGCTTGGCGACCTGCTTCTTGCCTGCACTCGGCCGCTTTACGGACGCGGCGGCAGCGGGGTCGAGCTCGCGGTTGGCCCGGCCGGACTCGGCGCCGAGACGGTGCTCGCCCGGTGCACGCGACGCCGGGCGACCGGAAGCGGCAGGGGTCGGCGATCGAGTGCCATCACGGCCTGCGCGGTCACCCACACCGGAGTCTGATCCGAGGTCCGCGAGTAGCGGACATGGCCGTCGCCGACCGTCAAGGTGCGCAGATACGCGAGCGGGGAAATCGCACCGCGGCGGTGCAGCGATCCGGGATCGACTCCGGCCGCGAGCAGGCCCTGGGCCGCCCACGCGGTCGACTGCGCATTGGACTCGCCGCCGGGCTCGCTCGGGAAACCCCCGTCGGCGTTCTGGTGACGTCGCAGATAGCCGATCGCGCGGGTCGAGTGCGAGCCGGCGTGGCCGAGGGCCTCGAGCGCGGCGCCGGTGTCGTCGCTATCGCTGCCCCCGCCCCCGCTGGCGAAACTGAAGCCGCCATCGCCGCCCTGCTGCGCCTCGATCCAGCGGAGCATCTTCGCCGGTGGCGTGACCCCGGCGCTGCGCAACGCGAGCACGCCGAACGCCGTCCAGTTGACCTGCTCGGATACGGAACCGTCGCCGCGGATCCGCCGCAGCAGCGCACCGACGAGGTCGTGTCCGCCGAAGCTCCGGGCCGATGCGCCAGCCGCCCGGACGACGAGGATCGTGCGCTCGAGCGAGCCGGTGTCCGGGTAGCCGCCGGTGCGGATGTAGGCAAGCAGGCTTCGGCCACCGTGCGAGACATCGAGCGGATTTCGGCCCGCCGCCGCCAGCCCGAGCGCGACCCAACCGGAGTAGAGCTGGCTCGAGGAGGCGCCCGGACTCGAACCGAACCCGCCGTCACGATGCTGGGCGCCCAGCAGATAGGAAATCGGATCCCGCCCACCCCTGGACGTCGCACGCGCCTGCCCCGGGGCGAGCACCGCGACGGCGCAGGCGATCGCGAGGAGCGGCACGACCGCACCGTCGAAGGTTCGCCACGCAACCTGAAGTCGCTCGGCAAAGCGGGCGATCGAACGCGTCAGCGCCGGCCCGAACGCGAGCGCGAAGACGAAGCAGCCGGCCGCGTGGATGGCGTCGAAGCCGACACCCTTGCCGACATAGACGCCGAGCTGCGAGAGGCTGTGGTCGGAGTAGTTGACCCAGTCGCCGACGTCCTGCGTTGCCGTGAACGCGAACCCGACGACGAGGCAGACGATCGCGAGTGGCCATCGCGTGATGCGTCCGCGCGTGACTGTCGCGAGACCGGCGCCGATCAGCCCGGTCGCCCCCCACGCCGCCATCTGCCACGGCGTCCACGGGCCCTGGCCGAAGAAGAAGTTCGACGTGAGCCCGGCGAGCGCCCCGACGACGAAGCCCGGCCCTCCGCCGAGCGCGTAGCCGGAGATGAGCACGATGTCGGTCGTCGGCTTGACATTCGGGACGGCGGCGAAGGCGATCCGGCCGAGTGCGGCGAACGCCGCGAGTGTGGCGACGAGCGCCACGATCCGCGCGTCCGGCCGGCTGCGCTCGTACCAGGCAAACCCGATCGTCAGGGCGAGCCCGAGCAACGCCAAGGAGGCGAGCTGCCACGTCATGCGGGAACCTCCCGTGTAGCGGTCACGAGTGCCGTTCCCTCCTCGGGTCGCAGTGCGCCGCCGGCCCCACCGAGGATCCGGGCCGTCTCGGTCGCGAAGTACGTCCCCGTGCTGAGCACCTCGCGCGCGGGACCGTCCGCGATCGGGGCGCCGTCGGCGAGCAGCACGACACGCGCCGCGAACGCGGCCACGAACTCGGGGTCGTGGGTGGCGACGAGGACGGGGCAGCCGAGCTCGCGCAACAGGGCGGCGAGTTCCTCCTTCGCCCCCCGGTCCATCCCGCGGGTCGGCTCGTCGAGGCACAGGACGGCAGGCTCCTCGTCGCCGTCGCCGAGCACGATCGCCAGCGCAAGCCGCTGCTTCTCGCCGCCCGAGAGGTCCCGCGGATGGCGGCACAGCAGCGACGGGTCGTCGAGGCCGACCCGCGCAAGAGCCGCCGGCGACGCCTCGTCGCCGACCGTCTCGTGGATCAGGTAGTCGGTCGGATTCTGGAGCAGGAGCGCGATGCGCCCCGCCGCTCGGATCCGGCCCCGGGTCGGCTTCATCAGCCCAGCGGCGTGTCGGAGCAGCGTTGACTTTCCGGCCCCGTTGCGGCCCATCAGGGCGACGCGCTCACCGGGACAGACCGTCAGGCTCGCGCCTCGGAGGATCGCCGGCCCGTCGCGGAGTTCATGCCACACGCGATCGAGCCGGAGCACCGGATCCCCTCCCGGCCCGCGCGCCGGACCCTCGGCGTGCGCGGCGGTCGTCATCGTCGCGTCCGGGAGCAGGCCGTGCGCACGGAGCATCGCCCGCGCCCGCTTCACGCCGGCCTCCGGAGGCAATCCGGCTCCGCGCAGCAGCCGGGCACCGGGCGTCTCAAGCGACGGAGCCGCACCCGCGCACCATTCGAGAAACGCCTGCGGGGGACCGTCGAACGCGACTGCACCGGCGATCATCGCGAGTACGCGGTCGGCCGCGGCCAGGCAACGCTCGAGGCGATGTTCGGCCAACAGCACGGTCACATCGAGGTCTTCGTTGAGGCGGCGCAGGAGACCGATGAGCTCATCGCCGGCAACGGGATCGAGCTGCGAGGTCGGCTCGTCGAGCACGACGAGCCGGGGGCGGCCGGCGAGCGCCGCCCCGAGGGCGACGCGCTGGAGCTCGCCACCGGACAGCTCGCCAGTCGGGCGGTCGAGCAGCTCAGCGATGCCGAGCGCGAGCGCCACCTCCTCGACCGCGCGTGCGACGGCGGCCACGGCCTCACCCTGGTTCTCGAGGCCGAACGACAGCTCGGCCCGGACCGTGCCCATCACGATCTGCGTCTCCGGATCCTGGAACAGCGTCCCGACCGTGGCGGCGAGCTCCCCGGGACCGTGGTCGCGCGTGTCGCGCCCGGCGACGGTCGCCCGGCCGGTGAACGTGCCGCCGTGGAAGTGCGGGACGAGTCCGCTCGCGACGCGCAGCAGCGTCGACTTGCCCGATCCGGACGCGCCGGCGACGACGACGAGCTCGCCGGGCTCGATCTCGAGGCTGACGTCATCAAGCGCCGCCGCCTCGCGACGCGGATAGGCGTAGCTGACGTGATCGAGCTCGAGCACGCTCATCGGACGATCCCGCGACGATCGAGGAACGGTGCGAGCGCGACGGCGATGAGCGCGATCGCAATGCCGAGCGTGCCGAGGCTCGCGGACATGGTGAGCGACGGATACGCGCTGAACGGCGCAAGCGCCGCGACGCGCGTGATCACCGCGAGTGCAAGCACCGTCAGCCCCGCGGTGCCGAACGCCACGTCGTGCCGAGTCAGTGCTCGCCGCTGCCGGGGTGCGGTGCGCACCGCCCCGTAGCCGCGCACCTCGAGCGCGGCGGCGACGTCGAGCGCGCGGTCGAGCACGCCGGAACTCGCGGCACGCATCAAGGCAAACCGGGACGGCGCCTCTCCCGGCCGGCACCGCTGCGCGTCAGCGAGGCGCCGTGAGTCCCGCATCAGCACCGGGACCATCCGCGTCGCGAGCGTCGCCGTCAGCGCCGAGCGGAACGACACACGCCGGAACAGCCGGAGCACCTCGTCGGGATCGACCGCTGTCGTGTACAGCGTGCCGCACAGGATGAGCGCCACAGCCCGCAATCCGAGGACGGCGCCGTACACGGTCGCCTCCAGCGTCACGTCGGTCTGACCGAGAATCGGGACATCGCCGAGCCGGACGATCACGGTCAGGCCATTGCGCGTGACGAGTGCATTGATGAGCATGATCACGACTGCGAGCGGAAGCGCGAACACGAGCGTCCGCCGCATCGGCCGGCTGACGCCGGCCGCGATGCCCGCAGCGAGAATCGCGACGGCAATCGCGGCGAGGGTGATCGGGTTGTCGAGCAGCAGCGCGGCGATCCCGAGGGCGAGGCAGTACGTGCATGCTGCCGCGGCGCCCGCGGCGTGAAGCGGGGTGGCGCGCCGCCGGTAGCTCACCGTCCCGCGCCGATCGGGATCGGGATGTCGGCGCCGCTGGGTGCGACGGCGAGGGCGAAATGGTTCTTCAGCCGCGCCGGCGTGAGCGCGGCGGCGGCAGCGGCGACGCCGACCGTGTTCGTGCCCGTGATGAGCCACGTCGGCGCCGACACGTTGTCTCGCGTCGCGGCGATCAAGCCGGCGCCCGCGCCGAGCGTCCGCGCGACGCGACCGTCGACGTCGAGCAGCTCGAGCGCCGCGCCACCACGCGCAAACCGGGCGTAGACGCCGCTGCGCTGCGGGCCGATCGCGAGCAGGTTGGCGGCGATCAGCGCCCGGAGCTGGGACCACGTTCCGACGACGAGGGCCAGCGAGTCGTTCCCCGATCCGGTGCCGATCGTCTGGCTGGCGGAAGGTACGCCGATGGCATGCAGTTCGGAGGAGACGCGGGAGCAGATCTCGGTCATGCCGTCCCCACACTCGAGCGTCGTCGGGTAGCGCTTGCCGCCGGTTCCGTGGACGAACGGCTCGGGGAACGACCCGACGACGGCCGGCACGCTGTTCGTCGCCCTCCAATCGTGCAAGTCCCACCAGATCCGGTCGCCCTTGTGGACGTCCGTGGTTGCCGCCCCCTGCTCCGCCTGCACGCCGTTGACGTAGTAGAACCAATCGTGGCGCGACACGTCACCGGCGATCCCGTTGATCGCCTGCACGAAGCCCCCGCCGTACCGGGTCTGCACCTTGAATGAACGTTCCAGCATGCGCATCACGGTCTCCGAGCCGGCGGTGCGCTTTTCGCTCACGGTGGCGAGGAGATGCGTGCCAAAACTCCGCGTCACGGTGAGGCTGACGTTGGAGGTTCCCTTGCCGGCGCCGAGCCCACATCCGGCGAGCGAGGCGGCGACACCCACGGCGATGAGGACCCGCTTGATCACCGGGTGACGGTCTGTGGGAAGGACTGGACCAGGCCGGTCTTGGTCGCGTACACCGTGTGGTGACCGGGCGTGACGGTGAACGTCGCCGTGCCGTCGCGGCCGGTCGCGAAGGTCGTCGTCGCATCGACGTGGACCGTGGCGCCCGCGATCTTGGCGCCATGTCCGTTGTCGTCGTAGCCGGTGACCGTGACCCGCTCAGTGCCGGTGAGTCGCTTGCTCGTCACCGTCACCGAGAGCGTGCGCTGGCAGGCGTTCGCGCGGGTGCACCAGAACCACAGCAGTTGCTGGCCGCGCCGCAGACGCCCCGCCGGCTCGCCCGCGCTGTACGACGGCGAAATGTGCCCGACCTTGTACTGCCAGCCCGCGCTCCCGCGGTTGGCGTCGGGCCCGACCCTGGTGACGAACATCGAGGCCGGATCGCACCCGGCGGCGTTCGTGGCGCGGGGCTTGGCTCGCGCATCGATGAGGGCGGCGAGGGCCGTGCCGGCGGCGACGTTGCACCGCCGACGTCCGATCTTGACCGAGGTCGACTTCACGGAGACGGCCTTGGGCGGCAGCAGCGTCCGGGACTTGCCGACGACCATCATCTCGATCGTCGGCGGTGCCGCGAGCGCCGTCGCCGCCGCGGCAAGGGGCGCCGCCGCGGCAAGCAGACCGGTGAGCGCGCGGACTCTCATCGCACCGTGAAGTCGATCCGGGACGCGCCGGCGACGAGCTTCGTGTGCCGGTTCGCGCCGTCGGTGGCGACGACGTGGAGCTCGTACCGGCCCGATCCGAGCGCATTCGGCAGCAGGTAGGACCAGCTCGCCGCAGCGCCGATCGAGAACAGCGGCGCGGCCTTCCCGCACGGCGATGAGCGGAAGCTCGCCCGGTCCGCGTCGTAGTACGAGCAGCGGCCGTTGGGCGCCCGCCGGTGGAGGCTGAAGCTCACGTCGGTGAGGCCGGACGGGTCGGGTCCGGCGGTGCCGCGGAGCTCTCGCGGGGCGTGAGCGTGGCTGAAGCTGGCGTGCTCGCGGATCCTCGCGACGTGCACGGACGGTCCCCGGCCCGCGCGGCCGCACTCCGACCGTCGGTGCGCGTACACGCAGACATACACAGGGTCGGACGGCGTCGCGCCCGGCTTGCGCGCCTCGAGCGTGATCGTCCCGGCCGTGTGAGGGCTGAGGTGGACGACGCCGCCGGAGTCGCTCGACCCGCCGACCCCGCCGCCGCGGACCGTGGCACCGTCCATCGGGGTGCCGTGCCCAGCGCCGTCGATCTGGGTGACGTGCGCCGTGATCCGGTGCCCGCGCTGCACGAGCGCCGGTGCGGTGAGCGCGAGCGGGTTATTCGTGCAGTTGAAGTTCGCGTCGGCGTGACAGTCGAACCACAGGACGTGATCGCCGGAATGCACCGGGGTCTCGCAGGCGCCGGTGCTCGAGGTCCGGCCATTGACGAACAGCGTCCAGAAGTTGTTGCCGGTCGGGGCCTCGCCCTCGATCGTGCTGACGAGATAGTCGCCGAACTTCGCGTCGTACGAGCCCGACCACTTGCCATGAGTCGCGCGGTCGAGCGCGCCCGCGGCGCTCGTGTCCGAGCACGCGTGACCCCTGACGCGGTCACCTGCCCGCGTGCGCACGAGCGTCTGGCTCAGCAGCGTCGCCTTTGCGCCCTCGATCCGGACGTAGGCAGTAGGCGTTGTCGGTGCGGCGCCGGCCGGTGTCACGGCGACGGCAGCGGCGAGTGAAGCGGCCGCGACCGAACCGGCCGCGACGGTGCGTAGGAATCTGCGATGCAAGAGGGCCACCCCTTTCCACGAGGGCGTATCGGCTTTGCGGTCGGAGGCTGGTCTCCTGGCTTCCGGGCCTACCAGTCCGCGCCTTCCCGGCGACACGTGAGTCGCCAGTGGCCTATCTGCGGGTGGCCTCCCCGGTCACAGTGGCGGGTCCGCACCGGATTCACACCGGCTTCCCATCACCATCGACCTTGAACGCGCCGATGGTAGCGCGAAATTCGGCGCTGGGGGTGCGAGTGTGTCCTAGACTCGGAGCAGCTGATGACGGTCAACCTGACCCGCATCTACACCCGCCTCGGCGACGGCGGCGAGACTCACCTCGGCGACATGAGCCGAGTGGCCAAGACGCATCCGCGGATCGAGGCGTACGGCACCATCGACGAGCTCAACGCCCACATCGGCCTGACGATCACAGTGCCCGGCCTGCCCGAGCCCTACCCCGACTGGCTGCGGCACGTCCAGAACGACCTGTTCGACGTCGGCGCCGACATCTCCGCGCCGGAGGACCCCGAGCGCGAGCGTCTGCGCGTGCTGCCGGCGCAGACGGAATGGCTCGAGCAGCGGTGCGACGAGGTCAACGCGACGCTCCAGCCGCTGAAGTCGTTCGTGCTCCCCGGCGGGACGGTCGCCGCCTCCCACCTGCACATCTGCCGGACCGTGTGCCGGCGCGCGGAGCGGCTCGCGATCGCCTGCGGCGATGACGTCGGCCCCGAGGTCGTGCGCTATCTGAACCGCCTCTCGGACCTGCTGTTCATATTGAGCCGCGGTGCGAACGGCGGCGACGAGCCGCTCTGGGAGCCGGGCCGCTACCGGTAGATCTTCCGCTCGGCCGTTTGAGTTTGCGCGCCTCGCCGGCCCGCGCGGTACCCCTCGTTGCACGTCAGGATGACGTGCGCGTCGGGGCCGGGCGCCGACGGATGGCGAAACGCGCCACCGGGCTCGAGCCGCCACTCGAGCACGTTGCGGGCGATCACGATCGCGCCCGGCACGACTCCGTCGGCGTCGATCTGTGAATCCGAGCGGATGTCGATCACACGGCTCCGGCGCTGATCGCGTCCGCGGCGCCGGCCGGATCGACTCGGTCAAGCCGCGCCCAGGCCCTCGAGAGCAGGTCGTCGACGCTGATCCGCTCCGCGCTCACCCGCTCCGCGCTCACCCGCTCCGCATTCACGCGCCTCGCGCCGGGTCGTGGGCCGGCAGCACGTCGCATGCCCAGTCGGCCCGCTTCCAATCCGGGATCGGCGCCTCGCCGGCGTGATCCGGGACGAATCGCGACCGTCCCACGAGGGACATCCGGTGGATGTACCGGGGGCAGTTCGGGAACACCTGGGTGACATCGACCCGGACGACGAACTGCGCGCCCGGATAGGACTCGACGAGCGGCCCCTCGGAGACGACCGACGCATCGCCGCTGACGCGCAGGCGATTCGGCCGAGCCGAGACGAAGTCGATGAACAGGAGACCGACGTGCGGGTTCACGCTCAGGTTGCCGGCGGACAGGTACATCCCGTTGCCGTCGTAGTTCGGGAACGCGAGGGCCCGCTCGTCGAGCACGCGGACGAAGCCGGGAGCGCCGCCCTTGTACGAGCACTGGGGATGGCCGTCGGCGTCAGCCGTCGCGAGGAAGAACATGTCGAGCCCCTCGATGAACGCCCGATCGGACTCGTCGATCAGCGCGTCGCTGAAGAAGCGGTCTTCGAGCCGGTCGGCGAGGCGCCGCGTGTCGAAGCGGTCCTGTAGCTCGCGTGAGCCGGCGTGGTAGACGGTCATCGCGCCACCTCCGGCTCGCTCGCCGGCGTCGGAGCACGGCCCGCGGGCACCGCCCCGCGGCCGTCGCCCGTGTGAAGGCCACCGCCGTCGAGAACCTCGGCACGGCTGTAGTGCCCGACGGCGTCGAACCACCGCTTGGCGCGCAGGCCGCGGCGCAGGTCGCAGTCGGCGAACACGATGCCCTCCGCGTCGTACAACGGTCCGGCGATGACGTCGCCCCACTGAGGGTCGATGACGGCCGCACCGCCGCGGCCGAACACCTCCTTGCCCTCGGGCAGAGGCACCGGGAAGTCGGCCGGGAAGGCCGCGGCCGGGATGAACTGGGGCGCCGAGATGACGAACGCGCCCGACTCGATCGCGATGTGGCGCATGCTTGCGAGCCACCCGTCAGAGTCGTCCGCCGTCGGCGCGACCCAGATCTGTGGCCCACCGCGGTACATCGCGTAGCGAGCGAGCGGCATCCGGTTCTCCCAGCAGATAAGGCCCCCGACGCGCCCGACCGCGGTCTCCACGACCTGCAGGTCGTCACCGGCGCCGATGCCGTGGAACAGCCGCTCGTGGTGCGTCGGCATCAGCTTGCGGTGGCGGTGCAGCAGACCGTCGCCGGAGATCAGCAGCAGCGTGTTGTAGAGCGTGCCGGGACGTGCGGACTCACGCTCGTTGACACCGATCGCGCACACGACTCCGGCAGCCCGGCACGCCGCCGCCAACTCGTCGACCTCGGGTCCGGGCACGTCAATTGCGCTCGCCCACATCCGTTCCCACAGCTCATCCGCCCCGCCGAACCCAGACGCGGGCACGGCGGCCCAGGCATTCGATGGGTAGAGCGAGATGAACGTCTCGGGTAGCACCACGAGGCGGGCGTCGCCCGCGGCAGCCTCACCGATCAGGCGTGCCGCCTTCGCAATTGACGCCTCACCATCAAGTACGACCGGTGCTGCCTGAACAGCGGCTACACGCACCTCTCCGAACGTCGCCACGTCATCGCTCCCCTTGATCGTTGTCAGCGCCGGAGCGCAAGCATCACTCCGGTCGCGAGCATCAGTCCAAGCACCGCGATCGACGCCGCGCCGACGACGAACGCCGTATGCGTCTGGGCATACGCAATCACCTGGTGCGGTCGGGCGAGCGCGAGCAGCCCACCGAGCGCCACCGCGCCGAGCAGCGCCGCCGCCGGCGGGCGCAGCGCCTCGCGCAGGCTCGGGGTCTCACTGCTGACATCGATCCCGCGCCGCGCCCGCACAACCAAAAGGGCAGCGATCCCCATCAGCGTCCAACCGGTGGCGACGAGGAACCCGCCGAACACGTCGCTCGGGTAGTGCCAGGTGAGCGTCAGGAACGAGTACGAGACGGCGACGGCGAACACGGCACCGAGCGCCGCGACGACCGGACGCACCCGGGCCGGCGCCGCAAGCACCGCACACAGCGCGAGCGACAGCGCAGCGGTCGCATGCCCGCTCGGCCATGATGCCTGCGCGATCGTCCAGATCCCCGGCACGGGCGGCCGCGGGGCGGCGAGCAACGGCTTCAGCACCTGCGTCGTCGTATTCGCGCCGAAGATGACGATCACGATCACGAGCGCCACCCCGGGCCGGCGCCGCAGCAGCGCGACGAGCACGACGGCCGCACACAGGTAGACGTACGGGTTGGGGTTGCACAGCCCTGCGATGAAGCTTGCGATCGGCGCGGAGCGGGGTCGGTGCAGTCCCGCAAAGCCGCTGAGGATGTTCGCGTCCTCGTTTCGGAAGAACGACACATGGAACGCCAGGAACCACGTGATCAGCAGGAGGACTGCCGCCACCGCCGCGCCTGCCATGGCGTAGACGGCACGTCTGGGCATGCCCTCAAGGGTACCGGGCGGCCCAACTCGGCCCGGCGGGCCGTGACCAGCTCAGTCCTGTTCGACGGACGTCCCGCGCGCGACCCGGAACTCCGGGGAGATCCCGGTGCGGCGCACGTGGTCGTAATGCTCGATGTCCTCCGGCGAGGCGACCTCGATGCCGAGCTCCGGCGCGAGCTCGAATCGGGCGGCCTCGTACAGGAGCTCTTGGTAGCTCGGCACGCCGCTCGGGCGGCCCTCGATGTCGAGGTCGTGTGAGCCGCAGCGCAGCGTCCAGCGCTGGGCCCGGACGAGCTTCTCGGCGTTCATCTTCACCGCCACGGTCTCGGCGCCGGCACCGCCGTCGCCGGCCCGGCCGACGTCGACGCGCAGCCGGGCGTGCGTCGAGTACAGCGCGCGCGCAAGGCGGTCGAGGTTGCGTCCGTAGGGCGCGGGAACGATAGAGACGGGCCCGCGGGCGCCGGTCTCACCGCGGATGGCCCGCGCCGCCGGGCCGACGAGCACGAACTCGATCCGGTTCGCCTGCAACCAGCGGAGCACGGCGATCCAGCGCTCGTCGAGGTGCTCAAAGCCTTTGGTGGGCCGCGGCGGTACCGACTCGATGCCGGGCGGTCGGTGTCGAAGCAGCATGCCGAACGTTTCGCGCTGATGAGGCAGAGTCCTTCAATCCGCGCGCCGAAGGGATACCCTGCCCCGCCGATGGCGCTGACCCCACGAGTGCAGGCCTGGCAGGCCGCAGGCGAGCACGTGATCGCGCTCGGCCGGCACCGCATCTTCATGGTCCGTCGTCGCGGGGCGGGCCCGACGATCGTGTTCCTGCACGGATTCCCGTCGTGCTCCTATGACTGGCGGGATCTGCTCGAGACCGACGCGTTGCGCGGACGAGATGTGCTCGCGTTCGACTTCCTGCGCTTTGGGCTCTCCGAGAAACCGCCCGGTCGCAACTCGCTGCTCATGCAGGCAGACATCGTCGAGGGGCTCGTCACCCGATACACCGACGGCCCCGTGTTCCTCGTCGCCCACGACATGGGCACGTCGATTGCGAACGAGCTGTTCGCTAGGGAGGTCGAAGCGCGCCGGGCGTTCGAGATGACCGGCGCGCTGCTGTTCAACGGGAGCATGCTGCTCCACCTCGCACACCTGACGCCGGGGCAGAAGCTGCTCATGAGCCGGGCCGGCCCGGTCCTCGCGCAGCTGAGCACCGAACGCTTCTTCCGCCAGCAACTCGGGTCGGTGTTCTCGGCTGCGCACCCGCTCACGCTCGAGGAAGCCGCCGATCAGTGGAGCCTCATGTCCGACAACAATGGCCAGCGCCGCGGACACGACCTCATCGCCTATCAGGGCGAGCGCATCCGCTACGCCGAGCGCTGGCACGGAGCGATCCGCGACTGGCCCGGACAGCTGGCCCTGATGTGGGCGATGGTCGATCCCGTCGCCGGCCCCGGGATGCTGAGCGGCATTCAGGAGCTCCGGCCCGGAGTGACCGTGACCGAACTGCCGGCGCTCGGCCACTACCCGCAGATCGAGGATCCCGCGGCCGTCGCGGAGATCATCGTCGCTCACGCCGCGGCGTGAAGCAGATGCGCGCCCCCGACCGGCGGCGTCTCGATCACGACGCGGCAGGGGCGCCGCGAGAGCAGGTAGGTCGCGGTCGGGCCGAGTGAGTGCTCTGACTTCGGGGCGTGTTCGGTCGCCAGGTAGATGATCTCGGCGCGGGAACGCTCCGCCTCCTCGACGATCGAGTGGCGCGGGTTGCGCGTGCGGATAAGCCGTGTCTGCACCTTGAATCCGGACCGACGGCCCGCCTCCTTCGCGCTCTCGAGCAACGCAAGGCCTTCGTGTTCCTCCACAGCCAGTCCTGCGTCGATCGACAGCTGGCTCGGCACGCGCAGCACGTAGACCGCCTCCACGAGTGCGCCCTCACCGACGAGTCGCGCGGCGGCCCGCAGCGCCGAGACGTCGAGATCCGTGCCGAAGATCGGGACGATCGCCGAGCGGTAGTCAAGCTCGATGAAGAACGAAGGCCGCTCGCGGTGGGCGATCTTGTAGTGCGACGTGAGGTCCATCCCGTTGCGGCGCCGATACAGGACGTAGCCGGCGAGGCCGACCTCGGCGTACGTCTTCGCGGTCAGGGCGAACAGCCCGCCCGCGAGCATGAAAACGACCGGCGTCAGCCCGAGCGCGTAGGCGGCGACGAGACCGAGCGCGTAGTAGATCGAGGAGCCGACGTTGCCGTACGCGGTCGCAAACAACCCGCCGAGGCCGACGCTCCGCCGCAGTCCGTGTGTCTCGATCCGTGCCATCGAAGCCCCGCCCCGGCGCGCCTACGCCCGCCCTCAGCCTTCCGGGTCGCGGAGACGGTATCCGACACCGGGCTCGGTGATCACGTATCTCGGCCGTGACGGGTCGGGCTCGAGCTTCGACCGGATGTGCGCGACGTGAACCCGGAGGTAGTGCGTCTCCTCGCCATACTCGGGTCCCCACACCTCCTGGAGCAACTGGCGGTGGGTAACGAGGCGCCCGCGGTGCTGGGCGAGCACCCGCAGCAGTTCGAACTCGATCCGCGTCAGGTGAATCGGTTCATCGCCGCGCATGACGGTTCGGTCGGTCAGGTCGATGACGAGCTCGCCGACCTCGAGAACCGGGCTGGCCGCTCCGTCGCCCGAGCGGCGCAGCACCGCGCGCAGTCGGGCGAGGAGCTCATTCGTGCTGAACGGCTTCGTGATGTAGTCGTCCGCACCGGCGTCGAGCGCGCGCACCTTCTCGCGCTCGTCGCCGACCGCGGAGAGCACGACGATCGGGAGCCGGCTCCATGTGCGGACCTCCCTGCAGACGTCGACGCCCTGACCGTCCGGGAGGACGAGGTCGAGCACCATCGCGTCGGGCGGCCGCGCGGCGAGCGCGGCCAGGGCGTCGGCCTTCGTCTCCGCCGCGTCCACCTGGTATCCGGCGCCGCGCAAGATGATCTTTAGGCCGCGCACGATCTGCGGCTCGTCGTCGACGACGAGCACGCGGGGCGCGTTCACGCCACCGCCTCGGGTTGTTTGACGAGCGGGAAGCTGACCGCAAACGACGCCCCCGGACCATGCGAGCTCTGGAGCACGATCTGGCCACCGTTGGCCTCGACGAATCCCCGGCAGATCGCCAGTCCGAGCCCGGACCCGGATCCCGTGTCGCGCCGGCCGCGGAAGAATGGCTCGAACACCCGCGCCCGGTCACCGGCGGGAATACCCCGGCCACGGTCGATCACCCGGACCGTGACCCGCCCCGACCCTGCCCCGGCGGTGATCGTCACCGGCTCCCCCTCCGGCGAGTGCTTGATGGCGTTCTCGATCAGGTTCGAGAACACGCGCTCGAGCTGGGCGGCATCCGCGCGCACAAGCGGGAGATCCGCCGGGAGGCGGAACTCGACCGCGTGCGCGGTATGCAACTGGGCGACCGCCGAGCCGACCGTGTCGTGCAGGTCGCACCAGTCGGGCTGCGGCGCGACCGCGCCCGCCTCGATCTTCGAGAGGTCGAGCAGGTCGCCGACGAGCCGAGCGAGCCGCGCGCCCTCCTGCTCGATCGCGTCGAGCAGCTCGCCGCGCTCGGCCTCCGTGACCCCGCTGTCGCGCAGCGCGGCGCCGGCGGTCGTGATCGCCGTAAGCGGCGAGCGCAGATCGTGGGACATCGCACGAAGGATTGCCGTCCGGGCGACGTCGGCGCGCTTCGCCGCCTCGGCCTCGGCCGCCTGCTCGGCGACCCGCTCACGTTCGAGGGCGACGTCGAGCAGCCGGCCGAGCGGCTCGCTCAGCCGCTCGAGGTCGGCCTGCGTCCAGCCGGTGTCGCGTGAGATGTACAGCCACGCCGGCCGAGTGCGCGAGCGGACGCGGACGGCGAGCTCGTCGGGTCCTGGCGCCGGCACCGCGCCGAGCTCGAGCCGCGCCTCCCGCGCGCCCATGGCGGCGGCGAGCCGGCCGCCGAGGCGCTCGAGCTCGACGGAGATCGAATGGCCGGCAAGGATCGTCGAGGCGACCTCGGCGAGCAGCGTCGCCTCTCGCTCGCGCGCGAGCGCCTCGGTCGCCCGGCTCTCCGCCTCGGCCTCACGCTGGCGCGCGAGCGCCGCGAGCCGGCCGACGACGACGGCGACGATCAGGAGCACGACGAGCACGGCGACGTCCCGGTAATGGGCGATCGCGAGCTGGTGGCGGGGCGGGATGAACAGGTAGTTGAGCGTCAGCATGCTCAGCACGGCGGTGATGAGCGCTGCGATCTCGCCCTGCCGGATCGCGACCGCGAGCACGGCGAGCAGGTAGATGACGCCGAGCCCGGACGCCGGTGCCACCGACTGCAGCAGCGCGACCGCCGCCGTGGCGAGACCGATCGCGATGACGACCTCGCCCACGGCCTGCAGCACGCCCCGCATGCCGGTGCCGTGGCGTGGTCGGAGGGTCATCGCTGGGCCGTGGCGAGCGGGGGACGGTTCCGCCCCGACCGTCTCGAGGGAGGTGACTCGATGATGACGCGGCAGGGGCGTTCCTTGAGCACGGTCTCGAGCGTGCGACCGAACCCGGTCCCGGAGCGCGCCATCGGCATGACGATCGCGCCCGCATGCATCGCACGCGCCTCGTCGATGATGCGCCGGCCCGTCTGCCCCGCGCGCACCTTCTCCCAGTGCCCGCTGACGCGACGGCCGATTTGCACCCGCGCCTCCTCGATGATCGAGGAGGCGAGCGCCTCCTGCTCGGGGAGGCGAGCGTCGATCGGACTGCTCGCCGGGACCGCGATCGTGACGAGCACGTGGATCCCGCGGCGACGCCGGGCCGCCATGCGGGCGGCGGTCGCCATCACCTCGGGCACGTAGCCGCTTTCGTCGAAGGCAACCAGCACCGCTTCGTACTCCGCTTCGGTGTCGGTCGCCGGGCGCGGAATCGCGACCTTCGTCGTCGTCACGAGGTCGAGTCCCTGGCGGTGCCGGTACCCGATGTACACGAGCACGCCGATACACAGCCAGCCGACGCCAACGATCGCCACCGCGACATGAAGGATCGTGACCGTGACGAACGCGAGGAACGTGCCGATGCCTCCGACGACCGCGAAAAGTGGGAGCTCGTGGCCGCGGATCCGGAGCCGCCCCGGGCCCCGATACGGACGCTCGCGATCCGGGTCGGACGTTCGCAGCCGGATCACCGCGAGGTGCGCGATCGTGAACGACAACATCGCCCCGAACGCGTAGATGTTCCCGAGGAAGTCCGCCTGACCCGGGATCAGCGTGACGCAGGCGATCGCGCCGAACACGATGATTCCGATCCAGGGCGTGCGGAAGCGTGGATGCAGCCGTCGCAGCGCATCAGGCATCTGCCGGTGCAGCCCCATCGAGTAGACGAGCCGCGAGACGCCGATGATCCCGGCGTTCGTGGCGATGAACAGGATCGTCGCGGCGAGAAGGCCGACATAGACCTCGCCAGCGTGTTGGAGCGCCCCGAGGTGCAGGTGCTTGACGATCCCGAGCACCGGGTCCCCGGCGAAGCCGCCCTTATCCTCGCTGAGCCCTAGGAGCGTCTGGCATTTGCCGCCCGGGGTGCAGCGGACCGGAAGCGCGCTCAACGCGACGGCCGGCATCAGGGCATAGATCGCGAACACGGCGATGACGACGCGGTTGATCGCGCGCGGAATCGTCTTGGCCTCGTCCTTCGCCTCCTCAGCCATGTTCGAGATCGTCTCGATGCCGGTGTAGGCGATCATCCCCACCGGGATCGCGACGAGGAAGTTCTTCCACGTCGGCGCGGTCCCGAGGTGGACGTTGTGGATCAGCGTGTGCGCGTCGAACACGAGGAACAGGCCGATGAGCACGAGAAGCAACTGCGTCGCGAAGTCGGTCACGGCGAGCAGGATGTTGAGCGCCGCGGCCTCGGTGACGCCGACGATGTTGATCCCGCACAGCAGGACGATCACGCCGATCCCGAAGAAGATGTCCCCGGGCGAGGTCTTCAGGAACGGGAAGAACAGGCCGCCGATGTAGTGGGGCACGAAGAACGCGGAGATCGCGATCGTGATGACGTAATTGAGCATCTGGCCCCAGGCGGCGAAGAACGACCAGAACTCGTTGAACGCGTGGCGGGCGAAGGAGGAGGAGCCGCCGGCCTCGGGAAACATGGCGGTCGCCTCCGAATACGTGGCGGCCGTCAGGTAGAAGATCACTCCGGTGACGACGAAGACGATCGGCGTCAGGCCGAGCGCAAACGACGCAACGAGGCCGAGCGCGTAGTAGATCGAGGAGCCGACGTTGCCATACGCGGTCGAGGCGAGCGCGTTGACGCCGAGCACCCGCTGCAGCCCGTGAAGTCGACGCTGCGCCATCAGCTGCCCTCAGACGCCGGCGCCGGCGCCGGCGCCGGCGCGGACGCGGGGTCGCCCCCGTCGTGCTTGGCGTCGAACTTCTCTCGCCAGTCCGCCGGCGGCGCGGTGAGGATGACCCGGCACGGTGCCTTGTTGATCACGTACTTGGTGACGTCGCCGACGTAGTTCTCGAGCGGGCCAACGCCGCCGAGCAGGGCGCCGCCGCGAACTCGGCTCGGCTCCTCGGCCGCGAGCACGATCGCCTCGACGCCGCGTCGCTTCGCCTCGCTGACGATCGCCGCGCCGGCCCGCCGGGCCCGGACGATTGCCGTCGCCACCTCGACACCCTCGTACTCCTCTCCCACGACCTTTGCTCGAGAGAGCGCCTCGCGCGCGCGCTGGACCTGATGTTCCGGCAGCGGCGCGTCGAGCGGAAGCGACAGCGGCAGCTCGAACACCCAGATCGCCTCGATCACGGCTCCCTCTTCGATGACGTCGTCCCGCGTCTCGCCGGCGAGGCGTCCCGCCGTCTGGACGATGTCGTCATCGAGTGGCGTGCCGAGGATCGGAACGAGGATCGATCCGAACTCCGGCTCGAGCGTCTCGTGGCGCAGTGCACGTTCGGGGATCGTGACGCGGCGCAACAGTGGCTTCTGCTCGGATTTGCGGTAGATGACATACAGCGTCAGGCCGCCGAGAAGCCAGCCGATGCCGACCCAGCGGGCACCGGAGTGGTAGACGAGCACAACGATGAAGCCCACCCCGGCGAGCAGGGCTCCGATGAGCGTCGGGATCGGCAGCTTGGCGCCGCGGAACGGGACCGAGAAGGGCACCTGGTACGCGCGCGGGCGGTCCGGCTCACGGAAGCGGAGCACGATCACCGACACGTGCCCGATAAGGAACGCGAGCAGCGCGCCGAACGCGTAGATCCCGATGAGCAGGTCGAGGTCCTGCGGGAGGACGAGTGCCGCGCTTGCAAGCGCGGCCGCGCCGATGACGACGAATGGCGTGCCCCACCGCGTGCTCAGCCGGCCGATGGCGCTTGGGATCTGCCGGTTCGTGGCGAGCGAGTAGCCGACGCGGGAGACCCCGAGCATCGCGGCGCCCGCGGCCGCCGTCAGCCCAAGAGCGCCGCCGATCGCGACCGCGTACTTGAGGACGTCGGCCACCCAGGTTGGCTTGTAGGACTCGACGATCCCGAGCACCGGCGCATGCAGATGGGTGGTCCCGAGGGCGCTGACGCCGTTGTGCACGGGCAGGGCCGAGATCCCGACGAAGGCGATGCCGACGTAGATGAGGACGATGACGAGCGAGCCGGGCACCACGAGACGGCGCAACTGGGCGATGTTCGCGTTGACCTCGCCTGCAATGCTCGCCGCCGCCTCGAGCCCCGTGAACGCGATCACCCCGATCGGGAACGCGAACGCGAGATCCGACCACGTCGGGGCCGTGCCGAGATGGATCGTCTCGGTGAGCCGGTGCGGGTGCAGCACGAGCACCAGCCCGAGGACGATGACGAGGACCTGAAGGACGAAGTCGGCGCCGGTGATCGCGATCCGGCGGCGAAGTGGCCGGACCTTGACGCCGGTGAGGTTGTCGAACGCGACGAACGCGATGACGCCGAGGGCGATCAGGACCTGCGGCGCGCCGCGGCCGAGCGGCGCCCAGAACGCGCCGAGGTAGGCCGGTGCGGTCAGCGCCGCAACGGCCAGCAGGATCGTGTAATCGAGCACAATCGCCCATCCGGCGACGAAACTCACGAGTTCGTTGAAGGCATAACGGCCGAGCACGGCGGAGCCGCCGCGCTCGGGATGCAGGGCGGCACCCTCGGCGTACGTCATTGCGGAGAGCTGGAAGAAGATGCCGCCGGCAAGGAACACGAACGGCGTCATCCCGTTCGCGTGGTGGGCGACGACGCCGAGGGCGAAGTACACGGAGCCGATCGACGCCGTGTAGACGACGACGAACAGCGCGCGATAACTGAATGGACGCTCGTTCACGTGCGGGCCGTCACTGGCCCTACCCTCGGTACTGGAGATAGAGGCGGCCAGCTCCCGCGGCGATGAACAGGATCCCCAGCAGGACTCCAATGGCGATCGCCCCGCCCCCGGCTGCGACCGTGCGAACGACCAGCGCGAGGCCGATCACGATCATCGCGATCGACAGGACGCGCGTGGAGGACCGATGTAGCTGCCGCTCGGGCATTTGGTGCGTAGATTAGAGCCGCGCGGGACCCTTTACGCTGCGGGACCGTGCGCCCGATCACCTATCTCAACGCGTTCGCGCCTCTCGCGCTCGCGCTGAGGCTGTTAGACGGGCCTCCGGTACTTGTCTTCTTCTCCTCGGCGCTCGCCGTGATCCCGGCCGCCGGAATGATGAGCCAGGCCACGGAGCAACTCTCGGCCCGCTCCGGTCCCGGGGTCGCCGGGCTGCTGAACGTCACGTTCGGCAATGCACCCGAGTTGATCATTGCCTTCTTCGCGCTGCTCGGTGGCCTCCAGGAGGTCGTCAAAGCGTCGCTCGTCGGCTCGATCATCGGCAACTCGTTGCTCGTGCTCGGCGCCGCGATGGTCTCCGGGGGATTGAACCGAACGCGGCAGCAGTTTGACCGGACCGCAGCGCAGAACCACTCCGGCCTGCTCCTCGTGACCGTGACTGCGCTGATGCTCCCGGCCGTGCTCGCGCTCATCAGCGGGCACGGCCTGCCGACCGTCGGCCAGGAGCGCCACGACTTCGGCTCCCGGATCGAGCACCTCTCGATCGCCATCAGCCTTGTGATGATCGCCATTTACATCGCCGGCCTGTTCTTCTCGCTGCGCACTCACCGCGACCTGTTCAGCCCGGAGCGCGACGAGGCGTCAGCCGAGAACGCTCCCCCGCTGCGGCGCTCGATCTTGATGCTCGGCGGCGCCGGGGTCCTGGTCGGCGTGATGAGCGAGCTGCTCGTCGGCTCGATCGAGCACGCCTCGGCTTCGATCGGCCTCTCTCAGTTCTTTGTCGGCGCGTTCATCGTCGCGATCGTCGGCAATGCCGCCGAGCACTATGTCGCGGTCGTCGTCGCCGCCAAGGACAAGATGGATCTGGCGGTCAACATCGCGATCGGCTCGAGCGCGCAGATCGGCCTGTTCGTCGCCCCCGTGCTCGTGTTGCTGTCGTTCCTGTTCGGGCCCGCCCCGATGGCACTCGTGTTCAACGGGTATGAGCTCGCCGGGCTCATCTTCGCCGTGCTCATCTCAACCACGCTCATCGCGGACGGTGAATCGACGTGGTTCGAGGGCGTTCAGCTGCTGGGGGTGTACGGACTGCTCGGCGTCCTGTTCTACTACGCCTGACGTGAGCTTGGGCGAGGTACGCGATGATGCTCAGATGCCCGGAGGAGAACCCGCGTCGAAAGACGATGCGCTGGAGCGGTTGCGCGAGCTCGCCGGTCACCTCCGGGCTTACGGCGCATCCGAGGAGGAGATCGAGCACGCGCTGATCAGCGGCGAGCCGCAGCGGGCCCTCCTCGACACGGTCGTGCGCCGCAGCAGTGAGGGCCGTACGATCTCCCTGGCGGAGATCGAGGCGCGCGGGGGGCACCCCGTCGACGCGCTCAGCGAGCTGCTCGAGGCGTTCGGACTCACCGCGACAGATCCGCACGAACCGGCCTTCACGCCGGAGGAGGCCGACGCGCTCGTGACGCTCTGGGCGCTGCGCGAAACGTGGCCGCTCGACGTCGCCATCCAGCTCGGCCGGGTCTACGGCCGCCTGCTCGCGCGGATCGCGCACAGCTCGGTGCAGCTGTGGGTGAGCGTGCTCGAGCCAGATCTCCGAGAGCACCCCGATGACTACCCCCGTCTTCTCGCGCGTACCGCCGCCGTGGAGCGGCTGCTCCCGATCGCCGACGTCGTCCTCGCCGCCGTCCACCGCCGCTGGCTCGAGCGGGAGTTCGGGCAGGTCGCCTTCCGAGAGGTTCCGGCGACGACCGCCGTTCCCGGGACTCCGGCCGCCGTGGAGGTGTCGTTCCTGTTCTGTGACCTCAAAGACTTCACGGCCTACGCCGACCGTGTCGGCGACACGGCGGCGGTGCGGATGATCGACCAGTTCGCGGCGGTCGTCACCCGGGAGCGCGGGCCGGACGCGCGGCTGACGAAGCTGCTCGGCGACGGGTTCATGTGCGCCTACCCGTCTCCGCAGCTCGCGGTCGCGGCCGGCGCCCGGATCATCGCCGAGATGGCAGCCGTCCGCGGGGACCCCGGCGTGCACGCCAGCGTCCACCACGGCCTCGCGATCCCGCGGGAGGGCGACTATTTCGGCGCCGCCGTCAATCTGACGGCGCGGCTGCTCGGTCGGGCAGAGAGGGATGAGCTCGTCGCGACCCGGATCGTCGTCGAAGCCTGCCACGGTGTCGAATGGGACCCCGTCGGCAGCATGCAGGTACGCGGGATCGCCAACGAGGTCGAGGTCTTCCGCCTCAAGCGGTAGAGCGCCGGGGATTCTGACCGGGGCGTTGGCGTTTCCCATCGCCCGTATCTGGTATCTATCTTGTGATCGGCGCTGAATTCGCCCATACGTCTGGTTCGTCCAGCGAGCTCTCGAATTCGGCACCCGCCGAGATCGCGTTCCGAGGCGTGGTCAAACGTTATCCCGGACGCGACGGCGCCGCCGTAGAAAACCTCAGCTTCGAGGTGCCGCCCGGAGAGATCTGCGTGCTTATCGGCCCGTCGGGATGCGGTAAGACGACCGCGCTGAAGATGGTCAATCGCCTCATCACGATCACCGACGGCGACATCACGATCGACGGCCGCAGCGTCCGCCAGCTCGAGCTCACGCAGCTCCGGCGCGGGATCGGGTACGTGTTCCAGCAGATCGGCCTTTTCCCCCACATGACGGTCGAGAGCAACATCGGGACGGTCCCGCGCCTGCTCGGCTGGTCAAGGGAGCGCATCCACGACCGCGCGGCAGAGCTCCTGGAGCTCGTCGGGCTCGATCCATCCTCGGACCTCAAGCGGTATCCGGGCGAGTTTTCGGGCGGGCAGCAACAGCGGATCGGCGTCGCCCGGGCGATGGCCGCCGACCCTCCGATCATGCTGATGGACGAGCCATTCGGCGCGATCGACCCGATCGCTCGGGATCGGCTGCAGAACGACTTCCTGCGTCTGCACCGCCAAATCCCGAAGACGATCATCTTCGTCACCCATGACATCGACGAGGCGATCAAGATGGGCGACCGCATCGCGATCATGCGCGACGGCGAACTCGTCCAGATGGCGACGGCCGACGATCTGCTCGCCAACCCCGCCAATGAGTTCGTCGCCCAGTTCGTCGGCGCCGACCGCGGTCTGAAGCGCCTCCGTGTGCGTCGGATCGCGGACATCGAGCTCGACCCGCCGACGAGCGAGCGTCCGACGGGTCCGACGATTTCCCACGACACGACCCTGCACTACGCGCTGTCGATGATGCTCGCCGAGGGGACGACGCGCGTGGACGTTGTCGACGACGACAACAGGCCGGTCGGATCGGTGCGCATGGAGGCGATCACCCAGCTGATCGCGCCGCACGAACCGGCCGCCGCCCACGCTGGCTCCCAGTCCCCGGACGGGCCGGCGACGTGAATCTGCTTATGGCCGCCGGCGGGCCGGTCATCCCGACCTTCCAGCACGCGTCGAACTGCATCATCGAGAACAAGCAGTTCTGCGCGAGTTGGTTCTTCGACAACTTCAGCTCCCGATTCGAGCCGCGCCTGATCGAGCACATCGAACTCACCGCGATCGCCGTCGGCCTCGGGATGCTCATCGCGTTCACGGCCGCGATCCTCGCCTACAAGAAGCATTGGTTCGAGGGTCCGTTCACGCTCGTGAGCGCGTTCCTCTACACGATCCCGAGCCTGGCCCTGTTCGAGCTGCTCGTGCCCATCACCGGGATCAACCGGACGACCGCCGAGATCGGGCTTGTCTCCTACACGCTCCTGATCCTGTTCCGCAACGCCCTCACCGGGCTGCGCGGCGTTCCGCAGTCGGCGCTCGAGGCGGCCCGGGCGATGGGTTTCACGTCTCGCCAGCAGCTGCTCCGGGTGGAGCTGCCGCTCGCGCTGCCGGCGATCATGGCCGGCGTCCGGATCGCCACCGTGACGACGATCAGCCTCACCACGGTCGCCGCCTATATCGGCGCGGGCGGCCTCGGAGCGCCGATCTTCGACGCGATCCAGACGGGGTTCAAGACCGAATTCCTGGCGGCGGGCGCACTCGCCGTGCTGCTGGCGATCGTCGCCGATCTCCTGCTTGTCCTGCTCCAGCGCCTGATCACGCCGTGGAGCCGACGCCGACTTCAGGTGGTTTGACATGTCCTCCTTCGGCGACGCCATCAGCTTCTTCTTCAACAACCTCAGCCTGATCGGCGAGAAGACCGTGTCGCACCTCGAGGTGTCATTCGCCTCGATCGGGGTCGCGATCCTGATTGCGATCCCGCTCGGCGTGTGGCTCGGTCACGTGCACCAGTTCTCGTTCTTCGCGATCAACGTGTCGAACATTGGCCGAGCGCTGCCGAGCCTCGCCGTCATCTCGATCGGCATCGGCTTCCTCGGGATCGGCTTCGTCAACGTGATGGCCGCGCTCGTCATCCTTGCCGCGCCGGTCATCCTCACGAACACGTACGTCGGGGTCAGCGAGGTCGACCCAGATGCCGTACAGGCGGCCCGGGCGATGGGCATGCACCCATTGCAGGTGCTGTGGCGGGTCGAGCTGCCGCTGGCGATACCGCTCATCTTCGCGGGCGTACGCACCGCGACGGTCTACGTTGTGGCGACGGCGACGCTGGCAACCTTCGCTGGCGGTGGCGGCCTGGGCGACATCATCGTCAACCAGCCGACCTACGGGACCGCAGGTGTGATCGCCGCGAGCCTGACGATCACAGCGCTCGCCTTCCTGATCGACGGCGCGCTCGCTCTGGTCGAGCGAGCGGTGACGCCGCGACCGTTGCGTCATCTGCGACGAAACGGGCGCGCGGTCAGTAGCGAGACGACGCAACCGGACTGGGAGATTGCTGGACGCTAGGGCCCTGGCGGGCCACACCACGAGGAGGAAATGACCATGTCTCATGAACCACACCGGGCGCCCGGGCAGCGCTCACGGCGGACGCTCGGTCGATCGCTGCTGGGCGTCGCGCTGTTTGCGCTCGTCACCATGCTGCTGGCGGCGTGTGGCTCGAGCTCAAGCTCAAGCTCAAGCACTACCTCAAGCGCACCGGCGAGCAGTTCGTCGACCACGGCCGCGAGCGGCTCCGGAGGCTCGCTCACGCTCGGCACAAAGGACTTCACCGAGGAGTTCATCATCGGCCAGCTGTATAAGCAGGCGCTTGAGGCCAAGGGCTGCAAGATCAACTACAAGGAGAACATCGGCGCCACCGAGATCATCGACAAGGCGCTGACGAGCGGCCAGATCGACGCCTACCCCGAATACACCGGTGAGTCGGTGGCGACGGTCGCAAAGGTCAACAAGACCGTCAGCAGCCCGGCGGAGGAGTACGCGCTGGCGAAGGCGTTCTACGCCAAGCGCGGGCAGGTGATGAGCCAGATGACGCCGTTCTTCGACACCGACGCAATTGGGGTCAAGAAGGCGTACGCCCAGAAGTATGGGCTCGTGACAACCGAGGACCTCAAGAAGATCCCGCACTTCTCGCTCGGCGCCCGGCCTGAGTTCCTCAACCGCCAGCAGGGCGCAGCGGGAATGAAGAGCGTGTACGGCTTGCACAACTTCACGTTCAAGTCGCTCGCCCTCGGCGTCCAGTACCAGGCGCTCGACAACGGCTCGGTCGACGCGGTCGACGTGTTTACGACTGACCCGCAGCTCGCGAGTGGTAAGTACACCGTGCTGAAGGACCCGAAGAACATCTTCGGCTTCCAGAACATCGCGCTGGTGATCAACAAGAACAAGTTGAGCGCCTGCCCGAACGTGCTGCAGGTCGTCAACGCCGTCAACAAGCTGCTGACGAACGCCGCGATCATCTCGATGAACAAGGCCGTTGCGATCGACAAGCAGTCGGCCGCCGACGTCGCCAAACAGTTCCTGCAGGCCAACCACGTCATCTAGCAGTTCTGACTGACTGAGCGCACGGGCCGCGCACCCCCGGGGTGCGCGGCCCGCCGCTCTGAGCCGACCTCCTACAGTGGTTTGCAGTGATCCTGCTCGACGGAGAGACGCTCAATCCCGCGGCGGTCGTCCGCGTCGCGCGGGGGCGCGCGCCGGTCCAGCTCACACCCGCGGCGGCTGAGCGCAACGCGACCGCCGCCGACACGCTCGAGACGCTGATCGCGGCCGGTGAGCCGATCTACGGCGTCACGACCGGCGTCGGCGCCTTGCGCGACCGCGCGATCGACGCCGATGAGCGGGCCGGCTATCCGGTCCGCCTGCTGCGTAGCCATGCGTGCGGCGCGGGGCGCGTGCTGCCCGTCGCGCTCGTGCGCGCGGCGATGGTGACCCGCGCCAACCAGATCGGTGCCGGGGGCGCAGGCATCTCGAGCGAGCTGCTCGACGCTCTCGTCGCGGCGCTCAACGCCGGACTCACCCCGTTCACACGGGAGCTTGGATCGCTCGGCACCGGCGATCTGACCGCGCTCGCCGACATCGGACTCGCCCTCCTCGGGGAGGGCCAGGTGTGGCGGGGGGATGAGCTGATCGACGCCGGCCCGGCAATGCGGGCCGCGGGCGTCGCGCCCCCCTCTCTCGGCCCGCGGGACGGTCTCGCGTTCATCTCGAGCAACGCCGTCAGCGTCGGCCACGCCGCCCTCATCGTCGCCGACGTGCACGCGCTCCTCCGCGCGTGGCTGACCGTCGCCGCGCTGTCGTTCGAGGCGGCGGCCGCCGACCCGATCGCGCTCGACCCGCGGATTCACTCCGCCGCCCACCGCGCGGGACAGTCGGCGATCGCAGCCGAGATGCGCGCCCGGCTCGACGGCCTGCAGGAGCGCACGGAGCGGCCAGGCGCACTCGGCATTCAGGATCCGTACCCGTTCAGGGCCCTCCCCCAGGTCGACGGCGCCGTTTACGACGCGCTCCTGGCGCTCGAACAGACGGTCATCCACGAGCTCAACTTCGCCGGCGAGAACGCCCTGATCGTGTCGAGCGAGCCGGCCGCGCTGCCGAACGGCAACCCACACGCCGCGCCGCTCGCCAACGCGATCGACAACCTCCGGACGGCCCTTGCCCAATCCGCGGCGCTCATCGCCGCGCGGGTGAGCGCGCTGCTCGACCCGAACCTCACCGGCCTGCCGGCGTTCCTCGCCGAGCGTCCCGGCCCCGAGTCCGGTGCGCTCGTCGTCGAGTACACCGCTCACGCCGCGGCCGCGGAGGTCCGATCGCTCGTCACGCCGGTCGCCGCCCAGACGGTGTCGGTCTCTCGGGGTGTCGAATCGCACTCGAGCCTGGCGCCGATCGCCGCCCGGCGCGCCCACGAGGCGGTCGACGCGCTCATGGTGCTCGTCGCGACCGAGCTCGTCGTCGCGGTGCGGGCGCTCCGCGTCGCCGGCCACGAGCCCGTCGGCGCGGGGAGCCGGCCGCTGTTTGTCGAGGCCAGCCGGCGGCTGAGCCCCGATCTCCAAGACCGGCCACTGCACCCGGACATCGAAGCCGCACGGCTGCTCATCGAGGAAGGTTGGGAGCCCGCGGCGGCATGACCCACGCGCCGCTGGACCGCCGCCGACGGCTGCTCGTGCTCGTCATCTGCAGCATGAGTCTGTTGATCGTCGGGCTCGACGTGACGATCGTCAACGTCGCCCTGCCGGCGATCCGCCGCTCGCTCCATGCCTCGGTCAGCGGACTGCAGTGGACGGTCGACGCGTACGCGCTCGCGATCGCCAGCCTGCTCATGCTCGCCGGCTCGACGGCCGATCGGGTCGGCCGCCGGCTCACGTTCCAGACCGGCCTCGTCGTGTTCTCAGTCGGCTCGCTGCTGTGCGCGATCGCGCCGAGTCTCGGGGTTCTCGTCGGGGCCCGCGTCGTGCAGGCGGTCGGCGGCGCGATGCTCAACCCGGTCGCGATGTCGATCGTCCGCAACGTGTTCGAGGATCCCCGCGAGCGCGCCCAAGCGATCGGCATCTGGGGGGCGATGTTCGGCCTCAGCCTCGCCCTCGGTCCGATCGTCGGCGGCGCGCTCGTCGATTCGATCGGCTGGCGGGCGGTGTTCCTCGTCAACCTCCCGGTTGGGCTCGTCGTGATCGTGCTCACGGCCCTGTTCGTGCCGGAGTCCCGTGCCCCGCACCCCCGCCGGATCGATCCGGTCGGCCAGGCGCTCGTGATCGTCGCGCTCGCGACGCTCACCTACGCGATCATCGAGGCCCCCCGGGCCGGCTGGTTCTCGGCTGAGACCCTCACAACGTTCGGCGTGTCGATCCTCGCCTTCATCGCGCTCGTCGCGTACGAGCTCCGTCGCCGCGAGCCGCTGCTCGAGGTCCGCTTCTTCCGCAGCGCTCCGTTCTCGGGGGCGAGCGCGATCGCGGTCTTCGTGTTCGCCGGGATCGGTGGCTTCCTGTTCCTCAACACCCTGTATCTACAGAACGTCCGAGGCCTGTCGCCTTTTGAAGCCGGTCTGTACACGCTGCCGATGGCCGGCGGCATGCTCATCTTCGCGCCCCTGTCCGGTCGGATCATGAGCCGCGTCGGCACCCGTCCCTCACTGGTCACCGGCGGTGTGGCGGTAACCGTCGCCGGTCTCATGCTGACTCAGATCTCGCGGACGACGGCGCCGGAGTACCTGTTTGTCGCCTATGCGATCTTTGGCCTCGGCTCCGGGCTCGTGAATCCGCCAATCACGAACACCGCGGTCTCCGGGATGCCGCCCGCGCAGGCGGGTGTCGCGGCCGCCGTCGCCTCGACGAGCCGGCAGGTCGGCACGACGCTCGGCGTCGCCGTGCTCGGCGCCGTCGCGGCGAGCAGCGCCCCGAAGGACTTCGCCGCAGGGACCCATCCCGGCTGGTGGATCGTCGCCTTCCTGGGCGTGGCGGTCGTCGTGCTCGGCCTCGTCTCGACGACGACGTGGGCGGCGGGGACGGCGCGGCGCACTGCCTCGCTGTTCGCCGAGCCCGCGCCCGTGCCGGTGGTCAGCCAGTGACCGACGACTTCGTCCCACGTCCCGAGGGCGCTCGCGAATACACGCTCGCGATGCGTCCCGGACTCGGCGACTGCGCGCCGTCCGGCCGGATCCGGCTCGACGCGCTCGCCCGCTGGCTACAGGATGTGGCGTACGCGGACGTCGAGGACGCCGGGCTGGCGCTGAGCGCCGTGTGGGTCGTGCGCCGCAACCGGATCGCAATCCATCGCTTCCCGCGGTTCGCCGAACGGTTCATCGTTCGGACGTTCTGCAGCGGGCTCGGGCGGATGTGGGCGGAGCGGCGTACGACGATCGAGCCGCTCGACGCCGCGGACAACGGCGACCGGCCCGCCGGGCCCGCGGTCGAGGCGGTCGCGATCTGGGTCCACCTCGACCCGACCGACTGGCACCCGACGCCGTTCACCGAGGCGGAGATCGCCGCCTACGGCGGGCATGCCGCCGGCCGTCGCGTGACCGCGCGCCTCCGTCACCCGGCGCCCGCGCCAGACGCCCCCGAGCAGGGTCGCTGGACGTTCCGCGCCACCGAGTGCGACATCGCCAACCACGTCAACAACGCCGCCTACTGGCAGCCGCTCGAGGAGGAATTGCTCGCGCGCGGCGGCGAGGAGCCCGCGACGCTCGACGTCGAGATCGAATTCCGCACGCCGTGCCAGCCGGGCGAAAAGCTCGTGCTCGCCGACGGCAACCAGCGCTGGATCGCCAGCCTCGAGCGCGAGCCCCACGCCTCGCTGCGGTTTCGCTAGCCGGCCGGCGCACGAAGCCCGTGGGGCGTTGTGTACAACTGTTGGACACAACCCCCCACGCGCCCTCCGATGGTGCGTCGCGGTCGATGCGACCTGTCCTACTCCGCGCGCTTGCGCACGCGCCAGATGTGCTCCATCGGCCACCGCCGCGCCCAGTCTCGATCGACCTCCGAGCGGTAGCTGCTGAGCGCATCGGCCGCCGGCTGCAGCTCGATCAGCTCCTCGACGATCAGCCCGTTCTCCCGGAACAACGGATCCACGTGCCGTACGGCACCTGGAACACCGTCGGCTCATCCTCGAACTGCATCGCGTGCAGCGTCCAGTAGTCGACGACGAGCCGGTCGCTCGGGTGCTCGTCGCTCGGCGCCCACGCGCAGTCGAGCATCGGTGTGTGCATGCAAAACGCGAACGCGCCGCCGGGCCGCAACACTCGCGCCGCCTCCGGGACCGTGCGCATCGGGTCGGCGAACGTCATCGCCCCGTGATCGCAGAAGACGATGTCGAACGAGGCGTCGTCGAACGGTGTCGCCTCGGCGTTCGCGTGCACGAGCGGGAAGTCGACTCCGGCGGACTGCATCAGCTCCCGTGCGTGCTCGAGCTGCCGCCCGGAGACGTCGAGACCGACGACCCGGGCGCCCCGCGCGTGGAGCGCGATCGACCACGGGGCCGCGCCACAGCCGAACTCGAGCACGTCCTTGCCGGCGACGTCGCCGAGCACCTGCAGGTCGGTCTCGGTCCGCTGCCACAGACCCCAGGCCGCGCCGCCGGACTTGTCGAGCTGCGGGCCGTGACGCTCCTGGTAGCTGTCGGACTGGGCGTCCCACATCTGCTCGTTGTAGTCCGCGTGCTCCACGGTCGCGATCCTATCCGCGGCAGCACTTCGCTTGAATGCACGCCATGCCCGCGGGCCCCCTCCTCCTCGCCTACGACGGTTCGGACGACGCCGCATCCGCGATCTCGACAGCGGCCGCCCTGTTCAGCGCCCGGAACGCCGTCGTGGTGACGGTCTGGGAGCCGGTGTCGGTGTGGGCACCGTATGACCCGGCGGCCGTGCTGAGCGCCGGAGTCACGAAGCTTGGCTCCAAGGCGCTTGGCCTCGACGACATCGCCCGCGAGGTGGCGGAGGAAACGCTCGTCCGCGGCGTGCGGCTCGCCGGCGAGGCCGGCTTTGACAGCCACGGCCACCTCGCGCATGGGAAGCCGTGGCAGGCGATCTGCGACGCCGCGACCGAATTCGACGCGGCGGTGATCGTGCTCGGTGCGCGCGGACTCGGCCGCGTCGAGTCGATGCTCCTCGGCAGCGTCAGCACCGCGGTCGTCGCCCACGCCCACCGGCCGACGCTCGTCATTCCTCGTCACGACGAGTCGGAGTAACTCCCGGGCGGCGCCGTCCGGATCGAGAAGCCGCAGAGCGCGAGCGCGCCGATCGCGATCGCGCTCGCCAGCACCGCGGTGACGATCATCCCCGCATCGGGCACCGTCAGCGCGAAGAAGTCACGGGTCGCCGGGATGATGATCGTCGCCACGTAGATCGCCCCGAGCACAGCGCACATCCCCGCAACGAGCGCCGAGCGCTTGCGTGAGCCCTCGGCCTCGAGCGCGATCACGAGGTACAGCCCGCACACGACGAGGATCGTGACCGCGACCGTCCGCGCGTCGGCGACCGACAGGTCAAGGTCGTTGAGCGCGAATAGGTACCCCGAGACAAGCCCGGTCCCGACGACGACCCCCGCGGGCACGGCGAACCGGGCGACGCCGCGGACGAAGTGCTCCGGACGCCACGGCCCGCTGCTCGGCGCCAGCGCGAGGAAGAACGTCGGGATGCCGATCGTCAGGCTCGCCGCGAGCGACAGGTGGCGCGGCAGCAGCGGGTAGGACTCTGAGCTCGTCCCGATCGTGAGGATCAGGAACGCGGCGAAGGCGGACTTCGTCACGTACAGCTTCGTGACGCGCGCGAGGTTGCGCAGGGCGCGGCGGCCCTCGTGGACGAGTTGCGGCACTGCTGCAAAATCGCCGTTGATGAGCACGAGGTCGGACACGCTGCGCGCCATCTGCGTTCCCGAGCCCTGCGCGATCGCCAGGCGCGAGCTCTTCAGCGCGGGCACGTCATTGACGCCGTCGCCGACCATCGCGACGTAGCGGCCCTCGTCGCGCAACGCCTGCACCATCGCCTGCTTGCCCTCCGGGGAGATCCGGCCGACGACGGTCGCCTCACGCGCAAACGCCCGGCGTGCCTCCGGATCGTCGGGGATCTCCGACCCGTCGCTGACGCCCCGGACCGGGATCCCGACGTCCCGCGCGATCGCCGCCACCGTCTGCGGATTATCGCCGGAGAGGACCTTGACCTCGATCCCCTCGCCGAGCAGGAACGCGACCGTGTCCCGGACATTCGGGCGGAGCTCCTCGGCGACGATGACCAGCCCGAGCGGTGTCAGCCCGTCGGGCGGCCGCTCTCCCGGCTCCGGCGGCAGCGTCGCCGGGCCTCGGGCGACCGCCAGCACGCGGCGTCCCTGCTCCTGGCGTTCCCGCGCGGTGTCGGTGAGCGCCTCGACCGGCAGGCGTTCCGGCGCGCCGAGGAACAAGCTCTCGTCCGCGAGCGCGACCGCGCTCCACCGCCGTCGGCTTGAGAACGGGACCTCGGCAAGCGCGGCGACGGGCGCCTCAGTCGGGAACGCGGCGGCGACTGCCTCGAGCGTGAGGTTGCGTGACGAGGAGCTCGCGGCGAGAGCGGCGACGGCGGCAGCGAGCTCGTCCTCCGCGACCCCGGGGGCGGGCACCGTCTCGATGACCCGCAACGAGGCTTCGGTCAGCGTCCCCGTCTTGTCGACGCAGATCGTGTCCACGGACGCGAGCGACTCGATCGCGTTCAGCTGTTGGGCGAGCACGCCGCGTCGTGACATCCGCACCGCGGCCGCGGCGTACGTGAGGCTGATGAGCACGACGAGCCCCTCCGGGATCATGCTGACGACACCGGCCGACGCGGTCGAGACCGCCGTGCCGGTCTTCACGTGCCGGTGGTAGAGCGAGTAGCCGAGGATCGCGCCGAGCCCGATGACGAGTGCCACGAGGGCATACAGGAGACGGTTGATCGCCCGCTCAAGTGGCGAGCGCGGATGCCGGAACGACCGCGCCTCGCCGGTGATCCGGGCGGCGAAGCTGTCGGCGCCGACGGCGGTGACGAGATACGCGCCGGTGCCCTCGGTGACGAACGCCCCGGAGCGGACTTCGTCGCCGACGCCGCGCCGGGCGGGTTCGGACTCCCCGGTGAGCACCGACTCATCGATCCGCAGATCGGCGGAGGTGACGACGTGGCCATCGGCGACCACCTGCTCGCCGGGTTCAAGCAAGACGAGGTCGTCGAGCACGACGCCGGTGACCGGGACCGGTTTCGTCGTGCCATCGCGCATGACGCGCGCCTGCGGCGCGACGAGCAACGACAGCTTGTCGAGTGCCCGTTTGGCCTTGACCTCCTGGCGGATCCCGATCGCGGCGTTCGCGACGATGATTCCCAGGAACAGCGCGTCCCGGGCATCGCCGAAGATCAACGTGACCGCACCGAACCCGGCGAGGATCGCGTTGAACACCGTGAAGACGTTCGCCCGGACGATGCTCGCGTACGACCGGCTCGTCGATGGTGGAGCCCGGTTGCCGGACTCGGCAAGCCTCCGACTCGCCTCGGCCTCGGTGAGGCCTGTCGGCCGGGCGTCCTGTGGCGAAGCACGGGACGACGGCTGCAACTCGATGCTCATTGTCGCTCAAGCGTGGCACGCGACCACGCCGGCGGCCAGCGTTCTGCTTCGATAGACCGGATGGCTGACGTTCTCGTCACCGCTTCGGAGCTCGCCGGACAGCTCGCGTCGACAACCGTGCTCGACGTGCGCTGGACGCTCGGCGGCCCTTCCGCCCGGGCGGACTACCTCGCCGGGCACGTGCCGGGCGCCGCGTTCGTCGACCTCGACGAGGACCTCGCCGCCCCGCCGGGACCGGACGGGCGCCACCCGCTCCCAGACGCTGCTGCGTTCGGCGCGGCGATGCGGCGTTCGGGTGTGTTGACGACGCGCCCGGTCGTCGTCTACGCCGGCACCGTCCCGGGGCCCGCCGCCCGGGCCTGGTGGGTCCTGCGGTATTTCGGCCATCCCGACGTGCGCGTGCTCGATGGTGGCATCGACACGTGGGTCGCCGCGGGCGGCGCGCTCGAGCTCGGCGAGCCCGCCGAGCGGACCCCCGGGGACTTCACGCCGCGGCCTGGCGAGATGCCGACGCTCGACGCCGCCTCAGCCGCCGAGGTGGCGCAGACGGGCGCGCTCCTCGACGTCCGCACGCCCGAGCGCTTCCGTGGCGAGCAGGAGCCGATCGATCCCGTCGCGGGACACATCCCCGGCGCGCGCAACCTCCCCGTTGCCCGGCTCCTCGGCGCTGACGGTCGACTCCCCGACGCCGATGCGGTGCAAGCGGAGTTGCAGGCGCTCGGCGCGACCGCCGAGCCGCAGATCGGCGCGTACTGCGGATCCGGCGTCGCGGCGGCCCATCTCGTGCTGGCGCTCGCCCACGCCGACCGACCCGCCTCTCTCTACGTCGGCTCGTGGAGCGACTGGATCACCGATCCGGACCGCCCGGTGGCACGGGAGCCCTGAGTGCTCCGCCCCCATTTCGGCATGATCTGACCCGCGATGCCCGCGCCTGGAACCTTCCACTCGCTCTACGACCACGGCTTCGTCCGCGTGGCGAGCGCCGTTCCGCACGTCCGTCCGGCCGAACCCGCGTTCAACGCCGAGCGGACGCTCGGGCTTGCCCGCCGCGCCTCGGAGGACCACGCCGCGCTCGTCATCTTTCCCGAGCTCGGGCTCACCGGCTACGCGATCGACGACCTGCTGCATCAGCAGGCGGTGCTCGCCGGCGCCCTGGAGGCAATCGAGCAACTCCGCGCCGAGAGCGCCGAGCTGCGACCGGTGATCATCGCCGGCGCGCCGCTGCCGATCGAGGGCGGTCTGTTCAACTGCGCGATTGTCATCCACCGCGGTCGTCTGCTCGGGATCGTGCCGAAGAGCTTCCTGCCGGAGTACCGCGAGTACTACGAGAAGCGCCAGTTCCGAGCCGCCCGCGACCTCGTGCTCACCGACGTGCAACTGCTCGGCGAGAGTGTGCCCGTCGGCGTCGATCTGCTGTTCTGCTGCCGCGACGTCCCAGGCTTCGTGCTCCACACGGAGATCTGCGAGGACTTCTGGGCGCCGATCCCGGTGAGCACCTACGGCGCCCTCGCCGGCGCAACCGTGATCGCGAATCTGTCGGCGAGCAACATCACGATCGGCAAGGCGGATTTCCGCCGGCTGCTGTGCGCGTCACATTCCGCGCGATCGATCGCCGGCTACGTGTTCACCGCGGCCGGGTTCGGGGAGTCGACGACCGACCTTGCCTGGGACGGGCAGGCCCTCATCTATGAGAACGGCGACTTCCTCGCCCAGGCCGAGCGGTTCTCCGACGACGAGCAGCTGATCACCGCCGACCTCGATCTCGAGCGCATCCTGGCTGACCGGGCGAGCTTCAGCACGTTCGGCGACTCGATCCACGAACACCGGGCTCGCCTGAAGGCGATGCGCCGGATCGAGTTTGAGTTCGACGACCCGACCGCCGTCGTGCCACTGCGCCGCCACGTCGAGGCGCAGCCGTACGTCCCCTCCGATCTGGTCACGCGCAACGACCGGTGCGAAGAGGTCTACAACATCCAGGTCCGCGGGCTCGAGACGCGGCTGCGGGCGACCGGGATCGAGCGAGTGGTGATCGGCGTCTCCGGCGGCCTCGACTCGACGCACGCGCTGATCGTCTGCGCCCGTGCGTTCGACCGTCTCGGCCTGCCCCGGAAGAACGTGCTCGCGTACACGATGCCGGGGTTCGCCACGAGCTCAAAGACCCTGACGAACGCCCACCGGTTGATGCAGGCGCTCGGGGTGACCGGACACGAGATCGATATCCGCCCATCGGCCGAGCAGATGCTCCGTGACATCGATCATCCCGCCGCGCACGACGAGCCGGTCTACGACATCACCTACGAGAACGTGCAGGCGGGCGAGCGGACCTCGCACCTGTTCCGCCTCGCCAATCGACACGGCGGGCTCGTGATCGGGACCGGCGACCTCTCCGAACTGGCGCTCGGCTGGAGCACATACGGCGTCGGCGACCAGATGTCGCATTACAACGTCAACGCGTCGGTGCCGAAGACGCTCATCCAGTTCCTCATCCGCTGGGCCGTCGACACCCACCAGTTCACCGACGAGGCGAGCGGTGTCCTCGAGTCCGTCCTCGCGACCGAGATCTCCCCGGAGCTGATCCCCAACGATGACCCGGACGCCGACGAGCCGACGGGACACAGCGAGAGCGTCGTCGGCCCCTACGAGCTCCAGGACTTCTTCCTCTATTACATCCTGCGCTTCGGTTATCTACCGAGCAAGGTCGCATTCCTCGCGCACCATGCGTGGGGCGAGAAGTATTCGCTCGCCGAGATCAAGCACTGGCTCGGCGTGTTCCTCGAGCGCTTCTTCCACACGAGCCAGTTCAAGCGTTCGGCGATCCCGAACGCGCCCAAGGTCGGCACCGGCGGATCACTGTCGCCGCGCGGCGACTGGCGCGCGCCGAGCGACTCGTCCGCCGCCGTGTGGCTCACCGAGCTTGAGGAGAATGTCCCAGCCGCAGGATGAGGCCCTCGTCGGGTCCGAGCGCAACGGGGCTCGGAATCTGATCGAGCGGACGGGCCGGATCGGTGGAGAGCACGACGGTCGCCGCGTCATCGACCTCGACGCTCGCCGGCGCTGATCTGAAGTTGAGCGCGACGGCCAGCCGCTCGCCGGCGTAGTCGCGGACGAAGGCGAGGACGCCATCCGGGGCGTCGATGAACCGCTGGGTGCCGCGCTGGAGCGTGTCGCTGTCGCGATGGAAGGCGACGAGCCGTTGCGTGAACGTCAGGGCCGAGTCCGGGTCCTCCTCCTGGGCCTCGACGCACAAGGACTCGGCGTCCGCGACGAGCGGCAGCCACGGCTCGCCGGTCGTGAATCCGGCGCCCGGCCCGACCTCCGAGGGCCGCCGCCACGGGATCGGGGCGCGCTCCGGGTCGCGCCCGTCGACGTCGACGATCCGGTCGGCCGGCACCTCGGCATCCGGGAGCCCGAGCTCCTCGCCCTGAAACACGAACGCGGTCCCGCGGAGCGCGAGCACGAGCATCAGCGCCACCCGCCCACGGCGTTCGTTCGGATCTGGTCCGTCCGCGTAGCGGCTGGGCACGCGCCCGTGATCGTGGTTCTCGAGCAGCCAGGTTGGCCATGCCACCGCCGTCGACAGGCGCATGAATTCCTCGATCGACTCCCGGAACGCCTCCGCACGCCAGGGGAGCCGAACGAACACGAAGTTGTGGGCGAGGTGGAGCTCCTCGCCACTGTTGATGTACGCCGCAACGCGGGGCAGATCATCGAGGTACACCTCGCCGACGAGCATCCGGTCGTCGTACTCGTCGGCGACGCGGCGCAGCTCACGGAGCCGCTCGTGGATCGTCGGCTGCCAGTCCTGGTCGTGTCGCCGGTCGGGCTCGTTCTCGCCGAGCGCCGGATCCTTGGCGAGCTTGAACACGACGTCGATGCGGAAACCGTCGACACCGCGGTCAAGCCAGAACCGCAATGTGTCGGCCATCGCGGCACGAACCTCGGGGTTGTCCCAGTTGAGCTCAGGCTGCTCGGGCAGGAACGAGTGCAGGTAGTACTGGCCGCTCGCCTCGTCATACGTCCACGCGGGTCCCACGGCGCGGAAGTTCGAGACCCAGCCGTTCGGCGGGCCGCCGCCCGGCGCCGGGTCGCGCCAGACGTACCAGTCGCGCTTGGGGCTGTCCCGTCCGCGCCGCGACTCGATGAACCACGGATGCTGATCGGAGCAGTGGTTCGGCACCCAGTCGATGACCACTCGGATGCCGCGTGCGTGCGCCTCGCCGAGCAGCCGGTCGAAGTCGCCGAGTGTCCCAAACCGCGGATCGACGCCGGTGTAGTCGGCGACGTCGTAGCCGAAATCCGCCATCGGCGAGGGGAAGAACGGCGAGAGCCAGATCGCGTCGACCCCGAGCGCGTTCAGATAATCGAGCCGAGAGGTGATCCCGGCAAGGTCGCCAACGCCATCGCCGTCAGAGTCGGCGAAGCTTCGGGGGTAGATCTGGTAGATCGTCGCGCCCTGCCACCAGGGCGTGTCGGGGGTCGTGGTCATGTGCGTGTTGTCATCCCGTTGTCCGCTCACATCCTGCCGAAACTCTCGCGCGCGCGGCGGGTAGTGAACTGTGGGTGCGCACAGAGCTTCACTTTCATCTTCTGCCCAGCGTCGACGATGGCCCGCGCGATGACCGCGAGGCGATCGCCCTCGCCCGTCTCGCCGTCGAGGACGGGACGCGCCGGATCGTGTGCACGCCGCACGCGCGCGAATTCCGCCTTGCCGAGCTCCGGAGCCGCGTCGACCGCCTGCGCGAGGCGCTCGCCGCCGCTCGCCTTCCGCTCGACGTGCGCCCCGGCGGTGAGATCTCACCTCGTGACGCCGCCGGGATGCGACCGGACGAGCTCGACCTGCTCGCCCAAGGGCCCGCAGGGGCTCGCTGGCTGCTGCTCGAGGTCCCGCTGTGGCCGGGCGACCGCAGCTTCGTCCCCGCGACCGAGGTCCTGCGCGATCAGGGCTTCGGACTGCTGATCGGCCACCCTGAGCGCGGCCCCGGAATCGGGATGGATGTGCTGCACGACCAGGCTCAGCGCGGCGCGATCCTCCAGATCAACGCCTCCTCGCTCGCCGGCGTCCACGGCGCCGACGCGGAGCGCCGGGGTCTCACCGTCGCCCGCTCCGGGCTTCCGTTCGTGATCGCGTCGGACGCCCATTCCCCCAGCCGGCCACCGATGCTGAGAGAGGCCGGTCGACGGCTCGCCGCCGCCGGAGTCGAGCCCGAGGTGATCGAGGCCGCGATCGACATCGGCCCCGAGCGGCTGCTCGAGATCGGGCTCCCGCGCGACGAGTCTGAACCCGGCGTCGACCTCGGTCTCCGTTCGCCCAGACGCGCTGCGTGAGCGAATCGCCGGAGACGATCCGATCCGGCCGCCGGACGGTCGAGATCAGTCGGCCGAGCAAGCTGCTGTTTGGGACGAGCGTCTCGAAGTCCGAGCTCGCCCACTACTACGAGCGAGTCGCGCCGGAGATGCTCCGCCACATCGCGGACCGGCCGCTCAACCTCGAGCGCTACCCCGATGGAATCGACGGTCACCGGATCATCCAGCAGCACGCCGCGTCCTACTTCCCGGGCTGGATCAGCCGCGCCCGGGTTCCGGCGCGCAGGGGCACCGTCGAGCACGTCGTCGCCACGGAGCCGGCGACGCTCATCTATCTCGCCGGTCAGGCGTGCCTCACGTTCCACGCATGGCTCAGCCGGCGCGACCGCCCCGAGCGCCCAGACCGGTTCATCGTCGATCTTGACCCGTCAGTCGAGGACCAGGACGCGGTCCGCAAGGCCGCGATCACGATCGGCGAGCTGCTGCGCGAACTCGGCCTGAAGCCGTGGGCGATGACGACCGGGTCGCGCGGCTACCACGTCGTCGTGCCGCTTCAGCGACGCGCCGACTTCGACGACGTGCGCGCGTTCGCGCGGGACGTCGCGCTGCTCGCCGCCGGCCGTGACCCGGACGTGTTCACGGTCGAGCAGCGCAAGGCGAAGCGCGAGCAGAGGATCCTGCTCGACGTGATGCGCAATGGCTATGGCCTCACCTCGGTGGCGCCGTACTCCGTCCGGCCGCGTCCGAACGCGCCCGTGGCTACGCCGCTGCGCTGGGACGAACTGACCGACAAGTCGACGCGGGCCGATCGGTGGACGCTGAAGACCGTCGTCCAGCGACTCGAGCGCGACGGCGACGCGTGGGCGGACATCGCCCGGAGTCCGCAGACGCTCGGCCAGGCGCGCCGGCGGCTCGACGACGCGCTGGCCGAACTCCCTGTCTAGTCCTCTCGGCGTTCTTCCTTGACCGCAGCCGCGGCGTCGCCAAGGCGCTGCGCCTCGTCGGCGGCGGTGAGCGCCTCCTGCGCCTGACGCCCGGCCTCGGCGCGGTCCTCGAGCACCTCGAGTCGCTTCTCCGGCGCCTCCGCGTCGACCTGCGCCTCGGCGCGTGCGGCGACCTTGCGGCTGGCGGCCGTACGCCGCTTGGCCGCTGTGGCGGCGCGCGTACGGTTGCGCTCGGCCTCTCGCTTCGCCGCCGTCGCCCGGCGAGACGCTCGGCGATCGGCTTCCGTACGCCGGCGCTGCGCCCGCGCGCCGCGTTCCTCGGTAGTGACCTCGGCGTTCTCGGTCACGTGTTCGGCGCGGTCGCGTAGGGCCGCCGCCTTTTGGCGCTCGCTTGTCGCCGCACGCCTCCGACGAGCATCCTCGCGCAGAGCCGCGTCCGCCGTGATCGTGCCGGCGACCGATCGGATCGTCGCGTCGGCCCGGTCGACCGCGAGCGCGGCGCTCTGGGCCCGACGACCCGGCAGCAGCCCGATCGCCGCATCGAGGGGCACACGGGCCAGCGTGAGCGATGTCGTGACCGCCCGTCCCGGAATCGATCGGAGCTTCATGACTGCACCTCCGGGTCGATCCGGTCGGCTCGCGCCTCGTGCTCGCGCGCCTGGCGTTCGAGGGCGATCGCATCCTCAGTCGCGTTGAGGCGGGCTTTCTCGGCCTGGCGCTCGGAGCGCTCCGCCGCGTCGTGCTCGGCGTCGCGCTGGGCCGCCGCCTGCGCCTCTTCATGCTGCTGCGCGTCGGCGCTCCCCCGTTCGGCGGCGCGCTGCTCGTCCTCGATCCGCCGCTCGCGCTGCTGCGCCGCGATCTCGTTCTCGAGATGCTCGCGCTCGATCTCGGTCTCGGTCTGCTCGTCACGGACATGCGCCTCGGCGTCGGCGCGGCGTGCCTGCGCGGCCGCATCCCGGGCCTCGAGCTCGGCGTCGGCCTGCGCGCTCTGGAGCCGGCCCTCACGGGCCAGATCGTCCTGATCGGTCGCCGACCCGACGAGCTCCTTCACTTTGCCGACGACTTTGCCGGCGACCCCGCCGACCGTGCGTTCTGGGTTCTCGTCTCGTGTCACTGAAATGTCTCCTGGACGTTGGTGGTCCCAGGATTGGCCTACCCGGCCCGGCGCGCGTTTACCGGGTGCCGGTCGCGTAGTTGAGAATCGAGAGGTCGGTGAGCCACTCGACCGGGGCGCGGTCGTCCGTGAACACGCTCCCGCCCGCAAGCGCGGGCCCGATCCGGCCCGCCACGGTGCCGGCGAGGCGCTGCAGGCCCGGGGGTGGCACGGCCGCCACCAGGTGGTGAGCGGACACCGGTCCGTTGCTGGCGATCACGAGCGAATTGCTTGCGCTGACGCGGTCCCGCGCCACCGTGTGGAACACGGCGTGAAGCGTGCGGGTCACAACCTGTTCCAGCCGATCCGATGTGGGGATGTGCCCGACGTTGACGATGATCATGCCGCCTGGATTCAAATGCGTACGGACGGATTCGAAGAACTCACGGGTCAGCAGGTAGAACGGGATGTACGGTTGGCGGTAGGCGTCGAGCAGGATCGCGTCGTAGTGCGCGCTCTGCGCGGCGAGCCATGGCCGCGCGTCCGCGGTGTAGAGGTGAAGGTTCGGACCGCGGAGATCGAAGTACCGCCGGCCGATCGTCGTCAGCTCGCCGTCGAGCTCAACGGCGTCGACCCGGGTCTGCGGTAGGAAGTGCCCATAGCCGCGCGCCACGGTCCCCGCCGCGTCCCCCAGGATCGCGATCCGGCGCGGGGGCGCGGCGCGGGCGCCGGCGAACGGGAGAACGAGCACGTCGTCCCAGTAGTTGCCCGTGAGATAACTCCACGGCCTGTAGTCGGAGTGGATCGCGAGTCCTTCGTTGAGCTCGAGCCACCGCTCGCCGGTTGGCAGTTGCACGACGCGTGCGTACTGGTACTCGGTCTCCGTCTCGTAGATGACCCGGCCCCCCGCCGTATCGGCTCCGACCGCCGCCGGTGGAATCAGCAGTGCCGCGGCCACCGCGAGCGGCACGAGCCGCAGCCGCCGCGAGGGCAGGCCGATCATCGCGACGAGGGCCAGCCCGAGCGCGAACACAAGGAAGGTCCGATGGGTCCCGATCAGCGGGATCAGCAGGAGCGCCGAGCTGAACGTACCGAGCAGGCTCCCGGTGGTCGAGATCGCGTACAGCCGTCCCGTCACACGGCCGGTGTCCGCGACCTGACCGAGCGCCAGCCGGTTCGCGTACGGGGCGACTGTCCCAAGCAGCAGAACCGGCACGGCAACGAGCACGAGCACCGCCGCCAGCGACCCGAGGAAGCCACCGACGGACAGCGATCCGAGAGCCCTCACCGACAGCCGCAGGAACGGGTCGGCGATGAACGGGACGAGTGCGAGCAGCACCGCCGCGAGCAGCACGACCCCGCACAGGCCGTTCAGATCGCCCCGCCGATCCGCGAGGTTGCCGCCGATCGCGTAGCCGACGGACAGCGCCACGAGCACGGTCGCGATCGTGTTCGCCCAGATGATCGTCGACGCGCCGAAGTACGGCGCAAGCAGGCGCGCCGCGCTGATCTCGGCGCCGAGGCTCGCCGCCCCGACGACGAACACGATCAATCGCAGCCGACCGAGCGGGACCCGCACCGGCTCCCGTCCCCGCGCGGTCGGCGCGGGCGGCTCGATCTCCGTGGACTCGAGCGTCGGATCGTCGTTCGTCGCGGTCAGGCGCTCCGAGGGTACAGCGGATCTCTGCCGATTCTCTGACGACGCCTCCCGTGGCGCGGCAGCGCGGCAGCGCGGGGGCGGCGCGGCAACGACGCGCAACGGCGCGGCGCCCGAGCACCGGAGTGCCGGCAAAGATGTCGTGTCGCGATATCGCGATGAAGCACGGCACTGCTGAGGGTCTTAAATCTGACAAAGCCCCCACAAGCTACACATCCGTCGCTACGCTCTTGGTGCACGGTATGAGGCCGTGCTGGTGGCGACGGGGGTGGTTGCCGCCGAGCATTGCGGGTCCGTCTGCGCGGGCTCGAGAGAACGAAAGGACTCGTGATCATGACCGGACCGACACCCTCCGAGCGGGACGGGCTGCTCGCCGCGGCGGGCGACGGCGACGCCGAGGCGATGTACAAGCTCGGCGTGCACTACAGCCGCCTCGCGACCGAGGCGGCAGACCAGGCACGATCGTGGCTGCGCGCCAGCGCCCAGGGCGGATCGCTCGATGGCCGCGTCGCGCTCGCTGCCCAGCACGTCGCCGACAGCGAGTACCGCGAGGCTCAGTGGCAACTCCAGGTCGTCGAAACCCATCATCCGAACGCGCCCGCCTCCCGCTGCGTCGGCATCGCGCCGAACGTCCTCGGACCGCAGCTGTCGCTCGATGGGGACGGCGACACCGAAACCGATCTGTACGCGGTCTTCACGATCATCACGACTCACCCCCAGCGCGCCGCGGCCACGCTCGACCGGCTCAAGGACCGCCTGCTCGACATCGATGAGCGCGGCGTGATGATGCCACTCGAGGACCGCGTCGACACCGAGATCGCCGAGCTCTACGCCACGCCCCGCTATGTCGCGGAGATCGAGTCGAGCTGGCTCGGGGCTCGCGTGCTCCTCGATACCCGTGGCGGCATGTGGTCGGCGATGGGGCGCACGATCGTGGGAACGATCGCGACCGGCCTCGCATCGGCGCGGATCCCGGCGGTCATCGGCGGTCGCTGCGGCGAGCTCGACGGCCAGTTCGTCGCGTGGCACGACGCGGCGGTCGGCTGTTAGCGCTGCCGTCGGCTGTGAGCGCGGTGCCCGGCCGCTGCGCGCCGAGCGCCGCGGGATACAAGATCGCCCCATCCGCGGCCGATCCGCCGGATATCAATCAGGGGTTCGTCGCCGGGCGCCTCGACCGGTGGCGGGCTTCCAACCCGGGGCACGAGGAGATCAGCGTGATTGTCGACTGTGCCCACTACCTGGACGGGAAGCGTCAGCACGACGGGCCGATGGACGTCGGTCACGCCGCAGAGATCTGCTCGCGGGAGACCGGGTTCGTTTGGCTCGGCCTGTTCGAGCCTGACGAGGCCGAGCTGCGCACCGTGCAGCAGCGGTTCGGCCTTCACGAACTTGCGGTCGAGGATGCGCTGACGTTCCACATGCGGCCTAAGGTCGAGCGCTACGAGGAGGGCGACATCTTCTTCGCGGTGTTCAGGACCGCGATGTACATCGACGAGCGTGAGGAGATCGAGTTCGGCGAGGTCTCCGTGTTCATCTCCCAGCGGTTCGTCATCACAGTCCGGCGGGGGCCGGGTACGGGCTTCCAGACGGCGCGCCGCCGGCTGGAGAACCGTCCCGATCTGCTCAGGGAGGGCGCCGCGGCGGCTCTCTGGGCGATCATCGACACGATCGTCGATGACTACACGCCCGTCGTCGACGGTCTCGATCGCGACGTCGAGGAGGTCGAGGCGACCGTGTTCAGCGGTGCGACCGCCCCAGCGGAGCGGATCTACCTGCTCCGCCGGGAGGCGACTGACTTCTACCGGTCGGTGCACCCGTTGCTCTCGCCCCTCGACGGCCTCGAGCGCGGCAGCTACCTCGGCGTCAGTCGCGAGCTCTCCCAGTTCTTCCGCGACGTCAACGACCACGTCAAGCTGATCAACGAGGAGGTGGCGGCGCTCCGCGACGCGCTCGCGATGGTGCTGCAGGCGAACATGGCCGTGATCTCAAACGAGCAGACGGTGATCAACGTCCGCCAGAACGAGACGATGAAGGTTCTGACGCTCGTCGCGACAATCTTCCTGCCGCTCACGTTCATCACTGGCTTCTTCGGCATGAACTTCGGCTGGATGGTCGACCACATCCGCTCGTTCGCGACGTTCGCGCTGGCCGGTGTGGGCAGCCTCGTGCTGTCCTGCGGTGCGTTGTACTACTGGTTCCGCCGTGCCGGTCACATCGACACCGGATCGAGGGCACCGCGACGGCCGATCCGACCGCGCCGGACCCGAGCGCGAGTCCGCCACACGGTCCGCGCCTAGGCGTGCGGAGCGCTCGAGGACCGGTCGCGGGAGGCACTACGATCCCGCGGCATGGCGAGCACCGAGATGGCGGAGATCCCCGCGGGAACGTTCCGCATGGGCTCGGCCGACTTCTATCCCGAAGAGGGCCCGGTTCGCGAGATCGAGGTCCATGGCTTCGCGATCGATCGAGGCCCGGTCACCGTCGCCGCGTTCGCCCGGTTCATTGACGACACCGGCTATCTCACCGCTGCCGAGCGCCCGCCGAGCGCCGCCGACTATCCCGACGCCGACCCATCGCTCCTGCTCGCCGGATCAGCCGTGTTCCACCCCACTCCCGGTCCAGTGCCGCTCGACGACCCGAGCCGATGGTGGGCCTACGTCCCCGGCGCAAACTGGCGCCGCCCCTGGGGGCCTGCCAGCGACAACTCCGGGCGCGACGATCACCCGGTCACCCACGTCGCATACGACGACGCCGAGGCGTACGCCGAGTGGGCGGGCAAGGCCCTGCCGACCGAAGCCGAATGGGAGTACGCCGCGCGAGGTGGGCTCGACGGCGCTATCTTCGCCTGGGGAGACGAACACCGCCCCGGCGGCCAGTTGATGGCAAACCACTGGCAGGGCGAGTTCCCGTGGCACAACACCGGGGCCAACGGCTGGCGCGGCACCACCCCGATCGGCCTCTTCGCACCCAACGGCTACGGCCTCCACGACATCACCGGCAACGTGTGGGAATGGACCACCGACTACTACGCGCCCCGCGGCTCAAGCACGGCCGTGCCGGCCAGCCCGTGCTGCAGACCGCCCCTCAATCCGCGGATCGACACCCCGGAGGGCAGCTATGACATCGGACGTCCCGGCGCCCACATCCCCCGCCGCGTGATCAAGGGCGGCTCGCACCTGTGCGCCCCGAACTACTGCCTGCGCTACAGGCCCGCAGCACGCCAACCCGAAGCGGTCGACACCTCGACGAGCCACATCGGATTCCGTTGCGTGATCCGCTGACCCCGCCCCCGGGGTGATCCAGATGTCGCCAAGCAGATCGCGCGCGGCGCACGAGGCCGAGGCGGGGAGAGCAGTCCGATGAAGCGCGGCGGCTGCGTCTCGCGATGGACGTCTGCGGAACGTGCGGTAGTGCCGCTCTCCACAGAGGAGCAGTCTTCGACGAGGTCAACGTCGTCGGCGACCGACATAGGCGGGCAAATGTAGCGGCGCTGAAGTTCGACAACCACAACTCGGGTCGCCGCACAACACAACGTCTCACCCCGCACCGGCTGCACCTGTAATCCGGGTGCAGCAGGGATCGCGTTCACGATCGCGCAAAACCCTCGTCGGCGGCGAGTTCGGGGAGGACATGACCCTCGACGACCACGTTAAGGCGATCGGCCTTCCATCCGGCTGCGCGATCCGAGCCTGGCTCCGTGATCGTGTGTCGGGTCTCGGCTTCGGTCAGGGCGTGGTCGACCCTCGAGCAAAGCGTAGCTTCTGGGACTGCTGCCTACCGGCAGCTTGTCCCGCAGAGGGCCTTTCAGTCGCTCGGTGGCGGAGACCACCCCCGGGTTGCCCGGGCCGCGGGCGGGCCAGTCGGCGACCTGGGACAGTATGCGTGCTCGGCGAGCTGCGGTGGGCTCAGCTCAAGCGCTGAGTCTCGTCGCCGTCGTCGTCGCTCATCATCTCGTACAGCCCTGCGACGATCAGCGCAAGCCCCGCGATCTCGAACAGCACGACCATCCCGACAACCCATTTCGCGGGGTTCAGCGCGAGCAGGATGATCAGGCCGACGATCATGAGGATCGGAGCCGCCATCCCGTACAGCAGCCGCAGATCGGCGCCGAGCAACTGCGTCATCGACTCGTCGAAGCCTCGGAAGACGGGGCGGTGCTGGTCGGCGTGGACGGATGTAGATGCCATGTCAGCCTCCGAGAGTCATTTCAGACGAACGTACGAAAAAGGCCGCGAGACGCCATCCGTATCTCAGCGCACGCTTGTTGCGGCTAAACTGTCAAGGATCACGAGAAGTCCCCAGGTGTGATCACGGTTTTTCCCCACCTGTGATCGCGGGTCGGAGCGCGGCGATGGCGTCGCGGTGGGCGCGCATGCGGTAGCTGTCGCCGTTGATCGCGATGACGGTGGCGTGGTGGAGGAGTCGGTCGAGGATCGCGATCGCTGGGGTGGTGTCTTGGAAGATTTGGCCCCAGTCGGCGATGTGTCGGTTGGTGGTCAGGATGATCGAGCCGTGTTCGTAGCGGCGGGTGACGACCTGGAAGAGGTGGGAGGCGGCTTCGGCGGGCATCGGGAGGTAGCCGAGCTCGTCGATGATCAGGACCTGTGGCCCGTTCCAGAACCGCATCGTGGTCTCCCAGCGTCCCTCGATCGCGGCCTTCGTCGTGCGGGCGACGAGGTCGGCGGCGGTCGTGTAGTAGACGCGGTAGCCGGCCTCGACGGCCCGGTAGCCCAGTGCCGTAGCGAGCATCGTCTTCCCAACTCCGGGTGGGCCGATGAGGAGCACGTTGGCCTTCTCCTCGACGAACCTGAGTGTGGCGAGGTCGTCGATCAACCGGCGATCGAGCGAGGGTTGGGCGGCGAAGTCGAACTGCTCGAGCGTTTTGCGCGCCGGGAGCTTGGCGAACCGCAGCCGGCCGGCGAGGCGCCGCTGGTGCAGGGCGGCGACCTCGTGGGTCAGCATCTCGTGCAGGAACTCGGTGTAGCCCGGCTTGTCACGGTCGGCGGCTTCGAGCGCGGGTGCGAGTCGGTCGGCCGCCGCCGCGAGCCCGAGGGTGTGGAGGTGCTCGCGGACCTGCTGGTAGAGCGTGTCAGCGCCGCTCATCGTGCGACCGCCGTGGTCGCGTCGGCGAGTTGCTGGTAGTCGGTGAGGCTGACCACCTGGCCGGGCGGTTGTTCGTGGCCGGCGAGCCTGGCGAGCTCGGCGAGCGCCCTGGGGCCGGGCGGCCGGTTGGCCTTGCGTCGGCAGCCGTGATCGGTGGTGAACGCGGCGAGTACCGCCTTCTGAAGCAGGGCGGCGTGCTCGCTGGTGCGGATCGTCTGCCCGGCGCCGGCCGGTGCGCGGTGATGGGCCGCGACGACCTCCCCGGCTGCGGAGACGATCCGGATCATCGGGTCGCCGACGCGTCCGAGCACGGTCACGGTCCGTCCGGCCTGCTGGGGTGGGACGCTGTAGCGGTTGCCGTCGAGTGCCACCAGCGCTGACCGGGACGCCCGGCGGGTGACCGTGATCACGGCCGGGTAGGCGAGCGCCGGCAGCACTCGGAGCGGCTCGGCGACGCCGATCTCGCCGACCGTGCCGCCAGGACGCGCCCGCTGGTCGGCGACCTCGACGCTCCAGCGGTCAAGCGACGTCTGCGCCTCGGCCGGTGAGCTCACGCGGGCGGTGCGCCACCACGAGCGGGTCAGGTACTGGATGGCCTTCTCGACCACGCCCTTGCGCTGCGCGCGCCGAGGCGGGCAGACCGCGATCTCGACGCCGTAGTGCTTGGCGAGGTTCGCCGCATCGACCGTCAACCGGTCGGTGCCGGGCACAACGATCGTGGCCATCCGGTCGGTCCGCCACACCCGGGCGCTGCCGCCCAGCCCGACGAGGATCGTGTGGGCCGCCTCGGCAAGGTGCCCGAAGGTCATCTGCTCGCAGAGCACCGCCCGGAACCGGCCCGAGTGCGACAGCGCGCCGACCAGCACGAACGTCGGCTCGCCCCACGGCGTGTCATGCAGCTCGAGCCAGTCCCACTGGATCTCCTCCCCGGGCGGGTGCTCGATCTCCACCGTCGGCGCCCGGCCAGATCGCTGCTGGCAAACCAGGCACACCGGCCGCAGCTCCAGCCGGCGCAACTCCCGCACCAGCGTCGGATAGGACCGATCAAACCCGGCATCGAGCAGCTCACGATGCAGCACGGTCGCGTCGACGTGCGGGTCGTCCTCGAACCGCGCCTCCAGATACGGCCGGAACCGCTCAAGACAGCTCGGCGCCGGCGCCCTGCGCTCGCCCGCCGGCCGGTCCAGATACTTCGCGACGGTCTTGCGGTCCCGACCGGTATGCCGGGCGATCGCGGCCTTCGTCCAGCCGCGCGCCGCCAGTGCGTGGATCTCCACGTCGTCCTCCTGGGTCAACATCCCCCACGGTCCTCCTCACATGTCCATGGCCTGAAGAACCGCGGACAGTGAGGGGGACCCCCGACAGAACCGCGCGCACGCGCCAGGGCACGACAGCAGGCTTCGGCCCTACGGGCCTTCGCCCACTGCCGCACCCCGGCGCGTCAGCTCACACCCAGCCGGAGTGGGGAATTTCGGTGATCAGATCCGAGGAGAAAACCGTGATCGCGGGCAGCTAAACGGCAGGCCACACTCGTGGAGCCCACGGAGGTTGTCGGCCGGCTACACGCTGTTGTTCATCTCCGCCTGCCTGCTGGGCCAGCGGGCCCGGACGGCGGCATGGTCGTTACCGTTGTCGCAATCGCCGCGAGCGCCGTGCTCACCTACCTGGAGCTGAACGTCATCCATGCGACTGCTACTGGTGCGTCGCGTCCGCGTCTGCGCGAGCTTCCATGGGATCGTCAACTCGATCCGGTAGTTCGCGGCGAACCCAAGGCTCGCATACGGCTGCGACATCCGGGGGCGAACGAGTGCAGGGGACATCCACAACCTGGGCTTCCAGTTTCCCGGCGCTCGGAGCGGTTACGCTGATCGCGACGGCCGGATCTGCCGCGCTGGCGATCGCAGGATGAACGCGTGGAGCCCGGCAGCGAACCCGACCCGCGATTCACGTTCGCCGAGTGCGATCTTGGCGAACGTGAATCGCGGTTCTCGCGACAATCAGTGCTGTCCTGGCCATGATCGCCGCACTTGCGCGATAGCGCAACGTGCAGCGGGGACATGATTACCGAAGCGTCGCACGCACGAGCGTGCCGAGGGCAATCCGCCGTCCGTGGGGCGTCTCATCCCGCCCGTACAGCCCCGGTTTCTCGGCCTGTCTGTCGCGTTCCCCGCGGTCGCGAGCGACACCGGTCAGGTCCCCGCCGGCGTGATGCGGTTCGAGCAGCTCGTTCGCAACCTCTCGCCCGGCGCCGCGCCGGTGTTCCGAATCGGCGCCGACAGCACGGACGCGACCGGGGCGCACCTGCCTTCCAGCTCGGTAGCGCTCGAGCAGGCGTGACTGCTGTCCAGAAGCCTGTGGCCGGTAGCATGTGCGCGTGGGCGACATGACCGAAAGCAGGGAGCCTCGCTAGATCATGGTCGTCTGCGTTCCCGTCACCCCGGAAGGTCTGGTCGGCCCGCGCTGGGGGCGGGCAGATCGGGTCGTGATCGCGACGGTAGGCGAAGCCGGAATCGAGGACTGGCAGGAGTTCGACGTCGGCTGGGACAGCCTCCACGACTCCGGCAGTGAGGGCTCGCACCACGCCCGTGTCGCGCGTTTTCTACGCGACCACGAGGTCGAAGCCGTGGTCGCACATCACATGGGCGACGGGATGAGACACATGCTCGAGAAGATGGGACTCACCGTGCGGCTCGGGGCGGCGGGCAGCGCCAGGGGGTCCGCGACTACAGCGGTCGGCGTCGATCCGGACAATGGTGTCCGCTCGCGGTGAGCGGTCAGCCCAGTTCTGGCGCAAGCGTATCGCAGGAGATCGTGACGCCAGTCGCCGGCCGTGCCAACCCCCAGTCGTTTGCCGCCGTCGTCATCAGCGAGCTTGAGCTCAACGGGTACGCGATCGAGCGGGTCCGCTAGCACGGCCTGTTGCTCGGCGCACGCCTGCTTCGAGACGGCAGCCGCCCTTGACCAGCCGGAGCGCTCACGGGCAACTGGTGAACTTGAAGCGAGTCTCGTACTGGCCGCGGACCGACGACTCGCGCGGGCTCCACGAGCGTGGTCTGCCATTTGGCTGAAACAGGCGTGCACTGACCTACGGATGGGCTCGGTCGACCTGTTCGCGAAGGTATGGCTCGGGCTCCACGGCGAGGACCTGCGTCTACGGATAGTGCGGGACGTTGCTTCCGGCGCTGCCCCGGCCAACAGCACCCGCCCGCTCTGTTTCGGCCGGGAGCTCTGTCTGTGGCGGCGGATCCGCGCGGACTCATCGCTGCTCGAGAGGGCCAGCAACCGTGCGAGACGGGATGGCGAAATGTCGCTGATGGCATCGCGGGGATTGTGGAGCAGGTCTGCCACGATGCGTCGTGCGTAGCGAGAGGAGGAGGCGATGCACCGCATCGAGCTTGAGCCGGTCGATCGTGTCGAGATCACGATCCTGATGGACAACGTGACCGATCCGCTGCTCGTCGACCAGGAGGCGGTCGCGCGGATGAACTGGCCCAAGGCGATCCTCGGCGGCGTGCCGACCGCGCACGCGCGCGTGAGTCCCGCGACGGGTGTGCCCGACGCGCTCATCGCCGAGCCGGGCTTCTCGGCACTTGTCCGAATCGAGAAGGCCGGCCGGACCCGCACGCTGTTGTTCGATACTGGTGTCTCCCCGAACGGGATGGTCGAGAACATGCGCCGGCTCGGGATCGACCCGACCGAGGTCGAGGTGATCGTCCTCAGCCACGGCCACTGGGATCACGTCACCGGGATGGAGGGGCTGGTCCGGGTGCTGGGCCGCACGAACCTGCCGGTAATGATCCATCCGGAGTTCTGGAGCCGCCGACGCATCAGCTTTCCAGGCCTCGAGCCGGCCGAGTTCCCCTCCACCAGTCGCAGCGCGCTTGAGGAGATGGGATTTGCGATCGTGGAGGAGCGCCAGCCGTCGTTCCTGCTCGACGGGGCCGTGCTGATCACCGGCGAGGTTGACCGCACGACCCCGTTCGAGACGGGGTTCCAGGGCCACCAAGCGATGCGTCAGGGCAGTTGGCAAGACGACCCGCTGATCCTCGACGATCAGGCGCTGGTGGTGAGCCTCGGCGATCGGGGTCTGGTCGTCCTTAGCGGGTGCGGCCACGCCGGGATCGTCAACACGGTCCGCTACGCGCGCCGGCTGACCGGCCAGGACAGGGTCGCGGCGATCGTCGGCGGCTTTCATCTCAGCGGCCCGATGTTCGAGCGAATCATCCCTCCTACGGCCGAGGCGCTCGCCGAGCTGTCGCCGTCGCTGCTGGTGCCAGCCCACTGCACCGGCTGGAAGGCCTGCCATCAGTTCGCGACGCGGTTCCCAGAGGCGTTTGTGATGAGCACAGTCGGCACCACAATCCGGCTGTGATCGCCGGAGCCGCCCGCGGGCCGCTCGGCTACGAGAGGTGCTGGGGCTGGCGCCAGAACCCGGCGGCGCATGGCGCGGGGAGTGCGGTGAGGTCGACAGCAGCAACTGGGACGACCCTGAGCGTACGGGCGCGCAGCTCGGCCTGGATCGGCAACCGCGAAAGAAGCCACAGACTCCCGATTAGCAAGCACAAAAGCAGCCGCCCTGGAGGCGCCGGTCGGGCTACTGCTCAGGCGCGCTCCCACAGCGGGCCCCTCCACGAGCCTCCGCTGCTGCATCCAGCTGCCGACGGTCCTGAAAGCCAACGATCCCCTTCGCCGTCCTGCCGGCGTGCCAGCGGCGAGCTATGGCGACGATCCGGCCGGCCAATGGCGCCGGCGTGCGAATCGGATTCGCCCACGAGCATCCTTTGGTCGCCGCGAGTCGGCGCGGATGCGCCGCAACCCGCGCCATCACGTCGCGGACCTCGTTGACCCGCGGCCCGAGCAACTCCGCGCCTGGAGAGACGCCCCATTGGCGGAAGGTCGACCCCGGATCAACAGTCAAGCGGCGAGCACTGGCCGTAACCGCTGCTCCAGCGCAGTGCGGGGAAGCGCGCCGACAACTCGGTCGATCTCTCGCCCGTCCCGGATCACGACAAGCAACGGGATCGACTGCGCGCCAAACTTCGAAGCGAGTCCTGGATTCGTGTCGACATCGACCTTCACGATCTTCAGGTGTCCTGCGTGACTCTTGGCGAGGTCTTCAAGCACGGGCGAGATCATCCGACACGGCCCGCACCACGCCGCCCAGCTTTGCCTATTTCGAGGCTCAATAGCCGGCCTGCGCGCACCCCAGAACCAACGCTTCGCTGCGCCCTCACGGGTCGCCAACACGTGGTCGGGGCCATCGCGATTCGCTAGATCTTCGATGTAGGACTCTTCCATTCCCTTCTTCATGCCGGTTGTCCGGCGCTTTCGTGGATCGAGGCTAAGAGCGGCTCGTCTACCTAACAACGCGGGAGGTGGCGGACTTCCTGCTCACCGTTGACGAAGCTGGCTGCAAACCCCGGACGGTCAACCGCTTCCGGCAGCTGATCTCCGCCGCCTGGAATTACGCGATGCGTGAAGACGCGTACGGTGCGGCATCGAACCCCGCGGCGGGGACCACGAATGCCGACGCGGCGAGAGCCCCCGCTCGCGGTGCTCGACTGTTACGAACCGGAGAAAGTTGAGGCATTGGACCGCGCATCGGCATCCTGGTGCAGCGCGTGGTCGGCCATCACCATGTGCTCGGGCGTCGCGCCCCAAGGTTGCGGCTCGTCGGTCGCGTCCGCTCGGGCACTTCAACCGGGGACGCGCGAGCGTGCACGTAATCGCTCAAACGTTCGTCGGCGACGAGCGCTTTCGTCATCTGCGCCCTATCGGACGAGATGATCGGTTCGGCGCCGTTTCGCATCCGGGGCTTTGGGCAGGCTCAGCGTTGCCGCCGTCGGCGCAGAGCAGCCACGCGTGCGGAGCACACTGAAATGGCTGAGGCTGTCCGGGAGCGGCCACGTGGCGCGAGCGTTCCGGCCGTTAGCTCGCCACCGCCCACGCGGGGCGATCCGACTCGCACCCTGGGCCGAGGGCCCAGACCGGACCGCCGTCGATCACGATCAGCGCTGGCTTTGCGCGACACCCTCTGTAGTAAGCAGCAGCGGATGAACGGGACTTAGGGGACGAGGGAGAGCTTCATCAGGCCGTTTCCGTTTTCGCCCACGGTGCCGACACCCGCGTCTGACTTGCTTCTCAGATGTGAGAGCGTCGTGTCATGATCGATTGCCACGCCCCGGACGAGCTGGTCGCCGATCACACAGCCAATCAGTCCAGTGGCAAATGCGGCCGAGAAGGAGGTGCCATGAAAGTACGTGCCGTCCTGCGCGTATTCGGCGATGCAGTTCTGCGCGTCACCCTCGCCTCCGGGGAGCACGAAGACATTTTCATGCGGGCTCCCCGTCGAATCCGTGTCGCCCCAATTGCTGTAGCTCGGGCGTTGCCCACCTGTCGTCACCGCGCCCGTTGCTACGACTGTCCGAAGCGAGCTGGGTACGCCAGCTCGGCCTGACCTTCATTTCCGGCAGCGGCAACAACGATGGGCACGGGATCCAGCGCTCCGACGTCGGCGAGCATCTGTTCACAAACTCGGGACCGCGATGTCCCGGCTGACCGTCCACAGACGATGCACGCTCGATCTTGAAATCCGTATGCGAGGCTCATATTGACTACGTGCAAGGGTCCTACGTCCGCCGCGAGTGCTGCTAGAACATTGAACTCGTTGGCGCGCAGGCTTTGATCGACGACTTTGTAGACATGAATGTCGGCATCGGGTGCCAAGTCACGAATGATGCTGGTGACGACGGTACCGTGCCCGAGGTCATCCGTCATGTGGCTTGCCTGACTGTCGGAGAAGTCGTGCGCTGCCATCTCGTTCAAGCCGCTGCTCGGATCAACGCCGGAGTCGATCACCTTGACAACTACGCTCGCGCTGGCGGGCTGAGCCGTAGAACCGTCGAAGCCGATCATGTCCTTACAGTCGTCGTATGCTGTCGGGAAGGTCAGATCCGACAAGGTCACAGAGTTTGGCGCCAGCAGCAGATTCGGCTGAGCAATAAATCGCCAGTCTCGCTCGTCGTAGGCTCGCGGATCGCGCCGAACGGCGTCTACTAACCTCGAACATTCAGTAAGCGCCTGAGGGGTACTCGCGGGCATGTGTTCGGTGGTCGGGGGCGGTGATGGTGGTGTTGTTGGGGGACGTGGTGGCGTTTGGGGCGAGTCTGCCGACGCGCGGACGGTTGTCGTGCTGGTTTGCGGGCAGCGGTGATCGTGGCCGTGGCCGGAGGGTTGCTTGGTGGTGTGAGTCGGCCGGTGGTTGGTTCAGCCGCTTGCGGCTGGGAGCGCTTCGAGTCGCTCGAACGCTGCCTTGAGCTCTGTGACCCAGGGCCACGTGTCCTGCAGGTGGAGCTTCGCGCGACGGCCGGAGAACGCGAGCCGGGCGGCGACGTGCAGCAGCCTGTATCGCAGCCGCTTGGGCTCGGCCTTCGCGAGCTCGCCGTCGAGGGCGAGCGCTTGGGTCCAGATGATCAGGTCGTGCGCGAGCATCACGATGTCCAGCCACACCTCGTTGAGCGCGAACTCCTTGAATGGAAACTTTGCGAGGCCGGTGTCCTTGTCGTCACGGACCCGGTCCTCGACGTGCGCGTGCTGGCGGTGACAGCACTCCAGGACGGCGATGTCCTCGTCGGGCTGGTCGGTGAGGATCGCTTGGAAGCGGTAGCCGTCGTGGTCGGTGAACGACAGCTGTGCGCCGGGGTGCGGACGCTCACGCCGCACGATCAACCGGCAGCCCTCCGGCCAGGCGGACAGATCAACCATGTCTGTGATCTCGCAGACCTCGCCGTTGGTGCGCTCGGAGCCGTCCTGATCCAATGCCGGGATCCAGGCGTCCTCGGGGATTTCGAGGATCGCGGTGCGGACTTGCTCGGTCAGCTCGTAGCCGACCGAGAAGCGCATGTTCCCCTCCCGGCAGTAGTCGATCAGCCCGTGCGTCGCGCCGGCCGAGTCGGCGCGCACCAGGATCTCTACAGTCTCGACGTACTCGGCCGGGATCTGCGCCAGCGCCCGGTCGATCACCGTCTTGTGATCCTCGGCGGTGTTCGAGCCGGCGTTCCCCGCTCGCAAAAGGCCGCCGAGCGCTTCGCGCGTCTCGTCGAGGTAGACCTGCAACGGGTGAAACCCGTAGCCGCCTTTGTAGTTCCCGGCCGCTTTCTCCTTCTCCGAATGCGCGGTGATCAGCGTCGCGTCGACATCCAGCGTCAACCGCTGCGGCGCGCCATGCAGCTCCCAGAACCGGGCGCGGGCACGGGCGTGCGCGACACGGAGGGCGTCAACCAACCGCGGCTCAGAGGCGATCCGGTCGATCATCCGAAACGCCGTCGAGTCAGACGCCACCGCCCCGAACAACGCGTCCTGCTCGCGGACCGCACCGAGGTCAGACACGCACTCGCCGCCATCGACCAGCATCACCGCGAGATCGCGGATCACCCGGCCCGGGTCATGACCGCGACGCCGCCGCTTGATCGCAGCCAGCCCAGACGACAACGCCGCCGTCAGCCCCACCTGGTCAGCGACCTGCGCGACCAGCGCGGAGCCCGCGTGCGACACCAAACCCGCTCCGTCCGCCGTGACTTCTACGGTTACTGGGCGTCCATCACGCATCACCCTCAAGGTGAACCTCCAAGCTCGGGATCAAGGACCTTCGACAAGCCCAGGATCCCTGCTCAACCGGACGTCTCCGCGCCCCCGCCCGCCGGGGGTGCGGTCGTTACTGCACGCTCCGGGCTAAGGCGTCGCGATACTGCTCCTCCAGCAGCGCAATGGTCGCGAGCTCTTGGGCGGGGGGGACATCAAGGAGGTGATAGTCATATCTGAGCGTGATCGTCTTGAGACCGATGCGACCCACCCTCTCGTGGACGCTCTCGCGGTAGCGGATCTCAGGAAACTGCTCACTACCTATTCGCTCAAGCACGCCACGGGCCGCCTCGTTTCCCTCGCGAAAGCTGAGAATGAGTTCACCTAGATGGCTGTCGCACATGTCCGCACCAACCTAGCCGAGAGACCACTTCGCTGTAACCTTGAGCGCGGCTTCCCCGGAGACCTTAGTGATGATCGGCGCGCCGAAGTCGGCCCCGAGAGTAACACCAAACTCAAGGGTTAGCTCATCTGGGCGCGCCTCGCCAACGGCCCCCTTTACCTTGGTGAATACCTCGGTGCACACGTCGGCGATGGCGGCACCGGCATCTGTGATTTGGGCCACCGTCTTTGATCCAACTCCGGCCAACCCCTCGGCCGGTGGCGGAGTAACGACCTCGATGTTTTCGGCCACCTCGATCCGAATCCGCTCATCCTGCAATACCCTCATGATCCGCCCCCTCTTGTGACATCGGAAGAGCGCGCACAGCCCGCTTGTGAGTTCGCCCGTGCGGTGATGCGCGGCATAGAGACGTCCGGCTGCCGCAGGATATCGAGTGGCCCGTGCCCGGTGGCAATTTTCGCCGAGCGGCTCTGATTAGCCGGCAATTGGTAGCGGCGTTCAAAGGCTCCTGGTGAGTCCCTTGGCGTTGCTGATTAAACAACGGACACCCGGCGCGTCCGTCGGACAACGCACACCCGGCCTGCCATGGCACTGGGCCGTGGTCCGCGAAACCGACGACAGAGCGGGCCCGTGGAGCTGCTGGACGTGTGGTGTCCGGGCCGGGTGCGCTGGATGCGACGGCCGCTATCAATCGGGCTCTGGCCGGGAGTGCCGACTTGGGACAGTGCCGGTTGTGACTTGGGACAGTGCCGGTTGTGGCTGATCTGACCTGGAGATCGTTTCGAGTCGTCTAGTCCGGCGGCCGTCGACCGTTGGCGACGCCGTGTACAACCGGAGAGACGACCAAGAACCGGTATCTCGGTTGCTGACGGCGAAGCGAGAGTGGGTCCTGCATGCTCGCTGCCGCTTCGGACGAGATCCAGCAGCCTGGATTCACGACGTCGAGGTCTGGATACCTACCTTCCGGGCACCACGTCGCCGTCGCGATACAAGGGCTAGAATGCAGTGTGGGCGTGGGCGCAGAATCCAGATGTTGGGGGTGGTTAGATGGCGAGTCCTAGGGCGGCGGGATTGTCCGTTGGTGGAGTGTTCGCGGGCTACCGGATCGACGAGGTCGTCGGCCGGGGCGGGATGGGAGTGATCTATCGTGCCACTGAGTCAAGGCCTGAGAGAGAAGTGGCGTTGAAGGTCGTGGCGCCGGAGTTGACGGCGGATCCAGACTTCCGGAAGCGGTTTATCCACGAATCGCAGATCGCGGCCTCCATCGAGCATCCACACGTCGTGCCGGTGCTTCGGGTCGGCGAGGTCGACGGCACGTTGTTTATCGCGATGCGATATATCCGCGGCCGCGATCTCGCCGCGATTCTCGCGGCGGAGGGACGACTCGACGTGGCGCGCGCAGCACGCATCGTGGATCAAGTCGCCGACGCGCTTGACACGGCTCACGAGCTCGGCCTCGTTCATCGAGACGTCAAGCCAGCGAACATCCTGATCGAAGAACGTCGACGTGGCGTGCACGCCTACCTCACCGATTTTGGTCTTACCAAGAGCTTCGCCGTGAGCGGCGGCCTAACGTCAACCGGAGTCGTCGTAGGCACAACCGATTACATGGCACCAGAGCAATGGGAAGGCGGCCGTCTCGACGCACGCGTGGACGTGTACTCGCTCGGCTGCGTGCTGTTCGAGGCGCTGACGGCAACCGTCCCGTACACACGCGACGGGCACGCAGCGAGGATGTACGCACACATGAACGCGCCGCCGCCCACGGTCAGCGATCGTGCGCCGGAGATACCACAACGGTTCGACGGCATCATCGCGCGAGCACTTGCCAAGCGTCCCGACGATCGATTCCCGTCAGCGGGCGATCTCGGGTTCGCCGCAGTCGCGATCGCCGATTCCCGGCCGGTGAATCGCGCCGAGCGGAGCGTGGCCACCGGGGAAGCTGCACCCACAGGCCTTGCCGCCAGGACGATCTCGCCGGACGTCGCGGAGCGCGATCCCGATCATGTCAGCACCATCCGGTCGGTTGCGCGGGACTCTGAGCCCGGTGCGGCAGCGCGATCCGGCAGGGTTACGCCCACGGCGGCCGAACCGACGTGGCGGCGTTCAGACGCTTCGCACGGTAACCGACGGCGGCTCATGTTCACTGCGATCAGCCTTGTCCTTCTGGCCGGCGCTGTGGGTGCCCTCTTCGCCGGAGGAGTGTTCTCGTCGCGCGCCAACCCGCCGAGCCCGGTCGCCTCTACACCGACCGCACGCTCCACGACGCCAGCGAAACCACGCCCCAAGAGCGATTCGCAACCGCGAACGCTCACGACAACAGTTGTGCAGAAGACCGTCACGGTGTCTGCCTCATCATCCGTCGCACCGCCCGCACGTGCTTCCGGCGCCTCCCCCGCGTCGCCGTCTCCGCCGAACGGCGATCCCGCCGGTAGCTGTGCAAATGGGGTCTTGGTCGATCGACAAACGACTAGCTGCGGGTTGGCGCAGAACATCCAGGCCGCCTACGCAACCGACGGACCCGTCACCGCCCTCAGCCCGGAACGCGACCGTGACTACACGCTCGACTGCGAGTCCGGCACTACAGGCTTCATCGTCTGCACGGGACGAGCCGGGGATGCGACGCTCTACACCTGGTGGCAGAGGTAGTCGGGGTGCTCGATCCTGGCGCGGGTCAGTAGCTGAAGACCGTGGTTCCGTCGCCGACCCAATCCCACATCGGCGTGGCGCCCACCAGGCGCGCGTCGGCTGCGAGGCTGTCCTCGCTCAGCTTGCGTGCGCTGAAGCAGATCGGGCATGCCAGCAGTTCGCCCTGACCCGTTGGCGAATTGCTCCAGCAGTTGGGGAAACGGTGGGCAGCCGTCGCACGCCACACCCTCGGCGAAACCCGGGCGGGCCGAGTCGCACGGCCTCCGGAGGTGCTGGCACCGAGCCACGCTGGTGGCCGAGCTTCGAGCGCCAGCTCGCGTTCTACGCTGCCGAGGTTGAGAGCAAGAAGCACAGCGCGGGGCCGGGGTAGCTTCCGACTCCATGAGCAACCCGTGTGGTCGTTGCGTTACCGGGCGGTGTGGCCCTGGAGCCTGCCGCTGACCCTACCTTGACTTCCTCACGCTGCCTGCGCTGTCGTCTGTGAGCGGTTGCGCGGGGCTTCGGTTTGCCTGTGGTCTGCTGTACGATGGCCATCAGGATGGAGCGGGCGGCGGCGCGTTCGATCGGGAATGGCCTGGTCCTAGTCACGGCTTTGAGCCGTTCGGCGATACGCCGATCAATCCGGCGCAGCTCGTGGCCGAGCGCCTGGACGGCACCAGCATCGATGGCGTGCGAATCGTGGGGCTGACCGTTCCGAACAGCTTTGGCGTGTCGGTGGACGTTGTCTGGGAGGCGATCGAGCGCGAGCGCCCCGAGATCGTCGTGATGCTCGGCGAGTATGGCGGCCGGGCGATGATCACGGCCGAGCGGCTGGCATTGAACCTCGAGGACTCGGCGCGCTATGGCCTCGCTGACAACGCTGGCGTCGTGCGGAACGGAACCGCTATCGACGCCACTGCGCCTTCCGCGTACTTCACGACGTTGCCGCTGCGAGCGATGGTGATGGCGATGCGTGCCGCGGGCGTTCCCGCCGATATCTCGGACGCACCTGGAACCTTCGTCTGCAATCACTTGCTATTCGGTGTGCTGCGCCACCTGGCGGACAGCGATCACTCGTGCCGGGCCGGCTGGCTGCATCTCCCACATCTGCCCGAGGTAGCTGCGCTCGAAGACCACTTAGGAGCGCCCAGCATGTCGCTCGATGTCAGCACCGTAGGGGTCACCGCTGCGATTCAGGCAACGCTCGCCCATCGGGTCGACATCGACGACCGGGTGACGTCGCAGTGGCAGATCTGATTCGGGGAGTAACCCGCCCGACGGGCACGCGGGCTCTGCTTCGACGGCATGGACGTCGCGCCGGTGGGCAGGTACCTCGGCCGGCTCCAGGGGCAAGCAGGCCCGGACCGCGGCGATGAGCTCAGCCCGTCGGGGAGCGGCGGGTGGGCTCGTCCTGCGCCCCCCGGTGAAGCGATGGGTCGGCCTCCATCCGAACCACAGACGGGCGGACCAGCAGGGTCGCGGCCACGGGGTAGAGCAGCATCGAGAGAAAGCCGGCGCCGATCAGTGACGCGCCGACGGCCGGCGAGATGCTCCTGTGCTCGCTGCCGATCCCGACGATCGCCACGATCAGAGGAAGCCCGGTAGCGGTGCACAGAGCCAGTGCGAGGGTCTCGCGCGCGCGGAGCGCATTCAGCCACAGCAGGGCCGACGCGCCGCGCGCAACGAACAGCAGCAACAGAAAGAGCGCGGCGAGCCCGATGCCGGTCGGGCTGAGCAGGCTGTTGATGTCGAGGTTCATCCCGGTGGTGACGAAGTAGATCGGGATCAGGAAGCCGTAGCCGATGCCCTCCAGCCGCAGCTTCACCGCACGCCCCTCCGGCGTGTCGACTACGACCCCCACGACCAGGCCCGCGGCAAACGCGCCGAGCACGAAGTCGAAGCCCGCGTCGGCGGCCAGTAGCACCAGCGCCGCGAGCACAAGGATCGACGCGCGTACGGCGGTCTGGCCGCTCGTGTGCACCGACTCCTGCAGGATGCCGACGATCCGCGGCGGGCGCGCGCTCATCACGACCGTGGTAGCCAGGGGATCTTTGCGCTGACGTCGTTCATTGCCGGACCTCTGTACGGAAGGCTCGGGCCGAAGTTGATCGTCTCCCTGGGCGCGGCGGCGATCGCGATCGGGATGCTGCTGCTGTCGCTGATCGGGCAGAACGCCGACTACGGTTCGTTGTTGATCGGCATGCTGATCCTCGGGATCGGAATCGGCTTGTTCTACTCGTCGATTACGACCGCGGCAGTTACGGCCCTCGACGCAGCCCGTGCTGCGCTGGCGGGCGGGATCGTCTACATGTGCCAGATCGCCGGCGGATCTGTCGGCCTGGGGCTCAACACAACCGTGTTCACCTCCCGCTCGCGAGACTATGTAGAAGCACACCTCACCGCTGTGGGGGCCAACGTTACCGATGCCCAATCGAATCTCGTGCTCGGGATCCTCGCCGGGACACGCTCGGCGAATACAGTGGCCAAGGATTTCACGCCCTCAGTTGCGCACCAACTGGAAGCGCTTGTGCGCGATGGATTCATCGCCGGGCTGCACGCAGCATTTCGGATGGACGCCGCGCTCGCGTTCGCCGGCCTGCTCGTCGCAGTTGCGTTCGTCGGAGGCGTCGTGCCGCACGAGCGCCTGCACGAGCTACGCCGCTGGCACCACCACTCGATCCAACCCGTAGCCGCAAGGAGCTCTTCGCGGAGGAAAGGTAGCTAAGCGCGGACGGGTTCGCGCTCATACCGCCGTCACAAGAGACGTGCTTCCCGCCACATTTCTGCATCTCGGCCGTGACGGTCCGCCCGGGACCGTTGCGGCAGCGCCGGGCACCCGCGACCCGTGCCCCTGCCGGACTGCACTTCGCCTCAAGCTCTTCGAACGACGACACCTCGTCCCACTGACGCTTCTCGCGCGATCCCTTCCACATCTTCGCCGCCGCGGTTTGCCCGATCACCCGCGGGACCAACGTCCGCAAGTCCTCGGGCCCAACGTATTGCTTGACTTCGATCGCGATCACCTCTCCCGTCACCGGGTCGTTGCGGAACGCGACGACACGTCGCAGCTCGCGCGGGATCTTGTCCGCGACGAACCCGAGCCTGATCCGCCCCCCGGCTTCAGCCGGCGCACATGAGCTGCGCACCCGCCCAATCGCCGTTGTCGTGTCCGATGCCGTCGCCCGCGTCGCCGACGTCGAGCGTGAGCTGCTTGACCCCCGTGACGTTGGCGGTCAGGTGCTGCGCAGGCTGGCCGCCGCGCATGACGCCGGTGGACGCAACCTGGTCGCCGTCGGCGAGCACGCTGAACGTGACGCTGCCCTTGCCGCCGGCCGAGTCGTCGACGCCGACGTCGCTCGAGAACGTCGTGCAGCCGGTGGGGACGTCGATGACGACGCTGCTCACCGCGTTCGTGCCGAGCCCCTTGGCGTAGGTGACTCCGTCGATCGTGATCGGGCTGCCGTCGTTTGCATTCGGGCCGCCGACGTTCATGTCGCGCTCGACCGGGCCGTAGCCGTTGGTCGCCGAGACGAACGGCAGGTCGCTGATGTAGACGAGACCCTTCGGGATAACCGATAGCTGGTACGAGCCGCCGGTCGTTCCGCTCACCGCGCCCTGGCGGTAGCTGACCCTCGCCGCGACCGCATAGCTGCCCTGCGTCGCGTCATCGGGAATCGTCACCTTCCAGCTGACCCCGTGCGATGCGCCCGGCGCGAGCGTGCCGATCGTCGCGGTGCTCGATGGAGTCGCGGTCCATCCTGCTGGAAGGTCGAGCGTCGCGCTGACATCGTGGGCCGTTGGACCGCTGAGGTTCGCGACCGTGCCACTGACGGTGAACGTGTCGCCGCCCCGAGCGGGGGTGGCCGCGTCGCCCGTGAAGCCCTCCATCGCCACCTCACTCGGGGATGTCGGACGACCCCACACCGCGGTGTTCCACCTCGGGGCTCGGTCCATCCGCACCGGGACCCCGCCGCGGACGGTCCCGAGATTCGTCAGCGAGACCTTCTCGAGCCCGTTGCCCGACCCGCCGTCGCTCGTCACGGCGACGGCGAGGGTGTTGCGTCCGTCCGGGTTGAGGACGCCGTTCGGGACGACGAACGTGTGCTGCGGTCCGACGTTCGCGATGTACTGGCCCATGTTCCATCCGTTGACGAAGATGACCGCTCGGTAGTTCCCCTTTGCCTGCGGCGTTGACGGGTCGCCGATCGTGATCCCGAGCGACGCGTCGTCGACCCGCGGGATGCGAAGGGTGAACGTTGTCCGGTACCACGCGGTGCCCGACATCGCCGACTGCGCCGGCACGGTAACGGTGGCCCAGCCGCCGTCCGGGTATCCGGGCAGGTACCAGCCGTGGCGCTCGCCGAACAGGCCGCCGTTGTTTTCAACCCCGCGGACCGGATCGGCGATGTCCTCGCCGCCGAGGTCACCCTGGATCCGCCAGGTGATCTGCGGTGTGACCGCCGCCTGGTTGGCGTCGCTGAACTTGACCGAGATCAGGCCGCGGCCTTCCTTCTGCGCGTCGTTGACGCCTCCGTCCTCGTTGTGTCCGTCGTTGCGGACCATGACGGCAAGCATGTGCGGCCCGTCCGTCCGCAGCCCGGTCGGGATCGTGAACGTAGCGGTGCCAGTCGTTGGCGGTGAGGACGCGTTGCTGGCGAGGACGTTCTGTCCGAGGTACACGCCGTCCAGCCACACCTGGATCATGCCTGCGCCGCCGCCGCCGTAGGTCATTGTCAGCGTCCTCGCCGCGGCGGCGCCCGAGTAGGACCCGCGATACCAGACGTCGCCTTGATGGAAGCCGTAGTCATCGGCCGTGAGCACGGGCTGCCCGGCTGGGGGCTTGGTCGTGCTGTTCGTCGTCGTCGCGTCGGCGACCTGCCAGCTCGAGTCGTCGAACGACGGCTGCGCCTCGACGGACTCCGGCGCGTACTTCCAATGGGCCTTCGTCAGATCGGGCAGCGTGATCGGCACCAGCCCCGGGAGGTGCGCCGTCGTGGGCTCACCACTCGACGGAGTCTGCTGCGAGCGGTGGTCGTGCTGCCGGCCGGAGGCCGTGCTCCCCCCTGTGCCGCGCGGCCATGCGGCTGTGACCGGCGCCCCGTTAAACGAGATGTCACGGACCTGGGGCGGAGCCCAGACCTTCATCGCCGTCGCGGCGCTCGTGTCGCCGGTGAGGATCAGTTGCGGCCCGGCCACCCTCGCCGTCCGCACAAGCTCCGGGCCCTGCTCGAGAACCGGTCCGGCGGCCGTGTCCTGACGCCAGAACGAGTCGGCGGTCGGCCCGTCGGCGAGCAGCAGCGTGAGCGGGGACCGTCCCCCGCCGCTGATGTCGACCTCGGCCAGCCCATCGTGGACGTAGTCGAGGCGGAGATCTCCGGTCGCGGTGTCATACGTGCTCGTCACGGTGCCCGCGACGACCTTCACCGTCGGCTGGCTGGAGTAACGCAGGACGGTCTCGCCGTCCTCCCCGTTACGCCCATAGAGCAGCGCGATGTCCCGTCCACCTTGCACGAAGTGAGTCATGAGCTCAGAGGTCGAGTAGACGAGATGCTGGCCGTCCATGTCGTAGTCGGCCACGAGCGGCTTCGCGTCCTGCCCGTTGATCGCGAGTGTCCCCTGTTGCGGCACCGTGTAGTTGCCGTCCGAGGTGCTGATTGGGAACGTGAAGCTATCGTTTGTTGTCGCCGAGGACGGGTTGTGTACGGCAAAGTAGAAGTGCGTTCCCGTGTCGCTATTGACATCGTCATAGACCTTGATCGCCGGTGACGATGGTGTCACCGGAGCGCCCTGGTCCACTTTCGTGATGACCGGTGCGACGCTCTGCAGGAACAGCCCGAGCTCCTTCATCGTCGACGCCTTCGGCCGCAGCTGACGCGCCTCGCTGATCGCGGCACCGTAGTCATAGGATGTGTAGACGACGGGCGCTGGCAGCCACCCCCACGACGTTCCGCCGAACGTCATGTAGAAGTTCTCGATCGTCAACCGATTGGCCACGTTGGTCCCGTAGAAGACACGCTCATAGCCGGGTCCCTCACGCTGCGCCGTGCAGTCGTAGGTGCCCTGGCTGCCCCAGTAGTCAAACCAGCCACCGCCGAACTCGGCGACGAACCCTGGGGTGTTCGGCGACGCGCTCGCCCCTCCCTTCGCGCCGCCGGAACCCCAGATACCCCAGTCGGGCGCAGCCGACGGTGAGCCGGGCGTCGCATCGGTATGACACGTGCCGCCGGGGTAGCCGTCGAACGCGTAGAGGTCGTTTGGCCCGGTGACCGTGCCGGGGACGTTCGCGCCGGCCGGCACCCAGATACCGTTGCGGCCCTTGTCGTTGTGGAAGATTGGCACGGTGATCCCGTCGCTGCGCACCTTGTCGTAGAGGTGCTGCATGTAGTCGAACTCACCGCTGCCCGTGCTCGCCAGCTCGTTCTCGATCTGATACAGGATCACGGTCCCCGTCCCGTCGGAGAGCTGGTGGTTCTTGAGGATCGCGTCGATGTGCGACAGCCAGTCGTCCGCTGCGGCCTCATAGTCGGCCGCGTTCGTCCTCGCCCGACCGGCCTGAGTCGTCAGCCAGCCAGGCAGTCCGCCGGCACTCGTCTCGGCATTGATGTACGGCCCCGGCCGCGCGATCACGTAGAGGCCGACCCGCGCCGCCATGTCGAGCAGCTTGTTGACATCGCGCGCCCCCGAGAAGTCGTACACGCCGGGCTTCGGAGAATGGTAGGCCCAGTCGAAGTAGATCGTGACGGTGTTGTAACCCTCGGCCTTCATCTTCTGCAGGATGTCGAGCCACAGGCTCGGACTGGGCAGCCGCCAGTATTCGAACTCACCGGACCAGATGAACGACCGCTCGCCGTCGATCATCAGCGAGTACTTGTCATAGGTGATCGTGTGTGTCGGTGTCGTGCTATCAGCACTCGACACCGTTGGAACAACACCGGCAAACGCCAAGGCTGCGCCAACCGCCGTCAGGACGCCACTGCGAACGAATCGCCTCGCGACACCACGCGACACGCGACGGTACTCCGACACACGACACATACCCTGTCCTCCCTGCCCGCAAGGCATGCAGTTACGCTACCTTACGCAAACTTACGAATTCCTTTCCCCTGCCCCCGGTCGGGGTTGATTCCGGGTGGTAGACTTTCCGGAACTTAGCGCTCCTTTCGACTATTGTCAAGAAGCGCGGGGAATCAATTGTCTTTACTTTCGATTTCGCAAGGTCGGGTGTTGCTATGAGCCTCGCCCCGGGTCAGCCACTTGACCCCGACGTTCCGGCCGAGATACGCCAAGAGCGGATCACAGGGCTGGTCCAGGAGTCCGGCTTCGTGCGCGCCGCCGATCTGGCGAGGCGGTTTCACGTCTCCACGGTGACCATCCGGAGCGATCTGCAGGTCCTGGAGGAGCGGGGAAAGCTCCGTCGGATCCGTGGTGGCGCGGTGCCGGTCGGCGTCGTCCCGGCCGAGCAGCCGTTCGAGGCATCAGAGCTCGATCTTGCCGCCGAGAAGGCGCATATCGGCGCGCTCGCGGCCCGCCAGGTCGCGAGCGGCGAGACGGTGCTGCTGGATGTCGGGACGACGACAACGGCGGTTGCCCGAGCGCTGCTTGACCGTACCGACCTGCGCGACATCACCGTCTTCACCAACGCGCTGAACGTCGCGCTCGAGCTCGAGCGCGCTCACCCACGGATCTCGGTGGTCGTCACCGGCGGGACGCTGCGGCCCCTGCAGCACTCGCTCGTCAACCCACTCGCGACCGACCTGTTGACCAAGTTGCACGCATCGATCGGGTTCATCGGATGCAACGGCGTTGACCGTCGCGGCGGAATCACCAACATTAACCTGCCCGAGGCGGAGATCAAGCGCGCGATGCTGCTCGCCGCCCGCCGGCGCGTCATCGTCGCGGACGGCTCAAAACTCGGAGAGGTCGAACTGGCAAAGGTGTGCGACCTCCACGAAGTCAACATGGTGATCACCGACAACACGGCCGACCCCGCGGTCGTGTCCGAGATCGAGGCCACCGGCTGCCGAGTAGAAATCGCCCACTGACGCCCCCAAAGAAACAGCGAGAGCGGACGGAACTCCGCTGTATCGACGATCTGCGCCAATCCGGGCCACATCGTTCCCGCGCCCAAACCTTCCCGATCGCAGCTCTCGCGGTCCGGCCGTGCGGCTCGGCCCCTCAGCCGGGCGCTGCGGAGCGCGAAGTGGGGCGTTCACTTGCCGATCTCGAGCGAGTGGCTGGTGATCGCCTCGCTCCTGAGTTTCGTGGCATGAAACTGAAATGCCCTGGGTTCGGCGGAGACCGGGTTTGTAGGGTCTTCAGCTAGTTCTTCTTGTCAGCGTGCCAGTTCTACTACCGTCGGTCGGAGACGACCCCGGAGGAGTCGTACTCTCCTGCAGCGTTCAGGGTGAACAGCGCTCCCGGCGAGGACAGCGTGCTCGAGTGTGAGGCGAGCGGACGCCACTCGGCTTCATGCTCGACGGGCGGACGGTTGGCGATCGAGCTGTGCAGCCGGCGGGTGTTGAACCACGCGACGTACTCGACGATCGCGAGCTCGAGCTTCGTGTTGGAGTGCCAGACGCGATCACGGATCAGCTCGGTCTTGAACGAGTCCACGAAGCTTTCGGCCATGGCGTTGTCATAGGTGTCTGCGACCGATCCGACCGACGTCAGCACCTTGGCGTCGTCGAGCTCCTGCGCGTAGTCCTCGGACGTATTGCGACCCGTGGTCGGAATACGCCACGAGCGTGAAGTCCGCGCCCGGTGAGCGGGTCGACAGCGCCATTCCGAGCGCGTCGAGGACGAGGTCGCACCGCATGTGACCGGCGAGCTGCCAGCCGACGATCATCCGCGAGTACACGTCGATGATGAACGCGAAGTAGACGCGCCCCCTCCCAGGCGCGCAGATACGTGACATCGCGACCCACAAGCGGTCCGGAGCGGTGGCGGTGAAGTCCCGCCCCACGAGATCAGGACGCTTGAGCACCGCGGGGATCGCCGATCGTGGTCCGCCACGGCTTCCCGCGACGCTTCGCGCCCCGCAGGCCGGCCGGGCGCATCAGCCTCGCGACGTGGTCGCGGCCAGCCCGCTCGCCGTCGCGGAGAACCGCGGCGTGCATCCTGCGCACCCCGTCGCACTGCGTGGCCGCCTTCTGGTCTTGGGGTTCAAGCAGCCAGCGAGCTGGGCATTCGCTGGAGCCCGTCCTCGGTGAGGAAACAAGCGGTTGTCGGTGGGTCGCCGGGCGCGCTCGGCGACGGAGGGGATCAGGCGGCGATTCTGTCGGCGGTGCTTCGCCGGCGCTGCGTCGCTGTGCCCGTGGACGCCGCTCGGCAGCGACCGCGTCTACTGCTCGCCGAGCAGTGCGGCGACGTCGGCCTGGTCCTGCAGGGTGTGGCGGGCTTGCTTCATCGCGATCAGGTGCTCGCGCGAGCAGACAGCGAGCGGCACGCCGCCGAGCGTCGTCTGCTCGGCGGCGGCGACGAGCTCCGGCCACGGTGGCACGCCGGGCAGCCGCTGCACGATGTCGAGATCTCCGATCCTTGTCGTCAGCGTCAGGTTGCGACCGGCATACAGGGCGTGGCGAAGCTCAGCGTCAATGCCGCGCCGCAGATCGGCGGATAGCCGCGCGTCGAGTGCCACGAGCACGTTGCCGAGGTGATCGAGGTTCAGGTGCCGCGGCTCGGGCACGATGTCGAGGTCCTGCGTGGCGCGGATGTGGCCGTGCGCGCCGACCGCGACCGCGCCGATCACCACGAATCGCACTTCGCCGTCGTGCAGCGCGGCGATCAACCCGGCGAGGTCGGGCAGCATCAGCTCGAGCGCTGGCGAATCTGCGTCAGGCTTGCCATCTGCGCGCACAGCCGGTGCACACGCTCGAGCCGTTCGCTCATCGTCAGCTGACGATCGCGCGCACGACGCGCGGCTTCCCCGGCTGCCTGGCTCGGCAGCCGGACATCTCGTTCGCCGCGCTGCCTCGGTCTCATCGTGTCAGCGTAATTGGTCACAGCGCTTCCTTTCCAGTCCTGCTGGTGTTGCTTTGGGTCATGCCGCCAAGAGGCCGTCCGCATGCACGAGGCCCGCCTCGGCGAGGAACCGCGACGGGCCGCCGGTCGGGCGCCGGCCCTGCTCGGCGACGTGGGTGATCAGCAGCCGGTCCTTGGCGCGCGTGGCGGCGACGTAGAACAGGCGCCGCTCCTCGGCGAGACGCTCCGGATCGGGCGAGGAGATCGAGCCACGACGGCAGCAGCTGCTCTTCGCAGCCGAGCAGCGCGACCGCCCGGGCTTCGGCCCCCTTGGCGCGATGGATCGTGCTCACTGTCAGTCGCCGGTCGGTATCGGCGTCGACCTCCTGCGCGTGCAGTCCGGCTGCCTGCTCGAGGAAGCCGGTGAGCGTCGTGTCCTGGTCGCGCTCGTCGTGAGTCTGGGCGACGCGGCACAGCGAGCGCAGATCCTCGAGCACCCGCTCGGCGTCGCGGCGGCGGTCGGGGTCGGGGGTGTGGCCGCGCTCGTGCTGGTGGTGGCGGACGAGTCCGCCCGGCATGGTCACGGTCGCGATCACGACGTGGCCGATCGATCGTCCGTCGGCGAGCTCGGTACGGATCTGCTCGAGCGCCGTGCAAAACTCGACCATCCGCACGCGCGCGGCTTGGGCGCGGACGCCGTCGTGCTCGGAAGCGCGGGCGCTGGCCGAGATCAGATCACCGCCGTGGTGCTCGCGTACCCAGGCGACGAGCTTCGTGACGGTCGCGGTGCCGATCCCGCGGCGAGGTGAGCCGATCGCCCGCCGGAACGCCTGCGCGTCGACCGGGTTCTCGAGGAGCGTGAGGTAGGCCATTGCGTCGCGGACCTCGGTGCGCTCGTAGAGGCCGAGCGAGCCGAGCACCCGGTGCGGGATGCCGGCGTGCGCGAGCGCGAGCTGGAGTGGTTCGGTCGCGTAGCCCGTCCGGGCGAGCACGAGAATCTCGCCCGGTGGGGTCGCGCTAGTCGGCGTGGAACCCGAGGGGTGGTCGCGCTCACGATCCTCGACCGCACCCGCCTCAGCGTCCGGCCTAACTGCACGTTTTCGGCCGCGTCTCTCAAGCCACCAGTGAACCCCGATCAGCAGCCTCGAAAGGCCACTCCGGGTACGGGAGTGGTTGTGGCAATTCGCGACCCCGCCTTGATCCACAACCGCAGTCCACTTGCGTCACCAGCCTGGACGCCAGACGCGAGAGCGGCCGCGGTCCGGTTCGCCGCTTACGTGGGTGAGGCCGCCGCGGGGCGCTCCGCGTCGCACGCCGGCCAATCAGTCCGAGTGGACGAGCGAGCCCAGCCCGATCGCGGCGATCATGCTGCTCCCGTTAGCCGGGCGTCTGATCCCGACCCGTCGCCGCCCCGTCACGGACGAGCTGCCGCCGGTGCCTTTCGTCATGGTGCGCGAGAGATGAAATGGACTCCCTGCAGCCCCTCGAGCGAGAAGCCCTCGGCGGCGCCTGACGAGACGTCGATCAGGAACCGCGGCTGTCCCCAGCGTGCGTACTGATCAGAGTCGATGTAGAACGGCGCTCCTCCGATGTCCCCCAGGCGCAGGTCGTGGGGCCCAGCCGGAAGCTCGCCGTCCTTCAGGCAGATTGGCGAGGTGCCGTCGCAGCACCCCCCCGACTGGAAGAACATCAGCGGCCCCTGGGTGGCCTCGAGGCGATGAATCACCTCGAGGGCCGCCGGGGTTGCTGTTACTGCCACCTCCGTCTCTTGAACTTGGCGAGAGGGCGGGTCCATGATCAGAAGAAACCCATGGGCTTGGGGTCGTAGCTGACGAGCAGGCACTTCGTCTGCGAGTAGTGGTCGAGCATCATCCTGTGGTTCTCGCGGCCGACGCCGGAGCTCTTGTACCCGCCGAATGCGGCGTGCGCCGGGTAGTGGTGATAGCAGTTGGTCCACACGCGCCCGGCCTTGATCGCGCGGCCCATCCGGAACGCCCGGCTGCCGTCACGCGTCCACACGCCCGCGCCGAGGCCGTACATCGTGTCGTTGGCGATCTCAAGCGCCTCGGCCTCGTCCTTGAACGTCGTCACCGCGAGCACAGGGCCGAAGATCTCCTCCTGGAAGACCCGCATCTTGTTGTGGCCCTTCAGCACGGTCGGCTCGAAGTAGTAGCCACCGGCGAGGTGGTCGTCCAGCGCGGGCCGCTGCCCGCCGATCAGCACCTCGGCTCCCTCGTCACGCCCGATCTTGACGTAGCCCTCGATCTTCTCAAGCTGGGCCACGGAGACCTGCGGGCCGATCATCGTCTCGCGATCGAGCGGGTCGCCCTGCTTGATCGCGCGGATCCGCTCCAGGCAGCGCTCCATGAACGCGTCGTAGATCGACTCGTGGATCAGCGCCCGCGACGGACACGTGCAGACCTCGCCCTTGTTGAACGCGTAGAGCACGAGCCCTTCGATCGCCTTGTCGAGGAACGCGTCGTCGGCCGCCATCACATCCTCGAAGAAGATGTTCGGCGACTTGCCACCGAGCTCGGTCGTCGACGGGATCAGGTTCTGCGCCGCGTAGGACATGATCAGCCGGCCGGTGACCGTCTCACCGGTGAACGCCACCTTCGCGATCCGCTTGTTCGACGCGAGCGCCTTGCCGATCTCCGCCCCTGGGCCGTTGACGACGTTCAGCACACCCGGCGGGAGGATCTCGGCGATCACCTCGGCGAGCTTGAGCAGCGACCACGGCGTCGGGCTTGCCGGCTTGATCACCGTGCAGTTCCCGGCCGCGAGCGCGGGCGCGATCTTCCACGCCGCCATCAGGATCGGAAAGTTGAACGGGATGATCTGACCGACGACCCCGAGCGGCTCCTGGAAGTGATACGCGTAGGTCTGATCGTCGATCTCCGAGATCCGGCCCTCCTCGGCGCGGATTGCGCCGGCGAAATACCGGAAGTGGTCGGCCGCGAGCGGAATATCCGCGGCGAGCGTCTCGCGCACCGGCTTGCCGTTCTCGTAGCTCTCCGCGACGGCGAGCATCTCGAGGTTCTCCTCGATCGCGTCCGCAACAGCGTTCAGCACCGCGGCGCGGTCGGCCGGCGAGCGACCGCCCCAGTCGTCCTTGGCGGCGTGCGCGGCATCGAGCGCGAGCTCGATGTCCTGCGCGCCCGAATACGCGACCTCGCAGAACGGCTCGCCCGTCGACGGCGTCAGGTTCTCTCGGTACTCGCCGGTGGTCGGCGCGATCCACGCTCCGCCGATGAAGTTCTCGTAGCGCTCCTTGAGCTCTACCGGACTGCCGGACTCGCCCGGCGCGGCATAAGCGGTTGACTCGACAGTCGACATCATCGGCTCCTTGGAAGAACGGCAGGTTTGCCCGAACAGGAAAGACGTCGTGCATGCCCGAGCAAGTACGCACGGGCCCCGCAGTCGCAACCAGTGGCCCCACTCCCCGCCTCGCGGCGTTTCGCGCCTTCGGTGGCTGTCGGGTGAGGCTGAGGAATGCCGGCCGCAGGGCCAGCTCACTTCCCGACAGTACTCGCGTTCAACGCCTTTGTGTGAGCGCGGGCCCGCGACTTAATAAACCCGGATCGTGCGTTGAGCTGGCGATCGCCGGAATGTGGCGATGGGACGGTCGTCGCGCACAGGCGGCAGGACGCGGATGTCCGGAACACGTGGAACTCCTCCGAGGAGCGAGCCGGTGACTCTCGCTGCATGACGCTTCGCGTGCGATGTCACCGCAGCGTGTCGAGCACGTCGATCACCCGGGCGGGTTGCGTGTCCGGGTTCACGAACGCCAGGCGGAGCACCGTGCGGCCACGCCACGTGGTCGGCACGCACAGGATCACCCCGTCCTTCGCCAGCGCGTTCGACCAAACCGCATATTGATCGTCGTCCCAGCCCGGGCGTTCGAACAGGAGCACCGAGAGCTCGGGCTCACAGACCAGGTGGACGTGATCGGCGGCCCGGATCGCGTCGGCGACCGTGCGCGTTGTCTCGAGCGTGCGCTCGATCGCCGCGACGTACCGGTCGGTGCCGTGGGTGGCAAGGCTGAACCAGAACGGCAGCCCCCGCGCACGCCGGGACAAATGGATCGCGAGGTCCGACGGGTTCCCCGCCTCACGGTCGATCTGGTCGAGGTACCCGGCGGCCTGCGAGTGCGCGGCGCGCGCCACCGCAGGATCGCGGTAGAGGAGCGCACAACAGTCATACGGGGCGAACAGCCACTTGTGCGGATCGACGATGAAACTATCCGCACGCTCGACACCGTCAAAGCGGTGCCGGACACTGGGCGCTGCGAGCGCCGCGCCCCCGTAGGCGCCATCCACGTGCAACCACACGCCGTGCTCGGCGCAGACGGCCGACACGCCCGCCAGATCGTCAACAAGTCCCGCGTTCGTCGTGCCAGCGCACGCCACCACGGCAAAGACGTCGTCGGACCCGTCCGACATTGCCGCCGCCAGCGCTTCGCCGGTGAGGTGCCCGCGCGCGTCCTCGGCCACCTCGACGATCCCGACATCCAGCACGCGCGCAGCGAGCCGGATCGAAGAATGCACATCAGCGGTGCAGGCCAGCCGCCAACCGCCGGGCGGCCGCTCCCCGCGGTGGACCAACGCGGCGTGGCGCGCCGCAGCGAGGGCGGAGAGGTTCCCGACCGTCCCCCCGGCGACAAAGCAGCCCGCGGCGCTCGGCGGCCACCCGAGCAGCTCGACGATCCACCCCAACGCCTCGTTCTCGGCATGGATCGCGCCCGCCCCGGCCTCCCAGATCCCGGCGAACACATTCGCCGCGCTCGTCACAAGATCGAACGCCACCGCCGCGCGCGTCGGCGCCGACGGGATGTACGCGAGATTCATCGGATCGTCTTGGGACCGCGTCGCCGGCAACAGGACCTCGCGAAAGACCCGCAGCGCCTCGGCACCCCCGATCCCCGCCGGCGTCACGGTACGACCAGCCGCCGCAGCCAGCTCCGACGCCGAACGCGCCGTCGTCTTCGAGTCCGTCGGCCGCGCAACCCGGCGAGCCGCCCACCCCACCAAAACCCGGACCAACTCGGTCTCATCGCCCCACACCTCGTGAACCACCCCACCATGATGTCAGCACGCTCGCGCCAATCCACCCCCGATCAGCCCCGCGACACGGAGCGATCCCGGCTCCGCTGGACGCGCATATCGACGACCACTCAGCGCGGCCTGAGCGTAACGCTGCACCGTCCGCCGGCGATCGGGCAGGTCCACCCCTGCTCGTCCGTCGGCGGCTCCTCGCCGCGACCGAACTGTGCGTGGCCATGAGATTCTCCCCGTAGGCGGCCACCGGAAATCCCCACGGGCGGCCGCTGATTCTCCCCACGGGCGGCCACGATTCTCCCCACCGGTTCTGTCCTGAGCGCCCGGTAACCCCGCGCGTCTGACTATCAAGACGCGATCGGGAGACGGGCACGTGATGAAGCCGGAGGCTGTGATGGAGATTCTGGAGGCGTATGACCTGACGGGCTCGTTCCGCGCGGCGGCGAGCTTGGTCGGATGTGATCACAAGACGGTCGCGTACTGGGTCGGGCAGCGTGAGGGGGCGGGCGGGATGCCGGTCGTGGAGCGCTCCCGGCCGGCGATGGAGGCGCTGTTCGCCGAGAAGATCGATGAGCTGGTCGACCGCTCGCACGGGCAGATCCGGGCTGATGCCGCGCACGGGAAGCTGGTCGCGATCGGCTACCTGGGGTCTGAGCGGACGACGCGCCGGTGGGTCGCGGAGTCCAAGCGGCGGTGGCGTCGCAAGCACGGGCGGCGGACGCGGCCGTGGATCCCGGAGCCGGGGTTGTGGATGCAGTGGGACTACGGTGACGGGCCGATGGTCGAGGACCGTGCGACGGTGCTGTTCTGCGCGTGGCTGGCGTGGTCGCGGTTCCGGGTGGTGGTGCCGTTGCGCGACAAGACGCTGCCATCGGTGGTGATGTGCCTGGATCGCGCGGTGCGCATGTTCGGGGGCTGTCCCACGTACGGTCTGACCGACAACGAACGCACAGTGAGCGTCGATCACGTGTGCGGGATCGCGGTTCGTAATCCGCAGATCGTGGATGTTGGCCGGCACTACGGGCTGACGATCGCGACGTGCGTGCCCGCAGATCCGCAGAGCAAGGGCGGCAGCGAGGCGACCGTCCGCGTCGCGAAGGCCGATCTGGTCCCGACCGATCACAACCTCCGGCCTGCATATCGGTCGTTCGGCGAGTTGGAGGCGGCGTGTGAGGCGTTCATGGCGGAGGTCAACACGCGGCCGCACCGCTCCACGATGGAGGCGCCGGTGATCCGGTTGGCCGAAGAGCACGAGCGGTTGCACCGTCTGCCGAGGCTGCCGCACACGCTGTGTTTCGGCGAGACGCGGAAGGTGAACTGGCAGTCGCTGATCTCGGTCGGTGGCGCGCAGTACTCCGTCCCGCACGAGCTTGTCGATCAGCGTGTGTGGGCCCGCAGTACCGGCGAGGAGTTGGTCGTGATCCATGTCGACGGTCCTGCCGGGCCGCGGGAGGTCGCCCGCCACCCGCTGACCACGCCCGGCCGGCCGGCGATCAATGATGAGCACTATCCGCCCAGGCCGCCGGGCGCGCTGGAGCGCACGCCGAGAGCCCGCAGCGCCGATGAGCGTGCGTTCCTCACGCTCGGTCCGGGAGCAGAGCGGTGGCTGATCACGGCTGCCGCTGCGGGCGCGCAGCGGGTGCGGCGCAAGATGGCCGAAGCGGTCGATCTCGCCAAGCTTCACGGAACCGAGCCAGTCGAGCACGCCCTGCGCATGTGCGCTGACGCGGGCCGGTTCGGTGACGGTGACCTCGCGTCGGTTCTGGCGCATCACCAGCATGCCGGCGGGGAGCCTTGCGAACGCTGGAGTGGATCGACCGTCACGAGGTGCTTTGCGTGTGCGGGCCGTCCGGGACGGGCAAGAGCCATCTGATCGAGGCGCTCGGGCACCTCGCGATCGACAAGGGCCGCACCGTCGCCTGGCACACGCCCGAAACGCTCGCGCAACTCTTGCGCCGCCACCGCGTCGACGACAGCGTCAACAAGGCGATCGGGAAGCTGATCCGCGTCGATCTTCTCGTGATCGATGATGTCGGCCTGCTCCCGATCTCGGCCGACGCCGCCGAGGCGCTGTTCCGCGTCGTCGATGCCGCCTACGAGAAACGCTCGATCGCGATCTCATCGAACATCCACCCGTCCGGCTTTGACGAGCTGATGCCCAAGAGCCTCGCAACAGCGACCGTCGAACGGCTACTTCATCACGCTCATGTCCTGATCACCGACGGGCAGGACAGCTACCGGCTCGCGCAGGCGACCGCCGGCAAGGGGGTCCAACCACTCACCTAACACCGGAAACAAGCAAATCTGTTGGTGGGGAGATTCGTGGCCACCAGCGGGGAGAAATAATGGCCACCAGTGGGGAAATTCGTGGCCGCCGTTGGGGAGAACTCGATGGCCATTGACACCGAACAGCAACCGCACTAGCGTCCGTGCCTCTTCAAGCAGCAATGGCGGGCTCTCGTATCTGACCTCGCCACGACCGGCGAGCGTGGGATTGATCGCGTCCACGACGTGCACGACCACCAGCTCTTGGAGCGGCGCTGCGCGCGAGTCGAAACCGTTCGCGCTGGCGGTCATGACGCGGGCCCGAGTGCTTCGAGGACACGTCCGTTCTGGGCGCGGCTCTTGCGCCAGACCCCGAGCACCTCACGCGCCTTCACGCGGCGGTAGCTCACGCGCCGGTCGATCGGGTCGACCTCAAGCTCGCGCTCGCGGCGCTCGATCACGATCGCGTAGAACACGCGGCCCATCCGGTCGCAGAGCACGATGTCTCCGCTTTTCACCCCGCTGAGCGTCATCGCGCGTCCTCCTTAACCCACATGCCGTGCTCGTGCCCGCGCCGGGCCTCCTCGGTCACCTCGGTGATCTCGACGTCGCACAGCGCGAGTCCCTCGGCCGCCTTGAAGACGGCGTATGAGAGCTTCTCGCTGGCATAGGTCGGCTCGGCTCCGTTCAGCTGCACCCGCTGCGGCCATGTCGGCGATTGCGTCGGCGGCGCCCATTAGCTCCTCGCCGACATCCGACCGCGGTCTCAGGCGCGTGCCGCCTCCCGAACGAAATCCTCAAGCCTCCCGTCGCGCACCTGCGCGACTACATCGGCAACCGTCGTCATGCTCTGACCTTCGGCCATCGTGGTGTCTCCTTCACGTCGACTGCGGAACAGACGACGAGTTCGGCGCCACGGTGGCCGACCCTTGCGGGCCTCGACCTACCCGACGCTCGTTACACCACTTCTACCGGCACGACCCCCCGGCGTCGTTCGCTCGTCCTTGCCGTGCGGTTCGGGTCTCCAGCGATCGTCGCTGCGCTCTGCGGCAGCTCTGCAGCCGGTCTCCCGGTGCCGATCGCTGGTCGTTTCACCCGACGGGTGGTGGGGTCCCGTCCGCGCTCGCTGGGAGCGCCGGGTCCCATTCGCACACCGCGCAGGCATGGCGGAACGCCGAGCGAGCGAACTCGAGCACGGCTTCGTGCGGGTCCGACTCGGCGCGAACATCGTCCCAGTCAAGGACGTACTCGCCCAGCGACGTTCCCCTCGGGCGGCCGGGGGCGACAGCTTCGCGGTCGAGAATCCCTGTGGCGCCGGGTGCGCGTACGCGTAGAACGCCGCCCTGCCGTAGCGTGGATCGCCGGGCCACCACCCGATCGCAGCCTCCTGCGCATCCATCGCGTTACGCATGATGAATTCCTCCGACGGCGGATCGGCGGCAAGCCGGAGAACAGGTTCACCGCCAGGTCGAACGAGCCCCACCACGCGTTGACCGGCGTCGAACGACCGCGATACGGCGCGCGGAACTCCGCGAGCGCAAGCGCGGCATGCGTCGCCGCCATGAAGTAGGCGGCGACCCGCCCGGGGTTGTACTGGGCGTGCTCGTCGTCCTCGTCGAGCGGGACGGTCCACGACACCTCCTGTGGCGTCGCGTTGATCTCGACCGCGCCGGCACAGCGGCGTACCGCCGCGAGCACCTCCCGTGAGACCTCGCCAACCGCTCGGTCGGAAGCCAGCGGGACGCGTTCCACATAACCGCCGCTGTGCTCGACGACCGCCGCGTGAGTACGTAGGTCGAGCGCCACCACCAGCGCTCCCGAGCCGTGCGGCGCCGGTAGCGGCGCCGTCTCCCAGCCACGCGCGGTCAGGCGCAACGCCGCGTGCTGCAGTTGCGGCTGGGCCGGCGCAACGGCACCGCCAGCTTGCCGAGCACCTGAGTGTGGGCGTGCAACGTGTCGCACGTCGCCTGCCACTGCTCGTACGGGAGCGCCGGCCACTGCACGGACATGATCCGCACGCTACCGATCGCGCGCCCCCGATCCAACCACCGTCCAATCGCGTCGCGCCTGCCCGCGCCCCAGAACGCGGGAACGACCCCGGCGCCGGACAATCCGTTCGCAATCCGGCAGCCGTGCGGGGAGACGAGCGCGTTGGCGACGAATGGATCACAACCCTCTGCTCGAGCGTGTTGCTTGTCGGCCAAACCCGGAAGCGCCTGGTAGGACAAGCGAGGTTCAACGGTGATGCTCGAGAGCGAGCGACGAATCCGTCCTATCGGGCCGTCGACTCTGAGCGCGGCGGCGCTGCGCTGATCTCGCTCGCCGGATGTTCGACAAGTGCCACGACGCGGCTCGCCATGAACCTGGCCGTGCGCACGGGCTCGCCCGTACGTGTCACCTCGACGACCTCGGCCACCCCCCGTCCCGTCGTCACTTCGACCCGACGTCCGGCACGGGTCGCGACGATCTCATAGGTTCGAGAGCCGTCGTCCGCTGCCACCACAATTTCTACGCGATCGCCCTTCATGCGAGCGTACCTCCGATTCACCTGTCGCCGTACGGAAGCTCCGAGGAATCCTCGTGGTCTGCCTCGGCGTATTCCCCGGATCCCGTTTCAGCCTCTGGCGCGAACGCTTGCCGTATCGGATCCCAGCCCTCGCCGGTTGCGGCGGCTTCGAATCAGGTCCTCTTCGGCGAGCTCGAACCCTTCGGCCACGCCCTCGCCAGCCTCAACCAAGGGGCGCTGGGCGGGATCGAGGTGCTCGTCCCCGGCATAACCGCCGATCCTCGAGGCTTCGGTCCTGGCGGCGTCGATCTCGCGCTCCTCCCAGGGCCGGGAATGGCCGAAGTCGCCGTGGCTCGGGTTCATGTTGACTCCTCGTCTGATGGATGTTGCCCCTGATTGCTTTGTCAACATCGTCGGTCGAGCGCCGCGCGGTGCAAGCGTCAAATCCGATCACGCGATCGAGATGGCTAGCCCTGATCTGCGGATCGCGCGGCGTGCGGTCGAGATCGTTGCGCGAGCCGTGCCGGCTCCGACACGCCGTTGCGAGGGCGAATTTCAGGTCTCACGCTGGTTCGCGTGTGACGGCGGGCACGCCTTGGCGGCTCCAGCCGCGCACCGTTCGCACGAGGAAGAGCGCAGCTATGGCGCCGAACAGCATCGGCACCGCGAGCGCGATCGCGTGGTAGGCGAGCACGCTCGCCGTCGTGAGTGTGCCCGGCAGGCCGTACAGGATCATCGCGCCGATCAGTCCGCCGTCGATGACGCCGATGCCGCCGGGAACCGGGATCTCGCCGGCGAGCTGGCCGACGAGATAGGCCATCGTGAGCGCGGGGACTGACGGGTGGGCGCCGAAGGCGCGAACCGTTGCCCAGAGCGTGGCGATGTCGAACACCAGGTAGCCGGCGCCGCCCGCCAGCGCCTGGAGGTCGTGGTCGCGAAACAGCGTGATCGCTGCACGCGTGCCGGCGCCCAGGACGACGAACGATCGCGCGATCCAGTGCCTGACGCCGCGGGGGCGGCAGCGGCCATGGATGGCATGCAGGGCAGCGAGACGGGGCGCAGCCACGAGCGCCGCGGCGATCACCGCACTGGCCGCAAGCGCAGGCACCAGGGCAAATGGCAATGCCGCGTGGATCGGCACAACGCCGATCGTCGCGAGCCAGCCGATGATCGCGACCGCGCCGAGGTTGAAGGCGCTCGTGAAGATGAAGAATTCCGTCGTCCGCTGCACGATGCGCTGCGTCGGAATGCCATCGCGGTGAAGCACCCAGCCACCGACCGCGAGCCCGCTCACACCGCCGGCCGGGACCACCGCGTCGACCCCGTTCTCGGTCATCGCGATCTGATAGCTCAGCCCCCACGACATGTGCGGGCAGAAGATCGCCCGGAACACGAGCACGTAGGCGATCGCCGAGGCAAGTCGCATACCGGCGGCCAGGACCAGCCAGCCCGGGGCGCCAGATGCCCGGCGGCTCCGGATCGCCCCAGCCCCGGCACGGCCGCGACGATCAGGATCACGACCGCCACGAGCAGCAGCAGCTGCGCGATCGAGCGCGCCAGGTTGCGGCCGTGTAGTGCTAAGGGAAGCTCCAGCGACCCAACGGACTCAGCTTTCCGTTTACGGTTGCGCGCCGGCACAACGGCCGAAAAGAAGTCCTTCCTTTTCACAGGTAGCTCGACGAAAGGCGCGGGCCCGGCTGCAGCAGCTCCATAACCAGCTCAACGATCACGCTCGTCAGCGACGGCCGGCCGAGCGCCTTCAGCGAGAGCGAGTGCAGGACGTTGGTCAGTACCTCACAGCAGACGGGCCCGCCGTCATCGACAACGCGCCGTAGGTCATAGCGGAGCCTGCGGTTGCGGTGCACCAGGAGCACGAACCCGGGGAGACCATGTGCACGGGCGCGCCACACCGAGTCGAATTTGAGGCGACGCGTCCAACCCAGACTCGTCCGGCTGCACAATCCAGAGTAACCCGTCCCCGTCGAGGTCTCTGTACTCGGCCAGCCAATCGTAATGACGAAGGATCCCTGGAACGCGCGCCGGGTCCCCGACCGCGATCCGCCACGCCCAAACCAGCGCCGGCGGCTGAATGCTTGCCGTCGTCGGCGCCTCCGGTGCGATGAGGTTGTAGGTGAGCCGCTGGCGCACGTTGAGCGGCGTGTCCCAAAAAAACGTGTGGCCGATGAATCCGTCCTCGCGTTGCGCGGCAAGCAATGACTTCAGCTCGGCTCGCGAGCGCGCCTGATCGAAGTGCCGCCAGGCGATCGCCGCGAAGCACGAATCCCAGTACCACTGAAACGGATAGTGCCGAGGACTCGGACGCGTGTAGCCGAAGTGAGTACCGTCGCTGTGGCGCACCCCCTCGCGCGAGTTGCGCTCGAGCGTCGAGCGACACAGTTCACGGACGCCGCCCAGCCGAGACTGAACGAGATCTCGATCGGCCGTTCGAAACGAAGTTGTACTCACCGTATTCACAACACGGTGGTCGAGCCGATCCAGCGGAGCTCAAGCGACGTCACAGATCCTGGGATAAGCCTCATGTGCTCGCTTCGCCGGAGACGCGGGCTGGTTGGCGGGCAGGGTGGGACCGTGCACGGCCCCGGAGGCATGTCGGGATGACGGGTTCCATGGCGCGCCCTTCCACCAGTCATTTGACGGATCAGTAAGCTGGCCGCGACCTCGGCCAGCACTGCCACGGCCACCGCGTAGACAAGCGCAGTCTGGTGTAACCCGAAGTGTGTTGTTGCGATGCCGCCGATCACGGCAGGAATGCCAGTCGCGAGATAGCTGACGATGTAGATCGCCGTGATCAGCCCCGCCCGGTCATCGGAAGCGGCCCGCGCGAGTGTGGCGCGGTACGCCCCCACGAAACGCTGAGCCAGAGCCGTGAGCAGCACCGGCCGACGCCCCAGGTAGTCAGACACCGAACCGACAAGAACGAGCGTTACCAACACGACAACGACATCGACCGAGAACAACAGGGTGAGGGTGGTCGCGGAGAACCGGAACTGGAGCTGATAGACCCCGTACAGGGGCGATGCCGCGGCGTTCGTAGCTGCCGCCACGAGACCGATCGCGGCCACCGCCCAAAACGACGCACAGCTCGACAGGATTGCTCGCCGAACCGGCATCTCTCCAACCTCGGTGCTCGGGGCAGACATGGTTGACAATGCGCGCGATCTCCCGGCGCGGCTCAAGGCTTTGCTGGCTCCTCGCCGAGAGGTCCTCGCCGGTTGGGCCGTGTTCGTTTTGGTGTGCCGAGCTGGACGTGGTCGGACATGTGTTCGAGTTCTTGGCCTTTGGTTTCGGTGACCGCTAGGCGTACGAAGATGAAGGAGAGGAGCGCGAAGCCGGCGTAGATGCCGTAGGCGAGCCCGAGCCCGGCGTTCTTGAGGGAGGGGAAGCTGGTCGAGATCGCCCAGTTCGCGATCCATTGTGCGGACGCGGCGATCGCGAGCCCGGAGGCGCGCAACCGGTTGGGGAACCTCTCGCCGAGCATGACCCATACGACGGGGCCCCACGACATCCCGAAGAAGAACACGAACGCGTTCGCGGCGATCAGCGCGACCGCCCCTTCGGCGCCGTGCAGCACCGGTTGTCCGTGGGCGCCCATCGTCGCAGTCCCGAAGATCCCGGCCATCACACCGAGCGTGACGGTCATCCCCGCCGAGCCGATCAGCAGCAACGGCTTGCGGCCGATCTTGTCGATCAGCGCGATCGCGACCAGTGTGGTGACGATGTTGACCGCGCCGCTGATGACGGTGATCTGAAGCGAGCTGCTCTCGCTGAACCCGACGGCCCGCCAGAGGACGCTGGAGTAGTAGAAGATGACGTTGATCCCGACGAACTGCTGGAAGATCGAGAGACCGATTCCGACCCACACGATCGGCATCAGCCCCAAAGCGGGCCCGCGCACGTCGGCCAGCCTCGGCCGCCGCTCGCTGCTCAGCGTCTGGCGGATCTGGGCGACCTTGGCATCGATATCGACGCCGCCTAGCACGCGGCTCAGGACCCGCCTCGCTTCGCTCATGCGCTCCCGCGAAACCAGATAGCGGGGTGACTCTGGGATGGTCAGCGTCAGCGCGCCGTAGATCACCGCGGGCACGATCATCGCCAAGAACATCCACCGCCACGCCGCGAGTCCCAACCATAGGCTCTTCTCGGAGCCGCCCGCAGCGGTCGCGAGCGCATAGTCGGCCAGCAGCGACACGAAGATTCCCAGCACGATCGCCAGCTGCTGCGCGGACCCCAAGCGACCGCGGATCCGCGCTGGCGCGATCTCCGCGATGTACGCCGGCGCGACGACTGACGCCATCCCGACGCCGACGCCGCCGAGCACCCGAAACACGATCAGCAACGCCAGCGAGTTGATCAGGCCCGTCCCGAGTGCACTGACCAAGAACAACACCGCCGCTAACCGCATCACGATCAGCCGTCCGAGGCGATCCGCCAACCGGCCTGCCACGACCGCACCTACGGCCGCACCGAGCAGCGCCGAGGAGACCGTGAACCCCAAGCCCGTAGCGCTGACATGGTAATGATCACCGATCGCGCTGACCGCCCCGTTAATCACCGAGCTGTCATAACCAAACAGAAAACCTCCCAACGCAGCAACAGCGGCAAAGCGGGTGACGGTCACAAGCGATCCACGGGGCTCAGACATGACACCCACTCTGCACCCAGGCCCGACAATCACAACCACACCGGCAGATCAAACGATCCGCGGCCGCGATCACCGCGCCGGCTGGCTCCTTCGCGGCGCTCCCGAAAAACATCCCGTATGGGTTGGCAGTGCGTCGCGAGGAAGCTCGGGTGCTGCTCGCGCCGCAGCCGGGTAGGGGCGGAGTACTTCTTGGTCCCACCTAACGATGCGGATACCGATCGCCCTAGGTTTGGACCCCCATCATCCAGGCCCCATCCCGGCCGTCTGACCACAACAACCGAAAGGGATACCGCGGTCCCACAGTGGTCTCCCCGCCGGCCGCAGCTATGCCGATCGGCGTGCCGGGCAAGCGGCGTCGCAACTAATCATCTGTCGCCACCGGGTGCGCCGTACGCGCGAGGACCAGGAGCGGACAGCGGGCGCTGTGCGCAAGCTGCTGGGAGGTGCTTCCGTGGATCAGGCGTCCGATCGGGCCATAGCCGCGCGAGCCAACGATCAGCAGATCGAGTGACGCGCTGTACAGCGCTAGCTCCTCTGCAGGCTGACCATAGGCCGCGCGCGGCTCAACGTCATCTAGCGCCGCGATCCGCCTGCGCGCATCCTCGAGGAGGCGCCGGGGCGAGTTATCGACCGCCCCTGGCCCCAGAAAGGCGTCTGACGGAAGCGACACAGCCTCGAACGCTGAGAGCTTGGCACCGGACGCGCTGGCGAGCGTCCTGGCCACCGATAGTGCGTGTTCGCTCTCGGGAGAGCCGTCATACCCGACACCAATCTCGCGCAGCGCACCCGGCTGCTGTGAGTAGTTGGTCGGCGCGATCGCGATCGAACACGGCGCGCCGTTCAGCGCCGCACTGGTGTCATCCCCGATGAGTACCCGCCCGAGTAGTCCCCGGCGGGATGAACCCACCGCCACCAGATCAGCGCCGACCAGTTCGCAAAGCTCATGCAGGCCGCGTCCCACCGAAGAAGATCCGCCCCAGCGCAGGTGCGCTTCGACACCCGTCTCCTCGCGCACTGTTTCAAGCAACGCATCGGCACGTTCCGCCTCGGGCGGTTCGTACACCGCGCCGGCGCCACGGTCCGCAGGGGCACTGCCCGGAATGACATGGGCAAGCGTGAGCTCCCCACCCGCCGCGACCAGCAGCTTGGCGAGCGCTACCGCGTCGCGGCCGCCCTGCCGTCCGTCCACGCCGACAACGATCTGCTTGAACATCCCGTTTTCTCCTAACTATCAGTCTCCTGATCTGATGGCGTCAGCAAGTGCCTGATCACCATGCTCGCCGGGCCGCCGCACGCTGCAAGCGCCAAACGCGATCACGCGATCAGACGTGTGGGTTATGCGTCATCACGGGGTGTGGAGCTGCGTCTTGCACTCCACACCTCGTCGATCGGCGAGGGTTACCAGCCCTCGGTGACTTGGATCATCGTCTTGCCCGACACACGCGGAGCGTCGGGGCCGAACGCGGCGGGCGCTTCGGCCAACCGCCGCACGGCCCCCACATTCGAGGTGAGTCGTCCGTCGCGCAGCCGCTGGGCGAGTTCGGCAAGCTGGGAGCGATCGGCCTCAACGACGAAGAAGATCGCCCGCCCGTTCTCAGGCTGGATCGCGGGCGGTTCGGCAATGGTGACGAGCGTGCCGCCGGCACGTACGAGCGCGGTCGAACGCCGCAGGATGTCACCCCCGATCACGTCGAGTACCACATCAGCCTCGCCCGCATCCTCCAGGCGGTCATGCTCCAAGTCCACGAATTCGTCGACGCCAAGACCGAGCGCGCGGTCTCTGTCGGCGGCCCGGCCGGTTCCGATCACCCGGGAGCCGACCTGACGGGCAAGCTGCACGGCGATCGAACCGACCCCGCCCGCGGCGCCGTGGATCAGCACGGTCTGCCCGGCGCGCAGGTGGGCGTGGTCGAACAGGGCCTGCCATGCCGTCAACCCCGAGATCACCGCACCCGCGGCGACGGCATGATCAACCCCCACGGGCAGCGGCGCAAGGTTGCGCGCCTCCATCGCAACGTACTCCGCCAGCGTCCCGTTGCGGCTCCAGTCGGCCAGCCCGAACACCCGCTGCCCGACGGTCACGCCGGTGGTCCCATAGCCCAGCTCGGCGACGACGCCCGACACCTCGTGCCCGGGCACGCTCGGCGTCCGGTCCCGGCCGCCACGATCAGTCCAGGTCCCCGGCCAGGCCAGCTCCCCACGCGTGAACCCAGCGGCATGCACGCGCACAATGACGTCGTTCTCGGCGGCGTGCGGGTACGGCAAGTCCGTTAAGGACAGCCCGGCTAGACCAGCGTCGCGGTCGCGGACAGCGATGGCGTGCATTGCAATTTCCTCTCTGAGGGTGGTGATTCAGTCTCGGTGTTGCAGCGAGCCGTGCACGGATGCTGTCGCTGCGCCGACCCCTGCCGCCTGCGACCGATCGCGAGGGCCGCGATCGACACCCGAACCCGCCACGCTGCGGTCGCCGCCACATATGACAGGGCCTGGTGCTTGAGCGCGTGACAACCGGCGCGGTTGCGACGTGGTGAGCCGTGTCCCCCCGGATCACCGAACCACGGTTAGCGCGGCCAGGTTCACCTCGTCGACGGTAGTGATCGACTCTGTGACGCAATCCCGGATGATGATGTAGCGGATCACGCCGCGCGTCCGCCCGAAGTTCTGAATCGTACGTTGCGCAACTATTTCGTAGAGATGAGTTCCGTCTGTCAGATAATTCACGGAAGTCCTTGCGCTCAGCAGCGAAGGAGCACCGCGGCAGCTGGTTTCGGCTGCACGGTTGCCCACAGCGACTCGCGGGCCTACGCAGCTGCGGCGAGCCTCCCCCGCCTTCAGAGCTGAGGTTGGTCGCGCCAGCCGCTGGTGACTGCGGCAGCCAACCCGGTCGCGGGGCCTATCGCGCATCGGCGTCCTCGGGCCGCGATGCGGCGGACGGGTCGGACGCGAAAGCAACCGCGCGATCCGGCTCACTCAGAGACTCGAGCGCGGGTGGTTCGTCGGTGAGGTCGGCCCCCGACAGCGAGTCCTTGAAGTCGCGGATCGCCGAGCCGAGGCCGCGTCCAACCTCCGGTAGCCGTTTGGGGCCGAGGACGACCAGCGCCACGGCAAGAACCAGGAGGAGATGTGTGGGGGTGAGGATGTTTCCAATCAATCGTGTGTCCTCTCGTCAGATCGTTCGGCCCGAATCTAGGCCCGCGGCCCCACAGCTCAAGCGCAATCGGCGATCACTCGATCACGCCCCGGGTGCTTCCGATCGACGTTCGATTCGCTTGCTTCCCTGTGGTCCGTCGAAGCGTTGCGGCAGCGGACGTCCATGTGCCGGCGCGCATCAGCGAATCGCACGGTAGCGGCGAATGAGGGCGTTCGTAGAGCTGTCATGGGCGAGCTGGGGTTCGGTCTCGCTCTCCAGCTCTGGGACGATCTGCTTCGCGAGCCCCTTTCCGAGTTCGACGCCCCACTGGTCGAAGGAATCGATTCCCCAGATCGCTCCCTGCGTGAACACGCTGTGCTCGTAGAGCGCGATCAGCGTCCCCAGGGAAAAGGGCGTGAGCGCTTCAGCCAGAATCACGTTGCTTGGCCGATTCCCGGGCATCACCCGGTGAGGCACGATCGCGTCGGGAGTGCCGTCCGCACGCACCTCCTCCTCTGTCGTGCCGAAAGCGAGCGCCTCCGCCTGAGCGAACACGTTCGAGGTCAACAAGTCATGCTGGTCTCGGAGTGGATTCGGCGACTTTCCGAACGCGATCAGGTCGAGTGGAATCACCTTCGTCCCCTGGTGGATCAGCTGGTAAAAGCTGTGCTGGCCGTTGGTGCCCGGCTCGCCCCAGTACACCGCACCGGTCTCGTAGTCGACCGGCCGCCCTTCGCGCGTCACGCGCTTGCCGTTGGACTCCATGGCCAGCTGCTGAAGGTAGGCAGGAAACCGTTTCAGATACGCGCTGTAGGGCATTACGCCCACCGTCTGAGCGCCGAAGAAATCCCCGTACCAGATCGCCAGCAGCCCCAGCAGCACGGGTAGGTTGCACCGGAACGAGGCTCTCGCGAAGTGCTCATCGATCGCGTGTAAGCCCGCCAGGAGGTCCTGAAAGTGTTTGCGGCCCGACCGCGAGGATCGTCGAGAGACCGATCGCCGAGTCGATCGAATACCGGCCACCGACCCAGTCCCAGAACCCGAACATATTCTGGATATCGATCCCGAAGCTCGTGACTGCCTGAGCGTTGGTCGACACGGCCACGAAGTGGCGGGCGATCGCCGCCTCATCACCCAACGCCGCCAGGCACCACTCGCGGGCAGACCGTGCGTTGGACATCGTCTCAAGCGTCGTGAACGTCTTAGAGGAGACGATGAACAGCGTTTCGTCGGGCGTCAGGTCGCGTGTGGCTTCAATGAAATCGGTGGGGTCGACGTTGGAGATGAAACGAAAGCTGAGATCCCGGCGCGTGTAGTGGCGAAGCGCCTCGTAGGCCATGACGGGCCCCAGGTCGGAACCGCCGATCCCTATGTTGACGATCGATTTGATCGGCTTGCCGGTATGCCCTCTCCATTCGCCCGACCGCACGCGTTCTGAGAAGGCCGACATCCGATCAAGTACCCGATGCACCTCCGCGACCACGTCGCGCCCTTCGACTACCAGCGACCGATTTCTGGGCATTCGCAGCGCGACGTGCAACGCCGAGCGGTTCTCTGAGAAGTTGACCCTCTTGCCGCGAAACATTGCCGCGATGCTGTCGCGCAATCCGCACTCTTCGGCGAGCGCAAGGAGTAGGCGCATCGTCTCGAGTGTGATGCGATTCTTGGAGTAGTCGAGGTAGAGGCCGACCGCATCTGCTGCGAGCAGCTCACCTCGCGCAGGATCAGCGGCGAACAGGTCGCGCAAATGGAGGGCTTTGACACCCTCGTAATGGCGGCGGAGCTCATGCCAGTACGTGCGCTCGGGCAGGGCCGTCACGAGCCGACCACCGCGACCTGGTCTTCGATCCTGCTCATCTGGTCGCCCCACGGCTCGACGAACCTGTCCGCTTCGCCAATTTGACGCGTGGCAGCCAGAGCGTCGATGTTGGCCAGCCACAGGCTCTGTTCAAGCTGGCGAAGCTGCGCGGTCGGTTTCATGTCGTCTCCCAGCATCCGTGGTTGAACGAGGATCGGCGCGGGATCTCTCGGCCGCAACAAGAACGAGCGATCCTCCGATAGGGCCAGCCCGCGCATCAGTCGCTGGGTTAGGCACGCAGTACGACCAAATTGCTGTCGCGGATCAGGAGCGGCGGCCACGAAGACGCGCGCCTCGTGATCCCGAACGCGGATCGAATCAGAGTGAAGCCTTGTTGCAGCCCCGATAGGAGGTTGCCCCGTTCGCCGTGGAACTTCGGTGACGGCGATCCCGGTGTGATCGTTACATAGTGACTGCGATCGCGGCCTCCTGATTCGTGGCGATGTTGGGCTGTGAAAGGTGTAGGCGGCGTTCGATCGCGACCGCGAGCTGCGGGAGCTGGGTGTAGCCGATCACCTTGCGGAACTGCTTCTCGGCTTCGAGCATCCCCGCGGCGGTCCACCGAAGCCCCATCTCCCCGGAGGACCAGTTCTTGACGTTGCGCTGCGTCGTGCGAACGCAGTCGATCATCGACTCGGCCGGGTTCGTGGACTCGAGCGTTCGCTTGAGCCGGCCCTTGATCCCGAGCCGGATCACAGTCAGCGTCTCTTCCATCCCTTCGCGCAGCGAGCTGGCGGCGCCAGGGTGCGTGCGCTCGAGCTCGTCCGCGAGCCGCGTGAGTTGCTCGAGCGCCCGGTGGTAGTCGGTCTCCGCCCACGCCTTGCGCAGCCGGGCCTTGATCGGTGGCCGGTCGCGCTCGGGGAGATGCTGCATCACGTTGCGTTCCTTGTGACGAGATGCATCTCTGGACCGGCACCTCGCCGAACACCGACCGCACGGCCTTGCGGAGCGCTTTCGATCCGTCGAGCACGAACAGCATCCCCTGCTCGGGATCCAGGCCGCGTTCGACCAGGTCAGACAGCAGCGCGGTCGCGACGGTCGCGTTCTCCGTCGACCCTTCCCACAGTCCGAGCGGGATCTTCACGCCCTCGGTCGTGATCCCCAAGGCGACGATCATCATCCGGCCCTTCAACTCCAGCCCGTCGAGCATCATCACCGCCAGGCGCAGATCCGCGAGCTGACGCGACATCAGCTCGCCAAGCGCCTCCCGGGTCCGCTCCACGAACGTCCTGGACACCGCCGACTTCGACGTCGACCGCGCCTGGACCTCGACCTCCTCGCCGACCGGCTCCTGCGTGCGCCGATACCGACGCGTCGACACGCCCGCGAGCATCCGCTCCAACACGACCCGCGACATCGGATCGCGATCAGCGAAATGCTCGTAGGTCTGCAGCGGCACCTCGTGCTCGCCATCAGCCGTCCGGACCCGCGGCCGGCTCACCTCGACACGACGACCTCCGAGCGTGACCTCCCCGTCCTCGTGACCGTGGCGCACAGCGGCCCGCTCACGGTTCCACTTGCCCTTCGGGCCCACGACATCATCGACCTCTTCCTCCATCATCGAGCTCAACACCCCGAGCCCAACCGCGACGCTGAGGGACAGCAACCCCTCCTTCGCTGCCCCAACCAACTCGCCGAGCGCTTCCTGCACGCGCTCCGGAAGCACGGCCTCATCACGGGTCGCCTGCGCGACCGGTACGTTGCTACTCACGGCGGTTCCTCCTTAGATCTTTGCGGGATCACCACGAACGCTCCCAACCGGAGCGGACGCGGCAGGGGGAACCGCCGTCACCTCAAAGTTCTACGAGCCCCGGGACAACCTCCTCCGATAGGGCCAGCCCGCGCATCAGTCGCTGGGTTAGGCACGCAGTACGACCAAATTGCTGTCGCGGATCAGGAGCGGCGGCCACGAAGACGCGCGCCTCGTGATCCCGAACGCGGATCGAATCAGAGTGAAGCCTTGTTGCAGCCCCGACAGACTGAGGTTCCTTGAAGGCCATGAAGCGAAACCAGAGTGCGTGTCGGGAGCGCTGCCACAGATCGCGTGAGGGGATTCAGTCTTGACTGCAGTGGGAGACCCGCTCGCGGCTCTGACCGTCGAGTCGCCCGACCCGATCGGACAACCGGTAGCCGGTGCAACGGCGGCGATTCGCGGCTCAACCTACCGCCCCCTCGGTTGAGGCCGCGCGGCAGCTGATGTGGCATGAGCGGCGGACTTACTGAAGCGATCCACGACTCGCTCGAAGACGATCGCACCGGGCTCGCCTCAGGGCCGGGTCGTCGTGCGGCCGTACCCCGCCGCGACGCAGCAACCCTGACCGTCGTTGGAATCGACCTCGGGGGTACCAAGGTCGCGGCAGCATCCTTGCGCGATGGAGAGCTCACCCCGGCCGCGATCGAGGTGACCGACCACTCCAGTCAGGCGGCATTGCTCGACCAGTTAGTTTCGCTCGTGAAGAGCGTGCGGGGCACCAAGCTCGACGCAGTGGGAGTGGGTGTCCCATCGGTGGTCGAGTTCGAGACTGGACGGGTGATCGCATCAGTCAACGTGCCACTCGCCGGCGTTGCCGTTGCGTCAGCTGCTGCGAGAGCGGCTCGGCGTTCCAGTGTTCGTCGATAACGATGCCAACATCGCGGCACTCGCTGAGGCCCATGATGACAAGCTTCGTATGGTCGCGAAGAACCTCGTGATGCTTACCCTCGGCACCGGCATGGGCGGCGGGCTGGTGCTCGGAGGACGCGTCTACCGTGGCGCCACCGGCGGCGCCGGAGAACTCGGCCACACGATTGTGGCGGCCGATCTCTCAAGTCCGTTCCGATCCGCTTCGGGCTTTCCACAGCCAGGGTCGCTTGAGCGTGTCGCCGCGGGCTCCGCGCTTGACCGGCTGGCCGCTGATGCCGCAGTCGCCCATCCACAGTCCGCGCTCGGGCAACGAAGGGCGGCGGGGCAGTCCGTGCTGGGCGCCGATGTCGTTCGGGCTGCTCGCGCCGGCGATCCCATATCCGCACACGTGGTCGAGACGTGGGCTGAGCGCGTCGGAATTGGCATCGCCAACGCGATCAACACGTTCGACCCGGACGAGGTCGTGCTCGGCGGCGGGGCCGCACGGGCCGGCGAGCTGCTGCTCGAGCCGGCGCGGCGGGTGGCGCGCTCGCATGTGGTGCCGGGACTCGGCGGCAGCACAACGATCCGCCTTGCCCGGCATGACCGCGCCGGTGTGCTCGGCGCCGCGCTGGTCGCCTTGCACGAGCTGGAGCCGTCCACCCCGCCGCCGCCCGACAACGTCACCCGGCGGCTTCCCCTTCCGAAACCGGTGGGTACTGAGCCGTGACGATCACACTTGTGCGACACGGAGAGACGGAGTGGAGCAGATCCGGTCGACACACCGGCAACACCGATCTGGCACTGACCGGAGCGGGACGGCATCGCGCCCGGCAGCTGAGATCTGAGCTTAAGGGACAAGTGTTTTCGGCAGTGCTGTGCAGCCCTCTACTGCGCGCGCGCGAGAGACGTGCGAGCTCGCCGGATATGGGGAACAGGCAGTCCTCCGCGACGAGTTGCGCGAATGGGACTACGGCGAATACGAAGGCTTGACCACGGCTGAGATTCACTTGCGCGACCCCGGCTGGAACCTCTGGCGCGACGGCTGTCCCGGTGGCGAGAGCCCGCGTCAAGTCGGCGCGCGCGCAGATCACGTCCTGGCGGAGTTACGCGGCAGCGGCGCGGTGGCGATATTCGCCCACGGTCACATCCTGCGGGTAATTGCGGCCCGCTGGCTGCGTATGGAGCCGGCTGGCGGCGCTCGCCTTCGCCCTCGGGAGCGGTATCCGTGATGGGTCACGAACACGAGAACGGGGTGCTCATCAGCTGGAACGTCGTGTGCGGCGCCTGAGGCGACGTCCCGCCACGGCGTTTATCTCAGGGCTCCTGACTCTGAGCTGATGACGGCTAAACAGCGATCGACCGGAGGTTTGCTGCGGTCCTGCGAAACGAGTGTTGGGCGTTTGACCGGTTACTCGGGCCCGTGCGCGGTGAGCGCAGCGCGTTTGTTGTGCGGGACGAGCGGGCGTCGGCAAGACGTCGCTGCTTCAGTACGCCACCGGCCGGCATCTGGTCTGGCGCTGTGCGGGCCATCGGGGTCGCGCCCTAGATGGAGCTGCACTTCGTCGCGCACGGCTTCGGGCTCGCCAGCGAGATGCGCCGGAAACCACGTTTGGCCAGCGATGATGTGCCCGCATTCGGGAGCACTCCGCCGTGCAGGTCCGTGGTGATCGGCTCAAGGCCCAATGCAGCGGGTCGCATACGGTGTCGCCTTCGACGACGAGGACGGGCAGCTGAGAGGCCAAAGTGGCTCAGCCCGGACGGTCGGTAGACGCATCCGGGCTGAGGGCGCCACGGCCCCCGCGGGGCCGGGCTTGCGTCGCGTTTGGCCTATCGTGGTTGGTTCGAGCTGATCTTGACCCGCGGGGCCATCAGCGGCCGCGGGAGGTCGTAGAAGCGACCAGCGGCCGTCCCCTGCTCGCCGAAGCCGAAGCCAGCGCTTTTCGCGGCGGCGGCGATCTGACTGATGCGATCGAATTCGAACTCCGCGAATCCGAGGTCGTTGGGCGGGCTTGCCCCCGCCAGCGTTTGCCCGAGCACGCGGTGCTCGGACTCGTTCGCGGCGAGCTCGGCCGCGTAGCGCGCATACGTCGAGCGCCCGGCGGCGGCGAAGGTCGTGACCCCGATCAGGTACGTGTTGACGAACAGATGCTCGCCAGCGGCGACCGACTTGCCGACCGCCGTCAGGTCGAGCGCATCGCCGGCGCCGCCGAAGAAGCCGTCCGGAATCCAGAACCGCGTCGTGCTCGGACGCCAGTGCTTGCTGGTAAAGCGCCAGTGGTCCCGCTCGGCGGCGTACACGCCGTCGAAGATGACCGACACCGAGCTCGGGACTTCGGGATGCTTGCGAGTGCGGCGCACCAGCTCGGTCAGGATCGTGACCGTCAGCGCCTCGGTCGTTGACGCAAACACACCCCACTCGTTGATCGAGTCGCGATGCGGGGAGGCAAGTGCCTCGCCGGGACCGATGGCCGCGCTCGCCGCTGCGACTCCGGCCGCGCCCATCGCGGCGCGTTCGAGCAGCCATCGCCGCGTGCGCGTCGGGGTCGAGGCGTCGCGAAGCGCGCGATCGAGCGTGTCGACCGTGCGCCCGGCGCCGGGACCGGTGCGGTCGGATTCGGTTTGTGACATGCGAGTGCCCTTCTGTGTTGGGTGAAGACAGTCAGGTGCAGGTCCGCCGGGCGCAGATCACGCGTCGCACGACCTCTGCGCCTGCACACTCCTGAACGATGCGTGACGCTTCCCGGTCCCACAACACGGTTGTGCGAACGGGCGATAGGCCAGAGCGATCAGCGCCCGCCGGTATCCGCACGGCGCCCACCCGACCGCGGGGCGAGCCGTGAATTCCAGGCCCACCGCGCCGTTATCCACTGCGTCAGTCGAGGTCGATCAACGGCGAGGCGGCCCGCTCACCGTCCTGCGCCGAGGCCGCGAGGCTGCGTCCGGCCGACCCGAGCTGCTCGCAGGCTTGCCGGACGCGCTCGGCCATCGCCGCCTCGCCGGCGCTGCCCCACGCCCGCGGGTCGAAGCTGCGCTTGTCCCCGATCCCACCGTCGACTCTGAGCACGCCCTGCCAGTGGTCAAGCACGTGGCCCGCGACCCCGCGCGTGAACGCATATTGATTATCGGTGTCGACGTTGACCTTCACGACGCCAAACGCGACCGCATTTGTAAGCTCGCGCTGGCTGGATCCGCTGCTGCCATGGAACACATACTGGAAGCGGGAGCCGGGATGCGCAGCTGCGAGCGCCTGCTGGCCCGCCTGCAGGATTTCGGGTCGCAGGACCACGTTCCCGGGGGCGTAGGTTCCGTGCACGTTGCCGAACGTTGCCGCGACCAGGTAGCGCCCGTGCTCGCCGATCCCCAGCGCGTCGGCGACACGGAGGAGGTCGGAAGGGGTGGTGTACAGCTCGTCGCGCCCGTTCGCGGGGCCCACGATCCCGTCCTCCTCACCGCCGACAACACCGGACTCGACCTCCAGGATGACGCCGAGCTCGCTGCATCTCGCGAGCAGGTCGGACGCGATCCGCAGGTTCTCGTCCAGCGGAAGCGTCGAGCCGTCGAACATGTGGGAGTGAAACAAGGGGGTGGCGCCGAGTTCGACGCGCCGCTCGGATTCCGCCAGGAGTGGGTGCAGCCAATCGTCGACGTGCGGCGGCGGGCAGTGGTCGGTATGCAGAGCGACCAGGACCGGGCTCGCCTCGGCGACGACGTGCGCGTAACGCGCAAATGCCCGTGCACCCAGGAGAGCGTCTTTTACTGTCGTCCCGGACATGTAGGCGGAGGCGCCGACCGAGATCTGAACGATTCCATCCGCATTGGCAAGCTTGAATCCCCGCAGCGCAGCGTTCAGCGTCTCGGAGGAGCTGACGTTGACGGCGGCATAGGCGTAGCCGCCATCGGCGGCCGCGTCGAGCATTGCCGCGTACTGGCCTGGCGTGGCGAGCGGCATCAGTCCTCCCCCTCGGTCCTGACTTTGGACCGGATTCGATCGTCGTCCTCATGCATGCTTTTGCTCAACATTCCTGCGCCTGGATCCCCAAGGGCAGTGCGCCTCGATGAACCCGCCCATCCCACCTTGAGCGGCAGTGAGGAGCCCGTGGTGTCGAGACGCGAGCCCTCCGCAGGGACGCCGCTCAGCGCGCGGCGTCCCTGCGGTCGCGCATTTACATCGCTGGGGCGCGCTCCTGGAGGATGAGCCCGAACTTTGCCGGGTCGGAGTCGCCCTCGTCGCGGGGAACGAAGAAGTACTCCACACCGGCGGGGTGCATGGTCTGGAGCAGGCGGACTTCCTCACCGCGCACCTTAAAACCGTGCGGGACGTTATTGGGAAGCGCGGCGTAGGAGCCGGCTTCTACCTCGAACTGCTGGTCACCAACGTACGCGGTGATCGCGCCCTCGAGAACGTACACGGACTCGTCCTCACGCGTGTGGGTGTGGATGGGCGGCTCGTCGCCCGCCCGCACGCGGTTTTCTATGACCGCCCACTCGCCGCCTGACTGCTCGCCGACGATCTTCAACTCGGCGGCCGAGCCACCGCCATAGGACCGGGTACGTCCGGCGCCGGGGCCGGTCAGGACAGGATCTGTAAGGGACATGCGATTGCCTTTCTGTGTTGGGGTCAGCGCAGCGCCGCCGAGCGCAGATCAGGCATCGCGTCGGTCAGCTCGTGTGCAGCTAACGATGCGTTGCGCGTCCTTGCCCCACAACATCGTTGGGCGAACGGGCGATAGGCCGGAGCAATCAGCGCCAGCGGCGGCGACCCGAGCCTTGACCCGCCAGTACGAGGAACGCGAGAGCCCACGACGGAGGCGCCGTGGGCTCATCTCATTCGGCGTTGGATCCGGAGTGCCAGTCAGCGCCCACGATGCGGGGCCGTTCTCGCACCTACCACGAGCGTGAGAGAACGACCCGGGCGTCGACCGTTACGCGGCCTTGGGGAACATCATCGCGCTCTCAGTCGCCAGTGCATCCGGGGACTCAAACCGCGTCGCGAGGGTCGCGAGCAGGCCGGCCCCGCCGACGATGACGTAGAACAGCAGCGCGTTCGTGCGGTACGAGAAGCCGATGATGAACGGCAGCAGGATCAGCGCAATCGTCGCGAGGACATCGACGTATCCGTGGAGCAGCGGCGGGATCACCTTCACGATCCCGGTCGTCCAGTTCGTTCCCACAGCGAGCACGGTAGCGGCGGCGCCGAGGACGAGCGCGATCACCGTCGCGGCCGTGTAATCGAAGTCGAGCACGAGCGGCCCCGCGATGAGGACCGCCGCGAGCGGGTAGTCGAGCACCCCGTGAACCTGCGGGGGAACAAATCCTCTGGTCATGAACTTGTTGAGGGCAGACAACGGTGGTACCTCCTTTTGGGCGCGATAGGCGGTAGCAGCAGCCTCCACGCAGACATAGATCGACTAGCTGGCCGATGCTCGACCGGCCATGCGCCGTAGCGAATCGCGCCCGGAGCTCGGCGGCAACAAGCGGTAACGCGCAGTCGATATCCGTTCTCTATCGCCGTTCGCAGTGAGCGACGCCCGACCGGCACGCGCACGCAAATTGCCTCGGCGCTGATCCCGGAAGAGAGCCCGCCAGCCGTTCAGACAGCATGCGGGAGCGCATGCTGGAGCTCTTGGCGGGATCCGATGTCCAGCTTTCCGAACACCTTGTGTAGGTGATATTCGACGGTGCGAGGACTGATGAAGAGTCGGCTGCCGATCTCCGCGTTGGAGAGGCCGTCGCGGGCGAGCCGGGCGATCTGAGCCTCCTGCGAGGTGAGGTCGTCTCGGGTATCGGTGCCGCGCTTCTTGGCGCGCTCTCCGGTCGCGAGCAGCTCACGTGCGGCACGCGCCGCGAAGGCCTCCGCGCCCATCGTGCTGAACATCTCGTGGGCGATCCGCAACTCCTGCCGCGCGTCCAGGCGCCGGCGCTCGCGGCGCAGCCATTCGCCGTAGAGCAGGTGGGCGCGGGCAAGCTCCGCGCGGATCCCCCCACGGCCGAGGCGGGCGATGGCCTCGACATAAAGGCGTTCGGCTTCCTCGCCGTCGCTAAGGAGCGCTCGCGACCGTGACTCGACACCGACCGCCCAATCCGTGCCACTCGGACGGGTTGTCGTTGCGAGGGCGTCCAGCGCATCGGCAGCGACGCGTCGCTCGCCCGCGCGGGTCGCTGCCTCGACCAGCTCCGCCAAGCTCCAATGTGCGTACCCCATCGCCTCCGGCGGCCGGGTGGCCCGCTTAGCCGCGACGAGCGCGTCCTCGTAGCGCGCAAGCCCGTTGTACAGCACCGCCGCGGCCCAGTGTGTGGCGGTCAGCCCCGACCCCTCGCCCCGCGATATCACCTCGTCGGTGGTTGCCTCGATCAGCGCCAGCGTGTCGGCTTCCCGGCCCTGCCACGCGGCCACGCCAAGTGCGGCGTACGGCGCTAACTCGCTGCGGGTCGCTTCCACCACAGACCGCAGCTCTTCGCACAACGCAGCCGCCGGGGAGAGTTCCCCAGCGAACAAGTGGACGTGGACGCGCGCTGTCAGCGCGATGGGCAATAGTGACAGCGCTCCGGCTTCCCGGCACAGCCGGACGTGACGGCTCACAAGTGCTTCCCAGGTGTCGTGGTCCCACGGTCCGTCCCCCGCGATACGGGAGGCGAGCGTCAGCCACCGCAGCGCGTCCTCGTCCGGGATGTCCTCGCTCCGGAAGGCGACCAGCGCTCGTTTCACCAGCGGCGTTCCGGCCGCGCACCCCTCCGTGAGCCACGCGGTCAGACCGTCGAGCAGGAGGTCGGTTGGGCGGGCGGGTCCTGTCGGCCGCGGCGCCGTATGTGCGGCGGCGGCTGCGGTGCGTGGCCCCGTCCCGCGGGCCAGCGGACCCGCGAACTGCGCCGCCGAAATCGCCTCGAGGTAGGTTTCTCGTGCCAGCGCGACGTCCACCGTCTCCAGCTGCTTGGCGGCCTGGAGGAACAGCCGAGGGGCCTCGCTACCCGGGCGCCTGACGAATGCGGCTCGGGCGCGCAGCAGACCGACGTGTGCGAGGCCGAGCTCGTCGTGTAGCCCGGCCTCGGCCGCGGCGACTTGCGCGAGCGCCTCGTCGGGCGCGCCGGACTGGAGCTTCGCCTGCGCCGCGGCCAGTAACCGGTGGCCGCGGCGTGCCGGCTCGGGGGTGAGCTTTGCGGCGTGATCGAGGAACGCGGCCGCAGCGGCGAGCCCTCCACGCGTCTGGGCCCGACCGGCCGTCCGCTCGAGCTCGACTGCGACGTCTTCGTCCGGCCCCGCCGCGGCTTCGGCGAGATGCCACGCACGTCGATCAGGATCGACGGCGGCAGGGGCCGCCTCCGCCAACGCTCGATGCACCGCGCGACGCTCTTCCGCGGACGCGGCGCTGTAGACCGCCGAGCGGACGAGTGGATGCCGAAACCGAACGCTGGTACCGGCCCGCAGCAATCCCGCTCTTTCGGCGGGCCCGAGCCTGGAGCGGGCGATCCCGAGCCGCTTCCCGGCCCGCAGGACGAGGCCGGGATCACCGGACGGCTCCGCGGCTGCGAGCAGCAGCAGCCGCTGCGTGTCCTCAGGCAGGGCCTGAAGCCGCCGGACGAAGTCCTCCTCGATCTGGCCTTCGAGCGAAAGGGCCCCCGGTAGTCCGAAGCCGCCCGCCAATCGGGTCGGCGACAGGCCGCGCGGCAGCTCGAGGACCGCCAATGGGTTGCCTTCGGTCTCGGCGAGGATCTGCTCGCGGATCCGGTCGTCGAGTGGCGAGTTGAGCACCGAGTTCAGCAACTGGCGGGCGTCGTTATCCCGCAGCCCTCTGACCGTCAGCTCCGGTAGCCCCCGCAGCTCTTCGCCGGGCTGCCTTGCGCCGAACAGGATCGCCACCGACTCGGCCAATAACCGCCGTGCCACGAAGCCCAGCACCTCGCGGGACGCCCGGTCCAGCCACCGCGCGTTGTCCACCACACACAACAGGGGACGCTCGTGGGCCGCCTCGGAGAGAAGGCTCAGGATCGCCAGACCGACCATAAAGCGGTCGGGCGCGGGACCCCGGCTCAGCCCAAAGGTGACCGCCAGCGCATTCCGCTGCGGCCCGGGCAGCCGATCGAGCCGATCGAGTATTGGCGCGCAGAGCTGATGAAGCGCGGCATAGGGCAGCTCCCGCTCGGATTCCATCCCCGCCACGAGGATGACCGTCAGATCCGATGCCGAGCGGATGGCATAGTCCAGGAGCGCCGTCTTCCCGATCCCGGGTTCACCCCGGACCACGAGCGCGCCTCCGCGTCCAACCCGCGCGTCCGCGAGCAACCGGTCAAGCGCTGCGCACTCGTTGTGTCGACCGACCAGCGAGGTGAATTCCGATCGTGCTCGGGACGACGGCCGGGCGACCAAAGCGGATCCTAAGCGAGGCGGGCGGTCGGGCGAGCCTGTCGCGGACGCGGCGTGATCGCGGACGGCGAACCCGCGCTCCGTCACAGACTGCCCACTGTCGGCGTCTCGGCGGAAGTCCAGACTGGCTACCGTCGCCGCCGTCGCGCTCCGGCCTCTCCGTGCGGACGGATAACCGCTACTTGACGCTCGCCGGTCACTCGTGTCGAACATAGGTGGAGCGTGGCGGACACGACCGTCGGTGTCTTCGAGGACAACCAACAAATTGGCACTCAGGAGAACTGACAGGGCGCCGTGCGGGCTAGCCCGTATGCGCTACCCCGCATCGGCATTTGTGGGCTAGCCCACATGTGCGCGGCTACCGTTCCTGCCATCGTAAACCCACATGTCGATTCGGTGCCTGATCGTGGATGACAACTCGAGCTTCCGGCAAGAAATGGCCGGCCTGCTCGAGGAGCAGGGCATCGAAGTAGTCGGCGGCGCGGCGTCCGGGAGTGACGCTCTTGCCCAGATCGCCGAGCTACGCCCGGACGTAGCGCTCATCGACATCGACCTTGGTGGCGAAAGCGGGTTAGCCCTCGCGCGCCGAATCACGGGGTTTCGGGCTCACGCCCGCCCGACGGTGATCTTGATTTCGACCCACGACGAAAGGGCGTTCGCGGAACTGATCGAGCAGAGTCCTGCCCTGGGATTTCTTTCAAAGACGCGGCTGTCGGCGGCGGCGATTCGCACGATGCTCGGGTCTGCTACGAGCGGGAGAGGCCCGTCTGATGAGCGTCGAGGAACCTGATCGCGGCGAGCACACGGCGGTGATCGTCTTCAGTATCCGGCAAGCTGAGCTTCATCATGATGCTGTGCACGTGCCGCTCGACGGTGCCCGGGCTGATATAGAGCAGTCGGCCGATGCCGGCGTTCGAGCGTCCCTCCGCCATCAAGCCAAGCACCTCGCGCTCGCGCGGCGTCAGCTCCTCCAGCGGGTCACCCACTGCCCGCGCCGCGACGAGCTCCTGAACGAGCACCGGGTCAATCACAGAGCCACCGCGACAGACTCGGCCAGCGGCATCGAGAAACTCGTCAACGTCGGCGATCCGACTTTTGAGCAAGTAGCCGCTGCCTCGGCCGCTCGCCAGCAGCGTCATCGCCTGCGCCACCTCCACGTGCGCCGACAGCAGGAGGATCGCAGTCTCGGGGAACTCTTCCCGGATCGCGCGCGCCGCCTCGAGACCCTCAGTCCGGTGATCTGGAGGCATCCGGATGTCGACGACAGTGAGATCGGGCCGGCACTCGCGTACGAGCCGCATCAAGGTGGAGCCGTCACCGGCCTCGCCGACGACCTCGTAGCCGCCCTCCTCGAGCACTCCGGCGAGACCGGCTCGCATCAACACGTCGTCCTCAGCGACGATGACTCGTGTGCCGCGCGGATCGACGTCGCTCACCGCGAGAGTATCCCGCAGCACGATCGGTCGAACTGGGCCAGCACCGCTGTGGAAGGCGAACCGCGTACCACTGGTCACAATGGTGACAGGGTCGGCCGGAACGTGAGCCCCGGGAGTATGGTCGGGTAATGCCGTCGCCGTCGGTGGCTGTCGAAGCGGGGACCGACCTGCGCGCGCGTGCTCGGCGGGTTCAGAGAAGCTGGGACCATCTCCTCGGCGAGGGCGCGCTCGGCCCCGACGTTGCACCACAGGCGACGGCGGGAATGCGGCCGATGATCGTCGAGTCGTGGCGGCGAGTGCTGGCCACGGGTCTCGAGCCGATCGACGTGCTGCCTTCGATCGAGGCGGACCCGTCCGAGACCCGGGAGCGCTGGCTCGAGCATCCGCTTGGATTGCTCAGGCACGTGCTGGTGGAGCCACTCCAGATGCTGGCCGTGGAGTCCAACAGCGTGGTCCAGGTGACCGATCCGTCCGGGCTTACGCTTTATCTGGGTGGCCCGGAGTGGCTGAAGGCACGCGCTGCCGAAATGAATCTCGTCGAGGGCGCTCGGTGCAGCGAGACGGTCAACGGTACGAACGGCGTCGGTACGGCGCTCGCCACAGATCAGCCTGTACAGGTCTTCGCGTTCGAGCACTTCAGCCAGCACCACCGCGAATGGGTGTGCTCCGGCGCTCCAATACACGACCGGGTCTCGGGCCGACTCGTCGGGGTCATTGATCTCTCGAGCCCCTGGAAGATCGCCCACCCTCGAAGCCTCGAGCTCGTGACTAGTGCGGCGAGGAGGACGGAACAATGCCTACTGGAGGGCCGGCGGGACCATGACGCCCGGCTGAGACGTCGCTACGGCGATCTCACGACGAAGACCAGTGATCTGCTCGTCAACCGAGAGGGTTACTTGCTCATCGGCGATGCCTTGGCGTATGCAAAGCCACTCGACATTCCCGAGAACGGTGGCGAGATCACCATGGCCGACGGATCGCTCGCGGTGGCGGAGCCGCTGGGTCGGGGCGAGGCCTATCTCGTCCGCCGGCCAGGCCCGCGTCGCGCCAGGCCGGCACGGGGCGAGGCGTTCGAACGCGCCGTACAGCGTGCCGCGGAAGTCGAGAGGGGCTTGCCCAGCGCGAGGGCGGGGGAGCGCCTGAGCGCATATCTGGAGGCGGCAATCGACTGCGTCATCGTGTCGGACGCGTCAGGCCGGATCGTCGAATTCAACCCCGCCGCCGAACGGACGTTTGGCTATTCTCGTAAGGAGGCGCTAGGGCGGACGATGGCCGAGATGATCGTGCCGCCTTCGCTGCGCGAGCGCCACACCGCCGCCTTCGCTCGCTTCGTCAAGACCGGCAAAGGGAGCATGCTCGGCCGCCGGGTGGAGCTGACTGGCATGCGCGCGGACGGCAGCGAATTTCCTGTTGAGCTGGCGCTAAGCCAGGTCGAGGCCGAGCCGGTTCTCATCTGCGGCGCGGTGCGCGACATCTCTGCGATGAAACAAGCCGAGAACCATCTGCGCGAACTCGCCGAGGAGCAGGCCGCCTTGCGGCAGGTCGCAACCCTCGTCGCCTACGAGTCGTCTCCTGAACGGCTCGTCGCTGTCGTTGTCGAGCAGCTCGCGCGGGTCTTCGACGTCCCATTAGTCAGGCTGATTCGCTACGAGTCGACCGACGGGGTCGTGGTAGGCGGCTTCAGCGAGAGTGACGACGAGCCATTCCGGATCGGTTCGCGCTGGCCGCTCGACCCGCCGGGCTTACTGGCAACGATCCGGCACACCAGCCGTGCCGCGCGCGTCGAGGACTACGCGCAGGCGCCTGGCGACGGCGCTGGTGCGGCTCGGGCGGCAGGGATGCGCTCTGCGGTCGGGAGCCCGATCATCGTCGGAGGACGCGTGTGGGGCGCGATGGTGCTTCTCTCGCAGCGAAGCACATCGCTTCCCGAAGACACCGGAGCGCGACTCGCAGACTTCACGGAACTCCTCGCGACCGCGCTCGCGAACGCCGAGTCGCGCGCCGCGCTCAGCCAGCTCGCTGACGAGCAGGCGGCGCTGCGGCGGGTGGCCACGTTGGTCGCCGGCACGCCGGCGTCAGAAGAACTCTTCTCCACCGTCGCTCAAGAGGTTGCATCCGTCTTGGATGTGGCCGGCGTGATCGTCGCCCGCTACGACGCCGACGGAACGGCTGTCACGCTCGGGGAAGCATTTGGCCCCGCCCTCGCCCGTGCAGAGCGATTCCTCGGCGTGGGCGTCCGGATCCCACCAGATCCTGGAAGTCTCGCCGCGGTGGTGCACGAGACGCACGGCCCGGCGCGAATCGATGACTTCTCGACGTTACGAGGAGCCGTCGGGGATGTTGCGGCCGCGGCCGGACTCGGTTCCGGCTGCGCGGGCCCAATCATGGTCGATGGAGCCCTCTGGGGCAAGATGTGCGTCTTCTCGCGGGCAGGTACCGTTCTTCCTCCGGGAACGGAGAGTCGCCTGCACGACTTCGTAGAGCTCGTTGCCACGGCGATCGCGAACCACGAGGCGCGTGCCGACCTGGCAGCGTCGGAGGCGCGCGCCCGCGAGCTAGCCGAGGAGCAGGCGGCGCTGCGACGGGTGGCCACACTCGTCGCGAAGGGCGTCGGCCCCGAGGAGATTTTCTCGGCAGTCACCAACGAAGTGGCGCAGCTGTTCGGCTCCTCGCGAGCGCTTGTGGGGCGCTTCGAACCCGATGGGTCGGCGATGGTCGTTGTCGGTGTGAGCAGCGGCATTCGACGGGTCTCGATCGGGTCGCGCTGGCAGCTCGAGGATTACATGGCATCGACCGGGGTCTACCGGACCGGTCACCCCGTGCGTACGGACCAGAGCGACTTCGAACACGCTTCCGGCGCCATGGCTGACGTGCAACGCGAGATCGGCGCGGTCTCAATTGTCGGCGCCCCGATCGTTGTCGAGGGGAGGCGATGGGGCTTTGTGACAGTAACCGACGTGAGTAAACGCCTCCCTGCCGACGCGGAGAAGCGCCTCGAGAAGTTCACCGAGCTCGTGGCGACGGCGATCGCGAATGCGGAGAGCCGTGCCGAGCTGGCCGCCTCCCGCGCGCGTGTCATTGCGGCCTCCGACGAAACACGACGGCGCATCGAGCGCGATCTGCACGACGGGGCGCAGCAGCAGCTCGTCACACTTGCCATCGCACTTCGAAGGGCGGAGGCGAAGGTTTCGCCCGGATCCGACGAACTCCGCGCCGATATCACGCGCGTCGGGCAGGGTTTGATCACGGCCGTCGAGGAGCTCCGGCAGCTGTCTCAAGGCATCCACCCGGCCGAGCTCACGGAGGGCGGTCTCTCCACAGCGCTGAGGTCGCTCGCGCGCCGCTCCGCCATTCGCGTCGAGCTCGACGTAGGTTTCGAGCACCGGCTCCCCGAGCGAGCGGAGGTAGCCGCTTATTACACGATCTCGGAGGCCCTCACGAATGCGTCAAAGCACGCGAGCGCACAGCGCGTACGCGTCTCCGTCCAGGTCGAGGATGCCGCGCTCCTTCTCTTGATTCGCGATGACGGCGTCGGCGGCGCCGATGCGAGCCGAGGGTCCGGTCTGACGGGTCTGAAGGATCGAATCGAGGGGCTCGGAGGCAAGATCCAGGTGAAGAGCCCGCAGGGTATGGGAACGAGTATCGAGGTCAGAATCCCGATCCCGCGGTCATCGGATCCAAAGGGCGACCCGGACGCGAGCCACTCGTCGACGGGGGCGCCGGCGAGTCCCGCCTCATCGCGCTATTGAACCTTAGGGTTCATGGCCGATCGATCTCACGGCCACGACCTCGCCATCGTTGCGTGAGGCCAGCGAACGCGCGCTGACAACATGAGGCTCAGAGCGGCACAGCAACCAATACGCCAATCCGCCAAACACGATCGACGCCAGCCATGAGAAGTCGACTCCACCGGTGGCGCGCGCGACCGGACCCCGGAACAGCGATACCCCGCCGAACTCGAACGCCCAGCCAGCCTACCAGCCCGACTAGCAGCGCGACGAGTGAGCGCCACCGAATGTCGCCGTAGCGCGACAGGTCGGGGGATTCGTACAGCGCGGGCACGTCAGCGCGCCCGCGGTTGAGAACAAAGAAGTCGATGATCACGATCACCCCCCACGCGGCCGTCCAGATTACGAACGAGTCCATGTAGCTGGTGAACGTGCTCGCAAAACTGGTGGACGACAGGAACCCAACCAAGACCGCGCTGGCAATCACGCCGCTGATGATGGTCCCGATCCAGCGCTTGATCTTGATCCCGCCGGCTAGAAAGCACAGCGGCGCTGAGTAGAAGTTCTCGACGTTCCCCGCAACGGCGCCGTGGATGATCACTAGCAGCACGGGAATCGTCATCACCCCGAACAACGATGCGACGAGCTCAGCGGGGTCGCTGTTCCTCGCGCTGCTGGCCATTGCCGCGCCCAGAACACCGAGCCAGATCAGCGCCAAGAACGTGGCGAGCGCGGACGCCCAGTACAGCCTCTTGTCAGGAACCTCAGGCCGTGTGAACCGGGAATAGTCAGACGCCCAGGGAGACCACGAGAACCCCCACCCGATCCCCACCGCCGTCATCAGTCCGCTCGCCGCCGCGATCAGCCCGGACCCGTGGACCGTCGAGTGGTTCCAAACCACGTGTCCCTTGCTGAACGCCAGCACCGTCATCACCGCCATCACGGCCGCCAGCACCGGAGCGGTCCACTTCTCGAACGTGCGGATCGCGTAGAAGCCAAGCGTTCCGATGGTTAGCTGGATGATCATGATCACCGCGGCCACGCTGTACTCGGTGGTCCGGTTGTTTGGCAGCCCGAGCTTGTGCAGGCAGTAGGTGGCGAGGCTGAGCACGATGTACGTGTTCAGCCCCGTCCAGGCCAGGATGATCAGGCCGTTGATGATCGACGGGATGTTGTTGCCGCGCCGGCCGAATGCCATCCGGCCCAGCGCGAACTGCGAGACACCGGTCCGCTTGCCCATCAGCGTGAACAGCCCGAAGATCAGCGTGCCCGCGGCCTGCCCAACCACCATGATCACGATCGACTGAACCAGACTCAGGCCAAGCTGCGGGCCGATCGCTCCCACGACCCACGAAGTCGGGATTACGTTCGCACCGAACCAGATCCAGAACTGCTGCCAGGCGGTCGAATCCCGGTCCCCATCCGGTATCGGCTCGATCCCGTGCTGATCGACCGATAAGGCCTTGTCAAGCTCCCCGACGTCTCTGAGTTCTACCGACGACGCGAAAACTCACCTCCGCAAATGACAGCCCTGACTACCGTGACGCGAGGAGCACGCCGACGGACCTGCCGAGGCCAGCCCGTTGGATCGTACGCCCAGCAGGGCATCAGCGCCAGTCTCCGGCGCCCGCGGCCCTCGACCTGTCTGTGTACGGACACTGGCATCCGTACTAGGAGCCCCGCGCCAGGCCCGATAACACATTCCTACCGAGCGATCACCCATCGCATCTGAGGCGTTCCAGCAACGGATTAGGGTCGAGCCGGAAGCACTCGATTACCCATCACCTCAGCGAAGGACGGAGTCGCATGCCACTGTCGAACGATCCCTACGAAGACCCGACTCAAGGAGCCACGATCAGCGAGCGGCCGGATGAAGATCCGACGGCGGGCCGGGAGGTCGGTGACGCCCGGTTTGAGGACCCGACCGAGGGACAAGAAGTCGGCGAGCGGCCCGATGAGGACGTTGAGAGTCGCCGGATGCGGGCGATTGTGGTGACGGACGAGGCCGCTGGCACGACCGGGTTGACGCTGGTGGAGCGGCCCGAACCGAAACCCGCGCTAAACGACGTGCTTGTTCAGGTTCACGCGTCGGGATTCACCGCGGGCGAGCTGACGTGGCCCTCGACCTTTACCGATCGACTCGGCCGGGACCGGACGCCATCGATTCCCGGCCAAGAGCTGTCCGGGGTGGTCACCGCCCTCGGCTATGGCACGACGGGGCTGTCGGTGGGACAGCGGGTGTTCGGCCTCACCGACTCGTATCGCGGAGGCGGGCTGGCGGAGTACGTAGCGATCGAGGCACGCAACCTCGCGCCGCTGCCGGGCGACGTCGATTTTGCGGTGGGCGCGAGCCTGCCAATGCCGGGTCTGACCGCGTGGCAGGGACTGTTCGAGCATGGCCGTCTTCAGGCCGGGCAAAGCATCCTCGTGCACGGCGCGGCCGGCTCAGTCGGTTCGATGGTGACGCAGCTCGCATGTGAGTTCGGCGCTTATGTGATCGGCACCGGGCGCGCTGCCGACCGCCAGAAGGCGCTCGACTTCGGCGCGATGGAGTTCGTCGACCTTGAGAACGACGCGCTAGAAGACGTCGGCGACGTCGACCTGGTGTTCGACGTCATCGGCGGCGACATCCAGAAGCGATCCGCAAACCTAATCCGCGCCGGAGGAACGTTGGTGACGATCGCCGGCCCGCCCGAAGCGCGGCCCGCAGACGGCCTGGCGATCGACTTCGTCGTCGCGGCTGATCGGGCCCAACTGGGTGAGATTGTCCAGCGGGTGCGGGACGGACGACTGCGGACGAACATCGGCAACGTCGCGTCCCTCGACGACGCCGTCGCCGCCCTCAACCCGACCGAGCGGATCAGCGGGCAGACGATCATCCGCATTCGTCCATAGGGGCGTGTTGACACATGACTCCGATCGCCCGTGGCTTCGGCTGGCGCCCGCAGCGACGGTTTCGGTCCGTCGTCGATCACGCCGGGTCGTTACTGCGAGCCGGCTTCCCGGTCCTGTCGGCGACGCTGGCGCCGCGTACGCCGCTAGAGAAGTGGACGTACTCGATGCTAAGGGTGCTCGCAGGCGTTTTCGACTGGATCACGGTCGGCGGCGGCTTGGGCGCCGTATCCCTGCTCGATGACTTCATCCTGGCCCACTTGGCTCGTGGACCCCTCGGCCGACCACGCTCTACTTGCCGAGCGTGAGCGTGCTCGGCCGGCCCGCCCTCCGCGCGCTAGCTGAGGGTCACCGTGGCGCCAGCTCCGGCCGTGTATCGGTCGATCGCCTTTTCCAATTGTGGGCGAGCGAAACGAGCCCGACCCTTCGGCAAACACGCCCTACCAGGAGGCAGAATGAAAGCTACGGCGAAGCTACACGAGCTCGGTCAGAGCCTGTGGCTGGACAACATCACCCGAGAGATGCTCGACTCGGGCCAACTGCAGCGCTACATCGATGACTTCTCGATCACCGGCCTGACCTCCAACCCATCGATCTTCGACAAGGCGATCAAGTCGGGCGCCTACGACGATGGAATTCGCCAGAAGGCGGCCGAAGCGGCCGACCCCGAGCTGCTGTTCTTCGAGCTCGCGATCGAGGACCTCCGGCGCGCGGCGGACCTGTTCGCACCGATCCACCGGCGGACGGCCGGAGTGGACGGCTGGGTCTCGCTCGAGGTCTCGCCGCTGCTCGCCTACGACACCGCTGCCAGCGTGCGCGCCGCAGCCGAACTGCATGCGCGTGCCGGGCGGGAGAACCTGTTCATCAAGATCCCGGGGACCGCGCAAGGGCTGGCGGCGATCGAAGAGGCAACCTTCGCCGGGGTGCCGGTGAATGTCACGCTGCTGTTCTCGCGCGAGCAATACCTGGCCAGTGCCGATGCGTACATGCGCGGGATCGAGCGCCGGATCGAGGCCGGGCTGGATCCGAATGTTTCCTCGGTCGCGTCGGTATTCATCTCCCGGTTGGACGCGGCGATTGTCGGCCGTGTTTCCGAGGCGCTGCGCGGTCGGCTTGGGTTGGCAGTAGGTCTGAATACCTATCAGGCATATCGAGAGCTGTTGGATTCACATCGCTGGCAGCGACTCGCGAACGCCGGCGCACGCGTGCAACGGCTGTTGTGGGCGAGCACCAGCACCAAGGACCCCGACTTCCCTGACACGATGTACATCGACGGTCTGCGCGCGCCGCACACAATCAACACGATGCCCGAGACGACGCTGCGCGCCTTCGCGGACCATGGTCAGGTCGGCGAGCCGCTTGCGGCCGACGGCGGCGATGCGGAGGCCACGCTGGCGCAGTTCGAATCCGCGGGCATCGACGTCGTCGCGGTGGCCGCGATGCTCCAGTCGGACGGAGCCCGGAGCTTCGTCGAAGCGTGGGAGGACCTGTTGCGCCGGATCGACGACCAGGTCGCGGTGGTGGCGGCGTGACCACCCTGTCCGAGCGCGGGTGCTGGCGAGAGCTGAGCCGGCACCACGAGGACGTGTGGCTGATCACCGAGACCAACGGGCGCGAGCTCGAGTCGATGCCCCAAGTACGGTCCGGGTACCGACGACGCCGAAGTCGCGGCCCGGGCGTCCGCAGTTCGAGGCTGAGTAGACGCTGGAGGACCCGCGCGACGGCTTGGTGGGCCCCTTCGACGTCGTTCGGTCTGCGCCTTGTCCCTGCTGCCGGGGCGTGGCGCGGGCGTCCTGCGACTTCGATCGAGCGGCCTGTCCTCGTTCTGAGTGAGTTGAATCTAGGCGCGCTCCGGCGTCGTGCTCGCGCCCACTTTTCGCGCTGCCCCTCCGGCGAGCTGGCCAGATGGGTCGATCGTGCCGCGACATTCATCGCGGCGATCGGAAACCCGGCATCGAAGAACTCGGCGTGGCGCATCGCCCCGTCGACCGTGTGGGCGTGTCACCGGATTGTTTGACGCGCGGGTCCAGCCCGTAGCCGACGAGGTTGCGGCTGGTCATGAACGGTGGGAGCGGCGCTCCACGCTCGCCTGTAGGCACCGCTGCGGCCGGCGACCAGGCGTCGCCCGTATCGGCTGATCGTCTCTCCTTGTTGTGTTCAGGAGGGCTGGAGCGATCCTCTGAGAGAGGCTGTCGATCGTCGCATCAACGCGGGCGATCCGGGAGCTCACAACCTTCGCTCATGATCCGATACTGCCCGTCACTGTTCTACCTCCCTGTGCTCCTGCTCGTCGGGGTCTTCTCCGTGGTCGTCCCGGGCGGCTTCATCATCGTGTTCGCGGGCGCCTACATTGCGGTGACGGGAGCGATCGCGTATTGCTGGCTGACGGTAGGCGAGCGGCGCGGAGCGGCCCACGCTCGTCGCCGGCTAGCGCGGACACAGTCAGATCTCGCTCGCGAGGCCAACCGACAATCATTGAGGCGACCCGGGATGCGCGCCCCGGCGCCGGCACCCGCTGTCGTGAGGAGCTCCCAGCTTGCCAGAGGGGCTCGGACGCGAAATTGAACGCATTCCGGCACGCTGACACACGCTCCGAGCCAGGCCCCGCGAGATGAGCGGCGGAGCTGCAGCACTCGGCGTTTCTGCCGTGGTCAACCAGCACTACCTGCTCGAGGCACGACACATGCAGGCGCTTTCGTTTGCCGTGCACATTCCGTTGGTCTGCTTTGGGATCGCCTTTCCCGTGATGGTCCTGTTCGTCGAGTGGCTTCACTTGCGGACGGGAGACACTTTGTATCTGTCACTCGCCCGGCGCTGGTCGCGCGTGATGGTTGCGCTGTTCGCCGTCGGCGCCATCACGGGCACGGTGCTGAGCTTCGAGATGGGTCTTTTGTGGCCGAACTTCACCGGCAGGTTCGCCGGCGTGTTCGGCCTCGGGTTCGCGATCGAAGGCTTCTCCTTCTTCATGGAGGCGATCTTCATCGGCATCTACGTCTACGGGTGGGGGCGCCTGTCGAGGCGCACCCACCTGCTGAGCGGGATCCCGATCGTGATCAGCGGCTTCACCGGGTCGCTGATGGTGATCGCAGTCAACGCCTGGATGAACCATCCCGGCGGGTTTCGGTTGCGCGCTGGGAAGGTCGTCGACGTTGACCCGTTCAAAGCGCTGTTTCAGAACACGTACCTCTGGCACGAGCTGATCCACATGTACATCGCCGGATATATCGTCACCGGTTTCATCCTCGCCGCCGCGTACGCGTTCTCGCGACTGCGCGGGCGCTGGGGGCGCTACGAGCGCACGGCGCTGGCGATCCCGCTGACGATCGCAGCGCTGGCAGCCCCAGTGCAAATCGCTGTCGGGGATTGGGCGGCCCGGGACGTGGCAATGACACAGCCCGTCAAGCTTGCGGCTATCGAAGGGCTGTACAAGACGGGCCGGGGCCCGTCGGAGCACGTGCTGGGGTGGTACACCAGCAACCAGGTCAAATACGGGATCGGGATCCCGCATCTCCTCTCACTTTTGGCGCTCCACAGCTGGAACGCGAGGGTCCGGGGGCTGGACACGGTTCCCGCCGCTCAGCGCCCGCCAGTGAATGTGGTCCGGGTGGCCTTCCAGACGATGGTCGGGATCGGGACGCTCATGGCGCTGCTCGGAGTGCTGTACCTGGCGACCTGGGTCCGACACAAGCGACTGCCGAAGTCGGCCTGGTTCTACCGTGCCGTGGTGATCGCCGGGCCACTCTCGGTCGTGGCGCTGATTTCGGGCTGGGTCGTGACGGAGGTTGGCCGCCAGCCATGGGTCGTGTACCGGGTGATGCCGACGGCCGCGGCGGTGACCGGCGCCCACGGGATTCCGGTCGGCTACGGCGTGTTGGCAGCGAGCTACGCGGTTGTGGCGGTCGGGCTCGCCTGGGTGCTACGTCGGCTTGCTCGCGTTCCACTGGAGTTCCCGCCGCAGCCGCAGCACGGCATGCAGGCGGCCTAGGCGATGCTGCGGGCACTGCCGTTAGCCTTCGTCCTCGCGGGGCTCGCGCTGTACACGGTGCTAGCCGGAGCCGATTTCGGCGCAGGGTTCTGGCAGCTGCTGGCCGGGAAGGGCGAGCACGGTGCCCGGATCCGCGAGCACGCACATCGCTCGATGGGGCCGGTCTGGGAGGCCAACCATGTCTGGCTGATCTTTGTCCTCACCGTGTTTTGGACGGCATACCCCCGCGCCTTCGGCTCGATCGCCTCGACCCTCGCGATCCCGCTGTTCGCAGCTGTTGTGGGCATCGTCTTTCGGGGCGCCGCATACGCATTCAGGGAGGGTGCCGCAAGCGCGCGCGAGTCAGGTCTGATCGACACGATCTTCTCGGTTTCCTCGATCCTGACGCCGTTCGCCCTCGGCGCGGCGATCGGTGCGATCGCGATCAACCGCGTGCCAGTCGGAACCACGGCCGGGCACTTGTTCTCGAGCTGGCTCAACCCGACGGCGATCTTCGTTGGCGTGCTGGCAGTCTCGAGCTCCGCCTATCTTGCCGCTGTTTACCTGGCGGCCGACGCCGCAAGACTCGGGCACGGCGAACTCGAGCACGAGTTCCGGCGGAGGGCTCTCGCCGCCGGCATCGTCGCCGGTTCCATCGCATTCGCAGGCGTCTTTCTCGTGCGTGGCGAGTACCACCGGCTCTACAGCTCGCTTCTCAGCGGCCCGGCGCTCGCCGGCGTAGTGGTGTCATTCGTTTCAGGTCTGACCACGCTCGCGCTCGTCTACCTGCGCCGGTTTGATGCCGCCCGCTTCGGTGCGGCGGCAGCCGTGGCGGCGATCATCGCCGGCTGGGCACTCGCGCGCTGGCCCACAATCCTGCCGGGCCTCACCATCGACCGGGCCGCCGCTGGGCACGACACACTGGTGTGGCTGGTCGTTGTCGTGCTGGCTGGAGGAGCGATTCTGTTCCCCTCCCTCGGAATTCTGTTCCGGCTTACCGTCACGGGACGCTTCCAAGCGAGCGAGGCGATGCCGTGTGAGCTCGTACCCCTCCGGTCCGGCGGGTTTCGGCCGCGCCGGCTCGCTCGTTTGGCCGTCGCAGGTTTCGTCGCCGGGATCGGACTGCTCAACGTTGCGGATGCGGCCTGGGCCCACGCGGTCGGGATCCTCTGCCTGTTCGCTTCCATCGCGGCGGGGTTCCTGGTGATCGTGCCCGCGGCACTCGCGGACTAGCAGCCGCTCGAGCCGCTCCAGACCCTCCCGCGCCGATGATTGTCTGATCGTGTTTGCCGCTTGCGGCACTCGCGCTTCGCCGCATGGGATGAAGCAATCCACGAACCTCCTCAGAGGAGACCCAGCGATACCAGTCAGCGACTCCCCTGCAGTGCCGTCATTCAGGGCGCGAGCGCGACCGCCCCGCCGGCACCTCCGCGAACCACACTCTCGAGCGCGCCGGCGGCGTCGGACAGTCCCCGCGTCATCGCGAGCGAGATCGTGAGCTGCCCGGCCGCGAGCAGTTGAGCGAGGTCGCGTAGCTGGTCGCCATCCGGTCTGACGTACACGTTCGAGACCGTGATCGCTCGCTCCTGCGGGGGCGGGTCTGAGGTGATGGTTGCCAAACGCCCACCGTCCGCAACCGCGCGGATCGCATCCTTCGCGCCGGCCGGCGCGGCATTTGCGGCAGCCGAAACGCCGGAGCCTCCGGTGATCGCCAGCACCTGCTCCGGCCAGTCCTCCTCGTGATAGTCGATCACGTGGCGTGCTCCCAGCGCTGCGATCGATTCGCGACTCTGAGGCCCGGCGGTCGCGATTACCTCCGCACCCCGAAGCGACCCAAGAGAGACCAGCAGACGGCCAGTCACGCCGCCTGCGCCGTTCACGAGCAGCCGCTCGCCGGCATTGACTCCCAGTGCCTCACCGAGCACCTGGGCGGCGGTGAGCGCGGGCACTGGGAATACCGCCGCGACCTCCCAGGAGACACTCGCAGGCTTGGGGGCGAGCAGCGCCGCCGGAGCGATCAACGTTGGCGCCCAGGTGCCCTGGTCTCGCAACGGAAGCGGATGGGTCATCACCTCATCACCGGGTGCCCAGTCGGTGACCATGCTCCCTACCGCTGCGACCACGCCAGCCGCTTCAACTCCGAGGGCCATCGGTGGCCGACGGCCGACATCCCAGCCGTCGGTCCGCACGAACTCGTCCCAGTTCCCCACGCCCGCGGCCCTAACCTCGATCAGGACCTCGTCGTCGGCGAGGGAACGTGGCCCCGGCACATCGATCAGTCCAACGTCGTCGCCGGCGTGGCGAATACCCGCTACGCGCATCGCTGGCGGACCATTCGCGTCGCGGGACTGGACGGCGCACCTCTCGCCACCAGGATGAGGGCGGCGGCGAGCGGGCCAGCGGGGTGCGATGTGGCGATGCCGCCGATGACGGCGGAAATGCCATTCGCGAAGTGACTGACAGGGTGCGGTTTGACGATCGGATACACGCTACAGCCGCGTCCTGCGCGCGTGATACGTCCCGACGATGAGGTGGCCGGCTGTTGCGATCAGCAGGTAGTCCGCGCCAGTGACGGCGAACCGCTGCGCTCCGAGCGCGATCGGCGCGGTCGTCCGATCATGGCGATGCTGGTCCGAAGCGAGGTGCCATCGTCGCAGCGAGCGGGTAATCAAGGCCGGTTTCCACCAAGTGGCCAACCCGCCTCATGAGCCGGGCATAGATCCGCGCCGCCGCCTCCTCGCGGTCGAGCGCCGCCTCATACGCGGTGTAGGCAAGCGCTGCGTCCGCACCGCCCACATCCATCCAGCGGCGATACGCGACCCACACAGCGGTGCACTGAGCACGCCACTCGACGTAGGCAAGGACAGCGTGGTCAGCCATCCGCCGCTTCTGTGAACGGAAATTGAACGGGTTCACGCGCACCGCACGTCCCGTTGGCGCAGATGCTTCGGGTCGTAACCGAGCCGAAGGTGCTCGCGCGGGTCGCAGCGGTAGACGGTCACCCGTCCATCCATCCAGTCGACCCGCCAGCCCATATCTGCGAGCAGCGCCACACGCCGGGGCCGGACGCGAGGTCCTTCGCACCTGAGCACGAACGGGTACGGATCGATGCCGACCATGGCCTACCTGAACTCCGTCCGTTCATAAGTCGTCGTCGAGCCCTCCGTCGTCGCACGCTGCCGGCGGACGGGGATCGAGCGGTCCGCGTTCAAGCTCAGCGACGACCCGGTCCTCTCATCCTCGGTGACCAGCCGCAGGTGCGTAGCGGAGCGCTGTGGCCTGAGGAGCCGCCGGCCGGCCGCGAGCGCTTGGCTGATCAAGACACCGGAGTGCTCAAAGCTCGTGGGTTGCACGTGGCCCGTATTCGGAGCCGGCATGACGATGAGTTCGGCCTCGTTCGAATAGCGGTCGATGTCTGTTTTCAACCGGCTTCCGATGAGCAGGCCGAGCCCATAGATGGAGGCATCAAGTGCGTTCTTCGGGACGCGTGCGAGTGGCTGGCTCGGATGCTGCGCCGGGAGCACATAGATCCGCTCGGCACCCAGTTCGATCGCATGGGATATCGGGGTGTTGTTGACCACGCCTCCGTCGATGAGCCGCATGTCCCCCATCCCCACGGGTGGATAGATCCCTGGAATCGACGCGGAGGCCGCCACCGCATCGACCGACGGTCCGTCCGAGAGCAGGACCTCGCGTCCTGTGGTTAGGTCGAATGCGACGAGGTGCAGCGGGATCGATGCGTCGGCGAGGTCGTCGAACTCAATGTGCCGTCGGACGAGCTGGCGCAGGCCTCGATCGCGCACCAGATGATCGCGGTTTCCACATACGCCGCCGACGATTGCGGTCAGGCTCACCGGGAACATGTCCTCGCGCTGAAGGTTGCGCCAGATTCGGCCAAGCGCCCGCGCTGTCGCAGTCGTTTGCGGCCGGGAGGCGATGAACGCGGCGTTCATGGCTCCGGCCGAGGTGCCAACCAGCAGGTCGGCAGCGATCCCGTTCTCATAGAGCGCGTGAAGCATCCCGACCTGGACCGCCGCCAGGCTGCCGCCGCCTGAGAGGACGAAGGCCGTGCGCGGGCGATAGTCGCGGCCGGCGGGCAGGCGTCTGGATCCGCGGGGCATGGCTCCCGGAGTTGTCGCTCTCATGCGGGCCACGCTCTGGAGCTGAACGGCACCTTCTTAAGCATGGGCCCAGCTTGCGCGACCATCTGCGCGGTCGCATCTAGGCCAGCCCCAGTCGAGTCCCTAGCGGCGACCCCAGGGCGGGGCTAGAGCCCTAGCGGTGCTGCGTCACGCAGCGCGATGTCTCCCCGAGGTTTGCGGGCGCTTGGGCTCAGTGCCCGCGGACCGCGCCGATTCCTCCGTAGCAAGTGCTGGGCTAGGGGATCGACTAGGGCCCCGCAGATGCGGTCACGACTCTCCTGCCGCAAGCTTGGTGCAGCGACAGGAAAGGGGTTGAGACATGGAACTTCGGCACCTCACGTACCTCGTGGCGATCGCAGAGTTGCATGTTCGTCGGGCTGCTGAACTGCTGCGCGTCACCCAGGCGGCCCCGATGGCGGGACTTCGGAAGACGGCACCTGCCGATCAGCGCCCAATCGGCCGTCCTACCCGCGGGCCATCACCAGCACCCCCGCGTGACGGGTCCCGCGAATGCGTCGCAGATGTCGCCGCAGGGTCTCGCGTGAGCCGACGCATAGACAGCCGATTGCTGGATGAGGCGGTTGATGCTTACGTCGATTGGCGCGAGGAATGCGCCGGGGTGTGGAGTGCGTATGGGCGGTGGCTGCGAGCGACGGTCGTCGATGCGCCACTTGCGTTCTCGGCCTACCGGGCCGCGGTGGATCGCGAGGAATGCGCAGTCGCACGTCTACGCCGCCTTGATGACGCGGATCGCACGTCGCCCTCAATCGCGAACCAGAGACCCCAGCGTGCCCGACAGGGAATTCTGCGTGACATCGCGGTCGAGCGTATTGGCCGATCGTCGATTCTTGTTGCGAGCGGCAGGAACAAAGCGATGCTGCGAAACGGGCCCCGCCCCTTGCTTGCTTATGAACCAGCCTGCCCGTGACCACCACGCGTTGACCGAGCCCTCCACAAGCCGCGCTACGCGCGGTGAGCGGGCGGGCACCGCCGCGGTCGACGCGCCTGACGTCGCCTACCCCGCGCTCGCGCGAGGTCTCGGCGACCGCCTCGGTGCCGCGATCACATGTGCAAGCACTGAGCACTTCAACCTACAAACCGCTCGCTCGATCACCGTTTCTGAGTCGAACGGTCGAGCGAGCATCTTCCTCGCCGCACTGTCCACCAACCTGATCGCGCTCGCCTTTGTCGGACAGATGTCGCGGCTCGGTACGGCGTTCTACGCGTTTGCGCTGATCCTGCTGCCCGCGTTGGCGTTCGTCGGCGTCCTTACGTTTCAGCGTCTGGTCCAGTCCTCGATCGAGGACATCGCCTACGCAGAGCGGATCGGGCGCCTGCGTGACTTCTATCTGCAGCTCGTGCCTGAGCTCGAGCCGTATGTCGTTGTCGTCCGCGGGCAGCAGGAACAGGCCATGTTGCACGGCGAGCGGCTCGCACCCAGCGCCTGGCAGCTGACACTGACGACAGCCGGAATGGTCGCGGTCGTGGACAGCGTTGTCATCGCTGCGTGCGCGGGCCTGCTCTTGGAGGCTGTGGGCGATGGCATCGCTCGCGCTCGCGATCGCGGTCGGAGCCCTCATCGGGGCGGCAGCGCTGTCGTTGCACCATCGCCACCATCGTCAGGCGCGTGACGCCTACAGGCCAGAGGCCATCGATCAGGCCTCGATCTTTGTTCCGCTAGCTCAACGGGCCGACGCGCCCTAAAGGAGGGAAACACCATGTCGCCAATCTCACGAGGCTTTCGAGGTCGACGCACGCAAGCAGAGTCCGGCCGCATTCCGCCGGGCCAGTACGTCACTCGAGATTTCCCCGTCCTCTCGGCTGGCCCGACACCGCACACACCGCTTGATGAGTGGAACTTTCTCATCAGCGGCGCGGTGGATGAGCCCTTCTCCTGGACGTGGGAGGAGTTCCTGGCTCTCCCTGCCGAGTCGCCCACTGTCGACATCCACTGCGTGACCAAGTGGTCGAAGCTCGACACGATGTGGAAGGGGGTGTCGGTGGACACACTGCTTGAAGGCATCGAGACCGAGGCCGAATACGTGACCGCCTGGTGCGACGGCGGCTACACGACCAACGTTCCGCTCGAGGATTTGACCGGCGGGCGAGCCTGGATCGCGTACGAGTTTGGCGGCGAGCCGCTCGAGCCCGAGCATGGGGGGCCGGCCCGGCTCCTCGTGCCGCATTTGTACTTCTGGAAGAGCGCCAAATGGGTGCGCGGACTGGAACTCCGGGGCGACGACGAACCCGGCTTTTGGGAGCGCTACGGCTATCACAACTACGGTGACCCATGGAGAGAGCAGCGCTACCAGGGCGACTGAACGGCTCACCGGCGCCGATCCGCTGGCGGCTGGGAACGGTCATCGGCCTGCGCGAGGAGACCTCGCACGCCAAGTCGATCAGGCTCGATGTGCCGGCGTGGCCGGGGCACGTCGCCGGGCAACACGTCGACGTCCGGTTGACGGCCGAGGACGGCTACCAGACCGAGCGCTCGTATTCGATCGCCTCAGCGCCCGAGGACGCCGAGGTGGCGCTGACGGTCGAGCGTATCGAGGACGGCGAGGTCTCCCCGTACCTGACCGAAGGGCTTCAGCCCGGAGACGAGCTGGAGCTGCGCGGTCCGATCGGGGGCTATTTCAACTGGCGCAGCGACGACGGCGGCCCGTTGCTGCTGGTTGCAGGCGGCTCTGGCCTCGTGCCGCTGATGGCGATGCTTCGGCATCGCGCAGCAACGTCGAGCACAGTCGAGGCGCGCCTGCTCGTGTCTGCGCGCTCGCTTTCGGACGTCTTGTATCGCGATGAGCTCCAGACACTGGCAGCCGCGGACGGGGTCGCGGTGCACTACACCTTCACGCGGATTTCGCCGCCTGGCTGGGACGGATTTGCGCGGCGTGTCGACGCGGACATGCTGTCTCTGATCGGTCCCGTTCCGGAGCGGCGGCCGCGGATCTTCGTGTGCGGTCCGACGGCTTTCGTCGAGCAAGCTGCCCAGGCGCTCGTAGAGCTTGGCCACGACCCTGCGGCGGTCCGCACCGAGCGATTCGGTCCCACAGGGTGACGCATTGAACGACGTCGCACGATGGCTCGACGGCCAGCCGTTCGGCGGAGTGCTTCCAGCGCTATTCGGCGCCGAGCTGACCGACGCGCCGCGCGCATGCGAATCGTGCGGTGATATCCGGGATCGATCGTCCGATTGGCATCTCGGGTTGAGGGCGGTGGGTTCCTCGCCTTACCTAGGTAATCGTGTCGATCATCCGCCACTTGCAGTCCGGGCTTACACACCGGCCGCCCCCGACAGACGTTGAGCGCCCGGTCGCGGAGCGACAGGACGGGCTCATGCGCGGACTGAAGGGCAAGAACGTTCTGATCACCGGCGGGACGTCGGGCATCGGCCAGGCGATCGCCGTCCGTTTCGCCGAATACGGCGCCAACATCGCGATCAACTACCTGCGCGCTCCCGAGGAGGCGAGTGAGACGGAGGAGCAGGTGCACTCCTGCCTTGCTCGCGTCCGGCAGATGGGCGTCCGCACCGTCCTCGTCGGAGGAGATGTCTCCGAGGAGGAGGCAGTCGTGGCGATGGTCGACAGCGCAGTCGAACAACTCGGCGATCTCGACATTCTCATCAATAACGCGGGGATTCAAATCTCGCAACCCTCCCACGAGGTCTCCGCGGCGGAGTTCGACAAGGTCCTCGGGGTCAACCTGCGTGGGTCGTTCCTCTGCGCCCGCGAGACGATCAAGAACTTCTTGGAGGCGGGGACTCCCGGCGTCATCATCAACGTCTCGAGCGTCCACGAGCTCATTCCTAAGCCCAACTACCTCAGTTACTCGACGAGCAAGGGCGGCATCCAGAGTTTGACGCGGACGCTCGCGCTGGAGTACGCGGGAGGAGGCATTCGCGTCAACGCAATCGGCCCGGGTGCCACAGTCACGCCGATGAATCGCGCGTGGAAGGACGATCCGGTCAAGCGCGCGATGGTGGAAGCTCACATCCCGATGGGCCGCGCCGCGACCTCCGACGAGATGGCCGGTGTGACGTGCTTTCTCGCCTCCGACGATGCCGCCTACATCACCGGCCAGACGCTGTTCGTCGATGGCGGGCTAACCCTGTTCGCCGACTTTCGCGAGCCATGGTCCTCCGAGTAGATACCGAGCGGCGCTGGTGGCCCTCTCCGTTTGGGCAGGACGACCAGCTCGGCATGCTCAACCACATCGATGACGCGAAGCGGCGCGCGGCGCTGGCGCTCGTCCGCGAGGGTCGGCTGTACGACCTCTCACAGGTGCTCGACGAGTCGGGCCCGGCCTTCCCGGGTCGGTATTTCCGCCAGACGCTCGTCACGACCGCCCATCACGCGAATGCGGCGATGCCGGTGGGTGAGAACCGGGTCAACTGGGTCACAGAGGTCGTGTCAGGCACGATGCAGCTCGGCACCCATCTCGACGCGCTCAGCCATCTGCAGATCGGGGACCGCGGCTACAACGGTTGGACCGTGGCGGAGCTCGCCGGTCCAGCAGGCGTGACGCGGCTCGGCGCGGAGACGGTGCCGCAAATCGTCACGCGCGGCTGGCTCATCGACGTGTCCCGACGTGGTCTGGGGGTCGGGGGCGTGATCACCGTCGACGATCTGGCCGGGATCGAACCTGAACCAGGCGATGCGGTGCTCTTCCACACCGGCTGGAGCGCGCACTGGGACGATCCCGACACCTACCTCTCCGGCGAGCCGGGGCCCGGGTATGACGTGGCCGACTGGATCGTCGAGCATGGCGTCGCGCTCACAGGCTGCGACACCTGGAGCTACGGTCCCGTGCCGGCCGAGGAGCCGACCAGGCCGTTCGAGGTGCCGCAACGGCTGAACGCCGTCCACGGGGTGTTCGTCGTCGAGAACCTCAACACGACGCAGCTCGCAAGCGACGGCGTGCGGGAGTTCGCGCTGATCCTGACTCATCCGAAGCTGCGTGGCGCCACCGGCGCGTGGACGTCGCCGATCGCTCTCGTCTAAAGGAACGAACGTGAGCAGCCACTACGACGTGATCATCATCGGGACAGGCGCGGGCGGTGCGACGCTCGCGCACCGGCTGGCGTCCTCGGGCAAGCGCATCCTGCTGCTCGAGCGCGGGGACTACCTGCGCCGCGAACCCGACAACTGGGACAGCCGCGCGGTGTTCACCGCCAATAAGTACAAGGCGCGCGAGACCTGGTACGACAAGGAGGGGCGGCCATTCCATCCGGGTCAGCACTACTACGTCGGCGGACAGACCAAGTTCTACGGCGCGGCCCTCTTCCGGCTCAGGGAGCCCGACTTCGGCGAGGTCCGCCACCATGGCGGTCTCTCCCCCGCCTGGCCCCTCTCCTACGAAGACTTCGCCCCGTACTACGACCAGGCCGAGCGTCTCTACCTCGCCCACGGCACGCGCGGCGAGGACCCGACGGAGCCGCCGGCTTCGGGCCCGTACCCCTATCCGGCCGTCAGCCACGAGCCGCGCATCCAGAAGTTGCATGACGACCTGACGCGCACGGGCCACACCCCGTTCCACCTGCCGCTTGGCGTGGACCTCGACGAGTCCAACTCGGAGAGGAGTCCGTGTGTTCGCTGTAGCCGCATCGACGGCTTCCCGTGCCTGGTGGACGGCAAGGCCGACGCGCACGTGCGCTGTATCCGGCCCGCCCTCCGACATCCAAACGTGATCCTCGAGACGCGCTCGAAGGTCACCCGTCTTGAAACCGACACGTCCGCACGTGCGGTCACCGGCGTGGTCGTGGAGCGCGCCGACGGCCACTGCGAGCGTATCCGGGGCGACATCGTCGTCGTCTCATGTGGCGCACTCAACTCCGCGCTTCTGCTGCTGCGCTCGGCGAGTGATCAGCATCCGTACGGGCTCGCCAACTCCTCCGGCGTCGTCGGCCGCCATTACATGGCGCACACCAATTCGGCCGTGATCGCGATCTCGAAGGTGCCGAACCCGACGAGGTTCCAGAAGACCCTCGCACTCAACGACTACTACTGGGGCGCCGACGACTTCGACCGTCCCCTTGGGCACATCCAGATGCTCGGGAAGACCGACGGCCAGATACTGAAGGCGGGCGCACCGCGGGTCGTGCCCGGCTTCGCGCTCGACTACGTCGCTCGCCACGCCGTGGACTTCTGGCTCACGACCGAGGATCTCCCACACCCGGAGAACCGAGTCACGCTCGGCCGCAACGGTCGCATCGAACTCCACTACTCGAACACGAACCTCGAACCGCACCGACGCCTCGTCGCCAAGCTCAAGGGATTGCTCAGCCGCCTCGACATGCATCCGCACCTGATCCCCCGCCAGCTGGTTCGAGACGAGCGCGTCCCGATCGCGGGCGTCGCCCACCAGTGCGGGACCGTCCGCTTCGGGCGCGACCCAACCACGTCCGCGCTCGACGTGAACTGCAAGGCCCACGACCTGGACAACCTCTACGTGGTCGACACGAGCTTCTTCCCATCGTCCAGCGCGGTCAATCCCGGCTTGACGGCGATCGCAAACGCGCTGCGCGTCGGAGACCACCTGCTCGATCGCCTCGGCGCCGGCCACGGCCGAGAACTCGTCCGGAGCGAGCCATGAGCAGGACTCTCGCCATGGGCGCGCTGATCGGAATGGCCGCGTCGTTTCCGGCGTCGAAGTTCAAGGGAGTCAGCGAAGGCAGGCTCCAGCGGGTTGCCGAGGCTCTGTGGCCCCCAACCGAGCAGCAGAAGGAGCTCGTAGGGGCCGATCCCACCGGCCACCTCGAGAACATGCCGCCCGCCGTGATCGCCGACCGGGTGGCCAGGCGTCTCGGGCTTGGGCCGCTGGACACGCCGACGAAGCTCCGCGTGCAGAACGTCATCCACTACGCCTTCGGGGCACAGTCAGGTGCTTTGTACGGTGCGCTCGTCGAGGCCTTCCCGCGCGCAAGCATCGGCGTGGGGACGGTCGCGGGTGCAGCTCTATATGCCGCGAGCCACGGCTCGACGCTGCCGCTGCTTGGCATCCAGGCAGCTCCATGGCGGCTGCCGCGTGCGGCGTTCGCGTGGGAGTTCACGAGCCACTTGCTGTTCGGACTGGCCCTTGAATTGGGCCGTCGGAGCGCCACCGGCGTTCTCGCTGTGCGGCGCTGAGCCTCGCTCAACCAACGCCGCCGAGCGAATCGAACGCGGAACCCGGCGCAACAGGTCCCAACGCTCAGGCGATCCGCCTTGGCTGTCAGCACCCGGATACCGCCGAGTCTGCGGCGCGTCGTGAGAGCGTTTGCCTATCGGCTGAGCATGGAGTTGGCTTGGAAACCCCGACTTGCCTCGTAGCTTCAGTTCCGGATGCGCATAGACCCGTTCGTGGGATCGCCGACTGTCTCGGCGGTCCCACGACAGGGGCACGGATGCGAGCAACTGCCGGCCTCGCTGGATCGGCGAGGACTCGAACCCCACCGCGAACCGAAGGAGAGATGACATGACTTCAGCCGCAACCTCGAGCTACCTACCAGTCCTGGACGAGCCGCACGAGCGCGAAGCAGCCGGGCACGAACTTGAGGCGACGCTCCGCGAGCTCGTGGACCTCTCACTGCTCGGCAAGCAACTGCACTGGGCAGTGATTGGGCCCCTGTTTCGGCCGCTTCATCTGCACCTCGACGAGATGGTGGATTCCTGGCGTGCGCTCGCGGACACAGTCGCTGAGCGGGCGGTCGCGCTCGGCTACGTTCCAGACGGCCAGGCTCAGGCGGTCGCGGCTGGCTCCCCGCTCGCACCGGTCTCTCAGGCGCCACTGGAGGACCACACCGTCGTGCGCGAGCTCATTCATCGGATCGCCCAGGTCAGCGAGCTCGTGCGCGGCCGGATGGACCGCCTCGGGGAGATCGACCTCGCCTCGCAGGACGTCCTGATTGAGGTCGTGCGCGACTCTGGAGGAGCAGCAGTGGATGCTCCGCGTGCAGCTCAGCGGCTGAACCTGAGCGCCTGAGACTCGCGAGCGAGAGCACACCGCCCGCGTGGGCACCACACAAACGCCACGCCATGCAGCCGACCGCGTCGACCTCGCGTGGCAACCAGCTGTGCCTCATCGCCGACCCCCATTCGCGGTCTCGCGCGCGTACGCGAAGGAGGTCGCCGACACTGCTCGCCGACGCATTGCGGCGCACGGACGTCGTCTGGCCCTGGGCGACCGGTCGCGTACGAGGCCGACACCCCTCTCGCCCGGGCCGACGGCTCACACCGATACGGAATGCCGATCGACATTGTGCGAGCGCTTGTTGTGCCGCGCGTGTACGTGAGTTCCACTTTCCGCATGGACCTCGACCTGATGGGCTACTTCGCTGCGCATCGACTCGACCAGGCGCGCGCCGAGTGGCGCGAGGCGGCGAGGACTGCGCGAATGCGGTGGACCGCATTCCTTGACTCTGAGCGTGAAACTCGCCAGCTCGCCTTCGCTTCATACGTCGCCGCGCTGGACGGCGAGGAGGCGGCAGCGGCAGAGGTTGCCGGACTGTTATCGCGCGAGAGCAGCCGCGCCGCGTCCGCATGAGATCGCCAAGAGACACAGGCGTCCAGCACCGCACCAACGTCTTTCACCTCTCCTGATCCAGCGATCAGGGCTACATACACCACTCATCAAAGGAGCACCATCATGTATCGGTACATCTCGTGGCTTGCCGTCGGGTCGGCTGCGGTCTTCCTGCTCGTCGCGCAAGCGTCGTATCCGTCCGTGACGGTGGCGTGGCTCGCGTTCGCGATCACCGCAGGGACGCTTGCCGTCTCAACGGGGATCGCCTACGCGTGTCGCAAGCACATTGCCTCACTGGTGACCGCGCTCGTCATCGCCGGCGTCAGCGGGTGGACGGTTGTGGCGAGCCTGGTCTTCTCGCCGTCAACGGTTCAGAACCTGGCGTTCGCGGGGGCGCTCGCGATCGTAGGACTGGCAACCGTCGGCTTGACGGCGCACGAACTGTCGCACGAGCGCGTCGGGCAATCCGTCGCGGATCCCTCGAGCGAGTCAGAGCCGCATCTGAGCGCTGCCGCGTAGGCCAGCCCGCCACTCGCGACGGCGGGCCGGCCACCTCCGCCGGCTCGGCCCGCCGTCGTCTTCTCTTCCTCTTCCGCGGCTCATCCCACGAAGCCGCCCGAGAGCCTCGGCCGTCAGGCCATCCAGGTTCCGCAGCCAACCTCGCATCGCTCGTCGCCCTGCGTGTCGGCACCGCGATCCGGTTCCTCACAGGGGATATTTCAGCCAGCGTCCTCCATGCCGACGCTGCAGCGCTTTATCCGCAGACGGCGACGCGGCGCCTGCACCTCACGCCCCAGCGCCGGCCTAGCGGGCTCCGAGGCTCTCCCTAGGGGCACGCTAGGGGAGGCCTGCCGACTCACTAGGGGCCACTCAGATGCGAGCGCGCCGCGCCTCGACGAACCTTGCCTGGACGCGACGAACGAGAGGAACGAGCATGGAACTACGGCATCTGAGGTACTTCGTGGCGGTCGCGGAGGAGCTGCATTTCCGCCGGGCGGCCGAGCGCTTGCATGTGGCCCAGCCGGCCGTCAGCGAGCAGATTCGAAAGCTGGAGCAGGAACTCGGAGTACGGCTATTCGACCGCACACAGCGCACCGTCTCACTCACCGAGCCAGGGGCTGCGCTGCTTTCGGAGGCCCGGCTCGTGCTGCAGCAGGCCGAGCAGGCGAGGATGGCGGCGCGCGACGCTCATCAGCGAGGCGCCGCGACCCTCCGTGTTGGCTACGTCACGGCGGCGCTTCCCGGCAGCCTCCCGCGAGCATTGCAGCGCCTTGCGGCCTCGATGCCCCATCTCCGGACGACCCTTCACAGCGCGAGTGGCTTTGAGCTGATCGAGGCGGTTCGATCCGAGCGCCTCGACGCGGCGGTCGTCTCCCTGCCGGCGCCAACCCATGGGCTGCGGACGACAGTCATCGGCGAGCAGCGTGGCGATCGCCGCGTTTCCGCTCAGCCACAACCAGGCTTGCAAGTCCGCCGTCCGACTTGAGCAGATTGCGCCCGAACGGATCGTCGTCCTGCCGCGCGAGGCGAACCGGGCGTTTTATGACGCGGTGATTGCGACCTGTCACAGGGCAGGGCTCGCGCCGACAGTGCTCGAACTGCCGGATGCCCACATCGAGCGGGGGCTGATGACGGTCGCCGCCGGTGCGGGGATGGCGCTCCTCCCCGAGTCTGTTGCGGACCGGTATTCCGCGCCCGGGGTGCGGTTCGTGGCGCTCGAGGGTGATGCTCCGGCGTTCACCGCGGCTGTGCTGACGCGCCGCGATACAGCGCACATGCCGACGGTTGCGTTGCTGCGCGCCGTCTCGCAGGCCGCGACGCCGCGCCTCGCTGCGGCGCAACCCTCGATCTCTGCCGCCTGACCAATGTTGAGAACTGAGACGTACGAGGACGACTTCTCATGACGAACCCGAGCCAGCCCAACCGCCGCGGGCCTCTCACGAAGGAGGGCCTCGCGGCACGAGAGGCCGAGCTCCGTGCCTCACATCCCGTGTGGGATGCGCGCCTGGCGATGAAGGCGATCAGCAGCACCCGGAGCCGGTGGCGCTCATGAGCGCCACGGGATCGCCGCCTCGCATGCCTGCACCGCCGGACCACTCCGCTTTGCCGCCGGCGCTCGCGAGACTTGTCGGCCACTGACGAGGCAGTAGAGAGCGATCACCTTTGAACGGCGCCGGAGCCTGGCCCTCGTGCGGCCTAAAACGCACCGGCCAGTTGTCCGAGGTGTGTCAGCGCATCGCAGAAGCGGACCTCCTGCCGGTACTGCGGGCGGGTCCGTCGATACGCATCGCCATCGCGCGCGCAGACGAGACTCTCGAGCGGGGCCAGCATCAGGAGCGCCTGGTTGGCCGATGAACAGGCAAGCACCAAGCTGGGCCCGAAGTACACGGTATGTCGGAACCGTCCTTCCACGCGGGTGGCGACGAACTGACACGATCCCGGCTCGAAGCTCACGGCGACCGTGAGCTCGCCGTCACCGCGGCTGGCCACCACCGGGGCCGACGAGGCCAGCGTCACCGGCGAATCCACGTGCTGCGCGGCCAGTTCTGCGAGGACCCAGTACGTTTGCCGCGCAAGCGCAGCGTCCGCTGATTCGCGGCGCGCCCGTCGCAGATCACCCATCCCGCGTCGCATGTCCAGGGTGTGGCGGCCGCGCTTCCATACGGGGCAAGAGGTTCCGGGCAGCCTCGAGCGCCGACGCGTAGGTCGGGTCGCGTAGTTGTGCCTGCCTGATGCCGTCGCCGAGGATTCCAGGCTCTCCGCGCGACGCGCCCAGCACCTGCCATGCGCGCTCATCTCCAGCGGCCGAGCGCTCGCACGCCAACAGGCCGCCGGGCGCGCGATCAAGGGACAGCGTGAAGCCGTCCCGGCCGGACACGGTGACTCCCGCCAGCCCGGGTGTCCCCTGGTCAAACGGCTCGAGTGCAATCTTTATCCCGGGACTCGGGTCCCATCTCAGGCGCGAAATCAGCCACCCGGCGAGCAGCAGAGCGCTCACCCCACTGCCCGCCATGTGCCGGATCGTGACTCCGTTCAGAGTGCGCAGCTTGGCCAGACGATCGGGCGGGTCGAAGCTCGCCGCGAGCCGTTCACGCCATGGCGTCGTGCGAAGCCACGCGAGGTCGACGACGCGCGCCGAGTGGACGAGTTCGGCGGCGCGCGCCAGCCCGGCACGCGGCTCGATCAGCTCATCGGAGTCGAGCAAGACCGCATCGACCTTCGCGAGCAACGTCTCGATCTGCCGCCCGCACGCGTAGGGCCACCACAGTGCCGTCGGCAGCTCGGAGGCGAGCACGGGGTCCACGATCGCGTCCAGACGGCTCAGGTGCTGCGGACCTACCTCGATCTCGACCTTCTCATGGCTCAGCCGCAGCCCACCAGCGCCAGGCTGGGCGTAGCTCATCACCGCGGTTGCGTCGAGCGTGTACCGGCCGTCGTCGACGCTGCAGAGGATCGTGCGCGAGGCTTCGAAGCGCCCGACGTGTTCTAGCCGCTTGGCAATCGCGCCCTTGCACGCGCGTTCGGCGACGACGATCAGGTTCAGCACCCGTGCCGGCGCAATCGCACGGCTCGAGGCGTGGCGCTCACGCAGCAGGCGACGCAGAGCGGCATCAATCTCGTCGGGGTTCGTGTCGCGGCCTGACCACCGGTCTTCGTCCACCCGCCTCGTGACCGACCCGCTCACAGCCGTCGCCAACGTCGGCCCTCATCGAGCAGTGCATCCGCCTCCACCGGTCCGGTCGAGCCGGATCTGTATTGCGGGATCGCGGACGTGGCGTCTTGATGCCACGCCGTGAGGATCGGGTCGATAATCCCCCATAGGGCCTCGATCTCGTCGTCGCGCGTGAAGAGCGTCGCGTCTCCTCGCATCGCGTCGAGGATCAGCCGCTCGTACGCCTCGGGCGATTGCGAGATGAACGAGGTGCCGTAGCGGAACTCCATGTTGACCGGACGGATCCGCATCCGCGGCCCGGGGATCTTCGCGCCGAGCGAGACGGAGACGCCCTCGTCGGGCTGGACGGTGAGGATGATCTGGTTGGCCTGAACGCCGACCGAGCCGGAGCTCTGGAACGCCAGATGCGGGACCGGCTTGAGGGTGACGGCGATCTCCGTCACCTTGCGTGCGAGCCGCTTGCCGGTCCGCAGATAGAACGGCACGCCTGCCCAACGCCAGTTCGAGACATGCAGTCGCAACGCGGCATACGTCTCGGTCCGAGAGTTCGCCGCGACCCCCTCCTCGGACAGATAGCCCGGCACGTCGAGCGCCGGCCACGCCAATCCCCGATCCGTACTGCGCCCGCACCGCCATCGACGCAACATCCTGCACCGATGGCGGGACGATCGCCTCGAGCACCTTGAGCTTCTCGTCACGCAGCCGGTTGGCCTCCAACGCGATCGGCGGCTCCATTGTGAGGAGCGCGAGCAGTTGCATCATGTGGTTTTGAACGAGATCACGTAGCGCGCCGGCGCCGTCGTAGTAGCCGGCGCGGCCGCCGATGCCGAGGTCCTCGGCCGCGGTGATCTGGACGTTGTCGATGAAGTTGCGGTTCCAGACCGGCTCGAACAGCGCGTTGGCGAAGCGCAGCGCCAGCAGGTTCTGGACGGTCTCCTTGCCCAGGTAGTGATCGATCCGGAACACCTGCGACTCCGCGAATGTGCTGAGCACCTTGGCGTTCAGATCGCGCGCGGACGTGAGGTCATGGCCGAAGGGCTTCTCGATCACGATCCGCACATCTCTGTCGGGGCTGCGGTTGAGTCCCGCGGCGCCGAGCTTGCTCGCGATCAGAGAGAAGAACTGGGGCGCCGTCGATAGATAGAACACGCGGTCGAGCGGCCGCCCGGCGCGCTCATCGAAAACTGCCAGCGTCCGCTCGAGGTCGTCGTAGATCCGGTCATCGTCAAATGTTCCCGGCACGAAACGGACGTTCGCAAGCAGCGCATGGAGCACGTCCGGCTCCGGGCGACGCCGCGAGAACTGCTCGATCGATTCGCGCGCAACCCGCCGAAAGTCCTCGTGCGCCTGCTCGTGCCGCGCTACCCCGATCAGCTCGAAGTGCGCCGGCAGGGATCCTTCGTGGGCGAGGTTATACAACGCCGGCAGCAGCTTGCGGCGCGCGAGGTCGCCGGTCGCCCCGAAGATCACCAGCGCGGTTGGATATACAGGACGACGCTCGAGGCCCTCAACCAGGGGGTTCTCGCTCAATGTCTCGCGATCGAGCGTCAATCCGACTTCCGCCACGGCGTTCACGGTTCCAACGAAACCGCACCAACCGCGCCGCACAACCAGAGTTCGAAATCGGTGGATCGCTGGTTCGGATCACCAACTTCGGGCCGGGTCATCCATACCAGCCACCAATCGTTCGATCCGCGATTGGGGTTGTGGTTGCCTATCGCGTGATTCCAAGCGAGCGCAATCGGCTTGCGATGCCGCTGACGCTCGCAGCTAGCCGCTCATGCCTTGGATTCTCCGGGGCGCGGCCTGAGTGGTGGGCACGGTGGCACCGTGCCTGGCCCTGGTGGCGCGTCGGCAGGGCGGGTTCCACGCTCTTCCCTGCCGGGAGCCATTTGACGGGCCAGGAGGCTGGCGACTGCGACCGCTGCGAGGACCGCGACCGCAACTGAATAGACAAGTGCCGTCCTGTGCAGGCCGTAGTGCGATGTAGCGATGCCAGCAAGCACGGCGGGAATGCCAGTTGCCAGGTAACTGACGATGTAGATCGCAGTGATCAGCCCCGCCCGATCGTAAGACGTGGCCGCCGCGACCGTCGCGCGGTAGGCGCCCATGAATGCCGGTCCGAAGCCGAGTCCTGCGATCGCCGTTCCGACGAACAGGACGGCTGGGGTGCGGGTCTCGATCGAGGCGAACGTCACCAACGCACCGACGACGAGAAGCAGGCAGCCGGCCAACATCACCACCGACGGATTCTTTCTGGCGAGCAACGCCGAGGCTGCGGCCCCGAGACCCGTGAGCAGAAATATCAAGATGCCGCCCCAAAGCAAATTGTGCGAGTGCAGCAGCTGCGCGGCAAGCGACGGTCCCAGCGACAGATAGAAGCCGGCGAGCGCCCAGATTCCCACGAGGGCCGGCACCGCCGTCGCGAATGTGCCCCTGGCCGCGCGCGGCACACTGACATGCGGCCGCAGCGAGCTCAGGACGCCGGGGCGCACCGTTCCAGGCTCTGGCATCGCCAGTACGGCAACGACGCCGATCACGAAAGCCCCGAGTAACAGCCACCAGACCAGCCGAGTCGGCGCGGGAGCGTACTGGGCCAGCACGCTAGCGCCGATCGCGCCGAGGGCTTGACCGCCCGTGGGCGCCGCGCTGGAGACGAGCGGCGCAGCCCCGCCATGTCGGTCGCAAATCGAGCAGCGCCGCGCTGGCCGCTCCGGAAATAAGCCCAACCGCGACACCCTGCAGCGCACGGGCCACAAACAACAGCCCGACCCCATGAGCGATGAGGAACATGCCGCAACCCACCGCACCGAAAGCCAGGCCCGCGAGCATCACCATCCGACGACCCCTGTAATCGGACACCGAGCCGAACAACAGAAGCGTGGTCAGCAGCACGACGATGTAGACCGTGAACAACAACGTGAGCGTTGTCGGGGAGAAATGGAACTGCGCCTCGTAGACCCGGTAAAGCGGGGATGCCGCGGTGTTCGCGGCAAACGCCAGGAACGCGAATGCGGCCGCCACCCAGAACGACGCACGGCGTGACAGCGTTACGCGCCGTGACGGCTTCGCCTTCGCGATGGTGGACGAGGCAGACATGATCGAACCCTTTCGTTTGACGATCGGAAGCCCTCGCGGGCCTCGGGCTCATGCCGGGGTCCGCGTCGGCAACGAACTCGCTCCGGTTCCCTGAAGGGGAACCGTACGGCCGAGTTTCGCCCCGTAAATAGCTCCTCGCTATGCCTCGATATCTGTCGCCATCAGGCGCACGCGAGGCATCTGCGACGGCTATCGCGCGATTAGAGACGAGACTGCGCCGCATTGTCAGACCGCATAGTCATCCGCTCGTTCGCACTCGCCGAATGACAACCGTTGACGAGGTAGCCATGTTCGCGATCGAGAACCTGGCGTAGGTCTCTCCTATGCGTCAACCGGCCGAGGCGAGGCGCGCCGAGGGCGTTTAGTACGCGCCCTGGATGTGCCACGACGCCACCGGGGTGCGGCGTTACGGCGGCGGAAACACGTCTCGCGGTCGCCTCGCGGATTACGCGATTGCGCGTTCGTCATTCTCGCCGCCGACCAATGCGGCCGCGGTCCTAGCGATGTGCGCGCCGTCGATCCCAGCCGCGGCCAGTAGCTCGGCCGGCGTGCCCGAGCCTGGCAGCTCGGACACGCTCAAATGTGCGAAGCGCAGCTGGCGGACTCGTGCCTCGAGCAGCGCTGCCCCTACTGCGGAGCCGAGGCCGCCCTCGGGATGATGGTCTTCGGCGACGACGATCCGCCCGCCGGTCGCATCCGCGGCGGCGATCAGCGTTTCGGTGTCGATCGGTTTGACCGAATACAGGTCGATCACGCGTGCGTGGATCCCGTCCAGCGCGAGTTGCTCGGCCGCGCAGAGGCATTCGTGGACGGTGACGCCGGCGCCGATCAGCGTTACCACATCGGATGGATCGGACCGCAGGACCTTCGAGCCACCGGCGTAGAACTGCTCGCCATCGTCGTACAGGACCGGATAGGCCCCCCGTGTCGTACGCAGATACGAGATCCCGTCGGTGCGGGCCATCACGTCTACGAGAGCCGCTGTGCTGACGGCGTCACTGGGATAGAAGACCGACGAGCCTTGTACCGCGCGCATCATCGCGAGATCCTCGAGCGCCATCTGAGACGGACCATCCGCGCCGATCTCGACACCGGCGTGGGAGCCGACCAGGCGCACGTTTGCCTGGGAGATGGCCGCCATCCGGATGAAGTCGTGGGCGCGCGTGAGGAACGCCGCGAACGTCGAGGCAAACGGTTTGTAGCCGCGAACGCTCAGGCCGACGGCCGATGCCACCATCTGTTGCTCGGCGATGAACATCTCGAAGTAGCGGTCCGGATACGCCTTAGCGAACAGGTCGGCGTGGGTGGAGTTGCTGACCTCGCCGTCGAGCCCGACGACGCGAGCGTCGCGGCCGCCGAGCGCTCTCAGGGCCTCGCCGTAGGCTTGGCGCGTCGCGACCTTCTCGCCCCGCCGGTAGCTCGCCGCCGCGATCACCCGTCCGTCCTTGACCGCCGGGCGGGCGCCGGTCACATTCCTCGCGCCGGGCCACGGTCCGCGCACCAGCAGGTTGCTCTCGCCGCCAAGTTCGGTGACCGCTCGCGCCGCCATGTCTGGCGGCAGCGCCTTGCCGTGCCAGCCCTCGCGATCTTCGACCTCCGAGAATCCGCGGCCCTTAATCGTCCGGGCGAGAATCACCGTCGGTCTATCCGCCGATCGCGTCGCTTCCAACAAGGCCTCATCGACAGCGGTGAGATCGTGTCCGTCGATCTGCAGTACGTGCGCACCGAATGCCTCCGCGCGGCGCGCATAGGCATCGAGATCCCAGCCCAGTTCGGTCGGCCCCCGCTGACCGAGCCGGTTGACGTCGACGATCGCGACGAGGTTCGACAGTTCGTAATGCCCGGCCTTGTCCAGCGCCTCCCAGATCGATCCTTCCGCGAGCTCGCTGTCGCCACACAGCACCCACACCCGAAACGGCGCGCGGTCGAGGTATTTCCCGGCCAGCGCGATGCCCACCCCGTCGGGCAGCCCTTGGCCGAGCGAGCCGGTCGCGACGTCGACCCATGGCAAGACCGGGGTCGGGTGGCCCTGCAGGCGGGAGCCGAAGCGCCTGTAACCGGTCATTAACTCCTCGTCCGAGACGACCCCGACGGCTTTGTAGACGGAGTAGAGCAGAGGTGAGGCGTGTCCCTTGGAGAAGATCAGGTGATCGTTGCCAGCCGCTCCGGGCAGATCCCAATCGAGACATAGATGGCGCGCAACGAGCACCGCGAGCAGATCGGCCGCTGACATGCTCGAGGTGGGATGCCCGGAGCCCGCACTCGTGCTCGCCCGGATGGAATCAACGCGCAACTGCCGGGCGAGCAGCTCGACGGTGGCGAGATCGGCTGTGCTGTGCGGCGATTGAGTGGCGGTCATCGTTGATCCTTGGAAGGTCGGGTGGGCATGCCTTCCTGAGCAAATCCCGATCCCGGCGCGGCACAACAGGTGATCACGGTCAGTCGATCTCCATTTCCGAATGCCGCCGCGCCCCCGTACCTGACGATCAAGAGCGGCTCGGATAGCTCGCCGACGATGACGTCAGCGCCGTTCGCGCTCATCGCGCCTGGCCGACGCGGTCGACGACGATCACGGACCCGCCGCGTCCTGCCCGTCGCGCTTGCACGCCGACGAGGGCGTCGTCAAAGCGGGGCCGCGTGTGATGGTTTGAGACCGAGCCCGAGAGCACCAGCCAGCAACGGCACGCCCGCCACAACGTCGTGCGGAACGCCGACGTTGAGCGAAAGCCACCTACCGACGGGAGCAGCAATCGCGATGACCGTCCGTGACGACCAGATCATGCTCGAGTCCGAGAGCTTCGGCTGCCGCCTCGTGCGCGCTGCATGCTGCGGTGAGGTATGAGCGCACCCCTGGATGCAACGTGCAAGGCTCGTCGTCGAGCCGATCCAACGCATATCGGGCATACCAGGCGGCAAGCAGTGCGGCATCAGTGGCGGTCAATGGACTGGTCTCTCCGCTTTGGATGGCCGGCTTGCTGGCGGTGGTGCTCACCGCTTAAGCAAATGGCACTGGGTGTCGCGGTGCAACAGGCGGGCCTTGTGAGTCGATCTCGCTCGCGTATCGCAAACGGTCAGGCCTCGAGCGGGATACGCGATCTTCGTCCAGTAGTCGATGGCATGGAGCAGGTCGTCGAGCGGTTTGTCGTCGCTCCGCCCCTCGCCGACGAACAGGCCCCCCAACTGTTGCATCGATGGCTCCGTGAGGCCGCAGGCGATTGACAGGCGCTCGAGCTTCCCTTGAGCCTGGAGCTGCTCGGAGCGGTAGCGGGTCTCGTCGCTGATCGCATTCATGCCGATGCCCCTCTCTGAGAGCTCGTCGAGACGCCGGTCGAGTTCGGCCAGCTGGGCCCGGGCAAACGGGCGCGTACGAGGCTCCCGAGCTCGACGGTTGCCGAGGTTTCGTTTCCCGCGGTGACGAACTATTCGGGATGAGGTTGGAACAGGGCCGCTGCGTCGTCACGCGAGTCGGTGAGGTGTTCCGCGCCGTCGCCACGGTGCGGAGTCGGCTCTAATCAGGCGGCTTCATCACGCCGAGTGTCCTCCTGCGATGATCGCGCGGGCATACGCGACACGGCGTCGGGGACGCTCGCGGGCGGGGGTTCACCTGTGATCAGTCGGGCGCCGCGGCCGCGAGCGAAGAAGCTGAAGGCCCAGCGGATCACGATGACAAGCCGGTTCGCGAAGCCGATCAGGTACCGCAGGTGCACCATGAGCCAGATGACCCAGGCTACGAAGCCGCTCAGGTGGATGCCCCTGATGTCGGCGACTGCGTGGGCGCGCCCGATCGTGGCGAGATTGCCCTTGTCGTGGTAGCGGAACGGTCGATGGGGTCGTCCACGCAGCCCATGGCGCACGATGCGTGCGGCATAACGCCCTTCCTGCATCGCTACGGGCGCAACGCCGGGCAGTACCGTGGACGAGCCGTCGGAGTGGCGGATGCGAATCATGTCGCCGAGGGCCATGACCTCCGGATGACCGCGCAGTGAGAGGTCCTCGAGGACTTCGACGCGCCCGGCTCGATCCACTTTCGCGCCGGCGCGTGCGGCTAGGGTTGCGGCGAAAGGTGAGGCGGTCACACCGGCGGCCCAGACGGCGGTCCGCGCCGGGACTTGGCGGTGATCGCCTTGCCGGTCCTCGAGCATGACCGACGCCGCGTCGATGTCGATCAGGGCGTGTCGAGTCAGGATGGTCACGCCGAGACGCGCCAGCGACCTCTCCGCCCGCGCCGACAGTGAAGCCGGGAACTCCTGCAGGACTCGGTCGCCGGTTTCGACGAGCATGATCTGGGTTTTGCTGGAATCGAGCGAGCGGAATTCGCCGCGCACGTCATGCGCGATCTCAGCGATCTGACCGGCCATCTCCACCCCGGTGGGGCCACCACCGACGACCACGAACGTCAGCCAGGACGCCCGCCGCTCCGGATCGGGTTCGAGCTCGGCCGCCTCGAACGCCCCGAGAATCCGTCGCCGGATTTCGAGAGCACCTTCGAGCGTCTTCAGATTCGGGGCCGGCATCCGCCAGTCGTCATGACCGAAGTAGTTGTACTGGGCGCCCGTGGCAACGATGAGTGTGTCGTAAGGCAAAGGCTCGGTGGAGGGCTGACCGGCAGCCTCCCGCAGCCGCACCAGGCGAGCGTCGAGATCGACGTCGCTCACCTCGGCGAGCAGGACGGTGACGTTTGCGTGACGGCGAAAGATGCGCCTCAGCGGATAGGCGATCTCCGCCGGAGACAGCGCGCCTGTCGCCACCTGGTAAGCCAGAGGCTGGAACAAGTGGAAGTTGCGTCGATCGACGAGGGTGACATCCACCGGAAGCCGGGCGAGGTGCAACGCGGCTTGGACCCCGCCAAACCCGCCGCCGACGACAACGACTCTGGGGCGATCTCCGACATTGCGTTGCATGAGTCCAGAACACCACGTGTGCGGAAGGACTCAATTGGTAATCCGATTGGCGCGATCGTCGTCTCGTATCGTCCAAGGTGCGGCCTGGGCGCCGGGGCCGCCTCTACGTGCTGGCGATTCCTATCCCAGTCGGCTCTGGCGAGCGATCGAGCAGCCCTGGCGGGAACGGCGAGAGTGGGCGGCTGCCTGCGGCGTGGGAACCTATCCAGGTCCTCGCCTCCTACGGGCGGAAATCCGGCACTCACTCCTGGAATGCCGCAGCGGTGCAGGCGCCACTGCGGGCGGCTACACCGGTTTCGATTCCGATGAGCCTGTTCGTCTGCGGTGACTACTAGAGCGAAGGCCGCCGGCCGGACCCGGCTTGTCGCCGTGTCGTGACTTGCCTGGGCGCGGTTCCTAGCCAAGGCCCGGTTTCTCCTGCGCGCTGCCGCGCACGGGCGGTTAGGCGCCCGGAGCGATCGCACAGGCTGCGACACAGACCCACGTGCCCTCACGCTTCTGATACACGTCCGTGTACAGAGCTTCCTGCTGCGCGCCGTCGGCGAGCATGCTGTATGTGCTGCGGCCGTGGATCAGAGCGACGTCACTGAGGATGCGGATGTTGACGTCGTGCATAGCGAGATCCTTGAAGGGGCGCGGCTTGGCGATGTAGTCGAGGAACTCGGCACGGTTGCGAGTGACACCCGGAAATTGCGAGATGAAGTCTTCGGCCAGGAAGTCGCTGAAGCGCTTGACATCGTTGAACTGGTCGGAGTGGAAGAAGTCCTTGTTGAGCTGCTCGAGGATCGCCAGATCTTCGGTGGCCTGCATGGTGTCGGTCATCTTGTTGTTCCTTCTCTGTGCGGGCTCGTCGAGGGCGGATTTCTGCGGCTCAATCGAACGCGGCGGCACGGCGTTCCGCAACATGCGGCGACACTCAGTTGATCGGGGTTTCCGATCGCGCATGCGGGCGTCGCCGCGAAGCTGTGCTCTGGACCTCAAGGCAAGGAGAAGAAACATGGCGTCAATCGCTACGTCCTGGTATCCGGCAGATGCAGCATGAACGCGCCCCAAACCTATGACGCCGGCGTCTCCCACCAGATCGGCCGCTATTCGGACGCCGTGCGAGTGTCCGCAGGCTACGAGCAGATCATCGTGTCCGGCACTCCCGGCCTCGACAGGAACGGCAACATCCCGGCCGACTTCGCTGACGAGGCCCGGCAGGCATGGCGAAACGTCGCAGCCATTCTAGAGAAGGCCGGCGCCTCGATCGGCGACATCGTCAGCATCCGCCAGTACCTGACCCGGGAAGAAGACATCAAGACTTACGTCGCAGTGCAGAAAGAGATAATCACGCACGAGCCCGCGGCCATGCTCCTGGTTGCCACGACAATGGTGTGGCCCGAGATCCACGTCGAGGTCGAAGCCGTAGCGGTCGTCCGATCACGTCGCTGACCTGCGCGCGCGGATTCACCGAGGATCCCGGTGTGACCGGCCAACGGGAGTTACCAGTGAGGAAACGGATAGCGGAGGAGCTTCGCGGGGCGCCGAGGCAGCAGCACGTCAGCTCGATCGGCGACATCGGCGGAACGGGCGCAACAAGGCACCGCAGGCTCTCGCTGCGCCGATCGACGGGGCCGACGTGGCGATCTGTGCAAGCAAGCTCGCATCCGGTCGATGTGCGAATCCCACGCGCTCGGCTCGGCCTCGCGCCGTGCCGGGGATCGGGAGGTCAGCGCTGCTGGCGGAGAACGCGTCGCGCCGGCTCGCAATCGTGGGAACCGTTGCCCGAGTTCGGAGGGGTTATGTGGACTCCGGGGTCGCTTTCGGGCAGCGAAGCGCGCCTTCGGATCGCTCGTAACCACTGCGTCCTGATGAGGTTGCTCCCAGGTCGGATGATCCGCCAGTAGCGGCTCATGAGCCTGCGTGTCGCTTCGTCGGTCGCAACGAAGCGCGTTTCAGTCGTCAGGAGGATTTCGGCTCCTCTCGGATCGAGTCGGAACCCAACAACGGCCTTGGCGAATCCGGGCTCGGTAAAGGCCAGGAACTCCTCGGGCGAGCTGAAGACGACAGGCTCGTTGCCGGCGAGACGCCAGAAGCGCCCGATCGCGCCAGCTAGTACTTCTTCGGGTGGCCGCGCGCCGAGCAGGACGGCGCCACGCGTAAAGCTCCGAACCAGCGGCGCGTCGACCGTCGGCGCGTCGAGTCGCCCGGTCGCCGCCAAGCCCGGCAGCGCGCGTATGAACTCAAGCTCGCGCAGGAACCGGACTTCCTTCACGGTCACCGCCTCGACCGCTGTGAACACGGCCTGAGCCGGAGCCTCGACCTCGATGGCGTGCCGCGAGCGGGTGTCAAAGCGCGGCATGAACTGCTCAAGCAGGGATCGGACCGCCGCTCAGCCGCCGTCCCCTACACCGACGCGCCGTTCATCTTCGTTCACGCGGCGACCCTCCGACCGTCAAGCTCTGTCTAGGTGGTCGAACGCGAGCACGGGTAAATAGGTCGAGGTTCCGATTTCGTCACGTGGTGCCTCCTTTGTCTGACGAGCGACCCGTTGAGCGGGCGGCCCCGAGGCGCCGACGGCGATCGTCTGCCCGGTCGTGCGCGTGCGTGACCCGGATGCTCTGCACACATTTCGGACGGACCGTACGCGTCCGCGGCACGGCCTGCGATCACGAAGCTCGTTCGCTCGATATCGATCGCGTTCGCTCTCCACAGCCGCACTCCGCGCCAATCCCCACTGGTACGCAGTACCGGTCGGTGGCGTCCCGGTGGGGCGTGTCTCCGATCTCAAGTGCGATGGCGATCGCCCGGTGAGGCCGGGCCATCGCCTCTCTTGCCCGAGCTCGTGGGTGGCTCTAGGATGGTCGTGCTCATGGCTGACCGTCTTCCTGTGCAGGGTTGACGATGCTGCGCGGGCGGCGCAGCGAGTGTCAGGCGCTCGACCGGTTGTTGGAGGCCGTGCGCGGTGGGCGCAGCGGCGCGCTGGTGCTGCGTGGTGAGGCGGGGATCGGGAAGACGGCGCTGTTGGAGTACGCGATCGAGTCGGCGTCGGATCTGCGGGTTGTGCGAGCGGTCGTGGTGGAGTCGGAGATGGAGCTTGCGTTTGCGGGGCTGCACCAGTTGTGCGCGCCGATGCTTGATCGGATCGATCGGCTCCCCGGTCCGCAGCACGATGCGCTCGGCATTGCGTTTGGGCTGAGGGCGGGGGCTGTGCCGGACCGGTTTTTCGTCGGCTTGGCGGTGCTGAGCTTGTTGTCCGAGGTGGCGGAGGAGCGGCCGCTTGTCTGCGTGGTGGATGATGCGCAGTGGTTGGATCGGGCGTCTGCGCAGACGCTCGGGTTTGTGGCACGGCGACTGTTGGCAGAGTCCGTACTGGTGCTGTTCGCCGCGCGGGAGTCGGGCGAGGAGCTCAGAGGACTGCCGGAGCTCGTGGTCGAGGGGCTACATGATGAGGATGCGCGGGAGCTGCTCGACTCGGCGGTTCCGTGGCCGTTGGATGAGCGAGTGCGAGAGCGGATCGCGGCCGAGACGCGGGGTAACCCACTGGCGTTGTTGGAGCTGCCGCGGGGCCTCTCGCCGGCGCAGCTGGCGGGCGGGTTCGGTTTGCCAGGGGCTCTGTCGCTGTCCGATCGGATCGAGAAGAGCTTCCTGCGCCGGCTAGAGGGGCTGTCGGAGGAATCCCGGCGCTTGTTGTTGGTCGCGGCGGCGGAGTCGACAGGTGATCCGGCGCTCCTGCGGCAGGCGGCCGGGCGGCTCGGGATCGCGGACGAAGCGTTGGGGGCCGCGGAGCGTGCCGGGCTGCTGGAGGTTGGCAGTCGGGTGCGGTTCTACCATCCGCTCGTCCGCTCGGCGGTGTACGGGTCGGCGTCGTCGCGCGAGCGCCAGAGCGTGCATGGCGTGGTCGCGGAGGTGACCAATGCCCGGGTCGATCCGGATCGGCGTGCGTGGCATCGCGCCCAGGCGACGTCGGGTCCTGATGAGGAGGTCGCCGCGGAGCTTGAGCGTTCCGCCAGCCGGGCGCAGGCGCGCGGTGGGCTGGCCGCGGCGGCCGCGTTTCTCGAGCGCTCGGCTGCATTGACGGTCGATCCGGCGCGCCGCACGCAGCGAGCTTTGGCCGCAGCCGAGGCCAGCTTCCTCGCGGGCGCGTTCGACGGCGCGCTAACGCTCCTCACGGTCGTCGAGTCAGGGCCGATGACCGAGCTGCAGCGCGGCCGGGCAGACCTGCTCCGCGGGCGGCTGGCGGCGGGCTCGCGCTGGTCCAGTGATGCTTGTCCGCTCCTGCTCAAGGCGGCAAAACGCCTGGAGCCGTTCGACCTCGAGCTGGCGATGAGGACGTACCACGACGCCTTCTACGCCGCAATAATCGCGGGTCGCTTCGCAACCGAGGGTGGCACGGTTGTGGACGTCGCACACGCCGTACGCGCAGTACCTGCACGATCGCGGCCGGGTCCGCCCGACCTCCTGCTCAATGGCCTCGCCGCCCTGATCACAGACGGGTATGCCTCGGGTGCACCGGTGATCAAGCGGGCGCTGGCCGGGTTCTGCAATCAGGCGACCTTCCGCGACGAGGCATTTCTCTGGCTTCCACTGGCCTGCAAGATGGCGCATGACACTTGGGACGACGAGAGTTGGTTCGTGCTCTCGACCCGCCTCGTCGACGAAGCCCGTGAGGCGGGGTCACTGACTGCTCTCACATATGGCCTCATCTTTTCCGGAGCGTTACAGCTGTTCTCCAGCGGGACCGTCGTGGCCGGGTCGATCCGCGAGGAGCTGGCTGCCATTGTTGCCGCCACTGGGAGTCGGTTGCCGCCGACCGCCGCTCTATCCGGCATAGCCTGGCGTGGGCAGGAAGCCGAGCTTCAGCGGCTCATCGCGGCGCACACCGAGGAGGCGGTCGCACGGGGGGATGGGACGTGGGTATCGGCCGCTCAATGGACGTCCGCGGTCCTCTATAACGGTCTCGGCCGCTATGACGACGCGCTCGCCGCGGCAGAGCAGGGCAGCGCGTATCCGGACGAGCTGGGCCTCGCCAACTGGTCGATGGTCGAACTGGTCGAAGCCGCAAGCCGAAGCGGCGCACCTGAGCGGGCCGCGGGCGCGCTCGAGCGGCTCTCAGAGATGGCGGGCGCGTGCCAGAGCGATTGGGCGCTGGGCATCGAAGCGCGCTCGCAGCCCTGGCGGCCACGGCCGAGCCGGCCGACGGTCTCTACCGCGAGGCGATCGACCGACTCGGCCGCACCCGCCTACGCGCGTACCTTGCACGCACTCACCTGGTCTACGGCGAGTGGCTGCGCCGCGAACGCCGACGCCAAGACGCGCGCGAGCAGCTGCGCACCGCCCACGAGATGCTGACCAGCATGGGAACCGCGGCCTTCGCGGAGCGTGCCGAGCGCGAATTACTGGCCACCGGAGAGCGGGTCCGCAAACGCACCGTCGAGACCCGGGAAGACCTCACCGCCCAAGAGCTCCAGGTCGCGCAGATGGCCCGCGACGGGCTGTCGAACTCCGAGATCGGCGCGCGGCTGTTCATCAGCCCGCGCACCGTCGAATACCACCTCCACAAGGTCTTCACGAAGTTCAACATCAGCGCGCGTGGCGAGCTCGACCGCGCGCTCCCCCGAGAACAAAGCAAGGCGCTGGCCGTCTGACGGTGAGCTCGCGACGGGTCCCGCCCTGGCCAGCCGGTCTGCCGATCCCGCAGTCGCCGGGAGGCCCGCCGACGGGTCGTGGCCCGACCCTGGCGCCCGCGGGAGGGCGTTCGCCGACGCGGGATCATCGCCCTAATCTCCCCCGCCCTTCGAAGAGGTCGCAAATGGCTTATAACGCTTTGAGCACCCGCAGCTCTGTCGGGACGTGCTGGGCGATTCTCGCTCTGATCGAG
>CAVVSB010000007.1:0-331248 GCA_963750695.1 uncultured Solirubrobacterales bacterium
GATGCTCGTCATGGAACGAAAGCGGGGGCTTCTCGTTCTCGTTGCGCTGCTGGATCCGCGGGAAGCAGCCGCCTGGAGTCGGAGGAGGACGACCGCCGAGACTGCCCGAGCTGCGCGCGGGGGCAGTCTCAGGTGCGGCCGCCGGGCTGATCCCCGGAGGGGACCAACGAGCGGCGCCTGTCAGTCGGCGCTCGCTGGCGGCTGGCCGTACTCCTCGTTGGTGACGTGCCGGCCCCAGATCACGGCCCGCCCGCCCCTGCCGGAGTCATCGTTTTGCTGCATGGCGATGTGGACCATGAACCGGCTTGGGGTCGCGCCGTGCCAGTGGTTCTCCCCGGGCTCGAAGAACACGCGGTCACCGGGGCGGATGATCTCGATCGGGCCGCCCTCGCGCTGGCAGAGCCCGACGCCTTCGGTGACGAAGATGGTTTGGCCGCGCGGGTGAGTGTGCCAGGCGGTGCGCGCGCCGGGCGTGAAGTGCACTGAGGCGGCGGCGAAGGTCGAGCTGCCGGCGGGCGCGGCGAGGGCGTCGATGTAGACGTCGCCGGTGAACCAGTCGGCGGGGCCCTTCTGGGTGTCGATGCTGCTCGGGGTGATCTGCATGAGTGGTCGCTTTCGTTCGGTTCAGGCGGTCTGGCCGCCGTCGACGATCATGGCGTGACCGATCGTGAATGCGGCTTCGTCGGAGCAGAGCCATAGGACGGCGGCGGCGATCTCGTCGGGCTGGCCCATGCGGCCGATCGGTTCTTGGGCGATGACGGCGGCGCGGCCTTCGTCGGTGTCGCCGGTGAAGCAGCGCATCATCTCGGTGTCGATGATGCCGGGGCAGATGGCGTTGATGCGGATACCGGAGGCGGCGTAGTCGAGCGCGGCCGACTTGGTGAGGCCGATGAGCCCGTGCTTGGTGGCGGCGTAGGCGGCCCGGCCGGCGAAGCGTTTGACGCCGGCGCCGGAGGAGGTGTTGACGATCGCGCCACCGCCGTGGCGGAGCATCAGCTCGATTTCGTGCTTCATGGCCACGAACGCGCCGCGGAGATTGACCGCCACCAGGCGGTCCCATCTCAGCGTCGGTGATCTCAGCCGCCGGCTTGATCGCCTGCTCGGTCGCCGCCTTGATGTCGTCGGCGCGCGTGACGTCGCACGCTACGGCGAACGCTCGGCCGCCTGCCTGCTCGATGAGCCGGGCCGTCTCGCGGTTGCCGTCGGCCGCGACGTCGGCGACGACGACGTTCGCGCCCTCGCGCGCGAACGCGAGGGCGGTGGCGCGGCCGATCCCGCTGGTCGCTCCGGTGATGAACGCGACCTTGCCTGCGAAGCGCCCGTCCTGACCGGGGACGACCGCAGCCTGCCTCTGTGCGTCATTGCATTCGGTCATGGCCGCAGGAGCATCTTGATCGCTTCGCGCTGGTCCATCGCGCGGTAGCCGGCGGCGGTCTCGTCGAGCGGGAGTTGGAGGTCGAAGACCTTGCCGGGGTTGATCTGGCGGTTCCAGATGAGGTCGATCAGCTCAGGCAGGAAGCGGCGCACCGGGGCCGGCCCGCCGTGGACGTGCGCAAGGCTCCAGAACAGGTCCATGCCGTCGATGGCGACGCCGGGAGCGACGCCGACGAAGCCGACGTGGCCGCCTGGGCGCGTAGCGTGGATGGCCTGCGTCATCGACTCCTGGGTGCCGACGGCCCGCAGCAGCTCGGCCTGGGCGCCGAGCCCGTCGGTGAGTTCCTTGATCGCGGCGACGCCGGGGTCGCCGCGGAGCAGCCACAGGGCGCTCAGCTGCTCGCCGGGGAGCGCCAGCGTATCGATGTAATCCTCGATCTGATCAAACGCCGCGCCTTGGTCGATCATCGTGTTTACGGCGTGATGCTCATCGGTCAGCATCCGGGCTTCCTCTCTCTTGGCCAGCACGAGCAACCACAGGCAGGCTGCCTAGAGCACGCGGCCCGCGATCGAATCGCAGAGAATCAGCGCGTGGGACATGCCAACCTGCGGGGTTGATGGAACCCTCGAAAGTCACGTCGTCCTGCCCGCCAGAACCGGCCGACCTCACAATGGATGCCCTCCAAATATCACGTTACTCCGGAGATCAAGCGATCAGGGCGCTCAGACCAGGAACAAGTCGCAGTTTGCGTTCTCTCTTGTCAACTCGGGCACGCCGACCTCCGAACCACCACCTCGGCCACCGTCGCCAGCGCTTCCGCTCCGGTCGGCCGCGGACCTCGAGCAGCAGTCGCCCGCCACGCTCAGCCGGCTGCTGACGCGCCTGCTGGTTCGTGATTGTGGCAGCAGGGCTACTGGCCGAGAGCGTCGGTCGGGACGAGCTGCCGGTAGCCTGGTGCGATGGATCAGCGCATAAGTCTCGTCACGCTTGGCGTGGAGAATCTGGAGCGGTCTCGCTCGTTCTACGAGCAGTTGGGGTGGCGCGGTCAGGAGGTAGCGGAGACCGTGTTCTTCCAGGCCGGAGGGAGCGCGGTCGTCCTGTGGTCTCGCGAGAAGCTCGCCGCCGACTGCGGGCTCACGGATGACGGACGTGGCAGGTTCGACGGGGTCACGCTCGCGCACAACGTGCGATCAACCGCAGAGGTGGATGCCATCCTTGAGACCGCCGGACGAGCGGGCGCGAGGATCACTCGCCCTGTAGCCCGAACCTTCTACGGCGGGTACGCGGGGGTGTTCCTTGACCCCGACGGGCACGCCTGGGAGGTCGCGCACAATCCCGGGTTCCGGCTCGGCGAAGACGGCTCGTTACTCTTGCCCGACTTCAGTACCGCTGACTGAGCGCCGCTTCTCCTTCGTCGCCCGAGCGGCACTCTCGGCGAGGCTGCCGCTCCTATGTTCTGCGTCTGGTTATGTTCTGCGTGTGCACCTGAGCCTGGCGTTTTCCCTGCTCAGCGGGGTTTCGGGTGAGGACACGGAGAACATAATCGACGGCCTGCAATCGATGCTCGCGAGCCCTCTCGTCCGAGATGCGTGGGATCCAGCGGCGTGGAAGTGCTCGGTCCAACCCGCCGTCGTCGGAAGGTGATTCCCCTACGAAGCGGGGGTTTCGACCAGCTGCTGCCCGGTCGCGCCGATCCTCTGGCGGCGGCTGCCGACATCGGGTATCAGCGACACGACCGTCGCGTCGGCATCCGCAACCGGTGCCGATTATGTGCTGCGGCACGACCAGCGATTTCGCGCTAAGCAGGGAGAACACAAGATCCTGAACCTCCCGCAGCACATAACCGGACGCAGAACATAGAAGCGGTTATGTCCTGCAGCACATAACTGCTCTCCGCACGATCCAGCAGCGACAACCGGCCAAGGATGCCCGTGCCGTTCGGAAAGGAGGGCTGAGCAACCAGAGCGGCGAGCGACCTGCTCGTCGCCAAACCCAGGAGAGACCGCCACAGACCTGGTCCCCAGCGTGCGAGGAGCCTCGAGGTAGCCGCCGGGAGCCTGGTCGTCAGCGGCGCTGCAGGGTTCTCGTTAGCCAGAGCGCGGCGGTGCTGCTAGCGGCCACGAGGGGATCAGCGAGGCCGTCGACCGCTAGCAGGGCACCGCCGCACCGGCGGGTCTGCTAACGGTCGCGCCCATTGGCGGACGCGGTAGCTTTCGCGTGGAGCCAGCGGCGCGGACGGCCGTCGGCGGACTCGATCCGGCGCTTGTGCTTTCGCCCATAAGCAGCCATCCCAGTAGACGCCACCGGACGATCGCTATCGACGGCGAGCACTGCCTGCTCAAGATGTCTCTGCCCTGCTCGTCGCGAGAAGGAGGGCGGCCGACGGACGTCAAGCGACGGCCGAGATCGACGCTACCGCTGCCACGGGGTGCCGTGCGACCGTCGGACGGCTCAGTCACTCGGGCTCACCGCATGAAACTCAATGCGGTAGACGAGCGTGTCCTCCTCGATCGGCCCGGCGTGCGCGGCGCGCTGGCGCAGCGTCTCGCGGTCGGGCTCGCCGGCTCGTTGGACGTCCTTCCCGGTGATCGCCGCGAACGGGACGAGCTCGATGGCGTCGACGTCGATCTCACCAAGGCCGACCCGGTAGCGACCGCCCTGCTTGACCCGTGGCTGCTTCCACAGTCGGACCGAGAGCGTGATGTCTCCGGCCAGAACGTCGCTGCGCAACTCGCGGCTGAACTCCACACCCGGGACGCTAGCTTGTGTTGCGCCACCAGACGCCGCGTCGGTCGGTGCGCCGGCCAAGACGGATCGCTCAACGGGCTTTCGCGGCAGTGCTAAAAGGGACGAGCACCGTCAGTGGCCCAGTCGATCGACGGCGACTCGCGCCGACGAGTCAGTCGTCGCCAACTCGATCGTCAGCTCAGCGACGTCGGGACGAGCAAAGCAGTTCTCAGCGCCGGTGCTTCCGGACGCCTGCCTCACGCGTGACGCGGCGATGGAGGCGCGGCTGCCGCTTCGATCGACATACAGCCGTGCCCGCGCCGGCAGGCGTGCGAGTGTCTCTGGGCGAGAGGAGCAGAGGAGCAGCGCCTAGCCTACGCCGGCGTGCCGTGGCAGCTGCGTTGGTTTCGTACAGTCGCCACAGTGCTTTCACAACACCGGCGTTTTGTCTTGCGCCGCACATCTAAGGGACGATGGTTTGAACAGCGCGTGGCTACTTCAGGACGAGTCAGAAGTGCCTGGTAATCAGGGAGTTTTGGGTGCGTTAGCGGCCCGCTGAGGGGTGCAAAACCCGGGGTTATCGGAATATCCTGGGGTTGAGGGGCTTTCTAGCGGGGTGAGCGACGCCCGGGCCGGGGACGCTCGGGGCCGTGGAAGGGCCGGCCTTGGTTGGCGAGGATCTGCTCGCCAACCTGGCGGGAGAGGTCGCGCATCTGCTGGAGTTCGGCTTCGAGGCGGCGGCGGTTGTCGATCCAGTCGCGGTACAGGGCGGCGTCCTGTGCTGAGAGCAGCTTGGAGATGGTCTTGCCTTCCTGTTTCCAGGAGAGCTGCCAGTAGGGGCCGTGTCGCTGGTCGGGGTCGGCGCAGCGGCAGTTGGGGTTGTTGCAGGTCGTGTAGCGCTCCAGGAGGGATCCCTCGCAGGTGAATCCGATCTCGGCGATCCGGGCCTTGGCTTTGTCGTAGTCGACGCGTAGACGCGCTAGCCGCCGCTCGAGTTGCTTGGGAGAGAATCGTCTTTCCGTCATCGTCCAGTAGCATACTGAACGCTCGCGATGGACGATCAGGCTCCGGCGGCGAGCGGGATCGACGCGCTTCAGGACTTGGAGCGTTACCTGCCTTTCGGAGATCGAGCGGGAGTCAGAGCGTCGTGGCCGCGAGATCGTGCGTCTGTCCTTGCAGGCGCACGTCGACGCGCGCGGCGATGGCGATGTCGGGGCGGCGATCGTGCTTGTGGGCGAGGACGGGCCGCTGCGCCTGGCGCACAAGCGCGTGCACTCCCGCCCGCTGGTGACCCTCTTCGGGGAGCTGCGGATCACGCGCATGGGGTACGGCGCGCCGGGACAGGAGGTGATCCATCCGCTTGACGCCGAGCTCTGTCTGCCCACGCGCCTGTGGAGCTATGAGTATCAGCGGCGGCTGGTCAAGGCGGTCGTCTGTGGCCCGTTTGAACCCCAGAACCCCGGAATCCCAGAAGACCCGCCAACCCCCCTTCAGGGGGGCAGTCACCTCGCTCGATGATGATCGAGCAGACCTTCATCACCGACCGCGGGCGGCGGAGACGACGCATGGTCCCAGGTTGCTGCGGCTCGTGAGGGTGTCGGGATGGTCCTCGCCTTGGACTCGGTGCACGACCTCGTGGACGCGCTCGTAGAGGTCGCGCGCTTCTTGGAGCTTGCCGCCTTCCAGAAGGCTCGCGGCGAGTGCGCTGCGTGCCGACCAGGTTTCGTCGGCGTCGCTGCCCTGTAGTCGCTCGCTGTCGGCGACGATGCTAGGGCGGCCGTGGTCGCCGGGGCGGTGCGCGGCGCGCGCTCGTCGACGAGTCGCTCAAGGTCGGCATCGTCTAAGCGCGCGAGCGGAACAAGCGTCACTCGATCCGGAAACCGCCCGATCGCACTCACGAGCCACTCTCCGAAGGACCCCTGGAGCGCCTCATCCGCGGCCAGCCGATCCGATCGGGCGGCGCACACACACAACAGCCTGACCGGCATCGTCCCAAGGAGAACCTTCTCCAAGAACGCCGGCACGCTCTCGTCGGCATCGTGCGCATCATCGATCACCAAGACCACCGGCAGCCCCGCGCGGTCAGCCCGCCGAAGACAAGCGATCAGACCGTCGACGGCGGAGCCCTCGCCCGCCTCTGGCGTCACGGTCCGTGACCGCCTCGCCCCGATACTCTGCTGCGTCTTCTGGACTGCCCGGTTGATGCTCAACAGCGTGCCGGCGCCCGATATCGCCGTGCTCACATCGCCGAACTGAGTCCCGACAGCGAATCCCACCACCGACCCGGCCGCGAATACTACGGCCCGGTTGCGCTCCGCCATCAACGTAAGCGGCCGCAGATGTGCGTCCAACCGCGCCACGTGCGACAGCACGTGCTGCGAAACCCCGGGCTGAGACGTCACACCCGACCATAGCCAAGGCACCCGAACGACGCCTTCCACTGAAAACGTGCCGGGATCTACCCGATCCCGATCCGCGTCCGGCGCTCGCTCTCCACCCGTCGCCATCAGCGAGGGAGGCCAGTACCTCTGCGACCTGGCCAAGTGCGCGTACAACTCCTGCACCAGCCGCGTCTTGCCCCACCCCGCGGGGCTCTCTAGACATACAAGACGGGGCTGGTGTGTGAACTCCCAAACCTTAAACGTCGCCGCAAGATCACTGACCAGAACTCGACGCTGCGCTCCCACAAACAATACTAGTGGCCGCCCGTGATGCGAATTACGTGTGGTTGAACATGTCGGCTGCACACGATCTCGAGCTGTTAGTCGCCACGTTCGAGCGGGTCGTCGACGAGACACAGGTGGTCGTCCGCTCGCGGGGCGCATTTATGGGTCGGCGGATCGCGTCAGCGGCCGTCGAGCCGTCGCGCCAATCCCGCTGTCCCTGTCGGCGGGCCAGCCACATCCAATGCCACCCGCTGCGTTGCGCCCACCCTCGGCGCTGCTGTCGGACAACCTCCGCGGGGCCGCGCAGAGCCCTGATCGTGACGATCGAAGATCGATTGCGGACCGACCTACCTGCCGACATTTCGCGGCATACCGTGCTGATCGCACGGCGTCCTTCGCACGCCACCAACCCCGCACCTCTCCACCGCGGGTAGCCCCGTTCTCGGAGCCTCCGCTCCCGGCCGTCAAGGTCGCCGCTTCGCGGCTCGCGTCGCTCGGCCCTGACGGGCTGCCCATGATTGCCGGTCCGCTCCGGCTGCATGGCAATGAAGGTCCGCTGATGCGGACCTCGTCAACGCCGACGACGAGGAGGAAAGCCGATGCATTCGGGCATTTGGAATATCCCCCTTCTGCCAGCTAATCAGCTAACTGATCAGTGTTCCATCGGGCATCGAGAGGGCTGGCGGTTCCGGTATCCGCGCAACTCAGGGGAGTCGACGGCCGCGCCGAGATGCGCGTGTCGCGACGAATGCGGGAGCGCGGGGCGGGGACGACGTCATTTCACAACTCCCACAACTCTCCAGAAGCGAGAGCCGGGGCCAGCTGTTCTCCATTCGCTCGGCGAAGCAGGAGCCAGCTGAGCACGGCAGCTCGTCCGGAGCAGGCGCGCGGACTCCATTCGTGATGCGCCCGCTTTGCGACGCCAGGCTATCCATACGCGACTGAGCAGCCACGCGAGTACCGGGCCGACCACCGCACGGCCGCCGGGACGCTGAAGTCCTCACGGTGTGGGCCATCGACAGGTTCTGCGGCAGGGGAACAGGAACCACAACAAGGCCAGCGTTGGCCTCAGCGCCAGCTGTCCCCGCGTGGGCTTCGTCAACCACCCCAATGGGCTCAGCGACCCCAACCGGTCGGTAGCGAGAACGAGCTTGTCACCAGCCATCTCGCCGTTCAGCGATCCAGCGAGCTTCTCCAGGGCGAATGTTCTCGGTCACGCCATATCAGCGACTCATGCGCCCCTGGCGGGGCGTACCCGGAACGGATGAAAATGTTCGTGCGTCGCTGGCGCGGCGTCCGCGGAACGGATGAACTGCTTGGCGGCCGCCCTGGTCGACGTCGGCTCTAACTGGTGCCAGAGAGCCCGGATATCAGCGAGACGCGAGAGTCTCGGGCACCCCGAACTGTTGCCTTGAGCACGCGATTCAGACTCCACAGCATGAGGCTCTCCCGGGCGGTCGTCCTGTCATCCGATGTTCGGGAGGTGTGTCGTGAATCGTTTGATCGAGCGTTGCGCGATGCTCGATGTCCACAAGGCGCAGGTCACCGCGTGCGTGCGCGTTCCTGACGGCGACGGCGGCCGCCGGCAGGAGATCCGCGAGTTTCGCACGACGACCGCGGGGCTGATCACGTTGGCGGACTGGTTGCGGAGCTGGGCGGTGACCGTGGTCGGGATGGAGTCCACCGGCGTCTACTGGCGGGCGATCTACTATCTGCTCGAAGACGAGTTCGAGTGCCAGCTGTTCAATGCCCGTCATTTGCGTCACGTCCCCGGGCGCAAGAGCGATGTTCAAGACGCCGAGTGCGGCTGCCAGCTGATCGAGCACGGCCTGGTCCGCACGAGCTTCGTGCCGCCGCGACCGTTGCGGGAGCTGCGTGACCTCGTCCGCTACCGCAAAGCGAAGATCCAGGAACGCGGACGGGAGGTGCGGCGCGTCGAGAAGACCTTGCAGGACGCCGGGATCAAGCTGTCCTCGGTCGCCTCAGAGGTGCTCGGCAAGTCCGCGCGGCTGATGCTCGACGCGATGATCTCCGGCACCCACGACCCAGAGTTGCTCGCCGAGCTGGCCAAGGGCGCGCTGCGCAACAAGATCCCCGCTTTGCGTGAGGCGCTCGAAGGCCGTTTCACCGGCCACCACGCGCTTCTCGTCGGGCAGATGCTCGCCCAGATCGACTTTCTCGACGAGACGATCGCGACCCTCTCCGAACGCGTCGAGGAGCTCACGCGCCCTTTCTCCCGTGAGATCGAGCTGCTCGACACGATCCCCGGTGTCGATAAGCGCGCGGCCGAGATGCTGTTGGCCGAGATCGGCCCTGACATGAGCCGCTTCCCGACCGATGCGCACCTCGCGTCCTGGGGTGGGATGTGCCCCGGCCAGCGCGAGTCCGGCGGCAAGAAGCACTCCGCCGCGACCCGCAAAGGCTCGAAATGGCTGCGCGGCACCCTGACCGAATCCTCCAAAGCGGTCGTACGCACCAAAGGCACCTACCTCTCAGCCCGCTACCACCGCATCAAGAGCCGCCGCGGACACGCGAAGGCGACCGTCGCGACCGCCCACAAGATCCTCACCGCCGCCTACCACGTCCTGGACAAGGGCGTCCCCTACAACGAGCTCGGCGAAGAGTTCTTCTACCGCCGAGACACCGAGAACACCGAACGCTACAAACGCCGACTCGTCCACCAACTCGAACGCCTCGGCCACCAAGTCACCCTCGAACCGCTCCCGGAGGCTGCCTGACCCAAACGCTCCCGCACCCTGAAGGCTATTTTCGATTCAGTAGGCGGACCATTGCGCCGCGCGGTTGCGACATTCGACGTGGCACACATGTCGACCAGGAACAGGAAGAATCCGTCCCGCGCTGCTGCGTGGACGAGTTTCGGCTGGACGAACAGGCGCCAGACCGCGATCGACTCCTGGGGAGTCCGGTGGAGTCAGGACACGACTGGCGCGCACCCGCGGAGAGGGCGGGCGGCCACGGCATGCACTCCCGGCATGCTCACGCGCGATACCTTGCAGAGTCTGGCCACCGCACAGCCGGGACGACTTGTCGTCAGCGTCTATGCGAGAACGGACCCGCGGGACCCGGCGAACACCAGCAGCAGCCCCGCGTGGCACATCGCGCTGCGCGACGGGCTCAGCATCCTGGCGGAGCGGCTGGAAGCGGGGAATGACCGCGACGATCGACTCGCGTTCCGCACGCTGCGCAAGCGCATCGAAGAGGAGCTCGTTGATATGGACCCCGCCGAGCGAGCCCGGAGCGTCGCCCTGTTCCTCAATGTCGAGGGCGGGCCGTCCCAGCGCCTCAGTCTCCAACTTCCGCTGCGCGGCGACGCGGTCGTTGGCGACAACAGACCCTTTGTCTCTCCGCTGGTTGACATCGCCGACCGCGGCGCGGCGACCGGCGTGATCCTCGCGAGCGGCGATCTCGTGCGGCTGCTGCAGATCGAGCAGGCCGAGGCAACCGAACCGGAGAACTCGACCTTCGAGCTGACCCTCGGCGACTGGCGGCGGTTCGGTGGCTCGGCGGGCGGAGGCCCAGCTCGGGGCAGGCAGATCGTTTCCCAGAAGGAGCGCTACGAAGCGCGGGTCGACGCACAGCGCCAGCACCTTTTCGAGACCGCAGTGACGCAGACGGCGAACCGGCTGCACGACCTTGGCTGGGAGCGCATCGTTCTCGTCTGTGAGACGCAGGTGGCATCCCGTTTCCGCGAGGCGCTGCCGATAGAGCTCAGCGAGCGGGTGATCGCAGAGAGCGACCTCGACCTCGTCAGCGACGAGCCGTCGACGATCGCAGATGCCCTCGAGCCTCTGATCGCCGACGCGTGGCTCCGGCGGACGACCGCTCTCGTCGAGCTCGCCCGCGAGCGCGCCCAGGCCGACGGTCCGGCGACGCTCGGGGTGCAGGACACACTGAGCGCGCTCGCCGAGGGAAGGGTCTCTCACCTGGTGCTCGACCCGGAAAGCGACTTCTCCGCCGCCTCGGCAATGATTCCCCCGACGATCGGTGGCCCCGCCGACATGATCGGAGAGCGAGCGGTCGAGACCGCCATCGCTACCAGGGCGCGGGTCACGGCACTCGCGAGCACCGCTTCGCAGGCCCTGCGCGACGCGGGCGGCATCGTCGCACTCCTCAGGTACTAGGTCGAGCCCGACCCTGAGCCGCTCCAGGCCTTTCTGTCGATGCTCGACACGTTTGAGCTCGGGTTCAACATCATCGAGACATAACCGGCTGAGACGCGGCTCACTCCAGAGCAGCCGGAGCGAGCCGTCCCGACTTCGACGGAGACCGCCAACGAGGCCACTCCTTCAATCCGGAGCAGGCGTCTCATGCGTAGAGCACGAGACTGTCGCATCGAACGACGAGCGGCGGTCCTAGCGCCGCTCGGCTCACTGCTGCTCCCGCAGATTGCGGAAGCCTGCGAATGCAACTTTGAACCCCGGCACACGCCTGCAACGGAACGATCTCGATCGTCTCGCGACGCTCCGAGCTGACTATCGCGACGACGTCGAAGCAGGTGTGTTGGCCCAAGCTCGCAGCGACCCGCTCGTCGCCAATTGCGCGAATCTCGCGTGATCGTCGAGCCGGCCGGCGTCCGACGAGAAGCAGTAGTGGGCGATCGCGTCCGTTCCGCCGGACGGGCGCCGCTGGTTCGTCGCCATAGGCATCGTGAGCTCTGCGACGGCGGACCGAGCAAAGCACTCGTCAGCGCCCGTGCCGACGCGTGCCCGCTGATGGGCGAAAGCACGAGCGGAGCGAATTTGCTCGAGGCCGTCGTTGCCCCAAGCGCGCGCATCCAGGTGTATGTGCAGATGCACCATGACGCGTCCGGCGAACCTGCGCACCGCGGAGTCTCGCTTCGCGTCACGAAGCGATCGTCTCGGCGTGCAGAATCCGTGCGCTGCTGGTTGTCGTCCAGACCAGCAGTGGTGAACGCCTCCATCAGGGCCGTTGCTGACTCTCGCATTTGCTGATAGGAGCAGTCGGACCATCTCTTGCGCATGCTCGAAAGCAGCATGACTTCGTCGCCCAAACGTAGCCGACGGGACGCGCCTGGTTCATCGTGACCGAGGGGACCGTCAACGCGCGATCTTCTGCATGGTTGTGGTCGAGGAGGATCCGGTCGAGATCGCCCGCGTGGTCGTCGTTGTCGTGCTGAGGAGGGCCCACCGAGCGTCACGACCAGTCCGCGCCTCACGACCGTACGGATAGCCCCGGGTAGTGGGACAGATCACTGGACGGGTGTAGCGAGACGCTGGATCCCGATCAAGCTCCGAGGGCGAATTCGCAGGCGCGCGGCTCGACAAGGGATCGGCTTGCGGACCGATCATGCGTCATGGGATCTGGTCAGCGCGCATCGTGCGTGCATGAGTTCCGCACGATGCGGGAAAGCCGCCGGCGGATGCGAGAAGGCGGCGGAGCAGGAATGCGGGTCTGCGTGCCGCGGCAGTTTGCGCCCGAATGTCGCGGGGGGATACTCCTTACTCGGGTCGGTGAGCAACAGCCAGCGCGGCCGCCGGCCGAGCGACGTTACTGCTCGAAGACCTTGACAGGAGAGGTAGGGTCTTTGCCCATGCAGTCTCGGGGGCATGCTGAGGTGCTTGAGCGCGGCCGTCGCGCCGCGGCTCGATGGCGATGAGACTGGGTGGGATGGTGCCCAGGGCAGTCACCCGCGCAAAGTTGGGACTGGTCGTGGTGGCGTTGACACCCGTGTGCCTGCTGGGTGTCGCGGCTGGAGCCGACGCGCGCGTTTCGGGGACGGGGACGGTTCGTGGCGTAGTCGTGGCCAACGGCGCTCGACAGACGGGATACACCGTCTTCGTTTATGCGAGCCATGTCCCCGGCAGGCGGCACCTGAAGCTTCTCGGCACGAGCGTGACCGACCGTGCCGGGCGTTTCCGCGTCACCCACGCGCTGACGGCTGCGGATCGCCGTCCCGGCAGCGCCGTGCTCTATGTCTTGGCGCAGAAGCGGCGCTCGATGCTTGCCGCGGCCGTGGGTACGTCGTCTCGAGGTCGTCGCGTCGTCGTCAACGAGCGTACGACCGTAGCGATCGGGACCTCCTTCGCGCAGTTTGTCAGTAATGGTCGGAGGATCACCGGCAACACGTACGGGATGCTGAACGCCGTGCGGATGGCGGGCAACATGGCTGATCCGCGGACCGGCCGGATCGGCGCGGTGCTCGACAGGGTTCCGAACGGCCGCGATACATCGACGCGGGCCACGTTCAATTCACTGGCGAACATGGTCGCGGGCTGCGTGGCGGCTGAGTCCAACTGCCGAACCCTGTTCACGTACGCGACGCCCCGGGGCGGCGGTCCGCCGCACACCGTGCTGCAAGCGCTGGCGGACATCACGAAGTTCCCCTCGCATAGGGTCCGTGCTCTGTTCAGGCTCGCGACGACGAACACGATCTACAGTCCTGCGCTGAGAACGACGCCGACATCGTGGCTGCTGTTTCTCAAGTTCACGGGCGGCTTCTACAGCCGCTATGCATCCAGCAATCTGATGAGCGGCCCGGGCAATGTCGTCTTCGATCAGCGCGGATTCGCGTGGATCAATGACAACTACGTGCCGACGGCGACGACGACTGTGTCCTGCGCCGGCTTGCGCCTGCTGAAGTTCTATCCGTGGGGGGCGCGCTACCCGGGATCGCCGTATTTCGGCGGGGGTCTCAGCGGAGCCGGGTTCGGCATCGCGCTCGATCCTCATGGCAGGGTCTGGGATAGCAACTTCGGGTTCGAGGCGCCGAAATGTGCGGACGGCACGGTTCCGCCGGACCCGGCGAAGAAGATCCCGGCCACGCACGACAGCCTCTCGGTGTTCCGGCCAAACGGCGTGCCGGTGTCGCCCCCTGCGGGCTTCACGAATGGCGGCATCTGGTGGCCGCAGGGAACTGCTTCGGACACGCAGGGAGACATCTGGATCGCGAACTGCGGCAACGACACAGTGACGCTGATCCCGAACGGCAACCCCGGCAACGCCCGGAACATTCCACTTCCGGGCGGGCAAGGGGCGATGGGGAACCTGCAGCCGGTGTATCCGCAGCAGCAGCCGCTGCTGAAGCCGTTCGGGCTCGCGATCGATCCGCAGGGGCGGGCGTGGGTGGCCGGCGACAAGGCGAACGAGGTCTACATCGTCTCGCGCAACGGCAGCGTCCAGACGGTGCCGACCGATGGCAAGCTGACCTATCCGATGGGCATCGCCGGCGACCGCATGGGCAACATGTGGGTCTCGAGCTCGGGCAGTGTGGACACTCCCTGTGGCACGCCATTCGATACCTCACCGCCAGACACCGGCAATCCGTCGGTCGTGCTGTTCCCAGCCGACGGGGGCGCCCCGAAGCGGTTCACCGGAGGCGGCATCGCGCTCCCGTGGGGCGACGCCGTCGACGGGAGTGGCAATGTCTGGGTGTTCAACTTCGGCCAGACAGGCCTCGGCAATGGGAACACCGGCGTCTCTCATTTCTGCGGAGCGGACGTGCGCAAGTGCCCGGCGGGCATGCGCACCGGCAAGCCGATCTCGCCACCGGCCGGCTACAGCAGCGACGCGTTGGACCGTGTCACGGGAGGCGGGATCGATCCCTCCGGAAACCTCTGGCTGCTAAACAACTGGAAGAAGACCGGACCCACGATGCCTGTCTACAACACAAATCCCGGCGGGAACTCGATCGTGATCGTCCCCGGAGCCGCCACACCCGTCAAGACGCCTGTGATCGGACCGCCCGAACCGTTTGGCGCGCGATAACGCGTTGGGCCACCGCTGCATTCCGACTGTCCCGAGTCTGGCCACGGGACTTCCGCTGCCACGTAGCGAACCGGGAGTCCGCCGGACCCGTGTCGCTCTGGACGACAAGCACAACTGATCGCAGACCGCTCGCCAGCCCTACTGCTCGTTTTCGTCCATCTCGCCACTCGCCCGCGGGACGATCGGCGCCCTCGCATTAGTGGCGGAGCGGCAGCCCGAGCGTTTGCTGGCGACCAGCGCGGAGCGGGCCGAGCAAGCAGGTCGTGGTGGTCGACACCGTGGCCGCGTTGCGCTACGACCGGCGACATCGTTGATGGCGACGGCGTGGCTCCTCCTGTCCGGTAGCGGTAGCCCGAGACGGGGTCGCCGAGGTGGAATCGTGACCGCTTCACGCTGTCGGCGCCAGCGATTCCACCGCGCCCAACGTGCTGCTCCCTGCTTGCAACTACCCCGCGTTCCGGCTAACGCTGGGCTCGATTGTTTCGACGCCACTGCCCGTCGCGGCCCGCCCACGGAATGCGCTCTTTCCGCGCATAGGGGGTGCTCGGCCAAATCCAACCAGAGACCTCTGCGGTGGTGAAAGCGGGTGGCGGGCCGGGCCGCGGACAAGAGCGTTGCGACGTCGTCGGTTGGATCGATCAGTTCCGCATCGCGTTGCGGAGCGTGCGTGTGGTCGAGCGGAGTCGAGGCTCGCGAGTTCGTTCCGTTGCGAGTGCCGCCCCGACTCGTCCCCGACTTCCGCTTCGGCACGATCGTTCGCAGGAACCTTGCAAGCACGGGACCCCGCGCGTGCCTGAGTTCCGCGCCCAGCAGAGCCCGAGCCCGCGTGTCGCGGCCCTCCACGTCGCCGGGAGCAGGACTCTCAAGCGCGCCGATCCGAGCCTCGCGATACCTAGGTATCCGGGCAAATCTGCACGCTCTGCTTGCCGCGCAATCGCCGGCCGTCGCCGCGCCAGCGTACGGTCCCGGACGATCCAGATGTCGCCATAGGCATCGTGAGCCCCGCGACGGGGAGAGAGGAAAGCACTCGTCTGCGGCCATAGATACGCGCGCCTGTTGATGGTGATTCCGAGCGACCAGCTTCGCTGGCGCGGACTTCTCCGACGTCAGCGGACGGTGGCAGCGGCCTGGCTGGATCGCGCCTTTATGTGAGGTTGCGCTGAGCGCATGAATCACGTGAAGGAACGGCCTCTGAGACGGATCACCGACGCGATGGGTGAGGTTGTGCTGGACGTGAACGACGTAGAGGAGCGCGAGGGGGTTGATCAGCACGTCGATCGCGGACGAAGTACGCGGCCGGTGAGCTCGCACAGGCTCGGGTCGCCTCGACCAGGTGGATCAGCCGGCGGAGGCATATGGCGCTTCCTCAGTCGCCCGGCGGCTCGAGCCGATCGTGACGGGCCGAGACTGGCGGCGAGCAGCGCTTGCCCGGACGTGATCTGTCCGCAGCGGCGATGTCGAGTAGCTGGGTAGGGACCGTCTCGCGGGGATGCGGGTGCAGCGTGCCGCTCACCGGTAGGTGGCGGTCAGCGTCTGGGGTCCTCTTGCCGGGTCGATCGTGCAGGTGAGCATCGTTCCCGTACACGCTCCTGACCAACGGTCGAACTCGGCGGGGATGATGCCTGCCGAGCCTGCGTGCACGTGGACCAACGGGCCGCGCGCCGGAACGCGGACGGTGCAGTGCTCCCACTGCCCGACGCTGAATCCGCATACGTTCTGGTCGCCGATCTGAAGGGTGCCGAGGGTGCCGTACGGGTTGACTCTCATCGTCAGTGTGACCTCGGGGATCGTGAACGCTGCGACGAAGATCGCGTTGGCGGCGATCCGTCCGGTGCAGTGGTTGACCTCGATCGTGTCGCAGGGCCCGGCGAAGTGCGAGAAGTCGGCGATCGGGTCGGGCGTCGCGGTGACCTGCACCTGTTCGCCGAGCTGGTGCGGCGCCTCGCAGACCCTGACCTCGTGACAGAGCACGGTCCCGCCTGGCCGCCGGACGGTCACCCGGCCGGGCCCGTCCGCGGCCGCGATCGCGTTGGTGGGGACGAACTCGGCGGTGAACGTCAAGCCGCTGGCATCGATCGTGACGACCTGTGGCTCGGGGCCGGTCGCGGCGCCGCTCCAGCCGATGAACCGGCTGCCCGCTGCGGGGCGCGCCAGCAGCACGGGCCCGACAGGCGGCAGGAACCTCGGATCGGAGACCGCGACCACGTAGCCCGCAGGAACGGACACCGTCCGCCGGCCGCTCACGGTCTCGCGCAGCTTGCCGTCGACGTAGTAATCGATCTCGCCACGCCCGCCGTGCGCGTTGGCGACGTGCAGGTCGATCTTGGGTTGCGGCCAGGCGATCGTCAGCGAGCTGTGCGACCGGTAGACGGTCTCGGCCGGGGCGCTCGCCGTGGCAGCGGCCGCATAGGAGCCCCCGCCACCCCCGCCCGACCCCCGCGTGCCGGCCGCGCCACCGCCCCACCCGCCACCGCCCTGCGCGTCGCTACCCACGCCACCATGCCCCGGCATCCAGGACCCCGCCACTCCGCCCTGCACCCCGATCCAGGACGTGCCGCCACCGTGCCCGCCGATCCCGTCGAGGCCATCCAGACGCGAGTCCTCCGGCTGCACGCCGCCGTCGCCGTCGCCGCCGCCCTCGCCAGGCAGGCCGCCGCTCGTGCAGAACGGGGGAGTGCGCGAGCCCTGGCCGCCCCTGCCGCCCGGAGTGGAGACCGGCGAGTGCGAGTGGGAGGCGTCTGCCCGGTGGCCGCTGCCGCCGGACCCCGCACCGCAGCCGGCAATGTAGGTCGAGTAGAAGCGTCCCTGCGCGCCGGAGCCCCCGGCGATCAGGTAGACGTCCTTGAGCGCGAGGCCGTGGTGCAGCGGCGTCGAGAGAGCCATCGTCGCCGCGCCACCGAGGAACCTTTCGTGCGTGTAGGAATAGCTGCCGGACTCGCCGACGTATGCGTACAGGCCGCTGTGGGCCAGCGCGCCGTAGTTCACGACGGTGCGCGCCTCGCCCGGGCGGCCGGGCGCCTTACAACAAGAAGCGCTGACCCAGCCCCCCTGTCCGCCGACGGCCGTGATCGTCACCGGAGTGTCGCTGCTCAGGTTCCCCACCAGCACCGGCACATCCCCGGGGAAGCTGATATGCCCGCTCGACTCCACCACGCACTCCACGTACGGAGTGTTCCCGTAGGTCGTCGCGTGACAGACCATCGGCGCTCGCCGCAGTGGCGCCCTCCGCCGCTGCGGGCTCGTGCGCGCTGGATCGGCGCGCACGAGCGCGATCGAATCATTGCGGCGGGCGTCCACGGTGCGCGCCTCCGACGAAGCGCTCACGCCGGCCAGCAGGCCGAGCATGAGCACCGCCGTGGCCCCGAGCCACGCGCGCCGCGCCAGCAGCCCACCAGGACAATCCCGGTCGCTCGCGCAAGCAGCCAGCGTTCGCGAGGGGTACCTCCGCATCGAACCGGGATCCTAGCTTAGCTAAGCTAGGCACGCCCAAGACCGGCTCGGTAGCCCCGGCGTCTCACATCTCTTGATCGTCCGTCCCTCTCCGTGCGACAACCGCTATCAACACGGGCCCCAGACCCAGCACCGGGTTCCTAGCTAGGACCTGCGCGCCGACGAGTCGGCTCCCTGGCGCTGGGTCGTGGTCAACCTGATCGGCGTCCCCGACGGCGGCTCCGCCGCAGGGCACGGGCTGTGGCCGTGTCCGGTGGATGGCCGTGCCCGGATCGGGAGTAATCCCGCGGATGGCGACGTTGGAAGTGCCAGTACTCCCCGCGAATCGGCGCAGACGCTGCCAACCCACCAGCCGGGCGAGGGCTCGACGCCCCTCTCGCAGAAGAACACCGCGGTCCTATCCAGGGGCTCCGGCGACCTGGGGCGCGCCTTGCATCCCGCTCGTGGAAGCAGATTGCCCGAACCGCGTCCCCGGAGACCGCTGCTCGATGTCGAAGCATGCGTTCCCCGCGGCGTACTCGCGGCACCACCTGTTGATACGCACAGATCCGCGTCGCGACGCCGGCCGGCTCTGGCGATCGCTTCGTCGCCTTTGCGATCGCCAACTCCGCGCCGGCGCGAGCGCAAGAGCAGTCGTGCCGACCCGGTCAGCCGACGCCCCGGATTGGTCGACTGCGATCGGGCGGCACGCACCGCGCGATCGTTAGCTTGGCGCCGCCGATCTGATCCTCAGCAAGCAGTCGAGGATCTCTCCGAGGATCCGCCAGGCGCTTGCTCGCGACCCCCGAATCAGCTAACCGGCCGAGACGCCGTCTCCTGCAATCGCCGGTAGAGGCAGCCTCGCGCTCGCCCGTAGCGAGACTGCCCCTGCTGCTCAATTGGGAGAGCCGCGCGCGGGTCGCACTTCTGCTTCCGCCCGATCGTTTGCTGGAGCCGAGCTAGCGGTCGCTGGCGGCGGCTACTGCTTCCCCGGCATTGGGAGCGTCTCGCCCGTCGGCGCCGCCACGCTCTCCCAACTGCTCAGATCCAGCAGCGAGACACATCCGTGTCGCATTGCCCTCGGGAAGCAGGAGCAGGGCGGGCTGCCGGCGGACTCCGCGGTCGCTGCGCACGCCAATCTCCTCTGAGCGTGTCGCTGCCGCCACAATTCGCGCGATCGAGCACAACCCCAAGCTCAGGCAACTCGTACTCGAGCTAGAGCAGCAGGCCACCGAGCTTCGTGATCGGACAGTCCACAGCGCCGACTCGCTCACGGGTGAGAACGGCGCGACCGTTCCATCGTAGGCAGCGGTCCGATATGGAGACGGTCGGAGCGCCACGAAACGGAAGCGTAAGGAGCCAGGTCTCGCGAGATGACTGCTCCGGAACGATCTGGAGCGTCTTGTAGACGACGACCTCACCGACCGCGAGGATGCGCGAGATCGTTCCCGCAACAGAAGCCTCGTCTCGGACGTGGCGGACTTCAGCAAAGTCGGGCGGATGCAGCAGCCTGGCGCCAGCGACGTGACGCATGCTGGTCGTCCGTTTCGAGAGCCACGTACGGGCTACTAGTCAGTGGGTGCCGGCTCGCCTCCGAGGAGGTCAGCGTCGAGTGGTTGGTGGGCGTCGTGGATCGTTCGGCCGGCTTACGCCTTGGCGAGTTTCGCTCGTCCTGGCCGCCTCAGCTGCTGATTGCCCTAAGCGTGGGCCCTCGCATCACTCGCCAGACCGAGACCAGCGCGCCGATCACGCCGAGCGCCAAGCCGACGAGCAGGCCGCGCGCTAGGACCCATGTGGTAACGGCGGGCGATACGAATGTTCCGGCCGCGAGCGCGCGCACGACTATCTCGCTCGCCAGCACCCCGAGCGCCAGTCCGGCTGCCGCGCCGACGAGCGATACGGCGATCGCCTCACCGAGGATCAGCCCCGCCACCCGCACCCGGCTCCAGCCGACCACGGCCAGCAGCCCGAACTGCTGGCGGCGTTCGATCACGTTCATCGCCATCGTGTTGACGACGACTACCGCGCCGAGCAGCAGCGCGAGGTGATGACGGCCGCCTTGGTGATGACCCGGCTGTTGGTATCGACCCTCGCCACCTCGCTGGGATCGCCGAGCGAAAGCGTTCCCGGGACCGCCCGCTCGATCCTGCGCTCGACGTCGACGTCGCGGTAACCGGGGGCGACGGAGATAGCGACCATGCTGATCGCTCCGGGCCGGCCGGATATGCGTTGGGTGACGGCGAGCGGCAGCACGGCGCCGCCGTCCTCGAGCGAGACCCCAGATCTGTAGATCCCCGCAACCGGGAACGGCCGGCCGGACACGGTGATCGTCCGGCCGACCGTGGCATGGAGACGCTTTGCTGCCCGCAAGCCGACCAGCAGCTCTTGACCGCGCGGCGGCCGGCCCGAGACGAGCACCAGGCGCCTCCCCAGGACGCCGTTGGGATCGGCTCCGAACAGCAGCATCGAGGAATCACGGGCGATCGCCTGCGGGACGATCTGGATCGGCGCCGCGGACGCGACCCCGGGCTGCGCTGCGATCCGGGACACGATCGAGTCCGGCAGCGACGACGCGGTCAGGTCCGACAGCCCCGCTTGGAAGACGCCGAAATTCGCACGGCCGAGCTTGGCAAGATCGCCCGCGCTCCGCGACAGCCCACCGGTCACCGACAGCAGCGCCACGACCGTCGTCACCCCCACGGCGACGCCAAGCGCCGTCAGCGCCGTCCGGCCCCGGCGTCTGAGCATGTTGCAAGCGATCATCGCAAGCATCGGCTTACCTCGCAGGTCCGAACCCGACGTGCGAAGGCGCGATTCTCCCGTCGAGCAGCGTCAGCGTGCGATCGGCGCGGTCTTGGACTTCCGGGTCGTAGCTGACGACGATCACGGTCATCCCGTGAAGGTCCCGGAGGCGGAGAAAAAGCTCGACGATCCTCGATGCGGTGAGCGAGTCCAGCGCGCCAGTGGGCTCGTCGCCCAGAAGCATCCGTGGCGAATTCGCCAGCGCACGAGCCACCGCGACTCGCTGCCGCTCGCCGCCGGAGAGCATCGACCGCAGGTGCTCGGCGCGGTCGCCGAGATCGACCTCGTCGAGCAGCTCGAGCGCGCGCCGCCGGCGGCGGGCAGCTGGAATGCCCGCGCCGATCAGCGGCACCTCCACGTTCGCCCGCGCGGTCAACTCGCTCACCAGCAGGTCCTGCTGGAAGACGAACCCGACCAGCTCGCGCCGCGCCGTGACAGCGCCGGCTGACGTCGTCGACCGACACCGTCGTCGCGCCGGACGCAACCTGAAAGGGTCGCTCGTCACGCTTCCGAGGTCGGATCCCATGGATGAACATCGCGGTCACTTGGCCGGGTCCTTCGATCGTCGAAGAGCCTTGGTTGCCCCGCATCCGTACTCACCACCCGGGTGCTCTGCGGCTGAGCACGGATATCCGGCATGGCCAATCGGGCCTACCCTCTGGAGCGTCAGATGAGCCGCGCGATCAGACACGGGAACACAGTGGCGGCGATCGTCGCGATAGCGGTCGCCGGCTGCGGCTCGTCACAGAAGGCCACACCGCGCGAGCAACAGCAGCAGGTTGAGCAGGTGCTTCGCTCGTACCTGCGCGCGCAGACGAGCGGGGACGGGCAGACGGCGTGCTCGTTGCTGACTGACGCTGCGCAACGTCAGCTCGAGACACTTGTGCTCCAGGCTGGGAACGGGCTACTGACGACGCCGCCGTCGTGTCGGGACGCGGTCGGCCTGGTGCGTGCAGTTGCCGGGGCGAAGCTACTCAACGCGCTGTCGAAGGCCCAGATCGCACAGGTGCGACTCCAGGGCACCGACGCGACCGCCGAGATAATCGACGGCGCCGCGTTCGGTCAGCAACAGGTCTCCCTGCAGCGCTCGGGCAGCACCTGGCAGATCGCCGGGGTACCCGCACTGACCGGCTGAGCCGCCGCGCTCGCATCCGCTGCCGAGGCCAAATGGCGGCCGGACCCGCGGGGGACGGCTTGTGCGTTGCCACGCAAGCGAGCACGTCGCTCCAGCCGGATCACACGACCGAGTCGGCCGAGCGGCACTGACGTCGCACTGCTCCTTCCTCGAGATACAGGAGCCCGCGCACGTCCCACAGGCGCTGTCGAGTTCGAGCAGCTGGGAGAGCGCGCCAACGGCGCTGGCCGAGGCGCTCCCAATGCCGCCGAAGCAGTAGTCCGAATCCGCGGATGCTAGCCGGAGGCCAGCAAACGAATCGCTCGAAGCAGAAGCCCGGCGGACCGCCGCGAATCAGTTGTGCTCTGGAACGCGAGCAGAAGCGCGGCGGACCCCGGCGACCAGCGGCCGGCAGACTGCTCGAATCGTTCCAGAGCGGGCGTGTCGTCCGAGGCGCCACCCGCTGCTGCTTCTCGCGAGAGCGGGCGGGATCGCCCCCGCTCCTGCTTGTAGCCCAAAGGGGCAGCGAGGCTCCGGCGTCGGATGACGCCTCCCCTGTGGAGGCGCTCACGCCCGAAGCTAGTCGGGGCGCTTCTGCGCATCGACAGGAGCAGGAGCGCGACGCGCCTCGGCTCCTATACGTAGCTGACCACCCGACGCCTGAGGTCACCCGATATGGGTGATGATTCCACGATGTGATCGGTGAAGGCTCATGGTCTCCAATCAACTGACACACGCGACGCTACACACGCATCCCACGACATCGACCGGGATGGCATTAGGAGGCAAACGTGACAAACGTGACCGTCTTGGCTGCATCTAACTACCCATTCCTCAACCTTCTCTGGACGATCCTGATCTTCTTCGCCTGGGTCATCTACATCTGGATCGCCATCACCGTGCTTGTCGACGTCTTCCGCCGGCGCGACATCTCGGGCTGGGCCAAGGCCGCCTGGGTGATATTCGTGATCGTCGTGCCGTTTATCGGCGTGCTGGCCTATCTGATCTTCAACCACGATGGGATGGCCGATCGAAGCACCAAAGAAGCCGCCGCCTCGCAGGCGCAGGTCGACGAGTACGTACGCAAGACCGCTGGCACCGGCGGTCCGGCCAGCGAGATCGAGACGGCCAAGAAGCTGCTCGACGCCGGCGATATCACCCAGGCCGAGTTCGACGCGATCAAGGCAAAGGCGATTGGATCAAAGACTGCGGCATAAGAATGCCCGTCGCCCAAGAGGCGCGCAGTGCGCACGTTACGTCGCGCGGCATCCGAACACTTCAAACCGCCGGCTTGCTCAGGTCTGGATCAACGTAAGCCGTCCGCCGGCGTGCAGCCTTTCTGCTAGCCAGTGGGTCGAAGCGGTAGTTGGCCCGAAGCGCTGACGGCCTGCCCGTGGGAACGATCTGGACACGCTCGCGCGCCAAGCAGAGTGCCGGTTTGATCGAAAGGGGGTATCTATCTAACTCAGGTCGCGCGCCATGGCCCTCGTCGCGAGCGGGCTGGTCGGGGGTGACCACGCCGTCTGGCTGCACGCGCGGGCCGTGGTCGGCTCCGGAGCCTCGAAGGGGGCGGCCACCACCGCAGCCGGGCGAGCAGCGCACAGAGCGCGAGCGCGGCGAACCTGATTTACGTAGATACCCCCTATGATCAAAAAGCAGCGGCGCCACGTTCGTGGCCGCTAAAGGCGTTGAGCAGCAGTCCGTGGCCACCGACGCGCGTCTCCTTCCGCGCCACGGCAGAGGCCGGGGGCAGCACGGCGCTGACGATCGCGTCGGCGACTTATGTGCAGGTGGTTTGTGAACGTGCCGTGGTTGCTGGGGATTGACGTCGTTCACATGTGATCGACGTGGCTGTCGCGAGCGTCGGATTGACGGCTGACGACGTACGACATAAACGACATAACTGGTCGCAGGCCGGGGGAACGTCAACGGCGCACTGAAGGGAGGAGGCCCGCGCGGCATCGACGACGCCGGCACGCAAGAGGCGAGCCGGGGTGGCGGCAGTTCCCGCGGCGTCTGGAGACGCGACGTGCGAGCCTCCTCGGCCCGACGGACCGGCGATGGGTCCTCGTGCGAGCGCCGCGGCACCCATCGCCAGCGAGGCCGCCGTGACCCTGGCTCGTCGACCAGCGAGTTAACGTCGATCACGTCGATCACGTCGTTCACGACCTCACATATCGCGTCATCGAGGCGGTCGAAAGGCCCGTTCGTTCACGTCGTTCATGCCGAAATGGCAGCCTCACATAAGTCGCCAATCCGATCGCCGGAAACGGGCGGGCGAAGGGGCGAAAGCGATCGTCTCGGATTCCGCGCCACTCAGGGACGTTGCCTTGCGCACAAGATGCTCGTGACTGAAAAAGTTCCAGTAGCAACGGCGCGTCTGCTACTGGTGGAACCGCTAGTGTGGCCAGCCCCTGAATCGCCCCGCGACATGGCCGGCGAGCGGCGTCACAGCGAGCGAGGAGAGCGAGAGATCGCCGGCGTTGAGGTAGATGCCGTTGCACGCCAGCGGCCATCGCCGCCGCAAGCCTGTGTCGTGAATCAGCGCCGACGTTTTCGTTGCCAGCAACGCCAAGTAGCGTGTGGCGCATCCGCGCCCATAAGCTGTGCGCATGCCGTCTGTGCAGCTCGCGCCGCTCGACGGCGGTCTCACGCTTCTGCAGATCGACCGGCCGCCGGCCAACGCCATCGACCTCGCGCTCCTCGACGAGCTGGTCGGCGCGTTCGAGCGCATTTCACTCGACCCTCCCCGGGCACTGGTGATCGCCGGAAGGGCGGGGTTCTTCTCAGCTGGGATCAACCTCAAGACGGTTCCCCACTACGGGCCCGGCGAACAGCACCGGATGGTTTCCGGAATCAACCGAATGTTGCTCGCCGCCTACGGGCTCGAGCTGCCCGTGGTGGCGGCGGTGACCGGCCACGCGATCGGCGGCGGCATGCTGCTCACGCTGTGCGCCGACTATCGCGTGGCCTCCACCGCCGGGCGCTACGGCATCCCCGGTGTGAAGGTCGGCGTCCCCTACCCGCAGGCTGCGATGGGCGTGGCGCGAGCGGAGCTTGCACCCCACGCCGCCAGGCGGCTCATGCTCGGCAACTGGCTGATCGACGCGGACGAGTGCGTACGGCAGGGAGCGTTTGATGAGGCGCTCGCGCCGGCGCGGGTCCTCGACCGCGCGCTCGAGATGGCGAGGGAGCTGGCCGTGCTCGACAGGACCATGTACGCCCGCACCAAGCTCGAGCTCCGCGCGGCGGCCATGAGGGCGATGCGGGTGGCCGCCGAGAGCGATCCGCTGCCGGGGCATCGGGTGGAGGCGGAGGCTGGTGGCGGCGTCTGAGGAGGGGTGGCGCCGGCGGCGTGGACCGGTGGCGGCGGCTGGCGCCGCCTCTGATTATGTTGTCCAGCCCACGCGCCCAACCAGGAAAACCCTGGCCGTGGAGGCACCTCACAACATAACCGGACGCACAACATGAGATGCGCATCGGATCGGTAGCGGTTCGACCGTCCACCTGCCCGCTGCCGGGTGCCTCCAGGGCTCATGTCACGGCTATTCCCACTTCGAGGGGCGCTATCCCCTCTCCCGCCTCCGCCCGGCGGCTGCGATCGCACCGCCGAAGACATGTCAACACCGTCGAATCCCAGCAAGCAAAAGGCTTGACACCCTGAGCTCGAGATATCCGCGGGTCGCCGACGCTCACCGGCAGCGATGCCCGGCTATAACGCCGGCCACGCGCCAAGGAACAAAGGGATGGTCTATCCCGCCGATCCGCCGACGGTCGACGAGATCGTTGCCGTGATGCGCCAGACCCCTATCGATCGCCACGGGCGCAGGCTGCGGGCGCTGATCGTGGTGCTGTGGCGTGGTGGCCTCCGGATCCAGGAAGCCCTGTCGCTGATCGAGTCCGACCTCGATGCGCGGCGGGGGTCGATTCTTGTTCGCCGAGGAAAAGGCAACAAGCGCCGGGAGGTCGGGATGGATGCCTGGGCGTGGAGCGATCATCTCGCTACGTGGCTCGCCTGCCGTGTCGACCTGCCTGTCGGCCCACTGTTCTGCGTGATCGACGGACCGACGCGTGGACGGCCGTGGTCAGCGACCGCCGTGCGCGGGGAGCTGCGCCGCCACGCGGCCGCTGCTGGTGTTCGCCGCAGATTCGCGCCGCATCAGCTCCGTCACGCGCACGCGGTCGAGCTCGCGCGAGAGGGGGTGCCGCTACCAGTCATCCAGCGTCAGCTGGGGCATTCGTACGTCTCAACGACGAGCGTCTACCTGCAGGGGATCGACGTCGAGGAGATCATCGGCACGATCCACGCGCGGCGCGCGCCGATGATGCACGTCAGCGCCGGCCTCGAGCTCTGAACCGAGCCCCAGCCAAACCGCAAGCGGGAGCGCCGTACGGCGCTCCCGCTACTGGCACCCGCTCGAACACAGCCGCTCTGTCGATTTCTGGCAGTGCGACCACGGCTGCACGGCAGGGTGACGTGGTCGCTCGTCCTCAAAGCGGGGCGTCTCGTCGGACGCGATTAGGACGTCTGCTTCGCCACGGGCGAGGAGGAGTCTGACGAGACCCGAAACGGGGGTTTGTGGCTTCTGGTTGTAGCCCAAACGAGCAGTCAGTCACGGCGCTCCCGGACTGCCGCTCTTTACGATCGCTGGCGCCTCGATTAGCTGCATCCTGGCAAGCGACCCCCGCACGCGGACGCCTCCCTTTGGGCGATAACACAAGCGCGGCCGCTCCGCCCTTGGTAGGGGCAGGCGATGTGAAGCGCGCGTGCGGCCGCGGGAGCAGGCGTCCGCGCGTTGGTCCGAGGCGCGCTTGTCGCCGAAAGCGGGGCTCGCACAGCGGCGAGCACAATGGCCGATCTGCATAGGTAGCGATGGCTAGGTGCAGGTACGGCCTGCCGGCATCTGAGGGCGGCATGGTGCCCGACGCGCACTGCCGCTTGACGCCTGAAGCGGTCATGCAGGCGCGGCTACTGCTTCGATGGACGAGCAGGCGCGCCGCCGGTCGCCGTCGCGCTGATGCCTGTGGGCGATTGCACAAGTCCGAGGGCCACGCCGGCGAGCCGCGGCCGCCTACTGCTTCCAGCGGGTGCGGCTCTAATGGAGTGAGGTCGGAATGCTCGGATTTGCTGGTGGTTCAGAAGACCGGGCGGCGTGAGGACCTTGTTTTCGCTAGCGCAACGGCGCTGTGCAGACCCGGAGAGGGCGAAGCGTGCTCAGACGCCGCAACACCGCCCGGATATCACTGGCTCCTGCCGATGGAGCAGCGCCCGGCAAAGGCCAAAGAACCGACCAATTTGCAGGGCATTTATGACCTTCAGCTCAGTCGGCCCGAACTCACGCCATTAGAGCCGCACCCGCTTCCAGCGCTGGTGCTTGCAGCCGAACAGGGTCGCAGCTAGCGATCTTGCCGTCCCTGCTGCCCGCGCGTTGCGGGTCTGAGCTCTGCACGGGCGACGTACTCGTCGCTACCGACAAGCAGGACTCCCGCGACGCCCCCGTCGAAGCACGAGCACTGAGCGCGGGTGGAAGGGCTGCTCCTTGACGCCTCACGGGGTCACGGCGGCCTGGTGGCCGCTTCGCCGCAAGTTCGGGAGCGCAGACGCCGCCGCCGAGTCGTCCCTCAGCCGGTTGCAGCTCGCGCGAAGCCGGTTAGCACCGGGCGCCTCGGGCTGGCTCGATCCGGCGGCCGACCCGGACTCCGGACCAAGCGCCGAGATGCGCGCTTGTGGCGAATTGCGAGACTGCCACCCTCGAGGGTCGCGGCCCCCTGCTTTCGTGGCATCGCGGGTACGCGGGCGGCCACGGTAGAGCGGGGCGTGACGCAGTCGCATTCAACTCCGTTAGCGAGCGCGCTCGCCCGGGGGTGTCGCTGTTCGAGCGGTGGTCTTATGCTCGCGTCGTGAGAGAGCTACGGGCTCGGTGGATCTCGGGGCGGCTTCCAGGCTGGTTGAAGCGGCTTGTGGAGATTGGTGCGTGGTCTTCGGATTCGGAGGAGCTTCGGATTCGCAAGGCGGTCTTGGTGTTGTCCTCGACGTTGATGGCGAGCCTGTCGTGCGTGTGGGTGGTGACGTATGCGGTGCTTGGCCTGTGGGTGTCGGCCGCGATTCCGCTCGTCTATCAGCTCGCGTCGGCGGCGAGCATCCACACGTTCGCGCGGACGCGCCGGTACAGGTTGTTCCGACGTAGTCAGCTTTGGATGAGCCTGGTCCTGCCGTTCGTCCTGCAGTGGAGCCTGGGTGGCTTTGGGAACTCGTCGGCGGTGTGCCTGTGGGGGTTTACGTCTCCGCTGGGGGCGCTGTTGTTCGTCGGGGCACGGCAGGCGGTTTCGTGGTTCGTCGCGTTCGTCGGCCTGGTCGCGGTGTCCGCGGCGATCGATCCCGCCCTGGCTGCCGGCGCGCCTTACATCCCCAGCGGCGTCGTGATCATCTTCTTCGCGCTGAACATCCTCGGCGTGGCGAGTACCGCGTACGCGCTGCTGCAGTACTTCGTGCGGGCGCGGGAACGCGACCAGGCCAGGTCCGAGCGCCTGCTACTCAACGTGCTGCCTGAGCCCGTGGCCGCCCGGCTCAAGCGAGACGACGGAATCATCGCCGACGCCCGAGAGGACGTGACCGTAATGTTCGCCGACGTCGTCGGCTTCACGCGTCTGTCTGAACGGCTCCTCGCCGCGGACGTCGTCGCGCTGCTGGACCGCGTGTTCGCCAGCTGGGACTCGCTCGCCGCTGAGCATGGTGTCGAGAAGATCAAGACAATCGGCGATGCCTACATGGTCGCCGGTGGGATCCCGTTATCCCGCGAGGATCACGCCGAGGCGATCGCCGACACGGCGCTCGCGATGGCCCCCGCGCTCGCCGGCGTGGCGGCCGAGGCCGGTACGGTGCTGCAGGTGCGGATCGGGATCGATACGGGGCCGGTCGTCGCCGGCGTGATCGGCCGGGCGAAATTCATCTACGACCTCTGGGGCGACACGGTCAACACCGCCAGTCGCATGGAGTCCCACGCGCAGCCCGGCACGATCCAAGTCACCGAGCGGACCTATGAACGTCTGCGAGAGCGCTACGAGTTGGGCTCGCGCGGCACCGTCGAGGTCAAGGGCAAAGGCCAGATGACCACGTATCTCCTCCTTAGCCGGCGCGGCAACCAGGCTTCAGCTCGTTCGGATGTTGCCGCCGGCGTGGCACGCACGGCCGCCCTCGACAACCCGATATTCGCAGCAACCACGAACGCCGACGAGCGTGACCCCCGTATTCGCTGGCGCCCCCGTCGCGCCGGCCACTAGCGCGTCGCCCGTGGGCTCGCAGGGCCTCCGGCTACCACTCTCGCGGCTGGCGAGAAGGAGGACAGCGGCGCCGGTCGCGCTACTCCTTTCATGGGAAGGTAGGCGGTTCGGGTGGCCGCGCCGTTGTCTTGCTTTCGCTATCTCAGGGCGCCGAATGCGCCAGCGAAGAAGACGAGTGGGTCGGTAAGGGGCGAGATGCGCACGTCGTCGACGCGGCCTATGACGATCGAGTGATCGCCGGTGGGGTGCTCGGCGAGGGTCTCGCATTCGAGTGTGGCGAGGGCGTCGGTGAGCAGCGGTACGCCGCGGGGTCCGAGTTCCCAGTTGAGGCCGGCGAATCGGTCCGCGCCGGCGGGGGTCGCGCGCATCGCGAACCGCTCGTGTTTCCGTCCCAGGATGTTCACGCCGAACCGTCCCGCGCGCCGCATCCGTGACCAGGTGAGCGAGCTGCGGGACGGGCAGAACGAGATCAGGGGCGGCTCGAGCGAGACGGAGGTGAGCGAGTTCACGATCAGCCCGGCGGGCTCGCCGTCGGGCGCTGCGGTGATGAACGCGACGCCGGTCGTGAACCTGCCGAGCGCGTCACGGAACGAGCGCGCCTCGGGCGCCGGCGCGGCGGGGGCTGGAGCTGCGAGAGCCATCTCAGTGGAGCGGGGCCTGTTCACCGAGAGCGACGTGGCCGAGGTAGTCGTAGGCGCGGTTGGCGCCGAGGGGGTGCATGAAGGAGCCGGCCTTGACGTCGCGGTACGCGCGGGCGAGAAGGCTGCCGTTGACGTAGCCGGCGCCGCCCGAGAGCGCGAGCGCACGGTCCACGATCCGGGCGGCCGTCTCGTTGACGAACGCTTTGGCGGCCTGCGCCTCGGCGAACAGCGCGCCGAGCTGCTCGGCGGTGCCGTCGGACGCCGGGTTGGCGGCGCGATGCTCGTCGATCAGCATCGCCGCGCGCGAGAGGACGCCACGCGAGGCGGCGAGATCGATCGTGTTCTCGGCCACCTGCATGCGCGGCCGCGCGTCGCCGTTGATGCGGCCGACGATGCCCTGGCGGGCGGCCTGGTCGGCCGACTCGGCGATCCCGAGCGAGGCCGCGGCGTGAAACAGCCCCGATACGAGATTGCGCTCCATGTACGGCAGCGGGTCGCCGGCGCGGAAGCCGCCCCGTACCCCGGACTCGGGCAGCTCGACGCCCTCGAGCGAGACTGAGTTGCTGCCGGAGGCGCGCATCCCGAGCGCGTCCCAGTCGTCGTGCACGACGACGCCGGGCGCGGCGGTGGGCACCATCGCGTACGCGTAGCGCTCGGCGCCGTCGCCGTCGGCATAGGTGACGGCCACGTAGAGATCGGTGGCGGCGGGGGACATGGTGCAGAACATCTTGCGACCGTCGATCCGCCAGCCGGACGCGGTGCGGGTCGCACGCGTGCCCGGCCGCGTGAGGTCCTGCCCGCGCTCGCTGATCGCGGCGGCCAGCACGACGCCGTCGAGGGCGATCTGCTCCAGCGACGAAGCAAAGGCTCGGGCGCGGCGCTCTTCGCCGGCCGCGAGGGCGACCTGGCGACGGCGTTCCATGTTGAGCACTGCGACGAGGTGCATGTTCACGCCGATCGTCATCGAGGCGTCGCCGCGCGCCAGGCGGCTTGACGCGACGACCAGGTCGTGCGCGGATGACACACCGAGCCCTCCGAGCTCGACGGGGACCGGCGCGGCGAAGTAGCCGGCCGCCTTGAGCGCGTCGATCGCCTCGAACGGGTAGCTGCCGTCGCGGTCGTGCTCGGCTGCGCGGGAGGCGAGCTGCGGGGAGAGCTCCTCGGCGATCGCCACCAGGCGGGCGCCGGCTTCGGTATGGGCTGTGAGTTCGATTGGCATCGCGAATTCTCCGATCTGCTCGTCATGGACCCGTGGCGGAGCGTGGCTCCGGCCACGGGTCTCATGCGAGGCCTAGTGGGTCGTCACCTCGACGGCGACGGGCACGCCGTTGGTGACCATGTCGTAAACGGCGGAGCGCTTCTGGGCTCGCTCCACGACCTCGCGGAGCTTTTCCTCCGGCGCGTTGCCCGTCACGCGGAACGACACGCCGATCCGCTCGAACCCGTTGCGGGGCTCGTCGTCCACGCCAAGCGCGCCGCGCACGTCCATCTCGCCGGTGAGGGTCGACTCGACGGACGTGAGCTCGACCTTGCGCGCCGCGGCCACGTAGACGATCGATGTCGTCAGGCACGCGGCGAGCGCGTGCAGCAGGTACTCGACCGGGTTGGCGCCGGTGTCGGTGCCGAGCAGGATCGCCGGCTCGCCCGCGTCGATCACAAACTCCTCGCTGCGGGTGGTGTCCTCCCCGCCCGCGGCGTAAAAGCCCTTGATCGTCGAACGGTTATGCGACCCGTCGATCCAGCGGTTCCTGGCGCGGAACTGGAAGCGCGCGAGCTCCGGCTGGGCCTTGATCAGATCCAGTGTCGCGAACATTTTCTCGGTGTCCACGCCGTTGCGGATCGTGTCTGTAACTGTGCTCACTTTGACCTCCTGGGTCGTTGTGGTGTTGGTGGGACCCTCCTCCCGGGTCGCTTGCGCGACCCGGGCGCCACCACCCAGATTCGGGTTGGAGATGTGGCGTGATGCAGGTGCCGGCTTGAGCGCCAGCAGGGACACGCTGTCAGCGCCGTACTTGTGGCTCGTGCGCTGCGCGCGCTCACTACTGAAGCGGTAGCCCGGGTTGGCTTGGATCACCTGCAGCTCAAGGCCGGCGACCGCTATGTCCTCCAGGTAGCGATCTCGCTGACTGGCCCCGGCGATGCAGGCGGCCCAGAGATCGGCCTGGCACGAAGTGCGGGCAGTGATCCGCCGCTCGGTCACGATGTCGGCGAGCGCGAGCCGTCCGCCCGGCCGAAGCACGCGTGCCGCCTCGGCGAACACCCTGCGCTTGTCGGCCGAGAGGTTGATCACGCCGTTGGAGATCACGGCGTCGAACGAGCCGGCCTCGAACGGCAGCTCCTCGATCCGCGCGTGATGGAAGCTCACGTGCTCGCCGCGGCGGAGGCGCTCGGACTTGGCGAGCTGCTCGGGCGTGATGTCCACGCCGACGACAGAGCCCCCCGGCCCGACCTGCGTCGCGGCTGCGAACACGTCCATGCCGGAGCCGCTGCCGAGATCGAGCACCCGCTCGCCCGGGAGCAGGCACGCGAGGCCGAGGTGGTAGCCGACGCCCGCGAACGAGTTCACAGCGTGGGCGGGCAGCCGGCCGAGCAGATCGGCGGGGTAGCCGAGCGCCTCGGCGAGCGGACGGCCGGTGGGGAAATGCAGGTCGCGGCCGGCCTCGTTGGCCACGTCGCGGTACATCTCCACGATGTGGCGGTCGAGCTCCTCGCGATCCACGCCCCCAGGAGTGGGGTATGTGGTGTTCGTGTGCATGCCGGCAGCGTCGCCGGCGCAAGCGAAGGGGATCAGCCGTCGGCTTGGGGGGAGTGCTTGGTGGTGGCTCATGGCGACGATCTTGCGCCGCCGTGGCGCCCGTGTCGCTAGCCGACCCGTCCCAGTGTTTTGTCCTAGGGCCCCAGTCCGAGCGCTGCCGGCAGCTCCCCCCGCGAGCCGACGTCGAGCTTGCGATAGACGTTGCGCAGGTGCCACTGGACGGCTTTTGACGGTCACGAACTGGCGCTGGGCGATCTCCCTGTTGGTCAGGCCCTCCGCCGCCAGCGCCGCGACGCGATCCTCGCTGGCCGTCAGCGACTCCCGCCCCGACAGCACCCGCCGGTCGAGCCGGCCCTCCGCGACCTCGAGCCCGGCGACCGACGCGCGCAGCGCCTCCAGGCCCCCGGTACCGCCGGCGACGAGGCCGAGCGTCCGCAGCGCAGCGCCCTCCGCATCCGGGATGCCGAAGCGGCGGGCGTCAGCGAGCTCGTCCTGCACCATCGCGCGCGCCTCCCCGTCGCGGTCGAGCGCCGCCAGCGCCAGCGCGGCGGACGCCCGGCGGATGGTCCAACGCGCCGATGGGCCTGGCCGGCAGGCGCGGATGGGTTCCGAGGTCGCGTCGGTACTCGACGCCGACACAACGGACGATTATGTGCTGGTCGACATCAAACCCCGCCCGCCGGATGGACCGGGAGGGGCAGAACCTCATGACCGGCGGGCCGGGGCCACACGGATTGTCCGACGAGACGCAGGCGTTCGTCGCTGGCGTCCTGGAGGACCTGCCCGCGCTGCTAGCGGTGGGCGCGCCGAGCCTGGCCAGCTACCTGCGACTCATCCCTCAGCGCTGGTCGGCGCCGTACCGCTGCTCGGGACGCGAGAACCGCGAGCCCGGGGTGCGGCTGGCGGCCGCCTCGACCGACGCCAGCGTCGAGGTCAGGTGCCTGGACCCCAGCGCAAACCGCTACCTGCTCGACGGCGCCGTGCTTGCGCTCGGCCTCGCCGGGATTGAGCGCCGGCTACGCCCGTCGCCCGAGGGTCACCGTCGATCCCGTGCCACGGGATTGCACGCGGCCCGCTCGACCATGCCGGGCTCGAGTCATTCCTCACCGAATCCGACGGCCCCGCCGCCGGGCTGCTCGCCGAGCTCGTCCGGAGCAGGCCCGATCGACACGGTTTCCGTCCTTGTCGCCGACCTCGTAACGAGCTCTGTGGCGATCCCGCTCGGGCGCAAAAGTGCGCCTGAGCGGATCGAAGTTCTTCGAGTAGTGCTTCTCATGCGTGTCCGAGGGAGACCTCGGGAAGGACGCGGTGTGCCCAGCGTGGTAGGTACCACGCCCATTTGCCCATCAGCCGTAGCAGCACCGGGAGCAGGAGCAGCCGGATCAGCGCCGCGTCGAGGAGCACGGCGATGCCGAGGATGATGCCCATCTCTTTGGGTGGGAGCGGTCCGGACAGCGCGAAGGTGAAGAACACGGCGACCATCTCGGCGCCGGCGGCGAAGATCACGCGACCTGAGTGCGCGAGCCCGCCGATCATCGCTTCCTTAGGGTTGTGGGTGCGGTCCCAGCGCTCCTTCGCGCTGGCGAGCAGGAACACGGTGTAGTCCATCGAGATCGCGAAGATCATCGCGAAGAAGAACACCGGTCCCCACGCGTCGAGGAATCCCTGTGGTTGGAAGCCCAGCAGCGAGTGCAGCGCGCCGTCCTGGAACACCCACTTGGCGACGCCGAACGCGGCGGCGGTGGCGAGCAGGTTGGTGAGCACGCCGACGGCCGCGAGCAGCGGTGCCTGCAGCGCGATCACCAACAACAGGAACCCAAGGCCGAGGACCACACCGATCACGACCGGGGTCTTGGCCGAGAGCGCGGTTTGGAGGTCGTGGTTCTCCGCGACCGCGCCGCCGACCAGCGATCCGGTTGGGAGCTCCAGGCGGAGGCGGTCGATCGTCTGACCGACGGCCGGGTTGGAGGGATCTTGCTTGGGGATCGCGGTCACGAGCGCGTAGCCGTTGCTCGACTGGGCCGGGAGCAGCGCCGCGATTCCCGGGTCGCGCTGGGCGACGTGCGCAACCTGGGTGGCCTGTGCCGTGGGCGCGAGGATCTGCATCGGCCCGGTCGCTCCAGACCCCATCGCGGCCTGTATCTGCTGGTAGCCGACGCGGGAGGAGTCAGCGCTCGGGACGACCTTGATTGACGGCATCGCGATCTTCAGCTGGGTAACGGGGATCGCGAGCGCGACGAGCGCGACGAGCGCGAGCGCGCCATAGGCGATTGGTCGCTTCCAGAGTCGCTCGCCCCACGCGGCGAACCTGGCGGAGCGGTGCTCGCCCGAGTGCGCCCACGGGAGCGCGAGCTTGTCCACTCGTGGGCCGAGCTTTGCGAGCACGGCTGGCAATAGCGTCAGCGTCGCTGCGAGGACGAAGATGACGGCCAGCATGATCCCGAGACTGGTCGAGCGAAATGCTGGGCTTGGGACGAGCATCACCGCGCTCAGCGAGATCAGCACCGTCACCCCGGAGAACAGGACCGCTTTGCCGGCGGTGTCCATCGTCACCGCGGTCGCCTCCGCCGCCGACAGCCTTGAGCCGAAGAACGCGCCGCGGAAGCGGTGCACGATGAACAGCGCGTAGTCGACCCCGAGCGCGAGCGCGAACATCAGCGCGAAGTTCATCGCCCAGATCGACACCGGCATCAGCTTGGTGGCGAGGTACAGCGATCCGGCGGCCGCTATCAGACCGACCATCGTCAGCATTAAGGGCAGCCCCGCCGCGACCAGCGAGCCGAACGCGACCAGCAGGATCAGGATCGTGACCGGCCACGAGATCACTTCTGACTTGAGCATCGCGGAGCGGTTCGCGGCGTTGAAGTCAGACCACATCGCCGACGCGCCGGTCACGTTCACCCGCACACCGACGGATGTCAACGCGGCGAGCTTGCCCTTCAGACGATCCGCAGCCTGGACCATCGCGTTCGAATCGCGCGCGGCTCCAGCCTGCACGATCGCCGTGTGCCCGTCGCGAGAGATCGACACGCCGGCGGTCGGCGCGAGCACGGTGCTGACCGCGCGATCGGTGCGCAACGTGCGCTCAACGCCGGCGATCGCGGCCCGGAACGACGGGTCGCTCATCGTCTGGGTGGGTGAGCTGATGACGGTCATCAAGCCGTAGCTGGAGAGACCGTGGAAGTTGCGATCGATCAGCTGCCTCGCCTGCACCGACTGCGAGCCGGTCGTCTCCCAGCCGGCGCCGGACAGGGCGCTCTCGACGCGCGGGGCGAAGAACCCGAGCACGACCGCGATCAGCAGCCATCCGATCAGCACGACCCGAAAGTGGGTCGCGGTGTAGCGGCCAAGGCGGCCGACCGGACCAACACGGATCATCACTCCGTCAACTCCTTGCACGCGGTCCCGGCCGCGGGCTGCTGCCAGTCCCGAGACATACCGCGCGTCGTGGTGTGTGTGGCGCGACATCACGAGACCTCGCAGACCGTGCGACCGGCATAGACGAACGGGTGGACGAACGCATCGGATGCGTCCTCGGCGCGCACCGCGAACGTGACAGCTGCACTCTCGCGATCCACGACCACCACGCGCAGCGCGTCGGTCGCGGGGTTCCACTCGAGCGTAACCGCCAGACCGTCCGCGGTCCGCTGATCCAGTTCCCGGTAGGTGGTTGGGGTGGCCACGACAGCCTTCCTCTCTACCGCACGTAGCGCGGGCTGTACGGCAGGGACTAGGTTGAGCGCGAGCAGCGACGCCCTGCGAGCGCCGTGCGTGTGGCTCAATGGCGCGCCAACATGCCGGCGGAGCCGGGCAAGCTTCTCGCGCATCAGTCGGCGATACAGGTACGGGGACATGGGTGGTTCCTTTCGATTGTCTGATGTGGATTGGCGTCTGCTGTCCGACGGTCAGCCGCGGCGCAGGCGCGCGAGGGCGAGGCCGTAGTCCCTGTCGGTGAACGAGTTCGTGCCGTGGGCGCAGAGCGGCGGGTAGCCGAGGGCCTCGCCGAGCGGGCGGGCGCGGGGAGGGGCAGGTCGCGGCTCCTCGGTGGCCACGCCGCGGTACATCTCCGCGACCTGGTCATCGAGGGCCTCGGGATCCACGCCCCCAGCGGCCCGTATGTGGTGTTCGGTGTGCATGCCGGCAGCGTCGCCGGCGCGAGCGAAGGGGATCAGCCGTCGGCTTGTGGGGAGTGCTTGTTGGTGGCTCATGGCGACGATCTTGCGCCGCCGTGGCGCCCGTGTCGCTAGCCGACCCGTCCCAGTGTTTTGTCCTAGGGCCCCAGTCCGAGCGCTGCCGGCAGCTCCCCCCGCGAGCCGACGTCGAGCTTGCGATAGACGTTGCGCAAGTGCCACTGGACGGCTTTGACGGTCACGAACTGGCGCTGGGCGATCTCCCTGTTGGTCAGGCCCTCCGCCGCCAGCGCCGCGACGCGATCCTCGCTGGCCGTCAGCGACTCCCGCCCCGACAGCAGCCGCCGGTCGCGGCGTGGGCGCGCGCCCGCGGCGACCAGCTCCTCGTGCGCGCGATCCGCCAGTCCGCTCGCTCCCGCGCGCGCCGTCGCGTCGAGCGCCTCGCGCAGGACATCCCGCGCCTCGGCGCGCTCGCCCGCGCGCCTGAGCGCCGCGCCCAGCTCGAGCACTGAGCGCGCGTGCTCGAGCCGGCCCTCCGCGAGCTCGAGCGCGGCGACCGACGCGCGCAGCGCCTCCAGGCCCCCGGTACCGCCGGCGACGAGGCCGAGCGTCCGCAGCGCAGTGCCCTCCGCATCCGGGATGCCGAAGCGGCGGGCGTCAGCGAGCTCGTCCTCCACGATCGCGCGCGCCTCCCCGTCGCGGTCGAGCGCCGCCAGCGCCAGCGCGGCGGACGACCGCCACCCGCAGCACCCGGGGTTTGAGATCGTCGCCAACATCAGATTCCCCGCCGCCCGGGCGTCTTTCAGCGCGGCGCCCGCGCGGCCTTGGGCGAGGTGCAGGTTCGCGCGCGCAGTGAGCAACAGCCCGACGGGCAACGTCGGTGGCGGGCTCGACCCGACGATACCGCGCCTGAGCAGCTCATCGGCCTCCTCGAGCGCACCGCGCGCGACCAGGGCGTTCAGCAGGTGGGCAGTTCCCCACGCGAACGCCGACTCGCCGCTGCCCTCCTCGAACAGCTCCAGACCTGAGCGCGCCTCAGCCTCCGCGCGACGGATCTCACCCAGCCGCAGCGACGCGTCGGAGCGCATCACGGACTGCCAGGCCACGGTCAGGCGACTGCCCCGTCGCGTTGCGATAGCGATCGTCTCGTCATAGAAGCGTCCCCCGCGCGAAGGCGCGCCCGCGTAGATCAGCCCGTTTCCGATCTGGCCGGCGACGACGCTGTTCGGCTCGCCGAGCCAGTTCGCGTCCAGCACGCGCTCGGCCACGCGAATCGCGGCAGCTGCCGGCCCCCGCGACGCGGCGATCGCGATTACCAGGCAAGCGAGCGTCGAGGGATCGAGCTTCTCACCAGCGTCGAGCTGACCGAACCGTCGATCCCAGTGCGGCGCGCCGAGCTCGGTCGAGGTGAACTCGTGGAAGGAGATCGCCAACAGCTCGGCCTCGAGCGCCACGCCCAACTCGCCATCGGAGTCCTCCAACCCACGCAACGCATCATCGAGCACCTCCGCCGAGGCCCGGAAGTCGCCAAACGACGCCCTCGCGCGGCCCAGGGCGAGCGCGATCTGCGCGCGGGCGCCCGGATCGCGCGTCGCCGCCATCGCCTCACGCAGGTGGCTGTCGAAGGAGTCTCGCTGGCGGTCGGTCGCCTCGGCCACGCCGAGCTCGTAAAGCACGACGCCGTGCTCCGCTTCGCTCGGTGGCTCCTCGAGCGCGCGCCGCAGATAACGCGCAGCCGCCCCGGCGTCGCCGCGCGCCGACGCCCCACCGGCGGCCGCCCGCAACGCCGCCACGCGCGCCGAGTCAGCAGACGGCGCCAAGCGCAGCAGGTGCCGCGCGACGCGCTCGCTCTCCGCCCCCCGGGCCGTGAGCAGCTTCGCGGCCTCGACGTGCAGTACCTGGCGCTCGAGCGGCGGGATCTGCTCGTACACGGCGCTGCGCACCACCGGATGCACGAAGTCGAGCGCGCCCTTGGCCGCCAGCACATGGATGCCGACCAACGCGTCGGCTGCCCTGGCGGCCGTCTCATCGTCCGTCCCGGCGAGCAAGGCCACCTCGCCGAGCGGACTGCCGGGGCCGAGCACCGCCACCGCGCGTGCGACCGACGTCGCCTCGGCCGGCAGCCGCCGCAGCCTCCCGCGGACAGCGCGGCCCACGCCCTCTGACCCGAACTCGGACACCTTGCCCGCCTCGTTCGCGGTGCCATCGACGCCGTCGGCGGCGAGCTCGCCGAGCAGCTCGCCGAGCAGGAACGCGTTGCCGCCAGTCGCTCGATAACACGCCGCGCCGAACGCATCGACAGCCCCCGGCAGCCGGCCCCGGACCACGGTCCTCGTCGCGCTGGCGGAGAGCGCGGCCGGCCTCACGACACGGACCGCCGGCGCGACCATCAGCGCGTCGAGCAACTCCTGGTCGGCGCCGGGCTCCGCCGGCCGCGTCGCCACGACGAGCAGCGCCCTGACGTCCTCCACGCGCTCAGCGAGGAACACCAGCCACCGCAGCGAAGCCGTGTCGGCCCAGTGAACATCGTCGGCGAGCAGCACCAGCGGCATGCGCGCCGCGAGGTTCACCACCAGCCAGTGCAGCCCTTGCAGAGACGAGAACACGCCCTCCTCAGCGCGCGCGTCGCCGCCCGCAGCGGCGAACACCGCCGCGGCGGGCTCCGCCCCGCCCGTCAGCAATTCGGGGTCGGCGGCGACCTCGCGCTCAAGCAGCTGGCGCACCACCCCAAACGCGAAAGCGCGATCCAGCTCCGACCCCCGAGCACGCAGAACGCGCAACCCCTCGGCGTCGCCAAGCTCCCCAGCAGCCCGGAGAAGCTCAGTCTTACCGACACCCGCTTGGCCCTCGACGACCAGCACCGCACCCTCACCGCCACGCACCCGCGCAACCAGGGCACCAATCAGCCCCAGCTCGCCGTCACGCTCCAGAAGACCAGCGGCGCCGCGTTCACCATCGGAAACCATCAGGTCTCACCCTCTCACAAAAGCGACGCGTGGAGAAGCCGAGCCCCCGGACCGCCGGGCCGCGCGCGAGAGCTCGCGCCGGGAGCGCCAGCGTCTCCTCAGAGGGCTCCGCGCCGAGCCACCAGAGCTCGTCCGGCAGCAGGCGCAACTGGCGCGCGGCAGCTGGCCTGTCACCGCTCGCCACACGCGGCGGCGCATCAGCGCGCGGCGCGCGTAGCTCGCGGCCTTGTGCAGGTTGGACGCGGCAGGATCAGCGCCGAGCTTCGGCCAGAGCATCCCGAGCAGGTCGTCGCGCGGCATGCGGTGGCCGGGAGCGAGCGCAAGCAGCTTCACGAGATCCGCCGCGCGCCGCTCCACCACGCATCGGCCGGGACGGGTCGCGAGTCGACGACCACTTCGAAGCGTCCGAGCAGCCGGACCTCGGGCGTCCGCACACAAGTTCGAGCATACCGCCACGACTACGATCTTCCCTTCAAGCACGAACTCGCTTCTGCACCTCGCCCGACGGCGTGGGCCCCGCATACGCGATCGACGGCGAGGGCCTGCCGCTCGTCAGCGCGGGCAACTGGATGACGCATCTCGACCACCAGCGGAAGAGCCCGGTCTGGCGGCACCCAGTTAAGGAGCGCACACGCTTATCCGCTACGACGAGCGCGGCGGCCGGGCTCTCGGACCGCCATTTCGACGGCACACCTCACCGGCGGCTGCTGTCGGGGCGGGAGTCGCTGACGGCCAGCGAGGACCGCGTCGCGGCGCTGGCGGCGGAGGGCCTCACCAACAGGGAGATCGCCCAGCGCCAGTTCGTGACCGTCAAAGCCGTCCAGTGGCACCTGCGCAACATCTACCGCAAGCTCGACGTCGGCTCGCGGGGGGACCTGCCGGCAGCGCTCGGACTGGACCCTAGGACAAAACACTGGGACGGGTCGGCTAGCGACACGGGCGCCACGGCGGCGCAAGATCGTCGCCATGAGCCACCACCAAGCACTCCCCTACCGGGAACTGGATCAGCGGACCGCAGACGGACTGACCATTACGCTCGAATGGAATACTTCTCGAGCACGTGGAGGGTCTGTGCCGGGTCGTAGCCGCCCTTGCGCGCGAACACCGCGATCGGGGCGCCGTGGCGCCAGGGGCCGAGCAGGCCGGGGATGATGCCCGCGATCCACGCCCACTCACCGGTTGAGTGAAAGACCTCGTCGTCACGAACATCGTGGAGGAACTCGAACTCATTTTGCGCGAGCAGGTAGCGGTGCGCGTGCACGATCCCCTTCGCGAGACCCGTCGGGCCCGACGTGTAATAGATCTGGCAGGCCGGGTCGGCCGGCGTGTCGAGCGTGGAAGCGATCCGAGGCCCGCGCGGCCGCCTGCCCGAACTCCTCGTCGACGACGAGCACGCGCTCGAGGTCGGGCAGCTCGCCACGGACCCTGTCGATCCGATCGCGGTTCTCGGCGTTAGTGACGATCACCTTCGTGGAGCAGTCGCCGAGGCGGTGGACGATCGCGTCGTCGCCGTAGAGGACTGAGAGTGACAGCAAGATCGCGCCCAGCTTGTAGGCGGCGAGGAAGGTTGCCGCGCTCTCGGGGAGCGGCGGCAGCATGACTGCGATCCGGTCGCCCTCACCGACGCCGTAGGCGCTGAGCGCGTTCGCGGTCCGGCTGGTGAGCGCCTGCATGTCGCCGAACGTCAGCCGGCGCTCGTGTCCTTCCCAGTCCTCCCAGAGCATCGCCAGGCGTGACGTGACGGGTCGTGCTTATCGAGCACGTCGGCGGCGATGTTCTAGCGCCCGGGCACCTGCCAGCGGAAGCTGCGCCGCATCTCCTCGTAGGGGCCGGGAACCACCGTCGATATGCGCCCGTGCCACTCGCGGCGCTTCCCTCGCTGATCGTCTTGCTCGTCATCCTTGTCTCCTCTCGCCCTGATCGTGTGGCGAGCCTAGACCTGCCGCGTCCACGGCGGAATGGCCGGAATGGTGAGAGTTGAAGTGCGACTTTCCTTGCCGTTTGGTAAGCCTTAGGATCGGTCGCGGTAGCTGCGATCGACCTGACCCGGCGCGAGAAGGACGTGCTCGTTGCCCTCTGCCGGCCGTTGCACGGAGACGATGTCGTCGCTCAGCCCGCCTCCGTGCGACATATCGCGACGGAGCTGGTTGTCACGGACGCGGCGGTGAAGCAGTACCTACTGCACCTGTACGACAAGCTCGCGATCGCCGAGGGCAAGGAGCGGCGGCGGGTGTCGCTCGCGCGCGAGGCGATCCGTCTCGGTGTCGTCGATGCGCCCGCGCGTCTGGTCGCTGCCCGTGCATCAGCTGCCGGCGAGGATGGCGTCGCCGCCGCGCGGGCGGCCTCGCCGCCGCGCGGGCGGCCTGCCAGCGGCATGAGTGGGAGCGGGCCGCGGATCTCGTCGAGCAGCCGCAGCCAATCAACCACTTGGTCCCGACAATCTCGTCATGCAAGAGGAGGCGCTCCTCTGGGCCAACCGCCACGACGAATCCCTCACTGCCGAGGAGCGCGCCTATCAGGCCTGCATCCGTGCCGGCGAGGAGCGGCGGGCCGGGCACGTCGCCGTTCTGCTCACGGTGCACAACGGCGTGCGGCCCGACATGGCGGTCGCGGGCGGCTGGCTGACGAAAGCGAAGAACCTGCTGGAGGCCGACACCGAATGCCGCGAGCACGGCTACCTCGCGTTCGTCCAGGCTCAAATAAGCGAAGCCGCCGGGGATTGGGACGCCGTGCTCGAGCTCGCAGCTCGCAGCTCGCAGCTCGCATGCGCGGCAGCCGCCACGGCGACGCCGATCTGGAGGCGATGGGCCTCGCGTTCGAAGGTCGCGTGACGACGCGCCGCGGTGCGCTTGAAACCGGCCGCCGCCTCCTCGACGAGGCGATGACGAGCGCGGCCAGCGGTTAGCTCGGGATGATGGCAACAGGCGTCATCTACTGCCTCATGCTGTGCTCCTGCCTCGCTCTGCGGGACTACCGGCGGGCGGGCGAATGGACCGAAGTCGTCGACCGCTGCGCCCACACCACCGGACACGGCGGATTCCCGGGCGACTGCCGCACCCACTGCACAGCAGTGCTGGTCAAGCGCGGCGCTTGGGCGAAGGGAGAGCAGGAGGCGCTACGGGCATTTGAAGAAACGCAGGCGTTCGACCTGCTCCACGCCGGCGCGGCTTCTTACTCGCTCGGTGAGCTCCGGTTGCGCCGAGGCGACGTCGACGCCGCCGAGGAGGCATTCCTGCGCGCGCACGAGTTCAGCTTCAGTCCGCAGCCCGGGCTGGCGCTCGTCCAGCTTGCCCGCGGCGATGCCACCGCCGCCCGGGCATCAGTCGACGAAGCGCTCGACGACCAGGCGTTGGACGGACTCGCGCGAGCGCAGCTCCAGCTCGCGAGGGTCGAGATCGCACTTGCCCACGCCGACGCCGAAGCCGTTCGCGCCGCCGCCGACGACCTCGAACAGACAGCGGCCACGATCGGCACGCCGGGACTTGCCGCCAGCGCCGCTTACGCCTGCGGCTCGGCCGAGCTCACGCACGGCAATCCGCTCGAGGCCGCGCGCCTGTTCGCGCTCGCTCAGCAGCGCTGGCTCGAGGCCGAGGCGCCCTACGAAGCGGCCAGAACACGCGAGCTCCTCGCGCAGGCTCAGTTCGCAGCGGGGAGGGCCGACGCCGGCCGGCTCGCGCTGCTAGCCACACGAGCCGCATTCCAGCGACTCGGCGCACAACTCGACACCGAACGCGTCGAGCTGCAGTTCGCAGCGCTCACCTGACCGAGCGCCCCACCGCCAAGCTCAACGGCATTCCCGACTGACGACTGCGACGGGCCGTGAGCGTACAGCCGACACCCAGCGTTCCCGGCGATCCGGCAGCCTGTCGCGCCGTCAGTCAAGCGCTGCTTCCGGAGGACTGCGATCCCGCCGCAGGCCGGTCGCATATCGCGCGCACTCGCTTGTGAGCACACACCCAGAGGAGCACGCCGTATTCAGACACCTGCTATCGCGTCAGGACGAGCCTCTCGACATTCGGAGCGGAGCCCCTGCGTTGCGCGGAAACCGCGCACGTCGCCGACGTGGTCGTCGCCGCCGGTCGCGCCGACCTGATCGAGTCCAGCGTTAGCCGGAACGCGTGTAGCTGCAAGCGCCGAGCGGCACCACCGGAGGGCAACGGAACGCGACCGAAGCCGGGGCGAAGCAGTCACGATTGCGACGTCGACGACACCGCTGTGCGCTTCTGCGATCGGACAGATGGGGCTACGGGGGCAACCTCCCCACGGATACCTGCGCGAGCACGAACTCAGTTATGTGAAATTCAACATAACCGCATTCGTGCTCGCGCTGGTGTTGCGGCGGGCTCCGCCTGGTGTTCGTATAGCCCCCGGGTGTGCGAAAGGCGGGTGAACACCTATGTGCGACGCCGGCCGACAGTTCGGCGCTGACGGTCGGGCCCGCTGACAGTTCGGCTACCGGGCGGGCAGCGCGGCGACTGGCGCAGGGGTCTGGCCGGCGATCGGCGTCTCTCGCGCCTGTCGTGTGCTGCCCGCGGTCGGAGGGCTTGACCGGTGGCGCATCAGCCCCACGTGCACGGTGATCAGGTCGGCACCGAGCACGCGCACGTTGATCGCGTTGAGGGCACGTAGCGGGTGCCAGCGGATGATGCGTCGTTGGCGTGCCAGGGGGTCGTCGTCGGGCAGGACGGTGGCGAAGCCGGGCACCCAGCGGTATCGCAGCCCGACCCGCAGCCGCACCCGCACACGGGGGTCTTGCTGGATGTTGCGCACGTATTCGGCACGGGTGCCGTGTTCGGCGATGATCCAGAAGGCGTCACCCTTGCGGCCGTTGCCGACCGGTACCCGTCTGGGTTTGCCTGAGCTACGCCCGCGGGTCTCCAGAATCGCCAGGCCCAATGGGTTGATGCCGATCGCGAGCAGCAGGCGCATCAGCGGGTTGATGGTCCACCGCTGGACTGTCCGGACAAGCAGGACCTTGACCCGCCGGCTTCGGGCGGTGAGAGCGAGCAGCCCTACAAAGACGGCGGTTTGCACGCCCGAGGACACCAAGCTCCGCCCCGGGTCGATCGCGAACAGCGCCCAGATCAGTGCCATGGCCGCGAGCGTGCCGGCGATGAGCCCTCGCGGGATTGTCATACGAGCGTGTTGGTTCCTAGTGGCGTAGCGGGTTGCGTGGCTGCGGTGCTTGGCGAGCCAGGCCATCGGTGCGATCGCGAGACGTTGCAACCAGAGCGGGGGGAACGCCGCGCGCACCTCTTGCTCGAATTCGCGCGTAAACAGGGCGAGGTCGAGCGGCTTCGGGATGCCCTTCATCATCGTGCGCCCCTGTTCGGCGAGCGCGACCGCCGTTTCGAAGAGCTGCTCCATCTTGAGCGCGGGTCGTATCTCGACGCGGACGAGCGCGTTGTCGTCACCGGCGTTCGCGAAGTCGTGCGGGATGCCGGGCGGGACGACGACCACGGTGCCGGGGCCGGCGACGATCCGCTCCCGTCCCAGCGAGAAGCGCATCGTGCCCTTGACGACCTCGAAGCGCTCCTGCTGCAGCGGGTGGTTGTGCAGGCCGCCCGGCACGCGGGCGCCCTGCGGGAGTTCGAGGTCGACAGCCACGAGCTCGCCGTTTGTCTCCGCGGCGGTGTGGCGGAAGGTGATCCGCTCGCCGCTCGCGGGGTTCTCGAGGGTTTGTCCTGGGTATGCCATCACTGCCTCCGTAATAATACACCTGTGTTGGAAACAATCTAGCACACTTGTGCTATAAAGGGACGGCGTGCCCAAGATCGTCGATCACGAGCAACGACGCCGTGAGCTCGCCGAGGCTGTCTGGCGGGTGATCCGCCGCGACGGCGTCGACGGCGCGTCGGTGCGAACGGTCGCGCAGGAAGCGGGTTGGTCGCCCGGCGCGTTACGCCACTACTTCCGCACGCAGTCGGAGCTGCTCGACTTCGCGATCGAGCTGGCGGCCGAGCGGATCAGGCAGCGCGTCAGTGCGCTCGAGCTTGCCGACGATCCTCGCCGCGCGGTCGAGCGGCTGCTGTCCGAGCTGCTGCCGCTAAATGACGAGCGTCGCGCCGAGAACGAGGTCTGGCTGGCGTTCACTGCCCGCGCCCTGATCGATCCCCAGCTCCGCACCCGCCACGCCGAGATCGATGACGCGCTGCGCGCGGCCTCCTTGCGCGCCGTCGAGATGCTCGGGCTCCCGGGCGGCCGAGAACGCGCGCTGGAGGCTGAACGCCTCCATGCGCTGCTCGATGGGCTCGCCCTCCATGGGGCGATGCGACCCGAGCGGGTGCCGCCGCGACGGATCATCGCCGTGCTCCGCCGCCACCTCGACGAGCTGGAAGGCAAGGCATCGCAGCCGCCCCGGTCGTGACCGGTGGGGCGAGAAATGCCGCGCGTGAACTCGCATCGCCACGGGTCGTGAGCACGAGGTCGTCAAACCGCGCGCTCGCCGACTCCTTCCGACTCACGTAGCTCGGGCGAAAGCGGCGCTGCGCCCGCGTTCGCTGCGGAAATCGGCTCGCGGACGCGGTCAGCCTGATTCAGATCCTCGCTGCGTCGGCACCGCGGTTAGTCTTGACCTCCCAAACCGAGGGTCGCGATCGACCCGGGGTCAGCCGTTCGCAGAACGTTCGGGAATGAGACGAGTGATCTACTCACAAGTGCCCGCTTGCCCCACGTCTCAGTCCCGCGCGGCCAACGGCGAGAGCTGCTCTTATTACGCCGCAGGCGTCTGGCCCCTGGGCCGTGGTGTCCCTTGTTTGCGCAGTCTGCGGGGGGCCGCAGGCCGCCGGGGGCTAGGCCGGCAGCACCGAGGCCCCGGCGTGCGCGAGATCCGCGCGTTGCAGGAGCGAGCTTGGCCTCCGGCGCGTCCGCCGCGGTCCGGGCGGGGTCATCGTCGTCAGCTAGCCTTGCCGTGTTTCGCTGCCTAGCAGGGCCTTCGGGATGTTGTGATCCGCTTGAGAGGCTGACGCCACGCGCTGTCCAGAGAATCAGCTGGGAGGAAAACAATGAGGTCCATGTCGATCAGGAGTCCCGGCGCGCCCGAGGCGCTCGAACTGGTGGAGGCACCGGAGCCGGCGCCGGAGACCGGTGAGGTGACGATCGATGTCGCCTACGCGGGCGTTGGGTTCGTCGACACGCTGTTTCGTCGCGGCGCGTTGCCTTTGCCGATGCCGCTCACACCGGGCATCGAGGTGTCGGGACACGTGCGTTCGGTGGGGGCGGAAGTCGAGGGTCTGGAGCCTGGGCAGCCGGTGGCGGCGCTGCTCAATGACTTCGTCAATCTGCCCGGTGCCGGAGGATACGCGGAGGTCGCGCGAGCGCGCGCGGCACTGACGATCCCGCTCGACGTCGGAGCGGATTTGGCCGACGCCGCGTCCGTGCTCGTCAACGGGACGACGGCCTGGATGGCTTTGAAGGAGCTGGCGCATGTGGAGCGGGGTGAGGATGTACTTGTGCTCGGCGCGACCGGCGGCTTGGGTGGGTTGCTCGGTCAGCTCGCACGCAAAGCGGATGCGGGACGGGTGATCGCTGCGGTCGGAACCGCCTCCAAGCGCGAGGCCGCCGAGCGGGCTGGCTATACCGACGTTCTCGTGACCGACGCGCTGGCCGAGGGCCTTAAGCGCGTGACCGGTGGTCGCGGAGTCGACGCGGCGTTCGATCCAGTCGGGGGCGACGCGAGGCGTGTCGCGTTCGAGGGCCTGGCGCCGCTGGGGCGTCTGGTGGCTTTGGGCAACGCGAGCGGCTCGGACGTGAGCTTCGCGGGCGATCAGATATGGCTGGGGAGCCGGGCGGTGATCGGCCTCAGCGTCGGCGGTATCGCGCATCTCGTTCCGGAGCGGGTGGCCGCCGCGGCGCGAGAGGTGCTGGGATGGACTGCGCGGCGCGAACTCGATGTCGCGCCCGCAGCGGTGCTGGCGCTCCGCGACGCGGCGAAAGCCCATCGGATGCTCGAGGGAAGAGAGATCACCGGCAAGCTGGTGCTGGGCGTGAGCTCCTAGCCGCTGGGTCTCGAGCTGGTTGTCGCGCCTGCTCCGCGTGGAGCGTGAGCGAGGCGCTGGCCTGGCTTGCGAGACCGCTGCTCGTGTGTCGATAGCAGGGGAGCCTCGGCGACCGCGGCCGGTGCCTGCGTTTGCTCAAGATCAAGCGCGGTGATCTCCCCGGGGCTGCCGCGTTGCGGGTGGCAACCGGTAGTAATAGGAGTGCGGTGTCGAATAGGCGCTGGTTGTCCGACCCCGGGCGCGTCTGCGTTGGCGGATGCCTGGGAGGGCTTGTCAGCCCGCGGGCGCGATTGCCGTGTAGGCGGTGCCGAGGGCGGCGATGGCGCGTTTGGTGGTGGCCGGGTGCAGGGTTGCGTAGCCGAGCACGAGCGCCGGCGGGGCGTCGTGGCGGTTGGCCCAGTGCCGGGCGGCGCCCTCGACGTGGACGCCGTGTTCGCGGGCGGCGTGGAGCAGCTGGTCTTCGGGGCAGTGTGGCGGTAGGGGGGCGTAGAGGTGCAGGCCAGCAGCGACGCCGGTCGGGTTCGCGTCGGGGAGGAAGTCCGCGAGCGCCTGGAGCAGGGCGTCGCGTCGGGCGCGGTAGATCGGTCGTACGCGGCGGAGGTGGCGTGCGAGGTCGCCGCTGTCGATGAAGCGGGCGAGCGTGAGTTGGCCAAGGGTCTCGGTCGCGATGTCATCGAGGAATTTCGCGCGCAGCAGGTCTCCGATCAGCCAGGCGGGGGTGGCGAGCCAGCCGATGCGCAGGGCGGGGCTGAGGATCTTGCTTGTGCTGGCGCCGTAGACGACGTGGTCGGGGGCGAGTCCTTGCAGCGCGCCGATCGGGTTGCGGTCGTAGCGAAACTCGGCGTCGTAGTCGTCCTCGATGATGAGCGCGTCCGCGGCGCGGGCCCAGTCGAGCAGCTCGATCCTGCGCTGGGGGGAGAGGACGGCGCCGGTGGGATAGGAGTGGGCGGGGGCGAGCAGGACCGCGCCGACCGACAGCTCGGCCAGCCGCGAGACGTCGAGGCCGTCTTGGTCGACGGCCACGGCGATTGGCTGTAGGCCGCCGGACCGAATCAGGCGGCGGTGAAACGAGAAGCACGGGTCCTCGACGGCGACGCGTGTGACGCCGCGGTTGCGCAGCACTTGGCAGACGAGCGTCAGCCCCTGCGCGAAGCCAGCGCAGATGAGCAGCTGGCGGGGGGTGGTGCTCACCGCGCGGACGCGACCGAGGTAGGCGGCCAGCGCCCGGCGCAGTACGGGGTTCCCTTGGGGTTCGGGGTAGCCGAACGACGCGTCGGGTTGGGTGCGCAGCACAGCGCGGTAGTGGCGCAGCCACTCGCAGCGGGGAAAGCTCGCCGGGTCGGGTAGGCCGCTGAGCAGCGCGGCGCTGACGCCGTCGCGCCGCTCGCTGGCGACGGCGCTGGAGGCTTCGCGACCGCTAGTGGCGCGCACGCGGGTGCCCGAGCCCTGCCGCGCCTCGACGTAGCCCTCGGCGACGAGCTGGCTGTAGGCCTCGACGACGACCGAGCGGGCCAGCCCCAGCTCACGCCCGAGCGTCCGCGAAGCGGGCAGCGTCGAGCCGACCGGCAGGCGCCCTTGCTGGATCGCATCGCGCAGCCCGCGTTCCAGCTGCGCGCGCAGTCCGCGCAGCTGGGAGCGATCGAGCTCGACCAGCAGATCGGCGGGGAAGGCGCCTAGCGAAGGATTGGTCTGGCTGTTTGACAAAGAATTGGATGTTGACGACGGCCACTCGTAGCGTAACCATCGAGGCTGCTGATGCCAAGCCAAGCCGTCCAAGGAGAAGCGCGAATGTCACGAACATCGGACATGCACGACCGTCGAGTGCTCATCATCGGTTCCCAGGGCGTGTTGGGATCGCTGCTGGTCGGCGCCTTCGCCGGCGCGGGCTGGGAGGTCCTGCGAGGCGGTCGCCGTCCCGACGAGCGCGCGGACTTCCGGCACGTCGACCTCGACGAGCCCGAGACCGTCGCGGGCGCGATCACGGAAGTCGATCTCGTCATCAATCCGGTCCCCGACGCGGGGCTGACGGCCGAGCGGCTCGTGCTCGACCGGGGCGGCGTGCTGATCAACGTCTCCGCGATGCCCGCGCACGCCGGCCGTCGCCTGCAAGAGCAGACGCCAAGGGCGCGAGGGACCGTGGTCATGAACGCCGGCATCGCCCCCGGCGTCACCAACCTGATCGCCGCGGACCTCCTCGCCGCACACCCCGAGGCCGACGAGGTCGAGCTCGCATTCACCGTCTCGACGAAGAGCACGAGCGGCCGCGCCGGCGCTGACTTCGCCCACCGCAACCTGACCGCGCTCGCGCGGCACCGCACGACGGTCATCCCCCTGCCCGAACCGTTCGGCGCGCGGCGCTGCCTGGGATTCGCCGAGCCAGACGCCGGCTGGCTCGGCGCCGCCGCGGCGAACCTGGCGGTCGGCACCTACGTCTGCATCGCCGAGCGCCCCGTGCACCGCGCGATGCTCGCCCTCAACGCGGCCGGGGTCATGTCCAGGTTGCCGCGCGCCGCCTTGCGCTCGCCTTCCCCCGGCGGCGACGAGGCGAGCCGCGAGCCCGTCGCCCATTGGATTGCGGTCCTCGAGCAGGGGCAGCGGATCGCCGCCCGCACACTGCAGTGCCGCGGCGACTACCGAGCCGCCGCGCAGAGCGCGGTTGTCTTCGCCGACGCTCTGCTAGCGGACAGCGCAAACCGCTCGGGCCGCCCCGGTGTTCTCGACCCCGAAGACCTGCTCACGCTCGACCGTCTCGCTCCAGCTCTGCGCGACCACGGCATCACCGCGGTCGACCAACCGGTGACGGCGAGCGACGCAGTGTTCAACCCCGCACCCGCAGGAGTCGCGCCATGAGACAGAACCGCCGTACCACCGTCCCACGAGGGCTCATCGCCGGCACGGTCGCGGTCCTGACCCTGGTCTGGGGCATCTTCGCGATCGACCCCGCTCGAGGCATCACCTCCCCGACCGTGCAGAGCGCCATCTACCTGGCCCTGTTCGTCCTGACCGCGCAGCCGACGGATCAAGGTCCTAATGGTGCGCACCCTCCAACGCTGGACGATTAACCCGCTCATGCGCGTGCCGCTCGCCATCGGTCTCAATCCGCTCGGCCTAGAAGGTTGGTGTTTTTCGGGTTGAGGGGGTCTAGCTCTGTCCGAGTCTCAAGTCATGCTTGAGGGTATGAGCCTTGGACTGACTCCCACGCAGGCGGATGTGTTCACGACGACCGGCTTTTGCGAGTCGCGGGTGTCGCCTGATTCGATCTACGGGTTGTTGCATCGCGAGTGTGTCCAGTTGTTCCCGGATGAGATGTTCGCTGACGTGTTCGCCGATTCGGGGCGTAACTGTGTGCCGCCGATGATCGTGGCGGTCGTGATGGTGTTGCAGCGGTTCGAGGGCTGCTCGGATCGCGAGGCGGTCGACCGGTTCGCGTTCGACGCCAGGTGGAAGTACGCGGCCGGTGGCCTGTCGTTCGACTATCCGTCGTTCGTGCATACGGTGCTGGTCGATATGCGCGCCCGGCTTCGGGCCTCGGAGCGTCCGGACAGGATCTTCGAGGCGGTGTTGGAGACCGCCAAGGCGGCGGGTCTGGTCGGCCGCAGGCGGGTGTTGGACTCGACGTCGTTATATGACGCGGTCGCAACGATGGACACGGTCACGTTGATCCGATCAGCGATCCGCGGGCTGCTCGCGGTGTGCGACGGGGTGCTGGAGGGCGAGCTGCGTGGTCTGCTCACACGCGATGACGACTACCGCACCGCGGGGAAGCCGGTCTGCGATTACGAGGACCGCCAAGCGCGCGAGCAGTTGATCGACGCGCTCGCGAACGATGCCCACGAGTTGCTTGGGGCGTTGGATGGCCGCGATCTGCCGGACGGCGTGAAGCAGGCCGCGGCGCTGCTCGCTGCCGTGGTCGGCCAGGACCTCGACGAGGGGGAGGATGGCGTGTTCCGGATCGCGCGGCGGGTCGCGAAGGACCGGATCATCTCGACCGTCGACCCGGACGCCCGGCACGGCCACAAGACCAGCGCCCGCGGGTTTGATGGCTATAAGGGGCACGTCGCGGTCGATCCGGACTCGGAGTTGATCACCGCGACGACGGTCACCGCGGGGAACGTCGGCGATGGGCAGGCGGTCGAGGCGCTGCTCGCCTCAGAGCTCGCTGAGCCGGACGCGAGCGATCCGCCCGAGGACGAGTCGCCGGTCGGTCCCGCGGAGCCGCTGGCCGTCTACGGTGATTCCGTCTACGGCGCCGGGATTGTCCTGGACACGCTTGAGCAAGCCGACGTGGAGATCATGTGCAAGGTCCAGGCGCCGAACGCGCCTGGCGGCCGCTACGCGAAGGACGCGTTCGGGATCGACCTGAGGGCAGGCAGCGTCACCTGCCCCGCGGGACAGACCGCCGGGTTGCGACCGATCAAGAACGGGCACATCGCCCACTTCGGCAACGCGTGCCGCTCATGCCCGATCGCGGACCGGTGCACGACCTCGCCCGGTGGACGGTCGATCCACGTCGGCCTCTACGAGCAGCAGCTTCAGCGTGCTCGCGCGCGGCAGACCGACCCGGCGTGGAAGGCCGACTACACAGCGACGCGCCCGAAGGTCGAGCGCAAGATCAGTCATCTGATGCGACGCCGCCACGGCGGCCGCCGCGCCCGGGTCCGCGGGCACACCAAAGTCGATGCCGACTTCTCGTTGCTGGCTGCCGCGGTGAACCTCGCCAGGCTCGCGACGCTCGGTGTCACCCACCACACGTCCGGGTGTGCGGTCAATACCGCCTGACACCCCTCAGCGGGAGCCCACGCTCCCTCAGCGCTCCCTCATCGCTGTCTTGTACTCGACACGACGCGTCTCCCCGCCCACCAACACGCAGCATCACCCGGCCGCCGTCACCGCAGGCCGGTCATCCCCACCGCTCACGGTGGGGCCTCACGGCGCACCCCACCCGCAGAAGGTCGATCTACACCAACCTCCTAGCGATCCTCGAAACCCGCGGCCGGGGTTCCGGACAACCCCGCCGCACCCCGGTCGGTAACGGACGCAACGGCAACTTGTTCTGGATCGTCGCCGAGCACGGGTGGCGTGCCGGTTACGTGCGCAACATCCAACACGACCCCGGGGTCCGGGTGCGGCTGCGGGTCGGCCTCCGCTACCGCTGAGTACCCGGTTTCGCCACCGTCCTGCCTAACGACGGATGCCCTGGCGCGCCAACGACGCATCATCCGCTGGCACCCGCTCCGTGCCCTCAACGCCATCAACGTGCGCGTGCTCGTCGTCGACCTGCTCACCGTGCACGTGCAACTTCAGCTCGATGGACAGCCCGCCCACCAAACCCTCCGCGAAGATCTCCCCTCCCTCGATGGCCTCGCCCCGGCACGGCGCGAGACAGACATCGCCGCTCCCAACCGACCGGTGGTGACAGGCAGCGGGGGAGAGCCCGCCCGGCAGCCACGGGGCTCGCCCGATGAGACCGCCCCGCCGTACCTACGAACGCCAGAGCAGGTGTCTCGCTCGCGAGACCGAGCCCTGCTCATCGCCATTATGTGCAGGTGCTTTGTGAACGTGCTGTGGTTGCTGGGGATGACGTCGTTCGTATGTGATCGACGTGGACGCCTGGATAGCTCGCCCGACGCGCTGACGACGTACGAAAATAACCGAACAAAGTCGGCAGCGGGTCGACGGGAACGTCAACGGCGCAATGAGGGAAAGGAAGCACTGGCCGCGGCGGCGACGACCGCAAAGGCGCTGCGGTGGATCGCTCGCATCCCACAGAGCCCGACGACGCCTCGTCTGTCTCCGCCGGCCCTCGGACTGCGGGGGAGCTGGTCGAGCCGGTTCACGTCGTTCACGTCGGTAACAACCTCACATAACGCCCGCGCCAGGCTCTCAAAAGGCCCGTACGTTCACGTTATTCACGGCCCCGAAGCACCTGCACATAATCGCCACCAGCGCGACTCGCCGCTCTGGTCGGCCGTGCGTCGTCGGGACTGTCGGCCCGGAATCGCGCGTTTGCTGAATGCAGGGCAGGCGCAACGTGCAGTTGCCAGACCGATCCGGAGACCCGCAGTTTTCGAGAGCGGGTCTCTCCCCGCTGCCCGAGTCCCACCTGCTAAGCGCGGGATCCGCAACTGCCGCGTAGCTAACGCCATCCCCGAGGCAGGACCGGGTGGGCCAGTTGTGCTGCCGCGCGTTGCAGGGCGCGCGTCGTCACCAGCGATGTGTTCGCCGGAGAGGAAAAGCAGGACTGCGCCGACTTCCGCGGTCAAGCGTGGGCAGAACCGGCATCCTGTCCGTTAGCGCCTTACCGGGTCACGCCGGCGCGGCTACCGCTCAGCGCCGGGTGAGGCTGGCCGATGCAGGGCGGCGGCGACTGTACTCGTCGAGCGACATTGCTGAAGCCGGGCGGTCACCCGAGGGGGATCTTGGCGAGCACGGTGGAGCCGTCGGGCATGTAGTACAGCGTGAGGTGCTGACGATCTGACGCGTTGTTGGCGTCATAGCACAGGTTTACGGGACCGCCGCTGGCGCCGCGTGTCAGCTGCTGCTGGGAGGAGGTGGGATCGGCGCACGGATACCGAGCACCGCTGCCGCTCACCACGGTGGAGGCCGTGGCGTCGTCCTGGACGAGTCGCCCTGACCCCAGCCGCAGCTGAAAATTGGCCACGGGCGCGAACGTGAACGGATCTTGCGCCGAACGATCGGTCCCGGTGACCGAGATGCCGACACCGCCGTTGGCGAGAAACGAGTCGGCGCTGCTGTTGTAGATGTTGGTCGGGTCGTCGACGCTCTTGATCGTGCGATCCACGATCGTGACGTGGATGAACATGCCGTTGCTGGCCAGGCAGCCCGACATCGTGCACGATCCATGGGCGGGAGCCGGGGCTTTGACGGGACGGAACTTCCCGGGGTTGGCGTGAAACGGCTGAGGCCCGGTGCCGCACAATCCTGTCCCGGTCACAGTGCCCGCCGCCTCGCGTCCGGTGAGCTTGCCGCTCAGCTTGACTCTCACCAACCTGGGGGTCCTGGGCGGGTGGTACCTGATCGAAAAATGACCGTGGTGCACCGGGATCGAGGGGATGTAGATCGTTTCGGTCTCGTAGCCGGTCGTGCTCGTGCAGCCGATGATCGGGATCGTGAATTTGGTGATCTGCCTGCCGCTGGAGAAGAAGCTCAGCTTCGTGGGATGACTACGATCAAGCGCACCGTTCCACTTGCTCGTCTTGGCGCTCGCCGGGCCCGCCGACATTCCCAACAGCAACGCGATGCCCAGCACAACTCCCCAGCGGCGGACGGTCTGCACTGACATACGATCCTCTCGATCTCAAAGTCCGACGGATGCGAACCCGTGGACTCGCTCCCTCAACCGGGAGGCCCCACATGATCCCCACGGGCGCGTCCCGCGCCATGTGGTCATCCTAGTCGGGAGCGAACCGCTTTTCAACACAACGCCACCCGGGATCGCCGTGGTCACTGGCCCCATGGTCTCCGGACCTGCGCTCCAGTTCTGCGGAGAGCGCCATGGCTCCCCTCACGGCCGCCTCGAGCCACGCAGGACCGCCGAGGAGAAGGCCGCAGCGCGGCGTCGCTGATCGTTCATCTCGGCGGCCAGGACCGGGCGCGCCCGCTACCGAGGAGCGACGCGAGCGGCCACCGTCCCGGCCCCGAAGCTCCTTCTGCTCCTGGCTGCTCTCCGACAAAGGGAGCCACGTGAACGCCGCCGACGAGAAATGCCCGCGCCAACACGAAGCCAGGGCTCATTGTGCTCGACCCAAGAGACCCCGTATTCGCCAATCTCGAGACGCGCCGCGTCGTCAGTCGCTCTGCCCCTTTCCCGATCAGCGTGGAGTTGCGGTTTGGCATGAACCAAGGTGCGGTGCCGACGCCGACCAGCGCGCGCGACGGCGCTTGCTGACCGCGTACTTCGCGCCGGCCAGCAAACACACTGGGTGCTCTCGCGATCGTCCAAATCCAAGCGTGCGCCTCCCCGGCTCGGCGCGACTGCTTTTGTCCTCACGCCCGCTTGGGCCGCGCCATCGCAATGGCGACAGAGGGCGCGCGCTCCGGAGCGGTGGCCGAGCCATTCCGGCGCCACGTGATCGTCGTAGCCTCTCTCCACGGGGCCCCTCTGGCTGCGTGCGGCTGCCGTGGTCCGATCTCGCGGGACGTGTGTCTGGGAGGTGAGGGACCGTCTGCGCGACCACCCAGACCGCCAGCTGGGTGACCGGCTCGCCGATGACGGCGTGCCGGTGACGCTCGAAGGGTGCCGCTGGCACTTCCTCACCTTCGGCGACGGGCCGGACACCGCGTAGGTCCCGCGCCCGAGGCTGCGTGTTGCGACGCGCCGATGCGGGCCGTAATACCGATGTCAAATCAGGGTCGGCCCCGATTCGCCGAAGCGTGAGCGGCGATACGTTGGCTCGGCCGTGTTCAGCTCCCGGCCGCTCGCCGAGCGGACGGGACTGGAATCAAGGAGAGGTGATGGAGTCCATTAGCCTGGAGGATGCCCGGCGCGTCATCGCGGCCGCGGAAGCGAAGGCCAAGGAGATCGGCCAGCCGATGGATATCGCCGTGTGCGACGACGGCGGCAACCTGCGGGCGCACGTCCGCATGGACGGAGCGTTCATCGGGAGCATTCAGATCTCTATCAACAAGGCCTATTCGGCGATCGCGTTCCAGACGTCGACGAAGGACCTCGTCGACGTGACGCAGTCCGGACAGCCTCTGTTCGGGCTCAGCGACGCCGCCGGTGGCCGGATCGTCATCTTCGCCGGCGGTATTCCGCTCAAGCGCGACGGTCAAGTCGTTGGCGCGGTCGGTGTGAGCTCCGGCACCGTCGAGCAGGATCAGGCGGTCGCGGAGGCCGGCGCGGCTGCGTTCTAACGCACACTCGGCTAGGCGGCGGGCGGGATTGCTCGCACAGCGGTCTCGCCAGCCCGACCGCCCCGCGCCTATCCCCGCAAGTGGACGTGTACGCGGGCAGGATCGTGCAGCTTCCCGACAGCGTGTTGCCCGCGAGGATCGCGTTGTAGCGTCGGCGGAGGCGATCGTGTTGCCCTCGCGGCGACGATCGACGTCAGCTCGCCTCTGGCCGCGTTCCCATATCCGCCTTCGATCGAGCTCCACACGCCGTCGCGTTGCTGGTGCACCCCCGCTGACGTTGGCGTCGTTCGCCGCCGCAGTGTTGATGTCGCCGTCGCTGATCGACGATGCAAATTCTCGGCCTCGTGGCGGGCTCCGCCCGAGAGCGCCGAGTAGAGGGACGAGGCGGTGTTGAAGCCGCCGCCCGATTGCTCGCCCCGCCGACGGCTCCAGTCTCGAGCGCAGCGGGCTGGTCGGATGCGCCGCCGGCGGTCAGCGCCGACGCTCCGGAGAACGCGTTGTCGTCGCCGCCGGCGACGGCAGGATCGCGGGTGACCTGGTTGCCGGTGCCGCCGACCAGCGGCCGTCGATTGCCCTTGGACGTGTTGTCAAACCCGCCGGCGCCGTTCGGAGTTGCGTCGCACGGCGAGCCGAGCGGTTTGCGGCGAGCACGTTCATCTCGAACAAGACGCAGCGACGCTACTCGAGGGCGAGTCTTACCTCCCGCGAGTGCTTTCATCCTCGGCAGGCTTCGCGTCGGGCGATCGCCTTGGCGACGATCCGCAAGTCCAGATCCAGGCCTGTCGGTGTCCGGGTTGACGATCGCATCCGTCCGCGAGAGGCTGACGGCTTGCCGGTTCGGCGTGGGCCGGCGATCACGCGTTGGCTCCGTTGCCGAGATGGTCGGCGATGTCGCGGACGTGTTCGTTGCGGCCTACCATCTCCTCAGGCTTGATCGGCCGGTCCGTCGGGAACGGGTCCGCTGCAGGGATACCACGCATCACGCAGCGAAATACCACGTGAGCCGTGGTCTCCAGGGAGAGAGGAGCGTCGAGGCTCACCTCAGCCCGGGCAACCGGGCGCTCTCACCGCAGGAAGCCCGGACGATGGCGCAGGCCGGCGGACGTACGGAGAGCCGCCGCAAGCCGGTCGATCGACACCACCAGCACCCCGGCCTCGACATGCTCGATCCCGCGGAGTCGAGCTAGGCACACGACCGGCAGCGCACCGCGCTTGCACCATCGCCGCCGGCGACGCGATAGCCATGCCGCCTGTTCGCGCACGCAAGCAACGTGTCGGTCCTCGTGGGTCTTGGTTGACGAGGTAGGCCAGAGGCGCGGTGGCGATGATGCTCCGTTTCCTCTGGCCCCCTCCCGAACCCGGCGTGAACCTTTCAGCTCACCGGGCTCTCCAGCGACTGTTCCGTGATTGACGCGGTGGCCTTTCTGGGGTGGATGCTGGCGTAGCACGGTTCGCAGACCACCAGGGTCTTGCGATGGCGCTTGGCCATGATCTGCGCCCATTCGGGCTGCGGCTGTCCGGGCATGTCGAGGTCGGCGAGTTTGCCGACTGGTGCACGCGCACCTTCTCCGCGTCTCCGCAGATCTCGCACTGTCCCGCCAGGAGCCGATGAATCAGCTCTTTGCGGCGGGAGTTCGCTCGGACAGGAACGCGATCCCGGAGGGTCGCGGTCTTCTGCCGCTTGAGCGGAATGCCACCGAACGTGGCGACCAACGGTGCCTTGCCCTCGCCTCGGTCAACGACGGCTTGCATGCATACGCGCGGCCCGTCCGGCGTCTGGATCGTGGCCGCGTACTTGCGGGCGATCTTCGTCACCGTCGAGTCGTGCTTGCCTGCCAGCGTCTTGAGCAGCGAGGTGACCATCACCCAGCGCAGCCGGTCCAGCCGGTAGACGTCGCCGGCCAGCAGGTAGTACTGGACGATGCCGCGGTACTCGGCGCCGTATTGGCTGATGATCGCGTGGTCCTGCTCGTTCATCAGCTCGGGCCGTCGCTCGGGTTTGCCCCGTTGCATGTACCGCGCGCATTTGGTCGCGATCACCTCCCTGGGCACGCGCAACCGGATCCCGCCGTTGACCGTCCTGCGGCCAGCGGTGAGCTTTCGGTCGTCGTGCTGGACGGTGATCTCGTAGCCGAGGAACCGCGCCGCGCTGGTGCGGGCGTGGGTGATCAGCGTCTTGGTCTCCGACAGCTCCAGCGCGAGCTCGTCGTGCAGGAACTGACCGAGGCGACGTTTGATCTCCTCAGCTTCTGATCGTGGTCCGGCGAACCCGAGCAGGATGTCATCTGCGTAGCGGACGTAACGCAGCCGCCGATACTCCGGATCATGCGGATCCAGACCAGGGAGGCGGCGTTGCTGCTGGCGCAGCGCTCGCACCGCGGCATGATCGCCACGCTTGCGAGCACGACCGATCGCGGCCGTGATCCTTTTGTGCTCAGGATTGGATTTCCTGCGCACACCTCGGGTGTATTCCGGCATCAGAACCGTCTCGACAAACTCATCCAACCTGTTCAGGTAGATGTTGGACAGGCACGGGGAAAGAACCCCGCCCTGCGGCGCGCCGCTGAGCGTGGCACCCCACACCCAATCCTCCAAGTACCCGGCAGCCAGCATCTGGCTGATCAGCCGAAGCAACCGGTGATCGTGGATCTTCTCACCCAGCGTCGCGAGCATGACCTGGTGGTCGAGCTCGTCGAAGCACCGGGAGATGTCGCCCTCGATAAACCAGGTCGTTCCCGTCCAGGTGTTCGCCACCTCGCGCAACGCGGTGTGGCACCCCCGGCCGGGCCGGAAACCGTGAGAGCAGTCGGAGAACTGCGGCTCGTAGTACGCCTCCAACAGCAGACGCACGACTTCGCCGAGCAGCTTGTCCGACCACGACGGCAATCCCAGCGACCGCTTTCTCCCGTCCTTCTTGGGAACGTAGTGGCGCCTGACGGGCCGGAACCGGTAGCGCTCGTGACGCAACGCGTCGATGATGCGCCCGATCTTGCCCATGCTCATGCCGTCCGCGGTCTCCGCGTCGGGTCCCGGGGTCATCGCTCCCTTGTTGGAATAGATGCGCCCGTAGGCCAGCAGATACAACCGCGGGTTGAACAACTGTCGATACAGCTCATCGCACGGCAGGCCGCGCCTGCCGCGTTCACGGAGGACCTCCAAGACCGTTTCGGCGTTCTGCATTACGCATACCTCGCGGCTCTTCGATGTCCCGTCACCTGTGCCCCTTCGCCCTGCGGACGGCTCTCCCGCCCTCCTTGGTGAGACGCAACTCCCACGACTACTACGAGCACTCCGTCACCCTGGGGCTCGCACCCCGAGGATTGATCCCGCGTTCGTCCCTGTCGCACGTCCGAGCGTGACGTAGGCGACCCACTCATCTCCTTGATTGCCCTCACTGGGCAACGCTCCACACCCCGAAGGTTGCGACAGCCAACGAAAAAAACCGTCGCAGAGCATGGTGCCGGTCACAAGCGTCTTTCCGGCAGACGGATCGTTGCATCGTCTGGAGATTGGGATTCAGGCAATCCAGCTTTCGCCATATCACGCGGGTCCCGCGACACCCCAGCCCCGACGCCTCGGCTGACCACCGCTTCAATGGCATGCTGCTGTCCCGTTCACCTTTCAGATCCGGGTAAGCCATTGGACCCAAGAACCTCCCTTCGAGTTCCTCCCGGCTGAACCGGGGATACAACAGGGCGCCTCGCGGCGCACTTCGTCTCGATCACAACGGCAACCCCGTTGGGGGCGATCGCGACCGAATCGATGTCCCCGCGTCCGCGCCACCGCAGCGAGTGGCGCAGCCGCCAGCCGTCCGCCTCGAGTGGGGCGAGCGCGCGCTGCACCTCGTCCTCCGAGCGGGCGCCGACCCGGCTCCGGCCGGCGAGACGCAGCCACCGGCGGGCATCGGCCAACAGCCCGGCCATCACCAGCAGCAGCGCCCCCGCCACGACGGTCGCTCCCGCTGCGGCGGCAACCAGCGCCAGCGCTCCGACAGTGGTGCTCACTGCGGCACTGACCATCGCACGGCGCATGCGCCGGTACTGCTGGCGGCGGGGATAGGAGGGCCCCATGCTCACACGCTGGCACCGCTGGCGGACAGAGATCCGCACGTTCACACGCCGGGGCCGCGATCTCTGTCTGCCATCGGCGACCGGAGCCCGGTGAGAGGAGCGCCAATCCCCCTCGCGTCCTACTTCTGTTTGTCGCAGCTAGACAAATATCTCTTTACCCGGGGCGATGGGATAGAAAAAGCCCCGGATTAGCGGGGCTTTTGTGAGCGCGCCCGGAGAGATTCGAACTCCCGACCTTCGGTTCCGTAGCACGTTGCGGGCTTCAGATTTCTTGCCCTGGCTTGTCGTGAAGCCCGTAGATACTGGGGATTTCAGCTTTCGATTGTCGTGGCATCTGGCCTTTTCATGTGGCTTCTATTGCCACTTCATTGCCACCCTCGGAAAGCTCTTTCACGGCCTCTAGCTCGTGGCCGAGATCGAGCGCCTGAGCCTGCTCGCCGCTCAGCAGATGGACGTAGCGTTCGAGCGTGAAGGCGGGCGAGTGATGGCCAAGCCTGCGCTGGACTTGGACGGCGTTGTCCCCTCTGCTGAAGAGCAGGCTCGCGCACGTATGCCGGAACGTGTGGAAGCCCGCCCATGGGGCTCCAATTTCCTCGGCAACGGGCTTGACGACTCGACGCCTGAGATTGTCGCCATCGAAGACCCCGCCCGCCTGATTCGGGAAGACGAGCGAATCCGGCTCGCTCCATTCGGTGAGCCGCTTCAACTGGCGAAGCTCGCTCACGAGCGCGGGCGAGAGCGGAACATCGCGCTTGCCGTACTTCGATTTCGGAGGCTGAATCCTGCCCTTGACGATGCCCCGACGCACCTTCACGCATGGCTCCGATCCGTCCAGTTTCAGGTGCCGCCATTGAAGCGCCCGGACCTCGGACAGCCTGAGCCCCGTCGAGGCAAGAAAGTCGAACAGCAGCCGATGCCGAGCAGGAACGACGTTCAGAAATGCCGCTAGCTGCTCTCGGCTCAGTGGCCAAACGTCTTCATCCTCAACATCTTCAGCCGTTGGCCGATGAGGGAGGCTCACATTTACGCATGGGTTGTGCCGGATCAGTCCCTCGCTCGTAGCAGTGGCGAACGCTGCCCTCAGAGGGTTCAGGCAATTCCTGACGGCTGAGTCTGAGAGGGTGCCTCCCTTGCTCGATGGCTGATCGCAGAGCCACGAAACGAATTGCGAGATGTGGCGAGGGGTGATCTCGGCGAGCTTCACGCGCTGACTGAAGTAGCCGCCTCCGTCCTCGTTATCGGACTGAAGGATGTAGTTGTCGATCAGCCGCCGGTATTCCTCTCGCGTGCCATCGCGAAAGCCTCGACGGCCTCTGCCCTGGTAGCGCTCGATCCACTCTCGCAAATATGCATCGAGCGTCACACGCGAGTCCTCGTGCCACTCGCCCGATGCGACAGCAGCCGTGCGCTTGGCCTTCAGCCGTCGAGCCTCATCGAGCGTGCGAGCGGATTCCTTCTTCTGACGCCCCTGCACGTAGAAGATGACGACATATCTCGATCCCCGCTTGAAAATGCCGGGATGACGAGTCTTGATCAGCGGAGCAGCCATCAGATCGCCTCCGCGTAGAGTGTTACTTGCATTGGAGTCATGTCCTCCTGTGCCATGGGCGAGGCCGTTCCAGCGGTCTCGCCCGATATCGTTTGCCGTCTCGCCGTGTATCGGAATCCATAGCCAGCATCCCGTCGTGCCTTTCAATTCCGACCTCTACGTCGTCGCCGCCACGGTGCTCCCAGTGCTGTTCGTCGCGCTGATGCTTGTGAACGGCCCCTTGCTCTCATACACGATCTGGATGAGGCGACAGCGCGAATCCTTATGGAACCAAGCCTGGTGGGCTCGCCAATCGGAACCTCCCACGCAAGCCCAGCAGGCAAGGTGGAAACGAATGACTGGAGAAGAATTTGTCAAAGATCGAATAGAGTTGATAGGCAAGTCGAAGCCACACATGACCTATCGCGTGTCACTGTCGTTGGCCTTCTTGGTCGCGCTGCTTCCGACCTTAGTCTTTCTCGTACTATTTCCTTTAGGCGAAATCGCCGCCGTCCTGGCCCTCGATCATCGACATGCGAGCGACTTCCAACATTTCGTCGTCGTCTTGGCAATGGTCTCGCTTCCAGTCATAGCGGCCTTCTCGTTCTTTTTAGGCGTCAAGCGGGACTCGCGCGAGGACTCGGGTGATGGCACGGACTCGCATGACGGTTAAGCATCTGTCGGCCCAGATGAGCGGCTGGATAACGATGCGAGCCGGATTCGTCTCCCGAGAGATCAGCGATGTAGCGAGTGGCCGGGCGCTCGCTCCTGGCTGCATTCTAGCGCTTCTGACCTTCGGTTTACGCAGCCGACGATCATCAGAACCGCTCCGTAAGTACGGGCGATTCTGAAGGGGTGGCAACAGGGTGGCAATGAGCAAACATCTAGCCTGCGCCGTTCGAAACGCTCAGATCGAGCCATTCGCGCTTGAAAACGAGGCGTGATCCGTCGTGCTCGTGCTGAAGGTCGCCCCTGGACACGAGATCGTAGATTCTCGATGGGGGACAGCCGAGATATCGAGCAGCCTCATTCGCTCCCCTGATCCACGGTGACCGATCCGACGACGACAGCCGCTCCGCGAGGACAGGTATCAGCCGGTCGGCCAGAGCAACGGCTAGGCAATTGAGCGCGTCCATATCGTCGAGCAGCGCGAGTGTGGCCATTAGCCTTGCATGATGCTTCCGGATGAAGGGGTTCGCTTCAGCGTCGCTGTTGTTTGTCGCCCGTGCCCCCATGAGGATGCCACCATTCATCGGCTTCGCCTCGGCCATTCCCCCGAAGGTCGGGGAAACGCGTGCAGATATCTCGCGGATTTCAGATGGGCGAGGGCGAACCGCACACCGTTGTCGGCGAAGTAGTTTGCGAGGCGGACGTGCGAGGACTTGCTGTGCGTGACGGGCGTTACCCATACTTGGAGTCCCACCCGCTTCGCGTGCGTCGGAAGTTCGGGGACCGGGACCACTGCGGGGCCGCGCTTGACGACAAGCGCTGAACCCCCAATCGTGATGGCGTGCAGGTGGAGTCGTCCCGTTGAACATAGACCGACAGTCCAGCGATGCGCAGTCCAGATCAAGCGGGGACACGACCGCCGTAGGTTCCTGCAGAACCGGGACCACTGATGGTGAATATCGTCCATCTTTGGATTGCCAACAGAAGTTGAATTTATGGTAAGGAAGTGGGCGCAGAACTCGTTCTTGGCGGCCCACCGAAGTGCGAAGAGCACGTCTTGGGCGACGTCATGGCCTCTTTCAAGACGACAAGGAAGGCAAGTCGCAGTGCGACATGGGTAACGACCTTTAGTGCGCTTCGACATAGAACACAGAGGCAAGCGATGAGCATTCCCTAGGAGATCTCTGAGAATGTCGTCGTGAGGAAATGACTGTGGCTGGAAATGTCTATCTTTGTATTGGGGTCTAGTACCAAGGTGTCGAGGAACGTCAGCGCTACGCTGTAGAAGCGATTGATCGGCGGCCTCGCCTCGGCGGGGCCGTTGGTCGTCAGGCATCGGTAACGCGCCCTCCTTTTGCGGAAAAGGCCGTAAAGGCAAGGGCTGACCGCACGATCTCGGCCATCGAGCGGCCCTGTTCGGCGGCTAGACGAGCCAGCCGGGAATGCTCTTCGTCGCTCACGCGGACTCGAAGGAGCCGCGTCCTGGGGACGTCGAGTGGCGGACTGCTGGTGTGCACGTAAATCACCTCTTGTACTCGCTGGGGTCGCCGTGCCCTCTTAGGTGCGATTACGTTGAGGTTCTGCTGCGTTACGTGGCGATTCTGATCGCGCTCAACCCACGGGCCGGCGGTCTAAAGGTCAGCGCGCGGCGAAAGTATAGCGCGGGCACCAGAGCAGGCCCAAGCGTGCGGGTCCGTAGCTACAGACATAGGCACAGCATTCATATACCATGTGAACAGGGGTACTACGCGCCTGCGCGAACCGACCGATGGCTAGGTCATTCCATAGCAACAGCCCCGTTGTAGTGAAGATCATAGAGCGCTAGAAGAGCTTCACAGGCGCGCGAGGGCACGCATTAGGATCTCGGGGCCGTCCACACGTGAGCCGGATGTCGCCGACGAGTTCTATGCTGCCGTCGATGCGCTCATCGAATCACGTCGAAGGCATCGTCGTCAAAGTGCGCAGCGAATCGCAGGGGTAGACCCGCGTCGAGATGGTCCCGGTCGTGGAGGCTCATTTGGCGACCTAATATAGGACACCAGCTACGTGCTGTAAGTACGGCTACTACAAGTCACTGCAACGTATGTCATTCCATAGGCAATAGCCGGGAACTGGGAAAGATCATAGGAGCGCATTCGCGCTGTCCCGAACGGGCTGGATGTAACCGGCGTCCAAGGAGAGAAAGCGGTGGGATTCAGAACAGCCTCCCGCCACGGTCGAACAGCGGTTCAGCACCAACGAGGACGTAGGCCGGGTCGCGTGGGGTTGGTGTAGTACCTGGGACGTCGTAAGTCACTTGAATTGTCGCCATCACGTCAGAGTCCCAGAGGTTCTGGGCGTGTAGGCGTTCCCCGACTTCTTCGGTGTACGCCCCGCGAACGCGCTGCTTGCCTTTGAGCAGTGGAGGTCGGGTCAGCGTCGGCGGAAGCGTGAGAGCGAACTGGAGTAACGCGGAATCAGCCATCGTTAGCTTTCCGGGCACCTCAACGATGCCGGTTTGTCGTTCCCCCTCACGATCCAAGATGGCGAAGTCATGCCGGGCATCGATGCCTGAAACGACCACGACTTCCGTTGCATCGGGCGTCTGCCACTCCACCGTCACGTCTTCGGCAGACAGCAAGTCCAGGAATCGTTTGTACGAGGCGACTCCGTCAGGGCCGAGTTCGAGCGCGCGAGGGATCAGGTCTTCAGCGTCCGAGCCAAGCAGCTGGGCAAGCGCGCGCGAGGCTTCGATAGTCGGCGAGTGTCGCCCGCCGTCGACGCCCAACTGGACCGCCTCGGTGGGGCTTATTTCAAGATCGATCACGACGGAGTTGCCGAATTCGACCCTACGCAACAACACATATGACACGACCTGAGTCGGCCCTTGCCGGAACACGTCGGCGCTCTGGCGCAACGTGTCTGCCAGGCGTCGGATTGCGCCCCCGATAAAGTGCGCATCGCCACCCGTACTTGAAATGCTTCCTCCGCGAAACTCTGTGCGAACCGCCGCTCGGTCGTTGGCGACCATGAAGCTCTGCGGGTCTAATTCGTCGTCTTTTGCGGCTCGAAACCGCCGCCGCGGGCGCTGTTCCGCGCGCGGGACGGCATCGCCTTCCACCGGACGCGGTTCCAGTGTCCGTTCTTCGCCTGCGTCTTCGTGCTCGTCCTCGTGTTCGGTCACGAGCGCGCGATCAACGCGTAAATCAACTCACCGACTGTCGTAAGCAACGAAAGAACGACGAACCCGCGTGCCCAAACGTAGGACGTCCGCCTCCGCTTGTTCGCTTCGCGCCTCGTCCGGACGATGCCGAGGTAGTACTCGGCGAGACGCCCAACGACGTCAGGGTCGCCTTCATACACCGCATTCAAGTCGTCTTCAAGCTTTGCGAGCGGCAGGTCACCTGAAGCCTCTGGCGCGTCCGCCTTCAGGGTCGCGATTCCGGCGATCCCCAGCGCGACAACGGCTGCGATGGCAAGACCGATGATCCACTGCTGCTCAGTCGTCGAAAGGTTCCGCGCATCGAAATTTCCGAAGGCGACTGTCTGAGCTACGACGAATACTCCCGCTCCCAGGGCAAAGGCCTGACGCGCCTTCCCTGCTAGCCGGTCCGCAATCGTCAGTTCTTGGTCGGAGGACCCTTTGAGCGCATCCACGATTCGACCCGCATCATTAGGGCCAGCGCCTCCTCCTCCTCCTCTAACTGCCTGCGACTCGCCAGTTTTCGCAGGCTGAAGGCGACGAGGAGGATCAGGCAAGTTCCCCGCGTGATGCTCCAAGTCTTCCTCCGCGAGCTTCATCCTCAGCAGCGTACCTACGACACGTGACGTATCCAAGATCTGCTCGCGCTCCGGGACTCCACCCCTCATGAGGAACGTGGTGGGGGCCTCTCGACGCCTCGTATTGCCACTTTCGTTGCCACCCTGCCCCGTTTTGAAGCGCTGACCGATGATCGAGAATGAGAAAGCCGGATGTTACGGGGCTTTCTCTAGCGCGCCCGGAGAGATTCGAACTCCCGACCTTCGGTTCCGTAGACCGACGCTCTATCCAGCTGAGCTACGGGCGCGTTGCAGGCAAGAGCCTCCATATGTTGCTGCTTCCAGGCTCCGAGTAGCCCCGGAACTGGAAGAACGCCATCGTAGCGCCCAACCCGAGGTGGGGTCGGATGACCACGATCGCTGTGCCAATGGTGGGCTCGCCGGACCTACGCACGAAGCGCGTCGCGCTCGTGGCCGCACCCGCATTGTCCATGGAGGCGAGACCGGCGATCCGCGGCCCGCGCCCGGTAGGCTGGAACGGACAATGGCGACGGAGGGCGAGATGTCAGCGAACGAAGGCGGGGAGCTGCGTCACGCGCTCAAGGCGTTGCAGGACGCGCGCCAGGTGGGCGACGCTCACCGCGCCGAGACTGCGCTCGAACGCGCTCTCCTGAGGACGCCGCCCGCCGAGCTTGACGCGGACCCCGAGGCCGTCGCCACTGCGGTCCGGCTGCTTCGAGGCGCGGATGACAACGGCACGACTCGTCTCGAGGTGCGCGATCAGGCGATGACGCGACGCCGGTGGTTCGAGATCGGTCCGGCCGGTGCGATGACGTGGGGCGACCGGTGATCGCCGCCGCCCCGACGGCCTGATCTGGGACCGACCGGGGACCGGCCCGGCTGTACTCAGGGCAGGAGGGGAGCGAGGGCGGCGTCGCTCGGCCCGGGAGACCGGCGCGACAGCAGCAGGTCAACCCCGGCCCAGGCGGCGTAACTCAGAGATCCAATCGTCGCCGTCGCCGTGAGGAGCACGCCGGCTGCGGCGGCGCTGGCCACACCATGACTGCCGAGGATCAGGACCGTGGCTGCCGCCCCGAGGCTGGGACCGATGGGCAGCTGACCGAGTGTGAACATCGTGATCAGCAATGCGATCGCGTCGAACGGGGAGACGTACACGCCGACGCCCCAGAGGACGAGCCAGTTGCGGGCAACCTGGGCACCGATCGCGAGCAGAACGAGGGCGATCATTCGACCGCGGCCGCTGCGCATCACGGCCAAGCCCCTCCACAGTCCAAGCTGCTTGCGAGTCGAGAGGCGACGCAGGCCGGTCATCACCGTGGCGGCGAGTCCGACGGCGATCAGGGGCACCCACCATGGTGCTCCCAGAGGGCCAATCAGGGTGAATGAGAACACCGCGGTCAGCAGGACCTCGACGCTGATGATCGGAACTTCGGCGGCGAGCAGGGCCGGGACGCGTGGGCTGGTGTCCGGCGCCGCGCGGCGCAGCGAGGCGATGCGGGCCGCGAGACCGAGTGACCCGTTGAGAAGGCTGAGTAGATACCCAAACCCGGCGGCGCGGAACAGCACTCGGCGGCTGACCGTCGCGCCCGTGGCGCGGACGCAGGTGTTCCAGGCTTCGGTGCGTGCCAGCAGGGATAGGAGCTGGAGCAGGATCGTCAGGGACAGGACCCAAACTGGCGCGGAGGCGAGCGCCGACGTGAACTGGCCTCCCCGTCCGATCAGTTCGACCGCAAGCGCAGCGGTAACGACGCCTGCGCCGACCATGCTGATAACGACCTTCCTGCGAATCCCCGGTGCCGGCACGCCCGGGCGGGCGACATCCACCGCGTTTGCCGCGATCAGCGCGGGCGGCGTTTCACGCCCGGGGGCTTGCTCGGTGGCGCGGACGCGGCTTCCTCGGCCCGCTTCAGCCGTCGGTCGGCTGCTTCCTGCTTGAGCCGCGCCTGATCGCCCGACAGCGTCGCGGACTGCGCGGCGCGCCGCTCGGCGTAGGTTGGGCGCGTGACCGCGGGTCGCATCGACACCGTGACCTTATTCGTGGCTGCCATCGTTCCTCCATGATTCGCTGTTGATCCGGATCGACCCTGCGCGCGCATCCGGCGCTCGCGTATGAACCAGCCAGCAACGGAAGAACTCATGAAGGACTGTACTTGAATTTCGTGTCTAGAAATACGTGTTTAGCCGCATGGTTGAGCAGCGAGACCGACGCTCTATCCGGGTGAGCCACTGGTGCATGCGGTGAGCCGGTCGTCGCGGCATTCGGATTAAATCCATGCCTTCACAGACCGCCCGCGATCACGCTGATCGACGGCAGCGAGGGCGGCGGATGCATGGATCGAAGGAGTCAGCGGGGCGAATGTCACGGAGCGTGATCACCACGGAAGGACACCGGCGCCGATGCGCAGCGCTGCTTGTCGCGGCCGTGGCGCTACTCGCCGCAAGCCCCGCGGGCGCGAGCGCGAGCACCGTCTCGAACGTCACCGTCCAGGTCGGGCCGGCGAGCCTGACGGTGCCGCCGTCGTTTCTCGGCGTGTCGGTCGAGCAGAACGAGCTGCTGCGCTACGACGGTCACCGGTCCGCGTTCCTGCGCCTGTTGCACGCGCTACAGCCGCCTCGGGAGCGCTCTCCAATGATCCTGCGGATCGGTGGGGAGAGCGCCGACAGCTCATTCTGGGGACCGACGCCGTTTGCGATGGTCAAACCGGCTTACCGTCAGGACGACCCCTATGTGCTGACACCCGCATGGATGACGTTGGCGGGAGCTCTCGTCGCCGCGGGGGCGCTGAAGGTGATCTTCGACCTCAATCTCGCCGCGCACTCGCCATCGATGGCATCGGCGGTCGCCGCCGCTGCGTGGAAGGCGTTCCCGAGGCGCAGCATCACCTCGTTTGAGATCGGCAACGAGCCGGACCTGTACCGCTTCGGGCTCGTCGGGCTGACGCAGGCCGTCCGCGGCCGCCGGAACACGTGGGCGTTCGACTTCGGCGTCGACGACTACGTCAAGCTGTTTGGCGACTACACCCGGTCGTTGCAGCGGGCGCTTCCGGCCGCGCGTTTCGCCCGCCCGGCAGGGGACAATCGCTCGACGAGGTGGGTGACAGCGCTCGGCGGCGGCCCCTCCCGACGGCGGCTCGCGCTCGTCACCGAGCACTACTACCCGCCGTTCGCCGGATGCGTGGCCGTCGGCACCCGGAAGTACCCGAGTGCTGCGGGGTACCTCGAGGACGCCGTCGCCGCAGGATTCGCCCAGGGCGAGCGGCCGACGGTAGATGCCGGCCATGCCCTTGGGCGGCCGGTGCGGCTGACCGAGACGGGCTCGTCGGTGTGCGGCGGCGTCGCCGGGCAAACGGACACGTTCGCGACGGCGCTGTGGGCGCCGGACATGCTGTTCAATCTGCTCGCCGCGCGCCTGGACGGGGTCAACATCCATCTCCGCGCGAACTACTTCGTCAACACCGCCCTCTTCTACACGCGCGCCGGGATCTACGCCGAGCCCATGTTCTACGGGCTGATGCTGTTCGCCCGGGCGCTTGGTCCGGGCGCGCAGCTGATGCAGGCCGTGCGCTCCGGCGGCCCCGCGAAGCTCAAGGTGTGGATCGTGCGTCTCAGAGACGGCAGTCTGCGCGCTGTGTACATCAACAAGTCATCTCAGGACGCGTACGTGAACTTCGCCGCCGGCGGTTCCGGCACCGCGCGCCTTGACCGTCTCAGCGCGCCATCGATTACGGCGAACGGCACCGTTGCGTTCGACGGCCAGCGCCTCGGGTCAGACGGCGGTTGGATACGGCAGTCGACAGCGAGCATCCTGGCCGCGTCGAGCGGCACGTACGGCGTACTCGTCCCGCGGTACTCGGCAGCGCTCGTGTCCATCCCCGGTCGTGGCTGAGACGCTGCTGTGACCCGCCACGTGACACGTACTGCCGTGGCAGCACTCATCGCCGCCACGTGTGCCGGACTCGGCGCGGTGGACGCTCGTGCGCAGTGCGGCCAGACGGTCGATGTCCCGGCTCGGCACTCGGTGCTGCCGGGTGCGCCACCGCTCGCGCTCGGTGACTCCGTCCTCTACGACGCTGCGCAGCCGTTGGCCACCGACGGCTTTCACGTCAACGCGATGGTGTGCCGGACGATGGGACAGGGCATCGCGTACCTCGGGCCGCGCGCAGCCTCACTCCCGCAGCTCGTGATCGTCTCGCTCGGCACGAACGGCACCGTCACGAGCGCCGACGTCGACACGCTGCTGCGCATCCTCGGCCGTAGCCGGGGACTCGCGCTCGTCACCCCCAAGGGCGGCGACGACCCGTCCGTCGCCGGTCTCTACCGCACGGTCGCGCAGCGCCATCCGGGCCGCATTCTCGTGCTCGACTGGGCGCGCGTCAGCGCCGGTCACAGGGACTGGTTCGCTCCCGACGGCACCCACCTCGGCGGCAGCGCCGGCATCGCCGCGTATGCCCGGCTGCTCGCCGGTTCTCTGTCCGCACTCCCGGGATCGATCCCGACCGCACCCGCGGCGCCGACGGTCTCGACGCCGACGGCCCCCGCACCCGCTCCGCCGACGACGACGACTGCGACCACAACGACGACGACACCCAAGCCACCCACGCTCCCGCAGCCGATCGCCCCGGCCCGGCGCAAACCGGTTCAGCGGCCGGGCTTCACCGCCGGCGAACGCGGCGCCCTTGGCCGCGTGTTTCTCGACGTCCGGCTGTTCCTCGCTCAGGCGATCACGCAGGAGCTGTCGCCGTTCGCGCTGTGAGCGCGGGCAACGGGCGGGAGGCGACCTCGGCCGCATCCTCGGCGGAGTGGCCGAGATGCGATGTCAGCGCCCGCCCCGGGCGGCCACCAACCCGATCCGCGCCGAGTGATTGATCACGTCAGTCGCCAGGCGACGATCGGCTGCTCCAGTCCGCGGAGCACGATCTCGCGGTGTGCCCTGGGCGGCCGCGAGAGGCCGCCCATCGCCGCCTGTACGGTGGCGCCACTGATCAGGGCCTGGTTCGGCTCGGCCTGATCGGCGAGTCGCGCGGCGACGTTGACGGCGCTTCCGTACCAATCGAGTCCACTCATGACGGCGGGGCCGGTGTGGACGCCGACGCGGACGGGCAGCAGATCGGGCGCTGTCCCGATGTCGCGCACCGTCTCGGTCGCCAGCTCAACGGCGGCCGATGCCTCCGGCGTCCAGATCATCACCCCGTCGCCCATCGACTTGACCTGCCAGCCGCCGTGCTTGCGGGCGAGCGCCCGCATCGTCCGACGAAACAGGCGCGCGATGTCAGCGGCGGCGTCGTCGCCGCGGGCTTCCGTGAGGGCGGTGTAGCCGGCGAGATCCGCGAACACGAACGTCGGCGCGCGGTGACGGCGCATCCAAGGTTTTCGGCCGATGGCAAAGATTCGGTCGACTGCGGTGTTCATCGTTTCGTTCCCGTAGGCAGAGATATGAAAGCAGGTCCTTAAAGGACGTAGACGCACGATAAGCGCGATCCTTTCAATCGCCTTAGCAGCGGCGGATTGCGCAAGAGCAATCGCGCCGCTGTGGCTAACCGGCGACGCCGCCGGACGCCGCAGCGTCGCCCTCGTCGAACCGTGCAACCGTGAAACCGATGAGAATCGGCACGTGCACGGCGAACACGACGAGTGAGAGCGTCAGCACGATGAGCGGTCCACCCGTGAGGTGGTTCTGCAGGAATGCGTATTCGATCATCGCGGCGATCACCGCGTAGGCGAGAAACGCCCACCGGGCCACCTCGAAGAACCGTCTCCATGCGAACCCCGGCGTCCGCGCCAGCAATGCCATGTTGATCACGAGCAGCAGCGAGGACGCGATGAGCAGCGCGACGGCGGGACCCAGCGAGACGTGGTTCGGGATGTTCGCCGAGAGGTAGATGCCACCGATCACGATCAGTGCCAGCGATGCCATCCCGAGTTCGGTGACCGGTGGCAGACGGCGCTCGTTCATCCGGAGGCCAGCTTCGTCATGATCACGAGCGTCGCGATCTGCATGATCCCGAGGATCCCGGCGCAGTAGATGAAGCGCTTCATCAGCTTCTCGATCACCTCGGGCCGCGGCCGCGGCTTCTTCAGCTCGACGAGCACGGCGATGTTCGCCGGCTCGAGCAGGCCGAGCGCGAGCACCGACATCACCCCCACGATGATCATGCTCGCGACAACCCATCCGTGGTTCGGATAGCTCGACTGGTTCGTCCCCAGATTCGAGGACAGCTGCCAGCCCGCGGCCAGCGTCATCGTGACGACCGTCGGCATGATCAGCACCATCTTCGGCATCAGCCGCGTCGTGAACTCAACGCGCGCTGGAACCGAGAGGCGGCCCATGATGGGACCGAGGACGAGTCCGAGGAACAGGTCGATGATCGTCCACGCCGCACCGCCCGCCACGTGGAGGAACTGAAGCGGCCACAGCTTATCCGCCGCAATTGCGACGATCACGAGCACGGCCATGATCCCGACGAGGATCAGGCCCTTGCGCGGCACGATCTCGAAGTCCGGACGCTCGATCGCGCCGGCTGGTGGTGCGTGCCCTACTGCCCCTGGAGCGGAGACTGCGGTATCCGCCATCGCGCTCACACTCTAGCCCCGCTCGCGGCGCAAATCCACTGCACTGGCGGTGCGGGCCGCGCGGCCACACGCCGTTGAGAGTTCCCACAGACCGGTTTATCGAGTGTTTGGCGCGAGTACACCGTGACGATGGCAACTACTCAAGCTGTCCAACAAACCGGAAGTGGCCACCGGAGGTCGGTCGGCCAGGACGCAACCGCGGGCCCGGACGGCGCCACTGCGCGCAGCGGGCCGCGAGTCCCCGCTGATGCGATCGAGCACACCATCCGCCACGCGACGCTGCGTGGTGCCGGCTTCGTCGGGTTGCTCGCGGTAGCGCTCATCCACTTGCCCGACGTGATCGGGAAGCTGAGCGAGACGCCGTACCTGGGTGTCATGTACATCGGCTTGATGATCGCCTCGGTGATCGTCGCGTTCGCCCTGCTCCACAAGGGACGACCGATCGCGTGGATGGCCGCGGGGACGCTCGCCGGGCCGACCCTGATCGGCTTCATCCTCAGCCGGATGACCGGCTTGCCGGACGCGACCGACGACGTGGGCAACTTGAAGGAAGGACTCGGCTTGGCCTCGATGTTCGTCGAGACCGGTGTCGTCCTGCTCAGCGCGTATGCGCTTTCGCTCACTCGGCGCGAGCAGCGACCCGGCGTGCACGTTGCGATCCCGGTGACCGACTAGCAAGTAGCGCGCCTCACGCGCCGAGCCGGAACGGCGGGTACTCGTCGGTGACGAGGATCAGCGCGTACGCCGTGACGCGGTTGTGCCAGCGGATCACCCCCTCGATGTAGTCGAACACGCCCCGCGGATAGCGCCCGGTTATGAGGATCGCGAACCAGGCGACGATCGCAGCGAAGAACACGCCGATGTACAGGAACAAGAGCACGATGTAGTGCGGGATCGCCAGCAGCCATTTGACGATCGGCAGCCAGCGATTCAGCTCTTCCCGCGCGTCCGGATACGGCAAGTCAAGGTGGACGGCCTGGTCCTCGTCGGTCGAGGGGTAGCGGTCGTCCATCAGCGCTAGGTACACGCCGACCCGGTTGGCGAACCGCATCAGCTGCAGGTTCCAGTCAAACCACCACCGCGGGTATTTCTGGCGGAAGACGATCATTAGCAGCGGAGGGAGGAACAGCAGGCCGGTGCCGCCGATTGCGATCGTCGTCGTGTTCCCGGTTCCGTTGGCCCAACTGGCGGTGTAGCCGCCAATCGACGCAGCGACGATCGCGATCGGAATCACGGTGAAGATCCGCAACGCGGTCGTGAGCCGGTTCAGCTCGCGGTCCGGATAGTCGACGGAGAACTGGACGGGGTAAGCGTCGTTCATGGACGACCCCCTTTCTGTCGTGGCTATCTGTTCAGAGCCTACGCCGACGCGGCGTTCAGACCTCGGGGCTTTCCGTACATCGGGAGGGTGGAGAACTACGGAACCAAAACGATCTAATTTTTCGCGGGTGTCCCTCCGGCCACGACCCACCGCGCCAAGAAAGGCCCGTCGACTCGACGGTCTCGGAACGACGATCTTCACCGAGATGTCGGCGCTCGCCGCCCGCACCGGCGCGATCAACCTCGGCCAGGGATTTCCGGATACCGATGGTCCGGAGCCCGTGATCGAGGCGGCGGTCGCGGCGCTGCGCGGCGGGGAGAATCAGTACGCGCCCCTGCCGGGGGTACCCGCGCTGCGCGACGCCGTGCGCGAGCATCAGCGCAACCGCTACGGCTTGGAACCCGAGGACGTGCTCGTGACCTTCGGCGCGACCGAGGGGATCGCGGCGGCGCTGCTCGCGTTCTGCGACCCGGGCGACGAGGTCATCGTGCTCGAGCCGTACTACGACTCGTACGTGGCGTGCATCGGGTTCGCCGGCGCGGATCGTCGCCTGGTCACGCTCCGCCCGCCGCACTTCGCCCTCGATGTCGACGCGCTCCGCGCGGCGGTCACGAAGCGCACGAAGGTGCTGCTGCTCAATTCCCCGCACAACCCGACCGGGCGCGTGCTCAGCCGCGCCGAGCTCCAGGCGGTCGCCACGGTGTGCGTCGAGCACGACCTCGTGTGCGTGAGCGACGAGGTCTACGAGCATCTCGTCTTCGAAGGAGCGCACATTCCGCCGGCGACCCTACCGGGAATGGCGGACCGGACGCTGACGATCTCGAGCGTCGGCAAGTCGTTCTCGTTCACGGGGTGGAAGATCGGGTGGTGCTCCGGTCCGGCGGAGCTCGTGGCGGCGACGCGCGCGGTCAAGCAGTACCTCACGTTCGCCGGCGGCACGCCGCTCCAGCATGCGGCCGCCGCCGCGCTGCGCTTGGCGCCCACCTACCTCGATCAGCTCCGAGACGAGTTCCGCGCCAGGCGCGACCAGCTCTGCGCGGCGCTCGCCGACGGAGGGATGCGACCGCTCGTGCCGCACGGGACGTACTTCGTCAATGCCGACGTCGGCGAGGATGCCGCCACGTTCTGTGCCCGGCTGCCCGAGCGATGCGGCGTGGTCGCGATTCCGACGGGCGCGTTCTACGACGACCAGACCGTTGCGCCGACGCTGGTGCGCTTTGCGTTCTGCAAACGGGAGGCGGTGATCGCCGAGGCGGCCCGGCGGCTCGCGACGCTCCAAGCGCCGTGACCGTGATCGACCACGAAGCGGAGGGGGCGGGATTCGAACCCGCGGTCCGCTTGCACGGACTCTGGTTTTCAAGACCAGCGCATTCGACCACTCTGCCACCCCTCCGGTGGCTGACCTCTTCGATGCTAATGCCTGAGTCAGAACGTGGAGACCCGGACCCCGGCGGTGCCCGACCAGGCTCTACACTCCCGCGAGCACTCCGGGAGAGGTGGCCGAGTGGCTGAAGGCACTCGCCTGCTAAGCGAGTAAGGGGTTAACACTCCTTCGCGGGTTCGAATCCCGCCCTCTCCGCTTCACCCCAGATGCGGGTCCTGGGCGCCGGGGCGCCTATAGGCGGGCCGCGATGCGCCGGGCCAGCGTCACCAGGATCGGCGTGTTGTGCCACACGGATGGGCCGCGATCCGAGGAGGAGCCCAGCGCAAGCGTCCCCACCCGGTTCCCGACCGCCATGACGACCTCGCCTCCCGACGCCTTTGTGGCCATCCTTGCCTCAGCGGCTCCGATCCTGACCGAGCGGAACGGAGCCGGGAACGTGCTCCGCACGTCACCAGCGGCCGCTGCCGGAGTCGAGAATGTGATTGATCACCGTCAGACTCGCGCCCCGGGCATGTAGCCCCACGCCGGCAGGCAGCGACGCGATCTCAGCGTCGAATGCCTGAAGGGAATCGCGGAAGCTCGGAACGCCGGCGCGGCCGTGGAGGAACTGATGCCCAGCGCGACGCGCGGCCGGCGCTGCCCGCCGGAGCACCCGAGCTCTGCGGCGCCGGGCGCAGTCAAGGCCGGCGAGGAGATAGTCGGCCTGATAGATCGGGCGGCAACGGGCGCCCGACGCGCAGGCAGGCCCGCTTGCCTGCGACGAGCGATGCGGCGCACGGTGCCGCCCGTGGCTTCGCCATCGCCGGTGCGGCGTGGAGAAGGGGCACGGCGAATGCCGCCGTCACAGCGACGAGCAGCATGCTCGCCAGATGTGCATGCGCCGCGCGCGCACGATCGTCACGTCCGCTCTCATCGCGTCGGCGTCATCCTCTCATCCCACGGGCGGCCCTAACGCGAGCCGAGCGATCGCGGTGGGTGTCTACGCGCGAGGTTGACGGCGGTTTTCCCGTCCAAAACGCCACTTAGCTGACCATTGGGGCGCGGTGTGGATCGTGGCGATTTTGGGGTATAAGCTGGCCAGATCCTCAGACATGGATGCCGAGGAACACGTGGACCACGATCCGCGTCGTGACAACCCCGAGGCGCGGCGCGAGGGTCTTCCTGCGCCTGAAGCGCTGCTCGAAGGCCTGCCTGACGCCGTGGTCGTCGCCGGCCCCGACGGCCGGATCAGCCATGTGAATGCGCTGGCCGAGGACCTGTTCGGCTACGACCGAGAGGAGCTCATCGGCGAGCCCGTCCAGATGCTGTGGGCCGAGCGGGCACGCGCGCGATACACGCGCAACATGGACCTCTATTTCGCGACCAAGCACCCGGTCCGGTTCTCGAGCGACGTGTGGGGGCGGCGACGCGACGGGAGCGAGTTTGTCGGAGAGATGAGCTGGGGGATCGTGCAGACGCGTGAGGGCCCGCGGCTGCTCGCGGTCGGGCGCGACATCTCCCGCCGCCGGGCCGCCGAGGCCCGCTCGCGGGCCCTGGCCTCGGTGGCCGAACGTGCCCTCGCAGGCGCGGGTGTCGACGAGCTCGCCGAGGAGGTGATCGACGTGATGCGCACGATGCTGCCGCTCGCCGGCGCGGCGATCGTCCTGCGCGACGGGAGCATGCCCGCCTCGTATGGCTCCGTGCGGGAGATGTCGATCCGCGTGCCGATCGGTGCGGCCGGTGAGGTGCTCGTCGCCCCCGACCGCGATCTCGATGACGAGGAACTCGATCTCGTCGGGGCGATGGCTGGGATCCTGGCCACCGCGCTCGTCCGTCTCCGGGGCGAGGAGCGGATGCGCCACGAGGCCGTCCACGACGCGCTGACCGGGCTCGCCAACCGGACGTTGCTCCACGACCGGCTCGAGCACGCGCTCGGTCGATCCAAACGCGAGGCGACACAGACCGCCGTGCTGTTCATCGACCTCGACAACTTCAAGCAGATCAACGACACCTACGGCCACGCGATCGGCGACAGCGTTCTCGTCGAGTTCTCCAATCGGCTTCGGACGGCGGTGCGGCCGGGGGACACGGTCGCGCGCTTCGGCGGCGACGAGTTCGTCGTCATCTGCGAGGGCATCGACAAAGCGTCCGCGATCGTCGTCGCCGGTCGCCTGCAGGAGGCGATCCGCCAGCCGGTCCACGGCGGTGGCGCGCAGCACCGCCTGTCGGCGAGCATCGGCATCTCACTCGGGGACAGCGACGCCGACGAGCTCGTCGGCAAGGCCGACACCGCCGTCTACCGGGCCAAGGCGGCCGGTGGCGGGCACATCGAAGTGTTCCGGTAGTCCGTACGCAGGATGTGCGTGGACCGCCGTTGGCCCCTCGGGAAGTTGTTACGCTGGCGCGCAGTGCTCAGGCTTCGGATGGCCGTGGGGGTAGCGGTGGCGGTGATGGCATCGTCAGCCGCGGTTGCCGGTGCGGCCCAACTTCAACCTTGGGGCGATCCGCTCACCGATCCCGCGAACGTGACGTTCGGGTGTGAGGCGGTGCCCACGGTCGGCAACGATTTCAGCGGCAACTACGTCCTCGTCGGGTCGAACCAGCCGGACTGCACCTGGTACAACACCGCCGGCGGCACCATCCCGGGCGATGGCGTGGTCCAGACGGTCACGATCAAGTCCGGCCCGCGGCCGGCGCGGATCCGGTTCGTCGTCGTGCGGACGCTCGCCGCGGAGGGGTTTGGCACCAAGTGCTGCTTCTTTGCCGGGGAGTCGGGCGGATTCCAGCCCGCACCGAACTCGACGCAGACGTTCCCGGTCAATCTGCAGGTCGCGCGCGACACGGACACGCGGACGGGAGTCGTCACGGCGGACACCATCGGCGTCAGCGCTGTCAGCGGCACCGGAACGTTGCCCGTGCACGACAGCGGGCGGCACAACCTCTTTGACCCACCCGATCCCGGCAACAGCGCGAGCTGGCTCTATCCCCGGTTCGGCTCGGCACAGGGCGACAACGGCGGCGGTCGCGCTCCGGGCGGTGTCGGTGGCTACCGCGTGCTGATCCGCGTTGGGTTCTGTCCCGACGGTGAGACGTGCGCGGCCGCCACTGGCGTGCCGGCGATAACGCGTCCAGCACTCGTGCCGAACGTGTTCCGCGTCGCGCCTGGGGCGACGCCGGTCACTGCCCGGGTGAGCAGCGGCGCACGGCTCTCGTTCACGCTGTCCCAGGCCGGGACGGCGACGATCGCGATCCAGCGTCCGTCGGGCCGCAACCGGTGGCGGACGGTCGGCACGCTGACGCGCAAGGGACTGAAGGCGGGCAAGCGGTCGATCCGCTTCACCGGTCGTATCGGGACGAAGGCCCTGTCCCCGGGCTCCTACCGCGTGGCGCTCACCGTCAAGAACAGCAGCCGCCGCGTCTCCAAGGTCGCCACCGCCGGCTTCCGCATCGTCCGCTGAGACGGGCCGCTACCGTCCGCGGGCGATGACCGAGCTGACGTCCGCTCGGCGGGATCTGCTCGATCGGATCGCGCCGATGCTCGGCGAAGCGTTCGGCGAGCGTGTGCTCATCGCACCCGATCAACCCTCGCTGTTCGTGCGTCTCGGGTCGATCGGCGTGCGGTTCGACGTGGCCGCCACGCCGGACGGCGACGCCGTGCTCGAGTGCTATGCCTGGGTTGCCCAGGGACTTCCGACCACGCCGGACGTCGGGCTGTACCTTGCGCAGCGCAACGTCGAACTGCACTTTGGCGCGCTCGCGATCGACGGCGAGGGCGCGATCATGCTCCAGCACTCACTGTTCGCCGAGTCGGTGACCGAGACGGTGCTGATCCGGCTGACGCGCGTGCTCGCCGACACGGCCGAGGTGCTCGACGCCGATCTGCGGTCGCGGTTTCGTTAGCGCCGCGGCCCGGGTCAGTGGGCCGGACGGTCCTGCGTCGGGCGCGCGTCCTGCGCCTTCGTCGCAGTGCCGAACACGTAATCCCAGAACGGCGCGCTGACACCGTAGTAGCGCTCGTGGTTCTGGAAGTGGTGGCGCATGTGCAGTTCGCGCAGGCGCTTGCCGAGCGCGGTCGTCGGCCGGTGATGGTGCACGTGGTAGTGCAGCATGTCGTAGAACAGGTATCCGGAGAGGAAGCCCGCACCGAACGGCAGGAAGCCCGGCATGCCGATGACGAGATAGAAGAGCCACACGAACAGGGACGCGAGCGGGATGCTCACCGAAGGGGGCATCACGAGCCGCATCGGATCGTTCGGATGATCGTGATGGACGCCGTGGATGATCCAGTGCAGCCGCGCTCCGATGCCGTGGTCCGGCTCGAAGTGGAACACGATCCGGTGAAGCCAATACTCGGTCAGCGTCCAGAACAGGTAGCCGCCCAGCACCCAGACGGGCGTGAGCCAGCCGGCGCCCCGGATGACCCCCTCCACGATCATGAACACGATGACCGGTCCGAACAGGGTCGGCGGTACTGCCGGGTGGACGCGGGAAAGCTTGTCGAGAAGGTCCGAGTCGAACATCCGCGGCGATGCCTTGAGCACCTCGGTGCGGCTGAGTCCGTCCAGATCATCTGCGTGTCGGGTGGCCATGCCCCAGAAGGATAGCTAGCCCGCCCGCGGAACGTGGTCCGCCTTAGGGCGCCCTAACTCGGGTCGGCGTCGCGCTCGCTGTGCGATCCGTCGGCCGGCATCGCCATCACCACGTGCTGCAGCGAAATGACGAGGAACTGGCGGTATTCCGGGGTCGCCGAGCCATCGAGCGGAGTGATCTCAACGTCGGTGAGCGGGAGAAACGCCCGCTCGGAGGCGTTGAGGTAATCGGTGAGCCGGCTGCGGTAGCCGTCCTTGGGCAGGCGCAGCACACCGGCGATCCGGTGACGGCTCGTCTCGACGATGATGCGTTCGTCGCGCTGCTCCACGGGTGTGACGATAGCCGGGAGCGCCACCGCTCGCTGCGATGCTTCCACGGATGTTGGATGCGCGCTGGTACGCGATCCGCCGGGCGGCGAACCTCAAGCCGGCGACGTATCGCTGCCCGCTGTGCGGCCGTCATCTCCCGGCTCTCAGCGAACATATGCTGATCACGCCGGAGGGCGACTCGCGCCGGCGCCGGCACGCCCACAGTCAGTGCGTCCTCGCCGCCCGCAAGGCGGGGAAGCTCCCGTCGCGGGAGGAGTGGATGCGCACCCAGCCGCGGCCGCCCGGCCTGTGGCAGCGCTTGAGGTCGCGCCTCGGTCAGTCCGACCAGTAGGGTTCTCGCGCACGATGGCGCGCGAACTTCGACTCGGCCTCAACACCGGCTACTGGGCCGGTGGTCCGCCGCCCGGTGCGCTCGAGTCCGTTCAGGAGGCCGAACGGCTCGGCTTTGACTCGATCTGGACCGCCGAGGCGTACGGCTCGGACGCCCTGATGCCGCTCGCGTGGTGGGGATCGCACACGGAGCGGATCAAGCTCGGAACGGCGATCGTCCAGATCTCCGCGCGGACGCCCGCAGCGACCGCGATGGCCGCGATGACCCTCGACCACCTGTCCGGCGGGCGCATGATCCTCGGCCTGGGCGTGTCGGGGCCGCAGGTCGTCGAGGGCTGGTACGGCCAGTCGTTCTCCAAGCCGCTGGCGCGGATGCGCGAGTACATCGGGATCCTGCGCAACATCTGGGCGCGGCAGGGTCCGCTCACGAACGATGGCCCGCACTATCCGCTGCCTTTGGGCGGGCGGGACGGTGTCACCGGACTCGGCAAGCCGCTCAAGTCGAGCATCCACCCACTGCGCGAGGACATCCCGATCTACCTCGCCGCCGAAGGGCCGAAGAACGTCGCGATGGGCGCCGAGCTGTGCGACGGCTGGCTCGCCCTGTTCTACTCGCCCCACCACGAGGACCTCTACGCGAGCTCCCTCGCCGAAGGGTTCGCCCGCCCGGGCGCGCGTCGCACCGCCGAGACGTTCGACGTCGCCGCGACCGTCCCGCTGATCGTGACCGACGACATTGAGGCCGCCGCGGACATGGTGCGCCCGATGTACGCGCTCTACTTCGGCGGCATGGGCGCGAAGACCGCCAACTTCCACGCCAACGTCCCGATCCGGATGGGCTACGAGGCCGAGGTGGCGAAGATCCAGGAGCTCTACCTCGGCGGCCACAAGGCCGAGGCGGCCGCCGCGGTCCCGACCAAGCTGATCGAGCAGCTCACGCTGATCGGGCCGGCGGACAAGATCCGCCACGACCTCGAGGCGTGGCGCGACTCCGCCGTCACCACGCTACTCATCGGCGGCGATCCCGCCACGCTGCGTACCGCCGCAGAGCTCGTCCTCGGCTGAAACTCAGCACCCTATGGGCCTTATGGTCGACATAGCGACCATAAGGCCCATCGACCCGCCCTCTACGCGTCGTGGTACAGCGCGAACTCCCACGGATGCGGTCGCAGGCGGATCGCGTCGACCTCGGCCTCGCGCTTGTAGCGGATGTAGGCCTCGATCAGACCGGGCGTGAATACGTCGCCCTCGAGCAGGAACGCGTGGTCGGCCTCGAGCGCGTGGAGCGACGCCTCCAGCGAGGAGGGAACGGTTCCGATCCGCGAGAGCGTCTCCTCGGGGAGCTCGTAGATGTCGACGTCGAGCGGCTCGCCGGGATCGAGCTGGCGGCGGATGCCGTCGAGGCCGGCGAGCATCAGTGCGCTGAAGGCCAGGTACGGATTCGCCGTCGGGTCCGGCGAGCGGAACTCGATCCGTTTCGTCTTCGGGGCCTCGTGATACATCGGGACGCGTACGCAGGCGCTCCGGTTCCGGGCGGAGTAGACGAGGTTGATCGGCGCCTCATAGCCGGGGACGAGGCGGCGGTAGGAGTTCGTCGTCGGCGCGCAGAATGCCAGCAGCGCCGGGGCGTGCGTCAGCAGCCCGGCGATGTAGTGCCGGGCGAGATCGGACAGGTTTCCGTAGCCGCCGGAGCCGTACATGAGCGGCTCACCGTTCTTCCACAGCGACTGGTGGACGTGCATCCCCGAGCCGTTCTCCTCGAAGATCGGCTTGGGCATGAAGGTCGCCGTCTTGCCCGCCTTCGCGGCCTCGTTCTTGACGATGTACTTGTAGGTCATCATCTGATCGGCCATCTGCAGGAGCGGCTGGAAGCGCATGTCGATCTCGCCCTGGCCGCCGGAGGAGACCTCGTGATGGTGGAACTCGCAGCGGATCCCGAGCGCCTCCATCGAGGCGACCATCTCGCCCCGCAGGTTGGCGAGCGAGTCGGCCGGCGGGACCGGGAAGTAACCCTCCTTCTGGCGCAACTTGTAGGCCAGGTTCGCGCCCGTGCCGGCCGGACGGCCGGTGTTCCAGAAGCCCTCCGCGGAGTCGATCTCGTAGAACGCGCGATGCTCCACCTGCTCGTAGGCGATGTGGTCGAACACGAAGAACTCCGCCTCCGGGCCGAAGTAAGCGACGTCGGCGATGCCGCTCTGCACGAGATGGTCCTCCGCCTTGCGGGCGACGAACCGCGGGTCGCGCGAGTACGGCGCGCCGAGCACCGGGTCGGCGACGGAGCAGATGAGCGACAGCGTGCAGCGCGAGTAGTACGGGTCGATGAACGCCGTCGTCGGATCCGGGATGAGCAGCATGTCGGACTCATGGATCTCCTGGAAGCCGCGGATCGAGGAGCCGTCGAAGCCGAGCCCGGCGTCGAAGTCGCTGATCTCGAACGCGGCGAGCGGGAGCGTCATGTGCTGCCACATGCCCGGCAGATCGACGAACTTCAGATCCACCATTTCGACGCCGCGCTCGGCGGCAAACTCGAGCACCTCGGACGCCGTCTGCGCGCCGGCGGCTGCGGCCGTGTTCGACCCATGTGTCATCGACAGCTTCGCTCCTTCGTGACTGGCTTCAGTGACGCGAGCCTACCGCTCGCACAGGAAAGGCTCGGGGGGCCGCCGAAGCGACCCCCCGAACTTGTCCCCCGTACGGGACGCCTTTTAGTGCCACGTGCCTGCGGCTACGCGGCGGTCGGTGCCGGTTCGGCACCACCTCCGCCACCGCTCCCCAGTCCTGGGATCCCTCCCGGGAAGCCGAGTGAAGGCACGTCCGACGGGTACACCTCGTGGCCGTGCTCGGCCGTGTCCCCGATCTCCATGTTCTCCTGCGACATCCGCAACGGGATGAACAGCCCAACGAGCTTGAGCAGGATGAACGTGCCGACCGCGGAGAACACGATCACCCACAGGCCGGCGAAGAACTGCCATTTCAGCAGCGTCCAGTTCCCGTGGATGACGCCGGTGGCGCCGACCGCCTCGAGCTTGTTCCCGACGCGGTTGTAGAACACGGCCATGTTCGGATCGGCGAACACGCCGGTGAGCAATCCACCCGCAAGGCCGGCAAAGCCGTGCGTGTAGATGACGCCCAGAGTGTCGTCGACGTCCCGGAAGGGACGCAGTCGGCTCAGGTAGTTCAGGGCGAAGTACACGAGCGTCGAGGCGATCACCCCGAGCGCGATCGCGCCCCACCCATTGACGTAGCCGGCGGCCGGCGTGATCGCGACCAACCCCGTGATCATGCCGTTGACACCCGAGATCAGGCCCGGCTTGCGGCCGGTGATGTAGTCCCACGCGATCCAGATCAGGAACGCCACTGCGGTGCAGAGGTTCGTGTTGAGGATCGCGGCGGACGCGGACATGTTCGCCGTGTACGGGTCTCCGCCGTTGAAGCCGTTCCAACCGAGCCACAGCAGACCTGCGCCGACCGCCACCATCGCGACGTTGTTCGGCGCGTCGACCTCGCGGTCGCGCTGTAGGCGCGGTCCGATCACGGCCGCGGCGACGAATCCGGAGACACCTGCGGACAGGTGGATGACATAGCCACCCGAGTAGTCCACGGCGCCGTTATGGGCGAACCAGCCACCACCCCAGATCAGGAACGCGTTGATCGCGTAGATGAACGTGCACCACAAGGCGACGAACGGAATCCACGCTTTGAAGTTGACGCGCCCCAGCACAGACCCCAGCATCAGGATCGGGGTGATACCCGCGAACACGAACTGGAAGTAGACGAGTGCTGACTGGGGGAAGGCCGTTGTTCCGACTAACGGAACGTTCGCCTGATGCTGCAGGTCGGTGTGCCCTAGGACCGGCCCAGGCTTACCCACGAACGTCGACCAGAAGTCCTTACCGCCGCCGATCGGGTTGCCAAAGCCCATCTTGAACGCCCACAGCACCCAGACGACGAGCACGACCGCAAAGGCCGCGAACGCCAGCATCATGCTGTTGATCGACCAGCGCTTCTGCATCACGCCGCCGTAGAGGACGACCAGACCCGGGACGCTCATCAGTCCGACGAGCGTTGCGGCAGTCATCTGCCAAGCGTTGTCTCCAGCGCTTAGCCAGGAAGGTGCCGTTACAGCCATGAATCTCCTTCTTTGTCGGGGGACAGCCGCAACCGGACCCACGGCAGGCGTGGAACGGGCGGCAACTACCGCGAGGAATTGTCGGGACGCCCTTTCAGCCCCCGAATGGCCCCGAGTCCAGCGTTCGCAGAGGGCATCTAGACATTGGGATAAACGGAATCCGCAAACCGCGGGAATCCGCAGATCCAGGGCCGGGCGGGCATGCCGAAGCGCTCTGAGGCCGACCACAGCCCCAGAGCGCTTCAGCGAGGAGACCCTTAGGGGTCGGATCTACAGCGTGACCGGCGTGCCGTGTGGCACGACGAGCACTGACCCGCGCGCGGAATTCAGCTGCGTGCGGGTCAAACCGCTCAAACCGATCCGGCCGGCCGGTCCGGGCGAGCCGACGACGAACAGGTCGGCAGCGCCGTCACCTTGTCCGTTGAGTGAGGCGCCGAGTTTCTCGGACAACGCCTTGGCGGTGTCGATCGCAGCCGTGTCGGCGTTGCCGGCGGCAACGGACACGGATCCGATCGACTTGTCCTTATCGGTGCGGAGGCCGGCCGCGGCGACGGCGATCGCCACCGGGGCGCCCTCGAGCATGTGCTGGGCGGTGTTGCCCGGCTCGGCGTGACCGGGCGGGGTGCGGTAGTCGGAACCGAACACGATTAGGGCAGCTTCCTCGCTTGCGGCGAGCTGCTCGAGCCCTTCCCATGTCGATCCGCTGACGACGACGTGCGTTGGGGTGTCGGGCGCCCCGAGCCACGCAGCACCCTGAGCGAGCCGTTGCTCGGCATCGTGCTGGGCGAGCTCCTCTCGGCGCGGGTCGAATTCCCGCGTGTGCCGGACGTAGGCCAGCGCCAGGGTGGCGCCGGACTCCGCCAGCATCTTGCCGAGCGCAAGTGCGTCGTCGTCGTTCGGGGTACCGTCGTAAGAGACGATGATTGTCGTAGGCATAGTGGGCCGCGAATCCTGTCCGTCGGTTTGCCCACGGGCATTGGCCCGCGGGACAACGATTTCGCCGACAGGCTATCCAGGTGGATGCGGGCCCGGCATGTGCGACGATCGTTGTCTGAGCCCGAGCGGTGCACCATGAAGGTCGCGATCAACGGCGCGATCACGCTGTGGTTCGGCCTTCACTTCCGCGACCATTTCCACGGGCCGCCGATCGACTACGCCGGCCTCGCCGGGGCGTCGGCGGCGAGCTGGATCGGCGTTCCCGGACCGGGGGAGTCGGTCCTCGTCGCCGCGGCGATCATTGCGGCGCGCCATCGGCTCGACATCTCCGAGGTGATCCTTGTCGCATGGGTGGCGGCGACCGTGGGCGGGATCGCCGGCTGGCTCATCGGCATGCGCGCCGGGCGCGCGGTGATGACCGCGCCGGGACCACTTCAGCGGGCGCGGACCAACGCCGTCGCGCGGGGTGACGAGATCTTCGGACGGGTGCCGGTTCTGGCCGTCGTGCTGACGCCGTCATGGATCGCCGGCATCCATCGCGTGCGCACGCGCGTGTACCTCGTAACGAACGCGCTCAGCGCCGCGCTGTGGGCGGTCGGCATCGGGCTCGGCGCCTACCTGGCGGGGCCGCCGGTCGTCGAGGTCGTCGACGACATCGGGTGGGTGGCGACGATCGGCCTCGTGGCGCTGATCGTGGCGGGCGTGCTGCTCGAGTTGCGCCGGCGGCGCAACAAGCGTGGGCGCGCCCAGGCGCGCACCGAGTCAGAGCTGGGTACCTGACCAGGAGACGCTCTGGAACGGCACCGCGGGAGTGCCGACGTTGAGCTGGATGACCGCGTGGGGGTCGAGCGGAATATCGCGGAGCGGCTTCGTCCACGGCTTGCCGTTGACGATCGCCGTCACCTTGCCGGAGGCGCCCCCGACCTTGGTGGCGGTGAGCGGCTGACGCCAGATGTCGAACAGGTTCCCGAGCGTGTAGATCCGCTGGGTCGGGGACTCGATGTGCACGATGCCGTCAGGCGCGTGCGTGTGGAGCCAGTAGATGCACTGGCCGCCGTTGGCCACCGGCCCCTCGCTCGACTGGACGACCTGCGAACCGGGGATGCCGATGCCGCCCGGTAGAGCCCGCGACTGACCGTTCACGAACACCGCCAGGTGGGCGTGGATGTGGTAGGCGAGCTGCTCCGTCGAGCCGCACTTGATCCCGTCGACGGCGCTCGTGCCGGTCGTCCCGGCCGACGCGAGATCGGCGCCGGACTCGATCGGAACGCCCTCGAACCCCAGCTGGGCGGTCGACTTCGACGCGGCAGAACTCGTCGTCGTCGATGATGCCGACGAGCTCGACGAACTGCTGCTGCCACAGCCGGCGAGCAGCGCGAGCGCAGCGACTAGTGCGATGGATGTGGCTATCGCCCGACGCATGCGGACCGGAACGGTAGCGGCTGGTAAGTTGCGAGCACCGTGTCCGACGCTGGCATCCCGATGACGACCGCGTTTGAGTTGCCGGGAATGCCCGCCCGCGAGAACCTCGGCATCTGTTACGGCCTCGTCGTGCGGAGCATGGGTTTTACGGGCGGCGTGACGGCGTCCTTCAAGGCGCTGCGCCGGGGCGAGGTCTCCGAATACACGCAGCTGCTCGAGGACTCGCGCCGCCATGCGATCGACCGGATGGTCGAGAACGCGGTCCTGATGGGGGCCGACGCCGTGATCGCGGTCCGCTTTGACTCCTCTGAGATCGGCGGGCAGTTCACCGAGATCGTGGCGTACGGCACCGCCGTCAAGGTGGACCGCGCCGGCTGAGCTCGGTGCGGCTCTCCGATCAAGAGCGCGAGGCGCTGTTCGAGCGGCTCAGCCGCCATGCCGCGGCGGGGCGGTTGGACGTCGCCGAGCTCGAGCGTCGCGTCGAGGCGGTCGCGGCCGCGCAGACCCGGGAGGAGGCGACGGCGGTGCTCGCCGACCTGCCACCGCTGCCGGCGTCCGCGTCCGCGTCCGCGCCGGGGCTGGGGCCTGGGCGGCCGCGGCGGGGGCGCGGCCACGGGGACGCCGATGCGCCACAGCCCGATTGGCAGCCGACGGCTGAGCGCTTCCGGGACCCGCGCTCCGGTCGAGTGATGCGGGTGTGGGTCGACGCCGGCGGCGGACGCCATTACGTGGCCGACGAAGAGTCGTAGTCGGCCATCGCGTGCACGTGCGCCGGAGGCGCATGGAGCTGCGCCACGGACTCTCCGTGCCCACTCGCCGTGAGGATCGTCGCGCCGGCGGTGCCGCCGATGAGCGACCCGAGCACGAGGCCGATGATGATTCCGCGCCTGGTACTGATCATGGCCTGCAGTCTCGCGCGCGCAGGTGAGGAGACAGTGAGACCTTCCTGTGAGCTTTGTAAGAGTCCGCGTCCGCTGCGAAGATCTCCGACGTGAGTACCGGCAACATGCCATTTCTCCGGCAGCTCGGACCGGACGACTCGGAGGCGCTGCTTGCGCTTGCGCGGCGTCGTCGGATCCGCCGCAATGAGACGATCCTGCGGGCCGGCGCGGCCGGCGACGAGGTCGTCATCGTCCTCGCCGGCCGCGTCAAGCTGTCGGCGTACGGCGCCGATCGGCGAGAGGTCGTGATCGCGCTCCGCGGTCCCGGCGAGCTGCTCGGCGAGATGGCCGCGCTCGGCGGCCAGCGGCGAACCGCAACGGCGGTCGCCGTCGATGACGCCGAGGTCGGGTTCCTCCACGCCGATGAGCTGCGCGACTTTCTCCATGACCACCCGGACGCGGCGCTCGTGATGATCCGCATGCTCGTGCGGCGGCTCAGCGAGGCCACGCGGGACGTCGTCGATCTCGCGACGCGGGACAGCGTCGGGCGGATCGCCAAGCGGCTGCTCGAGCTCGCCGCCGAGCACGGCGCGCCGACTTCCGCTACGGGCGGCGAGGCGGGCGGGGTCCGGATCCAGCTGTCGCTCAGCCAGGATGAACTCGCGCGGTGGACTGGTGCGACGCGGGAGACCGTCTCACGCGCACTGCGACTGATGCGCCAGCTCGGCTGGGTCGCGACCGATCACAGAACGGTGACGGTGCTCGACCCGGCAGCGCTGCGCGAGCGCGTGGGCGAGACGATGTAGCCGGCCTTCATCGGCGGCGGCTGGGCGATCGCCTCGCGGAGGCGCTCGCCGACACCAGGGATCGCGTCGCACAGCCGGCCGATGCCGAACGAGCTGAAGGCGAGCAGGCGCACGTCGCTGGTGGTGATGACGCCGTAGGGCTGCGGGCCCGACGCGAGCGGATCGAGCTCGCCGAAGCAGTCGCCGGCGGCCAGCGTCGAGACCGGGCACTCGTCGCGCACGAGCAGCGCCGTGCCGGCGCGCATCAGGAAGAACGTGCCGGCCGGCTGGCCCTCGGTGAGCAGTTCGGATCCCGCCCCGACCTCGAGGTCGAGCACCGGACCGCCAAGCGAGCGGACCTCAGTGAGACGGATCGGCTCGAACGGGTTGCAAGCAGCGGGCATCATCGCGATCCGCGGACGACCGACTGCTCCAGGCGGAGCCCCCCTCCGCCTGGAGCCGGTCATGGTCGCGCGTCCCCCTGTGTGCGCTGCTGCCGGTCGATCCGTGCCCCGCGGATCGGCCGAGGCGCCCCCTCGGCTGGGTCCCCAGCCCGTGACCCGGTCCCACTCGCAGCCAGGCCGCCGCGTCTGCAAAACGATGGCCTTAGCGAGTTCCAGGTGATGACCGTGCTTGTCATCGTGAGCGCAGCCTATGACCGCTCTCACGGTTGCAACTGCGACATTTGCCACAAGTGGTGTCGCGGGGGGTGAAAACGGCTCCCGGGGGGTGAAAACCGGCCGGTGCGCCCTCTATCGAGTATGGAACGCGCAACCGGCAGAACTGCCCGGCAGAAGCACGACAGCGGCCGCGTCGGGCGATCGTCGCGGAATCAGCGGGACGATGGCCCGTCAGAGGGAATCGGGATCAGCGCGTCGCGGCGATCGCCCGCGAGCAGCGCAGCCGGGTGAATCGGAAACAGATGCTCGCGGCAGCGATCAGCGACCACCAGATCGGAACGATGCTCGGCAGCGGCTGGCTGCACCCGCGGTTCCCGGGCGTGTACGTCGTCGGCTATGCGCCGGACAGCGAGCTAACGCGGGAGACGGAGGCGCTTCTCGCCAGTCCGCCGGGCGCACTGCTCGATAGCGTTTCGTGTGGGCTGGCGTGGAACTTCATTCCGTGGTTGCTCGCGCAGGGCGAAGTCCGCATCACGATCCAAGGGGAGTCCCGCAGCCGCCTTGCCGGCATCCGCACGCACCGAACCCAGTCCCTCGTCGATTTCTGCTGGCCGGAGCTCAAGGTGATCGTCGAGGTCGACAGCTATCGGTACCACCTGTGCAAGGCGAGCTTCGACAGCGACCGAACCAAGGACGCCGTTCTGGAGGCGCGCGCGACGATCGATCGTCCCGGACCGGCGACCGCGCTTGGACTGGCGACCGCGCGACCGCGCTCGGGTGGGCGACACCCCGCCGACGGGGCGCGCTCGCTGGAGCGACGCCCCGCCAGACAACCGAAACCTAGTACCCCCGTCCATAAATTCGGATCGTTTCGGCGGCGTCTGGACGCGCCTGATCGCCACCCGTGGGAATCGACGATGCTCGCATCGCCTCATCCCACGTGCGGCGCCAGCCACGCCCAGCTACTCGCCGACTCCGACCCGAATTTCCGGACGTGGGCACTAGCTCCGGCCGCCCCCGCCGAAGATGCGCAGGAAGAACAGGAAGATGTTGAACACGTCCAGGAAGATCCCCGCGGCGATCGGGACGGCGCTCGCCATGTTCGCCCGGCGCAGCCGGTTGAAGTCGAAGATCGTGAACGCGCCGAAGATCGCGAGGCCGGCTACGGAGTAGATGACGTTGCCGTGCGGGATCGAGATGAACAGGCCGATGATCCCGAACACGATCAGGGCGAGCAGCGCCCAGAACAGCGTCCGCGCCCACGACGAGAGGTCACGCCGCGTGGCGTACCCGTATGCGCCGCAGGCGGCGACGAACCCGGCCGTGGCGCCGGCTGCCTGGTACAGCACGCCGGGGTCGGACTTCGCGTAGTAGTTGAGCACCGGGCCGACGGCGAGCCCCAGCGTCAGGCCGAGGCCGAACAGGAGCGCGATCGCCAGTTGCTCGTGCCCACGGGACGTGGCCATGTTGAGCCCGATGATGCATGCAAAAGCTCCGATGAAGAACAGCAACCCGGTGCTGCCCGTCATGTTGCGAGCGATGTACGCGCCGAGCGCCGTGCAGCCGAGGGTCAGGGCGACAAGGCCCATGACCTGGCCGAATACTTCACGGGCGCGATCTCTGGTGACATCGGCTGCGCCCAGGCCGAGACCGACTTCATCGTATGTAGGCATGCGGTGTGCAAGCTCCTTGATCGAGATCCCGTGCCGGGGAAACGATAGCCCGTGACTCGCGCGAGCTTGCAATTCCTCGTAGGCTGCCTTTGATCCGCCAGGGTGGTCTGTGCGAAATAAGGGGCATGAGTTCATTACCAGGGGGTAGAGCGGGATGAAGGTCGCGGTCGTCGGCGCCGGCGTATCGGGGTTGGTCGTCGCCCATCTCCTCCACCGGGAGCACGAGGTCACCGTGTTCGAGGCGGCGGACTATGCCGGTGGCCATACGAACACCGTCCGGGTGGACACCCCGAACGAGACGCATCACGTGGACACCGGCTTCATCGTCTTTAACGACCGCAACTACGCCAACTTTGAGCGTCTGCTGGCCCGCCTCCGGGTGGCCTCGCAGCCGTCGGTCATGTCCTTCAGTGTCAGCGACGAGCTCGGCGACTTTGAGTACACGGGCGGCTCGCCCAATGGCCTGTTCGCCAAGCGCGCCCATCTCGTGACGCCGTGGTTTCACCGGATGATCGCCGACCTCGCCCGCTTCAACCGGGCCGCGCAGGAGTTGATCGAGCACACCGGGGAGGGACCATCGCTTGGGCATTGGCTCGAGCAGAAGCGCTTCAGCCGTCCGTTCATCGAGCGGCTGATCGTGCCCCAGGCCGCGGCCGTGTGGTCCGCCGATCCGCGTCAGATGTGGAGCTTCCCGGCGCGGTTCCTCGTCGAGTTCTTCGACAACCACGGCATGCTCGGCTTCACCGGACGCCCGCAGTGGCGGACCGTCGCCGGCGGCTCGGCGCGCTACGTCGAGGCGCTGACCGCACCGTGGCGTCACCGCCTGCACCTCAGCGCGCCGGTGCGGTCAATCGCACGGGCCGACGATCACGTGCTCGTCAAGGCGCACGGCGCCGAGTCGCAGCGGTTTGACGAGGTCGTCATCGCGACCCACTCCGACCAGGCTCTGCGCCTCCTCGCTGACGCGTCGAGCGCCGAGCACGAGATCCTCGGCGCGATCCCGTACCAGGCCAACGAGGCTGTCCTCCACACCGATCGGCGCCTGCTGCCCCGCCGCCGCCGCGCCTGGGCGAGCTGGAACTACCACCTCAGCGACCGGCCGACCGATCGGGCGATGGTCACCTACCACATGAATCGTCTGCAGTCGCTGAGGGCAGAGCGCGAGTTTTGCGTGACCTTGAACCGGACCGACACAATTGATCCGAGCAAAGTGATCCGCACGATTGAGTATGCCCATCCCGTTTACACGCCTGACGGCGTGAGGGCGCAGGCGCGCGTCACCGAGATCAGCGGCCGAAACCGGACGCACTTCTGCGGTGCGTACTGGGGCTGGGGGTTTCACGAAGACGGGGTGGTGAGCGGGCTCCGCGTTGCGGAACGTTTCGGAGCGCGCCTGTGAGCATCGCGACCCTGGGCCCGGAGCGGGACGCGGGCGTGACGGACGCACGCGTACCGAGTGCCTCCGAGCCCGCGCACGCATCCGCTCTCTACATCGGCGCGATCCGCCACCGGCGCTTCGAGGTCCGCGAGCACGTCCTGCGCTACCGGCTCGCGCTCGCGTACATCGATCTCGACGAACTGCCCGACCTGCTCGGCGGCCGTCTCGTGGACCCGCGTCCCGGCCTCGTCCGGTTCCGCCGCCGTGACTACCTCAGAGACGCGGGCGGCACAACGACGCCGCTGAGCACCGCGGTCCGTGACGAGGTGCAGCGCCAATCGGGACGCCGGCCCGAGGGGCCGATCCGGCTGCTCACCCAGTTGCGCTCGTACGGCCACTGTTTCAACCCGGTGAGCTTCTATTACTGCTTCGACGCCTCCTCAGAACGGCTCGAGCACGTGCTCGCCGAAGTCACGAACACGCCGTGGGGAGAGCGTCACGCCTACGTGATCGGCGCCAGCGCGCACGGTGATGCGCTTACCGGCGAGTCGGAGAAGATGCTTCACGTGTCGCCGTTCATGGGCATGGACCACACGTATCACTGGCGAGTGACCGCGCCGGGTAGCAGGCTCGAGGTGCACATCGAGAACCATCGCCACGGCCGGCGCGCGTTCGACGCGACGCTCTCGATGCGCCGTCACCCGCTCACCGCTCGAAGCTTGTCCCGCAACGCACTGGAGCACCCGTTCTCGACGCTCCGGGTGCTCGCGCTCATCTACTCGCACGCGTTGCGCCTCAAGCTGGGAGGCGTACCCGTTCATCCCCACCGGGCTCCGGAGGTGTCATGAGCCGTCGCGTCGTCCTCGAGTTGCTTGGGCGCATCCGGGTGGGCACGCTGACGCTCGTCGACGGCGGCCACCGGTACGTGTTCGGCTCAGGCGCCCCGGCGGCCACCGTCACCGTGCACTCGGATCGGGTGTGGCCGATGCTGTGGCGCGGCAGTCGCGGACTCGCCGAGAGCTATGCGCAAGGGCTGTGGGACTCGCCGGACCTCGTCGCGGTCATCCGCCTGGCGGCGCGCAACGTGGTCACGCTCGACCGCGTCCGAGCGGCGCTCACCCCGGTCCGCGCACCGCTGCAAATCGCCCGCGGCCACGTCGTGCGCAACACCCGCGCCCGGAGCCGCAAGGACATCGCCGCCCACTACGACCTCGGCAACGAGTTGTTCAGCAGGATGCTCGACTCGACGATGAGCTACTCGTGTGCCCTGTTCGAGCATCCCGGGATGACGCTCGAGGAGGCGCAGGTCGCGAAGTTCGAGCAGATCTGCGAGAAGCTGGAACTCGGGCCGGACGATCACCTCGTTGAGATCGGGACCGGATGGGGTGGCCTCGCGATCCACGCCGCCGCAACGCGGGGCTGCCGCGTCACGACGACGACGATCTCGCGCGAGCAACGTGATTACGCGCTCGCCGAACTGCAGAAGGCGGGGCTCTCAGACTGGGTCGAGGTTCGCCTCCAGGACTACCGCGACCTCCGCGGCAGCTATGACAAGCTCGTGTCGGTCGAGATGATCGAGGCGGTCGGCTGGCAGCACTTCGGCACATTCTTCGCCAAGTGCTCGGAGCTCCTGGCTCCGCATGGCGCGATGCTGCTGCAGGCGATCACGATCGACGACCGCGCGTACGAGGTCGAGAAGGCCTCGCGGTCGTTCATGAACACCCACATCTTCCCGAACGGCTGTCTGCCGTCGATGGAGATCATCGCGCGCAACGTCGCCCGCCGGACCGACATGCAGACGCTCCACGTCGAGGACCTCACATCCGATTACGTCCGGACGCTGATGCGCTGGCGCGAGCAGTTCCTCGCTCACGCCGACGAGTTGCAGCGGCTCGGCTACGACGATCGCTTTCAGCGGCTGTGGACCCTGTACCTCGCCTATTGCGAGGCGGGGTTCGCCGAGCGGCGCATCTGCGAAGTGCAGCTCGTGCTCGGCAAGCCGCACTACCGGCGGTCGTTGCCGTCGGCAGTGAGCCTGGAGAGCAGCGCGTCGAACAGCCTCCAGGCCGCGGCGCGCGACTGACGCTCGCCGGCGCGCGTCTCCCGGACAAGCGAATCCGGGTCGACGCCCTCGCGACGCAGTTCGTCCGGCGACTCCGCCGCCCACAGGCCGATGATCTCGGGCGTGACCTCGGGGTGGAACTGGAGGCCGATCGTGCGGCCGAGCTCGAACGCCTGGGGACCGACGTCGCTCTCGGCCAAAACGAGCGCGCCCGGGGGTGCGGTGAAACTATCGAAGTGCCACTGGAGCCACGGCCCCGGATCGATGAGATCCGGATCGTGCGTCCGCACTCGGGACCAGCCGATCTCTGCCGACGGTGCGCGCTGGACGGAGCCTCCGAGCACCCGGGCGAGCAATTGGCCGCCGAAGCAGATGCCGAGCGTCGGCACGCCATGGTCCACCGCGCGTTGCACGAGCGCCAGCTCCCGGCCGAGCCATGGCACGGTGTCGTCGTACGCGTGCTGCTCGGAGCCGAGCGAGACGATCAGGTCATAACGCGCCGGGTCGACGTCACGCTCGTCGGCGTAGATGTGCAACACATCGACGTCGGCAGCGCGCTCGGCGAGCCAGTCGTCGAGGTAGCCGCCAGGAGTCGACGCCTCCTGCTGGATCACGAGGGCGCGGCGAATCGGGGGCTGTGACGCTTGACCGGAGACGGCGCCGATGATAAAGGACCAACTTCCACACCATTACGAACCATCTCGAGTACCGGAGGACGCGCCGTGGCCAGCAGTTCCGAAACGATGTTGCAGGTCGTCGAACCCGCGACAGAAGAAGTCCTCGCGGAGCTTCCCCACGCGGGCGCCGAGGATGCCGACGCGGCCGTCGCCCGGGCCAAGGCGGCATTCCCCGCGTGGCGCGATCTCGTACCCGGGGCACGCGCGGAGATCCTCCGGAACATCGCCCGTGCCGTCACCGAGCGGCTAGACACACTCGCCCGGCTCGAAGCCCGCAACGCCGGCAAGCCGATCGGTGATGCACGCGGCGAGATGGGGATGATCGCCGACGTCTTCAACTACTACGCCGGCGCGCCCGAGCGCCTGCTCGGCGACACGATTCCGGTCGCCGGCGGGATCGATATGACGTTCCGCGAGCCGGTCGGCGTCGTCGCGCTGATCGTCCCCTGGAACTTCCCGCTGACGATCGCGTCGTGGAAGCTCGGCCCGGCGCTCGCGGCCGGCAACACGGTCGTGCTCAAGCCGGCGGAGCTCACGCCGCTGACCGCGATCGAGTTCGAGAAGCTCGTCGTCGAGGCCGGCCTTCCAGAGGGGGTGCTGAACGTCGTCGTCGGTCCGGGCCGGGTCGTCGGCGAGCGTCTCGTCGCCCACCCAGACGTGGCCAAGGTCGCGTTCACCGGTTCGACCGAGGTCGGGCGCCGGATCGCTGCCCTCGCCGCCGACACCATCAAGCGGGTGACGCTCGAACTCGGCGGCAAGTCGGCGAACCTCATCTTCGCCGACGCTGACCTCGAGGCGGCGGCGGCCGCCGCGCCGCTCGCGGTGTTCGGGAACGCCGGCCAGGACTGCTGCGCGCGCAGCCGGATCATGGTGCAGCGCTCCGTCCTCGACCGCTTCATGGCGCTGCTCGAGGACGCGGTCACGTCGCTCCGGGTCGGTGACCCGCTCGATGAGTCCACGCAGATGGGTCCGCTCATCTCGGCCGACCAACGCACCAGCGTTGCGTCATACGCCGCCGCAGACGCGCCGGTCGCGTTCCGCGGCAGCGCGCCGGACGGTCCCGGGTTCTGGTTCCCGCCAACTGTCCTGTGCCCGGTGAGTAACGACGACCGCGCCGCGCGGGAGGAGATCTTCGGACCGGTCGCAGCGGTGATCCCGTTCGACGACGAGGCCGAGGCGATCGCGCTCGCCAACGACACGATCTACGGGCTGTCGGGCTCGGTGTGGACCCGCGACGCGGCCCGCGCGATCCGCGTCGCCCGGGCGCTGGACAGCGGGACGCTCTCGATCAACACGAACACCTCGGTCCGGGTGAGCACGCCGTTCGGCGGCTTCAAGCAGTCCGGCGTCGGACGCGAACTCGGCCCGCATGCACTCGAGCACTACACCGAGCTGAAGAACGTTTACATGGCGGTCCCTCCGGTCGGGTAGGTTTCACGGCGCCGCCATGCCTCTCGGGCTTCCCGATCACATCACGACGTGCCTGTTCGACCTCGATGGCGTCCTGACTCAGACGGCGAAGGTGCACGCCGCCGCCTGGAAGCAGATGTTCGACGAGTACCTGAAGACGCGCGCGGAGCAGCGCGGCGAGCGGTTCGTACCGTTCGACAAGGGGTCTGACTACGACCAGTACGTCGATGGCAAGCCCCGGTATGCCGGGGTCCGCTCGTTCCTGGAGTCCCGCAAGATCGACCTACCGCAGGGCACGCCGAGTGACTCGCCGGGCGAAGAGACGGTCGACGGGCTCGGCAACCGCAAGAACGAGATCGTCCTGAAGATCATCAAGGAGCAGGGAGTCGAGCCCTACGAGGGCTCGGTGCGCTACGTCAAGGCGGCCCGGGAAGCCGGGCTGCACCGCGTCGTCGTGTCCTCGAGCACGAACGCACGTGACGTGCTCCGGCACGCCGGGATGATCGATCTGTTCGAGCAGATCGTCGACGGTACCGTCGCCGACCGCGACCACCTGAAAGGCAAGCCCGCTCCGGACACGTTCCTCGAAGGGGCGAAGGTCGTTGGCGTCGATGCCTCGCAGGCTACGGTCTTCGAGGACGCGCTCGCCGGCGTCGCCGCCGGACGGGCCGGCAACTTCGGGCATGTGGTCGGCGTCGATCGCGTTGGCCAGGCCGACGAGCTGCTCCGGCACGGGGCGGATGTCGTCGTCAAGGACCTCGCGGAACTGCTCGCACCGGCCTCGTGATCAAGCACCCGGCCTTTCCCGTCGAGCCGTGGGCGGTCCGCGAGACCGAGCTCAGCCTCGGCCGGCTCGCTCAGACCGAGTCGGTGTTTGCGCTCTCCAACGGCCACATCGGGTTGCGAGCGAACCTCGACGAGGGCGAGCCGTTCGGGCTCCCCGGCACCTACCTCAACGGCTTTTACGAGCTCCGGCCCTTGCCGTACGCCGAGGCCGGCTATGGCTATCCGGAGGTCGGCCACACCGTCGTCAACGTCACGAACGGGAAGATCATCCGGCTGCTCGTCGACGACGAGCCGTTCGACGTCCGCTACGGCGAGCTGCGCAAGCACGAGCGCGTGCTCGATCTCCGCGCCGGCGTACTGCGCCGCACGGCGGAGTGGGTCTCGCCGACTGGCACTGCGGTACGCGTCACCTCGACGAGGCTCGTGTCGTTCACGCAGCGGGCGGTGGCGGCGATCCTCTACGAGGTCGAGCCGCTCGACGGCGGGCTGCCGGTCGTGATCCAGTCCGAGCTGATCGCCAACGAACAGATGCCGGAGGTCGGCGGTGATCCCCGCGCCACGGCCGCGCTCGCCGCACCGCTCGAGTCAGAGCAACACGAAAGCACCGATCTCCGGGCCATTCTCGTCCATGTCGCCAAGCGCAGCCGGCTGCGGATGTCTGCGGCGATGGACCACGTGATCGAGGGGCCGGACGGCTACGAGACAGCGGTCGAGAGCTACTACGACCTCGGACGGCTGACGATCACCGCCGACCTCGTTCCGGGCAAGCCGTTGAGGATCGTGAAACTGCTGGCGTATGGGTGGTCGGGGGAGCGGAGCCTGCCGGCTGTCCGTGACCAGGTCGGCGGCGCGCTCGCGGGCGCCCGCCACAAGGGCTGGGACGGACTCCTCGAGGATCAGCGCGCGTATCTTGATCGCTTCTGGGCTCGCGCCGACGTCGAGATCGACGGCGACGCTGAACTCCAGCAGGCGGTCCGGTTTGCGCTCTTTCACGTCCTTCAGGCGGGCGCGCGAGGCGAGCAGCGCGCGATCCCCGCGAAGGGCTTGACGGGACCCGGCTACGACGGCCACGCCTTCTGGGACACCGAGAGCTTCGTCCTGCCTGTCATGACCTACACGGCGCCGCGTGGGGTCGGCGACGAGTTGCGCTGGCGGCATCGAACGCTCGATCAGGCCCGTGAGCGGGCGTCGCAGCTCGGCCTGCGCGGCGCGGCGTTCCCGTGGCGGACGATCTCCGGGGACGAGAACTCGGGTTACTGGCCGGCGGGCACGGCCGCGTTCCATATCAACGCCGACATCGCCGATGCCGTCGTCCGCTACCGCCTGGCCACCGACGACGACCAGTTCGAGCGCGAAGCGGGGCTCGAACTGCTCGTCGAGACGGCCCGTCTGTGGCGCTCGCTCGGTCATCACGACGTGCATGGCCGGTTCCGGATCGACGGCGTCACCGGCCCCGACGAGTACAGCGCCATCGCCGACAACAATGTCTACACGAACCTGATGGCGCAGCGGAACCTGCGGGCCGCCGCGGATGCCGCCGAACGCCACCCACGACTCGCCCATCGCTTCAGCGTCGACGACGAGGAGACCGCTTCGTGGCGCGACGCAGCGCATGACATGGCCATCCCGTACAACGAAGAGCTCGGTGTCCACGAGCAGTCCGACAACTTCACGATGCACCAGGTGTGGGACTTCGACCGGACCAGGCCCGAGCAGTACCCACTGCTGCTGCACTTCCCGTACTTCGATCTGTACCGCAAACAGGTCGTCAAGCAGGCCGACCTCGTGCTCGCGATGCACACGCGGGGGGACGCGTTCACCGACGAGCAGAAGGCGCGCAACTTCGCGTATTACGAGCCGCTGACGGTCCGCGACTCATCGCTGTCGGCGTGCACTCAGTCCGTGATCGCGGCCGAGGTGGGGCACCTCGATCTCGCCTATGACTACTTCGCCGAGGCCGCCCTGATGGACCTCGACGACCTCGAGCACAACACCCGAGACGGCGTCCACATCGCCTCACTCGCCGGGGCGTGGATCGCCACGGTCGCCGGCTTCGGCGGCATGCGCGACCACGACGGCGAGCTTGTCTTCATTCCGCGGCTCCCGGACGCGATCCGCCACATCTGCTTTCGGATGTCGTTTCGCGGCCGCCGCTTGAAGGTCGACGTCGAGCACGAGCGAACGACGTACACGTTGCTCGATGGGAAGCCGCTGGACGTCACCCACCACGGGACCAAGGCGACGGTCACGGGCGAGAAGCCGGTGACGCTCGATATCCCGTCCGCCCCGAAGCTCGATCCGGTGCGTCAGCCGCCCGGCCGCGAGCCGGCTCGCCGGCGCAACCCGAGCCGCGACCGGGACTGACCGAAGCGCGCCCGGGCTACCCGATCCGCCACTTGATCGGGCCGAGTCCCGGGAAATGGAGCGCCTCGGCCGTGGCGCCGGTCAGATCCCATTCTCGCCCCGCGATGTAGGGCCCGCGGTCGAGCACCGGCACACGGATCGCGCGGCCGCCGTAGACGAACGTGACCATCGTCCCGCACGGCAGGGTCTTGTTCGCGACGCCCAGCTGCGGGACGTGGAGCACGCCTCCGCAGGCGATCGGGAGGCCGTAGTCGGTGAACACCGAGGCGATGCTCGTGTAGAAGACGCCGGGCGCCAGCTGGCTCGGATCAAGCAGCGATCCGGTGAAGTTGAGGCGGTCGAGGTGGTACTGCGAGACCGCGGCCTGGAACTTGGCGACCGCCGCCCGCACCTCGGCGTCGCTCGGGGCACCCTTTGACGGCGCTTGACTGACGCTCGCCGGTCCGGTCGGCCGGGGATCGTGCTTGGGAACGACGATCGTCGCCGCCTGGCCGGTGGTCGCCGGACGCCGGGCTGCCGCCGCGGCGGACGGGTCAGCCTGGCCGGCGACCGGCTCGACGACCTGCGGGTGGGCCTGCGGTGTCGAGCTCGTCGAGCTCTGAGACGTGCTCGTCACCGGGCCCGCGTCCTGTCGGTTGGCGGAGCCGCAGCCGACGACCGTCAGCGCAAGGAGTGCTGTCGCTGCCCGGAGCCGGATACGTTGAAGAGTAGGAGATCCGGGGAACAGGACGTCCCGATCCCGCCCTAGACTGCCCCGAGTGCCGCGCCCAATCGAAGAGGGGCGGGCCTATGTGCCCGGTCTGGATGGGATCAGGGCGATCGCCGTCATCCTCGTGATCGCCTACCACGTGGGCGTTCCGCAGGCGAAGGGCGGCATGCTCGGCGTGGGCGTGTTCTTCACGCTCTCGGGCTACCTCATCACCGACCTGCTGCTCGCCCACTACGGCCGCCACGGGTCGTTCGGTCTGAAGCGGTTCTGGCTGCACCGGGCGCGCCGGCTGCTGCCGGCGGTGTTCGTACTGCTCGTTGCGGTGAGCGTGTGGGTGGCGCTGTTCGATGCGTCACAGCTCGCGTCGGTCCGCCGGCAGGTCGTCTCCGGCGCCTTCTACTTCGCCAACTGGTCGACGATCGCGCAGCACGGGTCCTACTTCGCCCGGTTCGCAGCGCCGCTGCCACTTGACCATCTATGGTCGCTGTCGATCGAGGAGCAGTTCTACCTCGTGTGGCCATGGTTGCTCGTGCTCGGCGTGCGAGTGGTCCGCCATCGCAGGCGCCTCGCGATCATCACTCTGCTCGCAGCGCTCGCCTCGGCGATTCTGATGGGCCATCTCTTCCATCCGGGAACCGACCCGACGCGCGTCTACGAGGGAACCGACACGCGCGCGTTCGGACTCCTCCTCGGGGCCGCCTTGGGCATGGTTCTGCCGACCCGATCCGGACGGCCTGCTGCGCCGCCCGACGTCGCCCGCGTGCTCGACCGGGTCGGGGTCGCCGGTCTCGTGCTGATCGTCGTGCTCGTGTGGCGGACGGACTCGTTCTCGTCCTTCCTCTACCCGTACGGCTTCGTGCTCCTGTCGGTTGCGACAGTGCTCGTGATCGCCGCTGTCGTCAACCCGACGAGCCGGCTCGGCGAGGCGCTGTCGTGGAGGCCGCTGCAGTGGATCGGCGTGCGCTCGTACGGGATCTACCTGTGGCAGTGGCCGGTCATCGTGCTCGCCAACCCGAACGCCACGGGCTTCAACCTGCCGCGCGCCGCGTTCGAGATCGCGCTCACGCTGCTGATCGCCAGCCTGTCGTGGCGCTTCGTCGAGGATCCGATCCGCCATGGGGCGCTCGGCCGGCTGTGGCGCCAAGCCCGGGCCGGCGCCGCGCGGCTCGACGTGCGCCGGCGGGCACAGACGCTCGCCGCCGCGACAGCCGTCGCCCTGCTGATCGCGGTCGTCGGGCTGGCCGGCGCGCTGCCGGTCGCCTCGCACGGGGGCGGTGGCGGACCAAAGCGCGATGCCAAGGCGCCGCAGGCGCTGACGCTGACCGGCGCCCGCGCCCCGCACGACACGCGCCAGCGATCGGCGTCATCGAAGCCGGCGACCACCGTCGCGGCCGCCACCGCCCGACCCACGAGGACCTCCTGTCGCTCGGTCGTCTACATCGGCGACTCGACGTCCGAGGGGATGATCTCGACGGACTACATCCCCAACGAGACAGAGCGCCTCCAGGCGCAGCTCGCCGACTTCGGCGTGACGACCACGTACCCGGAGATTTCCGGCGCACGCTCGATCGTCGAGACGTTCGAGGGTCAACCGAACGCCGCAACGGTCGCCCAGAACCACATCTCGGCGGGCTACAACGGCTGCTGGATCGTGGCGATGGGGCTCAACGACGTCGACAACCAGAACACCGGCGGCAACGTCGGCTACGCCGAGCGGATCGACAGGATGATGAAGGTCATCGGCCATCAGCCGGTGCTGTGGGTCGACGCGATCACGCTGCTCAGCGACGGGCCGTACAAGGAAAGCGACATGCAGAAGTGGAACGCCACACTCCTCGCCGCGTGCAAGAAGTACTCGAACCTCCACGTCTACGACTGGGCGGCGAAGGCCAAGCGCAAATGGTTCATCCCGGACGGGATCCACTACTACACGCCCGGCTACATCGCGAAAACGCACCTGACAGCGCAGGCACTTGCCACCGCGTACCCCGCGGGCTCGTCGCCGGTACCGAGCTGCGTCGTGGCCTGAGCGAGAGGGACTCTGCGAAGCTCCCGATATGACGCACGCTGACGAGGACGACACCGAGCGGCTGCGCAAGATCCAGGCGGATCGGGCTCGCGCAGAGGAGGAGCTCGCCGAGCGCTCGCAGGACGAAGAGGAGCAGCGGATCCACGAACGTCGCTCGGCCAAGGCTGACTACCTGCGCGAGAAGCTCGACGAACAGCAGCGCTCGACCTGAGCGTGACAGGCGCGCAGCGCCGGCTGCCTACGACTTCTGCGCGACGAGCACGACGCCGAGCACGACCAACGCGGCCGCCAGCACGAGGCCGACGGCTCCGAGCGTTCCATACGCGGCCGCGACGCCCGAGCGGCGCTCGCGGTGGAACTCGCTCGAGCGCGTGATTCCGAGGACCGCCAGCGAGAACACGACCGCGACGCCGATCCCGCCGGCGAGCGAGGACAGGATCAGCTTGACGATCGGGCTCATGGCAAACGACAGCATGCTCACGTGGCGGGGGCCGGGGCCGCTTGCTGGGCGCGGCGGATGAACACGAGCGCCGCCGTAGTCAGGAGCACCAGCGTGATGAGGAGCGGCCCGGTCGCGCCCGAGCCGAACGACGTGGCAACTTCATATACGAGGGCACCGATCAACCCCGCGGCGGGCAGCGTCAGGATCCACGCGATGACGATGTTGCCGGCCACGCCCCAGCGCACCGCCGACAGCTTCTTGGCGGCCCCCGCGCCCATGACGCCGCCCGAGATGACGTGCGTCGTCGACAACGGGTAGCCGACGGTAGATGCGGCGAGGATCACCGTCGCGCCGGCGCCCTGCGCGGCAAACCCCTGCGCCGGGTCCATCTTGATGATTCGGCTGCCGAGCGTGTTGATGATCCGCCACCCGCCGGTGAACGTGCCGAGCGAGATTGCCGTTGCCGAGCAGACGACGACCCAGGTCGGTACCTGGAACGACGTGCTCGAGATGTCGCCGTGGGCGACGAGCGCGAGGGTGATCACCCCCATCGTCTTCTGGGCGTCGTTCGTCCCGTGCGACAGCGCGAGCAGGCTCCCGGACGCGAGTTGTCCGAGCCGAAAGCCCCGCCCGACCGAGCCAGGTCTGAGGCGGCCGACGATCCGGTAGACGAGCAGGATGCCGATTCCGGCGACGGCGAAGGCAAGCACCGGAGCGATGAGGGCCGGCACGATCAGGTTGTCGACGAGTCCCTTGCCATTGACCGCCGCTGTTCCCTGAGCCGCGATCACCGATCCGACGAGACCTCCGACGAGGGCGTGCGACGAGCTCGAGGGCAGGCCGTAGAACCAGGTGATGAGGTTCCAGGCGATCCCGCCGATGAGCCCGGCGAAGACGACGGTCGTCGTGACCGCATGGGTGTCGACAAAGCCCTTGCCGACCGTTGCCGCGACCTTGAGCGAGATGAACGCCCCGACGAAGTTGAGCAGCGACGCGATCGCGATCGCCGGGCGGGGTCCGATCGCGCGCGTCGAGATCGACGTCGCGACGACGTTCGCCGTGTCGTGAAAGCCGTTGGTGAAGTCGAACGCGAGAGCGGTGCCCACGACGATCACGAGGATGATGTCGCCGCTCATGCTTGTGAACGAAATGTGAAGTCGCGCACGGCGCGCACTCTAATCGAACCGCGATCGTCGACTGGCGACGATCTGGCCGGCTGCCCATCCGGGCGCTCGGCCACGTTCCGGGAGCGGCACCGTCTCGGGGTGCAGCCCGGCAGCCGTGAGCAGCCATGAGATGACCGAATTCGAGTTCCACATCTCGCCCGTGCGCAGTTCATCGCGGCCCCACACGGGTGTCGGCAACCTCGGCAGCGCGTCCCGGATCCGACTCACGTCATCCGCGCTCTCGCTCAGGCGCCGCGGACTGTCGACCGCCTCGGCGACGTCCGGAATGACGCCGCCTCGCCAGCAGCGCACCTCATAGCGGAACCACGGAAGGCGACCCGCGCCCCGGGTGCCGACGTCGCCGACCGCGACGACGCCACGCGCGGACGGGGCGTCGCGCCGCACCGGCGTCATCTCGATCACGAATCGGTCCCCGGCAGCTCGGAGCTCGAGCGCCGAGTGGTAGAGCGCGGCTCGCGCCCGGCGCGCCCGGGCGGCAACGATCGCCTCGTAGGCGCGCCCGTTGTACTTGACGCAGTGGCCGCCCGCACCGAGCGGCAGCCAGTAGAGATCGATGGCGGCCCCGGGACGGGTCATTCGCCGAACAGCGTAATCATCGCGATGATGGCGCTGCCGAGGCGTTGCCGCCGCGGCCGGCCCGCCTACGGAGAGCTCGGCAGCGCGCTGCAGATGCGCGCGTCCCGGACCACGTCAGGCCCGTACGCCGACGACGTCGACAAGCGCTCGTAACCCGGCCCCCCGACGCGTGGCGAGCTGATCGCCACCAGTGCGTCGACCAGCTTGAGCGCCGCCGAGAGGCTCTCGTCGCTCACCACCCCGAGCGACCCGATTGCATACCGGGCGGCCGGCACCGGGGCCACACGGCGCCGCTCACGAGCGGCCCGGCGGCGGAACCGATCGGCGAATGAGCGGCGTGCCCGGGCAGCCCAGCGGGCATCGCCCCAATGGATGAGGTACTCGGCGCGCGCCAGCTCGATCTCCGGTGTGTCCGCGGTGCCGACACACCGGGCGGCATATGCGTACAGCGCCTGGCGTCGGTCATCGTCGAGCAGGTCGTTGAGGCTGCGCAGGAACGAGCCGATCGCCGGCGACACCGTGCGCGGATGATCGGAGAATGGTTCCCCCGCGAGCATCGAGGCGAGTTCCATCACGCAGGCGCCGTGCTCCGGCGAGGTGTGCTTTCCCCGCCCGAGGGTGATGGTTTGATGGCTAACGGTCTGCAAGGTTCCTCCTTCGCGGATGGTGCCGTCGCGACGACACAACGCCGAGCTGATCACTGGGTACCCACGGCCACCAGCACGAAACGAGCGCGAGCGCGACACTGTCGGCACCGTGTCCGCGACGGAGCACCGGGACCTCACCCTCGAAGAGGCGATCCGCGAGCTCGCCGCACTCGCGCGACCGTCGGCCTCCGATGGCGAGCGGCGCGCAGCGGAGTCGATCGCCGGCTGGCTCGCGAAGGCCGGTTGCCGCGTCGAAGTCGAGCGCGAGACGGCGCACGGGACCTACTGGTGGCCCATCGGTCTGGCCAACGCGGTCGCGGTGGCCGGCGCGGCGCTGGCGCTCCGCCGACCAACAACGCCGGCCCGGGCCCTTGGCGCGGCGCTGGCCGCGCTGTCGGCGGCCGCGCTGTGGGACGACCTCGGTCACGGACGTCGCTGGTTTCGCCGCGCGCTGCTCCCCCAGCGGCCCACGTGGAACGTTGTTGCTGAGACGGGCGATCCATCGGCGACCCGGACCGTCGCCTTCATCGCTCACCATGACGCCGCTCACTCCGGGCTCGTCTTCCACCCGGCGCTGGGTCAGATCGGCCCGCGACTGACCCCCCGGATGCACGCCCGCTCGAGCCACACGCTGCCGATCCTCTACGGCGTCTGGCTCGGACCCGTCGCGATCGCCCTCGGCGCCCTCGCCGGTCGGCGACGACTTCTGCGCGTCGGCGCGGCGCTCGCGACGGCCGCAATCGCGGCCATGACCGACATCGGCGCAAACCGGGTCGTCCCGGGGGCCAATGACAACCTGAGTGCCGTCGGCGTCCTGCTCGCGATCGCCCGCGCGCTGGCGGATCGGCCGGTCCACGGCGTCCGCGTGCTGCTCGTCTCGACCGGGTCCGAGGAGTCGTTCAGCGAGGGCATGCAAGCGTTCGGCGAGCGCTATTTCCCCCGGCTCCCCCAGGCGTCAACCGAGTTCGTGTGTCTCGAATGCCTCGGCGGGACGACGTTGATCGTGCTCGAGGGGGAGGGCATGCTGCGGATGCGCGACTACCCCGAGCACATGCGCGAGGCGCTCGGCGAAGCCGCCGACGCCGTGGGCGTGTCAATCACAAGGGGGCTGCGGACCGTTGCCGCGACGGACGCGATTATCGCGCTGCGCGCCGGCTATTCCGTCGTCACGCTCGCGTCCGTCGAGGCCACGAAGCTCCCGCTCAACTACCACTGGCCGACGGACACGCCGGAGAATCTCCACTGGGAGACGATCGACGACGCCATCGCGACGTGCGACGCGTTCATCCGCGCTCGAGAAGGGATGGGATGAAGGTCCGGAGTGGAAACTGGTCGTGGGCGTGACAAAACGTTGCGAACCGGCTTAAGGAATCGCGAGTCGGGGCACCGTTGTCATTGGGACTGAACACAGCCCGTGACCATCCTTTCCGACCGCTCACAGCTTGCGACGTCGATGGCCTATGCCAGCGACGAGGCCGTTCGCCTGCTCCAAGCGGATCCAGATCTCGGGGCTGGCATCGCCCCGGGTGAGCTGGCGCTCGCCACCGGGGCGTCGATAGCGCCCGTGATCACGCTCGACCGTGGGCCGTGGGCGTTCACACCGCCGGCCGATCCAGGCGGCCTCGGTGGCTTCGTCCTCGACGGCCTGATCCTCGTCCGGGTGCAGGTCGGCGAGCGCTGTCATGGCGAGCTTCTCGGCGAGGGAGATCTCGTCAGCCCGTGGGTCCCGGCCGGCCCCGAGCTCGCCGACTGCATGGAGGTCTCTGCGCGCACCCTGCGGCCAGTTGAGATGGCCGTCCTCGACCGGCAATTTGCATCGCGCACGGCTCGCTGGCCGGAGATCCACGCCGCGCTCATGCGCCGGCTCGTCCTGCGCTCTCGGCGGCTCAGTCTCCAGTCGGCGATCAACTCGATTCCGCGGACGCAGCAACGACTCGAGCTGACGCTGTGGCAGCTCGCGTATCGGTTCGGTCGGGTCACCTCCGAGGGACTGCGGCTGCATCTGCCCGTCAGCCATGCACAGCTGGCGGAAATCGTCGCCACCCAGCGTCCGTCCGTGACGATCGCGCTCGCCCGGCTCCAGCAGGCGGGGCGGCTCGTGAGAGCCGGAACACACGACTGGCTGCTCACCGGCGGCGCGCCGCCAGAGCTCGCGTCGCTGGCGCTCGAGTACGGCGTGAGAGCGGCATCGGCCGGCTGATCGCGGCGACGCGATCGGGGCGCACACGAAAACGTGACAGTGACTATCAGTTGGGTGCTACCATTATTTTATGGCAGCACCCACTTTGGCTGATGGCGCGGGGCGCGGCGGCAACCGACGGTGGTGGGCGCTCGGGGCGGTGAGCCTCGCCGTGCTCGCGGTCGGGCTCGACGGAACCGTCCTCAGCGTGGCGCTCCCGACGCTCGCGCGCCGGCTTCACGCCGGTGAGTCCGATCTGCAGTGGTTCTCGTCGGGGTATCTGCTCGTGCTCGCGGCTTCGGTGCTGCCGGCGGGGTTGCTCGGCGACCGGCTCGGGCGGCGCCGGGTGATGCTCGTCGCGCTCGCTCTGTTCGCGCTCGGCTCGGTCGGGTGCGCGGCGTCCGGGAGTCCGGGGGCGTTCATCGCGGCGCGGGGGCTGCTGGGCGTTGCGGGCGCCGGGATCATCGTGATGGCGCTGTCCTCGATTGCCGTGCTGTTCGACGAGGACGAGCGGCCAAAGGCGGTCGGCGTGTGGTCGGCAGCGAACTTCCTCGCTCTGCCCCTCGGCCCGATCCTCGGCGGCTGGATGCTCGGCCACGTCTGGTGGGGCTGGGTGTTCCTCCTCAATGTGCCGGTTGCGCTCATCGGACTGATCGCCGTGCTCCGCCTCGTCCCCGAGTCACGCGCCGCGGAGCGCCCGTCGCTCGACGGCGTCGGGATCGGACTGTCGGCCACCGGCCTGCTGATGCTGACCTACGGCTTCATCGAGGCGGGACAGCACGGCTGGGGCCACATCGGTGCCCTCGCGCCGATCGCGGCCGGGATCGCCATGGTTGTGACGTTCTTCGTCTGGGAGCGACGCTGCGTCCGCCGTCGCCGGACACCGCTTGTCGACCCGCACGTATTCCGTTCGGCGTCCTTCACCTGGGGTGTCCTGCTCGCGGCGGTCGTCGTGCTCGCGTTCGTCGGCGTCCTGTTCACGATGCCGCAGTACTTCCAGGGAGTGATGGGCGTTGACGCGACCGAGTCCGGCCTGCGCCTCGTCCCGCTGATCCTCGGCCTCGTGGCTGGTGCCCTGCCGGCGGACCGGCTCGGGCGATGGCTCGGCGTCAAGCTCGCCGCAGCCTTGGGGTTTGTGCTCCTCGGCGCCGGTTTGCTCCTCGGCACCGGCACCGCGCCGACGTCCAGCGTGCTGTTCGTCGGCACGTGGATGGCGCTCGCCGGTGCCGGCGTGGGGCTCGCCACCGCCACGGCGGCGGCCGCTGCCCTGTCCCAGCTCTCGGCCGACGAAAGCGGCGTTGGCTCAGCCGTCTTCCAGGCCGCTAACAAGACGGGCGCGCCGCTGGGCACGGCGGTGATCGGGAGTGTGGCGAGCGCCGTCTACCTGAGTCACCTGCACCTCGCCGGATGGCCTCCGGCCGTCGTGGCCGCCGTGCGCGACAGCATCTTCGGCGCGGCAGCGGTGGCCGCCCAAGTGCACGCGCCGGGACTGCTCCACGCCGCCCGCGTCGCGTTCGTGCACGGCATGGACGCATCGCTGCTCGTCTCGTCCGCGATCGCACTCGCCGGTGCGCTGCTCGCTCTACTGTTCCTCCCGGCAACTCGTGACACCGCGCCAGCGCAGCCCGACCTCTCCCTCACCCGAGGCGACGGCACCGTCGCCGTCTGAGGCCGTGCCCCTCGGCCTGCGCGAGCGCAAGAAGGCGAAGACCCGGGTCGCGATCCAGGAGCACGCGTTGCGCCTGTTCCGCCGCCAGGGCTACGCCGCGACGACCGTTGACCAGATCGCCGACGCGGCCGAGATCTCGCAGAGCACGTTCTTCCGCTACTTCCCGACCAAGGAGGACCTGCTGCTCTACGACCGCTACGACCCGTTGATGCTGGCGGCGTTCGCGGCGGAGCCGCCCGAGCTGACGGTGATCGAGGCCCTGCGCCGCGCGATCGCTGAGGTCATCGGCGGCCTTTCCGGAGACGAGTGGGCGCTTGAACGGGAGCGCGGGCGGCTGATCATGTCCGTGCCCGAGCTGCGCGCCCGGCTGCTCGATCAGATCGCTGATTCGATTGGGATGCTCAGCGGCGCCGTCATCGAGCGGGTCGGCCCGGGGGCAGACCCATTCGCCGTGCACGCGTTCGTCGGCGCCGTCATCGGTATCGCGATCGCCGCCATGCTCCAGGCCGCGGAACAGCCCGACGGCGACTACCTGGCGGCGTTCGACGCCGGGCTGACCCAGCTCGAGGCCGGGCTTCCGTTCGTTCGCGTCAGCTCTTGATGAGCGGTCCCGCCTTGGCGAGAACCTCCTTCATGGTGAGCGGCTCGTCGAAGCCGCCGTTCGGCACGACGAAGCGCCCGGTGAGAAGGCCGATCGTGGCCGCGTGCCGCGCCTCGACCTGGACGATCGAGCCCGCCGCGGCGAGCAGCGCGACGTTCTGAATCGCCGGACCGGCGCCGTTGTACGCGCCGACGCCGGTGTTCTCGAGCACGTAGGCGAGCTTCAGGAAGCGCTTCTCGTCGATCGCCGGGAACACGAACTTCGGCTTCTTCGCCGGCGTTCCGCCGGCACCCGTCTACGAAGACCACGCGCGACCGGATCACAACCGACGAGGAACCGGCGCCGCCGGTTGATTGCCCGGGGTGCGGCGTCGGGTAACAATTCGAGCATGAAACTGAATCCCACACAGCTCGTTCGCACTCGGCGCGGCCGCCTGCTCGTCGGCGCAGCCGGCCTATGCGTCGCGGCCGCCGGCGTGGTGCGGCGCCGCAAGCAGCCGCGGGCGCTCGAGCCATCGTCCGAAGCGACACCGACTTCGATGCCCGAGACGACTGCGACCAGCCCACTCACGGCCGAATCCGACGTCCCGCCCACAACGTCTGCTGCCCCGGCGCCGCAGACCGCCGAACCGGCGACGACCGAGCGCCCGCACGACGACGCTTTCGTCGCGAGAGAGGAGGCGGCTGCCGCGGCCGCCGCAGGCGCAATCGGCGGGCGCGTGCCGCACGATTCCGCGGACCCGGCACTGGATCCGGTCTACCAGGCCGGCGGCGGCGAACAGGACGGGTTCGAAGAGGCCGAAGCCGAGTTGATCGAGAACGCGACGCACGGTGGTGGCCGTGGCAACCCCCTCCGCGACGCCTTCACCGAGGAGGAGGAGACCGATCGCTCGACCGTCGTCTACGGCGAGCCCGATGAGATCCGGTCGAGCGAGACCGAGGACGAGGCCGAGGCCGGACCGGGAGCCGACGAGCCGGGGCGACGCCCGGCGTAAGCAGAAGCACACGCACGCCGACGGAACGTCGCTCCTACCCGGAAGTACGGAGTCGCTCATCGTAGACGCTCCGGATGCGGGTCGCGTCCGGCTGCGGGAGACTGACCAGGACGCAAAGGAGCGACGCCATGGCGGTCGGCGCCCGTACCGGCAGGGAGCAGAACGTGTTCATTGCCTGCCTCGGCGTTGTCGGCCTGCATCTCGCTGATCGGGCGCTCCTCCATCCTGGGGCGGCGTCGATGTCAGGCCGGCTCGCGATGCTCGCCGGGATCGCGGTGCTCGGCGTCGGCGGCCGGGCGTGGGTTCGAGGCTCTCGGCCGGCGCGAACCGCCATCGCAGCAGTGATCGGACTGCTTGCGGTCGCGAGCGGGCTCACGGTCGCGGTGCCACACGCTGTGCTTGACGGGATCGGCGGGGCCGATGCGACCGGCATCCTGGCCACGGTGGCGGGCGTCATCTTGCTCGGGATCGCGTTTCGCGAGGCGGTGCGCGGGCGCCGGGTGTGGACCGGCGTGCTGATCGGCGTGCCGGTGGCGTTCGTCCTGGTGCAGTGGGTTGTCATCCCGGCCCTCACGGCCGGATCGGCGACCAACACCCGCCGTCCGGCCATTCCCGCCGCGGCCAGCATCGGAGTGCCGGGCGCTCGGGACGTCAGCTTCCGCAGTCGCGACGGTGTGCGCCTGGTCGGTTGGTACGTGCCACCTCGCAATGGCCCGACCGTGATCGTGCTCCATGGGTCCCACGCAACCCGCGCTGACACGACGGCGCACATGCGCCTCCTCGTCGCACGGGGATATGGCGTTCTCGCCTATGACGCTCGAGGCCACGGCCGCAGCGAAGGGCAGACGAACGCGTTCGGCTGGCGGGGAGCCGAGGACGTCGCGGGTGCGGTCCGCTTCCTGTCTTCCGAACCGGGCGTCGATCCCCGGCGGATCGCTGCGGTAGGGCTGTCGATGGGTGCCGAAGAGGCGCTCCGGGCCGCCGCCGAAGGCGTGGCCCTGCGAGCCGTCGTTGCGGACGGCGCGGGCGCGTCGACCTCCGGTGACAGTGGGCTCGCGGCGCACGGGCCGCGCGCGATCGCCGCGTCCTCGACGTGGCTGACGATGCGCGCGACCGAACTGCTCTCCGGCGAGCGCGAGCCGGCAGCCCTGAAGACGATCGTGGGGCGCATCAGGATCCCGGTGCTCCTCATCGCATCGCGTGCCGAAGGTGAGCGAACGATCGATGCGGCGTACCAGTCGCGGATCGGGCATCGTGCCGAGCTCTGGTACGCATCGGAGGCCGGTCACACCCAGGCGATCGTCGCGTACCCACAGGCGTACTCGGCGCGCGTCGATGCGTTCCTGCGCTCCGCGCTGCAATGACCGAAAGGGCGCCCAGCCGCCGGGTGAGCGGGCGGGTGGGCGCCCCTTCCGTCTATGCGTTGACCGGCTCGCGCGTTTCGAGGCTGATCTCGGAGCCGTCGACGTCGCGGGCGACGACATGCGTGCCGTCGCCGATTCGTCCGTCGAGGATCGCGCGTGTCAGCTCCTTCTCGAGCGTCCGCCGCACGTGCCGCTTGAGCGGCCGGGCGCCGAACGCCGGATCGAAGCCCTCGCGGGCGAGCCGAGCGATCAGCTGCGGCTCGACCTCGAGCACAACGCCGCGCTCCTCGCGCAGGCGGCCGGCGACGCGCTCGCAGATGAGGGCGCCGATCTCGGCCACCTGATCCTCGGTCAGCGGCTCGAACACGACGATCTCGTCGATCCGGTTCAGGAACTCGGGCAGGAACGCCCGCTTCGCCGCATCCATCATGCGGTCGGCCGCCGGAGCCGCGTCGCCGCCGCCCGTGAATCCGAGCGCACGCTTGGCCTGTCCGGCACCGAGGTTCGATGTCATCACGACCACCGTGTTGGTGAAGTCGACCGTGCGACCCTCGCCGTCGGTGAGCCGCCCGTCATCGAGCACCTGGAGCAGGACGTTCCAGACCTCGGGGTGGGCCTTCTCGATCTCGTCGAGCAGCACGACCGAGTAGGGGCGCCGGCGCACGGGCTCGGTCAGCTGGCCCCCGTCCCCGTAGCCGACGTAGCCCGGCGGAGACCCGATCAGCCGCGCGACCGTGTGCGGCTCGCGGTACTCGGACATATCGATCCGCACGAGCGAGCGCTCGGTTGCGAACAGTCGCTCGGCGACCGTCTTGACGAGCTCGGTCTTGCCGACCCCGGTCGGGCCCATGAACAGGAAGCTCCCGAGTGGGCGGTCTGGCTCGGACAGGCCGGCGCGGGCATGACGGACCGTCTCCGCCACCGCATGCACGGCGGCGTCCTGGCCGATGACACGGCGATGGAGATCGTCCTCGAGGGTGCTGAGACGCTCGAGCTCGGCGGTCACGAGCTCACCGACCGGGATCCCGGTCCGCGCCGCGACCACATCCGCGATCTCCTGCTCTCCGACGCGGGTTGACCGCGCGCTCGCCGTCGTGGCCGCCTCGGTCTGCTCGCCGAGGTCCGACAGGCGGGCCGACACGTCGTCGATCTGCTCCTTGATGCGGCCGGCCTCCTCGTAGACCTCGGCATCAACCGCGGCCTGCTTCTCGGCTCCGAGGCGCTCGAGCTCGGCACGGAGGCTGTCCGCGTCCGTCGCGGGCTGGCGCAGGCGAAGTCGCGCCGCCGCCTGGTCGACGAGGTCGATGGCCTTGTCCGGGAGGCGGTATTCGCTGATGTAGCGGTCCGACAGCCGGGCAGCCGCCTCGAGCGCTCCGTCCTCGATCGTGACGCGGTGGTGCTCCTCGTACTGCGGACGGAGTCCGCGCAGGATCTCGACCGTGTCGGCGACCGACGGCTCCTCGACCATCACCGGCGAGAACCGGCGGGCGAGGGCGGCGTCACGCTCGATCTTGCGGTACTCCGCGAGCGTCGTCGCACCGATCATCCTCAGCTCGCCACGGGCGAGCATCGGCTTGAGGATGTTGGCGGCGTCCATCGCGCCCTCGGCGTTGCCGGCTCCGAGCACGGTGTGCAACTCGTCGACGAACAGGATCACCTGTCCCTTGGCGGCGACAACTTCTTCCAGCGCCGCCTTGAGTCGCTGCTCAAAGGCGCCGCGGTACTGCGTGCCCGCGATCATGCCGGCGAGGTCGAGCGCGACGACGCGTACGCCTCGCAGCGACTCGGGGACCTCGTTCTGCGCGATGCGCAGGGCGAGCCCCTCGGCGATCGCGGTCTTGCCGACCCCCGCCTCGCCGATCAGCGCTGCGTTGTTCTTGCGCCGACGGCTGAGGGCCTCGATCACCTGCCCGATCTCGACCTCGCGCCCGATGACGGGATCGATCCCGCCGCCGCTCGCCTCGGACGTCAGATCACGTCCGAACTGGTCGAGGGCGGGCGTCTTGGAGCGCTGCTTCGCGCCCGGACGCTGCCGCAGCGCTGCTCCGCCGCGCTGGCCGGAGCCGAAACCGCCGGGGCCCGGGCCGCTGGAGCTGCCGGGGCCGCCGGGGCCGCCACCGAACTGGCCGCCGCCCTGCTGCTGGGCCAGCGCGATGAGAGCGCACCGCTCACACAACGCCCCGCTCCGACGCTCGCCGTCGGCGACGAAGGTCACCTCGACCGCGGCGGGGCGCTCTTGGCACACGTCGCAGACGCGTGCGTTCAGGGTGTTGTCAGATTCCACTGATTGCCTGTCTCTCATGTAGAAGATCTAAGTTGCTGCGACTGAGATTCTAGCGGCTCGATCCTCCGTCATGGTGGCTCGACTACGCTGCGGTCTGTGTGCGACACGATCGTCATCGTGGAGCCCGATCGGGTGCTGTTCGCGAAGAACTCCGACCGCGACCCCAACGAGGGGCAGGGACTCGAATGGCATCCGCGCGCCGAGCACCCGGCCGGCGCAACGGTGCGCTGCACGTGGACCACAATCCCGCAGGCCGAGCGGACACACGCCACCCTCATCAGCCGACCGTTCTGGATGTGGGGGGCGGAGATGGGGGCGAACGAACACGGCGTCGCCATCGGGAACGAGGCGGTGTTCACGAAGGAGCCCTACGCCAAGGTCGGGCTCACCGGCATGGACCTCGTCCGGGTCGGGCTCGAGCGCGCCACAACTGCCGACGAGGCGGTCAGCGTCATCACCGCACTGCTCGAGCGCCACGGCCAGGGCGGAGGCTGCGGCCACGAGCAGCGCTCGTTCACGTACCACAACAGCTTCCTGATCGCCGACCCGCACACCGCCGTCGTCCTCGAGACGGCCGGCACTCACTGGGCGGTTGAGCATGTGACCGCGGGCGCGCGGAGCATCTCCAACGGGCTGACGATCCAGGATTTCGCCGAGCGCTACTCCGACTCGCTCCGGACGGCCGTGTCCGCCTGCCGCGCGCGTCGCGCGCTCACCGAGAGGGGCGCGGCGAACGCGCCTGTGACGCCGGCCATGCTCATGGCACTCCTGCGCTCCCACGGCGCCTCGCGCGAGCCGCACTATGCCCTCGCCAACGGCGCGATGGCGGCACCGTGCATGCACGCCGGCGGCGTCCTCGCCTCCTCGCAGACGACCGCGTCGTGGGTGGCCGAGCTGCGAGCGTCCGGCTCGCGGCACTGGGCCACCGCGACCGCCGCCCCGTGCACCTCGCTGTTCAAGCCGGTGCGCGTCACCCGCCCGCTCGACCTCGGGCCGATGCCGATGGACCGCTTCAGCCCGGACGCGCTCTGGTGGCGCCACGAGCGCTTGCACCGTGCGGCGATGCGCGATCCGCAGATCGCGTATCCGCTGTTCATCTCTGAACGCGACAGCATCGAAGCGCGATGGTTGTCCGACCCGCCGGAGGATCCGGCCGCCGCGTTCGCCGAGGCGGACGGGTTCCTCGAGCGGTGGACCGAGCGGGTGAGAGCTGCCGTCACGGCCGACGCGCGTCCGGTCTGGGTTCGTCGCTACTGGCGCACGCGTGAGCGGCGCGCGACCGCGACGTAGGTCTGGGGGACCGTCTCGTATGCTCCTCCGGTGCCGAGGAGCACGCACGCCGCGGGAAAGATCAAGGAACGGTTCTATTCTCCGCAGCCGAACGTCCCCGGCCGCGGGATCGTCGCCAGTTACCGGCTGAGCTTCTGGGCCGTGGCCGTCGCCGTCGGCGTGATCGCCGGCCTCGGGGGCGCCGCGCTGCTGGAGTTGCTCAAGGGCGTCGAGCATCTGGCCTGGTCGTTCGAGCACGGCACGTTTCTCGGCGCCGTCAAGCGTGCCTCCGCGTTTCACATCGTGCTCGTGCTCTTCCTTGCCGGTGTGCTGACCGGCATCGGGGCGCTCATGATCCGCCGGCTGCCCGGCTTCGGGGGCGGCGAGGTATCCGAGGCGCTATGGCTCCGCGACGGCCACCTCAGCCTCGTCCAGAGCCTCAGCCGTGGCGTGCTCTCGATCGTGACCGTCGCGATGGGGTCATCGCTCGGCAGGGAAGCAGCCCCGCAGCTTGCCGGCGCCGCGGCGGCGAGCCGGATGTGCGACGCGATCGCCGTGCCGCGGTGGCAACGCCGGCTTCTCGTCGCGTGCGGCGCCGGGGCGGGCATGGCCGCCGTGTACAACGTGCCGCTCGGCGGTGCCCTGTTCGCGCTCGAGGTGCTCCTCGGCACAATCACGCTCCCGCTCGTCCTCCCGGCGCTGCTGACGACGGGGGTGGCCACGCTCGTTGCCTGGATCGCGCTTCCGAACCGCCCGGTCTACGTCATACCGGGTTACCACATCTCGGCACCGCTCGTTGTCTGGGCCGTTCTCGTCGGGCCGCTCGCCGGACTCCTCGCCGTTGGCTGGGTCCGGCTGATTGCCCGCGTCCACCAGCTGCGGCCCTCCGGATGGCGACGGGCCGTGGCGCCGGTGATCGTGCTGACCGTGCTCGGCTTCGTGGCGATCAAGTACCCGTATCTGCTCGGCAACGGCCAGGACACGGTGCAGCTGGCGACAGTCGGTGCGCTGTCAGTCGGGCTCCTCGCTGCGCTCGTCGTGCTCAAGCCGCTCGCCACTGCAGCGTGCCTCGGGAGCGGTGCCCCCGGCGGTCTGTTCACGCCAACGCTGACGTTCGGCGTCCTGTTCGGCGGCCTTGTCGGCCACGCCTGGGGTGGGCTGTGGCCCGGAGCCTCGCCCGGGAGCTACGCCATGATCGGCGGGGCGGCCGTGCTCGCCGCATCGATGCAGGGGCCTCTGGCAGCGATCGTGCTAGTGCTCGAGCTCGCCCCGCGGAGCGAGACGCTCGTCGTTCCGCTGCTGCTCGCCGTGTCCGGTGCCACGATCGTCGCGCGCGTGCTCGGCGCGCCGTCGGTGTACTCGGCGCGGCTCGGGCAACCGAGTACAGCCGCGGACGAGCCCGACGACGACGGCTCGCCGCTCAACCACCTCTCGCCGCTCACACACCTAGGTGAAGATGATCTGTCCGCCCGCAGCTAGTAGTGTCCTGAGTCGTAAATTCGGTGGCAGCCTCGCGGCGTCTGGACGCGCCTGACGGGAGGGGATGAACCTGCCGTACCACCAGTACGTCTTTACCGCTACACAACGGTATCGACGTGGGTCAGTGATCCGTGCTCGATCGTGACGACCCGGTCAAAGCGGTCGAGCGCTTCGGTCTCGTGCGTGATCACGAGCAGTCCCTGCTCGCTGAGCCCGTCGACGATCCGCGCCATGATCCGCTCGGCGAGCGGCCCATCGAGGTGCGCGACGGGCTCGTCGAGGATGAGGAAGCGCGGCGTTGCGAGCAGCGCTCGCGCGAGGGCGAGCCGTCGCCGCTGGCCGCCGGAAACGAGCTCACCCTGCTGACCGACGAGCGTGTCAAGTCCCTTGGGAAGGCCCGCGACGAATGCGTCGAGCTCGACGGTCTGCAGGACCTGCCAGAGCTCATCCTCGGTCGCCTCGCGGCGCGCGATCAGCAGGTTCTCGCGGACCGTCGTGTTGAACAGGTGCGCATCCTGGCCGCAGATCAGCACGGCGCGGCGTAGTTCCTCCTGCGCGACATCGCGGACATCAATCCCGTCGAGCGTCACCCGTCCGGCAGTCGGGTCAAGAAAACGCACGAGCAGCTCGCCGAGCGTCGTCTTGCCGACACCGCTCGGTCCGACGAGCGCCACGTGCTCACCGGCCGTGATCCGCAGCTCAGCGCCGTCAAGCACGATCGGCTCGTCGGCGGCGTAGCGCATCCGGACGTGCTCGAGCGCGAGCGCCCCGTCGCCGGTGAGCTGTGCGGGATGCGCCGGATCGACGATGCGCGGCTCGGTGTCCGCGATCTCTTGCAGGCGCGACGCCGCAGACTGGCACGCGCGCAGACGTCTGGCCGCCGCGGGGAGCGGCACGACGGCATCGCACGCGCCGAGGAACAGGAGCGCGACCGCGGCGAGCAACACGCTCGCAAGCGCACCGGAGTGGACCGCGCTTATACCAACGACGAGCACCGCGAGCAGCCCGGCGCCGGTGAGGACGCCGTGGAGGCCACCGGCGAGGGCGCCTGCGAGCGCGTCACGCCGGCTGAGCTGCGCGAGCACGGCGTCGCTGTCGCGGATCCGTGACCCCTGCTGGCCGCTGGCCTCGGTGAGCGCCAACTCAGCCGAGCCGTCGATCGCCTCGACGAGTCGGGCCGTCAGATGTGCCCGCGCTGGTGCCTGGTCGCGGCCAGTGCGATCGGCGATTCGCGCGCTGACCCACGATGAGCACAGCGCCGTGCAGGTAAGGGTCGCCAGCAGCACCGCGCCCGCTGCGCCGAGCATCAGCGCGCCCGCGATCGAGGCACCGATGATCACAATGACCGCGACGAGCGCCGGGATGATGATCCGCAGGTGCAGATCCTGGAGCGTGTCGACGTCGCTGACGAAGCGGGACAGCAGCTCTCCCCGTTCGTGGCCCCGCAGCTCGCCCGGAACGAGCGGCGCCAGGCGCTTGTAGAAGGTCGTGCGCAACCGCGCGAGCATCCGGAGCGCGAGGTCGTGGGAGGCCAGCCGCTCGGCATAGCGCAGCGCCGCCCGGGAGATACCGAACGTCCGCACGGCGACGATCGTCACAGTGAGCGCGATGATCTGTGGCCGCTGGGCGGCGCGGGAGATGAGATAGCCCGACGTGGTGAGCAGGGCGATCGCCGCGCCGGTTGCCCCGGCGGCCAGAGCGACGGACAGCGCAAGGCGCCCGCGTTCGCGCTCGCGGGGCACGGCGAGCTTTGCGAGCGCGCTCACGCCGCCACCCGGCTAGTGGCGGGCGCGACGGCGACGTGGCCCGCCTCGAGCGTGGCGATCTTTGACGCCCGCGCCGCGAGCGAGGCGTGGTGCACGATCAGCAGCGTCGTGCGCCCCCGCGCGACTCGGGCAATGCCGGCCGCGACGTCGGCGGCGGTGCCGGAGTCAAGGTGGGCGGTCGGTTCATCGAGGACGAGGATCGGCGTGTCGCGCAGGAACGCCCGGGCGAGCGCGATGCGCTGACGCTGGCCGGCTGAGAGTCGCCGCCCGCCCTCGCCGATCACGGTCGCGAGTCCCTGGGGAAGCGCGGCGACGAGCTCTTCGGCCCCGGCCGCCTCGAGCGCGGCCTCGACCCGCTGCGGGTCGGCGGTCGGCGCGCCGAGCCGGATGTTCTCGGCGACCGTGCCGGTGAACAGCGTCGGCTGCTGCGGGACCCAGCCGATCTGGCCGCGCCACAAGTCGACGTCGAGCTCGCGGATGTCGACACCGCCGCAGCTGACGCGTCCCGAGCGCGGATCATCAAAGCGCATCAGCAGCCGGGCGAGCGTGCTCTTGCCGCTCCCGCTCGGGCCCACGAGCGCCGTGACGGCGCCCGGCTCGAGCTCGAGCGTGACGTTCTCGAGCGCGGCGGCGGGGCGGTCCGGGTAGGCGAAGGTGACCGCCTCGAAACGGACGCCGTGGCGCTGGACGTTCGGCAGCGGTCGCGGTGCCGGGGCCCGGGGCACGCCGGCCTGCGACTGGAGCGTCTCGAAGATGCGCTCGTAGGCCGCGACCCCGTCCGCGCTCGCGTGGAACTGCTGACCGACCTCGCGCAGCGGGGCGTACAGCTCCGGGGCGAGCAGCAGGACGGTGAGTCCGGCATGAAGGGTGAGGTGCCCGCCCGCGAGCTGGACGCCGATCGTTGCGGCGACGAGCGCGATCCCGATCATCGCGCAGAGTTCGAGCACGAGTGCCGACATGAACGCGATCCGCAAGGTCGCCATCGTCTCCCGCCGGTAGCGCTCGCCGACATCGGTCAGGACGTGCTCCTGGACGTGCTCGCGGCGATAGGCACGCAGCGTCTCGAGTCCGCGCACGACATCGAGGAAGTGCGCGCTGAGCAGGGCGAGCGCCCCGAGCCGCCGGCGCGTCTTGGCCTGCGTCCCCTTCCCGATCAGGACCATGAACATGATCAGGATCGGAATCGTGATTGCGAGGATCAGGGCCGATATGGGATCAAGGAACGCCGCGTACACGAGCACGGCCAGCGGCACGACGCTGGCGAGGATCAACTGCGGTAGATATCCGGCGAAGTACGCCTCGAGCGCGTCGACGCCCTGGACGGCGCTGGCAGCGAGTTCGCCGGTGCGCAGGTTGCGCACTCGGCGCCCGGGGGCCCGCACGAGCAGATGATCGACGAGCCGGCCACGGAGCTCCGACATGACTCGCGCGGCGCCGAGGCGGCCGGTGAGCTCAAAGCCCGCACTGACGAGCGCGCGTCCCGCGAGCACGGCTGCGAGCGCGATCAATGGACCTTGCAGCGTCGCGAGCGCGACCCCGTGGGTCGCCGAGCGAGCGATCACGTAGCCGAGCAGGCCCGCCTGGGCGAGGATCAGGCCGCACTGTACGACGCCGAGGCCGGCGATCAACCGTAGGTGCGTCCGTGCCGCCCCACTTTCACGGAGCAGCCGTCGGTCAACCGGTGCGGCCACGGTTCCCTGCCGTCCCCGCTACGCGCCCGCTGCCGGGCCCGCTGTCGGTTTTGGCGCTCCCGGTCCCTGGTGGCCGTCTCGCGAACGTGTCTGCGCACGGTGCTCGAGCACCGCAACCGGCGTCACCGGCCCCTCAAAGTCGTCCCGGCCGAGCCGGTGGCGGAAGACCCAGTACGACCACGCCTGGTAGGCGAGCACGATCGGGACGAAGATGATCGCCACGACCGTCATCACCGTCAGCGTGTAGCTTGTCGATGACGCGTCATGCAGCGTCAGGTTGAACGCCGAACTCGTGGTGGACGGGATCGCGTTCGGGTACAGCGCGGCGGCCAGCGTCATGACGAAGAACACGATCGCCAGCGAGCTCGCGACGAACGCGCGGCCCGGCGAGCGGACGAGCAGCGGGGGGACGAACGCGATCGCAGCGACCGCGAGCACGGCCGGGATCACGACGCCGGCGTTGAACGATTGGTCGGCGAGTGTCCACACGAGGAACGCGAGAGCGATCACCGCCGCCACCGGGACGGCACGCTTTGAGAGGGCCGATGCGCGCGCTTGCACATCTCCCGTCGTCCGCAGTGACAGGAAGATCGACCCATGCGCGAGGAAGACCGACAGCGTCGTCAGGCCGCCGAGCAGGGCGTAGGGATGCAGCAGATCCCACAGCGACGCGTGGACGATGTGATTCGGACCCATCGGCACGCCGTGCACGAAGTTCGCCCATGCGACGCCGAACAGCAGCGCCGCCGCACCACTCGAGATGGCGAGCGCCCACTCCCACGTCGCGCGCCATTTCGGCGAGTCGACCTTGCCCCAGAACTCGAACGACACGCCGCGCACGATCAGCGCCGCGAGCACGAGGAACAGGGCGAGGTAGAAGCCGGAGAACACGCTCGCGTACCACTGCGGGAACGCGGCGAACGTGGCGCCGCCTGCCGTGAGCAGCCACACTTCGTTGCCATCCCAGACGGGACCGATCGTGTGGATGATCATGCGCTTCTCAACGTCGTCGCGCCCGATTCCGCGGACGAGCATCCCGACGCCGAAGTCGAAGCCTTCGAGCACGAAGTAGCCGGTCCAGAGGACGCCGATGAGGACGAACCACAGGGCCTGGAGGAATGATGGATCTGTGTGCATGGCTCTGTTCTTTCGTCGATCAATAGGCGAGGACGAGTTCAGGGTGGCCCGACTCCGAGGGCGGCGTCTTCGGCTCCTGGTCATCCGGGTCTGGATCGGGTTCGGCCCCGTGCCGGATCTCGCGCAGCATCAGCCAGCCGCCTACCGCAATCAGGATCCCGTAGATGACGATGTAGCCGGTGAGCGTCATGATGATGTCGCCGCTCGCCACGTTCGGCGAGTTGGACTTCGCTGTCGTCAGCAGCCCGAACACGACCCACGGCTGACGACCCATCTCGGTGAAGATCCACCCTGTCCAGTTGGCGAGGATCGGGAGGAAGATGCCGATGATGGCGGCGCGCTGGAACCACTTGGCGGTCTCCAGCTTGCGCCGGCGCATGAGGATCAGCCCACCGATCGTGAGCAGCATCATCAGGACGCCGGCGCCCACCATCAGGCGGAACGTCCAGTACGTGATGCCGACGATCGGCACGTAGTCGCCGGGGCCGTACTTCTGGACCTCCTCGGCCTGGATCTGGTTGATCCCCTTGACGGTGCCGTTCCACGACAGGTCAGCGAGCATCGAGAGGCCGTGCGGGATCGTGAGGTTCTTGCTCAGCCGGCCGGGATTCCGGGTGAAGTCGCCGGTGGCGAAGATGGAGAACCCGGCGCCCTTCTGGGTGTTGTAGATCGCCTCGGCCGAGGCCATCTTCATCGGCTGCTGCTGCTCCATCAGCCGGCCCTGGCCATCGCCGAACGCCATCGTCGCGAGCACCGCGACGAGCGTGATCGGCAGCGCGAGCTGCAGTGAGCGACGCACGACGTGGTTGTCGCGCTTGCGCAGCAGTTGAATCGCGGAGATCCCGATCACGAGCATGCCGGCCGTCGTGAACGCGCCGAGGATCGTGTGCGGGAACGCGAGCAGCACCGTCGAGTTGGTGAGCACGGCGAAGATGTCTTTCAGCTCCGCGCGGTCGGTCACGTGGTTGATCGCGTAGCCGACCGGGTGCTGCATCCACGAGTTCGCCGCGAGGATGAAGTACGCGGAGATCATGGTCCCGACCGCCGTCGCCCAGATGCAGAAGAGGTGGACCTTCGGCGACAGCCGGCCCCAGCCGAACAGCCATAGCCCGATGAATGTCGACTCGAGGAAGAACGCGATCAGCGCCTCCATTGCCAGCGGCGCGCCGAAGATGTCACCGACGTAGCGCGAGTACTGCGACCAGTTCATCCCGAACTGGAACTCCTGGACGATGCCGGTGACGACGCCGATCGCCATCGAGATGAGCAGGAACTTGCCCCAGAACCGCGTCATGCGGAGGTACACCTCTTTGCCAGTGCGGTAGTGCAGCGTCTGGCAGACGGCGACGAACACCGCCATCCCGATCGACATGGGCACGAAGATGAAATGGAAGAGCGTGGTGACGCCGAACTGAGTCCGGGCCAGGTCGAGCGTGGTCATCGGCGAGTCCTCTGCGTCCGTTAAGCGTGCGTACCTCGAATCACGGCATGGCGCGGTCCACGACCGGCATCGCTTGAGGGTGCCGAATGGGTTTCAGCTCAACATCCGGGCGAGGTGCGGGCGCCCGGTAGAGGCAAACTACGGAGTCGTAGGAGCAGATTCCCGAGGAATTGCCGCTGCTCATCGTGCATGGCCTCGGGCGGGTCCGAGAACCACCGCGCGTGCGCGCCCGGGCGGGGTACTTCGCCGGTTGTGATCTTCGTCTCGAACGCCAGCCCGACCGGCGAGTCGAGCCCATGCTCGTAGTGGCTCGGGTACTCGATGTACCCGAGCATCTCGCCGACCGTGACCGACACGCCGAGCTCATCGCGCGCGACGCGGGCGACCGCGTCGACGGCCGGCTCGCCAAAGCGGACGGTCCCGCCGGGGAGGTGCCACAGCCCCCGGCACGGGCCGAAATCACGAAGCGTCAAGAGGACGCCCTTCTCCGCGGATGCGATGACGACCTCGACGGTGAGCCGCGGTACGCGACTGAAGATCCAGTCGAACTCGTCCTGGGGGAGGGGCCCACGGACAGTGGGGCGCGGCCCGCCGGGCGCGGCATCGGCCTGGTCGCTCTCGTGGTTCTGCGGGTGCTCGTCGCTGTCGTTGGTCATCCGGCTCCCGGAACCGTACGCCAGCGCTCCACGGGACCGCGAAACCGTCCGATGTTCGGCACCACGTCGGAGGATCGGACCGTTCTTGGGCTCGGGAGCCCCACCACACGCCAACTAAACCACTGTCCGGTTGTGATACGATACAGCGCAGATGCCGCAACCGAACGCCGTCCCGCCGATTCCCCATCCGCTCCCCGAGCCGCTGATCGAGCTCGTGGCCCAGCGGTTCCGGGTCCTCGGTGAGCCGATGCGGATCAAGCTGCTCGACACCCTCCGGGAGGGTGACGCGACCGTCTCGGAGCTGCAGGAATCGCTCGGGGCCTCACAGCAGAACGTGTCCAAGCACCTCGGGATTCTGCTCAGTGCCGGCATGGTGAGCCGGCGCAAGGACGGCAACCACGCCCGGTACTCGATCAGCGACCCGAGCGTGTTCGACCTCTGCGAGCAGGTGTGCGGCGGCGTCCGTCGCCAGCTCGACGAGCTCGACGCGATCCTCCAGCCTGGCTAGCCGTCCGGGAAACCCCGAACGTGCGGCACGGCGTTCGGCGGATGCGCACCTGCGGCGTAACCGGGACCGTCATACGTACGTATGTTCGATGAAGAGCGCCATCATGTCGACTCTGCCACCCACACGTGAACTTGTCGCCGTCGGGGCGCCAGTCGTGCTGCGCGACGGCACCTCCGTCCGCCTGCGCCAGGGCCACCACTCCGACCGCGAGCTGCTGCTGCGCGGATTCGAGCGGCTGAGCGCCGAGGGCCGCTACCGCCGGTTCCTGGCCGCGACCCCGGAGTTGACCGACGACATGGTCCGCTATCTCACTGAGGTCGACCACCACAACCACGAGGCCATCGTCGCCACCGAGGAGCGCAACGGTGAGGGCGTCGGCGTCGCCCGGTACGTCCGCAACCCGCAGCAACCGGACACGGCCGAGGTCGCGGTCACCGTGATCGACGAGTGGCAAGGTCGTGGGCTCGGCACACTCCTGCTCGAGGTCCTCGGTGGCCGGGCCCGCGCTGAAGGGATCAAACGCTTCACAGCGATGATGCTCGCATCCAACCAGCAGATGATGGAAGTGCTCGAGGGACTCGGTCCCGTCGAAGTCGTCGATCGCGATTCGGGCACAGTCCAGATCGAGATCCCGATCCCGGAGACCGGGCTCTCACCGGCGCTCAAGAAGCTGCTGCGCATCGCGGCGCGCGAGCAGGCCAACCGGTCGAGCCCGCGGGTTGAGGACCGCCGTCCGAGAACCGGGTTCTAGAACGGCGTTCCACCAAGATCAGGCTTCCCGCCACTCCCCGGAGCCGATCCTTAAATTGATTCGTTCAAGTTTGTAAACTGATACGCCATGCCACCGCTGGACGTCAAGCAGTCGGGGCTCGAACCGAACCAGCTCGCCGAAGAGCTCCGCTCGCGGGGCCTGCGTGTGACCGCGCCGCGACTCGCGGTCTACCGTGCGGTCGCCGATACGCCGGGGCACCCGGACGTCGAGTCGATCGCGGCCACCGCTCGGAAGTCACTCGGCGCGCTGTCCACGCAGGCGGTGTACGACGCGCTCGCTGCGCTGACGGAAGCCGGGTTGTTGCGCCGGATCGAGCCGGCACGGAGTCCGGCGCAGTTCGAGGCACGCGTCGGCGACAACCATCATCACGTCGTCTGCCGGTTGTGCGGAGCCACCGAGGACGTCGACTGCGTCACGGAGAAGGCGCCGTGCCTGACGCCTGATGATGCCCTTGGCTACGTCGTCGACGAGGCCGAGGTCATCTTCTGGGGCGTGTGTCCGGCGTGCCAGGTTGCGCACGCGCGCAACTGAGGGTTCGCGCACACCCAGCTACTCCGCCGGCCCGCGAGCCCAGCCGGTACCGCGCTCGCGATTCTGCCGCTCCACCTCCCCGGAGCGCTCCTCGTTGAAGCGGCGTCCTCGACGTGTCACGCCGAGGATCAGCTCGAGCTCGTCGGCTGTGTGCTCATTGAAGAGGCGCTCGGACATCGCGAGGTGCCCGGTGTAGAACTGTCCCGCCGCGCTGTGCGCCGTCTCGGTGATCTCGACGAGCACTCGGCGGCGGTCACGCTCATCGCGACGGCGCCGAACGAAGCCCGCCCGCTCGAGCCGGTCAAGCGCGGTCGTCATCGCCCCTGAGGTCAACCCGGTGAGCTCGGCGAGCTGACCGGCCGTCAACGGCCCCTCTCGCTCGAGCGAGTCGACGCACCGCATGTCCGTGCGATTGAGCCCGAGCGCTTCGGCGACGGCAGAGTCGAACCGATCGGTCGCACTCTGCGAGCGCCGGATCTCGTCGACCAGCTCGTTGAACACGCGGCGTTTCTCCGAGTGTCTTGACATTCAAATCTCTCGATGATTAAGATACTTGAGCATTAAGTTATCGAACGGATGGAGGGTATGGGCGATGGACCTCGCGATTGAGGCAGTCGATCTCCACAAGCAGTATCCGCCGGACGTCGTCGCATTGGACGGCATGAGCCTAACCATCCCGGCGGGCACGATCTTTGGGCTGCTCGGGCCCAACGGCGCCGGCAAGTCGACAACCGTGCGCGTGCTCTGCACGCTGTCCCGCCCGGACCGCGGCAGGGCTCGCGTGGCGGGGATCGACGTGCTCGCCGATCCGGTAGCCGTGCGGCACGCGATCGGCGTCGTCGGCCAGCGGCACGGCGCCGCCCCCGAGGCCACTGGGCGCGAGAACCTCGTCGCGCAGGGGGAGTTCTACGGCATCAGCGGCCGTCGCCTGCGCGAGCGGGTGGGCGAGTCGCTCGAGCGCTTTGGCCTCGCCGAGGCGGCCGATCGACCGGTCCGCACGTACTCCGGCGGCATGCAGCGGCGGCTCGACATCGCGATGGGACTCCTGCACCGGCCGCAGGTCCTGTTTCTCGACGAACCGACGACCGGCCTTGACCCGGAGGCGCGCACCAAGCTATGGCAGGAGGTCGAGCGGCTCGCGCGCGAGCAGCAGATGACGATCCTGCTCACGACGCACTACATGGACGAGGCCGACAGACTCGTGTCGCGGCTAGCGATCGTCGATCGCGGCCACGTCGTCGCCGAAGGGACACCCGATGAGCTCAAGCGCGCCCTCGAGGGCGACACGATCCAACTCGAGCTGTCAGACGACGAGGTCAGCGGCGCCGTCGATGCTCTGGCGCCGGTCTCCGGCGTGAGCGGTGTCGCCGTCGACGGCCACGTCCTCCGCGCGCGGGCCCGCAACGGCGCCGCCGCGATCCCGGAGGTGATGCTCGCGCTCGAGACGCACGGCATCCGGGCGCTGTCGGTGACGCTGGCGCGGCCCTCGCTCGACGATGTGTATCTCCGCTACGCCGGGCGCACGTTCGATGTCGCCGAATCCAACCGCGAGGAGGTGGCGGCATGACCGCCGTCCGGCAGACCGCCCAGGTGTATCTCCGTGGCGTGCGCGTCTACGTCCGGCAGCCGGCGTACCTGGCGATGACGATCATCCAGCCGATCATCTGGCTGCTGCTGTTCGGCGCCCTGTTCAAGTCCGTCACGCACATCCCCGGTTTCCATGGCGGCTCGTACATCGACTTCCTCACGCCCGGCGTGTGCGTGATGCTCGCCGTGTTCTCGGCGGGCTGGACCGGGATGGGCCTGATCGAGGACATCAATGGTGGGGTCATGGGCCGCGTGCTCGCCGCGCCCATCTGGAGGGGCGCGGTCAACGTCGGCACCGTCCTCTACGGCGCCGGGACCGTGATCGTCCAGACGACAATGATCGTGCTCCTCGCGCTCGTGCTCGGGGCCGACTACCGCGGTGGCGTCGTCGGCGTTCTGCTCCTGCTACTGATCGCGGCGCTGCTGGCGGCAACGTTCGCATCCCTCTCCAACGGCGTGGCCGTGCTCGCCCGCCAGCGTGAGACATTGATCGGAGCGGTCACGTTCGTGCAGTTGCCGCTCACGTTCCTCTCAGCGGCGCTGATGCAGCGCAGCCTCGTCCCGGACTGGATTGCGACGGTGTCGAAGTTCAACCCGGTCAACTGGGCTGTCGAGGCCGGCCGCTCCGCTGCGATGCAGAAGACCGACTGGGGTCTCGTCACGAGCCGGATCGGGCTGCTCATCGCCGTGCTCCTGGCAAGTGCAGCGTTCGCGCGGTGGGCGTTCACGAAGTACCAGCGCTCGCTCTAACGCGGCGTGTCGCTTGGAAGACGGCGCGTTGTCAGCATTCGGGCTTTGCTCCGGATCATGGGTTTTCGCATTTAGCGCCTCGGGTACGACCGGCTCAGATGTCCGTGTTGGGAGGCGCATTGCGAGCGGCACATGCCGTGACCGACGGGGGCAGGGCGTGGAGCGAGGTCCTCATCGAGGATGCGCTCCACCCCGTTCGCTCACTCGACGGCAACGACATCGAGGCGTGGGACCCAGACTACATCCGACGTGTGCTGCCGATCTGGCGCTCGACGCTGCGCACGTACTTCCGCTCCGAGGTCCGCGGCCTGGAGAACATCCCTGCCGACGGCCCGTCGCTGCTCGTCGGCAACCACTCCGGCGGCGTGATGATCGTCGACACGTTCGTGTTCGCGACCGAGTTCTACGACCGCTTCGGCCCCGACAGGCGCTTCCACCAGCTCGCCCACGACGTCGTCGCACGTTTTCCCGGCCTGGGGCTCCGGCGGTTGGGGACCGTCGCAGCGTCGCACGACAATGCCCGTCGCGCATTCGACGCAGGGGCTCCGGTGCTCGTCTACCCGGGCGGGGATTACGAGACGTTCCGTCCGACCTGGCACGCGGACCAGATCGAGTTCGGCGGGCGCAAGGGGTTCATCACGCTCGCGCTCGAGCAGGGCGTGCCGATCGTGCCGGTCGTTGCCGTCGGCGGGCAGGAAACCGCGTTGTTCGTCACGCGTGGGGAACGTCTCGCCCGGCTGACGCGATTGGCCGACCTCACGCGGATCAAAGTCCTCCCGGTCGCGCTCGGGCCGCCCTTCGGCATCAGCCTGCTCGACCTTCCGACCCGCCTCCCGCTCCCCGCCAAGATCACGATCGAAGTGCTCCCGCCGATCGACCTGGAGGATCGGTTTGGCCCGCACGCCGAGCACGACCGGATCTACCAAGCGATCACGGGTGAGGTGCAGGACGTGCTCTCAGAGCTTCAGGACGAGCGGACGCTCCCAGTCCTCGGCTAATCCCGCAGAACTCCGGACCGTGACAGACGGGTTTGGGCGGATGACGCGCTCGCCGCCGGGTCCGTCCTACCCTCCTTGACAATGAAGAAGATCGGCTTTCTCTCCTTCGGGCACTGGCAGGTTGCCCCGTGGTCCCGCACGCGCACGGCGGGGGAGGCGCACGTGCAGACGGTCGAACTCGCCGAGGCGGTCGAGGGACTCGGTCTCGACGGCGCGTTCGTTCGCGTGCATCACTTCGCCCGCCAACTCGCCTCTCCGTTCCCGTTGCTCGCGGCGATCGGCGCACGCACGTCACGCATCGAGATCGGCACGGCCGTGATCGACATGCGCTACGAGAACCCGTTGTACATGGCCGAGGATGCCGCGGCCGCGGACCTCATCAGCGGCGGAAGGCTCCAGCTCGGCATCAGCCGAGGTTCGCCCGAGCCCGCGCTCCGTGGCGCGGAGACGTTCGGGTACATCCCGCCGGAGAACATGACCGATGCCGACCTCGCGCGGGAGAAGACTGCGCTGTTCCGCGCGGCGATCTCAGGCGCAGGTGTCGCCCAGGCCGATCCGAGCCACACCGGTATGAACGGACGGCTGCCGATTCAGCCCCAGTCGCCCGGACTTGCCGATCGCATCTGGTGGGGCTCCGGAACCCGCGCCACGGCGCAATGGGCCGCGGAGCAGGGCATGAACCTGATGAGCTCGACGCTGCTCACCGAGGACACCGGCGTGCCGTTCGACGAGCTCCAGGCTGAGCAGATCGCGATTTTCCGCGAGACCTGGGGCGGTGTCGGGTGGGAGCGAGAACCGCGTGTGTCGGTGAGTCGCAGTGTGATCCCGATCGTCAGCGACGAGGACCGGGCACTGTTCGGCGGCCGCAGCGGTGAGGACAAGGACACCGTCGGCCACCTCGATGGAGGGCTCGCCCGCTTCGGCCGCAGCTACACCGGCGGACCGGATGCCATCGCCGAGGAGCTGGCTCGCGACGTCGCCGTTCAGGCGGCCGACACGCTGCTGTTGACGGTGCCCAACCAACTCGGCGTTGAGTACAACACGAGGATGCTCGAGACGATCGCCAAGGAGATCGCGCCCGCGATCGGATGGTCACCCGCTGTCCCTACGACGGCGACATCTGATCCGGGAGCTGAGCTCCGGGCCCATTGACCCGCGAGGCCTGCATCGTGCGTTGAAGGTCGGTGACCGAGACGATGCCGGTGAGCCGGCCGTCCGAGCCGACGACAGCCGCGCGGCCGACGCGCCGGAACGCCGGGCGGGCGAGCAGACTGATGACGTCGTCCTCGGCGGCCGCAACGAGCCCCGGGTCGGTGTCGGCCAGTTCGGCGACGTTCGCGGTATCCCGCCGCTCTTCGGTCACGTGCTCGAGCGCGTCGCGACTCAGCAGACCGACCGGCCAGCCGACCGGGTCGGTGACGGGGAATGACACGTGATGAAACTCTGCGAAGTACCGGGCGGCGTCACGGGCGGACAGGTCGATCGCCATTGCGACCGGCTCCCGGGACATGATGTCCCCCACGCGTAGGCCGTCCAGGGCCGAGCCCGGGTGGGCGCGGGTGTGCTCGGCGCCCGCCGCCGCCGTCAGCAGACACCCGGTGAGCGTGATCCACATACCGCCGGCAACGCCCACCACCCACAGCACACCGCCGGCAACGAGAATGAATCCGAGCCCTCCTCCGGCAATCCGTCCGATGCGAAAGCTGCGCTCCGGCATCGTCACACGGTGTCACCGGTGATCGCGCCGTGCATCAGGGTTACGCACCCGCGATACCCCGGGAAATCCCGGACGCCGGCGAGGGCGGAGAACTGATGCCCAATGGGGTGCCTCCGCGTACCGTGCATGGCGCCCTGGCACCCGGGCGTGCATTCATAGAGGATGACCACATGTTCCGACGCATCGTGATCGGCGTTGACGAGCGCGAGGGTGGGCGCGACGCACTGGCCCTGGGTGCTCGGCTCATCGCTCCCGACGGCACCCTCGTCTTCTGCCACGTTCACGTCGGCGATCTGTTCGGCCGGTACACCCGGGCGACCGAGGACCGCGACCGAGCGCTCCGTGACCTGCGCGCGGTAGCCGCCGCGGCCGGGGTCGACGGCGAAGCCCGGGTCGTCCAATCGACCACTCCCGGCCGGGGGCTGCACGAGCTGGCCGAGGAGGTGGATGCCGACCTACTCGTCGTCGGTTCCACCCGGCGCAGCCTGCTGGGGCGGGTGCTCATCGGCGACGACACCAACGCTTCCCTCAACGGCGCGGTCTGCGCCGTCGCTGTCGCCCCCGCCGGGTACGTGGACGCGCCCGGTGCCATCACTGAGGTCGGCGTCGGCTACGACGGTTCCCCAGAGAGCGAGCATGCGCTTGCGGTCGCCCGCGATCTGGCGGCGGACTTCGGCGCCACGCTGTCGGCCTGCGAAGCGATCGAACTTCCCCGGGATCCGTTCACGGGCGGCACGGCGGCGGTCGACGCGCGCACGATCGATGCCCTGATCGAGGAGGCGCGGACGCGGATCGCCGCGCTGGGAGACGTTGAGCCGCACGCGGCCTACGGCTTCCCGGCCGAAGAACTCGGGCTCTTCAGCGCATCGGTCGACCTGCTTGTCGTCGGCTCTCGCGGCTACGGGCCGATCGGACGGCTCATGCATGGCAGCACCTCACGGCACCTCGCGCATACCGCCCGGAGCCCGTTGCTCGTGCTGCCGCGATGGGGGCCGTAGCGTCGGGCCATGGACGCCGGCCTGGTGGCGGCGGTTCTGCTCGCGGTGGCGTTTGCAGTGACGAACGGCCTCCACGACGCCGCCAACGCGATCGCTGCGCTCGTCGCGACCCGGGCGGCGACGCCGAAGCAAGCAATCGTGCTCGCGACGGTGTTCAACCTGCTCGGGCCGCTGTTGCTCGGCGCGGCGGTGGCGAACACGATCGGCGGCATCGTCACCGTCAACCCGTCGGCGGCGAACCGCGTGATCGCCACCGGCCTGGCCTCGGCGGTCATCTGGAACATGGGCGCGTGGGCGCTCGGGCTGCCGTCGAGTTCCGGCCAGGCCCTCGTCGGCGGCCTGGTCGGTGCCGCCCTCGCTCAAGGAGGCGCGGCCGCCGTCAACTGGGGTGGGGTGCATGACGGGCACCCGAGCGGCGTCGTCGGAAGCGTCGTCGCGCTCGCCATCTCGCCGCCGCTCGGAGCGCTCGCCGCGCTCGGGGTCATGCGCCTCTGCCGTCGCTCGGCGCGGCGGATGACCGTTCACTGGCGCAGCCCGGTGCGGGCCGGCCAGTGGGCAACGGCGGCTGCACTCGCGTTCGGGCACGGGGCCAACGACGCGCAGAAATCAGTCGGGGTTGTCGCCGCGCTGCTCCTCGCCGACGGGAAGATCAGCAGCCTCGCCGCGCCGACGTGGGTGGTGGTCATGTGCTCGGCGGCGCTCACGCTCGGCACCGCGCTCGGAGGATGGAAGATCATCCGCACCGTGGGTCGACGCATCTACCGCATCGGGCCGCTCGAGGGCCTCGCGAGTACCGGGGCATCGGCCGCCGTCATCTTCGGCGCGTCGGTGCTCGGCGCGCCTACGTCGACCTCGCAGGTCGTCGCGTCGTCGGTCATCGGCGTCGGCGGCGGCCGGCGCCGGTGGCACCACGTGCGCTGGGAGGTGGTGAGGCGGATGGGAACCGCGTGGCTGATCACGCTCCCGGCGACGGCGATCGGCGCCGCCCTGCTGTACGAACTCTGGGGGGTGGTGGGATGAGCCGGCGGCGCTGGTTTCTGCCGGAGACGCCGGACGTGCTCGGGTTGCTGCGCGAGCAGGTGGCGATCACGAGTAAGGGACTCGAGGCGGTCATCGCCTGGGCGCAGGGGGACGCCGCCGTGCCGGAAACGATCCATGACATCGAGCGACAGGGCGACACTGCGAAGCGCGCGCTGTTCGCTGCTCTGCGCTCGGCGTTCGTCACCCCGCTCGAGCCGGAGGACGTGTTCGCGCTCTCGCGCGGGATCGACTGGATCCTCGACTACGCCCGCGACCTCGTCACCGAAGCCGAGGTCATGCAGTGCCCGCCGGACGAAGCGATCGCCGACATGGCGCGCCTGCTGGCTGATGCGGTGTCAGCGATCGACCGGGGCCTGCTCGCGCTCGGAACCGCCGATGAGGCAAGCGCGACGGAGGCGGCCGACGCGGCCATCGCCGCCGAGCGAGCGCTCGAGCGGCGGTACTACGAGGGCATGGGAACGCTCCTCGATCTGCACGGACGGAGCGAGCGAATCGCCCGCCGTGAGCTGTACCGGCGTTGTGCCCGGATCGGCGAGGTCGTGATCGACGTCGCCGAGCGGGTCATCTACGCCGTCGTCAAGCAGAGCTGACGACTCGCGCGTTGCGCTGGAAGCCGGTACGATCGGGGCCCAGGAAAGGGGCGCTTTGGGCAAGAATGCACGTCGGGCGTTGTTCGTTGCTCTCGCGAGCACGATCACGCTCATGAGTGGGGGACGAGCGGTCGCGGACGGCACCGGCAACGCGGGCAACGATGCCCGCACTGGCTGGTACCCGGATCAGGCGCAGATCTCGCCACAGATCGTGAGCGGTGGTACGTTCGGCCAGCTCTGGTCAGCGTCGGTCAACGGACAGGTGTACGCCCAGCCGCTGCTCGCGCAGGGAACCGTTGTCGTCGCGACCGAGAGCGACAAGGTCTACGGGCTTGACGGGAACACCGGGGCGCAGCAATGGACGAAGGACCTCGGCACGCCCTGGAATCCCGGCGACCTCGGATGCGGCGACATCACGCCGTCGGTCGGGACGACGTCGACGCCGGTCATCGACACCTCGACGAACCCGGGGACGATCTACATGACGCACAAGGCGTACCCGTCGGGGACGTCGGGCCCGGCCGCGTGGTACATGGATGCGCTCAACCTCGCCACCGGTCAGGAGCGATCAGGGTTCCCGGTCCTGCTCAGCGGGAGCGCCCAGAACGCAGCCGGAGTCACGTTCAACCCGACCTCGCAGCAGCAGCGGCCGGGCCTGCTGCTCCTGGGCGGCGTCGTCTATGCCGGCTTCGGGTCCCACTGCGATTACAGCCCCTTCCAGGGCTGGGTCTTCGGCGTCTCGACGGCGGGCCAGGTCAAGGCGCGCTGGGTCGACAACACGTCCGGGTTGGATGGCGCGGGCATCTGGCAGTCCGGCGCCGGCCTCAGCTCCGACGGCCCGGGCACGATCCTGCTCAGCACCGGCAACGGTGAGTCGCCGAGCACGCCGACGGCCGGCAGCCATCCGCCGAGCAACCTCGGGAACTCCGTCATCCGGCTGGGCGTCCAATCGAATGGCACGCTCAAGCCGGTCGATTTCTTCACCCCGTACAACGCGTCGTACCTCGACGAGTGGGACACCGACCTCGGCTCCGGGGCCGTCGTCGTCCTTCCGAACTCGTTTGGGACGGCGTCGGTACCGCACACCGCGATCGCCGTCGGCAAACAGGGCGTCGTGTACCTCATCAACCGCGACAACCTCGGCGGCGCCCAGCAGGGACCTGGCCAGGGCGACGCGGTGCTGCAGGAGCTCGGTGCTTACGGTGCCGCGTTCGGGCGGGCCGGCATCTGGCCGGGGGACGGCGGCTACGCGTACATCACGACCGACAGCGGTCAGGCAACGGGCGGCCAGCTTGACGTCTACAAGTCCGGAGTCGACGGCAGCGGCAACCCGACGCTCGCCCACGTCGCCAACAGCTCGGACGCGTTCGGTTTCGGGAGCGGTCCGGTCGTCGTCACATCCGACAACACGATCTCCGGCAGCGCGCTCGTGTGGGTGATCTGGGCTGCGAATCGCAATGGCGATGGCGGTGAACTGCGCGCGTACGACCCCGTGCCCGTGAACGGAGTGCTCCAGGAGCGCTACCACTACCCGATCGGGCACGCGACCAACTACAGCACGCCCGGCGTCGGTGGCGGGAAGCTGTACGTCGGCACCCGTGACGGGAGGGTGCTCGCGTTCGGCTCGCCGGTGAGCCAGCCGTTGTCCGGGTCCGGGGCATCGTTCCCGGCGACGACCGTCGGCCAGAGCTCTCAGCAGACGATCACGCTCACCGCGAACGCGACCGTCACGATCCAGAGTGCCAGCTCGAGCTCGAGCCAGTTCACGATCGGCGCGGTCAATCCGGCGACCCCGACGACGCTCGCGAAGGGCCAGACGATCTCGATCCCGGTGACGTTCACGCCGACGAGCGCCGGACTCCAGGCCGGCCAGATGACCGTCTCGACGAGCGCGGGATCAGAGGCGTTCTCGGTGTCAGGCACCGGGCAGACCGCTCCGCCGCAACTGACATCCGACCAGAAGCTGCTCACGCTGCCGGGCATCGCCGTCGGCGGTCACACGAGCGGGACGATCACGTTCAGCAACATCGGTGCCCAGACGCTGACGATCAACGCGGTGCACGCACCCGCGGCACCGTTCACGCTGTCGGGCGCGCCCGCGCAGGGCGCGACGATCGCACCGAACGGCTCGATCACGATCAGCGTCAACTTCGATCCCACGACCGCCGGGACGTACAACGACGCGCTGGGGATCGACAGCAACGGCGGGAACCTCTCGGTCGGTCTCTCGGGGACCGCATCGACGCCCGGGCAATTGCAGATCAGTCCGCTCTCAACCGACTACGGCAACGTCGTCGTCGGCGACACGGTGTCGAACTCGTTCACGGTGAAGAACGCCGGCGGCACGACCGTCACGATCAACAAGTCCAAGCCGCCATTTGGCGGAGAATTCAGCAACAGCACCACGCTCGACGAGGGCACGACGATTCAGCCGGGCGAGACGCTGACCGAGAGCGTCGACCTTCACTCCGACCGCGACCGGGGCGGCGACCGGGACATGGCAGATCACGGGCGACGACTCGACCGGCCTGCACGTCGTGCAGTTCTCCGGGGCGGGCGTGCCGTTGCTGGGTGGGTCGGGGTTGACGTTCGGGACGACGACGGTGGGGCAGAGCGAGTAGTCCGCAGACGTTGACGTTGACGGCGAATAAGGCGCTGACAGTGCAGAGCATCGCGAACGTCTGGTCCGTTTGCGGTCGGTACATCGACGCCGACGTTGCCGGCAAGTTTGGCGAAGAGCGGGACGATCTCGGTCCCGGTGACGTATCTCGCCATCGGCCGCGGGCGCTCAGGGCGGTCAGGTCACGGTGACGACGAGCGCGGGCTCGCAGTCGTTCTCGCTCTCCGGAACCGGTCAGTTGCCGCCGCCGAAGCTGACCGTCGACAAGACGAGCGTGGCCTTCGGCGGCGCGGTGACGGGCAGCCATACGACGACTGCCGTGAAGTACACGAATACGGGTGGGCAGACGCTGACGATCAGTGCGGTGCATGCGCCCGCGGCGCCGTTCAGCTTGTCGGGTGCGCCGGCGGTGAATTCGACGATCGCGCCGGGGAGTTCGATCACGGTGACGGTGAAGTACGACCCGACGGTTGCGGGGTCGTTCAGTGATGCGGTCGGCGTTGACAGCGATGGTGGGAGTGTGTCGACGAGTCTGTCGGGGTCGGCGGTGACGCCCGGGGCGTTGCAGGTGACGCCGACGTCGATCGATTTCGGCAATGTAGTCGTCGGCGATACGCCGACGAATTCGTTCATGGTGAAGAACACGGGTGGCACGACGGTCACGATCACCGCATCGACACCGCCGTCCGGCCACGGGTTCGCAGCGACGACGACGCTGAACAAGAACGCGACGATCGCCCCCGGCGCGACGGCCACCGAGAGCGTCACATTCGCGCCGGCAGGGACAGGCGCGGCGGGCGACGCGTGGTCGATCGCGGGCGATGACGGGACCGGGACGCACACGGTCTCGCTCTCCGGAGCGGGTGTGCCGTTGTTGGGTGGGTCGGGTTTGGCGTTTGGGACGACGACGGTCGGTCAGACGAGTAGCCCGCAGACATTGACTGTGAGGGCGAACAAGGCGCTGACAGTGCAGAGCGTGGCGACGACGGGTCCGTTCTCGACTGGGACTCCGTCTCAGTCGCTTCCTACGACGCTGGCCAAGGGTGCCACGATCTCGGTCCCGGTGACGTATTCGCCATCGGCCGCGGGCTCTCAGAGCGGTCACGTCACGGTGACGACGAGTGCGGGGGCGCAGTCGTTCTCGATGTCAGGGACCGGTCAGTTGCCGCCGCCGAAGTTGACGGTCGACCAGAGCACGCTCGCGTTCGGCACCGTGGTCATTGGGAGCCCGGTGACGCAGCCGATCACGCTGACCAACACCGGCGGACAGCCACTCACCCTCAGTGCCGTCAGCCTGCCAACCGCGCCGTTTACGGCGACGGACACGCCGGCGACGGGCGCCCAGATCGCTGCCGGTGACTCGCTCACCGTGCACGTGAGATTCGATCCGTCCTCCGCCGTTCCGTACGCCGATGCGCTCGAGTTCGACAGCGACGGCGGACACGTCGCGGTTGACCTGTCGGGCTCAGGTGAATCCCCGACCGTCTCGTCGACGACGTCAACCTCGCAGACCGAGTCCCTGACACACACCAGCACATCGACGTCGACGACGATGACGAGCACGACGACGTCGTCGTCCACGACCCACCGTCCGACCGCCGCGGTGCCGGCCGCGCCGAAGCTGCTCCCGGCGATCGTCACGACGACGCAGGTCTCCAGCATCTACATCAGCTACGCGGCGACAGCGGTCGCGAACGCCAAGTTCACGTTGCAGCGGGTGACCGGCGGCCGCCTCGCGCGTGTGACGCACGGCCGTAAGTTGACTCGGTCGTGCGTGCCCGCCACGGGCTCTGTGCCGCGGTCGGAGCGCTGCACGCGCTACGTGACGGTCGCGACCTTCAGCCACCGCGATCGGGTCGGCAAGACCAAGATTCGCGTGACCGCGAACGTATCGTGGCGCAAGCTGGTGCCCGGGATCTACCGCCTCAGCTCCGTGCTGTTCGATACCGCCGGCGCCAGGCACACCTTCTACGCGACGCTGCGGATCAACATCCCGCCGCCGAAGCATCCGCCGAGACACCGTGCTCGCCGGTGAGACGGTGGACGTCGGTCGCCGCGGTGGTGGTCGCGGTCGCATGGGCATGTGGAGGAACCGCGTTGGCCGATGGAATCGGTAACGCCGGCAGCGACGCGCGCACCGGGTGGTACCCCGACGAGCAGCAGCTGTCCCCGTCGGTGGTCAGCGGCAACACCTTCGGGCAGCTGTGGTCGGCGACGGTCGACGGGCAGGTGTACGCCCAGCCGCTGCTGTCGGGCACCGGGACCGTCATCGTCGCCACGGAGAAGGACAAGGTCTACGGCCTTGACGCGAGCACCGGCGTCACGCGGTGGACGAAGGATCTCGGCACGCCCTGGAACCCTGGCGACATCGGGTGTGGAGACATCCAGCCCGCGATCGGGACGACCTCGACACCGGTGATCGATACCACGACGAACACCGTGTACCTCACGCACAAGACGTACGCGTCCGGAATCTCGGGTGCGGCCGCGTGGTACATGGACGCGCTCGATGTCGCCAACGGCAACGAGAAACCCGGATTCCCGGTCCTTCTCAGCGGGAACGCCGACAACGCCTCCGGTGTCAGCTTCGCTCCGATGACCCAGCAGCAGCGCCCCGGCCTGCTGCTGATGAACGGTGTTGTCTACGCCGGCTTCGGCTCGCACTGCGACTACACGCCGTTCCGGGGATGGGTGTTCGGCGTCTCGACCGCGGGCGCGATCAAGGCGCGGTGGACGGACAACGTCGCCGGTGTCGACGGAGCCGGCATCTGGCAGTCCGGCGCCGGCCTCACCTCGGACGCACCCGGCTCGATTCTGCTCGCCTCGGGCAACGGAGAATCGCCGACGACGCCAACCCCCGGGAACACCCCTCCGGGCAACCTCGGAAACTCCGCGATCCGGCTTCAGGTGCAGGCGAACGGCAAGCTGAGGGCGGTCGACTTCTTCACGCCCTACGACGCGGCCAGCCTCGACGAGTTCGATACCGACTTCGGCTCCGGCGCCGTCGTCGCGCTCCCGGACTCCTTTGGGACCACGTCGATCCCCCACACCGCGATCGCGGTCGGCAAGGAGGGGAACCTCTACCTCCTGAACCGCGACAACCTCGGCGGCTTCCAGCAGGGGACTGGTCGGGGCGACGCCGCCGTCCAGCGGCTCGGGCCGCGCGGGGCGGCGTTCGGACGACCCGGCGTGTGGCCAGGGGACGGCGGCTACGTGTATCTCACGACCGACAGCGGTCAGCCGACCGGCGGGCTGCTCGACGTCTACAAATCCGGCCAGACCGGCGACGGCAAACCATCGCTGACGCAAGTCGCGTCGGCCGCCGACGTGTTCGGCTTCGGGAGTGGGCCGGTCGTCGTGACGTCGGATCAGACGATCTCCGGCAGCGCCCTCGTGTGGGTCATCTGGTCGGCGAACCGGCAGGGTGACGGTGGCCAGCTGCGGGTCTACAACCCGATTCCATCGGGCGGAACGCTCAACATGGTCAGGAGCTGGTCGATCGGGAAGGCGACGAACTACAGCACCCCGGGCGTCGGCGGCGGGCGTCTGTACGTCGGCACGCGCGACGGGAAAGTGCTCGCGTTCGGTTCCCCGATCAGTCAGCCGCTGAGCGGTTCCGGGCTGCAGTTCCCGACGACGACGATTGGCCAGCAGAGCACGAAGACGCTGACGCTCACCGCGAACGGGCCGGTGACGGTCAACTCGTTCTCCTCGACGTCGGGTCAGTTCACGGTCGGCAGCTCGACGCCGGGCCTTCCGGCGATCCTTCACCAGGGCGACACGATCTCGGTTCCGGTGACGTTCACGCCGACCGCCACCGGTCTCGCCGGCGGTCAGATTGACGTGTCGACGAGCGCCGGCAGCGAATCGTTCTCGCTGTCCGGGACGGGCCAGCAGGCGCCTCCAAAGCTGACCGCGAGCGAACCGGTGCTGTCGTTCCCCGGCACGGTCGTCGGTGGCCACTCGACCCAGGCGGTGCAGTTCACAAACGCGGGGGCGCAGACGCTCACGATCAGTTCTGTGCAGCTGCCGAGTGCGCCGTTCTCCTCGTCCGATGCGCCGGCGGCGAACGCGCAGATCGCACCCGGCGCCTCGACCACCGTCGACGTTGACTTCAACCCCACGACCTTCGGGACGTACAGCGACGCACTCACGGTCAACAGCGACGGCGGCAGTGTCTCGGTCGGCTTGTCGGCGACCGCGTCGACGCCCGGCAACCTCGAGATCACCCCGATGTCGACCGACTACGGAAACGTCGTGGTCGGTGACAGTGCGACGAAGTCCTTCACGGTCACGAACACCGGCGGCACGACCGTCACGATTGCGAAGTCAAAGCCGCCGTTCGGTGGAGCGTTCAGCAACACGACGCTCCTCGACGAGGGCTCGACGATCCAACCCGGGGAGACCGTGACCGAGAGCGTGACGTTCTCGCCAACCGTGGCGGGGACGGCGAGCGGCACATGGCAGATCAACGGCACCGACGGAACCGGGCTCCACGTCGTCGGGTTCAGCGGCACGGGCGTGACGCCTCTCAGCGGCGCCGGGCTGTTGTTCCGGACGACGGCGATCGGACAGAGCAGCCACCGGACGCTGACCCTCACAGCCAACAAGGACCTCACGGTCACTTCCGTGGGCATGACGGGCGCGTTCTCGCTCGGCGCCTCGCCGCCCACGCTCCCGCTTGCGCTCTCACGGGGGGCCACGGTCTCGATCCCCTTGTCGTTCTCGCCGACCGCCTCCGGCATCAGCGTCGGCCAGGTCGCCGTCACCACCGGTGCAGGCCCGCAGTCATTCTCGCTGGCGGGCAACGGCCAGATCGCGCCGCCGAAGTTGACGGTGAACGAGAGGTCGATCACGTTCGCACGTGCGGACACCGGCAGCCACCCGGAAAAGGCGATCACGTACTCGAACACCGGTGGACAGACGCTGACCATCAACGCCGTCCATCCACCACGTGCCCCGTTCGGCCTGACCGGCGCACCAAAGGCGCGCAGCACGATCGCGCCCGGGCACTCGATCACGGTCACACTCCGATTCAACCCCACGAAGCCCGGGACCTTCCGTGATGCCGTCGGTCTCGACAGCGACGGCGGCCAGGTGTCGACCCGCGTATCGGCCTCGGCCACCGCCGTGCCGACAGCGCCGAGATTCCTGCCGGCGATCGCGACAACGACGCAGCTTTCGAGGATCTACATCAGCTATGCGGCGACGGCGGTCGCGAAGGCCAGGTTCACGCTGCAACGCGAGACCGGCGGCCGGCTCGAGCGTGTCACGCACGGGCGCAAGGCGACGCGCTCGTGCCAGCCCGCGACCGGCCGGGTGCCGCGGTCCGAGCGCTGTACGCGCTACATCACCGTCGCGAGGTTCAGCCATCGTGACCGGGCGGGGAACACGAAGATCCGCGTGACCTCGGGCGTGTCCGTGCGCGATCTGCCGCCCGGGACCTACCGCCTCAGCTCGGTGCTGTACGACACCGCTGGGGCGAAGCACACGTTCTATGCCACGCTACGGGTCACCGTGGCCCCGCCCAGGCATCTGCCGAAACACAGCCGTCGTCGGTGAGCGACGAGTTCTCCGACACGGAGTCGGTATCCGAACGCGCGTTTGACTACAACCGCACCGTCGCCCTGAGCGACGGGGTCTTCGCGATCGCGCTGACGCTGCTGGTCCTGACGATCAGCTTCCCCGAGCTCCACGGCGCCCAGCGCCACAACCTCGGAGCTCAGCTCCAGGACCGCTTCCCACAGCTCCTCTCCTACCTGCTCAGCTTCGTCGTGCTCGCCTACCTGTGGCTGCGCCACCACGTGTTCTTCCGCCGGCTGGGGAGGATTGACGGCCGCCTGTCACTTCTCAATCTCGCCTACCTGGCTGTCGTCGCGTTCCTTCCGTATCCGACGCGGTTGCTCGGCGAGTACGGACAGGAGACCGTCTCGGTCGTCATCTATGCGTTGACGATCATGCTCGTGACGGTGATGTCCGGCTTGATGCGCCTGCACGTCGAGCGAGCCGGATTGCTGGCTCCCGGCGAACGCCTGGACGCGTGGTACCGCTACGCGGTGGGGCCGACGGTCTTTGGGCTGTCGATCGTGCTCGCCGTGCTCGTCAGCCCACAAGCGGCGCAGTACTCGTGGTTGCTCTTGCTTCTCACCGCGCCGATCAGCCGGTGGGCGGGGCGTCGCGAGGCGGCGGCTAGTTCTGATCCGAGTCCGCGTGGACGACCAACACCGCCGCCGGACTCGCGTTGAGCACCTCGTGGCTGACGCTGCCGAGCAGCAGCGAGCGCATCTCGCCGCGGCCGCGCGAGCCCATCACGACGAGATCGTGCTGTCCCTCCTTCAGCCGCTCCAAGACGCGCTCGGCGGCCCGGCCGTGCGCCAGCACGGTCGACACCGACACACCGTCCGGCACTCGCGCGACGGCGTTCTCGATCAGCAGCCGGTAGTCACGTTCAGTGTCCTCCGCGAGCGCCTCGAAGTCGACTCCGCCGCCGTAGGGGCCGCCGGTGAGCAGCCACGAAGACGGGTCGGGAACGCTCGTGATGATCGTCAGCCGGCCGTCGCCCTGCACCGCGATGTCGATCGCCTCGACGAGTGCGCGTTCGCTGTGCGCCGATCCGTCGATGGCCACGAGGACATTGCGGAAGACGGCGTTACCCTAGCGAGGGGCGTTGCAATCTTCGTTGGCCCGGGAGGTGACAGCCCCCGTTTTGGCGAACGGTCCCGGGGCAGTACCGAACCGTAAGGACTTCTCTGATGAGGATCGCACCCCGCCACGTCGCCCGTCTCGGGCTGATTGTCACGCTGGTCGCCAGCGTGCTCGCCTCGGCAGCGACCGGCAGCACTCGCCCCACCAAGCGCTCGACGCGTCTCGTCTGCCCCGAGGTGACCTTCGCACCGAACAGCGACAACATCGCGTTCAACATCACGGCCGCCGGGGTCAGTTGTGCGGCCGGACATTCGGTCGTCTCCGGCTCGGCGGGCGAACGCTTCCGGCCCGGACCGAACCGCTCCTATCATGCGGGCGCCTTCGCCTGCCGCGGCACGTTCGTAAAGCCGGTCGGCAAGTGGTACGAGCACTACGTGTGCCGCAGCGCACACGGCCGGGTCATCTTCGATCGCGGTTAGCGACGCGCTTCACCCGCCGCGGAATGGAGCGCGGGGGCTTGTGTACAACAGTTGTAGACAAGGCCCCAAGCGCTCGCGCCTACGCAACCGAACGCGCGCGCACGAGTGCGCGACGATGAGCAGCGCTCCATCCGGCGCGACTGCGGCCGCCGCGCCGCGGATGATCTGCGTCGCTGCGCCGCCGGAACCTGGAGGTAGAACACGAGCACGAGATCGTATGCCGACCGCGCCGGCGCATACTCGACGAGGTCGGCGCGGACCCACTCCGCTTCGACGCCACGCGCGGTGGCCAAGCGTGCTGCCTTGTCGAGCGCACCTTCGGAGAAGTCGACCCCGGTCACCTGCCATCCGCGCTCGGCGAGCCAGATGGCGTTGCGCCCCTCACCGCATGCGAGGTCGAGCGCACGCCCCGAGGGAGAGCGCGGCGACCTCCTCCACGAGGAACGGTTGGGCTCTGCCGTCCACATGAGCTCGCGCGCGGCATAGCGCTCGTTCCAGTCGTCCGGGTCCATCCGAACCACAAGTCTACACAACCACAAAGGTGTGCAGTTGACAGCCACCGCCGACGCCGCTACGCTCCTTCTCACGTACCACTGCACGGTTGTGTAGAGGTGAATGATGTACGCGCAAGGAGATGCCCCGATGCCCCCGACCCGCCGATGGCCGCTCGAACGTGTTCTGTTCGCGCTGGCCGGCACGATCACGCTGTTATCCGCGATCCTCGCGGCGACTGTGTCGAAGTGGTTCTTGCTGTTGACCGCGCTCGTCGGGGTCAATCAGTGGTTGTACGTCGTCGCCGGGGCGTGCCCGGCCTCGATCGTGCTGCGCCGGACGTGCCGACTGCGCTCAGCGATCTACGACACAGCCGACGGCGCGCCGACCGCGACCCCGTCGACCGCGGCCCCGGAGGTGATGGTCTGATGTCGGTCGTTGATCATCCGCGGCTCGGCCAGACCGACCCCGAGGCCGGGGCCGGGGCCGACACCGAGCCGTACCCGCATGCGGTCAACGTCGGCCCGATCGGTCGGCTTGGCCGGTATACGGCGACGCACTTCAAAGTCGTCGTCATCGGCTGGCTGATCGTCGCGTTCGGGCTTGGATTCTTCGCCCCGCGGGTCGAGACGGCGCTTTCCGGAGCCGGGTGGGAGACGACCGGCTCGCAGTCGGTGCTCGCCCGCCAACTGATCAACCAGCATTTCCACGGTCTCTCGAGCTATGCGCTGATGACGGTCGTGTACTCGCCGACCCAGACGGTCAGTGACCCGGCGTTCCAGGCGACCCTCTCCCGTGTGGAGAGCACGCTCCGCGCCGACAAGGCGGTCGCGAGCGTGATCGCCCCCTCACCCGGGGTCTCCATCTCCCGTGACGGTCACACCGCGATCGTGCAGGCTGGCGCGGCGAAGAGCTCAAACGGAATGGTCAAGGCCGCGGAAGGCATCAAGACTGAACTCGCGGCGCTCGGCACAGCCGGCGTCAAGGTGCAGCTGACTGGCGCCTCCGGGATGTGGTCTGACTTCAATGCCGCCAACCGCTCGGCGATGCTCAAGTCCGAGGTCATCTCGTGGCCGGTGACGCTCGGGATCCTGCTGCTGGCGTTCGGCTCGCTCGTCGCGGCCGGGCTGCCGCTGATGCTGACGATGCTCGGGCTTGCCTCCGCGGCGGGGATGCTGTACCTCGGGACCCTCGTGATGCCGGTGTCGATCTGGGCGATGAACTTCGCGCTGATGTTCGCGCTCGCGCTCGGCATCGACTACGCGTTGTTCGTCGTGCACCGGTTCCGTGGCGCGTACTTCGGTCATCAGATGAACGCGGTCGATGCGACCGCGGTGGCAATGGACACCGCCGGCAAGGCGGTGCTGTTCAGCGGGGTCACAGTTCTCATCTCGCTGAGCGCGGTGATGTTCGTTCCGTCGCCGGCGTTCCGGTCGATGAGCCTCGGGATCATGCTCGCGGTCATCTTCGTGCTCGCCGCCACCCTCACCCTCCTCCCGGCAGTGCTCGCCCGCCTGGGTGCGCGCGTGGATAAGCTCGCGCTGCCATGGGCGCACTCGGGCGAGCACCGCTCCAGGCGGTTCGAGGCGTGGGGTGAGCGGCTGTGGCGCCAGCCGGTTCGCTGGGGCGTCGTCGCGCTCGCGATCCTCGTCGGTCTCGCGTTGCCGGTGACCCAACTGAAGACGGCGATGCCGTCGATCAAGGTCGTCCCAACCTCGGACTCCTCCCGCGTCGGCTACAACCAGGTGCAGGCGGCGTTCGGCCCTGGGTCGACCGGCCCGCTCCAGATCGTCACCCCGCAAGCCAACGCGGCGGCGGCGGCGGCCACGATTCACCGCGACCCCGGGATCGCGGCGATGATGCCGACACAGACGAGCAACGGGTATACCTTGCTGACCGCGATCCCCAAGCAGGATCCGTCAAACCCGGCCGTCGGGAGCACGATCGACCGGCTCCGGGCGGACCTGCCGGCCGGCTCGCTGATCGGCGGCGCGGTCGCCGAGAATCATGATCTGCAGGCTGCGCTCGCCGCGAAGACGCCGCTCGTCATCGGCGTCGTGCTCGGCCTCGGGTTCCTGCTGCTGTTGATCGCGCTCCAGGCGCCCTTGATCGCGGCGGTCGGTGTGCTGACGAACCTGCTCGCGACGGGCGCCGCGTTCGGCGTCGCAAAGTGGGTCTTCCAGGACGGGAGCTTGCACTCGCTGCTCGGCTTCCAGCCCCAGGGCTTCCTCGACGCCTGGGGACCGGTGTTCTTCTTCGCGATGATCTTTGCGATCTCGATGGACTACACCGTGTTCCTGCTCTCCGCCGCGAAGGAGCACTGGGACCACACCCGCGACCCCAAGCAGGCGATGGTCGGTGCGGTCGCGCACTCCGGCCGAGTCATCTTCGCAGCGGGCGCGGTGATGGTGGCGGTGTTCTTCACGTTCGCCCTCTCGGGTCCCCTACCACCGAAGGAGATGGGCATCATCCTCGGCGTTGCCGTGCTGCTCGATGCCGCGCTCGTCCGGCTCCTGCTCGTGCCCGTCCTGTTGCGGCTGATGGGCGCCACCGCGTGGTGGCTGCCGACATGGGCGCGCAGGGTGCTCCCGAATGTCACCTTCGGACACTCCTGAGAGCGCTGATCCCCGGAGCATCGCCGTCAGCTCCGCGTAAGCCACCTTCTCCGGTTCTTCGGTTCCGCTCGCGGGGGACTGAGGAACCGGACGTAGGGTGGCGACATGTCAGAAGCGCTGGAGTTCCTCGATCACCGGACACGCCGCCAGGCGCTCGCGCCGTCCCTCGCTCCGAGCGGGCGGTACCTGTCGCTCGATGACGCTGTCGGTCCTCGCCTGATCGCGCTCAAGGAGCGGATCACGCACATCGGCCGCGGCCTCACCGCGGACATCCGTGCCGACGACCATCGGGTCGCCCGCCTCCACGCGATCATCGTCCTGCACCCGGACGGGGCGCGCTTGCTCGACGGCCGCAGCGCGAGCGGCACGCTCCTCAACGGTCAGCCGGCGCTGGTCGCCGAGCTGCAGTCCGGCGACGAGATCACGCTCGGGCCGATCACGATGCGCTATGTCGAACTGCGTGCCTACGGACGGCCGAGGAACTCGGCGATCCGCGCGCCGACGACATCAGGGCGCTCGAGGTGGAGGAAGTGCCCGACTCCGGGAATCACCTCGGCAGCGCTCGGCTCTCGGAGCACCTCGCCGGCGCGCGCCGCGATCTCCGGTAGCTGACAGCCGTCCTGCGCTCCGTGGAGGTAGAGCAGCGGCACGGGCGGAACGCCGAACAGATGACGCTGTTCGGTTGAGTAGGTGCCGCGACGCATCCACGGGAGAAACAGCGCGCGGTAGTAGCGCAGCGCCGCCGTCGCGTGACCGGGAGGCCCGAGCGCGGCGAGGACGTCGATCAGGTCGTCGTGGGCGTCGTAGCCGGGCGACCAGTCGGCCCACAGCTTGGGGATGAGCCGCGGCAGTGATCGCTCCGAGATCCACGGGAGCAGTTGAAAGAACATGTACCAGCTCATCCGCAGCTGGCGCAGCACAAGCGGCAGGTCACGGACGAACCGGCGCGGTGAGCTCAGCGGCGCCATCAGGACCGGGCCGGGCGCGACGGCCATCGTCACGATCCGGCGGAACGCGCCGGGGGCATACGAGCCCGCGAGGTAGCCCGTGACCGCGCCCCAGTCGTGGCCGATGAGCACGGCCGGCTCATCGCCCGCGAGCACACGCCGCAACGCGAGCGCATCCCGGGCGAGCGCGCCGACGCCATACGCTCCGTCGGGCGCGAGTCCGGTCGGCGCGTAGCCCCGCGTGTAGGGGGCGACGACGCGCCAACCGCGCGCGGCGAGCTCCGGGCCGAGGTGACGCCACGTCCGTGCCGTGTCCGGATAGCCGTGCAGGCAGAGCGCGAGCGGACCGTGGGCCGGACCCCAGGCGAGCGCCGTGAACGGGATGTTCTCGACGGTGAGCCGCAGCGTCTCCGCCTGGTGGGCATGTGTCGCGGTCATCGAGCCGCCACCCTACATTGCCGGGCACTACGGTCGGCGAACGCCCGGCATGCTCATGACGCGGGCTGCTCCACGGCAAGCAGGGCGCACGGGCTCGGCCGGCGCCGAATGGCTGCCGAGCTCTCGCCGCAGCGCGACGAACGACACCGTGCCGATCACCGCCGTTTTCCATCAACGACGATTCTGACGCGTCGCGACTGTCAGAACGAGAACGGTGCGGCCTCGGGGAGCGGCTCGGCCGCTGCGGCCCCCGCTGCGTTCGCGTCCCAGAGCACCGACGTGATCTCGCCGATCACGCCGATTCGCTCGCGCAGCTCGGTCGGCTGGAAGTGCTCACCGTCGACGCGATCCGCATACGCGGCAAGCTCGACCAGGCACGCGCGGAGCTCGGCGTCAGTCAGGCTGATGGCGGCGTGAGCACCGGCCGCTGCGAGCGGCTCGAATTGCTCGACCAGCGCAGCGTGCTCGCGGAGCGCGAGCACGTCGTCGACCGTGTCGACTGCGGCCGCGCGGCGGCGGTCGAGCTGCTCGGAGAGCGCGATCAGGACCGCATCAGTCGCCCGGGCGCTGACGGCGAGCGTGATCGTCACCGGTCGCACGCCGTCGCCGGCGCGGACTTCGAGGATCTGAACGGGCGAATGCTCCATCTATTCAACATAGCGAGGCGCTCGGATTCACCGTCGGGGCTCCGTGCGCGGATTCCCTGCGGTTATGCCCGCGAGCGCCGACGGGAAAACCGACTACACGGTGAAGCACCCGACGAGCTCGGCGAGCTGTGTTGCCATGTGCGACAGCTCTTCGCTCGAGCTGCTGATCTGGGTCGTCGATGCCGAGGACTCCTGAGCCGAGGCGGACACCTCCTCGGTGGCTGCGCTCGTTCCTCGGCGACCGCGGAGACCTCCTCGGTCGTGGTCGCCGCCCGATCTACGCAGCCGCTGACGTCATCGATGCTCGAGGCGAGTCCGTGGAACGCCTGCCGGGTCTCGTCCGCGGTCTTGGCGGCGGACTCGGCGAGCTTGCGAACCTCATCGGCGACGACGGCAAAGCCACGGCCCTGGTCGCCGGCGCGCGCGGCCTCGATCGCCGCGTTGAGCGCGAGCAGGTTCGTCTGATCGGCGATCTTGAGGATCTCGGCAGTGAGCGCGATGCCCTGCTGCGCGAGCTCGCGTGCGACAGTCGCCATCCGGACCGCGTCCTGGGTGGCAGTCCTGGCCTCCTGGACGAGGCCGACCTGACGCTCCGCGCCCTCGGCGACCGTCGTCGTGGCGCGGGCGATCTCGTTCATCGCAGCGCCGACCTGCTGCGAGCTCGCCGACATCTCCTGCGAGGACGCCGCCACTCGCCCGGCGAGCGCTCCGATCTCCTCGACCATGCCGCCGACCCGATCGTTGAGCCGCGCCCGCATCGCGTTGTAGCCGACGAGGCCGGCCTGAGCCTTGTTCAACATCTCGTTGAACGTCTCGCCGAGCCTGCCCAGGCGCCCTCCGGTCGCAGCCGCGATCGGCGTCGTGACTGGATGGGCCTCGACCGTCAGGTCTCCTTCGGCGGCGGGCATGGCGGCGTGGCTAGCGACTCCGCGGCGTACAGCTTTCATTCCGGTCCCTCCCTGCGGGGGGTTGACTACGATGGTTGACCGCGTTCATCGGCTCGCGACCGAGGTCCTTGAGCGTCCGCTCGGTAGCTTCCCCGGACCGGTTATCCCCGCTTGTGCGTACTTCCTGCGGACCGGAAATCGGTCAGGTCCCCGGATTGAACGGCCGTCTCTTCGGGGCTAGATTCGCGCACACGAAGTTGCCGTCACCTGTGCCCCGACGGTGGCGGCGAAACCGGAGCGGAGGAGGCATCATGAGCCGCGGTTCGAGTGTGCCCGCACTGTGCGCGCTTCAGATGGAGCACAGCTGCGACGATCCGTCAGCCGCGTTCGCGCTGTGCCGCGAGCGCTCCGTCCTGGGTCTGGGGTGGCGCGTCGAAGGCGCCGACACAGACCCGTCATCCGCCTCCACCGCGTCGGGCATCCACCCAGCGGTACGTGCGTTCATCGATCTTCCGGAGGGTGCGCTCGTCTGGACCCGCGATCCGGATGACGGCACGTTCTATCTGGCCCAGATCTGTGGGCCGTGGAGCTACCTCGACGATCCCGCCGCGACGGCGGCCGATCTCCACAACGTGCGTCCGGTACGCATGGTCGCGTGCCCGGCTCCGGCTCAGGTTCCGCTTCCGGTCGCCAACGCGTTCATCGGGAGCTGGACCCTGCAGCTCATTCACAACTCGATGACGACGCTGCGCAGCGCGGCCGTGTTCGCCGGGCTCACGCTCACCGTTGACGCTTCGGCCGACGCAGTCCTCAGTGAGCCGGCGCTCGGTCGCGCGCCGGTCCACTGAACAGTCGGCGAGCATGGACAACCGACCGCGCAGGCCACGGAGGCGCCAGCGGCGCGCGGCGGCGGGCACCTGGTACTGGTGCGCGCCGTGCGCGCAGCGCTGGCAGCTCGAGCTGATCCCGCAGCTCCAGGCCGAAGGGTGTCCGCTGTGCGGGGGCCAGGTCGTGCCGATCCTCGCCCGAGCGCAGGCGCGGGACGACGGCTCCGACCGCGACGAGAGCTGAGCGAGCGACGCCCGGGACGGCGCGCCTACAGGGGCACCTGCGAGCCGAGGATCAGCGTCTGCTCGCGGGGGAGTCCGAAGTGGTCGATCGGGCTCGACGCGTTCCGGGCCATCGCGATGAACAGCTTCTTGCGCCACCGCCGCATCGCCGGCGCCGGCGTCGGCGTGATCGTGATCCGCGACACGAAGTAGGACGCGTGCTCGAGATCGAGGCTGCGTTCCAGGAGGCCGCGCTTGCGGCACAGCTGCAGCGCCTCGGGCAGGTTCAGCCCATCGTGATAGCCGCTGCGCACGGTGACGTGGAGCACCTTGAACAGACCGTGGCCCTTGAGCTCGACCGTGAACCGGTCAAAGCTGTCGACGTGGGGAACACTGACCGTGTCGACCGACACGATGATCACCTTCTCGTGCAGCGCGCGCGTGTGCTCGACGGCGGCTCTCAGCGCAAGCGGCGTCGTGTGCTGGTCGCGGCAGAGGAACACCGCCACTCCCGGGACCCGCACCGGCGGACACTCTGACACCGCGAGGTCGGCGAGGAACTCGTCCAGTCGTCCCGCCTGCGCGACGCGGTTGCGCGTCACGATCGTCTGGCCGCGGCGCCAGTTGAGCATCACCATCGAGATCACAGCCCCGATGACCAGCGGCAGCCAGGCGCCGTGCCCGATCTTCGCGACGTTGGAGCTGAAGAACGTGATCTCGACGCTGAGGAACAGGATTCCGATGACCGCGAGCTTCCACCTCGATGTCTGCCACAAGAGGCGCGCGACAGCCAGGAACAGGATCGTGTTGAGGATGAACGTGCCCGTCACCGCCACCCCATACATGTCGCCGAGCTTATTCGAGGAGCGGAAGACCAGCGTCAACGTGAGGACGCCGACGCAGAGGGCCCAGTTGATGATCGGCACGTAGATCTGGCCCTCCATCGTTGACGTGTGGAGAACCCTCAGCCGCGGGAGGAAGCCAAGCTGGACGGCCTGCTTGGCGACCGAGAAGGAGCCCGAGATGACGGCCTGAGACGCGATGACGGTCGCGACCGCCGCGAGCACGACAAGTGGCCACAGCGTCCATCTCGGTGCCATCTGGAAGAACGGATTGAACGTGCTCGCGTCCTTGGCGAGTGACGCGTGATGGAGGATGAACGCGCCCTGGCCGAGGTAGTTGAGGGTCAGGGCCGGGAGCGCGACCACGAACCAGCCGAGACGGATGGGCGCGGCGCCGAAGTGGCCGCGATCGGCGTACAGCGCCTCGGCGCCCGTGACTGCGAGCACGACGCCGCCGAGGACGAGATAGGCCGTGGGGCCGTGGTCGGAGAAGAACCGCACCGCCCAGCTCGGCGACAGCCCTTGGATGACCGCGGGGTCGTGGACGATCTGACTGAGGCCGAGCAGGCCGATCGCCGAGAACCAGACGAGCATGATCGGGCCGAACAGCCAGCCGATCGTTCCGGAGCCGAACCGCTGCGCAGCGAACAGCGCGAGCAGGATGCCAACCGACAGCGGTACGACGAGATGCGCGAGTGCCGGCGTTGCGACCTGAACGCCCTGGATCGCGCCGAGCACCGAGATCGCCGGGGTGACGATGCCGTCACCGAAAAACAGCGACGCGCCGAAGATGCCGAGCGTCACGAGCGCCGCCGAACGGACAGCCTTGCTGCGCCGGAGCAGTGCGGTCAGCGCCATGATCCCGCCGTCGCCTCGGTTGTGGGCGCGCATGATGAAGCCGGCGTACTTGATCGAGACGACGACGATCAGCGCCCAGAAGATGAGCGAAGCGACGCCGTACACCGTCGCTGGCGTCACGTGCTGCGTCGCGTGATAGGAGCTGAAGATGACCTGCTCGGTGTAGAGCGGGCTCGTGCCGATGTCGCCGTAGACGACGCCGAGCGCCCCAAGCACGAGCACCATCCGCGCCGCATGGGGGACGACGTCATGATCGGAGCTCGCGAGCGCCGCAAACCGGCTCCGCGCGGAGATCGTGTCGTCATCGCTCGAGCCTGGAAGTGGGCGATAAGCGAGCTTGTGCGCCGCCATGTTGAGGCTCTGCCTGCCGGTCGGCCGGCGCGCTTCCCGGAACCGGGGCGGCTCCCGGGTTTCGGTGTAGCTCACGCGACCCTCGCAACCTGCGCCACGACGGGCGGCCGTGCCGGACGCGGCTCGACGTCGCCGGTGTGCAGCGCGAGCAGCGCTGCCCGCGCCGCCTCGTGGAGGGTCTCGGCGGCGGGCGGGGCGTAGAGCGCGCTTCCCGGATCAGTCAGCAGCAGGTGGGCGAGCGCGAGTCCCTGAGGCCGGACGGCGCATCGCTCGCGGATCGCTCGCTCGAGTTGCTCGAGCGCCGGCCGCGCGATCGCCACAGCCTCGCGGTCGCAGACGACCGCTGCCGACCGGCCTGCTCGCCGGTGTGCATCGACGAGCACCCCGCGCAGGCCGGCGGCGGTGCGTCGGCGTCCACGGCGCGAGGACAGCACGGCAACTCGCGCGGCCAGCACTGCGTTCTGAGCCGGGTCGCGCCCGCTCGCCAACTCGCGATCGAGCGACAGCCCCGCGCATCGCGCGCGGAGGTTGTGTGGTAGGCGTGTCGGAGCGGGCGTCATGACGGGACCTCGACGCCAACTTAGGCGACAAAGATCCCGCCACAAACGACTTTGACGCGTTCTCTACGGCGGCCCCGTGATTCTTAGCGCCGTCTTTACGCGTGGTCCGGAAGTCGGCTTTCCGCTACCGCGGCGCGACCACCGCCGAGTGCGCGAGCACATGGCCGGCTCGATCGAGTGCCTGCACCTCGACTGCCTTCTGGGCGGAGACGTCGATCTCCGTTTCGAACCCGTGGCTGCGCGAGCTGCCGACCGTCTTCAGCGACGATGCGCTCGCGCCCCCGAGGACGCGCCAGCTCCAGACGTTCGTCGCGCCGTTCCAGCTGCCCCACACGGCCGTGCGGCTGCCCCGCTTCGACGCGGCGATCGCGGGCGCCTGCGTTGGGGTCCCGGACCAGCCAAACCGGTACGCGCGATAGCTCGAGTTGGCGCCGACGAAGCGTCCGTCGAGCACGAGTTTGCCGTGGCGGTCGTACTCGGAGAAGTACGGCGGCCCACCCCAGCCGACGAACTGGTCGAGGTTGCCGAGTTGCTGGACATTCCCCTCGAAGAAGGCGGCGATCGCGGGCCTGTGGTGCTGCTGTGAGACGACGCGCGCGGTGCGATGCTTGGTGTCGAGGAACAGCTTCAGAGCCCGGGACTGATGGACCTCTGGCGGTCCGCCGCCGTCGTCGAACAGGGTCACGTACCAGTCGTGACCGGATCGGATCCGGACGTCATGCTGGAACGCGAACGTCGCCCCCGACTCGAGCTTGAACGTCGAGTGGCGGCCGCCGAGCGTCCAGATGATCTTCCCGGTCTGATGGCTCACCTTGTACGCCGCCCACGTGTTCCGGGCCGAGATGATGATGCTGCCGTCATGGTCGACGTCGATCGAGTTAACGTGGAAGTAGTCGTACGGATTGCGCGTCCGGCGCGCCGGGAGCGGCCCGCGGCTGTCGGCCAGTGCGACGTGGTCGAGGCTGTCCCACTGAAACAGCACGAGTCCGGTGGGAATGTCGATCTCCTGAACGACCGAGTCGAGCACGATCTGCTTCGCCGGGTAGTGGACGGAGCGGGCGTCCACGTACACCGGGTAGTACGACGTGATCAGCGCCGTGTTGGCGCTCGTCAGCTTGAACTCGTGAAGGTCGGCGCTGAGGCCGTTGGCCGCGCTGACGGTCGCGATCTGGCGGTAATGGCTGTCGTAGATGTAGTCGGTGCCGCGACCGGTGCCGGCGTTGACGTTGCCCTGCCACCACGTGAGCACCGGCTGACCCCGGTAGGTCTGCACGCGGAAGTCCATGACGCTCGTGTTCGCGGCCGCAGGGTGGTACCACACGGCGTGGCCGTTACGGTCGAGGATCTCGGCGCCGTTGGACACGGGTCCCGCCTGCGGTCCGACGAAGATGTCGCCCACGCCGCCCCAGCGCGACATCCGCACTGCGGCCGGCTGCAAGTGGGTCGAGTGGAACGTGTAGATGTCGCCCCGGGTGCGCGGGCCGCGTGGCAGCCCCCGGAACGGGATCGACCCCGTGGGGTTGGCGACCTGGAACGTGTACGTCCCGTTGTTGCCGCCGACGATGTTGAGGTGGGTGCGCACTGACACGGTCTCACCCGCGATGAACGCCTTGGCCGGCAGGAACGACCCGCCTCGGCCGTCGGAGTCGCCCTTCACAACGCCCGTGTGGGCGCCGCTCCGCGAGCCCGTGACCGAGATTCCGGTGAGTTGGCTCGCCGGAATGCCGCGGAAGGCGATCTGCGTTGCGGGGGAGGCGACGTGGGCGCCGGGAATCGGGAACGTGTTGACCGCCGGCGCCGCGGCGACGGCGGATGCGGCGCTCGAGAGGACGATGGCCGTGCCGGCGAGGCAACAGCGCAGCAGCGCGCGCCGCGCGGGCGCAACACGGAATCGACGGGCAGATCTCACAGGGGGGCCTCCAGGGTGGACAACACGCGTGTAAACCCGCGGGGTTCACTAAGGATGCGCTTATCGTCAAGCTTGTGGGGCTCTTGTCAGACTCCTGACATAACTCTGCTAGCGGCGGTGCGTGCCGGAACTCAGCGCCGCAAGGTGTGTTTTGCTCCGAGTGGCTGTGGCCAAACATCTCCATGCTCCGAAGCACCCGCAGATCGCGCTCGCGCTGACGGCGCTCGTCGTGCTGCTTGCCCTCGGGATCGGTACGGGCGCGATCGGCGGCCCCGGCGCGCCGGCCCGAAGCGCGGGTAGTCCGGCCGCGGGCGGCGCCGGTTCACGGGGGACGCCTCCGCTCGCCGCGCAGCCGCCCGGCGCGGTCCGGGCGGTGAGTGCCGCCCGCCGGCCGAACATCGTGTTCGTGCTGACCGACGACCTGTCGATGGACCTGCTGCGCTTCATGCCGGAGGTGCAGGCGCTCACGAGCCGAGGCGCGACCTTCGAGAACTACTTCGTGACCGACTCGCTCTGCTGTCCGTCGCGCGCCTCGATCTTCACCGGCAAGTTCCCCCACGACACCGGCGTCTACACCAACGACGGGCCTGACGGTGGCATCGGCGCGTTCTACGCCAACGGCGACGAACAGACGAGCTTCAACATCGCGCTCCAGCAGGCCGGCTACCGCACCGGGATGATGGGCAAGTACCTCAACCGCTACCTCCAGCCGGGCTCGCCGATCGCCCCGACCGTCGTCCCGCCGGGGTGGAGCGAGTGGGACGTCGCCGGATGGGGTTACCCCGAGTACGACTACCCGATGAACATCAACGGGACGGTCCATCAATTCGGCCACACCCCGGGCGACTACCTGACGAACGTGATGACCCGCCGCGGAGTGGACTTCATCAATGCCTCGGCGAACGCCCACAAGCCGTTCTTCCTCGAGCTTGCGACGTTCACGCCGCACTCCCCGTATGTGCCCGCTCCGGAGGACGCGAGGAAGTTCCCCGGGTTGGCAGCGCCGCGGCCGCCGAGCTTCAATGCGCTGCCCACCGATCCGCCGCAGTGGCTCGCCGGCCATCAGCCGTTGGGCCCGGGCAAGCTCAGGCGGATCAATCGCGCGTTCCGCCACCGCGCGCAGGACGTGCAGTCGGTCGACCGGATGCTTGGAACGATCGAGGCAACGGTGCAGGCTCGGGGCCTGACGGGCAACACGTATATCGTGTTCAGCTCCGACAACGGCTATCACACGGGCGAGTACCGGTTGATGCCTGGCAAGCTGACGGCGTTCGACACGGACATCCACGTCCCGCTCGTCGTCGCCGGCCCGGGTGTGGCGCCGGGGGCCAGCCTCCCGCAGATGAGCGAGAACATCGATCTCGCGAGCACGTTCGCGGCGATGGCGGGGACGCGTGCGCAGGGGACTGACGGGCGCAGCCTGCTCGGGATCCTCCGTGGCGGACAGGGGTCGGACTGGCGCGACGCGGTGCTGATCGAGCACCACGGTCCGGCGACCGGAACGGGCAACCCGGACGCGCAGACCCGGCCGAGCGGTAATCCGACGAGCTACGAGGCGATGCGGACGAAGTCGTTCCTATACGTCGAGTACACGGACGGTGAGCGCGAGTACTACGTGCTCAAGTCCGACCCGAACGAGCTCCACAACCTTGCCGGCGCGCTCCCCGCCGACCGCCTCTCGCGCCTCCACGACCGTTTGGTCGCGCTCGAGCACTGCCACGACGCGGGCACGTGCTGGGCCGCCGCGCATTAGTGGCGCGGCCGGCCCGCCGTGAACGGACGTGGACGGCTTCCTAGACCTTCCCGTTCGGGCTCTGCGGGTGCAGCGTGAACGCGACGTTCTCGTCCGCGATCTCGGCATCGAGCACGTGATTGTCGAGCAGCCCCGCGACGTCGGGTGCGAGAAACACCTCGTAGTCCATCGCTGCGGGGACGTGCTCGTCCTCGGGGCCAGCCTCGGGGACGATTTGCAGGCCGATCGCTGCCTGCCCGGCACCATCGACTGCGCGCTCGAGGCGCAGACCGGCGCCGGCCGGAGCTTCGGAGTTCGTCAGTAACGCATCAACCGCCTCGGCAGCGGCAGGGGTCACGGTCAGCATCGGGACCTCGCTTCCGTAGGGTTCAACAAGGGCGTTACCCGAACTGAAGGCCCGTAACCGCGCTCCTGTCAGCGCCGGCGTCTGCTCCGGTGCGGCATCACGCGCGCCGCGCGCGGCCGAGGACCTGCGTGGCCACCGGGTAGGCGACCGCCACGGTCCCCACCCACATGCGCCGCTCGTCCTCGAGCGCAAACCCGGCCCGCGCGATGGCAGCCGGGGTGTCGCGGGCGGTGTGGCACCCCCCGAAGGCACGCGGCCAGAAGACCCGGTCGACGACGCGCTGGCTGCGCGCGACCCGGGGCCGTTCCGAGAGCACGTGCTCGTAGAACCGCAGCTCGCCATCGGGCCGTAGCACCCGATGGAGCTCCGCGAGCGCGCTCGCCTGGTCCGGGACCGTGCACAACACGAGACACGCGACAGCGGCATCGAAGCTCTCGTCGCCGGCGGGGAGGTGGTCGGCGTCACCGTCGATCACCGTAATCCGTGGCTGCGCCGCGACGGCCGCGGCCCGCGCCTGCTCACGCAGATACGGCTCGGGCTCGACGGCGACGACCTCGTCGACGGTCGCTGGGTAGTGGGCGAAGTTCGTCCCCGACCCTGCGCCGAGCTCGAGCACCCGGCCGGACAGACCCGCGAGCAGTTCGTCGCGGTGGCGGCGGATCTCCGCCGGCTCGTGCCGGCTGAGCACCGACCACAGGCGCGCGAACAGAGGATGGTGGACGGCGGACATGCCGCCGCCCATTGTCCCTGATTCAGTACTGCGACAGCAGTGCGGCCGCGGCAGCCGGATCGACGACGATCGCGCCACCCGGGACGTACCCGTAGCCGCCGGGCCCGGGGTCATACCCGTAGCCGCTCGTGCCGGGGTCGTACCCGTCGCCACCCCCGGAGGGGTCGTATGGGTAGCCGGAGCCGTCGCCGCCGGTCGCTGCCGCCGTCGTCGCTGACCCGCCGCCGACGTACGACACCGAGAACGACGATCCGTCGGACGACAGGCCTGACGGCTGGGCGCCGCCGGACGCGCCGCCACCGACGACCTCGGTGACGCCGCCACCGGGGCTGAGCGTGACGGGCTGCGCGCTCCAGGACGAGTCGGAGATCGTCCCCGTGTGACCGCCGGCGGTCGCCGACGAGCTCGTGAAGGCGACCTTGCCGAAGTCCGCGAGCGTCAGCGGCTGGCAGTTGCCCGACCCGTCGCACTGCGACGGTGCCTCGGCGATCCATTCGGCCGTCGAAACATCCGGGTCGTTGTCGGCCATCGTCAGGTTCTTGGTCGCGCTCTGGCCGGTCGTCGTGTCTGACACGGTGATTGCGACGTTCGTCCCGTTGACCGCGACGCTGCTTGACATGTGGTCGCCGGCCGAGACGTTGAGGCCGAGTTGCACCGGCGGCGCCGGGAGCAGCTCGTACCACGCGGTATGTGTTGCATTGCCGCTCGAGTCGCAGTCGACGGCCGTGCCCGCCTGCTCGAGCGCGCCGTTTCCGCCGCCTGAGCCGCCGAGACCGACCCAGAACGACGCATGGCCGGACGAGGTCGAACAGTTCGCCGACGGCTCGGTCCAGCTGCCGGTGACGCGCGAGAATCCGGTGCCGTCCTGGGTCGCCACACGGTAGCCGGACCAGTTCGTGCTCACGCTCGAACCGCTGTCCGCCATCGCGGACGGCGCAAACGCGGCGACGGCCAGGCCGGCGCCGATTAATAGTGTTGAAAAGCGTGCCTTGTTCATTTCGGTTATCCCTCCTTTAGGCGCAAACCGAAGCTGGCGCGGCTGACGAAGAGGGCTTTGAGAAGCGGGTAAGAACCGCTTACGAATAGGCTGGGCGGCGTTCCGCCATGTGCGCGCCGACCGCCTCCACTCCTTGGCTGCCCTGCGGCGGATCCCGCGCGAACTGATCGCGCTCGTCTACTCCTCCGGAGTCCTCGACGAGGCGCCGGCCCTGTCGTGGTTCTTCGTGACCTCGCTCGTCCCCCTCGCGCTCGGGCTGACGGCGCTCGCCACGCTCCTCATCGGCGACGCGAGTCAGGCCGAGCATCTCGGTGAACGGATCGCCCAGGTGCTGCCGAAGGACGTACATGCCGAGGTCACGAACCTCATCCTCCGCACGCGGCGTGACTCGCCGCTGCTCATCATCGGGTCGATTGTCGTGATGATGTGGACGAGCTCGGGCGCGGTCGGCGTCCTCGCGCGGTGCCTGCGACGGGTCGCCAAGCTGCCGTCGACCGGCATGATCCGCGGCAAGCTACGGAACGTCGGGATCGCGGGCGCCGTCGCGCTGCTGATCGTCCTGATGGTGCTCGCGGCCTCCGCCGGAACCGGGCTCGTGCGTGAACTTCACCTGCCCTCGCTCGTCACCCGGGTCGGCCTACTCGTGCTCTCCGTCGCGGTCACGACCGCGATCTGCGCCGCCGTCCTGCTCGCGCTCTCCGACGGCGCGCTCAGCCGACACGCCGCGCTCGCCGGCGGCGCCGTCGCCGGCGTCGTGCTCCAGCTCACGCCGACGGTGGCCGGCTATTACCTGCGGATCGTCGCGGGGGGCACGCCGGTCGAGCTGTTCTTGATCATGGCGGGCGTGCTCGCGACGTGTTACATCGCGTCACTCGGGCTGCTGCTCGGCGCCGCGGTCGCCGGACGGGTCCACCTCGGGCTGGCACCCGGCGACGGAGTCTGTTGAAGTCGTCGTAGTCCGCGGCCTGCGCCTCGATCTCATCGCGGCGTGCGGCCTGCTGACGCGCGGTGTCGGTGATCTCCGCGTAGTGAGCGCGCTTCTCGTCCATCGAGATGACGGAGCAGGACAGATCGGTCCAGAGGATCGTGAAGTCGTCCGCGAGCTCACCGCGGGCGCCGCACGTCGCGCATTCGACATCGCGGCCGTGCAGTTCGACGACGTTGAGGTGACACAGAGGGCAGAGACCAGGCTCGTCGCCTCGGTACTCGGCTTCACCGAAGCTCCGACCAAGCTGGTCGGCGACGTTGCGGCCGAGTAGCGCGGCGCGCGCGAGCGCCGGCGCGTCGAGCACGATCGAGCGCGGCGTGCCGGCACCCTGGAACTGGATCTGGTCGACCACCGCCATGTGCATCGAGAACGTCATCGTGTGCATGAGCGGCAGCGTGAGTGTCTTCCACTGAGAGGTGAGCGACCCACCGACGGCGATGAACCCCGCGACCCGGGGCTTCCGCACCCGCTCATCGACGCGGAACGGGACGGCCGGTTCGCCGCCGGCGCGCCGCACTGCCGCCAGCTCCTCGATGATCGCCGCGTCGGCGTTCGGTCCGAGCAGCTGATCGACGAGCAGCTTCAGCCGTGCGGCCATCGTGCGCGACATGATCGGGGTGGACACGATCAGCCCGTCGCACTGAACGAGGCGCTCCCACAGCCACCAGGCGTCGTCGGGCTCGCGAGCGTCCGGACCGGTCGGGATCCGAAGCCCGTCGACCCGGATGAGTTCGACCGAGGCGCCCGTCTCCTCGGCCGCTCGGAGCGCCGCTTTGAGCGCGATCTCGGCGCTGCCGTTCGGCCGACCGCCGGCGAGGCCGAGCACCTTTCCCTCGGTCACGATTTGTCCTTGCGCATCCGGATAGTGTATACAGTTAGTGAACCCGTATGCAAGAGGAGAACAGCGTGATGAGCGTCATCGAGGGGTTCGGCGGCACAGTCGTGCTGCCGACGTCGGCCGACTACGACGGGGCGCGCGCGGTCTGGAACGCGATGCACGATCGCCGCCCGGCGCTGATAGCGCGGCCCCGCAACCCGCGGGAGGTCGCCGTCGCGATCCGCCACGCGCGCGCCCCACGATCTGACGATAGCCGTGCGTTGCGGCGGCCACTCGATGCCCGGCCACAGTGTCTGCGATGACGGGCTCGTCATCGACCTGCGCGCGCTGAACCACGTGACCGTCGACCCAGTGGCACGCCGGGCAACGGTCGGCGGCGGGGCGCTCCTCGGCGACGTCGACCGGGCGACGCAGGAGCACGGGCTCGTGGTGCCTGCGGGCGTCGTCTCGCACACCGGCGCCGGCGGGCTGACGCTCGGCGGCGGCGTCGGCCGCCTGATGCGTCGCTTCGGCCTGACGATCGACAGTCTCATCCGTGCCGAGGTCGTCACCGCCGATGGCGCCTGCGTCCGCGCGTCGGCATCCGAGCATGCCGACTTGTTCTGGGCGCTGCGCGGCGGCGGCGGGAACTTCGGCGTCGTCACCGAATTCGAGTTCGCGCTTCACGAGCTGACGGACCTCGTCATCCTCGCAACGTTCCACCCGCTCGCATGCGCGCGCGACGTGATCACCCGCGCGCGGGACACGATGGGGCCGGGCGCGCCGGACGAGCTGCTGTGGACGAGCTTCCTGCGACGCGCGAACGACGTGCCCTGGATTCCGGACGAGCTGGTCGGAGCCCACGGGATCATGTCGCTCGTCGAGTGGTCCGGCGCCGACCTCGATGCGGGCCGCGCCCTCCTGAACGAGATCCAGACCGAGCTCGCTCCGCTGGCCACCGACCTTGCGGTCGTTCCCTTCCTCACGATGCAGACGATCACTGACGAGTTGTTCGCCCACGGCATGCGGACGTCCATCAAGGCGGGGTTCGTCGATGATCTCGATGACGGCCTCGTCGATGCGCTGCTCGAGCGCGCCCCGCTCATGGCACGACCGCGGCGCGCCTCGTCGGGGTCAAGGCGGAGTACCACCGGCAAGTACCAGACGCTCGTCGCCAGCATCGCGCTGGTCGTGAAAGCCATCGCCAACCCGGACGGCGTCATGAGCACCGCGACCGGCAAGGGACCGGCGGTCGTCTTCTTCCGTGCCCGGGATGCGCTGCGCGCGCGGCTGCCGGTGGCCAAGCGACAGGCCGTCGTCTCCCGCGAACCGTCCAACGGCCAGCTCTGAGGACCTCCGCGAGCGTCCGTGTCCAGCCTCGATCACATCGGGCTCTCGGTGGCCGACCTCGACGCTGCGGCGGCGTTTTACTCGGCCGCGTTTGACTTTGCCGCCGAGTTTCCGTTCGAGCTGCCCGGGGGCATCCGCGGGCTGATGATGCGGGCGCCGGAGGGTCACCGGCTCGAGCTCTTCCAGGCGCCCGAGGCGCGGCCGGGGAACACCGCGGCGACACCGCTCGAGGCGCTGGGCACGCGCGGCTATGGCCACTTCGCGCTGGCGGCGCCGGACATCGAGCCGGTGTTCGAGCGTGCGCTCGCCGCGGGCGGGCGCGCTGTCGTAGCCCCCTCGCCGTCCCCGGAGCCCGGGGTGCGGTTCGCGTTTTTCGCCGATCCGGAGGGCAACCTCGTCGAGCTCGTCGAGCGGCAGGATGGAGCCGGCGCGTGAGCGCGAGCGGTCGCCTCGCCGGCAAGGTGTGCTTCATCACCGGGACGGCCGGCGGCCAGGGCGCGGCCGCGGCCGAGCTGTTCGCCGCCGAGGGCCCGACCGTCGTCGGGTGTGACATCAAGACCGACGGGATCGACCTCGCAGACCCCGCGCAGGCAGCGGCGTGGGTCGAGCGCGGCGTCGCGTCCGAGGGGCCTATCGATGTGCTCTACAACAACGCTTCGGCCACGCGCGTCGGTCCTTTCGACGAGCTCACGTGGGACGACTGGCAGTTCGTGCTCCGCAACGAGCTCGATCTCCTCTACACGGTGACCAAGGCGGCCTGGCCGCACCTCAAGGCGGCCGGCGGCGCGGTGGTCATCAACACCGCCTCGGTGTCCGCGTGGCGAGACGCGGCGTTCACCGAGCAGGCCGCGCACGGGGCGGCGAAGGGCGGCGTGCTCTCGCTCACCCGCCACCTGGCAGCATCGGGGGCGCCGCATCGGATCCGCGCCAACTCGATCAGCCCCGGCCTGATCGTCACCCCGCACATCGCCGAGTTCTTCGAGGACCCGTCACACCCGATGCACGCGATGAAGCGCAGCCACCCGCTCGGGCGGCTCGGCGAGCCGATCGACGTCGCCCGCGTCGCGCTGTTCCTCGCCTCGGAGGATGCGGCGTACCTCAACGCCGTCGACATCGTCGTCGACGGCGGTCAGTCGGTGATTGTGTGAGGCTGACTCTGCCCCAAGAGCCGGGGTTCGCCGAGGCATGCTACGGGCCGATCTTCAATGCGCGGCGGCCGCTCGAACGCGTGCCGGCCGCCGTGCTCGCCGCCACGAGCGAGCAGGACGTGATCGACGGCGTCCGCCTCGCCCGCGATCGGGGCTGGCATGTTTCCGTCCGTGCCGGCGGGCATAGCTGGGCCGGCTGGGGCGTGCGCGACGACGCGCTTCTGATCGACCTCGCGGGCCTGAACGAGATCGAGCTGGACTCTGACACCGGACACGCCACCGCGAGCCCGTCGACGCGCGGAGGGCTCGAGCTGGCGCAATTCCTCGACGCGCGCGGCCGGATGTTCACCGGCGGCCACTGCGAGTCGGTTGCGATCGGCGGCTTCCTGCTCCAGGGCGGACAGGGCTGGAACAGCCGGCGGTGGGGGTGGAGCTGCGAGAACGTGCTCGGCGTCGACGTCGTCACCGCCGACGGCGCCACGCTCTACTGCGATGCCGATGAGAATCCCGATCCGTACTGGGCCGCCCGCGGCGCGGGTCCGGGTTTCCCCGGCGTGATCACCCGCTTTCATCTGAAGACGTACGCGGCGGTCCCGATGTGGCACGACACGCGGATCTTCCGCCTCGACGATGCGGTGCCCCTGCTCGAGTGGCTCCACGACGTGCTCCCGCGACTCGACGTCACCGTGGAGCCGGTTGTTGCCGCGACCCGGCTGCGGACCGGCGAGGTCGAGCTGCTGCTCCACACGACGCTGCTCGCCGAGCGCACCGAGGACGTTGACCGGCTGCTCGATCCGCTCGACGCCCCGCTGATGGAGCAGGTCGATCACGTACGCGGGCCGACGACGATCTCAGCGGAGAACGCCGCTCAGGCACTCCAGAACCCGACCGGCCATCGCTACTGCGCCGACAGCCAATGGACGAACGCACCCGCGTCGGAGCTCGCTCCGCGGCTCCAGGCGATCTGGTCCGAGCTCCCGACCCGTCACTCCTTCTCGATCTGGTACGGGTGGGCGCCGACCCGCGAGCTTCCGGACATGGCGTTCTCGCTCGAGGCGAACGTCTACTGCGCCGCCTACGCGATCTGGACCGACGCCGCCGAGGACGAGCGCCATCGCAGCTGGTTGCACGGCCGCGTGGCCGGGCTCGCCGAGCAGGTCGGCGAAGGGCTGTACGTCGGCGACTCCGATTTCACACGGCGTCCGGATCGGTTCATGGCGCCGGACAACTTCCGGCGGCTTGAGGCCGTCCGCGCCGACCGCGATCCTGACGGGCTGTTCGTCTCCTATCTCGGAGAGCCGCGTGCTACTTGAACACGAGTCCGCCGTCGACGTTGAGCGTCTGGCCGGTGATCGCCTCGGCCGCGTCGGTGCAGAGGAATGCCACGGTGCCGCTGACGTCGTCCGGTGTCAGGCTGCGCGGAAGCGCCTGTCGGGTCCTGACGGCCTCGAACTCCGCGTCGGGAATGCCGGCCGACGCGGCCGGCGCCCGGGTGAGACCCGGTGCGACCGCGCTGACGGTGATCCCGTCGCGCCCGAGGTCGAGCGCGAGCGTCCGGGTCATCCCGATCAGCGCCGCCTTGCTCGTCACATAGGCCAGCAGTTGCGGTGCCGGCGGCTGCCACACCGTGTCGGACACGACCATCACGATCCGGCCCCACCGGAGCTCCCGCATGCCCGGCACGAACGCCTGCGCGAGCAACAGCACCGACTCGACGTTGACCGCCTGGACGCGGTGCCACGTCTCGAGGTGGACGTCGTCGAGGGCGGCCTGGTCAAACGCGGCCGCGGCGTGGACGAGGACGTCGACCTGCGGAAGGCCGGCCGCGGCGGCGCGCACATCGTCAGCATTCGCGAGGTCGCACTGCTCGCGGTCGAGCACGACGGTCTCGAATCCATCCGCATGCAGCCGTTCGACGATCGCGCCCCCGATCGCCCCGGCGCGACAGGTCACGACTGCGACGCGTTTACTCACGGCCGAAGCCAATCACGGGAGGCGGACAAGTTGTGCGGTAAACTGTATCCAACGCCGATGCGTACACACAGTTATGGCGGCCGGTAAGCCTGCGGCGCGCGCGCGGCGGCGCCGGAGCATGGAAACCTCGGCCGCGCGGGAGAATATGCAGTCAGCGATGGCCATCGATGGGGCACCAGCACGCCGGGACAATGTCGAGCAGGTTTACCGCCGCGTGCGTGAGGCGATCGTCGGCGGCGAGATCGCGCCCGGCGCGGTGATGTCGCAGGTCGCGCTCGCCGACGAGCTCGGCGTCAGCCGCACACCACTGCGTGAGGCGCTGCGGATGCTGCAGAGCGAGGGTCTCGTCGACGCGCAGGCGAACCGCCGTGTGACCGTCACGCCGATCTCGGCGACCGACCTCGAGGAGCTCGTCGTCGTCCGCGTCACCTTGGAGACCGAAGCGATCCGGCTGTCGGTCGAGCGGTTGGAGCCCGAGGACATCGCCGCGCTCGAGGGCTTCCTCGCGCAGATGATTCACTTCGCCAAGGAGAAGGACTACAAGCGCTGGCAGGAGCCGCACACCGCGTTCCACCGCGGGCTGACCGCGCCGGCCGGCCTCCGGATCAACACGCTGCTCGGACAGCTCTCCTATCACTTCGAGCGCTACCGCCGCGTGCACATCGCACGCTCGCCGAAGGCGTGGCTCGTCGCCGGGCACCGGGAGATCCTCGACGCGGCGAAGAAGGGTGACAGGGACGAGTCCGGCCGTCTGCTCGCCGGGCACCTGTCGGCCACGGCGTTCGACGTGATGGAGTTGCTGGAGCCCGGCTACGAGCCGACCCGGCTGCGCCAGACGCTCCAGGACCTCGGTGCCGAGCCCCAGCGCAAGCGTTGAGCTGACGGCCGGCCGCGTCCGCGGTCACGCCGGCGCCTATCTCGGAATCCCGTACGCGGCGCCGCCCGTCGGCGAGCGGCGCTGGCGCGCCCCGGCGCTCGTCGAACGCTGGGCTGGGGAACGCGATGCGCTCGCGTTCGGCCCGCCACCACCGCAGCCGATGCGGCCGATCTCGGAGTTCGCGTGGGGGGAGATCCCGCCGGGTGACGAGGACTGCCTGTATCTGAACGTCTGGACGCCGTCATCGGGGGCCGGAGACTGGCCGGTGCTCGTGTGGTCAATCGGGGGCGGGTGGACGATCGGGTGGACGGGCTCCGGCGTCGATGACGGGGCTCGCCTGGCCGACGCCGCCGATGCGGTCGTCGTCACGTTCAGCTACCGGCTCGGGTCGCTCGGCTGGGCGTTCGGCAACTGGGGCCTGGTCGACCACCTCGCGGTCCTCGACTGGGTGCAGCGTGAAATTGCGGCCTTCGGCGGCGACCCCGCACGGGTGACCCTCGGCGGTCAGTCCGCAGGCGCGGCGAACGTCGCCGATCTGATCATCAGCCCACAGGCCGCCGGCCTGTTCACCCGAGCGATCCTCCACTCGCCGCCGCTCCCGGAGGCGGCCAACGATCCCGCCCGCCGCCGGCGCTGGGACGACGATCTCGCCGTCACGCTGGGGACGCCGGCGGCCGATGTCGTGGCCCGCCACGAGGCGCTGCTTCGGAGCGAGGGCGAGTGGCACCGGACGCGCGGCGCGGCGATGCCGACGCTCGACGAGCACACCCTCCCGGCCTCGCCGATTGATCAGCCGGCTGCGAAGATCGACATTCCCGTCCTCGTCGGCACCAACCGCGACGAGGCGACGTTCCTGCTGCGCACCGGCGGACGCGACGCCTCGGACGACGACGTGGCGCGACTGAGCGCTCACCTGTTCACCGAGCCGACGCAGCGCTGGGCCAGGGCCCGGACGCAGGCTGGCGGTACGGTCGACCTGTTCCGGATCGATTACGCCTCGCCCGACCCGCCTTGGTGCGCTTCACACGATCGATGTGCCGCTCCTGTTCGGAACGTTCGCGGCGAGCGAGGTGGCGCGGCACTACGTCGCCGACGACGAGCCGACGCGAGCCGTTTCGCAATCGATGCAGCGCGACTGGGGCCGCTTCATCCACGGCGAGTCCCTTGGCTGGGGCGCCGAGGAACCGCGCGTCATCGGCGGCTGATCAGGCCTCCGCGGCGTCGTGCATCCGCTCGAGCGCGCCGCCGCCGAAATTCTTGTCGTGTTCCATCGCCATCCGCATGATCGGAGAGACGACTTCACGCATGTCGGCCTCGTAGCCGCCGATCGCCTCGACCAGTTCCTGCTCGCCGCGGCCGACCGCTGCGAGCCGCTCGCTGAGCAGCCCTGCGTCACGGAGCGACAGGTTCGCCCCCATGCCGAGCGTCGGCAGCATCGCGTGGGCGGCGTCGCCGATCAGCGTGACGCGGGAGGACTCCCACGGCTCCGGAGGCATGAGGAAGCCGAACGGGATGGAGAACATCGACGTGGGATCGAGCCGCCCGACGATCCCCCGCGCGGCGGGATGCCACCCCTCGAGCGCCCGCAGCATCGAGTCGCGGAGCATCAGCGGCGTGTCCGCAGTCCACTCGCGGTTCGGCGGAATGGTCGTCCCGGCGGCAACGCTGCAGCTGACCATGATGTAATCACCGACTGGCTCGAGCGTCACGTCGGGCGCGATCGCGCTGGGCGCGGCGGCGATCTCCTGACGCGGCTGGAACGATCCGAGCAGGAGTCGATGGCCGTGGCGGTCGGCGACGATGATCACACCCTGGAGCAGGAGCGGCGGCAGTTCGACCACGATCTCCCGGGTCAGCGGCGAGCGGCCGAACACCCCGATCCCGTCGATTCCGGTGTCGATCACCTGCACCTCGGGCAGCCGCTCGGCGCGGATCGCCGAGCGGATGCCGTCGGCGCCGACGAGCACGTCGCCCTCGGCGTTCGTGCCGTCTGCGAGGGTGAGACGGACTCCGGCGTCGGTCTCCTCGTAGCCGGTCGCGGCCTTACCGAGGTGCAGCGAGTCGTCGAGGCGGGCGAGCAGGATCTGCCGGAGCGTTCGGCGGTGAACGCCGGTGTGGGGGCGGGGACCCTCGTTCGGCGGTCCGAGATGCGGTTGCGTGCTCAGCTCGTTCAGCTGGTTGTCGAGCACGATCGACTGGCGGCGTTCCGGCGTCCGCCGCGAGTCTCGAGGTACAGCTCGTAGAGGTCGTCGGGAAGGCAGGCGCGCAGGCCCTCGCCCCCGTAGGGGTTCATGTGCAGCATGTAGCCGGTGCGGCGGCTGAAGTCAGCGTCCCGCTCGAAGACCTCACAGGTGTGCCCGGCCTTGCGCAGGCCGTGGGCGAGGCAGAGCCCGCTGAGGCCTCCGCCGGCGATCAGAACGTGCAGTCTCTCCATTCGCATAGTGTATACAGTTGAGTCTTTGCACGCAAATGATTACTCTGCACACAGCTTGATGATTGTCCTTGAGGAGAGAGAATGACCACCGTGATCGCCGAGCCACAGCCAGTGACGACGCTGCCGGGCGCGCCCGTGCCATACGTGATCGAGGCCGGCAGCGGCCGCGCTCACGTGCTGCTCGGGGAGGTCGGCCGGGCGCTCGTCGGCTCCGAGGAGTCCCGCGGTGCGATGTCAGTGATGGCGCTCGACGGCCCCCGCGCCGAGCGGCCGATCCCGCTGCACTTCCACGACCACGAGTACGAGTTCTTCTACGTCCTCCGCGGCGCCGTCCAGCTGTGGGCCGACGGCGAGAGCCGCGTCCTGCGCCCGGGGGACTTCGGCTACGTGCCGCCGGGCACCGTCCACGCGTATCAGCTCCAGGGCCACTATTCGACGTTCGTGGGGCCGGTCGTGCCGGGCGGGTGGGACCGCTTCTTCGATCTCACCGGCGAGCCGTTCACGGCCCCCGCGTTCCCGACCGGCCCAAAAGGACCGCCGCCGTTCGAGAAGTTCGCCCGGGCCGAGGTCGAGTTCAAGATGAAGTACCGCCCGGACCTCGAGTACGCGCCCGCGCGGGAGGACGCCGCCGACGACACGGTGCCGACGGGTCAGGAGCCGTTCTTCCTCCGCGGCGGCGAGGGTCCGCGCCACGAGCTCGCGGGACAGCTCCAGACGCTGATCGTCGGCGCGCCGCAGACGTCGGCCACGACGACGATGACAACGGTCGAGATGCCGAAGGGCCCGGGGCTCCCCGCGCACGTGCACGAGCAGACCTACGAGTCGCTGATGGTGCTCGAGGGCAGGCTGCGGTTGACGCTCGACGGCGACGAGCACGTGCTCACGCGGGGCGACACGGCGTCGATCCCGGCCGGCACGGTCCACGCCTACTCCGGCGACGGTCATTACACGAAGGTGCTGACGATGAGCGCGCCGGGCCGGCTCGAGGGGCTGATCGCGGTCGCCGGGCAGCCGACCGATGAGCACATCTTCAGCGCCACGCCGGCCGGGCTCGACCTTGACGCGCTCCGCGCGGCAGCGGACGGGCTCGACGTCAGCTTCGCGTAGGGGCGGCGCCGACCCGCCACACCGTCGCGATCTCCGGCTCGGTCTTGCCCTTGAGCGACAGCGTCCGGCGCTCGCCGCCGCGCGCCGCGGCTCCGGCCCGGTCACACGCCCGGGCAGACATGACGATCTCTCCGCCTGCGGCGGCCGCCTGAAGACGGGCCGCGGTGTTGACGACATCGCCGATCGCGGTGAAGTCCTTCACCTCGCCGGCGCCGACATTCCCGACGTAGGCGGTGCCGAAGTCGACCCCGACCCCGAGCTGCACCCAGGGGCTATCCGAACCGTATCCGGCGGCGGACAGCAGCGTCCGCGCGTCGTCGAGCATGTGCCGCGCGGGCTCGCCTTCGAACACGCGCGGGAGGTAGAGCGCCATCACCTGATCGCCGACGAGCTTGTCGATGATCGCGTGCGTGCAGAGGACGTCGACCGCGGTCGCATAGAAGCGGTTGAGCAGCGCCGCGACGGCGTCGGGCGCCGAACGCTCGGCGAGCGGCGTGAATCCGCGGACGTCCGCAAACAGGATGCCGACCTCCATCTCGACGCCGCCGAGCGGTGCCTTCTCAAAGCACTGGCTGCACAGCCGCGGGTTCTTCCGCGACGGCGCAAAGCCGAACCGTCCCATGATCCGGCCGCCGACACCCTCATACGGCGCTCGGCACACCGCGCACCGCGGATCGTGGGGGAGGTGACGCATCAGCCGCACGAACATGCGGACCCGGTGAGACTCGAGGGCCTCCAAGAACGCCCGATCGCCCGCCTCGCTCACGGGCGCAGTATGACCGCGCGGGCCGCCAACGTGGGTAAGGTCGACCGAACAGCCAGAGAGGAGTGCCATGACGTTCATCGAGACGGTTCCCGAGGCCGAGGCGACGGGCGATGTCGCGGCGATGTATGCGACCGACCGGGAGATATTTGGGGATCTGCCCAACCTCACGCAGGCGTTCTCGCTCCGCCCCAACGTGTACGCCGCCTGGCGCGCGCTCAACGGGTCGATCAAGGGCGGGATGGAGCTCCGCCGCTACGAGCTCGCGACGCTCGCCGCCGCCCGCCGCCTGCGTTCGAGCTACTGCTCGCTCGCGCATGGGTCGGTGCTCATGAAGAACGCGTTCGTGAGCCCCGAGGAGATGCCGGCGGTGATGGCCGACCACGCGACGGCCGACCTTTCGGCGACGGACGTCGCCATCATGGATCTCGCGGACAAGGTCGCCGACGACGCGACCTCCGTCACCCAGGAGGACGTCGACCGCCTCCGGGGCCTCGGGCTCAGCGACACCGAGATCCTCGACGTCGTCCTCGCCGCCGCGGTCCGGTCGTTCTTCTCCAAGTGCCTCGACGCCCTCGGCGCCGCTCCGGACGCGAAGTACGCCGCGCTTGACCCGGTCGTCCGCGACGCGCTCACCGTCGGCCGCCCGATCGCGACCGAGTAGCCCCAGCCGCCCCGCCCCCGCCTCGCCCGCGGGGAGAAACGTCACAAGCTCCGCTCCGGACACGGATCGGTCGACGTTCCTCCCGCTGAGCGGCACAAACGTCGACGGATCGCCGCGCCACTCACATCCTGCGACGTTTCTCCCGCCCGGCCGCCCGGCCCCCCGGCCCCCCGGCCGCCCGGCCCCCCGGCCCCCCGGCCCCCCGGGCCCCCCGGCCCCCCGGCCGCTCAGCCGCCGACGGCGGGCCGGTTGCGCAGCCGCCACACGTTGGCCGTCACGACCCGCTCCCCATCGGCCGCGACCGTCGCCGAGTGCGGCACGCCCCCTGGGAGCACGGCGAAATCACCGGCCGACAGCGGCGTCGGAACCCCGTCGACGACGAAGTCGACGGGCCCGCCCTCGAACACGAACGTGATCTGGTCCTCCGGATGGGCATGGGTCTCCCACGCGCATCCCGGCTCGTAGCGGTACATCGTCACCGTCAGCTGCTCGGTGTCGATCGTCGCCCCAAAGATCCCGGGACGGACCTCGCTGAACTCCTGCTCGTCCCAGTGCTGGGCGAGCGCCCCGGCGAGCATCAGACGCCGGCCGGAACGCTCGCCGGGACGACGTGGTTGCGGAGCACGCCGATCCGCTCGATCTCGCACTCGACCGTGTCCCCGGGCTTGAGATAGAGCGACAAGGGATCGTCGCTGAAGCCGGCCACGCCGGACACGGTGCCCATCGAGATGAGGTCGCCGGGCCCCATCGGCGAGTAGTGGCTGATCACCTCGGACACGGTGACCGACATCTTGCTCATGTGCGAGCTCTGGCGAACCTCGCCGTTGACGCGCAGCTGCATCGACAGCGTGTGCGGGTCGCCGACCTCATCGGGGGTGACGATCCACGGTCCGATCGGGCAGAACGTGTCGATGCTCTTTGAGAGGCAGAACACGCCGGACTTCATCTCCTCGCGCTGGATGTCACGCGCGGTGATGTCGTTGAACACGAGGTAGCCGGCGATGTATTCCTCGGCTTCCGCCGCCGAGAAGAACTTGCCCGCCTTGCCGATTACGACGGCGAGCTCGAGCTCGTAGTCGAGTTCGTTGGTCAGGCCGCCCGGCGGGTAGACGATGTCGTCATCCGGTCCGATGATCGCGTCGATGTTCTGGAAGAAGACGATCCACGGCAGGACCGGATGGGACCAGTTGACGTTCGTTGACTCCTCGTTGTGCTCCTGGAAGTTGCCCGCCGTGTGAAAGAACTTCTTGGGGATGATCGGTGCGCGCAGCCGCGCGTCGGCGAGCGCAAACGTCGCACCGGTTTCGCCGGCCTGCTGTCCGCGCTCATAGAAGGTGCGCATGTCGGGCACGTCGAGCTGGAGAACCGTATCGCCCTCGACCCGCCCCACCTTGCCATCGTCGAACGTCACCAGCTTCATCTCGCATCCCTCTGTCGGAGTCGTCAACCGTCTGTCGGCATTACCGCAAGTTGCATACACTCTAACGAGGTGTGTAGAGTTCTGCAAGATGCTGATCGCAAATCTCGACAATCGGCTCGCGCTCCTCCGGGACGATCGGGCGATGGACGTGGAGTGGGCGAGCGAGGGCCGGTTCGCGAGCGACCCCCAGGCCGTCTACGACGTCTGGGACGAATTCAGCGACTGGGCGCCGAGCGCCGACTTCGCCGGCGCCGCGCCGGTTGACGGCACCCGGCTCGGCCCGCCGGCGCCGCGCCCGCGACAGGTGTTTGCGCTTGGGCTCAACTACGCGCTCCACGCGCAGGAGGCAGGCCTCGAGCTGCCGCCGATGCCGCTCACGTTCACGAAGTTCCCGTCCTGCATCGCCGGCCCGGACGCGACCGTCACCGTCGCCACCGACCGGGTCGACTGGGAGGTCGAACTCGTCGTCGTCATCGGCCGCGCAGCCCACAACACGAACGCCGCGGACGCCTGGGCGCACGTCGCCGGTGTCACCGTCGGCCAGGACATCTCGGCGCGCGACGTCCAGATGGCCGGCTCCCCGCCTCAGTTCAGCCTCGGCAAATCGTTCCCCGGATTCGGCCCGACCGGTCCCTGGATCGTCACGCCGGACGCCCTTCGGACAAGGACGATCTCGAGCTCGGCTGCGCACTCAACGGAGAGCCGATGCAGCACGACCGTACGTCGTCGATGCTGTTCTCCGTGTCAGAGACGATCGCCCGCCTGTCGTCGATCTGCCCACTGCTGCCCGGCGACCTCATCTTCACCGGCACCCCAGTTGGGGTGGGCAACCGGATGGATCCGCCGCGCTACCTGCGACCGGGCGACGAGCTCGTCTCGACCATCGAGGGAATTGGATCGATCACAACGAGGTTCGTATGAACGATTGGCTGGGACTCGAAGGGCAGCGTGTCGTCATCGCCGGCGGTGCCGGCACCTTCGGCGCCGCCCTCGCCGCGGCGTTCCGCGCGCAGGGCAGCGCGGTCGCCGTCATCGACCTGCAGGCAGGCGACCACATCCAGGCCGACCTTCGTGACCCGGAGGCGGCTCGCGCGGCGATGGCCGACGCGACGCACATCCTCGGCGGCATCGATGTATTCGTCCATGCGGTCGGCATCAATCGACGCAAGCCGATCGAGGAGTACAGCGACGCCGACTGGAACGACATCATCCAGATCAACCTGTCGAGCGCGTTCTTCACCGCCCAGGTGGCGCTGCGCGGGATGAGCGCCCAGGGGCACGGCCGGATCGTGTTCTTCTCCTCGGTCGCCGGGCGCAGCGGGCACAAGAACCACGGTCCGTACGCGGCGACGAAGGGCGCCGTCAACCAGCTGACGCGCGTGATGGCGCACGAGCACGCGGCCGACGGCGTGACCGTGAACGCGGTCGCGCCCGGCTACATGGACACCGAGCTCACGCGCCAGTACCTCGCCGACCACCCCGGCCGCCGTGAGGAGCTGATCGAGTTGATCCCAGCCGGTCGATTCGCAAACGTCGACGAGGTCGTCGGGCCGGTTCTGTTTCTCTGCTCGCGCCAGGCGAGCTTCATCACCGGGACGGTTCTGTACATCGACGGCGGACGGAGCGTGCTCTAGTGCCCACGAACAGGTTGGAAGGCAAGCGTGTGATGATCACCGGGGCGGGAACCGGTTTCGGGCAGCAGCTCGCGATCCGCGCCGCGCAGGAAGGCGCCGCCGAGGTGCTCGTCCACTACCGGAGCTCCGCGGACGGAGCCAAGGAGACGGCCGCGGTCGTTCGAGCGACCGGGGCCAAGGCAATGCTCGTCCAGGGCGACATCGCGATCTGGGACGAGGTCAAGCGGATGGCCGACGAGGCGGGCGACCTCGACGTCCTCGTCAACAACGTCGGCGACATGGCGTCCTCCCAGCACGGCTGGCGCGAGTTGGACGAGGCGACGATCGATCACGTGCTCGACGTCGACATCAAGGGCACGATGCTGATGGTGCACGAGTTCGGCGTGCGGATGCTCGACCGCGAGGCGCGCGGCGCGATCGTCAACATCGGCTCGACGGTGATCGTCCGCGGCAGCCGCGAGCGCCTTCGCGTAGGACTTCGTGATCCCGCGCCGCACGTGCGCGTCAACACGTTCGCACCTGGGTTCATGGACACGCCGGCGGTGATGAACCGGCCGGACATGAAGTCGGGCCGGCTCGAGCAGCTCCAGCGTGACACGCCGATGGGCCGGATCCCGCCGCCCGAGGATGTCGCCGGGGCGGCTCTGTTCCTCGCCACCGACGACGCGATCCACATCACCGGCAGCTACATGATCTGCGACGGCGGCTATTCGATGCTCGGCGCGTGAGCGGGCGCGCCGTGCAGCAGCGCGGTGTGCAGCCCGAGCGCCGTCAGCCCGGCGACGCCCATCGCGACCCCCATCGACACCGCTGACGATCCCGCGACGCCGACGAGCGGCGCGACGAGGGCGCCCGCTGAGAACTGGAGAAAGCCGAACACGGCTGAGGCGCTTCCGGCCCGTGCCCGCTCCCCCTCGAGTGCCAACGTGATCGCGTTGGCCATGATGAAGCCCATCGTCCCCGCGAACGCAAACAGCAGCGGGATGATCGCCGCTGCGCCACCGCCGGCGATCGCGGCGACCGCGAGCAACGTGGCGATCGCCGCGTTCGCTCGCAGCGCCTGCGTCAACAGCAGCGACGGTGGATGCTCGCGGACGAGGCGCCCGTTGATCACGTTCGACCCGAGGATCGCCAGGCCGTTGATTCCGAACAGGAGGCCGTACACCTGCGGGCTCACGCCGAACACGTGCTGGTAGACGAACGACGACGCCGAGATGTAGGCGAACAGGGCGGCGAACGCGAGCGCCGCGGCGAGCGTGTAGGCCATGAACCGCCGGTGGGTCACCAGCTGCCGGTAGGTCACGAGTGCCGCGCGGAGGCCGGCCGGTCGGCGTCGCTCTGGCGGGAGCGTCTCGCGGATGCCGAACAGAACCGCAAGGAAGAGAGTCGCTCCGACACCGCCGAGGAAGAGGAACACGCCGGGCCACGTCACGACGAGCAGGATGGCGCCGCCGATCGCCGGCGCGATGACGGGCCCGATACTGATCACCGCCCCGAGCGTCGAGAAGAACCGGGCCGCCTCCCGGCCGTCATAGAGATCCCGGACGATCGCGCGCGCGATCACGAGGCCAGCGGCGCCGGACATGCCCTGCACGACCCGTGCGAGGTCGAGCACCCATACCGCAGGGGCGACGGCGCATCCGACCGACGCGAGGGTGAAGACCGCGAGGCCGCTCAGCAGGGGCCGGCGGCGGCCATACGTGTCGCTGAGCGGCCCGATCAGAACCTGGCCGAACGCGAGTCCGAGCACGCAGGCCGTGAGCGTCACCTGCACGCTCGCGACCGGCGTGTCGAAGTGATGGGCGATCGCGGGGAGCGCCGGCAGGTAGACGTCGGTCGTGAGCGGCCCGAATGCGGACAGCGCCCCGAGGATGACGAGCAGTCGCGGGCGAGAGTCCGTCAACCCGTGGCGCGCGTCCAGGTCCGGGCGCCGTCGACCGTCGCAAGACGTCCAAACACGTTCCCGGCATCGTGGGTCATCGTGATGAGAGTGCCGGAATCCCTCAGTTCGTGCACGAGCGTGGCGCGCGTGCGCTGCGCGAGCGCCGGGTCGACGTCGGTCAGCGACATCCAGTCGTCGCTCAGCAGCTGAGCCGGGTTGTGCGACGCGTCCGCCAGCAGGACGGCCCGCTCGCCGCACGACGCGAGGTCGATGATGCAGTGCCCGGGGGTGTGGCCTGGCGCCAGCCGCAGCGTCACGCCGGGTGTGATCTCGGTGCGTTCGGCCTCGTGGAGCGCGATGCGGTCTGCGAGCGGCGCCAGTCGTTCCGGGGCCGGGACCGCGCCGAAGTCATCCCGTTCCGGCCCGGTCTCCGGGTGCGGGTCGGGTCCGTAGTAGTACGCCCAGTCGAGCGCGTGGGCGTGATGTGCGGCGCGCGTGAACATCGGCGCCCGCCCGTCCGTCGACCACCCGACATGATCGAAGTGCAGGTGGGTGAAGACGACGACGTCGACGTCGTCCGGGGCAACACCGGCGTCTGCGAGCCGCTGCGGAAACGAGCCGATTGGAAGCTCCGGGAGGGCGCCACCGCCAATGCCGGTGTCGACCACGACGATCGCCGTCGGCGTGCGAATCGGGAAGCCGCCGAAATTGACGCCCATCAGACTGTCGTCGTTGAGAAATCCCGGCGGCCATGCCTCGGCGGCCTTGTTGAGCAGCCCGTCCGGGGGAATCCACAGCTCGCCATCGCTCAGCGGCGTGATCGTCAGCTCGCCGACCGTTGTCATCATGGTGTCTCCTTCCACACGGCCTCGAGCCCGGTGATCAGGGCGACGATCGTCTCGTGGAGCGGTGTCGGCACGCCGGCCGCGGCCCCCGCGCGGACAACCCCGCCGTTCAGGACGTCAATTTCGGTCGGCCGCCGCGCGAGGACGTCCTGGAGCATGCTCGGCCGGTGGGCGTGGTTCTCGATTGCCGCGCGGCTGATGAGCTCATCGGGGTCGCTGTCGAGTGTGATCCCGAGTGCCGTGGCGACCGCACGACCCTCGTCGACGAGTGCCGTGACGGTCGCCCGCAGGCGGGGGATGTCGCACAGCTCGCCGTGGGTCAGTCCGGTCAGCGCCGCGATTGGGTTGGTCGCGGCGTTGAACAGCAGCTTCGTCCACTGCGCGCCCCGAGCGTCGGGCAACGCGTGGGTCGGCAGTCCGGACCGATTCAGCGCATCCGCGAGCCGCTCGACCGCTGCCATCGACGCCGGCCGCGGCTCGAACGGACCGATCCACGTCGGCCCGCTCGCGTCCATCTGCACCACACCAGGTCCGGTCACATGCCCCGCGGGCAGGCACACGCCGCGGATCACCCGTGGCACGTGGCGGGCGACGACCTCCTCGCTGCCGATTCCGTTCTGCACGCTGCACACGGCGCCGTCGGTGAAGACGTGCGCGGTCCGCGCCATCGCGGCGTCGGTCGCTGTCGCCCTGGTGGCCACGATCCCGAGCTCACATGGCGGGATCGCAGCCGCGTTGGTCCGGGCGCGCACCGGGGCCCATAGGTCTGCCCGGCCTGTGAGGCGCAGCCCGCCCGCGTTGATCGCCGCCACGTGCTCGGGCGAGACGTCGTAGGCCCAGACCTCGACGTCGTCAAGCACCCCGAGATGCGCGGCGTACAGCGATCCGATCGCGCCGCAGCCGACAATGCAGATTCTCACTCCAGCACGGCTCCGGCGATTTCATGGCACACCGGGGCCGGGGCCCCTGCGATCCCGACGCCGGCGACGATCCGCTCGCCCTCGCGGACCGGCAGGCCCCCGGGGACGGCCGCGACCCGGAAGGGGAGCACCGTCGCCGTCGCCGGGTCGACCTCGTTGCTCGGGACGCCGAAAGTCGCGGCGCCGGCGGCGACCGCCTCGGCGACGAACGGCGCCGCCGTCGGCGCGGCGTCCATCGCGTCCTGCTGGATCGGGTCGCCGCGGCGATCGACGACAGCCACCGCGATCCGCTCGCCACGCCGCGTCGCCTCGTCGATGGCGCGATCGGCCAGCGTCAGAGCTCACGTCCGCTCCGGGAGCTCAGCCGGTGGCGGGTCGCTGTAGCCGAGCCCGGCTCGTCCGGCAGTTCGCCGAATGCCTCGACCCAACGCTTCTCGTCATCGCCGTGCTGTCCCTCATAGGGGAGGCCGAGCGCCCACAGCACGAGCAGATCCTCCGAGTTGGCCGGCTTGCCCTCGGCGATCAGCATCCGCCGGTCGATGCCTGGGATGTTCACGAACGGACCGACGGTCGCTCCCGACGCGCTGATGCCGCCGATCGCCACCCCGGCGCCGTCGAAGATCGGCATGCCCCCGGCACCCGGGAAATTTGCCTCGGGCGAGCAGGCGACGAATCCGGTCGCGATCGGCGGCGGGAGCGTCGCCATTCGCACGTGGTGCTCGGTGCTCGGGATCTGCTGCGTCGCCGAGATCCATGCCTTCGAGCGTGCCCGCGCCATGCCGCCGGCGCCGCCTCGATCCATCCGGGACGCCGAGACGAGCACGCCGCTCCCGCCGACGACCGCGACGGCGCCGCGAACGCCGACGTGCGCCGCCTTGTCGATCGCGCGGACGATCAGTGCCCGCGCGTCAGTCAGCGAGATGTCTTCGGTGTGCACCAGGTCCCCCGGACAGCAGCCGTCGGTGGCGAGACGGCGACATAGTCCGACACCCGGATCGCGATCTTGGTATCCATTGCGGCGATCGTACCGGCTTCCGTCCGAAAGTGTCCACAGTTTGATAAGGTGCACGCACAAGTGCGGGAAGCGGCGAGAACCGGCTCATCGACGTCTCAACATGGAGCGCACCACGTGACCCCGCCTCCCCCCAAAACACCACGCGACCTGATGCTGGCCCCGGTGTGCGCCGAGATCGACGCGAACCTCCAGCGGTTTCGCGACAAGCCGCCCGCCGAGATCAACGTCCAGCTCCAGCTCGAGCTCGATCGCCCTCCGGTGCCCGACAACCGCGAGCAGCGCTCCGCTCATGTGCTGCAGGCAGCGCTGCGCAATGTCGAGATGCACCAGTGGACGGGTGAGATCACCTCCGACGCGTGCCGCCTGCGCGTAAGCGGCGGATCGGTCACGATCGATCTCGGCCTCAGCGCGACGCTGATGCGCTACATCGACGACGGCGCGCCGGCCGCCGCGGACCTCAGCTGACCGACCGCGGACGGGACGGCCCGCGCCGCGGACCGGATGAGAGGACACCCACGCAACTGTTAGGCGGGGCAGAGGCAGTCCTACGTTTCGGCTTACACGCGCGCGCAAAGCTGCTCGTCATGACCCTGCTACGACTTGTTCCCACCGGAGACGGCTGGTCGCTCGTCCGTGGCGACGGGACCACCGTGTTCCAGGCCCGCGGGAACCGCGGCCGACGCCGGTGCCTGTTGTTCGCGCGGGCGCATGACGTGCTCACGCTCGTGACCTGAGCCCCGCCCACGGTGCTCTGCCCTGTTTCATGGCTCCGCTCCGCTCAAAGACCGTCACCCACGGGCGCAACATGGCAGGTGCCCGCGCCTCCTCCTCGCCGCCGGGGTCGCGCGTGAAGACTTCGGCAAACCGATCGTCGCCGTCGCGGTTCGTACACGCAGTTCGTTCCCGGCCACACGCACCTGAAGCCGGTGGGGAGATCGTCTCCGAGGCGGTCCACGCCGCGGGCGGCGTCCCGCTCGAGTTCAACACGATCGCCGTCGACGACGGGATCGCGATGGGCCACGGCGGCATGCTCTACTCGCTCCCGTCACGGGACCTGATCGTCGACAGCGTCGAGTACATGGTCAACGCGCCCTGCGCCAACGCGCTCGTGTGCATCTCCAACTGGGACAAGATCAAGGTCGCCACGGGCGCTTCTGCGGCGGGACGTCGGGGCTCTCGATCGGGCACGTCTCGCCCGAGGCAGCGTCCGCGGTGACGATCGCGCTCGTCGAGGCCGGCGACACGATCTCGATCGACATTCCCAACCGGCGGATGACGCTCGGCGTCTCCGAGGAGGAGCTCGGAGAGCGACGCGAGCGGCTCGAGCAGGCCGGAGGCTACGCGCCGAAACTGCGCGAGCGGACGGTCTCCCCGGCGCTCCGCGCCTACGCGATGATGGCGACCTCGGCCGACACCGGCGCGGTCCGCGACGTCAACGCCGTCGAGCGTGCTGTCGCCGCGGCCGCCCAGGCGGCGCCCCAGCTGACGAGGTAGTGCGTAGCGCTCGGCGCATCCACCGGCTGGTCTCGTTTACGAGACGAGTCCGGGTGTCGCGAGCACGAGCGTGAGGATGGTTGGGAGCAGCACGACGGCGAGCAGGCGTGCATGACGCCGCCGGCGATCGGTCGTGTCTTCGTGCGTGGTCATGTGGGATGGGTCTCCTTGTTGCCGGGCGCCTCACCAGCAGCATGCAGGGCCGTCAGCAACGACCTCGCTAATCGACCGTGAGAACTTCTTCACGAGATCACCCCATCCGGGTGATGAGAACATGCCCCGAGTGGAGCGATCCTGTCGTGATCAACGGCAATCGGTCCGACGCGGGAGCCGGGCGCCGATCTCAGAGGAGACGAGCAGATGGACAACGTACGGGGTCTCGGACGCGCGATTTTCGCGGCCGTGCTCTTGATGGTCGGAGGTGTCCTCAACGTCATCTGGGGCATCGCCGCGATCGGGAACTCGAGCTTCTTCGTCCACAATCAGAAGTACATCTTCGGCGATCTCAAGACCTGGGGCTGGATCACGCTGATCCTCGGGATCCTCGAGCTGCTCGCGGCGGCCTCGCTGTTCGGCGGGGGCACGTACGGTCGCGTCTTCGCGATCGTCGTCGGTGCGCTCGCGGCGATCGGCGCGCTGCTCGACATCCCGGCGTATCCGTTCTTCTCGCTCGCCGTGTTCGCGCTCAGCCTGTGGATCATTCACGGCCTGATCGTGCTCGGCGGCGACGAGGTGAGCACCGCGGACATCGGGCCGCACGCCCGAGGGAGCGTGCCGCCGGGCGCGGTCCCGCCGCCTCACTAGTACCCCGTCCATCAATTCGGATCGTTTCGGCGGCGTCTGGGCGCGCCTGATCGCCACCCGTGGGAATCGACGATGCTCGCATCGCCTCATCCCACGTGCGGCGCCAGCCACGTCCAGCCAGTCGCCGATTCCGACCCGAATTTCCGGACGGAGGCACAAGCTCCGTGGAGCGTCAGGTCACGCGAGGTCACGCGGGCGCCCGCGCCCAGCAGCGAACGCCCCTCCGGTATAACTAACTGACGGTTAGTTAGTTAGTCGCGTCTTCCGGGAGGAGCTGGATATGAGCGGGGTTCGGTCGCGGCTGCCGCGGGCGGAGCGCGAGGAGCGGATCCTCGACGCGGCGGCGCACGAATTCGGCGAGCACGGCTTCCAGGCCGCGTCGATGGAGCGCATAGCCCGCGCCGCGGGCATCACAAAGGCCCTCATCTACCAATACTTCGGGTCGAAGGAAGGTCTGTACACGGCGTGCGTCGAGCGTGGCCGTGCGGAGATGTTCGAGGGCCTCCGCGACGCCGCGCGCGCGGCCGGCGCGGACCCCGCGGCCATCCTCGCGGCGGTCATTTCGGCGTACTTCGACGAGCTCGACGCCCAACGCGGCCGCTCGTACGTGCTCTACGGCGACGCACCCGCAGACGCCGTCGACGAAATGCGGCGCCGCAATGCCCACGTCATCGCGCAGCTGCTCCGTGACGGCTCATCGCTTCACGAACCCGACGTGCCGCTCGTGGCGCAGCTCGTCGTGGGCGCGGGCGAGCAGGTCGGACGCTGGTGGCTTGCTCACCGTGACACACCGCTCGACGACGTGAAGGCGAGGTTCACGATCGCCGTCGGGTCCGCGATCGCAGGGCTGAGCGCGCGATGAGTCGCTGGATGGCCGCCGCGGTGCTCGCCCTCGCCTGGCCTCCCGCGCACATCGCGTCGCCGGTGGGCAGCGGCGACTTCGGCCGCTGGCAGGTCGATCGCTTCGGCCTGCCGAGCTACACCTACCGGGTCGACGAGCAGCACAACCCGATCGCTCGCCAGCCCGAGCTCGATGGGGCGACCGATGCCCAGCACCAGGTCGGCAACGACCACATCGTCGCCGCCGCCTACAACCACGGCTACGTGCAGCTCTGGAGCCAGGACCGTCGATATGAATGGGTCAACCGCTATGACGCCGACCACCGGCATTTCGCCGGCGGCTACGGCTACCTCAAGGTCGGCAGCCGCGTCATCAGCACCCTGTACGACGACCGGCCGCGCGGGTCCGGCACGACCCGGCGCTTCGGCACGGGCTACTTCGAGCGCACGACGCGCGCCGCGGACATGGCCGTCGACGAGTTCGTCTATGCGCCCTTCGGCAACGACCCGCTGCTCCTGCACGACGTCACGATCCGCAACGACAGCTCGCGGACCCGGCGGATGTCGTGGTTCGAGTACTGGGACGTCAATCCGTACGACCAGACGACGAAGGCGCAGATCGCCACGGGACGCGTCCGGTGGCTGCCACAGCTCGGGGCGCTCGCGGCGACCCAGCGTCCCACGACCGCGGATCGTCGATCCCTGACGGTGTTCGCCGCGGCACTCCGCGGCGGGGTCGAGGGACATGCGGGCGATACGCAGGCGTTCTTCGGAAGTGGCGGGCGAGCAACGCCTGTCGCGGTCCGCGCCGACAGGTTGACCGCCCGGCTCGCGCCCGCGGAGTCGCCGCGGGCCGGCGCGCCCGGCCGCGCGATGTTCGCGCTCCGGACCGCAGTCGTTCTGCGCCCGCACGCCTCGATCACACTGCGCTACGGCTACGGCGCGGCTCACGCGGCGGCGATCGCACGTCTCGTCCACCAATACCGGGCGACCGGATCACCGCTGCGCACGAGCGAGCGGCGCTGGCGAGCCTGGCTGCCGCAGATTACGTTCGGGAGCGGGCGGCCCTGGCTCTCCCGGGAGCTGCAGTGGGATGCCTACACGCTGCGGTCAGGCACGACGTACGAGGACTGTCGCGGCCGCCACATCGTCTCGCAGGGTGGCTACTACCAGTACGGCGCCGGCTTCCAGGGTGCGTTCCGCGATCCGCTCGAGCAGATCCTGCCGCTCATCTACGCCGACCCGTCGCTCGCCCGCGATGTGCTGCTCTATTCCGCCCAGGAGCAGCCGCGCGCCACCGGGCAGATTCCGTACGCGATGGCGGAGCTGTGCCGCCCGTACGCGTTCGGCGACTCCGACGATCTCGACCTGTGGCTGCTGTGGGCGGCGGCCGAGTACGGGCTCGCCAGCCGTGACCTGCGCGTCTTCGACGCTCGCGTCCCGTATGCGGGGAGCGGCACGGGGACGCTCTGGGATCACCTCAAGCTGGCGTTCCGCCATCAGCAGTCGCTGCGGCGCCAGCACGGTGGCTATGCGACGCTCGCCACCGGGGATTGGTCAGACCTCTCGACGCAGTTCCTCGGAATGACCGAGTCGACGCTCGTGACCGCACAGGTCGCGTACGTCTATCCGCGGCTCGCGGAGCTCGCGCAGGCGCGGCGCGATCACGCGTTCGCTGCCCGTCTGCGGACCGCCGGAGCACAAGCGCTGCGTACGACGCGCGCACAGTGGACGGCGCGCGGCTGGTACGCGCGCGGCTACGCCCGGTCGCGGCGCATCGGCACGGGCGCGATCTTCGGCGAGACGCAGCCGTGGGCGATCCTGTCCGGCGCTCCGGACGGGTCCCAGGCGCGGACGCTCGTCGCGAACATCCGGCGCTTGCTCACCGGCGTCGCGGCGCCGCGCGCCGTTCATGGGCCGGCGCGGATAGGATCGGCCCAGGCCCCGGCGGCGTCGGACCGCCGTGTCACCGAGCGCACCGGTGCGCCCGGCGGGCTCGGCGCGGGTGCGGCCGTGTTCCCGGGCGGCAGTTGGTACGCCGTCAATGGTTGGCTCACGTGGGCGCTGGCGACACTGGGCAACCGCGTGCCGGGCGCCCGGAGCGACGCGTTCGACGAATTCCTCCGCAACACTCTCACCGCGCGTGCGCGCACGTATCCCGGCCACTGGGACGGCACGATCTCGGTTGACGACGTCTGCCACGCGTTCTACTCGCCGACGCCTGCTGTGTGCGGGATTGGGCTGACGAGCTACGCCGGTCAGATCATGCACCAGCCGGCGTGGAGCCTGTTCGACGCGATCGCGCTCGCCGGAGTCACCCCGACGGCGGCCGGCTACCAGATCGCGCCTCACCTCCCGCTGCGCTCGTTCTCGCTCGCGCTGCCCAATCTCGGTGTGGCGTACGCGCCATCCCAGGCCCGCGGCTACGTCGTCACCGCGACGAGCGGTGCGGTGACGATGGCGGTTGCGCCGCCCACAGGCCGAGCGCGGCGCTGTCGCCTGATGGTCGGCGGGAGATCGCGCACCATCGCGCCCCGGCACGGCGTGCTCACGTTCCGCCTGCCGACGCACGCCGGGCGCGCAGCGCGGTGGTCCGTCAGCACCGGCGGCTCGCCTCGGCTCGCTCAGGGATGAGGCCCGCGACGACCCCTCAGGTCGACGGCACGACAAGCATCAGCAGCTGGCACTTGGACATCGGCGTTGCCAAACCAGCCGTCTGGGTCGCGGAGCTGCAGGTCGCCGTGAACGTGAGCGGCCCGTCCGAGAGGGTCGCTGGGTTCGCTTGACCCACCGGCGCGGAGTCGAACCGGAATGTCGTCGCGCCTGGGCCCAGGCTCCCCGTATCGCCCTTCGGGCCCTTCGGCCCGGTCATCCCCGTCTGGCCTGGAGCTCCGGCTGGTCCGCGCTGCCCCTTCGCGTTGACGGTGACGAGCTTCTCGTGATGGGTGCACGGACGCTCTTACGTGCGGGCCCGCAGTCCGCCATTGCTTGCGATGCACAGGCCGAGCGATCCCCCGGCCGAGAAGACAGAGCTGGCGGCGAACGCGCCACCGCAGATCGTGACCGCGGCTTCGCCGATGCCCATCCCGGTGAGGAGCTGCGACGATGTGACGGGGAAGGGTCAGGCCGTTGAATGCTGATCGGTGTCCCCGAGCGCGCTGTCGTCGTCGGCCGGGGCCGCGGGCGGGCGATCCGCCGCCGGGCTTTCGCTGCCGCCTTCGGCGCCGGGCTCGTCGCGGCGATTCTCGGGCGGATCGTCGTCGTGCTCGTGCGTCTCGTGGGTCTCGGTCATGCGTTCATTCCCGTCGTTCGAGGGAATCGCCGATCAGCCAGATCATCGGCGGCCACAGCCCGACGAACAGCGCGCGGCGCTCGGCGTTGCCGCGCTCGTCCTGATCGACCGTCTTGGCGCGGATCCACAGTCCGATGCACAGCCCGATCCCGCCGAGCGAGAGGACTTGCATGTGTCCGGAGCGGAGACCCGCGCGATGTAGGAGGTCAGCGATCATCACGACCGGTATACCCGCTTGAACAGATTGTTGACCTTTTTCTCTGGGTACCGTTTAGGTAGATGCCACGCCGCCAACCTGTCGTTCGCCGCTGGCTGACCGCCGCAAGCTGGCCGGTCGGCGTCGCGCTGACCTCGTGGGACTACATGTGGCGCTCGACGCCGATGCATCGCAGCGAGACCGACGTCGCGGCGCCGACGAACGGAGTCGCACTGCTGCGCCTCCCCGACGGCGCCAACGGGGACGGGGTCCTCGGTCAGGCCGACGGACACGGACCGCTCTTTCACCGTCGCTACCGAACTCGGATTCGCGCGTGTGAGCTCGGCGCCGAGGCGCTGATGAGCGCGCTGCGACGCAACCTCAACACGGCGGCCCCGACGGGGTTCGCCAGGTTCCACAGGCTCCTCGGCGATCAGGACGAGCTCACCCGCGGTGATGAGTACGTCGTTCGGATGCCCGGCCCATGGGACGGCCCGGTCCGCGTTGTCGATGCCGGTCCGCGGTCCTTCCGGCTCGCGACGCTCGAGGGCCACCTCGAGGCGGGCCAGATCGAGTTCCGGGTCGCGGGCGCTGGCGACGCGACGCTCGAGTTCGAGATCGAGTCGTGGGCGCGGAGCAGCGGTTGGTTCGCCGATCTGCTCTATCACCGGCTGCGCATGGCCAAGGAGATCCAGGCGCACATGTGGATCTCGTTCCTCGAGGGAGTGGTGACGCTCTCCGGTGGGGAGATGAGCGGTGGTGTCACGATCGAGACCGAGCGCGTCGAGGATTCCGATGGCGAGCGCTGAGCAACTGCTCGGGCCGCCGGACGTCCGACGCCGGCTGGCGGCCCTGAGCGAGATCCCCGTCAACTTCGACCCGTCGATCCTCCCGCGGGCGTCGGCGGACGATGGCTGGCACGTCACGAGTCTGTGTCAGCCGCTGCCGGCGGAGTCGCCCGGTCAGCCGATCGACGGCGGAAGCTGGACGATCGCACGCCGGCTGATGCGCGGCTATGAGTTCGCCGACCCGTCGATCGTGCGCGCCTACTACGACCCCGAGGTTCCGCTCGAGCGACGCAACATACTGCTCAAGCTCCAGGCTCTCGGACTCGTGCACCTGTATGTCGGCGTCCGCGTCGGCGGGGTGTACGACGAGCTCCGGATGTCTGGCGGGCGTCGCGTCAGGGTCTGGGGCTGGAACTACCTGACGCTCGAGGGCCACGTCGAGATGGGGCAGATGGACTGGGAGGTGTGGAAGTGGCTCGAGAGCGGTGCGGTCGAGTTCCGCGTGCACTCGGTGTCCCGTACCGCGCCCATCCCGAACCCGATCATCCGGCTGGGGTTCATGCTCGTGCGCGGTCACGAACGCCGCGCGTTCCTGGCAAGCACGCAATCGCGGATGCGCAGGTTCACCGAGCTTGCGCTCGCCGACGAGCGGGGTGCCGCGGGCCGGATCGAGGACGCCGCCGGCGATCTCGTCGCGCGACCGCGTGCCGCCGACCCCGACGCCGACGAACAGCTCGCGGACAATCTCGGAGAGGCGAGGGGGCAGCCGTGATCGACCGCGTGCCCCGTTCGTTTCCGAGACGGTTTCCGATCGTCCAGCTCCCCAACCGGCCGGCGATCATCGCGTTCGCAGCCGGCGCCGTTGCCCGGACGACGTCCGGCCGGCTGGCTCGGGACGCGGCGGTGGTGTCGGCCGTGGCGTCCCTTGTCTGGGCATACGGCGAGATCACCGACGGGGCCAACTGGGTCCGCCGCCTGTTCGGCGTCGCCGGCGGCGCGTACGCGATCGCGTCCCTGGCGGACCGAGCCACTGCCGAATAGTCTGCGCCGATCGCCAGCCAGAACCCCAAGACGATCGTCTTCTTCCCCGAGGGCGCGTTCGGCCCGACGAACAACTGCGTCGGGATTGGCGCCGTCCTGCGGGAGCGGGGCCACCGGGTCGTGTTCATCATCGAGGAGTCGTTCGCCGGCACGCTCGAAGCGAAAGGCTTTGAGGAGCGGCTGATGCGACTTGGGCCTGCGCCCGAGGTGCCGGAGGAACCCGGTCAGTTCTGGAAGGACTTCATCCGGGATACGGCGCCGGTCTTCCGTGAGAGCACGGTCGAGCAGCTCGGCAGTTTCATCGCGCCCACGTGGCAGGCCCTGTTCGACGGCGCTCGCTACGTCGATGACCGGCTCCGCGAGATCGTCGGCGAGCTCGAACCCGACGCGATCGTCGAGGACAACGTCTGCTCGTTCCCCGCGATCCCTGCGAGTGGCCGCCCTTGGGTGCGGATCGTCTCCTGCAACCCGCTCGAGGTCACAGACCCGGCACTCCCGCCGACGTTCTCCGGACTGCCGTCAGGCGACCCCGCCGAGTGGCCGGCGTTCCGTTCCGAATACGCGCGGCAGACCGGTGAGCTGCACGAGAGCTTCTCGGCGTTTTGCGTCGACCGAGGCGCTCCCCCGTTGCGCGCCGGGGAGATGATCCACGAGTCGCCGTGGCTGAATCTGACGATCTACCCGGCGGAGCTCGACTACGGGCGCAGCACGCCGCTGCCCCCGACGTGGCATAACCTGGAGACGAGCGTCCGCGCGACCGACGAGGCGTGGACTCCGCCGGCGCACGACCGCCCGCTCATCTACGTGAGCCTCGGCTCCCTCGGCTCGGCAGATGTCCCGTTGATGGAGCGCCTCGTCGAGGCGCTCGCACCGACGCCCTACGACTTCGTCGTCAGCAAGGGACCGCAACACGACCAGTACGAGCTCGCCGAGAACATGACCGGCGAAGAGTTCCTGCCTCAGGTGTCGGTCCTGCCACACGTCGACGCCGTCGTCACGCACGGCGGCAACAATACGACGACCGAGTGCATGTGGTTCGGCAAGCCGATGCTCGTGCTGCCGATCTTCTGGGACCAGCACGACAACGCGCAGCGCGTGGATGAGACCGGATTCGGCCTCCGACTGCCGACGTACACGTTCAGCGATGAGCAGCTCGAGCGCGCGCTGGACACGCTGCTCTCCGATCCGGCGCTGCGCGGCCGCGCCGCCGCCGCCGGCGAGCGCCTGAGCGGTCGATCCGGCACCGCTCGGGCCGCCGACCTGATCGAGCGGGTCGCGATCACGGCCGAGCCGGTCGCGCGGTCAGCCTGAGCTCGGCGCGTCTACGCGCGAGATCCGCACCAGCTCGACGCGGCTGTCGCGTACCGCCTCGACGTGGAGCACGTACCCGTGCGCGGTGATCTGCTCGCCGACTCGGGGGAGCCGGCCGAGGGTGTCGAGTAGGAGCCCGCCGAGCGTCGTGTACGCGGTCGTGTCGCTCTCGAGTTCGATGCCGTAGTCACGCAGGTCGGCGAGTGCCACGTCGCCGCGCGCCAGCCACTCGGACGCTGTCAGCTCGCGCACCGGCCCGAGCGCGGGGTCGGTTTCGTCGGAGATCTCGCCGACGATCTCCTCGACGATGTCCTCGATCGAGACGATGCCGGCGGTGCGGCCGTACTCATCGACGACGACCGCGAGCGAGTTGTGTGTCCGTCGCAGGTCGGCGAGCAGCGTGTCGAGCGGTTGGGTCTCCGGCACGATCAGCGCGTCGCGGACGACGCTGTCGATCCGCGCCTTCGGCGACTCGCCGAGGACCAACCGCAGCAGCGAATTCGCATGGATGACGCCCTTGACATGGTCCGGGCTCCGGTCCTCGGTGACGATCAGCCGCGTGTGGCCCGACTCAATGCACCGCTCCGACGCGGTGCCGGCGTCACTCGTGATGTCGACCGTCACCATCCTGGCGGTCGGGGTCATCACGTGGCGCGCCTGTGACTCGTGGAGCTCGAACACCCCCGAGAGCATCAGCGCCTCCTCCGGATCGAGCTGACCGCCCTCGAGCGACTGTGCGATCAGGAGCCGCAGGTCCTCGGACGTCCCGCCCTCGTCGAAGGCGGCCGACGGGTCGACGCGCAGCAGCCGCAGAATCGCGTTGGAGGCGCCGTTGAGCACCGCCACGAACGGGCGGAACGCTTTCGTGAACCAGTACAGCGGTCGAGCGACGGTGCGGGCGATCCGCTCGGCGCGCGCGATCGCGAACAGCTTCGGCACCTGTTCGCCGATCGTGATGTGGAGTGCCGTCGTCAGCACGTATGCGACCACGAGGCTGATCGCGAGCGCCAGTCCGTGCGACAGCGAGCCGCCGAGCCACGGATGAATCAGGTCGGCGACCGCCGGCTCGCCGAGGAACCCGATCCCGATCGACGCGAACGTCACGCCGAGCTGGCACGCCGACAGGTACTCGCTGATCTCGCTCATTTCCTCGAGCGCGAGCGCCGCCTTGGCGTCGCCGTCGGCGACCTGTTCGAGCCGCGATCGTCGCGCGCGGACGAGGGCGAACTCGGCGGCCACGAAGAATGCGTTGACGAGGATGAGGACGAACATCCCGCCCAGCAGCACGGCGGTCATCTGCGCAGCATCGCACCGCCGGAGGCCGGACGCGCGCTACGGCGCTGCCGCGGCCAAGTCGGCTTCGATTGCGGCCACGGTCTCCAGGAGTTCCCCCAGGAACGGGCCGCGCAGCTGCTCGATCGTCGTGCGGCTCGCGTGCGTTGAGACGTTGACCGCGGCGAGCGTCTGGCGGCGCTGGTTTCTCACCGGCGCCGCGATCGAGCGCAGGCCACCCTCGAGCTCCTGGTCGACGAGCGCCCAGCCCTGCTCGCGAACGCGCGCGATCTCAGAGAGCAGTTCCTCCGGATCGCTGATCGTCTTCGGTGTGAGCGCGCGCGGCGCTGACCTGCCGAGGACCGCGCGGAGTTCCGCCTCCGGCAGCTGGCTGAGCATCGCTCGCCCCATTGAGGTCGCGTACGCCGGGAATCGCGTGCCGATCGAGATCGCAACCCTCATGATCCGTCGCGTCGGCTCGCGTGCGACGTAGACGATGTCGGTGTCGTCGAGCACCGACATCGAGCACGACTCGTTGACGCGCCCGACGAGCAACCGAAGGTGGGGCTGCGCGATCTCCGGCAGGCTCAGGCCGGAGAGGTAGGCGTACCCAAGCTCGAGCACACGCGGCGTGAGCGAGAACCGGCGGTCCTCCGAGCGCACGTAGCCGAGCTGCTCGAGCGTGATCAGGAAGCGCCGCACGGCCGCGCGCGCCAGCCCCGTGTCTCTCGACACCTCGGCGAGCGTCTGACCGCGACCGGGCACGTTTAGCGCACGCATCACCGCGAGACCGCGGTCGAGCGATTGAACGAAGTTCCGCGCTCCCGCGTCGCCTTCAGCGTCGCCTGCGGGGGCGGGGTCAGACGGCGAAGAAGACCGTCTCATCCGCCCCCTGGAACCGTATGTCGAAGCGATAGCCGTCGTCCGTCGGCTGGGCGAGCAGCGTCCGGCGACGGCCCTCGGGAACGGAGGCGAGCACCGGGTCGGCGGCGTTCGCCCCGGCCTCATCGGCAAAGTAGATCCGGGTGACGCAGCGGTGGAGCATGCCGCGCGCGAACACCGAGACGTCGATGTGGGGGGCCTGCACGATGTCACCGAGTCCGGGCACCGGACCTGGCTTGATCGTGACGATCTCGTAGGAACCATCGCCGTCCTCGTACCCACACCGACCGAATCCCCGGAAGCCCTCGAGCCGAGACAGCTCGCCGTACGCGTGGAGGTCGGCGAACCGCCCGTCCGGATCCGCCTGCCACGTCTCGATGAGGTGGTCGGGGATGAGCTTGCCCTGGCCGTCGTACACCTCGCCGGTGATCCGGATCAGCCCCGGCGTGTTCGCAGGCACGACGTAGGGACCGGCGTCGAACGGCAGCCCGATCGCAAAATACGGCCCGACGGTCTGCGAGGGCGTCGTTGGAAAGACGCTCATGCGTGCGCCTCCTCGAACGGGGTCTGACCCGGGCCGCGCAGATAGATGTCGAACTCGTAGGCGTGCGCCCAATTGGGCCGGGTTGCGTGGATGTTGAAGCGGGAGATCATTCGCTCGCGCGCCTTCTCGTCGCGGACCGAGTTGAAGATTGGGTCGTACGCAAAGAACGGGTCGCCGGGGAAGTACATCTGTGTGACGAGCCGCTGCGTGAACGCGCGCCCGAGCAGCGAGAAGTGGATGTGAGCGGGACGCCACGCGTTGTAGTGGTTGCCCCACGGATATGGACCGGGCTTGATCGTCGTGAACGAATAGCGGCCCTCCGCGTCGGTGACGCAGCGTCCGGCGCCGGAGAAGTTCGGGTCGAGCGGGGCCGGCCAGTTGTCCCACCGGTGCAGGTAGCGCCCGGCGGCGTTCGCCTGCCAGATCTCAACGAGGGTGTCGCGCAGCGGCTTGCCCTCGGTGTCGCGCACGACACCGGTGACGATGATCCGCTCGCCGATCGGGTCGCCCTCGTGCTGCACGGTCAGATCGGCGTCGCGCTCGGAGGCGGGGAGGACCGAGCTGAGCTGCGGCCCGGTGATCTCGGTGATCGTCTGCGGGAGGTAGATGAGCGGTTCTTTGGGATGACGAAACCGCGTCGACTTGTAGCCCGGATCGTCCAGCGGCGGGTGCGCGTCGGCGCCCTCGCGCACGTAGCTCGTCGGGGTCTCCGCCACCGGGTCGTAGATCGTGCGCGGTTCGGTTTGCTCGGTCATGTACTTCCTCCAGAACGACTATCGGCTCACGAGCTCCCGCAGGGCGGCGAGCTCCTCGGCGTTTGGCGGCTCGGTGACGTGCAGCTCATCGGCCACCTTCAGCTCCCAGCCGGTGGCCTCGCGCGCCTGCTCGGGCGTGACCCCCTCGTGTACCTGCGTCAGCGTCAGCTCCCCCTCACGTGGTTCAAGCACGCCCAGATCGGTGATCACATGTGTCGTCCGCCCGCCGGTCGTCGTGAGGAAATCGAGTCGCTCAACGAACGTGCGGGGCGTGTGCGGCGCGATGACGACCACCTCCGGGCAGCCCGTGGCGATCTCCGGCGCGCCGCCCGCACCCGGGAGGCGGACCTTCGGCGTGTCGTAGTCGCCGATCACGGTCGAGTTGAGGTTGGCGTGTTTGTCGACCTGGGCGGCGCCGAGGAAGGCGACCTCGATGCGACCGGTCCCGATCCAGTAGTTGAACATCTCGGGCACCGACACGACTGCGTCGGCCGTCTCCGCCAGCTCGCCGTCACCGATCGAGAGCGGGACACGGTGGGGCTTGGCGCCGATCGTCCCCGACTCGTAGACGAGCACGAGGTGGGGGTTGTGGACCATCCGGGCGAGGATGGCGGCCGTGCTCGGGCGGCCGACGCCGATGAACACCGACGCCGCGTCGCGCAGGCGTCGTGCGGCGACGACCGTCTGCACCTCGCCGACGGTCGCGGACTGCGTGTCCGCCGCGGCCGTCATCGGGCGATCGTCTGATCGCAACAGGCGGCGAGCGTCTCCCGCCCGACTCGCTGAAGCCGGTGGAGGTACTCGAGATGCTGCGACCACGCCGGGTCATCCGCCAACTTCGCCGCTAGACACGCGGTGTCGTCGTGGGCGTCAAGCAACTCGTACACGAGTGTCACCAGGGCCGCCTGCCCGTCGTCTTGGACCCTCATCCCGTCACCACCCTGCTCAACACGTTCTCCTCCATCCATGTTTGAAATGCCTCCCGGTCCCGGCTGACCTCGTCCCACATCCGATAGAAGTCGTTGTCGCGCCGGGTGATGCCGAGCGAGTACGAGGGGAGCGATCCCCCGGGTGCCTCGGCGACCGCATCGATCACCCAGCCGGGGATCGTCACCGCTCCCGGCCGTGGCTCGAGTCGCTCGACGATCCGCTCGACCGTGACGAGCGATCGCCGCGCCGCCAGCACCGCTTCCTTCTGAACGCCCGGGATGCCCCATAGCTGCACGTTGCCCTCGCTGTCTGCCTCCTGCGCGTGGACGATCGCCACGTCGGGTCGGAGCGCCGGCACCGCGACCAGTTTCTCGCCGGTGAACGGGCAGGTGATCGGGGCGACCTGGGTCCGGCCGACGAGATCGGTGCCGGTGTAGCCGCGCATCACAGCGAACGGCAGGTGCGCCGCGCCTGCGACGTACCGGTTGGCCATACCGGCGTGCGAGTGCTCCTCGAGCTCGATCGCCCGCGGCCACTGGTGCTCGACTGCGTCCCGGAACCGATGCAGCGAGCCAACGCCCGGGTTCCCGCCGTAGGAGAACACGAGCTTGCGGGCGGCGCCGATCCCGATCATCTGGTCGTAGAGGATGTCGGGCGTCATCCGGATGAGCTCGAGCTCGGTCCGTCCCTGGCGCAGCACCTCGTGACCGGCCGCGAACGGGATGAGATGCGTGAACCCCTCGAGCGCGACGCTGTCGCCGTCGTGGACGAGTTCGCGGATCGCGTCGTCGAGTGAGGTGATCGGGGCCATCAGCTTGTGCGCATAGCGAACACTGGGCCGCTATGCGCACATGCTATCTGACGGCGGACGCCAGTGTTGCGCGTCCGACGCGGGACACTAGATGCTCAGCCCGCCATCCACGGCGAGCGTCGCCCCGGTCATGAAGGCGCTCTCGTCGCTCGCCAGGAACACGACCGCGTGCGCGATCTCCGCCGGAGCGGCGTGGCGCGCGAGCGGGATCAGGCTCTCGAACGCCTTCGCCGACTCCTCCTCGGACGCGCCGACCGCCTCGACCTCGATCGCATGCTGGAAGTCGTTGTCGGTCGGACCGGGGTGAATCGAGTTCACGCGGATCCCGCGCGACGCCATCTCCTTGGCGGCGGTGCGCATCAGCCCAACCACGGCGTGCTTCGAGGTGGCGTACGCGCTGATGCCGGAATCCGAGGTGAGTCCCACGACGCTCGAGTTGATGATCAGGCTGCCCCGGTCCTCCATCACCGAGAGCGCGTGCTTGGCCACGAGGAAACTCCCGATCACGTTGACGGCCATCACCCGTTCGAACACGTCGACCGGGTAGTCGGCGACCGGCGCGACCGTGCCGAAGATGCCGGCGTTGGCGAATGCGATGTCGAGGCGTCCGAACCGCTCGACCGTGGCCGACACGGCGCGCTGCACCTGCTCCGAACTCGTGACGTCGGCCGCGATCGCGCCGGCGGCGTCCTCGCCGAGCGCCGCCGCCGCCTGCTCGAGGTCGGCCTGCACAACGTCGACGAGCATCACGCGTGCCCCCTCACGGACGAACGCCTGTGCCGTCGCCAGGCCGATGCTCCCGGCGCCGCCGGTGATCAGGGCGACCTTGTTCGCCAGGCGTCCTCCTGCTGCTGTGTTCATCGACGGACCCCTTTCAAAAGTCGTCGGTCGCCGGGAGACCGGCGTAGTTCTCAGCGAGGCTCGTCGCGGCGGCGACCGACCGCGACAGATACTCGAGGCGGGCGAGTTGCAGGCGCTCTCCGAACGCGCCCTCGTACAGATCGTGGAGCAGCTGCGTCATGTAGTTGGAGAAGTCCTGGGCTCGCCAGATGCGACGCAGAGCCGTCGTCGAGTACGAGTCGAGCGCCTCAGTCGACCCGTCGCGGTACCAGCGCGACAACGCCCGAGCGAGCAGGCGCACGTCGTTGACCGCCAGGTTGAGGCCTTTGGCGCCCGTCGGCGGAACGATGTGCGCGGCGTCACCGGCGAGGAACAGCCGGCCGTACTGCATCGGCTCGCACACGAAGCTGCGCATCGGGGTGATCCCCTTCTCAAAGATCTCGCCCTCGTTCACGCGCCATCCCTCGGTCGCGAGGCGGAGCTGGAGCTCCTCCCAGATGCGGTCGTCAGACCATCCGTTGAGCTGCTCGTCGGCCGGCACCTGGAGGTAGAGGCGGCTGACCTCCTCCGAGCGCATCGTGTACAGCGCGAAGCCTCGCTCGTGCCACGCATAGATGAGCTCGTCGGTGGCCGGAGCCGCGTGCGCGAGGATCCCGAGCCAGGAGAACGGATAGACGAATTCGTGCTGGGTGAGGACGGCGTCCGGGATCGTCGGGCGGCTGACGCCGTGAAACCCGTCGCACCCGGCGATGACGTCGCACTCGATCGTCTCCGTCTCACCGGCTTCCCGGAAGGCGATCGACGGGTGCTCGGTGTCGATCCCGCGGAGCTCGACGTCGGAGACCTCGAAGTGGATCTCCCCGCCCCGGTCAAGCCAGGCCGCGATCAGGTCCTTCACGACCTCCTGCTGCCCGTAGATCGTCACGCGACGCCCGGTCAGCTCGGCGATGCGGATCCGCTGTGTCTGACCCTCGCGGCGCAGATAGATGCCGTCGTGCGTGAGTCCCTCCCGGGCGAGCCGCTCGCCAACCCCGAGGTCGTGCATGAGATCAACGGTGTTCTGCTCGAGCAGGCCGGCGCGCACCCGGCGCTCGACGTAGTCGCGGTCACGCGTCTCGAGGACCACCGCCTCGATTCCCTCACGCTGCAGAAGCAGCGCAAGCGTCAGCCCAGCCGGCCCAGCGCCGACGATTCCGACTTGTGTCCGCATGCAGCTCCTCTCGCAGGTGTCCCCGTCAGGCAGTTGCGCGATCGTATGCGATTACGGGCACGCCTCGTCCGCGCGTCGGATACGTTGTTCGCGTGACAGTTCGCGACGCGACATTCGAGGTCATGAGGCGCTTCGGGATGACGACGATCTTCGGCAATCCCGGCTCGACCGAGATCCCGTTCCTCACCGATCTCCCGGACGACATCCGTTTCGTCCTCGGGCTCCACGAGGGGACCGTCGTGGGGATGGCGAGCGGATACGCGCTCGCGCAGGGCCGCCCCGCGTTCGTCAACCTGCACACCGCGCCGGGCCTCGGCAATGCGATCAACGCGATCGCCAACGCCCGCGATTCGCGGATTCCCCTCGTGATCGTCGTCGGGCAGCAGGACCGGCGGCAGTTGTCCTTCGAACCGTTCCTCACCGGGCGCTCGCTCGATCGGCTCGCGGGCGAGTATCCGGTGTGGACGTCGACTCCCTTGCGCCCGCAGGACCTGCCGGGCGCGATCGCTCGCGCCTACCACGAGGCCGACGGCGCCCGCGCGCCGGCGCTCGTCGTCGCTCCGATGGGCGACTGGTCAGAGCCGGCGGACGCGCTGGCGGCGGGAACGCCCACCGCGGTCGTCCGCTCCGACGCGGTGATGCAGACCGACGTGGAGCCGCTCGTCGACCTGATCGACGGCGCCGACGCGCCTGCGCTCGTCGTCGGCGCAGGTGCCGACACCGCGGACGGCTGGGCGGCCGTCGTACGGCTGGCCGAGCGGCTCGGCTGCCCGGTGTGGCAGGAGGCGTTCGGCGGTCGCGCGGGCTTCCCGCAGGACCACCCGCTGTTCGCCGGCCATCTGCCGTGGATGCGCCGGCGCATGCAGGCGGCACTCTCGCCGTTTGACCTCGTGATCGCGATTGGCACGAACGCGTTCCGGGTGTACCTGTTCGACGACGAGGTGGCGCTCGTCGAGCCCGGGACGCACGTCGCTGTCGTCACCGATCTTGCGGCGGAGGCGCTGCGCAGTCCGTGTGATGTCGCGCTCGTCGCACCGGTGGCCGGGGCGTGCGCGGCGGTGGCCGACGCGGTCCGCGAGCGGGAGCGGGCGGTATCGGCCGGGTCGGCCCTGTACAGGCCCCCGGCGGCGCCTGCGCCGCCCGGTCCCGGTGAGCCGCTGCGAGCGGGACACGTGCTCGCCGCGCTCGCCGAGCGCCTGCCCCGTGACGTCGTGCTCGTCGAGGAGACGCCGTCCAGCCGTCCGGAGCTGCACGCCCGCTTGCCCGCCCGCGCCCCGATGGGGTTCGTCAGCGCGGCCAACGGCGGGCTCGGGTTCGGCCTATCCGGATCGATCGGCCTGCGCATGGGCAACCGGGACCGGCCGGTCGTCGCGGTCCTCGGCGACGGCGCTTCGCTCTACACGATCCAGGCGCTGTGGAGCGCCGCGCGATATCGCGTCGGCGTGCTCCTGGTCGTCATGGCCAACGGCGGCTACGCCGTCATGGACGCGCTCGCGCGCGACGAGGGCGGCGACGGTGCGTGGGGGCAGTTCGATGCGGTCGACATCGCCGCGGTCGCCGCCGGGTTCGGCTGCCCGGCGACCCGCGTCGCCACGCACGACCAACTCCTCAGCACGCTCGATGAGGTCATCCCGAGTCTCCGTGACCGCCACGAGCCGCTGCTCGTCGCGGTCTCCGTCGCGCCGTAACGCCCTGCGGTCAGGGGTGGGCCTCACACCCACCCTAGGGTGTCTGGTCGCGACGGCAACGAGGGCGGAGGATGAGTCCCACACAGCAGACCGATTCCGCGAGGAGACCAAAATGTTCACCTACGATCTTGATTCAACCGCTAGCTATCGCACCGTCGCCCGTGGAGTCGGAAGTGGCTTCGCCCGGGCCTACCAGGCGTCGCAGCGGGACCGCGCCGGCGCTGGCGCACTCGGCCGCAGCGAGTTCGGCGGGACGCGGCCGTTCAGCGGCGCGAGCGCGTTCGCCGCGTCTCGGGCCGAGCAGCGCCGCTTCCGCGCGTAGGCCGCGCCGCGCCGCGCAGGACGGGCCTCGAGGCCCCTCCTGGAGGCGATGCACGGTGGTACGATCGACGTTCGGAAACCTGATATCCACGTCGATCGGAAAGGCCACGTGAGCACCGCCGACATCAATGGTTTGACGACGACCCTCGCCGAACTGCCGGACTGCGCCGGCCGGCATCTCGGTCACAGCGACTGGTCCGAGATGACGCAGGAGCTGGTCGACCAGTTCGCCGAGGTCACCGGCGATCACAACTTCATCCACGTCGATCCTGAGCGGGCCAAGTCCTCGCCGTTCGGCGGAACGATCGCCCACGGGTTCCTGACCCTCTCGCTGATCGCCCCGATCACCCAGCAGGCGCTCACCGTCAGCGACGCGGCGGTCGGGATCAACTACGGTCTTGACCGCGTGCGCTTCCCCGCACCACTTCCGGTCGGGTCGCGCTGGCGCGCCGGGGTCGAGGTCCAGGAGGTCCGTGAGGTCGGTGGCGGCGGCGTCGAGATCAAGCTCCTTGTCACGGTCGAGGTCGACGGCGCCCCCAAGCCGGCGCTCGTCGCCGAGAACCTCATCCGGGCCTATCCATGAGCGCGCTCGATCTCGATCGCATCGTCGCGATCGACGTCCACACCCACGCCGAGCGCAACCCCGGCGAAGAGCAGGACGCCGTCACCGGTGAGATCCTCGCCGCGGCGGCGAAGTACTTCGGCGGGTCACCGCCGCAGCCGACCGCGCAGGAGGTGGCCGACCACTACCGGGAGCGGAACATGCTCGCGGTGATCTTCACCGTCGACGACGAGGCAGGGATGGGTCGGCCTCGGATCGGCAACGACGGCGTGCTCGAGGCCGCCCGGGCCAACCCCGACGTGCTCATCCCGTTCGGCTCCGTCGACCCGCACAAGGGCAAGCTCGCCGTGCGCGAGGCGCGAGCGCTGATCGAGGCCGGGGTGCGCGGCTTCAAGTTCCATCCCAACACCCAGGCGTTCTGGCCGAACGATCGCGAGCACTTTGCGCTCTACGAGGTGATCGCCGAGGCCGGGCTGATCGCGCTGTTCCATTCGGGCACGACCGGCATCGGCGCCGGGATGCCGGGTGGCGGCGGTGTCCGTCTGAAGTACTCCAACCCGATGGCCGTGGACGACGTCGCGGCGGACTTCCCCGAGCTTGACATCATCATCGCCCACCCGTCGTTCCCGTGGCAGGACGAGGCGCTCGCGATCGCGGTCCACAAGCCGAACGTCTACATCGACCTCAGCGGCTGGTCGCCGAAGTACTTCCCGGAGAATCTGATCCGGTACACGAACACGTTGCTGCGGGAGAAGATGCTGTTCGGCTCCGACTATCCCCTGATCACGCCGGACCGATGGCTTTCGGACTTCGAGACGCTTCCGATCAAGGATGAGGTCCGACCGTTGGTGCTCAAGGAGAACGCGATCCGGCTGCTTGGGCTGCGGTAGCGAACTGGCGTCCACGCATGGGATCGGTTCAGCCGTCTCTCATCTACGCGGTCGGGCGGGTCAACCAGGCGATCGTGAGGGAGATGCGGGCGCGGCTGGCCGGGTTCTCGTTGAGCGTGCAGGAGTACACGACGCTGTCGGTACTCGCCGCCCGGCCCGGCCTGTCGAACGCGCAGCTCGCCCGCCGGGCGCTCGTGACGCCTCAGTCGATGATCGAGATCGTCGCCAAGCTCGAGGCGCGCAAGCTCGTTCTGCGCACCGTCGACCCGGTCAACGCGCGGGTGCTCCGCGCCGAGCTGACGCGGTCCGGACGCGGGCTCTTGCGACGGGCGGATCCGGCGATCGCGGAGGTTGAGACGGTGGTGCTCGCGGCGCTGCCCGCGCGTGAGCGCGCTGCGGTCAAGCGCGGCATGCTCCGGGTGATGGACCAGCTGTCCGAGCGCTAGCTGCAATCAAGGAACCGCTCTCCCAGCGTGGGGTGCGCGGGCGGGTATGCGGCTCCGCGCCGGCGCGGCACAACGTCACAAGATCCGACCGGCCGAAGGATCTTGCTGCGTTTGTGACGCTGAGCGTCACAAACGTCGATGGATCCGCCGGCGCAACTCATCCTGTTACGTTTCTCCCCCCAAAAGGCGCGGACTCACCCCTCCAGGCGCCGGGCCTCCCCCAACGCAACGTGCGCTGTCAGCTTCTCACCAAGGACGCGCCTGATCGCCACCCGTGGGAATCGACGATGCTCGCATCGCCTCATTCCACGTGCGGCGCCAGTCACGCCCAGCCACTCGCCGATTCCGACCCGAATTTCCGGACGCGGGCACTAGGCTGCCGCGCGCGCGGCGACCCTGCCGAAGTAGCCGTGCTCGTCGCTATCGATGTACTCCGCCAGCCGGCTGGCCAGGGCCATGATCGTCAGCGACGGGTTGACCGACAGCGTCTGTGGGACGACCGATCCGTCGCCGATGAACAGACGCCGGATGTCGTGGGACTCACCGTGCGCGCCGACGACTGACCGGGTCGGGTCGCTGCCCATCCGGCAGCTGCCCTGAACGTGTGTGCTCAGCACTCCGGTCTGCAGCACCCGCCTGGCGCCCGCCGCCTCGAGCACGTCCCGGGCGAACTGCAGCGAGGCGTCGATGCGCTCGCGCTCGCGCTCGCTCCAGTCGAACGTGTAGCGATCGCGACCGGACTCGTCGACCCACGCGACGCCGTTGTTCTCGTCGCTGACCATCGTCAGCAGGCCGGTGAAGTAGCGATAGCGGCGCATCGTCTGCACCAGCTCCTCGCCCCACAACGGCCGGTCGTGCTCGTCCGAGAGCGCGGTGGCGAAGCCGATCGGGTCCTGGATCGTCGCCGACTCGACGACGAAGCCGCCGTCCTCGTCACGCTGGAACTTCATGCAGTGCGCGCTGATCGGATAGACCATGTGGGCGTCCTGGACCTCGTCGAACAAACCCTCGACGAGGCGCGCGGGGTGGAAGCCGAGGTTGCGTCCGATCAGCTCGCTGCTCGGAGATCCGCCGGCCGCCTCCCGGACGCCGGAGCGCAGCAGGATGCCTGGCGTGGCGAGCGTGCCGGCGGCAACCACGACGATGTCGGCCTGCGCCTCGTGCGCGGTGCCATCGGCGTCGAGGTACGCGACGCCGGTCGCCTGCGGCCCGTCGCCGCGCTCTTCGATCGTCACCCGCTGCACCGTGCAGCCGGCGCGCAGCTCCAGTCCGGATGTGACGACGGCGGGTTGGATGTACGTGTTCGCCGTTGACTTGCCGGCGTTCGTCGGGCAGCCCTGCAGGCACGAACCGCAGCGCATGCAGTTGGCGTCGGTGTAGGAGATGACCGGCTCGAGCTCGGCCCCGAGCGCTTTGAAGCCACGCTCGGTCGTGTGGATGCACGTCTGCCAATCGTGGCGCTCGCGGACACCGAGCCGCTGCTCGACGCGCTCCAGATGCGCGAGGAGATCGGACTCTGCAAATGGGCCACCCGAGGCGCCGGTCAGTCCGGACGCGGCGTGCCATTTCTCGTAGTCCTGCGCGGTGGGGCGAAGCGCGACCTTTGTGTTGATCGTCGTGGTCCCGCCGACGCAGCGGCCTCGGAACAGCGGGACCGGCGGGGCGACCGGACCGGCGGCCGGCTCGGCGAACGCGATCGGCCACCACAGATCGTGGGTCGCGTGCGCCTCCCAGCGCGTGAAATCAGCGGCGGTGCGGTGCGGGCCGGCCTCGATCAGCAGCACCCGGCGCCCGCGCTCGGCGAGTTCGCCGGCGAGGACGCCACCGCCGGCGCCGGACCCGACGACGACGACGCCGTAGCGCTCGCTCATCCGCTCACCCCCAGGTACGACCAGTCTTTGCCCAGGCGGGTCGCCAACGGCGAGTTGAAGTCAATCTCCGACCAAGCGCCCGGTCCCGGCGCGCCTGGAGCCACGAAGTCGCTGTAGAACGCCTCGCAGGCGAGGGCCCGGACCATCATGAACTCTGGCGAGAGCCCATGCTCGGCGAGCGCCTCCGTCCCAGCGGCGGCCGGCTCGAGCGTGTCGACCGCGGCGAGCATCACGTCCCGGTCCGCGTCGGGCATCCCCGCGAGCAGGGCGTCGATGTAGACCTCGGGACCGACCCGCTCAGAACCGGGCACGATGAGCTGACAGAGCCGTCGAACCAGGTCCGAGCGGCGGGCGTCGAGAACGAGCATTTCTCTCTCCTCCTGGGACGGTGCGTGTGTGCAACGTATGCGACCGCGCGTGACGCCGCAATTGACTTTGCGCGCGGTGGCGGGCCCGGGTGCGCTCTTGACCGTGGTCCTATGATCGTGGGGTCATGGTGAACAGGATTGTCAACAATCTGAGTCGCCGGTGGCGACGGCGCTGACGCTTCACCGATGAGCGCCGACCCCTCGGATCGTGCGCGGGCGCTCGTCCGCGGCGGGTTCGACACGCACACACATATCGCGCCCGACGTCGTGCCGCGCAAGATCGACGACATCTCGCTCGCGCGGCGCTGCTCTGAGCTCGGGATCGCGGGGTTCGTGCTCAAGTCGCACTACGGCTCGACCGCCGAACGCGCCGCGGTCGTCCGCGCCGCGGTCCCCGGGGTGGAGGTCCTCGGGGCGCTCACGCTCAACCGTGCGGTCGGGGGCATCAATCCGCTCGCCGTCGAGATCGCCGCGCGGGAGGGAGCCCGGACGGTGTGGCTGCCGACGGTCGACGCCGTCAACGAGGCCTCCGAGCGCGAAGCGCCGCCCGGCGCCAAGGTGCCGGTGTGGGTGAAGCTGCAGCTCGAGCTGCGTGAGCAGGGGCTCGAGATCGAGCCCGTCCCCGTGCTCGACGACGGCGGCGCCGTAGTCCCGGCGCTGCGCGCGGTGCTCGCGATGATCGCCCGCCACGGGATGGTGCTCGCGACCGGACACCTCGGGCGCAATGAGATCTTCGCCGTCGTCGACGCCGCGGTGCAGGCGCGTGTCGAGACCATCGTCATCACCCATCCGGAATTCCCCTCCCAGAACCTGTCGCTCGATGATCAGCGCCGGCTCGCCACGAACGGGGCGCTGCTCGAGCGTTGCTTCACGACACCCCACACGGGCAAGATCGCATGGGAGCAATGGATCGAGAACATCCGTGCCATCGGCCCGGAGCACACGTTGCTCTCCACCGACCTTGGCCAAGTGTTCAATCCGCCGGTCGAAGACGGGATGGCGCTGATGGTCGACCGCCTGCTGGCGGCCGGGTTCGACGAGGAGGAGGTGCATGTCATGGCGGTCGCCAACACGCGGCGGGTGGCGGGGGCTGAGCCGCTGTGAGCGGGCGCCGGATGATGGTGATCGGCGCGCATTCGGCCGACTTCGTGTGGCGAGCGGGCGGCGCGATTGCGGTCGCGACGTCCGGGCGCGGCACGGCGAGTGTGATCGCGCTCTCGTACGGCGAGCGCGGCGAATCAGGCGAGTTGTGGACGGAGGAGGGCCAGACGCTCGAGCGGGTCAAGGAGATCCGCCACGGCGAGGCGGAGCGAGCGGCGGGCGCGCTCGGCGCGTCGTTCACGTGTCTCGACCTCGGCGACTACCCGCTCGAGATCGACTCCGGGGCCCTGCTCAAGGTCACCGACACGATCCGCGAGTTCGCACCCGACGTGCTCATCACCCACACCGACACCGATCCGTTCAACCCGGATCACCCGGTCGCGTTCGCGGCCGTGATGCGGGCGCGGAGCCTCGCCGCGGGCGCGGGGGTCCCGAGCGCGTTCGCGACCGTGCGCCCGCCCGAGCTGTTCCTATTCGAGCCGCATCAACCCGAGCTCTGCAACTTCACGCCGACGACGTTCGTCGACATCACCTCGGTCATGGATCAGAAGCTCGCAGCGATGGGCGAGATGAAGGCGCAGCGTTACCTGCAGAGCTACTACGCCGAACGGGCCGAGCACCGGGCCAATCATGCGCGCCGCTCGTCCGGGAACGCCGCGATCCGGCAGGCCGAGGCGTTCCAGCGGGTGACGCCGCAGGTGGTCGGCGAGCTGTGAGCGGCGGCGCCTATGCGGAGCTGGCCGAGCTTGGCACGGCGACCGTCTACGAGGCGGGTGGGCGGCGCGGGTGCGTCGAGGCGGATTTCATCCAGATCGTCCCCGGTTCACGCGCGGCGGGACCGGCCCGGACCGTTCGCTGCGGCCAGGACGACAACCTCATGGTGCATGCCGCGATGGCGCAGCTCGAACCCGGCGAGGTGCTCGTCCTGACGATGCCCGAGCCGCGGCGGGTCGCGCTCGTCGGGGATCTGCTCGCCACGCAGGCGAAGGTGCACGGCGCTGCCGCGATCCTCGTCGACGCGTCCGTGCGGGACGTCGACGAGCTCGCGGAGCTCGGACTGCCGATCTGGGCCCGGTGGATCCGTGTCCATGGGGCCGGCAAGGACGTGCCGGGATCGATCGGCGAGCCGGTGAGCGTCGGCGGGGTCACCGTCCGTCAGGGCGACGCCGTCGTGCTCGACGCCGACGGGGTCGCGGTGGTGGAGCGGGAGCGGGTGACCGACACGCTGGCGAGTGCGCGGGAACGGGCCGAACGCGAGACCATCAAACGCGGCCGGCTGCAGGCGGGCGCGCTGTCGTATGAGATCGACGGGCTGCGTGCCCGGCTCGAGCAAGAGGGTGGTGAGTGAGACGATGAACGACACCGTGCCGGAACCAATTCACGACCTTGCGCACGTCGGACACGCGGAGCTGCTGACGCCGTTTCCCGATGAGAGCCTGCGGTTCTTCGTCGACCTGTTCGGGATGGAGGTCGAGGCGCGTGAAGGACAGTCCGTGTACCTGCGCGGCTGGGGTGACTACCAGCGCTACAGCCTGAAGCTGACCGAGGCGGCGCTTCCGGGCCTCGGTCACATGGCGCTGCGGGCCTGGAGCCCGCAGGCGCTTGAGCGCCGGGTGGCTGCGGTGCAGGCGAGCGGACATGGGGGAGAGTGGATCGACGGTGACGTTGGCCACGGCCCCGCGTTTACGTTTACGGATCCCGACGGACATGGCTGCGAGCTCTACTACGAGACCGAGCGCTACCAGCCGCCCGAGCATCTGCGCCCCGCGCTCAAGAACGTGCCCCAGCGCTACGTCGGTCGCGGTGCCGCGGTCAAGCGCCTCGATCACATCAACGTGCTCGCGCGCGATGTCGCCGTCAACCGGCGCTTCGTCCAGGACGTGCTCGGCTTTCGCCTCTACGAGCAGATCGTGGCCGACGACGGCAGCGAGGTCGGCGCCTGGATGAGCCTGTCGATCGCCGCCCACGAGCTCATCTACGTCGCCGATCACGCCGGCGCCAGCGGTCGCCTGCACCACCTGGCGTTCTTCGTCGACACCCGGGAGGAGTGCCTGCGCGCGGCCGACATCTTCCTTGACGCCGACGTCCCGATCGAGGCCGCACCGTCGAAGCACGCCGTCGCCCAGGGGATGTTCCTGTACGTGTACGAGCCGGGCGGAAACCGTGTCGAGGTCACGACGGGAACGCACTTCATCTTCGACCCCGCATATGAGCCGGTCGTCTGGACCCAGGCCGAGCGTGCCCGCGGCCAGGCCTGGGGCGTGAAGACGATCGAGACGTTCCACACCTACGGGACGCCCGACATCAGTGGCCGCGCGACCGGCCCGCCGATCCCGCCGACCAGCCAGATCCCGGATCTGGGCGCCGCGGCCACATGAGCGAGGATCGCCGGCTCATCCGGGAACTGGTCGAGAACTGGGCGCTGTGGCGTGACGCCGGTGACTGGGAGCGCTTCGCGACCGTCTGGCACGACGACGGGTTCATGATGGCGACCTGGTTCCAGGGCCCGGCGGCGGACTTCATCCGGGTCAGCCGCGAGGGCTTCGAGCGCGGCGTCAACATCCTGCACTTCCTCGGCGGCACGACGATCGACCTCGCCGCGGAGCGCGCTCGCGCGATCGCGCAGACGAAGATGACGATCTCGCAGCGGGCCGAGGTACACGGTGTCGTGTGCGACATCGTCTGCACAGGACGCTTCTACGACTTCCTCGAGCGGCGGCAGGATCGCTGGGGCATCGTGCTGCGCCAGCCGATCTACGAGAAGGATCGGCTCGATCCGGTCGATCCTGGCGCGACGCTCGCGCTCGCAACCGAGCGACTCGAGCGGTTCCCGGTCGGCTACCGCCACCTCGCCTACGCCCAAAGCGAGATCGGCTACGACGTCAAGCGCGACATGCCGGGCCTGACCGGCCCGGGCGTCGAGCGCCTCTACGCCCGGGGCGCGGACTGGCTCGCCGGCCGCGCGCTCGGCGATCCGCTCCAGACGGCGTAGCGCTCGCGCTACGCCACTCCCGCGGCGACAGTCGCTCCCGTCCCCGCCCGGATCAGGTCGGCGGCTCGCTCGGCGATCATGATCACCGGGGCGTTGGTGTTGCCGCGGGTGACCGTCGGCATCACGGACGCGTCGACGACCCGCAGCCCGTCGAAGCCGTAGACGCGCAGTTCGGAGTCGACGACCGATCCCATCGCACAGCTCGACGTCGGGTGGTAGACGGATTGCGCGGCGCGCTTGATGAACGCCATCAGATCCTCGTCGGAGTCGGAGTCGGGCACGCTGAATACGTCCCGCTCGACCGCCTTCAGCGCTGGCTGATCGGCGATCTCGAGCGCCATCCGCATCCCCGCGAGCATGCTCTCCCGGTCCTCCTCGGTCGTCAGGAAGTTACAGAGCACGCGCGGCTTGGAATCGGGCAGCGGCGAGCGCAGCATCACCCGGCCGCGACTCGTCGGCGCCACGACGACCGGGCCGAAGCAGTAGCCGTGGTCGGCCGGTGCGCTCAGCCCCTCGTCGAAGAACATCGACGGCGCGAAGTGGAACTCGATGTCCGGGGCGTCGAGCCCTGGGCGCGTGCGGAAGAACCCGGCGGCCTCCGGGATGTTGGAGCTCAAAGGCCCCCGCCCCTCCGTCTCGAACAGCGCGATGTGCTCGGGGTCGGCGTGGGCCATGAACAGCGACGGCTCGTCGGTCAGGTAGTTGACCTGAGCCATGCAGTGATCCTGGAGGCCGATCCCCACCGGCAGCGTCTCGCGGATCTCGATCCCGAACGGCGCGAGCTGATCCTCCGGACCGATGCCGGACAGCATCAGGAGCACCGGTGACTGATACGCACCGGCGGCGAGGATGACCTCTCGCTCGGCGCGCAGCTGCTCCACGCGGCCATCGCGCACGATTTCGACGCCGACGGCACGCCGGCCCTCGAACAGGATCCGCAGCGCCATCGCGCGCGGGATCACGTCGAGGTTCGGCCGCGCCGCGGCCGGTCGCAGGAACGCGTCCGCCGTGCTCCAGCGCAATCCCTCACGCTGGGTGAGCTGGAAGCGGCCGACGCCCTCCTGGCGGGCGCCGTTGAAGTCGGGATTGCGCTCGTGGCCCGCCTGGCGCGCCGCCTCGAGCATCGTGTCGACGAGCGCGTGCATCGAGCGGCTGTCGGACACCGACATCGGACCGCCGACGCCGTGGAAGCCGTCCTCGCCGCGCTCGTTGTCCTCGGAGCGCTTGAAGTACGGCAGCACGTCGTCGTAGCCCCACCCGTCGCACCCCGCGGCCACCCACCCGTCGTAGTCGGCGCGGTTGCCGCGGATGTAGATCATCGCGTTGATCGAGCTGCAGCCCCCGAGCATCCGGCCCCGGGGGAGGTACAGCCGGCGGTTGTCGAGGCCGGGTTCGGGCTCGCCCTCGAGGTCCCAGTCGAAGCTCGACTTGAACAGCACCGGAAACGCCGCGGGGATCTTGATCTCCGGCTGTGAGTCCTCGCCCCCCGCCTCGAGTACCGCCACCCGGATGTCCTCGTCCTCGGTGAGCCGCCCCGCGAGCACACAGCCCGCCGAGCCGGCACCGACGATGATGTAGTCGTAGCTGTCAGTCACCCCGGATCACCACCTTCATCACCTGGTTTGGATTGCTCATCGCGAACTCCAGCGCCTCGGGCGCCTCGGCGAGCGGGAACTCGTGGCTGATCAGCCGCGCCAGCGTCTCGCCGTTGCGCTCGACCGCCTTGACGGCCTCGCCGAACTCGCCACCTCCGCAGCAGCAGACGCCGAGGTAGTCCAGCTCCTTTTCGGTCAGGCTCCCGACGCGGATCGGGGCCTCGGCGTTGGACATCCCTACCTGCACCGCGCGCCCGGCGTACGCGACGACATCGATCATCGTGCGTACGGCCTCCGCCGCTGCGGTCGCGTCGACGCCAACGTGCGGACCCTCGGGGCCGCTCCAGTCACCCACTGCCGAAACGACCTCGTCGTGGCCCGTCCACACGAGCGTGTCAGCACCGATCGCCCGGCTCAAGGCGAGCCGGCTCTCCTGGAGGTCGATCACGAGCACCTCGGCTCCGCGCTCACGGGCGAGCAGGCACACGCATTGGCCGATCGGCCCGGCGCCGAACACGACGACGCGCTCGCCGGCCTGGACGCCGGCGCGACCGACGGCGCGGACCGCGATCGAGACCGGTTCCGCCATCGCGGCGATGGCGGGATCGCCGGCCGTGATCGGAAAGACCTGATCCTGCCCGACCGCGAGCTGGTCCTGAAGGCCGCCGTCGAGGTGGATCCCGAGCAGCTTGAAGTTGACGCACACGTTTGGGCGTCCGACGCGGCAGGGGTAACACCCGCCGCAGGCATGCAGCGGGTACACCGAGACGCGCCGGCCGGGGGTCAGCTCGTCCCGACACCCCGCCCCCACGGCGGTGATCGTGCCCGAGAACTCGTGCCCCTGAACGCGGGGAAACTGCGAGCCGCCGGCGGCGTCGGACAGCTCGCCGGCGAAGAAGTGGTAGTCCGAGCCACAGATGCCGACCGCCTCCGGATGGACGACGACCTCGCCCGGACCGGGCGCCGAAGGGTCGGGACGGTCAATCACCGCCATCGCCCCGACCCGCTCGGTCACGGCAGCGCGCATGGCAAGACCCCGGTCAGCCCCAGACCTCGGCGGCCGTCTCGACGATCAATGACAGCTTCGCCACCTGCTCATCGAAGGAGACCGAATTGCCTTCGACCGTCGAGGAGAAGCCACACTGCGGCGACAGGCACAGCTGCTCGAGCGCGACGTACCGCGAAGCCTCGTCGATCCGCCGCTTGAGCTCATCCTTGCTCTCGAGCTCGCCGCGCTTGGTCGTCACGAGGCCGAGGACGACAAGCTTGTCCTTGGGAACGAACCGCAGCGGCTCAAAGCCGCCGGAGCGGGCGTCGTCGTACTCGAGGAAGAACCCGTCGACGGCGAGCTCACCGAACAGTGCCTCGGCGACGAAGTCGTAGCCGCCCTCCGCCACCCACGACGAGCGGAAGTTCCCGCGGCACATGTGGGTCGTCACGGTCAGTCCCTCGGGCTTGTCCGCGAGCGCCTCGTTGATGTGGCGGATGTACGTCTCGTGGAGGTGCTCCGCGTCCTCACCCTTGCCGGCCATCTCCTCGCGCTGGCGCGGGTCATTGAGATAGGCGAGGCTCGTGTCGTCGAACTGGAGGTAGCGCCCGCCCATGCCCGCGACCGCCCTCACCTGATCGGCATACGCCCCGGTGAGATCGCTCCAGAACGCATCGACGTCGGGATAGACGCTCGGGTCGATCGCCGCGCGCCCGCCGCGGTAGTGGACCATGCTCGGCGACGGGATCGTCAGCTTTGGTGTGATCCCGTCCTGCACCTGGCTCTGCAGGAACCGGAAGTCCTCGGCAAAGATCGGCTCGGCGAGATGCACCCGCTCGGCGACGTGGATGGACGCCGGAGCGAACTCGATGTCGCCCTGCTCGTTGTGGAACTGGACCTTGATGTCCCCGGGCGGCCGCTTCTCGATCCCCCCGAGCTGATAGATGAAGTCCATGTGCCACGAGGCGCGGCGGAACTCCCCATCGGTGGCCGACTGCAGGCCGACGTCGTGCTGCATCTTCACGACGTCGCGGATTGCATCGTCCTCGACGGCGCGCAGTTGGTCGGCCGACAGCCGTCCGCCCGCGAACTCCTCACGCGCGTCGAGCAGTCGCTTCGGGCGCAGCAGGCTGCCGACGTGGTCGGCGCGGAACGGCGGTGTCGTGCGGCGACCGGCCGTGATCGTATTCGCGGTCTGCGATTCAGCCATCTCTACCTCGTTTAGTGGTTCTTTTCGTAAGTACGACGACACCGAGAGTGGTCACCGGTGGATGCCTGGCGCGGACGCAGGATGCGAAGTGCACTGGATGTGCACGAGCATTCGAGGACAGCCGGATGACGTGGGCGCGGTCCGATCCGGCGAGGCCGGATGCCGAGCGGACCGCAGGCCCACGCAGGCGCCGCCGGGGGCCGCTCGGATGTCGTTGTATTTGCGGAAAGGGCCACTAGCTCAGGGTGTCTCTCACGTTGATCTCGACCCGCACGCCGTTGGGGTCCTCGAAGAACAGCTGCCGCAACCCGGCTGCGGGCACGGAGTTCGGGACCGAGCGGACGCCCCGAACGGTGAGCTGCCGGCGGACCCGGTCGTAGTCGTCCGCGTTGAAGGCGATGTGATCGACGGGTCCTGTGCCGGGCGGCTCGCGTGAGATCGCGAGACCCAGCGATGCCGCGTGGGTGAGATATGCGTGGCGTTCGGCGATGTGCAGACACGGCGTGTCGCCGGCGTAAAGCCAGTAGCCACCGAACTCGAGCGGCGGGCGCTCTCCGACTCGGAGCCCGACGATGTCGCAGTAGAACTCGCGGGTCGCCTCAATGTCATCGCTGAGCACGAGCACGTGCTCCATCGCGGTGACCGTCATGTCGGTTTAACCGCGGCGGGCGTGGTTGCGCCATTGCCCGTCGGCGCGCCCCGGAACAGGTACGCCGAGTGGAGCAGCTCCGGCTTCTCGCGTAGCTCCTTGGCCGCGCCCTCGTAACGAATGCGGCCGCCTTCCATTACGTATGCACGCTCGGCGAGACCGAGTGCGACCGTCGCAAACTGCTCGATCAGCAGCACCCCGATGCCAGCCTCAGCGATCGAATGGATCGTCGGGATCAGCCGCTGCACAACGACCGGCGCAAGACCGAGCGACAGCTCGTCGATGATTACGTACCGGGGCTGGGACACGAGTGCCTGCGCGAGCACGACCATCTGCTGCTCGCCGCCGGAGAGCGAGCCGGCGGCCGTCGTCAGCCGCTTCTCAAGCTCGGGGAACAGCTCGAGCGCACGCTCCCGGCCCGCCTTCGCCTGGGGGCGAGACAGGGAGTAGGTGGCGACCCGGATGTTGTCCTCGACGGTGAGGTCTCGCAGCAGCCGCCGGCCCTCGGGAACGATCGCCAACCCCGACTGGCGGATCTTCTCCGGGCGCCGTCCCGCGAGGTCACGACCGTCCATCACGACCGAACCGCCGAGGGGCTTCAGCACGCCGCCGACGGCGAGCACGAGGCTCGACTTACCGGCGCCGTTCGGTCCGAGCAGCGCGGTGACTGCGCCGGGCGCGACATCAAGTGAGACCTCGTGCACGACCGTGTGCCCGCCACGCTCGACGCTGACGCCTTTCAGGCTGAGCGATTCGTCGCTCAACGCCCTGTCTCCTCGGCGGTCGGGTCGAAGCCCGCGCCGGCCGGCTCGACATCTTCGGTCCCGAGATAGGCACGAACGACCCGTTCGTCGCGCAACACATCTGCCGTCGGACCGGATGCGAGCAGCTTGCCGAAGTCGAGGACCGCCGTCGTCGTGCAACAGCCGGAGACGAGGCTCATATCGTGGTCAACGAGGATCGTCAGCGCACCGATCTCATCCGGAATCCGCCGGATGACCTCACCGAGGTGGGCGGTCTCCTCGTCCGGCAGACCCGCGGCCGGCTCATCGAGGAGCACGACGCGCGGCCGTCCGACGACCGCACGCGCCACCTCGACGAGACGGCGGTCGCGGGCGCCGAGCACGCCGACCTTCGTGCTCGGATCCATGTCGAGCCCGACGAACGAGATCGCGCCCTGCACGTCCTCCAGGCGCGAGGAGCCTGTCAGCTTGGAGTGCTCGTGGATCATCGCGACGTTGTCGTACACCGACAACTGCTCGATCGCCTGCTCGGTCTGGAACGTGCGGCGCACACCCCAGCGAGCACGACGGAAGTGCGCCATCTTCAGCAGGTCCTCCCCGAACGCGTGAATCGTCCCGGAGACCGGCCGAACGAAACCGCTCAAGACGTTGAAGAACGTAGTCTTTCCCGCACCGTTGGGGCCGATCAGACCGCAGGTCCCCTCCTCGAAGCGCAGGCTCATTCCGTCAAGCGGGGTCACGCCGCCGAACCGAACGGTCAGGTCGGTGACCTCGATCACGCCTTCTCGCCCTCCGGCGCGCGACGCCGCCCGCGACCGGACAGGAGCCCACCGAGGCGCTTGATGTCACGCGGGACCTGGTCGATGAGGCCGGCCGGCGCGGTCGTGAGCACCTGCAGGACGCCGATGCCGAACAGGATCGTGAGCCAGTCGGGGGAGACACCCAAGTCGTTGAGCACTGCCTGGAGGAACTTGAGCAGGATCGCCGCGACGATCGCGCCCCAGAGACTGTAGGCGCCGCCCATCAACACGACGGCGAGCAAGGTGATCGAGTCTTGGGTCGCGAACGTCAGCGAGTTCAGGTACCGGTAGCTCGCAGCAACGAGACCGCCGGCGACGCCAGTGACGAATGACGCCAACGCGAACGCCCAGAGCTTGTAGGCAGTCGTGTTGATGCCGGCCGCAAGCGCCGCGGATTCACTCTGCTGGATCGCCGCCCACGCCCGGCCCGGCTTCCCCCGGATGTGCGCGAGCACGAGCAGGAACATCAGGATCGCCACGATCATCGAGTAGCGGAAGAACGCGGGATCCGTGGTGGCGATGCTCGGTCGCCGGATCGCCTGAATGTGAACGCTCGCGCCGTTGTACCCGGTGAAGCCGTGGCCGCCGTTGGGGAAGTTGATGGTGGAGAGCGCGACCGTGATCGCGCCGGCGAGCATGAGCGTGATCAACGCCAGGTAGAGGCCGCTCATCCGCAGTGCCGGGAGCCCGACGAGCGTGCCGAGGACCATCGTGATGAGCCCGGCGGCGAGCAGGACGATCGGGAACGACAGACCGGTCGCGAACAGCAGTCGCGCCGCCACCCACGCGCCCATCGCCAGCACCGCACCCTGGCCGAGGGACACCATCCCGACGCGTCCGACGAGCAATCCGAGCCCGAGCGTGACGATCGAGTAGATCGCCACCTGGGTCCAGGCGTCGACGTAGTACACGCTGAAGATCGACGGGACCGCGAGCAGCACGACAAGCAGCACGGCGGCGATCACGAGAGGCCGGACGAGGCTGCGCGGCTCTGGCAGGGCCGGCCTCGGTCGCCGACCTGTGGTCGCCTCCGGCGCCGGGGTGTCCGCCTCGGTCTGAGCGGCCTCTTCGGCGCTGCTCTTGACGCCTGCAGATTCCAAGGTGCCGTTAGACCCCTTGGCGGCCGACGGAGATGACGCGGCGTCGGTTGAGGATCAAGAGCGCGATCGCCGCGAGCACGAACGGCGTCATGTCGCGGTAGTTGCTCAGCGACGACACCGGCGTCAGCTCAGCGGTCACGAGACCGATGACGATCGCGGCGAAGAAGGTGATGACGATCGAGCGCAGGCGCGCGATCAAGGTCGCCGCAAGTGACGAGATGACGAGGAACGTCAGGCTCGTGGCGTCGAGCGCGACAAGGTCGGCCAGCAGCACGCCTGCGATTCCGGAAAGGATGCCGCAGCCGAACCACGCGTTCGCTTCGACGCGGCGAACGCGGACGCCGAGCGTCGCGGTGATCTCCCGATCGTTGGCCATTGCCCGCATCGCGGTTCCCGTCTTAGTGAAGCGCAGGAAGGCGCCGGTGACAAAGGTGATCGCGAGTCCGAGAACGAGCGCGATCACGTTCGTGTAGGTGACCGAGATCTCGCCCATCTGGAACGTGTTGTTGTCCGTCGGGATCGTGAGCGCCCGCGAGGCGCCACCACTCGAGGGCCACAACAGGTCCATGACGCCGAGCAGGATCAGCGTCAGGCCGAGCGTCGCCGCCGCTTTGACCAGTGGGTCGCGGCTGGCGAGCGCGGGTCCGAACACCATCCCGTAGACGAGCGTGACCACCCCGCCTGACAGAACGCCGATCAACGACGCCGGCCAGAACCCGAGGCCGGCGTGGTTGATCAGTTGCCACGCGATTAGGGCGCCCATCGCGCCGACCGCGCCGAAGGCCAGATTCAGCACTCCGGTCGCGCGGTACAGCACGACCATGCCGATGCCTGACAGGGCATACACCCCTCCAAGCGACAGTCCCGTGACGAGGAACTGCTCGAGGTCAGTCAGGCTAGGCATGTGGGTTCACGCGCCCTGATCGCGGCTGCACTGCTGTCCTCCTAGCCCGTCGGCGGGTTCGTCGACGGTGCCGTACCTGCGGCCTTACGATACGCCGCAATCTGCGGGTCCGCAGCAGAGATGTTGAAGCATCCCTGAGCCGTCACCATCTTCCCGTTCTCCGGGGTCGTGGTGAAGTCCGCATTGTTCGGGATGTGCAGCGGGTAATCGCCGTACACCCACGGCTGGCACAGCAGCTCGGTCTTCTGGTCCTTGATCGCCTTGATCGCGGCATTGACGTTCTTCAGCGTGTACGCCCCCTTCATGTTCTGGAGCGCGTTGGTGAGGAACTTGCCGAGCAGGAAGCCCATCTGGCTGAACGAGCCGACGCCGCCGGCCACGCTCTGGCCGTACTTGGCGAGGATCGCCTTGTAGAGCTGCATCTCCGGGCCGTTGTGGTCATCTGGGGAGGTCAGCTCGGCATTGACGAACAGCTTGTGGTTCCACTTCGGTCCCAGCGTCTTGGCCAGGAAGTCGGTGTTGCACGGTGTCGAGCAACCCCAACCCTTGACGCGGTCCTCGAGTCCGAGCTTCTGCGCGGCCTGGAGGATCACGAGCGCCTCGGGTGGCGTGAAGTTGAGCACGACCCAGCCGTTCGAGCCTGCCTTGTTCACGAGGTCGAGTGCGACGGAGTTGGCGTCGTTAATCGGCACGTTCTCCGTCAGCTCCGTGATCGGCACGTGTGCGGCGTCGGCCAGTGCCTTCGGCCCCGCGGCGATGTAGCCGGTACCGGGGACGTTGGACTGAACGAACACGACCTTGTTCGGATGCTGGCTCAGGCCGTACTGCGTCGCTCCGTCCGAGCTGTAACGTGGGCCCATGTTGACCGCTGCGCTGTTCGGCGTCGACCAGCACTCGGGCGCGATTCCGGCGCCCATCTCGTAGATGCCGAGCTGCTTCCAGTAGGCCCCATTGACGGTGCACTCGAGGAGATCGAAGACGCCGTCGATGGCGACGACGTGATCGTTCTGGATGAGCTTCTTCGCCGCGGCCGCGACCTGGGCCGGCTGCGTCTGGTCGTACTCGACGAACAGCTTCAGCGGGTGTCCGTTGACGCCACCGTTCTCATTGACGCAGGTGAAGTACGCCTGAATCATGTTCGGGCCGTCACTGAAGTCCGTGCCCGGCTGCTTGGTGTCAATCGTGCCGATGTTGATCGGCGTGCCCGTCGCCTTCACGCCGGGCTTCGGTCCGCACTGCGACGTGTCGACCGAACCCGTGTTGCCGGTGCTGGAAGCCGACGCCGTACTCGACGTCGAACTGCCACCGCCCCCTGCCGAACTGCTGCTTGAGCTGCTGCTTCCGCAGCCTGCAAGCACCACCAACAGCCCGAGCACCGCTATGAGTGCCAGGCCCGGGCGCGCGCGCCCCGAGACGTGGAACATCCTCACCCTCTCCTCTCCTGATGAAGGTATGGCCCGCCCTGTCTGGCGAGGTGACGGCGGATACTAATTCGCGCCGGTGTTGCATGCAAGAAAGAGTTGAAACACTCCAAAAAAGGCCACTGAGAGATGACGGTCACGTCATCTTGCATGCAGCGTTTTCTGGCCGATAGAGTTGTCGCGAGGCTCCGCACACCTTGGCCAAGTCCGCAAACCGAACGCACATCATGAGGGCCCAGCTGCGGCTTCGCGAGCAGATCCTCAGCGGCGAATTTGCACCCGGCGAGCGGATGTCCGAGCTGCCGCTCGTCGAGCGATTGGGCGTCTCGCGCACGCCGTTGCGACTTGCGCTGGCCGAGCTCGAGCACGAGGGCCTGCTGCGGCCGCTCACCCGCGGCGGATATGCGGTCCGCGAATTCACCCAGGCCGACATCCGCGACGCGATCGAACTGCGGGGCGTGCTCGAGGGCACAGCGGCGCGCTTTGCAGCCGAGCGTGGCCCGTCCCGGCGTGACATGCGCCGGCTCCGGGAGATCAGCGACGCCACCCAGGAACTCGTCCACCAGGCCGACTACGAGTCCTTCGAGCGCTACGTCGCGCTCAACGAGAGCTTCCATGAGCGGCTGCTGGCGATGGCGCGCAGCCCGCTGCTCGAGCGCTCGCTCGAGAACATCCTGTTGCTTCCGTTCGCGAGTCCGAGCGCCTTCGTGCTCGCGCACGCCGAGCTGCCGGAATCGCGCGAGATCCTCGTTGTCGCCCACCGTCAACATATGGCGCTGATCGACGCGATCGAGCGACGCGAGGGAGCGCGAGCCGACGCACTGGGACGCGAGCACGCGCGGCTCTCGCTCGTCAACCTGGAGATCGTCCTGCGGCATCGCCGGGTCCTCGAACGGATGCCCGGTGCGACGCTGCTGGCGCTCGACGCCGACGGTCAACTGCCGACCCTCTCCGCCGGCTGATCCCACTCGATCACGACGCGCGCTGCCGACAGGATCTGATCGACGCCCGGGCGGTAGACGTCCTCGAGCGGCGGGCTCACGGGCACCGGCGTGAACGGTGCCCCGACGCGCTGAATCGGCGCCTCGAGGAAGTCGAAGGCGGCGTCCTGAAGCTGGGCCGCGAGCTCGGCGCCGAAGCCGCCGGTGGTCACGGCCTCGTGGGCGATCACGGCGCGGCCCGTTTTCTGTACCGAGCGAGCGAGGGTGTCGAGGTCGAGGGGCACGAGGGTCCGCGGGTCGATCACCTCCGCCTCGACGCCGTCACGCGCGAGCTGCTCGGCCGCCGCGAGAGCGTCGGCGACCATCCGGGAGGTGGCGATGATCGTCAGCGCGTCACCGCGGCGCAGCACGTTGGCCTCCCCGAGCGCGACCGGCACCGGATCGGCCGCCCCGTCGGCGCTGCCCGCCAGCGGCTCGCGGCGGAAGTAGAGCGACTTGTTCTCGACGAACACGACTGGGCCGGGGTCAGCAATCGCGGACGCGAGCAGCCCGGCCGCGTCGGCGGCGGAGCTCGGCATCACGACCTTGAGCCCGGGCACATGCGTCAGCCATGCCTCGAGGCTCTGCGAGTGTTGGGCTCCGTTGCGCCCGCTGGCGCCGCCCTGGGTGCGCAGGACGAGCGGCACCTGCAGCTGGCCGCCGGACATGAAGTGGGCCTTCGCGGCCTGGTTGACGAGCTGATCGAGCGCGAGCGTGATGAAGTCGATGAACATGATCTCGACGACGGGCCGCAGCCCGCTCTGGGCGGCGCCGACCGCGACGCCGCAGACAGCGCCCTCGCTGATCGGCGTGTTGAGCACGCGCTCACGCCCGAACTCGTCGACGAGGCCGGCGGTGGCCAGGTATGGCCCGCCCTCGGCGACGTCCTCGCCGAGCACGATCACCCGCTCGTCGGCGCGCATCGCGTCGGCGAGCGTCTGACGGATCGCCTCGATGAACGTGATCTCGCTCGCGGCAGTCATGCGTACACCAGCACGGCGGCGAGTCCAGGGTCGGGCCAGGGGCTCGCCCGCGCGTATCCGACAGCGGCCTCGACCGCCGCGGACGCCTCTTCTCGGATGGCGGCGATCGCGTCTTCGTCAAGCCATCCGTCCTCGAGCGCGCGCGGCTCGAACCGCGCGATCGGATCGCGCCGACGCCATTCTTCGTCGGCGAGCGCATCGCGATACTCCTGCGCGTCGCCCTCGTAGTGGCCGCGCCGGCGATGGGTCAGGCACTCGAGCAGGAACGGACCCTCGCCGCCGCGGGCGCGGGCGAGAAAGGCACCGAACGCGTCCCACACCGCGGCAGGATCGCTGCCCTCGACGGTCTCGCAATCGAACCCATACGGTGCGACGACATCGCTCACGCGTTCGATCACGGTGTGCGCGGAGCGGGGCGTGAACTCGGCAAAGCCGTTGTTCTCACACACGAACACGAGCGGCACCCGCCACAGCGCCGCGAGGTTGACCGACTCATTGAAATGGCCGGCCTGAACCGCGCCGTCGCCGAAGAAGACGACCGTGACATCGTCGTCGCCGCGCGTTCTGGCGGCGAGCGCCGTGCCGAGCGCGAGTGGGAGATTGCCGCCGACGACGCCGGTCGCGCCCATGAACCCGTGCGCGACATCGACGAGGTGCATCGACCCGCCGAGACCCCGGCACAGGCCGTCGTCGCGTCCCATCAGCTCGGCCATCACCCGATCGAGCGCGGCCCCCTTCGCGATCGCGTGACCGTGGGCGCGGTGGCCGCTGTAGACCGCGTCGCTGTCCCGCAGCTGCCGGCACACACCGGCGGCGACGCCCTCACCGCCGATGCTCAGGTGAACGAGCCCGTGGACCTGCAGGCTGCGCTTGAGCTGCGCGACGCGCTCCTCAAAGCAGCGGATCCGCCACATCGTCGCCAGCAGCTCGCCCGCGCGAGCGGCGTCGAGCTGCGTGGGTTCTGGGGCCACGATCGCGAGTGCCGCCGCGCCTCGCTACGGGCCGCTCACCGCCGCGACCGGCGCCGACCCGAGCACCTGATGAACCGCGGTCGCGATCTTCGTCTCGTCCGGCAGCACGAACGCCTCCATCGGTTCGCTGTAGGGAACCGTCGTGTCGAGTGCGGTGACGAGCTTGATCGGCGCCTTGAGGCTGCCGAACCCGTGTTCGGCGACTTCGGCGGCGATGATCGATGCGGCCGACGCGTGCCGGGTGGCCTGGTCGGCGATGACGAGGTGACCGGTCTTCTCGACCGAGGCGAGGATCGCCGGCATGTCGAGCGGTTGAAGCGAGCGTGGGTCGATCACCTCGGCGTTGATGCCCTCGGCGGCGAGCGTCTCCGCGGCGGCGAGCGCCTTGCCAACGGTCCAGCCGGTGGCGACGATCGTCACGTCCGAGCCGGGTCGGCGGATCGCCGCCTCGCCGATCGGCACGACGTACTCGCCCTCTGGCACGTCGCCGTGCTCGAGCACGAGCAGGTAGTGCATCAGGTAGATGACCGGGTTGTCGTCGCGAACGGCGCTCGCCATCAGTCCCTTGGCGTCCGCGGGCGTGGACGGGAGCACGACCTTGAGCCCCGGGATGCCGGCGAACATCGTGTAGATCGAGCCGGTGTGCTGCCCGGCCCACCCGGCGGTGAAGCCGTAGCCCGCCTTGAGCACGAGCGGGACCTTGACCTGGCCGCCGCTCATGTAGCGAAAACGCGGCGCCTCATTGACGACCTGATCCATCGCCACGAGCATGAACTCGGCCATCAGCAGCTCCACGATCGGCCGGTACCCGGCGAGCGCGAGCCCGGTGGCCATCCCGATCTCGGCGGTCTCCGAGATCGGCGAGACACGAACGCGATCGCGGCCGAACGCCTGGACGAGCGGGTCCTCGTCGCTCGGCGCGACGTCCTGGCCGTAGAAGACGACGGTCTCGTCGCGCTGCATCTCGAGGCTGATCGCCTCCTGGACGGCCGCGATGTAGGGGATCTCTCGTGCCATGGGGCTCTCCTCGTAAGACGTTCAGGCGTAGACGTGGTTCAGGGCCGCTTCGGGCGCCGGGAAGGGACTGTCGAGGGCGAACTGCACGGCGCCGTCCATCTCAGCGCGGACGTCCTCGGCGATCGCGTCGGCGCGTTCCGGGCTGAGCGCCTCCTGCTCGACGAGGTGCATGCGGAACCGCGGCACCGGGTCGCCGCGCAGCGCGGCCTCGTACTCCTCCCGGTTGCCGAACACCGTGATCGCCTCGTGCTCGGGATAGTGCAACGGGACGCCCGGCGGCGCGATCAGGTTGCCGTGGGCGGACAACCGGTAGACCTTCGACTCGATGAGGGTGGGGCCATCGCCGCCGCGGGCGCGGTCGACGGCCGCGCGGACGGTCTCGTGCACGGCGAGCGGGTCGCCGCCGTCGATGGTGACGCCGGGCATGCTGTACGCCGCCGCCTTGACCGACAGCGGCTCGCCGGCGGCCGCGTTCGCGTCCTCCTGCTCGGACCGGGTGGCGACGTTGTAGTTGTTGTTCTCCATGATGTAGACGACCGGCAGCTTCCACAGCGAGGCGAGGTTGAGCGACTCGTGAAACGCACCCTGCTTCGAGGCACCGTCGCCGAAGAAGCAGAGGACGACCTGGCCCTCCTTTCGGAGTTGCGCGGCGAACGCGACGCCGGTCGCCTGCGGGATCCCCTGGCCGACGATCCCCGATGTGCCCATGAAGCCGCGACCCGGGTCGCACAGGTGCATCGAGCCGCCGTAGCCACCGCACAGGCCGTCCTTGCGCCCGTAGATCTCGGCCATGATCGCGCTCGGGTCCGTGCCGAGCGCGATCGGGTAGCCGTGGCAGCGGTACGTCGCCATCATCTGGTCGCTGGGCTCGATCGCCGCGAGCGAGCCGACGATCGACGCCTCGGCGCCGTCGGCGAGATGCGTGTGTCCGCGGATGACCCCGGGGTGCTTCTCGAATGTGCTCTTCACCCGCTCCTCGAACTCGCGGATCCGCAGCATCTGCGTGTACATCCAGACGAGCCGGTCGGTGTCCAGTTCTGCCATCTCTTCCTCCTCGTAGCGGTCGGTCACGCGGCCACTTGCTATGCGGCGCCGGCGTGGAACTGTGCGATCGTCGTCTCGTACGCCCGGTCGAACTCCTGGTCGATCGGCAGGCTGCGCAGCTCCTCGGAGAGGACCTCCACGCCCCACGGTCCGCGGTAGCCGACGTCCTGGCAGGCAGTGACATAGCCCGGGATGTCGAACTCGCCTTCGCCGGGAAGCCGGCGGTGGTTGACCGTCTCGTCGACGAGGTCGTCCATGTTCTGGACTTGGCCGTCGGACAGCTCGACCCAGCTCAGGTACTCGAGCGGCACCCGCTGCAGCTCGTCGGGCGCGATGCCCAGCTTCGCCATGTGCCATGTGTCGATCGCGAGTCCGCCGTTCGGCTGAGCGGCACCCTGCACCACCTCGAGCGCGGCGTCGAGCGTGTTGACGTTGACGTCGAACGGCATGAATTCGTACACAACGGTCGCCGGGGTATGACGCGCCGTGTCCTCGCACAGCTCGCCGAACGCGTCCGTCAGCCGGCCGAGCGCGCACGGCGTGCCCGGGATGTTCCCGACCTTGATGTGATGGGGCTCGAGAGTCTCCGCCGCCTCAAACAGCAGCCGCCGGCGTTCGTCGGACTCCGCGCGCAGCGGGTCACCGGGTGGCACGAAGAAGTCGGCGAGGAACTCGAGCTGCAGATAGCGCAGCCCGGCGTCGTCGAAGATCTTCTTCATCTCCCGCAGCGACCGCGACTCGAGCTGGTGCTCGATGTCCGCGTGCCACAGCCCGATGCCCTGAAAGCCCACGCGCGCGGCCTCGGCGCAGCGCTCACGCCACTCGAACGTGCTCCATTCCCGTCCGATGTGCACGTCAGCGGGACCGGCAATCGTCCAGTACAGCGCCAGCAGCTCGATCTCGCCCATCGCCTCTCCTCTCGGCTCCGAGGTCACCGGTTCCGCCAAGCTACCGCCGGTCCTCGGGCCAGTCCATCCATCGCGTGCAGGCCTTCTTGTCGATGGGCGCTACCCCACGGCGCCGATGATCTCGTTCATCGCGCTGACGAACTCGTCCGTCCGCGAGAGCCACGGCCAGTGGTCGGTGTCGATCTCGATCACGGGATTGCAGCCTCGGTCGGTGAGCATCCGGCGCTGCATCGGTGGCGGGATCGAGTGGTCTGAGCCACACAAGATGTACGCCCGCGGCAGTGCCTCGAACGCCGCCCGCGCGCCGTCCTCCACGACGATCTGCCCCTCCCAGGGGGCGACCGGCTGAGGACCGAGGCGCGGCACCGCCCAGTTCACCTGCTCTTCGGTGCAGCAGTTGAGCATGGCCACGATCGCCCCGTCGCGGGAGAGGCGGCCGGACGGAGGGTCGCCCTCGATGATGACGTTCGCCTGCACCTGATCCCCGGCGGCCTCGGGATAGGAGACGAGCTCGACGAGGCTCTGGCCCTCGGCCGGTGCGAACGCGCCGATGTAGACGAGCGCGCGCACGTGCTCGGGACAGCGCGCTGCCGCCTGGGTGACGGCCATGCCGCCCATGCTCTGCCCGGCGAGGATCGCCGGCGGCCCCTCGGACAGCGCGCGGCAGATCTTGCCGCCGTAGGCGTCGAGCGTGACCTCGGCCACCGGTGTTGTGTCCTCGCCGGCTCCCGGCAGGTCGATCGTCTCGACAGTGTGGCCGCCGTCGCGCAGGCCGGGCAGTGCCGGCTCCCAGCACCATGCGCCGGCGAACGCTCCGTGCACAAGCAGGATCCTTGCCATCTCTCTCCTTCTGGTGGGTCGTCTCCGAGGCCGGCGATCCTATTCGTGCTGTGAGCGGCCCGGGCGCAACCGGGCGTGGGCGCGCAAGCAGGGTTGCGCGGACCGGCAAGCGCGGTTGACTTGGGTGCGGCCCGTCCCGTATACAAGACTGGTCGAGCCCAGTCCGCGGCGCGGCGACCGATTGGAGAGAGACGGAGGTTCGTATGGTCAGCGCGACGCCGGCACTCGGCGCCTTTCCCAGCCCGTTCTCGATTGAGACGCCTCCGGGTGCTGAGGGCTGGCAGGAGATGTATCCGTACTACGCGCTGTTCGACGAGCGGCGCCGGGACACCGACGAGAACCGGTTCTGGTTCTGGAACTCGATGCACTTTCCGGTGCCGATGCCGGCGTTCGACGTGATCTGTATCGACTCGCCGTATCAGGCCGTCGGGGCCTGGCAGAACCGCGTGTTCGCCGTCCCGCCGGCGATGGGCATCGACTACCGCGCGGTCAACGGCTACATCTACATCTCCGGCAATCCGGTGACCGATCCGGCGAAGGTCGCCGAGCGGGCCGAGTTCTTCCAGAAGCGCGCCGGCTACTACTACGCGAACTGGGCCGAGCTGTACCCCAAGTGGCGTTGGAAAATGGAGGCGCTGATCGGCGAGCTCGGCGAGCTCGTCGTGCCTGAACTCCCCGAGTACGAGCCTGACGAGGTGGCGTTCGGCGAGGATCGCAACACCGCGTTCTACGAGTTGCTCAACGCCTATGGCCGATGCCTGCGCATGTGCGACCTCATGTGGCAGCACCACTTCGAATTCCTGCTGCTCGGGTACGGCGCGTATGCGACATTCGCCGAGCTGTGCAAGGCGCATCTGCCGGATATCCCCGACCAGCACATCGCCCAGATGGTGGCCGGGATCGACGTGCTGCTGTTCAAGCCCGACGCCGAGCTACGGCGGCTGGCGAGACTGGCGTTGGCGACCGGCGTCGACGGTGCCTTCGTCGAGGGTCGCAGCCCGGACGAGATCGACGCGGAGCTGAGGCAGAGCGAGGCCGGTCAGGGTTGGCTCGCCGAGCTCGAGAAGGTCAAGAATCCGTGGTTCAACATGGCCACCGGTGACGGGCTCTACCACTACTACCGCAGTTGGCTCGACGACCCGAGAATCCCGTATGCGGCGCTGATCGGGCACATCGCCGCGCTGCGTGCCGGCGAGCAGATCGATCGGCCGACCGAGGAGATCGAGCGTGAGCGCGACCGGCTCGCCGAGGAGTACGGGGCGCTGCTCGACGAGGAGACACGTGGGCCGTGGAACGATCTGCTCGCGTTGTCGCGGATGGTCTTTCCGTACGTCGAGGAGCACAAGTTCTTCTGCGACTACTGGTTCCTCACCAAGTGGTGGAACAAGGTGCGGGAGTTCGGCGCCGTGCTCTCCGAGCACGGGTTCCTCGAGGACAGCGAGGACATCTTCCAGCTCTCGCGGCACGAGGTCGCCTCGGCCTTCGACGAGCTCGTGTTGACGTGGGCGACCGGTGGGCAGCCGCTCGGGCCCAAGCACTGGCCGCCGATCGTCGAGCGTCGTCGGAAGATCCTTGAGCGGCTCGCGGAGTGGACGCCGCCGCCGGCTCTGGGCGTGACGCCGGACGCGGTGACCGACCCGATGACGATCATGCTCTGGGGCGTGACCACCGAGCGGGTGCAGGAGTGGGCGCGTCAGCAGGACGGCGGCACTGAGCTGTCCGGCGCCGCGGCCTCGCCCGGCGTGATCGAAGGGCCGGCACGGGTCGTGCGCACGGTGAGCGAGATCGCGGACGTGCGCGACGGCGAGATCCTCGTGTGCGGCAGCACCTCGCCCGCGTGGGCGCCGATCTTCACGAAGATCAGGGCCACGGTGACCGACGTCGGCGGCGTCATGTCGCACGCGGCGATCGTGTGTCGCGAATACGGGCTCCCGGCGGTCGTTGGCACCGGCCGCGCGACCTCGCAGATCCGCACCGGTCAGATGATCCGGGTCGACGGGACGACGGGCCTCGTCACGCTGCTCGGCGCGCCGTAGGCCGGGCGACCGCTTGGTCTCAGGCGGCGACGGACTCGTGCTCGAGCTTCAGATCGCGCGCGATCTGCTCGAAGCAGTTGTAACTCGAGCCGCGTCCGATCCCAGGGCCGGAGTGGAGGTTGGCCGAGCAGTCATAGAGGTTGTCGAGCAGTAGCCGGTAGCCGCTGGTGAGCCCGGGCACCGGGCGAAACCGGCCGAGCTGTGAGGCGATCGTGCTCGCGGTCGAGTAGCCGCCCTCGATCATGTTCGGCCGCTCGCGCTCGATGTCGTCCGGCCCGTAGACGCGCAGCGCGATCACGTTCTCGGCGGTCATGTTCGGCGCATACGCGGCCCAGCGCTTGAGCAGGTGCCGGCCGAACGCGTCCTTCAGCTCGCGCCAACGCGCCGGGCTGAAGCTGCGCCGCGGTGCCGCGAACTCCTCGACCCCGACGATGTGGCTGCCGGCGGGAGCGCGGGTGTCGTCCCACAGGCTGTCGACTGAGCACAGCACGTACGGCCGGCTCGCGAAGCCGTTCAGGTAGATCTCCGGCTGATAGCGGAGGCTGAGGTAGTCGAGGTCCTTCGGTCCCCAGTACAGACGCGGCTGCGCGCCGACCCCGGGGTTGTCGTCCTCGGCGGAGTACCGCGGCGGTTCGTGGATCGCGAGGTTCGCCCAGAACAGCTGTCCGCGGTCGTAGTGGATGTTGCCGATGCGCCGTCGCAAGCCGGCCTCGACGCCGAGCTCGCGCAGCAGTCGCAGCGCAGTGATCGGCAGGCCGAGGTTGCTGATCACGAGATCGGCCGCGATCCGCGTTCCGTCGGTCAACTCGACGGCGCTCGCGCGGGTGCCCTCGACGACGATCCGGTCGACCTCCGCATCGGTCTCGTACTCCACACCCAGCCGCCGTCCCGCCGACACGAGCGCGTCCGTGATCGCCTGGCTGCCGCCGACCGCGATCGCGGCCGGTTCAAACGACAGCGTCAGCGGCAGGCAGTGAATCAGCCCCTGCAGCCCGGGGACGTCATCCGGAAAGCAGCCGGTCGACGTCGTGCTGGCCCGGATGAACAACGTCTGCAATTCGGCACTCTCAAAGAACTCGCGCGCCAGTTGCCCGAGCGTCATGAACTGATGGACGGGTTCCAGACACGTGTCCGGCACGCCCAGCAGCTGCTCGAGTGGGTCAGGCGTTCCCCAGGGGGGTGGCGGAGCGAAACGGTGAGCGCGGAACGCCTGCTTCCAATGGCGTTCGTGGGCGTCGAGGAGCCGCAGGTACGTCTCGGCGTCGCGCGCCGAGCACCGGGCGATCTGCTCCCACGTCGCCTGGATGTTCGCGTCCGAGCGCTCGACGCGACCGGTCGCCGGGTCGACGACGCGGTACGCCGAGTGGCCGATGACCGACGAGCCGTCGTCGAAGATCATCCCCTCGTTCTGCTCGGGGAACACGTAGCGCAGCCCCTCGTCGTACAGGGCGAAGTCGCGGTACGCGGGGTGCGCGTAGAACCGGGTCCAGTGGCTGCAGTGATTCATCAGGAATCCGGGCGCCGGACCCTCGCTCGTGCAGGCGCCACCGCCGAGATGGGGGCTCCGCTCGAGCACGAGCACCGAGAGGCCGGCGCGGGCGAGATACGGGGCGATGATCGTCCCGTGGTGCCCGCCGCCGAGGACGACGGCGTCGTAGCGTGCGTCGCTCACAGAATCGTCACCGTGCCTGCGTGGCCGTCGACGCGCAGCCGGTCGCCCGTCCGGATCCTGCTTGTCGCGGTTCCCGTGCCGACGACCGCGGGCAGCCCGTATTCACGTGACACGATCGCGGCGTGGGACATGATCCCGCCGATGTCCGAAACGGCGGCGGCGATCTTGCCGAATACCGGGGTCCAACTCGGCGACGTGACGGGCGCGACGAGGATCTCGCCCGGCTCGAGCTCGCCGAGCTGCTGCAGGTCGAGCACGACGCGGGCCGAGCCCTCGACGACGCCGGGCGAAGCGGCAAACCCGGTGAGCGTGGATGTCGATTCGCCCGCGCCGGCGGCCCAGTCGCGGACGCGCTCGCTCGTGATGCCCCACAGCATGATCGTCATCGGCTCGGTGATCGTCTCCGGCACCGCGCCAAGGGCCGGCGGTGGGGAGAACCGCCGCATCGACTCGAGGATCCGTCGGCGTGCGGCCACGATCGGCCGCCAGTACCGTGCGCCCCGCGGCGTCGAGCCCGCGGCCCAGGCGAGGCGTAGATCGATCAGCGCGTCGAGGACCTCGGAGCGCTGCAGGTAGAAGAGGTCCTCGGCGTCGTCGAGCATGTTGTGCTCCGCCAGGAGCGCGCCGAACTCTCGCGCCTTGTTCCAGAAGACCGTGTGGTACCAGTGCTCGACGTAGAAGTTGTGGCTCTCCACGTACGGGAACACGAGCCGCGCAAGGCCGAGGTTCTGGTCGAACGCCTCGGTGACGTCCTCCGGCAGCAGCCCGCGATACTCCGCCGTGATCCGGTCGCGCGTCTCCTGTACCGCCTCGAGCGGCCGCGCGATCGTCTCGCCGGCCTGTAGGCGTGAGACGTAGCTCTGCAGATGGGCGAGCGGAACGCTCGTGTCGTCGATCCACGACCGATGGTGGTGATAGAAGCCGTTGCCGTTCGAGTAGTTGAACCACGGCTGCTTGACCGCGTCCCAGTCCTCGAGCCAGGCCCGGCCGCCGTCGCTCTTCGCGAGTGCCTCGCGCAGCGCCGGTTCGCTCGCGGCACCGAGCACGGCGTCCGCCACGCCGGCGTCGAGCGCCCGCTGCGCGAGCCGCTGAAGTTCGGCATCGGGACGGAACAGCACGACGTCGACGCCAGAGACCATCTGCGCGATCGTCTGGTCATCGGTGTCCGGGAACTGCTGCTTGCACAGCTCGTAGAACACGAGGTATGCCGCGTAGCCGAGATTGAGGAACTCAAAGTGGTACTGCCAGATGAGGTCGATGCTCTCGAGCAGGCGGTTGTACGCGACGAGCAGGGTGTGGGTCGATCCAACACCGCGGCCCTCGGTGACGACCGCCTCGTCCTCGATGTCAGGCAGTTCTGGCACCTCGAGTGACTCGAGTGCCGCGATCGCCTCCTGCACTTTCGTCTGCCAGCGCTCGTACAGCTCGTCCCAGTTCTGGAAATAGAAGCCGGCGCGACGCTGGAAAAGCTCTGCCCGGCGCCCGATCTCGGCCGGGTCGGTGACCGGGTTCGGGCTCATGTAGACCCACCCGTAGAGGACGCGATGGTCGATCCCGAGCGCGGGCGGCAGCACGAAGATGCGGGCGTTCGCCTGCCCGAGGCACATGTACGGCGAGTCGGCGGCGACGAAGTCGAACGGGTACATCGGCTCCGGGAAGTGCATCCCGTCGCGGAACCAGCCGCGCGCCTCCTCGGACTCCCGCCGCTCATCGCTGAACAGCGCGTAGTACGGGTACATCGACTCCCACCCCTGACAACCCTCCGGCACCGGCACCTCGAACGGGCTCGCGAAATCCCGCACCCGACGTTCAGCGGTCGCCATCTCCACTCTCCTCTCGTCCTGGACGAGTGACATTAGGCCTCTTACCCGGCCGCAATCAAGATCGGATTCCTACTGCTGTGAGAGGCTGGGCCTATCATTAGCCGATGGAGTTGCGGCAGCTGCGCTCGTTCGTCGTCGTCGCGGAAGAGCTGCATTTCCGGCGCGCCGCCGACCGGCTGCACCTCGCCCAACCAAGCGTCAGCCAGCACATCCGGACGCTCGAGGCCGAGCTCGGCGTGCGCCTGTTCGAGCGCAACCGCCGTGGCGCGTCGCTGACCGCGGCGGGCGCGGCGCTCCTTGCCGAGGCCCGCGACCTCCTCGCTCGCGCGGAGACCGCCGCCGCCGTCACGCGTGCCGCCGCGAGCGGCCAGAGCGGTCGCCTGCGGGTCAGCCTGACGCGGTCGCTGACCGGCGGCGCGCCTGGGGCGATCGTCGATGCCTACCGGCGCCGGTACCCCGAGGTCGAGCTCGAGCTGAACCTCGGAACAACGATGCTGCACGTCGAACAGCTCCACGCCGGCGAGATCGATGCGGGGTTCGTCCGCCCGCCGCTCGAGGACCCGGGGCTCGAGGAGATGCTGCTCGGCCGCGAGGCGCTCGTCTGCGTGCTCCCCGCACGCCACCGCCTGACACGGCGGACGACGATCCGGCCGGCGGATCTCCGCGGCGAGCCGCTCGTGTGGTGGCCGGAGAGCCACGGGCCGGGGGCGTGGCGCGAGGTCCGCCGAGTGGTGTGCGGCGAGCCGCCGTGGCCCGCGCTGGCGCGGTCCGAGCCGGAGGAGGAGCGGATCGTCTCGGCGGTCGCCGAGGGGGCCGGCGTGTCGTTCATCATGTCCGGCCGCTCGAAGAGCCTGCGGATCCCCGGAGCGGTCTACCGCCGGTTCGCCGCGCCGGAGCCGACGATGGGGATCGCGCTCGCCTGGCGCCGGGGGGATGCTCAGCCGACGCTCGAGCGACTTGTCGAAGTCGCCCACGAGGTCATCGCGCGGTCCGGGGCCGTCGCCGCGGCCTGATAGTCAAGACGATCACACGCACGGACATCCAGCTTGAACGTCTGGGTGTCCGGTGCGTAATGTGGGCACATGCCGCACAGCCGCCCGCTCACCGACCTGCGACTCGCCGACGAGCCGCAGTTCGGCGGTAAGAGCGCCAACTTGGGCGAGTTGCTGGCAGCGGAGATCCCGGTGCCGCCGGGCTTCGCGCTCTCGATAACGGCGTTCGATGTGTTCCTGGACGAGTCCGGGCTGAAGGGCGAGATCGCGGCGGCGCTGCAGGGCGTCACCCCCGGAGACGTTGACTCCGTCGGCGGGGCGTCACACAAGATCAGCGAGGCGATGCGCTCAGCGCCCCTGCCGGACGTCGTCTGCGACGAGGTCGGCGCGGCGTACGAGCTACTTGCCCGCTCCCAGAATGTGTCCGAGCCGCCGGTCGCGGTCCGCTCGAGTGCGATCGGCGAGGACAGCCAGGACGCGACGTTCGCCGGTCAGCAGGAGACGTACCTGTGGGTCCGGGGGGTCGACCGCGTGTGCGACGCGGTGCGGGACTGCTGGGTCAGCCTGTACAGCACCCCGGCGATCAGCTACCGGCTGCGCCTCGGCGACAGCGCCGCGCCGGCCGCGATGGGAGTCACCGTCCAGCTGATGGTTGACGCCGCGGTCTCTGGCGTCATGTTCACGTGCAATCCCGTCACCGGTGACCCGAGCATGGTCGCGATCAACGCAAGCTGGGGACTCGGGCTCGCCGTCGTCGGCGGCGAGGTCACACCTGACGACTATCTCGTCAGCAAGGTCACCCGCGAGGTCGTCCGTGAGCACATCCACTCCAAGCACGTCGAATACGTGCCGGACCGCTCCTCACGCGGTGCGATCCGACACGACGTGCCGAAGGCCCGCCGTGACAAACCGTGTCTGGACCCCGCTGCGATCGGCGAGCTCGTCGCAGTGGCCCGGCGTGTCGAATCGTTCTTCGGCGCCCATCAGGACATCGAGTGGGCGCGTGACCACGAGGCGCGGCTCTCGATCGTGCAGACGCGGCCCGTCACCGCTGTCCCCAAGCGCGAGCACAAGCCCGTTCCGCGGGACGCTCTGTCGCTCGTCATGAACACGTTCGGCGCGGTGCGGCGCGATGTCACTGACTGACGACGACGTCCGCGAGATCCTGAGGATCATCGACGAGTCCGAGCTCGAGGAGCTGCGGCTCGAGACAGGCGGCCTGTCGCTCTACGTGCGCCGCGGTGGCGAAGACGGCGCCTCCCAGGCCGCGGTGCTCGTTGACAGCGGCGAGGCGTCGGCGTCCACACCGCCGTCGAGCCCGGCGGCGCCCGCCGAGAACAACGGACTGCTCACGATCCCGGCACCGATGCTTGGCACGTTCTATCGTGCCGAAGGGCCCGGGCGGCCACCGTTCATCGACGTTGGCAGCACCGTCACGCCGGACACGATCGTCTGCATCATCGAGGTGATGAAGATGATGAACTCGATCCCCGCCGGGGTGTCAGGGACCGTCGTCGAGGTCTGCCACGAGAACGCCGTCCTCGCCGAGTACGGCGCGCCGCTGTTCCGGGTCCGGCCGGCATGAAGCGAGTGTTCGTCGCCAACCGCGGCGAGATCGCGCTGCGGATCGTCTCCGCGTGCCAGCGTCTCGGTCTGGAGACGGTCGTTGGGGCCTCGGAGGTCGATCGTGACGGGCTCGCCGCCCAGGTCGCCGATCGGGTCGTCGTGATCGGACCCGGCCCGGCGGGGCAGAGCTATCTGCGCGACGACATCGTCGTCCAGGCGGCGCTCGGGACCGGCTGCGACGCGATCCACCCCGGCTACGGATTCCTTGCCGAGAACCCGGCGCTTGCCCGTCGGGCGCGGGACCATGGCCTGACGTTCGTGGGGCCGCCACCCGAGGTGATGGAGCTCTCCGGCGACAAGCTGCGGGCTCGTGAGGTAGCTGCTGAGGCGGGTCTGCCGGTGCTCCCCGGGCACGAGGTCGCGACCGTGGCCGAGGCGCGGGACATCCCGCTCCCACTGCTGATCAAAGCGGCGGGGGGTGGTGGCGGACGCGGGATCAAGCTCGCGCGGGACGAGGACGAGCTGCATGGTCTGCTCAGCCTCGCCCGCAGCGAAGCCGGGGCCGCGTTCGGCGACGAGCGCCTGTACGTCGAGCGGTTCATCGCCTCCGCCCGTCATGTCGAGGTACAGGTTGCAGCGGACGAGTACGGAGCGGTCGTCCAGCTCGGCGAGCGTGAGTGCAGTGTCCAGCGCCGGTACCAGAAGGTGGTCGAGGAATCGCCCGCTCCCGCGCTGTCGGGCGCCACCCGCGATGCGCTCCACGACGCCGGCGTCGCCTTCGCCCGCGCGATCGGCTACCGCAACCTCGGCACCGTCGAGTTCGTCGTCGACGCCGCCACCGAGGAGTTCTTCTTCCTCGAGATCAACTGCCGCATCCAGGTCGAGCATCCGGTGAGCGAGGCCGTGACCGGACGGGACCTCGTGGCGCTGCAGCTGCAGATCGCCGATGGCCGGCCGCTCGCATTCACCCAGGCGGACGTTGCCGTCACCGGCCACGCGATCGAGTGCCGGCTGAACGCCGAGGACGTGACCCAGGGCTTCCAGCCGTCGCCGGGCACGTTGACGCTGTTCAGCGTCCCCGGGCGCGACGGCCTGCGCGTCGACACGCACTGCCGTCCCGGCGCGGTCGTGCCGCCGTATTACGACTCGCTGCTCGCGAAGCTGATCGCGCACGGGCCGGACCGCGAGCGGGCGATTGCGATCCTCCTCGACACGCTCGACGACGTCGATGTCGAGGGCGTGGAGACGAACCGCAGCCTGTTGCACAGCGTCCTCGGTCACCCCGACTTCGCGGCCGGCACGGTCACCACGGACTGGCTCGAACGGGCGCTCGCATGAGCCGCGACATCGCCTACATCGACACGACCGTCCGCGACGGCAATCAGAGCCTGTGGAGCGCGACCGGTCTCACGACCCCCGACGTGCTGGCGATCGCGCCGACGATCGACCGCGTCGGCTACCACGCGCTTGATTTCACCTCGAGCACGCACATGGCGGTGTCGGTGCGCTTCCACTCGGAGGATCCGTGGGAACGGTTGCGCGTCGTCAGCGCCGCGATGCCGAACACGCCGCTCGGCATCATCACGACCGGGATGCGGTTCATCTCCTGGGTCCCCGCGGACGAGGAGGTGATGCGGCTGTCGTTCCGGCTCGTCGTCCGCAACGGGATTCGCCGGATCCAGATCGCAGAGCCGTCCAACGATCCGGACCGGCTGCGCACGCTCGCCGCGATGGCGCGGGCCGACGGCGCCGAGGAGGTCGTGATCGGGCTCACGTACTCGATCAGCGAGGTTCACACCCACGACTACTACGCGGAGCGCGCCGCCGCGCTCGCCGACTGTGCGGACATGGACCGGCTCTACCTCAAGGATCCCGGCGGGCTGCTGACGCCCGACGCCGTCCGCGAGCTGGCGCCGGCGTTTCTCGCCGCCGCCGGCGGCCGACCGCTCGAGCTCCACAGCCACTGCACGATCGGACTCGCGCCGTACGTGTACCTCGAGGGCGTCGAGGCCGGCTTCGGCGTCGTTCACACCGCGTGCGGGCCGCTGTCCCGGGGGACCTCGCAGCCGGACGTCCTCAACACCGTGCGTAACCTGGGGGCGGCCGGGTACGGGAACACGCTCGACCTCGACGCGGTGGCCGCCGTGGCCGAGCACTTCAACGAGGTCGCGCGCGTCAAGGGACTGACGCCCGGGGCGCCGCGCGAGTTCGACGGCGTCTACTACACCCACCAGCTCCCCGGAGGGATGGTCACGACGACGCGACGGATGCTCGAAGAGCTACGCCGTCCGGAGTTGTTCGAGGCCGTGCTCGAGGAGGTCGCCCGGGTGCGAGCGGAGATGGGGTACCCGATCATCGTCACCCCCGTCTCGCAGTTCATCGCGACGCAGGCGGCGCGGAACGTGATCGACGGCGAGCGGTGGGTGAACGTTTCTGACGAGACCGTGCGCTACTTCCTCGGGCACTACGGGCCGCCGCCGGCGCCGGTCGATCCCGGGGTCGCCGAGCGGGTGCTGTCGCGGCCGCACGCCGCGCAGCTGCGCGAGCTACAACCGATCACGCTCGATGGCGCGCGCGAGCGGTTCGGCTCGCGGATCTCCGAGGAGGAATTGCTACTGCGGCTGACGATGCCCGAGGAGCAGGTCGACGCGATGGTCGCGGCACGCGGGCGCCCGGCCCCGCCGCCGGCGGCGCGTCCCGGCCGCGCCCCGCTCGTGACGCTGCTCGAGGAGATCGCCCGCCGCGAGTCGATCACTCACTTCGAACTTGTCAAGGACGGCGAGAAGGTGCTCTGGCGCCGTGACTGAGGTGCCGCCGCTCGATCACGTTCGCGGGTTCGTGTTCGACATCGATGGAACGCTCGTGCACCGCGGCCCCGATGGACGCGCGCGCCCCCAGCCGGGCGCGGTCGAGGTGATCGCCCGCGTCCGCGCGTCCGGGCGCCGGCTCGTGCTGTTCACGAACGGCAGCCACGTGCCCTCGGCGCTGATCGCACGCGGACTGCGCGAGGACGGGCTGCCAATCGCCGACGACGAGGTCCTCACCCCGGTCGACAGCGCCACCACGTACCTGCTCCGGCGCCACCGGGCGTCTGCCGTGCAGCTGTTTGCGTCCGAGCGCGTGCGCGACTGGATGGCGGACGCCGGCGTGACGGTCGCCGACGGCGACGGCGACGGCGAGGGCGCGGGTGCGGTCTTCATCGCGCACGTCGATCAGGTCGACTTCGCGGCGCTCGAGCGAGCCGCGCGCGCGGTCCTCGCCGGCGCGCCGCTGCTCACCGGCAGCTACGTCCGGGGTTACGCGGGCGCGAACGGGATCATCTTCAGCCGCGGCGCGATGACCACCGCGGCGATCGCCAAGGTCAGCGGCGCCCGGCCCCGCGTGCTCGGCAAGCCGTCCCGCGCCGCGGTCGGCGAGGTCAGCCGCCGCCTTGGCGTCGACATGCGCGAGGTGGCGGTGATCGGCGACGACCTCGGGATGGACATCGCGCTCGGCCGCATGGGAGGCAGCACGACCGTGCTCGTCCGCAGCGGCATCAGCGGCGACATCGTCCTCGACGATGTGCCACCGGCGCGGCGCCCCGACGCCGTGATCGACACGGTCGCCGATCTGCTCGATCGGTTGTAGGCGCTCGCGGCGGATCTACCCGGCGGCCCTACCCGGCGGGCCCTACCCGGCGCGCCCGTTCTGCAGCGCCCGCCACACCCGCTCCCCGTTGACCGGCATGTCGAGGTGCCGCACGCCGAACGGCGCGAGCGCGTCGATCACGGCGTTGTGCACGGCCGGCGTCGCGCCGATCGTGCCCGACTCGCCGATGCCCTTGGCGCCGAGCGGGTTGATCGGGGTCGGCGTCTCCATCTCGACGAGCTCAAACGACGGCAGCTCCGCCGGCCCGGGCATGCCGTACGTGACGAGGTTCGCGTTCAGTGGATTGCCGTGCTCGTCGTAGGTGAGCTCCTCGAACAGCGCCTGGGCGATCCCGGCCGCGAGCCCGCCGTGCACCTGACCCTCGGCGACGAGCGGGTTGATGATCCGGCCGGCGTCATCGACGGCGATGAGCCGCAGCAGCGTGACCGCGCCGGTCTCGGTGTCGACCTCGACGACCGCCACGTGCGCGCCGAACGGGAACGTTGGCTGCTCCGCGGTGAAGTCGACCTCGGCGGAGAGCTCGCTCAGCGCGTCGCGATCAGAGAGCCGCGTTGCCAGATCGGCCCAGGTGAGCGCCGGCTCAGGTGCTCCCGTGACGTGGAACCGCCCGCGCTCGAGGTCGAGCTCCATGTCCTCCGGGTTCGCCTCGAGCTCCTCGGCGGCGAGTTGCTTCGCACGGTCGACGACCGCCTCGGCGGCCTCGGCCGCGGCGGCGCCGCCGATCTGGGTCGACTTCGATCCGTACGTGCCCGTGCCCCGGGCGACGACATCGGTGTCACCCTGGCGCACCGAGACCTTCTCCAGCGGCAGCCCGAGCCGCTCGGCGGCGATCTGCGCAAACGTCGTTTCGTGACCCTGCCCCTGCGACTGGGATCCGCTCCGGACGATCGCCTCGCCGGAGTCCGTGATCTCGACCGCGCCGAACTCCGTCTCGTTGATCCCGTTCGTGACCTCGACGTAGGCGCTGAGTCCGATCCCGAGCTGCCTCGGGTCCCCGCTGCGGCGGCGGGCCGCCTGCTGCTCGCGCAGCGCGGGGTAATCCGCACGCTCGAGCACGCGGTCGAGTGCCCCCGCATAATCGCCGCAGTCGTAGTGCGCTCCCGCTGCGGTCTGATGGGGGAATGCGCTCGCAGCGATGAAGTTCCGGCGTCGAACCTCGGCCGGATCGAGCGAGATCTCGGCGGCGTACATGTCCATGACGCGCTCGAGCATCTGGGTCGCCTCGGGCCGCCCGGCACCGCGCACGGGTCCGGTCGGAGTCGTGTTCGTCACGACTGCGGTGACGTTGGCCTCGATCGTCGGGATCGCGTAGACGCCGCTCGACATCATCGCGGTCAGGTTGGCGAGGAACGCCCCGATGCCGGGATACGCCCCGGCATCTTGCAGGATGTCGAGCCGCAGCGCCGAGATTCGACCGTCGCGGCTGCCGCCGAGTTCGAACGCGATCCGCTGGGCCCGCCCCTGATGCATCGCCACGAGGTTCTCGCTGCGGGTCTCGGTCCAGCGGATCGGCTGACCGGTCGCGCGGGCGATCCAAGCGACGAGCACGTCCTCGACCGACAGCCCCTTGCCGCCGAAGCCACCGCCGACGTCGGGTGCGACGACGCGCACCTGCTCGGGCTCGAGCCCGAGCAGCAGTCCGAGCACCATCTTGTCGGTGTGCGGCGTCTGCGTGGACAGCCAGATCGTGAGCCGGCCGTCGTCTTCGAACGTCGCGAGCGTCGCCCGCGGTTCCACCGGGCAGGCGGCGAGCCGCTGCGAGAAGACCTGACCACGGACGATCACCTCGCAGTCGTCGAGCAGGTGTGGATCGGACGCCTGCGGCGGGTGGGCGAGGCACACGTTCGTGCCCATCTCGTCGAACAGGATGACCTCGTCGCGCAGTGCGGCCTCAATGTCCGTGACCGCCTCGAGCGGCTCGTAATCGATGTCGATGAGGTCGGCGGCGTCGACCGAGCCGGCGCGCGTCGGGGCGAGCGCGACCGCGACGATGTCCCCCGCGAACCGCGCCTTCTCCGACGCCAGGAAGGGACGGAACATGCGCGCGTCGATTCCGACGAAGGGCGGCGCCGGGTCGACCGTGAGATCGACGTCCGCGGCCGTGAACACCCGCGCGCCCGCCACCTCGTCAACCGCGGAGGTGTCGATCGCACCGACGCGGGCGTGAGCCCAGGGCGAGCGGACGAACGTGGCGTGCAGGGCACCCTCGATCGGCACGTCGTCGACGTACTGTCCGCGCCCCGTGAGGAACCTTGGGTCCTCCTGGCGACGTACTCGCTGGCCGATGACGCTCGCCATCCGGTGCGCATCTGTACCAGAACCCGGAGCCCGGAGACAACTCATTTGTCGGAGCGTTAGCTCGCCCGCGCGGATTCCCTTGCCGTTCCGCGCATCATGAACGCCGGACCGGGGGAGCTTCAGCTGGAGCGATGCGCCGAGACCCAGGCGACGGATCCGGCGTCCACCGGCAGCGCGACCCCCGTGACGAACGACGCCTGATCCGAGCACAACCACACGACAGCCGCGGCGACCTCCTCGGGCTCGCCGAACCGCGTCAACGCCTGCGGCGCCAGGATCTCCTGTTGGCGTTCCGGCGGCTGATCGGACATCAGCGGCGTCATGATCGCTCCGGGACACACCGCGTTGACCCGGATGCCCTCGTTGGCGTACTCGACCGCGGCGTTCTTCGTCAGGCCCAGGATTCCATGCTTGCTTGCGGTGTAGGCGCTGAGCATCGTCACCGCCCGCAGCCCGGCATTGGACGATGTGTTGACGATCGCCCCGGCAGGCTGCGTCAGCATCTGCCCGATCTGGTGCTTCATTCCGAGGAACGTGCCGCGCAGGTTGACCGCGATCACACGATCGAAGTCCTCATCGGAGGTCTCGTGCAGCAATCGGTGAACGCCGATGCCGGCGTTGTTGTGGGCGAAGTCGAGCCGGCCGAAGCGACGAACCGCGTGGGCGACGAGCGCCTCGTTGTCGGCCGCGCTGGATACGTCGCACGGCACGAATTCGGCCTCGCCCCCCGTGTCGCGAATCATCTGCACCGTCTCCTCGCCGCCCGCTCGCGCGGTCTCGAGGTCGGCGACGAGGACCGCCGCGCCTTCCGCGGCGAACCGGACGGCGCACGCGCGTCCGATGCCGCTGGCGGCGCCGGTGACGAGCCCTGCCTTTCCGCTCATCAGGCCTGCCATGATGCGAGCCTATCCCCAGTGCGCGCATGACGTCGACTTCAGATTCTCAGGACGAGATCCTCACACGGGCGGGACTGACGCCGGAGTCGCTCTACGACGAGCTGACCGACGGCGGCAACCACTCGTTGCGTCTCGAGGAGCTGATCTACGCCGCTGCCGAGCGCGTCCCCGGTCTCGTCCCCACGGCCGAGGAGATGGAGGCGGAGCGGGCGCGTCCGCTCGCCGCCAAGCACCGGCTCGAGTTGGCGCAGGGCCTGCTCACAGACCGGTTCCTCGCCTCGCCGCGGGCCGGTCGCCATCTGCTCGAGGCGATGCTCGAGCCGACGCCTGAAGCGACGCAGCTGATCGACGAGTTCCGCGCCAGCGGCTTCCTCGACCTTGGCCCGGTGCAGATCACGCGCGTCGGCAAGGCCGGCATCCTCGAGCTCCGCAACCCCAGGCATCTCAACGCCGAGGACGGCTGGACGCTGCGGCCGACCGAGACGGCGGTCGACCTGATCCTGCTCGATCCCGCGATCGAGGTCGGCGTGTTCCGCGGCGGGCCGGTCGAGCATCCGCGCTACGCCGGCGAGCGCGTGTTCGGCGCCGGGATCAACCTCACGCTCCTCTACCAGGGGCAGATCGACTTCCTCTTCTACCTCGTGCGCGACATGGGCTACGTCAACAAGATCTTCCGCGGGGTGCGGACTCCCGACGGGTCAATCGAGAAGCTGTGGATCGCCGCGGTCGAGCGCTACGCGATCGGCGGCGCCTGCCAACTGCTGCACGTAGTCGACCACGTGATCGCGGCCCGCGGGTCGCGTCTGTACCTGCCCGCGCGCAAGGAGGGGATCATCCCGGGCGCGTCCAACCTCCGGCTGCCGCGTTTCGTCGGCGACCGGGCGGCGCGTCAGGCGATCCTCTCCGGCCGGGAGTGGGAGGCGGGACAGCCCGACGCGCAGTTGCTGTGCGACGAGGTGATCGAGCCGACCGAGATGGATGCGGCGATCGACGCACGGATCGAGGCGCTGACGAGCTCGGGCCTCATCAATGCGGCCGCCAACCGGGCTGCGATGCGGGCGGGCGCTGAGCCGCTCGACCTGTTTCGTCAGTACATGTCCACCTACGCGCGCGAGCAGGCGTACTGCCACCTCAGTCCCGCGCTCGTCCAGAACCTCGTCCGTCACTGGAATGCCGACCAGCGCCAGGTCTGAGCAGGGATCGCCGCCGCGAAGCGCCGCCGAGACGATGGCGCGCGCGGAGCTCGAGGCGCTGCAGCTCGCCCGACTCAGGGAGACCGTCGCGCGGGTGCTCGAGCAGCAGCCCGCCGGCGCCGAAAAGCTCGCTGCCGGCGGCGTCGAGGAGCCGTCCGCGCTCACCTCGTTGCGTCAGGTGAGCGACGTGCCGTTCATGACGAAGGACGATCTCCGCCGGCGCTATCCGCTCGGCCTGCTCGCCGTGCCCCGCGATCAGGTCGTCCGCATCCATGCGTCGAGCGGCACCCACGGCAAGCCGACGGTCGTCGCCTACACGCGTGGCGATCTCGAGAACTGGACCGAGCTGATGGCCCGTTGCATGGCGATGACCGGCGTTCGGGCCGGGATGGTCATCCACAACGCCAACGGCTACGGGTTGTTCACCGGCGGCCTCGGCTTCCATCAGGGCGGCGAGCGTCTCGGGGCGACCGTCGTCCCCGCGTCGGGTGGGTTCACCGGCCGCCAGGCGACGCTGCTGCGCGACCTTGCGGCGGACGTGCTCGTGAGCACGCCGTCATACGCGCTGGCGATCGCGCAGGCGCTGAGTGAGGCACGCGACGACGACGACGCGCAGCCTGCAGCGACCCTAGCCATCGGGCTGTTCGGCGGCGAGCCGTGGACCGAGGCGATGCGGGATCAGATCGAGCAGGCGCTCGGGCTTGCCGCGTTCAACTTCTACGGCCTGTCGGAGATGTGCGGGCCGGGCGTCGCCGCGGAATGTCCGGCGCGCGACGGCCTGCATGTCCAGGAGGACCACTTCCTCGTCGAGGCGGTCGATCCCGTGACCGGCGCGGTGCTCGAACCCGGCGTCGAGGGAGAGCTCGTGTTCTCGACGCTCACGAAGGAGGCGCTGCCGCTGATCCGGTATCGCACGCGCGACATCGGAACGGTCGTGGTCGAACCGTGTGCGTGCGGACGGACGACCGCCCGGCTCGTCGGGCTGCGCGGCCGTCACGACGACATGCTGATCGTCCGCGGCGTCAACGTGCATCCGTCACAGGTCGAGCATCTGCTGCTGAGCGTCGACGGAACGTCGCCCCACTATCGCCTCATCCTCGAGCGTCACGGCCCGCTCGACGAGCTGACGCTCGAGTTCGAGCCGGCGCCGGGGCATGACCCGTCGCCGATCGCGCGGCGGGTCGCGCACGTGCTCCGTGAGCACACCGGGCTGCGCATCGGCGTCGCCGTCGTCGAGCTCGGGAGCATCCCGCGCAGCGTCGGCAAGGCCTCACGCGTCGACGACCGCCGCCCCTAGGGGTCGACTCAGACCTAGGTGGCGCGCAAGGACTCGGCCGCGATCGCCACGTGCCGGACCTCGCTCGGCGTCACCCCGAACTCGCGCTTGAACACACGTGAGAAGTGGGCGGCGTCGCAGAATCCCCAGCGGAACGCGATCTCGGTGACCGACCCGCCGTTGGGTCGCTGGAGGTCCTCCCGGCACCGCGCGAGCCGCTCGGTGCGGACGAGCGTGGCGACCGAGGCGTCGGAGTCCTCGAACAGCGCGTGCAGCGCGCGCACCGACATGGCGTACGCCGCCGCGATCGAGGCCGGACCGAGGTCGGCGTCCTGCAGGTGTCTGCGCACGTAGCGACGGATGTCTGCCCGCAGGGCCGCTCGCTCGGCGCCGCGGTTCGTCGGCAGACGCGGCTCGACGGCGGCGCGGAGCAACTCGAGCGCGGCATTCGCCGCCGCGATGCGCGCCCCGGGCTCGAGCTGCGGCAGCTCGAGCGCGAGCGCATTCATGTACCGCACGAGCAGGCGCGCCGGGCCGTTGCGATCAAGGGCCGGGAGCGACTCCGCCTCGGCCAGTCGCGGGCACAGCGCCAGCACCTCGTCGCGCGGGAACATCAGCGTACGCTTGTAGAACGGCTCGATGATCTCGACCTCGGTCGGCTGCAGCCCATCCCACAACACGACGTCCCCAGGCCGCAACGCCACCTCGCGACTCTTCTCGCGGACGAGTTCGACGCCCTTGCACACGAACTGGAAGCCGAGGATGTTCTCGTTCCCGCCGGCGGGGTTGACCATCTGATCGTTATGGACCCCGAGGAACGGCGACGCGGCGCAGTCGACGAGCATCAGATCGCCGAGCCGGCGGCGCATCACAGCACCCTGGAACTCGGTCGGCGTGCGCGCCGTCTCGCGCACCTCGAACGAGATGTGGGTCGTCGCGAGAATCTCGCTCCACGACTCGAGGCGGCGCTGCACGGTCGCGCCGTGCGCTCGCCAGCGCTCGGGCTCGCCCCGATGCGGGTCAAGTGGCATCGAGCTGGCGAGTGCCCCAGCCAGGCCGTGTTCTGCACTCATCGAACTCCCTCTCGGACAAATCGCCCGTCTCAACGGAGAATGCTAATCGGTTCGCACGCCCCGCCGCTCGGATGCCAGCGCGACGAACGCGTCGAGCGCCGCCGGGTCCGCGAGCGAGTCACGGCTCGCCACCTTCTCGGCCGGGTCGCCGCGGAGGATCCGCTTGACCGGCGACTCGAGCTTCTTGCCCGTCAGCGTCCGCGGGATCGCCGGCACGACGAAGATGTCGTCGGGTACATGCCGCGGTGAGAGCTCGTTGCGCAGCGCCGTCGCGATCCGGCGGCGCAACGCATCGTCCACGACCGTCCCCTCGTCGGCGACCACGAAGAGCAGCAGCTCGCCCGCCCCGCCGCCGGCATCCTCGAGGTGGACGACGAGCGCATCGACGATCTCCGGAATGTCCTCGATCACTGCGTAGAACTCGCCGGTCCCCAGCCGCACGCCGCCGCGGTTGAGCGTCGCGTCGGAACGGCCGGTGAGTACGCAGCTGCCACGCGGCGTGAACCGGATCCAGTCGCCCTGACGCCAGATGCCGGGGTAGCGGTCGAAATACGAGCTCCGGTAGCGACTGCCGTCGGCATCGCCCCAGAGCCCCACGGGCATCGACGGCATCGGCTTGGTGATGACGAGCTCGCCGAGGTCATCGATGACCTCCTCGCCGGCCACGTCGAAGGCGTGGGCATCGACGCCGAGGCACGGCCCAGAAATCTCGCCCTCATACACGGGCTGGGCAAAGGACCCGGACACGATGCCGGTGCACACATCGGTGCCGCCCGAGCCGTTGATCAGCACGAGCTCCGGCGAGAGCTGCTCGTAGACGTAGCGGTAGCCCTCCGCGGGCAACGGCGATCCCGCTGTGCACAGCGCGCGCAGCGAGCTCAGGTCACATTCCTCACCCAGCTTCAGACCCGCCTTGCGACACGCCATCAGATACGGCGGGCTGACGCCCATGACCGTCGGCCGGAGCTCCTCGGCAAGCCGCCACTGCTGGCGCAGGTCGGGCCACGCCGGATCGCCGTCGAGCATCACGACCGAGCTTCTCAGCAGCAACGCCGAGACGAGCGCGTTCCACATCATCCAGGCCGTCGTCGAGAACCACAGCAGCCGCCCGCCGGGCTTCAGATCCCACCCGAGACCCTGATTCTTGTGATGCTCTACGAGTTGGCCACCGTGCCCGTGGACGATCGCCTTCGGCAGTCCCGTCGTCCCGGAGGAGAACAGGACGTACAGGGGGTGATCGAAGGCCACCGGCTCGAACGCGAGCGGTGCGGCGTCACGGGTCAGCTCATCCCAGCTCGTCGCGTCGGGCACCTCGGCGTCGCCGTACGGCACCCAGACGACGTGCTCGACGCTCGGGATCCGCTCCCGGATCGCCGCCACCTCCGCCCGGCGATCTACGTAGCGGTCGCGATACCCGTAGCCGCCGACGGCGAGGAGCACGCGCGGCTCGATCTGGGCGAACCGGTCGATGACGCTGCGGGCGCCGAACTCGGGCGCGCAGGCGGCCCAGATCGCGCCGAGGCTCGCGGTGGCGATGAACGCGGCGAGCGTCTCCGGGATGTTCGGCAGGTAGGCGACGACGCGGTCGCCCGGCTGCACGCCGAGCCGCTGCAGACCGGCGCGCACCCGGCCGGCGAGCTCGCGCAGTTCGCCGAACGTCAGCTCGATCTGGGGGCGTGTCTGCGAGCGCGCGACGACCGCCGAGCGGTCAGCATCGTCCTCGGCGCCGAGCAGGTGCTCGGCGTAGTTGAGACGGGCGCCTGTGAACCACCTCGCGCCCGGCATCGTCGCGCTTTCGAGGACGCGGTCGTACGGCGCGTGCGCGCGGATTTCGAAGAACTCCCAGATCGATGACCAGAACCCCTCGAGGTCGCTCACCGACCATCGCCACAGCTCGTCGTAGGAACCGAACTCGAGGCCCCGCTCGCGCGCGAGCCACGTCATGTAGCGGCCGACCTCGGTGCTCGTGGCGAGATCGGCGGGTGGGCTCCAGAGGATGTCTCCGTTCATCGGCAAGTCTCCGGGGTCGGTGTCAGGACGAGATCATGGCGGAGGCATTCCGAGGAGCGCCAGATACCGGGCGACCGCCTCGGCCCGGTTGGCGACGTGGAGCTTGCGCAGAATGCTGTTGACGTGAAACTTGACCGTCCCGCCAGACAGGACGAGCTCGGAGGCGACGGCGCGGTTGGTGGCGCCGTCGACGAGCAATCGCAGCACTTCGAGCTCGCGCCGGGTGAGCAGCCCGGCGAACACGACGCGATCGTCGCGGCCTTCTGCGGGCGAGTCGGCATCGAACGGCTCAGGTGACGGGAGCGGCGCGGACGGACGCTCTCCGAGGTCGATCGGTGCGGCCGTGAGCAGATCCGATCGGGCTCGCGCCCACTCGAGGAACTGTCGCATCTGGTCGCGCTCGTGCCTTAGTGTCCGCCGCAGGCTGGCGCTCTCGTACGCCTGCACGAGCCCGCTGGCGAACTCCCACAGAACGTCGCGATCGAGCACGTCAACCGGCGCGTCGGGACCGCGGTCGGCATGGATCACCCCGATGACTTCCGAGCCGATGAGCAGCGGCGCGGCCGCATACGCACGCCATCCCATCAGTTCGGCCAGCCGCCGGTCGACCCGCGGGTGCGCCCGTGCATCGAGGACGATCGTCGCGCGGCGGCGGCGCAGCAGCTCGGTCTCGATCAGCGGATGCTCGAGACGCACCGGCGTGCTGCGAAGCTGTTCTACGACGCGCGCAGCGCCTGCCGGGTCATCCGCAAAGCACGCCTCCTCGGGGAGGATCGTGCCGTCGCGGACGATGCTGAGGACGGCGCGGCGAAACGCCGATGAGGCGCACAGCACCGCCGGCGCGCGACTCAGCATCGCCGCCGGCGAGGTGATCGCGCGCAGCTCGGCGACAGCCGCCTGAGCCCGGGCGAGCGACTCAAAGCGCGACTCGAATCGCGCCCGGAGACGCTCCAGCGCGACCGCATGGTCGACCTCTCCGGGATCCGGGTCGGACCCGCCGGCGAGGCGCCGCTGCAGCGCCGAGACCGCGCTCCGCAGCCGCGTGAGGTCGTCGCCTCCACCCGGATCGATCTCAGCGCCGAGCAGGCGCTCGGCGTCGGCGATCGTCTGTGCCACGCGGTGATGCAGCTGCTCGCCGAGCGGGCCTGAGAACACCTCCGGCAGCTCGGTGACCGCCTTCAACGCCCGGCTCCGTTCATCGCCCGGCTCCACTCCCGCGCGCGTAACGCGAGACCGCGTCCGCGCGGCTCGTCGCGCCGAGCTTGCGCAGGATGTTCTTCACGTGGTACTTGACGGTGCCGACTCGCACCACGAGCGCGTTGGCGATCGCCTGGTTGGTGCGTCCGCGCGCCATCAGCCGCAGCACCTCGAGCTCACGGGGCGTGAGCGCCTCCCGCGCGACCCGGCGCGAGGTCGGCTCAGCCGCGACGAACACCGGCGCGGCGCCATCCGCGGCCAGGCGCCCGAGCCGTCCCGACATCCATTGCGCCGCGGCTTGCAGCTCGGTCCGGTGGCGACGGAGCGTGTCGCGCAGGGCGGCCCGCTCGAACGCGGCGGCCATTCCATCGCAGAAGCGGCCCAGGACCTCCTGGTCGAGGTCGTCCAGCAGGCGGCCGCTCGCCGTGGCGTCGGCATGGAGCAGCCCGATCGTGTTGCCGCCGACGGCGACCGGCGCCACCACGTAGGCCGTCCATCCGAGCGTGTCCGCCAGCGGTCCGGGGGTGCGCGACCGCGCTGCGGAGACGATCACTCGCGCCGGGGTCCGCCGACGGGCAACCTCGGCCTCGATCAGTGGGTACTCGAGCGGGATCGGCCGGGGCTGCAGGCGCTCGACGAGCATCCTCGACTCGGACGCCTGCTCACGCATCCACAACGCGTGCGAGCACAGCTGATTGTCGAGCACCTTGCTGATCAGCACGCGGTCGAACTGCGATCCCTGACCGAGCGCCTCTGCGGCCCGGTCGAGGATCCCTTCAGGCGAGCCGATCTCGCCCAGCTGTCTGATCGCGTCCCCGACCCGCTCGATCGCATCGGCGCGACGCACGTACTCGAGCTCGATGATCTCCCGCTCGAGCTGGCGGCATGCGGCGAGGGCGCGTTCGGTCCCCGGACGATCGCGGACCTCCTCGGATGCCGCACGCGTACTCACCGGCGTCGAACCTATCAGTGCGAGTGTCGCCAGAAGCAACCCTCCCCGGGCGCGGTGGGGGGACGCTACGTCGAGGGATCGAGCAGCGAATAGCGGGCGGCGGCCTGCTGACCGACGCAGCTGATCGAAAACGGGCGCCCCGCCTCCTCGAGTGCCCGCCACACGAGTGCGGCGTGCTCCCGTGGGGCCAGCGCGAGTGCCCGCCGCGGTGACTCGAGCAGCCAGCTCACCTCGACCGTGCCGAGACGTGTCTGGGAGAACGGCGCCACGTGCCGCGGATCGCCGGCCTCGCCGAAGACGCCGAGCGCCGCCAACACCCTGGGCGTGGCACGGCCGATCAGCTCGATCGCCGTGCACGTGCACGACACATCGCTGACCGCGAGCGAACCGTGCCGGCGCGCGTGGACGCGGAGCTCCTCCCATACCCGCTTGCCGCGGGTCGGTTCGCAGACCGCGACCACCCGGTCCGCGTCGGCGCGGCACCACCAGATCGCGGATCGTTGCGACACACCCCCGACGGCGAGTTCGGTGCCAGCGAGGCGACCCAGGATCGCGTCGATCCGAGCTGCCGGACCCTCGAGCACGAGCTGGGTCAGCTCGGAGCGGTCAACGAGCCCGACGGCCCGCAGACAGACGGCGAGCTCGCCCGCCGCCGACCCAAAGTTGACGACCGTCAAGCGGCCCTCATGCGCAGCGAACACCGCTCCGGCCTGGCGCAGGATCGAGACGAACGCATCCTCGTTCGGAGCAAGGGTCGACATGTGTGGCGACGATAACCGGCAGCGGTCCGGTGCACCCTATCCCTTTGGGCAGAGTTTCCCGACCGATCGGGGGGCGAGTCGATCAGCCGGGCGGTCGGCTCGGGGAGGGCTCGGGGCTCGACCTGTCCGAATGGACGGGTCAATTAGGCGATGTGGGAGTGGCGTCCGCTCGGCGCGAGCGAGAAGGTTGAGCCGGGCGGACGAACCGCCACCGATCTGGAAGGAGAGCGGGGACCTTGAGGACCACCGACGTGACCCGGGTCGGCTCCGTGGACGGGAGCCGCCACAGCGAGCCGTACGCCCGGTTGCTCGAGCTGATCACCGCCGAGGAGTGCGTGATCATGGATGGCGCGGTCGGGACCGAGCTGTTCGACGCCGTCAGCCAGCCGCCGGACGTCGAGGAACACCTGTGGGGCGTGACGGCGATCCTCGACGCGCCCGACAGCGTCGCCGACGTGCACCGCCGCTACGTCGAGATCGGCTGCGACCTCGTCTCGACGAACACGTGGGGATTGCCGACCGCCCTGCGCGAGGGGTCGCTGTGGGAGTCAGCGGGATCGGTGCACTGGATGGACGTCGCTCGGGAGGCCGTGCGCCTCGCCCGGTCCGCAGCCGCCAGCGCCGGTCGCGATGACGTCGCGGTCGCCTTCAGCATCAACGGCGACGTCGACACCGCCGATGGTCTTGAGACGATCCGTCTGCTCGCCCGGGCATTCGAGCAGGACCGACCGGACCTCATACTGCTCGAGACGCTCTCGCTCGTGCGCGGATCGACGTACGCGACCGTCGAGGCGCTGCTCGACACGGGGCTGCCGGTATGGCTCAGCTTCCGGCGTTGCCGCCAGGGCGTCTGCGGCGTGTTCGGCGAACACTGGGGCGGCCCGGAGGGCGACGCGTTCGGTCGGGCGGCACGGCGCTTCGAGGAGATGGGCGTCTGCGCGCTGGCGATCAACTGCGTCCCGCCCGACCACGTCACCGGGATGCTCTCGTGGCTGCGTGACTTCACCGACCTGCCGCTCGGCGTCTACCCCAACCTCGGATACCTGTCGGCGGCCGGCTGGCGCCACGAGACGAGCATCGGTGGGCCCGAGTACGCCGCGCTCGCCCGGCGCTGGCGGGAGGAGGGCGCTCAGATCATCGGCGGGTGCTGCGGCGTCGGTCCCGAGCATTTGGCGGCCGCCCGCGCCGAGCTCGCCGGGACGAAGCCAGGCAACGCGCGCCCCGAGGCCCGGCCGCGCGATCACGAGCTCACGACCACGCGCGTCCGGCGCCGGGCGCCGGGATGGAGTGACGCCCAGGGCCGATCGATGTTCCCGCTCGAGTTTCCCGACATGACGCGTGAGTCCGACGTGTTCGTGCCCACGCAGGGGAGCCTGCTCATCTGGAAGTACCTTTACCGAGAGGGGATCGGGGCTCATCAACGGTGCGTCGACATCGGCTGCGGGACCGGACTGCAGACCGTGCAACTTGCCCGTAACGGCGCGGCGCACGTCCACGCCATCGACATCGACGAGAGCGCGATCACGAACACGCTCACGAACGCGTTCCGCAACGGCGTCGCCGATCGGGTCACGGCCGCCGTCCAGGATCTCTACCCCTGGGTTCCCGAGGAGCGATACGACCTGATCGTGGCCTCGCTCTACCAGTTGCCTGTCGATCCGTTCGAGCAGGTCGTCACTCATCGACCGCTCGACTACTGGGGCCGGAACATGCTCGACCACCTCATCCGACTGCTCCCGAGTGCGCTCGCCGATGACGGCACCGCTTATGTCATGCAGCTCTCGATCATCGGAGAGCAGCGCACCGTGCAGCTGCTCGAGCAGCTCGGGTACCAGTCGCGCGTCGTCGATTTCGCGTTCTTCGAGATGGCCGAAACGTTCGAGGAGAAGCGCGAGCAGATAATGCGGGTCGAGGCCAGCTCGGACGCGTATCACCTTGACGTGGGTGGACGCGAGATGATGGTCGCCTATCTGCTCGAGATCACGCGTGGCGAATCGCGATAGAACTCGCGGCACAGAGCCAACCGCACAGGGAGAGAGACATGGCAACCACGCAGATCGCCAAGCAGCAACTGCTGATCGGCGGGGAGTGGACGGACGCCCAGAGCGGACGTGAATACGAGCAGGACTTCCCGTTCACCGGCGAAGCGGTCGGCGCGGCGGCCGCGGCCGGACGCGAGGACGCCCGGGCGGCCGTCGAGGCGGCTCAGGCTGCGTTCGCCGAGTGGTCGAGGAGCGCTCCGGCGGCGCGCCGCGCGATCCTCTCCAAGGCGGCCGATCTCCTGATGGAGCGCCAGGAGGAGATCGCCGGGATCGTCACCGAGGAGACCGGCGGCGTGTTCGGATGGGGGATGTTCAACGTTCAGCTCGCAGCGGGGATGCTGCGCGAGGCCGCGGCCCAGGCGTACGGCCTCGTCGGCGAGGTGATCCCCTCCGACGTTCCGGGCAAGCTCGCGATGGGCGTTCGCGCGCCGGCCGGCGTCATCGTCGCGATCGCGCCGTGGAACGCGCCGGTGATCCTGGCCACGCGGGCCGTCGCCACGCCGCTCGCGTACGCGAACACCGTCGTGCTCAAGGCGAGCGAGATCTCTCCGCGCACGCACGCCGCCGTCGTACGAGCGCTGCAGGACGCGGGGCTGCCGCCCGGAGTCATCAACCTCATCACGAACGATCCCACCGACGCCGCCGATGTCGTCGACGAGCTGATCGCGCATCCCGCGACGCGCCGGATCAACTTCACCGGCTCGACCAAGGTCGGGCGCATCATCGCCGAGACCGCGGGTCGTCACCTGAAGCGCGTCTTGCTCGAGCTCGGGGGCAAGGCGCCGATCGTCGTGCTTCGCGACGCCGACCTCGACCGGGCGGCCGCCGCCGCGAGCTTCGGCGCGTTCTTCCACCAGGGACAGATCTGCATGTCGACCGAGCGCATCGTCGTTGAGCGTCCGATCGCGGATGCGCTGGCGCAGAAGCTCGCCGAGCGCGCCCGGGCGCTGCCGATTGGGGATCCGAGGGAGCCGACGACGGCGATCGGCCCGCTCGTCAACCCGGCGGCGGTCGAGCGCGTGTCCGGTCTCGTCGGCGATGCGGTCGAGAAGGGGGCGGCGGTACTCAGCGGCGGCGAGGCGCAGGGCCCGTGCTTCCCGCCGACCGTGCTCAGCGGCGTCACGCCTGAGATGCGCCTCTACGCCGAGGAGTCGTTCGGTCCGGTCGTCACGGTGATCCCCGTCAACGGTCCCGACGAGGCGGTGAAGGTTGCCAACGACACCGAGTACGGCCTGGCCGCGGCTGTGTTCAGCGAGAACGTGGCGGCGGCGCTCGAGCTCGCCCAGCGGATCGAGAGCGGGATCTGCCACGTCAACGACACGACGGTGCACGACGAGCCGCAGATGCCGTTCGGCGGTGTCAAGGCGAGCGGATTCGGTCGTTTCGGCGGGCGCGCCGCGCTCGAGGAGTTCACCGAGCTGCGGTGGATCACCGTGCAGGAGCAGCCGCGCGAGTATCCGATCTGAATGAGCTGAAAACGGCCGATGCGTAGTCCCCCCGGGACCTCAGCGGCAAATTGCGGTTGGTCGCCGCGCGGCCAGAGGTCACAGTGCTCCCTCGACGATCCCGATTGGGGGAGCCTGAAATGTCAACGCTGCGCGGCACTCACGACCACATTTACGACCTCCGGGCCACGGATGGCCCGCTGCCCACCGGTGGCGTCTCCACGCCGTTCGACGACGGGTTCTATCTCACCGACGAGGTGTTCCTGTTCCGGGTCACCGGGGTCGTCGACAGCGACGCCGGCGAGATGGTCGAACTCGAGGACTGCTGGGGACTCGACGTCGTCCGAGTTCCGATCACCGAGCCGAGGCTTCTCGGGCTGCGCGTCGTGATGCCGGAACCGAGCTAGTGTTGAGGACAGACAGCACGTGAATGTCGATTCACCGCCGGAGGGCGGCGGTGAATCGCCAAAGGTTGGCAGCGGACCTCACGCAGGTCGAGGTGAAGCGACATTCATGGCTCTGGCGGCGCCTCAAGTTGTTCGCCCGGAACCCGATTTCACAGGACGATGAGTCTCGACGCCGTGATGGCGCGTATCCAGGCGATCTCGGCCGCCCGGCAGCAGCTTGCGTCGGGGCCGGCGGCGGCAGTAGCGCAGCAGTCGCGGGCCAGCGTGAGCTCGACCGCCGCGACTGGCTCTGCGTCCGGCCAGTCCTTCAGCCAGGCGCTGAACACGGCGCAGGCCGCCGCGACCTCGCCCACCGGCGGATCGAGCCCGTACGATCCGTTCGTGCCGCACGGTGGGCAGTACGGCTTCTTCCCGGATCCGGGCAAGGACTACAGCCACGGCGACGAGCCGGAGATCGCCGCCCGGCTTGACGCGCTCGGAAAGGCGCTCCATCGGCACCTCGTCGGTCTCTCCGGTTACCGGACCCCGGCGCACTCGGTCGCCGTTGGCGGCTTCGCCAACGATCCCCACACGCGAGGCCAGGCATCGGACACGCCGGGAGTCGAGGGTGTCCCCGAGGCGACGCTCCGCAAGTTCGGGCTGACCCGCCCGTTCGCCGGCGCGGCGGAGGCGGACCACATCCAGCTTGCGTCGTAGGAGCGGTTCGACGTGGCCCGACCGGCGCATCCTGTATCTCTTATCGGGCATGAAGGATCTGCACGGGGAAGCCACCGCCGTCGTCGCCGCGCCGGTTGATCGGTGCCGCGCCCTGCTCGAGGCGGTCGACGGCTATCCGGACTGGTACCCCGAGGCGGTGCGGAGCGTCGAGGTCGTCGAGCGCGATCCGACCGGTCGCCCGATCAAGGCGCGGGCACAGCTGCACCTCGTGTGGGGCCGGGTGGTCAAGGACTTCGATCTTGTCCTGGCGGTCTCATCCGAGCCGCCTGGCCCGATCCAGTTAACGCGCATCGCGGACGCCGGCCGTTCTCAGTTCGGCGTCATCTGGCACCTCCGGGAGGAGGAGGGCACGCGGATCAATCTCGACCTCACCGCGAGCATGTCCGTGCCGCGTTTCATTCCGGTCGGTGGAATCGGAAACGCGATCGCCGACGGCTTCATCGGCGCCGCGACGCGCGCGCTCGCCCCGCCATCCGGATCGTGAAGCGTCCGGCTGGATGTGTTGCGGTGCTCGCGCTACAACTCAGACCTATTGCCATCGTGGACGTCGCCTTTGAGGGGACGGCCGCCACGCTTCCTGGAGGAGGGGGCCGCCATGTCTTGTCGTTCAATTTTCGCCGTGCGCAGTCCGCGGCGGATCGTCGTCTCCGGAGTCGGATTCGCCGTTGCCGCGGTGCTCTGCGTCGCGCTCGTCACCCCGGGCCACGCCGCGACGGTGAAGTGCCCAGGGACCTTCCAGGTCCTGCACAACGACCGCATCGGCAAGCTCTCCCTCCCCGGAGGTCCCTACAACATCACCGCCAGCCGGGTGAGCTGCGGCACGGCATCACAGCTCTTCACGCAGTTCCTCAACGACTGGGACGGCCGTCTCCCGGGCGGGTGGAAAACGGTCGTGCGCGGGGTCGGAAACGGTGGATTCACCGGCCCGCGCCGGCAGTCCTTCAACATCCAGCGGGCCGGCGGCGGTGGCGGCGGAGGCGGCAGCCTCGTCTGCAGCCAGCGCTTCGTGCTCGCGCAAACCGACCGCATCGGCCCCCTCGTGATCAAGAAGGGGCGCTACATCCTCGATCGGCTGGGTCCGCTGTCGCCGACCTGCTCGCAGGCGATCTCGCTGCTCCAGCAGTTCCTGACGGACTTCGACGGCGTGCTGCCGAACGGATGGGTGCTGCTCCCGGATGACGGCACGTTCGTCAAGGGATCGGTCAGCTACGGCTTCCGCCTCGAGCCCGACCCGTCGGGCGGCGGCGGCAACCGCTTCCCAACGAAGACGAGCCGCTGTCCGGCGACCTTCCGGGTGCTGCACAACGACCGCATCGGTGCGCTCTCGTTCCCGGCTGGTCCGTATTGGGTCAGCATCTTCAAGGACTCCAACATCACCTGTCCTCAGTCGACGCAGCTGTTTGCGGCCTTCCTGCAGCGTCCGGACGGACGCCTGCCGAAGCCGTGGGTCATCAACGTCGCGACAGGCAGCTTCAACCGCGGTAAGGGGAGCCCATATGGCTTCGTCGCCAAACCCGACTTCAACATAAGCGGGACCGCACCGTAACCGGCCGGGGACGGCGGCCAACGCCGTCCCCGATCCGTACATGTCCTCGATCGCCGCAGTGGCGTTCATCGGATGCGGGAAGCGGCTCAGCCGCCGATGGTTATTCCTGGAGCCACGATGGAGCCTCGCCGATGAGCCGCAGCATTCAGAACGCCGCCTCCTCCGTTCTCGGAACGGAGTTGACCTGGAAACGGGTCGTGCGGACGGACAAGCTCACGTGGCTGTCCCGTGGTTTGAGCCTCACCGGCTTCGGAATCGCCGTCTACCTGACCACGGTGTACATGCAGGACGTGCCCCCGGTCTGCGTCGGTTCCGGCGGATGCGTGACCGTGCAGCATTCGCAATACGCGAATCTCGCGGGATTCCCGCTACCCGTGTTCGGCCTGATCGGCTACGCGCTCCTGTTCATCAGCGCCTGCCTGCCCGGTCAACGGGCGCGAGCGGCCGGCATGGTGTTCACGGTGATCGCGATCTCGGCGTCCCTGGTGCTCACCTACCTCGAGCTGTATGTGATCCACGCCGTGTGCATCTGGTGCATCGCGTCAGCGACGTGTGCGCTGCTCCACGTGATCGTCAACTCGGCCCGTTTCGTGCGGGGCGAACCGAACGTCGCACGCGCCCCGGACCGGCCGAGCGCGATGAACGCGGCCGCGTGACGCGCGCTTGAGGGCTACGGCCGGCGCTCACTGGACGGTGCGGCCGGGCCGCGCATGGCGCCCAGGGCCTTGACGATCTCGACCCCGATGAGCGGAACGAGCGAGAGGCCCGTGCTCGCGAGGATCTGGAGGGCGCTGAGAGCGGTGAGATCGAGCGCATCGGCGAGCGGTGCGAGAGCGAGCGCGGCGAACGTGAAGGCCGCCGAGCCCGCGGTAGCGAACACGAGGAGGCGGTTGCCGGCGGCGCGCCAACAGGGGCCGTCGGTGCGGACGCCAAAGACATAGGCCAGCTGGGCCAGCACCAGCGTGATGAACGCCATCGTCTGTGCCGTTGACGTGCCGGTGGCGTCCCCGATGAGGAAGGCGAGGAATGCTGCGGCTCCGGTCAGCGCGGCGGCCAGCGCGAGACGGGCTCGACCCGTGTCAAGCAAGCCCTGATCCCGGGGCCGTGGCGACGCGTCCATCACCGCCTCGTCGGCCGGGTCGAGCCCGAGCGCGACGGCGGGCAGACCATCGGTGAGGAGGTTGACCGTGAGGATCTGGGGCACGGTCAGCGGTGCTGCGGTGCCGGCCAGGACTGCGAGCGTGAACATCAGCACCTCCCCAGCGTTTGCGGAGAGGAGGAACTGCACGAACCGGACGATATTGGCGTAGATCGCACGGCCCTCGCGGATCGCCGCGACGATCGTCGAGAGGTCGTTGTCCGTGATCACGATGTCAGCGGCGTCCATCGCCGCGTCGGTGGAACCGTGCCCCATCGCCACGCCAACGTCGGCGGCTGCGAGCGCCGGCGCGTCATTGACACCGTCGCCGGTCATCGCCACCACCGCTCGGCGCCGCTGCAGTGCCTTGACGATGCGGAGCTTCTGAGCCGGAGCGATCCGCGCGAACACGTCGACGTCCTCGATCGTCGCGTCGAGCTCGTCGTCGCTGAGCAGTTCCATCGCAGCGCCGCTCAGCACCCGCGGTTCGGCACCGCCGATTGAGCACTGGCGAGCCACCGCGGTCGCGGTCCGCGGCTCGTCGCCCGTGACCATCACCGTGCGCACGCCCGCCCGAGCGGCCTCGGTGACCGCGGCCGGCGCGGTGACCCGGATACGATCGCTGAGACCGACCAGCCCGAGCGCGTCGAGTCCAGGCTCAGAATCCTCGGGGGTGTCCGGCGTCTCCCGTCGTGCCACGAGCAGCACGCGCACGCCTGCCGCAGCCCACTCGCTCGTGACCGCTGCGAGCCGTGACCGGTCGTCGGCGTTCGTGAGTCTGGGCAGGAGGATGTCCGGCGCCCCTTTGGTGTACACGACCCGACGTCCAGTCTCCCGGAGCACGCTGCTGGCGCGGCGACGCTCCGCCTCAAAGGGGTGATGCTCGACCCACTCACGGTCGGAGAGCGCTTCCTCGCGTGTCACACCGCGCGCGATGGCGGCGGCGGCGATCGCGGCATCCTCGGCTCCGAGCAGCGTCGGGTCGCACGCGAGCAGCGACCCCTCGAGCAGCCGTTCGGTCGCGCGATCATCGTTCCTCGCCGCGAGCACGTGGGTGACCGCCATCTCGCCAACGGTCAGCGTCCCGGTCTTGTCTGTGCAGATCACACTCGTCGAACCCAGCGTCTCGACCGCAACGAGACGGCGGACGATTGCCCCCCGACCTGCCAGTCGGCGCATCCCGAGCGCGAGCGTGATCGTCACAACCGCCGCCAACCCCTCCGGGATGGCAGCGACCGCGAGCGAGACGCCCACGAGCAGACTCGATGCGAGCGAGTTTCCCCGCACCAGGAACACGACCGTCAGAGCCAGGCAGATGCCGCCGCCGGCCCACACCAGCGTCCGCGCCAGGCGCGCGAGCCGCCGCTGCAAGGGAGTAAGCGGTCGCTTCTCGCCGGCCAGCTCGGCGATCGCGGCCACCTCGGTCCCGCGTCCGGTTGCGGTGATGAGCACCTGACCCCGTCCGCGCGCCACCATCGTCCCTCCGTAGACCATCGTCACCCGCTCTGTCAGGCTCGTGCCCGGCGGCGACGGCGGTTCCGCTCGCTTGGCGCGTGGCACCGACTCGCCGGTCAGCACCGACTCGTCGACCTCGAGCCCGATGGCTTCGACGATCCGTCCGTCTGCCGCCACCCGATCACCCGTGCCGATCACCAGGAGATCGCCTCGGACCAAACCTGTGGCATCGATCTCACGCGGTCGGCCGTCCCTGATCACGATCGCCCGCGGCTGAAGCAACGCGCGAACAGCCTGTGCCGCCTGCTGCGCCTGGCCCTCCTGAACGGCGCCGAAGACGCCGTTCACGACCACGATCGCGAGAATGATCGCTCCGTCCAGGCTCTCGCCGATCACGAACGAGACGACGGCCGCGCCGATCAGGAGTAACACCATCGCGTCGGCGAACTGCCTCGCGAACAGCGAGATCACTGATGGGGGCGGCTCCTCGGGCACGGCGTTCGGCCCGTCGTGCTCGAGCCGTCGTGCGACCTCCCGCTCGGAGAGGCCGGCGTCGACATCGCCGCCGAGATCCTCGACGACGTCGCCCACCGTCAATGCATCCGGCGGTCGCGTCGATGCTACGTCTGCAACAGCCTGAAGCGGCTCAGCTTCCGTGGCGATCAGAGGCGCATCATCCGGGGCGGCGCGCCGCATGGACCGAACTTACGCAGACCGCGGCCGCGTCCATCGGATCGATCCCGCACGTCCGCTCCGGGGAATCCCGAAGTCGCACGCCTCTCCACCCGCACTCCACGGCACAGGTGCGTCACCGATGGGTACGGCGCGGGGCGATGCCATCCCGGTGCTAGCGACACCCGCGGTGGTGGCACGACGGTGCTGCTGCGACCCCGGATATCCAGATTTTGCTGCCAGTCTAGGGGGCCAGCGCGGCGAGCAGCCGCGCGGTCGGTTCCGCGATCGCGTACCGCTCGGCGAGGGCCGCGAGTGCGTCGGGGTCGGCCGGGTAGTGCTCGCGACGGCCGGCCGGAAGCTCGATCTCGAGGTCGGCGACCGGCGGGACGATCCGGATCGCCCGCTCGAGGTAGTCGCGGTCGGCCTCGCGCAGGTCGCGCTCGCGCAGCACGCCGGCGATGTCGCCGTGCCGGCGGATCATCGCCGCGGCGCCGACGGCGCCGACACCGCGCAAGCCGGGCAGCCCGTCGGACGGGTCGCCGCGGAGCATCGCGAAGTCGCCGTAGCGCCGACCGGGGATCCCGTAGCGCCGGGTGATCTCGGCCTCATCGATGACACTCAGCCCCGTCTTCTCCGGGTAGAGCACGAGAACCCGCGGGTCCTCGACAAGCGCGAACAGGTCGCGGTCGCCGCTGGCGATCTCGATCGTCCCGGGAGCGCGGGCGGCGAGCGTGGCGATCACATCTTCGGCCTCGTAACCAGGAACACCGATCACGTCGATGCCGATCGCGGCGAGTACGTCATCGATCACCGGGATTTGCGGAACGAGGCCCGGCGGGATGGGCTCGGCAACGCGATGTTCCTTGTAGCTTGGGAGTTGCTCCACGCGCCATTCCGGTCGCCAGTCTGCATCGTCGCCGACCGCGATCCGCGCCGGCCGGCGCTGCGTGACGAGCCCAGCGAGTCGGTCGACGAAGCCACCTATCGCCGCGGTCCGGAGAGCCCGCGGGTCGCGCACGCGGCGCTGCGCGCCGTAGAAGGCGCGGAAGATGAAGCTCGATCCGTCGACGAGCAACCACTCGCAGGCCACGCCGTGATTCTGGCGTGGCCTGCGATCAATGGCGTCGGCCGCTCAGCCCTGACGGGCGTCGTCCGCTCAGCCCTGACGGCCGGCGATCAGCGAATCACCTTGCGAGAGCCCGGACCGACGTAGCGGCTGGCGTAGGCGGTCTCGTAGCTGTTCAGCGCACTCCAACCGCCAGGGCAGCCGAAGTGCGTGCACTGTCGGCGGTAGTGCCGTTGGTAGACGGCCTGGGTGGCGTACAGCGAGCGCCATTCGGCGATCCCCAGGCGGTGGCGCGGCACTTTGTAGCTCGCTCCACCGGTCGTCGTCGTCGACTTCGTCACGGCGGCCAACCTCCGCGCTCGGTTCCACGACGGGCTGCACACCACCCCGAGCGCTTACCGCCGCATGTTCCACGGCGGCGCCGAACTGGCGCTTGCAGACTGCACAGCCAGCATCTCGGGATCGGCCTGACGTTGAGGGATCGGTGAGCGCATGCCAGACGCGATGCTCCCGGACTCGCAGACGTGCGCAGACGCGCAACAGCGATTGTCCATGAGGATGAGTCATCGATCAGGATAATCTGTGTCGGGCGATTGAGGGATGGCGTACCGGGCGCTACCCCTCCTGGTCGGCCAGCGCGCGCATCCGCGAGCCTTCAATGTTGAAGTGCGGCAGATGGGTGTCCAACTGGTGGGGCAGGCGCCACGTCAGCGCGCCGAGAAGCTTCAGGACGGCGGGCAGCAGGACGCAGCGTACGACGAGCGCGTCAAGGAACACCGCGAAGGCGAGGCTGAAACCGAACTCCTTGATCGTTCGCTGATCGCCGAGCATGAACGAGAGAAACACGCAGACCATGATCGCGGCGGCGGCGGTGATCACCCGGCCCGTGAACGTGATTCCGTCGGCGACCGCGGCCGACGCGTCGCGGCGGCGCACCCATTGCTCGCGCACGCGCGAGACGAGAAACACCTCGTAATCCATTGACAAGCCGAACACGACGGCGAAGATGAGCACCGGGATCCACGGCTCAATCGGTCCCTTCTGCACTCCGAGGACGTTCGCGAGCCAGCCGTGTTGGAACACGGTCACCGTGGCGCCGAGGGCCGCTCCGATGCTGAGCAGGTTCATCAGTGCCGCCTGCACAGGGATCACGAACGAGCGGAAGATGACGAACAGCAGAAGTGCGGAGAGCAGCACCACGACTCCGACGAACAGCGGGAGCTTGCTCGCGAGCACGTCCGAGAAGTCAATCGATCCGGCGGTGAACCCGCCGACCAGGATCCGGATTCCCGTACGCCGTTGCAACGGCGGCAGCACCTGGTGGCGGAGCGTGTTGACCAGGTCGGTGGTCGCCGGTGCCTGCGGGGAGGAGTCAGGATAGACCTGGATCATCGCGATCCGGCCGCTGGGGGCCGGCCGCGGCTCGGTGACGGCGCTCACGTCGGGCGTGGCGGCGACCGCCGATCGGATCGCAGCGAGCCGGGAGGTCGGGTCGCCGCTCGGCACCTGGGCGACGAGCGTGAGGGGCCCGTTGAATCCGGGTCCGAATCCCTGTGCGAGCATGTCGAAGGCGTGTCGGGTGCTGGTGGTGGCCGGGTCATTGCCAGCGTCGCTGGTGTCTAGACGCATCGTGAACGCGGGCAGCAGCAGCGCGACCATCACGCCGAGCGAGCCGATCGTGAGTGGCCATGGCCGGGCCATCACGGCCTCGCTCCAGTGCCGCCACATCGACCGTGGGGCTGCGCCAGCCGGTCCGTTGGCACTGCCCGCTCCGGCGGCCGCAACTCGGCGGCGGCCGCGCAAGACGCGACGGTCGGTTCGTGACCTCCGGACGAGCCGACCGCCAAAACGCGAGAGGAGCGCTGGCAGCAGCGTCAGTGAGGCGATCATCGTCAGCAGCACCGCCACGGCCGAAGCGATGGCGAGTCCGTACATGAAGCTGACGCCGGTGACGAACATGCCGAGCAGTGCGATCACCACGGTCGTGCCCGCAAGCAGAATCGCCCGGCCGGAGGTGTCCATTGCTCCGATGACAGCGTCGTCGATGTCGCCGACCGTGGTGTAGTTCTCACGAAAGCGCGTGACGATGAAGAGGGCGTAGTCGACCCCGACGCCCAGGCCGATCATCAGCGCCAGCTGCGGCGAGACATTGGACATGCTGGTCACGTTTGTCAGGAGCCCGATGAGCGCAACTCCGGTCACGAGGCCGGCGCCAGCGGTGACGAGCGGCATCCCGGCCGCGGTCAAGGATCCGAACGTGAGCAGCAGGATGACCAGTGCGGCGATCACTCCGACCGCTGTGGACGGCCCGACGCTGAAGCCCTGCGCCTGTTCGATCACCTGCCCTCCCGTGGCGACTCGCAGTCCAGGCACGTGCACCTGGTTGACTGCATCCAGGACGGGCTTGCCAGTGTCGGTTGGGAGCAGGTTCGCGCGCTTGTCGTAGTTGACCGTTGCGAATGCGGTTGTGCGGTCCCGCGCCACTTGGACCGCACCCTGCGTGCTGTACGGGCTGATGACGCCAGCGACGTGTGGAAACCGGCTGACACGCGCTAGCAGCGGCATGATCGCCGACCGCGCTGTGGGCGAGGCGATTGTCCCGTGTGAGACGTGGAAGACGATCGTGTCGACGTCGCCGCTCTGTGCCCTGAATTCCCGGTGGAGCTGGTCGAAGGCGCGCTGCGACTCGGTTCCGGGCAGACTGAAGTTCGTCGCCCATTGCCGTCCGGCGGAGGCCGCCGCAGCCGTGGTGATCACCGCAATCGCGAGCCAGGCGACCACGACGGCCCGGCGGTGGGCCATGCACCAGCGGGCGAGGCTGATGAATCCTCCGGGCGTCGGCGGCGACTCGGTGCTCGACCTTGCCGGTCGGTCGCGCTCGATCGTCGGCGCTGAACTTGATTCTTCGAACTTCACCGTTGCTCTCAATCGATCGGGGAGGGACTTGGCGTCGGAACGCCTGCACCGGCGCACCGCGACTCGATCAGCCGCACCTGCTTTGCGTAGGACGAGCAGGCAGACTCCTCGCGATCGAGCGCCGCGATGTAGCCGGCGAACGCGACCGCTCGATCGGCTGCCGAGGCGTGCGAGAACTGCTGGTACATCGCCCGTACCTCCGCGTGCGCCGTTCGCCACTGGCAGTAAAGCTCAATCATCCGGTCGACGAGATCCGGACGAACTTGGACGCCGAGCGTGCCGTGCATGAGGATCACCGTAGGCCGTCATTGGCTTGCTGAGGAGGTCCAATCGTCCGCTGAATCACAGGACCAAACCCCCTGTCTCAAGCGCCGTCGACGCGGCATCGCCACTACGATCCGAACAGTCAGTGGATATTCATCTCGCTTTGGATCGAACGGCGCCGCTGCGCGCGCAGTTGGAGGGGGGGTTGCGCACGGCGATTCGCTCAGGTCGGCTGCGGGCCGGCGAGAGGCTGCCTCCGAGCCGCGTGCTCGCCGACCAGCTGCGGGTGTCGCGCGGGGTCGTGGTGGAGGCGTACTCGCAACTCGTGGCCGAGGGCTACCTCGTTGCACGCCCGGGTGACGGGACGCGGATCGCCGACGGGCTTGCGCAGCAGCCCCCCGCCCCGCGTGCGCCAACGGCCGCGGTGCCTCGAGTTCGGTATGACCTGCGCAGCGGTCTGCCGGACCTGTCGTTGTTTCCCCGACGCCAGTGGCAGTCGGCGATGACGACCGCGCTGCGCGAGTTGCCCGACGCGGCGTTCTCATACGGGTCACGTCGAGGCCTGCGGCAATTGCGGAACGCGCTGACCGGCTATCTCGGCCGCGTGCGCGCGGTCGTCGCCGACCCGGAGCGGGTGTTCATCTCCGTCGGCGCCGCGCACGGAATGGAACTCGTCTGGCACACGTTGCGTCAGCGCGGCGCGCGGCGCGTCGCGATGGAGGACCCCGCGTGGCGGGCGATTCCGGAGACGATCGCGCAGGCGGGGCTCGAGGCGATCCCGGTCGCCGTCGACGAGCATGGCCTCGGCGTGACGGAGCTCGAGGGTCTCGACGTCGACGCCGTCGTGCTGTCTCCCGCGCATCAGTATCCGACCGGAACAGTCCTCTCGCCGCAGCGCCGTGCGGAGGTCATCCGGTGGGCACGCCGGCGCGGAGGTCTGATCGTCGAGGACGACTACGACGCCGAGTACCGTTATGACCGGGAACCGATCGCGTCGCTGCAAGGCCTCGCGCCTGACGTTGTTGCGTATGTCGGGACCGCGAGCAAGACGCTCGCGCCGGGGGTGCGGCTGGGCTGGGTGCTCGTGCCGCCCCACTTGGTCGGCGAGATGGCGGCCCAGCACGGGGTCACGCGGGCGGCGCCGAGTGTTGTGAATCAGGCCGCGTACGCGACGATGCTCGGCCGCGGTGAAATCGATCGGCATCTCCGCCGGACCCGTCGCCGGTATCACGTTCGCCGCAATCGGCTCATCGATGCGCTCGCGCAGTGGTTGCCCGAGGCATCGGTCGGCGGGGCGGCCGCCGGTCTTCACCTGGTCGCCTGGCTTCCGGAGCGGAACGACGAGACGGCAATCAGTGACGCCGCCGCGAGCCGAGGTGTGGCGGTGCACACTCTTCATCAGGACTGCGCAGTGACGGCGCCGCTTCCTCAGGCGCTGCTTCTCGGGTACGGGTTGATCGGTGAGACGGCTATCCCACGTGCAATCCAAGAGCTGGCGAAGGCAGCCGGCGGCTAGTAACCACATCCCGTCACGGGCCCTGGGCGCACGAGCCAGCATCCGCGTCGCACCGCATTGGTCCACGCGCTGAACGCCTCGTTGGTACTCCTCAAACGAAGCCCGCGGCCGTACGCTCTCCGCCCACCTCGCGCCCGAGCGCGAGGAACTTGTCATGGAGGGCCTACCGACGAATCGTGTGTTGATCGTGGGCGCGCAAGGCGTGCTCGGTGCGCTGGCGGTGGGCGCATTCAGGGACGCTGGGTGGGACGTTCGCGCCGCTGCTCGCCGACCCGCGCTCGGAGAGATCGAAATCGACCTCGATCAACCCGGCTCGGTACACGCCGCACTGCGGGAGAACGAGCTCGTCATCAACACCGTCCCGCACCGGGAGCTCCTCGCGGAGCGATACGTCCTCGAGCGCGGCGGCGTCCTGATGAACGTCTCGGCGCTTCCCGCCGCAGCGGGTCGCTCGCTGCGCGCGGTCGCCGGGGCCGCACGCGGCACCGTCGTCATGAACGCCGGGCTGGCACCGGGCGTGACGACGATCGTCGCGGCCGACCTGCTGCGCCGCCACCCGGACGCGACTGAACTCGAAATCGTGTACACGCTCTCGCTCACGGCGCGCCGTGGGCCGGCGAGCGCCGACTTCATCCGCCGCGGTCTCACGACAGTCGCCCGTCATCGCACGGCGCTAGTTGCCCTGCCGGGCCCGTTCGGCGAGCGCTGCTGCCTCGGCTTCGGCGAGGGCGACGCGGGCTGGCTCGGCGGCATCGCCGAAGGCCGGATCGTGCGCCAATACGTCTGCATTGCCGAGGAAGCAGTTCACGAGCGGCTGCTCGACCTCAACGCGGCAAGCGCCATGAACGAACTACCGAGATCTCTGATCGGCCCGCGAGAGCGCTCGTCTCACAGGATGGCCGACTATCCGGTCGCCCACTCGATCGCTGCGGTGCGCGCAGGGCGACGGCTGGGCGCTCAAGCGATTCAATGTCGAAGTGAGTTTCCGTGCGCCGCGCGGTGCACGGTCGTCCTCGCCGAGGTCTTGCTCAACCGGCGGCGACGGGCCGGCTGCTTTGACCCAGAGGAGGTCTGGACGTTGAGCGAACTCGACGCCCAGCTCCAAGCCGTCGGCATCAGCGTCGTGCCGGTCATCGGTCGTGCCGCCGAACGTTGAGGCCCGCTCCATTGGTCCTCATCTCCGCGGCCCTATTGGCCCTGGGCAGACGACCACTTCTCACCTACGTTGCCGACGGTCACGACGCGCTCAGACAAAGCCAACGCCTCGGAGGATCACATGCCCACGGCGACGCTGACTGCAGGAACCATCGACTACGCGACGTCCGGCCCGCCTGACGGCTGGCCGGTGGTGTTTGTCCACGGCTTAGCCATGGACGGCGCGCTCTGGACGGCGCTCACCGAGCGGCTAGCGCCCCGCGGCTTTCGGTGCATCGCTCCAACCCTGCCGCTGGGCGCCCACACGAAGCCAGCCCGTCAGGATGCAGACCTGACGATCGAAACAATCGCGGCAATGGTCGGTGAACTGGTCGACGAGCTGTCCCTCGACGATCCCATGCTTGTCGGAAACGATACGGGCGGCGCGATCGTTCAGGTTACTGCGACGATGAGACCGGAGCGTCTCGGTGGGCTGGTCTTGACCAGCTGCGATGCCTTCGAGCACTTTCCTCCACCCGTGCTCAAGCCCTTGATCGCCGCGACGAAGTTCGCGTCGACATTCCGGGCAGCGCTTCAGCCGCTGCGTACCCGGGTCGGGCGACTGCGCGCATATGGTCCGCTCGCGCACACCGACATCGACGACCTCGTGACCGGCTGGGTCAAACCCGTGCTGCACGATCGCGGTATCCGCGAGGACTTCCGGCGGCTCACCGCATCGCTCAACCGACAGACAACACTCACCGCCGCAGCGCGCCTGCGTCAGTTCACGAAGCCCGCGCTCATCGCCTGGTCGGCCGATGACGCATTCTTCCCGGTCGAAGACGGCCGGCGACTCGCCGCCGCCTTGCCCCAATCACGGTTCGAGGTCGTCGATCGCTCGAGAACATTCTCGATGATTGACCAGCCCGACCGCCTCGCGGCGCTGATCGACGAGCTCGCCGACGTCTGCGTCGAGATGCGGGCCGCATGACCCACGAAGCCAAGAACTGACCGCGGCCGCCACGCTTGGTGCGACATCCCAGGACGTTCTCGGCACGTACACGCAGCTGCTGACGGTCGCGGCGGCGCCGCTCAAGGCGAGGCGTGCGTGCACATGAAGTCGACGACACGCTCGCCGATCATCATGCTCGGCGCGTTCGTATTGCCCGAGATGACCGCGGGCATGATCGAGGCATCGGCGATGTGCAGGCCGTCGATCCCGTGGACGCGCAGGCGCGGGTCGACGACCGCATCGACATCGATTCCCATCTTGCAGGTCCCCGCCTGGTGGTGATACGTGATCGCGGTGCGGCGGATGTAGTCGCGGATGTCAGCGTCGGTCGTGACATCCGGCCCGGGGTAGAGCTCGCGAGCACCCCACTCGACGCGCAACGCGTCGGCTGCGGCGATCTCACGAACCTGCGCCAGCGAGAACGCCAGCGCATCGAGGTCGGCGGCGGCGGACAGGATGTCGGGGTCGATCCGTAGTGGATCAGCGGGGCTCGAGCCGGTCAGCCGCACATAGCCGCGGCTCGCCGGGCGGATCATTCCGGCCATCATTGTGAAACCGTTCTCGGGTCCTGTCATCCAATCCTCGTACATTGGAACCGCGAAGTGGATTGGCTGTGTGTCGGGTCCGGGAAGCCCGGAACGGCTTCGCGCGAACAGGTGCGTCTGCGTCGCCGAGTGGCCGGCCACGGGCGGCGCGACCTCCTGCTCCGCTGAGTGAATCAACGGGGAGAGGAGGTGGTCGTGAAGATTGCGCCCGACCCCCGGAAGGTGGGCGACGACGTTGATACCGAAGGCGCGCAGCTCCTCGGCGGGGCCGATTCCGGAGAGCAAAAGGAGCTTCGGTGACCCGATGGCGCCGGCGCTGAGGACGACTTCGCTGCCGGCGAGCGTCGTACGAACGCGACCTTCGTACTCCCACTCGACCCCAACGCAGCGGGTGCCCTCGAAGACGAGCCGGTGGGCTGTGGCGTGCGTGACGACTCGTAGGTTTGCGTCGCGCTCGACCGGCCGCAAATAGGCAACCGCGGAGCTGTGGCGGCGCCCGTCGCTGATTGTCAGTTGATGCTGGGAGATCCCGTCGAGATGTCCGCTGTTGTAGTCAGGGTTGCGCGCAATCCCGATCGACTCGGCCGCCGCGACGATCGACGCGTGGATTGGCGCGAGCTCGTATTTCGTGAGGATCCGCAACGGCCCGCCGGTGCCGTGGAGCTCCGACGCGCCCGCGTCGTAGTCCTCCATGCGCTTGAAGACGGGGAGGACGTCATCCCAGCCCCAGCCATCGTTACCGAGGTATGCCCAGTGGTCGTAGTCGGCCTGGGCGCCGCGGGCGTAGATCATCGTGTTGAGCGAGCCTGAGCCGCCAAGCACCCGGCCGCGTGGCCAGTGCAGCTCGCGGTTGGCCGCGCCCGCTTGGGGCGAGGTGTAGTGGGCCCAATCCTCTTCGGCAAGCCAGAGCTCAGGAAACCGCGAGGGATCGTGGATCGCCGGGTTGTGGTCCGGACCACCGCACTCGAGCAGCAGCACCTTGACATCTCCCCGATCGATCAGCCGGCGCGCCACGACGCACCCGGCCGAGCCGCCCCCGACGACGATGACGTCCGGGGTGAAGTCGTCGATCGACTCGGGCGCGCGCGCCGCGACGCTCGGCTGGGTGCTCATCGATTCCTCACCTCGAATGGTCGGTCCGCTCGTCCAGCAATCAGCTGGACGACCTTATGCGATCGCTGCTGTCCCGTCGAACCTCAGCCCACAGCCCGAGGCACTGGCCCCGCCACCTTCAGCGGACTGATCGATCCGGCCGGCAACGTGTAGGTCGCTGATACGGACAACGACCGCATCCAGGAGAACACCTCAGATGGTGCGTTCATCCGTGCGTTCGGCCGCGGCGCGCGGTCGACTCCGACGGCTCGATCTACATCGCCAATGGACTGCGCCGCGTGGACAAGTTCACGACGTCGGGCGCCTTCGTGAGTGCATGGGGCCAAGGACGTCTCTTTGGGCGGCCTTCGAGGTCTGCACCGTGGCGGCCAACTCTTAGACGGGGGTGGCCGGACCGTCAAGCGTGCCGGGCCCGTTCGGTTCAAGCTCACGCTCAGCAAGGCCGCGCAGGCGACGCTGAAGAAGAAGAAGAAGCGGCTCGTGCTCACCGTCAAGCTCGTCTTCAAGCCGAAGAAGGGCAGACGTCCACGCGGACGGTCAAGGTCACATTGCGCAAGCTCCCCAAGCTCATGCAGACGCGGCCCCGATAGCCACCCGCGCGCCTGCGGCGCTGCGGTCCGGTGGTCCAGTCAGCGCCACGTCCGACCCGGCCGGCGCTGGGCCGGGTCGGATTCCTGCCTACTTGGCGGCGAGCACGTCGGCTGGGAGGATCTCGGGCGGCACCGCGAGCAGTTCGTCGGCGTGTGCCATGAGCGCGGCCGCGATCTCCCCGTTGATGTGCGCTTGGCGGGCGTCCTCGCTGCCGAACGTGTCGAAGATCCAGAAGGTCGTCTCCGACGTTCGAGCGGCGTACCAGTCGACTGTGCCTGGTTCGGCCTGCGCGAGCGGGAGCGCACCCGTCAGCAGGGAGGCCAAGGCCTCCGCCTTCTCGGGCTTGGCCTCGAGTCGGGCCACAAAGGCGTACGGCGTGTCCATGGTCACTCCTTATCGTTCGTTCGACGTGCTCGCTCGGGCGAGCCGCGCGCGCGGTGAGTTGATCGGCGGCCGAGGGCCAGTATCGAAGACGCGGGCTTCGTGACAATCCTTCCCTGACCATCAATGAGTCGACGTGATCAGGCGGCCTGCAGACGAACAGGACATCTTCCCCGACGCGACCTCCGAGTCGATGTCCCAGGTCTGGTGGAGGTGCATCTCGCCACGCTGCGGGCCGATGGCTCACCGCGCAACTGGGTCGTCTGGGTCGGGCTCGAGGACGAGCACATCCTGGTCTGCACATCCGACTCGACTTGGAAGGCGAAGGACATGCGACGGAAGCCCCGCGTCTCGATGTCCGTCACCGATCGCGACAATCCGTACCGGATGGCCGCGATCCAGGGGCGCGTCGTCGAGGTCCGGCGCGACGAAGGCTGCCGCTACATGGACCCCATCTCGATCAAGTACACGAGCGCGCCATTCCCAAGCCGCGGTCCCGATCGGGTGTGCTTTGTGATCGCCGTCGAGAAGGCGGCTCAGCCGACGCTGCGCTTTGTTCACGACCCGGGCTGAGCTCGCGCGCTGCGACTCGCGCGGCGGACCAGGGCTGCACCACATGGGATTTGTCGCGATTGTGGGCCAAGCGCCGTGCGGCGACCGGGTGCGCAGGTGGGTGGGGCCGTCCAGGCTCCGTGATAACTTGTCGCCGCAACATAACGAGCCGAGTCGCCGCGCCATCAGTGGGCGGCGAGCGGGGGACCCATTGCGATCAATCTGATCGCTGGGGCGAATCTCCGGAACCCCGGGGTAGCGCAATTGCGCGAGCCCGTCAGCTAACTCCGCAGGCTCCCGAATTTGACAGGAAGTGTTGTGGACGCGATGCGTGATCAGGCTCGTGTTGATCCATGGCTCGAGTCGCTCGACCGGTCGGTGGCGCGACGACGCCGGCGGTCGCGGCGCGTGGGGCCCGATTCAGCAGCGCGTCCGCTTCCGTCGTACTGGCGTCGTTTGCGGGACGCGGCCGGGCGACACCTGATGCTGCTGATCACCTCTGGGGCGGGCATCGTCACGCTCGCGTTGCTGGTGACGACTCCGGCGCATTCGGGAGGTGTGCAGGGCGCTCAGATCATGCCTGCGGCCGCACGGATTCCCGGCTCGCGTGGCGCTGGCAGCTCGTCCTCTGGAGGTGTCCGTCGTGTGGCAGCCGTTCCCGCAGCGACGCGAACGAGATCGTGCGCGATGGCGACCGACGCTGCGGGCTACGTCAACCCACTCGGACTGGCGACCTTGCAACCCAAGCGGATCGACCAAGGAGTCGATTACGCGGGGTCCGGAAAGCTCACCGCGCTCGGATCCGGAACGATCACCAACGTGGCGACCTCCGCCACCGGATGGCACGGAACGTACATCGAGTATCGGCTCCTCACCGGACGTGACGCTGGCTGCTATGTCTACTACGCCGAGGGTGTGTTGCCGGCAGCGGGACTGCACGTCGGCCAGACCGTTCGGGCGGGCGAACCCCTGGCCACCATCATCCCCAACTCGCCGACGGGAATCGAGGTCGGCTGGGCCGCGGGACAGGGCATGATCAGCTACGCGGCCAAGGCCGGGCAGTGGAGCCCCACCCACGAACAAGACGACATCCCGAGTGCGGCAGGGCTGTACTTCTCAGAGCTGATCGCCTCGCTGGGCGGTCCGCCCGGGAGGGTCGAGGGATAACACGCCGGCGCTCGTCGTCAGCCACGGGCGACGGACCATTGGCCTGGCTCGGCGCCGAAGGAATATCGTGTGCCGCCGGATCAGTCGCGCTGCAGCGTTGCTCGGTGTGTTTGCGGCGGCCGCGGCCGTGCTTGTGCCGGCGGGCGCTTCAGCCCTGCGCCGTGCCGGCTGTCCAAGGGCCGACTGGTCGCTCGGTCAGGCCCGCTCGCGGTGGTGAGGACCGGGTCGGATGTGTGGGGTGTTTGCCGGGCCGATCGCCTTACCAGCTCGCCAGCTTGGCGAGCCTTCCCGGTCAGGGGGAGGTCTTCTCAGTCGTCAGAGCGCTTGCGAAAAGTGGCCGGTACGCCGGGATCGAGATCCGCGATGTCAACAACGACCTTCAGCTCGAGACCTACTTCCTGTCCTCTTACGACGTGCTCAAGCGTAGGCTGCGGTTCGGTAGCCCGGATTCGGGCGATGACGGCGCGCGGACCGACGTCGTGATGACTGACAACGGCGCGCTCGCGTGGGTCGACGACGGTGCTCCGAACACGCAGGTCATGGCCGCCGACCGGTTCGGAAGCAAGGTCGATGGGACGCGCACGCTCGACCAAGCGGCGAAGCCGTCGACCATCGGCAGGCTGTGCGCTCGCGGCAATGTCGTCAGCTGGCTGCACTCGGGCAAGGTTCGCCGCGCCCGGCTGAAAGGATGAGCTTTCAGCTGGCTCAGCCCGGCTGAGCTGCTCGTGCTGTCTGCCGTAGGCTCAATCTGTGTCACGTCAACGGCTGATTGTCATCACGGCCAGCGTGGTGATGTTGACCGCGGGCTGCTCGGCCGGTACGCCCGCCCGGCACGTTGCGAAGCTGGCGGCCAACCGGGCGAGCTCGGTGCTCAGGCACCACCATCCGGTGGCGGGATCCCGTGATGTCACGCTGGCCTTCGCCGGAGACGTGCATTTCGCCGGACGCGTCGCGCGGCTGCTGAAGGATCCAGCCACCACATTCGGTTCCGTCGGCTCCGTCCTGGAGTCGGCGGATCTGGCGGCGGTCAACCTGGAGACCGCGGTCACGTGGCGCGGCCGGCCGCAGCCGAAGACCTACCACTTCGCCACGACGCCGGCGGCGTTCACGGCGCTCCGCGCGGCCGGCGTCGACCTGGTCACGATCGCCAACAACCACATCCTCGACTATGGGCAGACCGGGCTTGCAGACACCGTTGCGGCGGCGAAGGCGGCGGACTTCCCGTACGTGGGCGCGGGAGGAAACGCGGGAGCGGCCTGGGCGCCGTACGTGACGGAGGTCAACGGCACGAAGATCGCGATTGTCGGCGTATCCCAAGTGGCCGAGCTGGCATCGTCCTGGGTGGCCACGGCACACCGGCCGGGCGTCGCCAACGCGATCAACTTGGGTGAGACGCTCGCGGCCGTCCGGGCAGCGAAGCGGCTCGCTCGGATCGTCATCGTGTTCATGCACTGGGGCACGGAAGGCATGGCCTGCCCTGACCAAAACCAGCTCGGGCTGGCGCCCAAGTTGGCCGCCGCCGGGGCGAGCATCATCGTTGGCGCGCACGCGCACATGCTCCAGGGCTCGGGCTGGCTCGGCCACACATTTGTCGCGTACGGAATGGGCAACTTCCTGTGGTGGGAGCACTCCTTCAGCACGGCGACCGGGGTGCTGAAGCTCACGGTGCATCCGCACGCGCCGCTGAGCGCGCAATTCATCCCCGCGGTCGTCACGAGGACGGGCCAACCGGTTGTGGAAAAGGGTGCCGCTGCCCGCCGAGCCCTCGCGCACTACGCCAGCTTGCGCGCCTGCGCCGGGCTGGCCGCGCGCCCACCAGCCGGGACTCGGTAGTTCTCGGCACCCACATGCGGGCTTCCCCACAAGGTGCACGTCTGATGCCGCATTGGTCAGGTTCGCGTTCAAGGCGAGGACAAGGGGCTCCGATAGAGCTGATGAGGTCCGGAAGTCGGGCATCGAACAGTCGGACGGGGCGCACAAAGGAGCCCTGGTGGGCACACAGGCCCGGTGGATGCAGCGTTGGACGGTGACGGCAGGCCTTGCCGGTCTATTCGTCGTCCTGTGTGTGCTCGCCGGGTTCTCACTGCTGATCCAGCGGCGTGTGGGCGACAGCGCCCGGCGCGCCAACGCCGGGAATGTGATGAGCGCTCTGTACCAGGACGCCCGCTACGAAGTGATCGCGGAGCAGTCGTTGGTGCGGGCATTCCGGCTCTCGCCTGACGCCTCGATCCTGGCGGAGCGCGGAGCCGCGGAAAGCAAGCTCGTCGCGGACCTACTGAGTATTGGGAGCCGGACGCGGTCAGCTGCGGAGAAGAGGACCGTGGACCAGCTGATGAAGGCCGTCGGCGTCTACGACGAGGTCGGCTACGAGATCATCCAGGCCGTCTACGCAGGGGACGCCCGTCTCGCGGTCAGGCTCGACAAGGCCCGCGGCGAGGGCGCCTTCGCGCGGGTGCAGGCCATCGTGTCACCGGAGGCCGAGGCGGCTCAGGCGCGCGCCAGTGCCGAGGAAGCAGCGATGGTGCACGACACGAATTCCGCCAAGCGGGCGATGGTGGTGGCGTTCGCCCTCGCGCTCGGTCTAATCGTCGTCTTCGGTGCCGTGATCGCTCGGATCTCGAATCGGCTGAACCGTGCGCGGGCCGCAGAGTTCGCCACGATGGCGCGGATGGCCAGCACGGACGCCTTGACGAGTCTCGGCAACCACCGCGCGTTCCACGAGGAGCTGGCGCGCGAGCTGAGACGGGCGAGCCGTGGGCCGACCCCGATGAGCCTCGTGATGCTCGACCTCGATGGGCTCAAGTACGTCAACGACCATCACGGCCACCAGGTCGGCGACGAGCGGCTGCAGGCGTTGGCGAACGCGATCCGGTCGATTCATCGCGCCGGGGACAGCGCCTTCCGGATCGGAGGCGACGAGTTCGCAGTCGTGCTGCCGGGCACGCGCAGCTTAGGCGCACTCGAGTTCGCGCAACGCCTCTCGGTGGCGCTCGATCAGGAGATCAACGGGGCAACGGTCACGGCCGGCATCGCCGAGGCGCTCGACGCCCGCGAGAAGGACGTGATCATCCGAGAGGCAGACCTCGCATTGATCGGCGCCAAGCGGATTCATCAGCATGCCGCGATCTTCACCGGCGAACTGCACGCCGATGTCGGCCCCGAGATCGGCGAGAACGAACAACACCTCCGTACGCTCGCCAATGCGCTGGCGCTCGCCGTCGACGCCAAGGACTCCTATACGCGCAGCCACTGTCAGACGGTGTCGCAGCTGTGCGTCGTGCTCGCGGCGGAGCTCGGCATACGTCGCGACGAGCTCATCCGGATTCGGCTGGCCGGTCTCCTTCACGACGTCGGCAAGATCGGAGTGCCCGACTCGATCCTGAAGAAGCCCGCGGCGCTCACCGCCGAGGAATACGAACAGATGAAACTGCATTCGGTGCTCGGCGAGGCCATTATCGAAGCTGCCGAGATGCCGGTCGAGGCGCGATGGGTGAGACACCATCACGAGCGGATCGACGGCACCGGCTATCCCGACAGGCTCGCCGGGACTGAGATCCCACTCGAGTCGCGCATCATCCATGTCGCTGACGCATTCGAGGCGATGACATCCGATCGCCCTTACCGGCCCGCGCCCGGTTATCGGTACGCAATCGAGGAGCTGCGCCGTCACTCCGACACGCAGTTCGATCGCGAGGTCGTCGAGACCTTGATCGATCAGCTCGGCCCGGCGGGAAGTCTTTGGGAGTCTCAACTGCGGGCCGCCGCGGAGCCCGGACCGCCGCAGAGGCAGGACCCGTCTCGGCAGCGAGCACCTGGCGAGTCGCAGCGGGCGCCGTAGAACGCGGACCCGGGTCTGCGACTACGGTCGCCGACTGCTGTCCTCCGTCCCGGCAAGGGCATGGAGCAGAGCGTCGACGACCCTTGCATCAAACTGGTGACCGGCGTTGGCCGTGAGCTCGCTCAGCGCGTCCTCGTAGGGCAGGGCCTTCCGATACGAGCGGTCGGTGCGCATCGCGTTCCAGGCGTCGGCGCAGGCAATGATGCGCGACTCCAGCGGAATGGCGTCGCCGGCAAGTCCGTCTGGATAGCCGCTGCCGTCCCAATGTTCGTGGTGACAGCGCACGATCTGGCCGACGTTGCGCATGAACCCGCCGACGCGGTCGAGCATTCTCTGGCCCTCAACGGTGTGGGTCTTGATGACCATCCATTCGTCTGGAGTGAGGCTGCCTGGCTTGTTGACGATCTCCTTGGGGATCGCGATCTTGCCGACGTCGTGCAGAAGGGCTGCGAATTCGACATTACGGCGCTGTTCGGTCTTGAGTCCGAGCGCTTCAGCGACTTCGAGCGCGAGGCGGACGACGCTCTTCGAGTGCTCGCCGGTGTACCAGTCGTCGGCCTCGATCACGTCCGCAAGGACGAGCGCCGTACCGCGATAGGCATTGTTGAGCTCGAGCAGACCTTCAAGACGCTCGTGGCGCTCGCGAGCGAACACCGCGAGCAGAACCAGCAACGGCAGCGGTGCAAGGGCGGCCGCGGGCACGGAGTTGATGTCCTCCGCGACGACGAGGCCGATACCCGACAGGGCCGCGTCCACGCCATAGACCCAGGTGTCCCGTAACTGTTCGGAGAAGCTTGCTCCGCGGCCGATCCGAAAGCGGACCGCCGACATCGTGAAGTCGGCAATGAATTGCGCGGCCAGCGCGACCACGAGCAGCGCGCCCCCGGCATCGCGCGGTTCGGTGTCCGCAACAGCGAACACGAATGCAGGGCCGACTGCGAACCATGAGTTCCCGACGACCTCCACAAGTCGGCTGGGTCGAAGCGTGCCCCCGATCAACTCGGGTAGCCGCGCGATCCCCAACGCGGCCACGACGGCGATCGGAACGATCGCGACCGGCACCGCGAACACCAACGGAACGAAGGCCAGTTGGGTCGGCACGGTGAAGCCCAAGGGTGTGTCGAAGTGCACCCGCGTTGCCAGCACGAGGCCGAGAAAGCACAACCCGGCCCCGAGGAGGCCGAACGCGTGCGGCGGGCGTACCCACCAGATGCCCGCAACCGCAACGACGAACGCGCTGTCGACCACGATCTCGGCAAGACACTCGCGGGGCGTCATCCTGGCCCTCCGCAGCGCGAAGGTGGTAGCGAGGAGTTCCTGCTCTTCTAGGGTCGGTTGGAGCGGCACTCGTCTGCATCATCGCGGACGGTCTCGCCGCTGTTTGAGCGCGCACCGACATTCCTCGTGATTGCTCACCGAAGCTCTGCATCTGCTGAGCGTGACCGGGCATCGGCACCTCGAACGTCTGGCCAGCGGCTGCAAATTGCCGTGTCGACGCGGCCAGTCAGACCGACGACTTAGGTGAAGGCGCGGTACAGAAGCGACTCCTCGGAATCAACGGCGAGCCGTCTCACCGCCCGTTGTCATTGCTCGGCTGTCAACACAAAGGTGCGCCATGAAACCGACTCTTTGCAACCGCGTGTCACTCGGCTTCGGCGCGACTCTCGTCGCCGCGGTCGCCGCGCTCACAGCAACTCCGGCAATGGCAGCCGGATCGCTGGGCGACCAAACTCAGTGCTCCGCTCCGCCGCTGTCGCAGCTGTTCCTGTCGTATAGCGACACTGGCTGGTACACGCTGCTGGCCGGAGAGACGACTAACAGTTTCGATGGCGGCGGCTGGATGCTGGGCGGCGGCGCCCGGATCGTCATGACCAAACTGATCGACGGTCACGTTGGCCCCGTCCTCGACCTGCCCAGCGGCTCGGTGGCCGCCAGCCCGCTCGTGTGCGTCTCTTCGAGTTTCACGACGGCCCGCGCCATGATCCGCACGTTTGCCAAGAACACCGCCGGCGTATCTGTTTACGTGTCCTTTGCCGGCTCAGACGACCGAGGCGGTCTGCGAAGCCTCGGCCAGATGAGAGGCAGCGCCACCGATTGGACGGCCTCAGATCCACTCAGCCTTCAGTCGGCCATTCGCGGCGGCTGGCAGCGAGTGCGGTTCACACTCCTCGCCCGCGGTCAGCGCAGCGCGTCTCAGCTTTACAACTTCGGCCTCGACCCGCGAATGAAGTAAGGCGCGCAGCGCCTCTACCGTCTGGTGTCACGAGTCACCCAAGAGCGCTGCCGGCTTCGGCCGGCCGAACAGGAATCCCTGGCCGTAGTCGCATCCGAGCTCCAAGAGGCGCTCCAACTGGGCCGGATGCTCGATCCCTTCGGCCGTCACCGACAGTCCCAATGCGTGTGCGAAGCTGGTCACCGCCGCAACGATCGGCGAGTCGCCGTTCTGGCCAAGTGTGGCGACGAGCGAGCGGTCGATCTTCAGCTGCGTGAGCGGAAGCCGTCGCAGGTGTCCGAGCGACGCGTACCCGGCGCCGAAGTCATCGAGCGCCACGCCGACACCCGCGGTCGCGATCTCCGAGAGCGTCCCGAAGGCTTCCGGTTCATCGTCAAAGAGGGTCCGTTCGCTGAGTTCGAGCGTCAGGCGCTCCGGATCGAGGTCGGTGTGATTGAGAATGCGGGCGGTGTGTTGACGCAGATCGCCTGCCCGCAGCCGCCCCGGTGAAACGTTGACCGAGACCGCCAGCGGGGACGGCCATCTGCGAGCTTGGCGGCAGGCTTCGTCGAGCACCCAGCGGTCGATCGCTTCGATCAGGCCGGCGTCCTCGGCGACCGAGAGAAAGCTCGCTGGGGCAAGCAGGCCGCTGCGCGGATGCTTCCAGCGGACGAGTGCTTCGTAGCCGACCATCGACCCGGAGGCCAGTTCGTGGTACGGCTGAAAGGCCAGCTGTAGCTGCCCGGTGCGCAGACCGCGCCGCAGCTCAGTTTCGAGCTGCTGGCGGCGGGCGTTGCGCTCCCCGAGATCAGGCGTGAACAGTGCCGCTCGGCCGCGCCCGCGCGCCTTGGCGCTGTACATCGCAGCATCCGCCGAACGCAGCAGCGATTGCACATCGCCTCCGCTCTGCGGAAACAGGGCGATACCGATGCTCGCACCCACGGTCAACTCTTGGCCATCGATGATCTGCGGAGCGGCCAGGGCTCGGAGCAATTTGTCGGCCACCGCCTTCGAGCCGCTGGGGCCGGAGACCTCCGGCAGCAGGACCGCGAACTCGTCCCCCCCGAGCCTGGCGAGCGTGTCCTCGTCGCGCAGGCATGCCCCGAGGCGGCGGGCGACGGAGATCAACACGCGATCGCCGACGTCATGCCCGAGGCTGTCGTTGATGACTTTGAACCGATCGAGGTCAAGGAAGAACACCGCCAGCGGACTGTCCCGGCGCGAAGCGATCGCCAGCCCCTGCTTGAGCCGGTCATGAAACAGCGATCGGTTGGGCAGGCCCGTCAACGCGTCGGTGTAGGCCAAGTGCCGCAGGTTGCGCTCGAGCTCCCTGCGTTCTGTGACGTCGCGGAACACCAACACGCGGCCCGCTGTCGCTCCGCGCTGGTCAAGCAATGGCGTCACGACGAGTTCCACATCCCCTGCGCGGTTCCGGGCCTCTCGCAGCAATTCGTGGGGCGGCAGCTGACCGTTTCCGCCGGGTGCCTCGTGGTCGTCGAACAGTGTGTCGGCCGGGCGCCCGATCAGCGCCGCGGCGGGGATACCGAGCAGTCGCTGCGCCGCCGGGTTGACGTCGACCACGCGCCCGTGCGCGTCGGCCACGACGACGGCGTCGCGCATCGTCTCGACGACCAGTGTCCGGGCGACGGGACGCAGGTCGAGCAGCTTGTAGCGAAGTACCCCGAGGACCAGCGTCCACGCCGCCAACGAGACGGCGATCGGCGTCGCGTTGAATCGCGCAAACGGTGGGATGTCCAAGCTCGACATCACGTTCGCGATCAACGGCAGGCAGATCGCGACCGCGAGCACCATGCTCTGGCGCCAGTACAAGCGCGACATCCGCATCAGCGTGAGGAGCAGGATCGCGCTTGCTGCGAGGACGAGAGCGCTGGTGTAGACGAAGTGGACCCAGTAGACCGCCCCGAGGCGGGCGATGGGCAGCGTCGCATGCAACTGCTCCGGCGAATAGGAACGGATCAGCGAGCGTGTCGGCCCGTACGCCAGGAGCAAGAGGATGAGCGCCGGTTCGACCGCCAGTGCGGCGAGCAGCCGCGGCCCCGGACGGCCCAGCCGCCCCGTGTACTGCAGGGTGAAGATCAGCCACGCCGGCGGCAGCAGGGTCGTGCCGATGAACTTCAGTGCGCCCCACAGGACACGGCTATCTCCCGAGGCCGCCAACTCCAGCGCATAGGCCACACACCAGATTGCGGCCGCGAGCAACACGGCGCACAGGCTGGCGCGCCCGACCCGCCCCCGCCAGCGCCACACGTTGAGCGCCGCCGCGATGTCCGCAACGCCGCTCACGGCGAGCACCACGGCGTAAGCGGATAAATGCTCGAACCCCATCGGTCCCCTTCGAGTCAGCATAACTCGCGCCGGTAACGCGGACCACAACCGGTACAGGCGATGCCGTCAGTCGTTTGCCCCCGAGTCGGTGGTCCGCTCGCGCGGCGGTCCGCCATGCCAGTCGACGCACATCGCGAGCGGCCAGCGTGAACTGCCCGCCCTCACAGGTGAACGCGGCGGCAGCAGACGGTGCTGGATCTCTGCAGCCAGTGACAGCCGCACCGAGTGCTGTCCCCACTCATACAGGTCAGTGAACCGACGGTTAGCGATGATGACGTCGGCAAGGGCGTGCGCCCCCGAGAGCAACGTCCGCCAGCGTCTGCTCGCTCGGAGGTTCGGGAAGGGTCAGTTCGAGCACGCCGATCGCCTCCCCGCGGTTGGTTACGGGCGCGATCAGCCGAGCCTCGTCCACGTGCAGTTCGACGTCAACCATCTGGTCGCGGAGGGCGCGCCCGTGCGCGCTTCCGTCCAGCGGGACTCGCTCGGCAGTCTCGCGCCCCTGCGTACGCGGGCCCTCGCGCGTTCTGGCATGTCCGAGCCGGATTAGCGCTCGACCGTGAAGTCAACAACGAGAAAGGACACGTCGTAAGCTCCGAGCGCCGCTTCGAGCCATTGCCCGACCACGTCGGCGGCGGCGACGGGCGGCGCGTTCTCGACCGCAACCAGGAGTTTCGCCAGATCCAGCCGACCCGCTCGGTCCTCCGCCATGACGGTGAGGCTACGCACGGCGGGACTCATGATCCGACGTCTCTGCGTTAACCCAGCGGATCGGGGGTCGCCCTGGCCCGGTGGGCTCAGGCGGGAGCGGATCGGTGTTGGCGCAAGAACCTGATGATCTCGGCGGACGCGTCAGGGCCGTGTGCGTCGGTGTGAGAGCCGGCCGGGCTGCCCGCGTACCAGGCGTGACCGCCGCCGTGGACAATCGAAGACTCCGCGGCGACAGTGCCGTCGAGGTTGCGGTACACGGTGCGTGTGTAGGTACGTCCGCTGACGCTGGGCGCAGTGACCGGCGCATCGTGGCCTGCGATGTCGCCGGCCGCGAGCCGCGAGGCGATCAGCTTGTCGGCGTTGACTGGGGCGACGGTTGTGTCCCGGTCGCCGTGGATGACGATCAGCGGGAGGGCACTGGTCGCGGCGGGCTTACCCCCGGTTCGCATCGCGGCGAACGCGGAGCCGACGTCGTGCGCGGCGCCGTAGGCGACCCCGGAGTGCACGCCGACGGCCGCGTACAGGTGCGGGTAGGTCGCGGCCATGACGGCGGCCATCGCTCCGCCGGCCGAAAACCCGACGATGTAGACGCGAGTTGGATCGACGACGAGACCGCGCATGACCTCGCGGGTGATGCCCGCGATGATCGCCGGCTCGCCCGCGTCGGCCTGCTGGTGGGATGCGGAGAACCAGTTCCAATAACGACCGCGGTTAGCTGCCGTCGACTGCTGTGGGTAGGCGACGAGAAAGGTGTGCTGCTCGGCGAACTCGTTCATCCGCGTACCTGCCGCGAAGTCCCGTGCGTTCTGTTGGCCGCCGTGGAGCATGACCACGAGCGGAACGGGTTCACCGGCGTAGCTCGTCGGAATGTAGAGGTCATAGCTGCGGGATCCGGCGCTCTCGGCGTGGACAAGGTGGCGGACCTCACCGCCCGGTGCGGCGGCAGTCCGCGCCAGCGAGTCCTCACTCAGGCATTGGCGGTCGGACCCGCGGGCGGTGCCAACGCTGGCCAGGCCTCGCTGCAGAACCGTGGTGGCCTCGGTCAACCGCCCGGCACGCGTGAGGCGCAACGCCTCGACCATCGTGATGTTCGTATTGGGGCTCATCGGCGTTCCTTTCAGGGCCTCTCTTCGGCTGGCGCCGCGGAATCAGTCGTTGGATGGACGTGCCGCCACCACGCGAGCCGGGCCGCGCGGCTTGCTTTCGTGATCAGGTGGTGCGTGACGCGAGCGCCACCTTCACCGCCTGGGGCGCCCGAAAGGCACCGAGGACCTCGACCCTCGCGATCGTCGCGACAGCGAGCTCGGGCGAAACGTCGTCGGCAATCGCGGCCAGGCCGAGAACGCGCAGCTCCACCATCCGATCAGAGTCCCGGAGCCGCTCCAGCGCCTCACGGCTGTAGTGCTCGATCCCGAGCACCAGCTCGCGCCGGGCCACCGTTCTGTCCACGGCATCTGACCGGCTTTCGAGCTGCCGCCGAATGGACGCCCGAATGAAATCCGTCCGGTTCGCGAAGAAGCCCTCGCTCACGAGCAGATCGATTTGACCAAGATCGACCAGGCCGACGTTGATCGTGATCTTCTCGCTCCGCTCGGCGTCAGCCATCCTCACCCTTGTTGGCGACCATCTTCAGACCACCCTAGCACCATCCAGCTGGATGGTGTCAGGCTTCCGGGATCTCCCGCCCGAACGTCTCCAGCGTGATTGCGGTGGGCTCTGGCCCGCCCCTGCGACCGGTGTCGAGTCCGTCGATCGCGCCCATCTCCTCGGTGGAGAGTGCGAAGTCGAACACGTTGATGTTGTCGGCGATCCGGCTGGGCTTGGTCGACTTCGGGATGACAGAGCGGCCGTGCTGAAGCCCCCAGCGCAACATCACCTGGGCCGGGCTCTTCTCGTGAACGCGGGCGATGTCCGCGATCACCGGGTCATCGAGTGTGCTGCCATGGTTGCCGTCGCGGTAGAAGGTGATGCCACCGATCGGTGACCACGCCTGGGTGAGGATGCGGTGCGCGGCCCCGAAGTCCTCGACGTCTCGCTGCGCGAAGTAGGGATGGCACTCGATCTGGTTGACCGCCGGCACCACGGTCGCGTGCTCGAGCAACGTGGTGAGGTGGTCGACCATGAAGTTGCTGACGCCGATCGCTCGGACCTTGCCGTCAGTCAGCAGCGTTTCCAGCGCGCGATAGGCCTCGAGGGTTCGGTCGAATGCCGATGGCAGTGCCTGGTGCAGGATCAGCAGGTCGATCTGCTCGACGTCGAGCTTTCCGGTGCTCTTTTCGAAGCCGTGGAGCGTCTCGTCGTAGCCGTAATCGCTGATCCAGATCTTGGTCTCCAGGAACACCTCTGAGCGGTCAAGGTTCGAGCCGTTGATCGCCTCGCCGACTTCGCGCTCGTTGCCGTAGGCCGCGGCGGTGTCGATGTGCCGGTACCCGGTGTCGAGCGCGGCGCGCACGGCGTCGCGGGTCTCGTCAGGCGGCGTCTGGAAGACGCCGAGGCCAAGCGCGGGCATCTCGACGCCGTTGTTGAGGGTGATCGTGTCCATCGTTCTCCTTAAGGTCGTCAGCTGGCTACCGGCGTCGACGGGCGGGTTGCAGGGCGGGCTGGGTCCAGCCGTTGTCGGCGTGGTTGATCGTCACGCCGGGCGGATTGATCTCATCGATGCGGTCGAGGATCTCGTCGGTGAGGACGACGTCAGACGCGCTGAGCTGCGACTCGAGGTGGTCCATCGTTCGCGGGCCAATGATCGCCGCGGTGATCGCGGGGTGACGGATGACGAAGGCGATGGCGAGCTCGATGAGTGAGATGCCGGTCTCGTCAGCGAGGCCGGTGAGGTGCTCGACGGCGTCGAGTTTGCGCTGGTTGTCCGGCAGGGAGAGGTCGAAGCGGTTGGCGAGCCGCTGGCGCGCCGGCGACATCGGTCCCTGTGCGTCCTCGCCTTTGCGGTAGCGGCCGGAGAGCCAGCCGCCGGCGAGCGGGCTGTAGGGGATGACACACCCATGCCGTAGCGCTGGCAGACCGGCAGTACGTCGTGCTCGATCGCGCGGGTGAGGATCGAGTACGGCGGCTGCTCGCAGCGGAACCGCTCCCGACCCCGGCGCTCGGCGACCCATTGGGCCTCGACGATCTCCGAGGCGGGAAAGGTCGAGTGGCCGAAGCAGCGGATCTTGCCCTGGTGGACGAGATCGGTGAGCGCGCTGAGCGTCTCGTCGATGTCGGTGCCCGGGTGCGGACGGTGGATTTGGTAGAGGTCGATCCAGTCGGTCTGCAGGCGCCGCAGCGAGTTCTCGATCTCGTGGATGATCCAGCGCCGCGAGTTCCCGCGGTGGTTTGGGTCATCGCCCATCGGCATGTGCGCCTTCGTGGCCAACACGACGTCGTCACGCCTGCTCCCGGCGAGCGCTTTGCCGACGATCTCCTCCGATTCGCCGGCGGAGTAGACATCGGCGGTGTCGATGAAGTTGATGCCGGCGTCGAGCGCGGCGTGGATGATCCGGATCGACTCGTCGTGATCGGGCTCGCCCCAGGCGCCGAACATCATCGCGCCGAGGCACAGCTGTGAGACCGAGACGCCCGTGCGTCCCAGGATTCGATGTTCCATGGATGCTCCTTGAGTTGTCGATGGGCCGGCCGGTGGTGCCGGCGCGTTGTCTCAGCCGGCGGAGTTGGGCGCGGCGGCGTATTCCTCATCGCTGACGTGGCGGCCCCATGTCACCGGGCTGCCGGAGTCATCGTTCTGCTGCATTGCGATGTGGACCATGAACCGGTTCGGTGCGGCTCCGTGCCAGTGGTTCTCGCCCGGCTCGAAGAACACACGATCGCCGGAGCGGATCACCTCGATTGGTCCGCCCTCACGCTGGCAGCGGCCGACGCCCTCGGTGACAAAGATCGTCTGCCCGTGCGGGTGGGTGTGCCAAGCAGTGCGGGCGCTAGGGGTGAAATGAACGAGTGCGGCGGCGAACGTCGAGCTGCCTGCGGGGGCGGCGAGCGCATCGATGTACACGTCGCCGGTGAACCAGTCGGTGGGGCCTTTGCCAGTGTCGATCGAGCTGCGGGTGATCTGCATGCGTGGTCCTATTCGTCAACCGGAGTGATTTCGGGCGTTGGGGTGGCGGTCCAGCTTGCGAGCAGGTCAAGGGCCTGCGCAGAGCGGCTGCCGGGCTCGGCGCTGTACACGCTGATCGTCAGCCCATCGTCGGCGGAGACGGCCATGACCTCGTAATCGAGCTCGAGCTCGCCGACGACCGGGTGATGCAGGCGCTTGGTGCCCGTCTGGTGATAGCGGACGTTGTGCGCCGCCGACCACGTCCGAAACTCCTGGCTGCGGGTCGAGAGCTCACCCACGAGATCGGACAGGCCGCGGTCGTACGGGTTACGGCCGGCCTCGGAGCGCAAGTGGGCGACGAGGTCCTTCGCCGTGCGCTCCCAATCGGCGTAGAACTCCTGCGCCGCCGGGTCCAGAAACGTGAACGCGCGCTGTTGGCGGGCTGCTCGCGGCTCTCGAACAACGGCGCGTACAGCGCGCGGCCGAGCGGGTTGGCGGCAAGATAATCAACGCGGCTGTTCCGCACGATCGCCGGGGCATCGAGCGACTGGAGAATCCGGAAGACGACTGGCCCGACGCGCTGTTGCGCTGCACGCCGACGCCGCGGCGCCATCGGACTGGCGGCACGCGCGAGGTCGAAGAGATGCGCGCGCTCAGCATCGTCGAGTTGGAGCGCCCGCGCGAGCGCCTCGAGCACAGCGTCCGACACGCCGGTCGCGTTGCCGCGCTCCAGACGCTTGTAGTACTCGACGCTGACGCCGGCCAACGACGCGACCTCCTCACGGCGCAGTCCCTTGACGCGACGAGCGCCAGAAACGGGCAATCCGACCTGTTCCGGCGTCACCCTCGCCCGGCGGCTGGTGCGGAACTCGGCAATGTCATTGGTTGCGTCCACGGACATCAACATACCCCCATCCGAGGAGCCGAAAGGTGCCCTGTCAGTACCCCCCCTCACAGGGCCTCCCGGATGCGCTGGCGGCGTGCCAAGGTGAAGCACGTGATCCAGCCAAAAGACAACTGAAGAGGCGTGAGCCATTGCGCGCTGCCATCTTCAACGGACCCCGCAACATCACCCCCGGCGAACGTCCCGACGCCGCGATCAAAGAGCCTCCCGAGGGCGTCGTGCGCGTTGTGGGCGCGTGCGTCTGCGGATCCGATCTCTGGTACTACCGCGGTGACTCGCCGTTCGAACCCGGCCCGATCGGCCACGAGTTCATCGGCGTGATTGAGGACATCGGCGCCGACGTGAGCGCCCTCGCCGAGGGTGATCTGATGATGCCGTTCTGGCAGTTGGGGCACGTCCCGCTGTCCGGAGTGCTGCGCCGCCAAGCGGCTCGGCGCCGAGCGGATCATCGCGCTCTCGCGTCACGCTGATCGTCAACTGCCGCGACGGGCGCGAGCGCGGCCAGCGATGGACATGCTCGTCCTTGCAACGCGCGCGCTCGCCGTAGTGGACGGATTCGTCCAGGGGCGTTCGATCGCGGCGACAGCCATCGGGAGACCGGCCGTCAGACCACGGGCGCTGGCAGTGGCGGCACGGTGTCGGGTGCGGTCGCGGTCGGTGGTTCGTCTGCGCCTGGGTCGAGCCGGAATGGTGGGTATGAGTCGGTCATCAGCGTGGCGTAGGCGACGACTCGGAGGACCCAGCGGTTCATCCCGAGGACGAAGTCATAGAGCGACCTTGGGTAGCGGCCGGTGAACAGCAGGACGATGCCGGCGAACAGGACCAGCAGGCCGATCAGGCCGCCCGAGCTCCAGATCCACTCGCTCCCCCTCCCTGACCACGTGGACCAGGCGCCGCCGGTGAACACCGCGACGATCAGGTACTGCGGCAGCGCGAGCAGCCACCACTTCACGAGCACCAGCCCGCGTGAGAGCGACTCGGGGTAGGTGACCTCGAGCCGGGCCGGGTAGTCGCTCACGTCCTTGAGCGTGAACGGTGGATATTGATCAGTGCCGAGCGCGCTGTAGGAGTAGAAGCCAACGCGCCACGACCAGCGCAGCACGCCGACGTTGAACTCGAACAGCCCCCTCGGGTAGCGGCCGGTGAACAGGATCGCGAACAACGCGACCACGCTCACAACAACGAACGCGATCCACAGAAAGAACAGCACGATGAAGTGGGGGATCGCCAGCAGCCACTTGACCAGCCACAGCCCGCGGCTGAGCTGCGGCGAGAACTCGCCCGTGAGACGCAGCGGATAGGGGGAAGGGTTGGTGTCCATTGCCGAACCTCTCTCGCCCGAATCAGGCGACGGGTAGCGCTGCGGCCACGGGAAGATCCCCGTGCGCGGCCAGCACAGTCGTTCGGGTTGCAGCAGCGCACGGCTGCCCCGTTGCGGTGGCCATGGCCGACCGCCTCTCTGCCCCTCTGACGAAAACGTAGCGCGGAAAGCGAGAAGAGCCGAGGCTTACCGAGCGGACCAACATCACCGTACCACAATTCCGACCGCGGAACTTGGATTTCGCGGCCCAGGGACATCGAAGCGCGGCGACGATCGAACTCATGGGAGCTCGACTTCTCATCAGTTCGACAAGGTTCGTCATATAGGTGGCCATCTGCATCGTGTGCGCGACCAGATAGAGGGCCCCGAGGCTGCCCGTGATCGTCGCCGCGGCGAACACGAACGGCGAGGTGACCGCAGCCGAAGCGCCGAACACGGCGACCAGCACGACGACACGCGACTGGGATCGCGATGATCTCGCCGATCGCCAAATCGCGCGAGAGGATCGGTCCAAGGTCGTGCTGGATCGCCGGCTCCCCTTCACGTAGGCGCCACACCGGGCGCCATACGCGACAGACCCGCCGTCGGCTGAGCGAAGCGGTCCGGACTTCCCTCGCGGAATGGCAGCCGACGCCGCCTTCAGCACGCGACGGAGCGGCGGCTCTGAAGCCGCGTGTGATTGCTCGATCAGAACACGACGATGAACTGCCTGTTGTCGCTCTGGCCGAATTGCCTCTTCAGAATCGTCTGTGCGCGATACGAACCGCTACCCGGCACGGTGAACGTGTTAGCCAGCAGGCTTGACACGCGCGAGGCGCCGTACCCGCCGGCAATGACCACAGCGAGCCAGTCAACCACTGCGGCGGAGCGGAACCGGAGCATCATGCGCGTCCAGCGCTCCACACAGATTTCGCTACCCAAGCGGCATACCGAAAAACCGTGGACGTCGCGCGGCGCACCGCACTCGGCAAACCGGCGCGCGACGACTTGCCGATCGGCTGTCGCAACGTCTACCCCCTGACCACCAGTCAGCACGGCACCGTCGGAACGGGGTAGCCGGTGTGTCATGTCGCGCGCTCAGCAGCCGATGCGTCCGGTCAGCGATGCGCAACCACCGGCCGACTATGACCTCGCGGACCGGCTCAAAGTGCGCGCAGTTCGTAGGGCATTCGTGACCGTGGTGTCCACAAGCGCTATGCCGTACGGCTACACACTCACGGTGTGGGGCTCGGGCGCGCTCCTGATCCACTTCCGCGGATCGCCGGCAATCTGGGAGGTGTTCATGTTCGTGGCAGCGGCGGTCGCTGCGTTCATAACGCTGTGGCTGCTCGGGCACGGTGCGATCGAGAGCGCACACCAGGTCTCAGGGCAGTCGGCGCGCGCGTTGGCCGGCGCACTCGACGCGTTCGCTGTCGGTGCGGCCGTGGGAGCTGCGGCGTTGCTCTCGATGCTCCCGAGCTGGGTCGCGTGGCCGATCACCTCGTTCTGCGCGACCACCGTCTACCTAGTCGGAGCCAGCATCCAGCTCGCCGTCGCCGAGCGCCGCGAGAGGCATTGATTCTGATCGGCCCGCGGGTCCGCGCGAGCAAGACAGCGTGGCCCTTGTGGTCCATCAGGTGGCAGGCACGGCGGCGACGAACGTGCGAGAACGGACGAACGCGCGCCGCTCGAGACCTGTCGCCGGTCAGATGCCGAACGAATCTGTGAGCTCGAACCCTGCCCTCGGGAACGCCATGGGTGACCGGTTTGCCGCGGTGGCCGCAACGCCGCGCTCAGCGAACGTCATCCCGAGTCACGAAGGAGGCATCAGATGACCCATCGAGACCCGCGCCTACGGCGCTCCGCGGAGAGGACCATCCCGCGGCGACGTGATCAACTGGTCGGACACGACTCGGTCTCGCCCCCGCTCACACCGCCCCCGCCCGGACCGCCGGACGGGCGGAGTGACGTCACCTTGCTGAGCGGGCTGAACGTGCTGGCCGGGCTGTGGCTGATCATCGCCCCGTGGGTACTCGCGTATTGGTCGAGTGACCCACGCTGGAACGACGTCGCGTCCGGCGTCGCCGTCGGCGTCTTCGCGGTCGCGCGAATCGTCGCGCCAGCACGAACTGAGTGGTTGAGCTGGCTCAACGCTGTGATTGGTGTATGGGTGTTCGTCGCCGCTTTCACGATCGACCACTCACGAATCGCGGCCTGGAACAACGCCATCTTGGGCGCGATTGTGTTCTTCCTCGCGATCGGCAGCGCCGACGCCACGCGGCGGTTTCTGTCCCGTCGGGGGTCGGGGCCGCCCCAGGTTGGCTAACGGGAGTTCGAATCTCGGAACCACCGCGCGAGCGGCGGCCGAACACGGATGGTCGTCGCTCGCCGAGCTGCACAGCTCGGCATTTTGGCGACCGGTCATACGGCTGTGGGTGTTTGCGCTGCCGGATCAGTCAACCGTGTCGGGGGCGAGAAGTCAGGCGGCGGCTTCGCCGTTCGAGTCGGGCGGCGGCTTCGCCGTTCGGCGGCCAGGGCGCATGATCCTGTCGATCGGCGAGTGGATCGAATCCAATCGTCTGGGCGTAGTGTCGCCAACAAAGATTCCGCGTCCATTTGTCCGTCTCGTGCGGTGGCAGTGGGCCTCCGCGTAGAAGCCAGCAACCACGCCGAGTGCACTCTATGAGACCGGCCTCGCTGAGTGAGGTCAACGCCGTCGTCACCGATGGACGTCGAGCGCCGCACATTTTGCCCAGCAGGTTGTGCGTCAGCGGCAGTTCCATCCGCACGCCCTCGGCTCCGACTTTGCCCCAGCGCTCGGCGAGCAGCGAGAACAGAAGCAGCAAGCGGTCCTCCACGACAGGAGCGCTGAGGACAAGCGACTTAGCGAGTAGCCAGTGGATGGTCTGGGTCGATCGCCGCAGCAGCGCACCGCTGACCGGAGCGATGCCTGCAGCCCGACGGCTGAATCCAGGATCGAGCAGGGCGACGCGGCTCTCACGCAACACATGCCAGCTTGGCTGCTCAGTGAGCGCGGTCTCACTCATCTCCCAAGGGCGGATGAGGTCCTCTGCCCCGACCAGCCAGCTCACCTGGGCGCGGCCGCAATCGAGGTCGACCGTCATCAGGCCGTCAAGCACCAGCAGGCCAAGCCACTGAGATGGACTCTCCACGATGGCGGCCGGCTCAAACGGACCGCGGGGAACGCGGAGTACGCGGGCGACGAGACGGCGCGCGGCCGGACTGCCCAGGAGCGTGGGCAACTCGCGGAGCTGCGCGTCGAGCTGCACCACGCTGTCCGAGAGGTGGGCGCCCCCGCTCTGGCGAGCGTGAAGGCTGATCACGTCCGAGCGTGTCCCATCGGTTGCTGGGGCCAGCGGGCAGCGTGCGATCGGTTGGGTGATTGAGAGCGTTTCACTCACGATTGCATCGTGGCGGGTTCCGGACGGTATGCCTATCGCACGTTGCGACGTTTCTGAGGTCGCGCTGTTCATCCGGACGATCCTCCGATCGGAGGATGCGCCCGGGTCGCCGAGCCGGTAAAACGAGGGTGTGCCCGCAGCGCACATAACCGTGACTGTCGCGGAAGACCATCCGCTCTACCGCCAGGGGCTGTCCGACGCGATTCGCGCTCGCGCCGAGCTGGCCGTGGTCGGAGAGGCGGGCGATGGACGGTCCGCCCTGGCTCAGATTCAAGAACAGCAGCCCGATGTCGCCGTGCTGGACATCAAAATGCCGCGGCTCGATGGCTTGCAGGTCCTGAATGCGGTCAAGCGCGAGGCGCTCGGCACGCGAGTGATCCTGCTCTCTGCGTTTACGGACGGAGTACTCGTGCACCGAGCGTTGACGAGCGGAGCCGCCGGATTCCTCTCAAAAGAAAGCACCGCGTCGCGAGTGTGTGAGGCTGTCGCGATCGTGGCTCGGGGAGAGGTTGTCCTAGGACCTGAGATGCAGGCGGCGCTGGCCGGCGAGCTTCGCTTGCGGGCACCGGCCGATGAGCCGCGCCTGAGCGAGCGCGAGCGGGAGATCCTGAGCCTCCTGACGGAAGGGCTTTCCAGCGGGGCAATCGCGCAAGAGCTCGGGGTAAGCGCCACAACGGTCAAGAGCCACCTCCGCCACCTCTACGAAAAGCTCGAGGTGTCCGACAGGGCCGCCGCTGTCGCCCGCGCTATGCGAGTCGGGCTGCTCGAATAGACAAATCAGACCCCGCGTCGCTTTCCTCGCAGCGTTGACGGGCCGGAATTTCCTTCAGTACGACGGGAGCGAAGCGCCCGATCCACCTCGCGCTGTAACGCATGGAAGGGTCTGGTCATACGAGCCGCCAGCAGGAACAAGCCGAGGCTCAGGCAGATCAGATCAGAACCGGGCTGGAGGACTAAGCGGACGGCACGGGCCGGACACCTCTGCCCAGACTCAGCGGAGAACCGCTGGCCGATGGCGAGTAGCGAAGGGGCTCGCCACCCGCACGCCGATCGGGCAGCTTGACCGATCACACTCGGGCGTGACGGCCGCGTCAAGGTCGGGGGGAATCCACGCCGACACAACCGTGCCCTCAGCCGGCCGGGATTCGATCCGGATCCACCGCCCGCGAGCTCCGCTCGCTCGGAGATAATCACCTGTCGAGCGCCGAGCCCACGGACGGCAACCACAACGGAGCGCGAGCGCGGGGGCGCGCCAGCTGTGGCGAGCAGCCGTCGCGGCGGCAGCAGCAGCGCCGCTCCCCATGCGCCGCGGCTGACGATCAGCGCAGCCCGCCCCTGCACCGATCCTTCGGCTGTCAACCGCGACGGCGCCCATTTCGCCGGCGACGCTCCCCACTGCCCGGGCGCTGCCCTACGGCCGTCTGCAGAAACGTTCGAGCGGTGACCTTTTCAGGCCGCGGACGCGGAGCGACACCGTCCGAACGGGTAGGCCACAGGCCGTGAGCGACCGAGGAGTGTCGATGGACAGCGAACGGGAAGTGGTTGTGATCACCGGTGCCTCGGGGGGCATCGGTCGCGCGGCAGCGCGCCGGTTTGCCAGCGACGGCGCAAAGGTCGCGCTCATCGCCCGCGGGGGCCGCGGGCTGGAGGCGGCGGCCCAGGAGGTGGCAGCACGCGGCGGCGAGCCGATGGTCCTCCCGGTCGACGTCTCGCAGTACGACCAGGTCGAGGCAGCCGCCTCTTCGGTCGAGGACGCGTTCGGCCCGATCGACATCTGGGTCAACGACGCGATGGTGACGGTATACGCCGAGTTTCTCGACATCGAGCCGGACGAGTTCAGGCAGTCGACCGAGGTCAGTTATCTCGGCATGGTCTGGGGGACTCGCGTGGCCCTGCAGCGGATGACGCCGCGCGGCCGGGGATCGATCGTCCAGGTCTGCTCGGCGATGTCATACCGCGGCATCCCTCTGCAGTCTCCCTATTGCGGGGCCAAGCATGCATGCAAAGGCTTCACCGAATCGATCATCACCGAGCTGCTGCACAACAAGTCCAAGGTGCACGTGTCGATGGTGCAGCTGCCGGGCCTTAACACGACCCAGCTCACGTGGGGCCGGACCAAGCTGCCCAAGCAGACGATGCCGGTTCCGCCGATCTATCAGCCTGAGGTGGCCGCCGATGCGATCCACTTTGCCGCCCACCACAAGCGACGCCAGATCTACGTCGGGATGCCGACGCTGATGAACGTCGTCGGCGAGCGAGTGGCGCCGTGGCTGTTGGACCGGTTCCTGGCAAAGACGGGCTACAAGAATCAGATGACGAGCCACGAGCTCGATCCGGCAGGGCACGACAATCTGTTCGAGCCGGTCGACGAGGACCGCGGCGCTCACGGCCCGTTCGACGAGCAGGCCCACTCGATCAGCCCTCAGTACGAGCTAGCCAGGCGGCGCGGGATCGTGCTGGCCGGGCTCGGCGCAGCGGTCGTGGCCGGTGCCGGCGCCGCGGTCGTGTGGGCGGCCCGATAGATCCCGGGCGCGAGCAGCGAACGCGTGACGAGCACCGTCGAGAAACGACGCGGGCGAGCGCGCCCCCGTCCGTCGGCCGATGACGACCATCAACGTGGGGCACGCCGCGAGCGTCGATTGACCCACCCGGAGAAGGTCGAGCTGAGTCTCCTGGCACTGCCGACGTTTGCGCTCGCCCTGGCGATCACGATCGCCTCGACGCAGCTCGGACAGGTGACCCGCCAGTACACGCACCAGACGACGGTCATCGGCGCGATCATCGGGGGCGAGGGCGTCATGGCGCTCTGGGTGCCACTCCTCGTCGGATCCTCGTCGGACACTCTGCGGACGCGGATCGGTGGGAGGCTCCCGTTCGTCCTCGCAGGCGGCGTCCCGGCGGCGGTCGTGCTCGTTCTACTTGGGTTGGTCCACGGGCTCGGCGTCATCGCGCTGATGGCCGGATTGTTCTTTATGTTCTACTTCATCGCCTACGAGCCGTACCGGGCGATGTACCCGGACATGATGTCCCGCGAGATCGGCGGTCGGGCACAGAGCGCGCAGGCGGTGGCACGTGGCCTCGGGACCGGATGCGCGCTGCTCGGGGGCGGCCTGCTGCTGAGCGTGGCCCGACCGCTGCCATTCCTCCTCGGCGCGGTGGTCATGATCGGAGCGCTTGGCGGGTTCGTCCTGCTGATCGTGCGCCGCGGGGTTCCGAGTCAGCGCCGCGGGGTTCCGAGTCAGCGCCAGCGTCAGGCCGAGGGACCCAGACACGTCGCCCGGCGCCTGCCCGGGCTCGTCAGACGGCACCCGGCGCTCCGCGCCTACTTCTTCGCCAACGCATTGTGGGAGCTGGCGCTCGCGGCGCTGAAGGCCTTTGTCCTGCTGTATCTCACGGTGGGCCTCGGCTACGGCCTCAGCACGGCCTCGTTGCTCATCGGGGGTGTCGCCGCGGTGATCCTCCTCGGGGCGGCGGCCGCGGGCAAGGTGGCGGATCGGTACGGCCAGATCCGCGTCGTCACGATCGCGCTTGTGGCCTACGGCGCCGGGTTTCTCGTCCCGGCCTTCACCACCAGCCGGGTCGCGATCGGAGCGAGCATGCCGTTCATCGCGATAGGCGGCGGGACGGTGATGACGATGGCATACGCGCTGCTGATGCCGCTCATGCCCAAGGCCGAGCACGGCGCGCTCACCGGGTTCTACAGCATCTCGCGAGGGGTCGGCATCGTCCTCGGACCGATCCTCGCCGGCGTCATCATCTGGTTCACCAGGGACGGCATGTTCGAGGGTACGAGCGGATTCCAGGCGATGTGGATCGTGTGCGCGGCCGCAACGTTCGGAAGCCTTGTTTTCCTGAGACGGATGGCGGCGGCCTCCGATGACCGACGGGAGCTCGAGGCGGATGACATCGGCGACGCATGGTGACTCACGTTCGTTCGACGCGCGGTCGCGACGAAGGCTGGGCCAAGGACCGACCGTCGCTCACCCGGTGCGCCACCCGATGGGCTGGTGGCGGGACATCGCCGGCGGTCCCGTCCGGGCGAGAGTGGTGCTGCTCCTGGCATGCGTGCTCGGGCTCGATACCGCTGATCTCGGCAGCCTCGGCGCGATCGCCGGCAAGCTCGAGCACGCGCTGTCGCTCAGCAACACCGAACTGGGGCTGCTCGCGGCTACGCCCTCGATCTGCTCGGCCCTGGCGACGGTGCCGATGGGCATCATCGCGGATCGCGCCAGGCGGGTTCGCCTTCTGTGGATCACGATGTTCACCTGGAGCGTCGCCGAGGTGCTCAGCGGCGCGTCGCGATCATTCGAGATGCTGCTCGTGGTTCGTATCGGACTTGGTGCAGCGACGGCGGCCGCCACGCCCGCCGTCGCGTCGCTCGTCGGCGATCTTTTCCCGAGCGATGAGCGGGGAAGGATCTGGGGTCTGATCCTCGGCGGCGAGCTCATCGGCGCGGCGTTCGGATACGTGATCGCAGGAGAGGCGGCGACACTCGGCTCAGGATCCTGGCGTTACGCGTTCTACGTGCTCGCGCTGGTCAGCTTCCTGGGCGCTGCCGCGGTCCGACGCTGGTTACCCGAACCCGCACGTGGTGGCGCTAACCGCTTGGACCGTGGAGCGACCTCGTTCGTCGCCTGTGATCCTGCCTCGTCAGACGGGCACCCGGCGAGAGGTGACGACGCGTTCGCGGAAACGACGGCGCAGAACAAGATCGAGGAGCAGCACATCGCCCCTGCGCCGGGGCTCGTGCTGCGCTCGGACCCAGAGACGCTGGGACTCTGGCGCGCGACGCTGTACATCCTCAGGGTGCGGACAAACCTCGTCCTGATCGTCGCGTCGGCACTGGGATACTTCTACTTCACCGGAGTCAGCACGTTCGGCCTCGTGTACTTCGAGGGGCGCTATCACCTCGCTCACGGGACAGCGACTCTGTTGCTGGTGCTGCTCGGAGGCGGCGGCCTCATCGGCGTGATCGCGGGCGGCCGACTCAGCGACTGGTGGCTCGAGCGCGGCAACGTGAGCAGCCGCATCATCGTCGGCGCAATCAGCTTCATGCTGGCCGCCTTACTGTTCCTGCCCGGGCTCCTCGCCTCCACAGTCGCCCTATCCGTACCGCTGTTCATTCTCGCCGGGATCGCCTTCGGCGCCCGCAACCCGCCGCTTGACGCCGCTCGGCTGGACATCATGCATCACCGGCTTTGGGGTCGCGCGGAGGCAGTGCGGACGCTCCTGCGACGGACGATGACTGCAACCGCGCCGATCGTGTTCGGTGCCCTCGCCGACCAGCTCGCCCCCACAGCGCGTCCAACCCCAAATGGAGCCCACGGTTTCGGCGCAAACGCTAACGCCCAGGGCCTGCGGCTCGCGTTCCTGCTCCTGCTCATCACGCTCGCCCTCGGCGGGATGCTCACCTTCGTTGCCACGCGCACGTACCCGCGGGACGTCGCCACTGCGCTCGCCTCGGAGGCCGAGACGACGAGCCGCCATGCGCTCCGTGGCTGATCCTGGCTCGGACGAGGTTCGAGCGAGCGGCTCGGACCTGCCAAACGACTGCCTGCACCAGCTCTGTCGACGGACGCTCGAAGACAACTGGCGCGAGGGCGAGCGTGACGGCGTGCCGTACCGGTTCACTGTCCCAAGCCCCGGCCGGTATCCGTGGCAGTTCTACTGGGACTCGTGCTTCACCGCGATCGCCTGGCGGCGTCTCGACCCCGCCCGAGCCCGCGCTGAGCTCGAGACACTTCTCGCCGCGGCCACCCCGGACGGCTTCATCGGCCACACGATCTTCTGGAACGAGCCGGTGAGCCTGGTCCGATCGCTGTTCTACAACGTTCGCTCCCGCGACGACTTCATGACCGCGACGATCCAGCCGCCGATGCTGGCCTGGGCGTGGCGGGTCGCCGTTGGCGACCCGGCGCACGTCCCCGCGATCGTCCGCCACCAGAAGCGGATCGAGGCGGAGCGCGCGATCGACGATGACGGGCTGTTGTGGCTGATCCAGCCCGACGAGTCCGGGCTTGACGCGTCACCGAAATTCGATTCGGTTTGGGGTTGGCGTCGAGACGGACTGCCGGGATTCCCGCTGCTGGTTCGTCGCAACCGGCAGCTCGGGTTCGACGTCCGCCGCATCGCGGCCGCCGGCGGACCGCTGGTGTGCGGTGCGGCTACGAACGTCCTCCACGGACTCTCGCGGCTCGCGCTCGGCCAGCCGTCGCTGACGCCAATCATCCTCGAGCGCTTGTACGACGAGCGCCGCGGGCACTTTCATCAGCTCGTGCGCAGGGGGCCTCGTCGCGGGCTGACGCGCCACCCCATCGTCACGTGGGCTGCGCTCTCGCCGCTCGCGCTGCCAGACCTTCCGGCGGACATCGGCCATCGGCTCGTCCAACAACACCTGCTCGATCGACGGCGGTTCTGGCTTCCCGTACCGCCCCCCTCGGTCTCGGCCGAGGAGCCCCGCTTCTCCCGCGAGGACCGATTCCTGTTCCTTCGCCAATACTGGCGAGGCCCCACCTGGGTCAACGCAGCCTGGCTGCTGTGGCTGGGGCTAGTGAGACTTGGCTATCGCGACGAGGCCGCGGAGCTGGGATCGCGGGTAGCCGGAGCAGTTGCACAAGCCGGGCTGCGAGAGTACTACGACCCATATACTGGTCGGGGGATGGGGGCAAGGAACTTCTCCTGGTCCTCACTCGCCTTGGAACTCGTCAGCCCGGATCCGAGGGCCTCGTCGAGCCACCTCGGCTGGGGCGCGGCGGGCGAGGAGGGGCCGGCGGAGCCGGGCCGTCGCTCGCTCACATGGCCTCCTTAATGCCGCGACGGATCAGCCACACGTTGACCGGGTACGCCGTGATGAACCCGAGCACCATTCCGATCTGCATCTGGAGCCAGTAGGCGGGGCTATCAGGATGCAGATGCTCCGGAGCAGGAAAGAACACAAAGAACACGAGCGCCATCCAGCCGAACAGGCCGACCTCGAATGTGATGAGAGACAGAGTGTCCGCCTTGAACGCCGCGACGATCCCGTCCCGCATCCCCAAGCTACGCATCGGCGCGATAGAGAAGTACTGAAAGGCGATCCCGAGGGTGAACGCGAGCGCGAAGTCGGCCACGTATTCCGGCCACAGCGCGGCACCCGCGATCTGGACGCCGATCGCGAAGATCAGCCACTCGCCGATGACGTCGCCGAGCGTGCACCCGGCCCCGCAGTGGCTGACGCTGATCGCTGTCGAAACCGGCTCGCCGTAGTCGGGTCGGGATCGAGCCTCTTCCCGGTATTTCGGACTGCTCAGCCGACCGTAACGGCGGTAGCCCCACCAGGCCAGCGGGCCGGCATATGCGGCCGTCACCGGCCACACGACCTCCATGATCCACATCCTCTGCCGGTGACCTCGGCCGAAGATGTCGAAGAGGATCGCCCCCGCGCACAGGAACGCGGCCGCCAGTGACGCCCACGCGAGTACATCAAGCCATAGCGGAACCATCAGATCTCCTGCTTCGCCTGATCGGTCGCCAGCGGGTGATTGCCATCCTGCCTCGATTCGTGTCTCTGCATCGGCGGGTCCAGGTAAGTCCTTTTCCCGACTTCAGCTCGAGGGCCACCGACGCGACCGATCTCATGTCCGCCCGCTGACGCGCGGTGAGGAACGACCTCGAGCTGTGCCGTGGGGTCCGGCACTCCGATGTCTTTGTGCTGACCACAAGGAGCTACCGCGATTGCTGGCGGGTAGACCCGACAGCGCGGAGTCGATGATGCGAGACGAGCGGGAAGCTGGACTGGCGCACCTGTCGGGTTCACCTCGGCCTCGCCGTTCGGTATGAGCCACCGTGAGTCGTCGGAGCGGATGACGCGATCGCCCTCGCCCGTGCGGTGGCTGCGTACACGGGTTCGGCAGGTCGAGATGCGGCGTTGGTCATCGTTGCGGCCGAGGAGACGTCATGGCGACTGCCGGGGTGCCGTCCTTCGGTGGCTCGGGCGGCTGGCGCTCGTGATCGTGCTCGCGCTCGCGGGGGTCGTGCTGGGGCTGAAGCTTGCGGGCAGGACGACGCACGCCACAGCTTTGGGTGTGATCTCGCTGGAGGTCCAGCCGGCATGGCACGGCGAGGTCGAGGCATACATACCGATCGTCGATTGGGGGGTGCGCGCGCACGCCTTCAGCGCGCCGCTGCGGCTGCACGTCGAACCACGCAGCGCCAACCGCGGCGCGTTGTTGTCCGCAGCGAGTGGCAGGCAGACAGTGCTCAACGAGGCCGAGCGCGGAGCGCGGGGCGCAGCGCGAGCTGCCCTTGTGAGAGCTCTTCTCTGGGCCGTCGGGGGAGCGATCGCGCTCGCCACGATCGCGGCCTTACTCGCGCTGACGCGGCGTCGGTCGGCCCGGAGTGCCCTTGGCTGGCTGCTGATGCCGACGCTGCTTGCGGCAGCTCTGTCCCTCGCCGTCCTCCTGAGAGTGGAGGACAGCTTCCACGCCGATGCGTTCCAGAACCCCCACTTCTACGCAAACGGAGCGGAGCTAGCGCAACTCCTCAACGTAGCCGACCACGCACAGGCCGAAAGCACGGGCTACACGTCATCGGTGTCTCGAGCGCTGGCGGGCTATTCGACGCTTCTCACTGCGGCTGGCAACCTCGCTCGGGCGTCCGCTCGCCAGCAACCGTCGATCCTCGTCTCGGATCTGCACGACAACGAACTCGTGCTCCCCGCTGTCAAGTCGGTCGTCTCCGAGAGTCCGGTCTTCTTTCCGGGCGACTTCGGCCAGTACGGCAGCAGGGCTGAAGCTCGCACACTCATCCCGAGGATCGCTGACCTCGGCCGTCCAATCGTCTCCGTGTCCGGCAACCATGACTCGCGGCTGTTCATGCGCGCCCTGGCGAAGACCGGCGTGATCGTACTCACCGACACGGGGCGGCTGGGCGCCAACGGCCGCACAGACGGAAACCCTGTTCAGCGGATCGATCACCTCTGGATCGCCGGCTACCCCGACCCGCTCGAGTGGCCCGGGTCCGATGCCACGAATCCCCACCGCATCTTCTCGTTCGCTCAGCTTCCCGACGGAAGTCACCGATTCGCCGTGGCACAGTCCGCTCTGGTCAGCTGGTTCAAGCAACTGGACCCTCGGCCGCAGGTCGTGCTCGTCCACGAAAACGGTCTCGCCCAGGGTCTCGCGCGCTCGCTCGCAGCAACGGAGGCCACGCGGCCGCTTCTGATCCTCACGGGACACGACCACAAGCAGCACATCGACCGCTACGGCAACATCATCGTCGTCGATGCAGGCACGGTCGGGGCGGGCGGCATCTTTGGTATCGGTGAGGAGCAGGTTGGGATGGCGGAACTCCACTTATCGGGCGCCCGCGCAGGGCCACGAGCCGTCGACCTCATCCAGGTCCAGCCGTTCACCGGAGCGGCCAACGCGGAACGGATCGTGACGTCCTCTCGCACCTTCTGCGAGCGTCAACACGTGAACTGTCATCCTGCGTGAGGGGTCCCGGACACCAGGGCGCGGTGCAGCCGAGGCAAAACGTCATACCTATGACCGAACAAGCACCCCGCGACGCGACATTCCCGCACATCGGGGGTTAATTGACGTACGTGTTGATGATTGGCTCTCTCAGACACCGAGCTGTCGAACGGCGATCCCGACTCGAGTGCGCTCGTCTCCAGAACGCGGCAGCCTCGCTTGCAGCCGGAACCGAGCGACGGTGCCATGTCTGCGGGACGCACATCTTCCCGGGGGACCCGGTCGGACTCGTCGATGCCAGTGTGACTCACGCCGAGTGTGCCGTCGTCCATTGGCTTTACGCCGACCAACAGGCGGATGGCGGAAAACATGTGGCGGAGTCATCGACAATCAGGCCTGATGATCGCCGGCAACGCCGCCGACAGTTGCTCATCCATCTCTTCTCACTCGAACGATGAGGCATGGCCGCCAGCCGAGCCGTGGCACGCCACCATGCCGAGCTGGGAAGCTTGTAGTACCCGAAGGGAAGCGGTTCGATCTCGCCGGCGTCGACGGCGGCTTGGAGTCGCTCGTTGGAATCCGACGTCGTGCCCGGCATCGGCTCTGGCTTCACGCGCGAGCGACTCGCGGTGTAGGCCTCGGAATGGACCCATCGTGTGGACGAGGCGTCCGGCTTCTGCTCGGGTGACTGCTCTTGGTGGAGCAAATTCTCTGCCGGGCCACATCCGCGGTGATGGTACTGGCCGTGCGGTGATCGCGATCTGTTGCTGACATGTGGGCTCCGATCCTCGTTACGCACCCTGTTGATGCCTTCCCGGGCTCAGGCGGCCGGGCACGGATGCGGTTCGCGTCATGACGAAGACGCCTGCTTGTCGGCGGAACCCCTCACCGTCGATCCGTCTCGGACGGCAGGCGAATCTGGGGTCTGTCCCTCCGGCGTCGCGGGCGGTGCGGAGAACCGGGTGGTTACGGTCTGGAAGCCTTTGAAACGCTGGGCGCTGGCATACATCGCGTAGACACGTCGATCGGCGGCGGTGAGCTCCACTGCATCCGTGAATGGCGTGATCAGTGCGCGCGGCCAGAGACGGGAGTGACGTACGACGTTGATCTCGGCTGCGAACATCAGGACCAACGACTGCAGGTACAGCCACGAAATCGCGGCGAGGACGGCGGCGAAGACCCCGTAGAGCGCGTTGCCGCGCTGCAGCCGAGTTGCGACGTATCCGCTGCCGAAGATCTGCAACGCCATCCATAGAGCCGCCGCGATCATCCCGCCGGCCAGAACCTGACGGACACGCAGCTCGCGCGCGGTGAGCAGTTGGAAGCCTGCAGTGAAGACCGCGACGTTGATCGCATAGTTGAGGAGATAGCCGCCGACGTGGATGGCCGTCGAGAGGCCCTGCGAGATTCCGTTGGTGGTTGAGAGCAGCACCGCCGCGCCGGTCGAGAGGAGAACGCCCGTTCCCAGAAGGATCAGCAGTCCGAGGCTGCGCAGGCGCGATGTCACCGGGTTTGGCTGCTCGTTCCGCGGGACGCCGTAGATCCGGTTGAAGCCCGCCTGTGCGGCCTGCATTGCGCCAAGCCCGCCGTAGAGCGTTCCGAGGATCCCCACGACGAGACCAGCACCGCTGCCGCGGAAGTGCGCGATGTTCTGGCTGAGCTTGTGGCCGATCACCGGGAAGCTCTTCAGCGCGCTCTGCTCGAGTTCGTGGCGCAGCGACGGGTCGCTCTGCAGGAAGAACCCGAGACTGCTGAAGAACAACAGCAGGAGCGGAAACAGTGAAACGAACCCGTAGTAGGTGACCAATGCCGCGAGGTACGGTCCGCGGTCATCGAAGAACTTGTAGATAACGGCCAGCGGCAGCCCGAGCCAACGATGCCGCCGCTGGTACCCGTCGAGACGCCGGAGCCGTGTCACCTCTCGCCACCGCTACGCTGCCATTAACCCGAAGCCGTCAGTGCTCCGACGGCCGGTCAGTCGGTGCCACGGACAACCCGCACCCGGGTGAACTCAACGTCGACCGGGTCGATGAACCGTCGCCCGTTGACCTCGTCGTGGCGCATGAACGTCGGAGGATCAATGTGTACCTGCAGTGTGTACTCGCCGTCAGCGGCGAGGTTCCAGTTGCGCCCGTAGTGGTAGATCATCGGGTGCCAGAGCAAGGGCTGCTCGTGCGGGCCGATCTCGTTGCCTTGGGGATCGATGAGCGTCGCAAGGACGCGCAGCCCGGGAACGAAACGACCGTCGGCACGATCGCGAACGGATATTTCCAGGTGGAGGTTCTCACCATCGGGCTCGCGCCAGTGCAACTCTTCGCCGATCAGCTCATACATGCCCTCCGCCTCTTCCACGGCGTAGCCGATCCAGTAGTCGCCTGCCGCTCGCTCGCCGCCGTCGTGGGCGACGACTCCCGTCATATGAGCGAGCGCAATACCGTACGCCTGCCCCTGTGCGACGGCGAGGCGGAGCTGCGTGGAATCGGCTTCGCTCGTATCCGGTTCCATCGGTGGCCCGGCATTCTCGCGTGTCATCACATCTCCTTTTGCGGTTCTCCTCTCGGTGCGAGCGGGGGCGCTGGCTATTGCCCTTGCTTGACGCCAGGCTCACCAAGCTCGAACTGGATCGGGTACGTCTGCTGGGCGCCAGGCACGTTCGCGTCCTTGCGGTACTTCCCAAGGGGGAGAATCACACGACCGAAGGTGCTCGCGAGCATCATCGCGCTCGCCGTATAGAACGCCACGAACGCCGACGCCATCGTCACATAGCCGCCGACCTTCTCCCAGCCCGAGCCGCCGACCGTGTAGAAGACACCGAGCAACCCGACCCCGACCCAGAGGAGTCCGAGCACCGACGCGATCGCGAGACTCTCGCCGAGAGCGGCAATCATGCCGACGAACGTGACTGCAGCAAGTACGAAGAACCAGTAGCCGAGTTCGGGCACCGCAGCGTGCGGCGCGGGCGCGGGGACGAGTTTCAACGCGATCATGAAGTTGAGAAATCCGTAGCCGAGCCAGAACGCAGCCCAGATGCCATGAATCGCAGTGGCGAGCCCGTCGCGAGCCTTGTAGGCGAGGATCGCCGCCACGCCCTGAGCGATCCCGCCGGCCGCCGTGGCGAATGGGAAGATCAGCAGCGGCGAGCCCGGACCCCCGTACCAGCCGACTTGGTATGCAGTGACCATGAAGGTCGCGCACGCGAATCCGTAGAGTCCGAGAATCGACGGCGCGGCGATCGGCTGAAGGAAGACGCGCGCATGGTCGCGCCAGTGTCCGAAGTCACCAGACGTTCCATTCGTGGCGGTGCGGGTGGGTGGGTGTGTGCCGGTGCTCATTGCCGAGACCTCCTTGCAGTGACACGGTTGTCATGGCGTGGGTGGTGTACTTGCACCTGTTGACTACCCGACCTGCGGCACACGACCAGAACCACGGGCCGTTTCGTCTGCCTCGATACCAGATGCGAGCTAGGCCGTCCGTCCGATGACAGCGGCGCCGCCGCCTGAGACGGCGACCTGCCTCGCGCATTCGCAACGTCCTGACGCCTGCGCGCATCAGCGGCTGGTGATTGATCGGCCTCGGCCCGCGCGTCGGCGGCCGGCGACGATGACGCCCAATCCGACCGCGCTGGCGATGGCTCCGGTCGCGACCGTAGCGCGCTGGCTCGTCGATGAGCGCTTCTCGGGGCTGAACCGCGAGTGCTGCGGTCTTGCCGGCTCATTCGGCTACGAGAAGCGAGCGCTGCGAGGTTTCGATCAAAGCCGGTGAGCGGACGCTACTCCCCCACGTGAGAGGCGCCGCGGCACACAGGCTGATCCTCACCGATGGGTTCAGCTGCCGATCGCAGATAGAGCACGTAGTGATCGCGGCATCCTGCAATCTTGCGCAGGTCGTTTAGATGGCCCTGCGCGACAGCCCCGAGCTGAGGCCGTGTCAGTAGCCTCGGGGTTGGATTGCCAACCGAAGGCCATTTCGACCGTTCGTGTTCTGGCGCGTCGGATTGACGACACCATTGGGAGCTTCCACAACCCGAGACAGCTTGGGGAACGGCCCCGGTAATGAAATGGTCTGATGACACCCAAGGTGCCACCAGACCATTCCGGGGGAGGTAGGTGGTACGGATCGATGTGCAGTGCACGCGATCTGTGGTATGAACATACCCTCCGGCGGGGTGTCCAAGTGTGCTGACCGAAGCGATTGTGCGACCTCGGACAGAACCTGCCATGGCGGGCGTGCTAGACGCCGCTCTCATCACCGCCGCGCTCGTGCAAGACAAGGTCTCCCGTCACATCGGCGCTTGAGAGGGCGAGGATGAACACGACGATGCTGAGAACGAGATCGTTCTACGACGCGGTCGCCGTGTTGTCGATGGTCAACGCCGCGACGAACAGCCACACGCCGATCACGGCATTAGTCCAGCTCAGCCACTCCTCGCGAAGCGCGCCGGTCGCACGTATGGGCGCGAAGGTGCCGACGGTCGCCCGAAGACGACGTCGTTCCACCGAGGGTCTTGGCCGCTGTAGCCAGAACCCAGGGAGCGATGATCAGCCAAAGGCCAGCAACGACGTTGAGGCCGCCCAGCCACGTGACGAGGTGATGCAGGTCCAGCCGTGGTGGCGTCGGCGGCCCAAGACCGTACCCATGGGGTGATGACTCGTCCTCTCGCGAGCGGTGGACCGTGAAGCGGGCGATCCGATTCTTGGTTCTGGCGTGGCCATCGATTCAGGCTCGCTCATCTGCGAACGGTGTCTGCTGGTGGACGAGCAACCGCCACTCACCGTCTCGCCGGCAGTAGAGAGAGGTGATCGCCTCGCTGTACGTCGGCTCGCCAGCGCGGTGCGCTGACGCTCTGTAGATGACCGCGAAACGTCTCTGCCAGTCTCCACCAGTCGTGGGTCATGCAGCTCGAACATCTCCCAGGGCGGCGCCTGAGCCACGCAGGCCACGACCGCGTCCCGTTCGGCCACGCCCCAGCCGGGGAAGATATGCACGGCCTCGGCGGCGAGATGTCGTTCGTATACCGCTGCATCGCCTGCCGCGTTCCAGAAGTGCTCTTCGAGGTGGAGAAGCTCGGTCAGCGAGTCCATCAATCAGCCCGAACCCCGCACCCGTGACCGCGCGCAGCCTGCGCGGGGAGGTCTCACGAGCGTCGATGAAATGCGCTGGCCTCCGCTGCGACGGCCGCCACCATCGCCGCAAGTACTCGCCGCATCGGGCGATGTCGAAGCCGACGGCCTCAGCTCCGGTTGCTCGGCGATCAGCGTGTGTGGCGCTCAAGCGGTCCTGGCCGACAGCTACACCGGAGGCTCGTGTCACGTGGGCGATCTCGTGCCCTTAGGACGGCTTGCGTCGAATCAACGCGTCCCATCATGAACGCGTACCCAAGGCCGCCGGCGTAAAACGGAGACCGATTGAGTTCCGAGCCTTCGGTGCCGCAAGGTCATCGGAGTGACCTTCTTCGTCGGCCTCACTACACGATCGAACCGTCGGTCCTAAGCTCGGAGCTGTGCACGTGACATCGCCAACGATTGCCGGTCAGCTACGCGTCGACGCCGAGACGCTCCATGACGGGACGATCCTCGTTGTCCCATACGGCGAACTCGACATCGCGAGCGCGTCGCGGCTCGAGCGGCGTCTGCTTCGGGCCGAAGCCGCTCGTCCACCACAGATTCTGATCGACTTACGGGAGCTCGAATTCATCGATAGCTCGGGGCTGAACGTGCTGCTCGCTGCCCGGCGGCGAAGCGATACCGCCGACCACGCTCTCGTGCTCCTGCGCGGGTCGCATGCCGTCCAGAGACTACTCGAGCTCACCGGGACCGAGCACGTCTTGATATTCCTCGACTGATCGCGCCTCGCGCCGAAGGTACAGGCTCACCTCAGGCGCAGCGTGGCGCCATACACCTCCGTTCAGCGGGGTGCGGAAGCGCTGCGGCGGTCGCCGACGCGTTCCAGCAGATCGTCGTTCTGTGCCGCGCGAAGCAGCTCCTGAGCACCCAGGAGGTGGACGTGCGCCAAGTGCATGTTGTCGGTGAAGCCTTCGGCGCCGGGCGCCGCTTCGATGGCGCGGAGGCTTTCTCGGGTCAAGCCGCGCAATGCAGTGATGATGCGCCTCGCGCTGGAGCCGTGATCACGCGCACGACATCGCGCATCGTCGAGAAGCCTCTGCCGACGCTGGGCAGACAGATTGCTGCTGGCAAAGAAGCCGGCGAGCCCAAACTCACGGTGCAGGGTGTTCAGGATGCCGCGAGCCTCCACCTGCCCGCACTGGCAACACAGGCCTTCGCACAGCAGTCGCGCTTCCTCGAGCAGCACGTAGGACGCTTCCTCTCGCCCCATCCCCGCAGCAACACCGCGCGGGCTGGGTGCGTCCCGTCTCACGAATCTCATATCGATTTCTTTCCCGCTGCAGGTCTGCGTTTGCCTCGGATGCGCCTCCTAGGTCCGCGCCATGACACACGAGTGCCCACCACCAGCAAGAAATGGGCCCGGTGCCGAATGCTGTCGTCCGTTTACGGCTGCGAATGGACCCTGAGCGCTTGGTACGTTGCCTGAGCGCGGGCTGGCGCTGGGCGTGCAACTGCCCGGTCGCGTCCCGCGAGCTCACGGTGCCAGCGAGACTCGTTCTGATGATTCGACCGGCGGCTCGGACCGCGGCTTGAGCAGCCGCTCGCCCGAGGCGTACACCAGCGCGTGGTAAGCGACGGACAGGGCGGCCAGGGCGATCCCGAGAACGTGCTCCCCGGCGGCGTACCAGGCGACTGCTGCCAGACCGGAAATCACGAGCTCCTCGATCAGGCGCAGTGGCTCGGCCAGCCCGGAGCGGTGGAAGTCAACGGCTCCCCAAAGGCCGAAGCCCACGGCCGGCGCGCCGACACCGAGCAAGATCTTCCCCCCAGCGCTGTCGCCGGTGTGAATGCCCCAGTCGGCCAGCGCGACGACCACCCCGACCTCCATCAGCACTCGCAGCGTCAGGTTCAGTCGCTGCGCTGCTGTCATCGGAGCGACCCCGACCGTCTTGTCAGGGCCCACCCTAGCCACCAGCAGCCGCCCATCATCAGCACGCCGTGCGCGATCCTCACCGATTGCGCGGCGCCAAACTGCGGGATGTAGAGCACCAGCCCGGCAGCCAGCGGGACGGCATTCCAGCGCTGCAGGCGCTCGCAGCGCCACACCGCGACCGCTGCGATGACGGCACCGGCGGCCAGCAGAAGCAGCCCGGCGATGATGAAATAGATCCCCGCCTCCCAGCGGATCGAGCGCGTGAGCGGCTTCAGCAGCCCGGTGTTGCCTATCGACAGCGCTCGCTGGCCGACCGCGTGCAACCCGAAGGCCTCTGCCCCGTATGCCGAGACAGTCAGCCCGGTACCGAGCCACGAGAGGCTCAGCGCCACCACCATCCGGCCGGCCGGCGCGGTGCGCTGCAGATGCAGGTACAGCGCGAGCATGCCGAGGGCGAGCAGGGTGAACGCGACGATCACAAACAAGTGCGCAACCACCCACGAGGAGGACGCGAACGCCCGTGCTCGGGCCGCTCCGACCTCGCTCGGGAACGGGCGGATCACCGGATACAGCAAGAAGCACACCCCCGACCCCGCCAGGCTCGCAACGAACGCGCCGGAGCCGGGCCGCGCCCGCATCGGCGCTCGACGATCAGCCGATCGAGCGCGCGAGCCCGAGTCGACAGTGGGGTGAGGGGCGATGTCAATCGCGTCGGGCATCTCGCCTCGGCGATGCGTGAATTCGGTCTCCTGCAGGACGCGTTGGGTCACCGAACGTGTTGGCGACGGAGTTCGGAGGATGGTTGCTCACTGCTGCCGGTCTGGGTTGTGCGGCGGGCACGCCGGTACTCCTCCACGACGATCTCGGTGAGCTCCTCGGCGGACGTCTCTCTTGTGGACTTGTCGAGCGAGATCACACCGCCGGAGATCAGGTTGACTCGGTCGCAACTTGAGAAGACGTGTACGTAGTTGTGCAGGATCATGATGATTGAGGCTCTGGCCTCGTTCTTCAGCCGTGCGACCAGCTCAAGGATCATGGCGCCCTCTTTGGCACCCATCGCCGCCAGCGGTTCGTCGAGCAACAGGATGTCGGCGTCGCCGTAGACGGTTCGTGCGACCGCGATCGCTTGTCGCTGTCCTCCGGACAAACGCGCTACCGGCACGTCGAGACGAGGAATCTTGATCCCGATCTCATCCAGCCAGTTGCGCGCCTGTCGCCGCATTCGGCGGTTGGCGAGAAACGGGATCGGCCGGTGGACTCTCTCGCGGTTCAGGAACAGGTTGTGGTAAACGGACAGCTGATCGACCAGCGCCAAGTCCTGGTAGACGACATCGATGCCGCGTGCTCTCGCGTCCTCGACGCCGCGCGGCCGATACGGCGCGCCGTTGGCCCACATCGTGCCGCCGTCCTGACGCTGAAAGCCGCAGAGGATCTTGAGCAGTGTGGATTTGCCGGCACCATTGTCGCCGACCAGACCGAGGACCTCGCCGCGACGCAGGTGGAGGTTGACGTCACGCAACACCTTCGTCGAACCGTATGCCTTCGTGACGTGCTCTACGCGGAGGACATCATCAGCGTTGGTCTGCGGAGCAACGGGGTCTCTGGCTGAAACCAGTTGTTCCGACATGACTGTCACCTCCATAGAGATCACGCCTCTGCGGCCGCGAGAAGAGCGGTCCGCCACGACGGCGTCCTTTCCGGTCAGATTCCCGGCGCCGCGCGCGCACAAATCCGTTTGGTCAAAAGCCGAACAAACGCAGGTCTTGTGCCCGTCGCAAGTATCGTTTCGGTCTCTTGAATGACAGCGAAGGTGCGCTTGCCTTCCCGGCCAGCAGTCCAGCAAATCACCAACGCGGCGATGCCACGTTGGATCTGTCTCGCCTTGTTTATGACATGACATGGAGCGAGAGCGCGGCTGGCTGTCTTGCGGCTCGCATAGCCACAGATCACCGGGGCGCGCTCCGCGAGCAGCCGAACCGTCGTGCAAACAACAGCTAGCGGTCGCGCCTACAACGGCCAGCAGTGATCAGGTCGATCGCGGCCTGAAGCAGCTTGAGCGCGGCTTTGCGGCGGTGTCAATGGCCGCAGTCGCCGAGCGGGCGGGGGTGACGCGGCGGACTCTGTACCTGCACTTCGGCTCGCGGGCCGGTCGAACAGACGCACGTCGGCTGCCATTGGCCTGGAGCAGCTCCTTGTCTGGCCGATCTCGCGCATTGGGGTTGTGGCGGCATCGTCGTTGACGGCGGCTGCGCCGGAACCCGAGATTCAGACCCCCCGGCGTTCCTGCGCGAGCGCCAGCCCGGCGACCCAAAACGGCACAAGCACCCATATCTGAGCGCGGGTGTAGTGGCTTAGCTCGGCGCCTAGGTCGGCACCGGCGAGCTCGGCATCCAGCGCTCCCGGGTGCCACAGCGCAAGGACATGCGCGGTGAGGGGAACGTAGTTCGCGGCGAGCCCGAGCAGCCAAATCCCTAGCACGATGCCGGCTGCTCCGCCGAAGGACAGCGACCAGGCCCCTAGGACGGCACAGCCTACGCACCCCAGCGCGAACTCAGCGAGGATCACCCGCCGACGGCGGCGTGTGCCTCGCGCGCCGTGCATGTCGAACGCCGCAAGCCGCCGAACGTTCAGTTGTGTGGCTTTACGAATCATCCGTGAGTGCTCCAGGAATGTCGGCGGTCAATGCATACCGGCCGCCTGCGCAATGCCAACGTAGCGCGACGGGATCGAACAACCGGGAGCTGGTCACCCGTATGACAACTTACGGGTCGTCCCTCCGCAGCTCACGCCGGTGGGTAGCGCGGGTTGTGCACGCTCCTCGGTCATACATCATCCTTGGCCGGGCGGGAGCCCTCAGCGCTGTGACCGGACGGGTTCTGGTTGACCGACCCGACGAGAACCAGCCGCGACCGCGCGATCGCGACTGACATCCTGGAGCGCGAGCAGCTCTCCGGGCGGATCGCCGATCAGCAGCCATCCGGTGTCGAGTGCCTGGACGATTCCCTCCTCCGCGAGTTGCGCCAGCGACGTGGTGACGGTCGGGCGTCTAGCGGTGACAAGGTCAGCGAGGACGCTGTGCGTCAGCCGAATTGGAAGAATGGTCCCTTCCGGGCGGACGTAGCCCCAGCGGCTTGCGAGGTGCCAGAGCAGCATATGCACGCGCACATGAATGCGGGGCTGGTGGACGATCGCCATGTTCATGGCGAGGTTGCGAGAACGCTCGAGCCCGCGCGCGACCAGCCTTCCTGTCAGCTCGGGGTAGCGCGCGAACCGATGAGCTACGGCTCGGTCCAGCACGGCTACCCGGACGGGTTGGAGGACCTTCCAGCCCGTGGTGTGCGGGAGCGTCGGCTCGGCGTCTTCTCCCTGCCACGGGCGCAGCAGATCACCCTCGCCGAGTAATTCGGCACCGAAGCTTCCGCTGATGCCGACGCGCCGGATCAAGAGGCCCTCGAGTACGAGCAGGCCGATACCGTCGGCCATCATGTCGCTCCGCTGACCGGTCCACTGACCGCGAGGTATCCGGACCGTGGCGGCGATGCATTCGCTCGCTGCCCGCTCACGGTCACCAGCTGGAACGGCCTCGAGAAGGGTCACGTCCTCGTCGAGGACTCTGCAGATCGCATTGCTGTGCCTGCCGTTCGTCTTCACTTTGGAGCTCCCAGCACGTAACGCCGATGACCGGGGTTCGACCGGGCACGACCCACACTAAACAAGGTTCTACCCGGTAGCCCAGTCTTGATCCGGCACCTCCCTGGCCGCGGCTGTGAAGCCGCGCAGCGCGTCAAACACCCGGCCTGTGTCCGCATCCGGCATCCTCGCGACAATGCCCGCGATCTCTGCTCGGCGATTGTGGGTCACCTCCGCAACCAGATCCCGGCCGGCCGGCGTCAGCGAGACCCGGACGGTCCGACGATCGCTGCTGACCCTCCGGCGGGAGACCAAGCTCTTGCGGGCGAGCCGCTCGCTCATGCGCGTCGCGGTGGAGGGATCAACGCCGAGTGCTGCCGCCAACTCGGCGACCCGCTGCGGCCCGCGTGCTGCAAGCTCGGCCAGGACCCGATACTGCGCCAGCGTCACGTCGCCTGCAACGCTCGCCAGCGACCGCGCGGCGACCGCGACTAGCGCTCCGCTAGCTCCAATCATCGAGTCAATCATTTCGTCGCGCTCGGCAGACGATCTCCCGGACTCGGTTGTCTTCGGCATTTGTTGCACAGTGCCACGATCGCTCACCACGCCAAGCCACGCTGTCAGCGCCGTGACCAGTTTGGCGTCACCACGGCGTCACGGCGGTCGACGCTGCCACTGAGCTCCAGCATTCTTCGACGGCTTTAACGCCGAAATCGGTCAGAGCGGAGACCAATTCGTCGTGTCTCCGACAACTCTGAGCCGGTCCGTTAGTTGGGGCTGGCCAACGCACACTGATCGAAAGGAGGCAGGATGCGCACACTGCGCACCGCCACGCTTCTCGCCGCAGTCACCGCCGTCGGCGGGATCCCCATCTCACTTGCGCTCGCGGCATCACCTGCGGCACCGGTCGTCACGACGGCCGCTGCAACCAACGTTGCCAACTCAGGAGCTGTGCTGCACGGCACGGTCAATCCGGAAGGGCAATCGACGAGGTACGCCTTCCAGTGGGGGCCGACGGCGAGCTACGGCCACGAGACGACCCTGACGAACGCCGGCTCGGGATCGAGCGCAGCAGCGATCAATGCGACGCTGAGCGACCTCACGCCCGGTAGCGCGTATCACTTCCGCGCAATCGCAATCAATGCGTCCGGCGCCACGACGGTCGGCGACGATCAGCACTTCACCACGACCGGCACCGCCCCGACCCCCTCGACTCTGCCGTCAGCGACGACAGCGTCGCCCAGCCACATCGGGTCGACGAGTGCGACGCTGGGTGGCACGGTCAACCCCAACGGACAGGCGACGCGCGACTACTTCGAGTACGGAACGACGTCGAACTATGGGTTTGAGACTGCACCCGTAAATGCGGGTACCGGCACCAGCGCGACGAGCGCCAGCGCGAACGTCAGCGGGTTGAAGGCCGGAACCACTTACCACGTGCGGCTTGTCGCCGTCAGCGCGGGAGGCACAACGCTCGGCGGCGATCAGACACTGAAGACGCTCGCTCCGCCGATCGCGCTCACCGGGAACGCGTCGAAGTCCGACGCGTCCTCGGTCGTCCTCGACGCGCTGGTCAATCCGGAGGGCCATGCGACGACGTACTACTTCCAATTCGGGACTTCCACCGGGTACGGCCTTCAGACGTTGCCGGTGAGCATCGGCTCCGGGACTGGGAACGTCGTCGTACATCGCCATCCCGAGGGTCTGCTGCCGAACACGACGTATCACTACCGAGTCGTCGCACAGAGCGCGGACGGAACGACCTACGGCGCCGATCGGTCCGTCAAGACGACGGGTCAGAGCCAGACTCCGTCGCGGCTCGCCGTCCTCGGTCGGATGGGCTTCGTGTCCCGCAGCGGGTGGATCGGTGTGGTGCTCGGCTGCTTCGGTGGCGACACCCGGTGCACCGGGCACTTCACGCTGACTCGCGGGCATACGCTCGTCGCGCAGCGCAACTTCTCGGTCGCCTCACGCAACGGTGGCTTCCAGAACGTCAAGCTGAACGCGCGCGGTCGGCAACTGTTCGGACGTCAGTACCGGGGTCCTCGGCTCGTCGAGCTGAGCGTCACCACAACGAGCGGCCAGCGCTACTCGCGGGCAATCAGCCTCGCGCGCTGGCGCTAGTACCCCCGTCCATAAATTCGGATCGTTCCGGCGGCGTCTGGGCGCGCCTGATCGCCACCCGTGGGAATCCACGATGCTCCTCACATCGCCTCATCCCACGTGCGGCGCCAGCCACGCCCAGCCGCTCGCCGATTCCGACCCGAATTTCCGGACACGGGCACTAGTCGGACTTTGCGGTCCGTCGGTCGGAGCAGACCGGCGGGCCGCCCCCGCCCGCCCCCGGCAGAGCCTCGCCGGAGGCTCAGATCCAGCGGCGGGTGCGGTGCATGTAGGTGCGGTATTGCTCGCCGAAGATGCGCTCGAGGTGACGCTCCTCGCTGGGGATCCACCGGTTGAACGCGAACCAGCCATGGGCGGCGATGGTTGCGGCAGGGTGGACTGGGCCGGCAGGTGCGCCGCGCCCTGGAGCGGTTCTTGGGGGCGCTCGACCAGGACCAGCCGTACGTGGTTGCGGCGGCGGAGGCCTTGGCGCAGGCGTCACACAGCGAGGAGGTGCGCGAGCGACTGGGGGACGCAAATCGCGAGTTCCGCGAGCTTGTGGCCACGAGCTTGAGGCCCGCGGCCGGCAGTGCCGTGTCCGATCGGGAGCTGACGGCTCTCGCGTCGACGTTGGTTGCGCTGTTCGACGGTCTCGCGATCCAGCACCTGATCGATCCCGCTGGTGTCCCCGATGCGGCGGAGGTGATGCAGAGCCTGGCACGCGTTGCTGACCGAGCGGCGACCGAGCAGAAGGCGGGGCGGTGAGGCGCGTGGATACCCGTTGATCGCGATCGCTGGCACGGTGGCTGGTCGCTGCGTTTCTGCATTGGAGGTGGATGCGAACGGGCCGCACGCGCAGCATTCAGGCGATCGAGCGTGAGGCCGAGGCCGAAGACATGTCGTAGGTCGGCTGCCGCTTGCTTGCCCCCTTGACGAGGCGTAAGATCCGCCTCGGCGAGCCGGGAAGCCTGCTCGGCGTTAGGACGACGCCATGGGCTCTCACACACCGATCATCCCGCTCCCCGCGCGACCGGGCGGCACGCCGTTAACCGTCGTGCGCTCCGGTCAGGTACCGGGACGGAGCGCAAGCTCGAGTCGGGTGGCCTGACGAGGCTGGGCTCGAACCATCCGTTCGTTCGCGCCTCGGCAAGCCTTCGCAGCCTGACGCGACAAGCCGCCGTCGTGGCGGTCGTCCTGGTGCTGGGGGTTGGCGCCCGCGTCGTAGACCTCACACGGTCGTGGGCCTTCATCGCTGCCGCCGGATCTGTATGCACGGCACTCATCATCATGCTCGTGGTGGTTCGTCAGCGCGTGCGAGACGAGGCGATCGAGCTTCTCCTCACGGGGCATCAGTACGCTCCGATCGCCGCCGTCGAAAACGAGCGGCGCCGGCTGATGTCCCGCAGCACGCGGCGCGCCCTGGGGAAGACGTACCTGACCATCGCCGATCAGGCTCGGCCGAAGAACGTGCTCCTCGTGGCAGGGGCGAGGCCTCTGTTTCAGCGTCGAGTCGTGAACACAGTCATCGACGAACTCCTCGCGGTCGGTCGTGCCCTCGAGTCCGATCAAGCGGGGGCGCCCGCCGTGGCACGTGCGGAGCGGCTGATCACCAACGGCACGTCGCACCTCTATGGCTCCGATCAGCAGGCGCTCAAGGCAGAGCTCAGTCGAATCCTCGATGAACTCGAGCATCCGTGATCTGCTGCCGAGGCTGGCGGCGGGTCGATCACGGCTTTGACGGCTTCGGCTATTCCGAAGGATCGTGACGCTGGCGCGCTTCAGCTTGCCGAGCGTGCCGCACCGTGGACGGCCGAGCGAGACCGTGAAGCTCTCCGACGGCTCGATCGCGCGGTCTTCGAGGATGGGGATCCTCACGAGCCGCGGCGACGTGTCTCGGTTCCCGAAGCGCACCAGGGTCCGGGTGGGTTTGAAATCGATCCCCGAGTGTGCCGTGCCGCCGCTCGTGGTGACGGTGACGCTGGTTGCGCCGCGGGAGCCGCCCGTGCGGGTGACAAGCACCATCGGGGTCCGGTCGGCCTCGGTGACGGCGTACGCGTCGCGGCTCAGCTGCAGGTGGCCGGCGGACGGGGGCCGCCCGCTCGGGCAGTGCACGGCCGGCAGGGACGCAGGCTTCGGCGCGCGGAAGCGTGGCCTGCCGAGCGGCTTCAAACCTCGGGTCCTCAGCAGTCCGGGCTTCACGTGCTCAGGGTCATTGATGAAGGCCATCGACGTCGACTCGCCGCCGCGATCGTTGATCGCCTCGGACTCCAGGGTGACGTGGACGGCGAAGAGCTCGTTCTCGCGCACGGAGTCCGGCGGAACCGTCAGCGCCACCGGATCGCGCAGTTCGGCGGTGGGCCGCACCCGGTCGCCGCTCCGGCGGAAGCTGGAGCTGTCCCACAGCGGCGTGCGGGAGTCGGCGTCCGTCGCGGCGCTGAGAGTCCAGTGCCCGCGGTGGCCCCGAGGTACGCGACGCGCCCTCGGTGAAGAAGTCGCCGCCAACCGAGTTGGCGTAAGCGCGGGCGCGGAACAGGACCACCGCGCGGAGTAGCGGGCAGTCGCTCACGGTCTTCGGTGGGCATGCGGGGGCGTCGCGCCGTTCGTCGATCGCGCGCAGGATCGCCTGCGCGATGCTGATGCGCAGCGTCGCGTCTGGAGATCGCCTCCGGCACGCCGCGAGCTCATCGAGGTGGGTGATGCCACCCCGCGGCACGTGCGCGTCGGTGAGGTTCGACGTCGGCGATTGGGTGAGCGTGGTGAAGCTCGTGCCGTCGAAGCTTGAGAACACGCGGTCGATCGCAACTGCGCTCCGATGCGTCTCGGGAAAGGCAAACGGTGCCGGTCCGAGCTCGTCCAGTTCGCGCAGGACGAACTTGCCCGTCGAGCCCGCCGCCGAGAGCGTGACCACGCCGGCACTCCGGTCGATCTTGCTGAGGTTCCAGAACCGCACCGGAGCTCCGTCCGGCGCCGCAGCCACCGCCGGCGAGGCGCACACGAGCAGCGTCGCAACCGCGAGCGCTACGATGAGCACTCCGGACGCCCCTCCCGAGGCCGGGGAGACACGCGTCGCGGCGGTCGTCCGCACCGGCTGGGCCTCGAGCTCACAGCTGCCGTCGGCGCATACCTCGATGTCGGGGTCGGTGCCAATCCAGCCCCGCCTCAGCAGGAGGCCGTAGATCCTGCAGCCGAGGCAGAGACCGAGGGCTGACTCCATCCACATCAGCGTCAGGCAGATCAGGCACATCGTGCGCGGTAGCGGGCCGCGGATCCCGCTGTTCGTGATCACCGTCATCGCGAGCGCCATGACGAGGCCGAGCGTCCATGCGATGCGCTTGGGCTTGGCGGACACCCACTCGGGCGACCGACCGAGCGTCATCGCGCGCGCGAGCACGCCGACAGGGCTGTAGCGCAGCCCGGCCGTGACCCGGATCACGAACTCGACGAAGAACAGGCTGGCGGCGGCTTGCAGCGGGACATACTGCTTCGCGAAGTAGGCGTCGGCGAACGCCACCGCGCCGATTGCCATCGTCAGGCCCGCGGCGGCCCGCACCTCGTTCTCGTTGACGACGCCGGCCCGGGTGCTGCGGCCACTCGCGAAGCTAGGTTCCATGTGATCCCCCTCGATCGCTGTGTTGGAGTACGCGCTGGACGCGTGCTCGATTCCGGCGTCGCCGCGGCCCGGTTACGGCGGGCGTTGACCGCAGCTGCTCCAGCGCCTCGCTGGGCAGCGCAAACCATCGGATCCGCTCGAACTCGTCGCTCAGTTCGGGGTCATGGAGCGGAGGCGCGGGCGGGCGTGCCTGGACGCGATCGGCTCGACGAGGCGGAGCGGATCTGCTCGGTCGTCATCGAGGAGGGCGAGCGGCGAGGCTCCCCGAGCCTTGCCGCCACGTTCGCCTTCCCGCGGGCTTTCGCACGGCTACGGCGCGGGGCGCTCCGGGACGCCGAAGCGGACGCCCGTTGGTCATACGAGCAGAAGCTCGCCATGGACGCCGAGTTCGGCCCGCCCTGGCCGCTCGCCCCCCTGCTCGACACGCTGACTGAACAAGGTCATCTCGCGGCGGCAGACGAGGCACTCTCGCGTATCGCAAGCAGTGTCGAGGCGCCGCCCGAGATGCTCGCCTGGCCCTTCGTCCTTGAGTCTCGCGGCCGTCTCCGGCTCGCCCAGGGCCGTCTTGGTGACGGCCTCGACGACCTGTTCGATGCCGGTCGGCGGTGGGAACACCTCCAATGCCACAGCGCGAATACGTCCCGCTGGCGCGCCGATGCGGCCGTCGCGCTCGCGCACCAAGGCGAGCTCGATTGTGCCCGCGACCTCGCCACCGAGCAATTGCGCCTCGCCGAGCGAACCGGATCACCCCGCGCGCTCGGGATTGCCACGCTCGCGCTCGGAACGGTGATGGTCCGAGGCGACAGGGTCACGCTGCTGCGCGACGCGGTCGCGCTGCTCGAGCGCGCCCCCGCCCGGCTCGAGCTCGCCCACGCCCTGGTCGCGCTGGGCTCAGCGCTCCGTCGTGAAGGTCATCGAGCAGAGCCGCGCGACCTTCTGCGGCAGGGCCTCGAACTCGCTCACCGCGCCGAGTGCCGAACCGCTAGTGCAGCGCGCCCGTCAGGAGCTCGTCGCCGCCGGCGGCCGTCCCCGCCGGCCGGTCTTCACCGGTATCGAGGCCTTGACCGCCAGCGAACTCCGCGTCGCCCGGCTCGCGAGCGACGGCGCGACCAACCGTGAGATCGCACAGCGCCTCTTCGTCACCCAGCGAACGGTCGAGACCCCCCTCCGACACGTCTTCCAAAAGCTCGACATCCAGACCCGCAAGGAACTGCCGTCCGAACTCGCCGCCCACGAACTCGCGTAGCGTGGCCCCGCCGGGCGAGATACACCGCCTATACCTGTAACTGGATTCAGATCGCTCGACGCCAACGTCGACGACTCATCCGTGGACCTCGTGAAGATCGCCGACCGCGCCCGCGGGCGCCGCCGAGACGGTACATCGTTGCCTCGGCGGCTCGTATACCCGACGAGCGACTGGAACATTGCTGACAGCAGCTCGCCAAACGTGGCCATCGCTGCGGTGCGACGTGTCATCCCGCGAACTCTCAGCGATTCCGACGCTCGTCGGTGGGTACCGGCGTGATGAATTCGATCGTAGGGAGGTAGGTATGCGGCACAGTCTGAGTATCAGTGGCAGGCTGCTGCAGGGGCCGGGTCGTGCCGTGACGGCTGCACCGGCTGGAACGGCGGGAACGCCTGCGATCGTCCCCGCAGGATGCGCGCAAGCCCGTGCACAACGTGCGCGGGTGACCGTCCTTCTGGCAACGATCCTGGCGGCGATCCTGGCGGCGTTGGGTCTGGCGGGCCAGGCGCGCGCGCAAACGCCGGCCTCGTGCACGTCCGGCACCGTCGTCCGGACTGGGAGCGGCCCCGTCTGCGGCGTCAGCGCCGACGGGCAGACGTATTACCTGGGCATTCCCTACGCGGCTCCCCCTCTCGGCCGCCTGCGTTGGCGCTCACCGCAGCCCGTTCACCCCTGGACGAGCACCTACCAGGCCACGCAGCGTGGTGCGGCGTGCCCGACACCGGGCTTCCCGCCGGGCTCGCCGCCGCAAGCCGGCACGAGCGAAGACTGTCTGAACTTGGAGGTCGAAAAGCCGGCCAATGCCCGGCCGGGCCAAAGACTTCCGGTGATGTTCGAAATTCATGGCGGCGGCTTCCTCGGCGAGGCTCTGACTGATAACGGAGCAAACTTCGTCAGTCGCGGTCCGGTCGTGTACGTCTACATCCGGTACCGGGTTGGGATTCTCGGATTCTTGGCTGACGAGGCATTCGGTCCTCACTCCGGTGACTACGGGCTGCAGGATCAACAAGCAGCGCTCCGCTGGGTGAAGCGCAACATCGCCGCGTTCGGCGGCAACCCGAGGAATGTGACGATCTTCGGCGAGTCCGCCGGTGGGGCGAGCGTATGTGATCAGGTCGCCTCGCCTACCGCGAGGGGCCTGTTCCAGCGAGGCATCAGCATCAGCGGCTTCTACAACTTCAACGTGAACACGATCTGGTGGCCGGCGGACTGCAAGTCACGGCTGCATACCGAACGTCAGGCGCAGAAGATGGGCGCAGCGTTCGCGGCCAAGGTCGGGTGCGCAAATGCCGCCAACGTCGCAGCGTGTCTGCGAGCCGTGCCGGTGAACACGCTGCTCGAAAACGCGGGCCAGCTCCTGAACCCGACCGCCGGCGGTTCGATCGGGCCGATCGTCAACGGCACGACTCTGCCCATATCGGCGGCCCAGGCCTTCAAGCTCGGTCGCGTGAACAAGGTCAAATTGATAATCGGGGTGGGCAGAGACGAGTTCAACGGCGGGATATACAGCAACTACCCCGGGCACACGATCGTCGCCAACACTCCGGCTCAGTACCGACAGCTCGTGCGCCAGCAATTCCGATCGCTCGCGCCCACTGTCATGCGGCTCTATCCGCTGCGCCGATTCCCCGCGCCGGCCCCATTCATCGCTTACCGCACGATCATGGCCGATGCCTTCAGCGTCTGCCCGGCTCTGGTCAGCGATGCCCGCCTGGCCAAATACATTCCGGTCTACGCCTACCAGGACGACGACGCGGATTCCCCGACCCCGGTCGGCCAATCACTGACCATCGGCCAGCCGCCGGGTGCCGGGCAACCACCCGCTGCAGCGCCACAACCACCACTCGGGGCCTTCCACAGCGGGGTGAACCACCTGGCGCACGATCCTCCCGCTGCCCTGGACCCCAACCAACTGGCGCTGCAGAACCAGGTGCTCGCCGAGTGGACCGGGTTCGCTCGCACCAGCTACCCCACGGTGCCGAACACGCCGCTCTGGAGGCGGTACAGCACCTTTGGTCGGCCGGTGATGTCGCTCAGGCCGTCTGGGGATAGCACTCTCACCCCAACCAGCACCATCAGCTCAGAGCACCACTGCGGCTTCTGGAACACGGTCAACCGAGCCGCGCCATGGGCCCGCTGAACCGCCGTGGCACCAAACGGGACATCAGTGGCCCGTTTGGTGCCACCGAATGAGCCAATCGGGACACTCACTCGCCTGCTGGGCGTACAGCGACGTCCGCAGCGCTCGGGCCGCACCGGGGCGCCCCGGTCCAGCAGCAGGCGGATTGCGGGTTCGTTGTTACGGCTCGAGTCGGCGCTCAAACGGCTTACTCGAGCGGTCGCCAGCGCCGGCTCCCTCCGCTCTTTCCGTCGATATCAGCGCCTGCGTCAAGCAACATGCCGGCAACGCGGCGAGGCCCAGCGCCCGCGCCGGATCGACGTGGAAGCGCGAAGCGCACGCCGGGTGCAGCGCCGTCCAGCCGCTCCCAGGGTTGATGCGAATTGCGGCGCCGGGGTCACGACGAAGCTCGGCCTCGACCCGGGCAGCGTCCCCGAGGACCACTGTGGCCGGGAACCCAGACTCACCCAACCGGGGTTCTCATGCAGGATCCGGCCCGCCGTACCGACGACATGACATCTCCTCCACGGCCCGGTCGTCCGCGTGCCAGGCCGGAGATGGCCACAACCTGCAAGCTCAAGTCGAGAGCTGAACTCAGTTCTGCCCGCGGACTCGGGGGCGCCCTCACACGCTCGCCCACAACCGACCATGCGCTGCAACACCGGCGCCCAACCGATGACGGGGCACGGTCCCCCGATCGGCCGGGACCCGCCAGTCGGGCTCCTGGTACTTGAATGAAATCGGCGTGATCCCAAGGGCTTGGCAGAGGTCCTCCTGGTGGCGTCGCCCGGTCGGCGTAGTGGCCGTATCGCGGTCGTACCGCTCAACAACGAGACAGGGTCGTGTTTCAGCGGTGATCAGCTCAACTCGCGCGGCGGATTCCCGCGCGGAGCGAGGCCGATTGCGGCGCGGCGAAGGCTGAGCGTGCTGCGCCCGATGCGGGACTGATGAGGTCGCTACGCCCGTTTGCCCAGACGTCCTCGTGAGGTGACACGCTGTGGCGGCTTCCGGTGGTGGTCGAACCGTGAAGCGCCCGGTGGTGTCGGGACGGGCGGGATCGCGCCGGTCAGCCGGTCCGGCCAGAACGGGATGAAGTTCCCCCCGCCGAGGTTGACGGGGAGCGCCTGGGCGGCCGCATTGAGTTGGCTGGCAGTGGCCGCGTTGCCCCAGCGGCCCATCGCGACTCGGGACTCGAGTGCGTGGAGGGCGGCGACGAGGTCGGCCGGGGTGAAGTTGCAGTGTCCCTGGGCCTGGGCGAATGCCTGGCGCAGCAGCGCACTGTCGCCTGCCCGGGCCACCAGCGTGTGGTAATAGCGTTCCTGCTGAACAGGCACGAGCTGGTCGGAGATCGTGTGCAGGTCCAGTTCCGGCACCTGCAGGTGTCCAGTGGGGACGGAGGTGCGTGCGAGCCAACGGTACGCGGCCTTGTCGGGCTTGAGGTTGGCATTGCGCGCGAGCGTCAGCAGATCGCTGCGCAGGCTGAGCCCGGCCTCGTTGTAGAGCGCGCGCACCTCCGGGTAGTAGGAGGACGTGTGCAGGAGCCGAGCGAAGTCGACGCCGACCGTGCCGCTGCCTTCGCCGCCAGCGGCCGCCTCGATCTGGTCGCGGCCTTCGACGATGAACGTGAGCGCGTTGAATGGCCCGGATGTGAAGTAGTCCGCGTACTGGCCTTGCTCTTGGCCGACGTAGTCGTACATGCTCGGGATCGTCGTGCCGCCCCACGGTGAGACGTTGAGAAAAGCGCTGACGAGCGCGAGCCGGGCGCGGCCCTGGGGCGTGCCCTGAGCCGCCTGCGCCGCAGCGAGCAGCTTGCCTGCGCTCGCGGCGCTGTCCGCAAAGCCCTGCGCGGGGCCGTCGACGAAGTTCGTGAGCTGTATGTGCTTGCCCCGGGCGAGCAGCTCGCTGAGCGCATACTCGCCGTCGAGCTGATACTGATTGAGGTTGTTGGCCCCGGCGACGATGCCGCACGTCGTCAGCGCGCCGTCGAGCCGTCCACCCGACCGCTGATCCTCGAGCGCGCTGATCAGCCCGCCCATCGAGGTCCCGAACGCGTACACCCTCTTCGTCCTCGCCGGCAGGACCGTGTGCTTGACGGTCGCGAGTGTCTCGAACTGGTCGCGCACGGCGCTGCCGAGCGCCCACCACGAGCCGTGGGGGTCATATGAGGAGCCCGCCAGCGCATACCCCATGCCCAAGAGCGCGTCTTTCGTGGTGGGATCCGGAGCGTCGGCGGCATTGAGGGGACCGTAGCCGTGGCTGTAGAGCAGCAGCGTGCCGTTCCATTCGCTCGGCACATCGGCGATCCACGTCGCCCCGTCCGGCAGGGTGCCGGTGTGGTGTTCCGGCGCTGGGGAGGCGGTCGCGGAGCCCGCCGCGAGCGTTCCGCTCGCACCTGCCGACGTCAGCACTAGCGCGAGCGCGACCAGCAAGCGCCGCGTCCGTGGTCCGTTCACCTGAACCCTCCCTCGATGTGAATGCAACGACTGCCCGGTCTGCGGTGCTGCTCTGTCGAACGAACTTAATCCCACATCAAGCTACTTGTCAACAACCTTGGCAGCGTTTTCTTCTCCCCCCGGCCCAGCGATATCTTGTGGCAGCCATGGAGTCCGCCAGCGCCCACCTGCCAGCACCCGCCCCTGAACCCGCGGTGCCCCGCGTCGGCTACCTCATCTATCGGGTCGAGCGACGGCTTCGAGGGCGCCTCGACGAGGCGGTCAGCGCCCACGGTGTCACCACCACCGAGTACGTGGCGCTCAGCGTCCTCCGCGACCGCGCTGGCCTATCCAGCGCGCAGCTGGCGCGGTGGGCGTTCGTCACGCCGCAGGCGATGAACCTCGTGGTGGCCGCACTGGAGCGGCGACGGCTTGTGCGTCGTCGTCCTGACCCGCGTCGCCGGCGCGTGCTGCGCATCTCGGTCACGCCCCAAGGACTGGGCATCCTCGAGCGCTGCGATCGCTCGATGGACGCGATTGAGTCCGACATGCTCCGCGGACTCGACGCGGACACTCTGCACACCGTCCGCGCCGCGCTCTCCTCCTGCGCCCATTCGCTGGAGACCACCCGGCCGTTGCCATAACCCAGCCAGCTCTCGACCCAACGGTCGCGCGGCCGCAGACTGGCGCCGACCGCTCTGTAGTCGCCTCCGCTTCAACGTTGCCCGTACCCCAGGGGAGGATGCGTGGAAAGGGTGGGCGGCCCTTCCTCCGACAAAGACCGGCTCGCGATTGCGGCCGGCGCCGACGCGAGCGCTGAGTTCGATCGGCTGGCCGCCGCTGGACTACACACGACGATCCTGATGCCGCCAAGGCGATAGCCCGGCCCGCACCAGCACGAGAAACCAAAGCAGTCGCGCCGCCGGGCCGCGCACGCTCGCCCACGGGCAGGTTCGCGCGGTTGCCGACGCGAGCGTTGGCATCAAAGCCGTTGACGGTGCGCTGGGTGGCATCGGACCGCGACCGCCACGACAGGCTGTCGGTGATCCTGCTTGCCCGACGCGGCCACCGACCATGGCAGACGATCGCGATGGGCCCGGCCCGAAATAAGGCTAAGGTCCATCCGAAAGCCCTTGGGGCCGGGCAGAAGCTCAACCTGCGGCTTCCCGTCAGCGACGGCTTCAGAACAACGAAGATCAATGCCCGCCCGATCAACCTCGTCCACGGGCGGGTTGGGGCGGTCACGGATTGGAGTCGGCTTAGCCGGTGAGTCGCCGTCGCCTGATCGTCCCGAGTTGGGTTGTGCTCGCCAAAGCCATAGCCAAGCGCCGAGCCCGCGGCAGGCGAAAGCGATCGCCGGCGGTTGAACCGGCTGGGCGATCCCGATGAGGTTGCCCTCGCTGTCATACAAGAATTCGCCGAGCTCGCCCGTGCCCTTGCTCGGGTAGTTGTCCGGGGCGGCGATCGTGTCGTCTCTGACATCGAAGCCAGGCATCTCGAAGCGTTCAAAGACCACACCACGCGCACGCAGATCGGTCAGGGTTGCCTCGAGGTCGTCGACCTCGAATCCCATCTGAGTCGAGTTCCCCGACGCCGCACCCGAGGAGCTGAAGAGGTGGAACTCGGTCGGTCCGCACACAAAGCGCAGGCCGCCGGTGCGCTCCTCGACCGGCTCAAGCCCGAGCTTGTCGCGGTAGAAGGGCGCGCGCCCGCTCGAGATCCTGAGCGGGAAGCTTGGTGACAGTATGGGCATCGTTCAGCGGTCCGGTCATGTCGTCTCCTGGTGTGACTGCGGGCTCACGGACGAGACCGCGAAATGCCCGCGGACTCATCGACAAGTCTCCGGTCCGACCCGCGATCCGCGCACAGGGGGTCGCTCGCGGTCAGAGTGAAGATACGTGTCCCGGCAGCGAGAGCAGGAGCGTAAGAGCCCATCGGGAGCTGGGCGGCTCGAGGGCCAGTCGGGCGATCTTCAGCGCATCGTGATGACGACTTTGCCTTTGCTGCGCCCGCCTTCGACGTGAGCGAGGGCTTGTCGTGCTTCGTCGAATGGGTACGTCCGGTCGACGATGGGACGGAGCACTCCTGAGTCGATGAGCTTGGTGATCTCGTCGAGCTGGGTTCCGCTGGTGCGCATGAAGAGGAATGAGTACCGAACATCGAGGCGGCGTGCCGCTCGTCGCGTCTTGAAGCTGAGCAGGGACATGACCGGCAGCAGCAGGAGGCGTCGGTCGAGCTGGCGGGCGAAGTCTGGGTCTGGTGGGCCGGCGATGCCGATGGCGATGCCGCCTGGCTTGAGGACGCGTAGCGACTTCGCGAGCGTGTCGCCGCTCTGGGAGTCCAGGACGACGTCGTAGTCGTGGACGTTCTGTTCGAAGTCCTGAGCGCGGTAGTCGATCACGGTGTCGGCGCCGAGTTCACGGACCCAGTCGAGGTTGCCCGTGCCGGTGGTGGTGGCGACGGTCGCGCCGAGATGCTTGGCGAGTTGGATCGCGTAGGTGCCGACGCCGCCGGAGCCGGCGTGGATCAGCGCCTTCTGGCCGCCCTGTAGGTTTGCTCGTTCGACGAGCGCCTGCCAGGCGGTCAGGGCGACGAGGGGAACGGAGGCCGCCTCGGCCATCGAGAGGGTTGCGGGCTTGATCGCGAGGTCGTCCTCGTGCACGGCGATCCGCTCCGCGAAGGTGCCCATGCGTCCGTCGCGCACGCGCGCGTAGACCTCGTCGCCGACGCTGACGCGCTTCACGCCGGAGCCGATGCGGCTGACGGCGCCCGCGACGTCGTGGCCGAGGATGAACGGCGCCTTGTACGGGAGGAACACCTTGAACTCCCCGTCGCGGATCTTGGCGTCCAGCAGGTTCACGCCGGCGGCGTGAACCTCGACGAGGACGTCGTGGGCCCCGACCACCGGCTCGGGTGCGTCGCCCGCTTGCATGGGACGCTTGTACTTGTTGACCAGGTAAGCCCGCATCGCGGTTAGCCTCGCCGGCGGCGTAGGGTGTTGATGCCGTTGCTGCTCAGCGCGGAGAGCAGCGCCCGGCGGATGCCGTAGGACGGGTTGGGGTCCTTGCCCATGCCGATCCGGCGCAGCTGGTACTGCGTCCACCACAGCTCCGCGGCGGTGTCGAGCTTCTTGACGCCGAGTGGCTTGAGGTGGAACGCAGAGTGCGTGGAGCCGGGGGCGCGGACGAGCGCGGTCGGCAGTTCGGGCTCCAGCGCGAGCGGCCGGGCGAGCCCAACGAGGTCCGTTGCGCCGGTGATGATCGCCTCTCTCATCCCCGCCCCGGAGCGGAAGCCGCCGGTGACCATCAGCGGGACCGTCGTGATCTCACGTACGGCCTCGGCGAACTGAAGGAAATACGCCTCGCGACGCCGGGTGCTCTCGGCCGCGCTGCCGGACATCGCCGGGGACTCGTAGGTGCCACCGGAGATCTCGAGCAGGTCGATGTTCTTCCCATCGAGCTGTGCGATGACATCTAGGGACTCCTGCTCGGTGAAACCGCCGCGCTGGAAGTCGGCGGAGTTCAGCTTGATCGCGAGGATCTTGTCGGGCCCGATCGCGGCGCGGACCGCGCGCGTGACCTCGAGCAGGAACCGCCGCCGTCGCTCGGCGTCGCCTCCCCATTCGTCCTCGCGCTGATTAGCCGCCGGCGAGAGGAACTGGGAGATGAGATAGCCGTGGGCACCGTGCAGTTCGACGCCGTCAAAGCCCGCGGAGACCACGATCCGGGCGGTCTCGGCGAACCGGGTGATCAGCTCGAGGATCTCCTCGCCGGTGAGCGCCCGCGGCTTCGCAGCTCCGGGGTGGTGGCTGGCGACGGCGCTCGGTGCGACGACGCGGGAGGACAGGCCGATGAACGACTGGCGCCCAGGATGGTTGATCTGGACGATTGCGGTCCCGCCGCCCGACTTGGCGGCAGCCGCCCAAAGACGGAGCGCCGGGAGGTCCCGTTCGTCTTCGACCACGACATTGCGCGCCTCCCCGATCGACCGGCGGTCGACCATGACGTTGCCGGTAATCAGCATCCCGGCGCCGCCGCGGGCCCACCGCGCATAGAGGCGCTCGAGCGCTTGCGTCGGCGCGCCGGTGACGCCGGCGAGCTGCTCGCTCATCGCCGCCTTCACGAGGCGGTTCTGGACGGTCGCGCCGCTGGGAAGGACGAGCGGCGTCTCGAGGACGTCGGCGGTGCGGTTGCGTAGCATGGTCATCGTGGTGGCGGGCGCCCGGTCGGGCGAGGTGGTCGTACGGGCTCGGGCCCGCTCGCGAGTGGGTCTGGTAGGTGCGCGAGCGGGCTCCGTCAGTCCAGGAACTCGAGGACCGCGGGGACGAACTGCTGGTGGTACTGGAAGACCCCGCCGTGGCCGGAGTCGGGATAGATCGTCAGCCCGGCGTTCGGGATCCGGCCGGGCGAGATCCTCGGAGTGGCTGCTGGCGACCATGACGTCGTTGTCGCCGTTGGCCACGAACACCGGCTGGGTGATCTTGCTGAGGTCGTGGGGCGTGCCGAGGCCGGCTTCGCGGATCGCCTTGAGCTGGGCGAGTCTCGCCTGCATCGAGATGGGCTTGTCGCGGTCGGCGGTGCGCTCCTTGAGACGGGCCATGTACTCCGACGCGGCGCGCTTGCCGACGGCGTTGCGGTTGAAGAAGAGGAAGTGCCGGGGGTCGCGCAGCGTCAGCGCGGCCTTCGTGTAGGCGCTGCCGGCGATCAAGGGCATCTTCTCGATCCCGCCGCCGCCGCGGGGTCCGGTACCGGCGAGGATCGCGCGCCGGACGAGCTCGGGATGGTTCAGCGCGATTACCTGCGCGACGCCGCCGCCGAGCGAGAACCCGAGCAGATCGACGTGGTCGTAGCCGAGCGCGTTGATGAACGCGACGGCGTCTTCCGCCATCTCGTCGATGGTGTGCGGTACCGATCCTCCTGTCCCGCCGACGCCGCGGTTGTCGAACGTGATCACATGGCGCTGTGAGGCGATGCCATCGATAACGCGCGGGTCCCAGTCGTCAAGGACGGCGGTGAAGTGGTGCAAGGAAGACGACCGGGACACCGCCCTTCTGGCCGAGCTCGCGGTAGACGAACGGTGTCCCGTTGACGTTGATCGTGCGGGTTGGCGTCGTGCGCCAGGTCGTTGCCGCGGCCCCGGCGGTGGTCTTGGGGGATTTGGTCGTTGTCATGTTCAGGCTCCTGCGACGCGTCCGAAGCTGCCGGCTTCGAGCGTCTGCTCGTAGGTGAGTGGGTCGTAGAGGGGCAGGTCGCCGATCTCCTCGGTGCGTCGCATGTAGGCGAGCATCGCCTCCTGTGCTCCGGGGCTGGCGAGGGTGGAGAGGAACTCGGCGTTCTCGAGGTGCAGCCCGTCCTCGAGGCTCAGCGAGCCGCCGACGTAGACGCAACGTTTGACCGCGGCGACGGTGAACTTCAGCCGCTCGGCGAGTCGGTCGCCGAGCGCGACGGCGCGGTCGATCAGTTCGCCGGCGGGTACGACCTCGTCGACGTAGCCGATCTCCGCGGCCGACTTCGGGATCGAGGCCGCCGCCATCGAGCATCCGCTTGAGTCCCGGGTGCGTGCCGACAAGTCGCACAAGGCGCTGGGTCCCGCCGCCGCCTGGCGGGAACCCAAGGAGGATCTCGGGCTGGCCGATGACGTGCTCGCCCTCGGCCATCAGGCGGTAGTCGCAGGCCAGCGCGAGCTCTGATCCGATCCCGAGCGCAGAGCCGTTGAGCGCGGCGATGAAGACGGCGCCGCAGCGGTTCATGCGCAGGAACGTCTCGTGCACATCGAGCAGTTCGATCGCACCGCTCAGCGGGGTGCGGTCGGCGAGCTTCCGAACCGGACCGACCGCTCGTGTCGCGCGGGCGGTGCTCACGACCGCCGCCGCGGCGCGCGGCCCGACGGTCGGGCTCGCGGCGCCGCCTTCCTGTAGCCAGCGCAGGTTGGCGTGCGCCACGAACCGCTCGGGGTGGCGTGCCCGTGATCACGACCGCGCCGACGCCCTCGTCGGTCTCTGCGCGCGTCACGAGCGCGGCGAGGTCGGCGGCGATCTCGGGACCGAACTCGCCGCGCGGCCCGCCATGAAGGCGCGCAAGAAGCACTCGTCCTCGCTGCTCGACCTCGATTCCGAGGCGGTCGTTCTGGGTGATCGTGGTCATGCGGCGGGGCCTTTCGTGGAGCGGCGGGAGCTGGCGGGAAGCAACCGTAGCACTGCTGAGTTGACAAAGTAAACTCAGATACCTAAGCTCGTTACATGAGCCCCGGAACCTGCACGCGACTCGACGTCGCCTTCACCTCCTCCGGCGACGAGTGCCGCGCCTGGCTGTTCCTGCCCGACACCGAGCAACCCCCGGTGTTGATCCTCGGCCACGGCCTCGGAGGCACCCGCGAGTACGGCCTAGAGCCCTACGCGCAGCGGTTCGTGGACGCAGGCATCGCCGCGCTCGTGTTCACCTACCGGCACTTCGGCGACAGCGGCGGACACCCGCGCCAGCTGCTCGACATCGAGCGCCAGCTCGGCGACTGGGCCGCGGCGCTCGCCTATGCGCGCACCCTCGAGGAGGTCGATCCCAAGCGCATCGCACTCTGGGGCACCTCCTTCGGCGGCGGTCACGTGCTGGTCGCCGCCGCGCGTGACGGCGGCGTCGCCGCAGTAGTCAGCCAGTGCCCATTCACCGATGGGGTCGCTGCCACCCGAGCGGCAAACCCACGAAGCTTGGCGCACGCGACGGTGCTGGGGCTCCGCGACCAGCTGGCCAGTCGTGCGCGGGAAGCCGCCGGTCATGGTGCCGCTCGTTGGCCCTGCGGGCTCGGCAGCGCTGATGACGTCCCCGGACTCCGAGCCCGGCTACCGCGCGCTGATCCCTGAAGGCGCCGACTTTCACAACGGCGTCGCCGCCCGGTTCCTCCTCCGCGTCGGCCTGCATCGTCCAGGCCGATCGGCGAAGAAGATCAACGCGCCGATTCTGTTCTGCATCTGCGACACCGACGCCGTCGCCCCCGCCGACACCGCCCTGCACTACGCAGCGACCGCCCCGCAGCGGAGAAGTCAAGCGCTACCCCGTCGGCCACTTCGACATCTACCGCGGAGAGCCGTTCGAACACGCCGTCCGCGACCAGACCGAGTTCCTCGTCCGCCACCTCGAGCCCGAACAGCCCGCCACCGCCAACAGCGAAGGGAAGCACGCCGAACCATGAAGACCATCAATCACAGGCGGGGACAGCCCCGGTCGCTAGCCAACCAGGTGGTCGCGATCACCGGCGGGGCGCGCGGCATCGGCCTCGCAACCGCGACTGCACTGGCGCATCACGGCGCCCGCATCGCGATCGGCGATCTCGATGGAGACCTTGCGGGACAGGTTGCCGCCGGACTCGGCGGAGACGCCTTCGGGGTCGGCGTCGACGTGACCGACAACGCAGCGTTCACCGCGTTCCTTGACGGCGTCGAGCACCGCCTCGGCCCACTCGACGTGCTCATCAACAACGCCGGGATCATGGTCGCGGGGGCGATCGACACGGAGGACGAGGCGTTGACCGCCCGCGCCGTCGCCATCAACCTGGAGGCGGTCATCCACGGCACCCGCGAGGCGGTTCGGCGGATGAAACCGCGGCGCACCGGTCACATCGTCAACGTCTCCTCGGCGGTGAGCAAGGTCGCCGGGTCGCACTGCGCCACGTACGTCGCGACCAAGTTCGGGATCGCCGGCTTCTCCGAGGCCGTCGCGATCGAACTCCGCGGAACCGGCGTCGAGATGTCCGTGATCCGACCGTCACTGTGCAACACCGAGCTGACATCGGGGTTTGCGGGGCTGCGCGGGATGCCGTTCATCAACCCCGAGGACGTCGCCGCACGGATCGTCGAGACACTTGCAGCGGCCACGCTTCGACGTGCCCGTGCCCAAGAGCATCGGACCGATGCTGTGGCTCAACCAGGCGCTCCCGTTCCGCGCCCGGGTTGCGCTGGCACACCTCACAAAGGCCGACGACATCCTCAGCCACATCGACGCCGGGCAGCGCGCCGCATACGCGGCGCGCCTGGAGCGCATCGCGGCCGCCGCGTCTCGAGCCCAGCGCCGACCTGGCTTCCGTACACGCGACTGGCAAGGAGTGACCATGAACACGAAAACGACGTACAGGCGGGTGCCAACCCAGACGGTCGATGTCGATGGTTCGCGATTCGCTTACCGCAACGTCGGTGCGGAGACCGGAGTGCCGGTGATCTTCCTCCACCAATTCGGCGCGAACCTCGACGACTGGGATCCCAGGGTCATCGACGGTATCGCCGCCCGACATCCGGTGATCGCCTTCGACAACCGCGGCGTCGGCGCGTCGACAGGTCGGACGCCAACCACCGTCGAGGCGATGGCCCGCGACGCTGGGCATGGCGGCGCCTTCCAGTACCACGGGGAGTTCGTCCCCGAGGTACTGAAGTTGCTCGGGCCATTAACGTCAACGACCGTCCCGAACGGCAGCCTTGTCCGCGGTCTTGACGCCGGAGCGACCGCATGACTGCCACGAGCAAGACGATCTTGATCACCGGAGCCAGCAGCGGCATCGGCCGAGCCACTGCTCTGCGACTTGCTGACGGAGGACACACGGTGTTTGCCGCGGCGCGGCGCCTTGACCGGCTCACCGAGCTCGCTCACGAGACGTCGGAGACTGTGATCCCGGTCGAGCTGGACGTTTGCGATCCGGCCTCGGTCCGCAAGGCCGTGGAAAGGGTTGCCGAAGTGGCCCCCGATGGTCTCGACGTTCTCATCAACAGCGCCGGCTACGCGCTTACCGGCCCGGCGGAGACGATCGCAACCGACGACGTCAGGGCGCAGTTCGAGACCAACGTGATCGGGCTCTTCGACGTCACCCGAGCGTTCCTGCCGCAGATGCGCGCCCGACGCGCCGGACGTATCGTGAACATGAGTTCGTTGCTCGGCGAGATGTCCGTTCCGGGAAGCGGCATCTACGGCGGTACCAAGCATGCCGTGGAGGCGCTGTCGGACGCGCTGCGGATGGAGCTGAGGCAGTTCGGCATCAGCGTCGTGGTCGTGCAGCCCAGCTTCGTCGGCACGGAGATCAACGTCACGGGCCACATGGCGACGAACGGTGGGGCAGTCGCGGACTACGCGACGCTCGAGCACGAGCTCACGGCTTACCTCGAAGCGCAGACCAAAGCAGCTGTCACGCCCGAGGTCGTCGCCCGCGCCGTGGTCCGCGCAAGTCTGGCGCCACGCCCGAAGCCGCGCTACGTCACGCCGAAGCGCAACGCCCTGGTCCTCACGATGCTCACAACGCTGCCCACCCGACTCACCGACCGCATCAAGCTACGACTCGTCCAGTCCGCAGCCTGACCGCTCCCGCGCCGACGCTCGGCGAGCGAGTGCAGCTCCTCAGCAGCAGCGACAGCTCGCAGCCGCGGCGATCGCCGCGGGGCTCGGCGCGACCGGCGAGCCGCTGGCGACGGTCGGCGCCGAGGCGGCGTGCTCGCGTACCACCGCTGCGCCCCGGCCGTGATACCTCGTCCACACGACGTGACCTGCCGGCGGAACCGATCCACACGCCTGCTCGCCATTCCCATGAGCGCGCCGAGGGTCGTGAGCAGCGCCTGCAGCAACGCGACCTCGACCCGGACCCGCGGCGCGCGCATTTCAGACAGGGGCCGGCGGGAGCGCACCCGGGCCGTCCACGAGCTCGAGCTCGTCAGGCCCCGTGACGATGTGACCTTCCGAGCACGCGAACGTGACGTGCACCTCCCGACCGCATTCGGCATGCCGGGCGACCACGGGCGGGCCCTCCGGGTCTGCCTTGTGGCGATCGCCCCACTGCTGCAACGCGAGCAGGACGTACGCCAGCTCACGCCCCTTGTCCGTCAAGCGGTACTCGGCGCGGGCCCGGCTTCCCGGCTCGCGGTATTCAGACCGCTCGAGGATCCCCTCGTCGACGAGCACGGTGAGCCGCTCAGACAAGAGGTTCCGCGCGCACTGCAGAACGCGGTGGAACTGCTCGAACCGCGTAGCGCCATAGAAGCTCTCGCGGATGATCAACAGCGTCCACTTCTCACCCACGACCTGCAAGGTGCGGGCGATCGAGCAGTTGCTTGCCTGGTAGTTGGTCCGCTCCATAGGGCTAGGAGTCTAGCAAGCTGGGTTGCGTATCTAAATCCAGACAGGAGTTCAGTCTGACCCGCGTCGCGCACAGCACACCGGACCGCCACCCACCCAGCCGACCACAAACCCTTCAACACCAACGCAAAGGCGAGAAATCAGCCGTTCCCTCTTGACAGCCGGCTCTCCATATCAGGCGAGCAGCGATCGGGTTAGGGCGTCGGTGAGCCGGGCCTCGGCTGTGTCCCATCCGAGGTGATGTCCCTCGGTCAGCTCGCGCCAGGCTTCGTGGTTGGTGCTGAGCGCGAAAAGGGCCTGGGCGTGCTTCGGCGGCAGGCCGCGTCTGAGCCCGCCGAGCTCTCGGATTCGGCCGATGGTGAAGCGCGCTCCTTCTCGGTGGCGACGCTGGCCTTCGGCGACGGCATCGGCGAGTTCCGGCTCGGCGCCGGCGGCGGTGAACAGCGCCTCGATGAGGTCCCCGCAGCGCTCGTGGACCCCTCTCGAAATACGGATCCCAGCACGTAGTGCTTCGTGGGGAGTGCTGGCGTCCCTGACGCCGGGGACGAGCTGGTTCACGCCGGCTTCCTCGTCAATGAGGTCGATCAGCGCGAGCAGCATGCCGCGTTTGGACCCCAATCGGGCGTAGATCGTCTGGACAGCGACGCCGGCCTCGGCGGCGATGTCGCTGATCGAAGTGGCCGCGTAGCCGCGTTCGGCAAACAGGCGCCGCCCGGCGGCCAGGATGTCGCGGCGGGTTTGGTGGGCCATCTGCTCGCGGCGGTCAACCCGCGTTCCAGACATGCTTGACAGAATAGCGCTCCTGTGACTAGAATCGGCTTCTGTTCGATGTAATCGGACTCTACTCTATGAAGGGACAGGGATGACTACCGCCACAACAGGCGCCAACGTCGAGGCGGCTGCGCGGACGCAGCTCGAGTACGACCGCGGCGGCAGCTGCGACCTCGCGGAGCGGTTCGTGACCGCCTACAACATCGATCACGAGGCGCCGGCCGGTACGCCCGGCGGCCCGGACGGAGCAAACGCCGTGCCGCGCTGGCTGCGCGGCGCGTTCAGCGACCGCTCCTACGAGATCAAGGACGCGTTCGGCTTTGGGGATCGCGTCGCAGTTGAGCCGCTCACCGAACGCGCACACTGACGAGGAGTCCAATGACTGAACGTGACCGAATCAATCGCGTCGTGACGGTCGCTGTCGCCTGCCTCGCGACCGTGATGCTGATGCTGGACATCAGCGTCATCAACACCGCGCTGTCCAAGATCGCGGACGGCCTCGGCACGGGTCTGAGCGGGCTGCAGTGGGTCGTGGACGCCTATACGATTCCGCTCGCGGCGACGGTTCTAACGGCTGGAGCGATTGCCGACCGATTCGGCCGCCGGAAGCTCTTCCTCCTCGGTCTGGCGATCTTTACGGCGAGCTCGGCGCTGTGCGGAGCGGCCAGCGGAATCGAGATGCTGGTGGCCGCGCGAGCGGTCCAGGGTCTTGGGGCTTCGATGATGTTTGCGACGGCGCTGGCTCTCATCTCTCAGGTCACGCCGGATGTCACGTCTCGCACCAAGGCGCTGGCCGCATATGGTGCTGCGATCGGCGCTTCGTTTGCACTTGGGCCGTTTATCGGGGGCTCGCTCACTGCGCTGTTCGGCTGGCGGGCGATCTTCCTCGTCAACGTGCCGATCGGGGTGGGCGTCCTGTGGATCGCCTACCGCCGCGTGGCCGAGGGTCGCGACCCGACGCCCCGGCGCGTTGATGTGCCCGGACAGATCACGCTCATCGGTGGGTTGTTCCTGCTCGTACTGGCGCTGCTGCGCGGCAACGTTGACGGCTGGGGCAGCGCCGGGGTGATCGCCGCGGTGGCCGGCGCGGCGCTGCTGCTGGTCGGCTTTGTCGTCGTGGAGGCTCGCTCGCGGGAGCCAATGCTCCCGCTTCGACTGCTGGGGCAGCGCCAATTCGCGGGGCCGCAGATAGCGGTGGTCGCGATCGCGTCATCGTTCTTCGCGATATTCCTGTATCTCACGCTGTACTTGCAGACGGTGCTGGGCCTGTCGCCGATAGAGACCGGGCTCGTATACCTTCCTGGCACGTTCCTGGTGTTCGTCACCTCGGGGATGACGGCCCAGTTCGGGGCGAAATTTGCCCCTGCCAAGATCGCGAGCCTGGGCCTGGTGCTCGTCGGCGCTGGCCTGGCCGGGCTGCTGATCACCGGCGTGGGCTCCTCATGGACTGCGCTACTGCCCGGCCTGCTGGTGACGAGCATCGGCACCGGTCTTTTCAACCCGACCGGGAGCGAGCTGGCGCTCCGAGCCCTGCCCTTCGATCAGAGTGGCCTGGCCGCAGGCGCCAACGACACCTTCCGCCAGACCGGTGTGGCAGTCGGAATCGCGGCGCTGGGAACGCTGGTGCCAGCAAGCGCGGCCCTCGGCGGGAACCCTCAGGCCTACGTCGACGGACTCCACCACGCGCTGATTGTGAGCGCCGCGATAGCACTTACAGGGGCAGTCGCGACCGCGGTCCTGCTGATCCCGGCGCGACCGCCCGTCGAGGCCGAGGCAGTACCGGAAACCGCATGAGCCGCGGAGATCAACGGCAACCACCGCCTCCGCGCGCGCGCCACGGTCAGCACCTTCACACCGAACGCGCACATCCGCCGGCTCAAGGCCGCCTCCGGAGCCCGAACACACAGCTCGACTACGAGTGGCGGATGAAAAGCGTCTGCTGCCGTTCTTCGCCGATATCGCGATCTCAGACATCGACGTTGACGCCGTTGTTCGATATCGCGAAGCCAAGGTGGCCGAGCGGGAGCAGGTGCGCATGGCGGCCGCAAAGGGCAAACCGCTCACCCGCAAAGCCGGTCAGAAGCGGGTGCCACTCAGCAACGAGAGCATCAACAAGACGCTGGTGCTGCTCGCCAACATCCTCGGTAGCGCTGTTGAGCGAGGCGGCCTCGAGACGAACCCCGCTCGGGGAAAGCGCCGCCGCCTCAAAGCCCCGCGTCAGGCGCGGCGGGTGCTGGAGCCAGACGAGCTCAACGAGCTGCTTGATACGGCGGGCGAAATGACCGCCAGGAGCGGCAGTCGTTGAGATCGGGCGCCGCCCGATGCTCGTCGTGATGGCGCAGGCTGGGCTCCGCGTGACGGAGCTCTGCCAGCTGCGCTGGCGTGCCGTCGACGTCCACCACGGGCGGCTGATCGTCGAGCAGGCGAAAACCGACGCCGGCAGACGCCAGGTCGACCTGACGCTCGACGTCATCGAGGAGCTCAACGCATGGCGGGCCGAACGCGAGGAGTCGAGTTCGACGACTTCGTGTTTGCGACAGCGAGCGGGAAGCCGCGAGACCGGAACAACATCGGGACGATCCTCTCGCGAGTGGTCGCGAAGGCGAGCGAACGACGCGCAGTCCGCGGGCTCACTCCGCTGCCACCGGTGGCGCCGCACACGCTCAGGCGGACGTACATCAGCCTGATGCTTGAGGCGGGTGCACCGCTGATGGACCAGGTCGGGCATGAGGACTCGAAAACCCTCGAGATCTCGGCCGTCCGCGCG
>CAVVSB010000008.1:0-516130 GCA_963750695.1 uncultured Solirubrobacterales bacterium
CGCCGGAGAACCGCGCCAAGTATCTCGCCGGCATACCGCTCGGCCGCCTGTCGCGCCCGCACGACATCGCCAACGCGGCGATGTTCCTTGCTGATCCGGCGTCCGCGTTTCATCACCGGCGTCGCCATCGAGGTCGACGGCGGCCGCTGCGTTTCTAGCGTTTCATGGCGCAGCCATGCTCTAGCGTGTCATGGCCCAGCCAATGCTTCGCATGGATGGCTCTAGCGTGTTGTGCCGGTCGCCGAAGGTGATGATGACGGCTGCTGCTGCTGTCGGTTGCCAGCCCGCGCCGGCGTCGCCGGTGCAACGGCAGGTCTTCCCGCCTGGTGCGCTTGAGGCCGTCTTTCACGGCTTCCTTGGCCTCGGCCATCGGCCCCTCCGGCAGCGTCTCCCAGTATGTTTTGCCGGGGATGCCCCTGTAGGACATCACCTTGAACACCTTGCCCTCGGGATCGCGCTTGGTCGGGTCGCCGGCCGGCTTGCCGGTGATCACCGTCTGGATGTCGTTGAGGATCACCTTGTCGTCGACGTAGTCGGCGTGGGTGTACTTGAAGAACTTCCAGTAGTCGTACTCGGGCGGAGTCTTGTCGATGACGTAGACGTTGGAGGCGTTGACATCAGCGGCTCTCCCCACGGCGTATGGCCGCCGGCGCGGTCGTTGAACCCGCGCAGGAACGACGACAGCCAGAGTACCCAATCGCCACCGGACGTGTAGATCGTCACGCGCTGGGCAAGCTTGGCCCACTGCAGGACTTTGGCGTTGAACACCGCAGCCGAAACGTCCGGCGCGGCGAACACCACCTGACCCAGCCGCAACGAGCCCTCCTCGTGGCGTCTGCCGTCGAGGATGCTCCGGATCGAGCCCATGACGCGGATCAGCTGTTGCGAGCCCATGCAGTGGGCGACGATGTCGAGCGTGCGGATGTTGTTATCGCGCAGTATGGCGGCGAGGAACGCCTGCAGCGACCCTTCCGCTTCCTCGGCGTTGTCGACATCCTGCAGATAGCGCAGCGAGGAGCTGACACTCGGCCACGAGAACATGTAGACGCGGCCCTTGTAGTGGGCGCCGCCGGCGATCTGCGCCACGGCCTGCATGGCTTCCACGAACGAGTTGTTATAGCCGTGCACAACCAGTAGGGCGTGCGTCGCATCCTCCGCCGCCGCCGGTCGACGATACGCACGTAGTTCTCGCCGCTGCGGTCGATCGGTCGCTGAGCAGCTTGATGCGGGCGTTCGCTGCCCGCGCGCCGCCGCGCCAGGCGCCTTGTAGGTGGAGTCCGCGAGAGCGTGAAGCGCGGGTTCACCAGCACGCAGCCGAAGGTGATTTTGTCGCTAGCCGGGTTGCCGAACATGGTGGTCATGTCGCCATCTTTGTTGGTAATAGTCCGCGTCGTCGCGAAGACGATGCGTACACCGCCGCGCCGCGCCCGCTTGCCGAGCCGAACACGCAGTACTTCGTGGTGAGTTCGCGCCAGCCGTTCTGGTAGTAGAAGTCGGAAGCGACGATGTTGAATACGGCGCGCGCGATCAGAGCCCAGGCGACTTCGATTCTGTCGGCGCGGCGCGCCGGCTACGCCGGCCGAATAGAGCTTGGCGATCTGCTTCTGGATCTTCTCCAGCCGGGCGGCCGGCAGGATCTCTGGCGGAGGAACGAAGTTCTCAGGCGGCTTCATGTCGAAGCGGATGTAAATGCCGCGCTGACCACCCTGATACTCGAACGTCATGTTGTGGAAGTGATAGCGCGAGCCCCAGCGGCTGCCGGCGCCTTCGGCAATGAGCTCAGAGCCGGAGTTGTGGATGTAGGTCAGCTGCAACGCGTTGTAGGACTGGTAGCCGCGCGAGAATGAGTTGGTCGAGAAGGCGCCCCGACACGCGGAACACGTCGATGCCGACGCGGCTCACAGCCGGGTTCTCGTACTCCTGCCAGCTTTCGGTCGACGTCTTGGCCTCCGGCGGGAGCATGCCACCAGGAAGGTCATCTTCAGCTGGTTGACCGGGTTGATCACCTGCTTGAAGCCGATGAAAGTATAGACGGCGTCGTTGTTGCGCTTGAGCGTGTCGCACTCGGCTTCGGTGAGGATCGCCTGGTCGGTGCCGGGAAGATTGTTTGCGGTACGGAAGTCGGTCACGGCGGCGCGCAGCATGCGCTAGTGCTCACTCCGGCAAACACCACCCACAACGCGAAGTTGCGACCAGCAGCGGCTGCAGTTCGTTGGCTTCCTATCGCTCGACCACCGCCGGCTTCACGGTCAGTAGCCCTCAGAGCTCGGCGGAGGCGAGTTCGGCGCCCTCGCTGAGCGACTTCAGCTTCAGCCACGCCACCGCCGGATCGACCTGAGAGAACCGGATGAACGTGTCAAAGCCACAGTCGGTGCCGGCAATCAGGCGATCCTTGCCGATCAGCTTGCCGAGCTGAACGAGGCGATCGGCCACCAACCGCGGATGCTCGACACAGTTTGATTTGACATCGATCACGCCGAGGATCACCGACTTGTCATCTGGGAGCTTGACGTCCTGGAAGACTCGCCATTCGTGCGCGTGGCGCGGGTTAGCACCCTCGACGTAGATCGTGCCGGCCTTGACCTTGAGTACCTCGCCGATGATCTGCTCGAGCGGCACGTCCTTGTGATGCGGGCCCGCATAGTTGCCCCAGCAGACGTGGAGCCGGATCTGCTCCGGAGGAATCCCAGCCAACGCCGCGTTCAGCGCCTCGACGGCGAGCGGCAAGTGCCGGTGCCAGTCACCGACGCTGCTGCCAACCGACCGGCAGTGCGCAGCCATCGCCATGTCAGGAGAGTCGATCTGGAGGTTGAGCCCGGCGTCCGTGATCGCCTTGTACTCGTACGCCAGCGCGTCTGCCAGGGCGCCAAGGTACGCCTCGTGCGAGCCGTAGTGCTGGTCCGGGTAGTTGAACGCGATCTGGCCCGGACTGATCGCGCCGAGGAACGCATCCGACGGTGGATGGCCGTTGAGGGCGCGCTCGAGCCGCGCGATGTCTCGGTGGACCGCGTCCCGGTCCGTTAGTTCCGCCGGGCCGACGCAGTTGGAGAAGACGATGTGGGCCATCGAGGGCGTGTTGAAGAGCCGCATCGCCAGGTCCGGGAAATCAGCAACGTCGTCGGCCTGAAACTCAGAGCGTCCCTCGAACCCCGAGAAGCGCTCGTTCACGTAGGTGCTGAAGCCGGTCTTGCTGAGCTCGCCGTCGCTGACGATGTCGACGCCAGCCGCGCGCTGTTTGTCGATCACCTCCGCCACCGCCGAGTCGATCCGCGCCTCCAGTGATGCCTCGTCGACATCCTGTCCGTCCAGGCGCGCCCAGATCAGGTCCACGAGATCATCTGGACGCGGAAGGCTCCCCGCGTGGGTCGTCAGGATCCGCTCAGCCAAAACAGCCTCCCTCCAGGCAGGACCATGCCGCTCCGGACATGGCAACGCGTCGCGTATCGGTACGCGACAGCGTAATACACTGCGGCGGGATTAAATGGCGGCAGGGACAACGCTGATCGTCGGTGGAACGCGTGGCCTCGGGCGCCATCTCGCCGAGCGATGCGCGCAGCGTGGCGACCGCGTTGTGATCACCGGACGCGACGCGGTCCGCGCGGAGAGCGTCGCCCAGGACATTGGCGGATCGACGTCCGCCGCGTGCCTCGACCTGGTGGCGCCGACTGAGATCGAGAGCGCGCTGGGCGCGATCGCACAGGTCGACCGGATCGTGCTCGCGGCGATCGAGCGAGACTCCAACAGCGTCCGCGACTACAACATCGCGCGGGCGCTGAAGCTCGCCACGCTCAAGCTCGTCGGCTACACGGAAGTGCTCCATTGCCTCAAGCCAAGGATGCACGCGGACACGGCCGTCCTGCTGTTCGGCGGCCTGGCGAAGGATCGTCCGTATCCCGGATCGACCACGGTGACGAGCGTCAACGGTGCCGTGACGTCGATGGTGCGGACGTTCGCCATCGAGCTTGCGCCCGTCCGCGTCAACGCACTTCACCCCGGGATCGTCGGTGACAGCCCGGCGTGGGCGGACAACGCTGAGATGCTCGGCCGCGTCAGGGAGCGAACTCCCACCGGCCGGGTGGTGACGATGGACGAGGTCACCGATGCCGCGCTGTTCCTGCTCGGGAATCCGGCGATCAACGGGGTTAATCTCGCCGTCGACGGCGGCTGGGTGCTGATGTGAGCGGCACCTTCCACGTACACCGGCGCGGTGACCCGGGCGGACAAGCGAGACCCGGCCCGCCGGATCGCGCCGAGGGGGTCGGCGTAACGGCGCTTGTGGGACCGCACGTGGGTTCTGCGCACACCGGCTGGGCGCTGTTGACGCTCGCCGCCTGCGCGCAACTCGACACGCATCTGCACTCGTTCGAGCAGAGCTTCTTCGTTCTCGCCGGCAATCCGCTGCTCAGCATCGACGGACAGACCCACCGCCTGTCGGCGAACGACTGCGGGTTGCTCCCAGTCGGGATTCCCCACGCATGGCACAACGATGGGACGGCTGACGCGGTCTGGCTCGAGGTGAGCACCCCCGCGCCACGCACGGCTGGACCCCCGGACACGTTCTGGACGGGCGAGGCGCGCCGCCCGGACGGCGAGGCGGCTCCGCTCGACATCCGCGACCCCCGCACGCGAACATTCTTCCGCCTCGGCGCAAACGACATGAGTCTTGACCACCTCAAGATCGGCGCCGCCGTCGACGCACCCACCGTCTCGGCGAGCATGGCCACTGCGCTGCTCGCCTACAGCGGGATCGCCGTCAAGATGCTTGTCGACCAGCGACTGGGAGCGGTGCTCCATCAGATGTTCATGGTCGAGTACGAACCCGGCGGTGTCGCGCAGCCCCACGACCACCCGTTCGAGGAGACCTATTACGTGCTCGAGGGCGAGGTCGACGCCACCGCTGATGACGACCAGTTCACGCTTGGGCCGGGCGATCTCTTCTGGACCGGCGTCGGCTGCGTCCACGCGTTCTACAACCGCAGCGGCGGACGGGTGCGCTTCCTTGAGACGCAGTCGCCCCAGCCACCCGCCAACTACTCCTACCGGTTCAATCGCGATTGGGAGTACCTCGCACAACGGCTGGCTTCTGCGTCGTGAGTGCTTGACACGGCCGCGCGGATCTCAGAGGCTCGACGCTGGCGTCGATTGCGTCCGCGGCGTTCCCAGGTTCGAACGGGCAGATCGCGGTCAACGGCGGCTTCTTCATCTTCTCGATGCAGCCCGACGGGACTGGCGTCAGCCAGCTGTCGCATGCCAGCGGCCCGACCACCGGATTTCTCGACCGGTCCCCAGCGTGGTCAGCCGGTACTTCGTCAGAGTGCGGTTCCTGGACCGTGGCAGACACGTATTCCAGTTCTCAAAGCCGTTCAGGGTCCAAGTGCCGCGGCAGCGACATCGCTGACGGCCCAGCTGGCGCCGGAAGGTCCGGCTCACCAACCGTTGCGATGGACGACATCGTTGAACGGCCGCCGGTTCAGCCGAGTGCCGGCTCGCAGTGGACGGTCAGCGGGATAGCCGAGGTCGATCACGAACGCGACCAGCTTGTCCTCCGGCACGCTCAGCAACGACCGCGCGAGGGCCTGGTCGCTGACCGCCGAATGACCGGCGCCGATCCCGAGGTCGGCGGCCGCGATCATCATCTGCATCGTCGCCTGGCCGATGTCGAAGCGATTGCGCTCGCGGACGCTGGGCTCATCCGCGTCGGGGATCACGATCGCGACCGCGGCGGCGGCGTGCGCGATATGCCCGCCACCTCGCCACACCCCGGCGAGCCGCCCCAGGAGGTCCCGGTCCGTGACGACGACGAAGTCCCAGGGTTGGTTGTTCTGCGACGAGGGCGCGATCCGACCCGCCTCGAGCACGCGGTCGAGATCAGCGCCCGGGATCGGTTCCTCCGCGAAGGCGCGCACGTTGCGCCGGGCGGTGATGGCATCCCAGGTTTCCACTGACAACCTCCTCGCTGATGGCCGATGGTTCGCCGACGGACGATACGACTCCTGGAGCCCCCGAGGCCGCCGCCGACATGATCGGGAGTTACATCTGCGTCGCGCCGGACGGCCGGCTTTCCGCGATCGCGGGTGCCTGGCTGTTGGCGACGCCGCGGCGCAGCCGCATGACGGCGCGGCCGAGGAATGCACCCGACGGTGCACGCTTCTCGGTCGTGTGTGTCACCCGGTCGCGCCGGGCCTCCTGAGCGCTGCGTGCGAAATCGGCGGCGCGCTGCTGCGCGATGGCGTAGGACACATGGCTGTTCATCGGTTCGGCTCCCAGTCGGTTGGCGGTCCGGCACTCTGGCCTGGTCTGGCTCGTGCGTTACCGTCATGATCGGCCGGATCGCCGCCGTCGGCTACCCACCCAAGAGTGGGTCTGTTCCACACCCTCCGCGTCTTGCGTGTTCCAGGTGCTCCCGCCACGCTGGTACGGTGCCACCGGCAAAGGAGAGGATCCTGATGCGACCGATTTACCGGGCGGGCGTTGCAGTGCTGGTGACGATAACGGTCGCTGTGCCCCCGGCGACATCGGCCTCGTCCCGGACGAAGTCGGGCACGACTCGCCGCTTCGTCGGCCCGGTCCGCGGCACGCGTGCGTTCGTCGGCGTCGTCGTGCGCGGCTCCCAGGTGACGGCGTACGTGTGTGACTCGAGCAGCGGGCCTCTACCGCGGCTCGAAGACCGTCGCCGGAAAGCGTTACCTCGGCGGTTGGATCGTCCTGCCCGACGGTCGTCAGCGCGGCGAGGTTCTCTCCGGCATGACCGACGTCGCCAGTCCACCGCTCGATCCGAACAACCCGACGGTCCAGATCAAGCGCGGTAAGAAGAAGCCGCTCATCGTCATCATCGCGATCCTCATCGGCTGAGCCCGCAGAGCCGGCCGAGCCACCTGAGCCCTCGGCCGGCCCACCACGACTACGAAATCGACATCCGCTCTGCGCGGAGCACCGCCCGCGCCGCCCATGACGTGCGATCGGCGGCGAAGTAGCGCTGGAGCGCGCCGCCGGTGAGCGCATCGTCGATCGCGGCCATGATCATCGACTGGTCGAGCACCAACCGGCGGTGACCGACGGCGCCGGTCGTCGGGTCGACCGCGTCGTAGAAGCCGCCGTCGGCGCTGTAGATGCCGGGGTACCGCGCGCGCAGCGCCCGGAGGTTGGCGAGCGCGCGACCCGGGAGCACCGGAAGCGCGATCGCCGAGGCATGCGGGCTCACGGTCTTCTCGGTGGCACACCCGGTGCACTGCGCAATTCCCTGACCCGGCCCGAACGCAAGACCGAGGGCGCCGTAGGTGGCATAGCCGCCGGTGTCATCCGGCGTGCTCGACGGCGACATCCCCCAGACCGGGAAGTGCAGCGCGTCGGTCGCGTACCGGATCTGGGCCTGGGTCCAGCGCAGGTCGTTGACACCGAGGCTGTGCGGCCCCCACCGTGTCTCGGGTACGACGAGGTTGGCCATCAGCCCCTCGAACATGCCGCCCGCCCACGTCGGGACGAGCGTCAGCGAGCTACCCGGATACGCGTAGTGACCCTCCCAGACGTTGAATGTCCGCCCGGACACCGGGTCATGAATCGACTGCCAGTGCCCCGGCACCGGCCACTGCCCCTGCCAGGAGAAGTCGGGGTCGGTGTCGCAGCGCTTCGGCGGTAGCGTTCGCCACGTTCGCCACCACACGTCGCCGGGCATCTGGCGCAGGCCCATGCCCATGTACATGGCGATCCGCGGGTCGCTGTAGAGCGCGCCGTTGTGATAGCCCGCCGGGCCCTGACCGGTGTAGTAGCCACCGTACATCTGGCCTGTCGGCTGGTTGCCCTCGATCGCCGCGTTCGTGTTGCAGTCGGTCTGCGCGCGGTTGTCGTAGAAGATCCCGAAGTTCATCTCGCGCAGCAGGCGAGACACGATGCCTCGTACGCCCGGCAGCGCCTGGCGCGCCTCAACGAGCCCGGATGCGTACCAGCCGTTGTCGACGGCCGAGAGGAACGAGCAGTTGTCCTGCTTCGGCGTTGGTTCGGTGCAGTCGCCCTGCCCGGGACCTCGGAGCACGTTCCCGTTCGAGGTGTCGTACCACTGGAACAGGAAACCGTTGGATCGTTTGAGCTGCGCCACTTCCGCGAGCGTCACGCGGGCCAGCGACTGCGCCCGCGCCGCGCTGATCAGCCGAAGGTCCTTCGCCGCGACGATCGACCACAGGTACACGCCGATGTTTGCGGCGGACGTGTACTGGCCGCGGGTGGAACCGGGACCGATGTTGTCGAGCGGGAGGTGCGTGACGGGATCGACGTCCGCGGCGTAGAACCGCCACGTGTCGGCGGCGATCGCGTGGAGCGTCGCGCGTTGGGATGCACTGAGCCGCGCGCCCGAGGCGCCGGCGGTCGTCGCGGCCGCGGCCGAGCCGCCGCCTGCGCACACCATCACGACGCACGCGATCGCGGCACCCAGGACGAACCTGCGAGAACCCAACACTCCTACCTCCCTCCGGACAACGGCTTCCCGAGGGTTTCCCCCACCTGCCGCGTGCTAACCGGCTCTTGTTCGGACGCGATCAGCGCTCGAAGCGCTTCAGCGCGTCGTCCGCCTCGGGAGTCTGCGCGAGCATCCCGTAGGCGAGTCGCTCGAGCTCGAGTCCGGCGGCGCGCGGGGCTTCGGCCATCGCGTCGACCGCCCGCTTGGCGACGCCGACCGCCACCCGAGGCAGCTCGGCGAGGCGCGACGCGTGCTCGAGCGAGCGCTCCAGAGCCGCGCCGGCACTGACGACTTCCGTGACGACGCCGAGCCGCAGCGCCTCTGTGGCGTCTATCCGCTCCCGCAGCAGCACGAGTTCCTTGGCCCGCGCAGCTCCGAGGAGCCGCGTCAGTCGGTAGGCCCCGCCGAAGCTCGGCACGATGCCGAGCGCAACCTCGGGCAAGCCGAACACGGCGCCCTCATCGGCGACCCGGAAGTCGCAGGCGAGCGCCAGCTCGAAGCCGCCGCCGAGGCAGTAGCCGGAGATCGCCGCGATCGTCGGTTGTGGGAGATCTGCGACGCGTTCGACGAAGTCCCCCGTCTGCCGGTAGTAGCTCATGATCGCCGCCGGATCGAGGTCGGCAAACTCGGTGATGTCGGCGCCGGCCGAGAACACGCGTGCCCCGCCCGTGATCACGACGCACGCTGAGTCGCGCAGTTCGGGCACGGCGAGCAGGTCACACAGAAGCTGCTCCATCTCGCCCGAGATCGCGTTCAGTTTCGCCTCGCGGTTGATGGTGATGACGAACGTATCCCCGCGGCGCTCGCCGGTGATGAGCTCGCTCACTGCGGCGGCTCCTCGGCGAGGCCCCAGGCATCGGAGCCGCCATCGATCGCGATCGTCGTGCCGGTGATGTACGCACCGGCAGAGGTCGCGAGAAATGCGATCATCGCCGCAACCTCGGCGGGCGTGCCGAGCCGACCGAGCGGGACCGAACGGCGCCAGCGCTCAACCGCCTCCTCGCCGTACTGGTGCAGTCCCTCGGTGAGGATCGTGCCGAGCGCCAGGCACACGGTCCGGATCCGGTGACGGCTCCACTCGAGCGCGAGCCCGGACGCGAGATTGGCGACCGCAGCCCGGGCGGCCGACGCGTGGGCGAAGCCGGGCATGCCGCGCAGCGGACTGAAGCCGACGAACACGATCAGCCCATCGCGGCGCGGGATCATCGAGCGCTCGGCGACCATCCGCGTGAGCGACCAGACCGCGTCGACGTTGAGCCGCTGCACCGCCCGCCAGCCGCCGTCTGAGATCGCCTCCGCGGGAGCGGTGAACTGGCCGCCGGCGCTGTGAACGAGGACGTCGATCGCCCCGAAGCGATCGATCGCAGCGTCGATCAGGCGCGCCACGTCGGCGGGCTCGCGGACGTCGGCCGGGATCGCGGCACATCGGCCACCGCTGCGCTCGATCGTCTCGGCGGTCTCCACGAGCAGTTGCTCGCGGCGGCCGCAGATGACGACCTTCGCCCCGCTGGCGGCGAGCTCGGACGCGGCGGCACGACCGACGCCGGTCCCGCCGCCGGTGATGAGCGCGACGCGGCCCTCGTTCGCACCGGCGCGTAACGGAGACGCAGGCGCGGTCGGTTCGCGTCTGGTCGACATCGCTCAGCCGGAGCATATCCGCGGACAGTAGTCTGCCGGTCATGGCCGTGACATCGCCCGGGATCGACGTCTCGGTGGCCGAGCTCGAGGACGACCCGTACCCCTTCCTCGCAATGCTGCGGGCGCAGGCGCCTGTGGCCTACGTCCCGGCTCTCGGCGTCTGGGTGCTCAGCCGCTTCGACGACGTGAAGCTCGCTCATGCGGACACCGAGCACTTTGAGACGTACGGTCCGCCGTCGCTGTCGGAGTGCCTCGGGGAGCACCACGTCCTCAACGTCGACGGCGAGCAGCACCAGCGCTACCGGCTCGGACTCCACGCATCGCTCGCGCCGCGCAGCGTCAGCGAGCGGTTCATGAGCGTGATTGCGGCGGTTGTCGAGCGGCAGCTCGATGCGATCGCGGGCCTCGATGGCGGCGATCTCGTCGCGTCGTACTTCGAGCCAGTTTCGGTGCTCGCGCTCGGGGAGGTCGTCGGCATCCCCGAGGTCGGCGCCGACGAGTTGCGCCGCTGGTTCCACGCGCTCATCGCCGGCAGCTCGAACATCGCCGGCGACCGCGCCATCGCCGAGTACGCCAACGGCGTGAGCCGGGAGATCGACGGCCGCCTCGCCCCGGTGCTCGCCGCCAAGGACGCCGCGCCCGATGGGAGCCTGCTCGCCCACCTGCTCGAGCACGCCGAGGGCGACACCCTGGCGGAGCGGGTTCACGACATCACACCGACCGTGAAGATCGTCGTCAGCGGCGGGCTGCAGGAGCCGGGCCACGCCGCGAGCACGACGACGGCGGCGCTGCTGTCCGAGGACGCGCTGCGTGAGCGGTTCGCGGCCGACCCGCGCGGGCTCATCGGCGACGCGATCGAGGAGGCGGTCCGGTGGGTCGCGCCGATCCAGCAGAACACGCGCCGGACGCGCGTCCCGTTCGAGCTGCACGGCGTCACGATCCCGGCGGGCGTCGACGTCGGTCTGTCGGTTGCCTCGGCGAACCGGGACGAGCGTGCATACGGGTCCGATGCGCACCGCTTTGACATCGACCGCCGCCGCCACATGCATCTCGGCTTCGGCTTCGGCCAGCATTTCTGCCCCGGGAACTACTTCGGCCGCGCCGTCGCTCGGGTCGCGGTGCAGCGGCTGTTCGAGCGGCTGCCGGACGTGCGACTGGTCGAGGCGCCGCGCTTCCGCGGTTACGTGTTCCGCGCGCCGGCGGAGCTCCCCTGCCGCTGGACGGCCGCGTTGTAGGCGCGCGCGCGGTACATGGACATCAGGCCCGCGGCGTACATGACGGCGAGGACGATGAACGGTGCGGCCTCGGACGTCCGTGCGAGCTGTCCGCCGGCGACGGCACCGACCGACTGGACGATCGCCCAGTCGAGGTTGAACAGCCCGAGAGCGAGCCCGGACCCGGCGCCGGCGCGCTCCACGGCGCCGGTCAGTTCGGCGAGCGCCGGGACCCACACGGAGCCGATCGTGGGCCAGGTGATGACGAGCGCGAGCAGCAGCGCGAGATCGGGCAGCGGCGGCACGAGCACGATCGCGCAAACGAGCGAGCCAAACAGCGTCGCCCGCAGCACGACCCGTCCCCCGCGCCGGTCATACCAGCGCCCGACGAGCGGATTGACGAGCGTCTCGAGCACCGAGGCAGCGAAGTACGCGCCGGCGATCGCCGCCCCGCCGACCCCGAGCGCATGCAGCCGCAGCGGCACGAGGACACCCGCGATGCCGAACCCGAGCGACGGGAGCGCGACCATCCACAGCGCGTGGCGGGTCGCGGGCGAGCGCAGCGCAACGGGCATCCCGCGGGCGGACGCCACCCCCGGCACCGGCGGCCGCCGGCTCGCGATCACCGCGCCGGCCCCGGCGAGCGCGATGATGAGCGCCGCCAGGCCGAGGAACACCTCCCGCGGCCCGAGGACCGTGGCAAGCGCCCCGACGGCGGGACCGACGCACGCGCCGAGTCCCGCGGCAGAGAACGCGAGGCCGATCAGCCGGCCGCGCTCTGACTCCTCCCCCAGCGCCATCAGCCACGCGATCGCGCCCGCCCATAGCGCGGCGGCTCCGACGCCCTGGACGATCCGTGCGGCGTCGAGCAGAGCGGCGTCGTTGGCGAGTGCAAAGCCGGCGCATGCGACGCCGATGATGAAGAGCCCCCCGATTGCCACGCCGCGAGGACCGGTCCGCGCGACGAGCGCCCCGGCGGGAAGGGCGGCGATGCCGCACCCGATCGAGTACGCCGCACTCAGCACGCCCGCGCCGAGCTTTGACAGGTGCAACGTGCTCGCGTAGCGGGGCAGCAGCGGCCCGAGGACGATGAAGAAGATCATCTCCACCATCAGCGCCGCCATCAGGAACGCGAACGTCGTCGCCTCGCGTCGAGGCACGACACTGCGTGTTGTTGCCGTCATGCCATCACGCGTTGGCATCCTATCTTTCGTACGCAGATGCGCCTACGACTGACCGACCACCAGCTCGCCGCCCTCAGGCGGTTGCTCGCAGCCGATCCGGATGTGGGCTCGATCTCGGAGCTGCTCGCGGTGGCGTTCGCGTCGGGGCTCGACGATTTGCCCGAGCCGCCGCCGGGTCGGGCAGGCGACAGATCGACGAGCGATGAGCTCCCTGCGGGCGACATCCTGCTCGACACCGTGCTGCCGGCGGCGACCGGACGGGCGGTCACGCTCCAAGCGGGCGAGACCCTCCGGATCGAGCAACTCGCGGGCGGTCAGTGCGTCGATCTCACCGCGTTTGAGCGCGGTCCGCGATGCCGCGTCTTCTCCGCCGCGCGGACCCGGGCCGAGCACGGCATCCATCCGACGACGGGATCACGCCTCCTCTCCGCGGCGCCGGAGATCCCCCTGCTGACGATCGTCGACGACACCGCCCCGGGCCACGACCTCGCGTTCCCGGCCTGCACGCCGTTCGAGTACGAGCCGCTGACGGGCCGCCGCGACCACCTGAACTGCCACGACATCCACAGGGCGACGCAGCGCCGCGCCGGGATCGAGGCCCCCGTGCCGGACCCGCTCAACCTATGGCTGCCGAGCGCCGTGACGGACGCCGGCGAGCTGCGATCGTGGCCGGCCGTCTGCGGGCCCGGCGACTCCGTCGACCTCCGCGCGTGCGTCGCTGTCACCGTCGTGCTATCGGCCTGCCCCGACGATGTCTATGGCAGCTCTCAGTACGAGCCGAAGCCGGTGCGGCTGATCGTGATGGCCGCCGCCAACGGCGATCGCCGAGCAGCCCACCGGCCGCGGATCACGCGGCGGACGCGTACGCCGCGTTCGGCGATCGCTCGCCATACCGTCGAGGTCACGCTCCCCGCCGGCGCCAGCGATGACGTTGACGCCGAGGCGGCGCGGGCCCTGCTGTGCCGGCTCATTGAGGCGCACGGACCGGCAGCAGCCACGTCGCCTCAAACGGCCAGCTGAGCTCGCACTGGGCACCGACGGCAAGATGAGAGCCGGGCTGGCGGACGCTGATGGTCAGCTGCTCGCCGGCGTCGGTTTCCAACACGCACGAGACGTGGTGGCCGAGATACGCAAGGTCGGTGATCCGGGCCGCCATGCCGACGGCACCGTCTCCAGGCGCCTGCGGTGCGATCGACTCGGGACGGACGATCGCGCACACCGGCGTGTCCGGGGTGAGGTCGTCGACGCCGCGAGCGCGGACGCGACCGACGCCGACGAGTTCGGCGTCATACGTCCCATCGTCGTGGCGGGCGAGCACGGTCGCGCCGATCCGGTTCGAGGCGCCGACGAAGTCGGCGACGAACTCCGTCCGCGGCTGCTCGTACACCTCGCGGGGCGTCCCCAGCTGCTCGATCCGCCCGTCGGACATGATCGCGACGCGGTTGGACATGAAGAACGCCTCTTCCTGGTCGTGGGTCACGTACACGAACGTGATCCCGACCTCCTGCTGGATCCGCTTGAGCTGGAGCTGGAGCTGCTTGCGGAGCTTGAGGTCGAGCGCGCCGAGCGGCTCGTCGAGCAGCAGGACCTCTGGACGCAGCACGAGCGAGCGTGCGAGCGCGACCCGCTGCTGCTGGCCCCCGCTCAGCTGCGCCGGCCGGTTGCGCTCGCGACCGCTGAGACCGACGAGCTCGAGCATCTCGCCGACCCGCTCGGTGATTTCGCGGCCCGGAGTGCGACGCTCGCGCAAGCCGAACGCGACGTTCTCGAACACGTTGAGGTGCGGGAACAGCGCGTAGTGCTGGAAGACGGTGTTGACCGGCCGCCGGTGCGCGCGCAGCCGCGTGACGTCCCGGCCGTGGACCTCGATCCGGCCGTCACTCGGGTCGACGAGGCCGGCGATCATCCGCAGCGTCGTCGTCTTGCCGCAGCCGCTGGGCCCGATCATCGAGAAGAACTCGCCGTCGCCGATCTCGATGTCGACCCCGTCGACCGCCACGACGTCACCGTAGGTTCGGCGCAGGCCGACGAGCCGCACCGCCGGCCCCTCTCGCCGAGGCCGCGCCGGGATACTCGGCGGGGCTGCCTCCGCGCCGTTCTCGGTCTCCGGTGCTGTCGGCTCGATCATTCCGCCGCCCGCTTTCCGAGTCCGATGAACTGCCCGGCGCCGGTCGGTCGCATCACGGTGATGACACCGGCGGTCGCGAACGTGACGAGTGTGATCAGCATCAGCGCGCTGCCGATCGCGTTGACCTCGGGCGTGACGTGCAGGTGGATCATCCCGAGCAGCAGCACCGACACCGGCTCGGCGTTGCCGCCGCCAAGGAACTGTGAGGTGATGACGTCGTCGAACGAGAAGCTGACGATGAGCAGCGCGGCGACGATCACCGCCGGCATCAGTAGCGGGAGCGTGACGCGGCGGAACACCCGCCAGCGGTTCGCGCCGAGGTCGGCGGCCGCCTCCTCGAGCGAACGGCTCAGCGAGGCGAGCCGCGCCTGGATGATGACGGTCGCATACGCCGAGTTGAAGACGACGTGGCCGAGCACGATCGCCCCGACCCCGAACGCGATGTGGAGCTTGTTGAACAGCACGAGCAATCCCAGCGCGAACACGACCTCGGGCAGCACGATCCGGGAGTACGTGAGCCCGTCGAAGATCCGCCGCGCGCGCGGCGAGGCGTTGCGCGCCCACAGTCCCGCGCAGATCGCAATGACGAGCGAGATCACCGTGGAGAGTGCCGCGACCTCGAGGCTCGTCAGCAGATCGCGGCGCACCTGCGGATCGCTGAACGCCTGCGAGTACCACTTCGTCGTGAACCCCTGCCAGTGGATGAGGAACGGGTCCTTGTTGACCGAGTAGATCAGGACGATCACGATCGGCGCGTAGAGGCAGATCATCACGAGCCCGGTGATGACGCTGCTCGGTCGGGGCAGGCGCCGCCTCATGCGCCCGCCACCGCCGCCTCGGCCTTGTAGCTGCGCGAGCGCATCACCATCAGCACGATCATCAGCACGATCGTGAGCACGACCGCCATCGCGGCACCGAACGGGTAGTCACCGATCGTCAGGAACTGGTCGGACATCACGTTGCCGAACATCAGGGTCTTGCCGCCGCCGAGGATCTGGGGGATGACGTACTCACCGGTCGCCGGGATCGCGACGAGGATGCATCCGGCGATGATGCCGGGAACGGCGAGGGGCAGCACGACCCGCCGCAGCACGCGCCACGGCTTGGCGCCAAGATCGTTGGCCGCCTCGAGCACCGCCGGATCGATCCGCTCCAGCGCGACGTACAGCGGCAGAACCATCAGGGGCAGGTAGGTGTACACGATTCCGATCCCGACCCCCACCGGCGTGAACAGCAGATGGATGTCGCCGTGCACGATGCCGAGCGAGCGGAGTAGCTGGTCGAGCGGCCCGCGGTTGGAGAGGACGTTGTAGACGCCGTAGGTCCGCACGACGAAGCTCGTCCAGAACGGGATCATCACCATCAGCAGAAGCAGCGCCTGACGGCGGCCGCTTGCCCGCGAGATCGTGTAGGCGACGGGGAAGCCGATCAGCAGGCACGCAAACGTCGCGCCGGCCGACAGCGCAAACGAGCGCAGGATCGGCGTGAGGTACAGGCTGTGGAAGATGTCGCCGTAGTTGTGAAGCGTCCATCCGAAGTCGACCTGGAACGTGAGCAGGTTCGTCGTGCCGAACGAGTAGACGAACAGCAGGATGAGCGGCGCGACGAAGAACAGGACCGTCCACGCGACGCTCGGAACGGCAAGCAGAGAGCGGCCGGCGGCACCAGCGACCCGCGCGCGACGGCTGCTCGCCACTTCTGGCCCGCCCGGCGGGCCCGCGCTCGCCACGGCATCCCCACTGCCGACATCGACCGCCACAACCGCCCGCCGCCTCAGGCGGCGAGGAACTCCTCCCACAGCTTGCCGCGGTAGGCCGTCTGCTGCGGTCCGAGGTACTGCTCGAACTCGACCTTCGCGAGCTGCGCGGGCGAGTAGTGCAGGCTCGGGTTGTTGACGATCGACTTCATGATGTAGGGCTCCGCCTTCTGCTCAACGTACGCCGACCCCGTCGTGTTGATGAACGAAGCGTAGTTCTTCGGCTCGAGATGGAAGTTCATCAGCTCCCACACGGCCGGCAGGTTCTTGGAGTCCTTGAGCGCGATCCAGCCCTCGAGGTAGGCCGACATGCCTTCCGTCGGCGCCACCCAGACGATGTTCTTGTTCTTCTGCTGAGCCGCGGCGATGTCGTAGTCGTAGTCGATCGCCATGAACGCGGTGCCCTGGATGAGCGCCTTGGAGTAGTCGGTCTCGAGGATCGCCTGCAGGTGCGGCTTGATGTCGAGCAGTGCCTTCTGCATCGCCTGCAGCTGCGTCTGGTCCTTCGTGTTGACCGAGTAGCCGAGATACCTGAGCGCCGACCCCTGGATGTCGGAGTCGTACTTGATCATCGTGACCTTGCCGGAGTACTTCTTCGCCAGTGTCCACAGGTCTTTCCACGACGTCGGCCGTTCCGAGATGAGGTCCTTGCGGTAGGCGAAGCCGGTCTTGCCGAAGTCGGTCGGGATGCCGTAGGGGAACGCCGTCCGAAACGGCTGGCCGACGAGCGAAAGGTTCGGCACGGCGGCAGTGTTGAGCGGCTCGAGCAGACCGGCGAGCTTCATCTGCGAGGACACCGGCACGCCCGCGAGGGTGAGGTCGAAGGCGCCCTTATTCGTCGAGATCTGGGTGATCTGCGCCGCGGCGCCGGTGGTGCCGCTGACCGCGGTCTTCACGGTGACACCGGGGTGGAGCTTGTGGAAGTCGGAGAACTCCTTCGGCCCGTACCACTGCGGGTAGCTGAGCAGGGTCACGGTTCCGGTGAGCTCGGCGGCGCTCGCGGTGGAGGACGTTCCGGACGAGGATGCGGAGGCCGACGAGGACGAGGACGACGACGAGCTCCCGCACGCCTCGAGCAATGCGGCGACCGAGCTCGCCGCGAGCACGCCGCCGGCACCCCGTGCCAGTGCCGCCCTGCGAGTCATCCGTGGCGCGTCGAGGTGCTCGGGTCCGGTCATGGGCTCATCTCCTGTTGCCATATAGCCAACGCAAGGGGCAACTTTCTACCATGGCCACCAGACCGCCGCAACCGCCACGTGTACAAACGGCTCACCCGACATCGCCGACGATGATGACGGTCGGCCGGTCGGCATGGAGCGCGGCGCCGAGCGCGACCTCGAGTTCATCGAGCGTCTGCGGCTCATTTGTCAGGCAGCCGAAGCCGGCGGCGATCGCGGCGAGATCGTGCACCGTCCCGTCGGTGCCGAGGCGGTCGATGCCGGCGTGACCCATCGCATCCCGGATCTCCCCGAAGCCGCGGTTGTCGTAGACGACGACCGGGAGCCCCAGCCCGAGCTCGACCGCGGTCGCAAGCTCCTGCACGCTGAACATGAAGCCGCCGTCTCCGGCAATCGCCACGACCGGCCGCTCGGGCCGCGCGAGCTTGGCGCCGATCGCCATCGGCATCGCGCAGCCGAGGCAGCCGTAGCCGATCGGCATCAGCCACGAGCGCGGCTCATGCATGGCGAGCAGGTGGTTCGCCGCGTACACCGGCTGGGTCGAATCGCCGGCGATGATGCGGTCAGCGGGGAGCGCTCGGTCGATCGCCGCGAGCATCGGAACGAACCGCCCGATCTCGTCGGGTGGCCGGAGCGCGCACCGTGCCCGCGCGACGCGGGCGGCGGTCGCATCCGCATCCGCGGTCGCGGCCGCGGGCACGGGCACGGCGTCGGCGAGCGCTGTCAGCGTCTCTCGCGCCTCCCCGTGAAGGGCGACCTCCGCCGGCCAGCGACGCTGCAGCTGCTGCGCGTCGATTTCGATGCGGACGACGTGGCGCAGCTCGAGCGGCCGGTCGAGCCCCCACAGCTCGAGGCTCGAGAACTCGGTGCCGACGAGGAGGGTCGCGTCCGCCTCGCGGAGCATGTCGTCGACCGGCGGGAAGCTGAGCGCGGAGCCGAGGCAGAGCGGATGCGTGTCGGGGACCGCGCCACGCGCATTGATCGTCAGGCCGATCGGTGCGCCGAGCCGCTCGGCGAGCGCGATCGCCTGCGGGCCGGCGTCGCGGGCGCCGCCGCCGAGCAGGATGAGTGGTGAGTCGGCGCCGGCGAGGAGCTCGGCCGCGCGTTCAAGGTCGGCCGCGAGCGGTCGCGGAGGCCGGCGGTGCACGCCGGGCGGGTCGGCCGGCGGCGCGTCGGCCGCCGGCGCGTCGGCGGGCATCCGGAGCACGTCGACCGGCAGACCGATGTGGACCGGGCGCGGCCGCTGCGAGGTGAACACGTCGTACGCCCGCGCGAGCACAGCTGGCAACTCGTCGGGGTCAGCGACGGTATGGCTGAACGCGGTGACGTTCGCCATCAGGGCGCGCTGGTCGGGAAGGTCGTGGATCTCGCCATAGCCGCGTTCGGCCTCGGCGACGGCGCCGGACAGGACGAGCATCGGGATCGAGTCGTGGTACGCCTGGGCGATCGGGGTGAGGGCGTTCGTGAGGCCGGGGCCGCCGATCAGGACGCAGATGCCCGGCGTTCCGGTGACGCGGGCCCACCCGTCGGCCATGAACGCGGCCCCCTGCTCATGCCGGGGCGTGACGTGGCCCAGGCGCGAGGCGGCGAGTCCGCGGTAGATCTCAAGCGTGTGGACGCCCGGAATCCCGAACACCGTCTGGGCGCCGAACCGCTCGAGCAGGGTGACGGCGGCCTCACCGCATGATGGCACTTGACCACCTTTCGTTGTCGTATTGCCAAAACCGTATGATATGGCCGTGCGCGCACGGCCGGCAGTGGAGCAGCTCGCGCCGTACGAGCCGGCGCCCGGAACTGCCGACGGCGTGCTGAGGCTCGCGACGAACGAGGACCCTGGGGGCCCGTTTGGCGTGGCGCGGACGGCGCTCGCGGACCACATCGCGCAGGTCGGCCGGTATCCCGAGCTCGACGGCGTCCTCATCGCCCGTCTTGCGGAGCGTCACGGCGTGCCGGCGGAGATGGTGGCGCTCGGCAACGGCGCGGACGCGATCATCGGCTACCTCTCGGCGGCGTACCTCGAGGCCGGCGACGAGATCGTGACCGGGTGGCCGTCATTTCCGACGTACCTGACCGACGCCCGCAAACAGGGCGCCGTGCCCGTCCTGGTGCCACTGCGTCATGGCGCCGTCGACCTCGATGCGCTCGCGGAGCGGATCGGGCCAAGGACGCGGCTCGTCTGGGTGTGCACGCCGAACAACCCGACCGGGGGCGCCGTTGCCGCCGACGCACTCGGCAGGTTTCTCGGTGCGGTGCCGGAGCACGTGATCGTCGTCGTCGACGAGGCGTACTACGAGTACGCCGCCGGGGACGGCCACGCCGACGTCATCCGGGATCACGTTCACGATCGGCCGAACGTCGGCGCGCTGCGGACGTTCTCCAAGATCTACGGCCTCGCCGGGCTGCGGATCGGGTACTTCGTCGGTGCCGCGGGCATCGCACGGGCGCTCGGCAAGGTCCGCCACTACTACGACATCGTCGAACTCTCGACCGTCGCCGCGCTCGCGAGCCTCGACGACGACGAGGAACTGGGACGGCGGCGGGCGGGCAACCTCGAACGCCGCGCGCTGCTCGAGCGCGGCCTCTCCGAGCTGGGCCTGACGTGGCTGCCGTCGTGCGCGAACTTCGTCACGGTCGACGTCGGTGACGGCGATGCGGTCGCCGCCCGGCTGCTCGCGGCCGGGATCGACACCCGGTCGGTCGCCGGTCTCGGGGCGCCGGAGCTGTTGCGAGTGACCGTCGGGACGCCGGCGCAGATCGACCGTCTGCTCTCGGCGCTCGCCGAGGTGGCGACCGCCGCCCGGGCCGGCCATGACCGGCGCAGATGACCGGCGCAGATGACCGGCGCAGATGACCGGCGCAGATGACCGGCGCAATCTCCCACGCGTCGAGCGCCCAGACCGCGCATGGGACATCGTGCCGCTGAGCGCGGTCCGATCACCCAACCGACTCCGCTAAGCCCAGCGCGTGGGAGATCGTGCCGATGCGCTCGTGCGGCGACCGCGGCCCAGGCCGCCGGTCGGACCCAGCTACGCCGGCTGTTCGACTCCGCCGGGCGCGCCGAGCTCACGTGAGAGCTCGGTCGACAGCGACAGCAGCTCCTGCGCAGCCTCCGGCACCCGGTCGACGAAGCGGAAGCGGGGGGCGGAGACGTTGAGCGAGGCGACGATGACGTCCTTGGAGTCTCGGATCGGGACCGCGACGCCGATGAGGTCGGGCTCGAACTCCTCGTCGACGACGACATATCCCGCCTCACGGGCTTCGGCGATGCGCTCGGCGAGCCCGCGCGGGGACGTGATCGTCCGGGGGCCGAGCGCGACGAAGTCGACCTCGGCGAACATCTGCTCGATGTCGTCCGCGCTCGCGTCGAGCAGCAGGGCGCGGCCGGCGGACGTGCAGTAGGCGGGCGTGACGCGCCCGGCCCAGCCGACGGTCTCGACGGTGCGACCCGGCGACTCGGAAAGCACGGTGAGCGTCTCGATCCCCTGCAGGACGGAGAGGTGGACGCGCTCGCCGAGCGAGACCGCGATGCGCCGCAGCTTCGGCGCCGCCGCCTCGAGCAGGCGGCGCTCTCCCGCGAGCTGCGCGAGCGCGTACAGACGCCACCCGAGCCGGTAGGTGGAGTCCTTGTTGCGCTCGACGAGGCCGTACTCATTGAGCGCCTTCAGCGCGCGGGAGACCTGGCTCTTCTCGCGTCCGAGCAGCTCCGAGATGCGGGTGACGCCGAGCCCGCCCGCGGCGAGCGTCTCGTCGCTCGCGAGCGACAGGAGCACTTCGACGCCGCGGCGGATGCTCGTCTCACGCTCGCCTCCCTGCTTCGCCGCGCCTCGCTGTGTTGCCATGATGCCAACAGAGTAAACGGCGAATCAGCGGATCTCGCCAATCGATTCGCGCTTACCCTCGAGCAGGACCGAGCGCAGCACGCCGATCGCCTCCTCGACGTACGCGCGCTCGGCCTGTGGCGAGGACCAGCCGACGTGGGGTGTCACGAGCAGGCCCGGAACGTCGAGCCGCGGGTCACCGGCGGCCGGCGGCTCCTGTGGCCACACGTCGCAGGCCGCGCCTCCGAGCCGTCCCGCGCGGAGCGCGTCGACCATCGCATCGACGTCGACGAGCGCCGCCCGGGCGAGGTTGACGAGGATTGCGTCGGGCTTCATCAGCGCGAGCTCAGCGGTCCCGAGCAGCGGCGGTGCGTCCGCCGTCCCCGGTGTGTGAAGCGACACGGCATCGGAGCTCGAGAGCAGCTCGGCGAGCGGCAGCGCCTGGACCTCCTCGGGAAACGCCGACGCGTACGGGTCGTGACCGACGACCTCGATCCCGAGTGCCGCCGCCCGGCGCGCCAGGGCCCGCCCGATCCGGCCGAGCCCGACGATCCCGAGCCGCTGCGCGTCGACGCGGCGCAGCATCGTCGCGGGCTCCCACTCACCCGCCTGCACCGCATCGCCGAGCCGCCACAGTCCGCGCCAGCCCGCGAGCACGCACGCGAGCGCATGGTCCGCTACCTCCTCGGTGCAGTACGTCGGCGTGTTGCGGACAGCGAGTCCACGGGCCGAGAGCCCGGCGACTTCGAGGTGGTCGGTCCCGATCGAGCACGTGAGCACCAAGCGCAGGTTCGGGTAGTCGACGACATCGGCGACGCCGACCGGCACCGCACCGGTCACAACCGCCACGACGCGCTCGCGCGCGCCGTCCTCAACCCCGCCACCACGCTGGCAGCACAGCAGCCGCCCGTCGAAGGCGCGAGCGAACGGTTCGATCGCAAAGCCGCGATCGATGAACAGGACAACGGGGAGCCAAGTTGCCAATTCGAGTTGGTGAGAATACTGTGCCGCCCATGGAGCACACGATCGATCCGCAGCGCGTTCACCACGCGTGGGACAACTCCCTCGACCCGATCCTGCGGGTCGCCTCGGGCGACGCCGTCCACTACGACCTCCGCATGGCGGGGCACGGGCAGGTCCGGGAGGGCGACCGCTTTGAGCAGACGGCGTTCGACTTCTCGACGCTCTACCACCTGTCCGGACCGGTGCACGTCGAGGGCGCGCGCCCCGGCGACACGCTGCGCGTCGACATTCTCTCGCTTGAGACCGGCGACTGGGGCTGGGCCGCGGTCCTCCCCGGCCAGGGCTTGCTCCCCGACGATTTCCCCGACCCGTGGGTGGGGACGTTCGACCTGCGCACGAGCGGTGTCGTCGAGGCGGCCCCCGGCATCCACATCCCGACGACGCCGTTCCTCGGAACGATGGGAACGCACCCCGACGAGCCGGCGACGGCCGAGGCGTTTCCGCCGCACAAGGGGGCCGGGAACATCGACACCCGTCACCTGACCGCCGGCGCGACGCTGTGGCTCCCGGTGTGGTGCGACGGCGCGCTGTTCTCGTGCGGCGACCCCCATGCCGCTCAGGGCGACGGCGAGGTCTGCGTGACGGCCGTCGAGTGCGACATGCGGGCGACTCTGCGCTTCACCGTCGAGCAGCGGACGATCCCCGGACCGTGCTTTCAGACGGCCGGCCCGCTGCTCGCCGCGAGCGAGGCGCAGGGCCACTTCGGGACGCTGGGGATCGATCCCGACCTGATGGAGGGTGCACGCACCGCGGTGCGCAACGCGATCGACTGGCTCGAGGCCGAGCACGGCCTCAGTCGCGTGCACGCCTACGTGCTGTGCAGCCTCGCGGGCGACCTGAAGATCCTCGAGATCGTCGACGCCGGCGTCTGGAACGTCGGGTTCACGCTGCCGCTGTCGATTTTCAGCTGACGGTGGCGAGGATCGACCGGATGCAGTCGTTGACGGCATCCGGACGGTGGCCGAACGCCGACCCATGGCCGAGTCCCTCGAGCTCGTGGTAGTGCCCGTCGGCGGCCAGGGCCGCGACCTCGCGCACCCGCCTGGGCGGCGTCTGCACGTCCTGGGCGAACGCGACCGCATGGATCGGCACGGCGATCCGCGGCAGCAGCTCCGATGAGTCGAAGTCGAGGCACGCCTGCCACTGGGCGGCGAGGGCCGCGCCGTCACGGTCGGCGAAGTCTGCGGCCACGAACGGCTTAATCCGCTCCCACACCTCGTCGTCCCCGAGGACCTCGGCGGGGTAGTACTGCATCGCGTAATGGGCGGTCGCGAACGCGGGCGGGAGCTCGCCGCCGGCGCGGCGCAGCGCGATCTCGGCCTCCTCCCACTCCCGGATGAAGCCCGTCTTGCGGACGCACGTGCCCATCACGATCGCGCAGCGGACGAGCTCGGGACGGTCGTGCGCGACCTGGACGGCGATCAGCGACCCCATCGAGAGGCCGACGAGATGGACCGGCGGCGTGCACACCTCCTCGATCAGTGCCGCGAGGTCACCGGCGTGCTCGGCGATGTCCCACGGGGCCGGCGAGGCCGATCGCGTCGCGCCGACGCCACGCGCGTCGTAGGTCGTGTTGCGGAACCCGGGCTCGAACGCGGGTGTCTGGAACCGGCGCCAGTTCGACCCGGGGTTATCCCCGGCGGCCAGCCAGACGATGTCGGGACCCGAGCCGGACTGTTCGTAGAACAGCGTGGCGGCGGGCAGCTCGAGTTCAGGCATGTGTCCTCTCGTCGATCGGGGTGCAGAGCAGGCCGATGAGCTCCCGGGCCCCGCATGCGCGGAGTCCGCCGCTCGCGGGCATGAGCGCCGTGTCCTGTCCCCTCTCGATCAGGCGCGCCACCTTCGAGGCGATGAGATCCTCGAGCCCCGGATCCTCCGGCTCGCCCGGCGCCTCGAGAGGGCCCGGCGCGCGCCGCGTTCCGTCGCGCAGCTCAAGCTCCACCGCGGTCAGCCGCCGTGCCGGGAACGCGGCGTCGAACGCCGGCTCGATCTCGATCGACACCCGGTCGAAGACGGCGTGGATCGCGGGGTCGTCGAAGGGGCCGAGAGCGTCATCGACGGTGAAGTCGCCGTGCACGAGTGCGCACGCGACGGGCCAGGCGAGGTTGTACTGCGCCTCCTCGGTCGTCCGGGGAATGACCTGCGCGAGCCCGTCAGCCGCGCCGAACGTCCGCACGCGCACGTTCTGCACCGCCCCCGGATCGAATGGACCGTCTCCGCGCGCGCCGAGCGCGGCAGCGATCGCGCCCTGCGACCAGCGGCAGCACGGGAAGGCTTTGATGTAGAGCTCCTCGAGAAGCCATTGCTCGCCGAGCCCCTCGACCGGCGCGGCGAGGAATTCCGGGCGGACACTCGTGAAGCCGCGCTCGGCGAGCAGTGCCGAGCTGACGCCAACCGACGCGCCCCACGCGCAGGCATCCTTCGTCATCGCCGGATCGGCACACGAACGCATGATGTGTGCGATCGGGGCGTGGTACTCGGCGAGCCCGAGCGCGGCGAGCGTCGCCGCCTCGTCGAGGCCGAGCAGGCGGGCCGACGCCGCGGCCGCGCCGACGCCGCCCCACGCGCCCGACGCGTGGTAGCTGTCATCGCGTGCGTGCAGCGCGATCCCGGCCCGGATTGCGATCTCGTAGCCGACGATCACCGCCTCGAGGAACTGCTCGACGGGTGCGTCGGCGTGCTGCGCGGCGGCGAGCGCCGCCGGGATGACGATCGCGCCCGGGTGACCCTTCGTGATGCGGTGGCCATCGTCGTAATCGAGCACGTTCGCGAGCACGCCGTTCGCGAACGCACCGCCGGCGGCTCCGATCCGGCTGCCGTCGAGCAGCGACGTCGCGTCGTCGCCGGGGTGGACCACCCGCGCGTACTCGAGCGCCATCCGCGATGCGGGTGCCGGGCGGCCGCCGACGCATACCGCGGCGAGATCGGACAGCAGCGCCCCGACGCGGCGGCGGACGCGGTCCGGGACGTCGGCAAGTGTCAGCCCACGGATGAACGCAGCGATCTCGATATCTGTGCCGGCGAGTCCGGTGATGGCGAAAACAGTACTTGACGCATCGGGTGTGTTGCCGTAAAACCATCGCCTGTTGGCAATGAGTTCTGACCAGTCCGAGTCGACCATCGGAGTCGCCTGCGCACAGCTCGCTCCCCAGATCGGCCTGCTGGAGCACAACCGCGTCGCGGCGGCGGCCGCGATCGAGCGGGCGGCGGCGGCCGGCGCCCGCCTTGTCGTGCTGCCCGAACTGTGCGTCAGCGGCTATGCGTTTGACGGCATCGCCGAGGCAGTGAGCTGCGCCGAGCCGGTGGACGGACCCACCGTGACTGGGTGGCGGGCGCTTGCCACACGCCACTCGATCGTCATCGTCGGCGGGTTCTGCGAACTCGGCGAGGTCGATGACGCGTACAACAGCGCCGCGATCGTCGACGGCGACGGCGTGCGAGCGATCTACCGCAAGACCCATCTGTGGGATCGCGAGGAGCAGATCTTTGCACCCGGAGCCGCGCCGCCTCCGGTGGTCGACACCGCCATCGGCCGAGTTGGCGTGGCGATCTGCTACGACGCGTTCTTCCCCGAGATCATGCGCTCGCTGGCCCTCGCCGGCGCCGACGTGATCGCCGTGCCAATGAACTCGCCGGTCGGCGGCCCGGCGCTCGAGCCCCCGATCGAGGTTGTGCTCGCCACCGCCGCCGCTCATGTCAACCGCGTGTTCGTGGCGCAGGCGGATCGCGCCGGCACCGAGCGCGGCATCGACTGGGCGGAGGCGAGCGTCATCGTCGATCCCGACGGGGCGCGGTTGACCGCGGACTGCGCTGGGGCTGGTCTGCTGTGCGCCCGTTGCGCCCTGACCGACGCCCGGGACAAATCGCTCGGCGAGCGCAACGACGTACTCGCCGACCGGCGGCCCGAGTTGTACGCCGCTACCCCACCGCCAAACCAACGCCCAAAGGAGACCATCCTGTGAACAGCGAACCTGCGGCCAAGGGGCTGCTCGAACGACTTGACGAGGGGCCCGTCATTTGCGCCGAGGGATACCTGTTCGAATTCGAGCGCCGCGGCTATCTGCAGGCGGGCGCCTACGTGCCAGAGATCGTGCTTGAACATCCGGACCTCGTCGCCGGACTGCACCGCGAGTTCGTGCACGCCGGCTCGGACGTCGTCGAGGCGTTCACCTACTACGCGCACCGCGAGAAGATGCGGATCATCGGCAAGGAGGACCTGATCGAGCCGCTCAACCGTGGCGCGCTCGAGATCGCCCGCACGGTCGCGCGCGAGACGGCGACACTGGCCGCCGGAGATCTCTGCAACACAAACGCGTTCTTCCCCGACAACGAGACCCGCCGCAGTGTCCGGGCGATGTTCGACGAGCAGATCTCGTGGATCGTCGACGCCGGGATGGACTTCGTCATCGCCGAGACGTTCTCCTACGGCGAGGAGGCGCTGATCGCGCTCGAGGCGATCAAGGACTCCGGCCTGCCATCGGTCGTGACGCTCGCGATCCATCGCGCGCCCGAAACGCGTGAGGGCTGGTCGCCCGAGGACGCGTGCGCCCGCCTCGCGGACGCCGGCGCCGACGTCGTCGGCCTCAACTGCATCCGCGGGCCGCAAACGATGCTGCCGCTCATCGCGCGCGTGCGCGCCTCGGTCGACTGTCACGTCGCCGCGCTCCCGGTGCCGTATCGCACCACCGACGAGGAGCCGAGCTTCCAGTCGCTGACCGATCCGGGGTGCGACTGCTTGCCGGGCGATGGGCGTCCGTTCCCGACAGCGCTCGATCCGTTCTTCTGCAACCGCTACGAGATCGCCGAGTTCGGCCGCGAGGCGTACGACCTCGGGGTCAACTACCTCGGGGTGTGCTGCGGCGCAGCACCCCACTTCGTCCGCAGCCTCGCGGAGGCCCTCGGACGGGAGACAGCGGCGAGTCGCTACAGCCCGGACATGAGCCGGCACGCGTTTCTCGGCAGCGATCCGAAGCTCCGCGCCCACAACCAGGCGTACGCCAAGGAGCTGTGATGCAGCTGACCACCCCCGGACAGCAGGCGGAGCGACTGCGGGTCATCGACGGGCTGGCCGACGCGATCCGCAGCCGGGCGCGGGCGCTCGACGACGCGGCCGCGTTTCCGGCCGAGACGTTCGCCGAACTGCGGGCAGCGGGGTTGCTCGCCCTGACGGTCCCGGTCGCGTTCGGTGGCGCCGGGCTGTGGTGGGAGGGTCGCTACCGCGACTTCTACGAACTGATCGAGCGGCTCGCCCGCATCGACAGCGTCACCGCGCAGCTATTGCAGGTCCACTCCCACGCTCTCGGCATCGTCGCGCGCCTCGGCACCGACGAGCAACGCGGTCTGTTGCTGCCGGAGATCGTCGCCGGCGGGAAGCTGCTCGCATCGGTCGGCAGCGAGGCGAAGCCGACCGGCAAGCTCGCGGACATCGCGCGGACTGAGCTCGAGGAGCTGCCCGGCGGGCGCTACCGCCTCACGTGCCAGAAGTACTTCGCCTCGCTCGCGCCGGCCGCCGACGAGCTGGCGATCTGGACGGCGGTGCCCGGCGACGGTCCTTACCAGGAGCGCAGCATCATCGCGCTCGTCCCGCGCGAGGCCCCGGAGGTCGAGCTCATCGACCAGTGGGACGTGCTCGGGATGCGGGCGACGATCAGCCACAGCGTGAAGATCACCGGGTACGAGGTGCCGCCCGAGCGACTCATCGGGGAGCCGGGGGCGTGGACACGTCGCGACCCGCGGACGTTCACACTCGCGTTCGCCGCCAATCACATCGGGGCCGCCGGAGCCGCGCTCGAGTTCGCGACCGACTGGGTCCGTGAGCGGCCCGGCATGGCCTCCTCAGAACTGATCCGCGTCGCGCTCGGAACGCTTTCGAGCGCGGTGTTTGCCGCGCGGTCGGCGCTGTATACGGCGGCCGACCTGTGGGATGCGGGCGACTACGACGCGGCCGAGCTGGCCTCGATCCGCGCGCTGCACATCGGCAAGCGCGCCGCGCTCGACACGACCCAGCAGGCATTCGACATCTGCGGCGCGCGGGCCGCGTTCCGCGATCACGCGCTTGAACGGATCTACCGCGACGTGCGGACGTTCTCGCTGCACTACCGCGACGAGCAGTACATGCAGCAGGTCGGCCAGGCGATGCTCGACGGCGAGTTCCACGCCAAGGGATACGCCGGCGCGTCAACGTTCCCGGAGACCCGCGCCTAGCAGAGGTCTCCGAGGTCGCAGATCAGGCATGCCATGAGCGCCGCGCGCTCGGCGAGGCTCCCGATCTCGATCCGCTCGCCGCGGGCGCACGAGTCGTGGCAGATCGGTCCGAGTCCGTCGAGCGTCGGCACGCCGCACGCGGCGGCAAAGCTCGCGTCCGAGCCGCCGCGAGAGGTCACGGGCTCGATGGGGATCTCCAGGTCGCGTGCGCGCGCACGCGCCAGGGACCACAGTGCGTCCGACGCTGCACGCGGGAACGCCGGGCGGGTGATCCCGCCCTCGAGCCACACCCGGACCTCGCCGCCGGCGTCGCCGCCCGCCGCCATGACCGCGGTGCGTACTCGGCCGAGCAGCGCGTCCGCGGCGGCCGCGTCCGGCGCGCGGAGGTCGACGAGCAACTCGGCTTCGTCGGGAACGACCTGGCGGGCAACGCCGCCGCGGAACACACCGACGCTCACGAGCGCGGCGTCGAGCGGGCGTGAGAGCCCTTCAAGCGTGCCGACGAGCGGCGCGAGCGCGGCGACTGCGCTCGCCCCCCGGTCCTCGTGTCCGGCCGCGTGGGCGCTGCGACCCTGCGCGCACACGCGGAGTGCCCCGACGGCCCCGCGCGCGACGACGACGCCGCCGCCCGGCCAGCCGGCCTCGAGCCCGAGGCAGGCAGCGGTGCCGCGGGCGCGGTCCTCGATCCAGCAGCGGCTGGCGACGCTCCCGTGCTCCTCGTCGGGCACGATCAGCACCTCGATCGCCCCCACTCCTTCGAGACCCGCGTGCCGCGCGGCGCTGACCGCGTGCGCGGCCATCACGACGCACGACTTCATGTCCCCCACGCCGGGGCCGCTCAGCATCCCGGCGCGACTCTCAACCGGCCACCGTGCGGCGGTGCCCGCGGGCCACACCGTGTCGGCGTGGCCGACGATCAGCAGCCGTGGGCCGTCCCCGAGCGTCAGCGTCGCGGCCAGGCCGCCCTCGTCCCGAGGCGCTAGCGTGAAGCCGTGAGACCGCAGCAGCTCGCCGCTCATCGCCGCGACGCGCGCCACGCCGGCGCGGTCGTCGGTGCCGCTGTCGACACGCGCGAGCGCCTCGGTCTCACGCACCATCGCCTCGGTCTCGGATCGCAGGCCGTCGAGCAGGGCGTGCGGTGACGTTCTCACTGCTCGGCCGCTGCCCGGAGACGGGCCAGCTCGGGGCGGCCGTCACGACGTCCGACATCGCGGTCGGGGCGCGAGTGCCGTTTGCGCTGGCGGGCGTCGGCGTGGCGGTGACACAGAACCGCACCGATCCGCGCCTCGGCCCGTTGCTGCTCGAGGCGCTGCGAGCGCAGATCGCGCCCGCGAACGCGGTCACGCGCACGATCGAGGCCCATCCCCATCCGGCGTGGCGCCAGCTCGGTGTGCTCGACGCCCGCGGCGACGCGGGCCACTTCACGGGCGAGCACGCGTGGCCGGCGGCGGGCGCGGTCGCGGGCGCGGACTGCCTGGCGATCGGCAACATGCTGACGAACGGCGGCGTGCTCGAGGCGATCGCAAGCGCGTTCAGCGCGAGCGACGGCGTGCTCGCCGGCCGCCTGATCGACGGCCTGCAGGCGGGTCAGCGTGCCGGCGGGGAGACGGCGCCGTTGCGCTCCGCCGCCGTGCTCGTCGTCGAACGCGAGTCGTTTCCGCTCGTCGATCTGCGCGTCGACGAGGCGAGGGATCCTCTCGGCGCCCTCGAGAGCCTGTGGCGCTCGTATGCGCCGTGGACGACGACGTTCGTCACGCGGGCGGTCGACCCCGACAACGCGGACCGCGTTCACCGCTCGAGCTCGACGACGACGTAGCTCCCCTCGCGGTACGCCGGGTAGCTGTCGGCGTCGGGAACCGGATCCTCGACGACCCCGGCCGGGTAGCTGCGCACGCGGGTGCGCTCCGGGTCAAACCACGAGCGACCGGTCTTGATGTTGAACTCCCAGCCGTGCCACGGGCAGCGGATGATCTCGGGGGCGGCGTCGAACTCGTACTCCCCCGGCTGCTCGGAGCGCACCGACCCGAGCTGGAACCCGGCGCACAGCGGCCCGCCCTGGTGTGGGCAACGGTTGCGCAGCGCGTAGTAGCTGCCGGCGATGTTGAACACACCGATCGAGCGACCGCCGATGTCGACGATCTTGCGCTCGCCCGGGCCGATCTCCTCGGCGCGAGCGACGATGACGCTACGCGCCACCACCGCTCCCATTCGCGGCGGCGGTGATGGCGGCGGTGATGCGGTACAGCTTGAGTGCGTTCTCGGACAGGATCGCGTTGCGGGCCTCTGCGCCGATCGCACGCGGGAGCGTCCGGTCTGGCGCGTCGAAGTCCCAGTGGGGATAGTCGGTCGCGAACATGATCTTGTCGTTCATCTGCAACTGCTCGAGCATCGCGACGAAGTCCTGTTCACGCGGCGGCTCATCGATCGGCTGCGTCGTCAGCCAGACGTGCGAGCGGATCAGCTCTGAGGGGAGCTGCGTCAGCCGGGGTGCCTCCTCGCGGAGCAGCTTCCACGCGCGGTCGAGCCGCCATATCAGCGGCGCGAGCCACGCGATCCCGCCCTCGATGAGGACGATTCGCAGCTTCGGAAACTGCTCGAAGACACCCTCGCAGACGAGGCTCGCGAGCTGGTCCTGAAACGCCGTCGCCATCCCGACGTTGTCCTCGAGGTAGTAGGAGCCGAAGCCCGTGCCGGTGATCGGACCCCGGCCCCATCCGCCGTAGTGGACGCCGACGGGGAGGTCGTGATCGGCGGCGGCCTCGTACAGCTTCCAGTACTTGCGCCGGCCCATCGGCTCCGCGGTGCGGATCATCATCAGCACCTGGACGAAGCGGGGATCGTCTCCGAGCCGATGGATCTCCTGGGCGGCGAGGTCGCCGTCCTCGTACGCGACGTTGATCGACGCGCGCAGCCGGGACTCGGGCTCGAGCCACTCCGCAACCTGCCAGTCGTTGATCGCGCTTGCGAGCGCCGCGCCGCGATCGAGGTCGAGCTGCTCGCCCGCGCCGAGCATCGGCGTGAGCACGCCGTAGTCGATGCGGTAGCGGTCGAGGAGCTGCTCGCGCATGAACTGCAGATCCGACGCCGGAGGCGCACCGCTCGGCGGCCACGCGTCCGTGCGCGCCGCCCGTGGGGTCGCCCGCGGGTACTCGCAGCCGAGATACGAGCGGTCGCCGAGCGTCTCCCGGCGTGCACCGACCTCGGCCCCAAGCCGCCCGCCTGCGGCCCGGTGCGCCCGCCACTCAGCGGGCATGTACTTCAGCAGTGACTCCTCGGAGACCGGCGCGTTGTGAATGTCGCAGTCGACGATCATCAGCGCAGCCGGTAATGGTTGCGCGCCGTGTCCGAGAGGAGCTTCTCGGCGAGACCCGTTGGGAGCTCTGAAGGCACCGCCGCCAGCCCCTCGGCGGTGTGACGGTGGGGATAGTCCGAAGAGAACATCAACAACTCCTCGGAGCCGAGCTGGTCGATCACACGCAGGAGCTCCGCGGGCTCGGGCGGTCCGTCGACGGGCTGCAAGGCAATCCGGACATGCTCCTGAACGTACTCGGAGGGTGCCCGCTTCGTCCACGGCACCTCGCGTCGGAGCCCGCGCCAGCTCTTGTCAAATCGCCACAGGAACGCCGGCAGCCAGGCGAAGCCCGACTCGATGAGCGCCATGCGCAGTGTCGGGAAGCGATCGAACGTTCCCTCGGAGATGAGGCTCGTGAGCTGGGACTGGAACGCGGAGGCCATGTCGACGTAGTCCTCGAGCCAGGTCGTCGGCCAGCCGGATGCCGTCGGCGGCAGCCCGGGTGAGCCGCCGAAGTGGAGCTCGACGACGAGCTCACGGGCGACGGCGGCCTCGAAGACCGGCCACCACTGGCGGTTGCCGTACGGCATCGCTGAGCGAACCGGGAGGTAGACGGCGACGAACCCCGGGTGGCCGGCGGCTCGTTCGATCTCCCGCACAGCCATCGCCGGCTGCTGGCTCGGCACGACGACCGCCGCGCGCAGGCGAGGCTCGGGATCAAGCCACCGTTCGATCTGCCAGTCGTTGACCGCCGTTGCAAGGGCCGCCGCCGCATCGGGGTTGCGGACGCTCTCGATCGCGTAGTCGCACGAGAGGATGGCGTGCTCGACGCCGAGGGGATCGAGTAGCTGGGAGCGCAGCAGCGCGAGCGAGGTGCCCGGCTGCCCGGCGCCGGCGTCGGTCTCGGCGTCGGCATCGGCGTGCGCTTCGGCGTCGGCGAGGTCAGCGCGCAGCGAGGTCGCCAGGTTGGGCGGGTGCGCCTGGTCGGTCGGACCGGCGAACTGCGACGTCGCGATCACCTCGCGCCAGTGGTCGTCAAGGTAGGGCTCGAGCACGTCGATCGAAGCGATGACGTTGTGGACGTCGCAATCGATCACGGTTGCGCACCGGGGGCGGGGACGGGCGGGTCTGCGCGATCGAGGAGCGGCTCGGTGAGGTACACGAGATTGCCCTCCGGGTCGTGCAGACCGCGGTAGCGGTACCACTCGGACTCGACGATCTCGCCGGCCCACGGGACGCCGCGCCGATCAAGCTCGGCGATCGCATCGTCGAGGCTGTCGACCTCGAACGCGAACGAGTCGATCCCCGGCGGGTTCGGCGCGCCCGTGAACCTCGGCGGCGGGTGCGGTGGGTGCGGCGGCTGCGCGTCTCGATCGGCCTCGATGAAGTAGATGACGACATCGCCGGCGCGGAAGCCGACCCAGCCCTGGCCCGGCTCGTACGGGAGCCGCAGCGGCAGTCCGAGGACGTCCGCGTAGAACGCCCGCATCGGCTCGACGTCGGTGCACAGCACGTCGAGGTTGTCGAGACGTCTGGCGATCATGTGTGCCTCCGCGGGATCGTGTGCGAGAACGTGCGCTCGTCGACGACTTCCGTGCCTTCATACGCAGTGACCGTGCTCTCGACGCGGTAGTCGTCGGCGTCGGAGCTCATCTCGGCCTGGACCTCGACCCGGGTGCGCCAGGCGCCGCGTCGCACCTCGATCCGCCGGTCGCACTGCACGCGAGCTGACAGCGGATCATCCTCGTGCAGCGTGAAGTGCACCGGATCGTCGTCGTCGTACTCGAGGCCGGACGGCAGCCGGTAGGCGCCGGCGAAGTTGCGTCGCATATGCACTGCGACGGTGCGCGTGATGTGATCGCGCGTCACAGTCTGCTCGGGCGCGCGATCCCTTAGCCGGACGATCGGCAGCGGCGGCGGGCTCTCCGGCGGCTCGAACCCCAGCAGCTGCGCGTCCGAAGCGCGCGGCGTGCGGATGGGGAGCGCGAGGCGGCTGGCGCCGGCCGTGGTGATCGTGATCGTCGCCGGCGCCGGCGAGGGCCACAGCCACGGCCAGTAGCTCGTCGAGAGCGCCAGCCGGACGCGATGCCCCGCGGGCAGCGCGTAGGCAACGCTCTTGAGCGACAGCTCGACCTCGACGGGCACGTCCGGCTCGAGCGCGCGCGGCCGGTCGTGGCCGGCGTGATGGCAGAGGTTGAGCACGCCCCGGGTGATCAGTGTCGAGCTGCCGTCCGGCGCGATGTCACACAGCCGGGCGACGACGAACGCGGCCGGCTGGTCGCTCGCCACCCGTAGGCGCAGCCGCGGCCGACCGAGAAGTTCGGTGCGCTCCTGCAGCGGCGGGCTGTCGAGCGACAGCGACACGGCGTCGTCGCGGCGCTGGTCGCCGGGGAGGTCAGCCGGGTTGCCGTACGGGCACCAGGCGCCGGCGTCGAGCCCGACCGTCTGGGGGCTGCGATGCCGCAGCTCGCCGCTCGGAGTGCTCGCCTCGCCGTCGCGCAGGCCATGCGCTTCGAGGTTGAGCGCCAGCTCGTTCGTCCCGGGATCGGACGGTGGCCACGCTGGCTCCGCGACCCACCGCCCCGCCCCGTCGCCGTCCGGCATCCACGCCCTCAGCATCGGCTCGTCCATGACCCCGCGACGGATCCCCTTCAGCCAGTGGTCCCACCACCGGACGGCCTCTTGGAGGAACCCGATCGCCGGACCGGGCGAGCCCTCGTGCGGCCATTGATGGCCCCACGGGCCGACGATCGCCCGCCGCGGGCAGGTGAGATGCTCGAGCATCCGGAAGATCGAATCGACGTAGGCGTCCGCCCATCCGCCGACGGCGAGCACAGCGCACTCGATCGCGCCGTAGTCCTCGCAGATCGAGCCGTGACGCCAGTAGTCGTCACGGGCCTGATGCTCGAGCCACAGTTCGCTCAGGTCGACGTTGTGCTCGAGGCGCTGCATCCACAGCTCGCGCCAGCGATCGCCGACGATCTCTGGGTCCGGCGGCCGGGCGTTGAACGCGAGCATGACGCTCGCCCACGGCAGCAGGTAGTACCCGAGCGGCACGCCGCCCATATAGTGGACGTCGTTGTCGTAGCGGTCGTCGGTCGAGCAGGCGGTGATGATCGCCTTCAACGCCGGTGACCGGCGCGCGGCGACCTGGAGGCTGTTGAAGCCGCTCCACGAGATCCCCATCATCCCGACCGCCCCGGTGCACCACGGCTGCGCCGCGATCCAGGCGATGACCTCGAGCGCGTCGTCGTGCTCCTGGCGCGAGTACTCGTCGCTCAGCAGTCCGTCGGAGTCGCCGCTGCCGCGGATGTCGACGCGCACTGCGGCGTAGCCGTGGGCGGCGAAGTACGGGTGGACGGTCGCGTCGGACGGCGCGTGCGCGTCGTCCTTGCGGTACGGCAGGTACTCGAGGATCGCCGGCACCGGCTCGACGTCGGCCGACTCCGGCAGCCAGATGCGAGCGCACAGCCGCGTGCCGTCCGCCAGCGGAATCCACGCCGGATCGATGACACGGGCGGCGCCGCTCACAGCCCTCCGGCGGCGGTCGTCCAGGCGGGTCCGGCGCCGGCGGAGATGACGCCATCCTCGCCGACGGCAATGGCGCTCACCCGGGAGAACGCCAGCTCCCCGGGGGTGACGTCCTGGACGACGAGCTCGTGGCCGAGGTCGGCGAGACGATCGCGAACGGTTGGGTCCACCCGCGCGTCGATGAACGTCCGGTTGCCCTGGGAGTGGACGCGGGGCTCGTCGATCGCCGCCTGCACCGAGAGCCCGTGATCGGCGATCCCGACGACCGTGTTGATCACGCCGGCGAGGATCGGGTAGCCGCCCGAGCCCGCCGCCGCGAACGCGGGGGCGCCGTCCCGTGCCGCGACGATCGCCGGGACCGCGAAGAACGGCATCTTGCCGGGCGCGATCGAGTTACTGAGACCGGGGCGGGGGTCGTAGTTGACCATCGAGTTGTTGAGCACGATCCCGGTTCCGGGCACAGCGACGAGCGAGCCGAAGTCGGCACCGATCGTCGTGATGAGCGAGACGAGGTTGCCGTCCGCGTCGGCGGCGACGACCTGGGTCGTTCCGTGCACGCCACCCGCCGAGGGCATCCCGGCGCGATCGGTCCGCCACGGCGCTGCCGGGGCGACGGGCCGCGGCGCTGCACGCTCGACGCTGATGCCGGCGGCACGCGCGGCGGCGAACGCCGGACTGCCGAGGGCGGCGATCGGAGCGTCGGTGAAGTCGGGGTCGTTTGCGTATGTCGCACCGTCGGCGAAGGCATGCCCCATCGCCTCGGCAAGCAGGTGGTAGTGCTCGGCGCTGCCGGGTCCGTACGTGCCGAGCGGGTACTGCTCGAGGATCCCGAGCGCCTCGTAGCCGACCGTGTCGTGGGAGGTCACGTACTCAAAGGCGCGGTAGCGCTCGGGCGCCTCGTCGAAGCGCTTGGGGCGGTAGTCCGCGAGGTCGGCCGTCGACAGGATCCCGCCGCCGGCCGCGACCGCGGCGGCGATCGCCTCGGCGACGGCGCCGGTGTAAAAGGCCTCGGAGCCGTGCTGTGCGATGAGCCGCAGCGTGGAGGCGAGATCATGCTGGTTGAGCCGCTCGCCGGGTCCGTCCGCGGTCCTCGCCTTCGGCAGCCGACTCGACGGCAACAGGATCGCCATCAGCGTCGGGTAGGTCCGGATCTCTTCAAACCGGGCCACGATCTCGAGCAGCAGCGGCCACGTCACCTCGAGGCCTTCGGTGGCGAGTGCGATCGCGGGCTCGAGCAGCCGCGCCCACGGCAGCCGCCCGGCCTCCTCGTGGGCGGACCACAGCCCCGCGACCGCCCCGGGCACGGCGGGGGCGAGGTGTCCGACGGTGTTGCGATCACCCGCGACGGCCGGCCAGTCGTGCCCGTCGAGCGCGTCTTCGCCGATGACCTCGTACATGTCGGCGCTCGCCGCCTTGGGGGCGCGGGGACCGTGATCGACCGTGAGGAACCGCCGCTGCGATTGCAGGTACGCGCTGAGGTGCCCGTAGCCGCCGATTCCGGCGTTGTTCGGCTCGGCGACGAACGCTGCGAACGCGCCGGCGACGGCCGCGTCGATCGCATTGCCACCGTCGGCGAGCGCCGCCAGAGCCGCCTGCACGGCGAGCGGATGTCCGGCCGAGACCGCTCCGCGCCGCGAGTGGACCTCGGTCCGCGTCCCCAGCATCGGGCTCAGCTGTTGCGACATCGCCATCTGGTGTTGGCAAATATACCTGCCGGTCCGACGTCCTCGAAGGCATGGGCGGATACGTTCTCCAGCGCGTGCCCGGCGAGAACAGTCGTATGACGGTGGACCTGCTCGAGGGCGGGATCGGTCGTGATCCCGCCCTCGACCTGGCGTTGGCGCAGGCGCTGCTGACGAGCGTCGCGCAGGCGCGCCGCGGGCCGGTGCTCCGGGTCTACCGCCCGCAGCCGACCGTCGCGTTCGGGCGCCGCGACGCGTTTCTCACCGGGTTCGCTTGCGCCGCCGCCGCAGCCCGGCGCCGAGGCTTCACACCGGCCGTCCGCAGCGCCGGCGGTCGCGCCGCGGCCTATGACGAGGGCTGCGTCGTGCTCGAGGAGATCATGCCCGCGGGGGACGCCGGGATCGGCATCCGGGAGCGGTTCGCGATCGAAGCCGAGCGCCAGGCGCAGGTCCTGCGGCGCCTCGGCGTCGATGCGCGCGTCGGCGAGGTGCCGGGTGAGTACTGCCCCGGCGAGTTCACCGTCAACGCCCGGGGTGAGCGGAAGCTGATCGGGACCGCGCAGCGCATCGTTCGCGGCGGGTGGATGTTCTCAACCGTCGTCGTCGTCGCCTCCGCGGACCGGTTGCGCGGCGTGCTCGAGGAGGTGTACGCCGCGCTCGAGCTCGACTGGGATCCGGAGACCGTCGGCGCGGTCGCCGACGAGGCGGCGGGCACGAGCGTCGACGCGGTCAGACGGGTGCTGCTCGACACCTACGCAGAGCGGTATGACCTCGTGCCGGCGATGGTCACGTCGGAGGAGTTGGCCGCCGGTGCCGCGCTCCTGGAGCGGCACCGGGTGGCCGTCTGATCAGCGCGGGCCGTACTGCTCGGTCGCGTAGCCGAGCAGTCCGCACGCGCCGAGTCGCTCCGTCGGCGCGCGGAACGTCACCTGCACGACGCCCGGATGGCGTCCGATCTCGATCGCGCCCGAGATCGTCGCCCGGTTCTTGACCTCGGGGACTGAGAGCGAGAGCAGCTCGGCGGCCCGTGCGAGCCCGTTGTCGGTGGCGCTGTTGAGGTCGGGGCCGGTCCCGATGACCGAGATCGGCAGCGACTCCTCGAGCGCGTCGACGCCATAGCGCCGGCCGAGCGCGAGCGCCCGGCTGCGCTCCTCGTCCGAGAGCGGCTTGGCGAGGAACGGCAGGTCCTCCTCGAGCGGGAACAGCACCGGCCCATCGTTGCCCAGGCCCTTCAGCACCTCGACCTGCAGCGTCGCCGTGCCGGAGACGTCGCACGTGTGCCCGGCGATCTCGCCGTCTCCCTGGAGCGCGTGCATGTCGCCGAGGTAGACCCCTCCCCCGTCGAGCTTGACCGGGCAGATGAGGATCGCGCCGGTGCGCACCGCGTCGACGTCCATGTGTCCGTCGGTCTTGTGCTGCTGGAGCTCCTGGGCCGTCAGTGCGTACCGGTGCGGCGCGCCGATCAGGAACGCGCCGAAATCGCCGGCGTTGTGCGAGTCCGGGATCGTCGCCGACGGGGAGGTCCCGATCTGACCGAGGAACGGCCGCAGGCGCGTCGCGAGCGCGACGATGTCGTGGGGAGCGAAGGTCAGGATCGGGTTCTGCACCGAGTTGTCGGGCAGTGCGGCGAAGTGCGCCGCCTGATGAGCGAACGTCTCGGCCGTCTGCTGGGGAACCGTCAGCCCGACCGAGCGGAGCTCGTCGAACGCAATCGTGTAGCCGTTCGTAAATGTGAACGGCGTGGCGTCGGCGCCGCAGTTCTCACAGCGGATTGACTCGGGGCCGATCCCCTCGACGCGTGTCGCGGGCCACTCCATGCCGCACCCGGGGCAAACGGGTGCGCAATAGGGGTCGCCGTTGAAGCGCCCCTCCATCGGCTGGTCGTTTCCGGAGGCGGTCGCGAGCGAGGTCACCTCGATGTCCTTGATCCGGATCGCGATCGCGTCGCCGACGTGCGCGTCGGCGACGGCGACCGGCCGGCTCACCTCATGGCCGCCACGGATCGACGGCGTGATCATCGGGCCCCAGCAGCCGGGGGTCGAGTTCCACACGATGTGGCCGCCGCTGGCGACCGGTCCGAGCATCTCGACATCGGGTCCGAGCAGACCGTTCGTGAACGTGTCGACGAAGACGGTCTGGTGGGCCTGCTTGGTGACGGGCTGGGTGGCCATGTGCGTGCCTCGGTTCGTGGTCTGAGGGTTTCTCGGGGTTAGCCCCCGGAGACCGGGGCGAGCAGCGCTAGCTCATCCCCGGGGGCGAGCGTCTGCGCGCGGTCGGCGTGCACGCCTCCGATGATCGGAACGGCTGAGCGGAGCGCGTCGGCGAGCTCGGGGCTGGCGCCGGCGAGGCGGTCGTACACGTCGGTGACCGTCGCCCCGGCGGGCAGCTCCAGCGCCATCACGGGCGCCGGTGCAAACCGCGCGATGCCGGTGCCGAAACGAATCCGAACCTCCATGACGAGCACACCGAGATCCGGCAACGAGACGGACCCCGAGCGCGATCTTACAAGGAGTAGATTTGCCGCACTCAACGCACAACGGACGGAGGCAGAGATGGCGCGTACCCCGCAGGAGATCTTCCAGCATCACGGTGAGGTGCTGATGGCCGAGGACATCGACGGTATCGTCAGCGACTACTCCGACGACGCAATCTTCATCACGCCCGACGGCATCCTGCGCGGCAAGGACGGCGTCCGGCAGGGGTTCGAAAAGCTGCTCTCCGATCTGCCCGGCGCAAAGTGGGAGCTGCCGACGATGCTGTTCGACGACGACATCCTGCTGCTCGAGTGGAAGGCGGCGTCCGAGAAGGTCAAGGCCGACGACGGGATCGACACGTTCGTCTTCCGCGACGGTCTGATCCGGGTGCAGACCGTGCGCTACACGCTGACGCCGACAAGCTGACGCTCAGCGTTCATTCGAGGTCGTGTCAGAGACCGGCCTGGAGCCAGTCAATGATCCCGCCGACCTTCGCCCAGTCCTGCTGGCGGCGTGCTTCGATCAGCTCACGAAGCGCGAGCGGCGGGATCGCCATCAGCGCCTCTGCGCCGGCCGACACCCAGCGCACGAGGGCATGGTGGACGAGGTCATCGACCGGAATGCCCGTGTTTGCGGAGAGGACCTGAAACGTCGGCATTGGATCGACGAGCCGCGATGCGTCAACCGTCCGCTTGAACTCACGATGCTCGGCGGGTACCTCCATGTCGAGAGCGTAGGGGTCAGCGCACTGCGATCTCAGTCCCCAGCGAGAACGGCGGGACGAGATTGAGGTGGTCTCCGCTCCAAAAGCGGCCGGGGTCGTACCAGCTGGCCGGCCGGCGGCTCGGAAGCAGGCCTATCTGCTGATAGGTCGTCGCCACGAGCTCGGCGCAATAGATCGTCTCGAGCGAGGACCTGCGCCGGATGCGACCCCTGAGCCACTGCCTGGCCAACCCGACCGTGGTGGGAAACGCGAGGCCGTCGTAGCGGTCGATGACCTCCATCATGCGGTCTTCGTGATGGCGCTCGATCGTCCCGTGCAGCTGCCGGACCCACGCGCGCTGCTTGTACCGGTCATTCCACGTGGTGACGGCATCGCGAAGGTGGTGCAGCTGTACGCCGCGGTGCCGCTCCCCCGTCCACACGTCCGGAAGCGAGCGACCGAGCTCGGCGTGCCAGAGCAGCGGAGGCAGGTCGTCGATCGCCACGACCATGCCGACGTGGTTGACCGGGCTGTTCGTCACCGTCCGAATCGCCAGGTCGGCGGCCGATCTGCCGCGGAACAGCCAGATGTCGCCCGTCGAGGCGACATCGACGGCGTCATCGAGCGTCACTGTCGAACCGTCCATCGAACTAACCTACGCGACCGATGCGCGTGCCGTGGAAGATCATCGGTCTCGCCGGCGTCGCCGGCGTCGCCGCGACGGGAATCGTCGTCGCGCGCAAGCGCCGCGTGCAACGCGATTACGACCCCGTCGACTTGCGGCAACGGCTCCACGACCGATTGGCCGAGGCGGCCGAGCGCGAGCAGACCGAGCCGGAGCCGAGGTCATGAGCCTCGGTCGCGAAGGAGGATGCTCGTGTGGCGCCGTCCGGTACCGCCTGTCCGCGGAACCCATGTTCGTGCATTGCTGCCACTGTCTGAACTGCCAACGTCAGACCGGCAGTGCGTTCGTGATCAACCTGCTGATCGAGGCCGACTGCGTCGAGTTGCTCGGCGCGCAACCCCAGCCGGTCGAGGTGCCCCGCGAGCACGGGCGGCCGCAGCGGATCTTCCGCTGCCCGCAGTGCGAGGTCGCCGTGTTCAGCGCGTACAGCCAACCCCAAGTGTGGTTCGTGCGGGGCGGCACACTCGATGACCCGACCACCATCACCCCCGACGTTCACATTTACACCCGCTCGAAGGTCGGCTGGCTCAGCCTGCCGGACTCCACGCCGGCGTTCGATGTCTACTACGACGCCGGCGAGCTGTGGCCGGCCGAGAGCCTGCGCCGGTATGAGGCGTGTACGGGCCAGCCGCGCTGACCCTGGGGGCACGGTGCTGCCGCGTCGGTCGCACGAGATCCGCGCGCCATCGCTACCGCCTGATCCGGAATCCCAGGTGCGTCGCGGCCGGCGTGACCAGCACCTCGGTGCGCTCAAGGCTGATCGCCGAGTCCAGCGTCGCAAACAGCGGCGTGCCGCCACCGAGCAGCACCGGGATCACGTGGACGCGGATCTCGTCGACGAGACCAAGCGGGAGTGCCTGCTGCATGACACTCGCGCCGTGCAGGCCAACGACCTTGTCGCCCGCCGCCTGCCTGGCCTGCTCGATCGCACTGGCCACGCCGTCGGTGACGAACGTGTACACCGGGGGGTGCGACCTCGTCGGCGCATGGTGGGTGACCACGAAGCAGGGAGTGTCACCGACCGGGCCGCCGTCGCCCCAACCACCGTCGCCTTCGTTCTTGTCGAATGACTTCCGACCCATGACGACGGCGCCGGCGTTGTCGAGCATGTCCTGCAGGATCGCCCGGTCCTCGTCTGTCGCCGCGTCGAACATCCAGTCGTGCAGCATTCCGGCGCCGTCGCCGAATGGGTTGTCGCGACTGTCATTCGGGCCGGTGACATATCCGTCGAGCGACGTCGACATGTCGCAGATCACGCGTGCCATCAATGGGCCTCCCGCCGGTTATACTGCACTGATCGGTGCACTATAACGCAACCCTAGATCGCACGTTCTTCGCGTTGTCGGATCCGACGCGCCGGGAGATCCTCGAGCGCCTCGGCGGCGGCCCGGCCACGATCGGCGAGCTCGCCGAGCCTTTCGGCCTGACGCTCAACGGCATCAAGAAGCACGTCGGCATCCTCGAGGAGGTTGATCTCGTCATCACCGCGAAGGTCGGCCGCGCGCGCGAGTGCCGGCTCGGCCCGGCGCAGCTCGAGGACGCGACGAACTGGATCGACGATTACCGGCAGACGTGGCAGCGCCGGCTGGACCGCTTCGGCACCTATGTCGAGAAGCACCGATGACCGACGAGCTGCGCATTGACCGTGTGATCGACGCGCCTCCCGACGTCGTCTTCGACACGTTCACCGCAGACGACGGACGCCTCGCCTTCTACGGGCAGGATGACCCGGGCTGGATCGTCGAGTCATCCTGCGACCTGCGAGTGGGCGGCGCCTGGACGATCAGGTTCGGCCCCTCGCGCAGCCACCTGTACCGCCACCGGCACGTGTTTACGGTCATCGACCGCCCCCGGCGGCTCGTGCTGGCCACGACCGAGAGCCGCCCCGACGGATCGAGCTTGCAGTTCGCGACCGAGTTCACCTTCGAGCCCCACGACGGCCGGACCCTCATGACGATGATCCAGTCTGGCTTCCCCACCGCCGAGCTCCGCGAGGAGCACGGGCGGGGCGTGCCGAACGCCTTGGCGCGGCTTGAAGGCGCCATCCGCGCGAGCGGATAGCGCGCAACCGGTTGCATCAGCGGTGTCGCACGAGGAGATGCGGGTGGCCTCGGCGATGGCGCTGGTGTGCACGAGGTGCGCGCCGCACCGTCAGCGACAGCCGCCAGTGGTCGGTCATCGCCGGCCGGCTCGCGTCCCGGACCGCCACTGTGAACGTCAACGTCCCAGGCCGCCGCGGCACCCCGGTCAGCCGCCCGTCACGGGTGAGACGGGTGCCACGGGGCAGACGCCCGCGGGACCGCCACCAGCGGTACGGCCGGGTCCCGAGCGCTGCTTTCAGGCTGACGCGGTACGCGTGGCCAACTCCCGCTCAACTCGCTCCGCGAGCATCGGCTCCTGACTGGACCGGGGACGCCGGCACGCGGATCGCGAGGGCGGTTGACGACTGTCGGAAGGGGGGCGAGAATGCGCCTGTGAGGCGCAAATGTGATCCTGAATCGGCGGTGGGTGGGTGGCGGTAGCGTCCCGTCAGGGGGTGCAGAAGGCGCCAACCGGAATCGAGGGTCTAGACGAGGTGACAGGCGGGGGGTTGCCGCGGGAGCGCACGACGTTGGTGTGCGGCGGCCCGGGGTGCGGCAAGACGCTGTTCGGGGTGCAGTTCGTCGTCCGGGGCGCGCTCGATCATGGCGAGCCCGGCGTAATCGTCGCGTTTGAGGAGTCAGCAGACGCGTTAGCTGAGAATGTCGCGTCGCTCGGGTGGGATCTGGATGATTTGGTCGCCCGCGGGTTGCTGGCGGTCGATTACATGCGCGTCGCGGCGAGCGAGATCGTTGAGACGGGCGCCTGGGACCTGGATGGGCTGCTGATCCGCCTGGCCGGGGCGATCGAGCAGGTCGGGGCCAAGCGGGTCGTGATCGATTCAGTCGAGTTGCTCTTCGCCGCTCTGGGGGACGAGCGACTGCTGCGGTCGGAGTTGCGCCGGGTATTTGACTGGTTGGGAGAGCGCGGGGTGACGGCGATCGTGACGGGGGAGCGCGGGACCGGGTCGCTGACCCGGCACGGGCTGGAGGAGTACGTCTCTGATTGCGTGATCTTTCTGGATCACACGGTGGTTGAGCAGGTTTCGACCCGTCGGTTGCGGATCGTCAAGTACCGCGGATCGGGCCACGGTTCCGATGAGCACCCATTCCTGATCGATGCCGGCGGCATCAGTGTGGCGCCGGTGAGTTCGATGCGCCTGGAGCATCGCGCCGCTGTTGAGCGGGTGGCGACCGGGATCGAGGATCTCGACACGATGCTGGCCGGCGGGGTGTATCGCGGCTCGACGGTGCTGATCGCCGGCCCGCCGGGGACGGGCAAGACGACGTTTGCGACGACGTTTCTGGCCGCGGCGTGCGAGCGCGGCGAACGGGCGATGATGTTCGCGTTTGAGGAAGCACCCGAGCAGATCATCCGAAACATGGGCTCTGTCGGGTTGGACCTCGCTGCGCCGCTCGAGGCGGGGCTGCTCCAAATCGTCGCCGCGCGGCCGGCGGCGTTTGGCTTGGAGGGTCACCTCGCGCGCCTGCATCAGGAGATCGCGGCCTTCGCTCCGAGTGCGGTGGTGTTTGATCCGGTGAGCTCGCTGCATGGGCAGGCGTTCGCGGTCGAGGCGATGCTGGCCCGGTTGATCGATTTCGGCAAGACGCAGGGGATCACCGCATTGCTGACCGCGCTGGTGGGTGATGGTGAGTCGCCGCGGCTGGGTATATCGAGCGTGATGGACACCTGGATTGAGCTCAGCAACCGCCAGCATGGTGGGGAGCGCAACCGAGGAGTGAGCGTCGTCAAGTCTCGTGGTACGGCGCACTCCAACCAACTGCGCGAGTTTCGGATGACGGACGCAGGAGTGGTGATGGCCTCGCCGTATGGGCGCCCGGGCGGAGTCCTGATGGGAGCTGAGCGGCTGGCTGAGGAGTTGGCCGCCCAGACGGCGGTGGCAGAGAAGCGCGAGGCGTTGGAGGCTCGCCAGCGGCGATGGGCGCGCCGCCGCGCGGAGGTCAAGGCGCAGATCGAGCGGCTCGAGCTCGAGCTGGAGATCGAGGGCGAGGAGGTCGACCAGCAGCTGCGCCAGGTCCGCGCACGCGATAAGGAGCGGGCCGAGTTGGAGTCCGCGCTGGTGGCAGAGCGGCTCGGCGGCGCCCCGCCGGCAGATCCGTCGCCGAACGACAGCGCCGGAGGGTTGGCGTGAGCAGCCAGGCGCCAGAGGATCCGACGGAAGAAACGTTCCTGCTACGGCTCTACGTCGCCGGGACGACCCCCAAGTCTTTGGCGGCGTTCGCACGGCTCAAGGAGCTGTGCGAGTCCCATCTGGCTGGGCGCTATGAGATCGAGGTGATCGACCTCAGCATTCAGCCGCAGCTGGCACGCGCGGATGACATCGTGGCCCTTCCAACCCTCGTCCGTAAGCTGCCGCCACCGATGCGCAAGGTGATCGGCGATCTATCGGACAGTGAACGGGTGCTCGTTGGGCTGGCACTCGACCCCAGTGGCGATCGGGTGTCGCCGTGAAGCCAACCAGCGCCACTGACGCGTTCGAGGCGGCGCTGCACGCCCGCGAGTCACCGCAGTATGTGCTCAGGCTGTACATCGTCGGGGCCACGCCCGCATCGCGGCGGGCGATCTCGGCGATCCGGCGGATCTGTGATGAAGAGCTCGCCGGGCGCTACAGCCTGGAGGTGATCGACATCTATCAGCGCCCTGCGCTGGCCGCAGGCGAGCAGATCATCGCCGCTCCGACGCTGATCAAGGACCTGCCTGTGCCGGTCAGGCGGTTGGTGGGCGATATGACCGACCGCGAGCGCGTCTTGGTCGGTCTCGACCTACGCCCGGCCACCGCGACACCGCCCGACGGCTGAGGCGATGAGCGGCGGGAGGCCCGAGGGGCCGGATCAGATCGCCTATGACGAGCTGCGCGCCCGTCTGGACGTGGCCGAGGAGACGCTCCGGGCGATCCGCCAAGGCGAGGTTGACGCGCTGGTGGTCGACATCGCCGGGGAGCGGCGGCTGTTCACGTTGGAGGGCGCTGATCACTTCTACCGCGTGCTGATCGAGGGAATGCCCGAAGGGGCCGCGGTCCTCGACCCCGACGGAACCGTCGTTTACGCCAACGCGCGCTTGAGCGAGATCGCCGCGCGACCGCTCCAGGCGCTCATCGGACAGCCGTTCGGCCGGCTGCTGACCCCCGAGCAGCGTCCGATTTTGGAGGCAGCGCTCACCCAGAGCAGCGACACCCCGCTCGCCGACGTGCGCTTCCTCGTGCGAACCGGCGGCGAGCGCGTGCCGGTTGCGTTGTCGTTGCGCACCGTCGGTGAGGAGAACGCGAGCGTCGCGCTGATCGTGACTGATCTCTCAACGATCGAGCGGGCTGAGCGCGCCCGGCGGCGCGCGGAGGAGCAGTATGAGCGCGAGCATCTGCTCGCCACCGGGCTGCAACGCGCGCTCGGGCCCGACACGATGCCTGATCTTGACTGGGTCACGCTGAGCGGCGTTTATCGGCCGGGAATAATCGACGCGGATGTTGGCGGCGACTGGTATGACGCGATCGCTCTCAGCGAAGGGCAACTCGCGCTGGTCGTCGGTGATGTCGCCGGGCGTGGCCTGCCTGCCGCCGTCCACATGGCTGAGCTGCGCATCTCCCTGCGCGCCTACCTGCACGCGGGGAAATCGCCGGCCGAGGCGATGCGCGCTGTCAACGAGCTCGCGGGCGTGGGCATGATGGCCACCGTGTTCTGCGCCGTCCTGGACGCCGATCACCGCTCGCTGCGCTACGTCAACGCCGGGCATCCCCCGCCGTTGATCCTTGACCCCGCCGGCCCCTCGCTCACGAGATGTGAGGAGGCGACGGGCCCCCCCGTCGGCGTCGGCTGGCCCTCCCACTACCGCGAGATCGAGACCACACTGCCGGACGAGGCGACGCTCGTTCTCTACACCGACGGGCTGATCGAGATCCGCGGCGAGTCTCTCGACGCTGGCCTGGGACGGCTGGCCGGCGCGGTTACCGCAGGACTCGCGCAGTCCTTGGATCAGCTGGCCGGAGCACTTACCGACGCGGCGGCGGGCGACGAGGACGACCGCGCGCTGCTGCTCGCACGACTGGTGGCGCCGGCGCAGGGTCACCTGACCTTGACGGTGCCGGCCACGGCGGGGGCCCTGAGCCCGTTCCGCGGCCGGTTGCGCCGCTTTCTGCTCGCCAACGGCATCAGTGAGGAGGCCGTCTATGACCTGATCCTCGCCGCGAGCGAAATCGCGGCAAACGCCACCGAGCACGCCTACGACCTTCACGACGCGCAGTTCGCCTGCACGGCCACCGTCACCGATAGCAACGTCACCATCACGGTCAGTGATCACGGACGCTGGCGCGCGCCCCGCCACGGCCACGATCGCGGACGCGGGCGTGGACTGCGTCTCGCCGAGGCGCTCGTTGACCGCCTCGACCTGCGAGCTGCGGACACGGGCACCAAGGTTGTCATCCACCGGAGTGTCGAACAGACCGTTCGGTAACTGCTCATGCTGCTCGCCCGCCTCTCAACGACCCGCTTCGGTGACGTCGTCGTAGTCACCATCATCGGCGAGGTCGACCGTTCAAACCGCACCGAGCTTTGCCACGGCATCCTGGACCTCGTTCCCGATGACTGCGACGGCCTCGTCATCGACCTCGCCGCCACCCGCTATCTCGACAGCGGCGGACTCGACCTCCTCTTCGACCTCCAACGCCGCCTCCGCCAACGGGGAAAGCACCTCGCGCTCCACGTGCCCGCCACCGCGCTGGTTGGCCGCACTCTCGCCGTCACCGGAGCCGACGCCCTCATCGCATGCGCGGACAACCTCCCCGATGCGGTGACCCTCGCCCAGACCGACAGCGTCGATCCGTGAGCGCCACCCGACTCGCACGGTCGACGTAAGCCCGAGCCGGCCGCAACCCGAGGAACGTCAGGTCGCGACCTCGGAGCGACCCGCGCACTCGTTCGCGGCGATAGCAACCGAATCACGCCCTTCCGTCTTTGCCTCGTACAGAGCGCGGTCGGCGCGGGCGAACCAGCTGTCCGCTGGCTCGCAGGGGAGTGCCTCGGCGATACCGACGCATACCGTGACCTTCACGGTGTCGCGCGCTCCGGGTACCTCCAGCTCCCGGACCGCCGCTAGGAGGCGTTCCGCGAGCCGGCCGGCATCGCCGGCGGTCGAGTCGCGCAGGATCACCGCAAACTCGTCCCCACCAACCCTCACGATGACGTCCGAGCGCCGAGGGAAGTTGCGGACGAGAGTGGCCGCAATCGTCTCAAGTACGCAATCGCCCGTCGTATGCCCATGCTCGTCGTTGATCTCCTTGAAATGGTCGATGTCGACCATCGCGAGACACGCCGGCTCATCGACCAGGGTCCGCATCTGAACCGCGCGCGGAAGCTCGCGCTGGAACACGCCTCGGTTCCAGAGCTGAGTGAGCGGATCGATGTCCGCCTCCCGGCGCGTGTCCTCGAGCTTGACCGTGAGGGTGTCGACGCGCTCTCCGAGCTCACGTGCAAGTTGGTGCTGTCGGGCGCTCTTCTCATCGATGATCTCCGAGAGGTGCTGGACCGTCTCGAGCGCAGTCGCCTTGAGCTCCGCTGCGTCACCGCCGACCGCTGCGCGTAGCCGGTCGAGCTGGCTCGCGGCGCTTGCGTCCGAGGCAGCGTCGCCGCCGATCGCCTGCGAGACCCGCTCAATCACCAACCAGATCGCGTTCTGCAGCTCGCCGATCGAGCGCGAGGCGGCGGCACTGTCGGCGCGCACGTGCGCGACGGTGTGACGGCTGAGACCCGACCAGTCGCGCCGACGAGAGGTGGCGTCGTCTGAGTCAGGCGGTGCCGTCAGGACGAGAATGTGGCGAGCCCAGGCGTCGAGTCTGCTCGCGGCCTCCGAGTCACGGCCAGCCGCATCTCGCAGCGCTCGCAGGATCGCTGCCACGGCGTCGAGGGCTTCGTCCGGGATGCCGTCCGGGGTGGCGTCCGGGGTGGGGTCCGTCGTGACCTGTTCGGCGCTCGTTGACTCCGGCTCCGAGGCCTTCAAGCGGCGCAGGTTCACACCCAGAAGATCGCCCGACCGGGGGTGGACTTGAGCCTGCTTCGAGCGCTCAAGAGGAGCCCCAGCGATTGCCGGAGCCCGGTTCCAAGCCCTCCGGGTCGGTCCGTCGTGACGGTTGGCTAGCTCGTGTGGTGGACGGGCGCAAGCCCGTAGACAGGCGTCGCAATCCCCTCCATGCGGGCTTTCAGTTGGAGGGCCAGGAAGCGTGAGTAGTAGCGCGACTGGTGCAGGTTGCCGCCGTGGAACCACAGCGCCTGTTGCTGGGTTGGCTTCCACATGTTGCGCTGCTCACCCTCCCATGGCCCCGGATCCTTTGTCGTGTCCGAGCCGAGCCCCCAGACCTTGCCGACCTTGTCGGCCGTCGGTTGGTCGACGATCTCGGCGACCCAGCCGTTCATCGACTTGTAGCCGGTCGCGTAGACCACGACGTCCGCCGGCACTCCGGTTCCATCGGCGAGCACGACCGAGTCCTCCGTCAGGCGCTCGACCTGACCGCTGGCGAGCTTGATCTCGCCCGCCGCGACGAGCTCCGAGGCGCCCACGTCGATGTAGTAGCCCGAGCCGCGCCGCAGGTACTTCATGAACAGCCCGGAGCCGTCCTCGCCCCAATCGAGCTCGAAGCCGGCGTCCGCTAGCCGCCGGTAGAAGTCAGCGTCGCGTTCGCGCATCTGGTCATAGACCGGGATCTGGAACTCGTGCATGATCCGGTACGGCAGCGACGCGAAGATCGTGTCGGCCTTCTCCGTGGTGATGCCGCCCGCGACGGCCTCCTCCGAGTACAGCGCGCCAAGGCCGATATCCATCAGCGTGTGTGAGCGGACGATGTGCGTCGAGGACCGCTGGACCATGGTCACGTCGATGCCGTTCTCCCACAGCGCCGCGCAGATGTCGTGCGCGGAGTTATTCGAGCCGACCACGACGACCTTCTTGCCCTTGTAGCCATCCGGTCCCGGGTGCTGCGAGGAGTGGTGTTGTTCGCCTTTGAAGATGTCCATCCCCGGGAACGCGGGCATGTTCGGCCGCCCCGACATCCCGGTCGCGAACACGAGCTGCTTCGGTCGCAGCGTGATTGGACGCCCCTCGCGCTCCGCGCTGACCACCCACTCCTGCGTCACTTCGTCGTATTCGGCGTGGGTCGCCGTGGTCGAGCCCCAGTAGTTGAGCTCCATCACCTTCGTGTACATCTCCAGCCAGTCGGCGATCTTGTCCTTCGGCGAGAACACCGGCCAGTTGTCCGGGAACTTGATGTAGGGCAGGTGGTCGTACCACACCGGATCGTGCAGGCACAGCGACTTGTAGCGCCCGCGCCACTGATCACCCGGACGCGGGTGGCGATCAACGATGATCGTTGGGACGTCGAGCTGGCGTAGCCGGGCACCGAGCGCAATCCCGCCTTGGCCACCACCGATGATCACCGCGTAGGGCTGGCGGGTGTAGCCGAGCTCGTCGGCCTCGCGGTCGCGGCGCTCCGCCCAGGTCTCACGCCCCCGGTCGGCGCCATGGGCGATTCCGCGCGGCCGTCCGACGCCCTTTGGCTCCGCGTGGTCCTTGAGCTCGTCGAGCGCGGTCAGCAATGTCCACGCGCTGCCGTCCTTGAGCCGGAGGTAGCCGCTGCCAAAGCCAACTTCGGTTTCGAACGCGATCCACGCCTCCGTCACACCCTCGGTCTCGGTCGCGGGCTCGGTGGTCCGAAAGTCCCGCGCCCTCGTGTGCGCGGCCGTCCGAACAACCATGTCCTCGACCCCCTGGGGCCCTTCCACCGTCGTGAGGTTCCACGAGAACGCGACCAAGTCGCGCCAGTAGCTGTCGTCCAGGAACAGCTTGCCCGCGGCGGCGCCGTCACCAGTGGTCAGCGCCTTCTCGAACGACGACAGCCAGCGCTCGACCTCCTGTGCAGCAGCGGAATCGGAAGCAATGACGGTGGCGCTCACGGTCTCTCTCCTTACGCGCGACAACGGAACACCGCGATTCTGCCTACCGCGCGAGCGCCCGCCAAGTCGTGTGCAACCTCTGCGCACCCCCGACGTGCGTTGTGACGCGGCCCGCCGAGCGTCAGTCTGAGTTTCCCCAGTGGCCGCAACTGGTGGGGAGGCACGACGATCGCTCTTCACTCCCTGGGTCCAGTCGCGAGGACGCGATCGGGGTCATCGCCCGCTGTTTGATGGTGCATGATGCGAGTGAGCGATGATCGGTGAGCCAGTTGTCCTGCGGCTGCGTGGCCTGCAGAGATCCGAGGCGCGCGAGTTGGCAGACAGTGTGGGTGCGGAGGCATCGATCCTCCCGGAGGAAGCGGGGCCCGTCGGTGGCTACGGCGATCGTGGGAGGAGAACCGTCGCGGTGATCGTGACCGCGCGCGCGGTGCGCGCAGTTGCGAGGTATCTCGCTGCTCGCCAGCAATCGCGCGACGAGACGGTCAGCCTGCGAGTCGAGATCAATGATCCCGACGGGACGCGGCGCGAGCAGACGCTCACGTACACGGTCGCGCCGGGGCAGTCGACGGTCGAGGCAGCGTCGGCCGCGTTGCGCGCGCTGCCCGGCATCGGCGAGGCGATCGACCGGAGTCGGTGGTGAGTATTCCTCCGGCACCGCCGACCGCGGTCCCGCGGGTTGAGCGTGACGATGCGCCCCTGAGTCTCCTCCTCGGGCACCGGGAGGACGGGCGTGATTGAGACACGCGTGTGACCGCGGCGAGGCGGCGGTCACACTTGCGGTGAGTCTGGAGCGGTGGGTGGCGCCGCCCAGAGCCGCTACTTAATCGTGTACTGGTAGGGCAGCGCGGCCACCTCATCGGCCTGCGGGTAGTTCACCAGGGCATCCTTGATCGAGCCGAACTCGAAGTACGCCACCTCGTCGAGGTACAGACGACATTGGAGCGAGGTCTGGCGTTCTACCGGCACCCCTCGCCTGTAAGGCGCCATCGTTCGCGTGAGGTCGCCGACGAGGGCGCCTGCGGGCTGCGGCGAAGAGTCCGGCTGACCAACGCTCCGATCTCGGCCGTGGCCAGAGCTTCGGGCGCCCCCGTCCGAGGTCAAGCACGGGCTTTGGCCTGTCGGCGTATCGCGGCTGGTAAACGCCGATGGTGTTGCGGGAGGATGAGTCCCAGCGCTTCGAACCGGCAACGCGGAGGGCCGGCTCGCTTTGACAGAGGTTGAGATCGCCCGAGATACGGAGACCTCCGATCTCTCGGAGGCCTCGGAACTGCTGCGTCCGGATAGCGGGGGCGGGATTCGAACCCGCGACCTTCGGGTTATGAGCCCGACGAGCTACCAGACTGCTCCACCCCGCGGTGGACGTACGATGATAGCCGAACTTCGATGAACTTGGGGATCGGTTTAGCGGCAATGGGTAGCGTGCGGACATGGCTCTGACGAACGGAAGAGGACCGACGATCAGGAACCTCAAGCGGGTTGGCGTCGTCGTGCACCCGACCCGGAACGTCGATGAGCCGATCGGCGAGGTCCTCGACTGGGCCCGGGCGAAGGACCTTGAGGTCGGCCAGATCGCGTTCGGCAACAGCGGCCGCTCGGTCGCCGACCAGGTAAATCCGGATGATCAAGATCTCATCGTCGCGATCGGCGGCGACGGGACGACGCTCCATGCGATTCGGAGCGGGTCACGCAGGGAGCGGCCGGTGCTCGGCGTCGCCTGTGGGAGCCTCGGCGCCCTCACCACCGTCGCGGCGCACAACATCGGACACGCGCTCGACCGCTTCGCGGCGGGGGACTGGGTCGAGAAGCGGCTGCCGGCCCTCACGATCCACGTCGACGGCGAGGCGGCGGATCAGGCGTTCAACGACCTCGTGCTCGTCCGGCGCGGCGAGGGGCAACTGCGGGTGAGTGCGAGGGTCGACGGCACGCTGTTCGCCCGGTTCGCGGGTGACGGCTGTATTGCGAGCACACCGATCGGATCGAGCGCCTACACGATCGCGGCGGGCGGACCGCTGCTCCCAGTCGGTCTTCAGGCGTTTGCGCTGACGCCGCTGCCCGCGCACGGCGGCTTCCGGCCTCCGCTGGTCGTCCACGGCGATTCGGAGCTCGAGCTCGAGGTGACCGCCGGGTTTGGGGGCTCGCGGCTCGAGATCGACGGTCAGATCCGAGAGCTCACGGCGCGCACGTTGACGATCCGGTTCGAGGAGGACGCGGCCACGGTCGTCGGCTTTCCGGACCAGCACGCGTTCCTGACGCAGCTACGCAACCGAGGGATCATCTCGGACAGCCCGCGCATCATCGCCGACGACGAGCGAGAGCGCGCCGCAGAGTCCGCGGAGTCCGCAGAGTCGTAACCAAGCCGCGCAGACTTGACACAGAGTTGGTGCTGATTTGGCACGACTGTGTCTTGTTCTGTAACGCAGGTCGGATGCATGCTTCAGGCATGGCAACGCTGAAGCAGAAGATCGAGTGCGAGATGAAGGTCCGGGAGATGCTCGAGCGGGCCGACGTTCCCCGGCCCGACCACATCGAGTACGGCTTCCACTGCATCCGGTTGTTCTGGATCGAGCCGAAGGTCGCGCTCGTCGTCGACATCGACGAGTTCCCCGACGACCTCAAGGGCCTGGGACTCGAGGGCATCGAGTTCGGTGCAGGCGGGTGACTTGAGATGTGAATCCGGCGTAGACATGGCAGCCGTCAGCGGATAGGTTCTTGGGTGGGTCGCCAGGCGAGGCGCAAGGTGAGCACTCGGGTCAAGCATGGGTGTCCCGCAGCGGCTCGTGAAGAACGGCCTGGCGCGACGGATGCTGACGAGGAGTTAACGGCTCGTCAGGAGACGGAGCGCCAGGCTCTTGTCCTTCCCGAGGTGGGCCGCGACGTACGACCGTTCGCGGGCCGGGGCGGGTAGCGTCTGCGGTCGTGTTGTTCTACGAGCCCGACAAGCGCGACCGGAGGCTGCTCCCGCATGATCCGTTCAAGGCGCTCGTGTCGCCGCGGCCGATCGGGTGGGTCTCGACGCTGAGCGCGGACGGGCACGTGAACCTGGCGCCGTACAGCTTCTTCAACGCGCTTGGGGAAGGTCCGCCGATGCTCGGATTCTCGAGCCACGGGGCGAAAGATTCGGCGACGTTCGCGGGCGAGGTGCGGGAGTTTGTGTGGAACCTCGTGACCTATGAGCTGCGGGAGGAGATGAACGAGACCTCGGCCCCGCTGCCGCGCGGAGAGAGCGAGTTCGACCGGGCGGCGCTGGCGATGGCGCCGTCGCGGCTCGTCGCGCCGCCGCGGGTGGCGGCCGCCCGGTGTGCGATGGAGTGCAAGGTCGTACACGCCGTGCAGCTGCACGACGTCGATGACCGGCCGGTCGACCAGCACATCGTGATCGGACAGGTCGTCGGCGTGCACCTCGACGAGGCGGCGATCGACGCGGATGGGATCGTACGGACCGAGGCGCTGCGGCCGATCGCGCGGCTCGGTGGGCGCGGCGACTACGCGGTCGTCGACGGCGTATTTCGGATGTTCCGACCGACCCGGTAGATCGGGACGCGGTCGGTCAGGACGCGGTAGATCAGGACGCGGTAGGTCAGGACGCGGTAGGTCAGGACGCCACCCGCCGGTAGCTCACGGCATCATCACGTTCGTCGGCGATGACGCGCCCCGCCTCCACCAGGAGATCGAGGTGGCCCTGGACGTTGGCCAGTCCCATCACGAGCCGGGCACCCTGGGGCTGCCACTGCAGTCGGCGGGCGATCTCGTACGGTGTCGCGCGTGCGTCCGCCAGGATCGCCGCGATGTCGTCGGCGCGGCTCCGGCTGTGCGAGTGCAGCCGCTCGGTGAGGAGCGCGACGTCGGTGAATCCGGATCCGTGGCCGGGGAGGAGCAGCTCCGGCTGTAGCGCGTCGAACCGAGCGAGCCCGCTCAGGTACTCAACGAACGGCCGCCGGCGCTCGGACTCGGCACCGCCCTGGAGCGCCGGCACCGGAATGATCCTCGGCAACAGATGGTCGCCGCTGAACAACAGCCCCTCCCGGGGATCCCACAGCGACAGGTGACCGTCTGCGTGTCCTGAGCTGAGCACGCACGTGAACTCGCGTCCGCCGGCGCGAAGCCGGTCACCTTCGTAGACCGGGAACAGCATCGCCGGATCGGCCCACTTGACGACGCGGGCGAGGATCCGGTCGCCGGAGCCGATGAGGCCTCCGGCGACGGTCTCCGGCACCCCGAGACGCCGGAGCATGACGTACGCCGCAGCCGAATTGCGCGGGCCGAGGAGGGTCTCGCGCTCCGGCCCACCGCAGACGATCCGGGCGCCGGCGCGGGCCGCGACGACGGCGGCTGAGCCGAAGTGATCCGGATGGGCATGCGTGATGACGACCTGCTCGACGTCGGTGAACGTGAGCCCGTGCTCACGCAGGAATGTGGCGAGCGCCTCGAGCGACCCGGGCTCGAGCGTCCCCGGATCGATGAGCGTCACCGGTGGATCGGTGAGCAGGTAGCAGTTGACGTGACCGACTCGGAATGGGGTCGGGAGTGACGCGCGGGCGACGCCGTCCGGCAGGGTCGAGATGAATCGAGGGAGCAACGCCTCCATCACGGGGGAGTATCGCGCCGGGCTAGAAACCAGACAGTCCTGTCTGATATCGTAATCCGGACAGCGCTGTCTGAGTTAGTCCAGACCAACCCTTCTCTCGATTGGAGATCGATTCCATGCGCCACGGCCACGCAACTCAGTCATCCGACCCGCCATCCGAGCCGCTCCGGCGACGCGGGCTTTTGACCCTGCTCGCGCTCGCGCAGCTGATGGTCATCCTCGATATCTCGGCGGTCAATGTCGCCCTCCCGGACCTCGCCAAGGACCTCAACCTCGGCGCCGGCGAGCTGAGCTGGACGATTACGAGCTACTCGGTGATGTTCGGCAGCCTGCTCCTGCTGGGGGGTCGCGCCGCCGACCTGCTCGGGCGCCGGCGCATGTTCCTCACCGGCCTCGGGATCTTCACGGCCGCATCCGCCGGATCAGCGCTCGCACAGTCCGCGGCGACGCTGTTCGCCGCCCGCGCCGGTCAGGGCCTCGGCGCGGCGCTCTTGTCCCCGGCCGCACTCTCCATCATCACCGCGACCTTCGGCGCTGGGCCGGAGCGCACGCGAGCCCTTGGCGTGTGGGGTGCCGTCGGCGGCGCCGGCGCGGCGATCGGCGTCCTCGTCGGCGGTGTCCTTACCCAGCTCGTCGACTGGCGCGCCATCTTTGTCATCAACCTGCCGATCGGCCTGTTCGTCGCCGCTCGGGTCCTCGCCACGGTCCCCGCTGACGCCCGCGCGCCGCGGTGGCGCGAGGTCGACATCCCTGGGGCGATCATGGCAACCGCGAGCGTCGGCGCGATCGTGTTCGCCCTTTCGCAGGCGCAGTCGGCCGGCTGGCTGTCGGCACAGACGATCGGCGTCGGCGCGGCCGGACTCGCCGGGCTCGCCGCGTTCACGATCTATGAGGCGCGGGCGACGCACCCGCTGCTCACGATCCGCCGACTCACCGACCGCGCGATCGGCGGCGGTTTCGTGATGATGCTGGCCGGCGCCGCGGTTCTCTTCGGATCGTTCCTGCTCACCTCGCTCTACCTGCAGAACGTCCTTGGGGCGAACGCACTCGAGACCGGGCTCGCGTTCCTGCCGTTCGCGCTCGTCACCGGCGGCGGCGTCCATGCCGCGACGCACGCGATCAACAACCACGGCGTCAAGGCGCCCCTCAGCGTCGGGTTCGCATTGACCGCGGCCGGCATGTTCCTGCTCACGGGCGCGACCGAGACCGGGAGCTACTTTGCCGACGTCGTGCCCGGGATGCTGATTGCGGGCCTCGGGCTCGGGATCGTGCTCGTCTCGGTCGCGGTCTCGGTGCTCGCCGGCGCGAGCGAGGCGGAAAGTGGAATGCTCTCCGGCCTGAACACGACCGGACATGAGATCGGCGGGTCGCTCGGGCTCGCGGTGCTAACGAGTATCGCCGGCGGTGCGATCGTGCCCGGAAACCCATCCGCGGCGGCGGGCCTGTCGGACGCGTTTCTCGCGGCGGCCGTGATCGCCACGGTGGCGGGCCTCGTGGCACTCGTCATCCTCCCGAGCGCGAAGGCGTTCATGCCGAAGCTCACGCTGTCCCGCCCGGCGTCGATCCACTGAGCCACACCATGCCGCCCACTGCGAAACGTCCGGCCGCGACCCGCCCCAAGCGGCGAGCCGACGCCGAACGCAGCGTGGCGGCCATTCTCGACGCGACGATCGAGGCGCTCGCCGCCGACCCGGAGGCGAGCGTCTCGGTCATCGCCCAACGCGCCGGAGTCGTACGCGCGACGGTCTACGTCCACTTCCCGACACGGGACGACCTGATCGCCGCCGTGACCGAGCGCGCGATCGCCGAGGCGACCGAGGCGATCACCCGCGCGGAGCCGACCGAGGGTGACCCGGCCGATGCCCTCGAGCGGATGCTGAGGACGAGTTGGCGGAGTCTCGGCCGCTACCACGCGCTCGTCGCGATCAACCTGCGGCTCGGCCACGATTCGCTGCGGCAGTTGCACACGCCGGTGCTGGCGCTCGTGCAGCCGCTGCTCGCCCGGGGGCAGGCCGCGGGCGCGTTCAACCCCGACCTGCCGCTCGAATGGATGCTGAGGGTCCTGCTCGAGCTCATCCACGTGGCGAGTCTCAGCGTGACGAACGGGACGCTCGCTGCGGAGCAGGCCGAGCAGGTGCTCGTCGAGACGACGCTCGGAGCGTTCTCGGCAAACCGAACCGGTCAAACAGGGCGGCGTCGCCGAACAGGGTGAGGCGTCGATCCCCGCGCAAGACTCGGGGTCAGCGGTAAAGAAATCGGTGGCGGGCGGACTGCTAGGCTCGGCGCGCTGATGGAGAGGGGCCTCAGGAGTCTTCGTCACGCGTGCGCCATCGCCGCGCTCGCCCTTGCCGCACCGGCCGCCGCCGGCGCGAAGACGCTCGTGGTCCACAGGGGGCGACCGCGATCGTCACCGTCGATCCGTTTCGATTGGAGATCCACAGGGCCGATCGCCGCAGCGCCGGCGTCAGCGAGGTGGCGAACACGCGCCCGCGCCCGACCGCGATGCCACCGACCGCCGACCCGATCGCGCCCGGCACCGACGCGCCGGTCAGCCACCAGCTGTACGCGCCGCTTTCCTACCTCGTCGGCAGCGAGACGATCGAGCAGTACGCGGGCGGCGTCTGGGCGGGCAACCTCAAGAGCGGCGTCCGCCAGGGCACCCAGTACGCCGCCCGCCGGGTGATCAGTGCACAGCGTCGCGGCCACGGGCTGACGCTCACGGTCGCGACGAACGACCCGTCGAAGCGGACCCTCACGGTGACGGTTGCACCCGCCGGACGCGGGCTCATCCGGGTCTCGGCGACGCCCCACCCGGCGCTCGGCGTCGCGATGATGAGCGACGCATTCGCCTCGACGCGCACCGAGGCCTTCCACGGCTTTGGCGGCCCTCACAACGCGATCGATCAGCACGGGGTCGCGCTGTCGACGTTCGACAACGAGGAGAACATCGCCGGGCTGCCGACGACGAGCGGTCCGTCGTCGATCCTGTATCCGAACGGACCGACCGGCGTGTTCTACAGCCAGGCCCAGTTCATCTCCTCACGCGGCTACGGCTTCCTGCTCGACCAGCCACAGCTCGCCCGCTTCCGGCTCGATTCCGACAGGCCGGATGCGTGGAGCGTCGCGGTCTCGGCACCGAGCCTCAGCTACGTCGTCGCGCCCGGCGCGCCGACGAGCGCGGTCACGCATCTCACGGCCCGGACCGGGCGCCAGCCGACGCCGCCGGCGTGGGGTCTCGGCCCGATGCTCGACCGGCTCGTCAAGAACGGCGGTACGACGCTGGCTCAGTACGAGGCGAGCCTAAAGGGCGACCTGGCGAACATCGACCGCTACCACCTCCCGCTCACCGCGTACCGGATCGAGGGGTGGAACATGCAGAACGACGACAACGACGGGCTCGTCATCTACAACCCGCGGGTGACGAGCTTCGCCACGCAGCAGAAGCTGATCAGCGAGCTGCACGCCCGGCACATTCATGTGATTGCGTACCTGCGCCCGTTCATCACCCCCGGCTCAGCGCCCGATCGCCAACGGCTCACCATCCGCAAGGCCGACGGCAGCACGTACACGACGACCGGGACGCTCGGCCAGCACATTGCGCTGCTCGACTTCTCCAACCCGGCCGCGGTCGCGTACTGGAAACGCGAGCTGGCGAAGGTCTTCAACTACGGCTTTGACGGCTTCCACGCCGACTTCGGCGAGGAGGTCATGTTCGACATGCACTTCGCGAACGGTGAGACCGGTCGGACGATGCACAACCGTTACACGGTTCTCTACCAGAGGGCGAACCGGGCGGCGATCGTCGCCTACGAGAAGACGCACCCGCACCGGCAGCTGTGGTTCTTCAACCGCACCGGATACTCGGGGAGCCCCGGCTCAGCCGCCTACGAGTACGCCAACGTTCCCGGCGACGAGGCGACGACCTGGGCGCAGGCGGCGGGGTTGCGGTCGCTCGCGCCGGACATGCTCAACCGCGCGATCGGCGGCGCCTACGGGTTCGCCACCGACATCGGCGGCTACTACGACTACACGTCGCCGGCGACCACCAAGGAGCTGCTGCTCCGCTGGGCCGAGTGGGCCGCGCTCAGCCCGGTGTTCCGCCTGCACGGATCGGGCCGCGCGGGCACGCATACGCCGTGGTCCTACGACGCGCAGACGGTTCAGATCTACACGGCGATCTCGCGCCTGCACGAGCGGGCCGCGCCGCTCATCCTGAAGCTATGGAAGCTCGCCGACCGGACCGGGATCCCGCCGACGCGGCCGCTGTGGCTGCAGTTCCCGGGCGACCGCCGCGCCGCCGCGCAGCAGCAGGAGTGGATGCTCGGTCCAGACGTGCTCGTCGCGCCGGTGGTGACCGAGGGTGCGACGGAGCGCACGGTCTACTTTCCGGCCGGCTGCTGGCGCGACCGGCAGACCGGTGATACGTATCACGGGCGCCGGAGCGCCACGCTGAGCGCACCGCTCGCGCGCCTGCCGTACTTCTTCCGCTGCGGTCGCCGGCCGTTCTAGGTCGCCGGCCGGATCCAAGCGCCTGCCGCGCACGCCCGCTGCAGTACTAGACCGTCTAGTCCAGACGCGGGGACGGGGGGCGGCTAATCGCGCGCGCTAGACGCGCGTGACGGCGTTCGTGTAGTTGCGGAAGTCGGTCTCGAACCTGTCCCAGTCGATCGACAGTCCGCCGAGCGGCGGTGGCTCCTCGTCCTTCGGCGGGTTCCACCAGCCGCCGCCTCCGCCTTCCTCCTCGGGGGGGCTGTCGTCGCTGTGGGTCGCGAAGGCGATCGCGAGCGAGAGCAATCCGAACGGGAGCATGATCGCCGCGATCGCGTCAAAGGCCACCGCGAGCGGCGTGATCTTGCCGTCGGCAATCAGCTGGACGACCGTCAGGATGACCGCGGGGATGACCCACGCGAAAGCAAACTTGGCAAGGACCGTGTCCCTCTTTGGCTTGCGGCGGCGATCTGGCTCACGATCTTGCATAACGAAACCCCACGATGTGAAAACAAATCCAGCGTGCGCCTTCCCGAGACACGTAGAAAGTGTCGGCACCTGAGGGCTTTCATTCATCCGCCCGAATCGCCGGTCTGGACGCGTAGTTCGCCGCAGCCGGGGCGTTGAGGGTGGCCAGAGCGCTCTGTTCAGCGCCGCTTCGTCGTGCAATCCGCACACACGATGCCAGGCGGACGCCACCGCCCGCGCAGCACTGCCGCCGCGGGAACGTAGAGGCGCAGCACGACGATGAAGTGACCGGCCGGCGCGGGCAGCCAGCCGCTGCGGCCGGACGCAGGCGCGCGGTGCTGGAGGCGCAGCGTGTAGGAGCCACCCCGTGTCGGCGACAGATTGCGGTCGCCGAGGGCATAGCGTTCGAGCGGGTTGGCGTACAGGTGGCGGTCGGCGCCGTACATCGTCACCGACCAGAAGGCCTTTGCCGCAAGCCGCCGGCCGAAGTGCAGGACGTACCGGTGCCGGCCGGTCAATGACCGCCGCCTACCGTCGCGATCGGTCATGAAATAGACCGCCTCGTCCGGCGTGTTCGCCCACAGGGCGTCGTGGGCCGTCGCGGCGCGCTGCGTGTAGTCCGAGCCGTAGCGCCCAACGTCCGCGGCGGGCAACTCCCACCCGGCATGCTCGTGCTTTGGACCGGTTTGCAGCTGCTTCGCGAGGGCGGCGACGCGGGCCGGGCCGGCGTTGACGCCGCGGACGAGCGCGGCGCGGACGTCAGCGGGCAGCCGCGAGAGCTCGCCGAAGGCACCCGCGCCGATCCCGTATCGCCGCAGGCCGGCGAGGGCTCGCGCCTCGGCTGCGCTCGGCGGATCGGTGCTCAGGAACTGGTCGAACGCGCTCAGGAACGGCATGCCAGTCGCCGGCGGCGGGGTCGCTCCTCGGGCGCTGGACGTGATCACGGCCGAGCGATGCGGTGCGCCGCCGGAAGCGAGGGTCGAAAGCGGTGTCATCGCGTAGGTACCGAGGACGGCGGCGCTTGCGCTCGTCGTCTCGCCCGGCTTGACGAGCGTGCGGCCGAGGAGGAGCGCGTCCGGGGTCGGGCTGTGGAACGTCCAATATCCCGGGACCGAGCCACGGTATGCAGGACCGACGATCGCGTACGAGCCCGCGTGGATGCCGGTAGTGCGCGTCCCGACGTAGCCGAACACGTTCGTGTACGCGTCCATCAGCTGCAGCACGTAGTAGCGATGCGGCGACGCCGGAACGCCGACGATGAGCGGACCGGCGCGGAGGTCGAGCCGGGAGACCGTGTAGACGGTGTCAACGTTCGGCAAGACGACGATCTTGTTCGCCGGGGTGCTCGGCGCCGCGACGCCGACGAGGCTGTTGACCGGGAAGATCGCCTGGGAGGCGCGGCTGATGAGCGGCGGGAAGCCGTGGACATACGCGGCGACTCCAGCGCTGTAGGCAGCCTGGCGCTCCGATTCTGAGGATGCACCGGCGAGCGTCGGCGACAGCGACGCGAGCGCGGCAAACAGCGTGCAGATGGTCAGAGTCAGGCGCTTCGTCATGCGGGGTCGAGGCAGTTAAACACGCGTCGGCCCGCCTCGATGCGGTGAGCGTCCGTGGTAGACCTAATCCGGAAGCCCGCCGGGGTGGATCTCGCCCTCGCCGAGGTCGGTGTAGTAGTCACCGGGCTCATCGGTGTAGATCTGGGCGATCGTCTTCAGGCCCGTCGGCGGGTCGAGCGTGCCGGCGGCGATCGAGACCGTGGGCCGGTCGCCGGCCTGCCAGAAGATGCTCGCGCCGCACCGGTTGCAGAAGCCACGGGCGCGGGCGTCGGCCTGGAACCACTGAAGCGTCGCGTCGGCGACGAGCTCGAGGTCCTTCGCCAAGCATGCCGTGTAGGCGGCGACGTGCCCGTGCGTCTGGCGACAGCGGGAGCAGTGGCAGACGACGACGTCACGCAGCGGCCCGTTGATGACGTACCGGACGCCGCCGCACAGACACCCTCCGGAGTGCAGCTTCACCGCCATGAGGATGTGATCGTAGTGTCCCGCGTCGAAAATTCGCCGCCATTCGAGGCGGTCCACTAGATATGGACGACGAGCCCGGGATTGAATTCCGCGACGGGCTGGTCCGGGTATCCGCGGGGGTTGCTGAGCACACGCGTGCCGTTGACGTCGATGTCCGCCGCGCGGTGCGTGTGGCCGTAGATCCAGAGCCGGGCGCGGTCGCCATCCATCAGCTCGCTGACGTCGCTGACGAACGCACCGGCGAGCGAGCGAAGGAGGCGGTTGTCCGGCCGAGCGCGGATGACCGGCTGGTGATGGGTGATCACGACGGTGTCGCCGTCGAACGGCTCGGACAGCCTGGCGCCGAGCCAGGCGCGGCTCGAGACGTGAAGCATCCGCGTGTCAGCCGGCTGAAGGATCCGGTTCTTGGGGCCGTAGGTGATGTGCGAGTAGTCGTTGACGACGCGCTCTGAGAGCCGCATTGAGGCGTAGCGGCCCTCCGGACCGTCAAACTCAAAGTCGCTCCAAAGCGTGCACCCCAGGAAGCGCACACCGTCGAGCACGACCTCGTCGTTCTCGAGCACATGGATGGCGGCCCCGTCGGCGGCCGAGCGCATCGCGTCGATCACGCCGGGCAGCGAGCCCCCGTAGAACTCGTGGTTGCCGGCGACGTACAGAACCGGACGGTCGCCGGCCCATCGGCGCGCCCACTCGATCCCGCGCGTCCCGACATCCGTGTCCCCGGCGAGGACGATGACGTCCGCGTCGACATCGACGCTGTCGAGGTCGAGGGACGCCCTCTCCAGGTGGAGGTCGCTGAGGACGTGAAGGCGCATATTCACGCGTTCGGCAGGCGCCACGGCGGACTGCGCCGGTTCTCGCCCGCGCGGAACAGGCACAGCGGGTTCCCATCAGGATCGCGGAGCCGTGCCTCACGCCACAGCCACGGCTGATCGGTCGGCTCGTGGTCGAACACAACGCCGCTCGAGCGCAACGACGCGACGACGTCATCGAGGTCGTCGCACTCGAAGAACACCGTCGTCAGCGACGCGGGGACCGAGGCGCCGAGCTCGAGCGAGAGGGTGCTGTCGCCGTCCGGCAACTCGAACCGCGCGTAATGCTTATCGGCGACGATCTGGCGCAGCCCGAGCCGGGTGTAGAACGCGACCGCGCGGTCGAGGTCGCTGACCGCCAACGTCACCTGGTTGAGCCGCACGCGAAGTGAATCTACCGGCCGGCAGTGTGGCGATACCGTGCGACGGCGAGCGGCGCGAACACGGCGATGATCACGACGGTCCAGACGATCGCGCCCCAGACGTAGTTGTGGGCGGGCGCGCCAAGCCAGAGCGAGCGCATCGCGTTGACCATGATCGTGAACGGGTTGACCTCCGCGAACGACTTCAGCGGCTCCGGCATCGATGCCACCGGGACGAACGCGGAGGAGATGAACGTGAGCGGGAACACGGCGATGAAGCCGACCGAGTTCGCCGACTCCGGCGAGGAGACGAGCAGTCCGATGAGCGCGAAGAACCACGAGAAGGCGAAGCCGAAGAACAGCAGCAGCACGAAGCCGGCGGCCGCGTGGAAGAAATCGGTGTGGAAGGAGAACCCGACGATGATGCCCGTCACGAGCAGGACGGTGACCGACAGCATGTTCGTCACGACGTCGGCAATCGTCCGTCCCGCGAGCACGGCGGCGCGGGACATCGGCAGCGAGCGGAAGCGGTCGATCAGACCCTTGTGCACGTCCTCGTTGAGCCCGAGCGCGGTGACGAACCCGCCAAAGGCGATGTTCTGGACGATGATCCCCGGGATCAGAAAGTCGACGTACGAGTAGCCGGGCGTCTTGATCGCGCCGCCGAACACGTAGCGGAACAGCAACACGAACATGATCGGCTGCACGGTGAACGCGAGCAGCAGATCGGGCGCACGCGGCAGCCGCACGAGGTTGCGCTCGGCGAGGATCAGCGTGTCGGTGACGAGCCGCCTCACGATCGCACCTCCTCGGCCTCGGCCGGCGCGCCGTCGTCCTCAGCGACGTGGCCCGTGAGGGTGAGGAACACGTCGTCGAGCGTCGGTCGCCGGATCGCGAGGTCATCGACGCCGACCCCGGCCTCGCCCAGCCGGCCGACGGCCTCGACGATGCTCCCCTTACGTTCCCGCAGCATCAGCCGCACGATGTGATCCTCGGCGCTCGGGGGCTCGTCCTCGGCCATCGGCCCGAGCGCTCGCACAGCGGCGTCGACATCGGCCTCGGGGTCGAGCGTCACCTCGAGCCGCTCGCCGCCGACCTGCCGTTTGAGCTCGTCCGAGGTGCCCTTGGCGATCACGTGGCCGTGGTCGATGACCGCGATCTCGTCGGCGAGCCGGTCGGCCTCGTCGAGGTACTGCGTCGTGAGCAGAACGGTCCGCCCCTCGCGCACGAGCTCCTCGATGACCGCCCACAGGGACAGCCGGCTGCGCGGGTCAAGGCCCGTCGTCGGCTCGTCGAGAAACAGCACCGGCGGACGCGCGACGAGCGCATCCGCGAGATCGAGCCGGCGGCGCATCCCGCCCGAATACGTCTTCACCGGCCGACCGGCCGCCTCGACAAGATCGAAGCGCTCAAGCAGGTCGTTGCCGCGCGCCTTGGCGTCGGCTCGGCTCATCCCGTAGAGCCGCCCGACCATCGTCAGGTTCTCGAGACCGGTGAGGTTCTCGTCGACCGCCGCGTACTGCCCGGCGAGCCCGATCTGTGACCGGAGCCGGGCGGCGTCGTGAACGACGTCGAGTCCGGCGACGCTCGCGGAGCCCGCGTCGGGCGTCAGCAGCGTCGTGAGGATCCGGACGACGGTGGTCTTGCCTGCACCATTCGGGCCGAGCAGCCCGAGCACGGAACCACGGGCAGCGTCGAGGTCGACGCCGTCGAGTGCCTGCACATCGCCGTAGGCCTTACACAGCCCGCGCGCGCTGATTGCGTGCTCCTCCGCCACGCATCCCACAGTACGCGACGCAGCGTCAAACGACCACGACGGCGGTGGCGATGATCCCGTTCTCGACCGTCCACCGGCCGTCGAACGCGGTCACCATCTCCCCATGCACGACCGGCCCGGGGACAAGGAGTCGTGCCTGAAACGCTCCTGCAACGAGATCGATCGAGAGCTCGGCGTCATGGAAGTCGAGCCACCGTTCGGTGAGCGGAAACCATGCCTTGAAGACGGCCTCCTTGGCGCTGAACAGGAGTCGGCCGAGGTCGGGGGCGCGATCGCCGCCCGGCGCCGAGGCGACGAGATCGAGCTCACGGCCCGCCGCCACCTGTTCGAGCACACCGTCCGGCAGCGGTGCGTTCGGCTCGGCATCGATCCCCAACGCAAGGACCGTGTCCGCCCGGGCCACGGCGCACGCGCGGTACCCGGAACAGTGCGTGATGCTGCCCACAACCCCGGGCGGCCACAGGGGCTCGCCCCGGTGTCCGCTTGGGATCGCCGTGACCGAAACGCCGAGACGACTCAGTGCGCGCCGGGCGCAGGCCCGACCGGCGATGAACTCGCGCCGGCGCTTCTCGACCGCCCGCTGCACCGACGCCTCCTCTTCGGGAAACAGCTGGACGTCGGGTGCGTCCTGCCGGGTCTCGGCACAGGCAACGACGTCGGGTACGAGCCGTTCGATCAAGCGCCGACGGAGTTGTGTCGCGCCTCGGCGTCGAGCTGCGGTCCGTTGATGAGTGGCGCGCCGCCGGGCTGCGTCTGCTGCGGCCAGACTGCCTCGGGCAGCTCCAGCGCCCACACCTCCATCTGCCGCGCAAGCGCCGCCTGGAGCGTCGTCTCATCTGCGAACCGCGAGGGGTCGATCGGCTCGCCGAACTCGAGGATGGGGACCATCCCGTGCCGCCGCAGGACCGCCGGGAGGATCAGCGCTCCCGTCGACCGCGCGAGCCTGACGGGACCGTTCGTGAGGCGAACCGTGCGACCGAGGAACGGCGTCGGGAGGATCCCGACCATGTCGAACGCGACGGCGACCAGTTCGCCGGCCTGCAACCTCGACGCGGCGAGCGGAAACGCGCCCTCCCCCGAGGCATCGACAGCCCGCGCGATCGACCGACCCTCACCGAGCATCTCGAGATACGCGAGGCTGCGGCGAGCGAGACGTCCGTCATAGCCCGAGCCGAGATCCTCGTAATGGTGGGGGGAGAAGATCGTCGAAACGCCCAGGTCGTGGCGTTGCGAGATCGGGCCGAGGGCGTGGAACGGGCCAAAGTGCGGGAACGCGAGCACGGCACCCCGCCCGCCCGCCTGGACGCGGCGCAGCCGTTCGACCCCGGAGAGCTCACCCGAGGACATCAGCCATGGACGCCAGAACATCTCGAGACAAGTCAGGAATTCGGAGACGGCGCGCTCGGCCACGTCGGCTTCGGTTCCGCGCAGCGGCGTGTGCCACAACAGCTCCTCGTGGAAGTCGAGGAAGTCGCGCCAGCTCGAGTTACGCCGGCGACGAGCCTCGGCCGCAAACCGCTTGGCCCCGGCGAGGGCAACCGGGGCCGGAAGCAGCCGGCGCGTCCACGTCGAGCCATGGGCGGCGACGCCGGCGCGCCGTACCGCATCCCGCGTCCGCGCCATCGCGCCCCGCACCGGCGGCGGCTCGCCGGCGGCGGCCTCGTGCCCATTGGCGTTGCCGTTGCCGTTACCCGCAGACTCCCGCGCCGACTCGGGCTCGTCGCGACCCTCGATCGCAGACCGCAGCGCGGTCGCGACCGCGGCCGGTGTCGGATGGTCGAAGATGAGCGACGGCGGGAGGCTCACGCCGCTCGCCTTGGCGAGACGATTGCGCAGCTCGACCGCCGACACGGAATCGATCCCGAGCTCCTTGAACGGTCGCTCCGCCTCGACGCTGTCGGCGGACGGGTAGCCGAGCGCCGCCGCCGCGTGCCGGCGCACAAAGTCGACGGTGACCCGCTCGCGATCCGCCGGCGCTGCCGTCGAGACGAGTTCGGCCAGCGAGCGGCCCGGATCAGCAGCGGAACGACGTGAGCTCGCTCGGACGAGACCGCTGAGGATGCTCGGGAGCAGCCCGGCGGCGGCGCGCGCCTGCATCGCGCCAAGGTTGAGGCGCATCGGCAGGAGGACTGGTTGATCGACGGCTCGCGCGAGGCTGATGAGCGCGAGCCCGTCCTCGTCGGGCATCGGCAGCATGTTGAGCGGCCCGGTGCGCACCTCGCCGTTGTCGCTGAGATGGCTCGTCATCCCGGTCCCCCGCTCCCACAGACCGAACGCGAGCGAGATCGCGGGCCGGCCTTCGGACCGGCGTCGGTGCGCCATCGCGTCGAGGAACGCGTTCGCCGACGCGTAATTGCCCTGACCCGCAGTCCCGAGCGTGCCCGCGGCCGAGGAGAATAGGACGAACTCCGACAACCCCAGCTCACGCGTCAGCTCGTCAAGATAGATCGCGGCGTCGAGCTTCGGTGCCATCACCCGCCGCAGCCGCTCCGCATCGAGTGACGGGATCACCCCGTCGTCGAGCACCCCGGCGGCATGGAACACCGCCGTGAGCGGACGCTCGGCGGGGATCTCCGCGAGCAACCGCGCGACCGCGGTCCGGTCACTCATATCGCAGGCGACGATCGTGGCCTCGCACCCCGACTCGGCAAGCGACGCAATGAGCTCCGCGGCACCGGGCGCGTCCGGCCCTCGACGGCTCGTCAACAACACATGCCTCGCACCGTCATGCGCGGCGAGGTGCGTCGCCAGCATGCTGCCGAGCCCGCCGGTACCGCCGGTGATGAGGACCGTCCCGTCCGGGTCAAGGACTGGGTGGTCATCGTGCGCCGAGGCGCCGACGCGTGTCAGTCGTGGCACGAGCAGGACGTCGCCTCTGAGCGCCAGCTCGCGCTCGCCGGACCGGAACGCGGCCGCGACGACGGCCGGCGATACGGTGTCGACGTCGAGGTCAAGCACGGCGAAGCGATCAGGGTGCTCGGTCTCGGCGCTGCGCACGAGGCCCGGCAGCGCCGCCTGCGTCAGGTCCGGGACGTCCGATTCGCCGACCGCCAATGCACGGGATGTGAGGAGCACGAGCTTCGTGTCGAGCAGATGCTCGGACGCGAGCCACCCCTTGAGCAGCTCAAGCGCGCGTTCGCTGACCGCATGGACAGCCTCCGCGAGTGGGTCCGCAGCGGGTGCTGCGATCGGCCCGGCGATGACGCAGTCCGGAGTCGGCGCGCCGCGGGCGACCGCATTCTCGAGTGCCGCGAGGTCCGCATAGCGCTCCGCGCCGGGTGCGAGCGCCTCGGTCACCGTCCCGTCGCCGAGGACCACGAGCCGGACCGCCGCACCGTCCAGCCGCGAGGCGGTCAGGGCAGTCCACCCCACCTCATAAAGGTCACGCCCGAGCCGACGGGTCACGCCGAGCTGATCGAGATTGAGGGGCCGCGTCTGCACGGCCTCGATCGACAGCAGCGGCTCGCCGGTGTCGTCGAACATCTCGACGCCGCCGTCACCGCGTACCCGCACCCGCGCCCGCGCCGCGGCAGCCGTCCCGCGGTGGAGGCGCACGCCGGCGAACGAGACGGGAGTTTCCGGACGGCTTGCTGTCTGCGCCGTGAGACGGTCGAGCGTCGCCGCCTGCAGCGCGCTCTCGAGCAGCACCGGGTGCACGTGGAACTCATTCGCCTTCGCCGCCTGCTCGTCACCGACCGCCACGTCGGCGGTGAGCTCGCCGTCGCCGCCGGTGAGGCGACGAAGTCCCTGGAACGCTGGGCCATATTCGTATCCAGCGGCCGCGAGTCGCTCGTACGCCTGCCCGACATCGCGTTCATCGCCGCGGCCGCTCGGCGAGGAGCCGCCTGCCGCGCGGCCATCGTCGCCCGCGGGGGCGAGCGTGCCGGCCGCGTGCTCGGTCCATCGTGCCCCGGCATCCGCCGCGTCATCACGTGAATGGATGCCCACGCGCCGTCGCCCGTGCGTATCCGCCTCGGACACGGTCACTTGGATCGCGACCGCGCTCCCGTCATCGAGCGGCAGCGGAGCCCCGATCGTCAGCTCCTCGATGAGCGGCGCGCCCGTCTGCGTGCCGGCGTGGAGCGCGAGCTCAACGAACGCGCTCGCCGGCACGAGCACGGTGCCCGTCACAACGTGATCCGCCAGCCACGGATGCCGGTCGAGCGAGAGCAGGCCGGTGAAGACGGTGGCATCGCCGCCGGCGGGCGTGACGACGGCATCGAGCAGGGGGTGGTCCGCTGCCGTCTGTCCGAGCATGCTCGCATCGCGCGCACCGCCGCCGGCCGCGAGCCAGTAGCGACGACGTTGGAAGGCGTATGTGGGCAGCGTCACCGGCGAGGGCGGCGTCTCCCCGAACAGCCCGGTCCAGTCAACCGCGACCCCCGCGACGTGCGCCTCGGCGAGCGAGGTGATGAACCGCTCGAGCCCGCCGTCGTCGCGGCGCAGCGACCCGATCGCAGTGATGCCGTCGACCGTCTCGAGCACCGGCGCGGTGAGCACCGGATGCGGGCTGCACTCGATCAGCGCGGCGACCCGGTCGGCCGCCATCGCGCGGACCGCCTCCTCAAACCGCACCGTGTCACGCAGATTGCGATACCAGTACTCCGCACCCATCGTCGTCGTGTCGACCCGCGCGCCAGTGACTGTGGAGTAGAGCGGCACCTCGCTCGGCCGCGGCGCGACCGATGCCAGCTCGTCGAGCAGCCGGTCACGCACCGCCTCGATCTGCGCCGAATGCGCCGCATAGTCGACCGGCAACCGCCGCGCGCGGACGTCGTCGGCCTCGCACAGGGTGAGCAACTCCGTGAGCGCCTCGGGCTCCCCGGAGACGACGACCGCCGACGGGCCGTTGACCGCGGCCACCGACACCCGGCCATCGAAGCGCTCCAGGTATGCCGCCATCCGGTCGGCCGACGTGGCAGCGGACACCATTCCGCCACGACCGGAGAGGCTCTCCCCCATCAGCCGGCTGCGCACCGCGACGACTCGCGCTGCATCGTCAAGGGACAGCGCCCCGGCGACGTAGGCGGCCGCGATCTCACCCTGCGAATGCCCAGCGACCGCACTCGGTCTCACGCCGAACGACCGCCACACCGTGGCCAACGACACCATCACCGCAAACAGCGCCGGCTGGACGACATCGACACGGTCGAGCGTCGGGGCTCCCGGCTTCTGACGGAGCACATCCTCAAGCGACCAATCCAGATGAGCGCTCAGAGCCGTCGCAGACTCCTGCATGCTCGCCGCGAACACCGGCGAGGCGTCCCACAACGCGAGCGCCATCCCCGGCCACTGCCCACCCTGCCCCGGGAACACCAACCCGACCCGGGCATCACGACGCGCCACGTCCTTTAACGAGGCCGTCGACGAACTCACCGCGCTGCAGCGCGCCCAGGCAATCCGCAAGCTCCGACGTGTCGCTCACGACCGCGACCGCGCGATGCGAAAGCTGCGCCCGGCCGAGCGCCAAACCGCCCGCGACCGCCGCCCCGTCAAGGTCCGCCCGCGCCTGCACGAACTCACGCAGCCGCCCCGCCTGCCCCACGAGCGCGGCCTCACCCGAGCCCGACACGAGGAACGGCAGCACACGCGAGCGCACCTCCGGGGCCGCTGCCGGCACCTCCGCCGGCGCCTCCTCGATCAGCACGTGAGCGTTCGTCCCCGAGATGCCGAATGCCGACACGGCGGCGCGCCGCACGCGCTCGCCCTCGGCCCAGGGCGCCGATTCGGTCAGCAATTCGACCCCGCTGCCGTCCCACTCGACGTGCGGCGACGGATCATCGGCCCAGAGCGTCGCCGGGAGCACGCCATGGCGGAGCGCCTGCACGATCTTGATCACTCCGGCGACGCCGGCCGCGGCTTGGGTGTGGCCGATGTTCGACTTCAGCGACCCGAGTCGCAGCGGTTGATCGCTGCGTTCGCGTCCGTACGTGGCGATCAGCGCCTGGGCCTCGATCGGATCCCCGAGTGTCGTCCCCGTTCCGTGGGCCTCCACGGCATCGACGTCAGCGGCATCGAGTCCCGCGTTCGAGAGCGCGGCGCGGATCACGCGCTCCTGCGACGGACCGTTCGGAGCCGTGAGGCCGTTCGACGCCCCGTCCTGGTTGATCGCGCTCCCGCGCACTACCGCGAGCACGCGATGCCCGCGCTCGCGCGCGACCGACAGGCGCTCGATCACGAGCACCCCGACGCCGTCCGAGAAGCCGGTCCCGTTTGCGCCGGCACCGAACGCGCGGCAGCGCCCGTCCGGCGACAGGCCCCGCTGCCGCGAGAAGTCCACAAACAGCTCGGGCGTGACGAGCACGGTGACACCACCGGCGAGGGCGAGGTCGCACTCCCCGGCGCGGACCGCCTGGGCCGCGAGATGCAGGGACACAAGCGAGGATGAGCACGCGGTGTCAACCGACACGGCGGGACCCTGCAACCCGAGGACGTACGCCGTCCGCCCGGAGATCACGCTCGTCGTTCCGCCGGTGAGACGGAAGACCTCGAGCTCCGCGGGGATCTCACCGGAGGCGTAGTCAGAGTCGAACACGCCGGCGAACACACCGGTGTCGCTGCCTCGAAGGCTCAGCGGGTCGATGCCCGCGTCCTCGAGCGCCTCCCACGAACACTCGAGCAGCAACCGCTGCTGCGGATCCATCGCCAGCGCCTCCCGCGGCGAGATCCCAAAGTGCTCGGCGTCGAACTCGGCGGCGTCGTCGATGAATCCTCCGTGGCGGACGTAGCTCGAGCCCCGACGCTCACCCTCGGGATCGAACAGCCGCTCGACATCCCACCCGCGATCGGTCGGGAACTCGCCAATCGCGTCCCCGCCCGAGGCGACGAGCTCCCACAGATCCGCCGGCGAGCGCACGCCCCCCGGGTAGCGACACGCCATCCCAACGATCGCGAGCGGCTCATCGGCCCGCGGCCGCGCTCGGGGCCGGACCTTCACCTCCTGCTCTCGGCCTTCGAGGAGTGTGCTCAGCAGCTGCGACACCGCGGCGGGCGTCGGATGATCGAACACGAGTGAGGCCGGCAAGCTCACGCCGCTCGCCTTGGCGAGCCGGTTACGAAGCTCGACCGCGGACAGCGAGTCGATGCCGAGCTCCTTGAACGGTCGCTCCGGCTCGATGCTGTCGACCGATGCGTAGCCGAGGGCGGCCGCCGTGTGGGTGTGCACGAAGTCGCTGACGATCCGCTCGCGATCAGCTTCGGACGCGCTCGCGACCGTCGCCGCGAGCGAGCTCCCAGCGGCCGCCGGCGACGCCGCCGGAGCGGTGGGCGACTGCGGCCTGGAGCGGACGAGGCCGCTGAGAATGCTTGGCAGCAATCCCGCGGCGGCGCGGGCCTGCACGGCGCCAAGGTCGAGGCGCATCGGCACGAGCAGCGGCTGATCGAGTGCCCGCGCGGTCTCGATCAGTCCCATTCCGAGCTCATCGGGCATCGGGACCATGTCGAGCGGCCCGGCGCGCATCTCTCCGTCCGCGCTCAGGTGGCTCGTCATCCCCGTCCCCCGCTCCCACAGGCCGAACGCGAGCGACATCGCCGGCAGGCCGTCCGCCCGGCGCCGCCGCGCCAGCCCGTCGAGGAACGTGTTCGCCGCGGCGTAGTTGCCCTGACCCGGGGTCCCGAGCGTGCCCGCCGCCGAGGAGAACAACACGAACTCCGACAGTTCGGCGCCGCGGGTCAACTCATCGAGGTGGATCGCGGCGTCGAGCTTCGGCGCCATCACCCGCCGCAGGCGTTGCGCGTCGAGCGACGGAATGACGCCGTCGTCGAGCACCCCGGCGGTGTGGAACACCGCGGTCAGCGGACGCTCGGCGGGAATCTCCGCGAGCGCCCGCTCGAGCGCGGCCCGGTCGCTCATGTCGCACGCGACGATCGTGGCCTCGCACCCCGACTCGGCAAGCGACGCGGTCAGCTCCGCGGCGCCGGGTGCGTCCGGCCCTCGGCGGCTCGTCAACAGCAGATGCCGGGCGCCGTAGCGCTCGGCGAGGTGCGTCGCCAGCATGCTGCCAAGGCCGCCTGTACCGCCGGTGATGAGGACCGTGCCGTCGGGATCGAGCGGTTGCGGAACGCGCAGCACGATCTTCCCGGTGTGCCGGGATTCACGCATGAACCGGAACGCGTCGCTCGCCTCGCGCACGTCCCATGTCGACAGCGGCAGGTGGTGCAGTACACCGCGTTCGAACAGCGCGACGATCTCGCCGAGCATCTCACCAAGGCGCTCCGGCGGCGTCTCGAGGATGTCGAGCGCTGCGTATTCGACACCCGGGTGCGCGGCGGCGACGGCGGTGGGATCGCGGATGTCGGTTTTGCCGATCTCGACGAACCGGCCGCCCCGCGGCAGCAGATCAAGCGAGGCGTCGACGAACTCGCCGGAGAGCGAGTCGAGCACGACATCGACTCCGCGGCCATCGGTCGCGGCTAGGAACGTGTCGCGGAAGGCGAGCTCGCGTGAGGATGCGATGTGCCGCTCGTCAACGCCGAGTGCCGTCAGCGTCGACCACTTGCGCGGGTGCGCCGTCGCGAACGCTTCGGCGCCGACATGCGCAGCGATTTGCAGCGCCGCCATCCCGACCCCGCCGGCTGCGCCGTGAATGAGTACCGCGTCGCCCCGTGCGAGCCGGCCGATGTCGATCAACCCGTGGTACGCGGTGAGGAACACGGCCGGAACCGCCGCCGCCTGTGCGAACGACCAGCTCTCGGGCATGCGCGTCAGCAGCCGAACGTCGGCGACGGCGACCGGGCCGAAGGCGTCGGGAATGAGGCCGAGCACCCGATCGCCCGGTGATAGCGACTCGACGTCGTCCGCCACCTCGAGGATGACACCGGCGCCCTCGAGACCGATGCCGGTTCCGTCTGGCGGCACGAGCCCGATCGCCTTGACGACGTCCTTGAAGTTCAGCCCCGCAGCGTGCACCGCGATGCGGACCTGCCCAGGTCCGAGTGCCGCCCCGGCCCGCGGATGGGGCGTGATCGAGAGATTCTCGAGCGTCCCGGGAGACGCGATCGACACGTGCCACGGCTGGGCGTCCGGCGCCCGGAGCGCCGGCGCGCCCGCGGGGACACGGGTCAGCCGCGGCGCGTAGAGCACGTCGTGCCGGATGGCGACCTCGCGCTCGTCGCCGCTCAGCGGCGGCGGCGACCGCCGCCGGGGCGGGCTCACCGGCATCGAGGTCGAGCAGGGCGACGCGGTCTGGATTCTCCGTCTCGGCGCTCCGCAGCAGGCCGGGGACGGCGGCCTGGGCGAGATCGGGCGGGTCGATCTCGCCGATGCCGACGGCGCGACGCGTGACCAGCACAAGCTTCGCGTCCGGCAGTCGCTCGGACGCAAGCCATGTTTTGAGGACCGTCAGCGCACGCTCGGTCACGTCATGGACGGCGTCGATCAGCGCCTCGTCCCGCGTTGCCACGAGCGGTACGACGACGCGGTCGGGCGCCGGCGCACCGTCGGCGACCGCACGCTCGAGGTCCTGAAGGTCGGCGTAGCGATCCGCGTCGGGTCCGAGCGCCTCGGCGATCGGTCCGTCGCCGAGGACCGCGACACGGACCCGCCCGCCCGGCGCTGGGAGCTCCGCCCACTCGACCTCGTATAGGTCGCGCCCGCGCTGCCCGGCTCGACCGAGCGCGCTCGGATCGATCGCCCGCATCAGCACCGACGCGATCGACATCACCGCCCCGCCATCCTCGTCGACCACCTCAACGCTGCCGTCGGCACTCAGCCGCGCCCGCGCGGAGCTCGCGCCGGCGCGATGGACACGCACGCCGACGAACGAGACAGGGACCTCCGGGCGACCCGCCGTCTGGGCGTCGAGGCCGGCGAGCACCACCGCCTGCAGTGCCGCATCGGCCAAGGCCGGATGCATCCGGTAGCGCTCCGCAGTCTCCGCCTGCTCGTCATCGAGGCCGAGTTCGGCGACGAGCTCGCCCCGGTCCTCGGCGAGCTGCCGGAGCCCTCGGAACGCTGGTCCGTACTCGTATCCCGCGGCGGCCAGCCGCTCGTACGCCCGTGCGATGTCGAGCGGATCGCCGTGCTCCTCGGCCCGCGGGACGTCGAACGTGGCGCCGCTATCGAGCGCGGCCGCGAGCGTGCCCGTGGCGTGCTCGGTCCACTCGAAGTGCTCGTCGGCCGTATCCGGACGCGAGTAGATGCGGATCGGTCGGGTCCCGTCCGGCTCCGCGTCTGCCACCGCAACTTGGACCGTCACGCCGCGCGCGTCCTCGAGCGGCAGGGGCGCGGCGATCGTTAGCTCCTCGACGAGCGGCGCACCCGTCTGGGCGCCGGCATGGAGTGCGAGTTCGACAAACGCCGTTGCCGGGACGAGCACGGTGCCCATCACGACGTGATCCGCCAGCCACGGATGACGTTCGAGCGAGAGGCGGCCGGTGAACACCGTCCCCGGGCCCGCAACGTTCAGCGACGTCTCGAGGAGCGGATGCTCGGGGCCGGACGCACTCCCGTACCCGTCGCCGCTCGGCCGCTCGAGCCAGTAGCGGCGGTGCTGGAATGCATATGTCGGCAACGGCATCCGGGCCGCATGCTGGTCTCCGAACAGCCCGGTCCAGTCGATCGCGACCCCCGCGACGTGCGCCTCGGCGAGCGAGGTGATGAACCGCTCGAGCCCACCGTCGTCGCGGCGCAGCGAACCGATCGCCGTAATGTCATCGACCGTCTCGAGCGCGGGCGCGGTGAGCACCGGATGCGGACTCGATTCGATCAGCGCGCCGACCCCGTCGGCCGCCATCGCGCGGATCGCCTGCTCGAAGCGCACCGTCTCACGCAGATTGCGATACCAGTACTCGGCATCCATCGTCGTCGTGTCGATCCGCTCCCCGGTCACCGTCGAGTAGAGCGGCACCCGGCTCGGCCGCGGCGCGACCGGTGCGAGTTCCGCGAGGAGTTGCTCGCGGGCGCTCTCGATTTGCCCGGAATGCGCCGCGTAATCCACGGGCAGCAGCCGCGCGCGCACATCGTCGGCCTCGCACAGGGTGAGCAACTCTGTGAGCGACTCCGGCTCCCCGGAGACGACGACCGCCGACGGGCCGTTGATCGCCGCGATCGACAGGCGGTCCGTGAACCGCTCCAGGTAGCTCGTCACCCGCGCCCCCGATGCCGCCAGCGACACCATACCGCCGCGGCCGGAGAGGGAGTCGCGCATGAGCCGGCTCCGCACCGCCACGATCCGCGAGGCGTCATCGAGCGACAACGCCCCGGCGATGTACGCCGCCGCGATCTCACCCTGCGAGTGACCAACGACCGCGCCTGGGCTCACCCCGAAGGCCCGCCACAGCGCCGCGAGCGACACCATCACCGCAAACAGCGCCGGCTGCACGACGTCGACCCGGTCGAGCGTCGGGGCCCCCGGCTTCTGACGGAGCACATCTTCAAGCGACCAATCCACGTGAGCGCTCAGGGCGCCGGCACACTCGCCCATGCTCGCCGCGAACACCGGCGAGGAATCCCACAACGTGATCGCCATCCCCGGCCACTGCCCGCCCTGCCCCGGGAACACGAACCCGGCGCGAACGTCACGACGCGCCACTCCTTCAACGAGGCCGTCGACGAACTCACCGCGCTCGAACGCGCCCAGGCAGTCCGCAAGCTCCGACGTATCGCTCACGACCGCGACCGCCCGATGCGAAAGCTGCGCCCGGCCGAGCGCCAAACCGCCCGCGACCGCCGCCGCATCAAGGTCCGCCCGCGCCTGCAGGAACTCACGCAACCGCGCCGCCTGCCCCACGAGGGCGGCCTCACTCGAGCCCGACACGAGGAACGGGAACACACGCGAGCCCACGTTTTGCGCCGCTGCCGGCACCTCCGCCGGCGCCTCCTCGATCAGCACGTGCGCGTTCGTCCCCGAAATGCCGAACGACGACACGGCGGCGCGCCGCACGCGCTCGCCCTCGGTCCAGGGCGCCGATTCGGTCAGCAATTCGACCCCGCTGCCGGCCCACTCGACGTGCGGTGACGGCTCGCTCGCCCACAACGTCGCCGGCAGCGCGCCGTGGCGGAGCGCCTGCACCATCTTGATGACGCCACCCACGCCGGCCGCGGCCTGCGTGTGACCGACGTTCGACTTCAGCGATCCAAGCCGCAGCGGCGTTCCCTCACGGCCCCGCCCATACGCCTCGATCAGCGCCTGCGCCTCAATCGGATCCCCGAGCGTCGTCCCGGTCCCGTGCGCCTCCACGGCATCGACATCGCGTGCCTCGAGACCCGCGCTCGCGAGCGCAGCGCGGATCACGCGCTCCTGCGCGCGGCCCGACGGCGCCGTGAGGCCGTTCGACGCCCCGTCCTGGTTGATCGCACTCCCGCGGACGACCGCGAGCACGCGATGGCCCCGCTCCCGGGCGACCGACAGGCGCTCGAGTACGACGACGCCAGCCCCCTCGCCCCAGCCGGTCCCGTTTGCGCCGGCGCCGAACGCGCGGCAGCGCCCGTCCGGCGACAGGCCCCGCTGACGCGAGAACTCGACGAAGATCCCCGGGCTCGCCATGACGGTGGCCCCGCCGGTGAGCGCCATCGAGCATTCGCCGGCTCGCAGCGCCTGACAGGCGAGGTGGAGGGCGACGAGCGACGACGAGCACGCCGTGTCGATCGACACCGACGGGCCCTCGAGACCGAGCACGTACGCGACCCGACCGGACGCGACGCTCGTCTCGGTCCCGGTCAGGGCGTAGCCATCGGACTTCTCGTCGGGCTGGTGCAGCGGCGGACCGTAGTCCTGACTCATCAGGCCGGTGAAGACCCCGGTGTCGCTGCCGTCCAGGCTCAGAGGGTCGATGCCCGCGTCCTCGAGCGCTTCCCACGAACACTCCAGCAGCAGCCGCTGCTGCGGATCCATCGCCAGCGCCTCCCGCGGCGAGATGCCGAAGTGCTCGGCATCGAAGTCCCCCGCGTCGTAGAGGAAGCCGCCCCGGTTGACGTAGCTCGAGCCGCGGCGCTCACCCTCGGGATCGAACAGCCGCTCGACATCCCACCCGCGATCGGTCGGGAACTCGCCGATCGCGTCCCCGCCCGAGGCGACCAGCTCCCACAGATCCTCCGGCGAGCGCACCTCCCCCGGGTAGCGACACGCCATCCCGACGATCGCGAGCGGCTCATCCGCTCCGACCGGCGCGGTCGCGGCAGGAGTCTGCTCGGCGGTGCCCGTCATCTCGGCCAGCACGCGTTCGGCGAGGCCGGTCGGTGTCGGGTGGTCGTAGAGGACCGTCGTGCCGAGGCGCAGCCCCGTCGCGCGGTTGACGCGGTTGCGCAGGTCAACCGTCGCCGGCGAGTCGAACCCGAGTTCCTTGAACGTCAGTCGCGCATCGACGTCTGCGGCCGAGACGTGGCCGAGCACGACCGCGGCCTGGCTGCGGACGACGTCGAGCGTCGCCTGCACACGCTCCTGCTCGGGGAGCGCGCCGATCCGGGCGGCGAACGATGAAGTCGGCGCGGTCTCGGCCTCTTGGTCGGCGGGCCGCGGGGCCGCCGGGAACGCGGTCGTCGCCGCCGGCTCCCCCTCGACCCAGTGCCGCCGCCGCTGGAAGGCGTACGTCGGCAGCCTGATCCGCCGCGCGCGCGATCCCGCAAACCAGGCATCCCAATCGACGTCGCCGCCGCGGACGCCGAGCTCAGCAAGTGAGCTGAGGAATCGCTCGGGGCCGCCGTGATCGCGCCGGAGCGTCGCGAGCGCCGCGACCCGGTCCGGCTCGCCGAGCACGCGCTCGGCGATGCTCTCGATCGGGACGCCGAGCACGGGATGCGGGCTGACCTCGATGAAGGTGCGCCGCCCGTCACGCAGGGCAAGGTCGGCGGCGGGTGCGAACTGCACGGTCTGTCGCAGGTTTCGGTACCAGTAGCCCGCGCCCATCTCCGCCGTGTCGACCCGCACGCCGGTCGTCGTCGAGTAGAGCGGGACGTCCGCGGTCTGCGCGGTGATATCGCCGAACTGCTCCAGCAGCTGGTCCTGCAGCCGCTCGATCTGCGACGAGTGCGAGGCGTAGTCGACAGGCAGGATCTTCGCCCGGACCCCCCGTGCCTCGCAGCTGACGAGAAGTGACTGCAGCGCGTCGAGCTCACCGGAGACGACTAGGTCGGCCGGTCCGTTGATCGCGGCGATGCCGACGCGGTCTTCGACGCCCGCGGCGAGCTCACCGAACTGCTCGGGGGTGAGCGCGACGGACATCATCCCGCCACGGCCCGAGATCTCCTCGAGCGCCCGGCTTCGCAGGGCCACGATCCGCGCCGCATCGGACAGCGACAGCGCCCCGGCGACGTGGGCGGCGGCGATCTCGCCCTGGGAGTGACCGATGACCGCGGCCGGCTGGACGCCGACCGATCGCCACAGCGCCGCCAGCGAGACCATGATCGAGAACAACACCGGCTGAACGACCTCGGTCCCCTTGAGCGACGGTTGCGCCGGATCGCCGCGCAGCACCGCCTCAAGCGAGAATTCCACGTGGTCGGCGAGCGCCGCCTCGCAGTCGCGCATGTTGGCGGCGAACACGGCCGAGCGGTCGAGCAGCTCGACGGCCATTCCGGTCCACTGACCGCCCTGACCGGGGAATACGAAGGCGGGGTGGTTCGCATCGAGCTCGGGGTCGGCCACTCCCTCGATCACGCGTGGGCTCGGCTCCTCGGCGGCGAGGCTCCGAAGCCCGCCGAGCAGCTCCTCACGGCGCTCGCCGATCACGACCGCGCGGTGGGTGAGCGGCGCGCGCGTGCTCACCAGCGAATGACCGACAGCGATCGGACTGAGCGTCGCTTCGGCCTCGACGTGGTCCGCAAGGCCCTCGGCGGCGTCACGCAGCGCGCCGACGCTCCGGGCCCCGAGCACCCACGGCACCACTCCGATCGGTTCCGGCTCGGCCGCGTCGACGTTGACCGCAGCAGGCGGCTGTTCGAGCACCACATGGCAATTCGTCCCGCCGATCCCAAACGAGCTCACCCCGGCGACCGCGTGCGCTGCCTGCGGCCACGGCTCCACCGCCGTCTGCACCCGCAGGCCGAGCTCGGCGAGGGGGATCTCCGGGTTTGGGCGCTCGAAGTTGAGGCTCGCCGGAAGCTCTCCGTGCTCGAGCGACAACGCAGTCTTCAGCAGACCGACGATGCCGGCCGCCGCCTCCTGATGCCCGACGTTCGTCTTCGCCGACCCGACCGCGATCGGCCGTGCCGGACTCCGGACCGCGCCGAGCACGCGGCCGAGCGCCCCCGCCTCGACCTTGTCGCCGAGCGGCGTCCCGGTGCCGTGGAGCTCGACGTACTGGACGTCGTCGGCGTCGATGCCGGCGTGCGCGTACGCGGCGGTCAGCATCTCCTCCTGAGCCGCCTGGTCGGGCGCGGTCAGCCCGTCGCCGCCGCCGTCGTTGTTCACAGCGCTGCCGCGGATGACGCAGTAGATCTCGTCGCCGTCGGCGACGGCGCGCTCGAGCGGCTTGAGCACGACGAGCGCTCCGCCCTCGCCACGGACGAAGCCGTTCGCCCGCGCGTCGAGCGTGAAGCACCTTCCGTCGGGTGAGAGTGCGCCGAGCTCTGCGAGCTCGAGACCCCGCCGCAGCGCGATGTTCAAGTGCACGCCGCCGGCCAGAGCGAGCGTCGACTCTCCCGAGAGGAGGCTCTGACAGGCGAGATGGACGGCGACGAGCGACGAGGATTGTCCGGTGTCCACGGTCATGCTCGGTCCGCGGAGCCCGAACGCAGTACGAAACTCGGTTGGCGATGATGCTCCGCTGCGTGCCGGTGAACGCCTGCCGCGCGACGCCGTTGGAGTCGACGCCGCTAACGACCTCGGCATAGTCGCCGGCGATCGCCCCGATGTAGACACCGGTGTGGCTGCTCCCCAGCGCGTCCGCCGGGATCCCCGCATCCTCGAGCGCCTCCCAACCGAGCTCGAGCGCGAGCCGCTGCTGCGGATCCATCGCCGCCGCCTCGCGCGGGGAGATGCCAAACAAGCCGGCGTCGAAGCGGTCGATCTGGTCAAGGAAGCCGCCGCGCCGCAGCTCCGGGGGGATGTCCCCGGAGCCGGACAGGCCGAGCATCGCCAGGCGGTCCGCCGGCATCTCACTGATCGCGTCGCGCCCGTCCCGGAGAAGGGTCCAGAACTGCTCGGGGTTCGCCGCTCCCGGCAGCCGACACGACATCCCGATCACGGCCACCCCGGCGCGCTGATCCACAGTCTTTCGGCCTTTCGTGTCCATGCAATAGGCGGAGGCGCCAACCGTCCCTAACGGCAGGCGAGGGCGCGACGACAAGAAACCCCTTCCGCAGAATACACGTGCCCCCCGAGCGCCCTAGCGCCCCGGATAGAGGAGTGTTAAACCTGGCGCGAGGACCAGAGGATCGCCGAGAGGATGACGCTCACGAGGGCGACGACGAGACCCGTGACCCAGCCCTGCGTCTTGCTCGAGACGAGGATCGCGCCGAGCGCGACGCCAATGCCGACGATCCCGCATGTGGCGATGATCCGGACGAGCACCCGCTCGACCCCGAGGCGCCGGCGCCCGCGCGCCGGGAGCATGTTGCGCGGCGGCGTCTGCGACTGCGCTGGCGCCCCGGGTTCGACACGCGACGGCTCGGCCGGCGGTGTCGGCTCGGCGGCCGGATCGGCGGCCGGCTCGACACCTCGTTCGGGTGTCGGCTGCGGGTCCCGGTGGCTCATCCTCGAACTCTATCCCGCATCGGCCGAACCCAACCGTGGCGACGAGCGGGACGCTAGACATGGCAGCGCGCTGGCAAGTAGCATGGCCCCGCCTATGACGCAGCCGTCCGTCGCCGATGTCGTCGGCATGACGATCGCCGCCCAGGGCGCGCAGGACGTTTTCGGAGTCGTCGGGAGCGGCAACCTCGTCGTCACGAACGCGATGTGCCAGGGCGGCGCGCATTTCCATCACGCTCGCCACGAGGGCGGCGCCGTGTGCATGGCCGACGGATACGCGCGCTCGACCGGCCGGGTCGGTGTCGTCAGCGTCCATCAGGGCCCTGGCCTCACGAACACGCTGACCGGCCTGACCGAAGCCGCGAAGAGCCGTACACCGCTGCTCGTCATCTCCGGCGAGACGCCGGCGGCGGCGCTCACGAGCAACTTCCGGATCGACCAGCACGACCTCGTCGAGTCCGTCGGCGCGATCGCCGACCGGGTGTTCAGCGTCGAGACGGCGGCCGACGACGCGCAGCGCGCATACCACCGCACGGTCACCGAGCGACGCCCCGTCGTACTGATGCTCCCGATCGACATCCAGCCCTTGCCCGCCGCGCACGCCGAGCCGCGGCTCCCGGTCCCGCCGGCGCTTCCCGCGCCCGAGCCGGCGATGCGCGCGGTGATGGAGGTCGTCGAGCACATCGCCCGCGCCGAGAGGCCCGCGATCATCGCCGGGCGGGGTGCGGTGCTCGCGGACGCGGGGGCCGAGCTCGAGGCGCTCGGTCAGGTGATCGGCGCCGTGCTCGCCACCTCGGCCCCGGCGAACGGGCTGTTCGCCGGGCTGCCGTACGCGCTCGGCATCTCGGGCGGCTTCTCGTCCCCGTTCGCCGCCTCGGTGCTGCCCCAGGCTGACCTCGTCATCGTCGCCGGTGCGTCGGTCAACCACTGGACGACGCGACACGGAGCGCTCATCAATCCGGACGCGACGGTCGTTCAGATCGACGTCGAGCCGAGGGCGATCGCGCGCAACCGCCCGGCCGACTTCGCTCTGATCGGCGATGTCCACTCGACCGCCCTCGCGCTGCTCGAGGAGCTTGCGGCACGTGGCCATTCGAACACCGGGTTCCGCACGGACGTGCTCGCGCAGGAGATCGCCGCTCGCCGATGGCGCGATGAGCCCTACGACGACGCCTCAACCGAGGAGTTCATCGACCCGCGGACGCTGAGCATTGCGCTCGATGCGCGGCTGCCAGTCGACCGGGCCGTGGCAGTCGATTCCGGGCACTTTCTCGGCTACCCGTCGATGTACCTCGATGTCCCCGACGCGCGCGCGTGGATCTTTCCCAACGGGTTCCAGGCCGTCGGGCTCGGCCTCGGCAACGCGATCGGCGCCGCGGTCGCCAACCCGGATCGGCTGACGGTTGCGGCGATCGGGGACGGCGGCGCGTTCATGGCGCTCCCCGAGCTCGAGACGGCCGCCCGGCTGAAGCTCGACCGGCTGCTCGTCGTCATCTACGACGACTCGGCATATGGCGCCGAGGTCCACCACTTCGCGCCGATGGGCCACGACGTCTCGCGCGTCCGGTTCCCAGACTCTGATCTGGCGGCGATCGCCGGCGCGTCGGGGGCCCGAGGGCACGTCGTGCGCAACGTCGCCGACCTCGACGTGATCGATGACTGGCTGTCGGAGCGCCGCGGTCACCCGCTCGTGCTCGACGCCAAGGTCAACCCCGAGATCTGCGCGGAGTGGCTCGAGGAAGCCTTCCGCGCGGGATAACCCTGCCCTGATGAGGAGAGAGATATGACCCAGGTAGCCGACCTCGTTGCCGGACTCGCCGAGGGGAGCGTCGACATCGTCGACCTGACCCAGCCGCTCACCGAGTCGACGCCGGTGATCAAGCTGCCGCCGCCGTTCGCCAACACGCCCGGCCTCACCCGGGAGGAGATCAGTCACTACGACGATCGCGGTCCGGCTTGGGCGTGGTACACGCTGACGATCGGCGAGCACGTCGGCACGCACCTCGATGCGCCGATCCACTGGGTCACCGGCAAGGACGGGAACGACGTCGCGTCGATCGACGCCGCGCAGCTGATCGGGCCGGCATGCGTGATCGACAAGACGGCGGAGACCGAGGCCGACCCGGGGTACCTGTTGACGGTCGATGACATCACCGCGTGGGAGTCGTCGAATGGGGCGATTCCGGATCGGGCGTGGGTGCTGCTGCGCACCGGGTGGCAATCACGCGCGCAGGACGAGACGGACTTCCTGAACGCCGGCGAGCAGGGGCCGGTCACGCCGGGCCCGGACGTCGAGGCGTCACGGTGGCTGGCTGGTGAACGCAACATCTCCGGGTTCGGGGTCGAGACGGTCGGGATTGACGCGGGTGCCGCGGGCGGGTTCGACCCGCCGTTCCCGGTCCACAACTTCCTGCTCGGCGCCGGGCGACTCGGGCTCACCCAGCTCGCCAACCTCGACCGGCTGCCGATCACCGGCGCGATGATCGTCGTCTCGCCGCTGAAGCTCGTTGGCGGCACGGGCAGCCCGAGCCGAGTGTTCGCGTTCGTGCCGAAGGGATAGCGGCGCAATCCGCACGCACGTCCCCGGCAGGCGATGAATGGTGATTCACGCGCGGGGGGTGCCTGTGAATCGCCATTCATCGACCCCCGAGGAGGAGGAGGAGGAGGAGGAGGAGGAGGAGTAGGAGGAGGAGGCCGCGGCGGCGGCGGTTGTGGCGGCGTCGAAGTGGCGCTGGGAGGGCTCCGCCAGGCGCTCGAACACCGACCGGAACACCGCGACCGCGGCGTCACGCGGCGCCGACACCGGCGCCAGCTGCTCCGGGAGCTCGGGATCGAGGGACGGGAAGCCGCGGAACGTGTGCATGAGCCGGGTGCGGACAAGGAACGCCTCGGCGTCGTCCTCGACTTCGACTCCGGCTTCGACGCCGCGCCCGCCGTACGGGCCGAACTCGGCGACGAACGCCTCGTAGCGGTCGACGAGGCCCGTGAGGTCCCACCCGCGTGCGACGAGCGCCGGCAGCCCGTGCATCGATCCGACCGAGGCGAGGAACACCGCGGTCACGGTCGCGACGTCGAGGTCGACGACGAGCTTCTCGACGTCGGCAGCGTGGTTGTGCGGCGAGATCCACACGCTGTCCTGCACCGACCCAAAGCCGAGGAAGCGGAGCCGCCGCGCGAGCCGAGCGCGCTCGAGCCGGCGGCTCTCCGGGATCTGATGCCACACGATCGTCCATGCATCGGATGACGACGGCGCCGAGCCGAGCGAGAAGATCCGCCCGTCGCCCTCGGCGAGCAGCCGGTCGCACCGCGGCGTGACGCGATAGTGGACGAGCCGCCCCGTCCGCAGGCGCTCGAGCAGCCCGCGGCGCACGAGCCGCGTCAGCGCGACCCGCGCCGCGCCGTGCGAGAAGCCGAACTCTTCGAGGAGCGCAACAAGGCCTCCGGACCACACCGGCCCGCCGTCGAACGGGCGGACATACGTTCCGAGGAGCGTGACGACGAGATCCTGCGGCCGCAACCCGTCGGGCGCGCCGAGGCTCATCGCGCCAGACTCGGCGGGGTCACCGGGTCGAACCGTCGCCCGAGCTCCTTGCCGACGGTGTCACGACCGTCCGGTGGCTTGCGCGATCCGGCGTCGTACTGCGGGATCCAGGTGACGCCGCTGTACCCCTGCTCGGCCGCGGCATGGAGCGTCCAGTGTGGGTCATACAGGTGCGGGCGCGCCAACGCACAGAGATCGGCCCGCCCCGCGCACACGATCGTGTTGACGTCGTCGTAGGACGAGATCGCGCCGACCGCGATCGTCGGGATCCCGACCTCGTGGCGGATCCGGTCGGCGAACGGCGTCTGGAACGAGCGGCCGAACGCCGGCCTCTCGAGCGGCGAGACCTGGCCGGATGAGACGTCGACGATGTCGGCCCCGTGCTCGGAGAACATCCGCGCCACGGCGACCGCGTCGTCGGCGTCGAACCCGCCGTCAACCCAGTCGACGGCCGAGATCCGCACGCTCATCGGTTTGTGCGAGGGCCAGATCGCGCGGCAGGTATCGAACACCTCGAGCGGGTACCGCGCCCGGTTCGCCAGCGAACCCCCGTACTTGTCCGACCGCGCGTTCGTGAGCGGCGACAGGAACGACGAGAGCAGATACCCGTGGGCGCAGTGGAGCTCGAGCAGGTCGAACCCGGCCTCGAGCACGCCGAATGTCGCCCGCGCGAACTCGCCACGGACCGCCTCGAGGTCCCAGGCAGCCATTTCACGGGGAACCTGGTTGCGAGCGCTGTACGGGATCGGTGACGGTGCGATCACCTCCCAATTCTCGTCCGGCAACGGCTCATCGATCCCCTCCCACATGAGCTTCGTCGAGCCCTTCCGGCCCGAGTGGCCGATCTGGGCGCCGAATGCGCACCCACCGTGCGCGTGCACGAAGTCGACGATCCGCTTCCACGCGGCGACGTGCTCGTCGCGCCAGATGCCGGCGCAGCCCGGGGTGATGCGGCCGATCTCCGACACGCAGATCATCTCGGTCATGAGCAGGCCGGCGCCGCCGAGCGCCCGGGAGCCGAGGTGCACGAGGTGGAAGTCGCCGACCGTCCCGTCAACCGCGGAGTACATGTCCATCGGCGAGACGACGACGCGATTGCCGAGGGTCAGGCCGCGCAGGGTGAAGGGCATGAACATCGGAGGCGCGTCGTTGTCATGGACCGCGCGGACGAAGTCCGGGTCGCGCAGCCGCAGGTTGTCGTAGGTCACCCTGCGCGAGCGCGTCAGCAGGTTGAACGCGAACTGCATCCGCGGCTGCTCGACGTAGCGGCCGAGTCCCTCGAACCACTCGAGTGACGCCTGGGCGGCACGCTGCGTCGATTCCACGATCGGCCGGCGCTCCGCCTCGTAGGCGGCGCTCGCGGCACCAATGTCCTCGCCATGCGACTTGAACGCCCACGCCAAGGCGACGGCGTCCTCCATCGCGAGCTTCGTCCCTGAGCCGATCGAGAAGTGGGCGGTGTGCGCGGCATCGCCGATCAGGACGACGTTGTCGGTACACCACCGCCGACAGCGGACGGTGATGAAGTTGATCCACTTCGAGTTGTTGGCGAGCAGCGGCCGGCCCTCGAGCTCCTCCGCGAACAACGATGTGCAGAACGCGACGCTCGCGTCGTCGGAGATCCCGGGCGGCAGCGGTCCCGGGGTCAGCGTGTCGAGCCCGGCGCGTCGCCACGTGTCCTCGTGGGTCTCGACGATGAACGTGCTCATGCGCGCGTCGTACGGGTACGCGTGCGCCTGGAAGACCCCGTGCGGCGTCTCCTGAATGAAGAACTTGAACGCGTCGAACGGCAGCTCGACGCCCATCCACATGTAGCGGCAGTGGCGGGGCTCGAGTGTCGGGACGAAGTCCTTGTACAGCGCCCGCCGCACCCCGCTCGCTGCCCCGTCGGCGCCGATGATGAGGTCGGCCCAGTCGAGCTCGGACGGCGACGGAGCCTCGGTCGAGAAGCGGATCTCGGCGCCGAGCGCCAGCGCCCGTTCCTGCATGATCCGCAAGAGCTCCCGCCGGCCGAGCGCGGAGAACCCGTGGCCCCCGGAGCGGGTGACGTCGCCGCGCAAGCCGATGTCGATGTCGGTCCACCGGGCGAATCGCTCGGTGATCGCGGCGTACGACTCGGGATCGGCGTGCTCGAACACCGACAGCGTCTCGTCGGAGAACACGACGCCGAAGCCGAACGCGTCGGTCGCCTGGTTGCGCTCGTAGACGACGACCTCGCTGTCCGGCGCGATCTTGCGCATGAGGATCGCGAAGTACAGACCGCCCGGCCCGCCCCCGACAACGGCGATCCGCATCGGGACCTAGACGCCCAGGTCCGTGAGGTGCTCGTACGCCAAGCCCATGCCGTTTACGACGTTGTGCATGAGTGCGAGCGCGGCGCGGCAGTTGGCCGCGGCGTTCGGCGGCAGCTCGTCATCGCCGCACAGCGCTTTGAGCTCCTCGTAGACGGCCAACAGACGCTCCTCGGACGCGGTCAACTCATTCCCGAGCAAGTCGACCGTCATCGTGCGACCTCGGCGGTCAGCGTCGAGCCGAGTGGCTCGCGCGTGTCGACGGTCCGCTTCGCCTTGAGCTCGAAGCGGGGGAGCTCACCCTCGCCGGCGCGCTCGATCCTGAAGTTGAGCCCTTCGTGGGCGTGCGCGAGCTGCTTGTGGAGCGCGCCGCAGAGCGCGTCCCAGCCATCGGCGGACCAGCCCGGCTTGAGCTCGACGCGGAGCGTGATCTCGTCGCGGATGCCCTCGTGGCTGATCACGGTCTGAAACTCGTCGACCTCGGGGAATTCACGGACGATCGCCTCGATCGCGCGCGGGTACACGTTCGTGCCGCGGACGATCTTCATGTCGTCGACGCGGCCGAGGATGCCGCCCTCATAAATGTCGAAGCCGCGGCCGCACGAGCACGTCGAGGCGGGTACGCGGCACACGAGATCGCCGGTCCTGTATCGGATGAGCGGGATCGAGCCGCGGCCGAACGATGTCACGACGCGCTCGCCACGCGAACCGTACGGAACCGGCTCGAGCGTCGCCGGATCGAGCACCTCCTCGATCAGGTGGTCCTCGATGATGTGCGTTCCGCCCGGCTGCTCGGTGCACTCGAACACCATGATCGTGCCGATCTCGGTCATGCCCGCGGTGTCGAACGCCTGCGCGCCCCACTGCTCCTCGATCAGCGCCTTCGTCTGGGGAATCGAACCCGCCGGCTCTCCGGACAGGATCAGCCGCTGCACCGAAGAGCCGGGCAGGTTGATCCCCAGCAGCGACGCCTCCTGCGCAAGACGCAGCGCGTACGTCGGTGTCGAGGCGACGACGGTCGCGCCAAAGTCGATGATCTGGCGGACCCTCTCCTCCGTCGGCTGCGCACCTCCGGGCACGTTCAAGACGCCGACCTTCTCCATCGCGTAATGGAGACCCCAGAAGCCGATGAACGATCCGTAGCCAAACGCGATGTAGGCCGTGTCCCCGGGGCGTACCCCGCAGCCCCACAGCGCGTAGGCCCACATCTCCGCGATCCACGCCCAGTCCTTGCGGGAGTCAAGCGCCCGGAGCGGCCCGCGGCCGGTGGTGCCCGATGTCGTGTGGACGCGGATCGCACCCTCGGCGCCAATCGTCGGGATCTCTCCGTACGGCGGATGCTCGGCCTGCGAGCTCATCCACTCGTCGCGGGTGAGGGGCGGCAGCCGGCGCAGGTCACCAACGGTCCGAAGCTGCGACGGGTCGAACCCCGCCTCCGCAAATCGGCGCCGGTACCACGGGCTTCGCGCCGATGCCCAATGGCACTGGTAGCGCAGCTTCGCGAGCTGCAGCGCAGCGAGACGGTCGCGCTCGAGCGTCTCCGTCTTCGGGTTCCAGTAAGGGCTTGCGCCGACCACCTTCTCCTCGGCGGCGATGATACTCCACATTGCTCCGGACTTCTATGTCAAGTATCGTCGCGCCGAGGCGAGTGAGGAGAGTCGTCCCCAGGTGAGCGAGGAGTTCGATTTTGAGGTCGAGAGCGGGGTCGCGACCGTCATCCTCAACCGTCCGGACAAGCTCAACGCGCTGACGTTTGAGCTGTATGCCGAGCTGCGCGACCTCGTCATCGGGCTGCCCCATCGGGGCGACGTCAGGGTGCTGGTGATCGCCGGCCGCGGACGCGGATTCTGCTCCGGCGGCGACGTCGAGGAGATCATCGGTCAGCTCGTGACGTTCCCGACGGCGAAGCTGCTCGAGTTCACGCGGATGACCGGCGCGCTCGTGAAGGCGTTGCGCGAGTGCCCGCTGCCGGTGATCGCGGCGGTCAATGGAATCGCCGCCGGTGCCGGCTCGGTGATCGCGCTCGCCGCCGACTTCCGCCTCCTCGCGCAGTCGGCAAGCTTTGCGTTTCTGTTCACGCGCGTTGGCCTCGCCGGCGCGGACATTGGGAGCGCGTACCTGCTCCCGCGCGTCATCGGGCTCGGCCGTGCCACAGAGCTACTGATCATCGGCGAGAAGGTGTCCGCCGACCGGGCGTACGAAATCGGTCTCGCCAACCGGGTCGTCGCCGACGAGGCGCTCCCGGAAGCCGCCCGGGCGCTTGCCGAGCGGCTCGCGACCGGTCCGGCGTTCGCGTACTCGACGACGAAGGCGCTGCTCACGCGCGAGCTCGACATGGATCTCGGGAGCGCGATCGAGCTGGAGGCGATGACCCAGGCGCTGCTCATGCATTCGGACGATTTCCACGAGTTCTACGCCGCGTGGCACGAGGGGCGCAAGCCGTCCTGGAAAGGGAGCTGACGAGGCATGCCATCAGAGATCATCAATGCCCCTGAGCTGCCGGCACCCCGGGGCTTCAGCCACGCCGTCAAGGCCGGCAACACCGTCTATCTCGCCGGGCAGATCGGAGAGGGGACGACGCTCTCCGAGCAGTTCGACAGTGCCGCGTCGGCCCTGCTGACCGCGCTGCGGGCGGCCGGCGGGACGCCGCGGGACCTCGTCTCGCTGCAGATCTTCGTCACCGACGTCGACGCGTACCGGGGATCCCAACAAGCACTCGGCGAGGTCTGGCGCGCGCACTTCGGCCGCCACTACCCAGCGATGGGGCTGTTCGGCGTGACGGGGCTCGCGGCGCCAGAGGCGATGGTCGAGCTGATGGGCGTGGCGGTGATCGGCTCGTGAGCGCCGATGTCGCCGACGCACTTGACAGCCACCTGACCGATGAGCAGCGGGAGCTGTACGCGCGCACGCGCGAGTTCGCGCGCCGCGAGCTGGTGCCGATCGCGCAGGCCGGCGACCCCGAGCATGTCAACCGGCCCCTGTTGCGCGCGCTCGCCGAACACGGACTGCTGCCGCGGCTGTTCGAGCGGGCCCGCGCGATCGAGCTCTGCCTGATCCGCGAGGCGCTCGCGCGCGCGTGCACCGAGGCAGAGACGACCTTCGGCACGCAAGGACTGGGCGCGTACCCGATCCTCCAGTCCGGGACCGCGGAACTGCGGGCCGAGTGGATCCCTGAGGTGGCGGCGGGCCGCGCGGTCGCGGGGTTCGCTCTGACCGAACCGGATGCCGGTTCGGACGTCAGCGCCCTCTCGCTGGCCGCCGAACCGGACGGCAACGGCGCCGGCGGATACCGCCTCACGGGTGAGAAGCTGTGGATCTCGCACGCGCCGGAGGCCGACATCTACACCGTATTCGCCCGGACCCCGGAGGGAATCACGGCGTTCGCGGTGCCGGCCAGCGCCGACGGCCTGACCGGCGAGCACAAGAACCTGCTCGCACCCCATGCGATCGGGAGCCTGGAGTTCGACGGCGTCTACGTCCCGCGCGAGCACATGCTCGGCGAGCCCGGCCAGGGGTTCAAGGTGGCGATGCGGACGCTCGACCTGTTCCGCCCGAGCGTCGGCGCGTTCGCGATCGGAATGGCCCGGACGGCGCTCGAAATGACGATTGACTACGCCGGCGAGAGGCAGACGTTCGGCCGTCCGCTGAAGGCCTACCAGTCCGTTTCGCACACGGTCGCCGATATCTCCGCCAGGGTCCATGCGGCGCGACTCGTCGTCCACCAGGCGGCGAACGCCCACGATGCCGGCATCGGTGACCGCGTGCTTGCGGCGATGGCGAAGCTGCTCGCCACCGAGGTCGCGCAGGAGGCGGTCGACGCCGCGGTCCAGTTTCACGGCGCCCTTGGGCTCGAGCGCGGACACCCGCTCGAGCATCTCTACCGCGAGGTCCGCGCGCCCCGGATCTACGAGGGGGCGTCCGAGATCCAGCGCGAGATCATCGCCCGCCGTCTGTTCGCCGGGAGCGCATGAGCCGGACCGTCGTCGTCACCGGAGGGGCGAAGGGGATCGGACGCGCCGTCGTCGAGAAGTTCGCCGCGCTCGGAGATCACGTCGTCGCGCTCGGACGTGACGAGACCGCGTTGAAGCGGTTGGGAAACGGAAGCGTCCGCACCGCCGTCTGCGACGTCACCGACGAGGCGGCGGTGACGCGCACGTTCGCCGAGATCGACGGCGTCGACGTGCTCGTCAACAACGCGGGAATGGCGGAGAGCGCACCGCTCGCCCGTACGACGCTCACGTCGTGGCTCGCGCACTTCGACGTGAATGTCACTGGGCCGTTCCTCTGCATGCGCGCCGTCGTGCCCGGGATGCGAGAGCGCGGACGCGGGGCGATCGTGACCGTCGCGTCGACGAACGGCCGCGTCGGCACGCCGTACACGAGCGCGTACACGGCGTCCAAGCATGCCGCCGTCGGGTTGACCCGCGCGGTGGCCAGCGAACTCGCGGGGACCGGCGTGCGCGTCAACGCGGTGTGCCCGACGTTCGTGCGCACCGACATGACGCGGCGCTCGATCGAGCGGATCGTCGAGGCGACGGGCCGAACGGCCGAGGAGAGTGAGGACGCGCTCGCCCACCTGTCACCGCTCGGGCGGCTGCTCGAGCCCGAGGAGGTCGCCGACACGATCGCGTTCCTCGCCTCCGACGCCGCCGAGGCGATCACGGGCCAGGCCGTCGTGATGGACGGCGGCGGCGTTCAGACGTAGCGGCTCGTCCGGGGACCGACCGACGCCGGGAGTGCCCCGTCGACGCCGACTTACGGTTCGGTCCTCGGCCTCTCGGTCCTGCTCGGTTTTCTGATCGCGGCCGTGCTGAGCTTCATCACGGTCGCAGCCCTCGGCGTGCGCTCCCGAGCGCGCGCCGTGCAGGGCTGACCGGCCGGTCGCATTGGTCGTGTGAGCCCAGCACACCCTCTAGCGCCGGACGAGCCAGCTCGCGGTGGCCGCTCCTTCCAGCACCTGTTGCTCGCTGTGGGGGTCCGTGAAGCCAACGACCGCGCACACTCGCACGCGCCGGCCGTACGGCGGACGGCCGGCTGAGAAGACCACATCCGTCCGGATCCGATAGGCACGCGCGGGGCCGAGCTTGATCCGGTACGCGGAGCTGGCCCCGGCCCGGGCTGTGTCCAGGTCCGCGGTGCACGGGCGCGGCTTCCCGGGTGGGTCGATGCCGACCGTGACCGTGCGCAGCGGCACCTCCGAGCTGGCGCGGACGACGAACCTCACCGTGGCGATCGGGCGCCCGAGCGTGTCGAACGAGAACCTCACGTGACGAGGCATGCCGCTCATCCGGACGCTGACGTGCGCCTTGCGAACCGTGAAGTCCTCCTGGCCCAATGCGGTCACCGCGTTGCTCTGCCGATCCTGGAGGTAGACGCACTCACGCCAGTCGCCGGCCAACAGGCCGTCCGGGCTGTCACCGGTTGGCCTGACGAGCTTGTGCACAGTGAACGGGCCAATCGGGAACGCGTTGAAGGTCCGCATCACCGTCCCGGCGATGTTGCCCCAGTCGTCGGCGCCGCCGGGCGGGCATGTGCGGCTCCGGTGGATGACCGCGCCGGCGAGGAAGTCGGTGCTCTCCCCGTCAGACACCGGTCCGGCGGCAACACCGCTCGCGGTGAACGTGACCGGCGCCGCCTCGATGCGGGGGCTCGAGATCGATAGCGACACCTGGGCGTCAGCAGCCGCCGCCCCGGCCAGCACCACCGCGGTCAACACCACGACCGCTATGCCCCAGCGCGCCCGGATCACGTCCAGGAGCTTACGCCCGCGTCAGTGTTTTCTCCAGTGTGTGGCCCGCGGACTAGAGTGGACATCATCACCCGTGACCGAGCACTCGTGACGTTGATGGGTTTCGCGCAGGCGATCGCGCGCCACGACAAGGCGCGTGTGAGCATGTTGTGCCTCACCGACGCGCTACAGCGGCGGCAGCGACCGCACCTTCGCCGCGCTCAACACTGTCGCGCGTCAGCTGACCAGCGTGCTCGACCACATCAGCGAGGTGTCAAGCGGCATCGATCGGCTCAGCCGCCTCGCGCTCAACGGTCGGATCGAGCTCGCGAGCGTCCCCGACGCGGGCTCGATCCGGACGCTGTTCTCCGACGTCGAGCGCCAGGTCGAAGACGCCCGCTCGCGACTGACGACGTTTGACAGCATCGAGGCGGCCGCGGGAGACCTCAGGCACGCCGCCGAGCACCCGGCGACGGACGCACCGGTGCAGCTCCGCGCGAGCGCCGAAACGCCGGCGTGGTGGTCGAGTCGCTCCATCACGAACCCGTGCATGCACCCTGCCTTGAACGCATCGCCGCAGTCGCGCAGGGCGTCGGCGAGGCTGAGGGGCCGGATGGAAAGCTCCATTCCGACGTAGTGCGCGGTGGCGGACAGCTGCCTGAGGTCGACGCGTGATTCGCCGTCTCGCCCATGCTCGGCGACGTAGCCGAGCAGCGATCCGGCCTTCTGCGGATGCCCGTCGCGTACTGCAGGACAGCCGCGCTCAGGCAGCTCAAATACGGTTGCGCGTGGCTCTCCCGGCAGCTGCCGAGCAGCTGCGCGTACGGGGCATCGGCGCCCCGCCCAAGTGTCATCGCGGCGCCGCCGAGTGCCACCGCCAGGCCGGCGAGCAGCCACACCAATAGTGTGCGCGGGCGCGTTGCGCGCAGGCGCGCACGTTCGTCAGATCGCGGCATGCATCGGATAGTCTCCTCGCGCCGAGGACCGTCATTGTTCGCTCTGTTGCAACTCGCTGACGTTATCCAGCCCGGACATGGTCCCGGTTCGTCCTCGGGCACGTCGGCGTGGGTGTACGTCGCGGTCGTCGTCGCGGTGCTCGTCATCGGCGTCGGTGTGCTGTGGCTGCTGCGCTCACGCCGACGCTCCCGCGGCGGCGAGCATCGCGACTGATGGGGTACGGGATCGCGCTGGCGCTGACGCTCGCGATCGAATGCCCGATCTACGTGCTCGCGCTCTCCCGGTACGCGCACTGCCGACCGGCGGCGGGCGCGCTCCGCGGGGTCGGCGTCAACCTCGTCAGCCATCCCCTGGCGATCGGGCTGATGTTGCCGGCGCTCGCGGTCCTCATCGGATTCTGGTGGGCGGTGATCGTTGTCGAGATCGGCGTATTCCTGCTGGAGGGGGCGCTGCTGGCGCGCTCGACGCCGGGGGTTGAGTTCGACCGGCTCGGCCTCATTGCGCTGACGTCCAACGTCGCGTCGCTGAGCGTCGGTCTCGCGCTGCTGGCGTGAGCCGGACTCACATCGGGACGGTGCGGGGTAGCCCGAACGCCGGAAGGAATCCGGAGTCGGCGAACCGCGTGAGCGCGACGATCCGGTCGCCTTCGACCGTCATCACGATGAGGCCAAGACAGTGCCCGACCCCGTCGTGGGCGTCGGCGAGGTAATAGGCGAACGCGGGCTGCCCGTTGGCGCTCGTCAGGATCAGCTTGCGCCGGCGACTCAGGCCGGTCAGACGATCGCGCAGGAACGCGCGGCACACCTCAACGCCCTCGTAGACGAGCGGCTCGGGCGGCATCGTGATCAGCACGTCGTCGCTCAGCATCGCCACGAGCGCGTCGATGTCCCCTTGCTCGAACGCGTCCGCGAACCGGCCGGCGATCGCCCGCTCGGTCTGACGGCTCGGCAGCGTCGCTCGATCGCGCGGGACCGCCCCACGTGACTCGAGCGTCGCGCGCGCCCGCTGGAGCGTGCTGTTGACCGACGCCGGCGTGGTGTCGAGCATCTCGGCCACCTCGGCCGCCTGAAACCCGAGCACCTCCCGCAGCACGATCACCGCCCGTTGGCTCGCGGGCAGGAACTGCAAGCCCGAGACGAACGCCAACGCGACCGATTCCTTGAGCTCGTAGCGGGCGTCTGGCCCGGGCGCGATATCGGGCACGCCATCGAGCAGCGCATCGGGGTAGGGCTCAAGCCATAGGGGCTCGGCCATCCTCGTCGGCTTCGGCATGTCGGGAAACTCCATGCGAACCTCCTGAGGGCGCCGGGCGCTGTCGCGACGGGCGTTGAGACAACGGTTGGTCGCGATCCGATACAGCCACGCGCGTAGTGACGCGCGCTCCTCAAACCCACCGAGGCCGCGCCACGCTGCGAGCAGCGTCTCCTGCAGGAGATCCTCGGCATCCTGGACTGAGCCGAGGATCCGGTAACAGTGAAGCTGGAGCTCACGCCGGTACGGGGCGGTGATCTCTTCGAAGGCGGCGTGGTCGCCGCCGCGGGCGCGGGTGAGGGTGGCTTCAGTCATCACCGCTTCAGACACCGTCCACGCCGCAAATTCATCGGTCAGTTGTAGCGGAGGCGTGTGTCTCATCTAGCACCCAACCAACTGGAGGCTCGATGACCACCAAGCAGAAATGGGTTCTGCTCCTCACCTCAATCTCATCGCTGATGGTCGCGCTCGACGTGACGGTCGTCTCGACCGCGCTCAGCTCGATGCGCGTCCATCTCCACGCGACGATCGAGCAACTGGAGTGGACCGTCAACGCCTACGGGCTCAGCTTCGCCGTGCTGCTCATGACCGCGTCCGCCCTCGGCGACCGGTTCGGACGCCGCAGGCTGTACGCGAGCGGCATGGGACTGTTTGTCCTCGCCTCGATCGCCTGCGCACTCTCCCCCACCGTCGGCTGGCTGATCGCGGCGCGCACCGTTCAGGGTGTGGGCGCGGCGATCGTCGCCCCGATGAGCCTGTCGCTGCTCTCTGCGGCGTTTCCGCCGGAGCGGCGCGGGACCGCGCTCGGGATCTTCGGCGGGATCACGGGGATCGCGGTCGTCGCCGGCCCCGTGCTCGGTGGCGCGGTCACGCAGGGGCTCGCGTGGCAGTGGATCTTCTGGCTCAACGTCCCGATCGGGCTCGCGGCGATCCCGCTCGTGCTGCGCCGGATCGAAGAGTCCTACGGTCCGCGTGTGAAGATGGACATCCCCGGCCTGGCGCTCGTCACCGTCGCGGCGTTCGGAATCGTGTGGGGTCTTGTCCGCGGGAACACGGCCGGCTGGGGAAGCGTCGAGGTGCTCGGAACGCTCGGCGGCGGCGTCGCGCTCGCGATCGGGTTCGTCCTGTGGGAGCTGCGGACCCCGCAGCCGATGTTGCCGATGCGCCTGTTCACGAAGCGGACGTTCGCATTCGGCAACGCATCGATGTTCCTGCTCTTCGGCGGGTTGTTCAGCGCGGTGTTCTTCATGGCGCAGTTCCAGCAGGCGGTGCTCGGCGCGTCCCCGCTGGATGCGGGCATCCGACTGCTGCCGTGGACCGGCACGGTGTTCTTCATCACGCCGATCTCGGGCGCGCTCGTCGACCGGATCGGCGAGCGGCCACTGCTCACGACCGGGCTACTGCTCCAGGGCATCGGCTTCGGTGTGATCGCTCTGACGGCCGGCCCGCACATGTCGTACGGCACGTTCGTCGCGCCGATGCTGGCGGCCGGGGCCGGCGTGTCGCTCGCGCTGCCGGCGGCGCAGAACGCGATCTTCAGCGCCGTCGGGCCAGACGAGATCGGCACGGCGTCAGGCACGATGAGCACGGTGCGCCAGCTCGGCGGGGCGTTCGGTCTGGCGATCGTCGTCGCTGCGTTCACCGGGGCCGGCGACTACGCGTCCCCCGCCGCATTCAGCGACGGGTTCGTCGCGGCGATCACTGTCTCGGCGATCATGTCGTTCGTCGGCGTGCTCGCCGCGGTCGCCGTCGGCGGCCGGCGCCGCGAGCCGGCGACCGCTGGCGTCGGCGCCGCCCCGGCTCAGGCGGCGGTGAGCAGCTGAGCGAGCCCGTCGATGCCGTCGTAGACGTCGGCGAACCGCGTGGTCAGCGGGCTGAGACCGAACCGGATGATGTCCGGCCGGCGAAAGTCCGGGACCACGCGGCGCTCGACCAGCCGTGTCGTCAGCGCCGCGGCCTCGGGGTGGGCGAGCGCGACATGTCCGCCGCGCCGCTCCGGATCGCGGAGCGAGAGGACGTGCACGTCGTGCGTGCGCAGGCGCGCGTCGGCGAGCTCGATCGCGTACTCGGTGAGCGCGATCCCCTTGTCCCGGATCGCGTCAATGCCCGCTTCGGCGACGAGGGCGACGCCGGCGTCGACCGCGGTCAGCGCGAGCACCGGCGGCGTCCCCGAAAGGTACGCACGCATCCCCGGCGCCGGGTCGTAGCCGGGCGCCATCGCGAACGGGTCTCGCCGCCCGAGCCAGCCCCAGATCGGCTGGCGGAGCTCGGGCTGGAGCTCAGCGCGCACGTACATGAACGCGGGCGCGCCGGGACCGCCGTTCAGGTACTTGTAGGTGCAGCCGACGGCGAGGTCGGTGCGCTCGGCGTCGAGCGCGAGCGGGACCGAGCCGACGCTGTGGCTGAGATCCCACAGCGTAAGCGCGCCGACCTCGTGGGCGAGGTCGTTGATCGCGGCCGACTGCGCGATGTGCGCGCTCAGGTAGGAGACGTGGCTGAACGTGACGAGTGCGGTCGCGTCGGTGATCGCATCGGCGACGGCGTCGGCAGTGGCGCCGGCGGCACGATCGAACTGCAGCCAGCGGATCGTCGCCCCGCGGGCCGCGGCGAGCCCCTCGAGCACGTACCGGTCGGTCGGGAAGTTGGCGACGTCGGTGATGATCTCGGTCCGGTCCGGCCGGGCGTCGAGTGCGGCGCAGACGAGCTTGTAGAAGCAGACGGTCGTCGAGTCGGCGACGGCGACCTGGCCGGGAGCGGCGCCGAGGGCGGCCGCGCCGAGACGATCGCCGACCTCGATCGGGAGATCGAGCCAGCCGTCTCCCCAGCCTTCGACGATCCGTTCGCCCCACAGGGACACGACATCGGCCAGCCGGTGCTCCGTCTCCCGGGGCAGGCGACCGAGCGAATTGCCATCGAGGTAGACGAGCGCCGGATCCTCGATCACGAACCGCTCGCGGAAGGACGCGAGCGGGTCGGCCGCGTCAAGCGCAAGCGCACGGTCCCGCCCGAGGGCCGGCGCTCCTTGACTCTTGATCATTGATTTCGATACTAAACCGCGCGATGAACTCGCAGCTCGGCGTGCTGGCTGGTGACCCGTTCGGGCCCAGTCACCGCACGCTGGCGGAGAAAGCGTTCGATTCGCTCCATCAGGCGATCATCACGGGCCGGCTGCGGCCCGGGACGCGGTTGCCGATCGAGGAGCTCGCCGAGGTCCTCCAGATGAGCCCGATGCCGATCCGCGAGGCGGTCCGCCGACTCGACGCCGCCGGGCTCGTCGAGAACATCCCGCATCGCGGGGCGCGGGTCACCCAGCTGTCAGTGACCGACCTCGCCGAGGTGTACGAGGCCCGCCTGGCGCTTGAGGTGCTCGCGATCCGGCGCGCCGCCGAACGGTTCACGGCGACGGAGGCGGCGACCGCGGCGGCCCGGCTCGCCGACCTGCACGCGATGTCGGACGACACCTCGGCGGCAACGTCGGCCGCCCACATGGCGTTTCACTTTGCGCTCTATGCCGCCGCGGACTCGGCGTGGCTGCTCCGGCTCGTCCGGCCGGTGTGGGAGACCGCCGAGCGCTACTGCCTCGAGGTCCCGGAGTGCCGCCAGCTCGCCGCCCGTGAATCCGAGCATCAGGCGATCCTCGCCGCGTGCGTGACGCACGATCCGGACGCCGCCGCTGTGGCGCTCCGGGATCACCTGGCGCGGACGGCGAACAACATCTCGGTTGCGATGGGCGGCGAGCGACTGTTCGAGCTCGCCGGCGCCCAACGATCCCCTCTTGAATGAACGCTCAACTTAGTGGCGGGATTGTTGCGTGAGGCGTCGTCCTGCCGCCCGAGAAGGTATGTTGCTCGGCCCAGTGGCCCCCTCCGCCCGCGTCTACGGTCCCGGCGAGACGCTGCAGATTCTTCCGGGTCGTGCCGATCACTGAAACGTGGCAATGCGACGCCTGCATCTGTTGCGCTCATTTCCGACCGAGACGTCGGCGCTCGTCGACCGGGGGCCCGGAGTTGAGTTCCCGCTCTGGCGCGCGTATGCGCTGCCGCGCGGCGGCCACATCGAGGTCATCCTCGACCGCGTCCGCTTCGTCCGCGGCGAGCACGTCGCACCGACCGACGATCGGTGCCCGATGTGCCACCTGCCGCTCCGTCGGATCGACGGAGCGCACGACTTCTGTACCGCCGGGTGTGACGCTCGCACCGTGCCGGGACGGACCGACGCGCCGACGCGCCGGCTGCCGGAGGACGGCATCGTCGAGCGCCGTTTCGAGGTGCGTGGACGGTTCGACTCCGATCCCGTTCACCCGATCACCGAATGCCTTCTCGAAGCCCGCAGCGTCGCCGACCGTCGCAATGCGGACGAGCGCGCCAACCACGCCCACGTCGCCGAACTGTTCGAACGGGCGCGCATGCTGCAGTCCCCGGCCGCCCGGGCAGGGATGGCCGGCGCGTGCTGGGTCTCACTCGACCTTGACGAAACGATTGGCTCCGCACCAACGGCACGGGTCACGGTCAGGCGCACCACCCCCGGGCAGCGCAACGGGATCGAGGTCGAGAGCTGGCCCCTGTACGCCGTCCACTCGACGTGGGAGCGCACGCCCGGCGCGCCCGAGCGCAAGCGCGACACCGACGCGATCGAGGCGGCTGCGCGCCGCGTGGCCGAGCTCGCGGGCGAGAGCTACCGGCCGAGGTACGCGCGCTTGAGGTCCTCGCTCTCGAGCAAGGCCGACGCGGGCCCCTCGAGCACGACCTCGCCGGTCGAGAGCACGTAGCCGCGGTCGGCGATCGACAGCGCCATCGTCGCGTTCTGCTCGACCATGAGCACGGCGACGCCGGAATCGTGGACCTCCTTGATGATGCGGAAGTTCTGCTGCACCAGCGCCGGAGACAGGCCCATCGACGGCTCGTCCATGAGCAGCAGACGCGGCCGGGACATTAGCGCCCGCCCCATCGCGACCATCTGCTGCTCGCCCCCGGACAAGGTCCCGGCGAGCTGGTGCTCGCGCTCGAGCAACCGTGGGAACAGTTCATGGACCCGGTCGAAGTCCTCGTGCAGAGCCTCCCCGGCGCGGAGCACGGCGCCGAGTTCGAGGTTCTCCCGGACGGTCATGTCGCCGAACAGCCGGCGGTTCTCCGGGACGATCGCGATCCCGTGTGCGATCCGCCGGGCAACGGTCCAGCGACTGACGTCGTCGCCGTCAAGCAGGACCCGGCCGGAGCGCGGCTGGACGATGCCGAGAATCGTCTTCAGCGTCGTCGACTTGCCGCTCGCGTTGCCGCCGAGCAGGCACACGAGCTCGCCGGCCCCGACCCGGAGCGTCACCCCCTCGAGGATCCGCATCTGGGCGTAGTACGTCGTCACATCCTCGAGGTGCAGGAGTGAACCGTTGGCGGTCATGCCTCCGCCAACGCCTCGGGGTCCCGGCCGAGGTATGCCTCGACGACCGCCGGGTGATTCGCCACCGCGTCGAACGTGCCCTCGGCGATCTTGACGCCGTGGTCAAGCGCGATCACGCGGTCTGAGCAGTTCGCGACGACGTGCATGTCGTGCTCGATCACGAGGATCGATATCCCGAGTTCCTCCCGCAGCCGGGAGATGACCTCCGTCACCTCACCCGTCTCCTTCGGGTTCATGCCGGCGGCCGGCTCGTCGAGCAGCAGCACCTTTGGTCGCGTCGCGAGCGCACGGGCGATCTCCAGCCGGCGGCGGTTCGCGTAGGAGAGCGAATACGCCGGCTCATTCCACCGGTAGCCGGCGAGACGCTGGCCGAAGAACGAGAGCACTTCCTCGGCGAGCGCGCGGGCCTCACGCTCCTCCCGCCGGGCACGGGGGAGCCGCAGGATCGACTCGCCCGGCGTCGCCTTCGTCCCGCCGTAGGTCGCCGCCATCACGTTCTCGATCACCGACATGTTGAGGAACAGGCGGAGGCTCTGGAACGTCCGCGCGATCCCGGTCTGCGTGATCCGGTGGGGGACCTTGCCGACGACCGACTTCCCCGCCAGGCGGATGTCGCCGCCCGTCGGCTCGTAGACCCCGGTGATGACGTTGAACACGGTCGACTTGCCGGCGCCGTTCGGGCCGATGATGCTCACGACCTCGCGCTCGCCGAGCTCCACCTCGAGCTCGGACAGCGCCTTCAGTCCGCCGAACGCAAGCGAGACGTGGTCGACCTCGAGCAGCGGGGCCGGGGTTCCCTCGCCGGCCTGGACCGTCGTGTCGCTCATCACACGACCTCCACCCGTCGCGATCCGAGCAACCCCTGCGGCCGCGCATTCATCATCACGATGAGGATCGCGCCGATCAGGATCTGACGCGTGATCGCGGTCTCGACGACGAGCCGTCCCTCCCACACGCACGCGGCGAGCCAGATGGTCGGCGGGATGAGCACCGTCCGCCAGCGGCCGCGCAGCTGCACGATCGCGATCAGCAGGCAGATGAGGAGGACGAAGCCGATGTTGCCGGCCGTCTTGGGATTCGATGGGACGATGACCCAGTCGCGGACGAGGTCGGCGATCCAGCCACCCGACTGCGGGCCACCGGCGACGGCGCTCGCGGAGATCGCCTTGACGATGGCGTGGGCGGCGAACCCGAACGCGACGGTCGCGACGGCGATCCCGGCCAGCTTGCGCCACGGACGGACCTTGACGACGAGCGTCAGCAGGATGACGCCGTAGAACAGATAGCCGGATTGGGTCGGGCTGCGCAGGAAGCCGTCCAACATGATCGACACGATCAGCCCGCCGATGACCGCGCCGCCGATGCTCCCGGAGCCGCCGAGGATGAGCGCGGCGTAGATGAGGATCAGGAACGGGGTGTCGAAGTCGGTCGGGAAGACGCTGATCTGCTGCGCCGCGAACACGGTGCCGGCGAGCGCCGCGATGACAGCGCCGAAGCTGAAGGCCATCAGCTTCATCCGGTTGACTGGGATCGTCATCATGCTCGCCGCGAGCGGATCCTCCCGGACCGCCCGCCACGCTCGGCCGGTGCGCGAGGTATCGAGCAGGTGGAGCACCGCCATCGAAATCACGAGCAGCGCGAGCAACAGGTAGAAGTACTGCTTGTTCGTCGTCAGATCCCCGACGACCGGGAGCTTGTACGGATCGATCCCGGTGATCCCGTTCGGGCCCCCGAGCTTCGTCGGCGCGACGTTGTTCGTGAACTCGACGAACGCCTCGCCGAAGAACAGCGTGATGATCGCGAGGTAATCGCCGATCAGCCGCCGGGACGGCAGCCCAACGACAAGCCCGAGCAGGGCCGCGCCGATCATCACGATCGGGACGGAGATGAGCGCGTCGAGATGAATCCCGTTCGGCGGGTTGAGCTGGTTGGAGGAGAGCAGCGCGAATCCGTACGCCCCGAAGCCGTAGAACGCGATGTAGCCGAGGTCGAGCAGCCCGGCCCAGCCCACGGCGACGTTGAGCCCGAGCGCGAGCAGCGCGAGCAACAGCGAGTTGATCCCGACCTGGAGCTGGAAGTCGTTGACGCTCAGAAACGGCACGAGCACGCCGACCGCGGCCGCGATCGCGAGCCGCTGCCACCAGCCGACGCGTTCGAACAGCCGCTGCGCGTCTCCGCGCCACCCGGGCGCGTACTCACGACGATGGCCGCTCCGCGCCACCCACTCGTCGACGCCGACCTGGGCGCTCGTCGGCTGGTCGATCTCGGGCGAGGGCGGTGTGCTCATACCTTCTGGAGCTGGGCCTTGCCGAGGAGCCCACTTGGGCGCACGAGGAGCACGAGGAAGAGGATCCCGAACACCATCAGGTTCGTGTACTGCGGAGACACGTCGGCGGTGAAGAACGACTCGGCGAGGCCGATCAGGAGCCCGCCGAGCATCGCCCCGGGAATCGAGCCGATCCCGCCGACGACGGCAGCCGTGAACGCCTTCAGCCCGGCGATGAAGCCGATCTGGTTGTAGACCTGATTGAAGACGAGCCCGCCCATGACGCCGGCGATGCCGGCCATCGCCGAGCCGATGAAGAACGTGTAGGCGATCGTCCGATCAACGTTGATCCCGAGCATCTCGGCCGCCTCGCGGTCCGACGCCACGGCCCGCATCGATTTGCCGAGCGTCGTGAGATGGATGAGTCGGTTCAGCCCGAACATCATGATCAGGCTCAGCCCGATGACCATGATGCGAACGATGCTGATCTCGAACGATCCGATGTGGATCCCGGTCGAGAGCGAGATGAAGTCAGAAGTGTTGTAGATCCGCGTCTGGGACCCGAACAGGAGCAGGACCGCGTTCTCGAGGAAGAACGAGATCCCGAGCGCGGTGATCAGTGGCGCGATCCGCGGTGCGTTCCGTAACGGTCGGTACGCGAAGCGCTCGATCGCGACGCCGAGGAATCCGACGCCGACGCCGGCGAGCAGGAACATGATCACGAGCAGGAGCGGCACCGGGATGCTGAGGTGCTTGGACCCGCCGAACCACTGGATGACGAAGTAGCCGACGAACGCCCCGACCATGTACAGGTCGCCGTGGGCGAAGTTGAGCAGCTTCAGCACGCCGTAGACCATCGTGTAGCCGAGCGCGATCAGCGCGTACAGGCTGCCGGTCGTGAGACCCGAGACGAGCTGCTCCCAGAACGCGTGCATGGGTGGACGAAGGAGATTCTGCGGCAACGGCCCGGCCGCCGCTCCACATGCGGGAGCGACGGCGCGGACCGGAGGCCGCGGTCAGATCCGGCTAGCTACTGGACCAGGACGTACTTGCCCTTGGCGTCGATCTTGTTGATGAAGAACTTCGCGTTGTTGAGCGCGCCGGCCGAGGAGAAGCTGATCGGCTGCCCCAGGATCGACGTTGGCTCGTTCGTCTGCTTGATTGCCGCGAGCACGTTCGCGCGGGTCGGCGTCTGACCGTTCTTGCAGACGGTCGCGATCGCCTCGTCGACGACGTGCTGGGCCGCGAACACCGGCGGTCCGAACGTGCCGAACGTGCCGTACTTCGCCTTCGCCTCGGCGGCGATCGCCTTGTCCGCCGCGATCGCGTTGATGTCCGGTCCGAACGAGGAGACGTACGAGCCGGCGATCGTGAACTGCCCCGGCGAGTACAGGCCGTCGGTGCCGAAGATCACGGCGTTCTTCTTCTGCTCGGCGAGGTTCTTGCCGAGCTGCTGCGCGTTCGCCGCGACCTGCCACGGCAGCACGACGACGGTCGTCTGCGCGTCGACCTTGGAGATCAGCGACGAGAAGTCGGTGAGCTTCTGGCTAACCGACTCGTGGTCGACCTTGATGCCCGCCTTCTGCAGCGCCGGAATGATCGTCCCGGCAAGACCGGTCGAATAGGACTCCTGGTCATCGACGAGCAGGACCTTCTTCGGCTTGAGCTTCGTGATGATGTACTGCGCGTCGGAGTTGCCCTGGTCCGTGTCGCCGCCGACGACGCGGAAGAACGTCGGATACTTGCCGCTCGTCAGTGTCGCGTTCGTCGCCGAACCGGTGATGAACGCGAGCCCGGCGCGGCCCATGAGCGGACCGACCGCCTCGACCTCCTGGCTGCCGGCCGGACCAACGATGGCGACGATCTTTGAGTTGGAGATCGCCTGCTGGGTCGCGGTCGTGGCCTGCGCCGGCTGGAGCTGCGTGTCGAGCGGAACGAGCGTGATGTTCGTGTGGTTGGCGGCGTTGTCCTGCGAGAGCGCGAGCTGCGCGAAGTGCTGCTGCTCGGCGCCGAGCTGAGCGACGGGACCGGTGATCGGCCCCTCGAACCCAGTCGACGCGACGCAGCTCTTGCTCGCCCCGCCACTGCTCGAGGCGCTCGACGAGCTGCTGCTCGAACTGCTCGAGCTGCTCCCGCAACCGGCGACGAACGCGCCAGCGGCAAGCGCCGCGATGATCGTGCGTGACTTCACTACCTGTGACCTCCTCCTCGGGGACCCTCTGTTGTCATGAGACGGTGAGTGGCGGTGTCCCCGGATAGGCCGGTGTGCCATCGGGGTAATACGCCGCCGCCGGCGATCCGGCCGGCCGGAAGACCGCGACGACGCGCATCACGTCACTCCCGGTGTTCTCAACGCAGTGCACCGTCCGCGCCGTCAGATGGATGCGGGAGCCCGGACCGAGCGGCTCATGCGTGTCCCCGGCGTGAAAGGTGCCCTCGCCATCGAGGACGTAGATGACCTCGTCGTAGGTGTGAAAGTGTTCGGGCGCGCGACTCGTCGGTATGTAGCCGACGAAGTGCGTCGCCGACTGCAGGCCGCCGTGCTCGGGGTCCGCGACGATCCGGAACTCGCGCTCGGTTGTAGCCGCCTTCGCCTCCTGCTCGGCGAGGTGACGCACGCTGACCGATCGCTGAGTTCCGGATGGCGCCGCAACCGGATCAGTAATGCGGACGGAGATGATCCGGAGACGCTCGGCTCCGCTGTTGGAAATCTCATACGCGGTGCCCGGCGGGAGGAAGACGCCCGACTCGGCCTCGAGCGTCCCGGCGTCCTCGCCGGCGGTGCGCAGCGATCCTGACCCGGACAGGACGAACAGCACCTCCTCGGCGTCGCCGCTCGTGCGGGCATCAGCGGCCGAGCCGGGCGCGTACTCGAGTACGGCCTGCTCGAGCGGGACGATGCCCGTGTCGATCAGGGTCGGATCAGCCATGGAGCGTTCGACCCTTGCACATTCGCTTCGCGCCGGTCAACCACCTGCAAGCGTCGCAGTGACCGAGATCTCGGTGCCGGCGAGCGCGCGGGATACTGGGCAGGTGGCCTTCGCCTGTTCGGCGAGCGCCGCGAACGTGTCCGCATCGACCCCCGGAACGTCGCCGACCGTCGTGAGCTCAATCGCGGTGATGCCGAAGCGTCCGTCGCCGACCTGCTCGAGGCGCACCGCCGCGGTCGTCGTCAGCTCATCCGGCGGGTGCCCCTGACTGCTCAGCAGGTTGGCGAGCGACATCGTGTAGCAGCCCGCCTCGGCAGCGCCGAGCAACTCCTCGGGGTTCGTCGTCCGCTGGCCCTCTTGCACCCGGGCCTTGAGCGAGTACGGACCGGCGAACGCACCGCTGCCGAGGGCGATGTTCCCGCCGCCCTCGCTGTCGGTCCCCTGCCACTTCGCCTCGGAGCGCCGAACGATCCTGAAGCTCACACACCCTCCTGATCCGCGCCTCGCACGACGTTTGATCTTGTAGTGTTGATCAAATCATCCGAGGCATCGCGCGTGCAACCTGCGCCGCCTTGTGATTCGGTTAGCGCAGATGGCAGACGCCCTCACAGCGATCCTCGACATCCACTCGGTCCGCCACCGCTTCAGTTCGCTGAAGCCCGGCTTTGCGTTCCTCGACGCACCCGGCGGCTCGCAGGTGCCCGACGAGGTCGGTGACGCGATCGCACAGGCGCTGCGTGAGGCGAGTGCGAACCTCGGCGCCGGGTACGCGACGTCGCTGCGGGTCAAGGAGATTCTCGAGGGCGCCGAGGCGCGCGCCGCGCGGTTCCTCGGCTGCGCTCCGGAGGAGATCATCGTCGGGCCGAACATGACCTCGCTCGATTTCACGCTGTCGCGCACGGCCGGTCGCGACTTTGCCCCCGGCGACGAGATCATCGTCTCCTCCCTTGACCACGACGGCGGGGTCGCGCCCTGGCTCGAGCTCGCGCACGATCGCGACCTCGTCGTCAAGCAGGTCGAGCTCCGTGACGACACGACCTTCGACTACGACGATCTGCAGGCGAAGCTCACTGAGCGCACGCGCGTTGTCGCGTTTGCATGGGCGTCGAACGCCGTCGGGACGGTCGTCGATGCGGCCCGGGTGTGCGCGCTCGCGCATTCGGCCGGCGCGCTCGCCTGGATCGACGCAGTCCACTACGCCGCCCACGAGCCGATCGATGTCCGGGAGATCGACGCCGACGTGCTCATCTGCTCGCCGTACAAGTTCTGCGGGCCGCACCTCGGAATCGCATACGGCCGCGCGTCCGTGATCGAGCGCTGGCGGCCGTACAAGGCCCGCCCGGCCCCGACGACGCCGCTCGGTCGCCGCTTTGAGACGGGCACTCAGCCGTATGAGCTGCTCGCCGGCTTCAACGCGGCGATCGACTACCTCGAGTCGATTGGTGGCTTTGAGGCGATCCTGCCCTACGAGCGCTCGCTGGGGCAGCACTTCGTGGATTCGATCTCCGACGCAGTGACGATCTATGGGCTGCCCGGGATGAACGGGCGGGTACCGACGTTTCTCGTCAACGTCGAGGGTGTCCCTGCGCCGGACGTCGCCGCCGCGCTCGCTGCCGAGGACATCGGCGTGTGGGCGCACGACTCGTGGTACTCGCTCGGGCTCTACAAGCGGCTCGGATATGCGGATGCGGCGGTGCGGATAGGGTTCATCCACTACAACACGCTCGAGGAGGTCGACCGACTGGTCGCCGCCCTCGAGGCGACGCGCGGATAGGAGGACCGGTGCCGCTGCATCCTCAGGCACGTCAGTTCATCGACACGATCGAGGCTATGGGCCTGCCGACGCTCCCCGAGCTGAGTGCGTCCGACGCACGCGCGCAGACGGCTGCGCTCACGCCGATCATCGGGCCGGGACCGGAAGTCCACGTCGTTGAGAATTTCACGATCGCCGTGAACGGCGCATCGATCGCCGCCCGGGAGTACGTGCCCGAAGAGGCCACGGCGACGATCTTCTGGATTCATGGCGGCGGGTGGACGATCTGTGACCTCGAGAGCCACGATGCGATGTGCCGGGTGCTCGCCAACGCGTCGGGGTGCCGCGTGCTCGCCGTCGACTACCGCCTGGCCCCCGAGCACCCGTTCCCGATCCCGCTTGAGGACTGCTGGGACGCGCTCTGCTGGATCGCCGAGAAGTATCCGAACGAGCCGCTCGTGCTCGCCGGCGACAGCGCCGGCGGCAACATGACCGCGGTGCTCGCGCTCCGCGCGCGGGACCGGGGCGGACCGGCACTTGCGCTCCAGGTCCTCGTGTATCCGGCGACCGACTTCACGATGAACGACTCGCCCTCGATGCAGGCGTATGGCAGCGGTCCGGAGACGTTCCTCACCGCAGCCGAGATGGAATGGTTTGAGGCCAACTACATCGCCGACGAGGCGCTTCGGGAGAACCCGGAGGTCTCACCGCTGAAGGCGGAGAGCCTCGCCGGACTGCCGCCGGCGATCGTCGTCACGGCACAGTACGACCCGCTATGCGACCAGGGCGTCGCGTATGCGGAACGGCTCGCAGCCGACGGTGTGCCCGTGACCCATCACCACTACGACGATCAGATCCACGCGTTCTTCACGCTCGTCAACATCTTCGACAGCGCCAACGAGGCGGTCCCGAAGGTCGGCGGCGAGATCCGGAACGTGCTCGCGTCAGCCCTCGCCTGAGGCTGCGCGGTCCGCGTCGCTTGGGGCGTCGCGCTCGGCATCAAACAGCTCGACGAGCCGGCTGCGTGTCTCCCACAGCTTCGGCATCTGCCGCTGCGCGATCAGCTTCCCGAGCACCTGAACGGGCGTCCCCTGCGTGCCGATCGCGTCCTCGCCGAGCGCCCGCGCGACGGTCGCGTAGTGCCGAAAGCGCCACACCCAGATCCGCTCGTCCCATTCAGTGAGCAGTTCGGCGAGGGCGAACGCCTCCTCGTGGTCGCGGCCGTGCTGGTAGAGCTCGGTGAGCGTCAGGCCGGCGCGCGCGAGCGCGGCGTCGAACGCCTTCCACAGCCGCTGGGTGACGTGCGGCACGCGACGAAACCCGGGTGAGTCAAACCCGCTGCCGTGACCGAGCTCGACCCGGATCTGCTGGTACTCCCACGGGTCCATCTGGCCCAGCATGTCGAGACCGGTCGTCACGTACTGCAGACCGAGGACCGCCCGCCGCAGCATCCGGCTCGCGGCCGGGAGCTGATCGCGCTCGATCGCCGCCGCCGCCTCATCGACCTCGGTACAGGCCAACTTCAGCCACAGCTCCGACGCCTGGTGCACGGTCTGGAACAGGAGCTCGTCGTGGTGCACCCGCTCCTCCGCGGTCTTCTGCAGCGCGAGCAACTCGTCGGTTCGCAGATAGCGCTCGTAGTCGCTTGCGCCACGGCCGGGCAGCACCGGCGCCTTGAAATCGTTCACTGCGCGCCTCCCTCCAGGATCTCGGCAAGCGTGGCCGGATTGATGTTGCCGCCGGAGGCGATGCACACGACCTTCCCGCTCCCGGCATCTCCGCTCAGCGCGGCCGCCGTCGCGAGTGCCCCCGCACCCTCGGCGATGACGTGCGCTCGTTCGGCAAGCGTCCTCACGGCCGCCGCCGCGCCGTCGATCGGGACGGGAACCGCGGTGTCGACGAGCGGCTGCACCCGCGGCCACATCGTGTCGAGGACGCGCCGGCTCCCGGAGCCGTCGACGAACGAGGGCTGGTATTCGACCTCGGTCGGCTCACCGGCGTCGAGCGCCGCGTGGAGCGCCGCGCCGGTCGCCGGCTCGGCGACGATGATCCGCGTCTGGGGTCGGAGTGCCCTGATTACGCTGGCGATCCCGACCATGAGCCCGCCACCCCCGTAGGGGATGACAACCGCGTCGGGATCGGGCAGATCCTCGAGCACCTCGAGCCCGATCGTTCCGTTCCCGGCCATCACACCCTCGTCCTGCACCGGGTGGACGAACAGCCCGTCCACGCCGTCGACGCGGCTGGTGACGATCACGTTCCACCACTCGTCGTAGGGCAGCTTCAGCACGCGACCGCCGAGGCGGGCGATCGCGGCGAGCTTCGCCTCCGGCGCGTGCTCGGGGACGGCGATGGTCGCCGGCACGCCGAGCTCGCGTGCTGCCCAGGCGACGCCCTGCGCCATGTTGCCGGCGCTCGCGGTGACGAGGCCCTGCTCAACCTGCTCCCGCGGCGCGAGCCGGATCGCGTTCGTGGCGCCGCGGATCTTGAACGACCCGATCGGCTGGAGCATCTCGAGCTTGACGTAGATCTCGGCCGGGGCGTCGTCGGCGTGCAGCCGGACGAGCGGCGTGCGAACGGCGGCACCGCGAATCCGCTCGCGCGCCGCCTCGATGGCTGCGAGCGAGATCACAACTCGACCTCGGTCCCAAGACCGAGGCGACGCGCCGCCGCGACCGCGTGCTCAGCCGCGGCGAGGTCCTCGACGGCGATCCCGAGCGAGCGGAACAGGGTCAGCTCGGTGTCGTCCTGGCGACCGGGCGCCGTCCCCGCGAGCACCTCGCCGAGCTCGGCGCGGACGTGGTCCTCGCCGCTGATCGCCCCCTGTTCGACCGCGAGCCGGAACTCGCCCGCCTCGTTGCGGAGCGACTCGCGGCTGTCGGCGAACAGCGCACTGGCAGCAACGGTCTCGACCTCGATCTCCCACGTCTGGACCGAGCTCGCGCCGACCGCGTTGACGTGGGCCCCGGGCGCGAGCCACGCGTGCTCGAGCACTGGGCGGCGGGCACTCGTGGCGACCACGACGACGTCGGCGCCACGCACCGCCTCCTCCGCGCTCGCGACGGCCGTCACGCTGCCGGCCGCCGCCGCGGAGCGCTCGGCGAGCGCCCGGGCATGCTCGGCGGTCGGGCTGTAGATGCGGATCGCCTCGAAAGGCCGCACGAGTGTCAGCGCGTCGATGTGCGCCCTTGCCTGGACGCCGGAGCCGAGGATCGCGAGGCTGCGGGCGTCGGTGCGGGCGAGCGCGCCGGTTGCGACCGCGGTAACGGCAGCGGTCCGGATCTCGGTGATCGCCGACGCATCGAGGATCGCCGTCGGCTGCCCGGTGTCACCATCGAACAGCGTGACGATCCCCTGATGCGCGTCGAGCCCGCGCGCGGGGTTGCCGCGCATCACGCACACGGTCTTGAGGCTGAACACAGGATCGCTCCCCCCGCGCCATGCGGGCATCAGCCCCATCAGCCCCGCCGCGCCCTCTGGCCACATCATCGAGCGAAGCGGCATGTACGTCTCTCCGCGCGCGTGCGCGGAGAGGACGACGGCCATCACGTCGGCGCACTCTCCGGGCGGGAGTGCGGTGACGACGTCGCCGTGGCTGAGGACGAGCAGGCGCATCGGTCAGCGAAACGCCTGGTTGAGCGCGGTCCGCTCGGCCGTGGTGAGCGGATGCTCGAGCGCCTCGCGGACCGGCGTCAGGTGCTCGGGGCGCCCGGGCCCGATGACGATCTGCGTCACCCGGTCATCGCCGAGCAGCCACGCGAGCGCGAGCCCGGCGAGGCTCGTCCCCCGTTCGGCGGCCCGCTGCTCGAGCGCCTCGAGCGCCGTGTACGTCGCGTCGGCGACGAGCGGCTCGTAGGGCTCAGGTCGTTGTGTCATCCGCGAGCCGGCCGGGAACGCTCGGTCGCGGCGGTACTTCCCGGTGAGCCAGCCCCCGGCGAGCGGGCTGAAGGCGCAGTAGGCCACGTTCTGCGACGCCGACAGCGGCAGCACGTCGGCCTCGTCGGCGCGATCAAGCAGCGAATGGCTGTTCTGGATCGCCGCCGGCGGACCCGCCTTGAGCGCCGCCGCGAGTTGCCCGGCATCGAAGTTGCTCACGCCGTAGGCGCCGATCCGCCGCTTCTGGCGAGCCTGGGCGAACACGCCGAGCGTCTCCTCGAGCGGGGTGTCCGGGTCGAACTCGTGCGCGAGGTACAGATCGACCCGCTCGACCCCGAGCCGCTCGAGGCTCGAGCGCAGCTGACGCTCGATTCGGTGGGCGCCGAGTCCGCGGTCGGCGCCATCGGCCATCGGGTTGTACGTCTTCGTCGTCAGCTGGGGCATGACCCCCCGTGAGTCGATCCAGTGCCCGATCATCGTCTCACTGCGCCCGCCGCCGTATGCGTCGGCCGTGTCGAAGTGGGTGAGCCCGAGCTCCCACGCCGCGTCCATCACCGCGAACGCCTCGTCCTCGGTGAGTCCCGCGCCGAAGAACGCCGGAGCCGAGCCGATCCCGCCGAAGTTGCCGCACCCGAGGGCGACGCGTGCAATCGTCAGCTGCGAGGAGCCGAGCGGCCGGCGCTCGATGTCGAGCGTCGCGGTCATCGCTGCGGTTCTCGCCAATCCGGCACTTTCAATAGTTGATCAAACGCCGATGTCGCGGGTCAACCTTTGCGCGACCGTGCCGACCTCCTGGGCTAATGGGGAACGCGTCGACGATTGTGTGGAAGTGGCTCACTCGCGCCCCCGTCCGGGCACGGATGAGCCTCCTCCTGGCACTTGTCGGCGCCGGCGTGATCGTGCCGGCGGCGAATGCCGCTGGTGCGGTCACGCTCTCCAACTGGGACGCCGCACAGCAGCGTCAAGTCGTGCGCGCGGGATTGATGCGGCCGGTCGGCCGATCGTTCCGTGGCGGCTCGGCGCTGACGGTGGCCCAGGCGAATGCGGCGATGACGGCAGTGTCCGGCCGTCTCGGCGCTCCCACGACGGCAAGCATCGCGGGCGGCCCGTCCGCCCCGGTGCGTGTCGTCAGCTTCGACCGCATGCTCGTCGTGCAACTCGGCCTCGGTGACGTCGCCGCGCACCTCCAGACGGTCGCGGCAGCCCGCGGACTGCGGCCGCCGTGGTACTTCGGTTCGGAGGTCGTCGCCCGCTTCATCGGCCTGCGCTACAACCACCCGACCGGGACCGATGCGCTCGAGCTCTACCCGTACGACGCGATCACGCGCGCGGAGGCGGCCTGGTCACTGGACGTCGTGCTCGGGTCATCCGACGGGGGCGCCGCGTATGCCCGCAGCGTGCTCACAGGGTTTGCCCTGCCGGCTCTCTCGGGCGCTCAGCGCGACGCGCTGCGGATCGCTGTCCGCCGAATCGGTTACCCCTACGTGTGGGGTGGCACGACCGACGACACGTCGGACGGCCTCGCGCACGGCGGGTTTGACTGCTCCGGCTTCGTGTGGCGCGTGTTCAAGGTCTCCGGACTGTCGTGGGGCGCCCGCATCGGCGGACGCACGGCAGCGCAGCAGGCAGGCGAGATCCCCCGCCGCGCGCGGCTGCGCATGTCAGGGCTGCGCCCCGGCGACCTGCTCTATTTCGGCTCGGCCCACTTCTCAAGCCCGGCGACGGCGTCGAACATCATCCACGCCGGCATCTACCTCGGCGACAACTGGGTGATCCACTCCTCCAGCCAGGGCGTCTACGTGCTGCCGCTGCGGGGCAGCTGGCTCGGCTCCGAGTTTGCCTGGGGCCGTCGCGTGATCGCTTAGCGTCAGGCCAGCGCCGGCTCGCCGAGTGCCGGCTCGAGCTCATGGGCGATCCGCCCGACAGCCGCCGACAGTGCCCCCGCCGCCAACAGCGCATCCGTCGCCTGCGCGAGCACGCGCCCGACCAGCCCTCGCCCGGTGACCGCGACGGTCGCGCGGACGTCGGTGCCGTCCTCGCTGGCGACCGCGACGTACTCGACGTCGAGCCGGATCGGCCCGCTGGCGGCGAGCGCGAGGCAGCTCTCGTCGGCCTCGGACACGTCGACCGCGAACTCGAGCGAGCGCCCCGCGAGCGCGCCCCGAACGCGCACCCGGTCGCCGGCCCGCAGGCGGTCGCCGTCGAAGTCGATCACGTCGAAGGCGATCGGCGCCCAGCGGGCGATCGCCTCAGGTTCGGTGAGGAGCGCCAGGACCTCATCAGGCAGTCCGGCGACCCTCGTCTCGGCAGTCCACGTTCCCATGCCGTGCACTCTCGCGGACGGACACGCGGATTCCTTGTGACATATGTCGCCTAGCGGCGCTCCGGCGTGTCAGTGCGTGGGGGTCTCGCCGGCCGCGGCGAGCACGGCTTCGACGAGGCCGGGGAACCGCGCGTCGAGGTCGGCGCGGCGCAGCGAGTTCATCCGCGTCGTCCCGTGGAGGCGTTGGTGGATGACGCCCGCCTCGCGCAGCACGCGGAAGTGATGCGTGCACGTCGACTTGACGACCGGAAGCTCGAAGCTGCCGCACGTCCGCTCCTCGCCGCGGGCGAGCGCGGCGACGATGCGGAGCCGCATCGGATCCGACAGCGCGTGAAGCACGGCCGGCAGTTCGATCTCGTCACGCCCGGGATGGCACAGCGCTTCAGCGGCAGACGCCGCTGGCGGTGGTGATGCCGCTCCCGCGGCCGTGTCTGAGATCAAGGCACCCATGTCTTCCAAGTCGGATTGTACGAAGGTCATCGAACACTTGCTACGGTGCTCTAGACCGATCGTAGCCACCTGAGCGGAAGGGAACGCGCCGTGTCGTCCATCTCTGGACACCACGAAAAGCCATATCTGCGCGCGACACTCCTGTTGTCGTGCCTCGCGCAGTTCATGGTGATCCTCGACGTCTCCGTCGTGAACGTCGCCTTGCCCTCGATCCGTACGGCGCTGCACTTCACCGAGTCTGACCTCCAGTGGGTCGTCAACGCCTACACGGTGACGTTTGCCGGATTCATGCTGCTCGGTGGCCGCGCCGCTGACCTGATCGGCCGCCGGCGCGTCTTCGTCGCCGGGCTGCTCCTGTTCGGACTGGCATCGCTCGCCGGAGGCTTCGCGGAGAGCCAGGGCACGCTGATCGCCGCCCGGGCGGTCCAGGGCCTCGGCGGCGCGGTGATCGCGCCGGCGTCCCTGTCGATCCTCACCGCGACGTTCGAGGAAGGCTCGGCACGGAACCGCGCGGTCGGAATCTGGGGCGCGATGGGCGCCGCCGGCGGCTCGGCCGGCGTGCTGCTCGGTGGAATGCTGACCGAGTGGCTCAACTGGCGCTGGATCCTGTTCATCAACGTCCCGATCGCCGTGCTGGCCGCGATCGCCGCCGAGCGCTACATCGCCGAGGGCCGCAACCCCGAGCGCGCCCGTGGCTTTGACCTGCCAGGTGCCGTGACCGCCACGGCCGGACTGACGCTGCTCGTGCTCGGGATCGTGCGCACATCCGTGACCGGCTGGGGCTCGGCATCGACGCTCGCGTTTATGGTCGGAGGCATCGCGCTGCTGCTCATGTTCGTGGTGATCGAGGGGCGGGTCGCGAAGTCACCGCTCATGCCGTTGAAGATCTTCCGGTCTCGGACGCTGAGCGCCGCCAACCTCGTGGTGCTGATGCTCGGCGCGGCGATGTTCGCGATGTGGTTCTTCGTCTCGCTCTACCTCCAACAGGTGCTTCATTTCTCGCCGATCGAGGCGGGTCTGGCGTTCCTGCCGATGACGTTCCTCCTGGCGACGTGCTCGACGCTGTCCTCGCGGATGGTCCTGCGCTTCGGCGCCAAGACGCTGCTCGTTACCGGGATGTCGCTGCTCACCATCGGACTGCTGTGGTTCACCGACGTGTCGGCCGGCGGGAGCTACGCCGGAAACGTGCTCGCACCATCGCTGATCGTCGCCGTCGGCATGGGGATCGCGTTCGTGCCGGTCACGCTCGCGGCCGTCTCCGGCGTCGCGCCCCATGAGGCGGGACTCGCGTCCGGGATCGTCAACACCTCGCGCCTGTTCGGCGGCGCACTCGGCTTGGCGATCCTCGCAACGATCGCGACGTCGACCACGAACAGCGACCTCCATCGGCACGTGGCGACCGGCGCGGCCCTGAGCAACGGCTTCGACACCGCGTTCGTCGTCGCGGCCGCATTCGCCTTCGTCGGCGCTGTCATCGCCGCGGTCGGCCTGCCACGGATTCCGGCCCGAGGGCGGCCGGCGGCCGGGCCCGAGGCCGAGGGCGCACGCGAGGCGGACGACCGCTCGCTCGTCGCCGAGCGGGCCTGAGCAGCAGTCGAGCCCCCGCTACGGCTTCGCCCCGGACGGGGCGGGCGCCGTTGAGAACCGCCCCGGATACAGGTACTGGCCGATGCCGTCGAGCGGCTCGCCGGGATCCCGCGCCGAGAAGCGTTTGAGCTCGGAGTTGACGCTGAACCGTGGCCCGAGCTTCACCCGGCCGCTGATGATCTGCGTGTAGAAGCGGTCGAGCGGGCGCGGCGGCGGGCCCCCGGTGCGGCGCCCGGTGAAGTCGTAGACGCCGGCGTGGCACGGGCACACGAACGCCCGCGCCGTGGCGACGAAGCGGACCGGACACCCGACGTGGGCACAGCGCGAGGAGATCGCCACGACCTCGTCGTACTTGTCCTTCGGCGGCCCATCGACCGACGGGTTGTGCCGGCGGATGTACGTAAGCGACTTGCCGGCCTGTCCGATCGTCGGGTCAAGCGTGATCGTCACCGGCACGTAGTCGTCATCCGCGAAGCGGCTGAGCGGTCCGAGGTCCTGCCACGTGTCCTCCTGACGGTCGAACACGGGGCCGATCGCGAAGCCGAGCGCCGGGAGCGTGAACGCGGCCACGGTGATCGCCCCGGCGGCCTGCACGGTCCTGGACGTGAAGCGCCGCCGGGACACGGTCTCGCCTTCGAAGGAGCCCGGGAGATGCTCGGTGGTGTGGATCCGGTCGTTGCCGTTGCCGCTGTCGTTGCCGTTGCCGCTGTCGTTGCCGTTGTCGTGCGTGTGCGACACCTGTTACGCAACATCGTACTACCTGGCCTCGTAGATGGTGAATGGAGATTCACAGGCGGCAGGTGCCGGTGAATCGCCATTCATCGGCCGCTGCGGGGTGAGGACCGGCCCCCGCCGGGGTGGGCGGCGCGCCCGGTCAGTCCCCGCGGCCGAGCCGTTCGAGCGCCCGGCGGCGCTTCGGATCGAGCTGCGCCACCTGTCGAGCGAAGTAGCTGAGCGCGACATCGCCGTACTGGTCGACGAGCGACGCGACCTCGGCCCCGGCCCGGCGCGCCATGTACTCGTCGCGGTCGAAAACCGGCGCGTAGTAGTCGGTCTTGCCCTCACGTCGACGCGTGAGGACCCCCTTCTTGTGCAGCCGGGAGAGGATCGTCATGTACGTCGTGTACGCCCGGTCCTGGTCGCGGCCCGCGTTCAAGGCCTCCATCACAGCGCGGACCGATGACTCGCCGGGGCCGGAGCGCCAGAGCTGCTCCATCACCTCGGCCTCGAGCTCGTGGAGGGGCGGTGGGGTGTCGGGTGGGGTCGCCATGACCGATAGTCTACGATTCCGCGTAGCAGATGGTGGCGCAGGCTCCCCCAGCGAGAACCGCGACGGCGGCGGCCGGACGGCTGTCCCGGGCCACGCTCACGATCGGCGCGCTCGGGCTTCTGACCGCGCTGTTCATGCTCGAGCGCCTCGCCGAGACGTGGCGGATCGGCGGCCGCGCGGCCGCGGCCGATCACACCCTGACGCTCGCCGGCCAGAAGCTCAGCTATCCGGTCGCGAACGCGAGCGCGATCGCAATTCTGATGCTCGCTGCGCTCGGACTTGCGATCACGCTCCGAGCGGTCGCCGCGGGCGTCCGTGAAGGCGTGCGCTCCCGGCGACTCGTGCGCCGGCTCCACAGCCGCAGCCGCCGGACCACAGCCCGCCCGGGGTCGGCCGGCGTGTGGGTGATCGACGATCCGCATCCGGACGCGCTCGTCGCCGGGCTCATCCGGCCCCGCGTGTATGTCACGACTGGCGCACTCGCGCTTCTCGACGAGGGCGCGGCGACCGCGGTCCTCGCGCACGAGCGCCATCACGCCGCCCGCCGCGACCCGCTTCGGCAGGCGGCCGGGCGCGTCCTCACGGACGCGCTGTTCTTCCTTCCCTCGCTCAGGCACCTCACCGACACCGAGCAGCAGCTGAGCGAGCTCGGCGCCGACGAGTCGGCCCTGGCTGCCGGCCGTCCGGCGCTCGCCCGGGCATTGCTCGCGATGGGGCCCCACGGCGGCGTCGATCCGGCACGCGTCGACCGCCTGCTGGACGAGACCGAGGCGTGCGGTACCGGCTGGCTGTTTCCGGCCTCGCTCTGCGCCGTGGCGGTCGGTGCGCTCGTGCTCCTCGGCCTGACGACGGCGGTGCTGGCGCGCGCCGCGTCCGGGGCGGCGACGCTCTCCCCGCCGGTGCTCTCCCGCCAACCGTGCATCCTCACGCTGGCCGCGCTTCCGGCCGCGATCGCCGTGATACTCGCTCGATGCTCTCGCGCGCTCGTGCCGAAGCTCGCAGGCTCTTGGCGCATCCGCGCGCGCCGCTCGTCGCGCTTGCCCTGATCCTCCTGTACTCGCTCGGCGCCCGGGTGTTCTATCTCGGCGAGCCGTGCGCAAATCCGTGCCGCGGGCCGAACGCGCACACGCTCATCTTCGATGAGGCGTATTACGTCAACGCCGCGCGGGTCATCGCCGGCATCCACCCACCGGCGGGCGCCCCGTACGCCGGCGCGCCGCTGCACAAGGACCCTAACGCCGAACATCCGCAGCTGGCAAAGCTGTTCATCGCCGCATCGATCAAGGTCCTCGGCGACAACCCGTGGGGGTGGAGGATCGGGAGCGTCATCTTCGGGCTGATCGCGATCGTCGCGATGTACGCGCTCGTCCGAGCCGCTCGAGGCAGTCCGTGGCTCGCCGTTGGGGCAGCCGGCGTGATGGCCCTCGACAACCTGATGATCGTCCACGGCCGGATCGCGACGCTCGACATCTACGTCGTCGCGATGGTGCTGATCGCGGCGATCCTGTACATGCGCGCCTCGCCGACGTCGGCGGGATTCGCGCTCGGCGTCGCGGGCTGCATGAAGCTGATCGGCCTCGGCGTGATCCCGGCGTTCTTTCTGCTCGAGGCGCTCCGGATCGCGTGGGCGCGTGGTTCGACACCGGGCGTCCGCGCGACGCTGAAGGCCCGGGCCAAGCCGTTCTGCCTGATGCTGGGGGCGACGTTCGTCACGCTGATGCTCGGGATCTGGGCGCTCGACCTCGCGGTGCCCGGCTTTGACCAGAACAGCCACACGACCTACGGCGGCAGCCCGTTCACGCATGTCGACCACATGCTGTCGTTCGCCGCCGACCTCAAGGCGACTCCCAACGCGACCGGGATCAGCTCGACCCCATGGCAATGGCTCGTCGATCAGAAACCGATCAACTACGCGCGCACGGCCGTCAACACGTTCGAGAACGGGAAGCTCGTGGCAAGCCGGGCGACGTTCAACGCGCGCGGGGAGATCAACCCCTTCATTCTGTTCCTCGCCATCCCGGCGCTGCTCGCCGCGATCGCCGCCGCCTGGTACGAACGCGACGAACTTGCCGCGCTCGGCGCCGCCTGGTGCGTCGGCACGTTCGTGCCGTTCGTCGTCCAGGCCCAGTTCTTCGACCGGATCTCCTACCTGTACTACATGCTGCTTGTGATGCCCGGCGTGTACCTGGTCACCGCGCGGCTGTTCTCACCGAGCCGGGTGCCGCGCGCCGTGACGATTGGCTGGGTCGTCGCCCTCGTCTACAGCGCGATCGACCTCTACCCCGTCCGCAGCCTCAGCGGCCACTAATGGCCTAGACCACCGTCACGGTAGTGGTGATCGTCACCGTGATCGTCGTGGAGGTCGTCACCGTCGAGGTGACCGTGAATGTCGTGGTGACCGTTCCGGCGTGGGTGGTCGTCGTCACGGTCTGAGTCGGCGGCGTCACGGTGCTCGTCACCGTCGTGTCCGGCGCGATCACCGTGGCCGTGCTCGTCACATCGGGCGGTCGGGTCGTCGTCGTCGTGGTCACCGTGGTCGTGGTCGTCCGGTGCAGTGTGTGGATGTGCGTGACCCGGACCGTGCGGGTGACGTTGCAGGGGTGACTGAAGTCGACCCGTCCGTGGTCACGTTCGATGATGTTGGTCCGGCACTGCGCGGGGATCCCGAGCCCCGGGCCGCCACCGGCCGAGAGCGCCACCCCGACCGGCACGAGCAGGAGGATGCTGAAGCCGACGAGTGCGACCGAGCGAAGTCTCCGGTGGACGGTCATGCGTCCCAGCGGTCGTGGTTGTCGTCGTCGTCACGGTGGCGAACGTCGTTGAGGTTGTCGTCCTGAACACGGTGGTCGTCGTGAAGAGGGTCAGGTCGGTTGCTGCCGTTGTCGTCGTGGTCGTCGTTGGCGTCGCGGCGGTGACGGTCGCTGTCGAGGTCGCGCCGGGCACCGTCGTCGTCGACGTCGTCGTGTTCGGGGAGATCGTCGCCGTCGTGGTCGCCGTCGCCGTGCGATGCGACACGATCGTCCGCGTGCGATCGACGACGACATGCCGAGTGTGAACGCAGAGCCCGGGGTAGTCGAGTCCGTCCCTGTCGTGGTCCGGCCGACACCCGGTCGTTCCGGGGCCCCCCGTGTTCGCCAGCGCGATCGCCGCCGGCAGAACGGCCATCGCAGCCACCACTCCGATGAGCAGCCTGCGCCCGATGTCCGGTGACTAACCTATCCGAGCAAGCCGGTCACACGCAAGCCGCGCGGATCAGACAGAATCCCGCCTCCTGATGTCACGCGTGTTCGTCGCCCGCCAGCTCCCCGGTCCCGCCCTCGACCGCCTCCGCGCGGCCCACGACGTCGAGGTGTGGCCCGAGCGTCTACCGCCGCCACCGGAGAAGCTCCGCGAGCACACCGAGGAGGCCAACGGCATCCTCAGTCTGCTCACCGACCGGATCGACGCCGGCTTCATCGACGCCTGCCCCAAGCTCGTCGCGATCTCCAACTATGCGGTCGGCTACGACAACATCGACGTCGACGCGGCCACGCGGCGCGGGATCCGGATCGGCAACACGCCGGACGTGCTCACCGACGCGACGGCCGACCTCACGTTCGCGCTGTTGCTGGCCGCCGCGCGCAAGATTCCGGAGGCGGCCGCGTCCGTGTACGACGGCGACTGGCTCACCTGGGAGCCGGGCCGCTACCTCGGCGCGTCCGTACACGGTGCGACCCTCGGGATCATCGGCTTCGGCCGCATCGGCCGAGGAGTCGCGCAACGGGCGACGGGCTTTCACATGCGCGTGCTCCACGCCGACACCCGCACTCCCGACGCCGGCGACGGGCTCGGCACGTTGCTGGGCGAGTCAGACTTCGTCTCGGTCCACTGTCCGCTGACGCCCCAGACCCACCACCTCATCGACGCCCGAGCATTGGCGCAGATGCGACCGACCGCGATCCTCATCAACACCGCCCGCGGCCCGATCGTCGATCAAGAGGCGCTGCGTCACGCACTCGTCGAAGGGGAGATCGCCGGCGCCGCGCTCGACGTGACCGATCCCGAGCCGCTACCGCCCGACAACGCGCTGCTGAGCGCGCCAAATCTCATCGTCGTCCCTCACATCGGCTCGGCGACAATCGCGGCCCGCGAGCGGATGGCCGACCTCGCGGTCGAGAACCTGCTCGCTGGTCTCGCCGGCCGCGACATGCCACATCAGGTGAACTCGGGGCCGACAGGCTGATGCGCACGGCAGTGGTCGACATCGGCTCGAACACGACCCGGCTGTACATCGCCGAGGTCGAGGGCGGGCGGATCACCGAGGAGCTCGAGCGACGCACGAAGATCACGCGGCTCGGCGCCGGGGTCGACAAGGACGGACGTCTCGCTGAGGACGCGATGCAGCGGGTCTACGACACGCTCGATGACTACCGGCACCTGATCGACTCTCACGGCGGCGCCGAGCGTGCGGTCGCGGTGCTGACGAGCGCGACCCGGGACGCTGCCAACGGGCAGGAGTTCGCGGTGACCGTGCGGGACCGCTACGGGCTGGACCCGCATGTGCTCAAGGGCGACGACGAGGCGCAGCTGTCGTTCCTCGGTGCGACGAGCGACCGCGATCCGGACTCGACCACGCCAACACTGGTGATCGACATCGGTGGCGGCTCGACCGAGCTCATCATCGGCCAGGGCCACACGGCCGAGTTCTTCGTCTCGACCCAGGCCGGCGTTGTGCGCCAGACCGAGCGGCACGTCGGTTCGGACCCGCCGACATCTGGCGAGCTCGCCGCTCTCGCGGGCGACGCGCGCGCGATCCTCGCCGCCGCGGTCCCGGAGGAGCGGCGACGTGCCGTCCAGCACGCAGTCGCGGTCGCCGGCACGGCGACGTCGCTCGCCGCGATCGCTCAGGACCTCGATCCGTACGACCCGACGAAGGTCCACGGCTATGTGCTCACCGCCGAGGAGCGGGATCGCCTCCGGGACCGGCTCGCGTCGATGACGCTCGAGGAGCGGCAGCATGTCGCCGGCCTCGATCCCGCTCGCGCGCCGACGATCGTCGCCGGCGTCGTGATCCTCACCGAGGTGATGGACCTGTTCGGCCTCGACCGCCTCGAGGTGTCCGAGCACGACATCCTGCGCGGCGCCGCGCTCGGCCTCTGACGTTGCCCGCATAGCCTCCGGCGGTCGTGGGTACTCCCGCGACGTCCACATAGGCCGCCCGGGGCGGCCCTGCGCGCACTGCACGGCTGGGCGAAGAATGCCGTCCCGGAGATCGTCACCGCGTTCTACGACCATCAGTTCTCGTTCCCCCCACCTCCGAGTTCCTCGGCCGCTTCGCCGATCAGCACGGTCGCAGTCGCGAGGACATGCGCCAGGACCTCGAACAGACGCAGCAGGACTACCTCATGGCGATCTTCGACGAGGCCGCCGGCACGGGTGAGTTCGGGCTCGACTTCTTTGAGAAGCGGCTGCGCGTCGGACGGCTGCACAACGTCATCGACCTGCCGATGAAGTGGTACCTCGGCAGCTACATGAAGTGGGTCGACCTGTTCAGTGCACAGCTGCGCAAGGACAAGGCGATCCGGCCGGTCATGCGTCGCCGCGCCGAGCGGGCGCTGCTTGCTGTCTTCAATCTCGACATGCAGGCCGTCGTCGAGGCCTTCTACTTCGACACGTTCGCCTCGATGAGCGTCGATCTCGCAGCGATCAAGAAGCGCTCGGGGGCGCACGACCTTTCCGACGAGGCCGCTCAATTGAAGGGCGCCGTCAAGGACCGACTCGACCGAAGTGTCGAGTGGCGTCCTCGGGACGTCCGAGCAGGTCGCCCGGAGCACCGACGAGGCGAGCCGCGCGGTCACCGAGGTGGCAATGGCGATGTCCGAGGTCGCCCAGGGCGCCGAGACCCAGGTCCGCAAGGTCGAGTCGGCGCGGGATGCCGCCGACCGCGTCGTGGAGAGGGTCACGAGCACCGCCGAGAACGCCCAGCAGACCTCGACCGCCGCCGCCGAGGCGAGCGACGTCGCCACCGAGGGCATGGGCTCCGCCTCACAGGCGAGCGAGCCGATGATGGCGTTGCGTGAGAGCTCCGACCAGATCAACGCCGCGATCGAGACGCTCGCGTCCAAGTCCGAGCAGATCGGCACGATCGTCGCCACGATCACCGCGATTGCCGATCAGACGAACCTGCTCGCGCTCAACGCCGCGATCGAGGCCGCCCGGGCCGGCGAACAGGGCCGCGGCTTCGCCGTGGTCGCCGAAGAGGTCCGCAAGCTCGCCGAGGAGTCACAGCGCGCCGCGGGGCGAGATCTCCGGGCTGATCGAGGGCATGCAGTCCGAGACGCACGAGGTCGTCTCGATCGTCCAGGAGAGCGTCACGCGGACCGATCACGGCGTCACAACGGTCGCCGAGACGCGGACTGCGTTCGAGCGGATCGGGTCAGTGATCCTCGATATCACCCAGCGGATCGAGCAGATGGCCGCTGAGTCGCAGATGATCTCCGAGCATGCGTCGAGATGAAGGAGAGCATTGGCGAGGTCGCCTCCGTCGCCGAGTCGGCGTCGGCCGCGACCGAGCAGGTCTCCGCGTCGACGCAGCAGACGTCGGCGTCGGTCGAGCAGATCGCTGCCGGCTCGCAGGAGATGGCGCGGAGCGCCCAGCGCCTGGCCGAGATCTTCGAGCAGACGGTTTCGCCAAGCGACGGGTAGAGCTCAGACGGTGCGCTCGACGAGGCGACGGATCGCGTCGAGCGTGCCCATCACCTCGGTGTCGGGCGCGTCACCGTGAGCGGTGGCGAGGAACAGCGTGAGGCGTGACCCGTCGCCGTCCGCGTCGACCTGCATCCAGCCGTGGTAGTCGGTGGAGCGCGATCCCCACTCGATCCGCCGATGCTCGGCGTCCGGGCGGAACCAGCCCTCGCCGTGCTGGGTATGCCCCTCGTAGCGCGCGTCGACGGTGACGCCGTCGCCATCGCTCGCCTCGGCGGCGGTCATCTGCGGCACGAACTCCGGCAGTCGCTTCACATCGGCGAGGACGGAGAAAACCTGGTCAGGCGCTGCGGCGATGTGTTGGGTGTGCTCGTGTTCCATGCGCCGATCTTCCCACACCGGCGAGCTGGCGGGGAAGCGTCTTGGCGCCGCGCCGCTAGGACGCTGACCGCGCCCAGCGCAGCGTGATGTCAGCGCACTCCTCGCACACCGACGCCGGCACGACACCGGCCCGCATCAGCAGCCCGAAGACCTTGCAGCCGAGGCACAAACCGACGATCGACTCGAGACCCGCCGCGGGCAGGAACAGGATGAGGACGATGTCGGCGGCCGTGTGGTCGCCGACGACCAACGCAAGGATGAGCGCCGTGATTGATATCACCGCGCCCATGCCCTGGGCGAAGCGCTTCGGTGGTCCCGGCGTCGGACGCTTGGCCCCGAGCCGCGGCGCGATCACGTTCTGAGCGGTCCAGCCGAGCGGGCTGAGTGTTGGCCCGGTGAGCACGCGGGCCCAGAAGCCGTAGGCGAGCGGGATCAGCAGCCAGTACGCGCCGGTCGCAAGGATCACGATCACCGTCGCGAACACGACGCTCGCGACGACGCGCGCTGCCTTTTCGTTGACCGGGTTGGGGAAGGAGAACAGCTCCCGCATTGCAACGGATGATAGCTGCGAGCCCGCGCTTCTTCACCAAGTGAGTCAAGTTGCTTCTGCTCGCTCCGATTGACACGTGACCAAAAAGTCACCTATGATCCGAGCGGCATGAAACTCGACGACGATGAACTCGTGTTCAAGGCCCTCGCCGACCCGACCCGCCGCCACCTGCTCGACCGGTTGTTCGAGGTCGACGGACTGTCGCTCACCGAACTCGAGTCCGGCCTCGAGATGACGCGCTTCGGCGTGATGAAGCACCTCCGAATCCTCGAGCAGGCCGACCTCATCGTCCCCCGGCGCCGCGGGCGCGAGAAGCTCCACTACCTCAACCCAGTCCCAATCCGGCTCATCCACGATCGGTGGATCGACAAGTTCACCGAACGCCGCGTCGCCGCACTCACCGATCTCAAGCACGACCTGGAGGCGAACTCCGCATGACGACCCCGACGCAGGCCGACACCACACAGGTGTACCGCGTGATGATCGAGGCCACGCCCGACCAGATCTGGCGGGCGATCACGACCCCGGAATTCACCGCACGCTACTTCCACGGTGCCCGGATCACCGTGACGCCGGATCGCTACCTCTCGATCGGAACCGACGACTCCATCTGGGGCGACGCGGCGGTGCTCGAATTCGACCCACCGCGGCGGCTCGTACACGGTTGGGACTCCAAATACGACGCCGATCTCTCTGAGGAGCCAACGAGCCGGGTCACGTGGGAGATCGTCCCGCGGTCAGATGGCTCTTGCCAACTCACCGTGACCCACGACCGGCTCGAACTCTCGCCGAAGACGGCGGCAAGCGTTTCCGGGCCGGGATGGACCGGTGTGCTCACGGGCCTGAAGGCCGTGCTCGAGAGCAACGGCGGCCCGGCATGAGCACGTTCGCCTTTCGCCTGATCGCGCCGCGACCGACGTTCGCGCTCGACATGACCGACGACGAGCGTGGCATCATGGGCGAGCACGCCGCCCACTGGCGGCGGTACCTCGACAGCGGGCAGATGGTCGTGTTCGGACCGTTCCTCGAGGAGGCCGCTTCATACGGGCTCGGCGTCGTTGAGGTTCCCGACGACGAGGAGGACGCACTCCGCACGTTCGCGGCCAACGATCCGGCCGTCACGACTGGGACGGCAAGGATCGAGGTCGCGAAGATGCTCGCCGGCTTCGTCCGCCCACGGGCATAGCGCCGGCAGACCCCGTTGCCCGGCGGTTGAGGTTCGCCGGTCGTGGGTACACCCGAGCGCGATGATCGTGGGCATCACGCGCCAATACCTGTGGCTGGTCGCGCTCGCCAGTCTCGTGTCGCTCGTTGCGGGAATCGCCGTCGGCGCCGCCAGCTGACGCGACGATTGTTCTCCTCGGTGTGCTCGTTGCTGCGGATCCGGACGTCCAGGCGGCGTCCAGAGGACTGGCTCATGCTTTATGGACCGCTGAATCGAGGCTGTCGAACGGTTCTTCCTGGAAACCATTATTTACCAGTAAAATGTTGGTCGAACAGAGACCAACAGGTGCGTCGAAGGCGTCCAGACCGTCCAGACCTGGAACTGGACGAATGTACGATTGCGGCACCCCAGGCGACTGCGCATTATTCCCAGCGGGGTGAAGGAAACGCGCAAGCGACTCTTGATCCCTTCATAGGTTCGGGCGAAGCCGCAGACATCGGCGCCTCCCGCCGCCCGAACCACTCTAACCGGCCCTTTCTGGCACGTACCCCTGCCCGTCCCGATTGGGCCAAACCTGGATCGGAAGCCGCCCGCTGTGAAGCGGGCGGTTTTCGTTAAGAGGGTCTGTGGCGTGGCCGGCCAGGCTGGAAGCGTGGCTCCGCCCACGAAAACGGTCCGCCAGATGGGCTGGCGGCCGTGGCCTCCCCGTGACTATCGGCAACTTCTCGCGGTCTGAGCGCGTAAATGCTCCGATCCGCCCGCCGAGTGGCGAATGGCGGACCATTTTGGTGGCCGATGACGGCGGGCGCCCGGGCCGACGACAGACGCCGGCGATGAACGCCCGCGGCGGCGCGGGGCGGCCCCGACCGTGCAGCCTCAGGCCAGGTTGGACCGGCGCGGGTAGGCGACCGCGGGGTCGGTCAGGACGTTGATCAGCGTCGGACCCGTCGCGCCGAGGCCGCGCTCGAGGGCGGGGCGGAGCTCGGCCGGCGTTCGGACGAGGATCCCATCCGCGCCGAGCGCCGACGCGACGGTGTCGTAGCGGGTCTCGGGCCTGAGGTCGGCGACGACGGAGTAGCCGTACAGCGCCTCCATCGGATGCTTCTCGAGCGCCCAGATGCCGTTGTTGCCGACGATCCCCAGGACGGAGACGCCGTGGCGCGCGAGCGTGTCGAACTCCATCCCGGAGAAGCCGATCGCGCCGTCGCCGAGCAGGAGCACGACGGGCTGCGAGGGTCGTGCCAGCTTCGCCGCGAGCGCGTAGCCGGGCCCCGAGCCGAGGCAGCCGTATGGCCCCGGGTCCAGCCAGCAGCCGGGCTGGAAGGAGTCGATCAGCCGCCCGGCGTACGAGACGAAGTCGCCACCGTCGCCGATCACGATCGCGTCGCGCGGGAGCACCGACGCGAGCTCGCCGTAGATCCGCATCGGGTGCAGCGGCGCGCGGTCGTCGGCGAGTTCCGCCGCCTCGGCGCCGCGCTTCTCGACCTCGATCGACCGCAGCGATCCGATCCAGCCGTTCCGCTCGGACCGAGCATCGGCAGCGGACGAGTCGGCAGCGGACGAGTCGGCAGCGCCCGCGCGTAGCGCGTCGAGCGTCGCGGGCAGCGCACCGTACAGCTCGGCGGCGACAGGGCGCGGATGGTCGCGCTCCGGCTCGGCGACGTCGACGGCGATTATCTCTGCGTCGGCGGCAAACGCCGCCCCGAAGCCAAGGCGGAAGTCGAGCGGCACGCCGATCACGATCGCGACGTCGGCTCCGCTCAGCGCCGCTCCGCGCGCGCGGGAAAAGAAGAGCTCGTGGTCGGCGGGTACGCACCCCCGCGCGAGGCCGTTGAGAAACACCGGAATCCGCAGCTCCTCGGCGAGCGCGAGCAACTCGTTCTCGCCACGCCCCCAGTACAGCCCGGTGCCGGCCATGATCACCGGCCGGTCGGCATCACGGAGCACGGCGCACGCCCGGTCGAGAGCGCGACCGTCCGCTCCAGCCCCGAGCCACGGCTGTGGCAGCGGCCGTGGCGGCTCGCGAGGTGCGGACGCCTCCATGAACACCTGATCGAGCGGGAAGTCGACGAACGTCGGCCCGTAGCGAGGCGTGGCGGCAACCCGCATCGCCTCGTCGACGAGGGCCGGAATCTCGGCAGTGCTCTCGGCCGTCTGCGCGAGCTTCACGAGCGGGCGGACGAACGGGACGTGGTCGATCTCCTGAAGCGAGCCCTGGCCCCAGCGGAACGCCGGCGCGCGTCCCCCGAGCACGAACATCGGCGAGCTGTTCTGGCTCGCCGACGCGATCGCGCTCATGCCGTTCGTGACCCCCGGCCCGGCGGTGAGGGCGCAGACGCCCGGCGCCCGCGTGACCTTCGACCAGCCCTCGGCGGCGAACGCGGCGGTCTGCTCGTGACGAACGTCAACGAGATCGATCCCCTCATCACGACAGCCGTCGTAGATCGAGAACAGATGCCCGCCGGACAACGTGAACAACTTCGAGATGCCGTGGGCCTTCAGCGTCTGCGCGACGAGGCGCCCACCGTGGACCTGAGTCGTCGCCGTGTCGGTCGCCACTCGCGCAACCTAACACGCCGGGCCGAGACCGTTACCGCTCCACGGGATCGCGCGCCGGCTCGTCGGCCGGCTCCGGCATGTCCGACATGGGCGCCGGTGGAGCGACGACCGGCCCGAGCCGGAGCGCGTTGATCACCGCTCCACCAAGGATGATCACCGCGAGCAGGTAGAACCAGCCGAGCACGATCAACACGAACACGATGGTCGTCCCGAACCGAGCGATTGTCGAAATGTGCGCGAGGTACGCCGGGAACACAGCACTGACGACGGCAATCGCAACGGCCGCGGTCAGCGCGCCGGGCCACACCGCGCGCCAGGGCACTCGCCGATTCGGGACCCGCGAGTAAATGATCGCGAGGCAGCCAAACAGCAGCACAACGCTGATGACGAGCGAAAGCACATAGATGAAGCCGGCGACGCGGGCGAGGTCGAACGGCAGCGCGCGGGCACCGGCTTGGATGAAGCTCTGCGCCGTCGGTACGGCGACGGTCGCGACCATGAACAGGAGCACGACGAGCACCATCGCGAGCCCGAAGCGCTTCTGCTCGAGCCATCGTCGGGACGGGCAGCCGTAGATCCGGCTGAACGACGTGTCGAGCGCGCCCCAGAACGAGGAGGCGAGCCACACACTGACGATCAGCGCGAGGATCCCGGTCGTCGCCGTCGAGCCTCTGATCTGGCCCAACAGCTTGTTGAGCGTGGGCTCGGTGGTGCCGGGGAACACCTCCTGGAGGTCGGAGAGCACGCTGCGTTCAACGCTGTCGCTGGCGAGAACCTGGCCGGCGACGAAGAGGGACAGCAGCGCGACCGGGATGACCCCAACGAGCATGTTGTACGCGAGCATCGCCGCGTTGCCGGTGATGCCCGCGCCGTCGGCGAGCTTCCAGAAGCGCACGACTGCCGCCCAGGTGCGTCGGAGCATTGTCAATCCTTCCGGCGCACGACGGCGCGCACAACCCGGTCTGCCGGATCGATCATCCGCAAAAAGTATGAACCGACAGTCGGGTGCCGGCGGTGGCGGCTCAGCCCGCCGGGGCGAGCGGGCGCCCGATCGCCTGCCGGGCGCGGAGCATCGCGCCGGCCTCGGCGACCGCCTCCTGCCCGCTGAACCAGCTGCGGTGGACCCGCACGGCTGGCAGCTTCTGCACGCCGCGGGAGCGCAGACCCCGCGCCGTCGCATGGACAGCGCCGTCCCGCGAGACATCGCCGGCGGCAGTCAGGCACTCATCGAGCGGGACGCCCGCAGCGGCGGCGGCCTCGGCGAGGATCTCGGGATCCTCGAGATCGAACCCGCCGCAGAACGCGAGCCGGCTGGCGGCAAGCGCGAACTGCGCCCCGGCCCCGCACTCCGACGCGTACATCGCGGCGCGCAGTGCCGATGGGGCCTCGGCGCGGAGCCGCTCCGGCCATTCGAGGGGCAGCCGCTCCTCAGCGGCCATGCGCTCGGCGGCCTCGCGGGCGGCGACGGAATGCGCCGGGTGGCCCTGACCGTGGAGCGTCATCCCGGCCGCGGGGATCCAGTCGACGTTGCCGAGCACGCGCTCAATCCGCTCCGCCGCGAGATAGGAGAACGGGCATACGAGGTCGAAGAAGAACGCCACCTCGGTTCCGGTGGCCGGACGTGAGCGGTCGGCGAGGCGTTCGGCGAGCACGATCAGTTCTCCCACACCCGTCCAAACGACGCGCTCACAGAAAACTGGCGGAAACTCGTTCCCCTCATGAAGAAATATCCTCTTTCGGTAGGGAGAACGTGACGACCTAGCGCTTCAGCATGGTTCGTTGCTTTACACTCGAATTGAGTAGGCAGGACCGTCCACGCAGGGAGGATTCCTATCCCACAGGCTCCACCCCCCAAACGCCACCCTTATGACCAATGGTCTCCCGACGCCCGAGCGCTCGATCTCGTCGGAGACAAGTGGACGCTGCTGATCGTCCGCGACCTCGCCGCCGGCCCCCGGCGGTTCGTCGAACTGCAGCGCGTCCTGCCCGGAATCTCAACCGAGCAGCTGCGCTCGCGGCTGAATCGGATGGTCGCCGACGGAATGCTGACCCGCAAGCGGTACCGCGAGGTTCCGCCCCGGGTCGACTATGAGCTGACCGAGCGCGCGCGTGCGCTGATGCCGATCCTCGGTGAACTCGCCCGCTGGGGCTACGAGTGGGCTTGGAGCCCGCCCCGCTCGAGCGAGGCGATCGACATCGGCGCGATCTTCCGGCTCGCACCCGGTCTCGTCGGCACCCGCGGTCGCCGCGGCGTTGTCGAGCTCCGTGTGCAGGACGGCGAAGCGACGACCTCGTACGCAATCAGCCTCGCCGACGGGACCGCACAGATCTCCGAGCAGCCGACTGACAGCGCCGACGCCCGGATCACCGGCACGAACGCCGCCTGGGTCAACGCCTTCTCCCCGGAACGGGACCGCCACGCGCTCCAGATCACCGGGGACCACAGCCTCGCCGACGCCGTGCTCGACGGCCTCAGCGACGTGCCCGGCAGGACGAACGCCGGCACCGCCAGCTTCGCGGCGTAGCGCGCCCTGGCGCAGAGTGCCGGCGAGGAGCGCCGCGCTAAAGGACGCGGTAGATCTCGTAGGTGATCGCGTCCGGGCCGGTCAGCCGGCCGCGCCGGCGGATCCTGTCGGACCCGACGCGGATCCAGTCGGTTCCAGGCATCGCCAGCGTGGCGTCGATCCGAGGGCCGCGGAGCGTCGCGGTCGTGACCTGCCAGCCCACGCGCTCTCCGAGCGGTGACCCCGTCGTCGGCCGAGCGGGCCTTCGATCGACTCCGCATAGGTCATCTCGTATGCGAGCTCGATCGTGCTGGTCGGTGCGCGGCTACTTCGTCGGGTAGGTCCGCTTGAGGATATGCGGGATCTGACCGGGTTTTGCGCCGGAGAGCGTCGGTGCGACCCAACAGGCCATCTGCGAGCCGAGGCCGGCGACCGGGCCGACCGGACCGGGCTTGGCCGGGACCGGGCCGCCGGTCGAGGTGTTCTTGCAGTCCCATGACGGGAAGTTGCCCTTCTGAAGGTTTTCCGGGCTCGTCAACCACAGCGGCGGCGGGTACGTGTTGCCGCGGTTGTTCGAGTCACGCGTCGGGAAGATGCCGAGCGTCTCGGCGCCGATCGGGGAGAACTGGCGGAGGTAGTGGCCGGTGCCGCTGCCGCCGACCGACGTCGTCTTGGCGGCGATGCCGGCCGCGCCGTTGGAGATGAAGTCGGATATGAGCTGCTGGTGCAGGCCGAGCCAGTCGAGGATCGGGTTGAGCTCGCCGAGGAACGGGCCGAGTTGGTTGACCAGGGGCGGCGCGCCGCGGAGAACATCGCGGATCGCCGGCAGGCCGGTCTGCGAGACCGTGATGAGCGGCCCGAGATTGGAGAACAGACGGCGGAGGTCAGGCGAGAGGGCGCGCACGGCGCGGAGCGTCGGTCCGAGCTGGGCGGCGACCGGATCGAGTTCGCGGACGAGCGGGTCGGTGTTGAGTGCGAATCGCTTCAGGCGCGTCATCGTCAGCTTCGTCTCGTTCTCGAACGTCGGGAAGACGTGGAACGTGTCCGCGAGCCCGTTCTGAACGGACGCCGTCGCGGCGAACGTCGTCTCGCCGCTCGTGATCAGGTTGCGGAGCGTCGCCGGATCCTGGCCGATCGCCTGAAACACGGTGCCGCCGTTCTGGACGAGGCGGACGACCGAGCCATGCTCGACGTCGAGCACGCGGAGGATGTCGGTCGCATCGGCGGCGAACGTCGGCAGGTTGCCGAGCACGCTGTTGAGGTTCTGATCGTTGCCGGCGAGAGCCTTGGAGAGCTGCTGTTGCCAGGTCTGGAACGCGTGGCGGGTCGTCGGATCGAGCGCATTGAACACCTGGTCGAGCTGGACCGCGTTCTCGACCTGCCCGCGCGGGAGCACGCCACCGTCGGGCACAGGTTTGGCGCGCGGCGAGCCGGGCGTGATCTCGACGTATGTCTCGCCGATGATCGTCTTCTGGCGGAGGATCGCGCGGGCGTCCTCGTGAATCGGGGCGTACTTGCGATCGAGCTCGAGCGTCGCCAGGGTGCGGTTGCCCTGAGGATCGAGCGACTTGTCGATCACCTTGCCGACGGTGACGCCGGCGATCCTGACGTCGGCCTGGGTGGCAAGCTGTCCCGCGTTGGGGAACGCGATCTTCACCCGGTAGCCCTGCGGGTTGAACGGGATCGTCCCGCCGAACGAGAGCCACAGGAACAGCAGCAGCCCGACGCACGAGAGCGCAAACAGGACCATCGTGAGAACGCGGGTGACTGAGGGGGTTCCGGTTTCCATCTACTTGGTCGGCAGCTGCGGGAGGAAGCTCGGGGCCGGCGTGTTCGGCGCGGCCGGGGTCGTCTTCGAGGCGCCGGTGTCGGCAGCGAGCCCGCGGGCGGCGCGCGGGCTGAGCGTGCCCGCCTGGTACTGGCGATAGGCGCGGATGTCGGCCGCCGCCTGCTTCGGGCACAGGTTGAGGTTGGACAGGATCGGCGTCAGGTTGAGCACGGTCTCCGCCCCGGCGACGGAGTTGACGATCTGGGCGAGCGTTGCGCAGCTCGCCTGCAGGAACAGCGGGCGATAGTCGCCGTTCGCGTCCTGGATCGAGAACACCGTGCGCGCGTTGTGGTCAAGCCACGCCAGCCACCACAGATAGCTGTGCTGGTCAGCGGCGCCGTTCGGATTGAAGCCGAGCATGTTGACGAGGTGGTTGAGCACGGCGAACGTCTTCGACAGGTTGGGGGTCGCCTTCGCGAGGTTGACCGAGGCCGGGCGCAGGTTGCGCACGACCGGCCGGGCCGCGACGACGAACGGCCGGATCTGGTCCCGGACGATCGGCGTGCTCGGCTTTGCAAGCGCGGTGAGGGCGGCGTTCGCCGACGGCAACGCGCGGGCGGCGGGGAGCAGGTTCGTGGCTGTCGGCCCGAGCTGTCGGGCGAACGTCTGCACCTTGGCGAGCGTCTGCTGGGTCTGCAGCAGCGTCGCTGGGAGATCGCCGATCGCTCGGCTGACGTTCTGGTTCTGCGCCGCGAACGCCCGGAACACATGGGAGCTCGCATCGACGAGCGAGACGATCTGGCTCTGCTTCGTGAGAAGCGCGGTGTTGAGGCGCTGCAGCGAGTTGACGAGCCGCCGCAGATTGGCGCCGCGCTGAGCGACGGCGCCGCCCAGTCGGGCGAGGTCGCGGTGGGTCGGCTCGAAGCGCCTCAGCACCTCGGCCAGTTGGTTGCCGCCGTTCTGCTTCAGCCCCTGGCCGCCGCCGTTGACGAGCAGGTTGAGGTATGCGCGCGTGTCGGCGTCAAGCGAGGACAGCACCTCGTCGAGGTTGATATCCGGGAGTGTGTTACGCGCCGGGATCGTGTACCCGGGCTTGGCGATCGGCGCATGCGTCGAGCCGGGGTTGAGCTCGACGAACATGTCCTTCAGTCCGGTTCGCGGTCGCAGCAGCGCGTACGCGTCGGTGTGGATCAGGTGCTTGTACTTCTGATCGAGGTCCATCTGGACGATCGCGATCCCGTTCTTCAGCGACACCTTGCCGATCTGTCCGACCTCGACGCCCGACACGCGCACGGTCTGGCCCTGGCCCGGTGTCACCGCCTGCGCCGTCGAGAACTCGGCGTTCATCGTGAACGGCGAGGACTGGATGAACGGGAACCGGAACCGCTCATGGGAAAGGATGTAGCCGGCGACGGCGACCGAGAGGACGAGCAGCACGAGGATCGCGGCGAAGTCCGAGATGTGATTCTTGATCGCGCGGGCCACGGCCTACCTGCCGGAGAAGAGGTTCTTGGGGACGTTGACCTTGAGGCCCTGCTGCTCGGCCTGCTTGCTGAACACGTCGAGCGCGGATGCGGCGGCCGAGCGGGAGCGCAGCGACGCACCCGGCGCCGATAGGTCGGTCGCGATCTGGGTCGGCGGTACCGACACGGGTGTGCTCAGATCCGTGATCTGCGGCTGGGTCTCACACGCCGTCTTCGGGTGGAGCGCCGGCCGCTTGCCGCCGGGCGGAAGGCCCGGTTGGACTCCGACGATCTTCGTCAGCGACTGACCGAAGAGTCCGGGCTGGAGCGAGTACGTGAGCGTGCCGCCGTTGCCGAGCACGCGGATGTACGGGCCGTTGGCGTCGAAGTTCCGCGACTCGCCGGCGAGCCCGGGCAGGAAGTCGACGGCTTCGACGTACACCGGCCGCGGCGGGAACCCGTTCTTGGCGTTGAAGTTCGGGTCGCCCAGCGTCAGTTTCGACCACGGGATGATGTTGTTCGCGACGCAGCTCGAGAGCGGGCGAACCTGGTCCCGCATCAGCGGGATCGTCGCCTTTGTCAGCTTCGCCAGCGCTGGTACCGTGACCGACAAGTCGGAGGTCAGCCCGCGGAGCTCCTGCGGGCGGACGAGCAGCCGCAGCTGTTCGATGAACGGGAGGCTGGCGTCGACCGTCGGACCGGTCGAGACGACGCCCGGAGTGAGCGTGCGGGCGAGCTGGCGCACCGGCGGGAACGCCACGTTGAGCGCGTTGAAGGCGGGAATCGCAGTTGCGAGCGTGCGGGGCAGCTCGGCGATCGACTGCTGCAGTGCGGCGCTCTGGCGGGCGAACGACAACGCTGTCGTGTTGAAGTCGCTGATCAGGTTCTGGAGGTTCTGCGGGTGGGCGTCGACAGCACCGGCGACGGGGCCCTGCGCGGCGATCCAGTTCGAGAGGTCGTGCGGTTGGATGCCGAGTGCGTCGTGAGCGACGATCGCGGAGTACTTGTACGCCGGCAGCCATTGCGGGATCGAGGCGTTGAACGCATGGCCGCCCTTCTTGACGGCGATGCCGTACTGCTGGAGCAGCAGCTGGAGGTTGCGCCGCGTGTCGCCCTGGAGCGAGCTCAGCACCTGGTCGACCTGGACCGGCTCGGTGCCCTGGGAGACCGGGAACGTGTGACCGTCACTCACTGCCGGCGCTGACGGTGTGCCGGGTTTGACGTCGATGAAGAAGTTGCCCTCGAGGAAGATCCGCGGGCGAATCGCGAACGTGGCGTCCGAATGCAGCGGGAGGCCGGCGTCCTGGATTTCCATCGTCACGTCGGCCATCTGGCAGCGCTTCTCGGTATCGGCGGTGAGCTTGCACCCCTTGACCGGCTCGACGTCGGTGACCGTGCCCACGTTGACGCCGGCGATCCGCACGAACGACTCCGGCCGGAGCCCATTCGCGCTCGAGAACAGCACGTGGACGGTGAACTTGCTCGCGAATGGGTTGGCGAACTTCGTATACGCCAAGTAGGACAGGAGCACGATCAGGATCGCCCCGATCGTTCCGGCCTGGAACCGGGTGAGCCGGTCTCGCTTCTTACGCTTGCGTCTCAATTGTTTCCAGGCACGTTGGGGAGCTGCGGGCCGAACTGCGGGTCACGGCTGAACGTCTCACCGGCCGGAACGTGGGCGCGGCCCTTGAACGTCGGGCCCTGGTCGCCGGGCGTGTGCGCGTCGCTCTGCAGGTTGCGCCCCTGCGGGTCGTAGTAGTTGAGCTTCTTCGGATAGCCGCGCTGCCCGATCTCGCAGTCGGCGTTGCCCTGGTCGTCGACGGCCGCGCCGTACGCGGGGCCGTGGAGGTAGGCGTTGCCGCCGAGTGGACTGTCCACGATGCCGCCGTTGACCGGGGCGTATGCGCCGGCGCTGCCGACATTGTTCACCTGCGCGGGGTTCGGCTGGTTGAACAGCGCGCGCTGCGCGAAGCCGAACGTCGTCGCCTCCGAGATGTGGTCGGAGAGGAACGTCCACCAGTAGTTCCAGCTGTTGCAGACGGTGACGTAGGGCCCGAGGTAGCGGAGCATCGGGCTCAGCGTGCTCGTCGTTCCGACCAGTGCGTTGAGCGCTTGGTTGGTGCCCGGGTTGCGCGCGAGGTCCCTCAGTGCGCCCATCACGTCCTGCAGCTTGTGGTTGAGCGACGGGGTCCGCTTCAGCGTGCGCGTGCCGGCCTCGATCGCCGGGTTGATGTCGGGCAGCGCGAGACCGAGTTCCTTCGTCGGCGAGACGAGGTTGTGACCGAGCGTCTCGAGGTCGACGAGGAACGGCTGCTGGGCGCGGAGGCTGTCGGTCGACACGCTCAGGGTCGACGGTGCCCGCGCGATCGTCTGCTCGTAGGCGCCCGGGTCGCGCGTGATTGCGCTGAACGTTGTCGCCGCGTTGCCGAGCAGCTGAACGTTCGTCTGTGCGACCGGCGCGATCGCGCCCGTGAGCGAGTTGAGGGTGTCGATGAACCGCGTCAGTTCCGTGCTCGGCGCCGCCAGGTAGGCGGTGACCGGCTGCAGATGGCCGAGGAGGTCCGGAAGGCTCGAGATCGTGTCGTTGAGATCCGACCCGCGACCGGTGAGCAGGTTCCCAGACACGCGCAGGTCGTTCTCGATCCCGTGCCGCGTCTTCGCGTCGAACGTGTCGAACACATCGTCGAGCTGCACCGGAATCGAGGTCCGTGACAGCGGCAGCGTTCCGCCGTCGGCGAGGATCTTCTTCGACGTCCCCTTCTCGATGTCGACGTACTTGAGGCCGAGCAGCGAGCGCGGGACGACCGACGCCCGCGAGTCGACCGGGACGTTCCCGTTCGCCTTGTCGAGCTTCAGCGTCAGCACCGCGCCGACCTGGCCGTTCGCGAGCTCGGTCGGCTTCATGTCGGACACGAGCCCGATCCGGAACCCGCCCTCCCGCACGTCGTTGCCGATCACGAGGTTCGAGGCGTCCGTGACGTCCACCTTCACCTCGCGGGTCGGCACGAACGGCAGTCCCTGGTTCGCGTTGTAAGCGAGGAACACGGCGACCATCAGGACGAGCACGGTGACCGCGCCGATGAGCACCGGGCTGGTGAACGCGTTTGCCTGAGCGCGTCTCATGGCGCGAGCAGGTAGTTGAGGAGCTGTTGGGCCTGGTTGCCGGAGCCGGATGATGGAGCCGGGTTGTTCGTGGTTCCGCGGCTCGATCCCCCTTGTGCGCCGGTCCCGCCGAGGCCGCTGAGGATGTGGCCGAGTGTCTGTGTCAGCCCGTTCCCGCCTCCAGGACTCGACGTCGAGCCCGACCCGGACGCGTTCGAACCTGCCGACGCCGAGCTACCGCTTGATGCCACCGGCTGCGTGGTCGGTGTCGTCGATTGCGGCGTCGTCGCCGTGCGTTCCTTCGCCGCCTTCGCCGCCTTTGCCGTGCCGGCGGTGTCGGATGCGTTCAGCCGACACGAGCTCGTCGAAGGACCGGCGGCGCCGGGTGGTGCGCCGCCCGGATCCGGGACGCAAGCGCTGGGGTTCGACGGGTCCTGCTCGTTGACGGCGGGTTGGCTCGGCCCGAGCCACGAGTAGCACGAGCGATACCGCGAGCCGAACGACTTCAGGTTCATCGCGATCGTCCCCGGCGTCGCGTACGGCGTGCACATCGCGCTGACGAATCCGTCGACCGCGAGCTGATGGCCGAACGGGCCGAACGTGTTGATCGCGAGCGTCTGGTTGAACGCGTACTGGAGCAGTGCCTCGAGGCCGGTGTAGCCCTGACCGTGGGGGCTGCGCGGGTCCTTCTCGACGGCGCGGCTGCGGTCGTCGAGGTCGTGCCCGACAATCGCCAGGTTCTGGGCGAGCTCAGGGGTCTGCTTCGCGAACTGGTTGAGGTGTGCGATCGTCGGCTGAGCCGCCTGCACCGCGACCTTGCCGGTGACGGACGCCTGGCCGAGCGTGTTCAGAGCAGGACGCGCCGAATGCGAGAACCCGGGCAGGTCGGTGAGGAGCCGGTTGATCTGTCCTGCCGCGCCGCCCAGATTGGCGAGCACGGGCAGGTTCGCGTCCGTCGTCGCGCCGAGCTGCTTCAGGCTCGGGCGGAGCTGCTCGAGGAAGGTCGGCAGCCGCTGCAGCGAGCCCTGGAGCGCCACCGACTGGTTGGCGGTGTGGATCGCGATCCGATTGGCCTCATCGATGAACCGCTCGACCGTCGCGGTGTTGTTCGCGAGCGCGGTGATGACCGTGTCCGAGTTGGCCGTGAGCTGCTGGATGTTGCTCGAGTCCTTGGCGAGGAGGTTCAGCAGGTTGTCCGTCTCGTTGAGGGCCGGGACCGCGCGCCGCAGCGCCGCGGCGAGGTCGCCCGAACGCCCCGCGACGGCCGCGCCGAACTCGTTGATGATCAGCGTCAGCCGCTCGCGGTACGGCATCCGCATGATGTTCGCCAGCAGGTCCGCCGGGATCGTCGACTGCGTACGGGTCACCGGGATCGTGCTCCCGGCCTTCAGCACCTTGCCCTTCGTCCCGGGCTGGCATTCGACGAAGTACTCGCCGATCAATGACTGCGGCCGGGACTGGCAGAACGCGTCGGAATGGAACGATCCGAGCCCGGGCTGACTCACCTGCACGGTGATGAGGGCGTGGCACTTCGACACGTCGCCGTTGATGCACCGCGACGGGAGATCGATGCTCTTGATCGTTCCGGCCTTGACGCCGGCGACCTTGAAGTCGGCGCCGCTCGTCAGTCCGAACGCGTTGTCGAGCTCGATCTTGTAGGTGCCATTCGCGCTGCCGTAGTTCGATGCTCCGGTGCTGAGAACGAGAAACGCGCCGGCCGCAATGAGCACGGCGCCGCTGAGCAGGATCCGCTTCATTTGCCGGTCGGAACCTGATTCGGATTGCAGGGGTAGCCGCTCTCCGGGTACCAGATCGCGCCGCGCTCCATCGATCCCGGACAGCGGTCGCCCTGACCGGAGGTGAGGAGCCCGGTTGACGACGTGCTCCCACCGCTGCCCGTCCCGCCGAACGCAGTGATGACCCGCAGCGCCGTGTTGAGGAAGTCCGGCAGGAAGTTGAGCGTGCCGTTCTGGATGGAGGCGACACCGACGACCGGCGCGACCCGGCTATAGCCACCGTTCGCGTCGTAGCCGCCGGGGTGCGAGTAGCCCTCGAACCAGCCCGTGAGATCGACCGCGTACGGCCGCGCAAACGCGAGCTCGGGCGTCGAGGCCTTGAGCGCGGCCGCCGACTGCGGGAACGCCCCGAGCCGCTGCTTACCGTTGGCGTTGATCGTGCGGACGGTCGCCCCGGCAAGCGGTTGCCCGAGGCCGATGAGCTCGGTGAGATCGTTGTCGGCGCCTGGGCGGCGGACGATGTTCGCGAGGTCGCGGACGGTCGGGACCGACTGGATCGCGAGCGGCCGGAGCTGGACGAGCAGCTTCTGCAGCTTCGGCGCGACCGGCTTGGAGGCGTTGACGAGCGGTGTGAGGTCGTCGAGCGCGCGCCGGAGGTTGACGAATGTCGTGTTTGCCAGGCGCATGAACGGCGGCAGCCGCCTGATCGATTGGGCGAGCGCGGTGCGCCGGTTGGCGAGCGCCTCAGTCGTCGTCGCGAGGTTGTGGATCAGCCCGCTGAGGTCGGCCTGGCGCTGGGCGATGTCCGACACGAGGTTGCCGGACTTGACGATGAAATTCGTGAATGTGCCCGTGTCCCGGTTGATCTCCCGGAACAACACGCTCGAGGACGCGATCGCCGGGTTGAGGTACTGGAACGCCGCCTGCGCCTCGCCGGGGTGTTTGGCCCACTGCGATGCCGAGCCTTGGATGACGTCCTGGAGCGCCTTCCGAGTCGGACCGTTGAGCGTGTTGAACAGCTGATCGAGATCGACCGCACTCGTCGTGTTCGTGGTGCCGATCACGCCGCCATCCTTGATCGCGGCGCCGCTCGCCGGACCGAGCCGCAGGTCGATGTAGCGGTTGGCGATGCCGGACAGTGACGCCTCGCGGACCGTTGCCCGCGTGCCCTCGCGTAGCGGCCGGTAGGCGCCGCTCGAGATGTTCAGCGTCAACTGCGCCTGACCGTTCGGCGTCAGCGCAATGTCCGAGACGGTGCCGACGCTGTTGCCCGACACCTCGACGAGGTCGCCGGGCACGATCTGGCTCGCGTTCTCGAAGACCGCCTTGACCTTGTAGCTGCTGCCTGATGACAGCAAGATCACCGCCACGGCCGCAACGGCAATGACGACAGCAGCGATCGCCGCGATCCTGCCGATCACACTTGAATTACGCACCGACGCGCCCTGCTTCGCTATCGAGTTCTCCCGCAGGGGACTGGATGGGTCCCCCGCCGCTAACTAGAAAATCGACGCTAGCATTGGGGTTACTGGGGTGTCAATTTCGAACCGACGCAGGAAATTTCCCGTTTTCGGAGCGTCGATGTCGGGTATTCACGAGCGTCCGTTTTGGTCGATACCCGGGGCGGGGCTCGAACCCGCAAGCGCTTGCGCGCAGCGCTTTTTAAGAGCGCCGACTTTGCCAGTTTGTCCACCCGGGCGCGCGGGGGATCTTAGTCGCGGCCCGGGCGTCGCCAAAGTGGCTAGAACCGAACAGCTTTTCTTCGTAAATCCCTAGGCTAGTGCGCAACTATCGTGTTGCTAGCGTGTCCTTCTTACCGAGGAACCTCGCTGGAGCTCATCGTCTGAATGGAAGTCTCCGCTCTCAAATACTCCGGGGGAATTGGCCTGCACGCCCGCTCGCCGCTGCTCCGCCTGCAGTCGGACGAGCGGCTCGTCGTGCTCGTGCGCCGCGGTAGCGCGAACGCGTTCGAGGTGCTCGTCTCCCGGTACGAGTCCCGGCTGCTCGCGTTCTGCCGCCATCTGCTCGGCTCGCGCGAGGACGCCGAGGACGTGCTCCAGGAGGTGTTCGCCGCTGCGTTCAACGCGATGAACGCCGACGACCGGCCGATCAACGTCCGCCCCTGGCTCTACCGGATCGCCCGCAACCGCAGCCTCAACCATCTGCGCCGGGCAACCTCCGTCGGGGTCGACTCGATGGACATCCACTTCCACGACAACGGCGCGACCACCGCGGACAAGGTCAACGAGCGTGAGGAGTTCCGTCTGCTCGTCGGCGATATCCACGAGCTCCCGGAGACCCAGAAGACCGCGCTCGTCCTGCGCGAGATGGACGCGCTGTCCTATGAGCAGATCGCGGAGGCGATGGAGACGACGGTTCCGAGCGTCAAGTCGCTGCTCGTGCGTGCGCGCGTCTCCCTCGCCGAGGCCGCCGAGGCTCGGCTGCTCTCGTGCGACGAAGTCAGGATCGAGCTCGGCGAGGTCGCCGAGGGCCTGAGGCGTCGTCCGAACCCGCTCGTCCGCCGCCACCTGCGCGCGTGCAAGCGATGCTCTGCGTTCAAGGGCCAGCTCAAGGAGAACAACCGCGCGCTCGCCGCGATCATGCCGCTCGGGCCGATCGTGCTGCTCAAGAAGTTCCTGATCGCCCACCTGGGCCATTCCGCCGGCTCGGGCGCGACGGGTGCCGGTGCCAGCGCGACCAGCGCCGGCGGTGCCGCCAGTGCCGGTGGCGCAGCGGCGGCCGGATCGACGATCGTCGCGGGCTCAACCGCCGGAGGCTTCGTCTCCGCCGGCATGGGCGCAATCGCGACGAAGGCGGCTGCGGGTCTCGCCGCCGCGGCGCTCGTCACCGGCGCCGCCGTCGAGGTCGATCACTCCGCCCGCAGCCACACGCACAGGCACCTCGCCGTGCTTCCGGTCACCACGCACGCCGCACCCGCGACGGGCACCCACGTCACGACGACGTGGCGCGCTGCCGGCCGCACCGCGATCGACGCGAAGACGAAGCGCGTCGCCACCACACATAAGGCGAAGGGCGTGCACAACGGCTCGCTCGTCGCGTCGGCCGCGTCCAAGGCGGCGACGAATGCGACGAAGACGACCACGACGAGCACGAGCCCGACGACGAGTGCGTCTGCCACGGGTACGGCGACCACGGTGAACGCGCCCGGACGCACGCAGACGCAGAGCGACCCGACGATGCTCGCGCCGAGCCAGCCGACGAGCACGGCCGCGTCGACGCCGACGACGACCACGGCGACTTCGACCCCGCCGCCGACCGCGCTTGCTCCGGTCGCCCCGTCCGATTCCTCCGGATCGACCACGACGACGACCACCACCCCGCCGCCGACGACCACGACCACGACGACGGGCGACCCCGCCATGCCGGGCCCCGGCGGCGCCCCGCCCGCCAACACCGGTCAGCCGCCGGCCGCGGACGAGCCGACGCAGGGCTCGCCTTCCCCCACCGCGCCGTAACTGGTTTAGTTGGGTCGCATGAGCGACCCAGTGACTCCTGAGATCGTCTTCGACCAGTTCCTCGCCGTAGACATGCGTGTCGGCCTCGTGACCGCGGTCGAGGACTTCCCGGAGGCGCGCAAGCCGGCCTGGAAGCTGACGATCGACTTCGGGCCGGAGATCGGGATCAAGCGATCTTCGGCGCAGATCACGAACTACGCCCGAGAGCAGCTCGAGGGAACGCGCGTCGTTGGCGTCGTCAACTTTCCGCCCCGCCAGATCGGCCCCGTTCGCTCCGAGGTGCTCGTCCTCGGCGCGCTCGATGATGAGCTCGGGGTCGTGCTCCTGCGTCCGGATCAGAACGCCGCGCTCGGGTCGCGGATCGGGTAGGCCGCCCCGGGCGGGCTACGGACCGGGCTCGCCTCCGATCGTGAGCGAGCCGGCAGGTTTGCCGTCAACGTCGATCGCGTATTGGCCGGCGCGCAGCCCGGGGATCAGGATCGACTTGCGTCCGTGGGCCGGGACGTTCAGCGTGTGGGGCGACGGGGTCTTGACGAGTACCGTGTGGGGGCTGCCGTCGCTGGAGGCGATCGAGAACTGAACGGCGAGGAACGCCGGCACGGTGACGACGGGCGGGTTGAGCTTGCCGCCGGAGCGGATCGTGTACGACGCGGGCACCCGCACGTTCGTCGATCGACCCGTGGAGCGCGATCCACTCGACCCGCGAGAGGACCCGGACCCCGACGGCCCGGACGTGCTCGTCCCCGAGCCCTGACCCGCCGACGACGCCGAGCCGGTCGAGCCCGTCGCACCGGACGAGCCGCCTCCGTTTCCGGATTGGGATGACGAGGCGGTGGCGGCCGTCGTGCTCGACGTTGTCGTTGTGTCCGTCGACGAGGCCGTCGCGGCGCTCGACGCGGTGGTCGTCGATGACGAGTGCTTTGACCCGCCGCACGCCCCGAGCAGGAGCGCGAGCGGGAGCACGATCAGAAATCGCCTCCGGGGACTCACGGTTTGCAGCATAGATGCCGATCTTTTTGTCGTGAGATGAGGTGCAGCGCAGATGAACTCGCGACAGGTCACGAGACGACTCGTTGAGTACGACGCCATCCGCCGTCGGCTCTGGATCCTTGGGCAGCGCTGCCATCACGGCGCGACCGGGTCGCTCGTGGCGGCGCTCGCGTGCGTCGGGATCGTCGCCGAGACGGCCGGATCCGGGGCGTTGGGCGACACGCGCGGGAAGCTCGCCGTCGCGCTGACGGGCGGGGCGCTGATGGCGCACGACTGGAAGGACCGCTCGATCTGGTTCGAGCGGGGGCGCGGGACGCAGGCGTAGCGCGAGCATGGCAACGTCCCGGGCGTGAGCGTTGCCCTCCTGACCACGTATCTCTCCCCGTATCGCGTCCCGCTGTACACCCGGCTCGCCGAGCGCTACGGCGTCGAGGTGCTGTGCTTTGGCGGCGGTGAGCGGTACGTGCCGCCGTGGTTCGCGGATCTCGATGCTCAGCTCGCTGCGGCGCCGTTTCCAGCACGGCGCGCACACGGCCCGAAGGATGCGTTCAGCGCCGGCCGCAGCTACGAGGCGGTGATCGCGCCGTTCGCCGGCGGCGCGATCATGCCCGCCGCGTACGCGGGCGCGCGGCTCGGCCGGCGACCGTTCGTGCTGTGGGCCTCGGTGTGGGCGCAGCCCCGCTCGCTCGGGCACCTGCTGACGCTCCCGGCGATCCGCCACATTTACCGTCATGCCGGCGCGGTGGTGACCTACGGGCCGCACGTCAGCCGCTTCGTCGCCGGGATCCGGGGACGGGACGACGGGGTGTTCGTCGCCCCCCAGGCCGTCGAGCCGGAGATCTTCATGCGGGACGTGGAGCCGGCCGAGATCGTCGCGTTCCGTGCCGAGCATTCACTCGGCGACGGGCCGCTCGTGCTCTACGTCGGTCGATTCGTCGCCGAGAAGGGCGTCGACGTGTTGCTCGGAGCGTGGCGGACGGTGTCCTCGGCGACGCTCGTGCTCGTCGGCGACGGGCCGCTCGCCTCCCAGGCCGCGGGCACGCCGGGCGTGCGAGTCATCGGGACGTCCCCGCGTGAGCGGCTCGCAGCGGCATACGCGAGCGCCGAGTTCGCAGTGCTCCCCTCGATCCCGACGCCCCGCTTCCGAGAGCCCTGGGGGCTCGTCTGCAACGAGGCGATGCACCAGGGGCGGCCGATGATCGTGAGCGACGCCGTCGGCGCCGCTGCCGGGGGGATCGTGCGGGACGGCGAGACCGGGGTCGTGGTGCCCGCCGGGGATGTCGGCGCACTCGGGGGGGCGATCAGCGCGCTGATCGCCGATGACGCCCGCCGCCAGCGACTCGGCGCCGCCGCGCGCGACGCCGTGTCCGGGTACACCCCGGACGCGATGGCGGCGGCGTTTGGCCAGGCGCTCGCCGCCGCCCGCGGCAGCCTCCGGTCACGAGGTCACTGACCGACGGAGAAGAGCGCCTCGAGGTCGTGGCGCGAGTACACCTCGAACGCGACCATCGTCGACGTCCGGGTAACGCCGCCGAGCTGGGAGATCCTGCCGGTGACGATCTGGGCGAGCTCGTCTGGGTGGCGCAGCCGGAGGATCGCGGCGAAATCCCACTCGCCGGTGACCGAGTACGCCTCGGCGACACCCTCGAGGTCGGCCAGCTCGCCACCGAGCGTGGCGAGCGCCGAGCGGTCAGCCTGGATGAGGACGATCGCGTGGGTCACGCGGAATGCGTCTCCCCCGGCTCGAGGATGACGACGTTTGAGCCCGTCGCCGACTCGACGTCCGACTTGAACGCCGCCGCATCCGTCTCGATCGGCGGGAACGTGTTGTAGTGGCACGGGACCACCGTCTTGGCGCCGACGAGCTGCGCCGCGTCGACCCCATCGACACGATCCATCGTGTAGTGCCCGCCGATGCACATCAGCGCGACGTCGATCGGATGGCGCTTGCCGACGAGCTGGAGATCACTGAACAGGCACGTGTCGCCGAGGTGGTAGACGATCGTTTCCTTGAAGTTGATGAGCAGGCCGGCCGGCGTGTTGACCGTCCCCTTCGGCGTCGTCGACGTGTGCCAGGCCGGGACGAGCTTGACCCAGCCCCAGTCGAACTTGACCGTCCCGCCGAGGTTGGGGTCACGGACGTCGACGCCAATCTCGCCGAGTTCGTTCGCAATCTCGACGATCGCCACGGTCGGCGCGCCGGTGCGCTTCGCGATCGAGACGGTGTCGCCGATGTGGTCGCCGTGGCCATGGGTGAGCAGGATCGTCGTCGCCGAGACGTCATCCGCCGCGATCGCCGCCTTCGGGTTGCCAGTCAGGAACGGGTCGATGAGGACCGTTGTGTCGCCGTCCGAGAGCGTGAAGCAGGCGTGTCCGAGAAATTGCACGTCCGTCATCCGATTAGGTCTCCTCTGTCGTTAGCTCGGGCGCCCGGCGCCCGAGTTCTCTTGCCAGCTCAAATCCGACCGCGACCCCGACGAGCATTCCGAGACGGGTCTCCTCGGCGAGCAGCGAACGCACCACACGGGTGCGGTCGTGCGGATCCTCCTGGACGACCGCCTCGCGGATCGCCTGGTCGTGACCGCGGTCGAACCATCCGCCCTCGTCGAGCGCGCCGGCCAACACGGTCTGGAGCGATGGTGCGATCCGCATCACCAGGTCCTGCGCATCCTGGAGCCTGCCCAGATCAGTGATCGCAGCAATCGCGGCATCGAGGTCTGCGTCGGTGTAGGCGCGGTCCGGCACTCGGTTAGAGCATCATAGATGTGTGGTCGTTCCGCTGACTTCGCTGTCGCACGGCGCCGGCTGCGGGTGCAAGCTCCCCGCCGTGGCGATCGGATCCCTCCTCGCCCGGGTGCCCCGGGGTCCGGCCGATCCGAATGTACTGGTGGGCTTCGACCTGGCCGATGACGCCGGCGTCTACCGGTTGCGAGATGACCTCGCGCTCGTGCACACCGTCGACTTCTTCACGCCGATCGTCGATGACCCGTACGACTTTGGGCGGATCGCCGCGACGAACGCGCTGTCGGACATCTACGCGATGGGGGCCGAGCCGGTGAGTGCGCTCAACCTGGTCGCGTTCTCGCTCGCCTCGCTCGGAGAGGATGTGCTCGTCGAGATCCTGCGGGGCGGGGCCGACGTGGCGGCCGCAGCGGGCGTCGCCGTGCTCGGGGGCCACTCGATCGAGGACGCCGAGCCGAAGTTCGGGATGGCGGTGACGGGCGTCGTCCACCCGGACCGCGTGGTGACGAACGCCGGCGGCCGAGCCGGGGATGCGCTCGTCCTGACGAAGCCGCTGGGCGCGGGCGCTGTGTCGACCGCCCTGAAGCGGGGCGTCCCAGGCGTGGACTTGACGGCGGCCGTCGCGGTGATGACGACCTTGAATCGGGACGCGGCCGCCGCGGCCGGCGGGGCCGGGGCGCACGCGATGACGGACGTCACCGGCTTCGGACTGCTCGGGCACCTGCACGAACTGGCGCTCGCGAGCGGCGTCGCCGCCGTGGTCGACGCGGACGCCGTGCCGGCGATCGAGGGCGTGCGATCGCTGCTCGGGCTCGCCGACGGCGCCGCTGTCGCCGGCGGGACGCGACGCAACCGGGAGCACGCCGAGACGTTCACCGTTTTCGACGATGGCGTCGATGAGGCGGCGCGCTGGCTTGTGTGCGACGCGATGACGTCCGGGGGGCTGCTCGTGGCGCTTGAGCCCGGGCGGGCGGCCGAGGTCCCGGGCGCCGTTATCGGTCGGCTGCTCGCATCATCGGACGAGCGCCCGCCCGGGACGATCCGAGTCTCCTGACCGCGCAGGGAGCGTCACGAATGACCACGTGACCGGGCCAGACGCGGCCCGTGGGCGATCGGGCCGCTAGCGCAGGCTGACCCGCGCGAGCGGCAGGCCGACGAACAGCCCGACGAGCACGCCGACACCGTCGGCGATCCAGCTCGCCTCGGGGACCGCGAGCGGCATCAGCGCGACGACGAGGCCGATCGCCGCCGTCCCGAGGAGGTCGCCCTCGATTTCCTCCCCCGCCTGGAGCGAGAGCACGTCCGGGATCGCCCACGCGACGAGCATCGCCAGCGCGGCACCGTTCGCGCCCTCGACGATCGGGAACGCGGACGCAGCGGCCGCCGCGGCGAGCCCGCCGACGCCGCCGAGGAGATACAGGCCGATCACCGATAGCGGACCGTGCCGGCGCTCGAGGAGCCATCCATAGAGCGCAATCGTGCCGAGCGTGACGAACGCGAACCCGGTGTTGCTGTACGTGAAGGTCGCGGTGATGATCCGCCACCAGTGCGACCCGGGTTTGCCGACGACGGCGACGTCGGTGAAGTTCATGAGCCCGGTCCGCCACAGCAGCGACCCGAGGAGGCCGAGGAAGACGAGCACGAGCGTTGCGTACGGACGCGACTCGGCGCGGATGCCGGGGATCTCCCCCGGCCGCAGGCGCGGCAGCGAGGCCGCCGGGGTCCGCCGCCGGCGACGCTCGGCGATCCGGCCGTCCCGGTCGAGCTTCGGCGCGCGCTTGCGCAGCCGATTTCCGCAGTACGGGCATTCGGTGATGTACGGGCTCACCTCTGACCCGCAGCTCTTGCAGATCACGAACAGATCCGGGCCGCCGGTGCTCACGATCCGATTGTAGAGCGGGGCGAAAGCCCGGATTCGATCTGGTGTCCCGCTGGCGCCAGGCGGGCGGTCTCAGACCGCGGTCGCGGCGACGATCTCCGCCATGACCTCGCGGAAATCGTGGTTGGCCTCGTAGACGACGACCTGGCGAGCGGCGCCGTTGCCCCGCTCGAGCAGATCCTCGACGGCTTCGAGTTCGGCGAGCGAGCCGAGGTCACGGCAGTGATCGCGCATCCGGTCGATGAGCCGCCGGGCGAGCGTCCGCATCGCGATCCGCTCCGAGTGCGGGAGGTCGACGATCTCCCCCTCGAGGCCGTGCCGGGCCGCAAGCCACTTGTTCTCGTCGAGCATCTCGAACGGATACTTCGACAGCTCCTGACCGGATTCGTAGTGCTCGCACAACTCGCGGACGAGCGCCTGCGTGAGCGCCGCCAGGCCCAGCGTATGCTCGATGTGGGTCTGCGAGTCCATCACCCGGACCTCGACGGTGCCGAACCGCGGATGCGGACGAACGTCGTGCCACAGGTATGTGTAGTCCTCGATCACCTTTGCGCGGATCATGAACTCGATCCGGCGCTCGTAGTCCTCCCAGTCCTTGTACGTCGGCGGGATCCCGACGCGTGGGAAGGCACGGAAGATCGGCGTCCGGGTCGAGGCGAGGCCGGTGGCGTCCGCCCGCCAGAACGGGGAGTTGGCGCTGAGCGCGAGGAGCACGGGGACGTGAACCCGCATGCCGTTGGCGACGTGGATCGCCTTGTTCGGGTCGTCGACCCCCACGTGGACGTGCATCCCGAAGATGAGCTCCTGGCGAGCGACGAACCTCAGCGCGGAGATGAGGTCGCGGTAGCGCGGCCGGGCGACGATTCGCTGGTCCTCCCACATCGCGAACGGATGGGTCCCTGCGGACCCGATCGCGAGGTTCTTCTCGGCGGCGGTTTGGATGACCTGGCGGCGGAGCGCGCGGAGCTGCTCGGCCGCCTGCGCCGTATTCGGGCAGGGGTCGGTGGAGACCTCGAGCACGGACTCCATCAGCTCAGGCTTGATCTCGCCCGAGGGGGCGTCCTCGAGCAGCGACTCGATCGCGTTGACGAGCTCGAGCGTCTCGGCATCGAGGATCATCAGCTCCTCTTCGATGCCGATCGTGAAGGGTGGACCCTCAAATCGGTGTTCCACGGGCGTCAGAGCCTAACGGGGGAAATACACGGATACATGGCTGGTCAGGCGCGCCTAGACTGCCAATCACACAAAACGAGTCCAAAAGGAGATGACAGATGGCTCTCGGATACGACGGGAAGCTGTACATCCTCGCCTTCGATCACCGAGGGTCTTTCCAGAAGAAGATGTTCGGAATCGAGGGGGAGCCGACCCCGGAAGAGACGGCGACGATTGCGGACGCCAAGCACCTCATCTACGAGGGCATGCTTGAGGCGGTCAAGCGCGGCGCGGAAGCCAGCGCGACCGGAGTCCTCGTTGACGAGCAGTTCGGGGGCGAGATCCCGCGTGATGCCGAGGCGAAGGGCCTTCAGCTCGCGATGCCGGTCGAGAAGTCCGGTCAGAACGAGTTCGACTTCGACTACGGCGACGATTTCGGTGCTCACATCGAGAAGTTCGACCCGGATTTCTCCAAGGTGCTCGTCCGTTACAACTCCGACGACGACGCGGAGATGAACGAGCGCCAGCTCGGGCGGCTCAAGCAGCTCGCCGACTGGCTTCACGATCATGACCGCAAGTTCCTGTTCGAACTGCTCGTGCCAGCGACCGAGGCGCAGCTCGCCTCCGTCGGTGGCGACACCGACCGCTACGACGCCGAGCTCCGCCCAGAGCTGATGCGCCGCGCGATCGAGGACATTCAGAACTTTGGGATCGAGGTCGACGTGTGGAAGATCGAGGGCGTCGACGCGCGCAGCGACGCCGAGATCATCGCGCAGCAGACCCGCGCCGGCGAGGGCCGGGACAACGTGACGTGCGTGCTGCTCGGCCGAGGAGCCTCGACCGAGAAGGTCGAGCACTGGCTCGAGCAGGCGTCCGGTGTGGACGGCTTCATCGGCTTTGCGATCGGTCGTTCGATCTGGTGGGACGCGCTCAAGGGCTTCCTCGGTAATGAGCTCGAGCGTGAGGTCGCGGCCTCCCAGATGGCCGATAACTACCTGCATTTCGTGCAGGTTTACGAAGGTGAGAAGGTCGCATAGCGATCAGCCTGAAGGGTGGCGCGGGCCGGATCGGCCGACCCGCGGCCCCCGCCAATCTCTGCCGCGTCGACATAACGTTTGGCAGGTTTCGGTGGTAGGCTCGGAGCCGTGGCGATGAAGATGCGCCAGAGCCTCGCGCAGCTGGAGCAGGAATTCCGGCACGAGATGCAGCTCGATCGCAGCCGCAGGGAGAACCTGCGGCGCCGTGCCGTCGTCCGCTCCCGAAGGCGCACCCACGAGCGTGAAAAGAAGCGCAGCTCCGTGCGCTTCTGGGTGCTCGTGCTCTCAATCATCGCCACAGCCGTCATCGTCACCGTGGCGATGTTCGAGACCCTCTATTACCTGCTCGGCTGAGCCGTCACTCCTGCTGTTGGAATCGGGTTCGCCGAACCGGCCCCTGCTGCCTGCTCGATGTCCCGGGCACCTGGATGACGACCCGGAGACGTCGTCCGTCTACTTCGTGTCGCTCAGTCCGCGCAGGGCCGCGTCGACTTCCTCTCGCGCGCCCTTCGACGTGCCGACCTGCTCCTGCTGGATCTCCAGGTAGACCTCCTTGCGGAAGACCGGGATGTCCCGAGGAGCCTGGATCCCAATCCGAACCTTCTCGCCCATGATCGCGAGGACGGACACTTCGATGTCGTCACCGATCATGATGCTTTGGTTGGACTTGCGCGTTAGTACCAACATGGGAATGCCTCCCTGCTAGCCGATGTCGTGGCGGGCCTGCCGGTCCACTCTCGTCTCGCCAAACAGCCGGCTCGCCCGGAGGCCAGCATACCGGCATTCTCAGGCCGCACACAAGCGATCACCGGCGGGTTCACGCGACCCACCGGATCACCCATCCAGCGGGTCCAACCGTGACCTGTACTAGTCTCCGCAGCTTATGGCACGTCGATCGTTGCGACCCGAACTGAACCGGATCCGCGCCTGGGTGCGTCAAGGACGCACGGACGCGTGGATCGCGCATCAGCTCGAGGTCACAGTCCAACAGATCCAGGCGTTTAAGCGTGAACAAGGGTTGGAAGCCGGAGCCGAGGCAGAAGCCGCCGGTGCCTTTTCTGACTATGACGATGAGATTGATTTGCGCGCCGAAGACGACGCGCTGATCGCCGCCGAGCTTGAGGCGGCCGAGGCCGAGGCCGCCTCCGAGGAGGCTGCCGAGGCGGAGTCGGAATCTGACTCCGAGGACGACGAGGACCGTCCGTCCCGCCGCCGACGTAGCCGGCGAGGTGGGCGCGGCGGGCGCCGTCGCGGCCGCTCATCGAGCACGCTTGAGGCGACCTTCGACCACGGTGAGGAGGGCTACGGTCTGTGGCTCGACCCTGCCGTGCAAGACGATCCCGTCTACGCCGAGTACTGGGCCGGTCACCGGCCCGTCGAGGTCACGATCGAGGAAGACCAGATCGTGATCCGCCGCTCGGGCGGCGAGGACTCGGACGATTCCGACGGGAACGGGAACGGAAGCGAAGAAGAAGAGTGAGAGTGCCCGTTCGCGTAGGTGCGTTCGAATCCGAACGCACCTGCGTGAGCGGGCACCAACTCCGGCGGCTGCCCGCCGGAGTTCACTCCTGTTCGGTGGCGATTCGCCGGCCCCCGCCGTAGTCGCTCGCCTCACGGACGTACCGCGCGAACGCGGCCCCGGAGATCGTGGTCAGATCCCAGGCCTCTGGCGCGGTGGGGGCAACGCGTGTCGCGATGTCGAAGCACCAGTCGATCCCGTCGCGCTCATACAGGCCGGCGAGCTCGTCGGCCGTGAACGTGCTCCCGAGCCGCCGCCGGAGTTCGACGACGATCTCGTCGACGACGCGATCGAGCATCGGCCGTACTCGGGGATCGGACTGCAGCAGCCGCCGGGCTCCCTCGCGCCAGAGCCCGATGACGTCTTCGAAACGGAGCGGCACGATGCGTCAGCTACCCGCGCCCGGGATCGCTACGCCGCGCCTCAGTGACTGCCGCCACCGGACAGTCCGGTGACGACGTACGGCCGCTCTCCGGGCCGCACCATCCCGAGCGCACGGGCGTTGCGCTCGATCGTCGCCGGGTCGTTGAGCGAGCGCTGCTGACGCTCGAGCGAGCGGTTCTCGCTCGCCAGACGATGAACGATCGCGAGCTGCTGTGCGGCCTGCGAATGAGTCGATAGCAGCGCCAATCCCTGTTGGATGTACAGCCCGGCCACGACCGCGAACACGACCAGCAGGCCGACCCGCCCGACTCGGTCCCAGCGCACACGCATCGCCGAGGAGCGCGCGGTCCCCACCCGACGCGGACGCGCGGGAGCCGGGCGCGTGGCGCGGGCTCTGCGACTGGCGGCGGTGGCGGAGCGTGCCGAGGGCATCCCGTGAGCGCTTCGTTCGCCACGGGTGCTCTCCTTCCTGCTGCAAGGCGTCGCCCGCCGCCTGCAAGGCGGCGCCCAGGCGGCGGCCGAGACAGCGCGCGGTCGCCCCGCGCGCACTCACGAGCGAAATGCGCGCCTGCCCGGGTACTCCGCCTCGGCTCCGAGCGCTTCCTCGATCCGCAGCAGCTGGTTGTACTTGGCGACCCGATCGGTCCGCGACGGCGCACCCGTCTTGATCTGGCCGACACCCGTCGCCACCGCAAGGTCGGCGATCGTCACATCCTCGGTCTCGCCCGAGCGGTGAGAGATGACCGATGAATAGCCGGCCTCGCGGGCCATGCGGATCGCCGCCAGCGTCTCGGTGAGGGTGCCGATCTGGTTGACCTTGATGAGGATCGAGTTGGCGACGCCGGAGTCGATGCCGCGCTTGAGCCGCTCGGTGTTCGTGACGAACAGGTCGTCGCCGACGAGCTGCAGCCGGTTGCCGAGCTTGTCGGTGAGCGTGCTCCAGCCGGCCCAGTCCTCCTCTGCCATGCCGTCCTCGAGCGAGATGATCGGGTAGCGACCGGCGAGGTCGGTCCAGTAGTCGGCGAGCTCGTCGGCGGTGAGCGAGCGGTGCTCGTGCTCGAGCACATACGCCCCGTCCTTGCGGATCTCCGACACCGCCGGGTCGAGCGCGATCGCGACCTGATCACCGGGCACGTATCCGGCAGCGCGGATCCCCGCCATCAGCACCTCGAGCGCGTCGGCGTTGGAGGACAGGTTCGGCGCAAAGCCGCCCTCGTCGCCGACCGACGTCCCGAGGCCCTTCTCGTGCAGCGTCTTCTTCAGGCTGTGGAACACCTCGACGGCCATCCGCAGCGCCTCGCTGAACGTCCGCGCCCCGACCGGCACGATCATGAACTCTTGAAAGTCGACCGCGTTGTCGGCGTGAGCGCCGCCATTGAGCACGTTCATCATCGGGACCGGCAGGATATGGGCGCTCTCGCCACCGAGGTAGCGCCATAGCGGCTGACGCTCCTCGGCTGCCGCCGCATGGGCCGTGGCAAGCGACACGGCGAGAATCGCGTTCGCGCCGAGACGCGACTTGTTCGGGGTGCCGTCGAGCGCGGTCAGCATGCGGTCGAGTGCCGCCTGCGCGCTCGCGTCCTGTCCGCGCACGGCGGTCGCGATCTCCCCGTTGACGTTGTCGACGGCTTTGGTCACGCCCTTCCCCATCCAGTCCGAGCCACCGTCGCGGAGTTCGGTTGCCTCAAACTCGCCAGTCGAGGCCCCGGAGGGGACGGCGGCGCGTCCCCACGCGCCCGAGCGGACACTCAGTTCCACCTCGATCGTGGGATTGCCACGGCTGTCGAGGATCTGCCTCGCGTGGATGTGTTCGATCTGGCTCATGTCTGCTCGGAACCTCCAGGGAAGGCCCGCGCGCGGGCGCGGGCGTAGTAGGCGAGCTGTTCGTCTGGATCAAGATCGTTCCAGCTTCGCGATTCCGATGCCGCGAGATCGCTCGCCTGCGTGACGCGATCGCGGAACCGGTCCGATGCGGCCCGCAGCGCAAGCTCGGGATCGACCTTCAGCTTCCGGGCGACGTTGACCGCGGCGAACAGGACGTCGCCGAGTTCGTGGAAGCGATCCTCGGGGCGCTTGGCCGCCTCGAGCTCCTCGAGTTCGTCGCGCACCGATTGCAGCGGCCCCTCGACGCCGGGAAAGTCAAATCCGCTCGACGCGGCGCGCCGCTGCATCTTGCGGGCGTAGAGCGGGCCCGGCAGGTTATCGGGGACCTCGCCGAACAGCCCCGGCTCCCGTCCGGCCTCCCCCTGCTTGATCTGGTCCCAGTTGCGCAGCACCTCCTGGGCGGTGCGCGCCTCGATCTCGCCGAACACGTGGGGGTGGCGGCGGATCAGCTTCTCCGTGCAGTGCTCGGCAACCTGAGCGAGATCCCCCGCGCCGCGCTCCTCGAGGAGCAGCGACAGGAAGTGGACCTGGAAGAGCACGTCGCCGAGCTCGTCGAGCAGCTTCGCGTCGTCGCCGCGGTTCGCGGCGTCGGCGAGCTCGTAGGACTCCTCGACCGTGTGCGGGACGATCGTACGTTCGTTCTGCTCGCGGTCCCACGGGCATTCCTTGCGCAGGCGCCGGGTGATCGCGTCGAGCCGGGCGAGGGCTTCGGCGATCTCCGGCGCGTTCTCGCGCACCGGCGCTACTTCTTCGTCGTCGAGGTCGACGGCGCCGTCTGGGTCTGAGCCTGGCCGGTCGCCCCCGTCGCGCCGGTACTCGGTGCCGGCGTCGTCGTCGAGGTCGTCTTCGGTGCCTTGTAGCCCGAGCAGTCGGCCATCGCGTACGTGCTGCGGCACTTCGTCTTTGACAGCCAGTTCGACTTGACCCGCTTGTCGACCGCGGTCTGCGCGCTGGTCTGCGACTGGCTCTGCAGGATCTGCTTGATCAGCGGCGTCGCTTGGGTGAGCGTCTGCTGCGTCGACTTCTTGACGCCGGTGACCTCGAACACGTAGTAGCCGAACGTGCCATGGATCGGGCCGAACACCTTGTTCACGGGCGCCGCGAACGCCGCCGTGTCAAGCGCCTGCTCCTCTTGGCCCTTCGACACACCCTTCAGCAGACCGCCGCTGTTCTTCGTCGCGTTGTCGACCGAGTACTTCTTGGCGACCGCGGCGAAGCTCTGCCCGCTCTCGAGCGCCTTCTTCGCAGCCGCTGCCGTCTTGGCGTCGTTCGTCCGGACGATCCGGATGTTGCGCGTCTCCGGCGTGCCGAACTGCGAGGTGTGGCTGTTGTAGTACTGCTGGATCTGTGCCGCCGTCACCGTCGACGGGTGCTTGGCGCGGAGCTGCTTGACGAGCTCGGACACGCGGACGCGGTACAGGATGTCCTGCAGCGTCTGGCCGGATTGGGTCAGGAACGTCTGGAACTCGGCGTTGGTCTTGAACTGCTGGCTCTTCTCCGAGTTGAAGGTCTTCTGGACCTGCGCGTCGCTGACCGAGATGTGCTGCTTCGCCGCCTCGGCCTGGTACCAGTACGAGGTGATCAGGAACTCCATCACCTTCGAGGACAGCGACTGGAACAGCTGATTGCAGTCCTTCTTCAGCTGCGCCGCCGGTGTCTTGGCGAGCGTGGGGATCTGCTTACGGGCCTGCGCGATGCAGCTCTTGAACTCGGGCGGATCGTTCGGAACGATCACCGGAGCGCCCGGGGTCTGGACGGCGTTGCTCTTCGCTGCGACGAACATCCAGTGGTTGAACGCCTGCGTCGAGATCGGGTTGCCGGACATGTCGGCGACGGCGTCACCGGGGACACCGCTGCCGCAGGCGGTGAGGCCCGCTGCGAGCACAAAAAAGGCGCCAAGCGCCGCGATCAGCTTTGCAATCTTCATGAACGACGGGTGATGGTAGCGAGCCTGAGCGCCCCGCGACGGGGGACTTACGCACTTCTTCAACCGCGCGCCTCAGGCGGCCTGCTGCTCGGCGTCGTCCGCCTCCCGCGTGACGGCGAGCAAGACGTCCGCGGCTTTGACGACCGCGGGAAATCGTTTTGCCGGATCGTCGGGCACCCGGAGCGAGAGCTGTGACTTACCGGACTCGTACAGCGCCTCGGGGATCTCGGCGCGGACCTTCTTGGCGCGGACGGAGTCGAGCTCGATCGGCGTGACCGCGAGCCGGCCGCCACGGAACGTCACCGTTTGCGCTCCAGCCTGCCCGAGCTTGATCCGCGCCTGCTGGAGCGCGATCAGGTTACTGAGCGGGTAGGGGATGTCGCCGAAGCGGTCCTGGAGCTCCTCCTTGAGCACGACGAGGTCCGCCACCTCGCGTGAGCCGGCGATCCGCCGGTGGACATCGACCTTCGCCTGCTCGTACGGGATGTAGTCGGCGGGAACGTAGGCGTCGACATTGACGTCGAGGCGGACCGGCTCCCACTCCTCGGTGTCGGCGCCGTCAGCCGCGGACGCCGCTTCGACCGCCTCATCGAGCATCTGCATGTAAAGCTCGAACCCGAGCGCGGCGACATGGCCGGACTGCTCGTCGCCGAGCAGGTTGCCGGCGCCGCGGATCTCGAGGTCGCGCATCGCGATCTTGAACCCGGCGCCGAGCTCGGTGTAGTCGCTCAGCGCTGACAGGCGTTGCGCCGCGTCCGGCGTCAGCGCCGCGGCGCTCGGATACAGAAGGTACGCGTACGCGCGCTCGCGGCTGCGGCCGACCCGGCCTCGGATCTGGTACAGCTGGGCGAGCCCGAACACGTCGGCGCGCTCGACGATCAGCGTGTTCGCCTGCGGGATGTCGATCCCGGACTCGATGATGCTCGTACACACGAGCACATCCGCCTCGCCGCGCAAGAACCGCAGCATCCGCCGCTCGAGCATCTTCTCGTCCATCTGGCCGTGGGCGACCTCGAAGCGCAGCTGCGGGCACAGGCCACGCAGGCGCTCAGCGGTCTCATCGATCGTCTCGACTCGATTGTGCAGGAAGAACGCCTGACCCTGGCGCGCGTGCTCACGCTGGAGCGCCTGCTTGACCAGCTCCTCGTCGTACTCTCCGACGTACGTCTTGACCGGACGCCTCCCCTCCGGTGGAGTCTCGATCACGCTGATGTCCCGGACCCCGGCGAGCGACATCTGCAGCGTGCGCGGGATCGGCGTCGCGCTCATCGAGATGACGTCGACGCGGAGCTTGAGCTGGCGCAGCAACTCCTTCTGCTTGACCCCGAAGCGCTGCTCCTCGTCGACGATCAGCAGCCCGAGATCCTTGGCGCGGACGTCGCGGCTGAGCAGCCGGTGCGTGCCGATGAGGATGTCGACCTCGCCCTTGGCAAAGCGCGCGACGGCCTCGCGTTGCTCGGCGGCCGGACGGAAGCGGCTGACATGCTCGATCGTCACGGGGTAATCCTTGAGCCGCTCCGAGAACGTGCCGTAGTGCTGCTGGGCAAGGATCGTCGTCGGCACGAGCAGCAGCACCTGCTTGCCATCCTGCACGGACTTGAATGCCGCCCGCAGCGCGACCTCGGTCTTGCCGTATCCGACGTCGCCGCAGATGAGCCGGTCCATCGGTCGAGGCGCCTCCATGTCGGCCTTGACGAACTCAATCGCGTCGCGCTGGTCTGGGGTCTCGGTGAACGGGAATGCGTCCTCGAAGTCGCGCTGCCAGTCGGTGTCGACCGCGAACGAGTACCCCTCCCGGCGCTTGCGCTCGGCGTACAGATTGAGCAGCTCGCCGGCGAGCTCCTGCGCCGCGCGCCGGGCGCGCGCCTTGATCGTGTCCCAGCGGGTGCCGCCGAGCTTCGACAGCGGTGGGTGCGCGCCACCGGCACCGACGTAGCGGCTGATCTTGGCGAGCTGATCGACCGGGACGAATACGCGGTCTGAGCCCGCGTATTCGAGGTACAGGTAGTCCCGAGTGACGCCGGCGACCGTCTTCGTGTCGAACCCGGCGAACCGGGCGATTCCGTGGTCCTCGTGGACGACGATGTCGCCGGTGCGAAGGTCGGCGAAGCTGCGCAGCACGCCTCGCCTGCGCTCCGGCCGACCGTCAGATGTGGCTCGACGTCGCCGGAAGAGCCGGTGCTCGGGGATGACCGCAAGGTGAAACTGCGGCGCAATGAAACCGTTCTGCAGCCGCGCCTCGGCGAACGTCATCGTCCCGTCCGGGTTGGCGCCCGGTGCGCTGCCGTTGAGCCAGCGGACCTTCAGCCGGCCGAGGTTGTACGCGGCGCGTTCCCCTTCACCCTTGCGGGCGAAGGCGACGATCGTCCGGTACCCGGAGCGCACGAGCTTCTCGAGCTCGGGCTCCGCCTCCTTGAGACCGCGGGCGGCGATGTCCGGGCTCTGCGCGCGGAACAGCAGTTTCTGGTCGCTCTCGATGCTCGAGAGGCGGATGCGAGCGCGTTCGGTGAGCTGGGCGTCAATCGCATCCGACGCGACGTAAAGCGCGCGGGCATCGACGTCCGGGAACGCCGCGGTGACGTCCTGCCAGTGGTCGGCGAGCGCCGGAGCGACGTCCTCCTCGCCCGCAATCAGCACGTTGGCGTTCTCCGGGACGAGGTCGAGGAACGGGTGGAAGTTCTCGATCGGGAGCAGCTCGCGGACGTCCGGACGGTCCTCAGCGTCCTCGAGCGCGGCGAGTTCGGCCAGCTCGCGGTACTCCTCGGCGAGTTCGGCGGCGGGCGCAATCTCGACTTTGTCGGCGTCGCCGAGCGAGCGCTGCGTGAACGTCGAGAACCACCGCAGCGACTCGATCTCATCGCCGAACAGGTCGACGCGGACGGCGCGGTCCTCGGTCGCGGGGAAGAGGTCGAGCAGGCCCCCGCGGATCGCGAACTGACCGCGGTCCTCGACCTGGTCGACGCGTTCGTAGCCGGCGGCGACGAGGTCGCTGGCGGTCTCGTCGAGGTCCATCAACTCGCCCGTGCTGAGCACGAACCCGTGGGGTCTGAGCTCGGGGTCGGGCACCTTCTCGGACAGCGCGACAGCGCTGACGACGACGATCGGCGCTTCGGTTTGCGGGTCTGTCTCGGCTTCATCGCGGAGGGCATCGAGCGCCGCGATCCGCAGGCCGACGAGGTGCGCCGGCGGGGTCAGATGCGACTGGTAGGTGACGCCGCGACTCGGGTAGTAGCGCACCATTCGCGGCTCGAGCCAGACACGGAGCGCCGCGGCAAGATCCCGGGCCGCACGGTCGTCACCGGCAACGACGATCGCTGGCCGGTCGGGCTCGCGGTCGAGCAATGCCGCGACGAGATACGGGCGCAGCGTCTGAGAGACGAACGCGCGGCCGCCGTCGCGCTCGAGCGCAGCGGTCTGCGGATCATCGTCGGCATGGGTGAGGAGGGTGCGCAGCATGCGTGAACTACTGAGTCTATGCCGCGTTTGCGGACGCGCTCTTAGGAGAGCGCGGTCTCGCCGAGGATGATCCGCTCGGCGGAGTTGGCGGCGTCGTCGATCAGGGCGCTGACGTCGGCTCTTGGCTCGGAGAAGCGGCCGAGCACGTAGGCGGCGACCCGGTCGGGATCGGTCGTCGGCGGGCGCCCGACGCCAATCCGGACGCGGGCGAAATCGGGTGACCCCAGGCCCTGCTTGAGCGACTTGAGGCCGTTGTGTCCGGCCAAGCCGCCGCCGATCCGAGTGCGGATCTCGCCGAACGGCAGGTCGATCTCGTCGTGGATGACGAGCACATGGTCCAGCGGAACCTTGAGCGCACCGCGGGCCGGCCCGACAGAGTTGCCCGTCTCGTTCATATAGGTCTGCGGCAGGAGCACGGCGACCCGGGGACCCCCCGGGCCCGTGCGACCCTCGGCGAGCAGGCCCCGGTACTTCGACTTCGCCTTCGGCAGGCCCCAACGCGTCGCAAGCACGTTCGCGACCTCAAAGCCGATGTTGTGGCGGGTGCCCGCGTACTCCGACCCTGGATTGCCGAGTCCGACCAGCAACCAGTCGACGGGGGCCCCGCGGCGGCCCGGAAACGGCATCGTGCGGGCTCCGCGTTACTCGCCGGCGGCGTCGCCGTCGGATCCGCCGCCGGCGGCATCCCCGCCGTCGCCCTCGGCCGCGGCGGGCGCCTCTCCCTCGCCGACGACCTCGGTCTCGGATTCGATCTCCGGCTCCTCCTCCACCTGGAGGCGGGGCGGGGTGACCGTGGCGATCGTCGTCTCCGGATCGTCGACCAGCGTGACTCCGCTCGGGGCGGAGATCGCCTCGAGCGTGATCGTGTCGTTGATCTGCATCTCGGAGACGTCGTGCTGGATCGAGTCCGGAATGTCAGTCGGCAGCGCCTCGATCGTCAGCTCACGTGTGACCTGCTCGAGCACGCCGCCCTCCTTGACACCGGGGGCGTCGTCGGCGCCGAGGAGCTCGAGCACGACCGTCGCCTGGATCGACTGGTCGAGGCGGACGCGGAGCAGATCGAGGTGAAGCGTCTCGCCGCTCACCGGATGGCGGGTGATCTCCTTGAGCACGACCGGCGTCGCCGTCGCGCCGTCGACGCTCAGGTCGAGCAGCGCACCGGCATGCGCCAATGTGTTCCGGAGTTCCCGGGCACCGACCTGGAACGCAACCGGATCCTCGCCACCGCCGTAGACGATGCCGGGGACCTGGCCCTCCCGGCGCAAGCGACGCGTCGCCCGCGATCCCGCGGGGTCGCGATGCGCAACATTCAGGGCTGTCGTGTCGGTCCGTGCCATTGGCTCGACGCGATGGTAGCGACCCGCGCATCAAACCGACGACCCGCCCGCCGCGACCGGCGGGCGTCATCTGGCGATCGGGGGGCGTCAATCGGGCGATCGGCCGTCTCCCGCGTGTGTACCGACTGCCGAGCTGCACACGCGCGCTGGCCCGCGCGCTAGGCTTTGCCTATGTCGGGCGAGGCTCAGCTGATGCTGATGATCGCCGGAGTTCACCTTGTGGGTCTGGCGTGTGTTGCCGTGCTAATGGTTCCCGCGCTGCGGGACGCGCCGGACACTTCGCCGCAGCCGCCGGACGATGGATCCGATGACGGTTGGGGCAACCACCCACGCCAGCCGCTGGGGCCGAAGGGCGGTCCGGGCGGCGGGCTACCGCTCCCTGACGCTCAGCCGGCCAAGGTTCGCCTGCGCGACCACCGGCGAATGCGTGATCTGGTGCCCCGGCCCGAGCGCCGGCCCGCGCGTGAACCTGAGCGGACACCGGTGAGAACGCATCACCACACGTAGTGTCGGGACCGGGTCGGGCCCTACGGCCCGCTCGGCCCGCACGCCGCGTCGCCCTTGAGCGGGCGGCTGACCTGCAGCAGTTCGATCCGCAGTCCGGAGACGACGTTCCCGGCCCGCCGCACCTTGACGCACTGGACGGTCGGCAGCGAGGTGCCGATGCGGAACGCGATCCGCGCGTTGCCGAGGGTGCTCCCGAGCGAGAACCCCGTCGACGCCTCGAGTTGGAGCACCTGGACGGCGCCTGGCCGGTGCAGCGCAGCTACGTTCGCCGCGACGCGGATGCGGCACGCCGGGCTGTTGGCGCAATCGCTGAGCTGGGCGGTCGCGCCGCGGACGTCGCCCCGGGCCTCCGTCTTGACGAGGTCGGCGACGGCGGCGCGCTCGGCGCTCTCGGCGTTGAAGGCACGGGCGAGCATCAGGCTGATCGCGAGGAACACGAGCACCCCGATGGCGACGGAGGCGATGATGAGGCGCCGGCGCATGGGCCGCGCAGGCTAGCTCGGCAGGTGAGCTACTCGCTGAGCTCGAGGAAGCGCTCGACCGAGGCCTCCTGGTGATTGAGCCGCTCGGCGAGGGCGCGAGCGTGCTCCGCTGCCACCTCGAGGAAGTCCTCGACGCAGCGTTCGGGGTCGTCCGCGAGCGGATACACCCGCGTGAAGTCCTGCTGGGCGCACGCGATCCCGAGCTGCGGCCGCCCTTCGGCAAGCGTGCGGGCGCTGCATACCGGCGTCACGACGAGGTGCGAGTCCGGCGCCACGAGCGCGGTCGGCAGCAGGCGCGGTGCGGGCAGACGGACGGGCAGCTCGACGGAATGGTCGACGGCCACGCCGGTGCCGGCGAGCTCGCTCAGCGGCTCACGCCACACGTCGAGGACGACGTCGGCGCCGACGAGCGCGTCCCGGAACACGCGGGCCTGCTCGACGTACAGAAGCTCTGCCTCCGCCCGATCCTCCGCGTCGGCGAGATCGAGGTCGCACGGCACCCGGAGCAGCTCGCTGGCTGACACCGTCGCACCGGCGCCGCGGCTTCCGTACGCGACGTAGGTCTGCAGCGTCCCGAGGTCCCGGCGGGCGTGAAAGATGACCGTGACCGCCTCGGATACCGGCAGTCCGTCGACCCGGAGCGAGACCGTCACCGCCGAGGACTGATCGAGCAGCGCGCGCCGCAACAGCTCCTCTGCCGCACCATCCTGAGAACTGTGATCCGCGTCGAGCATTTGCCCTTTCAGATCGGCCGCTAAGGCCAAGTATTTACCCATATTGAGCGGCGGCGAGCCACCGCCTGCTGGCGGAATTGGCGGGTGATCAATGCTCCATGGGGAGTAAAGGCGCTCATGCGGGTAGGCTGCGGGCAATGAAGCTCCTGTACAAGCCGTTTGCGATCATCGCCGGGATCGTGGCCGCCAGGCTCGGACGCAAAGCGTTCAAGCAGCTCTGGGGCAAGTTCGACGAGCAGGATCCGCCGGACCCGGCGACCGAAGAGGCCGCCGCCGGGAAGATCATCGCCGCTGCGGCGCTGGAGGCCGCAACGATGGCTGCCGTCGCCGCCGCGGTTGACCGAGCCGGCGCGCGGGCCTTCCATCATCTGTTCGGGATCTGGCCGGGCAAGAAGCAAGAGGACAAGACCGAGCAGATCGAGGCTGCGTCGGCGGGCTAGCTACGCAGGTCGGTTTGCGACCGGCGTCGCGAGCCGAGCTACGGCAGGTCGGCCGCTACCGGCGTCGCGAGCCACTGCTCGAGGCCGGAGCGCAGCCACTCAGGCATCGGTGTCTTGGCGTAGTCCTCGCGGGAGACCGTCACGTGGCGGATCTCGACCTCGACGAGCAGCTCGTCGCCGCGGCAGATGCGATGCCGCGTGATGATGCTCGTCGTCCCGAGGTGGCTGACCACGACCTCAATGCGCAGGACGTCGTCAAACCGGGCCGAGCCGATGAATTTCAGGTGGGCATCGGCGACGACGACGTCGACGCCCTGATCGAGCATCCCGTTGTACCCGCCCGCGACCGCTTCGCGCCACAGCTCGGTGACCCCGACGTCGACGAACGCAAGGTAGTGGGAATTGAACACGACGCCCTGCACGTCGCACTCCGCGTAGCGGACGCGGAACTCATGGACGAACGGCGCGGTCATCGGCCTCTGCGCAGGACGAAGCCACGATCAGCGAGTTCGGTCACGGCGTCCTCGAACGTCCCGAAGTCACGGCGCATCAGCGCATCGATCGGACGACCCTTCGGACCGGCAGCGCGGACCCAGCGCTGCATGATCGCCGGCCCTGCCTGCTCGCCGGCCTCGTCGAGCAGCGCGAGCAGGATCGGCAGCTCGGCACTGTGGTCGAGCTGACCGGAGAGCAACGTCAGCGGGTCAACGGCGAGCGTCTGACAGAGCTCGTCCTCGGTGAGGCCGAGCAGATCCATGAGGCGGACCGCCCGGTCGGACTGGATCCGGCGCGCAGAGTCCACCGTGCGACCCGCCCACGCTGCCTAGAAGAGCTGGTTCTCTTCCCGCTGTGACGGCCCGTAGTGGCCTGGGGCGGAAAGTCCGGGATTTACTGGGGAAACGGCTGGCGGCACGGTGCGCGGATGATAGTCCGTGCCGCCATGTTCGGCTGCGTTCGTTGACAACGCGTTGACACACCCGCTTGCCTGCCCTACCGAGAGCCGCTAGGTTCGGCCCCGACGTGGCAGGCGATGAGCGAAGCCTCGAGGACGAGGTCACAAAGCTGATGGACGACGCCATCAAGGCGTCGCCGCGCATCCTGGCTGCGTTGACCGGTGAGGGGTCTCTCGAGGGATCGGTGGATGTGGACGTGTTGGCTGACACGATCCTCGGGCAACGTCGCGCGATCCAGCGCATCGCCCGCGCGATAGACCAGGGTCGTACCGCCGGCTAAACCCGAGTGCCCCGGCCTTGCGACCGGGGCACTCCCCCATGCGTCCGGGGCAAGAGTAGCCAGCGCCCCGGAAGCCTCCGAGAACTACGCCGCCGGCTCGTCCACTGAGCGGGTCAGCTCCCCCGCCGCATCGACAGCCCACCGGAGCCGCCCCACCAGCGCGCTGACAACATCCATCTTCACGGGCGCGTACTCGGACTGCGTGTCGAGGTGGTCGACAACCACGCGCACGAACCCATCGAGGATCGAACTGAGCGCGTCCCGACAGCCCACCACGGTCGCGTCCTGGTCATCATCGAGCACCTGCGAAAGCACATCCATGTCCTCACGCAAGACGCGCGCAGAACCCACAAAATCCTCTCGGGGGCGCCCTTCCAGGCTCGATCCAAGCGAGCGACCTGCAACGTCGATCTCAGTCGCCAGTGCGCTGCGAAAGTCGGCGAGACACTCGGCCGGGATCACGATGGTCGCCATGCGGGACATGCGGGACACGGTTGCTTCGGTAGTCATGTCGGCTCCTCTCGGTTCGAGCACCGAAAGCGAAACGTCTGGGCGAGGAAGGCAACCCGTTGCGATAGGTTGCCTGACGCGCCGAACGAGGACACGTTCGGTGCCATGCCCCCGGCCGTTCCAGCGGTGCGGGGGCGCTTGATTGTTGGGAGGCATCCTACGCCCGGCCGTGGCCGCAAGTCAACGCACGGGCAAAAGGGTAGGCAGGGTCGGCCACCAACGCCACAGCCCGCGCACGTCCCGCGGTGGTCGCCTGGGAGAAAAAGCACTTCCGCACCGGAGTCCCGTCGTAGCGGGCGATCCTGAACGGCCAGCGGCAGAAATTTCCAGCGGGTTACGCGCCAAGTCTGTGTCCGCCCGGCGAAAAACGGCTTTCTACACGCTGAGCCACCAGGCGACTTGCGCGACCGTTGGCTTGGCATCTCGACCCTCCCCTTGTGGGGGGTCAGGCTGCCTGGCGCCTCTGTGCGCTCGCGCGCCGCTGAGCATGGATGACGGCATGGCACGACCGGCAGGTGGACATCAGGTTCGCGGGGTCGCGCTTGGCGCCGCCTTCCTCGATCGGCAGGACGTGGTGGACCGAGTCCGCGATCCGGCCGCACACTTCGCACAGCGGATGCTCGGAGAGCTGGCGGCGGCGGCTCATCCGCCATGCCTTGCTGCTGTAGAACCCGTCATTGGCGCTGCGGTTCGCCTTGCGTTGCTCGGCGGCGTGGACCGGGCATCGGGACTTCCCTGGTGCCGCTGGCTCGGGGCACGTCGGGTCGACGCACAGTCGGGTTGGCATCTAGTCGATGTCTTGGCGCTCGATGCCGAGCATGGTGCATACGTGCTCGAGCAGCGCGTCTTCTTGCGCGTTCAGTTCGCGCGCGTTGTGTCCGTCGTCGTAGATGATCGTGCGATATGGCTCGGTCGTGTTGGCGAATGCGTTCGCTGCGGCAACCAACGTTGGGTAGTGGCGGATGCGTCCTTCACCGAGGGTCTGCGTCGGGTCGTCGGTGACGATCAGCTTCCACCGCCGCGGTGAGTGGGACCGCTGTCTGGCGTGGCGGCGTCGCACGGTCAGCGGTGGTTTCGGCGGGCGGGATCGTTCGGCTGCTTGACTGGCTGTTTGTCGAGGTCGACGCGCCGGCCGTTGATCTGAACGACTGACATGCGTGAACCGCCGATCGCTTTGCCGCGGAGATCTCCAGCGTTTGACTTGAACTGATCTAGGCCACTGGCCATGTTCGTCACCTCCGTTCGATAGTGAGTGCGTAGAGAATGGTTGTGGTGTCGTGCAGGGACACGGGCTCGTCATGGGCCGGTGGAAGTAGTTGGCTCGGATCGAACAGTGGATCGCGTCTGCTCATCAGCACGCAGTGATCCCCAAATACCTCGCGGCCTGGCGTGACCGCGATCCATCGCCGCTCGCTGACAGGAGCCTCGTTGTGCACCATGATCTGCATGCCGCACTTGTGCATCCAGCGGACCATGGTGTCTAGGTTCCGTCGGTTGATCTCCTCGGGTTCCGTGCCTTCTCCGAATTGCTGTTCGATGCGAAGGTCGGGGATCTGGTTGGGCGGGATCTGCGCGGCGGATGCGATCGCGAATTGGAGACAGTCGTCCCGTCTCCTCTGCAGGAAACCCTTCGTCCCGTCGCGCAGTGGTGTCCAGAAGTAGCCGCCGCGCATGCCTGTCTTGCGGCTGCCGTTGATCGCGACGGGAAGCGGAAGTAGTTGGCTCGGATCGAACAGTGGATCGCGTCTGCTCATCAGCACGCAGTGATCCCCAAATACCTCGCGGCCTGGCGTGACCGCGATCCATCGCCGCTCGCTGACAGGAGCCTCGTTGTGCACCATGATCTGCATGCCGCACTTGTGCATCCAGCGGACCATGGTGTCTAGGTTCCGTCGGTTGATCTCCTCGGGTTCCGTGCCTTCTCCGAATTGCTGTTCGATGCGAAGGTCGGGGATCTGGTTGGGCGGGATCTGCGCGGCGGATGCGATCGCGAATTGGAGACAGTCGTCCCGTCTCCTCTGCAGGAAACCCTTCGTCCCGTCGCGCAGTGGTGTCCAGAAGTAGCCGCCGCGCATGCCTGTCTTGCGGCTGCCGTTGATCGCGACGGGAAGCAGTCCGGCTTGTCGGCGGACCTTGGCGAGCTCGGGCGGGAACGCCTTGGCGACCTCGCTGCGACGCCGGTTGTACTCGGCGAGACTCATCGGCTCTTCGCCGGGGGTCATGTAGTCGAACAGTGTCACCAGTGCGGTGAAGTCGACGCGGAACGGGTCGATGCGGGTCGTGTCCATCAGGCGATGACCAGGCGGCGTGTCATTCGGCGGTTGAGCGGCACGTCGCCGTTTCGTGAGTGCAGTCGTTCGATGGCTGCGTCGAGGTTTGCTCTGAAGTCAGGGTCTCCGGGAGGCGGGCCGCCGATCTCGTCGATGTGGACGAGTCGACGTTGAAAGTAACCCCAGTTGTTCAGGCGCACGCCCTTGGTTGTGAACGGTCGGGCGCGGAGGGCGCGCCACGCTTCGGCGAGATCGGTGCCGTGGCATCTGAGCAATGCCTGTTGCTGCGTGCCGAGTTGCCACATGCCGGCTATGTCCCGGACTTGGTTCAGGTTGTTGGCCGGGCCGAGCGGGTCGACGCGTGGTGCCCACAAGACGCCTGCCTCGGTGAGGACGTGGCACGGCAAGAGGTATCGCGCCTCTTGGTCTCTGACTGCGAGCCATGTAGCGGCCTGCCTGACGTTCGATTCCACGTCGGCCCGGACCTTGGATAGCTCGTGGGGGGAGGTTGTGTCTGATCGCGCCCGTCCGTGCCAGCTGATTTTGGCGGCGAGACGGCGACCGAACGCGAGCGTGATTCTGCACGACCCGATGCCGATCGCGGCTCGTGGGTACTCGCTCTCGGCGATCGTCCATGCGAGCCGTTGCGCGGTCTGGAACGACTCGGCATCGCTGACGGTCTGCCCCTGTTCACGGAGGTACACGAGGACGGCGAGTTGGATGATGTGCTGGAGGTGGTCGAACGATCGCAGCAGCCCGCGGTCGTCGAAGAACGGGTCGCTGGCGCACCGTGCGCAGAGTTGCAGCGTCAGCGGGCCTTGTGCGACCGGCGTGACTTTCACGTGTCGCCATCGGCAGCAGTCGCATTCGGAGTTGGGGTCTGTGCTGCGAACCCGGTCTGTGCTGGGCTCGAGCAGCTCGGCGTCAGTTCGGGTTTGCATGCGCGGCGAACAGGCTGAGGAGGGCGCTCGCGGCCATCGCGGTATCGCTGAGCCGGTAGACCAAGTCGTCACCGTGCCACGAACGGTCGAGATAACCCTCGTCCTCGACCATTCGGTGACACTCCGGGAGGAGGTCATCACGTGCGGCGAACCACAGTTCCTTGCCGGTCTCAGACTGCCGAAGCAGGTAGGCCTCAGCCATCAGTTGGCATTCGCTTTCAGTGAGCATGGGAGTGTCCTTTCGTTCGGTTGCCACACGCCGGCCGCGCCCGAAAGGAATAGCGCGGCCGGCGGTGGCTGTTCTGCGCTCCTGGCAGAGGACCAGGCTTTAGAAACGGACCTCGCAGAACGCGGCGGTGCGAAACACGCTGAGAGCGAGCCGGCGTTCCGCACGCATCATCACGAGATCGTTTTGGAAGTAGGTGCTGTGCGAGTTGGTCATCTCGATCCGCAGCCCACCCCGTGACCACACCGTGGCGGCTGCCGACGATCCGACGAGCGCCGTCCCGGCACCACCGATCGCGGACGTGACGTAGACCCGCTTGCCCCACAACGTGTCCTGCGCGCCCGTGAGCTGGCCGGACGCCGTTACCTGAGCCGCGCCGGCATACGCGCCGAGGAACGGGCCACCCCCGTAGAACTGGCCGGCGGTGTCGACCGCGAGCCGGATCGTCTGCCAGTCGGTCGGATGCATGACGATCCATTCCGGCTCGACGAACGCTGAGCCGCGCACACCGTTCATCGCCTTGAACAGAGCGACAGCGTCGCTGTCGACCGTACCGCGGGCATAGATCGGAATGCTGCGATTGAACAGCCCCGTCACCTGATCGCTGCCGGTGCCTCGCAACAGCTCGGCCTCGACCTCGATGTTGACGAACTGCCCGAGCTGGCCGCTGACGAAGCTCTGAACGGACGGGACGTCATCGAGCATCTCGTCGGAGATAGTGAGGGTCGTCGCGATCTTCTTGACCGGCTCGTCAACCGTCGACAGGCCGAGTGTCGATTCCGGCTTTGTGCCGCCCTCGGCGACGCCCGTTGCGGCCGATGTGGCTGTCCCCTGAACAATCACACGAACCGTGTTGCCCGTCGCGGTGTTCGATCCAAGCAACTGCTCGAGGACGAGCGGTTGGAACAACTTCGCGACGACACCGGGCACGACCTGCGACGTCGGGATAAGCCCGCCGCCCGTGCCGGAACCCGGCGAGCCGGAACCCTCGAGCAGGGTGCCCTTGAGCTGCCATGGCGGGGCGTCGCTCACCTCGATCATGCCGGTGCTCCACGTTTGCGGGCGGCTGGGCCCGTCAGCGATCGACTTGAATCCATCGCTGTGCACGAATCGCGCACCGGGGTCGGTCGCAGTCGCGTTGAAAGAGGCGTCGCCCGCCGTGGTCATCGCCGTGTTGTCACCGCCAAGCCGCCTGAGCGTGGTGCGGTACGCCTTCTCGGCGACGTGTTGGTCTTCCGCGCGCTTCAGGAGATCTCCGAGATAGACGCGCTCGTCTGCAGTCAGGGCTCGGCCGGAACGTTCTGCGGAATCCATGATGGTTGCGGCCTCTTTAGCGAGGCGCTGTGCCGTTGACACGGTCGTCACTCCTTCCGGGGGTGATGGTTTCGTGCCGACGCTTGAGGTTTCGCTGCGCGCCCTGCGTGTGGCGCCTGGAGCCTCGGTGACCCCGGTTGCGCACGCTCGGGTTGAACGTCTGGGCTTTCCGGGTCTGACCGCCATTGGCGGCCGGCGTTTGGTTTCTTCAGTTCCCGCGGCGAACCGCGGTCTCTGCCTTGCAAAGTCTACGCGCCGCGAGGACGGAATCAGGGTCGCTCGGTTCATGCCGCCTCACTCGATGGGGGCGTGTCTGGCATGCCAGACACGCCCTTTGTCACTTCGGCCTCGGCGATGACCCTGATGCCCGCTGCGATCTCGCATGCAACGATCTCGCGGGCAACGGTCGCCAGCTCTGCCCGGATCTCCGGATCGAACGGCGCGTCTGGACGAAGCTGGGCGCGCTGAAGGCGAAGCAGCGGAAGGCGCTCACGGGCATCAGCGCGGATCGCTTCCATCTCGCAGGCCTCATCCGATTTTGCATTGAGAGGGTGCATCACGCGGCGTCCCCGAACTTCGCCGCGATCCGCTCGAGTTCGGCATCCGGATCGAACGTCTCTCCACCTTCACGCTCTAGCCCCTCCCTTTAAGGGGGGCTAGAGCTTCGGTTGCCGTGTAGTCAGCGTGATCAGTGTTTACGGGGGATCGTGAAGCGTCGTGATGTGCGCGTGAACCTTCACGTGGGGCTTCACGACCCTTCACGCGGCCATCTCGAGTTTGTGGCCGATACACGACCTGGTCGGTTCGATCAGCGCCCTTTGTCGACGTCGCGTGACCCTCCGCGACGTACCGGTCGAGCCGGCGTCGCACCTTCTCGATCTGTGCACGGCTCGGCTTGCGCATGTAGATCTCGGCCGCTGCATCTGACGCCGTGACGCCGGCCGCCGTGGCCGCCGTGAGTACCGTCCACGCGTCTGGCCGTTCAAGCAGCCGTGTCGTCCCCGTGGTGTGGTCGTGAACCAGGTCAAGCGGCCCAACCTCGTCCACCGGTTGCTTCAGGTGCCCGAGCTCTACGATCGGATCGCCGGCCTGACCCCACAGTGAGACGACGCTGCCAGCGCCGGATGTGATCCACGTCGAGCCGAACACGTCGTCCAACTGCCGAGGCTTCGAGTTCTCTGCCGTCGACTTGCGGTTGTGATGGATCAACAGGACTTCTATCTCGGCTGCGATCGTGGTCGCCGTCGCACGGTTGACCGCAGCGCCGACCTCGTCCGCGGACAGCGGCCACGCGATGTCCTTTAGGCTGTCGATGACGACGGTGCCGACGCCCAGCGACTCGGCGAACACGGCAAGGCGATGTGGCTCGCGCACCACGTCGAACGGAAGCGGACCAGCCCAGACGAGTAGCCGCTGCTCGAGCACCTCGGCGTGGGTTTCGTCGACCATGCGCCGCAGCGAGCGGGCGATCTGCCGCGGGCGGTCCGCAGCGACGTAGAGCACCTTCCTGGACTCGTCTGCGGTGATCGGTAGCCCGAGAAAATCGGGCGGGAGGGCTCCGATTCGCCCGAGCACGAGTTGCTGCGCGACCGTGCTCTTTCCCACACCTTGCGGGCCGACGAGGATCAGTGATTCGCCCGCGGCCCAGAGCACCTTGTCTTCGGCGCCCCAAATCGCTGGGACGGTGGTCGGCGCGTCAAGAACGAACTGGCGACCGTCGCGGAGCTGGCGCTCCACGTGTCCGTCGTCGGCATTAGGTGGTCCGCTCGCTTGGCGCAGCGTGTGAAGGTCTGACTGAAAGATCGTCATGAGAACACCACCCGTGCGATCTGATCCTCTCCGCAGCCGCGCGAGCAGACGCCAACACCCGCGATCGAATCGACCGTGAAACCCGGCTCCGGGTGCTCAACGAACGCGACACGGACGCAGCCGTCGAGGCACGCGGGACAGCGCGCCGCGATATGCCGGGCATCGACGTAGAAGACCGTCGCTCCGGTGAGGTGTTCGAGCTGCTTCCAGATGCGCCTCACCCACGCCTGATAGGTCATCATCGTTCGCCCTCAACGTCGAGCATGAACCGGGCCGTCTGAAGCGTGACCGCATAGCCGAAGCAGCGCCGACACGACAGCAGACCTGGCACCGCCGGCTCACCGCAGTAACGGCACGCACGCGAGCGCTCGGTGGCAGCGTCGACCGCCAACCGCTCTGCCGCGCCGATCGAGCATCCGGACTTCCGACTACGTTTGTCCATGACCGCCGCCCGCATCGGCGTTCTTCGCGAGGTCACCGCTGCCAACGGTGGCCTCGCTGTCGTGGCCCAGCATTTGGGCGAGTCGGTGGCGCGGAACCCGAAGGCTGCGCCCCACCCTGATTACCGGAAGGTCACCGCGTCGAGCCGCCTCGTAGGCTGCCGTCCGGCCGATTCGAAGAATCTTCGCCGCCTCCTCGACCGTCAGGACAAGCGGCTCGCTAGTCGTGGTCATCGCGCACCGCCGCTCTTGGCGTCCCGCTCGAGCCACGCTTCTACATCGCAGGCGCGATAGCGAACGCCGCCCTGAAGTGTCAGCGACCGGGGGCCGCGGTGCGTGTGCCTCCAGTAGCGAAGCGTGCCTTCGGCGACGTTCAGCCACTCGGCAACGTCGGCGACCGTGAGCAGGCGCTCCGTGCGAGTTTCAAGCGTAGATGTTCGTAAATCGATCATTGGTGAGCGATGCTAGCGCGTCTTGCCGTTTCTGTGTGAAACCAGTATGCTAATGTTCGAAATCCGCACGAGGAGTATCGATGAGAACGCCCCATGACGTCGCAATCGAACGAATCCGCCAGTTGCGGAAGCGACACGGCTTCACGCAGCAAGACCTCGCCGACCGGCTCAATCTGCTCGGTGCGCACACAGACCGCGCGGCCGTCGCAAAGGTAGAGCTAGGGCAGCGCGGACTGTCGCTGAACGAGCTGTTTCAGTACGCGTTGGCGCTCGACGTCGCACCCGTGCACCTCGTCACCGCGCCCGACTCCGAGGACCCGATCGCGCTCGGTCCGAACATGGAATGCACCCCCGGAGAGATGCGCGCCTGGGTACGTGGACAGCGTCCATTCCTCTGGCAGGACGCGCGGACGTATTTCAGCGAGGTCCCAAAACAGGAGTTTGAGTCCGCCCAGGATGCCGGCGCGCAGTGGCAGCAGATGCCGTGGCGCATCCACCCCGACGCCGATCCCGATGGAAAGGACCAAGGATGAGAGGCTCAACCCGCAAACGGGGAAAGACCTGGACCGCCTACTGGAACGTCACAGACCCGACGACCGGCAACCGCCGCCAGCGCTCACAGGGCGGCTTCCGAACCCAGAAAGAGGCACAAGGACATCTGGCGACGGTCGTCGCTCAGGTTGGGGCGGGAACCTACGTGGAACCGTCGAAGGACCTGCTGGGGCGGTTCCTCGTCGATGAGTGGCTACCCGGCGTCCGTTCGACGCTTCGTCCCCTCTCCGCCCAACGCTACGAGCGGATCATCGCGAACTACGTCGTCGACCGCGACATCGGCGGCATCCCGCTGCGCGCCCTCACGGGCGGCCATCTGAACCGCCTGTATGCGGACCTCGATGCTCAGGGCCTCTCGGTCGCCACCCGGCGTCTGGTGCACGCCGTACTGCGCCGTGCGCTCAATGACGCCGTGCGCTGGGGCAAGATCGCCCGGAACCCTGCCGCTGCCGCAGACCCGCCGTCGCTGCCCCGTAGCCGCGCTCAGGCGTGGACGGCCAGCGAGCTTCGGCGGTTCCTCGCCCACGTCGCGGACGACCGTCTCGCGGCGCTCTGGCGGCTCGCTGCGACCAGCGGCATGCGCCGCGGCGAGCTGCTCGGTCTCACGTGGGCCGCTCTCGATCTCGATGCCGCACGACTGCGCGTAGATCAGCAACTCGTCCCGACGAAGGGTGGCGTGACGTTCGGCCCGCCGAAGTCGCGTCGCTCCGAGAGAACGATCGCGCTTGATCCGGTGACGGTCGACGCCCTGCGAGCGCATCGTGGAGTGCAGTTGCTCGAGCGGGATCTAGCGGGTCCCGCCTACGCGGACAGCGATCTTGTGTTCGCCGACGAGCTCGGCCGGCCGATCTACCCCAGCCGCCTCGGCGAATGGTTCGTGAAGGCCCGGAAGGCTGCCGGGGTCCCGGTCGGCTCGCTTCACATCCTGCGGCACACGCACGCGACGATCGCGCTGACCGAGGGCATCCCGCTGCATGTCGTCGCAGGCCGGCTCGGTGACGATCCAAAGACCGTCCTCGGGACCTACGCCCACTTGCTGCCGCATTCGGATGAGATGGCCGCTGAGGCTGTCGCGGCGATCGTTGACAATCCGTTGACAACAGGAACGCCTGAGCCGTCGAAAGTCCCGTAGTTACGGGCGATTCGGTCCGATAACGCCCACGCTGCCTAGAAGAGCTGGTTCTCGCCGCCGAAGACGTCGCTCACGGAGCCATCGGTGAAGATCTGGCGGATCGAGTTCGTGAGCAGGTCGGCACAGGACAGGATCCTGACGTTGCCGGGCGCGCCGTCGCGGAGCGGAAGCGTGTCCGTGACGACGACCTCCTCGAACCGGGCCGACGCGAGGTTCTCCCATGCCTTGCCGGAGAACACGCCGTGCGTCGCGGCCGCGTAGACGCGCTTGGCCCCGGCGTCGCTGACCGCCTGGGCCGCGGCCTTCAGCGTGCCGGCGGTGTCGATGAGGTCGTCGACGATCACGGCCGTCTTTCCAGCGACGTCACCGATGACGTAGCCGATCTCCGCGACCTGCTGGGCCGGCCGCTCCTTGTTGAGGATCGCCAGGTCGGCGCCGATCTTCGACGCGAACTTCTTGTTCAGCTTCACGCGGCCGGCGTCCGGGGCGACGACGACGAGATCCTCGAGGCCGAGGTCTGCGAAGTACTGGGTGAGCATGAACAGCGCGGTCATGTGATCACACGGCTTCTGGAAGAAGCCCTGGATCTGGCCGGAGTGGAGGTCCATCGTGAGGATCCGGTCGATCCCGGCCGACTCCAGCATGCGGGCGACGAGGCGCGCCGTGATCGGCTCCCGGGGCGCTGACTTCTTGTCCTGGCGCGAGTACCCGTACCACGGCGTCACCGCGATCACGCGGTGCGCCGAGCCGCCGACCGCGGCGTCGACCATTGCGAGCAGCTCCATCACCGCGTCGTTCGTCGACAGGCCGGTGTCCAGGTTGGAGCACGTCGGCTGAACGATGAACACGTCTGCGCCGCGCACCGACTCCTCGTAGCGGCAATAGACCTCGCCGTTGGAGAACGTCTTGAGCGTGACGTCGCTCACTTGAACGCCGAGTTTCGATCCGATCTTGGCCGCCAGCTCCGGGTTCGCCCGACCCGAGACAAGCATCAGACGCTTGTCGTACTCGACCTGGAGATCTGTCGGGCTCGCGTGCGACTGCAGGACACTCATCCGAGCTGCGAGTCTACGCCGGGGCGGGGACGTGACCGTCATTTCACTTCGCGTCCTGCTCGCGGCGCTCGGTGTAACCCTCGATGTTCGTCTGACGCGCGCGGGCGATGCCGAGCGCCCCGTCCGGGATATCGTCGGTGATGACCGAGCCAGCGCCCGTGTAGACGTCGTCGCCGAGCGTCACCGGCGCGACAAGGGTCGTGTCGACGCTCGTCTTCACGCGTGAGCCGATCGTCGTGCGGTGCTTGTTCTTGCCGTCGTAGTTCGCGGTGATCGTCGCCGCGCCGAGGTTGGACTTCTCGCCGATGTCGGCATCGCCGATGTACGACAGGTGGGGCACTTTTGAGCCGGCGCCGAGGTCGGAGTTCTTGAGCTCAACGAACGTTCCGACCTTGGACCCCTCCCGGAGGGTCGTCCCCGGCCGGAGGTACGCGAACGGCCCGACGCTGACGCGGTCGCCGACGGCGGCCTCCTTGAGGAACGCGTGGAGCACCGTGCTCCTGTCTCCGATCGTTGAGTCGTGGACGGTCGCGTGCGGGCCAACGGTGCTCCCGGTGCCGATCCGGGTGGCGCCGTGAAGGCTCGTGAACGGCGCGATCACCGTGTCCTGGCCGATCTCCACGCCCGCGTCGATGACGGTCGCGGCCGGAAGCACGATCGTCACGCCGGCGCGCATGTGCTGCTCGTGGATCCGCCGCTGGGCGATCTGGGTGACGCTCGCGAGCGCGACGCGGTCGTTGATCCCGAGCGTCTCGGTCGGGTCGTCGATCTCGTGGGCGATGACGGTCCGTTCGTGTTCACGGAGGATCGGGAGGACGTCGGGGAGGTAGAACTCGCGCTGGGCGTTGTCGCCGCGGACCTCCCCGAGCGCGGTGAGGAGCGCGCGACCCTCGAACGCGAAGATGCCGGTGTTGACCTCCCGGATGTGGAGCTCGAGGTCGGTCGCGTCGCCCGGTGCCTTCGTCTCGACGACGCGCTCGACCGTGCCGTCCGGGGCCCGGACGACCCGCCCGTAGCCGGTGGGGTCCTCGAGCATCGTCGTCGCCATCGTCGCCGCCGCGCCCTGGTGCTCGTGCGCCGTGATGAGCCCGCGGAGCGTCTCCGCGGTAATGAGCGGGACGTCGCCGGCGAGGATCACGACCGGTGCATCCGGATCGATGTGGTCCGCGGCCGCCTTGACCGCGTCGGCGGTGCCGCATGCCTGCTGCTGGATGGCGAACGTCACCGTGCCGTTCAGCGCCTGCTTGAGCGGCTGCTCGGGGCTGTCAACGACGATCACCTTCGCGGCGCCGGCCTCCTGGGCAGCGGCGACGGGCCATGCGATCATCGGCCGTCCGCAGAGCGGATGGAGAAGCTTGGGCGTCGCGGAGCGCATCCGCGTCCCGTGCCCCGCGGCGAGAATTACGACAACAGGTGCCGTCACGACGAACGGATCGTAGGGGATTCCGCGGCGCGGGCGGCGCCCGCCTGTGCGGCTGCTGTCCGGTGCGCTGCGCTTAGTCTGATGTGTCGGTCGGCCACGGTACTTCGCCGGTGGGTGACGGGCGACCGTCACACTTCGGCGGCCGCCCGGCCCAAACCACGAACCGGTCCAGCGACCATTCGTCCGCCGGTCGCCGGCACTATGGCTCGTGTCGGTCAGGGTGCTACACGGCGAAATCCATGTTGCGCCTACCGACGGAGACCTCCATCCGGTGAACAGCACAGACCTCGCGAGGGGAAACTACGGAGCTGTCGCTTTGGGGGTTCGGGGCGGGCGGTCGCGTGGCGCGGGAGGCGGCGGGCCCGCGCTAGGCGGCCGTGGCGACTCTGACCGGCGTTGCGAGCCGTGCCCACAGGTGGATCAGTGCGTAGGCCCGGTATGGCCGCCAATCGTCGGCGATCGCCAGCGCCGACTTCGGATCGCCGGGGCGGCCGAGCGCCGCGAGCGCATGCCGCACACCAAGATCGGTCGCGAGAAACGCGTCCGGGTCACGGAGTGCCCGCATGGCGATGTACTCGGCGGTCCACGGTCCAATGCCAGGAAGCTCCTGGAGCCGCTTCCGGGCGCCGAGGCGATCGGCCCCGGGGTGCAGCTCGAGCTCGTTGTCGGCCAGCGCCCGCGCGAGTCCGAGCAGGGCCGTCCGCCTCGCCGACGGCATCGCGAGCACGTCAGGCTCGGCAGCGGCAAGCGCGGCGGCGGACGGGAACACATGAGTGACCGTGCCTCGGGGCTGCGCGAGCGGCTCCCCGTACGCGACGACGAGCTGCCGGGCGAGCGTCGCTGCGGCGCCGAGGGAGACCTGCTGGCCGAGCACGGCGCGGACAGCGAGCTCATGGGCGTCGACGTGACCGGGGACACGTCGACTGGGCGAATCCGAGACGAGCGGCGCCAAGAGCGCGTCACGACTGAGGACATCGGCGACGGCGAGCGGATCGGAGTCGAGGTCGAGCAACATCCGGGAGCGCTGGACGGCAGTGCCGAGATCACGGAGGTCATCGAGCCAGTAGCGGGCGAGGATCCGGTCCCCGTCCGGCGCCAGTTCCACGATCCCGGCGCCGCACGGCAGCCGCAGGCTGCGGCGGTACGTTCCGTCAACGACCTCCTCGACGCCGTGCACCGCCCGCCGCTCGAGAAAGCGGATGACCGCGTGCCCGTCGAACGGCGCCCGATACGGGAGGCGGAGCGTGACCGCCGCTCCGTCGCCGGTCGTTTGCGCCCGGTCCAAGCCGTCCCCGGTCCGTGACGCGCCGGCGCCTGCCCGCCACGCGCCAGCCCGGGCGCGGAGCGCGGACGGGGTGGCCGCAAACACCTCCTTGATCGTGTCGTTGAATTGGCGGACGCTGCTGAAGCCGGCCGCGAACGCCACGTCTCCGACCGGCAGAGCGGTCGTCTCGAGCAGCACACGGGCAGTCTGGGCGCGCTGCGCCCGCGCGAGCGCCAGCGGACCGGCTCCGACGACGGCCACGAGTTGGCGGTTGACGTGGCGTTCGGTGTAGCCGAGCCGCCGCGCGAGTCCCGGCACGCCCTCTCGGTCGACGGCGCCGTCCGCGATCAGCCGCATCGCCCGGCCAACGAGATCGGCACGGAGGTCCCACTCCGGCGAGCCGGGCGTCGCATCCGGCCGGCACCGCTTGCAGGCCCTGAACCCGGCACCCTGCGCCGCCGCGGCGGTGGCGAAGAAGCGAACGTTCTCGCGTTTCGGCGTCCGCGCGGGGCAGCTCGGCCGGCAGTAGATCCCGGTCGTTTTCACGCCGCAGAAGAACCATCCGTCGAACCGGGCGTCGCCGGTCTCGACCGCGGACCAGAGCCGATCCGGATCGCCGAGAACGCTCCCTGGTTCCCCACCCGCGGCCGTCCACATATGCGTCGGGTTGGTCATCGCTGAGAGCGAGGATGGCACCGCGCGGGCTGTTTGTCTGGCGGAAATCGGACGTCGCCGCGTCATCCCGTCTGTTTCCCGCCACACCCGAACGGAACTTCTCGCCCACGCGGTGCTAGATTCGCCGACCCCACACGATCAAGGCCTGGTGGGGGGTGGTCCAACTGGCAGTGACGCCGGGTTTTGGTCCCGGAAATCGGGGTTCGAGTCCCTGCCCCCCAGTAACTCGAGACAGCGCGCCGTCGCTACGGACAGCTCGCCGATCCGCGGGAGCACTCGGTCTCACGCTGGATCCGCCAGGCCGCCTGGATCGGGTTGAGGAAGTGCGGCGGCTCCTGCTCGCGGAGCCTGTCGTCGTAGACGTAGCTCTTGAGGTAGCCGGTTGAGTTGATCTGGCCGACCGGACCGCGGTAGACCTGAGCGATCGCCCCGAACACCTTGAGGTACCCGAGCTGGGACTGGGAACCGCAGTCGTAGTTGTCGACGATGAACGAGTCACTCACCGCGAGGATGGCGGCGTCGATCTGGGGGTTGGACAGGTAGCCGCTCTGGTTGTTGCCGCTCGTGCAGGGGTGGTAGATGCGGACGTAGTTCTGAGCGATGAGACCGAGGAGCGCGCTGCCCGTGTGGTTGATGCTGCCGTCGATCAGGATGTCGTTGTCGCTGGCGAGCGTCAGTGAGGTGTTGTAGCTGCCGTCGACCGTGAGGTTCCCGCAACCGGAGCCGCCGTAGGTCGGGAATCCCAGTGACGTCGAGTACGTGACCTTGAACGGCGTGTAGATAGTCGAGCACGAGGAGCTCGAGACGTACACGATGCCGTTTGACGGATAGGGCACCGTCGTGGTCTTGCCGCCGTTGATGACGGTCATCGTGCCGGCGCTCCCGTTCAGGGTGATGTGAGTCTGACCCGTCCATTGATATGCCGGATCGGCGAGTGCCTTGAGCTGAGCATTTGTCGGCGGCGGCTGGATGCTGTCCGCGCCCGCCGTGTAGGTGCCCTTGAAGGTCGGGTTGTTCGTACACCCAGAGTTACCCTGGTTGGAGTACCCAGGGGCCGGCGCCACGACCTCGATCGCATCCGCAGTGGTACGACCGAACGTCGGCGAACCGCAGATCGCGAGCTGGTCCTCCGTGTGAAGTGGACCGTTGATCGTGTCGCCGCTGGCGAAGAAGATCTGGGCGCACGGGCTGTTCCCGCTCCCTGGTTGCCGTCCGGCGCGATAGTAGATGTCACAGTGGGTGGCCGCCCACGTGCGGTCCGTCGCGGACGAGTACGCGCTCGGATCGAGCGTCTCGTAGATCGTGTAATAGATGAAGTCGACGAAGCTCCGGCGACGGAACGTGGCGACGATCGACCGCTGCACGGGCCTCGGGCACACCCCGCCCGAGTAGCCCCCGGTCGCCGGACACGCGTAGCCGGTGGAGCGAATCCGGAACGTGCCCGACGCCGAGCCGCTTGACTCGATCATCGACCCGATCGGGTCCGACGTACTGCACGCGGCATGACCGGTTGCCGGGAGCAACTCAATCGCGTAGCTTGAATTTGAGCTCGGCAGTGACTTGCGGTTCGTGGTGCTCCCCACCTGATTGAGTGCGGGGTTCGACGGTGTTGGGGTACTGCAATACGTCCAGTAGTTGACGTCCTGGTTGAGGTGGAAGGCGTAGTCGCTGATGCCGGCTTGCGCCGCGTAGTACGCCTTCTTCTGAGTCAGGTCGTTGTTGATGAGTTGAAAGTCACTGGAGGCTGTGGACATGGCTGCGGCGACAAGGATCGCTGAGACCATCATCGTCATGATCGCGAGGATCATCGTGAACCCGTCCTCCGAGTCACGCAGCCGCCGAGCGATGTCACGCACGTTCATTGACATGGCAGATTCGCCACCGAGGTCGATCCGAGCGCCGGGATGTACCGAAGTACGACGGCGTCAGTGAGGTTGGTTGTCCGGCGCGCATCCGTCGACCCGTCCGTGGGTCCAACTGCCACGTTCACCGTCACCTGCACGGCGCTCGCCGCGTCCGTGGCGCTGAGCGGGACGGTCAACGGGGTCGTCGAGATGTTGCCGTTCGCGTAGCTGAAGTACTGGAAATAGGGTTGGGTCGTTCCGTTCACGGTCGCCTGGGAAACATTCTCGGCGAGGGTCTTCGTCACGGAGGGCGTCGAGGAGTAGGTCCAGTTCGGAGAGGTGCCACCGGTCGCCGGATACACCTTGTCGACGAGGTCGTTGTACGGCTTGACGCCGTCCGCCTGGACGGTCACGACGTGCTGATCCGGCGTGAGCACCGGTGCGGAACCGAACTGGCTGATGAACTTGAGGGTCGAGCCGTCGCTCCCGATGAGCACCGGGGCTACCGTGGTCGCAACGCAGCTGGAGTGCAGTTTCTGGACGAGCTGCTCCATCGCTGTGCGCCCGCGCTGGCTTGACTCGATGCGGTCGATCGACCGTGCCGACTGTGTCGTCGAGATGTCGAGCACCGAGAACAGCGCGAGCATCAGCACGCCCCCGGCGAAGATCGAAACGAGCATCTCCGCGAGGGTGAAGCCGCTCTCCTCACCGAGGCGCTCGCGCCAACGCACAAGCGTGCGGAGTCGACCGGTCACGTACACGTCCCCACCCCCGAGCCCGTCCCCTGGAGGTACAGGTTCTCGGCCAGGCCGTTCAGGTTGTTGTTCGCGATCGGCGTTGGGGTGCCGAGGATCATGTACCGGCGTTGCGTCGAGATCTGGGCATCGGCACACACGGTGTAGTTGCCGTACGGCAACGAGGGGTTACTGATGCGACCCTGGGCCGTTGTCGTGTACGCGCGCTTTGCCTGGGTCGAGCACGTCGAGTCGACGTCGGTGATGACGACGTGCGCGTTGGCCAGCTGGCTGCCGGGCGAGGTGACGCTCGTGCCCGAGAACACGGTCACGTTGAGTGACGGCAACGGGATCGCTGCCTGCGTTGGGACCGCGCCACCGAAGGAAACAAGCCCGCCCTGGGGTACGGTGACGCTTGGATCCGTCCCACCGTTGAGGCTCGGCTGGTTCGCGGCGCACGACCCGCCGAAGACGGTGTAGGCCGACGTGAACGGGAACACGTTGGACGCGACGATCGGTGGCGTGTCCGGCGAGCCGACCGTTCCGAAGTACCGCAGGCCGGGGTACGTCATGTTGTTGTTGAGCAGGACGAGCGTGTCGCCGGTCACATCGGAGTTCGTGACGCCGTACTGCTTGGAGGTGAAGTGCGCCTGGATCTGGCCGGCCAGATCGAAATAGAAGGTCTTCGTCGCGCTCGATCCCGGAATCACCGTGACCGCCTGCTGATTGATCGGCGGTGTGGTGTTTCCGTCCTTGTCGACGTAGCCGGTCTGCGACACCGACACGTTGTAATCGCCGCCGGCGAGGCCGCCGAAGATCGAGCACCCCTGAGAACCGGTGGTCCCGCTCAGGCTCGCCTGGCCCGACCCAGTCACGCCCATGTTGGCGACGCCGTTTCCGAGGCTGTCGATGACCTGCACGATCAGCGAACCGCCGGCGGGCGGAGTGATGAGGCTCTCGGCGACGATCGGCGGGGTGTTCCCCATCGCCGGCCAGGTGATCGTCGAAGTCGTCTTGACGTAGTCGGCGCTGCCGCCCGGGCCGCAGCTCGAGGTCGAGGTCGAATCGGATACGAACTGACCAGTCGAGGTGACCGTGAACGGCGTTCCGTTGAGGACGACGGTCCGGCTGCTGTTCAACGACGACAACTGACCGATCTGGAGTCCGCGGAGCCGATCCTCGTCCTGCTGGGCAAGCGTGTTCGCCTGCGAGCGGTCCTGCTCGTTTGCCGTGAACCGGTTGCTCGAGTCGAACGCGGTGAGCGTGCCGATCACGATGATGGCGAGCAGCACCGAGCTGATCAGCACCTCCATCAGCGCGAATCCGGTCTCTGAAGCTGCTCGGCGGATCATCCTTGTCACATGAGGAGCTCGAGCAGCCGCATTCGCCACGGCGCTTTCGCCGGAATTGGGCCCATCTCTTCGGTTGGTGCTGCGAGCCGGGCCAATCGCCTTGACCTGTGGTCGAGGCGCCGACAACCGAGACAAAAGCCGCATGGGGCGGACGCTCCACTCGAAGCCTGTATCCATGAGTCGGCCGGAATGCGGCCTTCCATTCCGGATGTCGAACAGGCTGGACGTCCGGTTGAACGGTTCCGCCAAAGTCTGCGGAGAACTACGGACCGGCTACGGGTTCTCCAGGGCCGGAGCTGCGGGTTTCTACGGACCGAAGCGGCTCGGGCGGAGAATTCGCCGGAACGGCTCCGGCAGCATCGGATCCGCGAGCGCCGCGCGTACATCGGCCGGACGGTGCAGCGCCCGTTCGGCGCGGAGCAGCCCGATCTCGAGGCCAGCCTCGCGGACGGCGGCGACGCTCATCGCCATCACGTCCGGGCTGCGCCAGACCTGTTCCGGGAGGGTGAACAGGGTGGGCAGCGGCTTCGAGAATCCGATCAGGTACAGCCCGCCGTCGATTACCGGCCCAAGGACGAGTTCGCAGCCATGCTGCAGATCGTCGAGCGCGCCGAGCGCGTGCGCCGGGCGGAGGAGGGGCAGGTCCGGCCAGACGATCAGCAGCGGGCCCGGGCTGCGGCCGAACACGCGGGCCGCGGCGTCGGCGAGCCGTCCGGTGATCCCGTCCCCGTTCTGGGGAAACAGCGCTGTCTCCGCACCGGCGAGTGCGCGCAGTTCACGCGCGGCGTCCGGCGGATCGTGCGCAACGTGAACCGCGCCGGGCGCGACCTCTTGGGCCCAGCGCACAGCTTCCGCGATGAGCGCTGACTGCAGCGCAGCACAGCCATCGGCACCGAGCAGCGGCTCGAGTGCGCGGCGGACCTCGCCCGGGCGCGGCGCCCGCGCCATGATCAAAACAGATGGATTCCCACCGGCTCGCTGACGTTGGTGTTCGCGCCCCGGTTCGCGCTCACGTGACACCGCCGGCGCTTGTTGTTTCGCCGCGGTCACCCTGCGTGACCCCCTTGTGACTCAGCCCTGTTCGAAGCGATACACGGTACCTGCCGCCCCCGGTGGCTTGTCAACGATACGTGGCAGGGCGCCGCGCAATACATCGGCAAACCTACTCGGACTTGACCCCATCAACTCGATCAGTGTTGCCACCGGCGTCGGCTCCCCCGGCACGACCTCGTTTGCGTAGTCGGTGACGAATCCCATCAGCGCGAATGGCAACTCGAGCTCGCCGCAGAGCACGGTCTCCGGCCCGGCTGTCTGGCTGACGGCAACGACGCCGCAGGCTGCGAGCTGCGCGATCTCGGACGGCGTGTTGAATCGCGGCCCGTCGACGTGACCGTAAGTGCCGCCGTCTCGTACCGGATGCCCGGCGTCGGCCGCTGCCTGGACGAGGGTGGCACTCAGGTCCGGCGAGTACGGGCCGCTATGGAGGATCCAGTGCGCGCGCGTCGGGTCTCCCGGTTCCGTGAAGAAGGTGCATAGCGATCCGTCGGGCAACCGGTTTGAGATGAAGTGGAGGTCGTCGAAGACGACGAGCGAGCCGAGCGGCAGCGTCGGATCGACCGCTCCGCACGCGGTGCAGCCGACGACGGCGCCGACGCCGAGCTCTTTGAGCGCCCAGATGTTCGCTCGGTGGTTGACGTGGTTGGAGAGGCGGACGTGGCCGGAGCCGTGCCGGGAGACGTGCGCGATCGGGACGCCGGCGTACGTGCCCTGCGTGACCGCGGCCTCGCCGTACGGGGTCGCCACCGGCACGGACTCGCCGTCCTCAAACCCCGGGAGCGCATGCGTCCCGGAGCCGGTGATGATCCCGACCGATCTCAAGGCGGGACGATGCTACTGCGCAGTGGCGACCGTCATCGGCCGGTGCTCGGCGAGCCATGCATCGAGCGCGTCTGTCTTCTGGGTGTCCTCGTACACCTCGTAGTGCCTGAGCCGGCCCCAGACGAGGTGTCCCCAGAGGACGTAGCGGTTCTCGTACACGAGCCCGCCGTCCGGCGCGCGGAGACGATCACGGCCGCGTACGCACAGGGTCTGTCGCCACGGGAAGCCCTTGAGGATGACCTCGTCCGGGTAGATCTGGAGGCCGACCTCGACGAAGCGCCCGAGCCAGCGAGCGTGCTCCGCTTTGCCGGTCGCGCCGGGTGCCCAGGAGTTGTCGCCGGGGAAGTCCATCTGGACGTCGGGTGCGTCCATCAGCAGCACCGGGCGCAGGTCGCCCGCGCGCAGACGGGCCATCTGGAACGAAACGAGCCGCTTGGCCATCCACGAGAACATCCGCCACCTCAATTAAATTGAACGTTCATTCAAGTGGCGGGTAGAGTACGCCGCGACGGCTTGCGGTGCAAGCCATCGGCCCGCGGCGCAAGGCGCCGGGTCAGCAGGCGAACAAGAACGGAAGCGGCCAGAGAGCGAAGGAGCGACAAGCGATGGCGCTGGACAGCACGAAGGATCGGATCGTGCATGCGACGAGCGACCTGTTCCGCGAGCAGGGCTACGTCGGCACGAGCGTCAAGCAGATCGTGACCGTGGCCGAGGCGCAGCTCGGGTCGGTCTACCACTACTTCCCGCTCGGCAAGGAGGAGCTGGGGGCGGAGGCGATCCGGGTGTCGGGCGCGCTGTACGAGCAGCTCATTCCCGCCGTGTTCGACGCCGCGCCGGACGTCGTGACCGGCGTGCGGGACTTCTTCGATGGGGCGGGCGAGCACCTGGTGGAGACGAACTACGCCGACGCGTGCCCGATCGCGACGGTCGCGCTCGAGGTGTCAAGCAGCTCAAAACGGATGCGCGAGGCGTGCGCCGAGGTGTTCGAGCGCTGGATCGTGGCGGGGGCCGAACGCTTCCACGCGGCGGGGGTAACGCAGGCCATCGCGCGGCAGCTGACGATCGGGATGCTCTGCGCGCTCGAGGGTGCGTTCGTGCTCGCGCGGGCCTCACGCAGCGTCGAGCCGCTCCGGGTCGCGGGCGAGATGACCGCGCGGACGGTCGAGCGCGCGCTGCTCGAGGCCTGAGAGGCAGGCGAGGGGGGAGAAACGTCGCAAAATCCGACGACCCGGTGAATCCTGCTACCTCATGCCCCCTGAGCGGGAGTTTCGTCACCGGATGCGGGCCGACGGTGAGGTTTGCGACGTTTCTCCCCGCAATGCCGAGCCCGCCCGCCGTCCGTCAGCGCGCTTGGCCCGCCGGAAGCGCGCCCGGGCCGCCGGAAGCGCGCCTGGCCCGCCGGAAGCGCGCCAGGCCCCAGCCACCTCCGCTACCGGGGAACCCGGCCGCCCTCCGCCCCCGGCTCGGTCGCCGGGCCGCGCGGGGCGGCGATCCCGAGCACGCGCATCGCCTTGAGCCCGAGCGAGAGCTTCTCGCGCCCGTCGGTCGAGGAGACGTCGAGGCTCGTTAGCTCGCGGACGCGCTCGAACCGGTATCGGACGGTGTGGCGGTGCGTGATCAGCCGGGCCGCGGTGGCGTTGACGTTGGCGTCGCAGTCGAGGAACGTCGCCAGCGTGCCGAGCAGGTCGGTCTCGTACTGCTCGTCGTAGGAGACGAGTGGACGGACCGTCTCGTCGTAGAAGCGCTTGAGCTCAGCCGGGTCCTTCATGTACGGGAGCAGCAGCTGGTAGGTACCGGTCTCGTCGAACGCGAGTTCTGCGCGCTCGGCATCACCCTCGACGACATTGACCGCGAGCACCGCCTCGTTGCCCGCGCGATGGAGGTCCAGCGGATCGGCGGCATGGCGGCTGCGACCGATCGCGAACGCGAACCCGGGCAGTCCGGACTCAAGCTCACGGTGAACCGACGAGGACACGCGGCGGCCGGTCTCGCCGTCCGCGTCGGGCACGATCACGACGATCTCGCCGGGGTCGTCCGGCGTCGGCGCGGCGATCGAGCCCGGGGCGATCGAGCGGGCCCCGCGGCCGGCGACGGCGAGCAGGCGGCGGCGCCAGTCGTCCTCGGTCGGGTTGCGCGGGTGTGCGCGGACGACGACGACCGTCCCGCCGGCCGACAAGTCGGTCCCGAGCTCCTTGCCGCGGGCGACCAAGTCGTCACGATCGCGGATCACGTGGTCGAGGACGGCGCGCTGGAAGCTCGTCGCGGCCTCCTCGGAGGCGCGCTCGGGCGCGCGCACGCGCTCGACCTCGGAGGCGATCAGCGTCGTCACGAGGCGCAGCACCGACGCATCGGGGGCCCGTTCACGCGAGCGCATCCGCAGCCGGCCGACCTCCGCCTCGGCGACCTTCAACTCGATCGTGGTCACATCCTCGGTGTCCCGCATGAGCGAGCGCTCGTCGGCGGGCGAACGCGCCGCCACAGCGAGGACCGACGCCGAGCGGTCCATCAGGATGAGGCTCGCGTCGAGCGCGCGGGCGGCGGCGCGGAGGATCTCCGGCAGGCCGGCGCCGGCCTCGACGGCATCCGTGATCGCCGCCAGCGCGTTCAGGTCAGGGCCGCTCCCATGCGCGGTCGCGCCGTCGTGAGGGGTGCTCTCGGCCACGTCCGTCACGCTCGCGGACTCGACTTGCCCACGACTAGAAGAGGCGCGGCCACTCGAAGACGATGAGCGCGCCGGCGAGGATGCCGATCCCGATCAACGCCGCGAGCACGTACAGCGACAGGATGACTGCGCCGAGCCGCTCGAGCGGTCGCCGATACGACGCCACCGCCGGCACGACCACAAGCGCGCAGAATGCGGCCACCCCGAGCACGCCGAGAACGCCGCCGACGAGGTATGTGATGGTCTGGTTGCTCATGGTCGATCACCGGAATTGTGGCGCACGCTGGGGATGTGGGATGACGGCAGACGTGCGCTCGATTACGCAAACTGCGGCAATCCAAACTCGGCGCTCACCGGGATCGCGGACGTCGCGTCCGGGAACCGCACGCACACCTCGCCTGCCGCGGCGCTTGCACGGTCGGGCCCGTCCGGTCCCCAGAATAGCCCAGCCACGGTCGGGCCTGATCCGGAGACGAGAATGTTGTCCGCTCCCGCCGCGCGGGCCGCGGCGAGCGCACCGTCGATCTCCGGGCACAGCGACAGGGCCGCCGCCTGCAGATCGTTGACGATCAGCTCGTCGGGCAGGCGCACGCCCTCGTGGAGCACGGCGACACACCGTTCGTAGCATGCGTGCAGCTCGTCGCCAGAACGGGACAGGCCGAGACGGTCGGCCTCGCGGTAGACGTCGGCCGTCGACAACGCCATCGGAAGCGGCACGATCAGCACGCCGTGAGGTGAGAGCGGTTCGAATGGCTCGGTGACGTCGCCGACGCCGGTGCCGAGCACGAGGCCGGGCACGACCTGGCTCGGGACGTCGGCGCCGAGCGACGCGGCAAGCGTCATTACCTCCTCGGGGCGGCCGGGAGCGAGCTCGACCGCCATCCGCAGGGTGGCGGCCGCATCGGCCGAGCCGCCGCCCATGCCGGCGGCGACCGGAATGCGCTTGGCGACGGTGATCCGCACCGGCGGTCCGTCCCACCCCCGCTCGCGGAGCCCGGCGAGCGCCCGCGCGACAAGGTTCTCCCCCTCGACCCCGGGGCACACGACCTCGTCCGGCGTGCCCGCCCGCGCCGAGTCGAGCGTCTCGAGCACGAGCTCGTCGGCGAGCGAGAGCGACTCGAGCAAGGTGACGAGCTCGTGGCGGCCGTCGGCACGTGTCCGGCCCAGGCAGAGGCCGAGGTTGATCTTCCCGGGGGCGAGCGCGCGCAGCCTCATCGCGCCAGTGCCTCCGAGAGTGCACGGAAATCGGCCGGCGACAGACGCTCCGCGCGCACGTCAGCGGGAAAGCCGAGCGAGACAACGGCCTCCCGCGCGCGGTCTCGCACATCGGGCGCGGCGCCCGCGGCGAGCGCGAGCGATCCGGCGAGCGCCTTGCGGCGGTGGGCGAATGCGTCATGGACGAGCCGCCGGAGCGCCGGGGCGACGCCCGCAGAGTCAGGCCGGCGCGTCAATCCGAGCAGCACGGAGTCGACGTTCGGCACCGGCCGGAACACCGTGCGGGCGACCGGGCGGAGCACGCGCACGTCGCACGCGAGCTGGGCGAGCACCGACGGCACCCCGTATGCCGACTCGCCGGCCGTGGCGGCGAGCCGCTCCCCCACCTCGCGCTGCACCATGACGACCCAGCGCTCGACGCTCGGCAGCTCGTCGATCGTCTTCAGGATCACCGTCGCGGCGACCGAGTACGGCAGGTTCGCGACGACCTTCGACGGCGCCGGAGCCAACCCACCGTACGCGAGCTCGACCGCGTCTCCCGCATGCAGCGCAACGTTCGAAAATGCCGACAGCGTCGAGCCAAGCTCGCCGAGCAGCCGCGGGTCGACCTCGACAACGTGCAGGAACCCGACGGCCGGCGCCAGCCGCTCGGACAGCACTCCCCGCCCACCGCCGATCTCGAGCACGACGTCCTCATCCGAGAGCGCGGCGAGGCGCTCGATCACGTCGAGGATGTTTCGGTCGATGAGGAAGTTCTGCCCCAGCGACCGCGAGCCGACCCGGCGGCGGGGCGCCTTCACCACCCGAACACCGCCGCGGCGGCCGCCTGCACCCCGGCCTCAAACTCGTCATAGCCGACACGACGCTCGACCGCGAGCGCCTGCGCGGTCATGACGACGTTCGCCGATTGGTTCGGCTTGCCGCGCACCGGCTGCGGCGACAGGTACGGCGCGTCGGTCTCGACGAGCAGACGCTCGACCGGAACGCGCAGGGCCGCTTCACGGAGGGGCGCTGCGGATGGGTAGGTGGCATTGCCGGCGAACGAGATCCACCAGTCAGGGTGCGCCACGCATTCCCCGATCCGGTCCGCCATCGAGAAACAATGGAGGATCACCCGCAGGTCCTCGGCCCCGGCGGACAGCATCGCGAGCGTGTCGTCGTCGGCGGCGCGCGTGTGGATGACCAGCGGCTTGCCGAGCTCCCGGGCCAGCCCGATCTGCGCTCGGAAGGCCCGCTCCTGGTCCTCGCGGGGCGCGTAGTCCCGGTAGTAGTCGAGTCCGGTCTCGCCGATCGCAACGCACTTCTCGTGGGCCGCGAGGCCGGCGAGCTCGGCGAGATCGTTGTCGTCGAACCCGGTCGCCGAGTTCGGATGGCGGCCGATCGCGGCGTACACCTGCGGGAAGTCCTCGGCCGCGGCAAGCGCCGCGCGGCACGACGCGCCGTCAGTCCCGACGGTGACGATCCGATCGACCCCAACGTCGACCGCGGCCGCGACGAGCTCCGCGTCGGGTGGCTCGCACAGCGACAGGTGGGTGTGGCTGTCGATCACCGCTTTGGGAACAGCGGCTCGAGCGATGTCACGGTGGCCCCGCTCGAATGGCCGCTGAACGCGGCGTGGTCATACGACGTCTCGGGGCTGCCGAGCGCCGCGAGCAGCTTGTCGGCCGACGCGGGGATGTACGGATGCAGGAGCACACTGATCGCGCGCACGCCCTCGGCGAGCGACGCGAGCGTCACGTCGAGATCCGCCGCCCGGTCCGGATCCTTCGCAAGCTTCCACGGCGCCCGCTCCTCGACGTAACGGTTGAGCCGCCGCACGCGCTGCCAGATCTGCTCGAGCGCCTGGGTCGCCTCGGCCTCATCGAGCAGCGCGCACACATGCTGCGGGAGCTTGTGGAACTCGCGAGCGAGTTCGGGGTCGAGATGGGCGTCCGGGATGAGCCCGTCCCGATAGCGCACGATCATCGCGATGGTGCGGCTCGCGAGGTTTCCGTATTCGTTGGCGAGCTCGGACTCGTAGCGCGAGCGCACGGCGTCCATCCCGACGGCGCCGTCGCCGCCGAAGGCGACGTCCCGGAGCAGGTAGAACCGCAGCGCGTCCGTGCCGTAATCGTCGATCACTTCGAATGGGTCGAGGACGTTGCCGAGCGACTTGCTCATCTTGCGCCCGTCGGAGCCGAGCAGGAAGCCGTGCACGAACACGTGGTGCGGCACCGGCAGGTCGGCGGCCATCAGCATCGCCGGCCAGAACACTGTGTGGAACTTGAGGATGTCCTTGCCGATCAGGTGGTAGGTCGCCGGCCAGAAGCGGTCGGTGAGGTCCTCCCCGGGAACGGCATAGGACAGCGCGGTGTAGTAGTTGAGGAGCGCGTCGAACCAGACGTAGAACACGTGGCCGGGATCCCACGGCACGGTGACGCCCCACTTGAGCCGCTCCCGGGACAACGAGATGTCCTGCAGGCCCTGACCGATGAACGAGCGCGCCTCGTTGAAGTGGTGCGTGGGCATGACGAAGTCCGGATGCTCGGCATACAGCTGCTCGAGCGGCTCCTGGAACGTCGAGAGGCGGAAGAACCAGTTCTCCTCGGAGTGGCGCTCGAGCGGGATCTCGTGGATCGGGCACAGGTTGCCCTCGAGGATCTCGTTCTCGACCTTGAAGTCCGCGCACCGCGGGCAGTACCACCCCTCGTACAGGCCCTTGTACGTGTAGCCGTTGTCGTGGACGCGCTGGAGCACCTCCTGCACCTTCGCCTTGTGCTGCTCATCGGAGGTGCGGATGAAGAAGTCGTTCGACGCGTTCAGCTGCGGCGCGAGCGCCTTGAAGCGCTCGGCGTTGCGATCGGCGAGTTCCTTCGGCTCGAGTCCCTGGGCGCGGGCGGCATCGGCGACGGGCTCGCCGTGCTCGTCGGTGCCGGTGAGAAAGAACACGTCATCCCCGCGCTGGCGCATGTGCCGAGCGAGCACATCGGCAGCGATCGTCGTGTACGCGTGGCCGAGATGCGGCTGCGCGTTGACGTAGTAGATCGGGGTCGTGATGTAGAACGACATTTCTGTTTCTAGGCTATCTGCGCCGATCAGACGTGAGAGCGCGGTAGAGCGCGTTCGCCGGCACGGCGGTGAGCTCGGAAACGACCGCAGCCGCCGGCCGCGGCTTGGCGCCGGCGTCGACGAGACGGCGGAGCGCCTCGAGTGCCGGACCGACGTCGGGCTCGCTCGGGTCCGCTGGGCCGACGACGAGCACGACCTCGCCCCGAGGCGGTTCAGCCTCGTAGCGCGCGGCCAGTTCGCCGGCCGATCCGCGCACGACCTCCTCGTGAATCTTCGTCAGCTCCCGGCAGACCGCAACCGGCCGGTCGGGATCGAGCGCGGCCAACACCGACAACGAGGCGGCGACCCGCCGCGGCGATTCAAATGCCACGAGCGTGTCAGCGGCGGCGAACGTCTCGGTCAGCTCCCTGGCCTTGCGCGGCAGGAAGCCGACGAACCGCCAGCGGTCGGCGGGGAGCGCACTCGCGACGAGCGCGGCGAGCGCGGCCGAGGGCCCGGGCAGCACCTCGACGGCGAGTCCGGCGGCGACCGACGCCCGGACGAGCACGTAGCCGGGATCGGACACGAGCGGCATTCCGGCGTCGGAGACGAGCGCAACGTTCGCTCCGGAGCGCATCCGCTCGACGAGCTCGCTCGCGCGCTCGGTCTCGTTGTGCTCGTGATAGCTGACAAGCGTCGCGCTGACGCCGTAGCGGTCGAGCAGGATCCGGGTGCGGCGGGTGTCCTCGCAGGCGACGATGTCGGCCTCGCGCAGGGCGGCGAGCACACGCAGCGTGACGTCCTCGAGGTTGCCGATCGGCGTCGGGCAGACGATCAGGTGGCCGCTCACAGCGCGTCTCCTCGAACCGGGACCCCGTCGAACGCGAGCGCAGCTGCGCCGACCATGCCCGCCTCGACTCCAAAGTGCGCAGCGACGATCTTCACCTCGTCCTTGGCCGGTGCGAGCGCCCGCTCGGCGACGACTCGGCGCGCCGGCTCGAGCAGCAGCTCACCGGCGGCGATCACCCCACCGCCGATCACGATCACCTGCGGGTTGAAGATGTTCACGTAGTTGGCGAGCCCGACTCCGAGTCGCGTGCCGATCAGCGTCAGCGCCTCGATCGCCGCTTCGTCGCCGTCGTGGGCGAGCTCGGTGACGAGTGGTCCGACCATTTCGTCCCCGCGTGCGAGCGCGCGCCCCAGCGCCGTGTCGTGGCGCTCCGAGGCGATCCGGCGGGCCTCACGGGCGAGCGCGGTCCCGGAGGTGAGCGATTCCAGACACCCGCGGTTGGGGCAATGGCCCTGGCACGGCGGGCCATCGATCTCGATCACCACGTGCCCGAGCTCGGCGCCCGCCCCGATGGCCCCGCGGTACGGCTCACCACGGAGGATCAGCCCGGCACCGATGCCGGTGCCGATCGTGAGCAGCACAACCTCGCTCGCGCCCTTCGCAGCGCCGGCGCGGTGCTCGGCGATCGCTGCGACGTTGCCGTCGTTGTCGACGAACACCGGCAGCCCGAGCCGCTCGGCCATGATGTCGCCGAACGGGACGTCGACGAGGTTGAGATTGACCGCCTGCACCGCCATGCCAGTGCGGAAATCAAACGTGCACGGGATCCCGAAGCCGACCGCCGCGACGTCGCCGCCCGCGGCGGCCCGTGCCTCGTTGACCGCCTCAACCGCGGTTTCGATGATCGTCGCCTGGTCGAGACCCGCTACCGTGCGCTGGGTCCGGTGATGCACACCGAGACCCTCGTCCACCGCGCCGGCTAGCAGCTTGGTCCCGCCCATGTCGACGCCGATGGTCCGACGGGCCGGCATGGTCGTCACTATATGAATTCCCGGATGCCCAACGAGCCTGACAACCCCGCGCTGTCCGAGGATCGCCCGTATCGGGTGTATCGCGGAGACTCTCCTAAGGGACCCAGCGGTGGCTCCGGGTCTCGCTCGGGCGGCGGTTCCGGCCGCTCCGGCGGCGGTTCCGGCCGCTCCGGCGGCGGTTCCGGCCGCTCCGGCGGCGGTTCCGGCCGTGGCTCCGGCCGCTCCGGCGGTGAGGAGCGGCCATACAAGCTCTATCGCGCGCGCCCGAAAGGCCTGCGGGCACGGCTGCGCGGTGAAGAGGACGCGGAGCTCCCTGAGCATCATGATCCCGACCGCGACGGCGGGCGCCCGTCCGGGCCGCGCACACCTGGGCAGATCGCCAAGCGCGTCCTCAAGTACATCGCGATCGCCGTCGTCGCGTGGGTGCTCCTGTCGCTCGTGCTGTTCATCATCAGCGCCCAGATCGAGACCTCGAAGCTTCCGAGCTCCGTGAGCGATCAGCTGAGCTCCGGCGGGAACATGCTGTTCTCGGCGAACAACGTGCTGATCATCGGGACCGACCAGCGGCCGAAGGGGACGCACGAGGCCGGGGCGAACACGAACGACACCGGCAGCCGCTCGGACACGCTGATGCTGTGGCGGATCGGCGGCGGCACCTCGCGGCGGCTGTCGATCCCGCGCGACATGGTCGCGCCGATCCCCGGCCATGGCACGTCGAAGATCAATGCCGCGTACGCGCTCGGCGGTCCGGGGCTGACGATTCGCACCGTCGAGGCGTTCACCGGCCTGAAGATCAATCACGTGATCATCGTCAACCTCGCCGAGTTCCCGCAGTTCATTGACGCGATCGGTGGGATCGACATCCGCACCGGACGGATCTGCTCTGACATCAGCGGCGGCATCAAGAACGGCGGGTTCTCCTTGTACCTGCGCCCCGGGGTGCACCACCTCAGTGGGCGCGACGCCCTGACGCTCGCGCGGACCCGAGAGAACAAGTGCAACCCGGCCGAGAACGACCTCACCCGGGTACGCCGCCAGCAGCAGATCCTCAACGCGGTCAAGTCGCAGCTGTCGTCGGTGGGGACGTTCTTCCGGCTGCCGTGGGCGTCATGGGATGCGCCGAAGGTGCTCCGGACCGACATGGGCGCGTTCACGCTGCTGTCGCTGTTCGCGGCGTCAGAGCTCGGCGGAAACGCCCCACCCGTGGTTCTCAAGCCGGACGGCGCCACGACGCTGTCGGACGGCGAGTCGGCGCTGACGGTCTCGCCGGCGAAGGTCCAGTCGGCCGTCAGCAAGCTCGTCAACGGTTAGTGTCGCTCGCAGCGAGCGGCGAGACGAGTTCGAGACTCGGTCGGTACTGACGCCGCCGCGGTCCGGGCGTACCGTCCCCTCATCGTCTACGAGAGGGGTTAGGCACACATGCTGTTTGGAGGCAAGAAGAAGAAGATCCTGTCGGAGGGCGTCCAGGCCCGCGCTGTCGTTCTCGGCGTCGCCGACACCGGGATGACGATCAACGACAACCCGCGGGTCAAGCTGACACTGCAGGTGCAGCCGGAAGGACAGCCGCCGTTCCAGGCGGAGAAGAAGGTCACGGTGTCACGGGTATCGATCCCGAACCCGGGCGATACGTTCATCGTCCGCTTCGATCCCACCGACCCGAGCAACGTCGAGTTCGACACGGCGGCCGCAGCGCAAGCGAACGCGGTGGCCCAGACGCAGATCGCCGAGGCGGCGGCGTCCCAGGTGCCGTCCGACCTCGCGGCCACCGGCATCCTCGGTCGCGGAGCCTGCGTCGACGTGCAGAAGACGCAGGTCGGATCGCTCGTCGACTGCGCGATGACCGTCGGCGTGCGGCTGATCGACGGCAGCCCGTCCTACCGGACGCAGTGCCGCGTGTCCCTGTCACCCGAGAACGCGGCGCGGCTCATTCCGCAACAGACGCTGTTCACGGTCCGGGCCGATCCGCAGGATCGCGAGCGCATCGCGATCTCACTGAGCGAGCCGACGCCGGTCGTGACGATTGACGATCCGTCGGTCGTCGGCCCGCCGGCCCGGGCGCTCGCGCAGGGCACACCGTGCCGCGTCGAGATCCTCCTTCACGGGCAGCAGTTCCTGCGGCTGCCGACCGGCGAAGAGCTGTTCGCGACCAAGGTGCGTGTGCTCGACGACGGCTCCGAGACCCAGATCTTCCTGCCGGTGCCGGCGACCGCGATGGCCTTGCTGCAGGACGGCAAGCAGCTTCCGGCCAAGCGGGTACTCGGGGAACCGAACGTGTTGACGGTCGACTGGGCCGCGGCGCAGGCCGAAGCCGGCGTGCTCGCTTAGACGGCGCCTGGCTCGGCTACGAGGAGGACTTCGACGACGAGGAGCCCGAGGACGTCTCGGACTTGCCCGCGCCCGAGGACGACGAGTTCGACGAGCCGGAGTCCGACGATGACGAGGACGTCGAGGACGACCCACTCGAGCTCGACGACGACGAGTCCTTCTTGTCGTGCCGCTTGCTCGGGCCCTCGGCGGAGTCCTTCATCTCGCGGGCGCGCTTGCGGGTCCCGTAGTCCGTGTTGTAGAAGCCGGAGCCCTTGAAATGAACGGCGATCGGGTGAAACACCCGCTCGACCGGCGACTCGCACGTCTCGCAGACGGTGACGGGGTCGTCGCTCATGCGCTGCATCACCTCGAAGGTGTGCCCCTGTGGACAGCGGTACTCGTAGATCGGCATTCCGCTACGCAGTATAGAGCGAGCGCTTGGCACTCCAACACCGAGAGTGCCAAGTCCCCAGTCGCGAAATCGGCCGACTACGGGTGCGCGGGCGTCTGCTCGGCGATCGGCGGTCCGTCCGCCGCCGCCTGCGAGCGCACCGAGTCGCAGAGCGGTTACGCTGCGCGACCCTGGCTAGCGCAGATGACGCACCAGGAACTGCGTTTGGTCGGCGACCGCGTGCTCAAACGGCTCACCCATGTAGATCTCGAAATGGCCGACGGGATACCGGCGGATCTCGCCCCGCGGGGCGGCGGACGCGAGCCGCGCGCTGCGCTGCGCCGGCGCCACCGTGTCCCGGTCACAGATGCAGAACAGTGCCGGGCAGCGGACGCGAGCAGCCGCCCGGCCCGGCCGGTAGCCGACGACCTGCAGCGCGATCCGGGCCGCGACCCGATTCTCCCATGGGGAATCGGGCGCGGTCATTGCGCGGAAGCCGACCTCGGCGTCGGGCGTGCTCATGACCGCGAAGGTGCCGGGCGGTCCGACCGGTGGGATGTACAACGGGGGCCGTCCGGTGCGGGCCCGGACCTCGTCGCGCAGCGCCGCGATCGTCGCCCGCATCGCGTTCAACGGGCCGAGCTTCGGCAGCGACGCGAGCGAGTCGGTGTACGGGCACTGCGAGACGATCGCCGCGATGCTCGGGTCGGCAGCCGCGAGCGCGATCACATGGCCGCCGGAGAACGAGGATCCGAACAGCGCCACCTTGGCACCGTCGACCCACGGGAGGGTGCGCGCGTACGCGACCGCGGCGCAGTAGTCGGCGTGCTGGCGGCGGATGTCGAGCAGCTGGCGGGGCTCCCCGCCGCTCGCACCGAAGTGGCGGTAGTCGAATAGCAGGACGCCGAGGCCGGCGGCGGCAAAGCGGTCGGCGTACGCATCGAGGCGCTGGTCACGGGTCGCCGAGAAGCCGTGGGCCATGACGACGATCGGCTGCGAGCCGGCCGCCTCGCCCTCCGGGCGGTAGAGCCAGGCGGCGCAGTCGACCCCAGCTGAAGTGAACGTGACGTCCGAGCGCTCCACGGAGGGCGGAGCCTAATGCACGAGGTCCTCTAGAGTGTCCTGAGTCACAAATTCGGTGGCAGCCTCGCGGCGTCTGGACGCGCCTGACGGGAGGGGATGAACCCGCCGTACCACCAGTACGTCTTGGTTCATCCCCTCCCGCCAGACACGCCCAGCCACTCGCGACGCTACTCACGAATTTCCGACTCGCGACACTAGTCCATGAACGTCCCGGCGCTGATGTCGATGTGGGCGGCCGTCACCATCCGCGCCCGGTCGGAGGCGGCGAACGCGGCCGCGTTGCCGACGTCCTCGAGCGTCGGCACGCGGCCGAGCAGCGACGCATCGACGATGCCTTGAGTGATTCGCTCGCGCAGCGACGGGTCCGAGATCGACTCGGCGATCCCGGACGTGCGCAACGTCACCACCCGGATGCCGTCGGCACCGAGCTCAGCGGAGAGCTGCCGGCGCATTGCCTCGACCGCGTGAAATGCCGTCTGGAGCCCGCCAAGGTGAACGCCGCGCGGTGGGTCGGCAGCGCCGCCGAAGAGGAGGATGACTCCCCCGCGCTCCTGGGTCCGCATTTGTCGCGCCGCCGCAGCGGCGGTGAGGAACGTCGATCGGACCGTCGTCACCACGGGACGCAGGTAGTCCTTGACATCCATTTCGACCATCGGCGTCCCCTGAACGTCCTGCTGCGAAATCACGTTGAAGGAGATGTCGATGCGGCCCGCCTCGGCCACGACCGCGTCGGCATGGGCGTTGACCGCGTCGGCATCGAGTGCGTCGACCTCGGCGACCGAGATCTCGCCGCCCAGAGAATCCGCAACCGCCTCGAGCTTCGACAGCGTCCGCCCGGCGAGGAACAGACGCGCGCCCTCGCGGGCGAACACCCGGGCAACCCCACCGCCGATTGCGCCGCCGCCGCCGTAGATCACGGCCGTCTTGTTCTCAAGTTGCATCCCTTACCTCCGCCATTGGATTGACACAAGACGAGACCTGTCCCGGCCGCGGAACTCATCGCCGCTAGCATGCGCCGCCGGATGAGCACCACCGACACCGTCACGATGGACAAGATCGTCTCGCTGTGCAAGCGCCGCGGATTCGTCTTCCCGAGCAGCGAGATCTACGGCGGCCTCGGCTCGAGCTACGACTACGGCCACTACGGCGTGCTGCTCAAGAACAACGTCAAGGACCAGTGGTGGCGCTCGATGCTCCAGCAGCGCGACGATATCGTCGCGCTCGACTCGGCGATCATCCAGCACCCGCGGACGTGGGAGGCGAGCGGCCACCTCGCTGGGTTCACCGACCCGCTCATCGACTGCCGCACGTGCAAGCTGCGGTTCCGGGCCGACCACATCGACCAGGCCCAGTGCGGGCGCAAGCCGTCCAAGCATCCCGGTGAGACGCCGGACTGCGACCTCACCAAGGCGCGCGACTTCAACCTGATGTTCGAGACGACCGTCGGACCGGTCAAGGAGCAGGGCTCGACCGTTTACCTGCGTCCGGAGACGGCCCAGGGCATCTTCCTCAATTTCAAGAACTATCTGCAGTTCAGTCGCAAGAAGCCGCCGTTCGGCATCGCCCAGATCGGCAAGAGCTTCCGCAACGAGATCACGCCGGGCAACTTCATCTTCCGAACGCGCGAGTTCGAGCAGATGGAGATGGAGTTCTTCGTGCCGCCGGACGACGCACCTCGGTGGTTCGAGCACTGGCTCGAGCAGCGGCTCGACTGGTACACGCACCTCGGGGTCCGCCCCGATCATCTCCGACTCCGCGCACACGAGCAGGACGAGCTCAGTCACTACTCGAGCCAGACGAGCGACGTCGAGTACCTGTTCCCCATCGGCTGGTCGGAGCTCGAGGGGATCGCCAACCGCGGCGACTACGACCTCAAGGCCCATGCGGAGCACTCGGGCCAGAAGCTCGAGTACGTCGACACCGCGAGCGGTGCGCGCTACGTCCCCCACGTGATCGAGCCGGCCGCGGGCGTCGACCGGGCGATGCTCGCGTTCCTCGTCGACGCCTACGACGAGGACGAGATCGAGGGCGAGAAGCGGACCGTGCTGCGGCTGCATCCCCGGCTCGCGCCGGTCAAGGTCGCGGTGCTGCCGCTCGTGCGCAAGGACGGTCAGCCGGAGCTCGCGACGAACATCTACCGGGATCTGCGCGATCGCGTGCAGGCCGAGTACGACGAGGGCGGCGCGATCGGCCGCCGCTACCGCCGCCAGGACGAGATCGGCACGCCGTACGCGGTCACGATCGACCACCAGTCGCTCGAGGACAGCACGGTCACGCTGCGCGACCGCGACAGCCTCGCGCAGGACCGGATCGCGATCGCCGAGATCGGCGATGAGATCGAGCGCCGGCTGCGCGAGTCGTGGCGCTCGCCGAAGCTCAGCGCGTAGAGCTACCGGCGCCGAAGGTGCGTCCAGGCGAAGCTGACGCCGAGGACGACGAAGGCCGCAAGCGCGACCAGGCCCGTGACGGCGAGGCCCGGGGAGATGATCAGGATGATCGCCGCGATCACGACCGCGATCGCGGCATCGACGGCCAGGATGTTGTTGCGGATCACAGCGGCAGCCTCCGGTAAATAGCGCGCGGCAGGTGCCGCAGGACGGCGAAGACGAACCGGAGCACGCCCGGCACCCACACGGTGTGGGCGCGGCCGGCGAGCCCGCGGACGGTGGCTTGCGCCACCGCCTCGGCGCTCGTCGTGAACGGAGCGGCCGGCAGTCCGGCCGTCATCTTCGTGCGGACAAACCCGGGACGGACGACGAGCACACGGGGACCGGTAGCGGCCGACGCATCGGCGAGGCCCTGGGCGAGGGCGTCGAGGCCCGTCTTGGCGGCGCCGTAGATCGCGTTTCCGCTACGCGGGCGCTCGGCGGCGACGCTCGAGAGGACGATCATCGTCCCCGGCTGGGCCTGCGCGCGCAGCGCCCGCATGCCCTCCATCAGCAGCGAGCCGCAGCCGACGAAATTGACCCGCAACACGTCGGCAGCGAGCGCCGGATCGGCGTCGAGACCCTCCTGGGCGCCGAGCAGCCCGATCGCCACGATGACGACGTCGAATCCCCCCGTGAGCTCGAACGCGCGCGCCATCACGGACGCGTGCGTCTCCAGCGCGTCCGCGTCGACCACGTCGACGTCGCCCTCGCTCCCGAGCGTCGTCAGCGCAACCGCGAGTCGGTCAGCGTCCCGGCCGAGCAGGTATGGCCGCACCGGACCGTCCTCGGCGAGCCGGCGGACGATCGCCAGCCCGATCTCGGACGTGCCGCCGACGAGCAGCACGCGGCGTGGCGCGGCGGCGCTCATCGCGAGACGAGCCCTGTCCGCAGCGCCAGGTCAGAGCACCACAGTCCGTTTGGATCAGCTGCGTCGCGCATCGCCCGCCATTCCGGCAGCCGCGGGTACATCGCGGCGAGCGTCTCCGGCCGGGTGTGCGCGTCCTTCGTCAGGTAGATGCGCCCTCCGGCCTCGACGACAAGCTCGTCGAGACGATCGAGCGCGGCGGACAGCCCCGGGGCGCGGCGGGGCAGGTCGAGCGCGAGCGTCCAACCGGCGGTCGGAAACGAGAGCGGCGCGTCGTTGGCCGGACCGAAATCCTTGAGCACCGCGAGGTAGCAGGGGACGTGGGCGCGCCGCAGCTCCGAGATCGCCTGCTCGAGCACCCGCTCGCCGCCCGGCGGAACGACGAACTGATACTGGACGAACCCGGACGGCCCGTAGAGCCGTGGCCAGCGCTCGAGCGCGTCGAGCGGGAACATGTGCACGCCGAGCGTCTCCATCATCCCTCGGGCCTCGCGGGGTGCGCTGCGAAAGCGCAGCTCGTTGAATGCGCGGAGCGTCGCCGGCCGCAGCACGCCGGGGGGCCACCGGCCTGGCACGGTCGCGCGCGCGCGGACGGTTGCCCCGGGCAGAGTGTCCGTCGGCGCGTGGTCAGCGCGGGTCACGACGCCCCGCCCCGGCCTCGGGCCGAGCAGGTCGAGCCAGGCCACGCGGTACTTGCCGCCGGGCGCGGCGAGCAGCGTGAGGACATCGTCGAGGCTCTCGGCGCGATCGGTGTCGACCGCGAGCATCGCGCCGGACACCGGCGCGAGCGCGATCCGGGCGGAGACGATCACGCCGGTGAGCCCCATCCCCCCGAGCGTGGCGGCGAACAACTCCGACCCTGGCTCGAGCGTCACGAGCTCCCCGCCCGCGGTCATCAGTTCGAGCGATCGGACGTGGCTGCCGAACGTCCCGTCGACGCCGTGGCTCTTGCCGTGGATGTCGCTCGCGATCGCGCCGCCGATCGTCACATGCTGGGTGCCCGGGAGGACGGGCAACGCCCACCCCCGCGGCACGAGCTGGCCGAGGAGCCGGCCGAGAGTGACGCCTGCCTGGGCGCTCACCTCAGCGCGCTCGGCGTGAAGGCGAAACCCCGTGAGGGACGTCAGGTCGAGGATGTGACCGCCCTCGAGCTGGGCGGCGTCACCGTAGCTGCGGCCCATCCCTCGGGCGAGCACGCGAGTTCCCCCGGTCTGCGTGATCGCCATGCGCAAGGCGTCGATGCCGTCCACGGCGATGACGGAGGCGCTGCTGGCGGATCCTCCGCCCCAGCCGGTCAACATCTGCGGCGGCGCGGCGGTCGCTCCGCTCGGGGCGGGCCCGGTGACGGTCATCGTCGCCATCGTCTCAGGTCGCAGCCTGGACGCCGATCGTAAACACGATCAGCCAGGCGACGGCGGCGAGCGCGAGCCAGCGGTCGCGCAACACGAGTTCCTCGGGCGCTTCGCCGTGCCCGCTCAGGACAAGCCGCCCGTACCGCAGCAGCGCGACGGCGAACGGGATGAGCGTGAGCGGACGCCACGGGATCCCGTCGACGGTCGGCAGCTCGAACGCCCAGACCCCGTAGGCGAACAGCGCGCCCGCACCGCTCCCAGCAAGGATCGCCCGCAGGCGGGCAGGGGTGTAGAAATGGAGCACGCGGCGCTTGGCGATCGCTTCTGGGTCGGTCCGGATCAGCTCGGCATAGCGCTTGCCGGCGGCGACGAGCAGCGCCGCGCACGTGATCACGACGATGAACCACCGCGAAAGCGCCACCGGCGCCGCGACGCCACCGGCGACGGCGCGCAGGACGAACCCGCCGGCGATCGCGACGATGTCGAGGATCACGATCCGCCGCCAGAGCACGGCGTAACTGAGAGTCAGCGCGAGGTAGCCGGCACCGACGACGAGCAGGAGCGGCCGGACGACCGCGCACAGAATGAGGCCGCCGATCATGAGCGCGGCGCCGAGGCGCAGCGCCGTTGCCGGGGCGAGTTCCCCGGCGGCCACCGGCCGCGTCCGTTTGCGCGGATGGCGGCGGTCCTCCTCCGCGTCCCGGACGTCGTTGACCGCGTAGATCCCGCTTGCGAGCAGGCAGAACGCCAGGAACGCGATGCCGACGCGAAGCGGGACGTCATCGTGACCGAGCGCGCCGGCCGCACCCGCCGCAGCGATGACGAGGAGGTTCTTCGCCCACTGCCGCGGGCGAACCGTGACGATCGCAGCATGCAGGCGCCCCCGGGGCGGCCTGATCGGCAGCGCCGGCGCAGCACTCGTGGCACCGCCAAGGCCAGACATCGGGGGGACGCTAGGTCTCATAACTGAACGGTACGTATCGGAACAATGAAAGACCTCTCAGCATCCGTTTAGGCTTTTGAGCGGATTCCTCGACAAGGTGTACACCGATGCTCTCTTCGACGACAGAGCCGGTTCCGCGTGTTCGGCTCCAGGGCACCAGCCATTTGCGGCGGCGCCCCCCGTCGCATGGTCGGCTGCACCGCGGTCGTCGAATCACGCTCATTGCAGCGATTATCTGCGCAATTCCCGCCGCCGTGTCATTCATCGGCGCGATCACCGGCCCGTCGAATACGGGGTTCGGGATCCGGGCGGTCGAGTGGCTCCGGGACAACGGCGCGCGCGGGCTCGTCAACCGGGTCGAGAACGTCTACTACTCGCTGAATGCGCCCGCGACCGGAGGGCCCGGCCTGAAGTCGCTCCCACAGCAGGCGGGAACCGCGCTCGCACCGAGCCTGAAGGCCGTCCGCCGCCACCACGTCTACCGGCCCGCCGCGGTCAAACCGGTCATGTCCCCGGCGCTGCCCGGCGAGGGCGTGTGGCGCGCGACGTACGCCGGCGGCGGCGCGCGACCTCCGGTGCTCGTCACGAGTTTCCGGCCGGACCCCAACTATCCGCGCCTCGTCGCCGGGGTCGCATGGATCGATCACACCCGCACGACGACGTGGCTGTACCCAGGCCGCGAGGAGCCGGCCGTCAGCCTGCCGTCCCGGGGACCGATGGAGGTCCCGCAGGACATGCGTTCGCGGCTGGTGGCGACGTTCAACAGCGGTTTCAAGATGAAGGACTCGGGTGGCGGGTTTGCGAGCGGCGGCCACACGTACGCGCCGATGAAGCCCGGCGTGGGCACGTTCGTTCGCTACCGGAACGGTCGGGTCGACGTGATCGGATGGTCCGCCGGGCCGAACGTCGGCCCGGACATCGTCTTCGCGCGCCAGAACCTGCCCCTGATCGTCAACCACGGCCGGCCGAACCCGAACCTGTCCGACGGGCAGGAGTGGGGCTTCACGCTCGGCAACGCGATCCGGGTCTGGCGCTCCGCGGTCGGCGTAGACCGGCGCGGCAACCTCATGTACGCCGCGGCTCCAGACCAGACGGTCGGCTCGCTCGCCTCGGTCCTCGTCCGCGCGGGCGCGGTCCGAGCGATGGAGCTCGACATCAACACGTATTGGACAACGTTCATCCACTACCACCACCCCGGCGCGGCCGGCGCCGCGAGCCTGCTCACGAGCATGGATCGCCCGACGGACCGCTACCTGACCCCTGACGATCGCGATTTCTTCGCGGTGTATCTCCGCTAGCGCCCTCGCGGCATCGCTGCTGATCGCAGGGTGCGGCGGCGGATCGCGCCCGGCGACGACCGCGAGCACGACGGTCACGGCGACGACGACCGTGACGAGCACGACAACGTCGGTGTCGACGACGACGGCTCGAGCGCCGACGCCCCCGTCGCCGCCCTACGGAGTCGCGCTGCGCACGCTCACGCTCGTCGACCGCAGCCGCACGATTCGCTACCCGGACGGAACCGTTCGCCCGCGGGTGCTCGTGACCGAGGTGCGCGTCCCGGTGCGCGCTCGGTGTCCGTGTCCGCTCATCGTGTTCGGGCACGGGTTTGCAGTCACACCGCGGCCCTACAGCGCGCTGCTGCGCGCCTGGACGCGCGCCGGGTTTGTCGTCGCGGCGCCGGTGTTCCCGCTCGAGAACGCCCACGCCCCGGGCGGCCCGGATGAGTCTGACCTCGTCAACCAGCCGCGGGATATGAGCTTCGTGATCACGCAGCTGGCGCGTCGTCTGCCCCACGTCATCAACGATCGCCAGATTGCCGTGAGCGGTCAGTCGGACGGCGGCGAGACGGCGCTCGCCGTCGCCTACGACGTGCACTTCCGTGATCGGCGCGTCCGGGCGGCGGTGATCCTCTCCGGGGCGAAGCTCCCTGGCGTCGGCGGCTTCACCTTCCCGGCGCCGAGTCCACCGTTGCTCGCGACACAGGGCACGGCGGACACGATCAACCCGCCGTCGTTCACGCGCGCGTTCTTCGACGTCGCGCCGCGCCCCAAAGTTCTCCTGTGGCTGCTCGGCGCCGGCCACTTGCCGCCGTACACAACCGAGCAGCCGCAACTGAGGATCGTCGAGTCGGTCACGATCGCGTTCCTCGACCGGTACGTCCGTGGTGACAAGAGTGCCGGTGGCGCGCTTCGCACGGCCGGTCACGTCCCCGGCGTTGCTCGCCTGACGAGCTTCCCTTGACACCTAGCCGTCCTATGCCTAGCATTACTAGGCATGAGAGGCGAGCCGCTCAAGGGACACCTGGACACACTGCTGTTGGCGATCGTGGCCGACGGCCCGGTGCATGGCTACGGGATCGTCGAGCGACTGCGCGAGCGCAGCGGCGGGCAGTTCGAACTGCCAGAGGGCACGATCTACCCCGCGCTGCACCGGCTCGAGACCGACGGACTGCTGCACAGTGAGTGGGCGGTCGTCGGCGGTCGACGCCGGCGCCAATACGAACTGACCGACCGAGGGCGCGCCGCGCTCGGTGAGCGCTCGCAGGACTGGCGACGCTTTGCGGGCGCCGTTGAGCGTGTGCTGAGCGCCGCGACCCCGGCGCCGACCGGAGGGACGGCATGATCACGGACTACCTGGTGGAGCTGGTCGACGAACTGAACGTGCCGATAAAGCGCCGACGGCGGATCGTCGCCGAGGCCGAGGACCACCTTCAGTGCACCGCCGCCGAACTCCACGCCTCGGGACTCGACATCGAGTCCGCCGAGCGCGAGGCGGTTCGCCGCTTCGGCCCGGCGCGTGAGCTTGCCCACGCGTTCCACGAGGACGCGGCGGCGGCCGCCGCACGTTCGGCGGGCCGCTCAGCCGTCCTGTTGACCGCGTTGCTCGTGCTCGTCCAGGCCGACCCGCCCGGGATCGTCGCGTGGACGCGGGCCGGGTTTCCGGCCGGCCCGCTGGCGTTCGTGTTCGGCCAGGTCGGGCTCGTGGCCGGCGCGCTCACACTCGTCCGCTTGTTCCGCGCCCGCGCGAGCCGCGGCCCGCGCGGCGTGCGCCTGGCGCTCATCCTCCGCGGCACGCTCGTGGTGACGGTCTGCGCCGCGGTCACGTTCGCAAGCGGGCTCGGCGTCGTCGCCGGGGCCGCGAGCGCACCACCGCCGCGCAGCCTGATCGCGCTCGTCGTGCTTGGCGTGGCGACGCTGGCGACCGCCCGGATGCTGTGGCGCGGGCGGCACCGGGCCGCAGCCGCCGGGGTGCAACGTGCCGCGGCGCCCACCGCCGAGGAAGACGCGCTCAGCGATATAGCGGCGATCGGCGCGCCCGTGCTCGACCCGCTCGTGCGGCGCGCGCCACGCGTGACTGCGTGGCTCAACCTCCGCCGCCACCCATGGCGCGTCGCCTCGCTCGTCGCGCTCGCCGCCGGGCTCGCACTCGGGCTCGCCCACGGCGTCGGTGAGGGCGGGCCGCCGCCGCTTGACCGGCTGCCGATGGCGGTCCTTGCCGGACTCGTGCTCACGTCGATCGAGGCCGGGGCGGTGCTCGCCGGCTTCTTCACGCTCGGGCGCTACCTCGGGATCCGTCCCGGACCGGGCTCGGCTACTTCAGACGCCCCGACGCTGACACCGTAAACCCGCCGTCGGCCGGCGACGCGCCCACGTCCTGCACCGCGACGTGCGGGTTGTCGAACAGCGTCAGCGTCGCGAGTCCGCCGAACGGGACGTCGGGCGCGACGACGAGCTTGCCGTCCTGCGCGGCGACAGTTGCATCGGCGCTCGCCGTGACTCCTAGCAGCGTCGCCGTCCCGCGTAGGGTCAGTGAGCCGTTGCTCGAGGCGACAGGCTGGACGTTGTCGAGGAATGGAACGGCGGCGCGCAGATCCGACTGGGTGACGGTCGCGGTCCCGGTGAGCTCCTCGCCGTGCTTGTGCAGGCTCGCGCGGCGGAGCGTCAGGAGACCGCTGTGAAAGACGCCCGTGGACGCGTCGAGCGAGCCGGCGTCGCCCGCTTGCGCGAGCTGGCCACCGAGGCTCCCCGAGCCGGCCTGGTAGGAGGCCATCCGGATGACGACCTTGTCGGCGTGACGCCACAGGAGCGTGATCGCCGGGAAGGCCTCGACGTGCACGCTCAGGACGGTCCCGTTGCGAGCGAGCTGGTCGCGCAGACGCTGCTCCGCGATGCCGGGCAGCACGAGCTGGGCGACGACGAGCACCAGAAGGACGACGCCGGCGCTGGCGAGGAGGGCGATGCGACGCACCCGCGCGCGCGATCGCCGCTACCGGAGGAGCGCCCGGGTCGCCGCCACGGCCTGGACGACGACGCCGGAGATGTCACGATCGGGCTCGATCAGCCGACGGAGCGTCATCCCGTCGGCGAGCGCAAACAACCACATAGCGATGTCGTCCGCGTCCGCACGGAGGCTCAGGACGCCGGCCTCGCTCTTGGCCCGCAGCGCATCGGCAAGGTGCGCGCGCGTCCGGCGCCCGAGTTCCGCGAGCTCGGTCGCGATCTCCGCATTGCGCTGGGCCAGCGTCGCCATCTCGTAGAACATGACCGCGGTCGCCGACCCCTTGCCGCTGAACTCCTCAAAGCTCGCGAGCAGCGTCTCGATGACGTCGTCGGCGCTCTGGGCCCCGGCGATTCCGGTCTCGAGCTGCTCGATGCGGACGTCGCTCTCCCGGCGCACGACCTCGACGAGCAGCCGCTCCTTCGTGCCGAAGTAGTAATGCAGCAGCCCCCGGGACACGCTTGCCTCGCGGGCCACATGGTCGAACGTCGCGCCGGCGATGCCGCGCGCGCCGACGCTGATGCGCATCGCCTCGACGATCCGGGCCGCCTTTTCGCTGGGCAGCTCCGCCGGGTGTACCGAACGAAGCGAGGTCGCCGCTTCCATGTGGCGCGAGTCTAGGGCTTCCCCTGGCGAAGTGCTATTCGTCCCGGCGTGGCATTCGACCCAACGACAGCCGCCGCCGAGCTTGAGAGCCGCCTGCGAGAGCTGGGCACGCCTGAGCGAGCGGCTTCTCAGAAGCGGTATCTGAAGAGCGAACGAGAGCACCTCGGGGTCACGGTGCCGGACAATCGACGCGCCGTCCGCCGCCGCGTCGTTCGTCGCCCCGGGGTCACGCACGATGCCCTCGTTGCGTTCGTCCGCGCGCTGTGGGACTCAGGTCCGTACGACTGCCGGCTCGCGGCGGTGCTTGCACTGGAGGCTCGCCCCGACCTCCTCGACCCGGACGACCTGCCGCTCTTGCGGACGCTCGTGAGCGACGCCGAAACCTGGGCGCTCGTCGACCCTCTCGCCGCCGGCGTCCTTGGGCGTCTGATCGTCGCTCACCCGGAGGTCGGCGCCGAGCTCGACGGGTGGGCGAGGGACCCGAACTTCTGGGTGCGCCGCGCAGCGCTCCTGTCGCAATTGGCGCCGCTGAGGGCGGGCTACGACTTTGGCCGGTTTGCCGCGTACGCCGACGCCATGCTCGAGGAGCGCGAGTTCTTCATCCGCAAGGCGATCGGCTGGGTGCTGCGCGACTACGGCCGGACGCACCCGGATACGGTCACGGCCTGGCTCGCGCCGCGGCGTGCCCGTGCGTCCGGCGTGACGATGCGCGAGGCGGTCAAATACCTCCCTGAACACGCCAAGGGCGCCCTGGGGGCGCCCTTGGACGAGACAGATGTACGTGTGACTAGGCGGCGCTGACCGGGGTCGCGGGCGGCGTCGTGCCCGTGCCGGCAGGCGGGGTGTACTCAAACTCCTCCTCGGCGCCGAAGAGCGTGTCGAGCACCTTGGAGCGGAGCTTCTCGCTGCTGAGGAGCGCAAGCCCGGCGCCAAGGCTGACGATCAAGATCCGGCGACCGAGCCGGCGGCCCTTCTTGGCCTGCCTCTTCGGTGCCTCGTTGAGCGCGACCGCCGTCGTCCGGAGCGCGTCGAGAGCCTGCTGCAGATCCTTCTGCAGCTTCTTATCCTCGAGCAGCGCCTTGTGCGGTGCCTTGCCGTTCGAGAGCCGGCCGTACGCGCTCCTGCTCGACTCGATCGCCTTCTGCACGTTCTCACGCAGATCGGCGTCTTCGATCAGACGCTGGATGTACGGATTCGACTTCGCAATGTGGGCGACGTCCGCTGGGTTGAACGGAACCGCCGCCTTGACCTTCTTACCTCGTGATGCCATGGATCTCCCTCGGGTGCGTGGGCCGGGTGCTGTTTGAGAATAACCCGTCAGCTAGGGGCGGGCGATCACAGCTCGAACTGATTCTTACCTGCTTGCGACGGGAGAAACCCCCTTTACCCGCAGGCGATCGAACGTTCGTCCGGGCCCCTATGCCGCGAGCTTGCGGATCGGCCGGCGCTGGAGAGCCGTCTCGAGCACCTCGTCGACGGTCGAGACGAACCGGAACTCGAGGTCGCGGCGCAGGTGCTCGGGGATCTCGTCGACATCGGGTTCGTTGAGCGCCGGGGCGATGACGCAGCGGATCTTGTTGCGCTGGGCAGCGAGCGCCTTCTCCTTGAGCCCGCCGATCGGGAGCACCTGACCGGTCAGCGTGATCTCGCCGGTCATCGCGACGTCGGCCCGCACGAGCCGGCCGGAGAGCACCGAGGCAAGCGCCGTGACCATCGTCACCCCGGCGCTCGGGCCGTCCTTCGGGGTCGCGCCGGCGGGGACGTGGATGTGGAGGTCGTGGGTCGCGAACCAGTCGGCGGGCAGGTCCGGCAGAACGTCCGAGACATTCGAGCGGATGTACGAGAGCGCGGCCTGAGCGGACTCCTGCATCACGTCGCCGAGCTGGCCGGTGATCGTCAGCCGACCTCGGCCGGGCATCGTTGTCGCCTCGATGAACAGCACCTCGCCGCCGTAAGGCGTCCACGCGAGCCCCGTGGCGACCCCCGGTCGTGACGTGCGCCTGCGCGTCTCGGTGTAGAAGCGGGGCTTGCCGAGCAGCTCGCGCACCTTCGGACCGCTGACCGTGAGCTTGCGCTTCAACGTGCCCTCGGCGAGCTGGCGGGCCACCTTGCGGCAGGCCGTGCCGATCTCCCGCTCGAGCTGGCGCACACCCGCCTCCCGGGTGAAGTCGGCGATGATCGCGCGCAGCCCGGACTCCGTGAACGCGATCTTTGATGGCGTCAGCCCGTTGCGCTCGATCTGGCGCGGGACAAGGTACCGCTTGGCAATCTCGAGCTTCTCCTCCTCGGTGTAGCCCGCGAGCTGGATCACCTCCATCCGGTCGCGGAGCGGTCCCGGGATCGTGTCGAGCGTGTTCGCCGTGGTGACGAACATGACGCCGGAGAGGTCGAACGGGAGATCGAGGTAGTGATCGCGGAACGTCCCGTTCTGCTCGGGGTCGAGGACCTCGAGCATCGCGCTCGACGGATCGCCGCGGAAGTCCGCGCCCATCTTGTCGATCTCGTCGATCATCAGCAGCGGGTTGTTCGCACCAACGTCGCGCATCGCGCGGAGAATCACGCCCGGCATCGCGCCGATGTAGGTCCGGCGGTGGCCTCGGATCTCGGCCTCGTCGCGCATGCCGCCGACGCTGATCCGTTCGAACCTCCGCCCGAGGGCGCGCGCGATCGAGCGACCGAGCGAGGTCTTGCCGACGCCCGGCGGGCCGACGAAGCAGAGAATCCCGCCGCGGGCATCCGGCTTGAGCGAGCGCACCGCGAGGAACTCGAGAATCCGACCCTTCACCTGCGCGATGTCGTAGTGGTCCTCGTCGAGTACGGTCGCCGCATGCTTCAGGTCGAGGTTCTCCTCGGTCGCCGTGTCCCAGGGAAGTGAGGCGATCCATTCCAGATAGCTGCGGACGACCCCGTACTCGGCCATCGCCGGCTGCAGACGCTCGAGCCGCGCGAGCTCGCGGTCGACCTGCTTGCGGACGTCCTCCGGCAGCGCGATCGCCTCGAGCTGCTCGCGCAGTTCGTTCGCCTCGGCCTGCGCCTCGTCGGCCTCGCCGAGTTCCTCCTGGATCGCCTTGAGCTGCTGGCGCAGGAAGTACTCACGCTGGCCCTTCTCGAGCTCGGACTGAACCTGCGACTGGATCTTGGAGCCGATCTGGACGACCTCGAGCTCGCGGGCGAGGATCTCGGAGAGACGGCGCAGGCGCTTGCCGACGTCGAGCTCCTCGAGCAGTGCCTGCTTCTCATCGGTCTTCAGTCGCAGCGCGCCGGCGATGAGGTGCGTGAGCAGGCTCGGGTCCTCGACGTTGGCGACCATGATCTGGAGCTCTTCCGGCAGGTACGGAACATCGCTGACGATGCTCGCGAACGTCTGCTGCACGTTGCGCATGAGCGCCGTCAGCTCCGGGGTGGCGACGACGACGTCGGGGAGCTCCGAGACCTCGGCAATGAGGTAGGGGTCGGTCGACGCCCACCGGTCGAAGTGGACGCGCTGGCCGCCCTGGATGAGCACGCGCAGCGTCCCGTCCGGCACCCGGATCATCCGCGCGATCACGCCGATCACGCCGACCTCGTAAAGCTCGCCGGGTCCGGGGACCTCGAGCTCGGGGTGCTTGCTCGCGACCATCGCGATCGTGCGGTCGCCTCGAAGCGCCTCGTTGATCAGCTCGATGCTCCGCTCCTGCCCGACGTTGAGCGGGACGAGCATCTCCGGGAACGTGACCGTGTCACGGAGCGGCAGCACGCCGACGCTCGTCGGGAGGCTGCGGGACCCGTCGACGGAGACGTCCCGCCCGCCGGTATCGGGGATCCCGATCTCGATCACCGCGGCGATGTGGGCTCGCTGCGGATCGGGACGGCGCGGGGCTCTGACTCGGCGTGGGCAAGCGGCAGCTCGACGTGCAACATCCCGTCCTCGTAGCGCGCCCGCGCCGCGTCGGCGACGACGTCGGTGCCGAGCTCGATGACCCGGCGGAACGATCCGCGCTCGATTTCCACCTGCTGGTAGACGTCACCCTCGACCGCCGGTGAGTCGCGCCGACCGGACAGGATCAGCTTGCGGCCCTGGACCTCGAGCTCGAGGCTGTCGGCGTCGACCCCAGCGAGCTCGGCGGTCACGACCGCCCGCGGCGGGTCCGCGGCATACGCGACGTCGACGGCCGGCACGAAGCCGAGGCGACGGCGGGAGAGACCGGTGCGCTCCAGCACGTCGCCGAAGAGTTCGTCCATGTCTCGGCGCATCCGGTCGAAGTTTGCAAACAGGTCACGCTCGCGCATTCTCGGTTCCGATCTTAGTGCGGCAGCTCAGACGGTGTAGACCGCGCCCTGGGTGGCGAGCTCGACCTCGCTGCCGAATGCATCCCGGGCTTCGGCGAGGACGCGCTCGGCGTCGAGCTCGTCCGAGAAGTGCGTCAGCACGAGCCGCCGCGCCCGCGCGCGCAGCGCGTGCTCCCCGGCCTCCCGCGAGGTCAGGTGGCCGCGCTCGCCGGTCCGCTCCGGGCGCGGGAGCGTCGCCTCGATCAACAGCATGTCGGTGTCCCGGGCAAACGTGGGCAGCTGGTAGTTGGGGCTGCAGTCCGCGCTGAACGTCAGACGCCGCCCACTGCTCGTGCGGACGTCGACCGCGTGGGTGAGCGTGTAATGCGGGACCTCGCAGAAGCGCACGGCCAGCGGCCCGAGTGTGAGTTCGTCGCCCGGCTCGTATTCCTCGAGCGCGAACGCGTTCTCGATCAGCGCCTCATCCCCCCAGCACCCGACGACCCGGCGGAAGAACTCCTGCGCGCCCGGCGGCGCGTACAGATGGGGGCGTGCCCGGTGCTCGGTGCCCGGCCAACCGTCGACCGGTACCGGCTGCTGGCGAGGCGCATACGACAGCGCGTAACTGAACGGGACGAGGTCGAGGACGTGATCGGCGTGGAGGTGGCTGATCAGCACCGCCGAGATGTCGACGTAATCGCACACCTCGCGCAGCTTCCCGAAGACGCCGTTTCCACAGTCGAGCAGGAGCACGAAGTCGCCGTCCCGCACGAGGTAACCACTACATGCGCCCCCGATGTCCTGCCACGCCGGCGACTTACCCAGCACCGTGATCTCCACGCCGCTCCTCTCTGAGAACTGACACTCTAATCGCGTGGCGCTCGCTCACGTACAGATGCCGTTGCTGTTCGCGGCCGACAGCACGCGGTTCGACGCCTCGCTGCTCGCGCTCGGTGTCCTGCTCGTGATCGGGGCGCTCGTGTCCGGGCTCGCCGGGCGGAGTTTCCTGTCGCTTACCGCGCTGTTCGTGCTCATCGGCTTCGGGCTTGGGCCCGGCGTCACCGACGTCATTCACCTCGACGCGCGCTCGTCGTTCGTCGGCGGGCTCGCGACCGTCGCCCTGATCGTGATCCTCTTCCGCGACGGCCTCGAGGTCGACGGCGAGATGCTTCAACAGCACTGGCGGTTGCCGCTGCGCAAACTCGTGCTCGCGATGCCGCTCACCGCGGTCATCATCGCACTGACGGCACGTGCGCTCACGGACCTCACGTGGACGGAGTCGTTCCTGCTCGGAGCGCTGCTCTCGCCGACCGATCCCGTCCTCTCCTCGAGTGTCGTCACGAACCCGCGGGTGCCTGCGGTCATCCGCCACTCACTCAATCTCGAGTCGGGGCTCAACGACGGTCTGGCTCTACCCGCGGTGCTCGCCTTCGCGGCGGCACTGTCGCAGGACCACGATTTTGTGTGGTGGCGGTTCGTGCTCGGGGACGTGGCGATCGGGTTCGCCACCGGGCTGATCGTCGCCCTCTTCGCGGCGCGTCTGATGCCGCGCGATCGCGACCTCGAAGGGGGAATCCCCGCCCATCAGCGGTCCCTGTACGCGCTCGGGGTGGCGTTCGCGACGTATGGAATCGCCGTCCTGCCGCCGCACGGCAACGGCCTCATCGCCGTGTTCGTCGGCGCGATCACGCTCGGGATCAAGCGCCCCGACCTGCGCTACTACTTCGAGCGCCAGGCGGCCGACCTCGTCGAGATCGTCAAGCTCGGCATCTTCGTCGTGTTCGGATCGCTGCTCACGCTGAACGGCCTGTTCGGCGACGGGTGGGCGGCCGTCGCCATCGTCGTGGTGACGCTGTTCATCGCCCGGCCGGCCGCTGTGTTCACGGCGCTCGCGGGGACGCGACTCGACGTCGCGACGAAAGCGTTCATGTCGTGGTTCGGCCCGAAGGGCGTCGCGACGATGACGTTCTCGCTGCTCGTCCTCTCAGAGAACATCACGGCCGGGCCGCGGATCTACAACCTCGCGGCGCTCGTCGTGTTCTGCTCCATCATCCTCCACGGCCTGAGCGACCACCCGGGCGCGGAATGGATCGCGCGGCGCTCAGAGCACCCGCGGCCCGCGACCGACGACGTGGTGGAGGCGGCTGCTACCGGCGCCGGTCCGGATCCAGGATCCGGCCGAGGACGACCGCGATGAGCACGAAGGCGATGAATCCGCCGATCAGGGGCCAGTACACGACGGCAACGATATAGGCCCGGGCCGGACGGTGCCTCACGCGGCCCGCACGCGGCCTCGCGCGCTAGCCGTGGAGAGCCACCTGCTCGCTCGCCGAGGGGAACGCGTAGGCGACCTGGAGCCGACGCTCCTGGCGGAACACGAAGCGCATCTGCCGCGGCGGGCGCAGCCCGTCGGGATGGGCGGGCCGGAACGTCGCGCAGGGCCCGCACTCCGATACCGCACAGAGAGCATTCTCGTGAAAGAAGCAGTTCTCACAGCTCGGCTTCGCCGCCTTGACACGCCCGTCTCCCATACGTCACCGCACCCGTCTCTCGTGTTGGTCCTGTCCTGCCTGACGAGGCCATCAAAGCGGATCTCGCCCCCATCGTGCAACGCCGAATCCCGGAAATCGCAGGAAACTTCTGCCGACTCAAATACCTGCAAAGAGCGGGTCTTTTCGAAGCCCGTGAGTGAACCTCCCGCATTTTCCGTAGCTTTCAAGCGACGATGAGAAGCGACGAGCAGACGATCATCTCGCTCGCCGATTTCGAGCGGGTCGCCGAGGAGGTTCTCGAGCTGGGCGCGCACGCGTATTACGCGGGCGGCGCCACCGACGAACTGACGCTCCGAGACAACGTCGAAGCGTGGCGGCGGATTGCGCTCATGCCGCGCGTGCTCGTCGGCGCCGCCGAGCGGGACCCGAGCGTGACGATCCTCGGCCAGCGTCGCCCCCACCCGTTGATCGTGGCGCCGACGGCCTCACAGCGACTCGCCCACCCGGATGGCGAAGTCGCCACTGCGCGGGCCGCCGCGGCGACGGGCGCGATCATCTCGCTCTCAACGTACGCGTCGGTGAGCCTGCCCGAGCTTGCGCAGGCCGCCCCCGAAGCGACGCGATGGTTTCAGCTCTACGTGTTCCGCGACCGCGGCATCACGCGCGAGCTCATCGCCCAAGCGATTGAGCATGGCTACGAGGCGCTCGTCATCACGGTCGACCTGCCCGTCGTCGGCGTCCGCGAGCGCGAGCTGCGCTGGCCCGTGGAGATGGAGGTCTCCGCGCCGATGGCCGAGCGGTGGCTGGCCGCCGGGGGGGCGCAGGCGCCGACGCCCTCGGAGCTCGCCTCGGGCACCGACCCCGGCCTGACCTGGGCGGACATCGCGGCGTTCGGCACCGACAGCCCGATCCCGGTGATCGTCAAGGGGATTCTCGCGCCCGAGGACGCCGTGCTGGCGGCCGAGCACGGAGCGCGCGCGGTGATCGTCTCCAACCACGGCGGCCGCCAGCTCGACACCGTGCTCCCGAGCGCCGAGGCGCTGGGGCCCGTCGTCGCGGCCGCGGCCGACCGGGTCGAGGTGCTCGTCGATGGCGGGATCCGTCGTGGCACCGATGTGTTCAAGGCGCTCGCGCTCGGCGCCAGCGGAGTCCTCGTGGGTCGCCCGATCCTCTGGGGCCTCGCGACGGGCGGCGAGGCGGGTGCGCGCCGGGTGATCGAGATCCTGCTGGAGGAGTTCGACACCACGCTCGCCCTCACCGGGGCGCTGCGCGCGGAGGACATCGACGCGCGCTTTCTCGCCCCGGGGGGCCGGGTAGGCCCCAACTAGTGTCGCGATACATCCTCGTCACCGGCGTCACCGGATACGTCGGCTCCCGCCTCGTTCCGCGGTTGCTCCGAGACGGCCACACCGTCCGCGGGTTGACCCGCGGGCGCCGCGGCTCGGACCTGCGCATCGAGATGGTGCGCGGCGACGCCGTCACCGGCACCGGCCTCGGCGAGGCGCTCGACGGCATCGATATCGCCTACTTCCTCATCCATTCGATGGAGCAGGTGCCGAACGGCGGGGGTCCGTTCGCCGCACGGGAGGCGGCAGCGGCTGAGAACTTCGCCCGGGAGGCTCGCGCGGCCGGGGTCAAGCGGGTCGTCTACCTCGGTGGTCTCGTCCCGGCTAACGCAAGGCCCTCGGACCATCTCGCGAGCCGCCTCGCGGTCGAGGAGGCGCTGCTCGACAGCTCGGATTGCGCCGTCGCGTTCCGGGCTTCGATCGTCATTGGCGCCGGCTCGCGCTCGTTCCGGTTTCTCGTTCGCCTCGTCGAGCGGCTGCCGGTGCTCGCGCTGCCCGGGTGGAAGGACCACCGCACGAGCCCGATCGACGAACGTGACGTGATCGAGCTTCTCGCTCGGGCCGCGACCGCCGATGGGGTGTGCGGCGAGTCGTTCGACATCGGGGGACCGGACGTTGTGAGTTACGGCGAGTTGATCGACCGGATCCGCCATCACATGTACGTCCGCCGCCCGACGATCGGCCTCGGGCGTTTCACCCTCACGCCGATCGCAAGCCGCGTTGCCTCGGTCATCGCGGGCGAGGATCACGCTCTGATCGGCCCGCTGATGGAGGGGCTCGGCGACGATCTACTACCGCGGGACGATCGGGCGGGGGATCTCCTCGGGGTGCGCCTGCACTCCCTCGACCGAGCGATCGAACACGCGTTGCGAGAATGGGAATCGACTGAGCCGCTCGCAGCGAGATGATGGGTTCCGCGGCCGGGTGGTGCTGGATGAATCATCTTGGTAGCGAAGTGTCTAGTGTCCCGGTCCCATGAGCCGGGTCACGACCGACATCGAGATCGCCGCACCGATCGAGAAGGTGTGGGACACGGTGATGAATCCTGATCGATTCAAGGATTGGGTCACCATCCACCGCGACGTCTCTCGCGTTTCCGATCGACCGCTCGTCGAAGGGTCGACGATGGAACAGGTGCTCCACATGCGCGGTATCTCGTTTCACGTCACCTGGACGCTCGTTGACGTCACGGCCCCGCACACCGCACATTGGGAGGGGCGTGGCCCTGCCCATTCACGTGCCCTCATCCGCTACGAGCTCGAAGACAACGGCGACGGCCGCACGCAGTTTCATTACACGAACGAGTTCCAGGCGCCGGGTGGGCGCTTGGGCAATGTCGCGAGCCGCTTCATCGTCGGCGCCGCGTCGGAGCGTGAGGCGTCGAAGTCACTGTCTCGGCTGAAGGCGCTGCTGGAGCGGGACTGACCTCCGTCAGGCGGTATTGCGCCTGACACAACAGCGCAACGGACTGTGCAAAGTCGTCCGTCCGCCGCGGGTACGCCGGAATTCATGTCGCTGTGTGTAAGGTTGTCGTTAGCCCTAACGTCAAATCCCTCGGAGGGAGAACCCTTTGGCTGAATTCGTTGACAGTACGGTGAAGGAGATCGACGGCCGGCTACGCGAGCTCAAGGAAGAGGTCGTGAAGCTCGAGGCCGCGCGTGCCGCACTCGTCGGCGGTCGTCGTGGACCGGGCCGACCCCCGGGCTCGGGTGCCAGCACGGCGCGCCGTCGCACCGGACGCGGACCTGGCCGCCCACGCGGTCGCCGCAGCGGTGGCACGCGCGCAGCGCAGGCACTCGAACTCGTGCGCACCAAGCCCGGGATCACGATCCCGCAGATCGCCGAGTCGCTCAAGATCGAGCCGAATTACCTGTACCGCGTCATGCCCAAGCTCGTCACGGACGGGCAGGTCAAGCGCGACGGTCAGGGCTGGCATCCCGCTGACTAGTCGTAAATCAGCACGCGCGCGTGAAGCGCGCCGCACGGTCGCCAGGGTCACCCACCGCAATGGTGAGTGACCCTTGACCGTTAAGACGCTAAATGAGGCTCAGCTGCTTGACGGCGTCGCGCTCTTCCTTGAGCTCGGCGACCGTCGCGTCGATCCGTCCACGGGAGAAGTCGCTGACTTCGAGACCCTGGACGATCTCGTAGGCCCCGCCTGAGCACGTCACGGGGAAGCTCGAGATCACCCCTTCGTCGACGCCGTAGGAGCCGTCGGACGGGATCGCCATCGAGACCCAGTCGCCGCTCGACGTTCCGAGCACCCAGTCGTGCATGTGGTCGATCGCGGCGTTCGCGGCCGACGCGGCGCTTGACGCACCGCGGGCCTCGATGATCGCCGCGCCGCGCTTCTGCACCGTCGGGATGAAGTCGCTCTCGAGCCACTGCTGGTCGTTGACAAGTTCAGCCGCGGCCTGAGCGCCCACCTTCGCGTGGAAGATGTCCGGGTACTGGGTTGCGGAATGGTTGCCCCAGATTGTCATCTTGGTGATATCGGCGATCTCGGAACCGGTCTTCTTGGCGAGCTGCGCGATCGCGCGGTTGTGGTCCAGCCGCGTCATTGCGGTGAACCGCTCACGCGGGATGTCGGGGGCGTTGCTCTGTGCGATCAGCGCATTCGTGTTCGCCGGGTTGCCGACGACGAGCACGCGGATGTCGTCCGCAGCGCCCGCGTTCAGCGCCTCGCCCTGCGGCTTGAAGATGCCGCCGTTGGCCTCGAGCAGGTCACTGCGCTCCATCCCCTTGGACCGGGGGCGCCCGCCGACGAGCAGCGCGATGTTGACGCCGTCGAACGCCTGCTTCGGATCGTCGTGAATGTCGATGCCGCGCAGCAGCGGGAAGGCGCAATCATCGAGTTCCATCGCGGTCCCCTCGGCAGCCTTAAGGGCGGCCGGGATCTCGAGCAGGGATAGACGCACGGGGGTGTCAGGGCCAAGCAGTTGACCGCTGGCGATGCGGAAGAGGATCGCGTAGCCGATCTGACCGGCGGCGCCGGTCACCGCTACGCGGACGGGGGTGTCAGTCAATCGTTCATCTCCTGGAGCCGGTCGGAGAACAGAGTCACTCGACTGTATACCCGCGCGGTTCACAGCGTCGGCAGGCCGTGGTGCGCTCGATCATCTAGTGTCCCGTTCCGAAGATTCGATTGCAGTCGAGGCGCCCCTGGCGGCGCCGCGCGGCGTCCTCGAATCCTCGCGCACCTCCAATGCGCGTCGGATCCTGCGTCCTTGCGCGGCATCCACCAGTGGCACCTCTTGATGCAACCGAACTTCCGAAACGAGACACTAGGGTGAGAGCGCGTATGAAGATCGTCTACACCTACACCGACGAGGCGCCCGCGCTCGCCACCGCTTCGCTGCTTCCGGTCTTGCGCGCGTTCGCCGGCGCCGCCGATATCGAGATCGAGCTCCGCGACATCTCCCTCACCGGGCGGATCCTCGCGCAGTTCCCGGACCGCCTGTCCCAACAGCAGCGGATCGCCGACGCGCTCGGCGAGCTCGGCGAGCTCGCCACGACGCCAGACGCGAACATCGTCAAGCTCCCCAACATCAGCGCCTCGGTCCCGCAGCTCAAGGCCGCGATCGAGGAGCTCCAGGCGCAGGGGTATGACGTCCCGGATTACCCCGAGACCCCGTCGAGCGACGATGAGCTCGAGACCCGCTCCCGCTATGACCGGGTCAAGGGCAGTGCCGTCAATCCGGTCCTTCGCCAGGGCAACTCGGACCGCCGCGCGCCGGCGTCGGTCAAGGAATTCGCGCGCCGTCACCCGCATGCGATGGGCCCGTGGTCGAGTGACTCACAGTCGCATGTCTCGACGATGACCGAGGGTGACTTCCGAAGCACCGAGCTGTCGGTGACCGTCCCCGATCCGACGAGCGTCCGCGTCGAGCACGTCGCTGCCGACGGCACGACGACGGTGCTCAAAGACGGCCTGTCACTGACGGCCGGCGAAGTGATCGACGCGTCGGTCATGCGTGCCGCCGCCCTGCAGGCGTTCCTCGCCGACCAGGTCGCGGAGGCGAAGGCACAGGGTGTCCTGTTCTCGGTGCACCTCAAGGCGACGATGATGAAGGTGTCCGATCCGATCATCTTCGGTCACGCAGTGCGTGCGTATTTCGCCGACGTTTTCGCCGAACACGGCGACGCGCTGCACTCGGCCGGTGTCAACCCGGATGACGGCCTCGGGGCGCTCCTGCGGGCAATCGAGACGCTCCCCGCCGACCAGCAGGATGCGATCCGCTCCTCGATCGAGGCGGCGTACGCGGACGGGCCGCGCATCGCGATGGTCGACTCCGACCGCGGGATCACGAACCTGCACGTGCCGAGCGACGTGATCATCGACGCGTCGATCCCGGCCGCGATTCGCACGTCGGGTCAGATGTGGAACGCCGACGGCGAGCTTCAGGACACGTTGTTCGTCATCCCCGATCACTCCTATGCGCCGCTGTACGCCGAGACCGTCGATCACTGCCGCGAGCATGGCGCGTTTGACCCGGCAACGATGGGCACGACGCCGAACGTCGGGCTGATGGCCCAAGCCGCCGAGGAGTACGGCTCGCACGACACGACCTTCCAGATCACGGGTCCGGGCGCTGTGCGCGTCGTCGACGGCGGCGGACGGACGCTGATGGAGCACGATGTCGACAGCGGCGACATCTGGCGGATGTGCCAGACGAAGGAGGTCGCGATCCAGGACTGGGTTCGGCTCGCGGTCACGCGCGCGCGTGAAACGGGTGCGCCCGCGGTGTTCTGGCTTGACCAGTCACGTGCCCATGACGCCGGGCTGCTCGCCAAGGTCCGCCCAGCGCTCGACGCACTCGACACTGACGGTCTGCAGATCGAGATCCTCGATGTCGGCGCGGCGGCCCGGTTCACGCTCGAGCGAGCACGCCGCGGCGAAGACACGATCTCGGTGACCGGGAACGTTCTGCGCGACTATCTCACCGACCTGTTCCCGATCCTCGAGCTCGGCACGAGCGCGAAGATGCAGTCGATCGTTCCGCTCATCGCCGGCGGGGGTCTGTTCGAGACCGGCGCCGGCGGATCCGCGCCCAAGCACGTGCAACAGCTGCTGCGCGAGAACCATCTGCGGTGGGACTCACTCGGCGAGTTCCTCGCGCTGCCACCGTCGTTCGATCTGCTCGCTCAGACGGACGACAATCCACAGGCGAAGCTGCTCGGGGAGACGCTCGACCGCGCGACCGGACGGCTGCTCGAGGAGAACCGCTCGCCCTCGCGCAAGACCGGCGAGATCGACAACCGCGGTAGCCACTTCTATCTCGCTCTCTACTGGGCGCAGGAGCTCGCCGATCAGGATGTCGACGCGGCGCTTGCGGAGCGCTTCGCACCGCTCGCCGCGCGGCTGCGCGAGAGCGAGTCGGCGATCGTCGAAGAGCTGAACGGTGTCCAGGGCGAGCCGGTCGACATCGGTGGCTATTACCAACCCGACCCCGAGCGGGTTGTGGCTGTGATGCGCCCGAGCGCGACGTTCAACGAGGCGCTCGCGGCGCTATAAGGCGACGCCGTAGACGTCGGAGAGCTTCGCCTTCAGGTAGCTGACGAACGGACCGACCGCGATCGGCCCCCCGACGACGCGTTCGAGCAACTCCGGGGTTGAGAACTTCGCCCCGTGACGGTGGACGTTCTCCCGCAGCCACTCGCGCAGCGGTGAGAGCTCGCCGTCCGCGATCCGGTCATCGAGGTCCGGCATCTCACTGTGTGCCGCCTCCCACAACTGGCCGGCGATCAGGTTCCCGAGGGCGTAGGTGGGGAAGTAGCCGATCATCCCGCCGGACCAGTGGACGTCCTGGAGGACCCCGTGGGCGTCATCGGTGACCTCGAGCCCGAGGTACTCCTTGACGCGGGCGTTCCACGCCTCCGGCAGATCGGCGACGGCGAGCCGGCCTTCGATCAGCTCCTGCTCGAGCTCGAAGCGGAGCACGATGTGCAGCCCGTATGTCGCCTCGTCGGCTTCGACGCGGATGAACGACGGCTCGATGTAGTTGACGGCGCGGTACAGCGCGTCCGCATCGACCGAGGTACCGAACAGCGCGTTGACCCGTGGTGCGAGCACGCCACAGAACCCTCGCCCGCGACCGACCAGGTTCTCCCACATGCGACTCTGCGACTCGTGCAGCCCGAGCGACTCGCCGTGGCCGAGCGGCGTGCGCCTGAGCGAGTCGGCGATCCCGTCCTCGTAGAGCCCGTGACCACACTCGTGCATCGCGCCGTAGAGCCCGGAGGCGTAGTACGGCTCCTCCCACCGGGTCGTGATGCGCACGTCGCCGGCGCCGATCCCGGTGGCGAACGGGTGCACGGTGTCGTCCATCCGCCAGCCGGCGCGGTCAAAGCCCATCAGCGACACGACCTGCGCGACGAGCTCGCGCTGGCGGTCGATCGGGAACGTGCCGTGGAGGATCGAGGGGTCGACGCTGTTGCGGTGCTCGCCGAGCGTCGCGATCACCGGGACAAGCTCCGCCTTGAGCTCATCGAACAGCGCGCGCACCTGCGCGGTCTTCATCCCCGGCTCGAAGTCGTCGAGCAGGACGTCGTAGGCGACATCGAACTCGTCAAAGCAGTCGACGTAGCGGCGGGCGAGGTCGAGGTTGTGTGTGAGGTACGGAGCGAACGCCGCGAAGTCGGAGTTCTCACGGGCGCCCACCCAGGCCTCCTGGCCGAGCGAGGACGCACGGGCGATCTCGGCGGCGAGCTCGGTCGGCACGCGCCGTGCCTTGTCGTGGTGGCGGCGGGTGACGCGGATCAGGCTGGCGTCGTCGCTGTCCGGTGAGGCGCCGCCCAGATCAGCCGCCGCCTGCTCGAGCAGCCGACCGGTCTCGTCCTCGATGAACATCTCATGGCGGATCCGCTCGATCGTCGCCATCGACTCGGCGCGGGACGGCCCACCCCGCGGGGGCATCATCGTCTGCTGGTCCCAGCCGAGCAGGCCGGAGGTGTTTCGAAGGTCCTCCAGCTCGCCAAGGCGGGCTCGGAGCTTCTGCAGGGAATCACTCAAGCTGTTTTCTCCAGGGGGCGGGACGCTTGCATCCTTATATCCGTTGGCGGCGGCTGTGACACCATTGCAGCATGTTCCGACGTCCAGGTTCGATCAAGCTGATCGATGTGGCGGGAATCCGGATCGGGGTCGATGCCGGTTGGTTGCTGACGCTGTTCGTCGTCATCCTCTATCTGTCCCCCTCGTTCCGGGCCACGCTGCACTCCTCGGACGGGGTCGCGTACCTGACCACGGTCGTCAGTGCGCTGCTGTTCTTCTTCTCGCTGATCGTGCACGAGCTCGGCCACGCGATCGTCGCCCGTCGACAGGGGATCGAGGTCAAGAACATCCAGCTGTTCCTGTTCGGCGGCCTGACCCAGATGTCCCGCGATGCGGCGTCGCCGGGCGAGGAGTTCAAGATCGCGGCCGCCGGACCGGCCGCGACGGCGCTCATGGTGGTCGTGTTCGCCGCGATCGATCTGGCGATCGTCGGGCCGCACCGGCTCTGGCATGCGTTCCTGCTCGACAGCGACATCCAGGTCACGCCGGTGCTGCTGTCGCTCAGCTGGCTGCTGCTGATGAACGTGATCGTGCTCATCTTCAACCTCGTCCCCGCATTCCCGCTCGACGGGGGACGCATCGCCCGCGCCATCGTGTGGAAGACGACCGGGGACAAGCGCAAGGGAACGCGGGCGGCGGCGATGGTCGGCCAGGGCTTCGCGATCCTGCTCGCCGGATTCGGGATCTTCCTGTTGCTTCACGGCTCAGGGCTCGGCGGCCTGTGGCTGCTGATGCTGGCGTTCCTGCTCTACCAGTCAGCCCGCGGCGCGATCGTGCAAACGGCGATCACCGAACGGATCGAGGGCGTACGCGTCGCCGACATCATGGACCGCCAGCCGGTGGCGATCCCCTCGCGAACCGCGGCGACGCAGGCGCTCGACGAATACTTCCTGCGCTACGGCTGGTCATGGTTCCCGGTGATCGACGATTCCGAGCACTTCGTCGGCATCTCCCGCCAGGAGCGGGTGCAGTCCGCCGTGGACGGCGGCGAGGGGTGGCTCGCGGTCGACTCGATGCTCGAGTCCGAGGAGGGCGGCCGGTGGTGGGTCAACGAGGACCGACCGATCACCGAGGTGCTCGCCTCGGAGACGCTCGGCCGGCTCGGCGCGCTGATGGCCGTCGACGGTGACGGCGTGCTGCGCGGCGTGGTGACGGTCGAGCAGGTGCGCCGCGCGCTGCAGTCCGCGGTCGGCACGCCGGCAACATAACGCGGCCGTCAGCTGAACAATGGGCAGTGTCGACTTCGGTCGACACCGTTCGTCAAATGGATGTGTCGCAATCGATCGAGGCGGTCTTCCGCCAGGAGCGGGCACGGGTCCTCGCCGCGCTCGTGCGCAGCTTGCGTGACGTCGAGCTCGCCGAGGACGTGCTCCAGGAGGCGTTCACGTCCGCGCTCGTCACGTGGGAGCGGCGCGGGGTGCCGAAGGCGCCGGCGGCGTGGCTGCTCACCGTCGCCCGCAACCGCGCGATCGATCGGCTGCGCCATCAGCGCACCGGCGAGGCGAAGCTCTCCGCCCTCGCCGGTGCGGCGGCACGGACGGAGGACGCGATGATCGACGAGCCATTTCCTGAGGCGCTGGCCGAGGTCGGCGACGAGCGACTGAGCCTGCTGTTCACGTGCTGCCACCCGGCGCTCGCGCCCGAGGCGCGGATTGCGTTGACCCTGCAGGTGGTTGGTGGCCTGACCGCGGCGGAGATCGCACGGGCGTTCCTCGTCCCCGAGACGCGGATGTCGCAGCGGCTGGTGCGCGCCAAGCGCAAGATCCGGGACGCCGCGATCGCGTTTGAGGTCCCGGCCGACGCCGCCCTGCCCGACCGCCTCGCGGGCGTGCTGTCGGTCATCTACCTCATCTTCAACGAGGGCTACGCCGCGACCGCGGGCGACCGGCTGCTCCGCGACGAGCTCTGCGGCGAGGCGATCCGACTCGGCAAGCTGCTCGCGGCGCTGATGCCCGATGAGCCCGAGGCGCTCGGCCTCGTCGCGCTGATGTTGCTCCAGGACTCCCGGCGGGCGACGCGGGTCGATCCTCAGTCCGGATCGCTCGTGCGGCTGCGCGACCAGGATCGCTCGTTGTGGGACGCGCGGGCGATCTCCGAGGGGCTACGGTTGCTCGGCGCCGCGCTGCGCCAGCGCCGTCCCGGGCCCTATCAGCTCCAGGCCGCGATCGCCGCCGAGCACGCGCGCGCTCCGGATGCCGCCGCGACCGACTGGGAGACGATCGCCGATCTCTACTCGTCGCTCTACGCGGTCTCGCCGTCCCCCGTGGTGGCGCTCAACCGAGCGGTCGCGGTCGGCGAGGCCGGCGACGTGACGGGAGCCCTGGAGATCGTCGACGGGCTCTCGGGCCTGGACGCCTACCACCTGTTACATGCCACCCGTGGAGACCTGCTGCTGCGGCTGGGGGACGCCGGGGCCGCCCGGGCCGCATTTGAACGAGCGTTCAATTTAACGCGGAATGAGGGTGAGCGGGCGTTCCTGCGGGGGCGCCTGCGCGAGCTCGGCGATCGGCCGGAGGGGCCCGGCGGACTCGGCGGGCCCAGCGGACTCGACGGGCTCGACGGGCCCAGCGGGCCCGGCGGACTCGGCGGGCCCAGCGGACTCGGCGGACTCGGCGGCTGACCGGCCCAAATTGCCGCGCCGCGAGAGAGACGCGCGGTCATTCGGGCCGCAGGCCGCGACAAAGTCCCAAGACTCGAAGCGCCCCGACTGGATTGGGACGGCTCGGACCCCCACCCCTTTCGATGCGCCGTTCGCTGATCGCAGTCACGCGCGGGAGTTCGGAGCCAGCCGCTCGGACACGCGTCGCTAGACACGCGACGAGGCACCACAAGGCGGCGGAACGGCCGCCTTCCATAGAATCGTCCCTCGTGCCTTCACATGACGTCTTGATCATCGGCGCCGGCCTTGCCGGACAGAGGGCTGCGCTCGCCGCGGCGCAGACCGGCGCCACCGTGGCGATCATCTCCAAGGTCCACCCTGTGCGATCGCATTCGGTCGCCGCCGCCGGCGGGATCAACGCGGCTCTGAACCCCGAGGACACGTGGGAGTCCCACGCGTTCGACACGGTCAAGGGCTCGGACTATCTCGGGGATCAGGACGCAATCGAGATCATGTGCCGCGAAGCGCCGAACGAGATCCTCTGGCTCGAGCACGCCGGCGTCACGTTCCACCGCAACGAGAACGGGAACCTCGGGACCCGTGCCTTCGGCGGCGCGAGCGCTGCCCGCACGTATTACGTCGCGGACATCACCGGCCACGCGATCCTCCACGTGCTCTACGAGCAGCTGATGAAGTACGGCGAGTCGATCGATCGCTACGAGGAGTGGTTCACGACCGACCTGCTCCAGAACGATGAGGGTCACTGTGTCGGCGCGATCGGCCGGAACCTCCGCGACGGCCAGCTCGGGGTGTTCAACGCGAAGGCGACGATCCTCGCGACCGGCGGCGCGGGCCAGGCTTATGAGCCGACGACCAATGGCTTGATCGTGACCGGCGACGGGATGGCGCAGGCCTATCGGCTGGGCGCGCACCTGATGGACATGGAGATGGTGCAGTATCACCCGACGTGCCTCGCGGGCAATGGGATCCTGATCACGGAGGGCGCCCGCGGCGAGGGTGCGTGGCTGCTGAACGCCGAGGGCGAGCGCTTCATGGAGCGCTACGCGCCGAACAAGCTCGAGCTCGCCTCCCGGGATGTCGTCTCGCGCGCCGAGCAGACCGAGATCAACGAGGGCCGCGGCTTCCCGGACGGGACCGTCGCGCTCGACGTCACGAAGGTGCCCAGGCGGCGGACGCTCGAGGCGCTGCGCGAGATCGTCAACATCGGCCGTGACTTCGCCGGTGTCGACATCACGCGGGAGCCGATCCACATCCGCCCCGGTCAGCACTACTGCATGGGAGGGATCAAGACCGACGTCGACGGCGAGACCACGATCCCGGGCCTGTACGCGGCCGGCGAGGTCGCGTGCGTTTCGGTCCACGGCGGCAACCGACTTGGGGCAAACAGCCTGCTCGACACGCTCATCTTCGGCCGCCGCTCCGGCGAGCACGCCGGACTGCGGGCGAACAACGTCCCGATGCCCTCGACGCCGAGCTCCAGGATCGACGACACCGAGAAGGCGATCAACGGGATCATCGGCCGGGACGCCAGTGGCGGCCGGCGGGTCTCGGCGATCAAACGCGAGCTCGGCGAGACGATGAACAAGTACGTCGCAGTGTTCCGTGATGCTGAGGGCCTCGCCAAGGCCCACGAGGTCGTCCGTCGACTCAAGGAGGAGGCGAAGACGGCTGTCATCGACGACCACGGCACGATCTTCAATCAGGACGTGATTGGCGCGATCGAACTCGGGTACATGCTCGACTGCGCGGAGGCGATCGTCGTCTCGGCCGAGGAGCGCAAGGAGTCACGCGGCGCCCAGAGCCGCACCGACTTCCCCGGGCGCAACGACGAGGAATGGCTCAAGCACGTCGACGTGTCGGTCAACGGCGAGGATGTACCGACCGTGAGCTATTCGCCGGTTACGATCACCAAGTGGGAACCGCAGGAAAGGACCTATTAGCGTGCCGGAATTCACCCTGAGGATCCGACGGTTCGACCCCCAGTCCGGTGACGCTGCGTACTGGGACGAGCACAGGGTCGACATGCCGGAGACGCAGTCGGTCCTCGACGCGATCCTCAAGATCCGCGACGAGACCGACGGCTCGGTCGGCATCCGTTGCTCGTGCCAGCAGGCGATCTGCGGCTCGTGCGGTGTACGGATGAACGGAAAGCCGGGCCTCGCCTGCAACACCCACCTCAAGGAGGCGGCGAAGCGGGCGTTCGGCCTGTATCCCGCGACGGATGGCGAGGACGGGGACGGCCACCCGGTCATCACGGTCGAGCCGATGGGCAATATGCCGGTCATCCGCGACCTGATCGTCGACATGGACGCGGTCCACTGGAAGAAGATCCGCCGGGTCACGCCGTGGCTGCTCGCCAAGGAGCCGGTGCCCGAGCGCGAATACATCGTTCCCCACGACAACATGGTCGACGTCACGCAGACGATGGCCTGCATCCAGTGCGGGGCGTGCGTGTCGGACTGCCTGTCGATGGAGATCGACCCGCTGTTCGTCGGTCCGGCGGCACTCGCCAAGGCGTACCGGTTCGTCGGTGACCCGCGTGACGCCGAGCACGAGACCCGGCTCAAGGACCTGAGCGAGGACGAGCACGGCATCTACGACTGCACCCACTGCTTCAACTGCATCGACGCATGCCCCAAGGGCGTCGAACCGATGAGCCAGATCATGCGCCTACGGCGCAAGTCGGGTTCGGACTTCGACATCGAGGACCGAAACAACGGCTACCGGCACGAGCATGCGTTCGTCAAGAACATCCGCCGCAACGGCCTTCTCCACGAAGCCGATCTGCTGCCGGACTCATACGGCGGGAAGTTCCACCCGCGCGCCGTGCCCGAGCTGATCAGCTCGCTGCCGACCGCGGCCAAGGGCCTCGCCCGCGGGAAGATGACGCCGGCCAAGGCGCTCCTTCACCCGCATAAGGCGCCGAAGGAGGTCAAGCAGATCTTCGACACGATCGAAGGTCGGGGCGAGCGGGTCGAGCTCAACCTGTACATCTCAGGGTACGAGGACGACCCCGAGCACAAGCACGCGCCGCACACCGACGAGCCGACGCCGCTCCATCCGGACGCCGAGCCGGCCGAGAACGAGTCGGCCTAGCTACTCCTCCCGGGCGGGCTGCCGACCGCGCCCGCCTCCGAACAACCGCCGCCCGAGCTTCGCGATCGGGTCATAGCGGCGATCGACGAGTCGCTCCTTGAGCGGGATGATCGCGTTGTCGGTGATGTGGATCCCCTCCGGGCAGACCTCACTGCAGCATTTCGTGATGTTGCAGAGCCCGAGCCCGGCGTCGTCGGCCATGAGATCGGTGCGGTCGAGCGTGTCGAGCGGATGCATCTCGAGGCTCGCGATCCGCACGAGGAAGCGCGGGCCGTAGTACCGGCCGTGCATCCGATGGTCGCGGAGGATGTGACACACGTCCTGGCAGAGGAAGCACTCGATGCACTTGCGGAACTCCGCCATGCGGTCGACGTCGTCCTGACCGATCGACCAATCCGCGTCGGGGCCCGGCGTGAACGGCGGGATCCGCTTGTTCACCTCGTAGTTCCAGGAGACGTCGGTGACGAGGTCGCGCAGGAGCGGAAACGCCTTCAGCGGCTCGACCGTGATCGGCTGCTCCTCCGGCAGATGGTCAAGGCGGGTCTTGCACATCAGCCGCGGCATACCGTTGACCTCCGCGCTGCACGACCCGCACTTCGCCGCCTTGCAATTCCAGCGCACCGCGAGGTCCTTCGCCTGGTGGCGCTGAATCTCGAGCACGGCGTCCAGGACGACCATCCCGGTCTCGGCTTCCACCTCGTACTCGACATGCTCGCCGTCATCGCCGCCCCGCCACAGTCGCAGCGTCCGCTTGCTCATACGCGTTCTGCCTCCTTCCGGGCGTCGACGAGCTCCGCCAGGTGCTCGACCGTGATCACCGGCCGGGGTTCCACCTGCATCCCGTCCGACTGAGGACGCACGACGATGTTGTGCTGGCCCCAGTAGTCATCGAACTGGGGGAAATCAAGTCGCGAGTGGGCGCCGCGGCTTTCCTGCCGCATGAGCGCGGCCCGCGCGACGGCCTCTGAGACGATCAGCATGTTGCGCAGGTCGCGGCACAGCTGCCAGCCCCCGTTGTAGACCCGCTCGGTGGAGGAGGCGCGCACGCCCTTCGCCTGCTCGCGCAGCCGCTCGATCGTCGCCAGCGCAGAGGCGAGGTTGTCAGCCTCCCGGAAGATGCCGACGTCGGCCTGCATCGTCGCCTGCAGCTCGGCGTGAAGTTCGTATGGGTCCTCGCCCGCGCCGTCGGCGCCGCCCGGCGGCCCCTCGAGGTACCCGAGCAGCTCCGCCGCAGCGTCATTCACGGCCGCGTCGTCGATTGCGGGCTCGGGCGCGCTCGCGACGTAGTCGGCCGAGCCGTCACCGGCCCGCTTGCCGAACACGAGCAGGTCGGAGAGCGAGTTGCCGCCGAGGCGGTTGGCGCCGTTCATGCCGCCGGTGCACTCGCCTGTCGCGAACAGCCCGGGGACGCGACTGGCACCGGTGTCACCGTCGACGGCCACACCGCCCATCAGGTAGTGGCACGTCGGGCCGACCTCCATCGGCTCGCGGGTGATGTCGACGCCCGCGAGCTCCATGAACTGGTCGTACATGCTCGGCAGCCGGGTGCGCACCGTGTCCGCGGGGAGATGTGAGACGTCGAGGAACACGCCGCCGTGCGGGGTGCCGCGGCCCTCGCGCACCTCGGTGTAGATGGCGCGGGCGACGACGTCGCGGGTGGAGAGCTCCATCCGCTTGGGGTCATAACGCTCCATGAAGCGCTCGCCCTCGGCGTTGCGCAGGATCCCGCCCTCGCCGCGAACCGCCTCGGTGACGAGCAGCCCGATCACGCCGGGCGGCCACACCATGCCGGTCGGGTGGAACTGGACGAACTCCATGTCGATGAGGTCGGAGCCGGCCTCGTAGGCGAGCGCGTGCCCGTCGCCGGCGTTCTCGCCGGAGTTGGACGTGATCTTCCAGCAGCGCCCGGCGCCGCCGGTCGCGAGCACGACGGCCTTCGCCTCGAACGCGATGAACGTACCGGTCTGGCGGCGGTAGCCGAACGCGCCGCACACCCGGTCGCCGTCTTTGAGCAGCCGTGTCATCGTGCACTCCATGAACACGTCGACGCCGCTGTGCACGGTCTTGTCCTGGAGCGTCCGGATCATCTCGAGCCCGGTCCGGTCGCCGATATGCACGAGTCGCCTGTGCGTATGACCCCCGAACGCCCGCTGGTCCATCCGCCGGTCGGGCGTCCGGTCAAAGACGCCGCCCCAGTGCTCGAGTTCGGCGACGCGGTCGGGCGCCTCCTTGGCGTGGAGCTCGGCCATGTGCCAGTTGTTGAGGTACTTGGCGCTGAACATCGTGTCCTGGAAATGGACCTGCCAGTTGTCCTCGGGTGCGACGTTGCCGAACGCGGCCGCGACACCGCCCTCGGCCATCACCGTGTGAGCCTTGCCGAGCAGCGACTTGCAGACGAGGCCGGTGTGGGCACCGTGTTCGGCTGCGGCAATCGCGGCGCGTAGCCCGGCGCCACCCGCTCCGATCACGAGCACGTCGTACTTATGGCGCTCGACCTCCAGCTCAAGGGTCACTAGAAGATCCTCGGGTCGGTGAACACGCCGGCTGAAGCGAGGCGGATGTAGAGATCGGTGAGGCCGACCACGGCGAGGCTGATCCACGCCCACTGCATGTGCCAGCCGTTGAGCACCGTGATGCGTTGCCAGAGCTTGTGCCGAGTGCGGGCCGACGCCGAGCAGGTGAAGCAGTCAAGCCGACCGCCGATCAGGTGACGGACGGAGTTGCACCCGAATGTGAATAGGGACAGAAAGATGACGTTGGCGAGCATGATCAGCGTGCCGAGCCCGACACCGAACTCAAGCGAGCCGTGCGCGTCCCGGAAGAAGAAGGCGCGGCCGGCGTCGAACCACAGGAACCCGAGCACGATCGTCGCCAGGTACACGAAGTACCGGTGCAGGTTCTGGAGGATGAACGGGAGCTTCGTCTCGCCGGTGTACGGGCGGCGCCGCGGCGGGGCGGCGACCGCGCAGGCCGGAGGAGTGCGGAAGAACGCCCGGTAATACGCCTTGCGGTAGTAGTAACAGGTGGCTCGGAAGCCGAGCGGGACCCAGATCACGAAGAACGCATACGTGAACGAGATGTGGAGCCCAAAGCTTTTGAGGTCGGGCGAGTAGAACGGCGAGAGGTAGTGGGCGCCGCCGCCGGTATAGAGGTAGTCGGTGCCCATCGCGGCGACGACGATCGAGTAGATGCCGAATGCGGTCAGCCCGAGGCCCGTCGCGACCGGCGCGGTCCACCAGCGGTCGGTGCGCGAGGTCCTGCGGCCGAGGCGTGTGGATGTGGCGGCCTCGGTGCTCATGACAAGCAACCTAGCGAACCTTCCGTGGGCGGCATCGTGGTTCGCTACGGAGCGTGCTGCGGGGAACCGCGCTTGAGCCCGGCTGAGTAACATGGCTGGCCAGGACGGCGCTCCGCTCCCGGAGGATTTGTCGCTTTCGGGGCGGTGCCCGGCTGCCCCAAGAAAGCGAGTTACTTGATGAAGGTTGCCTACTGGCCCGGCTGCGTCAGCCGGGGCTTCACCCCGGAGCTGCACGGCTCGATGGCGAAGGTCGCACCGCTGCTTGACATCGAGCTGATCGAGCTTGACCGCGCGGCCTGCTGCGGCGCCGGCGTCATCGCCGAGCACAACCAGGAGCTCGCCGACACGCTCAATGCGCGGACGTTCGCGCTCGCACAGAAGACCGACGGCGAGCTGATGATGAACATCTGCTCGACGTGCCAGGGCGCGCAATCGGAATGCCAGCAGCGACTCGACGCGAGCACCGACTACCGCGACCAGATCAACCAGACGCTGTCCGAGGAGGGCCTGACCTACGAGAAGGGCCTCACGAACAAGAACTTCCTGTGGCTGCTCGTCGAGGAGATCGGGCTCGACACGCTGAAGTCGAAGGTCAACCGCCCGCTCACGGACCTCCGCGTCGGTCCGTTCTACGGCTGCTACATCGTGCGGCCGGTCGAGCGACTTGGGATCGACGAGGCGCACCCGCGAGACCGCTACCTGCACATGGTGATCGAGGCGCTCGGCGGCACGGTCATCAACTACGCCGGCGTCTACAAGTGCTGCGGCTTCCCGATCATCACGATGAACAAGGAAGCCTCGCTCAAGCAGGCCGGACGCCACGTCGGTGACGCGATCGACGCCGAGGCTGACTGCCTCGTCGTCCCGTGCCCGCTCTGCCATCTCAATCTCGACCTGCAGCAGCCGACCGCGGCGAAGGCTGTGGGGCGGGAACTCGGGATGCCGGTGCTCCACCTCCCGCAGCTGATCGGGCTCGCGCTCGGCCTCTCGCCGAAGGACCTCGGCATGAACAAGCACATCGTGCGGCCGACCTCGGTGATCGACTGGTCGACATCGGTGGTCGCCGGCAGCGCGGCCGCCAGCTAGACGGACGGGGCCTCCCGGAGGCACTCATGATCCGGCCACTCCGGCGTGTGCTGTCCCTCGCCCGCGGGCGCGGCAGCCATACCGCTTCGGACCGACAGCGCGGACGGCTCGCGCCGCCGCACAGCGCCGACGATCCGTCGCGCCGGATCGAGGATGCGCGCCGGCGCCTGAAGGCCGCGATCCCGCCGCCCGAAGACTGACGCTGACGCGCGGGCGTCCAACCCGCTCATCTCATACGAAGGGCGAGGCTCCCTGCTGCCTCGCCCTTCAAGCCCTGCCTGTCGACCCCTGCCCGGTGCGGCGTCCCGCAAGGGTTCCCTACTACGTGGTCATCCGGAATGGATCGGAAGCGCACCGGAATAATGACCTATGTCGGCAAGGATGTCTTCCCCCCTAGGGGTGATCTTCGGGTGACTTCGGGGTATAAAACGGGTGATCTTTGCCTCACCCTTTTGCCGCGAATGCCGATAACGTAGTGTCGGCCGCTGCGGAGGCGTCGATTCAGCTCGTCATGGTCAAGCCCTCCATCACCGTTGCCATCGACCGCTTCGAGGACATCGTGGGCCGTGGCCTGCGGTCGCTCGTCGATGACGACGAACAGCTTGAACTCGTCGCCGAGGACATCCCGCACGACGAGATTCCCGCGATGCTCGAGACGCTGCGGCCGCTCGTCACGATCCTCAACTTCGGCTCGCTGACGAGCGCGGCGGAACTGCGAGAGCTGCACCGCGCGTTCCCGGACACGCGGCTGATGGTGCTCGCGAACCGGCCGACGGCAGCCGAGTGCCGTCAGATGGTCGCGTTCGGGGCGACAGCCTGCCTCTCGAAGTCGACCCAGGCGCGTGACGTCTTGCACGCGGTCCATCTCGCCTCCCGGGGGATGCACGTGCTGCCGCCGGCGGTGATCGACGACTACGAGCCTCCCGGGCCGGAGCTGCTCACCCCGCGCGAGGCCGACGTGCTCGAGCTGCTACAGACCGGGCGCTCGAACGCGGAGATCGCGCAGACGCTTCACGTGAGCGTCGAGACGGTGCGCACGCACGCGCGGCGGGTGTACCGCAAGCTCGGCGTGCGGACGCGGCGAGAGCTGCGAGCGCGGCGGTAGTGAACGGGGCACTAGTCGCGCATCGACCAGGCCGCGCCGTAGCGCTCGGCGAACGTGAAGTCGGCCACCGGATTGCGCGCCAGCGCCCGCGGCCATGGATCGCGCCGGTGGCCGGTCGAGATGTGGCCGGCGATGGCGATGCCCTCCGGGATGTCCAGGAGCTCGCAGACCGCTGGCTCAGCTGGGGCGAGGAGCGTCGTGAAAGCGGCCCCGAGATCCTCGGCGCGCAGGCTGAGGAGGATGTTCTGGATGAACGGGTAGATCGAAGCGCCGCCGACGATGCTCGGACGGTCGAGCGACTCGTCGGTGATCGCAAGCGCATCGAGCGCGACGCACGGGACGAGGTGGACGGGGACCTCGTCGAATGTGTGGGCGAACTCGTCGGCGCCCCTCAGCATCCGTAGCCGGCCCGGGGTGATGCCGGGTGGCGGCTCCGCCGCATCGAGGATGGCCCGGGCGCCGGTCTGCTCCGTGTACGCCATCCATGCGGGCTCGTATAGCTCCCGGAGCTTTCGCCGCGTGTCGCGGTCGCTGATCACGATCACCTTCCAGCCCTGGCGGTTGCCGCCGGAGGGCGCGTAGCGCGCGTTGTCGAGGACGCGTTCGATCGTCTCGCGCGGGACCGGCTCGTCGGTGAAGTAGCGCGTCGAAGGGGCGCAGCGCATCACCTCATAGAGGTCGGTCATCGCGCTTGCTGGCCGATCGGGCGCTCTTGCTGGACAGCGGAGGCCTCGAGCCCGAACGCGGTGTGGAGCGCCCGGACCGCGTCGGGCACACGGTGCGAGCGGATGACGCAGGAGATCTTGATCGGCGAGGTCGAGATCATCTCGATGTTGATCTCCGCGTCGGCGAGCGTGTCGAACACCTTGGCCGCGACGCCGGGATGCGAGCGCATGCCGGCGCCGACGATCGAGACCTTGCCGATGTCGGGGTCGGTGTCGACGCGGGCGACGTCGAGCTGGCTGACAATCGGCTCGAGCGCCGTCTCGGCGGCCCGCAGGTCCTCGGTCGCGATCGTGAACGACACCTCCGCGTCACGGCCCTCGCCGAGCGGCTCGTTCTGGATGATCGTGTCGACGTTGCAGCCGGCGTCGGCGAGCGCGGTGAAGATCGCCGCCGCCGCGCCCGGCCGGTCGGGGACGCCGAGCAGAGTGATCCGCGCCTCCTCGGTCGAGTGCGTGACCGCGGTGATGAGGGGGTGTTCCATCGTCTCGTCTTCTCCTAGGACAACCGTACCGGGGGCATCTTCAAAGCTCGATCGGCAGTGGATCCGCACTCCGTGCGTCCGCGCGTACTCGACGGATCGCAGCTGGAGCACCTTCGCGCCGGAGGCCGCCATCTCGAGCATCTCCTCAAAGGAGACAAACGGGAGTTTGCGCGCGTTCGGGACGATCCGCGGGTCGGCGGTGAACACGCCGGCGACGTCGGTGTAGATCTCGCACACCTCGGCGTCGATCGCCGCAGCGAGCGCCACGGCGGTCGTGTCCGAACCGCCGCGACCGAGCGTCGTCACGTCGCGGCTCGTCGAGACGCCCTGGAACCCGGCGACAAGCACGATCAGGTCCTCGCTCAGCGCCTCCCGGATCCGGGTGGCCCGGACGTCGAGGATCCGCGCCTTCGTGTGCGATGTGTCGGTGACGATTCCGGCCTGCGAGCCGGTGAGCGAGATCGCCCGGTGACCGAGGTCGTTGATCGCCATCGCGCAGAGCGCGCACGAGATCCGCTCGCCGGTCGACAGGAGCATGTCCATCTCACGGGGGTCGGGCGTCAGCGAGACCTCCTCGGCCATCCCGATCAGCTCGTCGGTCGTCTTGCCGCGGGCGGAGAGCACGGCGACAACCTTTTGGCCCGCCTCGCGCTTTTCGACGATCCGGCGGGCGGCGCGCTTGATGCGCTCGGCGTCAGCGACGGACGTGCCGCCGAATTTCATGACGACTGTGTTGGGCACGGGTCCGGACTTTACGCGGTGAGCGCCGACGGTCATTCGGAGCCGACGACGACCTCGCCGGTGCGCGGCAGGTGCTTCCACCCGGAGCGCACGCCCTGGAGGGCGCTGACTGACGACTCGATGATCACGAGATACATGAGCTGGCGGTAGACGAACTGCTGCAGCGGCAACGCCCACAGAGGCTTCAGCGACTCTCGGTCGAGCCGGAAGCCGTAGACCGCGATCAACAGCTGAATGACGTTGAACACGGCCCACACGATCAGCGTCCGGGTGGCGCCGGTGAACACGAGGCCGTACAGCGCGAACAGGTCGATCAGTGGCGCCACCGCGGGCAGCAGGATCTGGAACAGCAACATGTACGGCAGCGCGCGACGTCCGATCCGTCGCTGGCGAGGATCCCGCGAGATGATCGCGCCGCGATGCTTCCACACCGCCTGCATCGTCCCGAACGACCAGCGGTACCGCTGACGCCATAGGGCGTTCAGGCTCGACGGAGCCTCGGTCCATGCCCGTGCCTCCTCGGCGTAGACGACGCGCCGCCCAGTCCGGCCAAGTGCGAGCGTCAGGTCAGTGTCCTCGGCGAGCGTGTCGCCGGGAACCCCGCCGACCTCCGCCAGCACATCGCGCCGGAACGCCCCGATCGCGCCCGGCACGGTCGGCGTGCACTGGAGCACGTCGTACATGCGCCGGTCGAGGTTGAAGCCGATCACGTACTCGATGTGCTGCCAGCGGCCGAGCAGGCCACCGCGGTTGCCGACCTTCGTGTTGCCGGAGACCGCCGCGATCGCCGGGTCCGAGAGCGGCCCGACGAGCCGACGAAGCGTGCCGGGCTCGAACAACGTGTCGCCGTCAACCATCACGATCACTTCGGAGTCTGTCTGCTCAATCCCCGTGTTGAGCGCCGCCGCCTTACCGCCGTTGTCCTGCCGGATGAGCCGTACGCTCGGCAGGTCGAGGCCGGCGACAATGCCCGCGGTGTCGTCGGTCGAGCCGTCGTCGACGACGATCACCTCGAAGTCGTCGTACTCGCTCGCAGCGAGCGAGCGCACCGCTCGCTCGATGCCGACCGCCTCGTTGTAGGCGGGCACGACGATCGCGACGCTCGGGCTGTGGTCGGCGACAGTGCGCGCGCGGGTGATCCGGACGTGGTGGGCCGCGAGCGCGAACAGCAGCAGCGCCCGGAGCGCGACGAGTCCGGCGACGACGAGCAGGATCACCGAGATCACGGTCGTCAGCGCGTAGGCGACGCGCACGCTCGTGACGAAGATCGTGCCCCGGCTCTGCGACCACCCGTGCGCGGCCGGCTCGGTCACCGACCGTGGCAGACCCGCGAGCTCGGACACCGTGACGAACCGGAGGCCCCGGGCGCGCAGGCGACCGATCAGCTGACGGAGGGCCTTCACCGTCTGCGAGCGGTCCCCGCCCCCGTCGTGGAGCATGATGATCCCGCCGGTGCGTCCCGGCGGCGTCGCGTTGGCGACGATCCGCGCCACGCCCGGCCGCTCCCAGTCCTTGGAGTCGTAGTTCGCGAGCACGACGAAGTAGCGACGACCGGCGAGCGCGGCTAGCTCACGCTCGTCCTGTGGGGTTACCGCGTCTGGGGTCGCGGAGTACGGCGGTCGGATGAGCCGCGCGTAATGACCGGTGATCCCGGCGACGGCCGCCTCCGTGAGATCGATCTGCATCCGCCGCTCCCACACCGGCACGCCACCGAGCAGGACGTGTGTAAACGTGTGATTGCCGATCTCGTTGCCGTCGCGGACGAGCCGGCGCACGATGTCCGGGTACCGCGCTGCCTCGCTGCCGATCTCGAAGAACGTCGCGTGCACCCCCGCGGCGTCCAGCTCGTCTGCGATCCGGTTCGTCCACCGGGGGTCGGGGCCGTCGTCGAACGTCAGCGCGATGCGGCGTCCGGGCGGCGGCTCGACGGACACCAGGCGATTCCCGGCCGCCCGGAACACGGGCCGGTCATGGATGAGCGGCGACGCGGCCTGGGTCGCGTGCGGCTCGGAGGTGGCCCCGATCGTGTGTGTCGCGAAGCCCTGGAACCCGATCACAGCGAGCATCACGACGAGGCAGAACACGAGCAGGCGCCAATGTCCGGGCGGATTCCAGATCCGCCTCGGGACACGGATCCGACGTCGCCGGGCGCGCGTTTCCGACGACGGTTCGTCAGTTGTTGTTGCCATGGCCGCTGCCGTGCGTGGCTGTCTGGCCTGGAGTGGAGCCGGTCTGTCCGGGCGCCGTCGTGCTGCCGCTCCCTGTGGCGCTCTTGGTCTGCCCGGGGGCGGCGCCTGAGCTGCCCGGCGTGGTCGTCGACGGGGTGGTGTGGCCGGGGGTCGACCCCTTGACCGTCTGCCCGGGCGCCGTGGTCGTCCCGGATCCGGAGCTGCCCTTCCCCGCGCTCGACGAGCCCGGAGACGTCGTCCCACTCGCCGCGCCGGACGTGCTCGCAGCGGGCGCGCCGCTCACCGGTGCAGTCGCCACGACCGGCGTGGCCGAGTGCGTCGACGATGGACTGCCGGTTGACGCTGTGCCGGAGCTGGAGTGCGTCGACGACGGCTGTCCCGTCCGGGCGCCCGCGGAGTGCTGTGCGGCGCGTCGGCCGGTGCCGGTGGTGCCGTCGACGGACCGGACGACCGTGGCCGACGCACGGCCGCTGGTCGATCCGGAGGCGGCGCTCACGGCGCCGCCGTCGGTGGTTGCCAGCGACGTGGCGACGCCACGCACCGCCGGTGCGATCAGGGGCGGGGCGGCCTGGCCGCCGAGCTTGCCCCCGAGCGGGATGAACCCGGCCGGAAGGATGCCGAGTCCGGCGAGCGCGAGGCCGGTGATCCAGAGCAGGAACAGCAGTGCAAGGACACGCCCCGCGCGGGCGAGCAGGCGGGCGCGCCGACCCGATGGATCGGCGAGGACGGGCGGGCTCGCGGGTAGCGCCTGCCGGCCCCGAAGATCAACGATCTCTGCCATGTAGCGTAAGTACGCGTCGCACGAACGGATGTCCGGACTCGGACCAGGGTACCCCGAGCTGTCAATTTCTGAGCAGGTTCCTACAGGGCGCGGCGCCCGGCGAGCGCGCGGCCCAGCGTCAGCTCGTCGGCGTACTCGAGGTCGGCCCCGACCGGCAGCCCGCTCGCCAGCCGCGTGACCGCCGTGTCCGGGGCGATCTCCCGGATCCCGGCCGCGATGTGGAGCGCAGTCGCCTCGCCGGTCGTCGTCGGGTTCGTCGCGACGACGACTTCACGGACGTCGTCGTTCTTCACGCGCGCGTACAGCTCGGCGATCTTCAGGTCCTCCGGGTCGACGCCGTCGATCGGCGACAGCGCGCCCCCGAGCACGTGGTAGCGGCCGCGGAACTCGTGCGTGCGCTCGATCGAGATGACGTCGGAGGGCTCCTCGACAACGCAGATGAGGTCCGACTCCCGGCGCTCATCGGCGCAGATCCGGCACAGCGGCCCATCCGCGAGGTTGAAGCACACCTCGCACAGCCCGATGCGCTCCTTCACCTCGCGGATCGCCTCGGCGAGGGCGTTGGCATCGTCGTCGCTGGCGCGGAGCAGGTGGAACGCCAGCCGCTGAGCGGTGCGGCCGCCGACCCCCGGGAGCTTCGAGAGCTCCGTGATCAGCCGCTGGACGGGCGGGGCATACACGCTGGCGGGGTGTCCCGGCCTCAGAGCCCCGGGATGCCGAGTCCGCCGAGGCCGCCCGGACCACCGAGGCCGCCGGCGATCCCACCGAGCTTTGACTCGGCGAGCTCCTGTGCGGAGCGCAGGCCCTCATTGACGGCGGCGAGCACCATGTCCTGGAGCAGCTCGACGTCGTCGGGATCGACCGCCTGGGGATCGATCGTGATCGACTTGACGTGCAGATCGCCGGTGACCTGAACCGTGACCATGCCGCCGCCCGCCGAGGCGTCGACGACCTCGCTCTTCAGCGACTCCTGCGCGGCCATCATGTCCTGCTGCATCTTCTGGACCTGCTTGAGCATCTGCTGCATGTTCGGCTGGGGTGGCATAGCTACTGGGCCTCACGTTGTTGTTCGGTTTCCTCGTCGTCGAGGATCTCCTCGGCGTCGAACTCCTCCAGGAAGCGGCGGACGAGCTCCTCGCCGGACAGCGTGTGCTCGCCGTTCGTCGCGGCGGGAATCTCCTCCACCTCCCGCAGTTCGTAGCGCAGCGCGAGCGCCTGCCCCATCACCTTCCGGAACGCGTCGCCCGCGACCCGCCGGTGGTCCTCCTGCTCGGCCTTGCGCTTGAGGAACGCGGCGCCGGGCGGAAAGGCGAGCGTCAGCTCGCGGTCGCCGATCTCGACCGGGCGCGCGTCGGCGAGCAGCGCGGCGAGCATCGCGTTCGACTGCTTGACGATCTCGACGACCGCCGGCCAGGCGTCGATCGCGGGCTGCAGACCGGGCGCGGCTTTGGGAGCCTGCGGCGCCGAGGCGGGCTGCGGCGTTTCTGCGGGGACGACCTCGTTCGGCGCCTCGGGCTCGACCGGCGCTTCCGCCACAGACGGGGATGGGTCCGGAGCGGCGGGCGGCGGAGGCGGGGCGGGCACCCGGGCGGGAGTGGGGTGTGCGGCGCCGCTCTCCAGCCGTTCGATCCGAGCCAGGAGCGCCGACATCGACGGGTCGACCTCGGGCGCAGCGGCCTTGATCAGGACGAGCTCCAGCTGGATCCGAGCCTGAGCGCCGTTCGTCGTCGCCTCGAGCCCGGCGGCGACCAGGTCGAGCAGCCGGACGGCGTCGGTGTCGGGGAGCGCTTCGGCCTGCTCGATCAGGCGCCGGTCGCGCTCTGGCGTGACGCGCAGCTCGTTTGGCACCTCGTGGAGGACCTGCACCGTGAGCAGCTCGCGCGCGTGCACCTCGAGGTCGCGGAGGACCTGACCGGGATCGCGGCCTGACTCGGCAAGCGTGGCGGCAGCCCGGAGCGCGGCGGCGGGGGCCCGGGCGGTGATCGCGTCGACGGCCGCGAACAGCTGCTCGGCGTCGGCGACCCCGAGGACTTGGAGCACGTCCTGGGATGTGATCTGCGCGTCCGCGGCGTAGGTCACGAGCTGCTCGAGCGTCCCGAGGGCGTCGCGGAAGGAGCCCGTCGCGTTGCGGGCGATGAGCGCGAGCGCGGCGGGGTCGATCCCGATCGACTCCTGCTCGGCGACCCGCGCGAGCACCTTGGCGACCTGCTCGACCGAGGGGCGGCCGAAGTCGAAGCGGTGGCAGCGGTCGACGACCGTCGGGAGCACCTTCTGCGCCTCCGTCGTGGCGAGCACGAAGATCGTCCGCGGCGGGGGCTCCTCCAGGGTTTTCAAGAACGCGTTCCAGGCCTGCTGGGAGAGCATGTGGGCCTCATCGAGGATGTACACCTTGTGCCGTCCGGAGACCGGGGCGTACGCGACCTTCTCCCGGAGATCGCGGATGTCGTCCACCGAGTTGTTCGAGGCCGCGTCCATCTCGATCACGTCGAGCGACGTGGCGTTGGCGATAGCGACGCACGATTCGCAGTGGCCGCACGGGCTCACGGTCGGCCCGTCGATGCAGTTCAGACACGCGGCGAGGATCTTCGCCATGCTCGTCTTGCCGGTGCCGCGAGAGCCGACGAACAGGTAGGCGTGGTGGACCTTCCCCTGTGTGACGGCGTTCGACAGCGTGCGGACGACGTGCTCTTGCCCGACGACGTCGGCGAACGTCCGGGGGCGGTGGCGGCGGTAGAGAGACGGGCCGGTCGACACGGGCTTCCGAGTCTAGTGGTCGGTCATGCGCCTCGAATCCGCGCGTCGCCGCCGAGGCGGTCACCCGCGCGGTCGGGGCCACGACTCGGCGCACGCGGCAGGCCGAAATGGACCGTGCACCCTCCTTCGAAGCCAAACACCGAGGCGCGGCCACCACTCGTTGACTCCGGTCCAGCGCTCCCGCTGCGCCTGAAGGTGACCGCTTAAGGCTGCTTCCTTCCGGACCTGACCTGGTTCACGGGTCTCCATCGCGGCGGGACCGGACCATCACCGCCACAAGCAGGGCGCTGACCTCGGGCTTGAACCCCTCGAGAGGGAATTCAGCCCCGCTAGAGCGGATTGCGGGTTACAGGGCACCGCTAGCACCTCGCCTAGCACGATCCGCCGTTCATCGTAGACGCTCACGCTCGCACGCGCACGCGCACGCGCCTGCGGAGCCCCCGCCCGATGCGCCGCCCCGTCCGCGCCGCACGGCGCCACACGGGCTCGACCGAGGACTTGGCGGCGTTGATGATCGCTGTGCCGCGCATGTCGCCCTCGATCCGCATCTGGTTCATCACATACGCGACGGTGAGGCCGCTGTCCTGGTCGCTGAACACGACCGAGCCGCCATGCCCTCCCCACTGGCACGCCCGGGGCCCGATCGGCATCGACTCGCTGGCCAGGCCGTAGCCGATTCCCCACCGGACGGGCGTCAGCAGCACGAGGTCAACGGCGTTCGCCTGCTCGGAGAAGATCGAGGAGACCGCGCGCTCGGACAGCAGGCGTTTGCCCAACGCCTCGCCGCGACCGGAGACGAGCGCCTGGATCGTGGCCACACCGCGGGCGTTGCCGTGACCGTTGGCCGCCGGGACCTCGGCTCGCCGCCAGAACGGCAGCCCGGTCGCCTCCGCGCTGATCACCGGGTTGAACAAAGTCTGGGCGGCGAGCGCCGGCCGCGGGCGCGCCACCTCCGCAGACTCGTCCGGCGCCGCGATGAGCGGAGCGATGCGGGCGTCGATCTCCCGCGGGACCCCGATCCAGAACTCGGCATCGAGTGGCTCGGCGAGGTGCGACCGGAAGAACGTGCCGACGGATTCGCCGGTGATGCGGCGGATCACCTCGCCGACGAGGAATCCCTGCGTGAGCGCGTGATAGCCGGGCTGGGTGCCGGGCTCCCATCGCGGCGTCTGTGCGGCGAGCGTCGACGTGCACCGCTCCCAGTCGGCCAGCTCGCCCGGCGAGACGGCGTGATCCCAGGTCGGTAGCCCGGCGGTGTGGCCGAGAAGCGACCGGATGCGGACGTCCCCCTTGCCGGCGGCCGCGAACTCCGGCCAGTAGCGGGCGACGGGGGCCTCGAGGTCGAGCTCGCCGCGATCGACGAGCAGCAGCGCGCACAGCGCGAGCATCGTCTTCGTGGTCGACATGACGTTGACGATCGTCTCGCGCTGCCACGGTTGCGTGCCGGCGGCATCGAGCGAACCGCCCCACAGGTCGACGACCAGCTCGCCGTGCAGCGCGACCGCAACCGACGCGCCGACATCCGCGCCGCGATTGAGCTGGTGCTCAAGCGTCGTCGCCACCCGGGCGAAGCGGTCGTCGCAATGGCCTTGGATTCTTGGCACAGTCGGGATCTCTCGTCGGAGCAGCCGTCCCCCACCGACGCCGCCTCCCGGCACTCGGTACGATCGCACAGCGACCTGAAGGGCGTGATCCAGCCCGCGGGTGCGGCAGGGATGCCTTCGGCGGTTTCATGTCTCCACCTCTTCGCGTTGTCTTCCTCGGTCACGTCGCGCGCTATTCCGGCGCGGAGATCGAGATGCTCCGGTTCATCGGGGCGGCGCCAGAGGTCGAATCGACCGTGCTGCTCGCCGAGGACGGGCCGCTCGTCGCCGGACTCGAGGCGGCCGGGGCGCGGGTCGAGGTCGTCCCGCTGCCCGAGCGGGCCCGCGGGATGAAGCGCACCGACGTCCGCCCCGGGAGCGCCCAGCTCGCCGCGGCCACGGACATCGCGCGCTACATCGAGACACTCCGGCGTCGCCTGAAGCAGCTCCGCCCGGACATCATCAGCACAATCTCGCTGAAGGCCGGGGCATACGGCGTCCTCGCCGGCCGTCTCAGCCGGATCCCCGTCGTCTGGCATCTGCACGACCAGATCGACCCGAGCTACCTCGCCAAGCAGGCCGTCGCGCCGATGCGTGCGCTGATCGGCACGTTGCCGAGCGCCGTCATCAGCCCGTCGCGGACGACGCTCGAGACCGTCGGCCGGTTCCGCCCGGGCGTCCGGCGTGCCGTTATCCCCCATCCGATCCCGATGCCGCCGGCGCCGGTGCCGATCCGTGACGACGTCGCCCGGATCGGGATCGTCGGCCGGATCGCCCCATGGAAGGGTCAGGACGTGTTCCTGAAGGCGTTCGCCCAAGCGGTGCCCGACCCGGAGGTCCGCGCCGTCATCGTCGGCTCGGCGATCTTCGGCGAGGAGGACTACGGCCAGGAGCTCGAGCAGCTGGCTGCCGATCTCGGCATCGCCGATCGCGTCGACTTCACCGGCTTTCGCAGCGACGTGCAGCGCGAGTTTGAGCAGCTCGACCTGCTCGTCCATGCTTCGGTGCTGACCGAGCCGTTCGGGACGGTCGTGTTCGAGGCGATGGCTGCCGGCCTGCCGGTGATCGCGGCGCGGTCCGGCGGGGTCGCGGAGTACATCGTCGACGGACGCCACGGGCTGCTTCACACGCCGGGCGACATCGATCAGCTCGGGCGACTGCTGCGGCGGACGATCGACGACCGCGAGCTCCGGCGGAGCCTCGCTCGCGAGGGACGGGCGCTCACCCTGGCGATGGCGCCGGAGAGGATCGCGGCGCAATGGACAGAGGTGTACGAGGCCGTCCTCGGACGCAGGCCGTCGGTCCCCTCGTTCGCGCACGCGTGAGCCCGCGTGCAGACAGGACGATCCTCGTCGTCGGGCACCCGAACGTGGTGCCCCACAATCAGCTCGTGTACATCCGGCTCGCCGAGCTCGGGTGGCAGCTGCGGATCATCGTCCCGAACCGTTGGCTGGACGAGTACACGCCGGACGGGTTCACACCGCAGCCTTATGACGAGCGCGTGCAGACCTTCGCGCGCGTGCGCGTGATGCTTCCCGGCCAGTATCAGCGTCACTTCTACGTCACCGACCCGACGCGCTGGCTCCGGCGCTACCGGCCGGACGTGGCGTTCATGGAGCACGAGCCGTTCGCGGTCCCGGCGCTGCAATGGGGCGTCGCCTGCAAGGCGCTCGGCATCCCGTGGGGGCTGCAGGGCGATGAGAACCTCGACCGGCCTTTTCCCCTGCCGGCGAAGCTGATCCGTGCGTGGGTGACGCCGCGGGCTCACTTCTACGGCGCTCGCTCGCCGACCGGGGGCGAGATGCTCAGACGCTGGGGTGCGCGGGCTCCGATCGCGATCGTGCCCCACACGATTCCGGAGTGGCAGCCGGAGCCGAAGCCGCCACGCGACCGGTTCACGATCGGGTACGCGGGGCGGCTCGTGCCGCAGAAGGGGATCGACGATCTCCTCGGCGCCGCACGCAGCCTGCCGTTTGACTTCCGGCTGCTCGTCGTCGGCGACGGCCCGCTGCGTGACCGTGTGCAGGGCGCCGATCTCGGCCGCGGCGAGCTCGAGCTGCGGACCGGGCTGCGCAGCGATGAGATGCCTGCGCTCTACCGGGAGATGGACGTGCTCGTGCTGCCCTCGCGCACGACGGCCACGTGGGCCGAGCAGTTCGGCAAGGTGCTGTGCGAGGCGCTGCTCTGCGGCACGCCCGTGATCGGCGCCGACTCGGGCGAGATCCCGTGGGTCATCAACACCTCGGGCGGCGGACTGCTCTACCCCGAGGGTGACGTCGGCGCACTCGCTCGCCGCGTCACCGAGATGCACGACGACCCCGCGGCGCGGCAGCGTTTCGCCGAGGCGGGGTTCGCCGGCACCGAAGAGCACTTCTCGCCCCGCGCGGCGGCACGCGCGCTCAACGATCTGATCGAGACGGCGGTTGACGCGGTACGGCATCGACCACCTGCGACCGAGAAATGATCCGATAACAGGCACGTCCCGTCCAGGGCAGAGCGGGATCCCGTCGCTGGGCCGGCGTTGAGGAGTGACGCGAGCCCGGTCGTCGTTGGCGAAATGTCTCCCTCCGCGTGACGGCGCGTCAGAAACGTCACAGGACCCCGCCGGCGCGACCCGCGTATTGCGTTGCTGACGCACAGGCTCCCGGACTCACTCCGCCAGAGATGCCGGGTGCGGGACGCGCCACTATCACCCGGACCGGGACAAGTGTCCGCGCGGACGCGCTCGCAGGAGAAGCCCGGACTGTGGTGCCGCTGCGCGCGGGACGATGTTCCGGTGTGGCCGGCGAAGGGTGCCCAGCGGACAGTTGTCCCGGATGTAGCGCGCGAACGAGGGATCGACCAGGATCGCCCCAGCGATCGCGCCGCTACCCGTCCTGCAGCACAAGCAGCCGCGGCGAGTCAGTCAGCGGCATCTCGACCGTCGCCTGCCCGTTGGCGGCCGCGACGACCTTGGCCGGTACCGAGGCGCCGGTGTCGGGATCGGTCGCGCTCACCTTGAGCACGGACGTGTTGAGTCCTCCGACGGTCAGCCGGTAGGTCTCGGCAGGCAGGTCGTACTGCGCCGCGGAACCCGTCGAGGCGCTCCGGTTGAGGATCGTGCCCATGTCCCGCGTCATCACGTAGACCGGGACGACGAACTTGTTCGCGTCGGTCTGGAACGGGAAGAACGTGACGACGTTTCGGTTGTAGAGCGGTGGGTGGGCCGACGTGCCGTCGCCTGCGAACTGTGCCCAGTTGCCCTGATCGGCGATCGACTGGAGCGTGAGTGAGCGCCGGCTGGCGAGGGCCGCCGGCCCGGCGAATGCCTGCATGTAGCGCTTGAGCGCCTGCATCGTCTCGCCGCCGCCGGGCGCGTTCGGGTCGACGAGGGCCCACGCGCCATCGTTCACCGCGTAGAAGTCGAGCGCGGTCACGCCCTTGTTGACGAATGCACTGAGCGTCCGCAGAGCCGCCTTCGCCTGGATGTGGCGGAACTGGGTGGCGTTGACCGACGGGGCACCGTCGTTGGGGCGGAAGTTGTCCTCGGTGACCCATACCTGGGGCGGCGTTGTCGCGCCGGCCGGCTTGACGTAGCGGCCGTGGGCGACGTCGCCGACCATCGTCGTCGTCGGTGCGAGGTCACGCTCCATGAAGTCGGTCTGGATCGCGGTGAGGAAGTACTCCGGGAAGAACGAGCGATACGTCGGCAGGAACGGCCGGCTCCAATCCCCGGCCACGCCCTTCACGCCCTCCGCGTTGCCGAGCGCATCGACGTCGCGCTGGTCGGCGATCGCGCCGGCGAAGCCGGGCATCGGCTTGACGCCGCCGTAGTACGGGTGCTTGTCGACCGCCGTCGTCCCGGCCGGCACGGTCGAGCCAGAGGCGTACGGGGTCTGGTTGGAGAAGCCGTCGCCGATGCCGACGTTCGGCACGCCGTTGGCCGCATTGCGCAGCCACGCGACGGTCCGCGCGAGCAACTGGTCCTGAACGCTGCCGGTGCCCTGCATCGAGGACGGAACCGGGCTGTAGTAGTTCGCGGCGCTCAGGAACGCCGAGCCGAAGCTGAGCTCGTTCCACACTTCGACATCGAAGTTGTCGCTCCCGAGCACCTTCTTGGCTTCCTGGGTGACGGCCTTGACGTAGAGCAGCCACCCGTTGAGGGTCTGCTCGAACACCGGGTTCGGCTGCCCGCCAGGGGTGAACGGTGCCGCGAACGGTTGGTAGCGCAGCGTACTGACGCCGTAGGTCCCGGCGGAGATCGCGATCGGCAGCCGCTGCGACAGAGTCACCTGGCCGCTCGGCGACACCGCGGTGGCGATGAACGCGGCGGCCGGGCCGCCGGGCACATCGAAGCCGGACAAGCCCGTGACGAGCTGCGAGGCGCTGGCCGGATCGACCTGCACGGTCCGCGAGCCGGCGGCGGCGGGCTGAGTGATCTGCGCGTTGAACGTCCGCAGCGGGCCCGGCATGCTGTCGTTTGCGTTGAGCAGGATGAGGGGCCTGATGCCCGCGGCGCGCATCGCGCCGAGCATCGTGTCCCAGCGAGCCGGATCCTGGAGCTGACTGGGGTTGGCGTACGACATCGCGCTCCAGTCGATGTCGATCCGGGCGCGCTTGAACCCCACGCCGCCGAGGAACTGCGCCGTCGTCGCCGCGTACTGCGGGTCGACGTTGAAGTTGATGCCGAGCGCATCCCGCATCATCGAGCCCGGCTGCGTATCCATGTAGGCCCGCCACGGCTGCAGCCAGTCGGAGCGGGTGCCGTAGGGAAGAGCGCTCTGCTGCCGCGCGTCGATCGGGCTCGAAAGGACGTTCCAGCCGGCCCAGGAGATAGATGTCGGCACGCCGGTCGGAGATGTCGGCCCGCCGGTCGGAGATGTCTGCACGCCGGTCGGCGAGACGGCCTGCTTTGCTGGATGGGACGTCGTGGACTTGCGGGACCCGACGCGCGCTGGGGCGTCACCCAGCCGCTTGGCGCTCCACTGGGCCTGCTTCTTCGGCCGGCGAACGACACGGCAGCGCCGGACGCGAACATGCGAGCGCGCCCTGCGGACGTACGTGCAACGGGTCACGACCCGCGACTTGTGCCTGCTCTTGGCAGCGGCAGCGTTCACCGCCAGGCCGACTGCGAGCATGGCGAGGACGCACGCCGCGAGTCCCTTCGCGAGACGTTGCATGCGTCCCGCATCGACGCACCATCAGCACGTCTAAACGAACAGTGGAGCGAGTCGTCTTTTTGTCTACGAGCCGTCCAGTCGGCGGCCAGTGCCGCGGTCCGGGCGGTACTCAGTCGCGCAGCGCGAGCTCCGGTGCATCGGCGCCGTGCCCGTTGGTCGCGACTGCCGTGGGCGTGCCGTTGGTTCGCCCGGCGAACGGCTCGCCGCGCACGATCGGAGCCGGTTCGGTCGCGGCAACGCCGGCGAGGCGACGGACCTCGGCTCGCAACCGCTCGCGGAAGACCTCGGCGCGGAAGCGCAGGGCCGAGCGGCGGATCGTCATCGGGTCGAAGCGCTCGAAGTCGACATCCCGCAGGATCTCCGCCACCGCATCAAAGTCGCCGGTTGGGAAGAGCACGCCGGTCATCCCGTCGATGATCGTCTCACTCGTGCCACCTCGGTTCGGTCCGATCACCGGGCGCCCGGCGGCGTTCGCCTCGACGGCAACGATGCCGAACTCCTCGACGTTCGGCACGATCACGGCCCGGGCCCGCGCCATCAGGTCGGTCAGATGGTCGTCCTGCACCCGCCCGAGGAACTCCGCGACGTGGCCGAACCGGCTACGCAGCCGGACCTCATCCGGCCCGGTGCCGACGATCTTGACGCGCCGTCCGGCCGTTTCGGCGGCGAGGAGGGCGTCGGCGACGCGCTTGTGCGAGACCAGCTCGCCGACGATGAGGAAGAAGTCCTCAGGCTTGCCGATCGCAAAGCGGTGGACGTCGACCGGCGGATGGACGATCACCGAGTCGCGTCCGTAGAAGTCGGCGATCCGCTGCTGCGTGATGCGCGAGTTGGCGATGAAGTGGTCGACCCGGCTCGCGGCGTCGAGATCCCAGCGGCGAATCCGGTCGAGCTCACGACCGAGCAACCGCCGCGCCATCTGCGGCGCCTCGCACAGCGCGCGGTCGCGCTCGTGCCAGACGTATCTGAACGGACTGTGGCAGTAGCTGATGTGGATCGTTCCCCGGCGGGGCCGGATCCCATGCGCGAATGCGCTCGAACTCGAAACGATGACGCCGTGCTCGCCGACGTCGAGCCGTTCCGCGGCGAGCGGGAACAGCGGAAGCAGCCGCCGGAATCCGGTCTGGCGAACGGGCAGACGCTGAAGCATCGACACGCCCGCGACCCGATCGCCGAACACCCGACCGAGGCGCCGATCGTCGTAGAGGAGCGTGTAGATCGGCGACCGCGGGTAACACGCCGCGATCTGCTGAAACGTGCGTTCCGCACCTCGCATCACCAGCAGGTAATCGTGGACTAGTCCCGTCACCATTCGGGTGCCGACTCCTTTCTGTGTCCCATGGCCTATCGACTACCGCTACGCGGCATCAACCAGCGACCGACTTTCGGTTCGAGGTGCCGTAGGGGCTTGGCCAGACCCCTGTCCCCTTTGCGTCCCAGAAGGGCTCGGTACCCACTTCGTCTCGGTGCGCGTCGCCTCGACCCCGCACCACCATCTTCGCCGAGTCTCGCATACGTGAGCCGGCGATTCAACATGGATCTTGTGACCCGTTTGTAACTGTTCCAACCCACCATAGTCCAGAATCCGGTAACCGTCTTAACTCCATTTTCAGGTGTAATTAGGTCGCCGGACTCAATACGAGCTCACCATCCCTTGCGGCCGCACATGTAGGCGACCGTCTTCAGCAGACACCGTACGTCGCGCCACAGCGACCACTCGGCTACGTAGCGGTAGTCGAGCGCGATCATCTCGTCCCGCGATGCCCCGCCACCGCGATGCACCTGCCACTCGCCGGTCATTCCCGGAGGCACCTGGAGGCGTTGCCGGCTCGATCCCTTGAAGCCGGCATCCTCGTCGGGGACGAGCGGACGCGGCCCAACGAGGCTCATGTCACCGCGCAGCACATTGATGAGCTGCGGGAGCTCGTCGAGATAGGTCTGGCGGAGCATCCGCCCAACCGGCGTAAGGCGCGGATCGGCCTTGATCTTGAACAGCCCGTCGGCCTCGCTCATGTGGAGCAAGTCGCGCTTACGCTCGTCCGCATCGTGCACCATCGTGCGGAACTTGTAGATCTCGAATGTCCGACCGCGCAGGCCGACTCGGGTCTGACGGAACAGCGCGGGACCATGCGACGTCCGCCTGATAACGAGTGCGATCAGCGCGCCGATCGGTGCGATTGGCACGACCAGCAACGAGCCGACCGTCAGGTCGAAAACGCGCTTGACGCGCAGGCCGCGAGATCCGGGACCGACATCTCGCACCTCTGACGGCTCGTGCGATCCGGGTCGGTCACTCCAGCCCGCGACTTCCTCCTCGCTGGCAGCAAGGCCAGCAGGATGTCCGAGCAGCGCATAATGGACGTCCAGGTCGTCTGCGATCTCAGTGAGCATGCGGCGGCAAGCTCCTATACCTGTCAGCCCCGGCTCCGGCACCCCTGCACGCCCGGATTCGAGTCCTATCTCTACCGGTGGCTACGAATTTCGAGAGTACATCTTCACACGGCCTCCATCAAATGTCGAGTCTTCCCCAAACTTCTTCAGCTACTCTCTCGGAGGGGCAGGCAGCGAGACGGACCTCCTGGCACTTCACACCGACCACCAACCCCGGGCTTAGGCATGGTTGCGGCACACGAACATGAACGCAGTGATCTCGGCGCGCTCGCCGGCATTATCCGTCGGCGTATCTGGCTCGTCATCGTCTCGATCATCGTCGGGGTCGGCGTCGCGGTGGCGCTCTCGAGCTCTCAGCAGAAGCAGTACCAGAGCACCGCAGTGCTCCTGTTCCGGCAGGTGCTGCTCGACATTCAGCTCACGGGGACGCCGCTCACGGTGCCGAGCGGCGACGCGACGGTGGAATCGGCGACCAATGTCGGGCTGCTCGATCAGGAGAACGTACGCGCCGGCGCCGCCCAGCAGCTCGGGCCGCCGTATACCGCGGACAATCTCAAGAACCACGTCGACATCGCAACGCAGGGGAAGTCAAACCTCGTCGGCATCAAGGGGACGGCGGGCTCGCCGGACGAAGCTGCTCGGATCGCCAACACCGTGGCGACCCAGTATCTGCGGATCGCGAGTCAGCAGACGGTCGCGCAGATCACTGCAGCCGAAGATCGTGTGCGGTCCCGAATCAACACGCAGAAGCTGAGCAGCTCACAGCGGAACGCGCTGCGAGCTGCACTGACGAAGCTCTCGGTGCTCGCGTCGCTGGGGCCGGAGAACGTGCACCTTGTCCAGCCGGCGGTCCCACCGAATTCACCCTCGTCGCCCAAGCCCGTGCGCAACGCGATCATCGGCGGCCTCGCCGGACTGCTGCTTGGTCTCGCCCTGGCCTTCGGCACCGAGCAGTTCGACAAGCGGCTGCGCAGCCCGGAGGAGGTCGAGCGAGAGACAGGCCTGCAGCTGCTAGCGACGGTCCCGAAGAGCCGCGCCCTGCGCCGACCGGCCTCGGGCACCGATTTGCTCGACCCGCGTGACACGGAGCCGTTCCGCCGCTTGGCGAGCAAACTGCGACACCTCGAGGGCGACCGACAGATCCGGTCCGTGCTCGTCACATCACCCGGCCCGGGCAGCGGCAAGACAACCATTGCCCTCCATCTCGCGGCCGCGGCGGCGGACGGGATCGGCCGCAATGTCTGCCTCGTGGAGGCGGACCTCCGCCGGCCGCAGCTGAGCACGCTGCTCAGCCTCCCCGGCAAGGAGGGGCTCAGCACCGTGCTCCAAAGCGACCGCGTCAACGGCGGCGCCGTTCAGACGCTCGCGCTGAGCGGCACGCCGGTCGGTGGGAACGGTCACGGCGGCGGACCGCAGACGAACCTCTCCGTGCTGCTCGCCGGCCCTCCCGCGACCGATCCGACGCGGTTGCTGGAGTCCGATGCGATGCGTGACCTGATGCGTTCGTGGCAGTCGAAGTACGAGCTCACCGTCGTCGACGGCCCGCCGCCAGGTTTCGTCGCCGACGCCATCCCGCTTGCGAAGGAGGTCGACGCCGTGATCCTCGTTGCCCGGCTCGGCCAGGACACCGGTGCGAGTCTCCGCCATCTGCGCCTGGAGTTCGAGCGGCTCGGAGTCGAGCCGGTCGGCGTGGTTATCAACTACGCGCGTCGGGTCAAGAACCCATACGCATACTCGCGTCGGTAGAGGGTCCACCGGCGTCTCCGGCCTGCTCCGTGTCGCAGCCTCGCTCAGCCCTTAGCCTCCCGCTGCCGCCCGCGCTGCCGACGGTGCGCTGGCCCGCGAAGACGTCAGTCAAGGCGTTCGCGCTCGCGATCCTGCTGACGAGCCTCAGCTCGCTGTTCGTCGTCGCCGGCGGAGTCTGGATTCGGTTCGTGATCGCGGTTGGCTTCGCGATGCTGCTCGTCACCCTGACGCTGATCCGGCCCTCGCTCGGCGTGCTCGCGACGTTCACCTACCTCGCCTTCATGGCGATGTTGCGTCGGATGCTGCTGCCGGTGTCGCCGTGGATATCGGCCGACCCGATGCTGCTCGTTCCGCCGCTCGTGGCGGTCGTGCTGATCGTCAAGGCGTTCGTGCTCGATCAGCGCCCGTGGGCTCCGGACGCGATCTCGAAGCTCGTGCTGCTCGTCCTCGCGATGACGTTCCTCGAGGTGCTCAACCCGGCGGGCGGCGGGATCTCGGCTGGAATCGCTGGACTGATGTTCATGGCCGTGCCGCTGCTGTGGTTCTTCGTCGGGCGTGAGTACCTGAGCCCGCGGGACGTCGACCGGATGATGGTGCTCATCGTCGTCCTCGGGACGATCGTGGCCGCCTACGGGTTGTGGCAGATCGAGGTCTCCGATCCGCCGTGGGACGCACTGTGGGTCAAGACCCCGGGAGCCAGTGGCTACAGCTCCCTGTTCCTCGGCGGATCCGCCCGGTCGTTCGGAACCTTCTCGAGCTTCGGCGAGTACGCGCTGTTCGTCGCTGCCGCGCTCGCCACCTCCGTCTCGTTCTGTCTGCGTGGCAAGATGATCGCCGCCCTTCCCATCCCGCTGCTGGCCGTCGCACTGTTCCTGTCGTCCGGCCGCAGTGCGCTGATCACGGCGTGCGTCGCGGTCGTCGTGATGATCGGCTTGCGGACGGGGCGACCCCGGACGGCCCTGTTGGTCACCGTTTCGGCGGTCGCGCTCGCGTTTGGCGCGCTGCACTTCGGCGCTGCCGCGCTCTCATCGAGCGGCGCAGGTTCGAACGCGCTCGTCGCGCACCAGCTCAACGGCATCGCGAACCCGCTTGACCCGAACAGCTCGACTCTCCTCACCCACCTCGAGCTTGTCTGGGCCGGAATCAAGTCGAGTCCATCGCATCCGCTCGGGCTCGGCACCGCTGTCACGAACGGCGCCGCGGGGGTGATCACACAGAACCCGACGCTCAACTCGGGGTACGCGGGCATCCAAGGCCCGGCGGAAGGGAGCGTTGCGACGGAGGTCGACGTCTCGAACGCATTTGTCGCGTTCGGCGTCGCGGGAGTCATCTACCTCATCCTTGTCCTTCTCATCTTCTTCCAGGCGATCCGCGGCTACTTCCGGGGCCGGCGCGAGCTGCTCCCGATCATCGGCGTCCTCATCGTCGGAGCCGGCCAGTGGGCGATCGGCGGCGACTACGCGCTCGCCGCCCTGATGTGGATGCTGATCGGCGTCGTCGCCACGCGTCGATACGACCCTGAACGGTCGGAGCCTCCGCCGCGGTCGGTCCGCGCCGCCGCAGTTGCCAGATAGAACTCATCGTGTGCACTGACGTTGCGTTCGTGTTCGCAGCGAACGACCGCTACGCCCGCGGTCTCGCGGTCGCTCTCCACTCGACCTTGACGCTGTCGGGGGCCGTCGTGCCGGAGGTGTACCTCCTTGACGACGGCCTCTCGGCTGCGTCTCGCGCGCGTCTTCGTCGCGTCATCGAGCGTGCCGGCGCGACGGGAACCGTGCACTGGGTCGCGGACCCCCGGCAGGCGTTTGGACGCCGCCGCGAGGCTTTCGCCGCGCGCTCGCCGACGTACCTGCGCCTGCTGATCGCGGACATCCTCCCGCCGCACGTCAAACGCGCCGTGTATCTCGATGCGGACGTGTTCATCCGCCGAGACCCAACGCCGCTGCTGACGACGGACCTCGACGGTGCCGCGCTCGGAGCCGTGCCGGACTATGCGATCGACACGACCGCCCACCCGTGGGCAGGCATCGACGGGGACACGCGGCCGCGCCGGTATCTCAACGCCGGCGTCCTCGTGATCGACGTCCCACGCTGGCGCAGCGCCCGGCTCGGGGAGCGGGCGCTCGGCTACGTGGCGGAGCGGGACGACAACCCGTCCTGGGACGACCAGGGCGCACTCAATGCTGTCATCGACAGCTGGCACGAGCTCGACCCGATCTGGAACGTTCAGCTCCTCAACCTCGCCGTGATCGAGCGCCTGCCGGCGACGAGCAACACGCCGTGGCTCCTCGCTCAGCGCAGAGCGCTGATGCGCGACGGCGCCGTACTGCACTTCGTCGGCGCGAGTCCGTGGTCCACCAGGTCCACCGTGGGGGGCACTGGCGCGTGGGTGACCGGGCTGTTGCGAAGCGGGTGGTACCAACCGCCCGAGGCAGCAGTGTGGCTCGTGCCGTGGCTGTGCGGGTGGCTTCCGCGACGGTGCACGTGGTTGGCGCGTCGAGGGCTCGTCCGCATGGTCAGCGCCGGTCGCTCGCCCGTGTCGCGCGCCGCCGACTCGGCCACTACAGAGTCGCCTGCCGCTAGCTGAGGCCGGCGATGACCTCGTCTGCCGTGTTAAGCGCTTGACGCATGCAATCGTCCATGTCGAGGTACAGATAGTTCGCGAGCCGCCCGGCGAAATACACACTCGATGACGACACGACCTCACGAATGTGATTTTGGTAACGATCGTTTAGCGCTCTATTTTCTGGCAGTTCAATCGGGTAGTAGCGCGTGGGCGCGTTGGTGAATTCAAAACCGAGCACGGTGCCCTCGCACTGCTGCCCGGAGGCGTGCTTCGTCTCATGGATGCGAATGAACGGATACTCGAGACCCGGGTAGTTGACGACCATCGTGCCTTGCGCATATTCAACGTGCGGGATGTGCACCGAGCGCACCGCGATGCCCCGCCAGTCGAGCGTGCCGAACGTTTCGCCGGCGAATTGATCGAGCGGACAGGTCAGCACGACGCCGTCGGGACGGTCCTCATTCAGAGCCTCGCCGAGGTTGGCGAGGGTGACGTCAACCCCTGTGCGCAACGTGATTTCTTTGGATCTCAGCAGCCCGTCGATCAGGTCGGTGTAGCCGCCCGGCCCCGCGGGCCACCCCTGAAAAGGGTCAGGGAACAGGTACGGGTCGTTGTCCCAGCGCACCGAAACGCGTCGCGGCGCCCACTGAGCCGACAACGTGCGTGCCGGCCGCCCCCACTGCTTTTCGGTGTAAGGCTTGATGTAACGCTCGTAGAGGATCGGGCCCATCAACTCCAGACACCATTCCTCGAAGTTGGCCGCCTCTGCTCGGGCCTGAGGATCGATGTGCCGGCGCTCCTCGAGCTCCTGCTTGATCTCGTCACTTCGGGTCTGAGCATCGATGTCGGAGACGAGAATCGGCCAGTTGAGGATCTTGCCCTCGACGACGATGTCCACGCGGTGACGGTATGGCCGAAAGGGTGTCATCGCATTTGCCAGCTTCCACACCTCCTCATCGTCGGTGTGAAAGATGTGTGACCCGTGCGGCTCGTACAACACACCGTTCATGTGTTCAGATCGAATAAGTCCGCCGGGCACCTCCGCCCGTTCGTACAACACTGATTCGATGCCGTCTTGTGCCAAGCGCCAGGCCAGGGCGCATCCTGTGAGGCCGGCTCCAATGATTGAGATCCGTCGCGAGTTGCCCACTACGCTAGTTGTTTATCATCCTCTCGATGTCTCTAGCGGGCCGAGCCGCCCGGCTGGCGGTCGTGTTCGCATGCCTGGGGGGTTTGGTCGCATGCGGGACGACGCATACGCAGTCGACGGTGGCCAAAACACTCACATACAATCGTCGCCAGCCCCTGCGTCCCGAGACCGTCAAGCACGGGTCGGATCGGGCGGTCAACGTGGAGACGCTGTCGTACGTCTCTTCCGACGGCAGCCGCGTACCCGCACTCCTGGCGAAACCGGTTGCCGGCGTCTCACGAGGATGCCTCATGTACCAGGGCGGCATCGGGCAGACGAAGGAGCAGACGACCGCGCTGGCACAGGGCGCGACCACGCTCGGTCTGTCCACGTTCACGATTGACCCGCGCGACACCGGGCCCCGCGGCGGCCCGGACAAGCTTCGTGACGACATCAACTCGCCCGAGGCGATGGCGAGGGTGATCAACGATTCGGTCGTCGACCTGCGACGCGGTATCGACTATCTGGAGACGCGTCGCGAGTGCCGGCACAACATCGGCTTCTTGGGCACGAGCTTCGGCGCCGTACTCGGCGCGATCGTCGCCGGCCAGGACCCACGGATCAAGGCCGTCGTCCTGACCTCGATCGGTCCGACGTGGAAGAGCGCTCTGCTCGCGAACAACCAGGCGAAACGGTCCGATCCCTCGGTTCCGTTCGTGCTGCTCCCCGGGATCGACAAGAACACGGCAAAGTTGAACGCAGCGGTCCGCATCCTCGAGCCCTACGACCCAGCGAAGTGGCTGGGGCGCATCCCACCGCGCCCCGTGTTGATCATCAACGGCCGGAGCGACCCGCTCGTCCCGCCGATCGACGCGCTCGACATCGCCGACGCCGCACAGCAGCCGAAGTCGATCATGTATTTCGACGGCGGCCATGATCCGTTCGCCCCAGGGCCTGATTACAACGCGGTCCTCACGCGGTTGGCCCGCTTCCTGTGCGGCTACCTCAACTCCTGCCCGGTTGGGTTCTGAGGATGGCGCGGATCGGCATTTCGGCTCTCGGCACGCTCGGCGACGTGCAGCCGCTCGTCGAGCTCGGCCGCGGCCTGAGCGCCGACGGTCACGATGTCCGCCTCAGCACCGCGCAGCGGTTCGCCCCGCTCGTTGACGCCGCCGGGGTCGCGTTCCATGCGCTCCCCGGGGACCCGAGCGAGATGTTCAAAGCGATCGCCTTCAACCCGGATCAGATCTCTCCGTGGCGGGTCCGCTCGCACCTGCGACTCATTCACACCGGACTCGACGCATTCGTGGGCCAGTCGAGCGCCTCGGACCTGCTCGCTCCGTGGGCGGACATCGAGTTTGTGATCTTCACCCCGACGACCACGTTCGCCCGCGCCGCCGCAGACGAGCTCGGGGTGCCGTCGGCGATGGTGGCGCTCACTCCGCAGGTGGTGACGGGCGCCTTCTCGCACCCCGTGCTCGCGCCATTGCTCGACCTTGGATCGGTTGGTAACCGGGCCAGCTGGCTGATCGGCGAGCGGCTGCAGCGGCAGACGTTCACAGAGCCGCTCAAGCCCTCAGCCCGCAAGGGATGGGGGCTGCCGCCTAATCCGCTCGCAACCACGAACGGAGCGTCACGCTGGCCTCCGTTCCCCGTCGTGCACGCGTTCAGCGACGCGGTCGTGCCTCGCCCGCGCGACTGGCCGCGCCACGTCGATCTCACCGGATGGGTGTTTCCACCGACCGAGGACGAGCCGCTCGGAGCCGAGGTCGAGGAATTTCTCGCCGGCGGCGAGCAGCCGCTGTTCATCGGCTTCGGCAGCATGCCGCTCGCCCGGCCGGAGGCGACCGCTCAGATCATCGCCGCCGCGCTCGCCGCCACGACGTCCCGCGCGATCGTATCCGGCGACGCCCTCGCCTCGGCCAAGGTGCTGCAAAGCAATCCGTCGGTGTTCACGGTCGCGAGCGTCTCGCATGAGCAGCTGTTCAAGCGCGTCTCAGCTGTCGTCCACCACGGAGGCAGCGGAACGGTGGGAACCGGACTGCGCGCCGGGCGCCCGACGCTCGTGGTGCCGACGGTGTTCGACCAGTTCTTCTGGGGCCAGCGGGTCGCCGCGGTCGGCGCCGGACCGGCGCCGCTGCCGTTCAATCGGCTGACGACGGAACGGCTCGTGACGGCACTCCGCGAACTGCGCTCCGCCTCGCTCCATTCGGCGGCACAACGCGTCAGCGAACAGATCCTGGCCGAGAACGGAGTTGGCCAAGCCGTCGCCACGATTGAGGGGGTACTGCCGTGACGCGTATCGGCTCGCTCGCCGCCGTGGCCGTTGTCGTCCTCGCCTTGACCGGCTGCGGCGGGAGCAATCACACGAAGACCGGGCCGACCCCCAAGCCCCACCCGGACGTGCGGCTCGACGGAGACGTCACCGTGCACAGCCTCTCGCTGCGCGCCGCGGACGGAGGCCGGATCCCCGCGCTGCTGGCGGTGCCCCGGTCCGGCTCGGTGCGCGGCTGCCTGATGTGGCAGTTCGGCGCCGGCTCGAAGAAGGAGGACTCCGCGCGCGTGTGGCGCGGAGCCGCGCAACTCGGTCTCGCCACGTTCTCGATCGACCTGCGCGATCACGGGGCGCGTGAGTCGAGCAGTCTTCCGCTCCCGGAGGCGATCCAGAGCGCGCCGGCGCTCGCGGGGATCGTCAAGGGCAGCGTCAGCGATCTCGAGCGCAGCGTCAACTACCTCGAGTCGCAGCGGGTGTGCCGTCGCAACATCGCTTATGCCGGGGTCAGCCTCGGCGGCATCATCGGCACGATGCTCGCGGCCCAGGACCACCGGATCCGGGCCGTCGTGCTGATGTCGACTCCGGCCACGTGGCGGACGCTGATCGACACCGCCACGGTGCTGTCAAGCCTGCGCAAGCGCCCGGCCACCAAGCGGGCCGCCATCCGCACGTTGGCGCCATACGATCCGCTGCGCTTCGTCGCCGCGATCGCGCCCCGGCCGCTGCTGATCGTGAGCGGTCGCCAAGACACAACCGTGCCGTTCTGGAGCGGACGTCAGCTGCAGCTTGCCGCCGGGAAAGGCCACAGCGTGGTCGACTACAACGGCGGGCACGACCCCCTCGCCGGCAAGGCGGGTCCCGACAACGCCCAGGCGATCTCGTCGTTCGTGCTCGTGCACCTCGTCGAGCCGACGTTCGGCGTCTCGCCGAAGGCCAACGGAACGTACTGGCAGCCGGCCGCGAACTGAACGGTCAGCGCGGGCCGAGGAAATCCGGCACGTCGGGAGCGGCGAACCCGTACGTCAACCCCTCCGTCGTACAGCGCAGGCCGTCGTCGGTCGCCGTAAGCGCGCCGTGACACTGCGGGCAACGCCACTCACGTGGTCCACCCTCTCCAGTCCCCTTCATGAGGATGATCCAGTCACGGTTGCGCAGCGGAGCGAGCCGGCCGTGCGGTGACCCGAATCGCTTGGCGACGCGCGTATCGAGGCGGTAGAAGAAGTGACGCGGTCCGGCGGGGAGGTACCGGCCGAAACCGGAGATGAGTGCGAACGTCGCGTTGTTCCGGAACGTGCGCAGATCTGCGTCGGGACCGAAGATGCGACGAACCGTCTTCTCATCGAACTCGTTGATGTGACCGTACGGATTGCTGTAGTCAGGCGGCTCGTCGCTCGAGTGCTGGCTGATGGGAGTCGTGATGAGCACGTGCCGGCGACTCACCCGGCGCATCTCGGCGAGCATCGCGCCGGGATCAAGCACGTGCTCGATGACCTCCGTCGAGTACACGAGGTCGAACGCGCCGTCGGCGAACGGCAACTTCGTCCCCTCGGCGGCGGCGACCGTGAGGCCGCGCTGCCGGCGGGCGGCGACGACAGCATGATCCGAGAGGTCGACCCCCCAGACCTCCGTCCCGCGAGCCTCGGCGACCGCAGCCATGAAGAAACCCTCTGCGCAGCCAACGTCGAGCGCAGACGCGAACTCGAGCATCTTGAGTCGATCGAGCAGCGCGAGGCGCCGGGTGTAGTGCCGGTGGGCCCCGGGCTCGTAGCCGCCCCGGGGATGGTGCCCCGGGCCGTCGATGAAGCTGTTCATGAGCTCGCGGCTGCGCCTGTAGAAGGCGTCGGCGTCCACGTCCGCGTGCCGCCGCTCGGTCTGTGGCTCAGATGAATTGACCATGCACGTGAAAGCGCGACCGGCGCCATCCGAAGCACCCAGCCGCTGCCGGAGCCCATTATGTCACGAGTACACTGGCGGCATGCGGATGACGGACCGGTCGGGTGCTGCGAGAGCGTCGGCGGGGGCGTCCCCTGAGCCAGGGGAGCCGGCCGGGTTCGTCGAGTGGGGACCCCCGCGCGGCCAGCATCCGGTTCTCGGTGCGGCCCGCCGCGGACTCGTTCTCGCCCACAGTTCAACGGTAACGCGTAGGGTCATCCCCGCGGCGCTGAGTTTCCGTCTCATCGACCGATTCGCCGCGCTGTCCGAGCGGCGCCGAACGGGCCTGTTCAACCAGAACGTGCAGTTCTACGGCGAGCTGCTCAGACACACCTCACTCGCGGGAAGCGAGGAGCGCGTCGCGGCGAGGGCGATGCGTGAATTCATGGAGTGTGTCGAGCTGTTCTGGCGACCGTGGCTCCTCAGCCGCGCCGTCGTCGAGAACCGTCAGGTGCTGCGGGCCGCCCAGCGTGAGGGGCGAGGCGTGGTCGCCGTGTTCCCGCACTTCGGCCCATCCTACGCACAGTTTCCAGCGATGCAGCGCTACGGGCTGGACGTCTCGGTGGTTGCTTCACCCCATCACTTCGACACCGGACAGGCGAACAGCTATGACGCGCGGTTTGCGCGGCAGGGCGCGCGATATCTGGAAGTGCTCGGTCCGGGTCGCGTCATGCAGCGGGCGGCTGACAGCTCCGAGCCCGGCGTGTTTCCCACGACGCTCACGCTCGTGCAGTCCGGCAAGACCGTGCTCATTGCCTTTGACATCGTCGGCAACCTGCCCACGCCGTTCCTCGGCCGCAGGCTGCGGCTCACCAACGGCGCGGCGCGGGTTGCGCACGACGGAGGCGCCCTCGTCGTCCCGGTCATCAACCGGCGACGCGGCACAACACCTCTCGTGCGCTTCGGCGACATTCTCGACCCGGCCGACTTCGATGATGCCGAGGCGCTTCAGAGCGCCATCGGTCTGCAGATGGAGCAATGGGCGCTCGAGGCACCGGAGACCGTCTGGCCGCTGCATACGCAGCCTGGCGGTTCTCCGCTCATCCGCGGGGAGCCGCTGAACCGACCGGCGCCGGTGACAGCGTCCTGAGCGCTCCGTCGACGATTCGTCCGACGCGCCGTTCAACGGTCCGCTCCGCGACGTACGCACGCCGCGCCAACCGCAGCGGTGAATCCTCGTCCCGGGGCTCGATGAGGGCGGCCTCGAGCGCGGCCTCCCAGGCATCGACACCGTCAGCGAGCCTGATCAGCCCCGGCGCGGCGTCCGCGACGGCACACGTGTCGGGCAGCGGTGGCGCGACCACGGGCTTGCCGTGGGCGAAGTAGTCGAGCAGCTTGAGGAACGAGTTCCCCCGGCTGAACTGGCCGATGCGGACCGGGATGGTGGCAACGTCGAAGCGGGAGATGGCACCGATCGCCTCGGGATAGGGCACCGCGGGCTGAAAGACGACGTTCGCGTGCCCACGCAGCTCGGAGGACGCCGCCGCGGCGTCGCCGCCGACGAACACGAACGTCCACTCGGGACGCCTGCCGGCGAGCGCGGCGAGCAGTTCCCAGTCCATCCTCGGGGTGAGGCCGCCGGCGTAGCCGATGACCGGGCCTTCGAGCCTCCGCACGATCCCCGGGACCGTGAAACCCTCACGCTCGAGCGTCCTGAACAGCTCGAGATCGAAGGCGTTTGGGAGCACCGAGATCCGCCGACCCGGCGCAGCGCGGCCGTCGAGCAGACCGGGAGACACGACAAATGTCTCATCCACCGCATCGAGCAGTCGGCCTTCGACTCGCGTGACCACGTCACGGGGGAGGACGCCGCCGGGGATCGCCGAGAAGTCGTCGGTGCAGTCGTAGATGCTGACGACGTGCGGCACCCGCTGCACCAGCTCGGGCAGGGACCACCAGTAGAACAGAAGGACGCACTGCTCCGCACCCACCTCGCTGAGCCAGTCTCGAGTCACCCGAGTGAACACGCGAACATTGCGGCGCCTCGTTGCCTCCGGCCAGCTCAGCGGTCCGATCGACGCCAGTCCGCGAACCGGCGCGAGCCACAACCGCTCCTCCACCCGTCGAGGCCGCATCGAGCCGAACAGCGTGCGCGCGACGTCGCGGCCACCCATGTGTCCAGCGCGACCCTGAAGCCGGCGCAGAATGCTTCCGTGCGCGTCGCTGTGGACGTTCAGAACTCGGTACCGGCGCGCCAACTCCCGGACAGTCACAGTCGCGGGCTGGTTCATCCCGAGCGAGTAGTCGTAACCTCCAACGACGACGAACGCGGGACCGTCGTCGTGTACCGCGTTCACGGTGACATGCCTCGGATCCAGGCTGTGGCCATCGTCAGCGATTCTCCGCGTGTCCATACCCCTGCTCCGAGCATGCGGACCAGCGCCGGGAACGTCCGGGGCGCTCGTCGCGACCGTCCGGTCTGCGGGAGCGCGACGACGCTCGCCGGGATGAAGTAGCCGGTGTGCGCACGCAGCACGCGCGCGCTCCATTCCACGTCGGCGTACGGTCCGTACTTGTTCGCATCCGGAAGCCCATGGCGCACAAAGCAATCCCGGGCGACCATGCAGTTGGCGAATGTGACATTGCGGATGGGCAGCACGCGCAGTCCGACGAGATTGGCGAGGTCCGGATGCCGTATGTCGCCCGCCGGCAACCGGCATGCCAGCGCGCATCCGCTGCTGTCGAGGATCATGCCTGCCATCAGCGACGCCGGCGGTTCACATGGAAGCTGACGCGCGGCGAGCAGGCGCTCGAGCGCATCCGCCCGGGGATTCGCGTCACGGGCGAGGAGCCAGATCCACTCCGCGCCCGACGCGACAGCTCGCTCGAGGCCGTCAGGCCCGGTGAACAAGTGGTCCGGCGGGCGTGTCTGGCCGGACAGTCCCGAGGGTTGGACCGGGCTCACCACCGCAACGACAGGCCCCGGAGCGCTCATAGATCCGAGGTCTGGCTTAAAGCCGGCCGGTCGGCCGGCGGCCGCGTTGAAGGTACAGCGTCGCGCATGGCGCGCACCGCTGCCGCGTCCTTGACCGGGTGCATGAAGACGGCGCCGTCCGCAAACCGCACCTCCGTCTCCTCCACACTGAACGGCGGAATCCAGCGCACGTCACGGTAGAGGTCACTGTGAGCATCCACGTCGACTACGCGGAATCCCAGGTGGTGCAACAGCGTGGGGACATACACCTCGCAGTAGCAGGGCGGATGGCGTGCGATACGCACGTAGGACCACAATGCACGCCGCGATATCCACATGCCGTCACCGAGGCACCTAAACAGCCGATCGGTCTCATCGCGGACGGACAAGGCGCGCAGGTGTGCGAGGAGCCGTGGGTCGCGCCTGAATCGAACGTAGTGGGCGTCGTTGGTCGCGGTGCATTCGACACAGTTCTTGCCCATCAGGTCGGCCTGAGTTCGTGCCGCAAGCTGTCGCAATCGATCCTCGAAGTGGGGGTCGAGGATCAGGTGGTCGTACTCGATCACGTACAGCGAGTCGACGCTCTCGTCGGCATCGAAGTATGCCGCCCAGACAGCCTCGAACAGCGTCGTCAAAGATTGCAGGTGCTGCTCCGGGCCGCGCAGCGTCGGATCGTCGATGAACAGCTTGTGCTCGAACTCGATCCGCTCGAACTCGATCTGGTCTCCCCCGTAGCAGATGACGAGCCGGGCATCGGGCGCGACCGTCTGCAGGAGCTCGAGGCGCTGATGAACCCCTCCGGCCGGGAGGTGCGTGAGTATCGCCGTGACCGTGCTCACCGCGGCCTGCATCGGTCGATCTCGACGTGACGGAAAGTCATCCTGTTCATCTTGTCCCAGTCGACGCGGACCGACGCGGACTCGGCCCCGAGCAGCTTGAGCCGGCCGCGCCAGATGAACGGAATGCCTCTGAACAGCACCTGACCGCACAACTCGCAGCGGACCGGGCGCCCAATCGTCTGCGTGATGTTCGTCCTCACCTGCCGCAACGACAGTTGTAGTCTCCGGATCCATCCGCCCAGCGGGCCCGCGGCCACCTTCGCCGGAGGCCCGAGCGGCGGCAGGTCAGCCTCGACCTGCGCCAGCCGGACCGCGGTTCCGGCCCGCAGCGCCGCCCGCGCTCGCTGATCGAACCGAAACGCCCGGCGGCTGATTGGGCGGCGGCGGAATCCGGACGTCTGACAGAGGCGCAGGCCAAGGCCGATCCCCACGAGCATGTTCCCCGGACGCCGGCTTCTGATCCCTTCGCCTAGTCCTCGGATGGCATACCCGGCCATACCAAGGAGATGCCACGGAAACGGGTAGAAAGTCCAGCAGATCAGGAGTTCGTTCCGGCGTACGTACACGTCGATACGGCGGGAGTTGCGTTTGGGCGAGGTGTGGTGGTGCACGGGCTCGGACCGGCCGAGGCGGATGACGTACCCCACATCAAGCATCTTCAGCGACACGTCCCACTCCTCGCCGACCCACCCGATGTCAGGCATGTACCCACCGACCTCGTTCAGCACGTCGCGCCGGACAGCGCAGGCGTTGTTCCGGAACACCGAGGTCACCCAGCGATCGTCTGGGTCAGGAGCGCGCTGATGCACGAGCGGGCTGATGCCGACGTCGATGTAGGGGACGGCAACGGCGGCGATGCGAGGATGGTCGAAATACCTGAGCGTGTCGGCCACGATGCGCGGCGATGAGAACACCGCATCGTCGTCGATCGACAAGATGATCTCGCCTCTGGCCAGCCGCGTGGCATCGTTGCGGCGCGCGGCCACGCCGGCACCACCCTCGAATCTGGCGACCCGGACTTCCGGGAACTCATCGCGCAGCATCTCCGGCGTCCCGTCGCTCGATCCATCATCGATGACCAGCACCTCCACCGAACCATCCTGCTCGAGCGCAGAGCGAACCGCGGCGCGGAGGTCATCCTTGCGGTTATGCGTGACGATTGCGATCGTCACGCGGGGAGCGCGGTTGCCCTCGGAGTCGCCAGGTGCGTTGGCGGTGAGCAGATCTGGGGCCCGCCCGATCATCGCGTCTCCCCCCGGATTCCGTTCCACAGCGCCCGGGCCAGAAGCGCCCAGCGGCGCGGCCTGCGCCGGTTGACCCGCAGATAGGCGGCAAGCGTCCGCAAGTAGAAGCGGGCGTAATCGATCCGCTCGACGCCGCTCACGCTTGAGCCGCGCAGCAAGAGCAGCGAGTTTCGCGCGTGATAGTAGAAGCGGTCGGTGGTCGGAGTGGCGGCGGGATGGGGGGATGCAGTCCAGTGGTAGACCACGCTTTCAGGCACGAGATATCCAGCGTCATCCCGCAGCACGCGCGCCGTAAATTCGACGTCATCTCCCCAGATGAAGTAGTCCTCGATCGGCAGTCCGAAGCGTTCGATCGCCTGCCGGTGGATGGCCACCGACACAAACGTCGTGTACCGGAGCAGCAACAGCCCGTGCGCGACGCCCTCCGCCAGTTCGCTCCGCCGGCGCCAGCGCGGCACGGGGAGGTTCATGGGATGGAGGCGCTCGTCCTTCCAGCGCACCTGGCTGGAGACGAGCAGCGGTGGACCGTGCGGGGCTCGCGCGGCCCCGGACAGCAGCGCGCGGAGTGTGTCCCCGTTTGCGATCGTGTCATCGTCCATCAGCCACAGCCAGTCGTAGCCCTCCGCGTACGCCCGCTCGATTCCCCGGCGAAAGCCGCCTGCGCCCCCGACGTTCGTCGTCAAGCGGAGCAGCTTGGTCTCCGGGAAGTCGGCGCGGACCATCTCTGTGGTGCCGTCTGAGCTGGCGTTGTCGACCACCAGAACGGCGTCCGGAGCACGGCGCTCGTCTCGTAGCGCCGACAAACACCGACGTAGCAGGTCGCGCCGGTCCCGTGTGACGACCACCGCGCAGACGCGGCCGGGCGCCAGCGAGTCTGGCTCGACGGTGACCGTAGTCATAGCTGCAGCGACGACGCGCCTGTAGGGTAGAACCTGGCACGCTCGCCGTAGTAACTTGCGTAGCGGTCGCGGCGCTGCCTGTCGACCGTAGCTGGGTCTCGCCGCGACGCGAGCCGCTCGCGGATTGAGCGGGTGAAGGGCCACGGCCCGGCGAAGGCATGGAAGTTTCGGCGATAGGTCGCGGAGACGACCGGCCGCACCTGAGCTCTCCGACGTAGTCCGAACCAGACGCCGCCGAGAACCTCGGTCAGGGCGGAGAGCGCGATCCGGTTCTGGAGCACTGCGTCGACCAGCGCCTGCTGCATGATGTTCAGCACGACCGCCGTAGCGTCGAGTGGTCGCATCAGCTTGCCCGCAATGTAACCGTGGTGGCGCGCGTTGATGAGATACCGGCGAGGGTTGAATCGCACGTCTCGCTGCTTCATATGAACGGCGCGGATGTCGGGTAGGTGCAGATGCCGGAACCCGCCGTCGAGCAGCCGCATCGTGAGATCGACCTCGTTCGCCCAGATGAAGATGTTCGGGTCGTATCCGCCGACCGCCTGCAGCGCGTCGCGGAGCACGAGCGCTGCACAGCCCCAGTAGCTCAGCAGGCCCGTTGGCCAGTCGTCGTTCAGTCGACGGCTCGCGTCGAACGAGCTGACGACGGAAAAGGACACGAGGCAGGCCTGCTCCTCCTCGGCGGCGCGCACGGCACGCTCGAGATCGCCCGTCTCGAGGTACGCGTCGTCGTCGAGGATAAGAACGTACTTCCCGTGGGCGAGCGCGAAGCCCGCGTTCCACCCGGGCGCCCCGAGATTCTGCATGTTGCGCACGATGCGCACCTCCGGGAACGCCTCCGCAACAGCGTCGGCGGTTCCGTCGGCCGACGCGTTGTCGACGACAAGGACCTCAAGCGCCGTGGCCGGATACCCGCTCTCATGGAGTGTGTGGTGGAGCGACGTCAGCAACTCCTGGCGGCGATTGTACGCGAGGTACACCACCGACACGAGCGGCCGCTCGGTGCCCCCGGTCGTTTCGGTATTCACGTGTTCGCGAAAGTCAAATCCATTTGAAGAACGTCCAAGCGTAGTGTGCCGTGAACGGCCAAGCGGGTCAGTCACGGCGAAGAGTCGGAGCGTGCGACGAGGGTCGCCGGTCAGTGCGCCGGTTCGGCCGCCGCCTCGCGATCGGGTTTCGGTGGCGCGTCGGTGACAAGCGGTGACGGGAACCAGGCGAGCTCGACCTGCTCCGGACGAGCGAGCACGATGGGCTCGAACACACAGGCGACTGCCGCCCGCAGGGAGCGCGCATCGGGATAGTCGGTGGCGTCGAGCGGCGGATGGAAGCGCAGGTCAATCCGCGTGCCGTGACGCTCCGGGACGACCGGCAGCACCTTGCACTGCATACCGTGGGCGAGCGCCGGGCCGCCGCCGCCGATAGGGATCTTCCGACCGAGAAACGGCGTCGCGGCCCGCCCGGGCGCGTCGAAGGCGATGGCAATCGGGTTGCCCGCCGCGATCAGTTCTGGCAGACGCTCGGGTCGACCCTCGGTCGAGATGAGCCGGGGGTTGCCGAGCGGCTTGACGCCGTACGCGATCCGGCGATGGCGGATCGCCGGGCCTTCGTAGCCCGGCGGCAGCGGTGCCCAGTAATGCGGGCCGACGACGATGTAGTGGTCGAAGCCACGGATGCCGAGGATCGCCGGCACGGCCCATGTGGCCACCATGTGACCGAAGGTGATCACGAAGCCCTTGCCGTCGTCGCGCGCCGCCTCCCAGTGCTCGCGGCCGTGGACCTCGGACTTCTGGAGCAGCCACGGTCGCCAGAAGAGCTCACGCAGCTTCGATTTCTCGACGAGCCACCGGTCGGCGAGCGCGTCCGCTTCCGGGGCCCGAGGCGTGTACTTGAGGAGCTCGCGCATGAACTCCTGCGCGGCGCTGCGCTCCGCGGGATTGCGCCGCTCACGCACCGCCGGGCCGATCGTGCCGACGATGCCGAGCGCGAGCCGCGCCGGGAGCAGACGGTGTGTATGTTCATTCGCATAGAGGCGGATCGGCAGACTGACGTCACGAATCGTGTCGTCAAGCGGAACCGGACCTCGTGCTTCGTCAAGCAGGTGTGCTGGGACCCCCATACTTTCCCCTTGTGGTCGCGCTCGTCGGCGGGATCATGTCACACCGGATGAGCGCCGACTAACGCAGAACTCCGGTAAATCGAACTACGGCAACTGGTTAGAGAGTGGTACGGAACCTACGCAAGGCGGTCCGCCACCCGGTCACGAAGAACGTCATCGCGCTCGGGTGGATGCAGCTGGCGACGTTCATCGTCCCGCTCATCACGCTCCCCTACGTGGCGCGAGTCCTGCGGCCGTCCGCGTTCGGCCTCGTCGTGTTCGCGCAAGGGTTCTCGATGGTGCTCGTCGTGTTCATCGACTGGGGCTTTGGTTACACGGGCGTCCGATCGACCGCGGAGAACCAGGATGACCATGAGGGTCTGAGTGCAGCCGTTCACCGCGTCCGGGGCGCGCAGTTGCTACTCGCCGCCGCCTCGCTGCCGATCGTTATCGGTGCCCTGGTGTTCGTGCCCAAGATGAACCAGCACCCGGGATTCCTCGTGATGGCGTGGATCGCCGCCATAGCGACAGCACTGGCGCCGGGATGGTTCTTCGTCGGGACCGAGCGCATGCGGTCGATCACGTTGATCCAGCTCGTGTTCCGCCTCGTCGGCGCGGCGCTGACGCTCATTCTTGTGAAGAGTCCCGACCAGGCGTGGCTCGTGATGGCACTGTTCACCGCATCGGCGGTTGCCGGATGGATCGCGTCCGACGTCATGATGTACCGGCGAATCCCGTTCCAGGTGCCGGAGCTTCGACCCTCCCTGAACGAGCTGCGCGGGGCCACGCTCGTGTTCATGGGGACGATCGCCGCGACGCTCTACACGTCCTTCAACGTCGTGCTGCTTGGCCTGTTCGAGTCCAGCTCAGCCGTCGCCCATTTCGGCGCCGGAGAACGGATCGTGCGCGTATCGCTGACGCTGCTGGGTCCTATCGGTCTTGCCGTGCTCCCGAGGATGACCGCGCTGCAATCCCAAGGGCAGCGGGACCGCGCCCGTCAACTCTTGAAGATCGCCGTTTCGGCCGCCGGTGGGGTGACGCTGGTCCTCACGGCGGGCCTGTTCGTGTTCGCACCGATGGTCATCCGGATCCTCTACGGCCACCGCTTTGTGCACGAGTCGGTTCCCATTCTGCGCGTGCTCGTGTTCATCATCCCGATCAGCATCACCGGTGCCGTGTTCGGAAGCTGGTTGATTACTCTGCACCAGGATCGCCTCGTGGCGATGATCGTCGTCCGGGCGGGCATCCTGAATGTGGTGCTCGGCTGCATCCTTACCCCCCTGTTGGGGCCGATTGGGATGGCGTGGTCGGTCATCGCGGCGGAGACGACGGCGGCGATCGGCGGGGCGATCACCGTCCGCCGGAACAGTCGCCGGGAGGCAGCTGCCGAGGCGTCAGCGCCACGCCCAGACCAGCCCGACCCGGTCGTGCTGATCGAAGGACTCGCCGACGCGGAAGCCGGCGTCGGTTAGTAGGCGCCGGACGAGCGCGGTGGTGTCGTGCTCAGGGGCCCCCTGGGGGTGGTACTCGAGCACGAGCGCAGTGATCGGCAGCTGTGCGAATCGCAGGTCCTGGAGGATCGGCCATTCGGCACCCTCGATGTCCATCTTCACGAGGTCAGCGTTCTGCAGCAGATCGAACGCATCGATCACCTCCACCTCGGTCACGGTTCCGACCGCCTCGGACTGGAACTGCCGCAGGTAGGGCAATTGATCGACGGCTTCCTGGGTGCCCTCGCGCACGAAGTGAGACAGGATCGAGAAGCCCTCGATCCGGGCCGTTCCAGGGGCCGTACTCACGGCGACCTGCCGCACATCGCACTGCTGGCCGAGCCCGTTGCGCTCAACCATCCGCCGCAGCAGCGCGGCGCTCGCGGGGTTCGGCTCGACAGCCGTGACGTGGGCGCCGGGAAACCGCTCCAGCATGAGCAGCGACGCCGAACCGACGTGCGCTCCAAGATCGAGGATCCGCGGCGCGTTCGTACGTGCCCGGACCGCGTGTTCGACCTCGGTTGGCGGCAGATACACGCCTCGGCGGACGACCTCGAAGACAACCCAGGCGTCAGATGCCGGATGCCTGACGAGCAGCGTGAGGCCGGACCGGCGCAGGTGGTACTCGCCGACGCACCGGCGCGAGAAGAGCTCACGCCCCGCGAAACGCAGCGTCTCCCTGACCGACAGTGATGCCGCCACCATGGCGGCCCGCAGCAGCAGCGGCGGCAGCCGATCCCCGAGCAGACGCGTGGCGAGCCCCTGAAGACGCCGTGCGATGGCAGCCGTGTAGTGATGGAGCATCGCCATCACGCCAGTGGGAGCGGAGTCGCAACGACGAACTGGGAGTTGCCGCGATCGGACATGCTCGCCACCGGATAGAGGAGCGGATGTAGGGATTCAAACGCCGCGCGGAGGACCCGCCCCCGAACGCGACCACCGAGCGCGCCGATCGAGAGACTCGTCCACCGGTAGTACCAGAAGGGAGTGGCGAACGTGCGAACGCGGACGTTCCCGAATCCGTTCCGTCGGAGCAGCAGCGTGATCGTCCGGGGCGAGAAGTCGAACAGATGAACCGGCAGCTCCGGGTACTCCCACGCTCCAGTCGATCGGGCCAACAGGCGCAGGGTGACCTGTGGGTAGAGCCCCTCAACGTTCGGCATCGTTGCTGCGAGCGTCCCGCCGGGCGCGAGTAGCGCCCGCGCCAGCTCCAGCTCCTCGCGCGGATCTCGAAGGTGCTCCAGCACGTCCCAGAACGTGATCAGGGAGAAGCTCCCTGCCGGGAACTGATCCGCCACGTCGGCAAGCGTCCCGGTGCGAACGTCGAGTCCACGGTCGCGTGCCGCCTGCGCGGTGCTCTCCCCCAATTCCACACCGGTTGCCGACCAGCCGGCCCGGCTGGCGAGCTCCATGAAGGTGCCAGAGGAGCAGCCGACGTCGAGGAGACGTCCACCGTCCGGACGGACCGCCGCCGCATCAAGAAACGTCATCTGCTGCTGCGCCCGCTCGATGAGCGTCTCATGGAGCTCTCCGAGCAGCATCCGGGTCCACTCTTCGTCGTGGTAATAGGTCTTCTCGAGATCAGCATCGCTCGGCTGGGGGTCCTGGAACACGAGTCGGCAGGCCGGACACCGCACTAGGGCGAACCCGTCACGCGAATAGACCGTTGTAAACGGTCCGCCCCGCTCGCAGACAATGCATGCTCGCCCGCCGGCCACTCAAGCTCCTCCTGATCGTGACGGTCGGTCGCGGCGGAACGATACAGACGATTGTCGGCGGCACCCGCGGCGCGCTGCCGGCAGTGGATCAGTCAAGATCCACGCCGAAAAGACGCGAGGTGGGTGACCACGGGTTCGGAAGGGGCTGAAGCGCTCAACCTCTCCGGGGTGGAAGACGCCAGATGCGGCCCCGACGCGCGGTGCCGTAACGGCCGTACCTCGCGCGGGCGCAGACAGATGGACCAAGAAATGGACATAGCCGCGAGATCCCAGGCCTTCGACGTGCGAGAACGAGACGAGTGAGAACGGCACACGCGCGGCGGGCCGACGTTCGCCCTCCGCAAACGGCCGTCGGCCGCACCCTCACGCTCGTCGCCTCTGACGTCGCTCCGATTGGCGGGATGGAGCGAGCGGCGTATGAGCTCTCGCGCCGACTCGTGGCCCGAGGCTGGAACCTCACGGTGATCGCGCGCTCGTGCGCGCTCGAGCCGGGGCCGCGCGTCCGGTTCATCCGGCTCCGATCACCGTCCCGGCCGGTCAGCGTCGCGTTGATCGCCGATGCGCTGTTCGTCATGCTCGCGCTCACCCGGCACCGCCCGGCGCTGCTGCACACCGTCAACCCGACGATCGTCGGTCGCGCCGATGTGATTACGGCGCAGTTCTGCGAGGCCGCGTTCCGCGGTGCCGGCATCGCCCGGGCGCGCCGCCCCAGCGTCCCCTACCGCGTCAACTCCTGGCTCGCGTCGTGGATCGCGCTGCTGTTCGAGCGTTGGTGCTACCGGCCGGCGCGCGTCCGTCGGATCGCCTGCGCCTCGCGGGGGCTGCGCCGTGACACGGAGGCCTGGTACCCACGGATCCGGGACCGGCTCGAGACGATCCCGAACGGGGTCGAGGTGGAAGCGTTCCGGGCTGATCCGGAGGTCCGCGCCCGGGTCCGCCGCGAGCTCGGCGTGCCGGACGATCAGCTCGTCGCGCTGTTCATCGGAGGCGACTGGCACCGCAAGGGCCTCCGGCACGCCATCGATGCACTCCGGGATGCGCCCGACTGGACGCTCGTCGTCGTCGGCTCGGGCGACCCCGCGGCGTTCGCCGGTCAGATCGATGCGGCCGGGGTGCGCTCGCGCGTCCGCTTCGTCGGGCGCCAAACCGACCCCGTCCCGTACTTCGTCGCCGCGGATGCGCTCGTCGGGCCGTCGTACTTCGAGGCCTTCTCGCTCGTTACGCTCGAGGGCGCCGCCGCCGGCCTGCCGTTGATCGTCCCGCGGATGAACGGCACCGAGGAGTTCGTCGTCGACGGCGTCAACGGCTGGTTCACGGAGCGCGACGGCGCCGCGATCGCCGAGCGATTGCGGGTGCTGCGAGACGACGAGGGCCTCCGCCGCCGGATGTCGGACGCCGCCCGCGAGTCGGCGGCACCGTACGACTGGGACCGGATCACCGACCAGTTCGAGGATCTCTACGCCGGGCTCGAGCGGCGGCCCTAGAATCCGTCCTGCCTCGGGCGCGTAGCTCAGTGGGAGAGCGCTCGCTTCACACGCGAGAGTCCAGAGCGAAAAGCCCTGCAAATGGCGATCTCCTGAGCGGGTAGCGCTCGCGGGTCCTGTTTGGGTCCGGTTATTCGCTTGATCACACAAGCTTTTCGGAGCGCAGGTCCGTTTTGCGCGATCGCGTATATTTGGATTCATCAGCCAGTGCTCGCCAGCCCGCTCACCCATGCCGTTGATCCGATGACCGCGATGCCGACGATGAGCAGAGCGATTCGTAGAGCGTGTTGACGCCGCCTGGCGATCACCATCACGACCAACGCCAACAGCACGCCAGCCGCGGCATACGCTGGCCAGCTGTAACCAGGCGCGACCTTGGTGCAGTACGTCCCGCCCGCGGTGCCCGCCTCCGGGCCTGACGGCGCACCCTTGATCGCGCCGTGCGCGGCTGCGAGCACGCGATGCTCGCCGTGATCGAGCTGCCGTCGAGGGCGCAGCGCATCCAGTTTGTCCTGCGGACGATCAAGGGATGGGGCGTCAACACCGACGATCCGGAGGTGTTCTCGCGCGTCTACATGTCATTCATGGAGGCCGACGAGGACCGCGAGCGTCGCCGCGAGATCTACGGAGACGACCGCGAGGACTGGTAGTCCTGGCCGCTCGGCCGCCTGGCGGGAGCCCGGTTGAGTCGGTCGGTCGAGCGCAGAACGGGTTGATTAGATCGACTCTCTGCGGACGAACACCGCTGGAAACGCGCGCTCGATCTCATCCGCGAACCCCGTCAGGCGCTCGCCGGAACAGCCGTGGTAGGACATCACGTACGCCAGGGCGCTGTAGAAGGGGACGACCACGGTCTGGATGAGGCGGTCGTGATACTCGGCATCGTCGCGCTTCCGTGCCGTCTTCTGGTCTCCCTCCTCGACGATCGAGAAGAGCTCGCGCGTCGGGTACGCTGTGGGGTGCCTGTAGTTGGACAGGAGTCCGTACACCCCTTTGGAGACGGGCTCTGATTGGCCCGGGTTGAGGAACTCGTGCATCTGCACGAACACCACTTCCGGGTTCGGCAGCTGCTGCCCACGAAGTAGCGGGTGTCCGTCCTTGTCGGCGACCGGGGCAGGAAAACACCCTGCGGCATCCGCCTTGAGCGTCATGAACACCTCCGCCCTGCGCTTGTGCTCCTCAGAGCCCTTCCCAAAGAGCCGCCCGGCGTTCATCTTCGCGTACTCCGCGCTCGCCAGCTCTTCGAGGAAGACACGGGCAACACGGCTCTCCGCGGAGTCGCCCGGCTTGCCGTACACCCAGAAGATATGAGCGCAATGCTCAACGGCGCTCCGCGCCAGGACATTCGGCGCGAACAGCACCTCGTTGTACGCGTACAGCGCGGCGAGAGCGCCCACGAGCTCGCCGGCCGCGTACAGGTAGTCGTACACAAGCTTCGTGATCAGATACTGTGCCCGTTCTCCGGCAGGGCCGGCGTTCGCGAAGCCAGCGTCTCCTGATCACGCGCAGCCTCGGAGCCGGGCGCCGCCCGCCACTCGGTGGAGGAGGTCACGTCGCGAAACGCAGCCCGCGCCTCGAACAACAGGTCGGCAAGCTCCGCGAAGCGCTGCTTCTCCTCATCGGTGTAGGGGATCCACATCGACCCCGACGATACGAGGGGTGGCGGCGGTACGAGCGGCGGCCGGCAACCGGCCTCAGCGCGCGTGCGAAGGGGTCATGAGACCCGCCGCTCGTCCTGGAAGCCCTCGAAGACGGCGAGGATCTCGTCGCGCTCAGGCCAGCCCAGAGAATCGCCCGCGACGAAAAGCCCCGTTCCGAAGATCAGCGTGCCGAGCCCAACGGGATCGAGCGGGTACTCGGGATCCGGCTGCTCCATGACCACGCGACGCGCGAACGCGCGACCGTCGATCGTGACGCGGTGCAGCCCGCGCCAGCTCGGGTGCGCGAACGCGCTCGTGTGGCGGTAGACGATCGCGTACAGCTTCCGAAACGACTGGCCGTCCGGGCCGGCGCCGAACCCGGGAAGGACCTTCTGCCATCTCTCGTCAGCGGCGACAGCAAGATCAATCAACTTCAGCGTGCCGCCTCTCAACGAGTCGCGCTCGCGCTCCATCTCCGCTCTCTCATCATCGGTCATCACGGACACGCCGTGGTCATGAGCATCGCGGGCGATGGTCAGCCGCGCGCTCAGGTCGTGCTTGCGCCACGCCTTGATCCGCTCGCGGCCCGGAGCGCCCGCCAGCCACGCGAAATGCACGACCTGCTCGAACAGGCCCCGCACGAGAACGGCCAGATCCGTGACCCGACCCGACGGTTCCAGATCGACGATCGAGCGCATCGTGCCCGCCTGCCGGGCGAGCAGCCCGGTCGCCACGAACGGCCACGCCTCCTGATCGCCGTGCACATCGAAATCTGCCGGGAGATGCGCGTCGGCGAGAGCAGCCAACGCGCAAGCGCGCGCCCTCTTCTGCAAGGTGGAGATCCACACGACGCTCAAACTACGCCACCTACCGGAGGGTCACGTGCGCACACCGGCGGCGGCCACCCGTCGGCAGCGTGCAGTCCTATGTAGGGACTACTAGGTTCGAAGCGTGCCCCGCCGACCCTCCAAGCTCAGCCGACGCCCTGCGGTGAGCGAGTACGCCGAGCTCATCCGCGATGTTCGCGAGCCTTCTGCAGCGGGAGCCAGGTCGAGCGCGAGTCGTTCTGGAACTGGGAGAACGAGCTACGGCTATGACGGCAACAGCCCGCGCCAGTCAGAGACGACCGCGGCCGGCACGACCCAGCGGGTATGGCACGTCTCGGGATCGCTGCCGCTGCTCTCGCACAGCGCGGATTACCTGGCCGCGCCCGCTTCTGCTTCTCGATCAATCCGGCAGTGGAGGAGCTTGCCCGCGATCGAGGTGCGCGGGCCGTCACTCCGGCGTTCGGCCCCAAGCGCGCAGTGGCGTCTTGCCGTCGGCCTCGTCCATACCGGGGAAGCACGAACCCACACGCCGCAGTACGTGATCGGGCGCGCTGATCAGCCACCACGTACTGTCGAAGGCCGACACCACCATCTCCGCCTGCGTCAGGATGGCCTCGTCGCTGGCGTGCCGGTCAGGAAGTTGACCGGCACCGGAGCAAACCACGAAGAGTCCGTCGATGACCTGTCGCGTTCGCCGCGCGAACTCCCGCAACTGCTCAAGCGAGAAATGGAGACCGGTCGGGGATGCGAACACTCGACGTTCTAGCTCGCCTACATCGAGGTGCAATTCGTCCCACGTGACGATCTCGCCGACGTCAAGGATGCTCCACGTCAAGCCCTCGGCATCCACTCCGAGCGGCGCCAACACCTCAGGCATCGAGACGATCGGCGCCAACACCTCAGGCATCGAGACGATCGGCGCCAGTCTCATGAGACGAGTCACGTCCGCGAGGTAATCAGGGTCGCCGCGCCCACGTCGACCCCCGGGCGTTCTCCAAACGGGCGGTGTCGTCGTCCATGGCAACCGCCCTCGGGGGCTGTTGCCTCTCGATTAAAGCGTTGGGGCAGCACCGTCCCGTTCGTCCGAAGCATCGAGCGGTTGTGGCTCGGCGCGACATGAGAGTTCGGGGGCCTGCAGCGAGACGCGGAGTGTCCGCCCAGTCGCGCCGGCATGCGGGAAGTGCTCGCGCGTGCGTGCTCTCTTGCGGAGCCCCGCCGCGGCGCCCAGTCGAGGTCCGTCACGGCTACGAGTAATTCTCCGCCAAGACACGTCCGAAACCGTCCCCGACGGCGACGCAAGCCGTCGCAGAGGTGCAAGACACCCCCGAGATCTCGGTGAAGTCCCTCTGCGGTGTTGATTGGATTGACCAATTGCGCCCATTCCAGCGCTCTGCCACCGCCCCGTTGTCCCCGCAGCCGTCAGCGGTGCAGAAGAAGGCTCCGACCGCCACGCAGTTCCGCGCCGAGCTGCAGGACACGTCACGGAATCCGGTGTCGCTGGGTTCCATGAAAGGGTTGACCTTCTTCGCGCGCCGGATTGACCACCGCACGCCATCCCAGCGCTCCGCAAACGTGCCGTCGAATCCGACTGCCATACACACCGTCGCGCTCGCGCAGGACACGCTGCTGAGCCCGCGGGCGTTCGGCGTGGACTGGAGCGACCATCTCCGCCCGTTCCAGCGCTCGGCCAGTGTCAGCGCACGGCCCGCTTGGTTGGTGAAACGTCCGACTGCGATGCATGCCGTGACTGACGTGCATGACACGCTGAGCAGAGCGCTGTCATTCACACTGCGGGGCGTCGGAGTCCGCTGAATCGACCAGCGTCGCCCGATCCAGCGCTCCACAAGAGGCTCTCGGGGGCTGCTGCCGTACCCGCTCGTATACCCCGCGATGACACACATGCTGTCCGTCGCGCACGACACCGAGACACCACCTACAAAACGTGCTGGACCAATGCCGGGGGGCGTCGGGGTCCGCTGAATGGCCCAAGTCGACCCGTCCCAGCGCTCCACGAGCACCGTGGTCAGACCAGAGGTGCGCTGCTGGCTGACGCCGACGGCGGTGCAGGCGGTGGCTGACGAACACGACACGCTCATGAGGTCGCCCGCCACCTCTGCTCTGAGCGGTGGGGTCCGTTGGATCGCCCAGCGTCGGCCGTTCCAGCGCTCCACGATCGCCGCCGACACGTCCAGCGGCTCGCTCCCAATGATTTGACCCGACCCCACCGCGGTGCATGCTCTCGCCGACGTACACGACACGGAATTGAGGCTGGCGCCGCTCAGGCCGGCTGGGTTCGGGGTCTGCTGGATCGTCCAGGCCGACGCAGCAGCCTGCCCGGCACCCCCAAAGGAGAAGCCCACCGTCACACACGCCGCCAGGCCAAAAACAACACTCGCAACGCCACGACGACCACCGCCGACCCATCTCAGCGATCCCGTCGCGAACCTCCGGCGACCGCACCGCGGTCTGCGGCAGCCGACCGGACGACCGCCCGGGCCGCGCTGGAGCACCGGCCCTCGCTCGTCAGCGCACGATCTCTCCGCGTGCATCACGATCTCTCCGCGTGCATCACGACCTTCACCCCCCAGTCTTCCGACCCGACAGGCCCTAGCTCGACCCTACAGCCCCGGTCAAGCCAATCCTCCGAAGACGCCATACCGCGCGCTTTTCAGTCAGCGCGCCAACACTCATTCAGTCGCCTCCTTCTTCAAGAAGCACATGTGATCACCTCATGAAGCTCGCCCCGCACAAAGCGCCGCCCGTCATCAACCCGGATGGTCGGTCACGACCGGATGCTCCATTCAAGAGGCAGGCCGCGAGCCGTGTGAGGCCTTCGATGGTCTGACCCGTTGGGCCGTCGTCGGATGAGAGTGCTGCAACGGGCTATAAGGGGCAGCGGGGAGAAGGGCGAACGTCAGAGAATATTTCACAACGCTCGCGTGCGGCAGGCTGCTGCTCCTCGATGTGGCCGTCGGGTAAACCCGCGGAAATACGTTGATCGATCAACGGTGGGAGAAGTTGGCAAAATTCAGCGCGATTCTCGTGCCGGCGCGCCGGCCACCTTTCAGGGGTGAAAATCACATCGAGGCAGGGACGACCGCGCCCTCGGCCCGTGGTCCAGGCGCAGACCGGGCGACGTCTGCGGGGCCGCGATAGCGAGTGGGACCGTTGCAGCACATTCTCGCACCGCCGACGTGGTCCGCGCGGATTTACAGGACAAGTGTCGCTGGCGGCTTGCGCCGCCACCCCTGAGGAATGAGAATCTCGCTGCCGCTGGGCTGACGCCGGCGAGGCTTGGTCCCGACGAGGCCGAAGGACAGTGTGGCGCTGGAGCCTGTGGAACCGTTGGTTGCTGCCATGAGCGCGAAAGCCAGACTCATCCCTGGGAGGCTCCTACCGGCGGCGCACACCGCCCCTTCGACGAAGGGGTTCGCCGGCCGGAGCTGACAACGAGCACGCTCACGCGGCCTGCCGGTCGACAGGCCCGTTTTCGCATGCTCGAACCGCTCCTCAGCATGACGGGGATTCACAAGCCAGAGACCGATCAAAGGGACAGTGTGCCCTTCGGCTGCCAGCGCCCTCAGGTTCGTCCTGAGCGGTAGCGATGTGGCGCTAGTCGCTGTCTTCGGCTAGCGTGCCGCGGCGCGTTGCGTGCGGCGTGATGATCACGCCTTCGGTGGGGTAAACGATTGACTCGTGCTTCTCATCCCAGCGAACGCGGTAGTGCTCGTGGCGCTCGCTGCCGAGCAACTCGACGATCTCTCCGCTTCGAGACGGCCCACCGTGCAGTCCACGCGCGTCGATCCGGTCGCCCACGCGTGCCGTGCTCGCTACTTGCTTGTTCGCCATATCCTCACCTCGGGTTCATCTAATCGCGATCCGGCACAGCACGCATCGGGACGACGCGCTGAACGTGCTCACGGACATCTACTGATGCTGCGAACACAGCGGACGCATAGAGCTCTGAGCTCATGACCCGTTCGACCAGGCGACCCGCACGGCTTGATCCCAGTCTTCTTCTCGACGCGGTAGAACAGGTTGGCGTCATGCACGCGGCAGACGATGGCGGCCACCGTCTCGAACTTCAGCAAGCACTCAGCCTGCCCCTCACCAGCCGCCGGCCCGCGGCCGCTGGCTGGGGCCACCGGCAGCAGTCCGAGCTGCCGCCCTCCACGCGGGTCGCTACCGCAGCTCGATCCAAGCAGCAATCGTGAGGTCGCGGTCGCGTCAACCCACCCGAGGGCGAGACAGCGCGCTGCCGCGACAAGGGCTGCAGGCGGCACGGGCAGACCCGGATAGCTGAACGGCTGGCGTTGAGGCGCGAATCGACAGGCACCGCGGCTACCACTTCAGAGCTTGGAGCAGACGCCGGGTCAGGTGCATTTTCCCGTACTCGACCTTGATCCTACGTATGCGCCCCTTGCGCCAATCGACGGTGATCCGTACGGACTTCACCGTACGCACCGGAAGTGATGTGGTCAGGAAGCGAGCCATCGTCACAGGCTAATGGGCCTACTGAGATCGGATCGGTCCGTCGAGCCGTTGACACATCCCGTCGCAGGGGGCCGTTTCCTTCCGCCCTCGAAAGCAGCGCCGCGGACAAAGGCGCCTCGCGGCAGCTGCTGAGTTCCGATCTCTGTGCGTGTCTCGAAGGATGCTTGCTGGCTTGCGCTTACGGGCGCTGAGCTGACCGTTCAGGCCCCATATACAGGAACCAGCATTGCCCGCGCGATCGTGTGTGCCAGGGTCTGAAACGAAGCCAGCGCCGGAGTCGCCCCATGGGGGACCCCGGCCTCAGCTGCGTCAGCTACATCCAGAGCGGAGACGACCAAGAAGTACCGATGAGGGGGATCGCCTTGCGGTGGCGCCGCACCTAGGTACCGGTGCAAACTAGCGTCATTGGCCAAATGGGTTGATCCAGCCGGCAACGTCTCGTCAGATTCGCCAACTCCTGCTGACAGCGACGTGACGGAAGCAGGAACGTTGACGACCGCCCAGTGCCAGAACCCGCTGGGCGTCGGTGCGTCCGGGTCGTACATCGTGACCATGAAGCTCTGGGTCTGCTCCGGGAATCCCGACCATGCAAGGTCAGGCGAGGTGTCCTCGCCACCGGCCCCGAAGATCCCACTGCGTTGAGCGACGGGCAAAGTCTCGCCATCGGCGACAAGAGTGCTCTGGAGCTGAAAAGTCGGGACGGCCGGAAGCTCTTCGTACGGATCGCGTTTCATCGCCAACCTCCTCTACGGTAGGTCCGGGTGCCGAGTCGCCAATCTCGGTACGCACACCAGGCATCCTCTCACGCTTCCATCGGGACGTCGACTACGAGCAAGCGCCATAGCCGAAGAGCGACGCTCTGAGACTGTTGGCCTGAGACTGTCGGTGCGGGCTAGCACCGACAGCGACGGGATCTCCTCCGAGTGATTGCGCCCGAGATTGCTCCTAATCCGATCAACTCGGCAGCGCCGCTTCAGGCGTTCGTCTGTGCAGCGGGGTGCGGCCGCGCTTACCAGCGGGCTCGACGATATTGATCATCCGCAGGCAGTAGGCGGCGCGCTGCGCGAGCAGCACGCTGCAGCCGAGCAGTGAAGCCAGTTCACACGTGCTGAACGGCTCGGACGGAAGGGTCGGCAGCACCCCGAGGACGTCCCTGGGACGGCGGAACTCGACCCGCTCAAGCACCTCGACAAGCCGCCGCTCGCCCGGATCCCGTGTCCGCCCGCGCGAGGCGAGCGGTCGGCCGGCGCGGACGTGATCCTCGCGCAACAGGAGAACCTCGATCGTGAAATTCGGGTGGGTCAGCAGCGACGGGAAAGCAACGAGCTTGTCGAACACCTCGACCGCCGTCGCACGCTTCGGAGACCGACGCACCGACGCAACCTCGCCGTGCTCGTCGACGCGCACGATCCGATGTTCGGCCGCGACCGGGTGCACGACGCGAACACGATGCTCGTCAAGCAGCGCATCGAGCTTCCTGCCCAGGGCGCCGAAGCCGCCCGTCTGCACCTCAACCAGCTCGCCATCGGCACGAACCAGGTCGATCACGAACCGGCCGACCGGCACCTCAAACCGGTCACCCGGCTGCGCCAACACCGCTTTTACCGCAGCATGCAGCGGCCCTTCGCGCATCACCCCGATGCTCGACACGGCACACAGGCTAGACGCGCGCTCGGTATCCGCCCGGCGTGAGCTACATGCACCTTGCCCGAACGCGATCGATCGAGCACGGCTCGGCCTTTGCAAGGCACTACGCGAGGTCCGGTCGAGAACCGGACCGTATGAGCTACGGGTAGCGGTGCGCGGACTGCTCCCTCTCGATGTGGCCGTCGGGTAAACCCGCGGAAATACGTTGATCGATCAACGGTGGGAGAAGTTGGCAAAATTCAGCGCGATTCTCGTGCCGTCCTCCCATTTGCCGGAGTTCGAACGGGTGACGCTGATGGTGGTGTCCCACGACCAATTGATGCACCAAGATGCTGAGTGGTTTTTCCGACAGCCACCGATCAACGCGGTAGCGGACCGCGACCAGTGGGCGGCCTGGTGCCGGCGGCGGGGATTTGCCGATGGTCCAGTGCGCCAGGCCCCGAATGCCGGTCTGCTGATGCACAGCAAGGATTTCGGCATGGCGCTGATTCTGCGATCTGCCTAGGTTGAGTAACGCAAGCCTGACGAGCAGGTGAACGTCGAGCGGGAGATGGGCGCACTTGATCCCTGGTCGGTCAGGATGGGCTAGGGTGTCCGGATGGGCGCCGACGCGCATGTTGCAGCGTCGGCGGGAGCTCCGGCGGTAGGGGCGGGAACCTCGAAGGCGGCGGGCGCGGCGGGGATCGTCCTGATGACCCTGGCGGCCGGGCAGTTCGTCATGGCCCTGGACACGACGGTCATGAACACGGCGATCGCGACGGTCGCCAAGGACGTTGGAACCACGGTGACGGGGATTCAGACCGCGATCACTCTCTACACGTTGGTGATGGCGTCGCTGATGATCACGGGCGGGAAGGTCGGTCAGATGATCGGGCGCAAGCGGGCGTTTGCGATCGGGTGCATCATCTACGCCTGCGGTTCGCTGACCACCGCGCTGTCACAGAATCTGGCCGTGCTGATGTTTGGCTGGTCCGGCTTGGAGGGGCTGGGGGGTGGTGCTGACCATGCCGGCGATTGTGGCGCTGGTCGCGTCGAACTTCACAAAGCCCGATCGTCCGCGCGCGTATGGGCTCGTCGCCGCTGCGGGCGCGATCGCGGCGGCGCTGGGGCCGCTCGTCGGCGGCCTGTTCACCACGTACGCATCGTGGCGGTGGGTGTTCGCCGGGGAGGTGCTGATCGTGCTGGTGATCCTCTTGCTGACTCGCCGCATGAAGGACACGCCGGCGGAGGAAGGCGCCAGACTCGACCTGGTGGGCACGGCATTGTCCGCGCTCGGGCTCGGTGCGATCGTGCTCGGCATCCTGAAGGCGGGGACGTGGGGGCTCGTGCAGCCCAAGCCGGACGCTCCCGAGTGGTTCGGGCTCTCCCCGGTGATCTGGCTGATCCTCGCCGGCGCCGCGATCCTGGTCCTGGTTCGTGTGGTGGGAGAACCGGCGGGTCACGCGCGGCGACGGCGCGCTGATCGACCCGGCGATGTTGCGCAACCTCCAGCTGCGCAGCGGGGTCATGTCCTTCTTCTTCTTGTTCCTGATCCAGGCGGGCATCTTCTTCACCGTTCCGCTGTTCTTGTCGGTCGCGCTCGGGATCTCGGCGGTCGACACCGGCGTCCGGCTGCTGCCGCTGTCGCTGTCCCTGCTCCTGTTCGCCGTCGGCGTCCCGAAGGTGCGCCCCAACGCGTCACCCCGGCGCGTCGTCCGTCTCGGGTTCCTGATGCTGTTCGCCGGCCTCGTGTTGCTGGTCGCCTTGCTTGACGTCGGCGTCGGCCCGGAGATCGTCACCTGGCCGTTGCTGCTCGCCGGGTCCGGGCTCGGGATGATGGCCTCCCAGCTCGGCGCCGTGACGGTCTCATCGGTGCCCGACGAGAAGAGCGGCGAGGTCGGCGGGCTTCAAAACACCGGTACCCAGCTCGGCGCATCGATCGGCACGGCCCTCGCCGGCGCCGTGCTGATCTCCGCGATGACCACGTCGTTCTTCACCGGGATCGAGAACAACCCCAACGTTCCCGACAGCGTCGTATCGCAGGCGCGGACCAAGCTCGCAGGCGGCGTGCCGTTCATGTCGCAGGCCGATGCCAAGGCCGCGCTGAAGAAGGCAAACGTGCCCCCCGCGACCGCCGACGAGATCGTCAAGCAGAACGAAAAGAGCCAGATTGATGGTTTGCGCGCCGCGGAGGCCATCCTCGCGCTCCTCGCGCTCGTTGCCCTCCCGTTCACCCGAGGCATCCCAACCGTCCAACCCGGCGCCAAAGCCAAGCCCAGGCCATCCCCGGCATAGCCGACGCAGCCGCTTCTCGGAACCACCACACTGCTCATAGGTCATCCTGGTCTTGCCTCGACCGCCGCCGGGAGAGGGCCAAGACTGCTTGCCCGTGTGGAGGGCCGAAAGCAGACCAGCCCCTCTCGGCGGTGGTGAGGTGCCGCAAGCGGCAACAGGACGTAGCCCCTGGTTGAGGGCCTGTCTATGAGCGCCCGCAACGGTACCTCCTGGTCGGGGCGCTGTGAAGTGATCCGACCGATGAAGGAGTGCAGATGGGGAATTGCGCCGGGGTTGATTGGGCGGCGGAGAAGCATGATGTGCTCGTGTGCGACGAGGCGGGTGAGGAGCTTCTGGCTGCCACGTTCGCGCACGACGAGCAGGGGCTGCGGGCGTTGTGCTGCACGCTCGTGCGGTTGAAGGTGCAGCTGGTGCGGTGTTTCTGAGTTCGTGATAGAGCGGCCGACTTTTTCAACCACACGCTGAGCGTTGTGGCGGGACCGGTTGGTGGCTGGGGTATGGGCGTCGTCCGTGCCCATTCCGCTGGCCATCCATGGCCAGCGGAATGCCCCCTCAAAAGCGCCCCTCTTCCCCAGAAGGGAGCGGGCGCGGTTGGTGTCAGAGAGCCTGGTCATGTCTTGCTTGCTCGATTCTCTTTGATCCGCTCAGCGCGGGCGCGACGCATCCCCGCGGCACGAGCCCGGCGGATGCGGGGCCCGCGGCCGTGATGCTCGTCATCAGGGGTGACGTACCCGACCCCGGCGTGCAACCGCACAGTGTTGTACTCGCGCTGGACACGCGCGAGCTCGGCATCGAGGACCGCCGAGTCGCGGATCGTGACCAGGTGAGGCCAATCGCCCTTCAGGTGCGAGTAGAAGCTCTCGATGTGCGCTTGGTCGGTCGGGGTGCCGGGCCGGCCGTGGTGCTGGGTGATCGCCATCAGCGCCATGAACTTCCGGGTGTCCAGCGCGGTCATCTCGGTCCCGTTGTCCGACCACGCGATCAGCACCGGCATCCCGTCATCCTCGACCGCCGGCGGCTTCCCGTCAGCGTCGAGGAGGTGCTGGTCCTCGAGCGCTCGGGCGAACAGCAGCTGCGCCTGGGTCGAGGTCTGCTCGCTTGAGAGCAGGTAGCCGATCCAGTAGCGGGTCACGACGTCAACGATCGCGTACGCGACCCGGCCCGCCCTGGTGAAGTGCGTTGCGTCCCAGATCCAGATCCGGTTCTTCTCCCACGGAATCGTAGGGAGAGCAGGCATAACCGGACGCGGCCGGTACGGCTCACCCGGCAGGTGGACCTTGTGCTTGAGCGCGACCCGCAGCACCGTCGACGGGGAGACGAACACGACACCGAGACGGCTCCCACGATGCGCGAGCTTGCGATGCGAGCGGTCCACCGGACCCCACTCTTCGATCAGATCCAGGATCTCGGCCTCCTCCCAGCAGAGCAGGCCGTGGACTGCGCCGCCGCCAGGATCACGATCCTCAAGGCTGCCCGTGTCCCGCAGCCGAGCGCGCCAGCGGTGCGCGCGGACGTCGGCGAGGTCGAGCACCCGGCACGCCTGCGTGTGCGCCCAGCCGTCGGCGACGGCACGATCGATCAGCCCCAGCAGCTCGAGCTTGGTCTCGGCGCTCACGCGCGCGGGAACCGGGCCGAAAAGCCCGAGCGCTGCTTTCCCCGGTGCAACGTGAGCTCGATCGCCATCTCTTTCAACGCTTCGGAGAGCCGGTCGTTCTCCCCCCGCAGCAACTCCAGCTCGACCGCCTCCGCCGACACCGGACGGCCAGGCTTCGCCGAAGTGAACGCGGCGATCGCGGCATCCTTCGCCAACGCTCGCAGGCGCACGATCACCGACACGTCGACGCCATACTTGCGGGCGGCGTCGGCCTGCGAGATCTCCTGCGAGGTGACCTCGAGGAACACCTCCCACTTCTCCTCCGGCGTCAACTGCCTGCGCGGCTTGCGCTTCCCGTTGTCCATCATCACGACCTCCTGATCCGAGGTCCCGACAGGCTCCCAGGCTAGGCGAATTATCGACCGAGATCTCTATCGCGAAGTCAGACGCACCGGGCTGGTCGCGATCGAGCGGCCTGACGGGCTGCTGGTCGAGCGTCTGTTGGATGCGGGGCTGCGGGTGTTGGCGCTGCATCCCAACCAGGTGGCCGCCGCCCGCCCTCGGTTCCGCGTCGCGGGCGGCAAGTCCGACCGGTTTGACGCGTTCGTGATCTGCGAGCTCGCGCGCACTGACAGCCACCGGTTCCAAGTGCTTGAGCCCGACTCGGATGAGACCAAGGCGCTGCGGGCGCTGACTCGCGCGCGCGAGGATTTGGTGCACGCGAAGGTAGCGCTGAGCAACCAACTGCGCTCCGAGCTTGAGCGGTTCTGGCCCGGCCCGGTCGGCATGTTCACGAGGCTCGACAGTCAGATCTCGCTCGCGTTCCTCGAGCGCTACCCGAGCCCGGTCGACGCGCGTGGCCTGGGTGAACAGCGCCTGGCCGCGTTTCTCGCACGCCAGCGCTACCCCGGTCGCCAGAAGCCTGCGCAGCTGCTCGCGAAGCTTCGCCGCGCGCCTGAGGGACGCGTCGGCAAGGCAGAGCTCACAGCGCGCCGCCAACTCGTGCTCGGCCTGGTCGCGACGCTGCGGACGCTCGTCTGCGAGATCAAGGCGCTCGAGCGCCAGATCGCGACCGCCGTGCGCACCCACCCCGACGGCGAGATCTTCCTCTCGCTGTTCAAAGACCCCAACAGCGTCGTCACGGCCGCCGAGCTGCTGGCCGAGATCGGCGACTGCCGCGAGCGCTACCCAACCGGCGACGCGCTCGCCGGCGATGCCGGCCAGGCCACGGTCGCGATCGAGTCCGGCAAGCGCAAGACAGCGTCCTTCCGCTGGGGCTGCAACAAGCGCCTGCGCGCAGCGTTCTGCACGCTGGCCGACGCTACGCGGCACTGGCACCCCTGGGCGCAAGACCGCTACGCCCAAGCGCGCGCCCGCGGCCACGACCATCCCCGCGCGCTGCGGACCGTCGGCCGTGCCTGGTGCCGAGTCGTGTGACGCTGCTGGCAGGACCGAGTCCCGTACAACCCCGAACGCCACCGCGCTCTGCAGCAGCACATCGCAGTCACGATCCCCAGCTCGTCGGGCCCCCGGCCCGACCTCGCCGCCACGCAGCGGATGGCCGGCGACGCCGCCACCAGCATGGCGGCCCGCAGGGCCGAGCGCGAAGCGCCTTGACGCCAAGCCGACATCCGCTATCGCACTCGGGGGTTGACACAGGACGTCTGCTTCGGCTACAAGCAGCAGCGGCTGCGTTCGATCAGGGCCCACGCGCACAGGCGAGTGAAGGGGTGCCCCTCGTCCAACCAGTGCCGCTGCTCCGATCGAGAAAGACACTCTCGCGCCGAGCGCATTCGTGGCGAACCGCTCGCCCGGCGCCGGTGATGGGCACGATCGAGGCGTCGCCATTGCGATGGCGGGCCGTGAGTCGGCGCCGAAGACCAAAGCAATCGCCCGCGCGGAAGACCGCCGGCTCGCGAATGCAGCCGCGCCGAGTCTCGAGCGGCCGCTGCCCGGTTACGCCTGTTGCGGTCACGCCTAGGCGACTTCCCCCTTCAAGGTGAGAGCAGCAGCCCGCCGTGTGACCGGCGCGGCCATCGGCCTGCTGTCGAGTCGCATCGAAAGCGCGAGCGAGCGAAGCGTCAGGCATAACTGCCCGAGTCGCTGGCGCTGACCATGGGCTGGATGCCAGCCGACTGCCCCCTCCAGGTGCTGCCGAACCTAGGTTCTCGCCCCGTGCTGCTGGAGCTCGAATTGGCTGGCGTCGGCTTGACGGTCCGCAACGGCTGATTCTTGGTCCGACGACCCTCCTGTGGCGAGTCAACGACGCCGGCAAGTCCACGACGCTTCGCGCGGTGGCCGCCACAGAACGGCGCGTCTAGAACGGGTGGCGTCTCTCAATGTCCCACGGACGCGGCTGGCTGCTCGACAGCAAGTCCGAACGTCATGCGGGGGGCGCACCGCTCCCGATAAACCGCCACCGTGATCGCTCATGACCGCAGCCGCCAACCACGATTGAGCTTCCAAGACTCGTACGACAGTTCGAACCAGCGCCGCACACCCGTGACTACGGCTGGCGACGGGATGGACGTCGCCTTCGACGCGCTAGGTCCGTCGAGCTTCCGCACGGACTACGGGCTGCTCCGCCAAGGCGGACGGCTGATTATGTACGGAGCCTCGGAGGTCCAGACCGGCGAAAGCCGGAGCTTATCCACGGCGCTCAGGACGCTTGCCAAGAGCCCATTCTCGTCGATGCCATGGTGGAAAGGGCTCGGCGTGATGAACGAGAGCAAAGGCGTCTTCGGCCTCAACATGCTCTCGTGGTGGGACGCGGAAGGAACGCTTGACCGGGTGATCGAGCCGTTGATTCCGGGGTTGCATGATGGAGCTCTGAAGCCAGTTGTCGCTGCGGCCTTCTCGTTCGACCAGGCGCCCGACGCCCACCGTTTCATCGCCGAGCGGTGTAACGTCGGCAAGGTCGTGCTCGTGCCCTAGCAGCGGGCAACGAGCGGCCTGGTTGAATATCACCGGTGGTGACGAGGGCTGACACCACGGGCACGGAGCGCCTGCTCGAGCGTGGTCGCGAACTGGCAGCGATCGATGCCGGCTTACAGGCGTCGAGCATTGGGTCCGGCATGTTCTTGGTAGTCCGCGGCGCCGCCGGCATCGGCAAGTCCCGGCTGCTCACTGCGGCGGTCGCGCGCGCCGGCATCGCCGGCTTCGACGTTGTCAGTGCGCGCGGTGGCGTGATGGAGGGTGAATATTCGTTTGGCATCGTCCGCCAGCTGCTCGAACCGGTGATGTTCGACGACCGACGAGCGCTGATGCTGAGCGGCGCGGCGTCTGCCGCTGCACCTGTGATGTCAGGCGAGGGCCTAGCCGTCAGTGCACCCGATGCGATGTTCGCCGTGCTGAACGGTCTGTACTGGGCTGTAGCCAACCTGAGCTCGCGTCGACCACTGCTGGTCGTCGTCGACGATGCCCAGTGGAGCGATGAGCCGTCGCTGCGTTTTCTCGATTTCCTCGCCCGCCGGCTCGACGACCTTCCGGTGGTGGTCATCGCGGCGTGGCGCTCGGGCGAGCCGGGTTCCGCGCAGGCCGCCCACGTGCTCGGCGACCTCGAGGCCAGTGGCCTGACGCAGGTCGTTGAACCGCGACCGCTGAGCGAAGCCGGCGTGCACGAGCTCACGCGTGATGTCTTCGGGGCCGAGCCCGATTCCGAGTTCGCGGCCGCGTGCGGGGCCCGCACCGGCGGTAACCCGTTCTTTCTCGTCGAGCTCTTGCGAGCGTTGGGTGAGGAGGATGTCCCGCCGACGACCGCCAGCGTCGAGCGAGTCGCCGAAGTGGCGCCCCAGGCGGTCGGACGGGTTGTGCTGGCGCGGCTGGCCCGGCTGGGGCCCGACGCAGCGTCGCTGGCCAAGGCCGTCGCCTCCCTCGGGGGAACAGCCCACCTGGTCGATGCCGCCGAGCTGGCGAGGCTCACTGAACGCCAAGCCGCTGATGCCGCGGCCGCACTCGCGCAATCCGGAATTCTCGCCGGCCGACAGCAGCTTGAGTTCGTTCATCCCCTGATGCGCGACGCGATCGACTCGGACACGACGCCCGCACTGCGCGCTGACGCGCACGTTCGAGCGGCGCGGCTCCTTGCCGCACGCGGAAGGCCTGTTGACCAAGTGGTGGCGCACGTCCTCGCGAGCCCGGAACGAGCGGATCCGCGGGCGGTCATGTGGCTGCGGCGCGCGGGCCGTGAAGCGCAGGAGCGCGGCGCGCCCGAGACGGCAGCCCAGCTACTGAGCCGTGCCCTGCGCGAGCCGCCGCCCGACGATGTGCGGCCCGGAGTGCTCGCGGAGCTCGGCCGCGCTGAGGCGTCCCTTGATCGACCGGAGGCGATCGAGCATCTCCGCGCCGCCGCCACAGCCCTGCCGCCCGGCCGCGAGCGAGGCGCGACAGCACTCGCGCTGGCACGGCGGCTGTGGCTGGCCGGACGTCTGAGCGAGGTGTATGACACGGTGCTCGACGGCCAGGAAAGCCTCGGCGGGGATGATCGGGACTTGTCCCTGTATCTGGAAGCGATCGGGCTGAGCGCGTGCGCTCACGATCCGCGGCCGGGTGTGCCATTCCGGGATCGCTTCGCGACGGCGTCCGACCTGCCGGGTGAGACCCCGGGCGAGCGAGCCGTGCTCGCCGCCGTCGCCTTCGAGTGGGTCAAGACGTGCCGACCCATCGGCGAAGTCCTTGCGCTGGTCGATCGCGCACTGGATGGCCTCGATCTCCGTTCGCTCGACCCAAGCGAGACGCTCGCGCGGTTGCTGCTCATCGGTGTGCTCCACTGGAGCAGCCAGATCGCCCGCTCGATCGACCTGGCATCAGCGCAGATCGATCACGCGCGCGCGGTCGGATCGGCAATGTTGTTCGCGGAGATGTCGGCGGCCCGCGCGTTGGCCCACTGGCGAGGCGGGATGCTTGGACCGGCGGAGGCCGACGCGCGCCAGGCGCTCGCCGCCGTGGGATCGCACTCCGGACAGATGTACGGCATCGCAACGCACGCGCTGATCGGTGCTCTCACCGATCGCGGAGATGTCAGTGCCGCCGAAGCGATCGCGGTGGATTTCCTCCCGGCGGGACAGCGATCGAGCAACCCGATGTGGCCGGTGGTGGCGTGCTCCTACGGCCAGCTGGAGGCAGCCCTCGGCCGGCCGGAACAGGCACTCCGGCGACTGACGATCGCAGGCGCCGCGATCGAAGCCACCGGCTGCAGGCACCCTGCGTCCGGCGAATGGCGTCAGCCTGCGGCGCGGCTGCTGGCGGCGACTGGGCGGCGTGCGGAGGCGCAGGAGATGCTGCGGCCAGCGCTGCAGGCCGCGCATGAGTCTGGAGGCGCCTACGAGCTTGGAATCAGCCTACGGACTGCGGCGCTCATCGGGGATCCGGTCGACCTCGACGCACTCCGTGAGACAGTCGCCGTACTCGAGCCATCGGAGTTGCGGCTCCATCATGCGCGCGCGCTCGTCGACCTCGGCGCTGCGCTCCGTCGCGCCGGGCACCGTCGCGACGCCCGGGGGCCTCTTGCCGAGGGCATGGAGATAGCTGCGGAGTGCTGCGCTGCGTCCCTCGTCAGCACGGCGCGCACCGAGCTTCTGGCTGCTGGCGCCCGACCGCGGCGGGTCGCGCGGACCGGAGCCGATGCGCTGACACCAAGCGAGCTGCGGGTGGCCCAGCTGGCCGCGGACGGGCTCGCGAACCGCGAGATCGCCCAGCATCTGTTCGTCTCACCGCGAACGGTCGAGGCGCAATTGCGGAGCTCGTACGCAAAGCTCGGGATCAAGGCGCGCTCGAAGCTCGGTGCCGCGCTCGCGGGCTCAGAACTTAAGTAGGCGACACTGATGCGAAGGCGCAAGCGGAACGCGACTATCGCGCCATGCTTCATGGTGGGCTCGCATGCCGAGGACGGATCCTCCGGCAGATCGTCGTCGCGACGCTGGCTGGGCTGGGCACAGCACCCGCCGGCCAGGCAGCGGTCACGAGCGAGTCCACGTTCGGTACCGGCGGTGGCCAAGTGCTCGCCCAGACGACCTCGTCGGACCAAGTCATCCACCAGCCCGTCTACCACGTCCCAGAGACTTCGGGGCCGACCTCAGTTCACCTCACAACCGGCCAGGTGACGGCAGATCAGACGTCGTCGTCCGGTCAGGCTCACGGCCAGGCGAGCTCCAGCGAGGACGAGACGGTGGCGATCGACTCGCAGAGCACGCATGTGACCTGGACCTCCACCGGATCGGTGGCCTCCAGCCTGCATCCGGCGGGCACCTTCGCGCCCGGCTCGCTCTTGCGGGCATTCGGCAGCGACGGCGCGGTGGCGGGTCTCAGGTTCACGATCGACGCACCCGCGAGCTTCACGCTCTCCGGGAGCGAAAGCGGACGCCCCGGAGGTTGTCTCGGGAGCACCTCCAGCTGCGGCGATCCGATCTCGTTGTTCTCCGTGGCGCCGAACGGTCTCGCCACCCCCGTCGCCCAGATCCAGGTCGGAGCGCCCGAGACCACCCTGACAGGAACCATCAACCCCGGCAGCTACCTCGTGCAGGGTCACACCGCAGCAATCGCTCAACTCCAAGCGCAAAGCACGGATCCGGATGTATCGGCGTCTACGACCATGGGCGGCCATTTCGATTTCAGACTTTCCGCCGGGTTGGGAGGCTGCCCGGTGGCGAAACCGGTCAGCTCGGTGAAGGCAGGTCAGGTGCTCGCCGAGGGCTGCTTTGTCGAGCGCAAGGACTCCAAGGGCAACGGCACCGGCGTGTTCGAGACCGACGAACAGGCCTGGGTCGGCGGCTTTGAGGTGGACCCGGCCTTCGGCGGCAAGTTCGTCGTGGATACGAAGACGCCCGCGCTGAGCGAAGCGGGGGCCGGCGTCGATGTCAAGATTGATGGGACGACAACGCCGATCGAGGTGGGAGATCTGCCGATCAACACGACCGACGGCACCCTCGATCTCAATCAGGCCGGGACGGCCGCCAAGGCGCTTCTCGATCTGCCGGTGAAGGGCAAGCTCAAAGTGTCGTGGTCAGACGGCGGGCGCTCGTCGGGGCTCGACGGGGAGGTGTCGCTAAAGGCGGCGTTTTCCAACTTCATCGTGGCCACGAACTCCAAGGGGTCGGAAGGCGAGTTCAAGTTCAAGCTCAAGCAGACCAATAAAACGGGGCTGGTGGTCAATCAGGCGAGCGCGAAGATCGACGAGGTGGCGTTGATCCCGAAAGAATTCAAGGTCCCCAAGCAGTTCGTGCTGCACAATCTCACGGCGACGTATGACCGCAAGAACGGCAAGCCGTTGTGGTCGTTCGGGGGGTTGCTGGGGATTCCGTTCAAGGATGGGCCGCTGGACATTGGCGGCAGGTTCTTCTGGTCGGAGGGGCCGGCGGGTGGCGGGATCAGCGTCGATGGAATCGACAAGGAGATCGGCGGCACGCCGTTCTTCCTGCAGAAGCTCGACGGCGATCTCGTCTTCAAGCCGGATTTCGGCGTCAACGCGACGGTCGGGGTCACGTTCGGGCCGCGGGTCGAGGGCAAGCAGCTGGCGGTCCTGGAGGGCAACCTCGCAAGCGGCGTGCTGGTGTCCTCCTCGGACTGCCCGAACGGTCTCGATCCGTTCAAGATCGAGGGCAAGGTGAAGCTGGCGAAGCTCGACTTCACCGACACCCTGATCAAGCTGGAGGGAACCGAACGCACCTGCACGTACGCCGGCCCGATCAAGGGGGCGGACGCGACGATCAAGCTCACGGCTGAGTTTGCCGGTTCGACCGGACTCACCGACATGGGGGTCGAGGCGACAACGTCCGGATTCATCGGCCAGACCGGGTTCAACGACGAGGGCTCGGCGACGCTGAAACTGCCGATCGCGCCAGCGATCACGGGGTCGATGATCTTCTCCAACCAGGGGATCGCGGCGTGCGGGAAGTTCAACGCCGCCTTCCAGGGCGGCATCGGCTACCGGTGGGGGTCATCCCCGCCGAGCCTGTTCACCGGATGTGATCTCAGCCCATTCCGGACGACGGCACTGCCGGCCGGCGACGGTCGAGCGCGCGCGGCCGTTGCCAGCCGGCCGCTGACTGTGCGCGGGGGGCTGCCGGTGGTCGCCTTCTCCGCGCGCGCGGCGGATCGAGCGCCCCGGATCAGGGTGAGCGGACCTCACAGGGCGAGCTTCAGCTCCGCGGCGAGGGGCGCGACCATCAACGACCGCGTCGTGATCATCCCCGACGCGGCTGAGGACACCACTTACATCGTCGTCACGAGGCCGCCGGGCGGCCGCTGGACGGTGCAGAGTCTGGATCCGGCGGTGTCGCTGACTCGCGTCGGCGTCGCGAATGGGCTGCCGCGCCCACACGTCACCGGCCGCCTCAGGCGCCAGGGGAGCAAGCTGACGCTGAGCTACGCGGTCCGGCCGATCCCCGGGCAACACGTGACCTTCGCAGAGCGCGGTGCCGGCGGCGTGTTCCGCACGCTCGGGAGCGCCCGTGGCAACCGCGGCAAGCTCAGCTTCCGCCCGACGATCGCGTTCAAGCGCAATCGACTAGTCGTCGCCCAGATGATCGAGAACGGCCTGCCCCGCGCGACGATCACGGTCGCGCGGTTCACAGCCCCCGCCGTCCCCCGTCTGTCCAAGCCAAAGCACCTGAGGGCGCGACGCAAGGGAACCACCCTGACGATCTCATGGAGCTCAGTCGCCCGCGCTCACACCTACCTGATCAAAGTCTTCCATGGCCGCACGCTGCTAGCAACTACCCTGACCACCCATCATGGGCTGCGGCTCATCGGCGTGCCCGGCCAGGACGTGCTCACGGTCAGCGTTCAGCCTGTGGGGGCGATTCAGCGGCCCGGCCCCGCCGCGCGAGCCACGGTGCGATGACCCCTGTCGAGGGCGAGGTCACCCGCCTACAGCTCGAACTCGAACGTGATGTCGAGCCCATTCGTGGCCGCCTCTGGATCGCAGATCAACCGGCACGCGAGTTCGCGGGCATGCTCGAGCTGATGACGCTACTTGATGCGGTTCGCGCACGCCGCATCCATGCGAGCAACCCCACATGCGACGCCGCGAGACCCGGATAAGCCACTGGCGGGTCGCTGACGGGTCCCGTGAGTTGCAGGAGGAGAGGGAAGGTGGGGCGGTACTGGAAGCTCCGCGACGAACCGCAGAGCGTGAAGCGTCCCGTCATCCGTGGCGGCGATCTTCAACGGCCCGCCGACCCCACTCACGGCTCGAGTGCGACAAGCCGTGTACGAGCGCTGTGCGTGTCCCCACCGATCACGATCATCTACACCGTCCCTTCGTGCGATATGGCCTAACGGAGCGGATCTCCGGCGGACACACCTCAGTCGGGGCGCGCATCCGTCCATCGCCTACGAACCGATGATTCCTGCTCGGGGCTCAGGCGCGAATTGTCCTGCTTCGGCACGCCGAGCGTTGATGGTGACGATCGGCCGATCGTTCTCGCGTTGAGCGACCCGCGCGTCGTCGTGCGCGTGCGCAAGCAGCGCTTACGCTCACATCTGTGGATCTTTACGGTGACATCTGCGTGGCCGGTGGTGCATGCTGTCGGACTTGACCTGGCGAGAGGAGAGCCGAGCATGACGTCCCCGCGCGCCGTCTGTCGCGCATTGCTGATCGCCGCTGCGTGCGGCGCCACGTTCACCGCCTCCGCTGGCGCGGTGTCGCGAGTCAACGCCGCGCCGGGCTCGGTGCTTTCGGCGGTTCCGCTCAAGCGGTCGCTGTGGATCCCGGGAACGACCGCACGGGCGTTCAAGCTCACCTACGTCTCCACTGACCAGCTCGGGCGCCGCGCGCTCAGCACCGGGGAGCTGTTCCTGCCCAAGGGCAGCGCGCCGGCCGGCGGCTGGCGGCTGATCTCCTGGGCCCACGGCACCTCCGGCCTTGCCGACAGGTGCGCCCCTTCCACCGTTGGCCCAGCGGAGCCGAAGCGCGATTTCACCTACCTGCACAACTGGATGAAGGAGGGTTACGCGATCGTCGCCAGCGATTACGTCGGGCTGGGAACGCCAGGTCTCCCGGCCTACCTCGGCGGCCGCTCAGAGGCGCACAACGTCGTCGACATCGTGAAGGCCGGACGTGCATTTGCTTCTCGGCGGTTGCCGGCGAGCGAGCAGCTCTCGAGGCGCTGGGTGGTGATCGGGCAGTCGCAGGGCGGCGGCGCCGCGATCTACACCGCGCGCTACGCGACGCGGTTCGGCGGGCGCGGGCTCGACTACCTCGGTGCGGTGGGCACTGGCGTACCGGCCAACGTGGAGACGATCCTCGCCGGCGTCGGGCCGCAATCCTCGTTTTCCTCCGGGCTGACCGCCTATGGCGCCTACATCTTGGCCAGCCTGCGCTACTGGTACCCGGCGTTGCGCGTCGACTCGATCCTGACCCAGACGGGCCGCCACTACCTAGGCGTGGCGCAGCGCGTGTGCATCAACGCGCTCGACACCGCGATGCAGGGCGTCGTGGTAGGCCGCTGGCTGACAGCCACGCTCGGGAGCCTACCCCGCTGGACGCAGACGATCGACAGCTACATGAAGATGCCCGAGAGGGGCTTCGACAAGCCGTTCTTCATGGCCCACGGGCTCCGCGACGAGGACGTCCCATACGCGCTGACCGCGCCGTATGTGGCCAAGCTCAAGGCCAACCACCAGCCGGTCACGTTCAAGACCTACGACAGCGACCACTCGGGCACCCTGCTGCTCTCCCAGAAGGCCTCGCACCCGTTCGTGCGGCGGCTGTTTGCAGCGGCGACGAGACACCGATAGGCGCTCGCGCGACGAGCTGCCGCGCGGATCGGGTGGCCCGTCCGCCTGACGATCGCTCTCGTTCATCGGGCGGCCCGTCCGCTCGCGAGCGCAACGGCGACATACGAGTGGCCGGGCCGTACCGGCGTCGCACGACTGCTCGGCGACGAACGCACTCGTCAGCGCGAGCCGAGCCAGACGATCCCATTGCATGGTAGGGAGCGTCCGCTCAACCTTCCCCAGCTGAGACGCGCACATTGCTCCCGCGGCGCCGTCGCCCGGGCTCGGAGCGTGGGCTGTGGTTCGGGCTCGTGTGCTCTGCGGTTTCAGCCGCCGGCGGCGAAGCACGCCGCGCGTTCGATCGGGGAGTCTGGATCATCACGAGGCAGCGGCCGGCGGCGGCTTGGGCTAGGCGAGATCGGATCGGCGAGCTGGAGGAGCGCTTCCACGCGTGTGGGTGAGTCGGTCTCCTGTGGCTTGGATCCAAGACGGCTGTTGCGCCGCGTGAAGCGAGCGTCCACGGGATGGCGTTCGAGCCCGCGGACACGCCGAGCCCAGGGGCGCTATCTGGACGTGAGTTGGTTGGCGGAGTCGATCACACAACCGACGAATGCGGCGGCGTCATGGCGACGGCCGGCGGGGTGGCGCCGGTACTGTCCAGGCGGCGACTCGCCGCGCCTGAAGGCGGCCGCGTCCTCGATCAGCGCGTGCCATCGAGGTTCGAACACTTCGAGCGCGCAGTGCGCGGCGAGTTCCTTGGTCGCGATCGCGCCGGTGGCGATCGTGTAGTGCAGCCTTGCGGCTCCAAGTACGCCCGACGCGGCGAGGCGCCGAGGCGGCACACCTCTCCTGTTCCAACAGTCCCGTCGCGCCCGCGCTGCCCAGCGCGGCCAGTAGTCGTTGAGGTTCGCGAGCGTCCACGCCCGCAGTTCGGCTTCGTCGGTGCGGATCTCCAAACCGTCGCGGTTGGGCCCACGCACCGCGATGCCGTGTTCCGCGAGCACCCGCCAGGTCACCGGGTTCACGTCGAACCCCTCGCGAGTCGCGACCCTGAATCGCCCGGTGACGTGGCCGGCAAGCGGCGTGATCTCGAGCGGCGAGATCGAGAGATCGCCGGCCGTGATGTAGATGCCGTTGCATACCAGTGGCCAGCGCCGTCGCCAGGCCAGGTCGTGAACCAGTGACGCGGTCCAGCGCCCCACGTGCATCGCTCGTAGCCGCGCGAGCTCGGCACGTCCGAACGTGCCGTTGACGAGCGCGACGAAGTCCACATCGCTGCGACCTGCACTGAACCCTCCCATGCTTGCCGAGCCGACGACGTAGAAGCCCTCGATACGGTGGGGAACAACACGGTCCAGCCGTGCGAGGAGATCGTCAACAACACCCCGGGCCAGTTCAGGCAGCACGGCGGCAGTTTGACCAATTCGCCGGTCCTCCGGCCGCGACCGCATCGATCAAAGAAACATCATCCGACAGCGGCTCCTCGCGACATAGCCGCCGCCCTCCACCGCACGCCAGGCAAGGAGCCAGCCACCGGGGCCCGACACCCGCACGGTTAGCGAAGCAGGACCTACGCCGCGGCTCGCCCGGCACCTACTCCTACCGATCACGAACAGGGTCTCAACAGTCCGCCCGACCGTTCGAAGGGCGTTGGGTTCTGAGACGCCGTCGTGCCAGCTTCTCAGGACGCCCCGATCGGGCGGTTCCGTGCGTACGGTTGTCGATCCGCTCTGCGACGAGGCGCCCTTTCCTTGCATTGGGGAACTGGGCGCGACTACGGCCGATCGGCGCGTCTCGCGATCAAAGTAGGACGGCGTGCACACAGTGGTGGGCGCGGTCTTGTGCTCGGTGTTCCGCACCAAACTTCAGGCGTCTGATCGGATCGACGCGTGTGATCACATCGCCTCTGGGTGGGCGCGGGCGCCGGCACACACCCAGGAACAATTACGCGGTCCGCGATGGCCTCGTCGTGCGCCGTGCTGAAGCCAGCATGTCGACGGCGGAGGTGGATCGGGTAACCAGCACGTCGATTGGGCCGCGCTCGCGACTGCTAGCGTGAGCTCCTGGGACCGCGGCCGCGGTCCGGCCCAAACGAGGGGGTGGGGTATGAGGCGCCACGGATGGTTTGTCGTCGGGTTAGCTCTGACCGTCGCGATGGTTGTCGGGTTCGCTGCTGCGGCTGGGGCTCGGCAGTGGACCCGCATCGCTTCTGGTGGGATGAATGTCAGCGACCAGGTCGGCCTCGCTCGCAGCTCCGACGGGGTGCTCCATGTCGGGTGGCGGCGCCAAGCGGCGACCCAGGAACTGCTCCAGACGCCGATCGCTGCCTCCGGCCGGGTCAACTCGGCCGTGACGATATTGAGCGGCTGGGCGAGCGTCGGTAGCCCCGCGCTCGTTGCCCAGGGCCCCGTCCTGTCCGCGTTCTTCCCGGGCACAGCTACCTTGACGACCGGCGACCCGACATACGGGCTGGATCTGGCGCGGAGCTTCGACGCGGGGGGTTCGTGGCATGTGAGCCCCACAGCGATCGCGCGGAACGAGTTCGCATTCGCGCGCACCCCCGCCGCGGCCGCCGTGAGCGGATCCTACGTGCAGGCGTGGGACGGGACCGACTCGACGGTCGTCCACACCGGGCTTGACCCGAACGTCCCCCCGATCGGCGGCTACGGGACGGGCACCGACCAAGCAATCGCCACCGCGGCCAACGTGCACGGCCAGGCCGGCCAAGTGATGGTCGCCTGGTGCACCGAGCTTGCCGCAAGGACCGGCGTGTTTCTCGCTCGCGTCGATCCCTACACCTCGAACGGCGCGCGCATCGGTGGCGTGCTGGCGCTGCCCGACACGGGACGCTGCCCCGCCGACACACGCGTCGCGCTCGCGTCGTTCCGCGACATCCCCCGCGACTCGCCCGCCGGCGAACCTTATTTCTACACCGCCGCCAGCTCCGCGAATGGCCGCGCCGTGCGCGTCTACGTCATCGCCCAAGGCAGGGTCGCGGCGGTCAAGACAGTCGCCGCCGGGCCGTCGTTCAAGCAGCAGATCGCGATCGCCACCGGGCCCAAAGGCCGCGTCTGGGTGGGCTGGAGGGACAGCGGTACGGGGGATCTGGTGTTCCGTCGTTCCGATCCGCGCTCGGGGTTCGTCTACGGCGCCCCGGTCACCGTGCCACTCCCCCCGGGGCAAACGATCTCCCAGCTCTCCCTCGACGCCCAGGATGACCGCCTCGACGCGATCGCGACGACATCTGACGACAACAACACGGTGAGCCTGTTCGCCACCCAGGTCCGCCCCGGCTTGACGCTCGAGGCGGGAACCGCAAGGACAATCGCGAGGCACGGGTTCCGCGTCCTGGACGCTGGAGACCCCGTGCGTGACGCAACGGTGAAAGTCGCCCGGCGCACGCTCACCACCGACAGCCGCGGCTACGCAAAGACCCGCCTCGCATCCGGCTCTTACACCGCCACCGCGTCGAAGCCAGGCTACGTCAACGCCTCCGTGCATATACGCATCCGCTGAGCGCGACCTCCGCCTACCCGTTGCACGACAAGAGCAGGACTCACGCCATCTCGCCACGAACAGGGCTCGGAGGTTCCGGCTTGCTGATCGCTGAAGGTTGGCTAGTGAGACGCCCCAGGGCACGGGAGGGACACCCCCGGTAGGCATGCGAATGTCGAGGGCTTCGGACGGCTCGATGCGCGTTGAGATGCCGGCGGGAGCGCTGGCGGTGCTGGGAGTCCTGATTCCGCGCGTAATCCGGGGAAGCCGCGAAAGGATCAGATGGCAGCGACCCGTGCTTGCAGCGAATGCCTCCTATCGTTCTTTGCGTACGCAACCCACAAGCACCCCAACGTCAAGGCCTGGCTGGCCAAGCACCATCGCTTCCATCTGCACTTCACGCCGACCTCCAGCTCCTGGCTGAACATGATCGAGAGCTTCTTCGCGCAGCTCACCAACAAGGCGATCCGCCGCGGCGCGTTCGGCTCGGTCCCCGACCTGATCGCCGCGATCGATGCCTACCTCGAGGCGAACAACACCAACCCCACGCCGTTCACCTGGACCAAGACCGCCGGCCAAATCGTCGAGAAGGTCCAACGCGGACGCGTGACACCCAACGCAATCACCAGCTAAAACGCTGACGCACCACTAGCGACGGTCGAGAGCGGTCCAGTAGGTCGGAGGCTGGCCGATTATGTAGCGACTGCCGCGGTGGGCGCAGACGTTTCTTGACTGCGGCAGCTGGGAGGCCTCGGCCGTCGGCGCGCTGATCGGGGCTCTTTCCGGTCCGCGACCGGCTCGACATGATCTGCCCCAACGGCGGGGGCGGTGCTGCTCACAATCGACGCGAGGACCAGAGCACGGCGGCCAGCGCCACCGACACGAGCGACACAACCAGACCGATCACCCACCCCTGGGAGTGCTGCGAGCCCATGATGGCGGCGATGAGGACAGCGATCCCGACAATACCGACAGTGGCCACGACCCGCATCAGCGGTGCCTCGAGCGGCAGGCGCTTTCGGCGGCTGGGGATCATCACGCCCGGACGCTCCGCCACGGCGTCTCTGCGCTCGCTCCGTTCCGCACGCCTTGCGTCCCGCTCCTCGCCGAGCTGCGCCTCTCGCTCCGCGCCGGGCTGGGCTTCGCGCTTCGCGCCGGGCTGGGCTTCGCGCTTCGCGCCGGTCTGCCCCTCGCCGTTGCCAGGGCTCACGGCCATGGAACAAGAATAGCCCGCGCGCGGGTCATTCGGCGGCCGCCACAGTTCGGCACCGTCCGCGGATTCGCGAACGGCGGGGGAGGCACGCCCAGAGTTAGCGCGATCGTGAAGTACCGTTGGTGGCGGCGGTAGGCCGGACGTTAGCTGCAGGGGATGAGCCGCGGGGGCGGTCGAGGATCCAGATAGCTTGGTGGCTAACGTCGTGCAGCAACTCGCGGAAGGCTCCGCGCACAGGAACGTCTTCAAGGCCAGTGGGGTCACGGAGAGGACATCTCGACCGAAGCCTGCGCGTTGCACTGCATCGCGACCGGTCATTCTTCAGGGCGCCTATTGTCGACCTCGGGCCGCTCGATCGTGGGGCGCCGGCGCTTGGACCGGCGGCTGTCGAGGATTCGAACGTCTACGCGCCAGTCTTCGCGCGGGTACGCGCCGCCTTCTTGGCCGCCATGCTTCGGCGCTGGGCGTTCTGCTTACGCGTCTTAGCCGCCTTCTTGGCTGCAGCCTTTCGTTTGGCGGGCGCGCCCGAGATGCGATCTTCGGCTTCGCCGACAAGCTTGTTGAGGTCCGAGATCACCTGATGCACCGCCTTGGCGGGCTTCCGACGTCGATCGGCGGTGCCGGACAGGATCTTGGCCGCGCGCTTGCGCAGTCCTTGCGCCCGGAGGCGGTGAAACAGCGCGTCGGTTCGCTTGTTCTTGTTCTTGGCCATCGTGACTCCTTCCTTCGCAAATCTGCATACATCCATCTACCCGAACTACGGCTCCGGCTATCAGTACCAAGCCCGCCTCGCGTCGAGCGTGCCAGCCATCGGCGGGGACGGAAACCGCGGACGAGAGGCTGGCCACTGTGAGCGTCCGCGACCGGGGAGCGGGGACCTCCTTCGCTACGGCAGGCACTTGGGCGGTGGCGCCGATCGTCCGCGGGTGGGTGGCGTGATTCGTGAGAGAGCGGCCGACTTTTTCAACCCGACGCTGTGGGTTGTGGTAGGGCCCGGCTGTTGAGTGGTCCGAACGAGCTCCGAGGCGTCATCCTTGCCGGGTTCCGCCGGCGTCCGTGCCGGGCGGGCGACGACCTCGCACAGGCACGCTCCGTCCCGCAGAAGCGCGAGCGGGCGAGGCGCTGGTGCTGCTCAGCGTGATCGTTTGACTTGGCTTTCCGATTCTGCTTGATCCCTGTGCCCGGGCGCGCTTGCGTCCGGCAGCGGGCGCTCGCCGACGCGATCCGCGTGCTTGCGACCACGATCCGCGCTGCGCGACTGTCGGGAGGAGGAGGGGCAAGCGCGGGAGCGGGTCGCCGGGCGCTCAGCAACCGGGGTGCCGCGTCCCCTGCAGGCACATGACCTACTCCGATGTGGCCTACGGCTCATGGACCTCGATCGTGCGAGCGATGCCGTCAGCCTGCTTCTGCGTCATGTTCGGGAGCGCGCCCGGCGCGGCTGTGCTCGCCCGGTTCGCGGCGTCAACCGCCTGTTCGAGGGCGTCGCCGAGCGGTGCCGCGCGCTGCTTGACGCCTTCGAGCACGATCTGGTCCGCTTGCACGATGTCGTTGACGTTTAGTCGCAGGTGCCCTGTTGCACGAGTACCGAGCATCGGTTCGCGTCCAAGTCGGTTTCGGTGTGCGCGAGCGCTTCCTGGATCCGCAGCGCCGCGCGCCACAGCACCACGATCAGCGCACGGACGCGCAAACCGTGGCGGGCCTCTCCGGCCTGGCGCATGACCGCGACGATCTCATCGACCGTCGGCGGGTCTGCGGGGTCCGTGCGGCCCTGGTTACGCGGCTCGCGGCCGGCGTGATAGCTAGGCAGCGTCGCGGGTGACCGGCGACGGCTGGCGGCGTCGAACAGCGGCAGTCCAGACATGGCTCCTCCTCGAGGAACGGGTTGATGATCTGCCTGCTGTAGCGGCAACCCCGCCTCAACGGGAACAATCCGCCGTCGACGCTCCCACCGCCACCGCGGGCAGCGTCTCTATCGGTCGCCAGCTCGAAGCAGAATTCGACCGAGACCTCGCCAGGCGGTCCGAAAATGCCGCTGCCGTTCCAATCCGAGAGCCGGCTCAGCGCGTCGAGGGCTGCGTTGGTCGTCGAGCTCGAGGAGCCGCTGAGCACGGGCGCGCAACGGACAACGCCGTCGGACGGACACGACGGGCGGAAGTCATACCTCAAGCCGCGTGAACGCCGGCAGCTGCTCATACCGCGAGAGCTTCTGCAGTTCGCCGGGGATCGCCAGAAACGAGCGGGGAACGACCCGGCTCGGGCCGGCGAGCCGCACCATCGTCTTCGCCACGACGTCGCGTGACCGTGCCCGCTGTGTGGCTGCGGAAGCGTGCGATGCCGCCTCCGCTGTTTTCCGCAGTGACGTGTGAGGGAGGCTGCGGTGATCGGCGCGCTCGACCGCACCGATGCTGCGAACACAGAGAAAGGCACTCGGGAGAAGTCGGAGAGCGAGATGACGATGAGACAGGCAGCCGCAACTTCAACGCAGTCGGTTCCGCCGCGCGCGTGTGGCCACGAGCGGCACCGTGGCTGGTGCCCGTGCTGTCAGTCACAGCAGCAGCAGCGCTGGGCCGCGCAGCTCGCGTCCGCGACGCCGACCGCTGCGCCGGTCCGCCAGCCGATCGCCGCCTGAGCGCCGCTCGGGCTGCCGCGCAACCCCATCCGCAGCTGTTCGCAGATCGGGCAGCGGCCCCCAATCGCCTGCGCAGACGAGCCGAGCACACCCGGCGGAGCAGTCCTGTTTGCTCATCGGGTCGTGTCGACGAGCCGGGCGCTCAGGGCATGCTGCCAGGCCGCAGGGAGGCTCGTGGTGCCGCAACGGCTGGCTTGTGATCCCCGGGCAGACCGCGGACGGCTGGGATGGGCTCCGACATGTGCGAGTGGAGGGGCTCATGGCGAGCCGGTGCCGTACCGCACTGTCCCCTCGCCGACCGTGACAGGAGGCGACAGCGGGTCTATGTCAGAACAGTGCGCCGGCTGGCAGCCCGGCACGGAGCGCGAGCCATGGGTCGAGCTGCTCCCAGCCCCAGTGGTCCATCCCGACCTCGCGACGCTTGCCGCCCTTCCCGTGCCGGACCAGCACAGCGCCGCGACGGCGGTCCAGATCGCTCTCGCTCAGCGCGAGCGCTTCGCTGATCCGCAGGCCGGCGCGCCAGAGCACGACGATGACGGCTCGCAGCCGCACGCCCTCAGGACGGCTGCCGCAGGCGCGCATCACGGCGATGATCTCCTCCACGCTTGGCGGGTCAGGCGGGTAGCGGCGCCCCTTGTTGCGGGGCGCGCGCCCTTGGTGAAAGCTGGACAAGGTCGCGGGCGAGCGGCGCCGCCCAGCGCAATCCAGCAACGGCACAGGTTCCATGACGTCCTCCTCTGGACGCGGGTGTACGCGCTGATCCTCGCGCCGCATCAGGCCGCTCCGGGGTTTCTGACACCGTCAGCGCGCGTTCGAGCGTGACTGCGCATCCGAGGCCGCCAGCCCCTGCCCAGCCGGCGATCGCCTTCATCACGAACCAGTAGCAGCGCCGCGTGAGCGCGCCGTCGCCGATGCACTCGTCGGCCGCCCGTCCAGCTACGGGCGAATGCGATCGTCAGCGTCAGGAGTGGGTTCCGCGCAAACGGGGGCACGGTCCCCACCACGGGACAGGTACCGCGGCATACGCAAAGCAGGTGTTAGGAGGCTGGCCGCAGGGGTCGCATCTTGACCGGGGCGCGCGGCGGTCCTCCGGGCCGGTGGCGGTAGGCGGGCACGCCGATGCACGTGAGGAGGAGCCCAGCGAGCGGTTCATCGAGTAGCCGCGGGATTTCCGTGTCCAAGAACGTGATCGCTGAAGCGCCGAGCCCGAGCGCGAAAGCAGCAAGGTGCAGGCGACCGTCGATCAGCCCCGCTTCGAGTTGCGCATCCCGGTAGCCGCGATCGTCAAGCTGGTTAGCGTCGACGGCGGCGAGTACGACTACCGAGGCGTCGCGCCCAAGGTCCTGGTCCATGCAAACGCGAAACAACACGTCGCGGAGCTCGCCGCGACGCACCGAAGTGGCCAGCGACGGCCAGCGATACAGCCCTGGGTCGAGACCCTCGACGGCGTGAACGGCAAGAAAGTGAGGCAACTGACAGCCCCGTAGAGCAGCAGCGAGCGACCACTCGAGCACGCCGCGATCCACCGATCGCGATGGATCCATAATCCGGGTGGAGATGCGTCGAAGGATCACCTCGTCGATGCCGTCCGAGACGGGCGGATCGCCCGACAGCGCCGGACCGGCCGGGCGCGGTGCTCCAAGGTGCTCGACGTCGCCGGCGTGCTGCACCGACGTGATGAGCGGAAACTCGAGCGACGCTCGCCGGTCGACCGCGCCCCGCACCGCCTCCCCGCCCGGCCGGATTGCCGGCTCGCTGTCGCCCATTGTCACGATCGCGAGCGGAAACTCGTGCACGCCATCGGCACCAACGAGCCGGATCACGGCGCGGTCCGGGAACCGCGTGCGCAAGCGCGGAGCGAGTCCGGCATCCTCCGCCACCGCCAGCGTATTCGCGAGCATCGCACCCGCATCCCAGTACAAGTGCCGGAAGCCCCGCTCCGCGTAACGCCAGCCGGTGCGCCACGGGGTTCCCGTGATCACCAGCGAGGTGGCCGTCCCGTCCGGGGGCGGCCCGATCGTGATGAGCGCGTGGTTGAGCGGATCAAACCAGTAGACACCATCTGCCAATCCACCAACGCCGCGCGCCGCCAAGTACAGCTCAAGCGGGAAGAGACCGCCAGCGGACCCGGAAGCCCGAAACCGAAAGTACCGCCCGTCTGTGCGGGTCGCAGTACGCAGCACCCCCGCCGAAAGATGAAGGAGTCGTGCAAGCCCACCGAGCTCCAGCGTTCCCCGCGGCGGCGTGTACCGGCCAGCTAGCAGCTCCGTCGCTGACCCACCCCCCGGCCGCCAACGACGCGGCAACTCGACCACCGGCAACCCCGCCGGATACGTCTTACAGGCCGACGGGAACGTCTCCAAAACGTCGGTCTCGAAATCGCTCACTACCCGCGGGCCGGGGACGGGTGTCCTCCAATCGGAATCGTAGGAAGTCAGCCGGTGATCTCACGCGCAATGTCACCGCTAGCCATCGGTCGGAAGTTTCCTCGAGAACCGCTTGAACCGACAGCCGGGTTGTCAACGGCCATCTGTTTCTCCCCACTGGTGGCCATGGTTTCTCCCCACTGGTGGCCATGGTTTCTCCCCACTGGTGGCCATCAAATCTCCCCACCATCAGGGATGCCCGCGCGTAGTCAGACCAGGGGCTTGACCCCCTTTCCGGCGGTCGCTTGAGCGAGCCGGTAGCTGTCTTGGCCTTCGGTGATGATCACGTGGGCATGGTGGAGTAGCCGGTCGACGGTCGCGGTCGCGATGCTCTTGGGCATCAACTCGTCGAACCCGGACGGGTGAACGTTCGAGGAGATCGCGATCGATCGTTTCTCGTAGGCGGCGTCGATCACGCGGAACAGCGCCTCGGCGGCGTCGGGGGAAACGGGCAGCAGGCCAACGTCGTCAACGACCACGAGATCGGCTCGGATCAGCTTTCCGATTGCCTTGTTGATGCTGTCGTCGGCGCGGTGGCGGCGCAGCAGTTGCGCGAGCGTCTCGAGCGTGTGCCAGGCGACGGTCTTGCCGTTGTCGATCGCCAGATGGCCGAGCGCCTCGACCAGATGGCTCTTGCCAGTACCGCTCGGCCCGCAGATCACCAGCACTTCGGCGCGGTCGATCCACTCCAGCGTTTGGAGCGCACGCTGGGTCTTTGGTGGGATCGCCGATCGGTCCGGCTCCCACGCGTCGAATGTCTTGCCAGCCGGCAAGCCCGAGGCGCGCCGGCGGTTCCGGATCGTTGCCTGTTCGCGGCCCTTGACTTCCTCGGCGAACAGCACGCGCAAGACCTCGGCGTGCTCCCACCGTTGCGCGGTCGCGGTGGCGATCACCTCGGGCGCGGCTTTCCGGATGTATGGAAGCCGCATGCGGCGCAGCAGCTGCTCGAGCTCGTCAGGCAACGGCGGCGGGGCGGGCGGCTTGACCGTCATCGCCGGCCCCCGATCCGCGTGTCCGAGCTCCGATCCGGCGATCCGATCGGTCGCGACGAGTCCCCGGAGGCCCGCAGATCGCCTCTCAGCGCTTCGGTTTCAGCCTCGGGAGCGTGATTCGGGGTGTTCATCGTCCGAATCCCTCCCAGCTGCGGGTTGAGCGCTGCAGCGAGGATGCCTCTGAGGCCCTGAGCGGCAGCGGGATCACCGCCGCCTGCTGCCGGTGCGCGAGGATCGCCTGCAGATCACCGTCGGCGAACCGGCCGGCCTGGGCGCAACTCGCCAGCGCCTGCTCGACCTGCTCGGGCCCGTGCAGCTTTGAGAGGTCGATCGCCTCTGCCATCTTGCGCCGCACCCGCGGCGTGCCGGCGGCGGCTGCGCTGATCAGCCACCGCTCGGCGCCCTCGCCGAGCGCCAGGAAAGCGCGCTCCTCCAGACTGCGCGCTCTGGGCTTGCGGTCCAGCGCTCCGGCCGGCTTGGGCGGGTAATGCTCGTCACACAGCGCCGGACGCCCTGGCGTTGTCAGCTCATGGCGGGCGACCTCGCGTGGTCCTGCGGGCCCGTCGACGTGCACGACGATCAGCTCTGAGCCGTCGATCCTGGCCCACACGCGCTCGTCGACCAGCTCGTGCGGGACGGAGTAGATCGCGCCGCCCACACTGATCGTCGACTGCCAGTTGACCTTGCGCGTCTGACCGAAGCAGACGGTGTGCGGCAACCGCGGCAGCCGGTGCAGCTGCTCGTGCTCCTCAGCGAGCATCTCCAACGGCGGCCGGCGCGTGACCCGATGCGGACGCGCGTTGACCTCGGCCATGAACTGCTCGCACGCCATCTCGAGCTCGGCGAAGTCCTGGTATTCGTCGCGGAGGTTGTGAGCGGTCGGGACCAGATCGGCCTTCGCGATCTTCACCGTCGCCTCTGAGCCACCCTTCGCCTTCGCCGTCAACTGCGCTTGATCGGGCGGTTGCGCAGCGAACTGTCTGTGTGACGCATCCGTTCCATCCTTGGTGTGGCCGCGAGTTCGTGTTCGTGGCTGTTCGCCAGACGTGGGGTGAGGATCGCGTGTCGTTCTTCGATGAGGAGGGCGTGCAGCGCTCGCTGCCGAGGGGCTGGACGGACGCTGCCGACGTCGATGCCTTCGTTGTGCTGGCGGATGGCCGGAGCGCGTTCCGTGTCGAGGATCTTCTGGCGCTCGTGGATCTCGTGGACGAGCTTCGTTGCGCGCCGACACGAGGGCGGCCGTCAAGCCAATTTTGCCGCTGATGTTAGGACAATTATGCCGCTGACTATCCGGAGGCGCCTGCAGACTCGCCATTGAGCGTCGGGAATGCGGCATTCTGCGAGCATGAGTTTGTGTTTCCGTCCGGTGGTGGCGGCAGAATTATCTTGACATCTGGTAGACGGGAGAGTGATGGCGCGAGCTGGTGAGGATCCGAAGGTGCGGGCGTTGCGTGAGGCGCGGAGCTTGAATCCGCGGCCCGAGGCGGTGCACGACGAGCAGTTCTCGGGCTCGGAGTTCCTGGACGCGCGGGATCTGGTGCAGGTGAAGTACGAGATGGTGCGCCGGGCGCGCGTTGACGGCGAGTCGGTCGGGCGGGCAGCGGAGTCGTTCGGGTTCTCGCGTCCGTCGTTCTATGCAGCCGAGCGCGCGCTGGATGACGGCGGGCTAGCCGGGCTGGTCCCGGCACGCCCGGGTCCGCGAGGGGCGCACAAGCTCACGGCCGAGGTCGTCACCTTCGCGCGTGAGCGGCGTGCGGCGGACCCGAAGCTGTCCTCGGCGGCGCTGGCTGAGTTGATCACCGAGCGGTTCGGGGTGCGGGTGCATCGCCGATCCGTGGAACGCGCGCTCGCTCGAACCGAGCGCGCCGAAAGCGAGGGAGACCGATGAAGACGCTGCCGTCACCGAGGACGTTGAGCGCTATGAGCTGCTGCGCGCCCGAGCGCTTCACGGAGACGCATCCGGATGGCGGCTCGGGCTCGCGGTGCTCGAGCGCCGCGGCGTCGTGGCATGGACTCGAGCCTGGTCCACCACAACCCCCGTCCCGACGGCTGCGACGCGGACCGAACCCGTCGCGGTCAGCGACGAGCTCGTTGGCGCGCTCGCGAGCATGGCGCTGGCGTGCGTGTCCGGGAGGTGAGCGATGAGCGCCACAGCGATCGCCTCGAAGGTCACGGCCACGCATCTGGCGCGGACGGCGTACCTCTATGTCCGTCAGTCGACGCTGCGCCAGGTGCACGCCAACACCGAGTCCGCGCAGCGCCAATACGCACTGCGCCAACGCGCGATCCAGCTCGGCTGGCCGGTCGAGCAGATCGTCGTGATCGACACAGACCAAGGACAGTCCGGCGCGAGCGCCGCCGATCGCGACGGGTTCCAGCGACTCGTCGCCGACGTCGGGCTGGGGAAGGCCGGGATCGTGCTCGGGCTCGAGGTCTCCCGCCTGGCGCGCAACAACGCCGACTGGCACCGCCTGTTGGAGATCTCCGCGCTCGCCGGCACGTTGATCTGCGACGAGGACGGGCTCTATGACCCGGCCGACTTCAACGACCGGCTGCTGCTCGGCCTGAAGGGCACGATGAGCGAGGCCGAGCTGCACTTCATCCGCGCCCGGCTGCAGGGCGGGATCCTGTCCAAAGCCCGACGCGGGGAACTGCCGATGCCGCTCCCTGTCGGGCTCGTCGAGGACCCGGCCGGAAAGGTCGTGCTCGACCCCGACCGCGCCGTCCAGGACGCGCTGCGCCACCTGTTCGCGACGTTCGCGCGGACTGGGTCCGCCCGCGCGGTCGTCTATGCGTTTCACCGTGACGGGCTGCGGTTCCCCAGCCGGATCCGCAAGGGCGAACGCAAGGGCGAGCTGGCGTGGAACGAGCTGACGCACTGGCGGGTGCTGCGCACGCTGCACAACCCGCGGTATGCCGGCGCGTTCGTCTATGGACAACGGCGGACCCGCAAGACCCCGGACGGGCGCACCACCACCCGACAGATACCGCGCGAGGAATGGAGCGTGCTGATTCCCGACGCGCACCCGGGCTATCTCACCTGGGAGCAGTTCGAGTCCAACCAGACGCTGCTCGCCTCAAACGCCTATGCGCACGGCACCGATCGCTCCGCCGGTCCCGCTCGAGAAGGACCCGCGCTGCTCCAGGGCCTCGCGGTCTGCGGCCGCTGCGGACGACGCATGTCAATTCGCTATCACCAACGCCGCGACACGCTCGTGCCCGACTACCGCTGCGCCAACGACAACATCCAACGCAGCGGACCGGTCTGCCTGCATCTCCCAGGCCACGCGATCGACCGCGCGATCGGGGATCTGCTGCTCAAAACGGTCACTCCGCTCGCGCTCGATGTCGCCCTCACCGTCCAAGCCGAGCTCGAAGGCCGCGCCAGCGAAGCCGACCAACTCCGCCGCTCCCACGTCGACCGAGCCCGCCACAACGCCGAGCTCGCCCGTCGCCGCTACCTCGCTGTCGACCCCAACAACCGTCTCGTCGCCGACACCCTCGAAGCCGACTGGAACGACACGCTGCGCGCGCTGCAAGCAGCCCAGGACGAATACGACCGTCAGACCACCGCCGCTCACGTGCAGCTCACCGAGGCGCGCAAGACTCAGATCCGCCAGCTCGCCAGCGATTTCCCCGCGCTCTGGTCAGACCCGGCCACACCCGCGCGAGAACGCAAGCGCATCACCCGCCTGCTGATCGAGGACGTCACGCTCAACAAGACCGATCAGCTCCACCTGCACGTCCGCTTCCGCGGCGGGCAGACCACCAGCCTCACCGTCCCGATCCCACTCGACGCTTGGAAAGCCCGCAAGACCGACCCTGACACCTTCGCGATGCTCAACCGACTACTCGATCACCACACTGACGGCGAGACTGCCGAACAGCTCAACGCCGCCGGCCGTCGCTCCGGCACCAACAAGCCGTTCACCGCCCACATCGTCCTGCAGATCCGCAACGCTCACCAGCTCCCCAGCCACCAAGACCGACTCCGAGCTCAAGGACTGCTCACGATCGACGAGACCGCCCACACACTCGGCGTGCACGTCAGCACGATCAAGGCCTGGCACCGCGCCGGACTGCTCACCTCCCACAAAGCCAACGACCGCAACGAACGACTCTTCGACCCACCCGACCCCAACGATCCGCGACTCAAAGTCCGCCAAGGCTGGCCGCTCCACAACCGCAAATCCATCGAACCATCCCGACGAGGTGCACTATGAAACCAACGCCTTCGATTGGGGATCCGCGGGCTCGCAGGTCGCGATCGTCAGCCCGTAATGACGGGAGAACCTCCACGATCGTCGGGTTGCGGACCGCGATCCCGCACACATGCTCGACCGTCACCGTCTTCTCGTTGTCCGTCAACGCGTAGGTCGGGACGCCGTCGAACCGGCGCAGCGCGCGATCGATGCCGATCACGACCGAGGGCAGCGTCTTGTCGCGCAACGGCACCACCACCCGATAGCGCGACCACGCCAACCACGCGCAGAACAGCGCTGTCCTGGCACCCGCGATCACCGGCCCCTCGCCATAGTCCCACTGCAGCCACAGCCCCGGCTCCAGGATCCACGGTCGCGTCCGCCGCCCGTGCTTCTGCCGCCAACGACGCCTCGCCTCAGCCACCGCCCGACGCGTCGTGCGCTCCGAACCCCTGATACCCCATCGCGACCAGCTTCGAATATGCCTGATCTGCACCGATCCGACCGCGGGAGCGATCGACCAACTCCTCGATCTTCCCCGTCAAACGGGTCCACCAACGGCCGCCGCCGCTCACGCTCCGACAGCCCGCCACCAGCCGCCTCCCTCGCGGCAACCAGCCACGCGACCGTCTTGTGATCACACCCCGCCAACGTCGCCGCCTTCCGCAGCGACCCAGTCAGGTCGTACGCCTCAAGGATCTCCATCGATTCCTCCGGTTTCTTCACAGCCGGCCTCCCGGGTTCGCGCGTGAACAGCAACGCACGCCCGACTACCGACAACTCAGGACAGAACCGTGGGGAGAAACCGCGGCCACCCATGGGGAGAAACCGTGGCCGCCAGTGGGGAGATTCAGTGGCCGCCTATGGGGAGCTTTCCATGGCCGCCGTCAGCCGGGCCGCCTTTCGCGGCGGACCGACTGCACCATGTCCGGAACGAGCCGCTTCGGGCACCAGTCGCCATATCGTTGATTCCGTTCGGCACGGGCATCTGCGGCTTACGGGCGCGAGATTCGACCTAAGACAGGTCCGCGAACGGGTCGGATCGTGAGCCCTCCTTCTCGCCAAACGCAGGTCTCACGCGAGGATGCCGTTCGTCGCCAAGGGAGTGGCCCACCGCCGGTTCGCGCAGCTACAAAACGGATCGCCCAAGTCTGAGGCTAACCGGTTGGGTGTAGCGCCACAGTCAACTGTTCACCGCGGCGGGTGTGATCCCGCGCGCAACGGTCCTTCGGGAATCGCCGGCGGCGGATGACGGTGGCCGGTCGCCGACACGGACTTGTTGGTCGCTAGCGCGTTCGGCGTCGGGTCACAGACTCCCTGCTAGTCCCTCACGCAGGCCGACGGTTTTCAGGGCGGACTTCGCGAAGGCTCGCAGAAGCGCGGCTTGCCGGCGAGCTGCGCTCGCGAGCGCTTGAGCACCTATGACTTCGGCAGCTGACAGATGCGGTGGATCGAGCTCGTTGACGAGCACAACGCGGTACAGCCGCAGCTGTTGGGCGGTGACCCCGGCGGCTCGTTCCTGTGCAGCGTACTTTGGCGAAAAGCCTCGCCGCCTGAGCGCCGATCGGAACCCGGCGAGCGCTTTCTTGGTGGGCCGGTAGCGCCCGGCGCGCAGCCCGCGAAGTACGCGAGCTGCATCCGCGAGCAGCCTGGGCCGAGCGTCGAGGAGTCTGGCGTCGGTCAACGCGTATCTGACCGCGGCAGCGATCTGCTTTCGCTCCGTGCTGGTGCTCCCCGCCTGGGCGGCCCCACCGGCACGATTAACGGCCGTCCGTAACGCCCTCTCGATCTGGACCTGCTGCCAGAGCGAACGCAACAGCTTGTTCAGAGTCAGCGCGCCGGGCCTCGAGAGCCCCTTGCCACTTCTGACCACCGGAGGCACGCCGACAGCCGCGAGACGAGCGACGGTCCGATACGCCGGGTCCGGCGGATCCGCAGCCAGGTTCATCGTCGCATCGGATGCAATCGTGCCCCAGCTGCTGACGTAGCTCAGCACTGCTCCCGTCCCCGCCGCGGCGACTCCAGTTGCCCACCCGGGTGGCCCTGCATACGCTGCCGCAGCAATCCCCACGGTGCCAAGCCCGGACCCTGCGTGCGTCGCGTATGTGCCGGTGGAGTTGTACTGCTGCGCGAGTAGCGTCAGCTCACGCTTCTGATCCTTGGAAAACCCTCGAGTGGGCGGCCCGATCCCAAAAGTCGCATCCACCCCGACGATCGCTTCCGAGCCGCCGCTGGCTGATATGCCCGCCGCCGCGTCGAATGACCCTGAGGTGATGAGCGTTGGCCCGGCCGCAGTCACGAACGGTGTTCTCACCCGTAACGAGCCATCCACGACCAAACGCCTCGCTATCCTCAGCTCGGACCCGACGAATGGGTCCAGTTTGCAGTCGACATCTCCAATGAACGCCAACGGCCCCACGTTGCCCCTCTGGTTGGACTGGTAGAGGCCAGCTCCCGCGGCCAGATCGAGGCACCCGTTCGCGTTAGTCGGAGTCCTCGCGAGGTTGAAGCTGCGTACGCGCGGGTTATCACGACCAGCCGGGAACGTCGCGGGGCACGTCCCGACGTGGCCGATCGGACTTACGCCGCTCATCACGATGGATTGGCTCCTGGATCCCGCACTCAGACAGAGCGTCCTGCCCACGAAGAGCGCATAGTGGTCACCGGCCCCCCGGAAGTTAATGTTGAGCGGATCGGCGCCAACCCGATAGGCGGTAAGGCCGGGAACGGGCGGCGAGCCGCTGGTAGGCACTGCAACCACGATGTCCTTCTCTCCAGCATTCCCGGCGGGGTCCTCCCCGAGACAGTAGACATCGCCCGTCTTGAACGGCGCCTTCCCGCCTCCGTAGTGGGCGTAGGCGACGTGACCGACGGCGGGGCTTGTCGCTTTGGCGATGGTCGAATGAGTCCCCTGTGTGGCCCGGACCCCCACTGCGCAACCGTCGCTTTCGTGAGGATCGACGGCGCGCTCGGTGAAGTCGTCGAGCTTGAACTGGGCGGTGAATTTCCCCGTGTTGTCGAGCTTCCCCGTCGTGCTCAGCGCCGTCTTGACGGTGCCCGTATCGGGATTCACAAGCTGGAGGATGACGTCACCCTTCTTGGGGTTCCAGTCGACGCCCTGGATCGTCACCGTCTGCCCGGACTTGAGGTTGGAGCTTGGTGCAAGCGTGATGCTGCCGCACACCGCTCCCGGCGCAGTCGCCCGGGAGACGCGGCGCGACGCGCCGTCCGCTGCCGCACCTGAACTGGACGAGGCGCACTGGACGAAGTTCAGGTCGGGAACATCCGCCTGCACCGTTTCGGGCTGTGGCGGCCCGCTCCATCCGTCGCCGTCAGGAGTAACGGTGTATACGCCTGCGGGGACGAGGACCGACCACGAGCCATCCTTCTTGCTGACATCGCTGACAGACACGGACGAGCCGTCGCTGGCGGTTCCGCTCACCGACACGGTCACGCCCGCCAACCCGGTCCGCGTGCAGCTGACCGCGGTGCACAGCTGACTAGACACCATCCCGGAGAGCGTGTACTGCTGCGCCACGTGTGTGAACACCAACGCGGTGCCGATGCCGTCCCCGGCGGTCTCGCTACCGACCACGATCGTTTTGCCGTCTGCCGTGAGCGCTGAGCTCGACACGTCGGTTGCGCCGGGGAGTGCCGAGGCGCCCTGCGAGGTCCAGACAGCGCCCGACCGCGTCCACTCGTACGCGCCCCCCACGCCTGCGCTGCCGATGCCCCCGGCGACCACGGCCGTGTTCCCGTCGGACGTCAGCCCGACGAATGCCCCCAAGTCGACGGAGCCTGTGCTCGTCAGCTTCGTCTGCTGGGCCCAGGTGGATCCCGACCGGGTGAACGCGAATGCCGCCCCGGGCCCCGGGACAACGCCCACCGAGCTGGCGCTGCCGCCGTCGAGCGGAGCCCCGACGAGCGCGGTGTTTCCGTCGCCGGACAGCGCCACGCTATCACCGAAAAACTCGCTGCCGCTTCCGTTGCTCGGCGCCAGTGGCGAGCCCTGCTGTGACCAACTCGAACCAGACCGTGTGAACACCCAGGCCGATCCGAACCCGCCGCCGGCGGGGACGCCGAAGCTGCCGATCAGTGCCGTGCTGCCGTCGGACGACAGCGCCACAGCTTCGACGCCATGGGCTCCCTCTCCAGACGGCTGATAGGGGCCGGCCCCCTGCTGGTCAAAGCTCGACCAGCTCGCACCGGAGCGCTTGAACACCCAGAACTGGCCGTCGCCGCTGCCGTCGTCGCCCGCGACCAGAGCGGTGGTGCCGTCCGCTGACAACGCCACCACGCTACCGAAGCCGCCGTTGTCGATCCCGAATCCGTAGCTGTCGGTCGGGTTGACGGGCTGGATCATCGTCTGACGCGTCCAGACACCGCCCGCGCGTGTGAAGACGTAGGCCGCGCCGAGACCGATCTTGCCCGGGGGGAAGGTGGCCGCGTCACCTTCGTTTGCGCCGATCAGCGCCGTGTTGCCATCGGCCGACAGCGACACGCCCGATCCGAACCCCTGGGCGCCCGAGCTGCCCGGGTTGCCGACGAGCTTCGGTCCCTGCTGGTGCCAGACGCCGTTCGTCCGCGTGAACACCCACGCCGCGCCGTAGTCCGGAGAAACCGTGTGCGTGCTCGCAGGTGACGTGTTTCCGTCCTCATCCCCCCCGACCAACATGGTGTTCCCATCTGACGACAGCGACACCGCGTGTCCGTAGGCACCGTACGGGCCAGCCTCGTCATTCGGCGTGACCGGGCCCCCCTGCTGCACGAACGGGTCGATGCGGACGGGGTAGACGGCGTTGGCATCGGCAACAGTGAGGAGCAGCTTTCCGCCTCGTAGGCCGAGCCCGACCGGCAGCACCCGCCCGCGCGCATCGGTCGCTGCGAGGCCGCCGTAGCGCAGCGCGACAGCGCCAGACGGCGCCACGAACAGCACCCTGTTTCCGACTTGTTCGGGGCGGAGCGCTCCGCCGACCCCGAGCGAAAGGGTTAGCCGCCGGCCGACGTCGCCCGGGCGCCGGGCAACCGTGAAGCCCTGCTCGATCCCGAGCGGGCCGGCCGCGTACCACTCGGCGACTGCGCCTCGGTCGTAGATGACCCGGTTGGCATGAGCGAAGACCGATCCCGGGCCCAACGGCACCAGGCGCGCGCCGCGCCCGACCGCAAGTGACGAGAACGACATCGAGCCGGCGTGCGAGTCGAGCGTGACCCCGCCGGCCCCGAACCGGGCGGTCACACCACCGCCCGAAGAGCGGTATCCGGCGGCAGTCCGCGCAGCAGCGAACAGAGGTACGTCAGCGGCGACTGCCGTCGAAACCGCCGACTGAGCCTGCACCGGAAACGACTGCAGGCGCGCGAGCGCGGCCTGCTCGCGCTCGAGTCGAGCCGACGGAATCGCCGGTGCCGCCGCGATGGTCAGCACCAAGAGCCCGATCGCGCCCGCGAGCAGCGCAGCAGCCAGCCACGCGACGATGCGTGCTATCCGGCTCAGCCGAGCCCAGGACTCGAGCAGCCCATCCCATCGTGCGACAACGTCCCCAGCCCTGAAAGCGCCCACGTATCCGCCCCCTCTGTTATATGCCCCGTGGTCGCGGCCGAGAGCCGCGACCACCCCGAACAATAGCCACGAATCCCGATCATTGGGCTCGGCATACGTCAAAGCGACGTATGCTCACGCGCAGGCCAGTGAGCGACAGCCGAGAAGCCCAAGTCCTCCGACTCGTCGCCGACGTGTGCGGCCTGCTCGACATCAGCGAGTTTCGCCACGGCCTGCTCGATGCGCTGAACCGCGCGCTGCCCTCAAAGCGCGTGTCCCTGAACGAGATCGGACCGACGCCCGACACCATTGTCACGATCGTGCGCCCCGAGTTCGCCCCGGAGTACCACGAGCGCTTCGCGCAGCACGCGCACGAGAACCCGCTCCTACAGCGCTACCTGCAATCGCGCGACGGACGTGCCTACCGCTTCTCCGACGTGATCAGCCCTCCCGAGCTGCACCGGCTCGCGCTCTACCAGGAGCTCTACGAGCCGCTCGGTCTCGAGCACCAACTCGCGTTCACGCTCCCCGCCGCTCCCGACCGCGTGCTCGCAGTCGCGCTCAGCCGCGGCACACGCGACTACAGCGACCTCGAGCGTGACGTCGCAGACCACGCGCGGCCGTTCCTGATCCAGGCGTATCAAAACGCGATCGCCTACGAACTGCTGCGCTCAGACAGCCCAAACAGCCGCGCCGGCGCGCTCGTCCCAGCCCTCCTCGCGGCCGGCCTCACCAACCGCGAAGCAGAAGTCCTCCGGCTCGTCGCGCTCGGACGTTCCAACCAACACATCGCCGACGAACTCGGCGGCATCAGCCCCCGAACCGTCGGCAAACACCTCGAACACAGCTACCGCAAACTCGGCGTCAGCGACCGCTCCTCCGCCGCAGCACGCGCATGGAAACTCGCCTCCCCCACACCCCCCACAACACTTGGTCGATCGAACCGCGACGACGCACAAGCGCGCGCCCCGAGAGCACCTCCGAGATCCGCCGGCTAAGCCAGTATCGCGACGGATCGGCGCTCCCTCCCAAATCGGATCGGGCGCGAGCCCTGCATCTCGGGCATGATCTCTGGATGCCGGCAACGGGCGCGGGAAACCGAGTCCCGCGCGTGATCGCTTTCGTCATCCGGCGGGTCATCGAGCTGGCAATCGCGTTGGCGACGACAGGCTCACGCCGCGGGACAAGCGATTCTGACCGAAGGCGATGGCACGCATTACGTAGTCGCCGCGATCGAGGCGGCGAGTTGGCTCGCGATCTCCGTCCCGGCAACTGGTGCTGAGCACAAGAGGGGGCTCGCCTTGGTGCTTGGATGCTCGCGACCGTCAGCCAATCGGGGTCGGCCGGGGGCTCGCCGGAATCATCGGAACGGAGCGTTCGTAGACCGCGTGGATGATCTCTGAGTTGTCGATCCCGCGCAGATACGTGCTGGTGACCGCGAGGTCGGCGTGCCCGAGCTGACGCTGGATCACTAGCAGCGGAATGCCCTCACGGGACATCTCGATCGCGTGCGCGTGGCGGAGCTGGTGCGGCGCGAATCGCCGGCGGACTCCGGCCGCCGCAGCAACGCGGTGCAGCTCGGCGCGAATCCCAGCCGGCCCACACGGTCGCCCGCGAGTCGGTCCGCGCACCACGCAGAACAGCGCACCGACAGGCAGGCTCGCCCAGAGCTCGAACCACGGTTCAAGCTGCTCCCAGCCCCAGTGGTCCATCCCGACCTCGCGGCGCTTGCCGCCCTTCCCGTGCCGGACCAGCACGGCGCCGCGACGGCGGTCCAGATCGCTCTCGCTCAGTGCGAGCGCTTCGCTGATCCGCAGGCCGGCGCGCCAGAGCACGACGATGACGGCGCGGAGCCGAACGCCCTCCGGCCGGCTGGCCCAGGCGCGCATCACGGCGATGATCTCCTCCACGCTTGGCGGGTCAGGCGGGTAGCGGCGCCCCTTGTTGCGGGGCGCGCGCCCTTGGTGAAAGCTGGACAAGGTCGCGGGCGAGCGGCGCCGCCCGACGCAATCCAGCAACGGCACAGGTTCCATGACGTCCTCCTCTGGACGCGGGTGTACGACCCCGATCCTCGCGCCACACCAAGCCGTTCCGGCATCTCTGTCATGCCGTCAGCGCGCGGTCGAGCATGAACCGGGCATCCAAGGCCTCCAGCGCCCGCGCGACTCAGCAATCGCCTTCACCGCGAACCACTCGCCGCACCGGATGAGCGCGGCGTCGCCGAAGCGATAGCCGGATCTCCGACGGCGAGAACTCGAATGCGATCGGGCGAGGTAAGAGTCTGCGCGCTCCTCGCTCGCCGAACCGCGTCGCCGAGCGCCCTGCGGCGGGGCCTCTCTTCGGTCGAATGTGGTCGACGCGCCTGGCCCCGTGACGCCTGGAGCAGAAGTCCGGGATCAGTGGCGGCAAATGGCGACGAAGTAGGAGCCATCTTGGGAGCGAACAGGTTGGGCAGTTCGCAATTTGTCGGACGGCGCCTGCGGGGGAGTTTGATGGCGTGCGTTGAATCGTTGTGCGATGGCCAACAACGACGCGCCAGGCGTGAGGGGGTCGCGACCGCGCGGCGTGCGCGAGCGACTGGTCTATGGTCTGGGCGAGTCGTTGGGCGGGAACGCGACCGCCTTTGGGTATTCGGTGACGATCACGGCGAGCTTCGGCGCCGTTGAGCTCGGTCGCGGAACCCCGCGATTCGGCGACCTGATCGTCTTCGGCCTCGGAGCGGTCGTCGCATTTGGCGGCTTGGAGGGGCTGGCCAGCGATGGATTTCGATCTCCTCTGCAGAAGGGCTCGAATGAAGTGGTATTGCTCGGGACCGCACTTGCGTTCATTTCGATCATCCTTGCGATCGCAGCAGCCCGCGGGGTTGCCGAGGTGCTTAGTGGCGGGTGGGCGTGTTCGGCGCGGCGTTCGCCGCGTCGCTGGTGTTCGCGCTCGTCGAGAGCGTGGAATTCATGTTTGCCGAATGGCTGCAGGAACGCCGCGGCGAGCCCGTTGAGCCTGACCAGTAGTCCGGGCACCTCGGCAAGCGCGACATGCCGCGACCATCCGAACCATCGCCGTGACGACCAGCGCGAGTCCCAGTGTGCTTGGCGCCGCCCGCTTCGCGAACCACCGGCCGCACCCTCGGGCTACCTGAACCCGCTACGCGCTGCCGCTTCGCCCCGGCCAGCTCGCGACCTGACATCTCAGCGTGGCCAAGCAACCATGGACGCCGGACCCGGCCGACGCGCCCTCCGTCGCCAACTCGATCGTCCGACCCGGAGCGTGCGGGTGGGCCAATGCGATCGTCCGCGCTGCGGGCGGTTTGGAATGCCAAGACGGGCGTCACGCGCAGGCGTTGAGCGCGTACCTGGCGTCGGCATCGCATCGCCGCGCGTTAACTCGCCGAGGTAGAGCGCGAGGCCGACGGATCGACGCTGCGGTGCAGCTGTCTCTCGTCGCGCAGCGGTCGCGCGACCTCCAGAGAACTACTCCTGATCGACGGGGGCTATGTGGCTTCATCCGATGCGCGCCGCGCTCGCAGCCACAGGTATCCGTAGGCAGCGAGGTCCACGCGCAGGCGGCCGCCTTCAAGATGGTGCTCGCGCATGTTGAGCAGATCGTCGACGCGCGTAACGTCCTCGCCAAGGTCAAGCTCGGTTGCGACGGGCGATGCCGACAGATTGTGGACGGTGATGACCGCTGAGCCCTGCCAGTCGCAGCGATGGGCGAGGAGCGCCGCGGGGTCGTTCTCAAGCAGTGTGCTGGTGCCCCAGCCTAGCTCCGGCGCCTGGCGGCGGGTGTGGATCAGGCGGCTGAGAAAGCGCAGGAGCGAGTCCGCGTTGCGCCGCTGGCCGGCGACGCTCACCCGATCGCTGCCGAAAGCGCCGTCGGGAACTGGGCGCACGAGCCGATCAGCGGTCGAGAATCCGGCGCCCGGGCCGGGTGACCATTGCATCGGCGTCCGCACGCTCATGCGACCGTGCAGGCTCAGCTCCTCACCCATGCCGATCTCATCGCCGTAAAGGATCACCGGCGTGCCCGGCAACGTGAGCAGCAGCGACCACGCCATGCGCAGCCGTGGACCGTCGCCGCCGAGCATCGACGCGGTCCGCCGGCGGATCCCGTGCCCGTAGATGAGCATGTCCTCGTCCGGCGCGAAGGCGCCGAACACCTCGTCGCGCTCGGCCGGCGAGAGCCGGTCGAGCGTGAGCTCGTCGTGGTTGCGCAGGAACGTGGCCCAGCCGCAGTCGTGAGGCGGGACCGGCAGGTCGCGGATCAGGTCCTCCAGCGGAGCGGCCTCGCCGCGGGCCAGCGCGAGCCAGAGTCGCTGGTTGATCAGGAACGCGAGCTGGAGGTGCAGGGCGTCGCCGTGGTCCTCAAAGAAGGACGGCACGTCCTCCTTGGCAACGTTGCACTCGCCCATCAGCATCACCTCGCCGCGCCGGCGCATGGCGTACTCGCGCAGTGAATGCAGCCACCGCTTGCCCGCGCCGGGATCGATGCCGGTCCCCTCGATGACCTGCACGAGGAAGGGCACGGCGTCCATGCGGAAGCCCGACACGCCGAGCGTCAGCCAGAACCCGACAGTCTTGGCGATCTCGTGGCGGACGCGCGGGTTGGCGATGTTGAGGTCGGGCTGAAATGGCGCGAACTGGTGCTGGTAGTACTGGCCCGCCGTTTCCTCCCACGTCCAATTCTCCTTCGCGGTGCCGTGCTCGCTGGCGGGATCGTCCGTCCAGACGTAGTAGTCGCGGAACGGCCCGCAGCGGTCCGCGCACGCGGCCTGGAACCACGGGTGCCGGTTCGAGGTGTGGTTGACGACCAGGTCCATCAGGACGCGCAGCCCGCGGTCGCGGGCGTGGCGGATCGCCTCCACGACATCACCGAGATCGCCCAGCCGGGCGTCGACGCCGAGGTAGTCGGTGATGTCGTAGCCGTCGTCGCGATTGGTGGTCGGATACAACGGCATCAGCCACAGGCAAGTCGCTCCCAGGTCGGCGACGTGCTCGATCCGCTCAGCCAGCCCGGCAAGGTCGCCACAGCCGTCGCCGTCAGAGTCGGCGAACGTCTCGACGTCAAGGCAGTAGACGACGGCGTTCTTCCACCACAGGTCGCTTGTCGCAGACGCCAGCAACGGCATCGCCAAACGCTAGTGCACAGCGTGCTGAAACGGCGCCGGTGGGCAGCCCGCTATTCAAAGGCACAAAGCGCCGCATCGCCGCCCCTGGGGAGGATCTGAGTGCAATGCGCGATAACCAGTTTGAATAGCCCTGCAAAGGGCCACTGTGCCAGCCCGTTATCAACACGGCGGCGCGACGGTGGTGCGGCAGAGGCTTCCGGCGGGGGCCCACATTCGTGCCGGTGAGCGCCCGACCGCCATCGCGGAGGGACCACCGCCGGCCGGCGAGCGCGCCGGCCGCCTCTCAGGCCGACAGCGACACGCCCGCACAACCGCTTCGCTCCATGAGGGAAGAGATCGCGAAAGCCCGACAGCAACCCGGTTGGATAGAGCAGTCCAACGAAAAGAACAACGGGCACTACGGGCTCCGGCGCCGATAGCACCTCGCGAGGACCGCGGCCGGCCTCGCTGCTATCTGACGTACCACTTGTCGCCATAGCGATGGCGCGCCGTGCCCGGTGCCCAGGGTCACAGCGATAGTGCGGGCGGGCAGCCACCTGACGCGGGCCCTATCGTGTCCGCTCGTGTATGAGCCGCGCGACCTATGCGAGCTGAGCAGTGACGGCGGCGGCTGCGGTGGCGTGGCTCCGCCTCACGAAGAGCAGCCGTCGCGGCCGGTGGCGCGACCGCGCCCAAGCGTCACATAGCCGCTGTCGTGGTGGTCGCCGTTGGCCCAGTTCTGCGCGGGCGCGGTCGCTGCGTGCTCCGAGGCCAAGGGCGCACGAACGAACTGGGTTCTTCCTTACGCCGCTAATCGTGGAGCACCCACATGGAAGTGGGTACGTATGCAGGCAGCTCCGAGGACGGAATCATGGCGGGATTGCTTGGGGTTGCGATTGCGTGACAGATCGTGGATCGTTTGATCGCCACCGTCTAGCTAGTGCGTGGCTGTCAAACGCTCGAGAGGAGAGGGCATGGAAGGAAAGCCGGAGGGGATTGGTCTTGATGAGGCGCTGGAGGCGTTGCGTGCGGAGTTGGCTTCGGCGCGAGTCAAGGCGGCCGGGCAGGATCTCCAGTTCCCTATTGAGAGCTTGACGGTCGAGTTGAAGGTCGGGGTGACGCGGTCGAAGGAGGGGAAGGCCGGATTTCATGTTCCGCTGATCGAGGCGCAGCTGGGAGGCTCGGTTGGCGTCGATCGTCAGGCGCTGCAGACAGTGACGCTGGTGCTCGCGGCGCCGGTGGACGAGCATGGGAACCCGGTGAAGGTGGCTTCGGCCAGCGACAACCTTAAGGGGTAGCTCATTGGAGCCAGTGCCGTTGGCGGCGCGAGTGGTGGAAGTGATCGCCGATCGTGGGGAGTCGGCGCATCCTCGCTACCGATATGGCTCGGGGTGCATCGTCGTCGGGCGGATCGTGCTGACGGCCGCGCATGTTGTGGTCGGGGCCGAGACGGTTCGGGTCAGGGATCCGAACAAGGTGATGCACGCCGCGACGCTCGACGAGCGGTTTGTTGGTGACGCCGACGGCACGGGACCTGACCTGGCGCTGGTCGACCTGGACAGCTCAACGGCGGATCTGCCCGCCATCTCGCTCGGGATCGTGGATCGTGAGAGCCCGGAAGCTGAGCCGGTCGAGCGCTGCCATGCCGTCGGCTACCCGTGGTTTGCCGAGCGGCCCTCTCCGGACATGGTGCGGGATACGGTGGATGCCTACGGGCACGTTCCGGTGCTTTCGAGGCTTGCCAGTGGGCTGCTGTCGTTGCATGTGAGCGGACCGCCCAGGCCATTGCCCGCTGAATCTGTGGCGCTGGGCGAGTCGGAGTGGGCGGGGATGTCGGGCGCCCCTCTCGTCGCTGCGGGATGCTTGCTGGGGGTGGTCACCGAGCACGCCCCGCGGGAAGGCCCGGGCACGATCACAATCACGCCGCTGACAGCGCTTGAGCCCGACCCAGCTCGCCCGGGTTGGGGGCCTGGTGTGCCTGACGCGTCGCTGTGGTGGTCCCGGCTGGGCGTCGCGGACACGGGCGCGCTGCGGCGCTTGCCGGCCCCGCGAGTCCGCCGGGAGCCGGCGTACCGCGCCGCGGTCCGAGAGATTCAGACCCGAACCCGTGAGCTACGCGGCCGGAAGGATGAGGTAGGCGAGATCGCGGGATTCGCGACTTCGTCACAGGGCTACCGGTGGTTGACCGGTGGCGTTTGGACGGGCAAGACGGCGCTGATAGCGGCGGCGATCGCCGCACTGCCGGATGAGGTGAAAGTGATCGCCTATTTCCTGTCTCGTGTTGAGGCCGATGCGGACAGCAGCCGCTTCCTCGGGGCCGTGGTCCCGCAACTCGCGGACCTTCTTGGTCAGGATCCACCCGTCGCGGACCCACGAGACCAGTTCCGTGCTTTGTGGGAGCGGGCCTGCTCGGCAGAGGCCGCCTCCGGGCGACACGTGCTTCTGGTCGTGGACGGGTTGGACGAAGACCTCCACCCGGCGGGTTCGCCGAGCGTGGCGGCGCTCTTACCTCCATCTGCTGGAGGCCGCGCACACGTATTGGTCAGCAGCCGGTCCTCTTTCGAACTTCCATCCGATGTTCCGGTTGCGCACCCGTTGCACTCGACCCGGCGGGCGAAACTCAAGGCATTTGCGGGAGCCGCTAAGCTGGCTGCTCTAGCGCGGCAGGAGATCGATGATCTCAAGCGGCGGGACGACGACGGCCTCGCAACAGACGTTCTCGCGATCCTTACAGCTGCCGCCGGACCGGTCACCGTCGAAGATCTTGCGACCCTGACCACCGACGTCAGGCCGGTGTCGGCTGCGCATCGCCGGGACGTACGCCGGTTAGTCACCGAGGATGCCGCCCGAAGCGTTGAGCCAATTGGTTCGGCAATGACTCCGCGTTACCAGTTTGCCCATCAGTCACTGCTGGAATACGCAGAGACCGATCAGGATCTCGGGGACCCGGAGTATCGGCAACGTATCCATAAGTGGGCTAAAGAATGGGCGACCGTAGGCTGGCCGCACCGGACCGCGAAAGCCGCCGGCACACCTCGCTACCTCTTGGACGCCTACCCCGCAACCCTCGCCGCGGATGCTAGGCGCGAGGCCAGCCGAGAGGATCTGGAGCGGCTGGTGGCACTCGTCTGCGACCTCGGATGGCTAGACACTGCCGTCGCGCGCGTCGGAGTCGATGCAGTTCTGTCCTCGCTGCGGACGGCGGCCCAGCTCAATTCAGGCAACGCGTCTGCGAGAACCATCCTTGAGCTGCTCGAACGAGAGGCACACCACTTGCGGCGCGCGAACGTCACGAATCAACAAGGGTACGCGGCCACTGCACTGGCCTGGCGAGCTATCAGGCTACGAGTGTATGACGTGACTACGGCAGCGTCGGAGCTCCTCCGCAGGTTGCCGCCTCCGCAGCTAGTCCCAGTCTGGACTACCGAGCGTACAAGCCCAAGTCTCATTTCGGTGGTGGGCCGTCACGACGGGCCAGTGCGGACGGTGGCGGTCGGCGGCGAGGGGCTCGTTGTCTCCGGCGGCGATGACGGAACAGTGCGGCTGTGGGACCCGCACACCCCAGACGACCCAGGACGCGAACTGGGCCGCCACGACGGCCCGGTGCGGACGGTGGCGGTGAGTGGCGAGGGGTTTGTCGTCTCGGGCGGGCTGGACGCGACGGTGCGGTTGTGGGAGCCGCATACCCCAGACGACCCAGGACGCGAACTGGGCCGCCACGACGGGGCGGTTCTGGCGGTCGCGGTAAGTGGTGTGGGACGCGTTGTCTCTGCTGGCTTGGACGGGGCGGTGCGGTTGTGGGACCCGCACACCCCAGACGACCCCGGACGCGAGCTCGGCCGCCACGACGGCCCGGTGCGGACGATCGCGATCAGCCGCGAAGGGCGGTTTGTCTCCGGCGGGATGGACGGGGCGGTGCGGTTGTGGGACCCGCACGCCCCAGACGACCCCGGACGCGAACTGGGCCGCTACGACAGCGCGGTTCTGGCGGTCGCCGTGAGCAGCGAGGGGCATGTCGTCTCCGCCGGGACGGACGGAACGGTGCGGTTGTGGGACCCGCACGCCCCAGACGACCCCGGACGCGAGCTCGGCCGCCACGCCCGCCCGGTGTTCGCCGTCGCGGTGAGCGGCGAGGGGCTCATTGTCTCCGGCGGCGATGACGGAACGGTGCGGCTGTGGGACCCGCACACCCCTGGCCAGCCCGGACGCGAGCTCGGCCGCCACGGCCGCCCGGTGTTCGCTGTCGCCGTCAGTGGCGACCGGTTTGTCCTCTCGGGCGGGACGGACGGAACGGTGCGGCTGTGGGATCCACATATCCCCGACAACCCAAGACGTGAGCTTGGCCAGTACGACGGCCCGGTGCGGACGGTTGCCGCGAGTGGCCCGAGCGGTGTCGTCTCGGGCGGCGATGACGGGACGATTCGGCTGTGGGACCCGCACACCCCGGACGACCCCGGACGCGAGCTCGGCCGCCACGACGGCCCGGTGCGGACCGTGGCGGCGAGCCGCGAGGGACCTGTCGCGTCCGGCGGCAACGACGGAACCGTGCGGCTGTGGGACCCGCACGCCACCGCCAGCGATCACGGACGCAAGCTGGGCCGCCACGACGGCCCGGTGCGGACCGTGGCCGTGAGCCGTGAGGGGCCTGTCGTGTCCGGCGGCGATGACGGGACGGTTCGGTTGTGGGACCCGCATGCCACGGCTGGCGATCACGGACGCGAGCTCGGCCGCCACGACGGCCCGGTGCGGACCGTGGCGGTGAACCGCGAGGGGCTTGTTCTCTCCGGCGGCAACGACGGAAGCGTCCGGTTGTGGGACCCGCACACCCCGGACGACCCCGGACGCGAGCTCGGCCGCCACGACGGCCCGGTGCGGACGGTGGCGGTGAGCGGCGAGGGGCTTGTTCTCTCCGGCGGCAACGACGGAGCCGTGCGGCTGTGGTACCAGCGCACCCCTGGCCACCCCGGACGCGAGCTCGGGCGCCACGACGGCCCGGTGCTGGCGGTGGTGGTGACCGCCCAGGGGCTTGTTCTCTCCAGCGGCGATGACGGGACCGTGCGGCTGTGGCATCCCAGCACTCGGAGCGACCCGGGACACGAGCTTGGCCGCAACGACGGCCCGGTGCTGGCAATGGCGGTGACCCGCGATCGACGACTATCCGTCGGGACACCGGATGGCATTACAGCCTTTGAGATGATCACGACAAGCCCACAATCAAAGGTCTGAGAGCGGTCTGCACGAGTGCTAGGCCAACCGTCAGACTCGCGCGCCTCCGTCTGGCGGATTGCGCTGCGCGGCGTGGAGCCGAGGTCACCTTGCATCTCGAGCATCGGGGGCGCCGGCCATCCGGCCCTCCTTCCGTTTCCCGGCGTGCATCCGGGAGTCCGAGTCGCTTGCCCCCGTTTGCGCGGGAAGGTCGCACCCGTCGACTATGGCTTTCGTTCTCTCGACCGCATTGGAGCGCACGATCGAGTTGGCGACGACAGGCTCACGCGGCCGGACGAGCGGTTCTGACCGAAGGCGATGACGCGCGTAACGTAGTCGCCGCGGTCGAGAGCGGCGAGTTGACTCGCGATTTCCGTCCCCGGCAACTCGTGGCTGACAAGAGGAGGGGGCGAGCCCGGCCCATGACCGGGCTCGCTCTGGTGCTTGGATGCCGCGACCGTCAGGCAATCGGGATCGGTCGGGAACTGGCGGGGATCATCGGGACGGAGCGTTCGTAGACCGCGTGGATGATCTCTGAGTTGTCGATCCCGCGCAGATAGGTGCTGGTGTCAACGATCATCGGAATTCCCCAGTTGTGATTATCGGAATTCCCCAGGTCGAGTGAGCGCTCGCGGTGTAGTCGCCGGCGCGGCGGGTGTGGGCGCTCTCAGCGGTAGGAGAGCGCGAGGATCGGCGGGTCGCCGAGCTCGATGCGGCGCCAGTTGACGAACGCGGCGGAGTCGATGAGCGTTTCGTAGATTTCGGGGCAGCGGGCACGGAACTCGCGGCACTCGAGGAGCTGGAGCGTGAGCACTTCGCCGGGCTGGACGGGGTAGGCAGTCATGCCGTCGTCCTCGTAGGTCAGGCAGTCGATCCAGGCGTTCATGTTGCGGCCGTAGAAGTCGGGGAACCCGAGCGCGTGCGCGAATGTATCGTGGAAGCTGTCCCAGTCGGCGATGTGGGACATCGGGACCTCGACGATCGGCACGCCGCGGACGTTATCTGTCCGGCTTGCTGTTGGTCCCGAGGCCGGCTCGGAGCTGCTGCAGCTTGGCGCGGTGGCCGCGCATGCGGTAGCTATCGCCGTCGATCTGAAGCACGCTCGCGTGATGCAGCAGTCGGTCGAGGATCGCGACCGCGACGGTCGTGTCCTCGAAGATCGTGCCCCACTCCGCGATCCCTCGGTTGGTCGTCAGGATCACTGTGCCGTGGAGGTAGCGGCGCGAGATCACCTGGAAGAGGTGGCTGCCGGCTTCGCCGACCATCGGCAGATAGCCGAGTTCGTCAACGATGAGGACCTGTGGTCCGGCCCAGAACCGCATTGTGTTCTCCCAGCGTCCCTGGTCGGCGGCGCGGCTGGTGCGGGCGACGAGGTCAGCGGCGGTCGTGTAGTGCACGCGGTAGCCGGCCTCGACTGCTTTGAGCCCGAGCGCGATCGCGAGCATTGTCTTGCCAACGCCCGGCGGGCCGATCAGCAAGAGATTGGCCTTCTCCTCGACGAACCGCAGCGTCGCGAGCTCGTTGACGATGGCACGGTCGATGCCGGGCTGGGCGGTGAAGTCGAACTCCTCCAGCGTCTTGGTCGACGGGAACCCGGCGAACCGCATCCGCCCGGCGAGCCGTCGTTGCTCGGTCGCGTCGACCTCGACCCCGAGCAGGTCGTGCAGGAACTGCGTGTAGCCCGGCTTGTCCTTCTCCGCCTGTTCGAGCGCGGCGGGGAGGTGCTCGGCGAGCGCGGCGAGCTTGAGGTAGGCCAGGTGGGCGCGGAGGTCTTGGTAGCTGGCGTGCTTGTTCATCGCTGGCCTGCGACTTTCGCGATCCGGGCGTACTGATCGAGATCGACGAGCACCCCGCCGGGGTTCTGACCGCGCAGGCGGGCGGCTTCGGCGAGCGCGCGTTCGCCGGGCGGCCGGTTCGGTTTGCGCGGGCACGCCTTCTTCGTGGTGAACGCGTCGAGGACGGCGCGTTCGAGCAGCTTCGCGTGCTCGGGTGAGCGCACGATCTGCCCGGCGCCGTTCGGGGCGCGGCGGTGGCGGGCGATCCGCCGACCAACTTGGGAGTAGATCTCCAGATGCATCTCGCCCAGCCGGGCGCGGACGGTGACGGTCTGCGCGGCATAGCTGGGCGGAACGCTGTAGCGGTTTGACTCAAACGCGACCAGCGCGTCATCGGCGACGACCCGCTCCGCCTGATGCTCAGCCGGGAACGCCAGCTCCGGCAGACCCAGCAGCGGCTCCGTGGCGGCGAGCTGACCGACCGTGCTGGCAGCGCGCCGGCGGCGGTCCGAGACCGCGACGCACCAGCGGTCCAGGTCGGCCTGCGCCTCCGCCGGCGTCGACACCGGCGCCGCTCGCCACCACGACTGCGTCACATAGTCGATCGCCTTCTCGACCACGCCCTTGCGCTGCGGCCGGTTCGCCGGGCACACCGCGACGGTGACGCCGTAGTGCTTCGCCGCGGCCGCGGCCTCCGGGCGCAGCCGGTCCGTGCCCGGGTAGACGACGGTCGCCATCCGGTCGGTCCGCCACGACTTCGCGGTACCGCCGAGCCGGCGCAGGACACCATCGAGCGCCTCGATCAGATGCGCGAACGTCATCCCATCCGCGAACACACCGCGCACCCGGCCGGAGTGCGACAACGCGCCGACCAGCACATACGCCTTCTCGCCCCACGGCGTCTCTGAGAGCTCGAGCCAGTCCAGCTGCAGCTCCTCGCCCGGCACATGGTCAAGCCCGACAGTGACCTTCACGCCGCCGGCCTGGCAGCAGTCACACACCGGCCGCAGCCCGAGCTCCCGGATCTCACGCACCAGCGTCGGGTAGGAGCGATCGAACCCGAGCGGCACCAGCTCGCCGAACAGCACGCTGGCGCGCACATGCGGGTCATCGACGAACCGCGCCTCCAGATAGGCGCGATAGGCCTCAAGACAGCTCGGCTGCCGCTCCCTCGCGGGCCCGTTACCGGCCAAGTACTTCGCGACCGTCTTGCGATCCCGGCCCGTATGCCGCGCGATCGCCGACTTCGACCAACCCCTACGCGCGAGCGCGTGTATCTCCACGTCGTCCTCCTGGGTCAACATCCCCCACGGTCCTCCTCACATCGTCAATGGCCTCAAGAACCGCTGACAGTGAGGGGGACCCCCGACAGAACCGCGCACGCGCGCGGGGATCGACTACGGCTCGGCCCTACGGGCCTCACCTCCGTCGAACCCCGCGCGCGTAGATCTCTACGCGCTACCGCCCTGGGGAATTCTCGTGATCAACCCTGGGGAGAAAACCGTGATCGCGGGCACTGGTGACGGCTAGGTCGGCATGCCCGAGCTGGCGCTGGATCACCAGCAGCGGGATCCCCTCGCGGGACACTCGATCGCGTGCGCGTGGCGGAGCTGGTGCGGCGCGAACCGTCGGCGAACCCCGGCCGCCGCAGCAACGCGGTGCAGCTCGGCGCGGATCCCGGCTGGTCCGCAGGGTTGGCCGCGGGTCGGGCCGCGGAGCACGCAGAACAATGCGCCGACGGGGAGGCTGGCGCGGTGCTCGAGCCGTGGGTCGAGCTGGTCCCAGCCCCAGCGGTCCATGCCGACTTCGCGGCGCTTGCCGCCCTTCCGTGCCGGACCAGCACGGCGCCGCGGCGGCGGTCCAGATCGCGTTCGGTCAGCGCGAGCGCTTCGCTGATCCGCAATCCGGCGCGCCAGAGCACGACGATGATGGCTCGCAGCCCGAACGCCCTCCGGCCGGCTGCCGCAGGCGCGCATCACGGCGATGATCTCCTCGACGCTGGGCGGGTCCGGCGGGTAGCGGCGGCCCTTGTTCGGGGGCGTGCGCCCTTGGTGAAAGCTGGACAGGGTCGCCGGAGAGCGGCGCCGTCCGGCGCAATCCAGCAACGGCACAGGTTCCATGACGTCCTCCTCTGGACGCGGGTGTACGACCCCGATCTTCGCGCTGCACCAAGCCGTTCCGGCATTTCCGCGACGCAGTCAGCGCGCGGTCGAGCATGAACCGGGCATCCACCGCCCCAGCGCCCCCCCACGCGATCGCCTTCACCACGAATCACTCGCCGCACCGGATGAGCGCGGCGTCGCCATTGGGATCGCCCTTTCGTTGCCGACTGAATAGCCGAAGCGATCGCCCGTAAACGACACTCGCTCTCCGCGCGCTGAGCGCGACTACAACGTTGATCTCGACGAAGCGCCTCGCCGGAAGCGAGCAGGACGCAGTGTGGAGCCGCGCCGTGGCTGGCGTGGGTGCCTCAGCGAACCGGGAGGCGCACCTCGTCGCGGGCGAGCAGCGACATCCACTTCAACACCTCGACCAGGAGGAAGCGGGTCTCCGGTTCGTGAATCCGGAGCACCGCACTCATACTCGTCAAGGGTTGGCTCGCATCAAGGCGAAGTCCGTGACGGCACCGTTCGCGGTATAGCCGGCGGCGATGAGCTTGCCTTGCTGGTCGAGCGCGACATCCTGGCCGAATTCGCCGCGGCCGTGGAAGTCGGCCGTGAGGGTTCCGTGGTTGGCGAAGCTGGTGTCGAGGGTGCCGTCCGCGTTGTACCGGGCGAGCGCCATGTCGAGGATCGTGGGGCTGGTAGCGCGCCCGACGAGGATGATCCGGCCCTGAGCGTCGACGACGAGGTTCTCTGCGAAGTCGCTGCTGCCGCCGTTGATGTCGGTGGTGACGGATCCGAGGTGGCCGAAGGTGGAGTTGGGGGTACCGTCGGGGCGGTAGGCGAGGAGCAGGAAGTCCCCGCCACTGGAGCCGGCGAGGAGGATCCCGCCGTCCGGGGCGAGGGCGAGGCCGTTGGCGACGCCGAATCCGGGGTTGACGGTCGTGCCGCCTGAGCCGAAGGTGGGGTCGAGGGTGCCGTCGGTCAGGTAGCGCGCGAGCGCGATGTGGTCGCTGGCAGTGCCGGCGGCGACGAGCTTGCCATCGGCCTGAACGGCGAGCGCGACGGCGGCGTCCTCGCCACCGAAGTCGGTGGTGACGATCCCGCCTGATCCGAAACTCGTGTCGAGGCTTCCGTCGGCGTTGTAGCGCGCGAGCGCGAAGTCGCTCGAGGAGCCCGCAACCTTGGCCGCAAGACCGGCCACGACGATCTTGCCGTCGGGCTGAACCGCGACTGCTTCGGCCTGATCGGCGTCGCCGCGGATGTCAGTCCGGACAATCGCGTCGCTGCCGAAGTTCGTGTTTGGGGTGCCGTCGGGGTTGTAGCGGACGATCCCGAAGTCCCCCTTCAGGAACCCCGCGGGGTCGGCGACGCCGACGGCGACGATCCCGCCGTCGGGGAGCAGCGCCGCGTCGTAGGCCTTGTCGTCCGCTCCGCCGAGGTCGGTGACGGCGATCCCGTTCGTGCCGAAGCTCGTGTCGAGGGCGCCGGTGGCGCTGTGGCGGGTGAGCACGAAGTCAGAGGCGGTGCCGACCTGGCGCGAGCCGACGGTCACGATTCCCCCGTTCGGCTGGATCACGACGGCCTCGCCGTCGCCGATCCCGTCGACCGGTGTCGATACCCGGCCGCCGCTGCCGAACGTGGTGTCGAGGCCTGATGGCGTCGTGAGCGTGGTGCAGTGCACCGCAATGTTGCTCACGGTTGCGCCGGCCACGTGACCGGCGCCGTGGTCGACCGTGCACACCTGGTCGGGGGTGTGCGGTTGGGTCTTGACGTTGACCTCGTAGGGCTGGCCGCCCGAGGCGGAACCGGGGAAGGTGAAGCTCCCGTTGCCCGACACCGCCAGCTCTGCGCCCAGGTTCGAGAGCACGAGCCCGGAACCCTGCAGGCCGTCGACGGTGCCGCCGATCGTGAACGCGGGCGGCGGCGGAGGGGGCGGTTGGTCGTCGTCGAGGATCGTCACGCTCGCGGAGCGCCGCGCGCCGAGTGTGGCGCAGCGCGGATGCGAGACCGACACCGTGAACTTCTCCGGGGGCTCGGTGGACTTGTCCTCGCGGATCGGGATCTCGACGAGGCGCGGCGTCCGGTCGCCACTGCCGAATCGGACGGTCGTGCGCGTGGGGTTGAAGTCCCGCCCGGCGCTGGCTGTGCCGGCCCGGGTGGCGAGCGTCACGCTTGCGCTGCCGCGCGCCCCGCCGGTACGGGTGACGAGGACGAGCGGGTCACGAGAGGACTCGCTTGTCGAGAACGACGGTGCGCTCAGCTGCATCTTGCCGGCGTTCCGTGGCGTCCCACTCGGGCAGCGCGCCGGCTTCGGCGGGGAGACCGCCGGCTCTTTGAACTTCGGCTTGCCGCCGGGCTTCAGGCCATGCGTTGTCAGCAGTGCCGGGCCGTGACCCTGCGGATCGCGGATGTAGGCCTGGACGGCCGACTCGGCGCCACGGTCATTGACCGCCTCGGCGTCGAGGCTGACGTGGACGGCGAACAGCTCCCCGGTGCGGACCGACGCGAGCGGGACCTTGATGACGGCCGGGCGGTCGATGATCATTCTCGGGTTCGAGAACGTGTTGCTGTCGTCGTTGTCCGGGTCGAAGAGGAAGTTGTCGCTCGTCCACACCGGCGCCTGAGAATCCGACGCGGTCGCGACCCAGTGATCCCAGAGGGCGTGGCGCCCCTTGATGAAGGCGATGCCCTCGACGTTGAAGAAGTCACCGCCGGCCGACGCTGCGTAGGCATGCGCGTGGAAGCGCACGATGCTGCGGATCGGCCAGCAGCGCACGACGGTCGGCGGGCATTGGGACTCGTCCACCCGCGCGTTGGCGTCGATCGCCTCAAGGACCGCGCCCGTGATCGCGATCCGCAGCGACGCGTCACCCGAGCGCTTCACATACGCCTGATATTCGTCCAGGTGCGTCAACGCGCCCTTCGGTGAGTTCGCCTGGTGCGGGTTCAGCAACGGCGCCGTCGCGCCGGCGGAGTAATGCGTGCCGTCGGCGCTAGAGAACACGTCCCCGCTCGCATGATCAAACGACGGAGTGTCACGAAAGTTGAACGCGATGCGTCCGAGGTCGACAACCTTTTCGAGCACGCCGCCCAGCTGCGCGCCGCTCGTCACCGGGACCTCGCCCCCGCCCTGGTCGACCTTGCTCACGGACCAGAAACGAACCGGGACCCCGCTCGGGGCCGGAGCAGCCGAGGCCGACGCGGCGACGGCGAGTGACGCACCGACGGCCAGCGCCGCGCTCAGCAGGGCGGACGCGGAAGAGGAGGCGCGCTCCGCAGCGTTGCTCGTCGGCTCGTACGGGCGTGCGCAGCTGCCGTCGGCGCAGACCTCGATGTCGGGGTCGGCGCCGATCCACCCGCGCCGGAGCAGCAGCCCATAGATCTTGCAGCCGAGGCACAGCCCGAGTGCCGACTCCATCCACATCAGCGTCAGGCAGATGAGGCACATCGTCCGCGGCAGCGGGCCGCGGATGCCGCTGTTCGTGATGATCGTCATCGCGAGCGCCATCACGAGACCGAGCGTCCAGGCGAATCGCTTGGGCTTCGCGGACACCCACTCGGGCGCGCGGCCGAGCGTCATCGCGCGCGCCACGACCCCGACCGGGCTGTGGCGCAGCCCGATCGTGACCCGGGTCAGGAACTCGGCAAAGAACAGGCTCGCGGCCACCTGGAGCGGCACGTACTGCTTGGCGAAGTAGGCATAGCCGAACGCGACGGCCCCGATCACCATCGTCAGACCGGCCGCGGCGCGAACCTCGTTCTCGTTGACGACCGCGACGCGCGGCCTGCTGTCTTCTGCGGCGACGCTACGTTCCACGTAATCCCCCTCGATCGCTGGTTTGGAGTACGCGCCGGATGACGGCTCGGTTCGCGCGACGCCGCGATTGGTCGGGCGCGCCGAGCGGCGAGCGCGTGATCGTCGATTGCAGGCGGTCGAGTGCCTCGCCGGGCAATGGGAACCAGCGGATCCGCTCGAACGCGTCGTCCAGCTCGGGGTCGTCGAGCGGGCGGGCGGGCGGGTTGGCCTGTACAGAAGCAATGATCCGCCCGCCGCCTCGAGCTGGCCCGGCAGCGCGCTCTCGGGAGCGCGCGTGAAGCGCCGCGGCCCGTCCTGGAGCGCGGTGCTCAGGCTCGGCGGAGGATCGGCCACGGCGGCGCGATGGCGCCAAAGGCCGGTACCGGGCTCGAAGCGGTAGAGCGGCAGCAGCTTCCAACCATGCGCGGCAATCAGATGGACCGCGTCGAGGATGTACGCGAATACCGCGTCGCTGATGAAGTAGTTGAACGTGAGCCGGGTGAACGCCAGCTTCGCTCCCAACTGGCCCCTTGCCACCTCGGCGTGCATCCGGTCCGAGAACCGATCGTCGATCGCGCAGAGACGGTGCAGATACGGCCCCGCACAGAAGCAGCCGCTGCGCGCCTGGATCCCGAACAGGTCGCTGAGCACCGCGACCACGAAGTTCGCGTGCAGCAGGCGTCCACGATGACGCAGCCCAAGCGCCACGATCGGCAGCCGATCCACTTCGGCATTGCCGAGGATCTCGCTGTTCGGATTCGCGCTCCACGACCGCAGCGCACGCCGTGCCAGGTCGTGCTCGCGGCGGCCGATCCCCGCGGCACCAAGCTGTTCTTTCAGTGCGAACACCAGCCCGGCGCGAATCGACTCGACGATCGCGGGAGTGCCGCCCTCCTCCCTGATCACGGGATCCGGGTGATACGAGTGCGTTGACGGCGTCACGAAGAGGACGGCTCCGCCGCCCGGCACCGACGGCACTCGGTTGTCAAACAGCTTGCGCTTGGCGACCAGCACCCCCGGCGTCCCCGGTCCCCCCACAAACTTGTGCGGAGACAGGAACACCGCATCCTTGCCCGCCATGTCGATCGGCAGATACGGGCCCGCCGTCGCGTAGTCCCAGCACGACAGGGCGCCGTGGCGACCGAGGAGGCGCGAGGCGCGGTCGACGTCGGTGATGATCCCTGTCACGTTCGAGGCAGCGGAAAAGCTGCCGATCTTCAGCTCCCGGTCGGCGTGGCGGCGAAGCTCGCGTTCGAGCTCGTCGATGTCCAGACGGCCACCGGCGTCCTCGCCGATCACGACCACCTCCGCGAGCGACTCACGCCAGGGCAGCTCGTTCGAGTGGTGCTCGTACGGGCCGATGAACACGACTGGCCGTTCGTGGCGGCCGAGCCCCAGCACCAGGATCAGCGTGTCGATCGCAGCGGTCGATCCCGAGCCGCAGAACAGGACCACGTCCTCCTCGCCGCCTCCGACGGCGCGGTGGATGATTCGTCGCGCCTCCTCGCGCAGAGCCGTGGTGTGCAAGCCGGTCGCGGACGCCTCGGAGTGTGTGTTCGCGTACAGCGGCAGCACGCGGTCGCAGATGTAGTCCTCGATGAACGACAGCGCGCGACCGGACGCCGTGTAGTCCGCATACGCCAGCCGGCGTGGACCGAACGGCCCGTCCAACACCGCGTCATCGCCGATCACCGATGCTCGGATCCGGTCGACCGCGTCCATGGGCGGGCCACCTCCGAGTTCTCGCCTCATCGCAAGAGCTCCGATTCAGCGTCGTGGGGCTTGCGCTTCCACGCGCCGATCAGCAGCGGCCAGAGCGTCGGGCGTTCGGGGAAGCGTTCGGCATCGCGGGTGAAGTTCGCGAGAGTGGTCGCGGCGATTGTCTCGGTGGTGATGCCGCGTGCCAGCGCGGCCGGCAGGATGCTGCTGTAGACGGCGCTCAGCATGCGATGGGTCTCGGCGAGCGGTTCGAGCCGCCCGCAGACGTCCGTGGCGGTGGGTGCGCCGATGCCGGCTTGCGCAAACAGGTCAGGAAGCCGCGTTCCGACGTGCACGTCGCAGCCAGCAGCAGTGAACGCGTCGATGATGGCGCGACCGAGCGCCTCGAAGCTGTCGAGCGCCGGCTGGACGCTGACGCTCTGCAGGTCGTAGTCCTGCACTACCAGGTGCCCGCCGGGGGCGACCGCGTCCCACAGGGACCGCAGCACCGCGACGCGTCCGGGCAGGTGGTAGAGCACCAGCCGCGCGTACACGAGGTCAAACGGCGCGCCCGGGATCGGCTCGCCGGAGGTGAGGTCGACTTGCGCGAACTGGCATTGGCGGTGCTCAGCAGCGTGCAGCATCGTGACCGTCTGACTGCCGAGGGTCGCGTCGACGTCCACGCCCAGGACATGGCCGGAACGCCCGACCCGCTCGGCCAGCAGCCGCATCGTCTCGCCCGGACCGCAGCCCGCATCCAGACAGTTCGCGCCCGGCGCGAGCGCCACCTGGTCGAGCAGCCGGCTCGTCGCCGCCTCCCACACCCGCGACTGCGCCCGCAGCCGCTCGTACTCCGTGTCCGTGCGCCCGAGTACATAGCCGTCGTCTCGCCGCTCGGCCTCAACGGTGATCATGGCGGTCCCCTTTCCGGTTGGTCATCAAGGCGTTAGCCGCCGTCGCCGAGGCGACGGTACGTCGTGGCTCCGCGGCGTGCACCGGGTGAATCCCTAGTCGCTTATCAGCGGCGCACCTTGTGGTGCCGACGGACGGGCTCTAGGCTGTTCCCGACGGTGCTGCATGGTCGTACAGGCGAGCTCGAACGGGTCGAGGCGCTTCTGGAGCAAGCGCGAGGTGGACGCGGCGTCGCCGTGATCGTGCTCGGGGCCCCCGGTATCGGCAAGACGGCCCTGCTCCGAGCGGCCCGCGACGGCGCCGACGACATGCTCGTGCTGGGGGCGACGGGGGTGGAGGCCGAGGCGCAGCTACCGTTCGCCGCCCTCGGGGAGATCGCCGCGCCGCTGGTGGAGGGACTGGCGGGCCTGCCCGAAGCGCAGGCCGACGCACTCGCCACTGCGCTGGCGCTGAAGCCGGTCCAGCGTCCGACCGACCGACTCGCCGTCTACGCAGGGTTTCTCAGCCTCGTCCGTGGCGTCGCGGCGGACCGCCCGGTGCTCATCCTCATCGACGACGCTCACTGGCTCGATTCGGCCTCTGCGGAGTGCCTCGGTTTCGCGGCGCGGCGGCTCGGCGGTCACCGCATCGGGATGCTCGCGGCTGCGCGGCATACCGAGCCCGAGGCGATGCTCCGGAGGCTGATCGCCGATCAGCTCGAGCTCGGCGAGCTCGATCCGCAGTCGGCGCGCGCCGTGCTCCGCGACTCGCCGCTTCGGCTCGCGGCCGAGGCGGCCGAGCAGATCCTGGCCGCCGCCGTCGGCAATCCGCTCGCGTTGCGGGAGCTACCGCGGATGCTCACAGAGGAACAGCGGCGAGGGCAGGCACCGCTCACGCCCCTTCCCGCGCCCGAGGGAGCGTTGGGCGAGGCGTTCTCGCAGCGCGCTGCGGCGGCGGGATCCGATGCCCGGCGAGCACTGCTCGTCGCCGCCGCATCGTCGAGCGACGCCCTGGCGCCGGTGGTGGCCGCCTGCCGCGAGCTGGGGATTCCGACGGGCGCCCTGGAGGATGCGGAGGGGAGCGGGCTCGTCGCGCTCGGGACAGACACGATCGCCTTCACTCACCCGCTGCTGCGCGCTGTCGTCTACCAAGGGGCGGCGCGAGCCGAACGTCGCCGCGCCCACCGGGCGCTGGCAAACCACGCGGACGAGGATGCCCGCGCCTGGCACCTTGCGGCTGCCGCGGTTGGGCCGGATCCCCTCGTCGCCGCCGCCCTCGACGAGGCCGCGACACGCGCGACGGCGCGCGGCGCGCACTCCGTCGCCGCGGACGCGTTTGCGCGTGCCGCGCAGGCGACGGAGCCCGGCGACGGGCGGTCGCTGCGCTTCCTGCGGGCGGGGCTCGCCGCCGCTCTCGGCGCTGCGTATGCCCGCTCGGCCGCGCTGCTTGAGCCGGCAACCGAGATGAGCGACGCGAGGGCGCGGGCGCGGGCGCGGCACCTGTTGGCGATGGCCACGCTCACGGGCGCGATCCGACCCGCAATGACGAACTACAGGGTGCTCGCCGAGGAAGCCGAAGCGGTACTCGCCGTCGATCCCGCTCTCGCGGCAACGTTTCACGCCGACGCCGCGCTGACCGCGATCGTGGCCTCGGACTGCCGGCTGGCGCTTGATTCGGCGCGCCGGGCGGCGGCGGTGCTACCGCCGGGCGCGCCTCCCGCGGCCCGCTGCCAGGTGCTCGCGATGCTCGGGCTCTCGCTCGCGTTGCGCGGCGAGTACGACGACGCGAAGAGCGCGCTGGACAGCGCGAGCCCGTTTCTGGCCGCGGTCGATGCGCTGACCCCGGCGGCGCAGTCGATCGCCTTCGGCTTCGCCGGACGGCACTGCCTCGGCCAAGAGGCGGAGATGCGCCGCGAGCTCGGAATCCTTGTGACGTTGGCGCGGGAGGCCGGTAGCACCACCCTTCGGCGCTACGCCCAGCTTCTGCTTTCCGACTCTGCCTTCTTCCTCGGCGACTGGGAGGCCGCGGAGCGCGCGGCCGAGGAGGCGGTCGCCATCGCCGACGACTTTGGCAAAGGAGGGCCACTTTCGATCGCGCTCGTGATGCGAGCGCAGGTCCACGCCGCAAAGGGCGAGGAGAGCGACGCGCGAGCGGCCATCGCGTGGGCGCTGCGAGTCGCGGACCCGCCCGGCTACCTCGGCGCGACGATCAGGGCCCGAGCCGTGCTCGGCTTCCTCGAGCTGGGACTTGGCCGGACCGAGGAGGCCATCGACGCACTCGAGGAGACCGCCCGGATCGCGTCCGAGTCAGGCCTGGAGGATCCCTTGAGGGTGCCGTTCGCGCCGGATCTCGTGGAGGCATACGTGCGGGCCGAGCGGATGGATGACGCCCGTGCGGTTGTCGCCGATCTCTCGTCCCGAGCCCGAGCGAGCCCGGCCCGGCTCGCGAGCGGCCTTGCCGAGCGTTGCGAGGGGTTGGTGGCACCGCGTGAGTTCGCGCGCCACTTCGAATCGTCGCTCGCGCACCTCCGCCACTGCGGCGCGCCGTTCGAGGTGGGCCGCAGCCTTCTGGCCTACGGCGCGCGCCTGCATCGCGGGCGCCAACGCGCAGAGGCGCGCGAGCGGCTGCGGGCGGCCGTCGAAGTGTTCGACCGGCTCGGAGCAGTGCCGTGGTCCGCGCGCGCCGCCGCGGATCTGCACGCCGCCGGCGCGCGACGGCGGCGCACCACCGATTCCGACGATCTCACGGCCCAAGAGGTCCGGGTGGCGATGGCGGTGGCCAGCGGGGCGACGAGTCGTCAGGTTGCGGCGGAGATGTTCCTGAGCCCCAAGACGATCGAGTTCCATCTCACGCGCGTCTATCGCAAGCTGGGCATCCGGTCGCGTGCCGAGCTGGCCACCGCGGTCGCGACGGGCAAGCTCGGCCCGTCTACCCGGAGATGAGCCGCCGACAGGAAGCGCACGCGGCCGCACCTCACGCGATGAAGACGACACCGCTGAGACTGCGTCCGACGTGCGGCGACTTCACCCGCCTTCGCTCAGCCAGCGAGGCCGTACAAGCTGCGGGTCCGGCCGGCCGCAGCCTTGGCGGCGCGCCACGGGTTGGCCGGCGCCAAGTTGAGCTGCGTGCCGCCGGCAGCCGTCTGGACACGCCTGCCGCCGGTGGCGGTCTGGGTCCTTGCGATGCCCGTAAATCGGCACCCGCCGGCCTCGGCCACGGTTCGCAGGTCGCGGGCGTACTGCCACCACGATTCGGCCCCGGAGCTGCCCTGTGCGAAGAGGGCGTCGCCGGTTCCTGCGGCGTGGTTGATCTGATCGGCCATCGACGCGCAGAAAGCGTCGTGCGAGGCGCCGAGACCGGCGCTCACCGATTTCACTCTGGCTTGGGCGGCCGTGGGGACGACCGATGGGGCGACGGCGCCGATCGACAGCGCGAGGGCGAAAGCGATGGCGGTGCCGCGAAGTTTAGGGGGGATGGTCATCGTCTTCTCCATGAGTCGGGCATGCGTTTGCTGCACTCATCGTGCTCGCCGACGACCTGTCTCTCTAGGCACCCTAGGGCTGGCGCCACCCAACACGCCATCCCGTTCGCTCGACCACGGCGCAGCACGTGCCGACGGTCGTGCGCGAGCACCGTCTCGGGCGGGTCGTGATCTCCACGAATGGCCGCCCAGTCTGGAGACCGGCTGCGCTGGACCAGGCGCGACTGCGGTGGCCGGGATCGGGCAGCGTCTCGTCTGCGAGGGCGGCAGCCCGAGCCGGCTGGTCGCCACCATCGTCGATCGCGGCCTGGCCCAGCGCACCCCGGGCGCGAGCGACAGGCGCGCGGTCGAGCTGACGGCCGAGGGACAGGCAGCCGCCGAGCTCGTCGCCGAAGCCGAATGCCAACCGTATGCATGGCTGGGTCAAACATTCACCAACGGCGACGAGGCCGCGTTGATCCGCGGCCTGCGCAAACTCGTCGACGGCCGCCCCACAGGCCAGGTGATCGCCCGCCGGCGCGAGTCCTCGCCATCCTCTAGTGAGCTGCCCTGCGCGCGAGAGAGCCGCCCGCCTCGACAACTGCTGAGTTCAAGGACCATCAGCGGTGCCCACCCGCGGGTCGTAACAGCGCCGCTCTACTCGCGCGAAGCGCAGCCTGCCGCTAACCCCCACGATCTCGCGACGCACGTAGAGTGCGCATGCTGCCGGCGATCGCTTCGGTCTCTGGAGCAGCCGGATCTCTGGTGATCGCTATGGCGACGTCTGGATCACGCGGCCGGCTGACCTCGGACGAGTCGTTCGCCACTAAGGGAGCGTCCATCGCGCGGGCGAGCTGACGATCGCTCCCGCCCGCGAGGAGCAGCGCGGCTCCCAGCCAAGGACGCACCTGCTCGTTGAGCAAAGCGGTCGCGAGCCTGCCGTGAGCTGTTTGGGCGTACTCCGACCGCGGCGCCCACCCGCGACGGTGCCTTGGAAAGTAGCCGCGCCCAACGTCTCATGGCGGCTCACGGCGGGTTGCGAGGCCGTCCGTTGTCGGCGATCGGCTGGGGCTAGGAGATGGAGCGTCTGTGGCTCCTGAGCGCTGGCAGGTTTAGCCGAGTACGGTCATCACTGCCGTCGGCGGCCGGGCGGAGCGATCGTTCTGTGCAACGCAGCGAGTGGCTGATCGGACTTGTTCGCTGCTGTCGGCCGCTGGTAGTGGCAGGTACATGCCTTGCTTGGCCACCGGCGCAGTGCTCCCGCGGACGGCGGGAGCACTGCGCCTCTGTGGCGAGGTTCAGCTATGGCGTCTGTGTCACGCCGGGACTGGCTCGAGCTGCGCCTCGCGCGCCGGGATGAGCTCCGGCTGGTCGCGCTCGATCTCGTGCTCGCGCACGAGCCACAGCGCGAAGATCGCACCCGCAAATGCCACCACCGCGCCGATCACGAGGATCACGTTGAGTCCGCTGAGGAAGCCCTCGCGGGTGGCGCTTGCGGCGAGGGCCTGCGCCCCGTGGGGGAGGTGGGCGATCGCCGAGCCGAGCTGCCCGTTCGATGCTGCTTCCAGCAGCTGCCGGGGGTGATCGCCGGTGGCCGTGGGCGTCCCGGCGGTCAGGGTTGAGATTTTGTCGGCGCCTTTGGCGAGGAAGATCGCGCCCCACGCTGCTACTCCGATGGAGATGCCGACTTGGCGGAAGGTGTCGTTGATCCCTGCCGCCATGCCGCTGCGGTCCTTCGAGACGACGCTGAGGGCCACGTCAGCGATGACCGGGTTGAGCAGGCCGACCCCGATCCCGGCGACGAGGAAGCCCGGGAGCAGCGCCGTCCAGCTTGAGCTTGTGCTCAGCCCGCCCATCAGCAGCAGCCCGGCGCCCGTCGCGGCGAGCCCGACCGCGAGCAGCACACGCGCTTGGACTCGCGCCATCAGCGCGACCGCGAGCGGTGCGACGAAGAACGGCGCGAGCGTGATCGGTAGGTAGCGCAGCCCGGCCTGCAGCGGCGAGTAGCCGAGGTAGTTCTGCAGGTACAGCGTGAGGTATAGGAACAGCGCGAACAGCGATGCCGAGACGGCGAGCGCCGCGAGCTGGACGCCTGTGAACGCGCGGCGGCGGAACAGCCCTAGCGGGAGCATCGGTTCCGCGACCCGCTGCTCGATTACCGCGAATGCAGCGAGCATGCCCGCGGCGCCGGTGAGCAGAGCGACGATCAGGGGGCTGCCCCAGCCCTCGTCGTTGCCGCGCACCAGCGCGAGTACCAGCATCAGCAGTCCGGTGCTGAACGTCGCCAGCCCGAGCCAGTCCACACGGGTCGCGTTCGGATCGCGCGACTCGCGCAGCTTTGCGAACGTCACCGCGATCGCGGCGATTCCGATCGGCACGTTGATGAAGAACACCCAGCGCCAGCCGAGGCTGCTTGTGATCGCGCCGCCCACCAGCGGCCCGATCGCCACCGCAACGCCGATCGAGGCGCCGTAGACGCCCATCGCCGTGGCCCGCTCCTTGCCCGCCGGGAACTCCTGGGCGACGAGTGCGAGCGAGACCGCAAACATCGCCGCAGCGCCGATTCCCTGCGCCGCGCGCGAGATGTTCAAGAACGTCGCGTCGGGGGATACCCCCGCGGCGAGTGACGCGATCGCGAACAGACCGAGTCCGGCCCCGAACACGGCGCGGCGGCCGATACGGTCGGCGATGGAGCCCGCAGTCAGGACGACCGCGGCGAGCGCCAGCGTGTACGCGTCAATCACCCATTGCAGGTCGGTGAAGCTGGCCCCCAGGTCCTTCTGAATCGAGGGGAGCGCGGTGTTCACGACCGTGATGTCCAGCAGCAGCATGAACGTCGCCACGCTCACCGCGATCAAGGTCCACCATTTTCTAGCCATCCGATTCCTCCGTTGTTGGTGCTAAACTCGTAAGGCAACCTTGTAAGGCTTCCGAACTGTCTGGCTACCTTATCAGGAGTCCTGACGATATGTCCAGTGATTTCGCTCACATTCACCGCGTCCCGATGATTCGTCTCTTGGACGCTGCCTTCGACGAGTTCTCCGAACAGCTCACAAGACGCGTGCTCGCCGCCGGCTACACCGACATCCGGCCGGGCCACGGCTGTGTGTTCGGCAACATCGATCCCGACGGCTCACGACTCACGGACCTCGCCGAGCGCGCCGGCATGACCAAGCAGTCGGTTGGCGAGGTCACCAGCGACCTCGAGCAGCGCGGCTACCTCGAGCGGGTCCCTGACCCCGCCGACGGCCGCGCGAAGATCATCCGGCTGACCAACCGCGGCCGCGAGGCGCAGGCGATCGGCCGCGGCCTGATCGAAGACATCGAGCGCGACTGGGCCGAGCGCTTCGGCACCGAGCAGGTCGCCGCGCTCCGCGCGGCGCTCGAGGCGATCACCGCCGAGCGCCTGGGCGCCATCCCGGTCTAGCGGACCCAAGCGGGCCCGAGTCGAGTCAGCCCACACGCGCGGAACGGCACACGCCACTCAGTCGTCGGCGCCAGACCAACGGCTATCCCGGGCGCCGCGGCGATCCGCTCTCTCGCGAGCGCTCGACCCGGGGCTCACGGCTCTGGCACTCGAGCATGCAAACGTGACACACGTTCGCTCAATTTCTGATGTCGACGGCGCCCAGGAACCTCGCACGATCGCTTCCACGGGCGCCGGCGCACTGCACGCCATTGCATTAGCGACGTTTCGCATTCGCGGAACTTGGCGCACTCACCGCTGCCGGCGGCTGCGTAGAGCAGCGACGCTTGCGTCACTCGACCGGGTGGCTGAGGTTGTCCCGAAGGGGTAGTCCCGGAGCCCGCGCTTGTTGCTGCCGACGCTGCTCCTTCTGCCTCGAAGCGAAAGCGCCGCTGCGCATGGTCGCGCTCAGCATCGCGCTGTCGCTGACCGTCCGGAAGCGGCACTCTGACCTCCGGGTCGGCCGGCGCGACTCGTCACCAGAGGGAGTCGCCGAGCCGTTGCCGGCACTGCTTGCAACCCGCCCAATGAAGCGATCATGAGCTAGCAGCGGCGGCTACTGGAGGGCTTTGTTCGCGGCTGCGGACATGGTTCGGGTTCCTCTCTCGGTAAGCGGAGCGTCTCAGCTGTCGGGGGTGGCGGCGTCGCGCACCAGGGCGGTGTCGACGAACTGCTCGAAGCGCACGATCAGGCCGCCGCGCACCACGAAGTGGTGCGCGACCCGCACAGCGATGTCCTTGCCGGTGGCCTTGTTCGTGGCCGTGTAGCGCGCGAGAACCACGACGTTCTCGCGATCGACGACGTAGGTGTCGTCGTGCGCAGTCCAGCCCTCCCAGTCGCGCCAGCGCCTCCATCACCCCGGCCGTGACGCCGCCCGGGGTGCGGTAGGTGCCAGCCAAGGGAAAGCCAGCCATCTCGGTCCATTCGACGTCGGGGGCGAGCGTGGCGCGCAGCGCTTCAAGGTCGCCTGCCGCCGAGGCCAGATACTGGCGGCGCACGACATCGGCCGGCGCCTCGGATGTGGCGATTTCGTCGCTCATCGTCAGCCCCACTGCATCTCGCCCTTGGCGACCTTCGAGCCGATATCAGCCGCGATGAGCATCCCGGCGCTTGGGTAGCGCTCGATGAGCGTGTCCTTGAGGGCAGCCGCGTCGGCCGCGCTTTCGATCGCATCGCCGAAGAACGTCAGGTAATCGCGCGTGTAGCGGATCGCCGTTGCGTCAGCCGCCGCCTCGGGCAGGCGGTGACCCGGCACGACCAGCTCCGGCTGAAGCGCAGCCATCTCGTCGAGCAGGCCGATCCAGGCGGCGCGTTGCTCAGGGGCTGGCGTGTCCGCGGTCCACACGTGCTCGTCGCTGAACACCAGTACTCCGCCGAGGATCGCCTGCGCCTCGTGCTGCCAGAGGTAGTGGCGGTCCGGGAGAGCGGGATGGCCTCCGTTGAGCTCGAAGCGATGGCCCTCGAGCTCCACAGCATCCGTCACGGCCTCGAGTTCCACCAGGCGCGTAGGACGGTTCACCCCGACGGGCGCCCACGCCTTCAGCTTGGCCTCGTACTTCTTGGCGATCGCTTCGATCACCGGCGGTGTCGCCACCAGCTTGGCGTGCGGAAACGCCTCGGCGAGCACCTCCGCTCCCCAGTAGTAATCCGGATCTGCGTGGCTAACGAACACCGTAGTCAGCCGCTTGCCGGAGTCCAGCACCTTCGCGACCAGTCGATGCCCGTCCGCACGAGTGAAGCCGGCATCCACCAGCATCGCCTCGCGCTCCCCCGTGATCAAGGTTGCCGTCTTGTTCCTCGATCCGACCGGAAAGTCCAGATCGATGACGTCGAACTCCAACTCGCTCATGTTCGTCCCTTCAGTAAGCTCTATCTGATCGCACAGTATCTGACTGTGCAGGCAAATCTATCTGACTGAGCAAGTATCTGTCAAGCTTTTGGCCGCCCCCACGCTGATCGAGACGATGAGCCGCGATCCAGACACCCCCGACCTTGATCCCTCCCCTGCCGCGCTGGCCGGCGATGACGCAGTCGTGCTCGCGTTCGGGCACTTGGTCGCTGCCGCGAACCGACTCGGGTACATCCTCGGACGCGCGCTCGAGCAGGAGTTCGGGATCAGTCATCAGACCTTTGAGGTCCTCGTCATCCTCGCTCAGGCCGATGCCGACGGGCTCTCGATGCGCTCGATCGCCCAGGAACAAGTGCTCTCAACCGGCGGCGTGACCAGGCTTATCGACCGCATGGAGGCCGCCGGTCTCGTCGCCCGCCACGCGGACCCCGACGATCGGCGCGGCCGCCGCGTGCGCCTGACCCCGGCCGGCCAGCGGCTTGCCACACGCGCTTCGCGCAGCCACGCCGAGAACGTTCGCCGCTACTTCCTCGGAGCACTCGCGCCGCGGGAACGCGATGCGTTCGTCGCGATGCTCAAGACCGTCAGCCACGCCGCCCGCGATGGACTACCGCGGCTCCCCTGAGGTCGCAGAGCGAGATGATCCGGAACATCGCGGCGATTTGGCAGTCCCGCTGAGCACGCGGCGACTGCCTTCAGGTTGCAGCGGAGTGTGGCGGCGTCCTCTCTCCGAGCCTCCGATTGCGACAGCAGTTCATCACCCACGGTGTAGATGAGAACAAGGCGTCAATAGTTCTCCCCGTCGAGTTCCCTGCTGCACGCGTAGAGCACCCTGGCTCACGAGAGCTTCGCGATGCGGCCCGGACAAGCTCGCTCCTTCTCGGAGCCGACGCGCAATTCGAAAGCTCGGCGCACGCGGACAGTTCTGGCCTTGAACCTGGGCATCCTCCGCCGCGAATAGCCCTCCACTGACTACACGCGAGCCACCGCAAGCCGACAGCGCGGCGGGACCGTTGGGCATTGTCAGTCGCGCGTGACCGGGAGTCGTTGCCCGAACGATTCCTTCCGTCCATCGCTGGCGTCATGGCCCGCGATCGCATCGGCGACGACGCGATGACGCCGGCCCACGGCGTGGAGCGAGTGCTTCGCCACGAATTCGCTCGTCCCAGCTCGGCTTCCCGGACGATCACAATGCGCGAATCGCGAGCGCCATGCGCCGGAGTAGATCGCTGCTGCAATGGGCTTAGATGCGGAAGTGGTCGATGGTCACTGACCGCGAGCCACGTACGGTCCTCTCATGGGCTCGTGTCAGGGATTTGATCTCGTCGTCGATGAGATGCGCGGCGCCGGGCTCTCCTACTTGGAGATCGGCGACTTCCTCGCCGCCCAGTTCTGGGTGCCGGACTGGACCGCCGAGCCGGCGTCCGATCGGCTGCACGAATGCCTGCACGCGCACATCGCGCTCACCCTCGCGCTGCTCGAAGAGATGGAGATGCGCGACCGGGCCGAGCTGTTCTTCAAGCACTACCTCTGAGCGGCGTAACGTGGATCGCATGGACGAGGACCGGGAGGATCTGAGGATTGCAATAATCGAGCTCGGGCTCGACTGGCTGCTGCCCCGCCTGGACGGACAAGAGCAGCCCGACTCGGAGGACTGCGTCGAGCGCGAGTGGGCGGCGATCGGCCGCGGGCTCGCCGGAGGATTGATCGAAACGTCTCAGGCGATCCACATGCTCGGCTCGCTTGGACTGATCCGCAAGACGAACGGCCCCGAGCCGAGTTCCGAGCCTGAAGTCACATATCTGGAGATCGCGCGCGATCGCCCGCTCGTCCCCGGCCCGCGGTTCATCGTCGAGTACTCCTGGGGGCAGGGCTACCTGTGCGCCCCACTCGGCGTGGCTTCCCGATGGGACACCGGGGTGCTCTCGTCAGAGCGCCCGTAGCCGCGGCCTGTAGCCTTCCTCTCGTGATGAGCGGACGAACCACGATCACCGTCGAAACGAAAACGGACCCGGTCCGTTTATCGAGCGAAAACCAACCCATTTGCGGCCCCCGGTCCGGGTTGACCAACGGTAGCGGGATCGTGTTTTTTGCCTGCAAATCACAGCTTCCGGGCGCGTAGCTCAGTGGGAGAGCGCTCGCTTCACACGCGAGAGGTCGGTGGTTCGAAACCACCCGTGCCCATTCAGGAAAGCCCCGGTAATCCGGGGCTTTCTGTGCGTGTGGGGGGATTTTGAGGTCATCCTCGGGGGTTGGTTCTGCGTTTGTGGACCACTTTTGTGGACCACCCTGCAATTCAGCGGACCGCTTGGGTGCCTATCTGGCCCTTTCGGCGGTTCGGCGGGACATCTTCGCGCGTGTCCCGGCTGGAACGGCGAGCTCTCCCACGTCGGTCCTCGCGAGCAGCTCCTCGAACGCCCGCTTCACCTGTGGACGGCTCACCCGCTTCTGCACCAGGGCATAGACCTCGAGCGTCGTTTTCGAGTCCTCATGCCCAACCTGGTCCATCACGTAGTGAAGCGGTGCACCCGCCTCGAGCATCAGGCTGATGTATGTCCGCCTGAGGGTGTGTGGCACCACCGGCGGCAGCGGAGCGATCCCTCGGGATGCGCGTCGCTCGTTCGCCTTCGCGACCACTCGGGAGAGGATCGTCCTGATGTTGTTCCGATCCCGCGACTTCCTGCTCGCCGTCGCGAACACGAAGTCGTCGAGCTTGACTCCTCCGCGTTCGGCTCGCCAGGCGTTCAGCTCCTCGATCACGTCCAGCGTCAAGTCGACCTGGCGCCTGCCGGCGTCGGTCTTCGCCTGCTCGACGATCAGGCGCTCGTGGTGGACATCAACCGCACGCCAGCGCAGCTGGCACAGCTCCGTCACGCGGAGCCCGGCCTGGGCCATCACGACGAGCATCGGCCGCCGCCCGATCTGTAGCGACTGCCGCTTCTGGCGATCCATTTCGCCCGCCATAGTGAGGAGTTCGCTGAGCTCGTCAGGTTCCAGCACCCGGCGCGCAGGGCGCGGGGCCTTGAGCCGGCGGCGCTTTCCTCGAGCCGGGTTCGTCTCGAGTCCACCGCGCTCAACGGCGCTGTCGAGGATGTTCGCGAGCAGCACCAGCGTCTTGTTGATGCTCTCGTTGCTGAGTGGCACCCGCTTCTGACCGTCCTTGCGGGTGAGCGGCTTGCCCTTGGCTGCGGCAATACGTACCCGCTCCCGCTCGGCCACCTTGGCTTCGCGGTAGCGATCAACGGCGTCGACGTCGATGTCGGAGATCGCGATATCGGCGAAGAACGGCAGCAGATGCTTCTTCAGCCGCCACTCATAGTCGAGCTGCGTGTTCGGGCTGAGCTCGGCCCTCCTCGCGATCCACCACCGCGAGGCGAACTCGTGGAACGTGAGGTCGCCGACCTTCTCACGGCTGACTGCCGTCTCCGGCCGCCAGACACCGGCACGCACCTGGGCGAGGAGGTCGTCGAGCTTCCGCTCCGCCTTCTTCCATGTCCACCCGTCCTTGTTGGTGCCGAGCGTGATGCTGTTCCGTCGTCCGTCAGCTCGGAACCGGATGCTGAACGTGAGCGTGCCGTCGTTGCGTTCGTGCACGCGTATCTCTCCGCGCGCCCGTTTCTCCATCTGGACCTCCTGGTCTGGGACTGATGCCCGGTACGCCGGTCGGCCGACCGGGCCCGATCCGGCGAGTCTATGCCTGGGCTTCTTCACGCTTCTCGTTCGAAGTCGAGGAGCTCGGGACGCGACGGTGCGACGCGGCGACGCCCGTTCGGCCGGGCCTGCGCCCGGCGGTGGGTGGGCATGACGTCAGGCAGCGCGCCGCCAACCGTTGGCCATCGCTCGCGGACGATCTCAGGGTCAAATCGGAGCCGAGGCCGACGGCCGCCGCCCAATCGGAGGCAACCGAGTTCGTCGGCGTGCTCGTAGACGAAGCGGACCGCGACCCTGTAGTGCGACGCGACTCTAGCGGCCGTCCACAATCCGTCCTCGCTCGGCGCGGATTCGTGCGTGGGTCCGCCCTCCACCATCTCGGCAAGGCGCGTTGCGAGCCGACTGGCGAGCCGATCGGCGATCTCATCGGCGAGCGCGCCGAGAAGCGACGCAGCGGGGTCGGTCGATCTGTCCTCGCGCACGACGCTCTTAGTCCTACGCGCTCGTCCCGAGGGAGCCGACGTTGTCTGTGCGTCCCGTCCACACCCAGCCGCGTTCGACGATGAAGTCTGTGAGGTCGAAGCCGTCACTCCGGGTCGGCGAGAGATCGACGATGTCGACCGCCCGGGCCTGGCTCCGCAAGCCCGCAGCGATCTTGACTGCGGCGCCACGACCGGCGGCGTCACAGTCCATGACGATCGTCACGCGCCTTCCTTCAAAGAGCGCGCCCCACGTCGGCTGCCATGCGTGCGTGCCCGGAACAGCGATTGCCGGAAGTCCGACAGACCGGGCGGCGATCATGTCCGGCGGGCCCTCAACGAGGAGGATGTGACCCGAGACCTCCCGGGACGGGTGCGGAATGAGACCCAGCCGCGTTCCGACCGCGGCCCGCATCTTGAGCCGAGGTTCCCCGAAGGGGTCGTAGCGCAGCACGCCTCGGAGGCAGCCGGTCGCACTCCGCACCGGGATCGTGATGCGTGACCCGTCGACGCCGAGCTGGAGCTCTCGCATCACGCGTGGTGCCCACGCGCGTGCATGCATCAGTCGCCGCACCAGCCGGCCGTCGCCGGCGAGCGCTTCCCCCCAACGCGTGATGTCCGACTCGTTGCACTGAAGGGCGGCACGGCTCGTGGCTCGGTGCGCGTTAGCCGGACTGGGCAGCTGGCGCGTCCGAGGATGCAGTCGGCGAGACTTCGCTGTCCGGCGTTCGGCGAGTCCGTGTGTGATCAGCAGCTCCATGGCGAAACGGGGTGTGCAGCCGACGGCGAGGGCGGCGTCGTATGCACCTCCGCGTGCGCCGCATCCGTGGCAATTCCAGGCTCCGGACCAGAGGTTGACCGAGCATGACGGCGAGCGGTCCCCTCGTTTGTGTTCACCCGGTTGCGCGAAGCATCGGACTGGAGCTTCACGCTTCGACCAGTCCGGGAGCTGGATGCCGAGCGCCGCGAAGTACGAGCGGACGTCTTGCTCGCTCATTCCGAGCCCTCTGGTGTGAATGCCGCGATGAACTCGAATTCGCCGTTGAGGAGCGGGACCTGGCGCGGGTAGCGCGCCGCCCAGGCGCAGCACTGCTCGAGCGTGAGATCGCCGCGTCGCATCGCGGTGATCCGTTCGGTTGGTGACATCCGCCAGAGGGCTTGCAGCCGAGCGTCCCGTTCGGCCTTGGAGCGGCTAAGGATGTCGTAGTAGGTGGCGTCGGTCATGTCGATTACCTCCGTGGTGAGGCGGGCCCGCCTCCCGCGAGGCGGGCCCGACGCTCTGGTCAAGCGGCTGCTGGTTCTGCCTCCGGCTGGGCGTTGCGGGGTGCGGAGAGGAACTCGACGTTCCCGACGACGCTGACCGCCTGGCGGTTCTGGCCGTCGTCGGCGACCCACTGGTGGTAATCGAGGCGCCCGTCGACAGCGACGAGCCAGCCGCGGCCGAGGACCCGGGCGGCCGCTTCGCCGGGCTTGCCGAACGCGGTCACGTCGACGTATCCGGTCTCCCCGCGCGCCATGCCGTCGACGGCGAGTCGGAGCCGGCAGATCCGTGAGCCGCTCTCTAGCGTGACGAGCTGCGGGTCGCGGGTGAGACGGCCGGTGAGCTGGACGGAGTTCATGTGATCCCTCCTTGGGGGATGGGGTTGGGACTTCTGACGCTCAGCCAGGACCGCCGCCGACCGGCCAGCGGAACCGAGCACTCCGTGTGAGGGGAAGGGAGACCTGGGCGACCTTGAAGCCGGGCCGGCGGCGGCGACAATCTGGCCGAGCGGAAGTCCCAACCACCTCCGATGCGGGGAGACCTTGTGACGCCGCCCGACTCGACTGCTCATGAGCTCCCCCCGACGTCAACGCTGGCTGTCGCGGTTGTCGCCCGCCGTGTGGAGGCGCCCTCCGAGATCCGCGGTCGCCAGTCGGCGCGCGGAGAGTGATCCAGGCGGGCGCGAGGCTGCCGTAGACGAGCAGGCTGTTGGGACCGGTCTGCCTGGCTCACTCGGTGTGGGGCTGCGAGCGGGCGGTGTTCGGTGCTGCGGGTCGTGCGCACCGGGACTAGGACCCGCGGTGCTGGGTTGAGATCCGCTCGATCTCCTCCTCGCCGAGCGTCGGCGCCGAGGTAGTCGAGCGTGGCGCGGTCGCCGATGCCCGAGCAGAACAGGCGGGCGCGGTGGTTGGCGATGATCGTCTCGGCGCGGTCGCGGCCCCAGCGGTCGTCGGCTCTGGGAGATGTTCTGAAGAACGCACAGCAGGTGCACGCCCTGGCCGGGCGCGGTCGAGGCGATCTCGTCGAGGTTGGGCAGCGGCGCGATGTTGCAGACCTCGTCGAGCGCGAGCAGCAGCGGCGGGTCGATCGGCCGGCCGGTCCTGGCGCTGCGCTCGTAGGCGCCGGCGACGATGTGCGCGATCAGCGCGGTGAACAGCCCGCGCAGGCGTCGCTGGTCGTTGGCGGGCGCGACGAGGTAAAGCGTGTTGGCGCCGCCGAGCAGCCAGTCGGCGCTGATCCGTGAGTCGCCCATGGTCGCCCCGGCGACCTGCGGCTCCTGCCAGGCGTCGAGCGCGGTCGCGATCGTCTGCAGCAGGCTTGACGACGAATCGGTGGTCGGCGCCCCAGACCGATTCGATCGCGTCGAGCGCCGGGCGCCGTGCCGCTGTGATTGCAGGCGTCGAGGAGCTTGGTCGGCTCGTCGAACTCCGAGGTGGCGATCCAGCGCAGGACGTCGGCCATGGTCAGGTCGGCGGCCTTGCGTCGGCGGCGAACAGCAGCGCGGCGAGGTAGCGCGCGGCGGCCGGGCGCCAGAAGGCGTCGTCGGCGGACGCGCGGCTGCTGTGCTCGCCGACGCCGAGCAGCGCGCGGCGGTGCGGCGCGCGCCGGTCCAGGTCGTCGACGCGCTGAGCGGCGACCACACCGCGTGCCCAGCGCGGTGGCCTCCGTGGGGTCAAAGACCCGCACCTCGCCCTGCTCGGCGCGCGCGGCGAGCGTGTCGTGGAGGACGTCGGTCTTGACGACGTCGCCAGCACGGGGCCGTCCCACTCGCGCATCGCGGGGACCACGAGCCCGGTGGTCTTGCCGGACTGCGTCGGGCCGACGACCATCACCGACGCGCGCTGCTCGGCGGCGATGAGCGCGCGCCGGTGGTGGCCGAGCGTGACCCGCCCGCGCTCGGGCCGACGGACGCGGAGCTCGCAGGTCGCCGCGGTCGCCCACCTGGCGGCCCGCTTGCGCGGCGCCGCGTCGCGCACGCGGCTTGCCAGCGCGCCAGGCGAGCACGACGACGGCGGCCGCGATCAGGAAGCGAGATCAGCAGCACGGCCTGCAGCTCGCCGGCGCCGGGAGCTCGCGCGGTCCGCGGCCGGCCACGCGAGCGCGGGGTCGGACAGGTGCGAGACAGCCGCGCGAGGAGCGAGCCCGCCTCGCGCCGGGCCGATCCAGATCGGATGCGCCGCGTCCCGACGCAACCCGGCGAGCGCGCTGGCGATGCATCGCGAACAGGACGAGCACCGCGGCCAGCGCGGCGCACAGAGCGACGAGCGCGCCAGACGTGGTCGTCGCGTGCGCGTGCGTATCACTGCCTGCGCGCTGCCGCGGTCGGGCGTGGTCGCGTCGCGGCCCATCGCCTCGTCGGTGTCGATCAGCTCCCACTCGAGGTCGGAGAGCACGTGGTGGACCTGGAACGAGCGGCCGCCGACGCGCCACAGCGCTACGCCCTGGTCGAGCGAGCCGATCAGCTGGCGCTCGGTCGGCGACAGCCCGAGCGCTCGGTGGTGAGCGGGAGTCTCCTGCGCGTGCTGGCGGTAGACGATCGTCGTCGAGGCGTCGGCCAGCAGGCCCTCGGCGAGCCGCTGCTGGCGCGTGCCCTCGTCGCCGGCGGCGCGCAGGTCGGAGATGCGGTGCAGCACGAGCCAGTGCTGCACGCCGGTCTTGCGCGAGAGCTTGAACGCCGCCTGGTAGTAGTCGCCCAGCCCGGCGATCGGCAGCGCCCGCCATGCCTCGTCGTTGATGCGGATCGTCTTCTCGAGCGTCGCGCCGCGGGCGTGGCCGCGTCGGCGCGTTCGATCGCGCTTGGCGTCGAGGAACGCGACGGCGCAGACCATCGTGATCGCGATCGGCAGGTTCGCCGCGGCGACGCCGGCGGCGATCGCCGACAGGTCGAGCGAGATCAGCGGGCGCGTCGAAGACGTGCTCGCCGGCGGTCGTCGGGCCGTCGAACATGCCGCGCAGCGGGCCGTGGCACAGCCGCTGCAGCGCCAGCGCGACCTCGCGCAGCTCGTCCCGCGCCTCGGCCTCGGTTGTGCCGAGCTGGTCGGCGAGCTCGGGCTGCGGGGCGCGCAGCTGCTCGATGACGTCGGGGATGCACACCTCGCCGCCGTCGCGGTGGCGGTCGGCGGCCTCGAGCGCGGCGGCGAGGCCGACGGCTTCGGCCTGCGCGAGCGGCCGGTCGAGCATCGCGCGCGTGACCGCCTCGAGCAGGCCCTCGCGCATCTCGCGCGTGCCGATCCGCGTCAGCGGGTTCAGGCGCGTCGCGACCGCCGGGCGTGAGCCGGAGGACCGTCCGCCCAGCGCGCTGCACGAGCGGGTCGTACTCGCCCTTGGGGTCGATGATCTCGCCGCGGCGGCCGAACACGCGCGAGCGGCACAGCTAGGTCTTCGGAGAGGCGCACTTGCCGAAGTCCGGCCGGCCGATGACGATCGTGTTCGCGTCGTTGAGGACGCCGCGGGCGTAGAGGACCCACGGGTCATAGACGAAGCTGCCGCCGTGCATGTCGCGGCCGATGTAGACGCCGCTGCGCGCCGAGCCCCGCCTCGGCGACCGCCGGGTACACGGCCTGCAAGTGCGCGGTCGTCGCCTGGTGCCCCGGCGCTCGCCCGGCATCGCGCACCGGCGCCAGCCGTGGCGATCGGCGCGCTGGGAGCGATCGCGGCGAAGCCCGCGCAGCGCGAGCTCGCCGTTCGCGTCTCGACCGCTCGCTGGTCGCGCGCGTTTTCACCTCAGCCCCCGGCACAGCGGCAGCCCGAACGTGAAGCCGACCGGCCTGCTGGCCCCACATCCGCTCCAGGCGCAGCGGCGCGGCCTTGGCCTGGAGCTCGACGCGCGAGACGGCCGCTTCGAGGTCGTCGCGCGCTCAGGTCCCGGCGTCCGGGACGCTGACGGTGACGTAGGCGCCGTAGCGGACGCTCGCGTGACCCTGGGCGAGCTCGGCCTCGCGGCGCGCGGCGGCCTGCTCGTGCTGGCGCTGGCGCTGGCTGGTGCGCTGCCCGATCCGGCCGCGCAGCGCTGTCCTCGGTCGCGGCCTCGGTCGGCGCGCGCTCAGCTCGGCGGATCGCGCGTGCCGGCCCGACGAGCTCCATGCACACCGCCACGGTCCGCGTGGTGTCCGCGCGCATCAGCAGCGGCTGCAGGAACACCGCACGGACGTCGATCCGCGGCCACTCGGCGACCCAAGTGGTGCGTGCAGCGCGCCGTCGGTCCGATGTGCGACCAGTGCTCGTCGCGGGCGGCCGGCGGTGCGTTGTGCGCTGCCGCGCCGTACTCGGCGCGGGATCCTGGTCGCGGTGGCGCTGCCGGCGCCCCCACGGGTCATACGCGTCGCGGATCGCGGCGGCGAGCCCGCGGCGGGTCAGCACGCCGGTCGGGTGATGCCGGCGGCGTCGAGCAGGTCGATGAGCTGCCCGACCTCGCCGGCGAGCACGGCCATCGCGCCGAGGTCGCCGCCGCCGAGGCGTGCGACCGCGCGCCGCGCCGCTGGCCGCCGCGCGTCGATCTGCACGCAGAACAGCAGCTCGTGGTCCTCGGCGACGTGGCCGGCCCGCCCGAGGAGCTGCAGGTAGGAGACGAGCTCGTCGGGCGGAGTCGTCCAGCGACGCGTCCTCGCGCTTGGCCTCCAGGAGATAGCCGCCCAGCGCATCCGGGTCGCCGGGCAGCGTGCGCTCGATCCACGAGACCGCCGCAGCGGCGAGTCGTCGCGCGCGAGCGCCGCGAGCACGCCGCCGTACTCGTCCAGGCGCTGCTGGCGCTCCTCCGGGGACAGCAGCTCGAACGCCCGGCACTGGACGCGCACCGCGGCCGTGTACGTGCCGGCCGTCGGTCCTTGGCCACGCCGAGCAGCGCGCGGTCGTACGCCGAGAGCTCGCACTCCAAGAACTCGAGGTCCGCCAGCTCGGCCGGCCGGCCGTCGGCGGCTCGCACCGGCTGCGGGTCGAAGCTCGCCGCGGCGGGAGCGCGACGACGTGACCGACCTGCGCGGCCTGCGGCGCGGAAGCGCGACTCGGCGCGCCAGGCCCAGAGAACCGGACCAGCGGCGCCCACTGCTCCAGCGTGTGCCCGCGGACCGGGACCAGCACGACGCTGGCCGACGAGCCCAGCGACGCGATCGCGAGCGGCAGCGCGCCCAGCCCGCCGGCGCTCAATGACGCCAGGGCGATCGCGCCGGCGACGATCAGCCCGACGAGCTGCGGGATCCGCAGGCCGAGCATGAACCCGCCGCTCGGATGCGGCGCGAATCGATACGTCGTCTCGGAGCTCTCGCTGGACATCAGCTCCGTCCGCCACCGGTCGGCGCTTGCGCGGCGCGGCTGCGGACCGGGCGTCGCCGGAGCCGCGGAGCCCGCGAGCGGCTTCGGCTGCTCAGCGCTCCGGCGAGCCAGCGGATGCCGTCGCCGCGTCACTCCGCTGTTCGCCGCCCGGCGGCTGACGTCGACGCGAGACGGGTGCGGCGAGGGCGCCGCGACGCTCCGCCCGGACCCTCCGCCTGTGCGGCGGCGGGCTGCTTGCGCCGGCGCGGCGGCTTGCGCTGCGAGCGCCGCGCGGTCAATCCGGCCGCCAGCGCGACCGCCCCCCGCGGCACCTGCTCCTCCGATGGCGCTGCTCGCTCCGCCGTGCCTGTTCGGCGCGCGCTTGCGGCGACACGACTCGGAGCGCCGCTGGGCGCCTCGACGTCCGGGTGCCCTCCACCGCGGAAGATCCGCGGGTCGCCGGACGCGACCCGCGCGCCGCCTCCATGACCCTGGCGCCGCCCGGCCCGATCGGCCCGCCCGAGCTCCGCGGACCCTCCGCCGCGGCCAGGCGGCCCGCCGGACCGGATCGCGCCGCCGGAGCGGCGCCGAGCGCGCCGCCCGCGCGAGCGGCGCCCCTGCGTGATTCGGCCGCCGACGCGCCCGAGACGCGCCGGCGCCGTCGCTGCGCGGCGTGACCGGCGGCGGCGCGAACACCGGCGCCGACCGCGGCGCGATTCCGGAGTCGGCAGCGACGACAGCATCAGCGCCCACGGCGCCATCGCCGCGAGCGCGAAGATCGTGATCGCCGCGATGATCGTCCCGGCCGACGAGCCGAGGCTGCCGTTGAGCGACAGCCCCGCCAGCGCGGCGTTGCCGGCGAACGCAAGCACGATCAGCGTGACCGGCTTGAGGAGGACGAACAGCAACAAGCAGCCGACCGAGGCGGCTCGTCCATCCCGCCAGGTTCGGCCAGATCGACGCGGCGAGCGCGACCGGGAAGAACAGGACCGCGAGGTAGATCGCCGCGTTGCGGACTGCGAGCTCGAGCCACACGAGCACCCCGGCGATGACCTGGACGATCGCCATCAGCATCGCCAGCGCCGAGGATCCGAAACCACCGAACCCGCTCGACCCCCACGCGTGCCCGACCTGCGACCAGAAGGTCTGATGCGAGCGTCTGATCACATCGGCCGAGATCGCGTCGGAGATCTGCAAGGCCGATGGTCGTCAGCGCGAGCAGCAAGCCCGGTACCGAGACCCGGCGCGCAGGAAGCCCGTCAGTGTCGCCGCGAGCGCGGCCGGGTCGCGTCGCAGCGCGGCGGAGGTCAGCGCGATCAGCGTGACCAGCAGCGCCAATGCGCCGCCCAGCGCCGCCATCGGCGCGAACGAACGACTGGAACCAGGCCGCGGTCAGCTTGCGGCGACGTCGAGTGTGTGATCGTCGGCGACGATCGCCGCGGTGACCTTCGACGCCGCACCGATCATCCAGTGGGCGGCGAGATCGAATGTCGCCGCGCGGCCGCTCCCGACGGGCCTTCGCGAGGGCGCTCGCGATCCCGCTCCCACCGCTCGAGCAGATCGCCTTCTGGATGACCCCGACGCCCTTCTTGAGCACGCCGCCCGCGGCCTTGCCGGCCGCGCCGCCGGCGGCCATCCCGGCCCCGCCCGTCTCGGCGCCGCCGATCGCCGCGCCGGCGACGGTCGTTGCGCCGGACGCGACCGTTCCCGCGGCACCGCAGTCCCTTGCAGGCCAGTGACTTCCCGGCGCTGAGGAGCGCGCCGCCGGCGCCCTTGACGATGTGCCCGGCCGTGCCAATGATGCTCCGCCTGAGCCGCAGGAGCGCCGACGCTGGCCAGCAGCCCGCACAGCAGGGTCACGGCTGCAAGGCGCTAGCGGACCGACGCATCGCCCACCCCCGGGAAGGTCAGCTGCGAGCGAAGCTCCGGGAGCGATTCATTCGCCGACGGGGAGGCGCCGTCGATCGCGCTGATCCGCCAGTCCCCGTCGCAGCCAGACGATCGACACTCGCTCGATCGCCCACACGAGCTCCTGCGTTCGGGGCCGCGTAGATCCAGCTCTCGAGCACGGTGACCTGCGCGGCGCCCGGCGAGTAGGTGACGGGCGCCGTCGAAATCGCAACGCGCCGGAGCGGCGCCCCCTCGGTCCGCTCAACCGCGATGACGTCGGCGGCGTGCGTCGACATCGCGCGCGCCTCAGTGCGGCGTTGCCACGAGCGACGCGACGGTCAGCGGCCCGTTGTGCGTCTAGCGAGTCCATCGCCCGCTCGAGCTCAAGCAGATAGTGCGCGGCCGCGGCCTCGGCTCCCGACTGGCTGCGGGCGAAACCCGATCGAGATTCCGTGCCGCATTGTGAGCGGACCAATCGTCGCTGCACTGCTCGGTGGGCTTGCGACGGCCCGTCCCGCGATGAATGCCGCGATCACGAGTGCCGTGGCTCCGAGGGCCAGCAGCCAGCGGGGAACGTTCCGGTTCTGGGTCGGCCATTAGCCAAGCCCGTAGGCGAAGTTGAGGACGTCGCCGCGGCGCCGACCAGGAAGGCCACCGCGAGCGACGTGACCATCCCGAGCTTCCCGCCAACCGCGGTGAACTCGTTGCCGACCCGGCCGCCGATCGCCCAGGTCGCGGCCCCGAGCAGGAACCCTGCGGCCGCCGCCATCAGGGCGTAGACGGCGAACACATTGATCGCGTGCTGGATCCCGTGGGCGCCCGGCGCAGCGGCGTCGGGCGTCACCTTGAACGTGTAGCCCGCTGCCGCCAGGTAGCAAGGACATAAGGGTCCTCCCTTCCGAGGCAGTTGAGCCAGGGCGCGTAATTCTATCCCATAGCAAGCATAAAATGCAAAATCAAGTTGTTTTATGCGTTCTGCATCAGTTCTTCTCGCAGTCCTCATCGGGCTCGCAGTCGGCGGCTGTGGCGGCCACACGCGCACCGGCACCGACCTCTCTCGCCCCCAGTCGCCGCCGCCTGCGGCTCAGACGGCGATCACGTCGTCGCCACCGCCGACCTCGGGTTCGCGCAGGCCCGTAACGACGATCCGGAGACCCGGGCTCGCGGCGTCCCAGCTCGCCGCCGCTGGCCAGGTGGCCCGGGCGTTCTTCGACGACTACATCCGCCTCGTCTACGGCAGCTCACGCAGCGTTCGATTCGGCGGCGTAGCCCCCGAGCTCCGGCATCGCATCGAGCACGGAAGCGCTCTCACGACCCCCGCCGAGCGCGCGACTCGCCCGCGCGCTTAAGCGTGTCCGGCTCACCATTGCCGGGCCACCAGCCAGCGTCGTCGCCACGGCTCTCGTCGCGGTGGACCGGAGATCGACGTCGTACAGCTCACGGCGACGCTCGAACGATCCGCGGCGCCGCTGGATGGTCGTCACCGTCGGGGACTAGCGGCGTGCGACGCAGACTGCTACTGCTCACCGCGCCGGTGCTCGGCACGTTCGCCGCCGTCACCGGCGTGACGCTCGTCGTCGCCTTCACCGCCAGCGTCTGCCCAGCGATCGCGGGCGGCACGGGTGATCAGCCGTCCGCGGACGCCCGGCGGGAGATCCCCGCGCAGCTCCTCCCTATCTACGTTCAGGTCGGCGCCCAGTACGGCATCCCTTGGGAGGTGCTGGCAGGCATCGGCACCGAAGAGTGCTCGCAAGCGCGCATCTCGGATCCATCCTGCACGCTCCAACCCGGCGCCACCGGTCCCGGCGTCGCTAACTTCGCCGGCGCGTCCGGGCTGATGCAGATCGGCATCGGTGGAGCCGCCGGCGACGAATACGACACGCTCCGGCGTTACCTCCCGAACCCGTCACTCGGCCCACACGACCCGCTGACCGCGGTGACCCTCGCCGCACTCGTGCTCACCAAGGACAAGGGCGCCCGGACCGGCCAGCCGATCGACTCATACCGAGATCTACGTCCGCGCCTACAACGGCAGCGGTCCCGCTGCCGATGCCTATGCGAGCCGCGTGCTCGCCGACGCCCACCGCTACCAAGGCACCGGCACCGACCACCGTCAGTCGGAGTGGCTGGAGGCGCGACCTGCGGCGCGGCAGCCGTGAATGCGGCCGGATACGTGAACCCGTTCGCGCACGCGCAGGTGTCTCCGTCCCGGGTCGACCAAGGCGTCGACTACGGCGGCAGCGGACCAATCGACGCGTTCGGGCCTGGCCGAGTGGCGCTGGTCAGCACGACCGACACGCGGCTGGGGCAACGGCGACGGCTGGGTGTCCTACCAGCTCACCGGCGGCGCCTACGCCGGCAGCTACATCTACGTCGCGGAAGGAATCACGCCGAGCGTCAGCGCCAGGACAACGGGTCGCGCCGGGCCAGACCGATCGGCAGGTTCAACGGCCACTCGATCGAGATCGGATTCGCACTCGGCCAAGGCGACCTCGCACTCGCCCACAGCGTCTACACCGAGGGCGCTGACACCGCCGCCGGCCGGGCGATGAACCAGCTCCTCGCGTCGCTCCGTGCGCCAGCCGGGCACCGGGACGCGACGAGCTGTGGCGGCCCATGCCCAGTGGTCGGTGGTCCCGTGCCGAACCATCGCTGAACGAGGATCGTGGGGCGGAGAACGTGTTCTTTCACGGACTGGATGAGTCCAGCTGAAATGCCCGAGCCATGGCACGCCCGGCGGCAGGCACCTCCTCGTCGCCCAAAAGCAGATCTCGCACGAACGCATCGTCGCCGTTGCGAAAGCCCGTCATGATCGTGATGCGCGGTGAATAGCGATCGTCAGCCCGGACGTGCCTTCCGCGCTAAGCAGAGCGCGTGACGTCGCCGACGAGATACGCGTGCGATGACGGAGGGCAGGTGTGGGGCAGGTCCCACTACGCCGGCCCCGCGGGTGGCCGCTCCACGCCTAAGGGAGTCACCGAACCAGCGCGGCTGCCCCGCGTGGAACGGAGAAGTCAGGGCTCGTGCCGCCTCCGGCGATGGCGAATTGTCGTAGGTGCTCCCTGGCGGGAACATAGAGCCAAAGAAGACCCCGCGCACCGACCGCGTGAGGCGGCGGCCTAAGTTGGATCTGGATCGCAGCGACCAGCGCGGGGCTTCCGGGCCAGGCGTGGGCCCTCGACCGTGGCGCCAACGATCGGAATGAACCACAAGTCCTCTCCGTGTCCGTGGCGATCGGCACACGCTAGTCGCTCGACGTGGCCCTAGACGCCTGTCTAAAGTACCGTTCTTTTATAAGGTAATGCAATAGGCTGACCCTCTCACTAACGGTGATGCAGACTGCGAGGACTATGGACGACATGACGGAGTGTGAGGTTGCTGTAATCGGCGGCGGTCTAGCCGGACTCGCCGCTGCGCGCGAACTTGCCCACGCCGGGGTGGACGTTCTGGTCGTGGAGGCGCGTGACCGGCTCGGTGGGCGCGCATGGTCCGACCAGCGGCTTGGGCGGCCGCTGGAGATGGGCGCGATGCACATTCACTGGAGCCAGCCGTGTATGTGGTCCGAAGTGCTCCGATACGGCTTGAAGCTGCACCCCCCTCGGGTCGTTAACGACACGGCGTGGCTGACCGGCGGCGTCCGCCGCACCGGGACCTTCGAGGATCTCTGGGGCAGGCTGGACAGTGCGCTCAACCCGCTGTTCAAGCCGGCACGCGAGCTGTTCCCTCGCCCCTACGACACAGAGGCCGAGCGCGCCGCCGTCGAAGACCTCGACCATGTGGTCGTCACCGATCGGATCAACGAGTTGGATCTCACAGATGAGCTCAGAGGCCTCGCGCACGCGTACTGCACGTTGCAATTCAATGGGCCAGCCGATCAGGGCGCGTACACACAGATCCTTCGCTGGGTCGCGCTCGGCTTCGGCCAGTGGCGCCTGCTATCGGAGGCGCTTGCCGGTTACGAGTTTGTCGACGGTACGCAGGCGTTGGTCAACGCCATACGCGACGATGGCGGATTCCCGGTCCGCTTCGATTCACCGGTCGATCGGATTGATACCTCGAGCGGTGAGGTTCAGATCTTCTGCCGCGACGCAACCACGGTCAGCGCCCGCGCCGTGATCGTCGCGTTGCCCCTGAACGCGCTTGGGCACATCGAGTTCGTACCCGGCTTACCCGCCGGAGTTGCCAAGACAGCTCGCGATGGGCAGGTCAGCCGCGGCTCAAAGATCTGGATTGAGATTGAGGGCCAGCTGTCCGAATGGCTGGCGTTTGCGGACGCACACCCGATCGTGTTGACGTACACGACCGCGACCCTCAGCGACAGTTCGATTCTCGTGGCCTTCGGTCACGACGGCGAGGAGTTCACGGGCGAGGACCCTGAAGCGGTCGAGCGCGCACTCGACGTGCTCCTCCCCGGGGTGAAGGTCCGAGCGACGGCGTCGCACAATTGGCGTCGCGATCAGTTCACCGGGCAGACGTGGGGAATGCTTCGCGCCGGTCAGTGGACCCAGCTGCGAGAACTCGCCGAGCTGCGCCGTCCGCTGTTCCTCGCCGGTTCCGACGTGGCCGCGGGCTGGGCCGGCCTCATGGAAGGAGCGCTCGAAAGCGGAATGTCCGTCGCGCACCGCGTGCGCGGTTTCCTGTCCGGGTCGCTCAGGCCCGATCGGTGAGGCCGTGAAGATCCTCATGCCCAGGCCAAAGGACGCGTTCATCGCTGAACGCGAAGTCGGTCATATCGACGCTAGGCCCGACAGCAGCCTGCACCTCCGGCTTCCGGTCGACGTGGGAATCCTCGCCATCAGTCCAGGGTGGGCGGAGCCGCACTCGATTGTCTGGCGTGGGACGGCCCGACCTTAGGCGGTCATGGTGTGCGCGCCCCGGGACGAGGCGGAGCTCAAGGTCGTCTGGAACCTCGTTCTCGAGTCCTACCGATATGCCCGCGGCGAGAAGCCACTCCTTCGCTACGCCCCCCTGCTCACGGCAACCCAGGGAGACCCCGCCGCAAGTCGTCCACCCGCGCCGCACACAGCCGAGAAAGGAAGACCATGACGACCGATCTCACTGGCCAGAAGCTGCTTCCGAGGGCTCGACTGTGGCAGCTCGACCCGCTCTACTCCAGCGTTCAGTTCGCCGTCCGGCACCACGTCATCGCGACCTATCGTGCAGAGTTCACCGACATCGAGGCACAGTACGACGGCGATCAGCAGTTGCTCATCGGCGCCGTGAAGGTCAATAGTCTCCGCGTTGCTTTGACCGAGTTGTACGACGAGCTGATGAGCGACGTGTTCTTCGACGCCCATAATTACCCGACCATTGCGTTTGCCTCGACCAACATGGAAGCAGGCGACAATCGCCTCTCTGTGGTGGGCGACATGACCTTGAAGCGCAGCACACGATCAGTTCGGGCTGTGGGAACTGTCGACGGCACGAGCCTGGTCAATGAGTACGACGGCACCGCGCGTGACCACTTCGGCACGGAGCTCGACCTGACGATTGATCGACGCGATTACGGAGTCGACTACAACAACAAGCTGCTCGACGGCCGCGTCAACCTCGGCTGGGACGTGGCGGTGCACTTCTCGCTGGAGTTCTCTACGCCGGCCGGGCTGGTCGACAAGTCCGGCCGCTTCGTTCGGGCTGTCGATATTGAACGGACCTGAGCGATCGCCGGCCGCTCATCCGGCCTGGCGACGTCACGCCACGGGGGCTCGCGCTCCGATCAGCGGAAACGCGTCAGGTAGGAGGCACGCACGCGAAGGCGTGCCAGGGATCCTGGAGGAGGGAGCGAGTGACCGGCGGCGCCAGGCTAGGGCGCGCCGGGCACGTCGCGGACATACGTGCCGACTCCCGGCTTGGCGGTGATCTCGCCGCTCTCCATGACGATCTCCCCTCTGACCATGGTGAGCGTGGGCCACCCCTTCATCTCCCAGCCTTCGTGCAGAACAACGTCGGCGTGCAGTACTTCTGGTGTCACCGTGACCCGCTTGTCCAGATCCACCAGGACGAGGTCCGCATCGGCACCCGGCGCGACGGTCCCCTTGCGCGCGGCCAGCCCGAAGATTCTTGCCGGGTTGAAGGAGCAGACCTCGACAACCTTCTCAAGACTGATCCGGCCCTTGTTGACACCCTCGGACAGAAGCACCGGCAGAATCGTCCCGGAGCCTGGGATCCCGCCTTCGGTGTCCCAGATGTCCCGGCCTCCAATCTCCTTCACCGGGATGTGATCCGAGCCCATCGTGGAGATCCACCCGTCCCGCAACCCCTTCCACAGCTCATCAATGTCCTCCTGCGTTTTCACGGCAGGGTAATACTTAGCATTCATTGCAAGCGGGTGATCACGATGAACGGTTAGGTAGTGCGGACAGGTTTCGGCGACCACGTCACGGCCCTCCCCCCTCGCGTGCGCCACCAACTGAGAGGTCTTCGCGATTGTGCAGTGAACGATATAGAGCGGGCAGTCGGCAACACCGGCGAGGAAGATCGCGCGCCGCATGCCGTCCTCTTCGCAAAAATCCGGTCTACAGTCGGTCCAGACCGCAGGATCCGTTCTACCGCTCGCCTGCAGTTCCGCGGTCAACGCGTTCGCAATCTCCCAATTCTCACAGTGGGCCATGGCGATCGTGCCCGGTCCGAGTCTGCCGATCTCGCGAAACGCCTTATAGAGGAATCCGTCGTCGACGGATAACGTGCCTGGATATATCTCGGTGCCCAGCGCCCCGAAAAACATCTTGTAAGACATGACACCGAACTCTCGCGTGCACCTCGCTAGCTCATGCAGGTGGATGTCCTTCATCAGGATCGCGTGGAACCCGACGTCCATCAGCGCGTTCGCCTCGATGTCCTTCCGGTGACTTGCGAGGAGGGGAAGATAGGAGTCGTAGGTCTCGGCAAAGTGAAAGCACGTCGTCACGCCGCCCGTCACCAACGACGGCATCTGCTCGACGCAGAATTGCTCGATGGTTCCCGGCGACGTCATATGTATATGGGGGTCGACAACGCCCGGGAGCACGTAGAGCCCAGTGGCGTCAACCACGCGCTCTGCCGGTGGGCTCCACTCGCCTGAACCGATCCAAGCGATTTGGCCCGCGGCAATCCCCACATCGGCCCGCGTGGTCGCAGATGGCGACACGATGTGACCGCCGCGGACCACGATGTCGAGCTTTGAGGGCACGTTATGGCCGCCGGGCGGGGTTCACTGACCTCGCCACGCATGCGCGCCAACCCGGTCCGACGCGTCGCTCTGGCGCAGTCTCAGGCTGATGTCGTCCACGTTCTGTTCCATCTCGGCAACCGTCACCATCACCACTGTCACGACTCTCCTGCTCGGTGATACGCATGCTTAATGGTCAGCCAAGAACCTATCTTTAGTAGACTACTTTAGCACATGATTGTCATACCGCTGAGCGCGTTGGTCCTGGGATCGGGCATCAGCTTGGGTCTGACCAATACGGGTTCGTGGGGGGCGCTCGTATGGGGTATCGGTGACCCTGACCGAACCGCGCCGCCTGCCGCGAACGGCAGGAAGGTCATCCTGAGCTTGGGCGAGGTCCGTCCCGACGCCGCAAAGACGCCCTCGGCTAGGCACGTCCCTCCTAGAGAAAGGCGAACACACTATGCATGGCCACGAACGCTTCCTGACCGACCTCGACAAGCAGGTCATGCCGCGCATCGGCTACTTTGGCCGCGTCGGGTTTGGGGAGCGCCCCGTCGTGCTGCTCATCGACACCAGCTATTCGTTCTGTGGCGAGGAGCCACTCCCGCTCCTTGAGGCGATCGAGGTCTATCACAACAGCTGCGGCGATCGGGCCTGGACCGCGATCGACGCGTTGGTGCGTCTAGTCGAGGCCGCGCGAGCCAAACGCATCCCGGTCATCTACACGACTGGATATGACCGGCCAATCGCCGGCGACTTTGGGCTTGGACGATGGGCCGACAAGTGTCCCGCCGAGTCCGACGATCAGCATCCCAGGGCCAACGAGATCGTCGCTCCCATCGCGCCGCTCCCCACCGACATCGTGATGGAGAGGACTATGCCGAGCGCGTTCTTTGCCACGAACCTCGTTTCGTATTTGATCAACCTCAAGGCGGACAGCGTCATCGTCGGCGGTGTGGCAACAAGCGGGTGCGTGCGCGCATCCGTTGTCGAGGGGTTTTCGCACAACTTCCGCATGATCGTGGCCGAGGACGGGACCTTTGATCGCTGCGAGGCCTCCCATTGGATCAATCTGTTCGATATCGACATGAAATACGGCGATGTGATGAGCGTCAATAGCATCGTTGACCATCTTGCGACGGTTCAGGCTGGACTGTTCGACGAACAGATGCCGGTCCTCGTCGGCGCGAGCACCTCAGCGCACTGACCCAACGATTGAGTCCAGTCGTCTCACGGCAAACACCCGCATGGCCCTCTCGGCCGGTTGCGGTCGTCACGGGTGGTAATCGCGGTCTGGGGCGAGAGGTCTGTCGGCAAGTCGCTGAACTCGGCTTCAATGTGGTTCTCGGCTCGCGAACTCTTGCTGACGGCGAGCGGGAGGCACGGCGGATCTCCGAGCAGGTCACCAGCCGACAGCTCGACGTGTCAGACCAGAACAGCGTCGACGCTGCCGCGGCGTGGGTGTCGGAGAGTTTCGGTCGCTGTGACGCGCTTGTGAACAATGCCGGTGTCGACTACGACATCGACATGATGGCTGTGGGAGCCGACCTGACACGGGCTCGGCTCGCCATGGAGACAAACCTTTTCGGGCCTTGGCGCGTTTGTCTCGCGTTCCTTCCACTGCTCCGCGCAAGCCCACACGCTCGCATTGTGAATGTCTCCAGCGAAGAGGCATCCCTCACGACCATGGGCGCCAACGCACCGGGGTATCGCGTGTCCAAAGCCGCGCTCAATGCCTTGACGCGCATTCTGGGCGCTGAACTTGCGGCCTCCTCAGTGCTTGTCAATGCGGTCTCGCCCGGTTGGACGGCGACCGATATGGGAGGTACCCGGGGACGCCCCATTTCCGAAGGCGCCGCGTCGATCGTCTGGGGGGTGTCGCTGCCCGACGGAGGCCCAAGCGGCGGATACTTTCAGGACGGAAAGCCGCTCCCGTGGTAGGACGTGGCAGGCGTTTTCATGGATTGCACAGCCCGATAAATGACAGGTACCGGCTCGCCATCGCATTTCTCGACAAGCCGGAATCTTCAGGACATATGAAACGAGCGGTTCCCAACGCGCCTGGTATACATGCCGACCATCGAAATAACCCTGAACGGGCTCAGTTTTCGCGTCGAGGCGGGAACTCCCGTCGATGTGTTTCTGGACCTTCTAAGAGAGGGCAGTGGACTCCATCCCTCCCTCGTAGCCGTTGACGGCCATTATCTCGCGCCCGAAGCTTGGAGCCATGCGGTGCTGCGCGACGGCAGCAGGGTGGAAACGATCGAGTGACGCTTGATTCGCGTGCAGCGGGTAAAAGGGCGCGCGCACGTAGAGTCCGAGAACCACCCCGCGTGTGCCCCAGCGCCGATTTGATCCGGACGCCACCGGTGCGGCGCGCTTTCACGATCTACTCTGGCTGGAAGCCCAGGACTAACCGTCGGTCGCTGAGTGGGTAGGACTTTCGACGACGCCTGAGGCCCGTATCGGTTCACGGCTGCCGGTCGCTTTCAGATCGGGAGCGGCCGCTGATAGGCCGGGCAGATCGGCGAGGAGTTGACGGGTGTAGTCGGCTTGGGGACGATCGAGCACGTCCGAGGTTTCTCCAACCTCGACGAGCTGTCCGTTGTGCATTACCGCGACCCGGTGCGCGATGCTCCGCACGAGGGCGAGGTTGTGTGTGATGAAGATCACCGTCAGCCCCTGCTCTGCCTGCAGCCTCCGCAGCATTTCGACGATCGTCGCCTGAACAGAAACGTCCAAGGACGATGTGACCTCATCGCAGACGAGAACATCGGGGCGGGCGGCAAGGGCCCGCGCGATGGCGACTCGCTGACGCTCGCCCCCACTCATTTGCCCGGGTCGCAGGTTCCTGAAGTGTGTCGACAGCGCAGCGGACTCTAGAGCGTGGATGATGCGCTGCTCGCGCTCGCGCCTCGCTGCGTTGGAGAACTGGGCGACTGGCTGACCGATGATTGCGCTCACCTGCTTACGAGGATTGAGCGAGCCGTAAGGGCTCTGGAATATGTATTGGATCGCGCGTAGTTGTTCACGAGTCCGGTTCCGTAGCGACCTGGGAAGCTCTTGTCCGCGCCACGAAATGGTCCCGTCCCAGCGCTGATGCAAACCAACGAGACACCGCGCCAGCGTGGTTTTCCCTGAGCCGGATTCCCCAACGATCGCCAGGCACTCACCTTCCAGCACCTCTAGGTCAACACTGTGAAGAACTGCCGTTTCACCGTAGCTGGCCCGCACCCTCTCAGCCGCGAGCACTGGATGCCCGCCGGCCACATGCTGAGGCGGTCGTGCAGCAGCATCGTCCGGAGCATCATTGACCAGGTCACGTGCGCGGACACATCGCACCCAATGGGCATCTGTCCACCGTGCCAGGGCCGGCTGGTCTGTCGTGCAAAGTCCAGGCTCGCAGTGGTTACACCGTGGCGCGAAACAACATCCGTGAGGGCGCTCTCGAGGGCGCGGCGGCTGACCAGGCAACCCGACCAAGACGTGAGTGCGTTCGACCGAGGGGACGGCACGGAACAAGCCCACCGCATACGGGTGCACCGGAGCAGCGAAGACGTCCGCAGCAGGTCCAAGTTCAACTATTCGTCCGGCGTACATAACGGCGACCTGCTCCGCCAAATCGCTGATCGCTGAAACGTCGTGAGTCACAAAGATCGCCGCCGCGCCGTAGGTAGCGCACAGCGTGCGCACGGTCTCAAGGATGTGTCGCTCCGTGCTCACATCCAGGCCAGTGGTTGGCTCGTCCAGCACGATCACGGATGGCCTGAGCGCGAACGCCATTGCTAGGACCACGCGTTGTTGCTGGCCGCCCGAAAGCTGATGAGGGTAAGCGTCGACCACCACATTCTCGAGGCGCACGTCGACTAACACCTCCGTCAGGCGGTGATCAGCCCACTGCTCTCCGGCGTCCTCAGGACGGCCCTTCCGTAGCACTTCGCGCAGCTGGGTGCCGACTCGGAGCGCTGGATTCAGCGCACTCGCTGGGTCCTGCGCCACGTACGCGACCTGGCGTCCGCGAACACGTAACAAATCCTTCGAGTCCATCGTCAGTACGTCTGCGCCGTCGACGAGCACGCTTCCCCCGGCGATTCGCAGGCCGTGACGCGCATGCCCAAGCAAGGCGAGAGCCACAGTCGTCTTGCCGGATCCAGATTCGCCGACCAAGCCGAGCGTCTCGCCCGCGTGAAGCGAAAAGCCGACCTCCTCAACGATGCACGTTTCATCCGAGTCGGTCACAACACACAGATCTTCCACCTTGATGAGATGGTCGGTCTTGCTCACACGTCCACCTCGTTCTCACCCAGCGTGACAGCCGTCGGGGGTGCAATTGCCATGTCCGCCCGATCGATACCCAGCGATAGCCTCGCAATGGCGTCGGTCACCATGTTGGTGCCCACCGTCAGGACCGCAATCAGTACAGCGGGCGCGACCACAGCCCACGGGTTAGACGCTAGCCCCAGTCTGTTCTCGTTGATCATCCCCCCCCAGCTAGGTGTGGGCGGCTGAATCCCGAATCCCAAGAAGCTCAGACCAGCGATGATGACGATTGACCAGGTCAGCCTCAGTCCCGACTCGACCATGAGCGGCGAGGTCAGGTTGGGAAGGATCTCTTTCCCCATCACTTTCCAGCCCGGCAGCGCCGTCAGCTCAGCCGACTTGACGAAGTCGCGCTCGGCGATGTCAAGGGCCGCCGAGCGGACGACCCGGGCGACTTGGGGCGCGTGTGCGAGTGCAATCGCGAGGACAACGAGCCACAGGCGAGGTCCGTAGATGCTCACCAACAGAAGCGCGAAAACGATCTGCGGAAACGCGAGCACAACGTCGACGCCCCTCATCAGGACGTTGTCGACCCATCCGCCTCGAAATGCGGCAGCGATCCCGATCGCCGCCCCGAGCGCGACGCCGATCGCCGTCGCGAGCGCCGCCAACAGGATGAGCTCCCAGCCGCCGCAAAGGACACGGCTGAGGACGTCGCGCCCGAGCGTGTCCGTCCCCAGCGGGAATTGAGAGCTCGGGGGCGAGAGCGCGGGCCCCACCAGAGCCGTCGGCGAGTGTGGGGCCACGAACGGGCCGACTGCGGCGACCAGCAACACCAGTCCTGCGAGGCAAGCGCCGATGCGTCCGCGCGGTGTTCGGATCGCGCGGATGAGCGTTGCCGAGCCCAATCTCTCACCCGCCGCCCGAACGCCACGGTGATCAGCGCCCGCGCCGCCCACTCGCATGTCCGCGTTAACGGCCACTTTCACCCAGACCGAGGCAGGCGTCGGCGCGGCGTGGCCAAGAGCGCAATCACATCCGCGCCGATATTCACGAGCACATAGAACGCGGCCAGGCACAAGACAAGGAGCTGCACGACTGGAATATCTCGATTGGAGATGGCCGCGACCAGCTCTTGGCCTACGCCGGGATAGTTGAAGAGGTACTCCACGAGTACGATCCCGCCCGCGAGATAGAGCAGGTTCAAGGCAGTGACCTGCACCACCACGGGGACCGCGTTCGGAAGCGCGTGACCAAAGAGCACCCGGCGGCCTGACATCCCCTTCAACCGCGCCATCTCGACATAATCGCTCTCGAGTGCTTCGACGACCGCGGCGCGGGTCATCCTGAACGCGTACGGCAGGATCACCAGCACCAGGGTTGCGACCGGTAAGACGAGCAGGTCGGGGTGCGCCCACGGACTCGTACCAGGCGGGATCAAAGACACTGCCGGGAGCAGGTGAAACACAGACGTTGAAAAGACGATCACGAGGGTTAGCCCGATCAGGAATTCCGGGAGCGCGGTCAGAATGAGCGAGAAGACCGTGAACGAGTGGTCCAGCCACCCGTCCCGTCGCGCGGCAGCAAAGATTCCTCCTCCGACGCCGAGGCACGTACCGATCACGGCTGCGAGAAAAACCAAGACCGCAGAGTTAGCCAAGTGAGTGGCCACCGCCGCCCCCGCCGACTCGCCGTCCGCGAGCGACTTGCCGGGATGTCCCGACAGCAAACCGGAGACCCAGTGTGTGTATTGCGAGACCACTGACTCGTTCAGATGAAGTTCCCGCTCGAGCGCGTGCAGGGTCTGCGGTGTAGCGCTGTGGCCCAGAACTGCATAAGCAGCATTGCCCGGCAGCACCTGGGTCGCCGCAAACACAAGCATTGAGACAAGAACGAGCGTGAGTATCCCGAGGAGGCCCCGCCGCAAGACAAAGCCTCCGACCATCCCCCACGAAGAGCCGGAGCGCGGACGCGCTGGCTCACGGACGGCAATATCGGCGTCAGCCTGCGAGCTCACACTCACGCGGACCTACTCGTCTCCTCCGCGCCGCCAAGCCCCGTGGGCGGGCCGTACGCTGCCAAAGTGACCATTGGTCGGAGAAGCACGCGGGACCGCCGACGCCCGACGTATGCCCGTCACCGTAGTCCCCGGAGGCCGCGCGCCAGCGCGGCTAGCGTTCCGCCCGTTAGCCACGTCAGGGGATTCGCCGCTGCCTGGGCTCGGCGGCACGATCATGCGGAGAGCCACACTTGGCTGAGGTCGTAGTCATGGAGCGCCTGACCGCTGATCGTCGGGGTCAACCCTTGAACGCGCGACACAAACCCGTCAATCACCGGCGCCCAATACGGAATGATGTTGCCACCACTCTTATACTCGATCGTCTGCATCTCATGACAAATTTCCGCGCGTTTGTTTACGTCAACCGCCGCCAGCGCCTGCCGGTACAGCTTGCCGTAGGTCGGGTCGGCCCAAGACGTCTCGTTGAAAAATGCTCCCGGCACCATCGCGAGGCCGACCGTCGGAAGGTAGGAGTTATACAACCAGTAATCAGCACTGAATGGCCACTTTGTGTAGCGTGGCCCGTACAGCTCCGTCACGGTGATTTGGCGAAGGGAGACCGTGATCCCGGCCGCGCTCGCTTGCTGGGCATACACCTGCGCCGCCTTCACGACGCCTTGCGCGACGGGCGCCAGCGTCATCGTAACGTGTAGGGTCTCCTGCCCGGCCTGTTTGAGCAGGCTCTTTGCCTGCTCAATGTCCTGGACGCGCTGCGGCAACGAATGATCATACTCAGGCGCGTAGTAGCCAAATATGTCGTTGGCCACTCTTCCGTGGCCGCCAAAGACAATATTGACCATCTGCGGTCGGTCAACGACGAGGCGCATCGCTTGCCGCACCCGCACGTCGGAAAACGGGGGGACATCTACGCGCACAAACATTGGGTTATACCCAGCGGCCTTCGTGTTGATCAGGACCTTCTGTCCCCCTGCCTGCAGCGCACGCGCCGAATCGATCGACAAGAGATCGGCGATGTCCGCCTGTCCGGCCTGCAGCGCATTAACCTGACTCGTCTCGTCCTGATATTCGGTGTAGATCACCTTATCGACGTACGGCACGCGGGAGGGGACGCCGGAGCCCCAATAGTCACGATTGCGCGCAACCACGAATTGCTGATTGGGCGTGAACGACACAGCCTTGAAAGGGCCAGTCCCGATCGGGTGCTTCGGGTCAAAGCCGACCGGCACGATTGCCACGTTAGTCTGGCCCATGATCGGCCCGCCGGCCACCGTTTGGTTGAACGTCGCAAACGGCGCGTGGCACGGGATCACCACGGTGTATTTGTCGAGCTTACGCATGGCCCGCGCGTTGACTAGGGCGACGTTCGACGCCGATGTCCCTAGTTTCTTGGGGTTGAGTATCCGCTGAAACGAGAAGATGACGTCATCCGCGGTTAGCTCTTTCCCGTCGTGCCAATGGACATTCTTCCGAAGACGGACCGTCCACTCCGTCGCAGTCTTATTCGGCGTGAACTCTTCTGCCAGAACTGGGACGATCTGCCCAGAGCTGCCCGTTCCCACGAGACATTCGAACACGGGGTTGCATCGTGCGAAGTCAGTCACGCCCACGATGAAATGCGGATCCCAGGTGTCGGTATTCGAGCCGCCGGTAACGGCCACATGGAGCGTGCCACCCTGACGCGGGGTGCCGGCACTCGCCGAGCTCGTCGACGACGAAGTCGACCCACAGGCCGCCAGTACTCCGGAGCCTCCCAGAACCACAGACGCTGCTGCGGCCTGCTGAAGCCAGTCACGACGAGTCAGTTCCCTCATCAGCACTCCTCAATCAAGTGAGACCGCTCAGGCGCTCTCGATGGCCAAGATCGGCATCTCTCGATCAAACAATCCCGCATCAACAGTCCGGAGATGCCCCGTCACGCTCTCCCCAGCCAACACGTCCGCATACTTCATATCCATGTCGAACAAGTTGATCCAGTGCGAAGCCTCGATCAGGTCGAAGGTCCCGTCCTCCACAACGATCATTCGGTAGTTGTGTGAGAACCCGTCGACCACCGATGCTCGTACGCACCCACCAGTCGCAACACCACAGACGATCACGGAGTCCGCCTTAAGGTTGATTAGATAGGGCACCAAGTTCGTTGCAAAGAACGCACTGGGCATGGTTCTCCGAAACATGATGTCGCCCTCGCGTGGCGCGATCGGAGCAACGATCTCTTGCGCGCGCTCGTCTTGATCTTCCGACTCAGCCGGGCACGTGTCGGCCCACCGACCGAGGCCGAAGTCCCCGGCAATTGGGTGGTCGTACCCCGTCGTATACATCACGGGAAGGCGTTTGGTACGCGCCACCTCCAAGAGGCGCTCGATCACGCCAACGGCGGCCCAGGCGCGCTCGCCGCAACTATTGTGATAACGCTGTAGGGCCTCGAGGATCGGCTGCGGTTCCTCGCCGCAGAACGAGTAGCTCACGTCGATAATGAGCACGACGGGACGCTCACCGAACCCAACGCTGCCTCCGTATCCGGTCCGGGGAAGTACGAGCTTGTCAAGCTCGGTCAAGAACGGTTCATATCGGTTCATGCTCATTGGAGGCGCTCTCGGATCCAAGCCGCGTCAGGTCTTTTGCGCGGGACACCATCTGCCGGTCGCAGCCTGATCACGTTCACCCCGCTATTCGCTCCCGGACAGAACCTCTTGGGACGGCACGCTCGCTCCGCATCCATAATCAGGCATTTGAATCGTTGACTTAGCATCCTATTCTTCGGACGCAACCCCTGTCAAGCGTCTGCCGACATTGGAGACATCCCAGAAGCTCTGGCGCAGACGGCTCGGGACTTTTTGCCTTCGCGACGTCCGGAGCACCTGCCACGCGGCACGCCGAGTGTCCGTCGAACCCCGGGGCCTGGATCGTTCGCGACCTCGCTGCGCTGGGGTGCCATGACGGCTGTCGAGCTGACGCGCGACGCGCAGGGCCCCCTCAGAAAGAGTGCAGGGGGCACTGCAGTGACGGCGGCGTCAATCGCCCAATTGGAGGAGGTTGCTGGCAGGCCGGCCCGAGGGCGCCACAGTCGACTTGCGTCGGCGCCGACGAGTGCGACGCCTCCGCTCCTTCGCGGCGCTGTTGGGGGTTCTTCGGCAGGCGGCATCCACGTTCTGCACCGACCGGCTGCGAACGATCGTCAGCCGTCCCGCCAAAAGGATTGACGACCGCTCCGGTGTCATCCGCAGTGGCGAAACGCTTGACTCATGTACTAGACTCACGTGCCTGACTCGACACAGCATGCAGTACTCTGCTGTTCAGCTGAACCGGGGTCCGACGGTCGACTGGCCATCCTGGGATGGCATCGCCGCATCCAACACTGACGCGAGGTCGCGATGAGAGTTTCTGTCGATATCGGTGGCACGTTCACGGACTGCGTCGTCCAGGACGAGCGTGGCGCCGAGTTTTATAAGGCTCCGACCACTCCCAACGATCCGGCCCAGGGGATGCTCGATGCGATCGAGAAGGCCGCGCTAGCGAACGATGAGGGGCTCGACAGTTACCTTGGACGAGTCGAGCGGATCGTTCACGGCACGACGCTCGGCACGAATCTGCTCGTGACCGGACGAGGCGCCAAGGTCGGATTCTTGACGACCGCGGGCTTTCGGGAAGTTCTCGAGATGCGCCGCGGCATTCGAAACCTTGATCACGCGATGTTCGATCAGGTGCGACCGGCCTATGAGCCGCTCGTGCCCCGTGCGCTTCGTGTCGGAATCGCGGAGCGAACGCTTTACACGGGTGAGATCGACCAGCCACTGGATGAGGCCGCGGTAAAGGAGGCAGTACACGCCCTGCTCTCCGAAGGGTGCGACGCGATCGCGATCGGTTTCCTCCACGCGTATGCAAATCCACGCAACGAGAAACAGGCGAAAGCAGTCGTTCAACGCTGCGCGCCGGAGATTCACGTGATCTGTTCGCACGAGGTGTTGCCGACCCTCGGGGAGTTCGAGCGCTTCTCAACGACCGTTGTCAGCGCCTACATCGGTCCCGCCGTTTCGAACTACTTGCGGCGCCTTGACGAGCGGCTGCGGAGCCGCGGCTTCCGCGGCACCCTGCTGATCATGCTCAGCAGCGGCCTGATGCAGACGGTCGAGCAGTGCGCCTCGCGAGCGGTCGAGTTGCTTGCGTCCGGCCCCGCTGCCGCGCCGTCCGCCGCGCTCGCCCTGGCCGCGCCACTCGGCCACCAAGACGTCCTTGAAATCGACATGGGCGGAACGAGCTTCGACGTTTGCGTCATCCGTAACGGCACGGTGCCGACCACGAAGGATGCGTTCGTTGGCGAGGAGCGCGTGGCCTGCAAGATGGTTGATGTTCATTCCCTTGGTGCTGGCGGCGGCTCGATCGCGTGGGTCGACAGCCTCGGATTGATCCGGGTCGGCCCGCAGAGCGCAGGCGCCGACCCAGGTCCGGCCGCGTATGGCCGCTCGGATCTGCCGACCGTCACCGATGCCGACCTCGTGCTCGGGTACCTCCCCGGAGACTTCTTCCTCGGCGGCGAGATGAGTCTTGACGTCACGCGGGCGCGCGAGGCCATCCAGAGGCTTGGCGCGGCGGTGGACCTCGGACTTGAGGAGGCCGCCGACGCCATCTTCCATACCGTGACGACCGCGATGGCGAATGCGGTTACCGAGGTCTGTACCAAGCGGGGGCATGACGTCCGTGGATTCGTGATCGTCGCGGGTGGCGGAGCGGGTGGAATCCACGCTGCGGCGATCGCAGAGCACTTGAGGATTCCAACGGTGATTCTCCCGCCGGTGGCTCCGGTGCTCAGCGCTACTGGCATGCTCACGATGGACGTCGGCCAAGAGCTGGCGAAGGTCGGGGTATGGGATCGCAGCGCCGTGACAGAAGAGGAGCTCAACGGCGCGTTCGATGAGATGATTCGCGCTCAGGGTCAAACATTCCGCAGCATGGGCATCGCGCCTTCCGATGTTCGCTTCATCCGGTCTGTCTCCATGCGTTACCGGGGTCAGTTCCACGAAGTCGGCATTGATCTACCGGGCGGGGATCTCGCAGCAGGCGATCTGCCGATGCTCGTTGCCGCGTTCCACGACCGGCACGAGGAGCTCTATGGCTATTCGCTCCGTTGGCGCGGGGTCGAGATCCTTGAGTGCCACCTCCGTGGCAGCATCAAGCAGGTTCCTGGATACGAGGTCGCATCCGACCCGAGACCTATGACCGCGTTAGCTGATTCCTGCGTAGGTGAGCGGACGTGCTTCATCGGGCAAGCGCAACGCCCGCTGCCGGTCTACCGCCGGGACCTCCTTCGTCCGGGCCACCAGTTCTCCGGACCTGCGTTGATCGACAGTCGAACCAGCACGGCCTTGGTGCCAGAAACGTTCGACGCCCGTGTCGACGACATGCAAAACGTCGTTCTGAGCCTACGACCACCTGACCGAGAATCCGCGCTGGCGACGACTGGAGAGGCACTCGACCGATGAGCAGCACCGACCCGACCACCAAAAGCTCTTCACTCGATCCGATTACGCTCTCAACCGTCTGGCACGGAATGCAGACGGTCTGTCGCGAGATGCGGCATCTGATGGCGAGAACTGCGCAGAGCTTCCTCATGGCGCAGCTGCAGGACATCTCGGTCGGGATCTGGCGGGCCGACGGCGCCACCATCGCAATGCCGGAAGGCATCTTCGACCAGTTCCTGGGAACCAAGTTCGCGATCGCGCAGATCCGCGAGCGCTTCGGCGACAAGCTCTATCCAGGCGACGTCGTCTTGACCAACGACCCCTACAGCGGAAGCGCGCCGCATCTGCCCGACTGGGGCTTTCTCCGTCCGATCTTCGAAGGCGACGAACTCATGTTCTTCACGCTCGTCCGCGGCCATGTCATGGACACCGGCGGCTCCTTTCCGGGTGGGTACTTCCCGAACGCCTACGACATCCACGCCGAGGGCCTGTGCATTCCGCCTACCAAGGTCGTCGAGGCCGGCATCGAGCGCGATGACGTGCTGGATCTCATTTTCAACCAGGTGCGATTTCGCGAACAAATGCGAATGGACTGTCGCGCGATGATCGCAACGACGGAGTTCGCGGAACGGCGCGTACGCGAGATCGTCGACCGCTACAGCGCTGAGGTCGTCTCCGACTGCATCGCCGAAATGATTGAGCGGACGGAACATGCGGTCCGGCAGGAGATCCAGTCGATACCAGACGGGACATATTACGGCGAGTCGGCAACCGACGATGACGGAACCGTGCTCGACGAGCCGGTTTGGGTCCGAGTCGCCATCACGGTGAAGGGCGACGAAATGACCATTGACTTCAGCGACAGCGACGCCCAGCGGCCCGGGTTCGTCAACCGAGTCTTTGCAGCGACGTATGGCATGGCGGTCGGCTCCGCGATGATGATGATGGATCCAGCGTTAGCCGACTATCACAACGAGGGCTCGCTTCGACCGATTACGGTCATCGCTCCGGAAGGGTCGGTCGCGAACTGCCGGTATCCGGCAACGGTCGGCGGAAGCCCCGTCGCTGTGGGCGAGCAGATGATCGAGGCGGTCATCCAGGCTCTCTCGCAGGCGCGGCCGCATCGGGCGATGGCGTCGTGGGCTCGACATCGCGGCGATTACACCTCCATGACTGACCCGCGAACGGGCGACGACTACGTGCGGACGACGTTCGACTATGACGGCGGCGCTGGCGCGGTGGCGGGATACGATGGCGCATCCGGGCCCGTTGCGTTCGGCGTCTGCCTCCGCGGGAACGTCGAGGAGATGGAGGTCAGGTTCCCATGGAAGCTGCTTAAGCTCGAAGCCGTTCCAAACTTCATGGGTGCCGGACAGTGGCGCGGGGGTCCCGGTGTCGACTGGCGGGCGGTCAATCAGGGCAGCGTTGGACGCATGGCGACCGGGAGTTCCGATGGCGATGAGATGGTGCCGAAGGGAGTACTGGACGGCCTCGACTCGCCGAAGGCCCGCACGTTCGTCCAGCGTGGGACTGAGGTGATTCGGGTCAAGCCCCATCGGATGCAAGAGCTCCTGCCTGGCGATGTTGTGATCAAGCTGAGCGCCGGCGGCGCTGGTGTTGGACCGCCGCACATGCGCGAGCCGACCGCCGTCCAACAGGACGTTCGCAATGGGTTCGTCACGCTTGACGCAGCAGAGCGGATCTACCGAGTGGCCTTGGACCCGCACACCCTCATCATCGACGAAGCAAGAACCTCGGCCTTGCGCGCTGAGAAGGCGCCCGAAATCGAGGTCTACGTCGATGAGGAGAGGCTCGTAGTCGATCTACGCGACGGCGCATAGCGTCGGCGACGGACGCCAGGCGTCAGGTCAGCTGACCTTCGACGCACCTCGGATCAGCCCGAGCGTCTTGGTGTGCGGACCGTTCGACCGTCGACAGGAGTTACGAGGGCAAGCATGATCACGACCATCGACCACCAGCGCACATTCCAGCAGGCCTGGGAGGAGCCCCAATACACGCAGATCGAGCTGCCTCCCACGGATGTCAATCGGCGCCTTTCCGAGCGCTATACCACGGATCCACCCGTCACCTTTACGCGCGAGATGCTCTGGAATGCTGAGGTGCGCAAAGCGTGGAGGCCCGACGTCTACGTGCCAGGCGAGTTCAGCGAAGCGGAGACGTGGGGCGCTCGCCACCAATCCGACGGGACAGAGTGCTTCCTGCGGTCAACCGTGCAGCTCCTGTGGCTTGAGCGGACCGAGTACGGTCGGGTCCTCGAGCAGGTACACCTCGACCATGGTCATCAAAAGGTCACCTTCATCGGAGCACCTCAGCTCGAAGATCGCGACGGCAAGGACCTAATAGCAGGTCGACGTCAGCCCGTCTTCTATGTCGAGCATTCGGTGGACGGAGACGAGGCACAGCCTTTGAGCAGGTGGCGAGTCGTCCACCTCACGAACGCACCCGACGAGCGGATCCTCCAAGCCTTCGCCGAGTTCTCGAAGTCCCCGTGGCTGGACGAGTTCGTCGAGACTTATATTGAGAGGAATCTCGGCGCCCGGCTCACTCGTCGCGTCGCTTGAGGACACATAGGCAGCGGGAGACCGAATGCCGAGCACCCACGGCTCCGAGTTGCTCCTAAGAGACGAGTTCGCCGAAGGGCTCGACCTCGAAGGGAGATGGCAGTTGTTCAGCGAGGGACCTTTCACCGCCGACGATGCTGTCGTCGCCACGTCGCCCCGCGGGCTGCGGATAACGTCGTCTGGCACCAATCCGGTGACGCACGAACCCGCGTTCACGGTGGGAGGAACCAGCGCGGACGAAAATGACCACGTCAAATGGATGGCCGTCACCCGAAGTGTGTCATCCGGCGCATATCAAGGGTTTGATGCGTGCCCCGAACACGTGTTGTTATGCACGATGTGCGCTACGGGTCGGACATTCGGAACGGACGCCCATCCGTTCAGCGCCGCTGTGGCCGACCCGCAGTCTGATTTGCGGCTCGCAGCGTTTGCGCTGAATTCAATCGATGATGAGACAGGCCTGATCTTCGATGTCTGGATGACCAACACGAGGATCTATCCGTTCTACGAACGGCTGAAGTTGCCCGGGGCGTCCTATCAGGGATTCGCGTCATGCTTTCCCGGGGTACCGCGATCTCCGGATCGCGCGGAGACTGTGTCGATTGTCTATGACCGTTCCGCCGGAGTGGTCAGTTGGCTAATCAACGGCGCCATTGCGGCCGGCATCGATCGAATCGGCGTCCCCTCTCCCGACGCTGCCCTGCTCATCGATCACGGCGGCGCGCCCGAGCCCGCGGCCCCGAGACAGCTCAATTTCGGTATGACCTTATTCACCCTGATGGACGGTGGGCTGCCACCGGCGGGAAACGGTCTGGTCAATCTCGGCGGCTCCTACGTGTTTCCGGCAGCCTTCGTCGGTGGCTCAACCGCGTTCGGACAAGGTGCCGAAATGCTAGTCCGAAGGTTCGACGTCGAGAGACTGCCCTCCTCGGCAGCGAGGTCACACCCCCTCGGAAAGTGATCGCGACCACACTTAGTGGTCCGTTTCGGGGTTGAGTTGACGGATCATGCTGCCCGCTGGAGTTGCTGGTGGTCGTCGGCGCGGGCGCGGAGCTTGTGAAGGTCTTGCCGGGTGAACTTCCATTTGAACGGCTGGGCGATCTGTTCGTAGTGTCGGGCGAACGCGTGCAGGCGCTGTTGGACGGCGTCGAGGTCGGGAAAGTCGTTCGGAGTGAGGACCTTGCGCTGGACGACGGAGAAGAAGATCTCTGCCTGATTGACCCAGCTCGCGTGGACCGGGGTGTGCACAAGCTTGAGGTTCGGCCACGCGCCCTGGAGACGGTCGATCGATCGCTGGCCGCGATGCGCGGACCCGTTGTCAACCATCACGAACACACGCTGCGCGGAGCGGTACGGCTCGACGCTCATGAACTGCTCGACCAGCGCGTCGAACGGGACGATCCCGTCCTTCGGCGCGCACCGGTCGAAGATCTTGGCGCGGCGGACGTCCCACGCGGCGAGGTAGCACAGCGCGCCACCGCGCTTGTACTCGTGCTCGACCCTCAACCCGCTCTCGGGTGCAGCCGCGAGCGTCGGGTGACAGCGGCCGCGGGCTTGGATCGACGGCTTCTCATCAGCGCACACAACGTAATCGCCGGGATGCAGCAGCTCACCGTCCCAGCGGCCCTCATACAGGTCGAGGATCCGGCCGGCCTTCTCCGCGAAGTCAGGGGCACGCGGGAAGATCCACGAGCGGTAGTTCCACGGGCGGATCGCGTCCTCCGCAAGCCACCGCCAGACCGTCGTGCCGGAGATCTCGGCGACGATCCCACGCTTGACCGCCTCCCGAGCGATCTCACGGCTGGAGTAGCGCGAGAGCGGAACGCCGCTCTGGGACGGCAGCTCGCACGCCAGCGCCTTGACCTCGGCGATCTGCGCCGGGGGGGAAACGCCGCGGGCGACCCGACCGCGGTTTCTCCTCGAGGCCCTGCAGCCCCTCCTGGCAGAACCGTCTTCGCCAATCCGACACCGATTGGCGGGAGACATCGAGCCGCTCGGCGATCTCCTGGTTGCTCTGACCATCAGCCGCGTACAGGATCGCCTTCGCGCGCATCACATCCCGGAACGGACCGGAGTACGCCGCCGCGCGTCGCTCCAACTCGGCACGCTGCTCGCTGGTCAGGACCACCGTGTGAGGGCTCTTCCCCGCCATCACCCACGAGATTCGCCCACCAGCAACGAATCCCTTCAACCATCCGCCGAGTACTTACGGGGACGACCACTTAGTTTGAGCGCTTTCTCGTCGCCCAACGTGTTTCTCGATGCGATGGTCGAGATCAGCGGTCACGGATGCTGCCGTGGAGATGCAAGCTCCAGGGTCTCGGCCACGATTCGGTCAACTGTTGGCACAACATGGTCGAGCAGTTCCGCGGAGAATGGTGAAGGAGCATCTGCCGAGCACACGAGTCGCGCTCGATGGCCAGGGAAAACCTCAAAGACCCGTGCCATCAGCAGGCTGGCCGGACTGCCGCCGGCCCGCGACTCGTCGATGAACACGATTGCTCGGTGCTCCCGGGCGGCCTCAAGCACGTCCGGGATGGGTGATGGCGACAGAACACGCAGATTCAGGACAGACGCGGACACGCCTTCGCGCTCCAGCACCGCCGCGGCCTCGAGCGCCCGCTGGGTCATCAGCGAATAGGCGATCAGCAAGACGTCCTCGCCTGTGCGCACCAGTTGGGCGCCCGCCATCGCCGCGGGCTCTGCTGTCACGGGCCCTCGGGCCTCAGACAACAGAGGGTGGTCCACAATCACGACAGGGTCAGAACCGTTGAGCGCCGAGTGAAGAGCGGCATCGACGTCGGCGGGTGTACCCGGCGCGTAGAGCCGAAGCCCTGGGACGTTCTGCAGCATGGCTTGGGGGGTGTGCTCGTGCTGGACGCCACCGTTGCGGCGAGCGCCCGCGAAGATGTGGTACACGGCAGGAGCGGCCACCTTGCCACCGGAGACGTAGCGAATTACCGCCGCTTCGTTCGCGATCGGTCCCCAGCCATAGAACATGAAGCTCGAAGTCCCAACGGCGACGAGTGGGCGCATTCCCTCCATCGCCGCGCCGACAGCGAGTCCCGCCACAGCGAACTCGCTGATCGGAGGCCACAGCACGCGATCTGGATAGCGGTCGATGACCCCCTGCTCAGGAATGAATGGGTGCGAAACATAGCCCCCGAAGACCACGGCGTCCGGATTAGCGTCGAGTTCGCGGCACAGCGCCCGGATGCGGGCTTCCGAATAGCTCAGTTCGAGGTCATTCATTGCTTAGAGAGAACATCCGTCAGCGCGTGTGCAACGTCGGCTCGCGGGAGGGCGCGCGCTGCGGCGACCGCCTTGCGCATCTCGTCGAGGATCTGGCGGTCGAGACTCTCGATCGCCTCGAGCGTTGCGCCGGCCTCAATCGCGTCGCGTACCTCTCGGAGCACCGGATCGTCGGTGTCGTACCACGGGTCTTCGGAGGTCTGGAGGGCACGTTGAAGGTCGGTCGGGCCCGTCAGGTCTTCTGGGAAGGCAGGCTCGTTTCCAATCCATGGAGCAGTCCGAGCGTCAAGGAAAGCCGGCCCGTCCCCCCCGCGCACGCGGTCAGCGAGGGTGTACATGATCTCAACGACGTCCCGGGGCCGTCGCGCGTCAATGGTCGCAGCGTGGACATTGTGAGCAGAAGCGAGCGCCTCGAGGCTGGGGGCGCTCTGGTCAGCGTTTGCTTTCCCGTTGACCGGAAGACTGTTGTTCTCACACACGAACAGCACGGGCAGGCGCCAGAGTTGCGCGATGTTCAAAGCCTCGTGCGTGCAGCCCTCCTGGACCGCACCGTCACCGAAGAAGCAGAAGACGATGCTGTGAGTACGCCGACGGGCGAGGGCGAAGGCGATCCCGAGAGCGATCGGCAGGCCGCCCGCCACCATCGCACTCGTATACAAGACTCCACACTCCGGATCCGCAAGATGCAGGCTGCCCGACCGGCCCTGTTGCGGTCCGCCCGCGCGACCGAAAATCTCGCCGTACATCGTTCCCGCGTCGCTGCCCAGCGCGATCAGGTGACCGTGATTGCGGTAGTTAGTCACGACTCTGTCGCCCGGCCGGAATGCCTCCCCAAGTCCAGCCGCCGTTCCCTCGAGCCCGATGGAAACGTGATAGTGGCCGTCAACCTCGTTGCCCGCTTCGAGGAGGAGCTCGTCGAAGCGACGCACCCGGAGCACGGTCTGCAGCGTGCGAAAGTCGGCGCTCATACTTTCAATACCCCAAGTCGTTCACCCAACTTCGTAACTTTAGTATATCAACACGTTCATGCCGCGCTCGGTGCACCCCGTCGCCGGGCGAGGTTCTCCGGCGTCTTCATTGTGCTTGACCCCCGACGCACCGAGCCAAGGCCGGGGCGCGCTGCGCACTCAGGATCGGAGGGCTCGCGTGCGGTCAAGTTCGAGCCGGCCGGACACGCGACTGCGTACCGCGCGTGCTGAGAGTGCAGCTTCACGTACGATCTCCTCGACGTCGTAGGCGACGACACCCCCACGCTTGAGGATGCGCCCGTCGATCATCACTGTGTCCACATTCGCGGGGGTGGCGGAACGGACGATCGCTGACTCGGCATCGGCCGCGGGCGCGATGTTGATGTCATCAGCGCGAATCAGGATGATGTCGGCCCTCTTGCCGCGCGTTAGCGAGCCAATCCGATCTGCGAGGCCGAGGGCGCGTGCGCCGGCGATCGTCCCGAGCTCGATGCATCGGCGGAGCGAGAGGGCCTCGAGGTCGGCAGTAGGAGTGTCCCGCCACGGGATCCCCATGTTCCACGCCACGTTCATCGCCTCGAAGAGGTTGACCGGTGCCAGCGATGTCGCATCGACCGACAGTGAGACGTCGACGCCCGCGGCGAGCATCTCTAGCAGCGCTGCACGTGGATCTCCGGCATCGCCGAGTCTGAGCTCCGAGTGAACCGCATAGGTGAGCGGCGTCGCGGTTCGGGCCATCGCCTCCCGATCGGCCTGCGTCGCCGCCAAAAAGTGCGCGATCAGGAAATCCGGGCCGAGATAGCCGCGCGCCTCTAGGTCAGGGGCCCTGACGGCCGTGTGGCCTCCTTGCTCGGTGTGGATGCAGACGGGGAGGGCGCGCTCTTGCGCCTGCCCCATATCTGCCACGAACACTCCGAAGTCGCTGAGGTCGGGCCCGCGGAGATTCACACCGAGGTGCACCAGCCCCTCGAATGGGGAGGTGGCGCCGAACCACTCGTCGCGTACGCGATCGATGTCCACGAAGCGGAGTGCCTCGTCGACCGGCAGCCCATCGGGATGACCGTATGAGTAGCGGGCGCGCACGCGCAAATCGCGATGCGCTCTCAGCTCGGCGTCCGCATGCGCTGGTGTCCTTGTGTTGTGGGACCAGTTGTGGACAGTCGTGATCCCTGAGTTGACCGCGTCCGCGAGCCCGAGCCGTACACTGCGGTAGAAGTCGTCGGGCTCGTAAGCTGTGGCGGTCGCCTCCTTCGCCGAGAAGTATTCGAAACCGCCGTCCATGATGAAGTTCCGGCCAATCGAGCTCCACATGTGGAAGTGCGTCTCGACGAGTCCCGGCATCACGATCATCCGCGAGGCGTCCAGAACCTCGATGTCCTGAGTCGGCAGATCGGCGCCGATGTCGACAATCGCGCCGTCGCGAACCAAAACGTCGCCGCGCGACAGGACGCCGATCTCGGGGTCAACCGAAACGATCGTGCCGTCCTTGATCAGGTAGGCGTCACGTCCGCCCAACTCCCGTCCGCTGGTCGCGCTCTCCACCTCCCCGGTCGGGACGGTGCTCACGTTTTCTTGAACTCGATGGAACACCAGTACCCGTCGCGAGTCATCACGTGAGTCGCCTCGCAATCAATGGATTTCAGTTTGTTAGGTCGATGATATAAGTTTCTGACTTAGCTCTGGATGATCTTGATCACGAACTCCGCCGAGTGAGCGGTGTGGGACGACCTAATTCGCGAGTTCGCCCGGCTCCTGCGGACGGGCACATGACCTCGCCGACGCACACCACCCATCTTTGGCCTAGCCATGCCGCGCGATCGGCAATGTGACGGCCTCGACGTGTCCCGGAGGCGTGGTTCGGTGCGGCGAGATCGCGGGTCGGTGGCGAGCGATGCGACCGGAGTGGCGCCACCGGCGGCTGCTACGGAGCGTGCCGCGAATGCTGACCCTCGGGCCGACGCTCGTGTCCCTCTTCCACACAGGCTGACCGCACGTTACCGGGCGTTCCTTACGATTCCGGGGAACGCCAGGCTGCTGGCCAGTGCAGTTGCGGGTCGGCTGCCACTCGGGATGTCCTCGCTGGCGATCCTGCTGCTCGTGCGGCTCCAGACCGGATCCTTCGCGCTCGCGGGTACGGCGGTCGGCGCATTCACTCTCTGTAGCGCAGCGACGACGCCCGCTCAGGGCAGGCTGGTCGATCGTGTCGGTGGTCCGCAGGTCCTGGTCGGCTTCGCGATGGGGCAGGCATGTGGCATGACGGGGCTCGTGCTGGCGGCGGAACTCCGAGCGCCCTCGGCCGTGCTGGTGGCCCTGGCCGCGATCGCAGGCGGCATGACGCCTCCGCTCTCAGCATGCATGCGCGCTCTGTGGCCGCGTGTTGCACCAACAGCCAACGCGCTGGAGGCCGCCTACCAGCTCGACGCCATTAGCCAGGAGCTGATCTGGACGTCGGGCCCGCTCCTTGTGGCCGTCGTCGTCGCCGCTGGGTCGCCCGTGGCGGCCGTTCTGATGTGCGCCGCGATCACGATCGCTGGAACATTGTGGTTCTCGACGGCTCCGGCTACGCGCCAGTGGCGGGGGACCGGACGATCGACGAACCGGCCGCATGCAATCGCGAACCCCGGGCTGCGAATCCTGCTTGTCACGATGCTCCTGACAGGCCTGGGCATCGGCGCCGTTGACGTGGCGCTCCCAGCCCTGGCCGTACAGACCGGATCGCACGCCGCGGCCGGAATCCTCCTGTGCTTGTGGAGCATCGGCAGTCTTCTCGGAGGGCTCGCCTACGGCACGAGGCCCTGGCGCTCGCGACTGACGACACGGTACCCGGCTTTCATGCTTCTCGTTGCGCTAACGACAGCGCCTCTGATCTTCGCCTCGGGGTTGGCCGCGTCCCTACCGCTGAGCCTCCTGGCCGGCGTCGGCCTCGCACCGACGATGGCCTGCCAATACGCGCTGGTGAGCGCCGTCGCCGGGCTCCGAACTGCGACCGAAGCGTTCGCGTGGTCGAACACGGCGCTGGTCGCCGGGGTAGCAGCGGGGAACGCCACTGCGGGGCCGCTCGCTCAGGGAGGCGGCATCACGCGCACTTTTGTGCTGGCCTGCCTCGTGTTCGCGCTTGCGTCGTCCGTCGCCCTGATGTACAGGCGGCGCATCGAGGTCTCGATCGCCCACGCGGAGTCGAGCGCGGCGCGATGAGGCTGATACCTTCGTGTGAGGCGGTGCGGCTACTCGTCGGGCTGGTAAGTCACGCGCACTGGCTTCAGCGTGAACATAACGCGTTGCTCCCCCGGCTCGCGATAGGGGAACGTTTCCTCGCCTAGGTACTTCTGAGCCAGCTGATCGATATGGGCGTCCGCGCCGTCGTGCGTATCGCCGATGAGCCGTCCCCTGATCGACACATACTCGAGGGGGTTGCCGTCGGCCATCATTGTGACGGTCGCGGTTCCGGCTCGGCGGAGGTTCTTCGGCCACGTGCGGCCTTCGACACTGCTCAGCGTGATATTGCCGTCCTCGTCTGCGTGCGCCCAAGCGATAACTGTTTGCACGGTGCCGTCAGCGGTCGGAATCGCAACATGTGCGTGGTTGCGCCCCGACGTGACGATCTCCTTAGCACGACCTGTCAGCTCTTGCATGGGAGTTCCTCACTCAGGCCGACGATGGCCGCCGTCCGTGACCTGACGTGCGCATCTGCAGCCGAGCCGGCCAAGTTGCGGCGTCACGCTTTCGGCTCCGGCGCAATGACGAACTGGGCAGGCTCGCCCCTGGCGTACCGATATGCCTCCTCGACGAGCATCCAGATCAGGTCGAACTCTTCGGGGGTGCGGGGCGCGTAAAGCATGATCGAGTTCGGCTGTGCAAGACCCCGGAACACGTAAGTGTGGGGCTCTCCCCAGCCGGCGCCCATCGCGAGCGCGGCTATATCGAGCGGCAGTTGCAGATGAAGGCTGCCGTCCGGCCGGGTATGGATGTGAGCGAATTCACGGTCAATGTGGAACGCATCGTCGGGGCCCTTCGGGACCGACTCATCCAGGAACAGCCCCTGCGCTCCCGGCACCGACACGAGACTGTCCTTCACTGTGACATCCGGAAGGGCGGCGCTGCGCTCGATCATTTCGTCCCAGAGCTTCACGTCACCGTGCTGAGTGACTTGCTGGTGCGGTTCGTGGTGCGTCGTCAGGGGCTTCGGGCCAGCCCGCCGCGGAAAGATCTCTCGATACTGATTCGCTGTCGTCGGGAGCTTCGGGGTGTACTGCTCCATGGGGATCGGCGAGATGACGTACCCCTCCAACGCGTTCGCGTAGTCCTCCAACGACGTCACGGAACCCGACTTTGAGTCAAGCAATTGTTGCTCCTTAAGCAGCGACTGAACGTGTCATTGCCGTACGAATGGCTCACAAGTGCGACATAAAACAGTATCGAGATGGCCGACTTGTGTCAAGTACTTGTATTAGCGTGAGCCGTGGTCGGCACAACGATGAGGACCGCAGCTTTGATGCTCGTGAATCGCCGCGCTCAGCCAGGATAAGGATCCTCCTCGCAGATTTCGATCCGGTACGAGTCCGGATCTCGGAGGAAACATAGCCGGATGTCTCCCGGGTAGAGCGAATACGGAGGCCGCTCCGGGGTGATTCCGTGCTCGGCTAGCCGTGCAAGCGTGCCGTCCAGGTCGTCGCTCGTGATCGCGATGTGACCGTAGCCCGGACCAATCTCATAGCTGTCCACCCCCGGGTTGAAGGTCAATTCCAGGCGCGCGCCATCGCCAGGCATTCCCATGAACACGTTCGTCGCCCCGTCCGGGAGTTCCGACCGCCCTCGCTCCTCAAAGCCGAGAGCCTCATAAAACGCAACGGATCGAGCGATGTCCGTGATTCTGTAGCACGTGTGAATGAGGGCCATTGTTCGGAAATACGCGACGCAGGATCGGCGACTCAGGTGCTTCAGTGGAGTACCCTAACCAAGACGATGACTCGAGGCAAGCGAGAAGACCGCACGATCCGCACTGTGCCAGGTCCGCCTGTGAAGAGCTCGAGGCCCGATGCGCTTCCGGACAGCTCCGGCGCTGATGTGCCGCGCAAGCCTGACCGCTCGACGTGAGTCGAGTCGCGCTCATCACGGGCGGCGGCACCGGGATCGGCGCCGCAACGGCGCGGCGGCTCGCACAGTCCGGATGGCAGCCGGTGATCACAGGGCGGCGTCCCGAACCACTCGGCGTGGTTGCCCAAGAGGTCGGGGGGCTCGCCCTTCCTGCGGACATGAGCGACCCCGCCCAGATCGATCGGGTACTCCAACGCGTGGTTTCCGACTACGAACGCCTGGATGCCCTCGTCCTCAACGCAGGCGTGATACGGCCCGGCCGAGTGATGGACCTTTCGGTCGACGACTGGCTGACGACACTCGCCACCAACGTGACCGGCCCGTTCCTGCTCGCCCGCGCGGCGCTGCCGCATCTGCTTGAGAGTCGCGGGGCGATCGTTGCGGTGGGGTCCATCGGCTCTGTTGTCGCAGGCCCCGCGTCGGCAGCGTACGGCGCTTCAAAGGCCGCACTGGTGCGCCTCGTTCGATCGATTGCTGTCGATTATGGCCCCCAGGGAGTGCGCGCCAACGCGGTCAATCCAGGGTGGATCAAGTCCGAAATGGCCGACGCCGAGATGGACGAGCTCGCTCTCGCCGAAGGCATTGACCGGGAGGCGGCCTACGGCCTGGTCACCGAGCATGTGCCGGCACGACGCGCAGCCGGCAGCGACGAGGCCGCCGCGGCGATCACCTGGCTGCTCTCGTCTGAAGCCGGGTACGTGAACGGCGCGGTGCTTACGGTCGACGGTGGCACGAGTATCGTCAGCGTCGGGACGCTCCGTTTCGACACCGCTCGTCCAGCGCCGTAGCGCAGCATGGTGAACGCCACAACTGGCGCTGCGGCGACCTGAAGCGTTGGCTCGGCGTGCGGCCGGCTCATCGCGCTCGGTTGCGAAGCGTCGCCCGAATCGCGAAGAATCACGCCGAATCGAGCGTGCTCCGCAGCGTCCGCAGGCACTTGGCGAGGTCGCATGTGCTCGCGCCACAGACTGGGCAGCTGTCCGCCGGGACCGACGACGGCTCCACGACAAACCCTGCCCCCAGTATCAGTCCGTAGACCGAGACACACCAGTTGCCCCGAGGGGTGCTGAGGCGCTTACTGGCCCAGCCAGTCGCTCCTGTTCGCGCGCCGATCGACCCTTTCGAGAGCGGCTCAGAAACCATTAAGGTCCCATGTGCGCGGACAGCTTGAACCCGAGGCCTGATTGGAGCAACGCGATCCACGTCCGGTGTGATCTTCGTGAGGAATCGCGCGTGCATAGTACGTACTGGAGGCGAGGACTTATATCAGGTAGTTGGCACTCCTACTAGTGGAGCCGTCCGTAAGTGATGCCGCTCATGCAGCGAGCGTGAGGGGTTGAGGTTCGTGGCGGGTGATCTTCTCGATCATGGCGTTGAGCTTGGCGCGGGTGAAGGTCCACTCGAACGGTTGGGCGAGCGTGCGGTAGTGCTGGGCGAAATCGGTGATGTGGCGGGCGAGATCGGGCAGGGTCGCGAAATCGTTCGGGGTCAGTGCCTTGCGTTGCAGGATCGAGAAGTAGATCTCGATCTGGTTCAGCCACGAGGCGTACACCGGGAGGTGGATCAGCCTGGCGTTGGGGTAGGTGTCGGCCATCCGTTTGACCGATGTCTTGCCGGCATGGCTGGAGCCGTTGTCCACGACCCAGTAGACGGTCTTCGCCGACCGGTAGGGCTCGACGGTCATGACCTGGTCCACGAGCCGACCGAACGGCACGATGCCGGTCGTGTCCTCGACGCGGTCAAGCAGCTTGGCGTGGTGCACGTCCCAGGCGGCCAGGTAGGCCAGGGTGCCGCCGCGCACGTACTCGAACTCAAGCAGCCCTGCCCGCCTGGGTCCGGGCGCGACCGTGGGATGCTCACGCCCGAGGGCTTGCAGCTGAGTCTTCTCATCGGCGCTGATCACGTACTCATCGGGCCACAAGCGCTTGCCGTCAAAGACCCGGGCGTAGAGATCCAGCACCCGCCCCGCCTTCTCAGCGAAGTCGGGGTCACGCGGGAAGATCCAGGAGCGCGTCTGCCACGGCTTGATCGCGTCCTCGTGCAGCCAACGCCAGATCGTCGAAGCGGACGCGTCGGTCACGCCGCGCTCGATCACGAGGCGGTGCAGCTCAACCCTGGAGAACCTGGAGAGCGGCAGCTCGTGAGTGCGCGGCAGCTCGCACGCGATCGCTTTGACTTCGGCGACCTGTTCCGGGGTGGAAACGACGCGGCCGACCCGACCGCGCTTGATCCTCAAGCCCATCCAGTCGCTCAGCAAGAAACCGGGATCTTCGCCGCGCGACGCTATCGGCCGAGCAATCCAACCGCGCGGCGATATCGATGTCCTGCACCCCGTCGGCCGCATACAGAATCATCCGCGCGCGCTGCACCGTCCGGAACGGCAACGTGACCGTGCTCGCACGCCGCTCAAGCTCCGAGCGCTCCTCCGTCGAGAGCTCAACCGGCATGGTGCTTGGCCTGGGCACGACACATAATTCCGCGTCCCCGGCGTTATCCCTTCCAATAATCCGCAGGACTTGCGGACGCGTCAACTAGCGGCGCGCGCGAAAAATCTATTTCCTATCTTGAATCAGGTACATATATTGTGTTGTTGGGCGCCGAACAACGAGGAACCTCAATGCCCCGCATCCCAACTGTGGAGATTTCAATCGACGGCAGCACGCTGCACATCGCCCGCGGCACCCGGCTCGATGTGCTCCTCGACGCCCTATGGAATCGACCGGACACGAGCCGAAGCTCGTAGGGGTTGACGCACGCTATGTTCCACGTGAGGGGTGGTCAAGGGTGCTGCTGCAGCACGGGGCGCGCATCGAAACAATGGGGTGATCAACCGCCTGCGCTGCGCGCGGTGGTCAGCGTACGAGAGGGAGCGCGCGCATTCCGTAGGTGGCGGTGATCCGTCTTTCCAGAACCGGGTCTTCAAGCTCATACCGGAACTGCGCCGCCGATCGAATTCCGCCGATGGCCGGGAAGGTTCCACAGAACAATATGGTCCCGTCCGTGAGCGGCGGCTCAGTAAGTGCCAGAAGCTGATCCGGATGGAGTAGTCCGCCCAGGTTTCCTTCTTGGTACAGGACGTCGTCGTCGACCCAGGCCCGGAGTGTGAGGCTGTCCCAGTGATCGGCGACATCCTCATAGGCCCATAAGCGATCAGCGACGGGTTTGTCGCATAGCTGCTTCGACTCAGCAACCCCATAAGCCTCCACATCACGGTCGGTGTGATCCGAGCCGACCCCTACCCAAACCGCGCCGTCGGATTGAAGCAGTACTGCCTCCACCTCGCCAGTAGCGGCCGGGGTCGACTCAATCTCGTCGTCGGTCGTGAGGCGAGACGCAGAGACCCGGTAGAACACCGGGATACGTGACGGTCGCGGAACGCCGATCGCCTCGAGTTCAGCAACGTGCTCCTCCACAGCTCCGCGGTCGCGTCCGGTCCAGCCAGCCACGATCGCCGTCGTAACTGCGACCACCACGTCGTGGCCACCTAGATTCAACTTCAGTTCGGGCATAGGGACCCCTCAATCCAGGCCGCGATTTGAAGCACCGCGGCGTCTTGGCGTGCCATTCCCGCGACCATCAGGCCAGCGGGCGGCTCGTCAGCGTCGTGCATCGGAACGGATGCCGCGCAACCGTCCAGCAGGTTGACGACCGTTGGATTTCGCAACATCAAGAGGTTGATGCGGCTGTACTCGTCGTCATCCTCTAGGGCATCCAATGCTGGAGCCACGAGCGGAACAGTCGGACAAATGAACGCGTCGAACCCTTCCAACCGTCGGCGAACCCCTTCGATCAATGCCGCCCGACTGGCATGAAGCGACAACAGGTCCCGGGCCGTCTGTTGGTCGCCGCGTTGAATGCGGACCAGCACGCGCGGATCGTACGACGCACCCGCTTTCGCAATAAGCCGCTCGTGCCAGGCGAAGCTTTCCGCGGCTGCAAACCCACCGCCGGCATTCATCTCGGCGATCGCGTTCAACTCGGGCAGCTCAAGGTCCGTGACCTGGGCGCTGCGCGTTTTAAGCCTCTGAACCGCGCGCTCGAACGTCATCGCGACTTGCGGTTCGATCCCGTCAAACATGTAGTTGCGGACGACGCACAGGCGCGGCGCCCGGGTCTCGGCCGGTCGCTCCGGCACGTCGCGCTCGGTGAGCAGCGCATCCAAGATCGTGCAGCAGCTGACGCTGCGCCCGATGGTGCCCACCGCATCGAGAGTCGGAGACAGCGGCACCATCCCATCGCGCGGAACGCGCGCCTGTGTCGGCTTGAAGCCGACGAGGCCGCAGAGTGCGGCCGGGATGCGGCACGAGCCACCCGTGTCGGTCCCCAGGCCCCCGTATGCCATTTCGTCGCTGACCGATATTGCTGCGCCGGAAGACGAACCGCCGGGGACGAGGCGGCGCTCCCGGGCCCACGGATTCGCTGGCGTGCCGTAGTGAGGGTTGATCCCCAGGCCGCTGAACGCGAACTCGGTCATATTCGTGCGACCGATGACGATGAGCCCAGCTCTCCGCCAGCGTGCGACCGCAGCCGCGTCGTGCTTTGCCACGGTGTCCCCAAGGACCTGAGAGCCCGCCCGTGTTGCCTGCCCACGCACGTCGAACAGGTCCTTGACGGAAACCGGGATCCCGGCGTACGGCGATGGCTCGGCGTGAGCAGCTCGCAGCGTGTCCATCGCGCTCGCGGCCGCCCGCGCGCCAGCCGCGTCGACGAGCGTGAACGCTCGCCGACCCTCGCCCGACTCGTCCTCGATACGAGCGAGGCAATCATCGACGAGCTCTTCAGACGTCGTGCGTCCCGCCGCGAGGCTCGCGGCTAGCTCGGAGAGGACTGGCATCAGACCGGATCGAAGTAGTGGATCTCGAGCAGGAGACAGCCATCCTGCGACTTGAACGGGCCATGAAGCGCTCCCGGCGGTCGACAGGCGTACGTGTTAGGCGCGAAGGACTCGCCCCCGTTCCCTGCCGCGTCGTTGCCAACAGTCAGGTCGCCGGTGACGAGGTAAACCTCCTCCCAGTACTCGTGTACGAACGGCTCCGTCGTGAAAACGCCGGGAGCGAATCGTAAGAGTCGTGTCCGCGTTCCACGCTTCGCCGCCTCATCAAGCGCCCCGGCAAGGATCTTCTGCTCGATGCCGTTGGGGTATCCGGGCGGTGTTTCCCACCCGCGCTCGAGGTCGACCGCATAGAACTCATCGTGCGGCTTATTGATCGGCATGTCGTCAGCTCCTATCGATCTCGGTGGCCACGATCTGCTCATACCGTGCATCGTCGGCGAGCAGTCCCTGCAAACGAGCGAAACGATTCAGTCCGCGAATCGCTCGTTGCGGTATCTCGGCGGCGTAATAAGGCACATCCCGACGCACAAGCTCCGCGATCAAGCCCGCCTGCTCAGCCGGGAAGACTCTCTCCCCGATTTCAACGGCGCGTTCCGGTTGCTCAATGAGGAGCTGCTGGGCGTGCCGAAGGGCCCGAACAATAGCTTCCGCACGACCGTGGTCTTTGGCGACGAACGTGTCTGTGACCCCCAACGATGCAAACGTGTAGTCGAAGCAGCCGGCCGGACCGTCGCCACGACGAACGTCGAGCACCATCGTGCCCACACCGGCGCGCACCGCGACCTCGGCACCCATGCCGTTCGCCCAGAACCCGTCGATCCGGCCGTCGGCCAGGGCTCCCGCTGCCGCTAGGCCGAAGTTAGTTCCGGCGCCTGAGGCTCCGGGCACGGGGCGGATCTCCACGTCAGCGAGGTCGAACCCCGCATCGCTTAGGAGCTGACGTAGTCCCAGATCAACCCACGGTGCCGCTCCGATCCGCCGCCCGCGCAACGCCGATAGCTCGTTGCGCGCTGGGCTTAGATCACTCCGCAAGACGAGGAACCAGTACATCCCCTGGGCCTGTGCGGCCAGCAGCTTGACGCCCTGCCAAGCGGGGAACGCGGACAGCGCCGAATGAGCAGAGCCCGCCACGACCTCAACCTCGCCAGCTGCAAGCGCCCGATACGCAGCGTCAACTGGGAAGACGAGTTCCACCTTGGCGTCGAGGCCCTCGTCCCGCAGGCAGCCGAGCTCGACGGCTGCGATCGCCGGGAAGTACGAGTTTGAGATGAGGTCGGGGACAGCGATCTTCATAGCCACCACCACTCGATCGTTGGCTCGTCATGCTCGATCACGAAGCCAGTTGAAGTGACGGTCAAGTATGTCTGTACTGCAGTATAAAAGAGTGGTACTTCAGATAGGTGTCTAGCTCATCTTTCCGCGCCTCCGGCCAGCGACGGCTGCGCGAGTGCGCGTCGAAGACAAGCTCGCGCTTGCGAGCGGCTCATCGGTGCAATGCCGCCACCGCGGCTGTGATCACCTCCGCAAGATGAGCGACGTCCTGCCGCGTGTGAGCTGGGGATATGAGGGCGCGGTTGTGAAACGGAAACATCAAGACGCCGCGATTGAGTGCGTACAGATGTAGGAACTGCGAGAGTGGGTGATTGGTGGCGCGAGCACCATCCGCCCCGTTCTTCAGCGGTTGCGGGCAGAAATGTAACTCGACCCGTCCACCGAGCCGAATGACGTGCCAGGGCAGCTCCAGCGCGGCGATCATGTTTTGCAACTCGTCAGCAAGATGGCGACCTAACGAGTCCATCACGACGTACGCGTCGTCCGTCAACACATCACGCAGCGTTGCCCGCATCGCCGCCAGTGAAAGTGCGTTGCCGGCCATGGTTCCACCGACGCCGCGCATGCCCGCCCGATCGCGGTCGAAGTCGTCGTTGAGCCGACTCGCTACGTCGCGAGACAATCCGAGAGCGGCAGCCGGGATGCCGCTCCCTATGGGCTTACCGACGACAAGCATGTCCGGCTTGAGCTGATGTGCCCCCGTCCAACCCCCCGGACCAACGCTGATCGTGTGCGTCTCGTCGATGATCAACAGGGCTCCACTTTCCGTCGTCCGGCGTCGCAGCGTGTCGTGGAACCCGGGGGTCGGGAGAACGATGCCGATGTTTGTCAACGCGGGTTCAGTCAGCACGCAGGCGACGTCACCGCGAGAGAGTTCTCGGACGAGCGCTTCCTCGTCGTTGAACTGCACAACGCGAGTCGTGAGCTCAGGCGACACAGGCGGCCCAAGACTGCCCGCGCGTGGAACCACGGCCCCCTGTCGACGAGAGGCAAAGCACTCGTCAACAGTCCCGTGGTACGACCGATCGAAGATGAGTATCCGCGGCCGACCCGTGAGGTGCCGTGCGTATCGGAGAGCATGGCGGTTGGCGTCCGTGGCGCTGAGCGTGAACTGCCATACAGGCAATCCGAACCGGCGGCTCAGCTCGTCACTCACGTCGAGCGCGTCCTCGGTCGGCATCATGAATGTGAGACCGCGCCCGAGCTGCCTGACGAGTTCGTTCGTCGTCGCGATCGGCGAGTGGCCCGTCATCGCGGCTGTGTCGCCGAGGCAGAAGTCGACGTACTCGTGTCCGTCGACATCGGTGACCCGCGCCCCGACACCGCTTTCGATATAGGGCGGCGCACCGCCGGGCCATGCGAGCATCCAAGGCATCGGAACTCCGAATGCCAGCCGTTCCTGCGCCCGTCTGTGGAGCCGTACCGATTGCGGATGACCATCGGAGAAGCGCTGCTGCTCCACTCGCAGCAGCGCTTCAAGGTGCTGCGGCGCCGTGTCGATCACCGCGCGTGCTGAACCGCAGGGCTAACCCGTCACCCCGTCGCCGGTGCCGCGACCATGCTGCTCGGGTCGACACTGCCCTTGAACGTGCCCAGCGAGTTCAAGAGCTTGAGCCACACCTTCAAGTCATCAACAAGCGGTTGGCCCTGGCTGAAATCAAACTCGCCTGCGATGACCGGCGTCCGCGCGGCCGCGGCTGGCGGCAAGCCGCTCGTCTTGATGTATAGCGCCTTCGCGGCTGACGGATTCTTGGCGATATCAGCCTTTGCCTGGTTGAGCGCCGCGAGAAACTTGGAGATCTGAGCCGAATGCCCCTTGGCCCACGCACCTTGGGATACGAGGTATGCGGTGTACTCAGGATGCCCGAAGCACTGCTGGTACGCGTTGCCGATGTTCCTGTCTCCAGATGCGACCGCCGGTGTCAAGAGCGGCTCAAAGATCAGGATCGAATCGAAGCGGCCTTGTTTCAGCAACTCTGGAAGCTGCGGCACTGCGCCCTCAAGCCCTTTGAATCCCGTCGGGGCAACCCCCGCCTTCTGCGCCCAGCACTGAAGAGCCGTCCAGTTGTTCCCGACAACTGATGGCGCACCGACCGTCTTGCCTTTGATGTCGGCGATAGTGTGGATCGGTGAGCTTCCGGGGACGACGAGCGCGGCCCCTGGATCCTTCGGGTTGTCCTTCTGAAGCCCGGACAGTGCAACGACGTCGATCCCGCTGGCCTTCGCGTGAACAAGGTCTGGCTGACTCCCGATAACGATGTCGAACTGCTTGCCCAGCGTTGCCGGCAGCTGCGAGAATGGAATCGACGGGGTCGACAGCGTGACGTTGAGGCCCGCCTTCTTGAACAGGCCTTCGTTCTTCGCGTACTGGAAGGGCAGATCTGCCGTGGCTGCTGGGACCAACGCCACGCGGATAGTGTTGTCACCAGCCGATGCTGAGGACCCGCCACTCGAGCTCGATGAGCTGCTCGAACTGCTCGAGCTCCCGCAGCCTGCGATGGCAGCGGACATAAGGACGACCGTGATCACAACGAGGCGGGCCTTGGCCCGAGTGGTGATGTTCATGCTTCCTCTCTTGGGGCGCAATAAACGAGCTACAGGTACGACGGCGGGCCCGCGTGCGATGCTGCCACCGACATTAAGAACCGTAGTTAGATCATATAGCTAAGTCAAGTCTCTACGTCTGTCTTCTACCGGCTGTGCGGTCCTCGACATAGGATGGAGCGGACCCGCCAGCAGGACTCACCACCCAGGTGGCTCACTCCTGTCCGCGGGGCTGGTGACGCGAGAACCACGCCTCGGCTAATGCGACGACGATGTTGATTGCGATCCCAATGACGCCCGCAATCGCGAGGAGCCCATATGCGGTTGCCGCGTCGAAACTCCGCTGCGCGTCTGAGATGAGCGCACCCAGACCCTGAACCTGGGTCACGATCTCGACGAGCAGAACGACAATGAGCACGAGGGGTGCTGCGACACGCACTCCGAGGATGATTGCGGGGACGGTCGACGGGAGAAGGACCTTCCAGATGCCACGCACGGGCGACAGATGGAGCGAACGAGTGACGTCGTGGAGGAGCGGGCTGCGCGTCCGCACAGAGGCTCGCACCTGCAGCAGGATTGGCCAGACGGCGCTGAACACCACGACGATCAGCTTCATCTTCTCTGAGTAGCCGGCGAAGAGGACGGCGACAGGGACGATTGCTGCGGCGGGCATGAACCGGCAAAAGTCCAGGAATGGGCCGAGGGTGCGGTCGAGAACTCGCGAAGCCCCGATCGCGATCCCCAGAGCGGTGCCGATCACGGTGGCGAGCGCAAGGGCGAGGGCAAACGACTTCATCGTGGCGGCGAGTGCCGGCCAGAGCGTTCCGCTCTTGACGAGGCTGTGGACTCCGTCCCACCACAAAGACGGGCGGGGAAAATAGGCCGACTGCCCGTGCTGAACGAGCTGCCAGATGACGAGAAGGCCGACGAGTGGGAGCAGTCCACGCAGCGGCGGCACCTCGCGGGCGCGCGGACGTCGACGCGTCATTACGCGCAACGGCAACGGCGCTCGGCCTGTCCGGTCAGAGTCGCGTCTGATCTTTGGGACGACGCTCAAATCCCCGTCCTTAGCGCAGATGCCGCAGACGGGAACGCAGTCGAGGCGCCCCACACGAACAATGCGTTGAGAACGAGTCCCATTGCACCGACAAGCAGCACGTACGAGAACATCTGTCCGGGCTGAAGCGTGTTCTGCGCAGTGATCAACCCGTGACCGACGCCCTGCGGATTGCCAATCATCTCGGCGACCAGCGCCAGCGCCAGCGCAAGAGATAACGCGAACTGCAGGCCGACCAGGAGATGCGGAAGGGTCGTTGGAAGAACCAGCCGCCTAATCCGCGTCACACGATCAAACTGCAGCATCCTTCCGAGATCGTCGTGTAACGGAGTCACCCCTCTGGCTCCATGAATCGTATTGATAAGGATCGGCCACATGCTGACGTACACCACAGCCATTAGCTCAGTCTTGACTGAGAACCCAAATAGCAGCACGGCGACCGGCACGAATGAAATCGCTGGTAGGGCGCGAAGAAACTCGACGCTTGCCATCGAGTAGCGCCACGCCGTCCGCGACAACCCGAGGAGCAGCCCAAAGGCGAGCCCAAGCGCTCCAGCGATCAACCAGCCGACCAGCGTCACGTACAGCGTGTGCCATAGATCCCCAGCGAGGGTACCCGCGTTGATGAGGTTACCTGTCGCACTGACAATTTGGGTCGGTGACGGCAGAAACTGTGAAGTGAGGAGATCCGAGGCCTTGGCGACCTGCCAGAGCACAAGCAGCAGCAGGAGTAGGGCGGCGCCTTCAAGATTGACTCTCCTCCAGACGCGCGGCCTAGAACGGCCATCGGATCGCATGGCCACCATTAGCGACCTCTCAGGGCGAGGTGGGCCTCCTGACGAAGGCGCAGATAATCCGGGCGCCCTTTCGTTGCGAGTTGATCCCGTGGCCGCGGCAACGTGACGGCGAGTTCCTTCGTGACGCGGGCCGGCGTCCCCGCCAGGACGAGCACCCGGTCACTGAGATACACGGCTTCGTCGATGTCATGTGTGACAAAGACAATCGTGGCGCCCGTGACTTGATGTACCGATTGCAGCTCGTCTTGAAGTTGCTCCTTGGTCATCGCATCAAGCGCACCGAACGGCTCATCCATGAGCAGTACCTCGGGCTGCATGGCCAACGCACGAGCGATCTGGACCCGCTGCTGCATTCCGCCGGACAAGCGCCATGGATAGTCCCGCGAGCGCCCGGAAAGACCTACGAGCTCAAGCGCTGCCCGGCATCTCGCTGTGCGTTCGGCGGCGGGGAGCTTCCCTTCGAGCCCGAGGCTCACGTTCTTCTCAACGGTGCGCCACGGGAGGAGCGAGCCGCGGTAGTCCTGAAAGACGATGACGACACCAGACGGCGGCTTCGTCACCTCGGTACCGAGGTATCGGACGATCGAGCCCTTCTCGGCACGCTCGAGGCCACCCAGGATCCGAAGGAGCGTCGACTTGCCGCTGCCGGACTGTCCAACGATCGACACGAATTCACCAGGGGCGATCGTGAAGTCCACGTCCTCAAGCACCTGGTGCGGGCCGTCAGCAGTGTCGAACCGGAGCGAAACATCGCGACATTCGAACGCCGTCGACTGAGTCCGGACATTCTCTGCAACCGCATGTTCTGGCTTTTGGCCCCCTTCGAGCTGCGGGGAATTGCTCACAGGCTCTCCTCAGAATCCCTTCAGGACCAAGCCGCGCGAAGCAGTGAGCTCGTCCATGGCTGCGCGCACTCCTTCTCGTCCGATTCCGGAATCCTTCCACCCGCCGTATGAGATTGAATCGGAGCGATACGAGGGGCTGTCGCCGACAATCACGTTCCCGACGACGAGCTCGCGGTGGGCGCGCATCGCTACCGCAATGTCGTGTGTGAAGATGCCCGCCTGGAGGCCGAACCGAGAGTCGTTGACGCCGGCGATCGCTTCGTCGAGCTCGTCATACGGCGCGACGACGACGACAGGACCGAAGGCCTCGTCGCGCCAGATCCGGGCGCCTCGGTCGCCCCCTGCGAGAACGGTCGGCGAGATGGCATTTCCGTCGCGCTCGCCGCCGCAAAGCAGCCTCGCGCCCGACGCCCGTCCCTCGTCGATCCACTGACCGACGCGATCGGCGGCATCCGAGCTAACAAGCGGACCCACCATTGTTGATTCGTCCGCCGGATCACCCATGGTCAATGCTTGAGCTGCGGCCACCAAGGCATCGAGGAACGGAGCCTCTACCGAGCGGTGGACAAACACGCGTTGCGTGGAAATGCATGTCTGGCCAGCCTGAATGAAGGCGCCAACCGCAATGCTCTGGGCAGCGGCCTTGATATCTGCGTCGACATGCACGATCGCTCCGGCGTTGCCTCCCAGTTCAAGCAGCACGCGCTTGCGGGGCAGTGCGGCCTTGATGCTCCATCCCACTTCAGATCCGGTGTAGGAAACGACGGGCAGGCGCACGTCCTGGACCATTCGGTCGAGGAGACCGCCATTCGGGACCGGAAGCACGCTGAGGCTGCCAGGCGGCAGATCTGTCTCGGCCACGAACTCGCCGATGCGAAGGGCAGTCAAGGGCGTCTGCGGTGCTGGCTTGAGGATGAGCGGCGCACCAACGGCGATCGCTGGCGCAACCTTGTGAGACACAAGGTTCATCGGGAAATTGAACGGGGTGATGCCAAGTACCGCTCCGATCGGGAATCGACGCACCAACGCCGCTCGGCCGGTGCCCACGCGGTCGTCATCGAGGCGCACGAACTCGCCACTGAAACGCTTGGCTTCCTCCGCGCCCCGCACGAAGTTCGCTGCCCCACGCGCGACCTCACCCCTCGCCCAGCGAACAGGCTTGCCCGACTCGGCGGAGATGAGGCGTGCGAGCTCATCCGCCTCGTCACGGATTCGGCGCGCCACATGTTCGAGTGCCCCGGCGCGGACGTGCGCTGGCACCGCCGCGGTTGTAGAGAGCGCATCGTCGGCCCGCGCGATCGCCTCCTCCACGTCGGCTTCATCGGGGATTCCCAGCTCGGCAATCAGCTCTCCGCTGTACGGCGAGCGGACCTCCGACACGCCCTCGGCCGAAACGGGTCGTCCCGCGACCCAGAATGGACGAACCTCTCCGGCTACTGACATCTCGACTCCTTTTCAGTAGCCGAACCGGTTGATCGCGTTGTCATCATCACCCTCCAATTCATGCCAGTCCGGCAGCGGCGTCGGCGCTAGTCTGCAACCCCGACTTTAACCCGCTTTCGACATACAAGGCTCGAGGGAAACGGCGGCGCCCAGCGCGTTGACGTTCCAGATTAGAGCCTGGCGCCGTCGGCACGGATAGCGCGCCCAGCACGTCGCGGTTCACCGTATCCTGACCAATGCGAGGCATGTTGTCCCATCGTTGTATGACCGTCGGTGGTGGCGATATCACATTAGCTAGATAGGTGACTTGAGTCAAGCTTCCTCCGTGCGATCTTGCTCGGTCCGGAACGGGCTCAGGCGCATGGAGAGCTGCGCGGGCAGGGTGAGTCGCTTGCTGGGAGCAGGCGTGACGGGCCGTCGCTTCGACAGGGTTCCCGACTCGATCATCGCGGACGGCGACAGGGGCGGCTCCCTTGTCAGAGGGCTGGCGAGCAATGCTCATCTGCTGTAAGGTATTTATGTGCGGCACTTAAGGTACGCGTGGAGTAGCTCAGGGCACCGCAACGGGTCTACATGAGCGAGTCCGACGTTGTCATCATCGGCGGCGGCGTTGCAGGGCTGATCGCCGCCAGGGAGCTTCGCCTCGCCGGCCTGCGGTGCACGATCGTAGAAGCACGCGAACGCCTTGGTGGCCGCATCTGGACGAAGGAGCACTTCGGAGAGCGCCGGGACGTCGGCGCGACGTTCGTGCACTGGTCACAACCGCATGCGTGGGCGGAAGTCACGCGGTACGGACTCGCGCTTGCCGCTCGTCCGCCGATCGACATGACGGTCGCACTCGCTGGTGACGTGCGCATGGAGGGAAGCCTCGCCTCGCTCTGGAGGCTGATCGGCGACGGGATGGATGCCTTTTGCGCCGACTGCCGCGAGGCGTTCCCGATCCCCTACGAGTATGCGCTCACGGGATCGCTGCTCGAGGCAGACGAGTTGACGATGGCCGATCGTATCGCGGCTTTGGACGTGTCCGACGAAGCAAGGGCCATCGTTGACGGCTTTTGGACCGTGAACTGCAATCGCCCTACGGACGAGTGCGGCCTTACCCAGGCGCTTCACTGGGTCGCCGGGACAGGCGGGGACTGGCGAGTCTTCAATGAGGCGTGCGCACGCTACAAGCTGGCGGTGGGACTGGGTGGGCTGGTCGAGGCCATATACGCCCACGCACAGCCCGAGGTCGTTCTCGGAGAGGCGGCCCATGTCGTGGAACAAACGGATTCTGAGGTGATAATTACCACCGTATCCGGGCGAGAGATCCGTGCTCGCGCGTGCGTCGTCGCGCTGCCGATGAATGTGCTCGGAACGCTCGAGTTCCGCCCCGGTCTCTCGGACGGCAAGCAGGATGTGCTCGCCGAAGGCGCTCCCGCCGGTGGCTTTAAAATTGTGGGCGCGCACCGAGCGACCGTTGGACCGGTCGTATCTATGTATGGCCTCGGGCGATCAGCCGTTGACCTTCGCCAGGACGGAGGACACACTGGCCAACGGGACAGTCCTCGGGTTCTACGGTCCGGACAAGCAACGCCTTGACGCCGGGTCTCGCGACGCCGTCGAAGAAGTTGTCCGCCGATGGATCCCCGACGCTCGGATCGCTGAGGTGTGGAGCTACGACTGGCACGCCGACCCCCTCGCACGAGAAACATGGCGCGTGGCTCGACCCGGGCAGTTCACACGCTACGCAAGCGAGCTGTGCCGTACTGAAGGCAACGTGCGACTCGCGGGCGCCGACCTCGCGCTTGGCGCTTGGAATGGGTTCGTTGACGGGGCCATCGAAAGCGGACTCAACGCCGCTCGGGATCTCGCCCAACAGCTCCACGGCATCGCTATGGCGTAACACGCGCGTACCGATCCCGGCTCAGTTGCAGCTCCCTTGCGGCAGGGTGCCTCCGGCCGCGACTGCACGGCCCTTGTTCTGCGGTCCTGGCCGACTCGCCTCCTCACCGACTATTATTGACACAAGTCACGTACACGAGTAGCCTACTTCTGCGCCCCGGGTGAGACAGCGTGCTTTCCGGAGTTGCGGTACCCCCAACCTCGGACTCCAGAGGCAAACGAGAGTCTTGACATCTCAGCAGGAGCAGTTGCGGGAGACCCAGCTGCCACCCGCCATTCACGAGTTCCCTGACGGGCTCTGCGTCTATTCGCTGCACGGCGACGGTTTGTACTTGCTCGCGGGCCGTCACGAGGTTGACGGCCGGTCGAGCCGCTACCCGCCGGGCGTGTCGGGTACCACCACGATGAACGCCTACGTCATCAATGCGCAGGACCAAGCCCTCTTGATCGATACCGGGCTCACCATCCATAGGGGCGGAATGATCGAGGCGCTCGCACAGCTCATCCCCGAATCCAAGCCGCTCTCGATCTTGCACACCCGCCTCGGCGAGTACGACTCAATCTGCAACACAGCCAGCATCGTCAACTCTCGTCGCGTGGACATCCTCTACGGCAATCAGAGGGCGGACGAATGGATCGATTACGACGCCGAGCTCGGCGAGCGCCGGCCAAGCTCGGTGACGCTCCGCGGCGACTCCGTCATCAGTCTTTCGTGCGGACGTTCGGTTGATGTCGGTCTAGCCACGTTACGGCTCTTGCCCACTTTTTGGGCCTACGATGGCCTGACTCAGACTCTGTTCACCTCCGACATGTTTACCTACATCGTCGGCGCCCAGACTGACGACCGGCACCCTGCTTCCCTCGCCTACGAGATCACCGAGCAGGCTGTTGCGCAGCACTTGCTAAAGGGACGGTACTGGTGGCTGCCACATGTCGATCCTCGTCCGTTGCAGGATGCGGTTCTGTCCACGTTCAGTCGCTTTTCAGTCAACACCATCGCTCCTGGGTACGGCGGACTAATTCACGGTGCGGTAGCCGTTCGGCGTCAGGTCGACCTCTTAGTGCACACGCTTGGGCAAATCGGCGGGACGGCACTGAGTTGACCGTCGCCGGTTCCGCACTGCCGGTCGAGCTCGTTCCAGGCCTTGTTTGGCTTGGCGACTGCTGGGAGGTACCGTGGCGCGGCACGACCATCCATTCGAGCAACTCGGCATACCTCCTCGAAGGGGACAGGTACGCGCTGCTAGTCGATGGTGGCCACCCAAAGGACGTCAGGACCCTCGGAAGCCAACTCGCCCAACGCCTTGCCGCGACCGAGCTTGAGCTTCGCTATGTCTTCACCACTCACCAGGAGACGCCACACTCCGCCGCCGTCGGAAGGGTACTCGACCGCTACCCGAGTGCTGAGCTCGTCGGGGACGTCCGTGACTATCACTTCATATTCCCCAGACATGCCAATCGACTTCGACAGCTCGACGTCGGCGCGTCGCTCGACCTGGGGGGTACTCAATTCGTCGTAGTCGAAGCGACCATCAAGGATCTGTCCTCGACCCTGTGGGGCTTTGACCTCCGGCGGCGCGTCCTGTTCCCGGGAGATGGATTTGCTTTCGCTCACTTCCACGACGCCGACATGTGCGGGCACTGGACTGACGAGGTGCAAGACCTTCCCGTCGCGGAGATGACCGCGCGCTTCTCGGAGAACGCGCTCTATTGGACGACGATGGTCGTGATGGATCAGTTCGTGGCGCAACTGGATCGCCAGCTGGAGGATCTCGGCGCTCAGATCGTTGCGCCGACACACGGACTGCCCATCCGTGATCTAGAGGCGGTCATGCCAGCGATTCGAGAAGGTCTGCGCGCTGGCGGCAAGACCGCGTAGAGGAACCGGCGTCGGGCCCTCGGGGCGATAAGAAGCACGCCTCACGGTGCGGCGCGGCGAGGCTTGACCTAGGTGTGGTACTTGACATAGGCTTCTCGATCACCCACTGCAAGCGACATTTGGCCCTCGTCGATTCGGGCCAGCAAGAGAAGCACCTAGTCAACGGAGGAATGCGATGTCCGTCGTCGAGTACGAGCGCGCGGGGTTCGGAGGCCGCCTTACGTGGGGCGAACGGCCCGCGGTTCTGGTGGTCGATTTCACGCTCGCGTTCACCGTCGTGAACTGCCCGACGGGCTTTGAGCTGAGCTCCGAGCTCTCAGCGACCGCGACGCTGCTCGCCGCCGCCCGCTCGACCGAAACGCCGGTTCTCTTCACCTCGCAGTGGTTCGACGCGTCTCATCCGGGGAGCGCCCTCTGGCGCCAGAAGGGCGAGTCGATTGCCGATTTCGTCGCCGGCAGCCGCTGGGTGGAGATCGATCCCCGGGTCGAACCCCACGACAACGAGCGAGTCATAGCCAAACTTGGGGCATCCGCGCTCTTCGAGACCGAAATACTCTCACTTCTACGCGCGTCCGGCGCCGACACCGTCCTGGTTTGTGGTGCCACAACCAGTGGGTGCGTTCGCGCGACTGCTGTCGACCTTCTGCAGGTAGGGCTACCAGCGGTCGTGGTCCGCGATTGCGTTGGCGACCGCTCCGAACCGCAGCACCGCGCAAGTCTGCTCGACATCGATGCTAAGTACGGGGACGTTGTGTCCCTCGATGAGGCGCTCGACTATCTGGCTCGCACAGCACGGACGCGTCTGCCGGCCGGGTCGCCCGAGTGAGCGCGTCAGTCGCCGTGACCGCATCCGACCGCAGCGGCGTTGAAGTAGCACGACTGGACGGTGGCTCAGTATCGCTGTCCGGGGCCACCCTCGATGCGTTCGCGGGCGATTTCCACGGCTTCGTTGCGCGCCCGGGCGAAGACGGCTACGACGAGGCCCGCCTGATCTGGAACGGTATGTTCACGAAGCGCCCCGGGCTCGTTCTTCGCTGTCTGGGTACAGCCGGGGTGATGGCGGCGGTGCGCTTCGCGCGGCAGCACGGGCTGCTCGTCGCGGTTCGCGGCGGTGGACACTCGGTGGCGGGGCGGTCTGTGATCGAGGACGGCCTGCTGATCGACCTGTCGCTCATGCGAGCGGTCCGCGTGAACCCGCTGAACAACCACGTTTACGCGCAAGGCGGTGCTCGCCTCGCCGACCTCGATCAGGAGGCCCAGGTGTACGGGCTCGGCGTGCCATCCGGGGTCGTTGGTACCACGGGCGTCGCCGGTCTGACCCTCGGCGGCGGGACTGGCTGGCAATTGAACAAGCACGGCCTCACCGTCGACAACCTCCACTCGGTCGAGATCGTGACGGCGGACGGCGCGGTGCGGATCGCTAGCGCGAGCGAGAACGAGGATCTGTTCTGGGCCGTCCGAGGCGGTGGTGGCAACTTCGGCATCGTCACGACGTTCGAGTATCAAGGGCACCCGCTTGGGCCCGACGTGTTCGTATGCGCGCCTTGGTTTCCCACCCGCATGGCACCGGCAGCGATCCGCGCGTGGCGCGAGTTCGCCGCCGCTGCGCCAAACGACTGGGGATGCCAACTCGTGTCGTGGGCGATCCCAGCGACGCCACAATTTCCGGTTGAGGTCCACAACGAACCGACGGTCGTCCCATTCCTCGTCTACTTGGGCACCGACTTTGCTGCGGCCGAGCAGGCGGTGCAGCCCCTGCGCGATCTCGGCCAGACCCTCACCGACAACACCGGTCCGATCGCATGGACCAAACTGCAGACCCAGTGGGACGCCGACGTGCCCGCTCGGGAGTTCAACTACTACTTCAAGTCGGTGTACATCGACCGGTACGACGACGAGTTCATCGAGTTCTTCACTAGAGCGAGCACCGAGTTTCCCACCCTTCAGTCGCAGGCGATACTGATCTCGTGCGGTGGCAAGATGGCCGAGGTCAAAACCGAGGATACGGCGTTTGGGCGTCGCGACATGACCCTCGTGCTCGAGTTCGAGGCGATCTGGAGAGACGGGGAGGACGAGGAGCGCTGCATTTCGTGGGTGCGCCGGATGAGCAAGGAAGCCGAGCGGTTCTCGAACGGGGGCGGATACCTAAATATCCATGTCCTCGGCGATGACGAGAACGCACTTGTGCGTGCGTCGCTCGGTGAAGCCAACTACGAGCGCCTCTCAGCGATCAAGCGCAAGTACGACCCGGAGAACGTGTTCCGCATCAACCCCAACATCGTTCCTGCGCGGGTCGCAGCAGATTGATGCCCGGACTGAATGCGGCACTGGAGATACATCGCCACCAGCGAGCGCGAGGGCGGAGCTCTGGTACGGATGGGGTCGCACCTCCTATGCAGCGCTCCGACGGGTTCTTCGTTGTCCCGACGCTGTTCGGCGACGTCGACATGGGGATGAAATTGCGACCACGTAACGCAGCTCTTACTGCGAGGAGCGTATAGACGATGACGGCATCAGCCTCAACGCAAGTTGAGTCCATCCCCGCGATCGGCGCGCCGTTCGGCGAGCGCGTCCGACGGCGGGAGGATCGACCTCTCGTTACCGGCGCCGCCCAGTTCGTCGGCGACCTAGACATCGACCGGACGCTTCACCTGCACCTCGTGTATTCGCCGTTTGCGCACGCCACGATTGAACGGATCGAAACGGCGGCGGCGAGCGCGACGCCCGGGGTCGTGGCGGTAGTCACCAACCGCGATCTCGACCTTCCGGCGTTTCCTCCTTGGATGCCGACGGCTGAGCAGCGGATGACGCGGTCCCTGCTGGCCGACAAGGTTGTTCGCTTCGTGGGCGAACCCGTTGCGGCAGTGCTCGCGGAAACGGCAGCGCAGGCGGCGGACGGCGCGGCGGCCGTTAGCGCTGACTATGAGCCTCTACCGCCCGTCGTCGCCCTCAACCAAGCCGCCTCCGACGAGGTTCTGCTGTTCCCGGAGGTTGGCACCAATACGTGCTTCGCGCTGCCTCCGGACCCGCCTGACGACCCAGAGCTGTTTCTTGGCAGCGAGGTGCGTGTCAGGCTGAACCTGTTCCACCAACGGATGGCTGCATGCCCGATTGAGCCGCGAACGGCAGCCGCCGCGTGGGACGAGCAGACCGGGCTGACCTACTGGGCCTCCGCCGCGGAGCCCCACGGTATGCGCACCCGGCTAGCCCAAGTTCTCGGCGTCAACGAGGCACGCGTGCGCGTGATCATCCGCGAAATAGGTGGCGGATTCGGCGCAAAGGGCGGCGAGTATTTCGAGGAGATGCTTGTTGCCGTGCTGGCCCGGATGGTCTCGCGCCCCGTGAAATGGGTTGAGGGCCGATCGGACAGCATGCTCGGCATGTACCACGGCAGGGCGTTAGCTCAGGAGATTGAGCTCGCCGGGCAGCGGGACGGCACGATCACCGCCTACAAACTCAAGGTCATACAAGACTCCGGCGCTTACCCGACATGGGCGCCGATGCTCACGAACCGCACACGGATCCTTGCGTCAGGTGCGTATGCCATCCCGCGCATCGAGTGCTCGGGACGCGCAGTGGTAACTACGACAACGCCCGTCGGAACGGTACGCGGTGCCGGCCGGCCTGAGGCCAACATCGCGATCGAGCGAGCGATCGACCTGTTCGCGCGCGAAGTAGGGCTCGACCCGGTCGAGGTCCGCTTCAAGAACCTGATTCCGGCCGACGCGTTCCCATACACCACCGCGACCGGAAGCGTTTACGACTCTGGTAACTATGCCGAATTGTTGCGCCGCGTCGTGAGTGACGGCTGCTATGAGGAACTTCGGCGCGAGCAGCGCACGCGCCGGAGCGCCGGGGAGTCAGTTCTGCTCGGGATCGGCGTCGCCCTTTTCGTCGAGGTTTCCGATACCTTCCCAGTCGGGGAGTACACGCGTCTCGAAATCACTCCTCGTGGCGGTGCGGTGTTGCGTACCGGCGCGGCGCCGCATGGGCAGGGGCATCTGACGGCCCTCGCCCAGATCGTCTCAGGCGTGCTCGGACTGCCGCTTGATCGCGTCGACGTCCGCTACGGCGACACCGCAGAGATTCCGTCCGGCGTCGGCTCGTTTGGCTCGCGGACCGCGCAAGCCGCGGGCTCGTCGACCTACCGCGCCGCGCAGGAGATACTCGCACACGCTCGAGCTATCGCCGCCGAAACGCTCGATGTGGGCGACGCCAGCCTGGCTGTCGCCCCGGACGGGCTCGGGCTCAAGACGGACCTGGGCGATTCGATCAGCTGGAGTGAATTGGCTCGAGTCGCCCAGGAGCAAGGCCGACCGCTCCTGGTAGAGCATGAAGCGGACGCGAAACAGGGGCCGGCCTGGCCCTCGGGTGCCGTGCTCGCCGCAGTCGAAGTCGATTCCGAAACTGGCCTCGTCACCGTGCGGTCGCTGGTCACCTGCGATGACGTCGGCGTGATGATCAACCCGTTGATCGTTGATGGGCAGGTACTGGGCGGCCTCGCTCTTGGTGTGGCCCACGCTCTCCTTGAGGAGTTTCGCTACGACGACGTGGGCACGCCGCTGACGACCAACTTCGGCCACTACCCCGTGATTACCGCCGACCGAGTGCCGCGATCGGTCCTCGGTCACATCGAGACGCCGGCGCCCGACAACGACCTCGGCGCCAAGGGCGTCGGCGAAGCCGGAACCGTCGGATGCCCGGCGGCGATTCTCAATGCGGTTACGGACGCCCTCGCACCACTCGGAGTGCGCCATGTCGAATCGCCGGCAACGCCGGAGCGGATCCTCGAGGCAATCGATCGGGCACGCGAGGGTGTTGCCGACTGTTCCGCAACATCAAAAGGAGATGACAATGCCTCCTGACACCACCGCTGCCGACGACGCCGTCGCCGTGGCGTTGACGCTCAACGGCGTCGCTACGAGCGTGACGGTCGAGCCGCGAGCTTTGCTCGTGCAGCTGTTGCGCGACGAGTGCAAGCTTACCGGCACGAAGATCGGCTGCGATACGAGCACCTGCGGAGCCTGCACCGTACTGGTTGACGGGCACGCGACGAAATCGTGCACGGTCCTCGCCGTTCAGGCTCACGGAACATCGGTTCAGACGATCGAGGGCCTTCAGGACGGCGACGACCTGCACCCGCTTCAGCGCGCATTTCACGAGCACCATGCGCTTCAATGCGGCTATTGCACGCCGGGCATGATCATGGCTGCGTTGTCACTGGTGACCAACTCCGATGCGCTCACGGAGGAGACAATCCGAGTTGGACTAAAGGGCAATATCTGCCGGTGCACCGGCTATCAGAACATCATCGACGCTGTGCTCGCGGCGGCCTCCGAACGCGAGAGGCCAGCGTGATTCCCGCTCGTTGTGGCTACGATCGCGCGGAATCGCTCGAGCACGCCTTGGAGCTGCTCGAGCGTCATCCCGACAGTAAATTGCTAGCGGGTGGTCAGTCGCTGGTGCCGCTGATGAAGCTGCGCCTGGCAACGCCCCCGCGTCTTATCGACATTGGCGCCGTTCGTGAGTTGTCCTACGTGCGGGAAGAAGGCGATGAGATCGTCATCGGGGCGCTCACTCGTCATGCGGAGCTCGTCCGCAACGACCTCATCGCACGCACGGTCCCACTGATCGGCAACGCGGCCGCTCAGGTCGGCGACCCGCAGATCCGCCGTTGGGGTACGTTCGGAGGGTCGCTGTGCCACGCCGATCCGGCGGCAGATCTGGGAGCCGCGGCACTCGTATACGACGCAACCCTCGTCGTGGCCGGGCCTCACGGTAAGCGTAGGATTTCGATCCGGGAGTGGTTCAGCGGTCTTTGGATGACAGCGCTGGATCCACACGAGGTGCTGTGCGAAATCCGGCTCGGGCCAGCTAGGCCGGACGCCGGGTGGGCGTTCGTGAAGTTCACCCGCCGCGCCATTGACTGGGCAACGGTCGGGGTCGCCGTGCTCCACGTCGACGGTGGCCCTCGCGTCGCGCTGATGGGCATGGGCGATCGGCCGCTGCGTGCCGAAGCCGTCGAAGCGGCGCTTGAGAACGGTGCCGCGTATGACACAGCAGCAGTAGCCGTGGACGATGGCACGAGCCCGCAGAGCGACGCAATCGCGACCGCCGCTTACCGTCGAAAGCTTGCGCGCGTCCTGACGGAGCGGGCGCTGCATGAGGCGGCTTCCCGGACTGACGAGGCACCAACGAAACCTCGCTGATCGGCATGCGCCAGACCGTGACGTTCAAGCTGCGGCGCTCGTCACATCGGCCTTTGATCTCGCGCGATCCGTCACTCGTGCGAGCTCATCCTTGTCAACGCGCGCGTAGCGGTGGATTCGCGCGTGTGCGCCAACGTATATGCCGTCTAGCTCTCCGCACAAGCTCGTTGCCGAGCTGGTGTCCGGAGACGGCGCCAACACCACCACCCGGCCAGGTGGCAGCGCCACACATGTAAAGCCCCTCGACCGGCGTCGCGTACCGCCCGATTCCCGGCGCCAGACGAGACACGAAATGCTGGGCCGGATGGTGGCTGCCGCCCAGATGGTCGCCGCCGACCAGGTTGGGGTTCTCGCGCTCGAGGTCTGTCGGGGAGATGACGTGGCGTCCTAGGACTGAGCGCCTCAGTCCGGGTGCGTATTGTTCGAGGATCGCGAGCACGCGGTCGGCATACGGCTCTTTAGCCTCGGCCCAGTTGCGCGCGGCGATCTCCCCGCCCGCATCGCCCGCGATCGAGCTGGGCACCGCACGTACCTGAAGCCAAAGCACATGCTTCCCGACGGGCGCTCGCGATGAATCGATCGTGGTTGGCTGACCAACAACAATCATCGGCTGCTGTGGGAGCAGCCCGGCACACGCCTGAGCGTAGGCGATGGATAGATCGCCGAGGTAGGGGGCCACGTGCACATAGGCGTACTCCCCCAAGTGCTGACCCGCGCTCCAGTGAGGCCGCTCATCGACCGCAAGATGGATCATCAGTGTCCCAGGCCCGTATTGAAAGCGCTCCGCACCACGTTGGTATGTGGGTGGCAAGCTGACGTCGAGCATCCTGATCAGCGCGCGCGGGCTGGTATTAGCGACCACGGCTCGCGTTGCAGCAAACTCCTGGCCATCGCGCGTCATCACAGCGGTTGTTCGTCCGTCGCACACGCGGATCCGGGTCGCCTCGGCGCCGGTGACAAGCCGGCCCCCATGCTGCTCGAGTAGCGCGACAAGCGCATCGATGAGACTCCCGGCACCGCCAGCGCCCAGAGCCATCCCCTCGTTCTCCGCCATGAACGACTCAAACAGAGCGTAGATGCCGCCTCCTGGCAGGTCGGGAGAGAAATCAAGATGCATCGCCCAGGAGGCGACCAGCGCCTGGACCTCGGGACTCACAAAGTGCTCCTCCACCAGCTCCCTGGAGGACAGGAGAGCGAGGCGGGCCAACTCGCGCCACTCTGCCCTGATCACCCGACGCTGTTCCCACAGCGCCTTCCCTAACGCGTGCGCGGGCATCGGAGCATCGAGGATCACGAATAGGGTCGGCACGACACGCCTGAACCATTCCGCGAGCTTTCGCCAAGCCTCGACATCAGCACCCGAATGGGCCGCAATCGAAGCAAGCGACTCCGCTTGGTTCATGGATACCCCGGTCCATCCGCCGCCGGGAAACGCTGAAGCGAACGGCTTCGAGGAGATCGCCGTCCTAAAGCCATGTCGCTCGAGCTGGCTCTGGTGCTCGGCGAAGAATTCGCCAGTGGCGAAGCCGCTGAGGTTGGCCGCGTAGAGGTCGTGACGGAACCCAGGTACGGTCACCTCGCCGGTTCTCACCGCGCCACCGGGTTGCGCGGCGCGCTCGAGGACGGTGACCCTCCAGCCGGCCTCGGCCAGAATTATCGCGGTGGCGAGGCCGTTGTGCCCCGCGCCGATGATGACCGCGTCTGATCGCAAGCTCACTCAGCCCGGCAGTGGGGAGCCGGTGTTGGTCGCAGGTGCGAGCGCCGGCTGGCCAACCAGAAGATCACGGCCCCTTCACCGCGACGTCGAGCACTGCGCACTGACCCCCACGTACGACATCAAGCGCGCGTGTGAGGGCAGCGGGGAGGTCGCGCACGTCCTCGACTCGTGCTGCGTCTGCCTCGGCACTGCGCGCAAGCGCAGTGATATCGGGTGCGCGATCCAAGTCGAGGGCGGCGCCGCTTCGCAGAAGGGCGCCGTCCGGATATTCGTGCCTGACTCCAAGCTTGATCGCCGCGTATTGAGCGTTGTTGTAGACGACGGTGAGAAAGGGCGCGCCCAGCCGCGCGGCGCTCCACAGCGCCGCTTCGGGCGCTCCTTCGAAGAAGGAGCCCTCGGCGTTGAGAGAGATCACCGTTCTATCCGGAGCAGCCAACTTCGCACCAAGCGAGCCTCCAGCACCCCATCCCAAGGCCGACCCGATCGGCTGGAAATAGCTGCCCGGTACGCGGATCGGAATCTCCTCGACGTTGACCGGGATTGCGGTCGTGGAGTCGTCGACGATCAGCGTGTGCTCATCCACCGCGGCAGCGATTGCCCTCGCGACGTCGGCGGCGGTTCCTGGTCCGCGGGACGTCGGGCCCCCAGCTCGAGCGGACTGCCACTGACGGTGGCGGCGGCCGACGTCATCTCGGCGTTCGTCCGCGCGGATTCGTTGCGCGTTCGACCGCCGTTCCCGTACGAGCTCGGTCAAGATTGGCAATCCTGCGGCGGTGCTGCCACCCAGCATCAGATCGCAGGGGAAGCTCCACAGGCCCATATCGGGCATCAACGGGTCGATATGGATGTGGACGACACGCGCGTCGTCCCGCAGCGTGTGGAACATCGGAATCCAGGGGACGTCGACGTCGAGCAGGATCACCAGGTCGGCGGACTCAAGCGCGGCTCCGGCATCGCTTCCGAGGTACATCTGGTGGTCTGTCGCAATGTTCGCGCGTGCGTTGCGCGAGTAGGTGGGCATCGCTGACACCGATGCAAAATCGGCCAGCGCGGAGAATGCAGCCGGGTCTCGGCCGCTGTGGCCGGCGATCGCGATCGGCGATTGCGCGGCGCAGATCCAGTCCGCGAGCGTCTCGAGCGCGGCGATATCCGGAATCGGTGGTGGCGGTGGCCGATGGCGGTCGACGGATGGCAGCACCGCATTGAGCGGCTCCATCAGCATCTCCCGGAGCAGTGAGACGAAGACCGGTCCCGCGGGCTCTGCTGCCGCGATCTGGAGCGCGCGCTGCATCACGAAGGGCAGCGGTTCGACCCGCTGCACGTCGTAGGACCATTTGACGTAGTCGCGCACCGTTCCTCCCAGGTCCTGGCGGTCCTGGATCCAGTGCTCTTCGATGGCGCGGCCGCCACGCAGCATCCCATCCCACGTGGCCGGCGAGCGCCCGACGAGGAGCACCATCCCCGCGTGTGCCCGCTGGGCGTTGTGCAGCATGGCGCCCGCCATCTGGACGCCGAGGTCGACGTGCAGTAGGCAGGCCTGAGGAACGCGCGAGACCATCTGAAAGCCGTGCGCTGCAGCGACGGCGACTATCTCGTGAAGGCACGTCGCGATCCTCGGCGCCGGGAGACCTCGCTCCTGCGCTCGAGCGATCGCCTCCAGCACGGGGAATGCGTCGCCTGGCATGGTGAACAGCTCGCGGACCCCGTTCGCCGCGAGGATCGCGACGATCGCCTGAGCTGCCTCGTCGTAGGAGACGGCGTGCTGACCATGGTCGGATATCGCTGGCATCGTCGCGCGCCGCTGCTGGGTCCTGCCCACTCAGCTCATTCAGGAGAGCGGCGGACTCGGAGCCGAGGACATTCGCCCCTAAAGTACGGCACTTGAATCATCTTCTGATCGGAGGTCGATGTCAAGCAAGGGACCGCTGCCCACGTTGCTGAACGGTGTTCTCCGCAGTGATCGACCGGTGCGATCACGGGCGGCCGTCCGGTCGCTGAGCTCGCGCGCGCACCTATCGCGTGAGTCGCATTGAGCCTGCGAGCCGGGGCGATCTGAGAGGAGGACCAGCACCCACCCCGGCTCGCATGTAGCCCTTCGCCCCACTCGGGAAGTGTAGCTGAAGTTCCGTACATAGGTCATATACTTTAGAGTGATTGCTGCCCCATCCGGCGACAGCTCAGTGGACCCCCGGAGGCACAAGCGTGTGCGGCCAACCGTGTCCTGCTGCCCGGACTTCTCAGACCGAGGCCGGCCCCTCCAGCCATGCCCGTAGGAGCGTCTCGTCCGCTCCGGCGAGGTGGCCGAACCGCGCGCCGAAGTACAGGAGCGGCCGCGCCCCTCGCCTTAGGCCCAACTGGCGCACCGAGCCGATGAAAATCGAATGGTCTCCGCCGGGCAGGCGCTCGTGCACGTCACAGACGAAGTAGGCGATCGAGTTATGCAGCACGGGAATCCCCGCCCGATCCGTGTGACCGATTCCGGAAAACTTATCGATCCCGGGTGTGGCGAAACGCAGTGCGAGAGCGGAGTCATCCTCGCCGAGAACGTTTACGGCAAATCGGCGGGTGGATTCAAGCACTGCGTGCGTCGGCAAGCGAGTGCTGACACACACCAGTAGCAACACAGGCTGAAGAGACAAAGACGTAACGGCCGACGCCGTCATCCCAACGGGCCCATCGTCGGTCCGGCTGGTAATAACGGTGACCCCGGTGGCGAACAGCGACATCGCGTCGCGGAAGGTCGACTCCTCGACGTTGTCGACGTGCAGCACCTCAGCGAGGTCGGCGAGCGAGCTTGCCATCACGCCTCCGCGCCGATGCTGAGGTTCTTGATCTGGGTATAGCTCAGCAGCTCGCCCAGTGAATTCTCTTCGCCGAGACCGCTCTGCTTATACCCACCGAACGGCGCCCCAAATGGCCGCTGTCCGCGACCGTTGATCCAGACATAGCCAGCCTGAAGCCGCCGGGCGAGCCGGAGTGCCCGTGATAGATCGTTTGTTACGACATTGGCCGTCAGCCCGAGGAACGGGTGGTTGGCGCGTGCCACGACATCGTCCTCGTCACGCCAACGCAGCACGGCCACCACAGGACCAAAGATCTCCTGCATGGCGACATCCATGGTGTCGTCGACGTCAACGAACACGGTAGGGCTCACGAAGTAGCCTCGGTCTAGGCTGCCTGGCCTGCCGCCACCAATGAGGCGCTCGGCACCTGCGGCCTCCGCCGCAGCGATCGCCGCGAGCACGCGATCCCGATGTGCCGCGAACGCCAGCGGGCCAACCTTGACCTGGGGGTCCCGCGGATCGCCAACCTTGAGCCCTGCGAAGCGCGCAACGATCCCATTGACGACCTCGTCGTGGATCGCTTCATGGACGTAGACACGTGAGGTCGAGCCGCAGGATTGGCCGGCAGTCCTCTGGAGGTTCATGCCAATTTCGGCGAGATCGACAGCCTTCTCCACGTCGGCGTCCGGGCAGATGATCAAGGGGTTCTTTCCGCCGAGCTCGAGTGATACGGGCTTGATCTGATCTGCGGCTTCGCGTAGAACCGCGCGGCCCCCGGCAACGCTGCCCGTGAACCCGATACGGGCCACGCTTGTATGCTTGACCAGCGCCGCTCCGGTGGCGGCGCCCCCGATCAGAACGCTGAACAGCCCAGATGGCAGGACCTCGGCGGCGAGCTCGGCCAGATGCACTGCCGACACCGAAGTGTGCTCTGATGGCTTGAGGACGACGGCGTTGCCCGCCGCCAGCGGGGCCGCAATTGCAGACGCTGCGAACTGAAGCGGATGGTTAAACGGGATGATCCGGGCCACGACGCCGTAGGGTTCACGTAGGGTCATATTGAGGGATCCGTCGGAGCTCTCCAGCGTGTGACCCTTGAGTTCGGAGGCGAGCGCCGCGAAATAGCGCAGATAGCGCACGGCATTGGCCACGTCGCGGCGCATGCCCTGCAAAGGGATGCCGGCATCTACGACATCGAAACGGGCAAACGGTTCGGCGTCCTGTTCGAGCCGACTGGCGAGTTGCTCCAGCGCCGCAGCGCGATCGGCCCAAGCTGTCGTACCCCATTGCCTCTGGGCCTCTACGGCGGCGGCGACAGCGCAGTCAACGTCGGCCGAGGTGGCGTCGTGCAACTCAGCGATCGATTCCTCAGTGGCGGGATCAACGCACTGGCGGAGTTCCCCCCCATCGGCCGGTTGTCCGCCGATGAACGAGGCGTAGCTGTCACGGATAGCAGCGAAAGCCATCGCTCTAGGCGGATGTCATCGAGAGGTCCACCTCGCTTGGGGGCGTCAGCCCGTCGAGGTCATAGCTCGCCAATATGCGTTCCACCAGACCATCGGCCCGGGCAAAGTCGAAGTTCTGGAACATTCGCATCTTGACGACAAATGGTGCCCCGGCGTAGAACATCTCGTACTGCTGATGGCGGCTCGCGAACTCGGATCCGATCATGTCCCAAGCCAGTTTGAGTAGTTTCACGCGCTCCTGGGCCGGGTGTCCCGGCGACTGGATATAGCGCTCGAGCGTCGCCGCGATCTCGGGATCGCGGAAGTCCTCCGCCGACGACGGGAGTTGGATGACACCACCGCCGCACAGCTCACGGACAATTCCCAAGACCTTCGGGTAGACCTCGGATTGGAGCGTCATATTGGCGTAGGTCTCGGCGCGCCCCGGAACCGCCACCCCGTCCGTGTCGATTGTGCAGTTCTGCTCAGCGCCATAGACGAGTCCGGCCACCATCGATGTGTAGGCCGCGAGTTCGCCCAGCATTCCCTGGACCGGCGGAAGCGCCGCGGTGCCATTCATGTCTGCGATGCGGTGAGCAATGCCTGTGAGCAGGTCGAGCTTCGTCGCAAACCTGATCTGCGCCTGGTTGTTTCCAAGGACGTGCGCCGATGTCTCCCACCACTGGGCGGCGACGATCTCGCGGTCGCGATAGGCGAAGATCTGTTCCCAGGGAACGAAAACGTCATCGAACACGACCAACGCGTCGGTCTCATCGAACTGCGACGACAGTGGATAGTCGAAGGCGCTGGTCGCGGCCGCCGCGTAGGAGCGGCGGGAAAAGATCTTGACCCCGGGAGCGGCAACGGGAACCGCGAGCGAGAGGGCATAGTCCTCGTCACCGGGACGCAACGGGAAGATTGAGCTCAGGTAGATCCAATCCGCGAGCGCCGCCCCCGTACCGAGCATCTGCGCACCCTTCACGATGATGCCGCCGTCAACCTCCTCCTTGACGCCGGCGTAGAGGAAACGATCGCTCTGCTGATGGGCGGGCTTAGAGCGGTCGATCTGCGGCGGAACGATGACATACGCGAGGTATAGGTCCTCTTCACAAACGCGTTGGTGGAAGCGACCGATGTTTTCGGCGTACTGCTGACCCCCGCGACCGAACACCGACGAATTGCCGGCAAACCCGGCGATAAAGGACGCGACGTGGTCGGGACTGCGACCCATGAGCCCGTATGTCTCCTCGCTCCAGCGCCGCAGGCCGCGCCGTCGGTGGGCGAGGTCCTCCTTGGATCGGGGGATCATGTGGGCAACGTTGATCGGTTCGCCGCCGTACGGCGACGGCGCGGTCATCACATCCGCGTTCGCCGAATCGCTCGCAACGTCGTACAAGCGCGCGATCGAACGCACGGCGCCGCGGAATGCGGGGTGCGTTGCGACATCCTCAACGAGTCCGCCGTCGATGTAGACAGCGCGGCCGTCGGTGAGGCTCTTGAGGTATTCCTGGCCTGTACGCAACTGGCTTTGGCTCCTGTAGTCGGGTCGCGAATCAGAGTACTAGGGTACCAGACTCACGTCAATATCTGGTATGATACGCATCATGCCGACGCCCGTGTTCGATCGGCGACTCTGTACCCAGGGTGGGGTCGGGGTCATCAGAGCGGGAAGCCCCCGTCCCGGACGAGGCTGGCACTACGATGCGCGGATGCCCAATCCATCGATCATGCCGCCTGCGACGGGCGGCGGCGTCAGGTGAACGGTTCGGAACCCAAGCGGCTCATCGTTGCGATCACCGGAGCGTCAGGGGTCATCTTTGGCATCCGACTACTCGAGGCCGTACAGCACATCGAGGCCGTCGAATCCCACCTGCTGATAAGCGCCGGCGCCAGAGCGACACTGGCGATGGAGACCGATTACACGCTAGACGACGTCAAGACGATGGCTGACGTCGTCCACAGCGACACCAACCTCGCTGCTTCGATCTCGAGCGGCTCCTTCCCCACCCTCGGGATGATCGTCGCCCCCTGCAGCATTAAGACGTTGTCCGGCATCGCCACGTCGAACAGCAGCAACCTGATCGTGCGCGCTGCCGACGTGACGCTGAAAGAGCGGCGTGCGCTCGTGCTGCTGGTCCGCGAGACGCCGCTTCACCTCGGTCACCTGAGACTCATGACGCAAGCGGCGGAGAGCGGGGCGATCATCATGCCGCCCGTGCCGGCGTTCTATCACCGACCTGAGAGCCTCGCTGATGTGGTTGATCAGACGGTTGGCCGAGCCCTCGACCAAGTCGGCATCGAGAGCGATCTCGTCACCCGCTGGACCGGGCCCAACACCCATGCTCCCCAAGCCCACTCGCCTACCCGCTGAGGCCGCACAAGACCACAAACAGTTCGCTCAGAGTTGATCAGAGCTCCGCCTGCCTCAACAGGCGGCGGAACTCCGACCAGCGCGGCAGCACCTCCGCAGGTACGCGCAGTCGAAACCGGATGCCGCTCTCCACGTCCGCGTATGGCGCTAGGTCAGCGCGTACCTCCTCGATGTGGGCATCGAACGCAGCGAGCGTCCCGTACGTGCTGCTGCGAATAGGCTTGGGACCCGTCAGACTGAGACGTAGGCTGTAGGGGACGCACCCAACGACCGTGGTCAGAGTTGCCCGGCCCGTCGCTGACATATTCGCAACGGCATTGCTCTCCGGCCACAAGGCAAGTCTTAACCCGCGCTCGCCGTGGGTGACGATTTCCCCGACGCTGATCATCGACAGGTGTGGCCATCCATCCGGCCGTACGGACAAAAGTTGAAACGCGACGCCATCGGCAGTCAGTAGGTCATCATCGATGAGTCGCGCCAGGGGAGGCGGAACGCGTGGTGGCAGTGGCTCAGACATAACGATCGGAACAGCGGGCAAAATACAGACTGGCCGTACGCTCTAGGCCTCAGACGAACTGACGTCAACTCCAGCGATCCCTAACCCGGCTAACCAAGGCTCACCCGTTGGTCGCTTCTCGCCTCGTCTTGCCGCCAAGACGTGCGTTCAACCGGCCGCGCGAGGCGACCGCGACGATGAGCACGATCTCGTCCCCCAACGGCGCATCGGGCACCATAACGGTGATCGAGTCGTAATGTGAGCGCACCCATACCTCGTCCTTGCAGCAGAGCGGCACGTCGGTGGGTGTACCTGGAGCACACCGCTTGCTGACCGACGGTAGCCACGCGCTTGCGCCGCCGATCGCGTGGCGAAAGGCATCGCCCATGACGCTCGTCTTGATGGCCACGGCATGCTCCTGCTCACCAGCGCTGCCGACGAGAGCCGCCTTGCCGTAGCTCTCGGCCGGCGCGGCGAGTGCGCTCGCCACCGTTTCGCCGAGCAGTCGGCCGAGCTCGTCGCTCGCTTCCACGATTTCGTCGAGCGTCTGCGAATACCCACGTCCCACATACGGATTGCGGACGACGGCCGCCGCTGCCGCCTTTCGCAACGGGGCACCATCTGATTGCCCACCCTCGAGCCGAATTTCCTCGACGACTGTCACGACCTTCCGAATCTCCAAGCTCACGTCGCGACCTTCGCGGGAATCCTCATGTTTGGGAAGAATTTCACCACAATCTCCATTCGCTGCTCAGGAGCATGAACTTCCGTGGGCCTGGTTGTTTGCTGTCGCCGTCGCCGCGAGTGCAAGCAACGAGCCGACCGCTACAAGCAGAAATGGGAAATGGACTCCGCAGAGGTCAACTGCGACGCCGGCACCAGCCGTCCCTGCCGCTAGCCCAATGATCAACGCCGAAGTGTTCCAGGCAAAGGCTTCGGTCTGGTCTCCGCGTGGCGCGGCCGCGTTGATCAGCGAGAACTCACACGACAGGAGCGACGACCAAGCGAGGCCTGCGACGCCACTGAACGCGAGAGCTTCCGGCAACGATTGTGCTGCGGTGAGCGGCAGGGCAAACAGAGCTGACAAGCAGAGTAAAACGCGGTAGCGCAGGAGATGCGATGCTGCCCAGCTGCGACCTCCGTAGTAGAGCCCACCCACAACGCTCCCGACGCTCAGCATCGCAAGTAGCGCGCCTGACGCGGACGGGGTTCGCAAATGGGCAGCCAGCGCCGGGAGCGCGAGTACGAGAACGCCGTTGCTGAAGCCCGCTAAAGAGAGCGAAAGCAACAGGGGAGCGATGCGTGCCAGCCACGGACGCGAATGACGACCTACCACGCGACGCCCTTGCTCGTGGTGTCGGACTGCCGACGCCGTTACGAACCAGGCCGTCCCGATGATCGTGAATGCAGCTGCAAGCGAGGCCGCTAGGAGGCCTGAATCGACTATGACTGCGAGAGCGACGATCAGCGGGCCACACGTCCAGATCAGCTCCTGACTCATCGCGTCCACCGCGTAGGCCGCTTCGAGCGAGTCCGGCTCGGGTGTTAGGACCGGCCACAGACTCCGACTGCACGCCGAGATCGGCGGAAGCATCGCGCCGGCGACTCCTGCGAGCACGATTAGGCCTGGATAGGGTGCCTTCCAGCTGGCGGCAACCGCGAATGAGACGAGTGCAACTGCATGAGCGGGAGCACAAATCGAAAGAACGGGGGCGAACCCCCACCGGCCGATTAGACGACCCTGCATAGGGGTGCTAATCGCTCCGGAGAGCGTGAAGGCTCCGGCAACGACGCCCGCCGAACCGAACGAGGCCCCCGCCTCTCGCATCACCAAGATCATCGCCAGCTCGGACATTCCGAGCGGCAGCCTGGCCACCAGCGACGAGCTGAGGACGCGCATTACGCCCGGCGCGGCAAGGAAGGACCGATACCTGCTCAGCGACTGCCAGTCGTTGCGGAAGAAGGCACGAGGCGCGCGTCTCGGCCGACCCTAGGTCAGCGCCGGTAGGAGAGACAGAACATTCTTCGCGGGCGTATACGCGACTCCCTGGTCACGGGCGACTGGCTCCGACGTGAGCCGCCCGCATGCCACGTTGAGGCCCTGCATGAGACCTCGGTCGGACGCGAGTGCCTGGTGTACGCCCACATCAGCCAGTCTCGTGATGTATGGCATCGTCGCATTCGTGAGCGCCCGCGTACTCGTGATAGGCACGGCGCCGGGCATGTTCGCCACGCAATAATGAGTAATTCCATCTACTTCGTACGTTGGCTCAGAATGCGTTGTTGCGCGGGACGTCTCAAAGCAGCCGCCCTGGTCGATCGCAACGTCAACAAGAACCGCGTGACGCCTCATCGCGCGCAACTGCCGTCGACTCACGATGCGTGCGGCACGTGCGCCGCGCACGAGCACTGCGCCGACGACGAGGTCGGCGGTGGGAAGATGCTGTTCGATCGCGAGCGCCGATGAAAAGATGGTGTGAGCCCGGCCAGCAAATGCGACGTCAAGTTCTCGGAGTCGGTCAATATCCCGATCGAATACGGACACATTGGCGCCCATGCCGATCGCAACAGTCGCAGCATTCATGCCCACGACGCCGCCTCCGATGACCATTACGTTGGCCGCTGGCACGCCAGGCACTCCGCCGACCAATACTCCTCTACCCCCAAGGGGCTTCTCCAGCATGAAGGCACCGGCCTGCGTCGCGATCTTGCCGGCAACCTCACTCATTGGCGCAAGCAACGGCAGACGGCCGCCTGAGTCTTCGACCGTCTCATACGCAATGCACGTCGCGCCGGATCCCATAAGCCCACGCGTGAGTGCGGGATCGGGCGCCAAGTGCAAGTACGTGAATAGAATGTGCCGAGGCTTGAGCAGCGCGATCTCATCCGGCTGAGGCTCCTTGACCTTAACAACGAGGTCCGACTCGCTGACGACCGCATCCGCGCCGGCATGGATTGAGGCCCCCTGGGCCCGATACTCGTCATCACCGATGCCGGAGCCCTCACCGGCGCCGGCCTGTACATGCACCGAGTGGCCTCGCTCGACCAACTCCCGCGCGCCAGCAGGCGTCAATCCGACGCGATACTCGTCAGCTTTCACCTCGGTTGGCACTCCGATGCGCACCCGGGTCGCCTTATCCGGCCGTTGCCGACACGATCTCGTTCTTCAAGCCGACTTCGGACTGCGGAATGGTTGCGCTCGGGCAATTCCGCTCCTCGTCGCCCTCAGCGCCCTCCGCCGACGGCGGCGCTCCCTCCGCGTCCTCTCGAGCCCCGCCCGCGTCGCACTCGAGAGCGTTGCCACCCACTCGGCGTAGCTCCCTAACGCTGGGCGTCAGCATCCTCCAGCCCGTCCGACGTGCGCGGGTCTCAGCATCGCGGGCGCACCACCAGAACCTCTGCCGGACGTCTGCCGGTCACCAGTGTCAGAGCGAGATGCGCGTCTCTCGTCGACGACGTAGGTCATGTACTTGGCGCAGCCTACCACGCTTCACTATCGAGCCGTACTCAATGTTCTGGCCGAAGCTCTCGGCCGAAAGGTGGGCATGAAAGGTCCGCGTCGGCGCAAAGCCTCCGACCGTATGTCGGCGCGCGACTACTGGGAAACCATCCGGTTCGACATCTGGAAAGGCTGATCCCGTGCGTGCAGGGCGGTTCAGTGGTCGAGAGCGTGTCTCGCGACAGCGTCTAGGCGGAGATCCTCGTCAAAGCTGGGTGCGATGTCGATGAAGTCCGCAGGGACTGTCGAAATCACCGAGCAAGACGAGCTCGCACGCGGGCTATCCGGCGTCATCATTGCCCCGCTCGATCCCGATCAGCGCACGCGCCAATCCATCAGCCAGCAGGTTAGTCCCGATCGTGAGGAGCCCGATCGCGAGCACAAGCAGGAATACTCCCCAAGGGTGTGCCGACAGCCCGGGCTGGTTCTCATTGATCATCAGCCCCCAGTCAGGGTTCGGCGGTTTCACCCCGAGCCCCCAGGTAGCCGAGTGCCGCGATGACACCGATCGAGTATGTGAGCCGCCCTCGCCTCGACGAGCAGCAGGCTGGCGATGTTTGGCAACACCTCGCGGATCAAGACCACCCACCGGCGCTCGCCGAGAAGCTCGGATTCCTTTCGGTCCAAGTGGGGCAGCTCTAATCGTATACGCCCTTCGGGCCTATTAGATACGCGTCCGCGTTGTCGAGGGACATAGGCGGCGTCGGCGAGCGGGTCGCATCTGGTCCCATCCTCACGCCTGACCGGCGCATCCATTGGTCCCGCGCGCGCGGATTAGCGACGCAGCGCCTCAGCGACGGCGCCTTGTCATGTTTCGGAGCTCACCATAACGCAAGGCGCAGTCATGACTCGCCTAATCGTATATGATTGCCTGAGTTTGCGGATATCACGCCTCTGACTTGGAGGGTTGCCATGGACTTTGCGGTGTTTGACGAACTGAGCACGGACGACAATGAGACCCAGGCGGCGGTCTACGACGCGCACCTTGCCCTCGTGTCCACGGCGGAGCGGCTCGGCTATCACTCGTACTGGTTCGCGGAGCATCACTTTGGCTCCGATCGTGCCGCTCCGAGCCCCAACCTTATGATTGCGGCGGCCTCTCAGGTCACGGAGACAATCCTCCTTGGGAGCATGATCAACGTGCTGCCCTTTCACAACCCGGTGAGGCTCGCCGAAGAGACCGCGATGTTGGACCATCTCACGCACGGCCGCGTCCAGTTCGGTATAGGCCGTGGCGTGCGTCAGCCTGAGTTCCGTCGCTACATGGTGGACATGAATCAGAGTCGGGAGATGTTCACCGAGTCGTTCGAGATGCACAAGAGCCTCTGGACGACAGATGGCGGCAGTGCCTCCGGCCAGTACTGGAAGTACGAGGACGTCACGATCATCCCGCCGGTGCTGCAACGCCCCTATCCGCCGGTGTGGTGCACAGGCATGAGCGCGGAATCCGCCCGCTGGGCTGGTGCCAACGGCCTTCCGTTCGTCACGAGCTTCCTATCTCCTGACGAGACAGACGTACTCGGTGCAGCTTACCGCGACGCATTCGAACCGTCGGTGCATTGGAGCGTTCCGTATTTTGGCGTGATGCGTCACATGTACATGAGCGAGTCGTTGGAGTCGGCCCGCGCCGAAGTTGGGCACGTTTACGACCGCTTGTTCCACCACTGGCTCGATGTCGCCCTTACCAACAACAAGAACGTTCCGTCTTCGTATAAGGCGTATCCGGAGCGTCATGTGCGCCTCGGCAACATGAAGCTCGATGATCTCCGGAACGAGGGACTGCTCCTCTTCGGCGGCGTGGAAGACGTCACCGCTACGGTCGAAGATCACGAGCAGCGCGGGACCGACCTCCTTATGCTCTGGGTCTCTCCCTGGGGGGTCACGACCGAACAGGCCAACGGTGCTCTCGAACGTTTCGCGAGCACCGTCATGCCGCGGTTCACGACGACTGCAGCCGCGAATCGGTCGGCGTAAGGTCCTGGGTCGCGAGACTCTTGTGACGTCCTTGCCTGAGCCGCTCCCCGGCCAGCCGCCTGATCCCGCGCCTCCTCCGCGATACGAGGGACGGTACGTCAATGCGGGCGGCGTGCCTACCCACTACATCGAGGCGGGCCGTGGATATCCGGTCATCCTCATCCATTCTGGGGAATATGGTGCGAGCGCCGAGCTTTGTTGGCGGTACAACATCGCAGCGTTGTCGCGCCACTTTCGCGTTCTCGCGCCCGACTTGGTCGGCTTTGGCAAGACAGCTAAGTTGCACGATTTCGCCGGACCCAGCGACTTTCGCATCCGTCATATCCGCGAGTTCTGCGAAGCGCTGGGCATCGATCAAGCGCACTTCGTCGGGTGTTCGTATGGTGGCTCCCTGCTCCTCCGGGTCGCCTCGTCCGCCTCACTGCCCGCTTGGCCGATCGATCGCATCGTTGCCGTCAGTGGCGGTGGTCGCGTCCCCCTCAACGAACAACGCGAAGTTCTCCTGAACTACGACGGCACCCGCGAGCACATGCGTCGAATCCTGCAAGTCCTGTTCTTCTCCGAACCGTGGTGGCACGACAGGTTCGTCGACGAGTGGCACTCCTCCTCGCTCGTCCCGGGGGCGTGGGAATGTTCGTCTGCGGCCCGTCTCGTGCGCCCCGGCGCTTCGAAGGCCTGGCGTCCTGAGTCTTCGGATCCTGCCAACGTCTCGAATGCCACACTCGTAGTGGCCGGCGCAGAGGATTACTTGCGAGAACCTGGATACGCGCCGTTGTTGGCATCGCAGCTTCAAGATGGACGATGTCATGTGTTCGCCGAGGCACGTCACTTCCCACACATCGAGCACGTTGACGTCTTCAACGATTTGGCAATCAAACATCTTCTCGCATCGAAGATCCGACAACCGTAGAGGTCCACGCGTTAATGGTTACGACCCAGCCTTCACCGCATTTGACCGTTGAGCTCGCCGGCCGCTATGGCCAGCTTACTCTCAACCGGCCTGACGACAATCGACTTACCGACGACATGATGATCGCGCTGCGTGACTCGCTGCGGGAGGCCGGTCGCGCCGTTGACTACCTTGTCATTCAGAGCGTTGGGAGACACTTCTGTCTTGGTCGCGACCGGGGTGGCTCAAGCACGATGAGCCAGTCCGAGAGTCTCGCCCTTGCCATGGACGTCAACCGCGCGTTGTCCGAAGTCCCCGCACTCGTTATTGCCGCCGTGCGGGGCAATGCAATCGGCTTTGGCGCAGGCCTCGTTGTGCAGTGCGACCTGGCCGTGGCTAGTGGGGATGCGGTGTTCGGGTTTGATGAGATCGAGCATGGATTCCCGCCGATGATTGTCATGTCTTACCTTGGCCGTCACCTCCTCCCAAAGCACGTCAACGGGCTCATCTTCACAGGCCGAAAGCTCACGGCCTCCCAGGCTGCGGCCATCGGTCTGGTGAACAGTGTTGTTCCGAACCACGACCTCAGCCATGCCATCGACGGCCTCGTCCGCCAGCTCGACGCGCTCGATGGAAACGCGATTAGGAGCGCCAAGAAGTATCTGGCCGATATTCAGGGCGTCGAGCTGTCATCTCGTCCCGATTTTGCCCTCCGCTCGCAGATCGACTGGTTCGCGCGCCAGGCGCCGTGAGCCTGCCCCCGCCGTACAGCCGGGCGCGTATACAGCTACCGCTGGTCCGTGACGAAGTGGGACACTGCCTCGACGGCGTGTTCGGCCGCGATCACCGCACCCTCAATGTAACCCGCCCAGTTGGTCGCCACCTCGGTTCCCGCCCAAGCGATCCGGTCGACTGGTTCCCGGACGGCCATTCCCAACGTCGTCAGAAAGCCACAGGGAAGCATTTGAGCGCAGCCGTGGCTCCACCGACGCCCGACCCAATTACCCTCCAGATACTCGATCGGCGCCGGAGCCCCGGGACCGAGCGCGCGGTCGATAGCGGCGAAAAACTCCGTTTGACGTCGGATGCTGTCGTCCACGATCCACGGCGGCAGGCGCCTGGCGTAATTCGTGAGGCCAAGGATGACCCCTGCCGATCCGTCGGAAGGCGACGCATCGAGCATCACCGGTGCGAAGTCATCGTCAGACATGACGTTCCCGCTCAGTCCCCGTGTGCGCCACCAAGGGGTCTCGTAGATGCCGACGCTTTTGATCGCGGGCATTTGTAGCCAGTGCTGCTGCATCAGGCGACGTTTCGAGGAGAGTGCTGGGATGAAGTCGATCCGCTCGATTAGCGGTGGCGCCAAAGCGACAATCGCTGCCGCGGCCTCGACAACGACTTTTGCCGACTCCACCACAACACCGTCCCGTCGGGTCACGATCCGCGTGACCGGACTCTCCAGGACAACGTCATCTCCGAGGAAGACGCTGAGCGTCTCCGGCAGCCGAAATGTCCCGCCAGACACAACCAGGTCACGCGCCGCCAGAAAGCCGTGTGTGCCACCTGTCGCCTGGAGGAAGGCCAACACGTGTAGGAGCGATACGTCTTCCGCGGGTCCTGCGGGCATCAGCATCGTTTCCACCGTCTGGCGCGCGGCAGAGTTCCGGATTGCCGATGAGGTCCAAGACCGGAAGGTCTGGCGGTCCCACTCGCGAGCGTGCTCACCGGACCACGGGGCCTCATGCGGGATCTGCATGCAGAGGGAATCGAGCATCTCCCATGTGCGGCTTAGTTCTTGTAACTCAACGCCGCCCGCCAGCGCTGGCGCGACGACGCGGTCGCCATTCCGTATCGTGACTGCCTCGCCGCACGCCGATAGCCGACTTCGGCTTAGCCCTAGTTCTTGCAGCAGAACGCTCACTGCTGCCTGCTCTGAGCTCAAGAACTGCCCGCCGCCGTCATATGCCTTGCCATCATTTCCGACGAGCCGCTCGACGCGGCCGCCAACGCGACGCCGCGCCTCGAGCACCTTGGTGCTGTGGCCGGCTTGTTGCAGTCGGAATGCGGCTGTTAAGCCAGAGATGCCTGCGCCTACGATTGCCACGTCAACACCTACGCGGGTCATGTCATACCTCGGCGACCACTGCAATTTGCTGTCTCAAAGCGCATCTTTAAGTAAGCTACTGTAAGAAGCGACCTTGCTGACTCTTTTACCCTCAGGCAATTCACTTGTGACATTCGCCGCGCGCATGCAATTTGTACCCATGCGGCGCGGTTGGCTTGGCTTAACCCCGAAAGGAAGCGGCTGATGCGCGATTACCACGTCAGGAAGTGGTTCTGCACCATCGAGACGATTGAACACGAGGGAGGCCCTGCAGGCGAAGAGCCGCTGAAGAAGGTTGCTGTCGCGGTGGTCATCAGGAATCCGTTCGCTGGAAGGTTCGCCGAAGACCTATCCGCGCTGACGGATCCGAGCCCAGCGCTCGGCACGGCCCTTGGCCAGCGGGCCCGCGAGCTGCTCGGCGGAGACGACGTGGAGGGGTATGGAAAGGGAGGAATCGCCGGACTCGCCGGTGAGCAAGAGCATGTCGTGGCATGTATTACGACTCCGTTCGGAGACGCCCTGCGCCAAGCCGTTGGCGGAGGCGCTGCGTGGATCTCCTCGGCCACAAAGACCGCCTCGGCGGGTGAGACGCTGGACCTGCCACTCGCGTACAAGGATGCGCTGTTTGTACGGTCTCACTACGATGCGATCTCATTTCGGATTGCCGACGCACCCAGAGCGGATGAACTCGTCATCGCGGTCGCCGTGACAAGCGGGCCCCGCGTGCATCACCGTACCGGCGGACTATCCGTCGCCGAAGCCGCCGGTGATGGACTCCGTTGATGGTGTCGGGCTCGGCGTCCTGGCAGGCGGACGGCACCCTCACCCAACTCGATCGAGCCTACGTCGAACGCTTGGCAAGCAAGCGGGCGAGATCCTTCACGTCGGGCTCAGCGCCGAGGTAGAACGCGAAGATCGCAAGAGCCGCGACACGCTCGTCATCTCTGAGCTGACGCTGGAAATACTCGACGTGGAGCTGGACGGCCTCATCGATTTGTGTGAGCAGTTTCCGTGCCTTCGGCGTGGTGCTCAGGCACGTACTGCGTTTATCGTCGCGTGAGGGTGTCCGTTTGACAAGTTCGGCCGCTCCGAGCTTCCTCGTGAGCCGCGACGCGAACGCCGGCGCGATGTCGAGACGGTCTGCAAGATCGATCACCCGTAACGGAACCGGAGAACCGAAGATTTGGATGAGCGCCTGATGCTCGAGAGGGTCTAGCCCTACTGCTTTTGCTTGCTCATCGACAAGCCGGAACACCTTTCGAATCACGTATCTAGCTTCGGCGATGCCATGGAAATATCGCTGCAGGGTCTCGTTGCTGGGCTGGTTCGGCTCCCCGCGACCCCGGATCCATTCGAAAAAACCGGAAACGACCTCGGGCGACCCGTCGCGTGTCGCGGCCCTCGCCATCAGTGCACTGTCCTGGACAACATGACCTGCTGATCTCCTAGGATCGACATGCCTCGCACCTATTCTTCTCCCTGCTGCGTTGACAGCACGTGTTGGCTTGAGCTACCTCAAACGCTGAGCGAGTCCTGATGGACGCCCTAGCCACGCGCCAGCTTCTTCCCGGTTTCGAGATACCGGCCTAAGGTTGCCAAGTTCGCCTCTTCACGATTTTCGTCAGACCACGCTCCGAGGTCGTATCCATACCAGGGCGCCCGGAGGTCAAGCTTCGGCAGCCCAAGCTGGCTCCACAGTTCTTGGGCACCGAGCATGTGCTCCTCCGACGGAAGCGATGTTGGCGGGTACGGGTGGGCGCGCGTTGCGTCGATGAGCATTGCCGAGGCGTCGGCCTCGACCAAAGCGCCTGGCTCAGCCGGCAGCGAAGGGTCGAGTCGCGCCAGCCTCCCATCAAGTATGCGAACGTCCCGACGCGGCTGAGTTCTGAACGCGAGCGCCCAAACAATGGATTCGAGATCACCGGAATCGATGTCGTCATTGACTGCGATGATGATCTTTCCCATCGACGGCTCATACCCTGCTGCAGCGTACATCGCTTGCCACGCCTGGCCCGGTGTCGGGTTCTCCAGACGGATTACGAACATCATGTTGCAGGTCGCCATCTCATAAAAGCAGACGTCCTGGACGGTGGCGATGTTGCACGAATCTCGAAGGAACCGGCGATAAACGTTTTCGAAGCCAATCTTCCGCATGAGTGTCGACTCGCTCGGCGGAAACTCGCTGATGAAAGCCTGAACAATGGGCTGTCGCCGGTGCATGATCGCGGAGACATCCACTGACGGGGACAACGTTCGGGGGCCCATGTACCCGCTGGCCTCGCCAAACGGGCCCTCGAGCTCCAGCTGCTGAGGATCGACGCTGCCCTCGATGATGAGCTCAGCACTTGCCGGAACCTCGAGGTCGACCGTTTCACAGCGCACCATCTCCAGCGGTCGCTGCATCAACCCACCGGCGATCGTCAGCTCGCTCACGCCGTATGGCAACTTCTGCACAGCGGCAAGTCCCAGAGCCGGCACAGCGCCAATGACAATCGCAACCTCCAGTCGTTGTCCCAGTCGGCGGGCCTTTTCCAGCTGGATCGCAATGTGCTGAGACGGCGTGTCCATTTGGAGGCCGACGGTGCGCGGCCCCTTGATCATCCCGCGGTAGACACCAACGTTGTAGCGCCCATCTTCCGGATCCTTGCTGATCCAGTACGGGGACGTGAGAAACGGAGCGTTATCGAAGCCGGGCGTCGAAATCGGATGCGGGAAAGCGTCAACGCCACCCATCGCCTCCAGATCAGAAGGGTCCGTGATCACAACATCCCGGCAGGCACCATGGTCGACGACGACCGGCTCGATGGGCGCAGAAAAAGCGCGCTGCCAGGTTGGGCCGACGTCGGCCAAATCGCGAAGCCCCATCGCGGTCGCGTACACCGCTCGTGACGCCGCGAAGGTCCCCATCGCCACCGTGGCGTCGAACTTGCGACCGCGGCTGTCGGTCACGTTTTCGAAAAGGAAGGCCCTGCGCTCCGCCTCCGGTAGTCCGCGAAACTGGAGACGGACGAGCGGCACAAGCTCGGTGTCTTTGTTGACCTGCTGTGTGACTCGGACCAGGAGTTCTCGCGCTTGAAGCTCGTCGAGGTACGAGCGCAGGTCGTCGTAGGGGTATGCGGCCGAACGACTCACGTCGATTCAGCCGCGCCGTTCACCGAACGGCATCCAGAGTCTCGGCGAGAACGTCGCCCATCTGATCAATCTCGCCGGGCTCGATTACGAAGGGTGGAGAGACGTAGATTCGGTTCTCCATCCCGCGCACGATCACGCCGCGATCGCGCGCCTCCGCAGATACACGTAGCCCGTCGACATCCGCAAACTCGACAGCCCACATTAGGCCCTCGCCGCGTACTTCAACGACGTCGCGGTGCGCGGAGAGCGCCATCAATCGCTGTTGAACAAGCGGCGAGAGTTCGCGCACCCGATCAATAAGGCCTTCGCGCTCGATGATGTTGATGTTTTCAAGCGCGACCGCGGCGCCGACAGGATGACCGTTGTAGGTGAAGCCGTGCCGCAGCATCCGGCCGTCGAGGAGCTCCATCGGGCGGTCACCAACGAGCACGGCGCCGAATGGGAAGTAACCGCTAGTAATTGCTTTCGCTGTGACCACAAAATCTGGCCTAATTCCGAAATGTTCGAACCCAAACCAGCAGCCGAGCCGGCCAAATGCGGTGATCACCTCGTCCAAGATCAAGAGGATGCCGTGCTTGCGCAAAACCGCTTCGACTCGTGGCCAATAATCCCTGGGCGGCGGGATAACGCCGGCAACGCCCATTATCGGCTCCCCGATAAACGCGGCAATCCTGTCGGCCCCAATGCGCGCGATCGTGTCTTCAAGTTCCGCAACGAGCACGTCAGTAGCGTCGGGCCCGAGGGGCCGGGCGTGTGGGGTCGTAAGGTGAACGAATCCTTCCGGAAGTGGACCAAAGCCCTCGTGGAGGGGTGGCATTCCGGTGGCGGCGAGTGACGCGCCAGCGCCCGACCCATGGTAGGCCCCGCTGCGGGAAAGGATTATCGTGCGATGAGGCTGGCCTGCGTTGTCCCAGGCTAGGCGCGCGAGCTTGACAGCGAACGCGTTGCCTTCTGAGCCCCCGCTCGTGAAGTGCACGCGGCTGAGTTGGGGGCCAGCGAGATCGGCGAGTCGCGACGCGAGCTGTATGGCGGGCTCGTTCGTGAAGTCCCAAAACGATGCAAAGAATTCGAACTCGCGCATTTGCTCGGCTGCTGCGGCAGCGAGTTCGGGGCGCCCGTGTCCCACGGCGCATTGCCAAAGTCCGCATGTCGCATCCAGATATTCGTTGCCGTCGGTATCCCAGATCCGGCAGCCGCGTGCACGCGCCACGACGACTGGATCGGCCGGTCTACCGATGGTCTGATGCGGATGAACGATGTGCGCGCGATCCAACTGCTGCAGGGCAGCCGTCGTTTGCGCGGTACCGGATGCTGTGGACATTGGCGCTCTAGTCGTCGGACGTTTGCGTCCGCATTATACATGACCAAGGTTCGTTATCAGCGTTAGCGATGTACCCCGTTGGTCGTCACCCACCCCCGAGCGGGCACAGGCGGGCTTCCCAACGCCACCATCGCTCCCGAGGCCGGGGCATCACAATCCTGTGACGCCCCGGCCGAGGAGGAGAGGAGCCCGATCGACGACGGCCGAGGGTGGGACGGAGGACCAGTCTGCCGCACCTAGATGAGTAGTTCCACGACCGACGGCGGGGTCGTGGGTTTGCAGGGGACATAACAGCGCAGGTCGAAGTCGGCGGTGCTCAATAACCAGCGCCGACCCTGGGGGCCACGATGGACGCCGACCTCGACCTGCTGCTGATCTACGTGTTCTGCATCGCTGACGATCTCCTGCCTGAGAAGACCGTCAACCACAAACGGAGTCTGACCGACGCGGAGGTCGTCACGCTCGCGGTCGCGCAGTCGATCATGGGGATCCCCAGCGACCACCGGTTCATCAGAACGGCGATCAAACGCCTGGGACATCTGTTCCCCGGCCTGACCCAGCGCTCCGGCTTCTACCGCCGCCGCGACCGCCTCGCCGGCACGATCGAAGCGCTGATCGCCTCGTTCGCGCGCCTGAGTCCGGGCTGGGAGGACAACGTGCTGCTCGTCGATTCCACACCGGTCGAATGCGCCCGCTCGCGCGAGACGGTCACACGCGCCGGCAGCTCCTCGCTCGATGACCCGCTCGCGAACGCCGCCGACTACGGCTACTGCGCCAGCCACAGCCGCTACTTCTACGGCCTGCGGCTGCACACCCTCTGCGCCCCTGACGGAACCCCCCGGGCGATGATCCTGACCAGCCCCAAGGACAACGAACGCGACATCTGCCTGCGACTGCTCGCCCGCGTGAACCGCACCGGACCGCTGACCGTGATCGGCGACAAGGGCTACGCCGGCCGCCAATTCGAAGCCGACGCCGCCACCCTCCAAGCCACGATCCTGCGACCCCGCCGCAAAGACGAGCCCGGACGCGGCCCGCACCTCGCGCCGATCCGACAACGGATCGAATCGATCTACTGGACCGCGAAAGACATCCTCACCCTCGAACGCCACGGCGCCCGCACCCTGCACGGCCTCCACGCCCGGATCGCCAGCCGCCTGCTCACCTACGCCGCCGCGATCGCACTCAACCACCAACTCGGACGCCCCAGCCGCTCCCTCGTCGCCTACAGCACCTGAAACCGTGGAACTACTCATCTAGAGCGCGGCACGCCGGTTTTGGTCGACCGCCTGACCTTGCATGTCGTACGTTTGAACCCGCCACCTGATCATATACGATCTGGGTGACGCCGCGCGCGGAGTTACAATTTCCCACGTCCTTTGAGGCAGATCGCGCGGTCGCACGCGACCCGTCGTCCTCGGCCAAGACGTGCTCTCAACAGCCGCCGCCCTCGGCGGAACGCATATGTCGGGCTCCGTGAGATACGTTCAACCCTGAATCCTTTGTCTTCTGCCAAGCTGAGCAAACACGAGCAGGCCTACGCCGCGGTCCGCAAGCGAATCGTCGAAGGGTCATACGAGCCCGGAGCGCGTCTCGTGATCCCAAAGCTCGCTCGCGAGTTAGGCGTCAGTGCACTGCCGGTGCGCGAAGCGCTCCGACGTCTCGAGGCCGAGGGACTCGTTCAATTTGACCACAACGTCGGTGCTCGCGTGGTCTTGGCGGATGCGGAGGATTGGGAGTCCGCGATGCACGTGCTGTCATTGCTCGAGGGCTACGCGACAGCGCTCGCTGCCGAGCACCTATCCAAGAAGGATTTGACTGAATTGCGGGAGCTCAATCGGGGCCTGCGAGAAGCCCTTGACCAAAGTGACATCGGGACGGCCAAAGCGCTGAATCGACAGTTCCACGTCCGCATCTACGACGCGTGCCCGAGCGAATACCTCATGACCTTGGTACGCATCGGCTGGGACCGGCTTGATTCTCTCCGCGGCTGGGATGTCTACTACCTGCTGATTCGGGGCTCACACCTCGTCGACGAGCATGCGCAGCTTCTGGACATGGTCGAGGCTGGTCAATCGCCAGCGGCAATTGAGCAGTTCGCGCGCGATCACAAACTAAGAACCGTCGAGATTTATCGTCAGAATCACGATGTGCTCCCGCTCATCGGCGGAGGCTCAAAGCGGACGACGTAGACCGCGTGGCGGGACCGGCGGACGGGCCAGACATTCGCTAGGGCGAAGCAAGGATTATTGGAGTGGCGTCGCCGCAGCGAGGACGGGCATCAGGACATCGAACACGCCATCCTCTAGCGACTGCAAATAGCTCACGGCCCCGTGAAGCGGCTCGACATCCGCATATTTCATGTCCATGTCAAACAGATTGATCGCGTGTGACGCCTCGCCTCGATCGAACGTGCCCTCCTCCACAACGATCATCCGATAGTTGCGAGAAAAGCCGTCGACGACGCTTGCTCGTACGCAACCGCTTGTTGTCGTACCGCACACGAGCAATGTGTCTGCACCGAGATAGACAAGATACGAGGCAAGGTTTGTCGCGAAGAACGCGCTAGGCATGGTCTTCTCAATAACGATGTCGTGCTCGTGCGGAGAGATTTGCTCAACGATCTCATTTGCGCGCTGATTGATGTCGTCTGCTTCTCCTGGCACCTTGTCGTTCCAACGTCCAAGCCCGAACTTTCCAGCGATGGGCCTGTTGAACCCGGTCGTATAGATCACGGGCACGCGCTTTGCTCGTGCCGCATCGGTCAACTGCTCGATCGCCGCGATGCCAGCCCACGCCTCCTCGCCACAGCTGTTGTGGTAGGTCTCGATCGATTCGAGGATCGGGGCGGGTTCCTCTCCGCAGAACGCGTAGTTGACGTCGATCACCAGCACGACAGGCCGCCGGCCATAGCCAACGCGTTTGCCGTGACCTGACTTCTCGAATACGAGCTTGTCGCGGGCTGATAGGAACTGCTCGTGGCGCATCATTTCGGCTCGGTCTCACTCTCAGACGGTGGTGGGCTTGTTCCCAGGTGAACACTTTGGAGCTGCATATAGCTCTGCAATTCCCCTAAGGACTCCTCTCTACCGACCCCACTGTCTCCGAAGCCGCCGAACGGAGTGCCCCAGTGATGAGTGCCGGCGTCGTTCACCCAGACGTATCCCGCTTGCAGCGCATTGATGACGGGAAGGGCGGTTTGGAGGCTGTCGGTCCAAACACTCGCCGTGAGGCCGTAGGTGAGGGCGTTTGCTTCCGTAAGGAGCTTTGCCTCGTCGTCCCACGGAATGACGCATACGACTGGCCCGAATATCTCTTCGCGTGCAATCCGCATGTCCATGCTGACGTCGCTGAAGAGCGTCGGTCCGACATAGAACCCGCCGCTCGGGGTGTCAGCGGGCGCGTCAGGGCTCCCGGTGACCAGGGTCGCACCCTCGGCCGCCCCCGCTGCGATGAACTCGCGCACGCGATCCTGCTCGCGCTGCGAGACCAGCGGACCGACGTCGGTACCCTCCCCATAAGCGACGCCGACTCGGAGCCCGTCAAGCCGGGCCGCGAGGGCCTCCACGAACCGGTCATAGATGGCGCGGTGCACGAATACCCTTGACGTTGACCCGCAGGATTGGCCTTGGGTGCCTCGGAAGCTCATACCCTTGACTGCACCGTCCACGACTGCATCGAGATCGACGTCTGGATACACAATCATTGGGTTCTTGCCACCGAGTTCCAAGCTCACGGTGCGCACACGTCCGACTGCCGCAGCCCGCTGGATCTGCAACCCAGTCGCCGTGCTTCCGGTGAAAGCGATCCGAGACACGCCGGGGTGCGTCACGAGCGCCTCGCCAGCCCGACGGTCACCCGTGACGATGTTCACGACCCCGGCTGGCAGTGCTTCTTGCAGGACATCCCCGAGTGCCAAGGCAGAAAGGGGGGCCTGCTCGGCGGGCTTGAGCACAACCGTATTCCCCGCAAGGAGGGCGGGAAGGATCCCCGTGAGAGCAAAGTACAGCGGGTGATTGAATGCCACGATCCGCGCCACCACGCCGAACGGGCGGTGGGTCGTGTAGTGCAGGATCCCGTCGCCGACGTCCATACTTTCGCCTCTTAGCGCGAGGGCCAACCCTGGCCAGTCACGAAGTTGCTCGAGCGACCATTGCACGTCCTGGTCCGCACTTCCGAGCGGCATTCCGCCGTTGATGGAGTCGAGCGCCGCGAGAAGCGGTGCACGATCAGCTACGAGGGTCCGGAGTCGATCTAGGTGCTCGTTTCGACGTGCTGGTGAGAGTGCTGCCCAATCAGGAGCAGCATCCGCGGCGGCTCGTACTGCGGCATTCACATCCTTGGCGTCCGCGGCGACGTACTCTGCAATCGCTTCACCCGTCGACGGATCGAACGTCTCGAGGACTGCGTTCGTGTCGTGAGGCCTCCGCCACTCGCCTCCAGCGAATAGCTGGGGGCCTCGGCCAACAACCTTCTCAAGGTGGGCTGCGCGCCATTCCCGAAGTGCGCCGACAGTTACGACTCTCATGATTGACCTCCAGGATGTTTCGCTGAGTGGCTCCGCGCCTCGTTCGTAAGGCTGGCTTGAACGGCGTGTCCCGACCTGCCTGAGCGGAAGGCGATCAGACCACGACTCGGCGATTCTTTGTCCATACGTCGACAACTACGCACGCGCCGTCTGACACTGCAGGTACGGCCTCACGGAGCACGCCTTCTAGGTCGGTGCACGTCTTGATAGGACCGCAACCTTGGACGCCGATGGACACGGCCATACTGGCAAAGTCGACCTCAGGCTCCTCCATTCGCATTCCGACCCAGGCGTTTGCGCGCGGCCGGTCTCGGCGTGCGGCGACGCGTTCCTGATGATGTTCGTCATTCAGGAAGCTGCGATTGTTTATGACGATAATGAGTGACGGAATCCCGTACTTGCCTGCAGTCCATAGCGCTTGCGAAGCAGTCAGAAACTCGCCATCACCAATCATCGCGACGGGAAGCTTTCCGGTCGACCGCAATCCGAGTGCGGCGCCGAGGGCCACCGGAAGCATCGCTCCGACCGCACCGGAGCCGTCGCCATTCAGGTCTTGGCTTGGACCCGAAATGGAGAACACACCGGGCGCTTGGCGGCGGAGGTTCCCCATCGTGATGACAAAGTCCACGTCCTTAACGGCTTCCCAAAGGACCGCCGCGAGGCGCGCCTCAGTGATCTCGGCGCCGTCCCAGTCCTCGTGGACATATGCGCTCTGCCTGGAGCGAAGCTCGGCTTGAGCTGGCACGAGCGTATCGCGACGCTGGCGAACGCTCTCGAGAACCGCATCGTCGACGAGTCCCCGACATTCCTCGAGGAGCAGTGGCAGCGTCGTGTGCGGACTCGCAAGGATGGGGATCTGCGCCGGTACCAGCGTCTGGTACTCGGCCGTGAGGCCGCGGTGAAGCAGTTCGTCTGATGAAACGTTGATCACGGTCGCCTCACCGATCCGGCCAAGTTCTCCACCAAAGTCGGTGCAGTCGAAGCCAATCACAACGTCTGCGTCCGGCAATAGGTCTGACTCCATCCCGGCGAAGTCGAACTCGTGTGGGCTTGGAAAGGCTCGCCACCCCCATCCTTGATCGATCACCGGAATCGCAAGTAGCTCCGCAAGGCCAATGAGTGCGTCGACGGAAGACTGTTGGCGGCCGACGCGATCCGCATAGATGAGCGGCCGGTCGGCAGCGACGAGCACCTCGGCGGCACGCGTGACGTCGTCGGCGCGTGGGTACGGAGGCTTGGCAGGAGGGAACTTTGCAACGTCCGGAAGCGTGAAGTCCTCCGGTACCCGGCTCTCCTGAAGGCTCACGTCCAAGCAAACGTACACCGGGCCCGGCGGGTCCTGGCAGCTCAACCGATAACCCCGGAGGAGCGCCTCGCTCAGCGCCTCAACGGAAGCAGGTTGATCGTCCCATTTCGTGAAATCCCGAACGAGGACACCCTGGACGTTGGCCGTATGCAGCCAGTCAATGATCGGCCGGCGCTTTGGCGCGTCGACCGGTCCCGTTGCTCCGATCACGAGCATCGGTACGCGGTCGCACCACGCGTCGTAGATCTCCATGCTTCCGTTGAGCAACCCAACAATGTTGTGAAGCGCGACCGCCATCGGTTTCCCGGTCGCGCGTGCATAACCTCGAGCAATTCCCACGGCGACGTTCTCGTGCGTGCACAGGATGAGACCAGGATCGTGGTTCCCCGAATAGTTGACCAGGGAGTCCTGCAGTCCGCGAAACGTCGACCCAGGCATGACAGCGATGTGCTCGATCTCCAACGCGCGCAAGAGGTCTGCCACCACATCAGAACCCCACTCGGGGTTGCCGGTCGCTTCCTCGATGTCCGTTGGCTTCTCCACGCGAGTATCCAACTGGGTTGTTCCTTTCTCCGAATGAGCGTTGCGCCTCAGCTGGCCGACGCGCCCCGTGCTCTATGCCGTCGCATCGATTGGCGATCGGGAGCTTCACGCGCGGAATAGCTCCAGCGGGGGAGCAGCCTAACAGTCTTAAGTTGCTGATTCAACTTCGGATCTTGAGTTACTGTCTATCTGATCGGTGGAGCAATACGCCGCCCCAGCCTCCTGTACCGAACCGCTATCAGGGATAGGCTCAGGGAGTCCAAGGGCGTGTCCCATCCTGCGTTGCTTTGCCCGGAGGTAGGCGACGTTTCTGCCGTAGGGCGAGTGAGCAACGGCACGCGCTCGACGATCTCTAGCCTGTATCCCTCAAGACCAGCGCGCTTCGCCGGATTATTTGTCAGCAGTCGCAGCTGCCGAGCGCCAGGGCCCGGTGAGAATGCTCATGCCGATTCCGTAGTCGCGCCGATCCGCCGGCTGACCGAGACGCAGATTCGCCTCGAAAGTGTCGAGGCCTTGTTCCTGCACTGCGTACGCGCGAAGCTTGGCAGCGAGACCGATTCCTCGCCCCTCGTGTCCCAGGAGGTACGCGATCAGGCCGCGACCGTGGTCAGCGATCAGGTCCAGCGAGCGCTCGAGCTGCGATCCGCAGTCACACCGCCGCGAATGCAGCATGTCGCCGGAGACACTCTGAATGCATCCGGACGAGACGAGGCTCGCCAGTGATGTCGCCCATCACGAGCGCAAGATGCTCGGCCCCCTCAACGAGCTCGCGGTACGCGATGCCGCGGAACACTCCTCGCGGTAGAGGAAGCGTCGCCTCTCACGACGTACGGGCCGACTCTCACGCCGTTGGTATGCGATCAGCTCGCTGATCGCAACGTTCGAGAGGCCGTGTTCACGCGCTAACGTCCGAAGGGTTGTTCCCCGGGCCATCTCGCCGTCTGGCCCGGCAACCTCACAGATCGCCGCCGCCGGCCGAAGGCCCCCGATGACGGCGAGGTCGACAGACGCCTCAGTGTGCCCGGCGCGCTTAATGACCCCTCCTTCACGGTAGGCCAGCGGAAATACGTGACGGACGAGTGAACTCGCTCGCCTGGCTCGCAGGGTTACCTGGCGCGTGTGGGCTCAATCCGACGCGGAGATCCCGGTGGTCGCAAAATGACGGTGGTCAACCGAAACGTGAAACGCAGTGCCGTGCGGGTCCGTCGGGGTCGCGACCATCGGGGGTAGGTCGAGCGCCCGTAGCCGTGATCCCAGCATTGCGACACAAATGAGCCCGCGACCTGCGTGGCCATGAAGTTGCCAGCCTCTGGCGTCGCCTTCTCAGCTGCAACCACCAAATCGTCAAATCGCCCTCATTTCGCGGTCAGATGCGTCGGTGGCGATCAAAGGATCGCCGGCCGCGAGCTCTCGCGCCGCGACCAACACCGACGAGACATCCGCCTCGCTGGTCGAGTGGCCCTTCATCAACTCATGCTCGCTGAGCGGTGGGACGCGAACTCGATGACCTGGGTCACGAGCGCTTCCAGGTTCTGTCGCGTCCGCGCGTCGGTGAGACGACCGCAGTCGTCCCAGATGAGTTCCGAAGAGTTGACCGCCACCCCCAGCGGAGCCGGCCATCCCCGAAAAGCGTGGACCGTGGATCGCAGCCCACGAACGTTGTGACCGTGGCCTGCCATCCAGATGCGCCCGCGATGCAGCCGACTGAGCGTCCGTCCCAATACGGCCGGGCATCTCCCCGGAGATCCTCCGCATAGGCGAGCGCGTTCCTGACCAGGCCCGACATGTGCCGTGGTAGCCCGGACTCGCGACGATCAACGCATCCGCGGATCGAAGGGTCGCGATGAGGTGTCGCGCCTCCTGTGTCCGCTCATGACGCTCTGGCGCGTAAAACGGCAGCTGCAGTTCGTCAGCGCCAAGCAGAACTGAACGGACGTCAAACCGTCGAGCAAACTCGAGGCAGGAGAGGAGGAGCCGTTCAGATGACGAGTTGGTCGAGTGGACCCCCCAGGGCCACGACCCACAGCCCCCCTGATTCCAGAGTCTCGTCAGGGCATGTTGGCCGCGCTCCGCATATCGTTAGACGATAAGTTACCAGATCGTATCTGATCTTTCATGACGCCGTGCTTCCCGCCGATTGCGGCGAGTCCGTCTAAAGGCCGGCGGTCGGGCCACGGCATACGAATTCCGCGGAACTTGCTCCGATCAAGTCATCCAGTCGCTGAGCGCCGGGCCGCTGCAAGGGCTCACCCCCTCCCAGCACGGGCATCAAACCTCCGAGCGCGTGCGGATCTCCCCTCCGGCAACTTGACGTGCACCTACACAGAGGTTACGTTTATCGTTCATCATGGCGAACGATGTTCAGCATGCTGAACGGCTAGGCGAAGCGCCGAGGCAGCGATCACACGTTCCGGCAGTCGACAGTGCGTGCCGGATCCTCCACTTTCTCGTCCGCAATAACCCGCGCGGAATCAGCCTCAGCGAACTCTCGCGGGAACTCGGTGTTTCAAAGAGCACCATCCACGGGCTGCTAGCGACGTTGCATGCGCATGGCTTCGTTCAGCGCGATCCGGACTCACGCTTGTACCGCCTCGGATCGGCATTGGTGACACTGGGGAGCGTCGCCGCAACTCAGCTGCGCGCCGCCGCCTTAGTGAGCGACCGATTGAGCGCGCTTGCAGCTGAACACGGTCTCACGTTTGCGGTGGCGCAAGTGACGGGATACTCCGAAGCCCAGGTCATCGATCGGGCCTACCCCGCGTCAGACGTCCATGTCGGTCTGACTCTCGGGAGCCGATACGGCGTATTCGACGGCGCCATCGGAAAGTGCTTGCTCGCCACAGTCGACGCCGACGTGGCGGCTCGCCTCATTCGGCAAGCCCGCATCCCTAAGCACACCGACCGCACCATCGCCGATCCGGAAGCACTGATCGCCGAGGTCGCGCGCGTGCGCGCCCGCGGGTGGGGTGCGAGCGAAGGAGAGTTCAAGGAGAACCACGCCGTCGCAGCCCCCCTCCTCGTCACGCCCGGCGACGTCCAGCTCATCGTGTTTGCCGTCGGCTTCGCGAGTCAGTTGAGTGCGAAGCGCATTCGTTCGATCGGGAAGCTACTTGTCGAGACGAACACGGCCGTTGCCACTGCCCTCGGCGTTTCCGCGGATAGGGACCGCCACTCATCAGAGCTATGACGGCGGACTCAGGCCAGACTCTCGTGATCGTCAACTTGGCCGGCGTCGTGACCGGCCGTCTTGGTGAGCCGCTCGCCCCGGTCCGGAGTCTCCGTTGCTCGAACGGCCTGATTGATGCGTTCGACGTCGACCCAGACGTCGGCGAAAACGTCCAACTGGTCGACGCCAACGGCGCTGTCGCAATGCCCGGGCTGATCGACTCTCACGCGCATGTGGTGTTCGCTGACTGGACGCCACGACAGAACGCCCTGGGTTGGATCGAGAGCTCGCTCCATGGCGGCGTGACCGCGATGATGTCCGCCTCGGAAGTTCATTTGCCGGGCAGACCGGCGGACCGCGCAGGGGTGAAGGCGCTCGCGCTCACGGCGCAGCGGGCGTTCCAGCACCACCGCCCAGGCGGTGTCAAGGTCTTTGGCGGCTCAGTCATCATTGAGCCGACGCTGATGGCGGAGGACTTTGCCGAGCTCGCGTCAGAAGGCGTTTGGCTCGCAAAAGTTGGATTCGGAGCATTCGCGCGCCAAGCAGATGCGGCTCCCCTAGTACGGGCCGCGCAGCAGCACGGCTTTGTCGTCATGAACCACACGGGTGGCGCATCGATCCCCGACTCCAGCCCCGTGACGATCGACGACGTGCTCGCCCTCGAATGCGACATCATCGGGCACGCCAACGGCGGGACGACTGCGCTGCCGGATCGCGATCTGCCCCAGCTGTTTGACGCTCCAGGCGCGATACAGCTCGTTCAGGCCGGCAACCTGCGATCCAGCTTGCGAATCATTGAACTTGCGCGCGCTCGAGACGCGCTCGAGCGCCTCGTCCTCGCGACCGACACTCCAACCGGGACGGGGATCATGCCGTTAGGCATGATCAAGACGGTCGCGGAGATCTCCTCGCTCGGCGGCATACCCGCTACCGACGCAATTGCATTAGCGACCGGAAACAACGGCCGAGTGCTTCGACGCGACGAGGGCGTGCTCGCGGTCGGCCGCCCCGCGGACCTCGTCCTCGTTCAGGCGCCTTTGGGCGGTGCCTTTGACAACCCGCTTGTGTCCATCGAGCACGGCGACATCCCAGGTATCGCTGGTGTCATCGTCGGTGGGGTCGTTCGAGCACAGCGCTCTCGCAATTCGCCCGCCGCCAGTCAACCGGCAATTTTCGGACGTGATCGCACAGGAAGGAACACATGACGACAACAAACACCGACCGGGCCGAGGTGCTGGTCGGCACGCGCACCGATTTCGACGAGGACGGACGCCGGATTATCTCGGTCGGACCGCTCGACATCGGGGTCCTGCGACACGACGGCCGCTTCTACGCGTACGAGAATCGTTGCGTTCACCAGGGCGGCCCGGTCTGCGAAGGCCGAGTGATCGGACGAGTCGAGGCGGTACTGGCCCCCGACAAGACCCTCGTCAAGGAGCGTTTCTCAGAGACCGAAATCCATCTCGTATGCCCTTGGCACGGCTACGAGTATGACCTCGCCACCGGCGAGTGTGCCTTCGACCGGCGTCTGAAGCTGAGGCGCTTCGAGGTAGTTGAGAAAGGGGATGAAATCTATGTTGTCGTCTGAGCCCGTCGCTGATTCCCGCGCTCCGAAGCTCGACGATCTGAGCGATCGTCAGCTGCAAAAGCTCCTGGCGGCTGCCGTCAAGGCATACGCCAAGCGTCAGCAGAGCGGAGGCCGCTTTCCTGCGTTTCCGCTTGACGAAGGCGAGCCAGTCACTGGAACTGACGCCGTTATAGCCGTGATCGCGATGCTCGAAGCGACCGGCGTTGAGATCTTCGAGCTCGGACTCTGGAAGGCATGGGGGACCGTCTAATGGCGAGCACAGAAAGAGACGTCATTGCCGAGGCGCCGGCCCGCTCCCTGCGTCTCGCTACCATTTCGACACTCGTGATGCGTTGCGTAATGCCCAGCGCCAAGCGGAGGAGCGAGATCTCGCGCGGATGCTCATTGTCGACGTAGACGCGCATCACTATGAGACCGAATCCTGGGCAGAGATCGTGGCGTATCTCGAGGATCCGGTCATGCAGCACCTCGCTCGGTCCAGCGGGCTGGGTCGGCTCAACGGCAGTCAGTCGCCGCTCCTTCCGCCGCAAATCGGAAATCAGGACATCGCGGGCCGTCTCCCGCGCTACCCATACCGGTATCTCGAAACGGTTGACCAGGGCGAGCATCGGGATACAACGCTGGTCAAGCGGGCGATGAAGATGATGGGCATTGACTTCCAGATCGTTTTCCCTACGCCAATGCTCGCGTTGGGGATGCATCCGCTTCCCGATGTGGAGGTCGGCGTAGCACGCGCGTACGCGCGCTGGATCACCGAGCGGGTCTGTGCTCAGGAGCCCTCAATCAAGACGATGGTCTACCTGCCATTCAACGAGCCCGACGCCTGCGTCAAGTTGGTGGAGGAGTTCGGGGACGCGCCCGGGGTCGTCGGCTTCATGGTGACGGCTGTGCGCTATCGACCGGTGCACCACAACAGCTACATGAGGCTCTACCGGGCAATTGAGGAGCGCGGCCTGCCCTTGGGCTTCCACGCCGGCTATACCTGGGCGGACCGCAGCATGGAACAACTCAACAAGTTCCTGTCGGTCCATGCACTGGGCTTACGCGGTTCAACATGGTCCACATGACCAACTGGGTGATCAACGGTCTCCCCGAGAGGTTTCCGGGTCTGGACGTCATCTGGATCGAAAGCGGCTTGGCTTGGCTCCCGTTCCTGATGCAGCGCCTTGACAGCGAGTACACCCAGCGGTCGTCCGAAGCGCCGCTACTGCAGAGCATGCCGAGCGAATACATGGCCGACATGTACTACACGACGCAACCGATGGAGCATACCGAACCTCGATGCGCTGCAGCGTCACCTTCGACATGATCAACGCGAAGACCCAGCTCATGTACTCAAGCGACTATCCGCACTGGGACTTCGACGTGCCGGCGGTGATCTACGACCTGCCCTTCCTCGATGAAGAGTCGCGAAAAGCCATTCTGGGCGGTACTGCACACAAGCTCTTCAAGCTGGATCCTGGCGAGATCGGTAAGCCGGAGTTCCGATGACTAGCCGCCAACCGCCGGGCCGGGGCCGTTGCGCCGAGGCGGCCCGCGCCGGGTTCGGCCCGGTGCACGGATCGGCACCGGTCGCGACGGTCATCGGGCCATAGCGAGCACGGCGGCACCCCGATAGTGGCGCAACCATCCATCAGTCTCGACCTTGCGCACGCCGCCGACTTGCTGGCGACGATGTGGCGGATTCGCTGCTTCGAGGAGCGCGTCGCGCAGTTGAAGCGCAGCCTCCAGGTCCACGGGCTCATCCATCTGAGCATCGGCGGGGAGGGGGTCGCCGGCGGCGTTTGCCGTCAACTGCGCGACAGCGACGCGGTGTACAGCGGTCACCGTGCCCACGGTCACGCGATCGCCAAGGGCGCACCGCTCGACCGGATGATGGCCGAGCTGATGGGGCGCGATGACGGGCTCTGTCGCGGCCTCGGCGGGTCGATGCATCTCGTCGACGTCGCGCACGGGTTCATGGGTGCGACCGGCGTCGTCGGCGGGAACCTCCCGCTCGCGCTCGGCACGGCGCTCGCGGCGCGGACGCGCGGCAGTGACGATGTCACGGCCGTCTTCTTCGGCGATGGCGCGGTTCAGGCCGGGCACTGGGGCGAGTCGGTGAATCTGGCGGCGCTCTGGCAGCTCCCCGTCATCTTCGTGTGCGAGAACAACGGCTTTGCCGAGTTCACGCCGCGCTCCGCCCACACCGTGATCGAGCGTGTCTCCGACGTCGTCGCTCCGTACGGGTTCGAGCGCGAGACGGTGCAGGGGAGCGATGCGGCCGCGGTGTGGGACGCGTTCGGCGCCTTCCTCGCCCGCACCCGCGGCGGTGAGGGCCCGTTCCTGCTCGAGTGCCTCACCCACCGTCGGCGGGGGCACTACGAAGGCGACGCCCAGGAGTACCGCGATGCGCTCGCCGAGGAGGAATGGCACCGGCACGACCCGATCGCCCAGTTTGAGCCGCGCGCCGTGCAGCGCGGATGGTTGACGACGGACGCGATCGACACCATCGGGACAAGGCGGCCGCGGCCGTCGAGGCGGCGGTGGCTTTTGCGCGAGCCAGCTCATGGCCCGAGCCCGACACCGCGGCGCAGCTGGTCTACGCGTGAGCGCACCGGCCGAGATCACGTTCATCGAAGCGGTCCGGGAGACGCTCGCCCGGGCAATGCGCGCCGACGACCGCGTCATCGTGCTCGGCGAGGACGTCGCCGAAGGCGGGCCGTACCTCGGCACGGCGGGCCTTGCCGACGAATTCGGACGCGGACGCGTGCTCAACACACCGATCAGCGAGGGCGCGGTCTGCGGCGTCGCGATCGGCGCCGCCCAGAGCGGTCTGCGACCAGTCGTCGAGATCATGTTCATCGACTTCATCACGCTCGCGCTCGACCAGCTCGTCAACCAGGCGGCGAAGGCGCACTTCATGTCCGGTGGTCAGCTGCGGGTGCCGCTCGTTCTGCGTACGCAGGGCGGTGCGGGCGGGCGAAGCGGGGCCCAGCACTCACAGAGCCTCGAGGCGTGGCTGACGCACGTGCCAGGACTGAAGGTCGTGATGCCGAGCTCCGCCGCGGACGCTGCTGGGCTGCTGGCCGCCGCGATCGCGGATCCCGGCCCGGTCATGTTCGTCGAGAACAAGTCGCTCTACTACCGCCGCGAGCTGGTGGCCGACGGTGACGGGGATCCCGAACCGATCGCTCTCGGCGTGGCGAACGTGGTGCGCAGCGGCGACGCGCTGACGATCATCGCCACATCGCGGATGGTGGGCGAGGCGCTCGCGGCTGCCGACACCCTCGCACAGGATGGGATCGCCGCGGAGGTGATCGATCCGCGGACGCTCGTCCCGCTGGATATCGACACGCTCGCGCGCTCGCTGCAGAAGACCGGCCGGGCCGTCGTTGCCCACGAGGCGGTGACCGACGGCGGCATCGGCGGCGAGCTGGCGGCGCGGCTCCAGGACGCCGCTTTCGACTTTCTGGAGGCGCCGATCCAGCGCGTCGGGGCGCCGTTCATGCCGGTGCCGGTGAGCCCGCCGCTCGAGGACGCGTACCGGCCCGGGGCCGAGGACATCCTGGCAGCGGCCCGCGTCGTGATCGAATGGGATCAGCCGGTCGAGGTGGCCGACAGGTGAAAGACGCGAGCGGCTTGCGCAGCCGAGACCTTTCCAAACCGGTGGCGGCGAGCTTCGTGAGGACAGCCCGCGATGCTAGAGAGCAAGGCAACGGCGAGCGGCGGACCGCGACCGTCCGGACCGCAGCCGAGCTGCGCATTTCCCGAGCGGTGCGGCAAGCCCGAAGGAGCTGCGTATCTCGCTCGGCTGGCCGCTCGGAACCGCTAGTCACCTCCGGGTAACGTGTCGCCGGTGGACGAATCGATCGACCCTCTCGAGACGAGCACGCGCCGGGGGTGGCTGAGCGCGCTCGCCCGCAACGCCCGTCATCAGGTGCAGGAAGGGGCCGAGGCTGTCGGGCCCGGCGGGTTGCGGGGTCTGCTGGCCCAGATGGACCCGTTGAGCGACGCCGCAACCGACGTCGTCACCTCGGATCCGACCGACTATTCCGCGTCTGATCGGGAGTCAGCCCGCCGCCCGGCTCGCGCGCCCGAACGGGCGATGCCTGTCGAAGAGCTGATTACCCTCGCTCACGAGGAGGGGTTGACGGGCCATGTCGCAGCGCTCCGCGCGCTTGCGCGGCTCTCGGTGCGGATGACCGGGGTCCCGCCGACCGGCGCGGATGGCTGGGTCCATGCGACCGATGACTGGGTCGACGTGTCCGGCTCAGAGATCGTGCTTGCGCAGATTAACCTCGCAGCCACGGGCGACTACAACGTCGGGCTGCCGACCGACGGTTGGCTGGTCGTCTTTGCAGGCACCGACGTCGAGCCGTCCGGTGGCGAGGGGTTCCATGCCCACGCCGTCGTCCAGGAGCACCCCGCCGAGAGGCCGCCCGGGACCGAGCCCGTAGCGCTGGGCGCCGAGCTTGCGCTGCCACGCGTCTGGAACGACGCCGTTCAGGCAGTCGGTCTCGACGTTGCTGCGACCGAAGCTTACGCGCGCACACGAGCAAAGCTGCCGGACCTCCAGGGCGTTGAGCGTGACGACGACGGCGGATCACTGATCGCCTATCACCGCCTGCTTGGCTATCCCGATGACACCACGGGGACCATGCCCTCCGAATGTGCCAGGCGGTGGTCCGATCCGAGCGACTGGCGGCTGCTCACGCAAGTCAGCCTGGGCGACTTCCGCCGAGCTTACCTCTGGATTCACGAAGCCGACCTGGTCGCCGGGCGTTTCGACGACCTGCGTTTGTTCGTGCGCTGAGCCGCCCCGGAGCCACGCGGCGGTTGCCGATGGTGGCGATGGCGAGGCCGCCGCCGGCGGAGTCTCCCGCGAACCCGGTGTCCGACGCGGTGACGCCGCTATCAAGCAGGGCTTCATAGGCCGCAAGTGCGTCGTCGACCGCTGCCGGATACGGGTGCTCGGGAGCGAGCCGGTAGTCGACGGAGATGACCTTGGCCTGGGTCCGCCGGCCGACCTGCGAGGCCAGGCCGGCGGAGAGGAAGGCGTCGGAAATCACGTAGACGCCGCCGTGGAAGTACAGAACGACGTGGCGAGGCTCGATGCCGTCGACAGTGATCTCAGCGACGCCGACGCTGCCCAGTGCAGCCGCCGACACGGTCAGGTCGGCGGGCAGCAGCTGCGCGGAGACCGCCTCTCGGAACAGTCGTCGTTGCTCGTCGACGCCGCTGTCGACGGGGAAGGCTGACTGTGGCAGGATCGCGTCAATGGTCTCTCGCTGCTCGGTGCTCACGGAAGGTGTCCCTTCGGTTTGGGGCCGCGAGTGCTGCTGCGAGCTAGGTGATCCGACATCACCGGATCACGGTGATCCGCCGACAATCGCTGGATCGCCAAGATCCGACGATGCATGATCACCAGCACCGAGGGGACGATCGGCGTTGCAACCAACACCCTGCGCAAATGGAGTGGTCCGATGAGTGAGATGCAAGGTACGCAGCGAAGTGCGGTCGTGTTCGGAGCGCGCAAGTGTTCGGAGCGCGCAATCTGGGTCGCGCGATCATCGAGCTGCTGGTCAGCGACGGCTGGGCGGTGGCCGGTGCCGCGCGGTCGCCGAGCACCCTGGACGGCGTCAGGTTGGCTGGCGGCCTCGCGCTGGAGGCTGATGTGACCGACCCCGCGAGCGTGCATGGCGCGCTTGAGCAGGCGGCCGCTGCTCACGGTGGGGTCGAGCTCGTGGTGAACGCGGCCGCCGCATACGGCGGCGCCCGCACAGGGCCCTTTGGCGGCGGCCCGATTGCCGAGGCCGACCTTGAGGGCTTTGACTCGTGGGCAGCAGCGCCGGCCCGTGCGGCCTTCTCGTTCCTGTCCGCCAGCGGACGATTCGCGCTGAGACAGACTCGTCCTGCGACTCTGGTTCAAGTCACCGGGGGCTCGTCACGCCGCGCCGCGGCGGGCCGCGGTCTGTGGGCGGCTGGGTCGTTCGGTGTGCGGGCGATCACCAATGCGGCCGCGCTCGAGCTGCGCCCCAACGGCATCCAGGTCGCGTTGCTGATCGTCGACGCGGGGATCCAGCCGCTCGACGGGTCGAACCGACCTGGTGTCTCGCCGGAAGCGCTGGCCAACCCGCGCAGGATCGCCGAGGCTGCCCTGTTCCTCGCCAATCAGGACGCGCGCTCCGCAACACACGAGCTCCAGCTCACCCCGCTCGCGGAGACCTGGACGCCCTGAACCACAGGCGTCCGGGCGCTCCGGTGGCGCCATCAGCTACGCGCCGTGGCGTTCGAACTCCTGTGCGCCCGACGGGCAGCGCTGCACTTGTGCGACCGACGTCGTCTGCTGCCGCAGCGTCCGGCGCGATCCACGGCCTGCGGCTCGTGTCGAAGACGGCGGGTTGGCCTGCGCTGGCCAGCGGACCCCACTGGGGCCGCGAGCGCCGCGCCAGCCGCCCCAAACGAGCCGGTGGCGGCGTACACGACGAGAATGATGGCGAATCCATAGCTCGTGAAGGCGAGCCACGCCAGCGCACACCCCAGCGCCGGCGGACGCGCCGCGACGCCCGTGAGCAACGCGCGATACAGCGACAACATGTCGAAGTTCTCCTGATCCGCCGTGGCCTGAATCAGGCGCGCTCGGTCCTCTGCGAGGTTAAAGGACGCCATCGCTCAGGAGATGGAGCGCGACGAACGCGTCGTTTTCTTCGGCGAGGATGTGGCCGCGGCCAGCGGCGTTGTAACAGCTGCCTGAAGCGGCGTAGTCGTAGAGACGCATCTCCTGTAGAACGCGACGCTCCAGAGCGTTGTGAGATCGCTCGACGGCGCCCCCGGGACCTCTCGTGCCACCGCGGACAACTGACTTCAATAGCGCGCGCTAACTGCCCGATCCAGGTCACGGATCAACGCTTGCTCAGGGCGTGCCGTGCTTCGATCAGCGTCTCGGTAGGCCCTGATCCGACCGGACGAGCGCCACGGCCGAGTACTCGACCTCGCGCCGCGTCCTGGCCCCGCCCCATATCCCGCCAGTCGTTCGACTCGCCGTGATCGCAGCGGAATGCGACACGCTGACCACCGCATCCGCCGAGTAGCCAGCCAACCTGCGGTCGAGTTCAGCCGCCAGCTTGTTGAGCGACGGCGCCGTGACCCAGATCACGCCTAGACCCGCCATCGTCATACATTGGCACCGGCATCGGACGTGACCGCTTAGTCAATGCTGCGGTCCGTATCAAGCCCGCGATCGGGGAGTCTGATGCCGAGACTGCGTTGCGCGCGCTGAAGTGCTTGCCGAGCCGTTGCCCACTCGCGCCGGTGCGCCTGATCGCTTGGCTCGGGCCCAAGGGCGGCATCCGGCGCGTCTACATCATGTTTAAGTCGGTAGCGCGCGATCTGGTGGACGGATCCGTCCCACGTCTCCCGGTTCCGCCCAGGTGGTGGGCGATGACCGAGCGAGTTCGTGGCCCATTCGGGCTCGGCGACAACCTCGCCGGCTGCCAGGTTGTCGAGCAGATCGTTTATCTCGCTGCGGCAGCGGTCGAGCTCGACTCCGGTTGCCGCACGCTCTGAGCGCACCTGATCAGGATCGCCCAGCTCACGCGTCAGTTGCTGGCGCGCCGCGAGGAACTCCGCGATCGTCCGATGATCGCTCGCAACCGCCGCTCGCAGGAACACCGCTCGGTCGTTGTCTGATCCGCGTGCCGGACGCAGGCCGCGCGAGGTTCTCAGGGAGCCCAGCTCCTCGGCTCGCGCCTCTCGACGAGCGACAAGCTCCGTCAGATGAGTATCGAGCTGGTCGAACCGGTTGAGCGACCGCAGCGGCAGCGCCGCCAGCGCCGTCTCCAGCCTCGCCAGACGCGCGCATAGATCGGCCAGGCGCCGCCGCGTCGCGCCCGGGTCCGCCTCGTCGGCTGTTGCGGCGCCGCGCTCCTGGTGCGGGACCGCCATGAACCTCGCGGCGCGCGAGAGTGCCCGATCTCCTTCGTGGCCTGGCGGCAGTAGCCGCTCGATCGCCAAGTCCTCGTCGTCCCGCTCGCGCATGCGTCGCTCTACGCGCCGAAGCAGCTCCGTGCGGCTCGGATGGGGGATCCGTTCAGTGGGCCCCAGCTCTCCACGGTCAGGATCCATGGGTCGCGCGTCGACCGGCAGCAGGAGGTGCGTCTCGCCGCGCGCGCGGGAAAGGGCGGTGTAGCTCCATCCTGCGGTCAAGTCGGGCGGCTCCGCGACAACGATGGCCTGCTCGACCGTCCCGCCCTGCATGCCATGCCCGGTGAGGCAGTAGGCGTGCTCAACGTGATCGGCGACATATGCGGCGGGCAACTCCCGGATCAGCCCGCTGTCGCTCTCCACGACGATCCGCGTCTCGTCGACATGCCGCACGGTGCCGCGGGTTCCGTTGTCGACGTCGATCCGACTCTCGTTCGATCGGCAAATGATCCGGTCGCTTACAGCAATGTCCACTGGGCCGAATCGTCGCTCGGCTCCAAGCTCGCCCAGTCCGCGCCGGCACTCTCGCGCAGCCGCGTTCAATCCCGCTCGCGTCTCGTTGTCGCGTGCGATCAGCACGGCCTGGGCCGGCCCATGTTCCGCGACGGCGGCGGCCCACCGCTCAATCGCACACCGGTCGCGAGCGTCCGGCTCGCACAGGTCGATCCGGTCGTTTTCGGCCGCCCACCGTAGGTAGGTCCCCGGGATGCCATCGTGCAACGCCGCCAATGCCCGTCGCTCTCGCGGTGAGCGCTGACGCAGCACCTCGGTGAGGCGATGCGACCCGACGCGCTCACCGACTGCGCGGAGCCATCCGCCTGCGAGGACCGACGGCAACTGGCGGGAATCACCAAATGCGACGACCTTCGCGCTGGCGTCGGCGGCGTGCTCCAGGAGCCGCGCTGTCAGCCGCGTCGGCGCCATCCCGCTCTCATCGAGCACGATCACGCTGTGCGGTGGAAGCGGCACGCCCTGCTGCTCGATGTCGATCAGCATCCGATCGATCGTGCGGGCGCGGATGCCGGCTTGCTCCGTGAGTTCGCGCGCCGCTCGGGCAGTCGGCGCGACGCCGAGCACAGCGTGACCCGCGGCCTCGTAGATCTCACGCAACACTCCCGCGGCGTATGTCTTGCCGGTCCCGGCCAGAGCTTCCACGATGCTTACGCCGTTTCCGTCGGTCACGACATGTCGGATCACATCGGCCTGCTCAGCGGTTGGTGAGTACTCGAGACTCGAAAGCCGCGACTCGCACGCCTCAGCGGGAATGACCGCACACCCCTCTCCCGCCCGACCTGCGGCGGCCGCCACGAGGCGTCGCTCGCAATCGACCAACCCCGCCGTGGTGAAGTCTCGCCCGACCAGCCGCACAACGTCCCCCCGATCGCAAAATCGGTCGGCACGGAGGTTGACCACTCCGATCCTCGCGCCCTGCTGCGCCGCCTCAGCGAATGCCTGAAGGACCGGCCGCCGGTCGAACGCGTTCGCGCGCTCAGTCAGGCCGACATCCCCCGCCAAGCGGGCTTCGAGACTCGCAAGGTCAGCCGCGTTCTCCTGGTCGCCGGTCCTCTCCCCGGGTTTGTCGTGCGCGACCAGCACCTCGATCGCGTGTCGGTCCAAGCCGTGCTCCGCAGCGCGGGCCTCGATTTCCTCGCGCCACGTGTGAGTGTCAATCCCGTACTGCTTGCGGTCCCGCGTATCGACCGCCGCCGCCTCTGCAGAGCGTTTCGTCGAGAGAGAGAACCCCCCAGCGGCCGCTGCTCGCTCCATCTCGTGCCGACGCCGGGAAAACTCGCCGAGCACAGCGGCGGGGATCGCCGCCAGCTCCGCCGCTCCCTTCCGGACGGGCCCCCACTCCAGACCAAGTCGATCACGCACCTCCGCTCTGAGGTGGGCCTGGTAGAGGAAACCCGCCGTCTTCGCCGCCTGGTACAGCGGTGCACCAAACAACGCTGTATACCGCTCATCTGGTCCTCGCGCGAGATTCGCCGCGACGACATGCGTGTGCAGCTGCGGGTCTAGGGCCCGTGACATCCGGTGGCGGTACGCCGCGGCGATGAAGCCGACGCCCGGTGCCCGCACGTTGCCGCCGGCGCCACGACGCACCTGAACGGCACGGTCCTCCAGCCACGCCACCGCCTCGCGCACCGCTGCCTCGTGCGCCTCGACTAGTTCTCGCCCGACGTCCTGGTCGGCGACGGCGAGCAGCACACTCACGCTTTTCGGCGCTGAGAAGGTGAGGTCCAGCGCAGCGACTTTCGGCGCAGGTCCATCCCGCAGGCGCTTGGTGTCATCCCGGGGATCCCGGCCCGCTATCAACGCGTTGAACGCGGCGGCGGTGACGCGGCCGTGCAACCCCAGCGTTCGGGCGACAGCTCCGATCCATCGACCAGGAGCCTCGCCGCGGCCGGAGTAATAGTCATCACGGCCCTGGGCGACCTGCTGCTCGTAGTAGCGCTGCTGACCGACGACGAGCTTCCCAATTGAGAGCATCGTCAGGTCAGGGTTCCACTCACTCCGGACGGAGTGAAACTGTGTGCTGCGAGCGGAGCGCAGCGACGCGAAGCGGCAGGAATTGCCTTGCCGTTGAGGTTGGAGACTTTCGCGTGGGCGGATGAGAGGCCGTGAGCTGCGACGGACGAGACGTTGGTATCGACGCATCGGTGCGCGTCGTGGGCGAGCTGCGGCGCGTCGGCTGGGGCCGGCCCGTCAGCTCTACGAGCAGGACCCGCCCGGCGGGAGCTTGTTCAGGCGGAGCGGCGCTGACGACCGCGCGCGGGCGGCAGGAGGCCGGACGCGCGATCTGCTCGCTCGATGGTTTTGGCGAGCTCGGCCGCGATTTCGGCCAGCTCCGCGTAGGCGCGCCCGACGGCGCGCATACTGCGGCCCTCGCTCACGCGATCGAGCTCGGCCACGGCTTCGTCAAAACGATCCCACAGCTCCTGCGGGCCGCGGCGCCCGCTGCCGGGCTGCAGCTCGTACGGCGGCTTCGCGCCGCCTCGCGTGGCTGGCCACTCAAACCCGTCTTTGTGCGCGGCCTCGCATGCGGCCGCGCGACCCGCTGCGGCTTCTGCGAGCGCGGCGAGACGGGCGCTGAAGCCGGCGTCCGGCGGCGCGAGCACATGGTCGCGAAGCGCGGCCCGCCACGCTTCGCGGGCCTCGCCAAAGGCTTGCTCAGAGTCCACGCCTCACGCCCCGATGAGACCCTCGGCCGGATCGACCTCGGAGGTGTGGTCGGGCGCCTTCCGAGGGAGCGGCGCAGCTGGACGATCGGCGGCGTAGTCCCATGGACTCTCGCCCGTTCGCCCGGGCGCGTCCCCGCGCATCCGCTCGACCTCCTCGCGCGGGATCAGGAAACGGTTCCCGATGCGCCGTGCGTGCAACCGGTCCTCGCGGATCCAGTTGCGGATGGTCTGACTTGTGGCGTTGAAGGCTTCCGCCGCCTGAGAAACTGTGAGGAACTCTGGCTCTGCCACGGTCGAACCGGAGTATAGCCAATTTTGCAAAATGTGCGCTAGCATGATTGCGGCATGGCTGGTAAGGGAGGTAGGACGTTGGATCCGCCGGTGGATAGCGAAGACGTAGCCCGCGTCATCCCTCTCCGCCGCCGACATGCCGCCGGCGAGGTGTCCCAGCTGACGCAACCTCGGACGCTGCCGCCGGAGGCGGCCCCGTTCGATCCCGAGCTCGAGCCGAGGGCGGTCGCTAATCCGCCCAGGCGCAGCCGGTCCGCGCGCACGCGACTTACCGACATCCGGCCGCGAGTCGCGGGTGTGGCGCGTGCCGGTCGTCGCGTGCTCGCGGCCAGCGTCGCCGCCTGCTGCGTGGCCATTCTCGGGTTCGTCCTGCTGCTTCACACCGAGGGATCACCGGTCCGCCGCGCCGCAGTCCAGACCGGTGCGGCGCTTCCAACGATTCTGCGGCCAGCTACCCACCACCGCAGCGCCGTGAGCCGGCGACCAGCCACACAGCACCGAACTCGTGCAACCCATCACCCCCGCAGGCCGAGGCGGACGGAGCGCGCCGGGCACCCGTCTCGCGGATCGGCTCAGGCGGTGACCGCGACCATCGCCGCTCAATCCTCGGGCTCATCGCCCTCGCCCACGTCAGCCACTTCCTCCACCGATTCGACGGTCGCCCAGTCAGTGCAGGACACGTCGTCCGGATCGACCGGATCCTCTTCGCAATCGTCTGGGTCGAGCGCGTCCTCCTCACAATCGTCCGGCTCAAGACCCGCCTTCGGCGCAAACGGAACCCTCGGGCCAGGGAGCTCACCCAACGGCTAACTCGAAAGGTGTCATGACTCGCGTCCTTGCATACCTCCAGCGCAACGCCCTCGCGACACTCGCACTAGCACTCTCGGTGCTCGCGCTCGCAGGCGCGTCCTACGCCGCCTTCAGCCTGCCGGCAAACAGCGTTGGCTCCCGGCAGATCCGAAACCACTCGATCGGGGCGCAGAAGCTTGACCCTTCTTCGATCGCAGCTTCCGTCCGCGCGTGGGCGGTCATCCAATGGGGCGCCGGAAACAAACTCGTTGCTAAGTCCACCAGCGAGCGCGTGAGAGTTGGGACGGGTGGCACGTCCGCGACGATCACATGGCCGCATCGGCGCTTCGCGCGGAACTGCATGCCGTCGATCACGCCCGAGGAGAACCGGAACACGAAGTTCGGTGTGCCCGACTACATCACCGCCCAGTTCGATCCCACGAATCCGTCGGGCGCGTTCCTGTCCCTGCTGGGTTTCGCCGCAGACGGAACCCGGGGACCTCAAGCAGCATACGTAATGATCGTCTGTCCGTAGAGCCGTTGGAGGTAGGGTGAGATGTGCACGCGAATCAGGTCCGTTCTCGCGCTCGCGGCGGCCCTGCTCGTTTCGTTGTCGCTGTGCGGTACGGCTGATGCGGGTCAGCTACACCTGCAGGTCTGCGGCGCCTGGAGCCGCGACGCCGGGCCATTCCAACCCTCCGCATCGCTGGGCCTTTCGTGGCAAGCGGACTGCCGGGTCAATGGCGTCGGCCTGTTCGTCACTGCGCAGCTGAACGGCAAGCACGTCCCGTTCAACGCGAGCGCCGGTTGGCAGGCGACCGCACCGGCAGGAATCACGATCAACCACATCTACACGATCAACGACGACTCGAGCGACATCGGCGACGGCCAGGGGTGGTGGGGCGAGTTCTACTGGACGGGCGGGCGCAGCTCTCCCCTCACCGACAACTTCACGAGGTACGGCTGCTGTCAAGCGTCCTTCAGCAGCCAGCACGTCGGCTGGTTCTTCGCCTGTAACCAGAAGAACGGCTGCTCAAACTACGCCGCAATCGCGGTCGGCCAGCTCGTGCTCACTGCGAGTGAAACGCGCGCGCCGACGATCATCGCTGCGGCAAACACGCTTTGGTACCAGTCGGGCTGGGTTCGGGGTTTATGGCCGATCTCGTTCGCGGCCAGCGATCCCTCCGGGGTCTGTAGTACCGGTGCGCTCTTTGGAGGCCAGGCGCTGGCCGGCCCCGGGGGCACGAAGAATCAGGACACGTTCCATCAGTGTCCCGATCAGTGGTGGTCCGCGAGCGTCGACACCGCCACGGCCAAGGCGAGCAGCGGCCTGGGCACCGGCAGTGTGCCGCTGACGCTCGTCGCTTCAAACGCCGCGGGCGTCAGCACGGGTCTTGGCGTTTCAAAGACGGTCTACGTCGACAACCAGCCGCCTGTTGTCGCCCTCTCGGGCCCCTCGGACGCCCCATCGAGCGCAGGGACCCAGTACGTGTCTGCGGTGGGCTCGGCGGGACCTTCGGGCGTGTCCGGGATCGGGTGTTCGGTGGATGGCGCTCCGGCTCAGTGGTATCCGAGCGCCAGCGCTCAGGTCCCGGTGGCCGGCATCGGCGTGCACCACGTGGCGTGCGTCAGTGCGAACAACGCTCTGGATCCTTCCGGCGCGCGAGCGACCTCGGCGGCGGCGAGCTGGACGCTCAACATCCGCGAGCCGACCGTCAGCGGGATCGGTTTCTCCGAGCTGGTCGACGCGATGCGCTGTCGTCGTGTCAGGACTCGGGTCCGAGTCGCAGGCCACTGGGTGACCGTGGTGCGGCACCATCGACGCGTGCGTGTGCGACTGCCCGCCCGGCGGAAGGTCGTCAGCGTCGTGCGCTGCCATCCGCGCATTGCTCGTCGGCGCATCACCGTCTGGACGACGAGGAAGGTCAACGGCAAGACCGTACGCGTGAGGCGGCACAAGACGATCCGAGTCGTCCTGCGGCCGCACGTCGTCACGAGAAGCACCCGTCGTGTCGGTCACGGACGCCGTACCACGGTCAATGGGTGGCTCGGGCTCCCCAACGGCGTCGCCCTGGGTGGCCAGCTGATCCATGTGCTCGCTGCGGCCGACAACGGGTTCGGTCGGTTCCGGCAAGTCGCGACGGCCGTCACAGCGGCGAACGGCAGCTGGCGCGCGACACTGCCGGTAGGGCCGTCGCGACTCGTCGAGGCGCGCTATGACGGAGGGGCATCGTTTGAACCCAGCACCTCGAGCCAGGTACGAACCCTTGTGCCCGCGAGCGTCCAGCTCGTCGCCGTCCATCCCAGGCACGTCGCGTGGGGCGGCACCGTGCGGATCACCGGCCAGCTGCGAGGTGGGTATCTGCCGGCCGGCGGTGCGCTCGTCCGGCTGCGAATCGGTTTCGGACGCGCGTATACGACGTATGGCGTCGCCGAGCACGTCAAAGGGAGGGGACGTTTCACGACCCGCTACACGTTCGGCGTCGGCGAGCCGAGCGTCACGCGGTCCTACTGGTTCCAAATCGCGTCCCTGCCGATGGGCGACTACCCCTACCTGCCATCCGCCAGCCGTCGCCTCACCGTACGTGTTGGAGGCCGCTGAGTCCGCCGCCGACCGCCGCGTTCACGTCGGCAGCCGCTCGAGATAGCGCCCGAGCGGAGAAACGGACATCGGGATGGCGCTGAGAGCGTCCGCCTGAGCGACGTAGTCCTCAACGAGGGCCTTTACCGCGTCATATCCGTCTCGCTCGAGGCCCCGCTCGATCAGGTATGCGCGGCCTGTGCCGGCAGCAGGAACGTCCGTGACGCGAACGACGCCGTCGACCCGCTGTCCGTAGACGATCCTCTCGTCGCAACCGACGGCGTAACGAGCCAGTTCCGTGCGCTTCCCGACTCCGGACGCTTGGGCCCCGGCCTCGGTAAAGGTTGACGCAGTCATGACTTCTGCCTCCAGGCCGCCGTCGAACCGAACCCGGTGACCTCAAACGACTGGACGGGCACATCGGCGTTCGCTTCCCGGGCAGCCTGCTCGGTCTCAAGGTCCACGTCACGCGGGATCGCCGCCGTCGGCTCCGCGGCCTGGAGGCGGCGGATCTCCCGGCTCGCCTGCGAGCGCGTGCGCGGCCAGGCGAACGACTGCCCGGCGCGCCCAGCGAGTGCCTTCAGATAGGCCAACTGTCGTCCGGTCGGCTGAGCGCTGTCGTTTCCGGTTGGGGTCATGCGATGCCTCCTGGAGTTGGGTGCGGGCATGCCCGAGCCGAGCCGCGCTCGGTGGCGGCTGTCAAACCGATGAACCGGACTCTCGCCTTACCGACGCCCCCTGGGCGGCGGGGCCCTCATCGGCTTGATTGCCGACGGCGGGCGTGGCATCGGTCTTTGACGGGCTGGCCCGCATCCAACGCCAGGAGACGAGTAGCCGCGGCGAAGCGATCGCGGTAGGGACCGCCCTTGCGGGCGGCCCCCCGCGCAGATCCCAGCGTGCGCGTTAACGCACTGGGCTCCTGCCTTGGGTGGTGGCGGCGAAGCGCGCGTTGGGGAAGGGGTGCATGCGTTTGGGGGGTGGGAGCCATCGAGCGCTGATCCGCCGCATCCGCGTCCAGGGCATCCGGTGGCGTTGGCTGCGCCTGCGCAGAGCGCGCAGCCAGTGCCGGGTGACCTGGTTGTAGAAGCGGTTGATCCGGTCGCTGTTGCCGGGCACGGCGTAGTAGGCGTAGTGGCCACGAAGGACACTGGCCAGCCACCGGCCCTGCTCGGGGATCGAGTGGTGTCGGCGTCGCATGAGCTCGTCCCTGACCTCGTGCAGTTTGCGCCGCATCCGTTTGGCGGTCGTGATGCGCTTGAGCATGAACCGTCCGTTCTTGGTCCTCGCGCAACAGTGCGTGAATCCCAGGAAGTCGAACGTCTCCGGCTTGCCCAGACCACGGCGCGCCCGGTCACGGGCGGCGAAGCGCCCGAACTGGATCAGCCGGGTCTTGTTGGGCTCCAGCTCCAAGCTGAACGTCGCGAGCCTGTCGCGAAGCTCGGCGAGGAACTGGCGCGCGTCGTGTTCGCGTTCGAAGCCCACCAGGTAGTCGTCGGCGTAGCGCACGATGATCATCTCGCCGTGCGCGTGGCGTCCTCTCCACTGGTGAACCCACAGGTCAAAGACGTAATGCAGGTAGACGTTGGCGAGCAGCGGCGATGCCGATGCTCCCTGCGCTGTCCCTGTTGTGGTCTGTGACCAGATCCCGTCCTCGATGACGCCTGCGGCCAGCCATTTCTGGATCAGCCGCAGGACCCTCCGGTCTGCGATGCGGTGCTCGAGAAACCTCATCAGCCAGTCGTGATCGAGCTGGCCGAAGGAAGACACGACACACTGCCCACCTCGATGGCTTCCCGGCGACGGTGCGGGTGCTCCGCGCGCGTCATGCATGGGAGGGCCGGTCGCTTGAGCTGTTGGGGTGGATGCGTCGTGGCGGTCGGTTGGAGCTGATCGTGGTGCTGCCGGACGGCAGCCATTTGATGGTCCCGGCGGCGTGGACGGATCTGAACGCTGCGGCCGGGCGGACGGAGGTCGGGACGGTGGGATCGCTTGATGATCTGCTCGCGGCTCGGCGGATCTTGGAACCGTTGCTTGAGCGTGTCGTCCTGGCCGGGCGGGATGATCGCGGTGGAGAGAGCGATCGTGCAGTTGCGTCTGGAGTTAGCGCAGAGCCCAGCGCCCGCGGTGGCGTTGTGGGAGCTGGTCGGCGAGGAACAGCGTCAGACCGCGATGGTGCTGTTGGCGGCGTTGATCGCGCAGACGGTCGCCGGCGAGGAAGAGAAGCAGGAGACGCGGGTCGGTGAGTGAGCGCTCGAAGCTGACCTCCTCGCATCTGCGCCGGGCCGCGTTCGTGTATGTGCGACAGTCCTCTCAAGCACAGTTGGAGCGCAACGTCGAGTCGACCGACCGGCAATATCAGCTGATCTCGCGCGCGGTCGAGTTGGGGTTCACGCGCGAGCAGGTCGTGGTGATCGACGAGGACCTCGGGATCTCCGGCTCCGGGCTGTCTGACCGCTCCGGGTTCGCACGACTGGCGGCGGAGGTCGCGCTCGGGCATGCCGGGCTGGTGCTCGGCCTGGAGGTCTCCAGGTTGGCGCGCAACAGTGTCGACTGGTACCGGCTGCTGGATCTGTGTGGCGTGACCGACACGGTGATTGGTGACAGCGACGGGCTGTATCACCCCGGGTCGTTCAACGACCGGCTGTTGCTCGGCCTCAAAGGCACGATGTCCGAAGCTGAGCTGCATGTGCTCCGCGCCCGGTTGGAGGGCGGGATCCGGAACAAGGCCGCCCGCGGCGAGCTGCGCACGGCGCTGCCGGTCGGGTTCCTCTGGGGCGAGGACGACGGCGAGATCTTGATCGAGCCCGACGAGGCGATCCGCGGCGCGATCCAGACGATCTTTGATCGGTTCGCGGAGCTGGGGTCGGTCCGACAGGTGTGGCTGTGGATGCGCCGCGAGGGCGTGCAGTTCCCGATGCGCCGGTTCACTCACGGCGAGATCGAATGGACTGCGCCGACCTATCACCAGATCCACAGCGTGCTCGATAGCCCGGTCTATGCCGGCGCATACGCGTTCGGGAAGACGAGACGGGAACGGTATGTCGATGAGCACGGCCAGACCCGCCAGCGGATCCGTCGCCTGCCGCAGGCAGACTGGGGAGTGTTGATCTGGGAGCACCACCCCGGCTTCATTGACAAGGCCACCTTCGAGAGCAATCGCGAGCGGATCGCTCGCAACACCCGTCCGCGCGCGCACGAGCCCGGCGGCGCGGTCCGGGAAGGACAGGCGCTGCTGCAAGGGATCGCGGTGTGCGGCCGCTGCGGACGCAAGCTCAAAGTCCACTATCAAGGTCGCCGCGGCCATCAGAGCCCGGCCTATCACTGCCCGTCGAGCATCCTCGTGGAGAACCGCGGGAGCTGGTGCTTGCGGATCGGCGGCGGGCAGATCGACCAAGCCGTCGCCGCCGCGCTGCTGGCCGCGCTCACCCCCGCAGGCGTGAGAGCCGCCGTGCAAGCAGCCGAAGCGCTTGAGACCGACCACGACGCAGCACTGAACCAATGGCGGCTGCAAGTCGAGCGCGCCAAGTACCAAGCCGACCGAGCCGAACGACGCTATCGCCAAGTCGAGCCCGAGCACCGCTTGGTCGCCCGCGGCCTGGAGCGCGACTGGGAACACGCGCTCGGAGAGCTCGCGAAAGCCGAAGCCGAACTGACGCTGCGCGAGCAACAACGACCACGGGCGCTGACCGATGAAGAACGCGAACGGCTGCTGACACTCGGCACTGACCTCGGGCGCGTGTGGTCCGCACCGACGACCACCGACCGCGACCGCAAACAACTGCTCCGCACGCTGATCGAGGAAGTCACGATCGATGCCGAGCACCAGCAACGCCGAGCGACGGTCACGATCCGCTGGAAAGGCGCCGCGATCACCGAGCTCGCCGTGACGCTCCCCAAGCCACAGCCAGCGATCCGCACCGACGAGGACACAATCGCACTGATCCAACGGCTCGCCGTCCACTATGACGACGGCAAGATCGCCGGGATCCTCAACCGCCAAGGCCGCCGCTCCGCCCGCGGCGAGCGATTCACCGCGATCATCGTCGGCGGACTGCGCCGCTACCGCAACATCCCCGCATACAAACCGCCAGCCGAACCGCCCGACGGCGAACTGCTCCCCGTCGGCAAAGCCGCCGACGAGCTCGGCGTCGCCGCCTCCACCATCTTCCGCTGGCTCCAAGCCGGATTCATCGCCGGCGAACAAGACACCCCCGGCGCCCCGTGGCGAATCCGGGTCAACGACCAACTCCGCGCCCTGTTCGTCGAAGACGCCCCCGCCGGATACGTCCCGATCGTCGACGCGATGCGAACCCTCGGCGTCTCGCGCCAAACGGTGTTGCAACGTGTCAAGCGCGGCGAGCTGCAAGCCCTCCACGTCCGCCACGGACGCCGAAAAGGCCTGCGAATACTGGTCCCACCACCCGAAACGGCCCTGTTCGACACCGCCCCCATGAACGCGTTGGCAGTGTGACGATGGCTCCAAGAAGTCGCGGATATCCGCGTCAAGCACCCAGCTCACCTTCTTGCGATCGATCCCGAAGGCCAGAGCGTCCAGCGCGTCATGCGCCGAGCGTCCGGGCCGGAACCCATATTGCGACAACGAAGGTGCACGCTGACAAGCGGGCACACGGAAGGGAGGATCGACTGATGTCGAGCGTGTAGCCCCAGGCTCGTGCTCATGGCCTGGCCCCACCCCGACGTGCGTCGCCGGCTCTTGGTCGGCGGGGTTCGAAGCTCGGGGCAAAGCCCAAGGGTGCCCGTCTCATCCGGGCGTCACAGGCGAGGGGCAGACCGGACGGGTGAAGGGCTTAAACCTCCGTTGATGCCTCGTCATTCGGAACCCCGTTGATGGGAATGCTGGATCGGGGTGCAGGGGCTGGCCGCCGAAGAGCGGCAGGTGCTGGCTGGTGATATGGGCCGGTCAGGAGAGCACCACCGCCCCCGGGGTACAGGAGGCACCCAACCCGGTCGCATCTTGAGCGTGCGCAACGTGGGAACCCCGTCTGGGTCCGGATCTTCGGGTCCGGTAAGCCGACCGCAAGGAGGGCCCAACTCCCCGGCGGGAATCGGATGACCGAGAAGCGAACGCCGGTGGCCGAAAGGCAACGGGAAACCGGGACAAGTATGGCTGGCCCCTCCGCCCGCCGTCCCGCATAACCGGCCGGATACCGGGCCTGGTGCCCGGGCGCGAAAGCGAGCTGACGCGGTCAGGTGAGCCTGTGAAAGGGAAGATGACCGAAGCCCCGGAACCGAAGGACAAGTTGGACGCCACGGCCGTTGCTGTGGCGAACGGACCAGAGGACGCGATCCTGGATTGGGACGCCGTTGATTGGCGTGCCTGCGAAGAGAGCGTACGGCGGCTTCGGCAGCGGATCTTCACGGCCTCGCGGGCGGGGGACCTTGCAAGGGTCCGCAGCCTGCAGAAGTTGATGCTCTGCTCGCGCGCGAACGCGCTTTTGAGCGTGCGGCGGGTGAGCGAGCGCAACGCGGGTCGTCTGACGGCGGGCATCGATGGCGAGGTGGCGCTGACCTCCACGGCCAAGGCGAACTTGGTGGCAAGGATGCAGCGCAAGATCGAGCCGTTCAAGGCCCTGCCCGTCAGGCGGGTGTACATCCCGAAGAAGGGCAGCAGCGCGAAGCGCCGGCCGCTCGGAATCCCCGTGATCCTCGACCGCTGCCGTCAGGCAATGGTCGCGGGCGCGTTGGAGCCCGAGTGGGAGGCGCGGTTTGAGCCGAAGTCCTACGGGTTTCGCCCGGGCCGCGGCTGCCATGACGCGATCGAGGCGATCTACAAGACCGCCCACGGCAAGAGCCCGAAGCGGCGGTGGGTACTCGACGCAGACCTGGCATCGGCGTTTGACAAGATCGCCCACGACCACATTCTCAGCCAGCTCGGCACCTTCCCCGCACGGGGAATGATCGAGCAATGGCTGAAAGCGGGCGTGGTCGAGAACGGGGTGCTGTCGCGCACCGAGGAGGGAACCCCCCAAGGCGGCGTGGTCAGCCCCGTGCTGTTAAACATCGCGCTGCACGGGATGGAGAACGCCGCCGGAGTCGCCTACCAGCAGGCCGGCAGCCATGCCGGCAAGACGGTGAAAGACTCTCCGGTCCTGATCAGGTACGCCGATGACCTCGTCGCCCTGTGTCACACACAGGCCCAGGCGCTTGAGGTCAAGGCGCGGCTTGCCAGGTGGCTTGAGCCCAGGGGACTGGCTTTCAACGAGGACAAGACACGGATTGTCACTCTCGATGACGGCTTTGACTTCCTGGGTTACAACGTCCGCCGGTATCGAGACAAGCTGCTGATCAAACCCAGCAAAGCGGCAGTGAGACGAATCCGGGAACGGCTCAGCACCGAGACGCGGTCCCTGCGCGGGACCAACGTCACCGCGGTGATCAGCAAGCTCAACCCCATCATCAGGGGCTGGGCCGCCTACTACCGGATAGCGGTATCAAGCGAGGTCTACCACTCGCTCGATACCCACCTGTGGCGGCTCACCTACAAGTGGGCTGTCTACAGTCACTGGAACAAACCGAAGTCCTGGATCATCTCCCGGTACTACGGCATGTTCAACAAGTCCAGACGCGACCGATGGGTGTTCGGCGACCGCCAAAGCGGCAGCTACATGCAGAAGTTCGCCTGGACACGGATCGTCCGACACCGGATGGTCAAGGGCACGGCATCCCCTGATGACCCCACCCTGGCCGACTACTGGGCCGAACGACGACGCAAGACAACACCCCTGCCGACCGGCAAGACCAGCCTGGAACTCCTAGAGGCCCAGCACGGCCGCTGCCCGCTCTGCGGAGGCTCGCTCCTGCTAACCGACGACCCGCCCCAAAGCCCCCACGAATGGGAACGATGGCTGGCGGGCGCCCGCACGGCGATCATCAAGACCGCCCCCCGGGCGGACGGCACGTCAGACGAACCCCGTCTCACCCACATCCGCTGCCTCCGACGACATATCACCGGACGCAGCACAGACCCGCAGCATCTGCACGCCCGCGAGCCCCAGGGGCTTGCTTGAGCCGTGTGCGGTGAAAGCCGCTCGCACGGTTCTGAGGGGGGCCGGACGCAGCAATGCGTCCGGCCTACCCGGCCGAGAACCCCAGAAAGTCCGTCTCATAGATGCCGTTGAGCACCTCGACGACGGCGCGCTGCAGGATCTTGTCCTCCAACGCCGCGATCCCCAGTGGCCGCGCACGGCCGTCTGGCTTGGGGATATACGCCCTTCTGGTCGGCCTCGCGCGATAGCTGCCGCTCTGAACCCGGGCATGCAGGCTCTGAAGGTTCTCCTCCAGCTCCAGTCCGTAGTCCTCCCACGTCACGTCATCGACCCCGGTCGCAGCCCGCGGGTTGATCGCCCGATAGGCCTCTCTGAGCCGGTCGACATCGACGTGGTGCAGCAGCGCGGTGAACCGTGCCTTCTTGTCCGTCCGCGCCCTCTGGCGCACGCGATCAAGCGCACTAGGCACGCCGGTTCCGGCTCTGGGTCCGGGGCGTGTTTTGCCTGCCGCGTTTCCCTTGGCCGGCCTCCTTTCCTCCACCACCTCCGCAGCCGAAAACTCGGCGTTGTTCGGCGGCTTCGCCGGTACTACGAGGCCGTCTGACTTCTCGTGATCGTTCATCGAGGGATTACCGCCTCGGCGTTCCCCTCGCGACCCGCCACCAGCTGCCATGCCACCCCGCGAACCACGATGGGACGGGGCATCGACAACCAGCACGGGCGACCACGAGATCTCCCCGTTCTCGCGGATGGAGTTTCCACGCATGCCTGGGTTCTTTGACCGCGCGGGGCCCGACAACGGCTCGCGCTAGCGCCGCTGCCGGTGTTGCCTTCCGCCTTCACAACGACGTCAGCACCCCGAGACCGTGGATTTCGCGGCTCAATAGCCCCGCCTACGTGTCCCCCTGTCAACACTTCATCAACGCCCTCACGAACGCCAACGCATGACTCGGGGCCACCGTGGATCGCTACTCCTTCGATGTCGGACTCTTTCATTCCTGACTCCACCCCGGTTCATCCGGGCGTACTGCGAACATACGTTCGATGACCTCCCAGGGCTCCCCATTGATGCGTTTCGAGCGCGCAGTCCAGACGGAGAATCCGAACATCGTGATCGCGGCGGCCCATGAGCTACCCCGCCCGGTACTGCTCAGGGACGCGCTCCGGGTCCTGCTCGTCCTAGGCGTGGCGGACGAGGCCCGCTACCAACCAGCCGCCGCTCGTTTCGGCGCACGGTTCGTCGCCGAGCGCCGGCTGTCCGTCGCCCAGGCTCAACTGCATTCGCGGCGCTTCAGACCCTCTCGGGTGCGGACCCTCTTCCCGGTGGCGAAGCGCTCTGCGCGTTACTGGAGCAGCACGGGGAGCCCCAAGGCGCTGCCTACCTCACAGAGTGGCTCGCAGTGCGGAGCCGTTAGGTCACGCCCACGACTCCGTTGTCCTATGGGCGCTCGTGAAGGCGTTCGGCGGCCTGGTCGGGGAAACCGTCGCCGACCCGGATTCCCGCCGTCCGCGCGGCAGTCGCAGTCGTTGGTGAGATGCTCGCGGCGGAGTGATGCAGCACTGGCCGCCTCAGGGCGTCGTTGGCGTTTCGGGACAGCTCGCCCCCGTCAGGCCGGGGCGGTGCATACCCCAGGCGCGGTCGGACGGTCGGCTCCGCCAGGTGCGGTCTTTCTGACACGGAGCCCGGACGCGTTATCGCAACTCGTCCCAGCCGGCGTTGATCATTCCGGCCACCACGTCGGGCTCGAGGCCCAGCTCGAGTGCCATGTTCACGTACAAAACGATCACGACTCGTTGCGTGAGCAACGCTCGCTCGTCGGCCTGCTCGACCGTGTGGCGGCCTTTCTCGCCCCAGTGGATCAACCAGTTCCGAGTGTCGACTACCTCGTCTCTGAAGCGCTTGGCGTCCAACGGCCACCAGTCGATGACCTCAACGGCCCGCTCGATGAGATCGGCGAGACGCCTGCGCTGGGTTCTCGTGTTGGCGTGCTTCAGCGCCCCCGCGTAGACACTCCACTGATCGTGTTCGAGCGCGGTACGCATCGCTGCAACGGCCGCGGCGTGTTCCTCTTCGCCCAGCGGCGCACAGTCACCGTGGATCGCGCGGTGATAACCCTCGGCAAAGGAGACCACCGGGATGAACTCCTCCTCGGGCGGCAGCAGGCCCCGCCCCAACACCTTGAAAAACGACTCCCAGACTGGACCAACCCGTGTCCGGAGGTCATACCAGGCGCGGATCACGCGACCGGGATCGTCCTCTACGGCGAGATTGAGGGCGAGCATCCATAGCTCTGGGTCGTCGTGTGGGCGGGGATTGGCTGGCGCGAGGAGCTCGACTGATCGTCCCGCTGGGGACTCGATGGCCGAGAAGGCCGTGACGTAGGACTGCCGTCGAGTGGCGAACAGAATGAGATCCTGCAGCGGCTGTACGCATTCGCGTTCGATCTCGGTAATGCTGCGTGCGGGGAACACCTCGAACTGCGCTGATACGTGAACTCGGGAGCGATAGTCAGCCACTTGCCCATCTAGTTTTCGATAGGCCGTGATCATGAGTCGCGCGCCGTTGCCGAGATCGGTGATCAGCGGCTGCGAACGCTCCTCACCGGCGACAGGAAGCTCGACAGGCCCTCGATGGGCGGTCGTGCCGACCGCGAATTCACGGAGTCGATGGAGCGAACACACGAAGAAATTCGCGGTGATCTCGTCGGCGTCAGCGACATGCTCTCCAAGGACGACACGCTCCGCGACACCATCCACCACTTTCCGCTCTAGGTCGTGCGTGGGGAGGGACCAGTGAGTCGTCCGGAAGTCAAGCACCGTCAGCTGCCGCCCGCTCGTGGTTTCGCCGTGAATCGCCGCGATGTGCTCGACCGGGCGCTGCCCCTCGTCGATTACGTCCACAAACTCTGCACCGACGAGGTGCAGGCGGGGGCCGTCGCTCAGGTCGTGCTCAAGGCGGCCATAGACCCGACGAGAATCGCCGGGCAGCCAAAACCATCCCTCGAGAATTTTCGCTTCGGTCACGTCGCTGCGTCCGTCTTGGCTGTTCCGCTCACCGTACACGTGTCAGCGGCGCAGCTTGGCGGCGCCAGGACGAACCGCTGCTCAGAACCATGTGGTGATCGCATGCGGACCGCACCCGCTCCACCTAGCCGCACCAAGACCATGAGGCTCGCTGAAGAACGACTGGCGGTCGCCTACTCAAAGCGGTCACGAGCTGCTTCGTCGACGCCGATTGAGTTTGAGTCGGCCCGCTGGCAGGGCGGAGCGGGATGGCATCATTTCGCGTGATGCGACGGACAGGTGGAGAACGCCCGGGAGATAAGCGAGCACCTCCTTATTGAGCTGCAGATGATGTTCCTCATGGCGGACCGCCTTCGCCGACACCTGTCTGGTGAGCTTGTGCTCCCAGAGGACATCAAGACAGCATGTGTGGAATCCCTCGTCGTCCATGTGCGCTCGCTCGAGGAGTTCCTGTGGGGCAACCCTCAAGCTGCGCATCCCCACGACGCGCTCGCTTCGGACTTCTTTCCGGACGGCGAGTGGGAGGAAACCCGGAAACGGATCCAGAACTCGGCTCGCCGTAAGGTTGGACCGCGAGCCGGGCGTGAAGTGGCTCACTTGTCTTATCGGCGGCTCGGTAGGGCTGAGGTAGCGCGCCAATGGGAGTTCGATGTCATCGCTTGTGTGATTGGTGTAGCGCTTCGCCTGTTCCTGGACCGGGTGCCCAGAGATTCGTTGTGTATGGACCTCGAGTCGAGTCTCCGCGCTATCTGGCCCGAGCACCTCAATTACCCCATCGCGATCAGCTTCCCCCCGAACTGCGAGACGGCACCTACCGTCACCATCGCGACCGCCGTTTGAAGACACGAGTGCCTTTCGCCAGGCAACCTTCGATGAGATGCTCCAAGCGTCTCTTGCTCAGTTGGCCTAGCTCGGGTCCACCTAGCGAGGTCGTCGCCAGAGGGGTTCGGTCCGCTACGGCTGCAACCCGGCCTCGGCCAAAAAGCGCGACGGAGACTGGTGATGTGGACGGCCATATCTATCCATCGTGTTCCGCGGCCAGGTCACGAGCAGGTTGCGTGACGCCCGCGTGATCGCTACGTAGAAGCTGCGACGCTCGGCGTCGACCTCGTCCGGCTTTGCCGCCCTGTAGTCCGGGAGCGATCCCTCTCGCGCGCCAATGACAGCGACTGCGCGGAACTCGAGCCCCTTCACCTTGTGAATCGTCATTACGCGTACGCCAGGGTCGGACGGTCTAACTCGCTGGGTCCGTGTGGCGAACCGTATGAAGCCGTCCAAACTCCGCAGTTTGGCCTGAGTGCTTGCGCGATAGTCGGCCCAAAGCGTGGCGAACTCGCCGGCATCCGGCGCCCACGATGATGTGTCTGATGACTCAACGGCCTCGAAGACCTTGTCGAGACCCGCCCCGTCGCGCGCTAGTGCTACGGCTTTGCTCACTGCCTCCAACGTCGGAAGTCTTGAGCTGCTGAGGGCGTCAAGGTAGTCGTTGGTGGTGCATGGAACGCCGAGCCCATCGAGTTCTTCGACGATCCGCCGCTTGGCCGGAGCGTCCGCATCGTTGAGTTCGACCGCGAACGCGTCCAACAAGATGCGACCCTCAGGCGTCGATAGGAATCCGCTCGATGCGACGTCAACGGCGGTCGGAATGCCGCGCTGCTCGAACTGCGCGATGACCGGGTCGAGGAGCCAGCGCGACCGGCCGATGACAGCAATGGTCTCCGGAGCTACGGAGAGATCCTCACCTTTCGCCAACGAGTCCGGGTCGAGGCCGTCGGTCAGCAGACCGTCAACCCAGGAAGCGACTGTAGTGGCCTCAATGTTCGGGTTCGCGCATTCCACGGCGGTCACAACGCCGGGCGGGGCGGTTGCCGGTAGGGTGGCTGGAACTGGGCGGGTCGAGAAGTTCTCGGCCAGCCGCTCAGCTGCTCGCAGGACGAGCACGGACGAGCGGAAGTTGTGCGGCAGCGCGAGTGGTTGCGCGGCAGCTTCGTCGCCCACAAGCCGACATGCGTTCTCGAACTTGCCACCGGCGAAGCCGTTGATCGACTGTTTGTCGTCGGCGACGACAAAAATGCTCGCGTCGTCTCCCGCGAGCCGTTTGAGCAACATGGTCTGCGCCGTCGTGAGGTCTTGAGCCTCGTCGACAAAAACATGCTTGAAGAGCGAACGGAAGTTTTGCTCGATCCAAGGGTCTGCTGACAGAGCCGAGAGGAGTTTCGATAGCATCCCCGGGAAGTCGATCCCGCCTGCGTTGTCGAGGGCTTCGAGGTATCCATCGAATAGCTCGGCCATCGGGATCCCGAAGAACTGGTTGCCATCGTTAGGGTAGGGCTCACCAGGAAGATCTGTTCTGTGTGCGTCGATTTGAGCGAGCACTGGCTTCATTGCGGTCATCTCGTCAGTGCCGACCGCATCTTGGAGCCCAAGCGACGCTACGTACTCGTTGATGAGTCTTGCGCGGTCAGCGTCGTCGCTGTATACGACCACATCCGGCCCAACGTTTACGCAGTCGCCGTATTGGCGCAGCCATTCCAAGGAGAAGCCGTGGAGAGTGTTCGCGTCTACTCGCCAGTGCTCAGATGCAGCGGAAGCCGTGATGCGTTGCCGAAGCTCTTGCGCTGCCTTGACCGTGTATGTCACTGCCAGGCAGCGGAATGACTCTCCCGCGGAGTCTTGAAGGATGCGTGTCAGACGCCTGGTAAGGACCTCGGTCTTTCCGCTACCGGCTGACGCAACGACAAGAATCCGCTTGCGGTCGTCCTGGACGGCTCTTGCCTGCTCGGGCGTTAGCGACTTGATCCGTGCGCTCGTCGCAGTCATGCGCGCGGACCTGCGGCTGTCGATATGCCGAGCTTGGCCTGGATTGATGTCGTCAAGTCTTGGACCGGCGCGGGAACTGCCTTGCCTGCGGCGGTGGCGACGATAGCGACCTGCTCGGCAACCCAGCCCTTGTTCGATGTGAGGAAATTGAAGGCTTCTTCGTCATTGGACACGGTTGTGCCGACGACTTTCGCAACGGCTGTGATCTCTGGTAGGTATCCAGCGTCGAGCAGCATCTGCTCTAGCTGCTTTTCGCCGCTTGGCACGACATTGGCATGGCCAAATGGGAGCGGCTTCGCGCCGGTACGGGGATCCGAGATCTGTGCCAGCGCTTTCTTCCCGGAGTCATCGTTGTCGAGGAACAGGAGCCAGGGGATCTCCAGCGCCTCGAGCGCCTCGATGACCTTCCCAAGCTTGGGATCATCCATGTTCTCGCAGTCAATGAACGTAATCCCCATTCCAGCAGGCTGTGCGCCCAGACCCGGCTCGAGTAGGACGGGCAGCGCACATCTCTCGCCGGTGCCATCTCCGAAAACCACCAACCTGGCGAAGAAGATCTCGCCAAGTGGACGTTCCACAAATCGCTTGAACTGGGCAATCTTCTTGGCCGTTTCCGGTGGCAGGCGGAGGAATTTGGTGCCGTCTTGCGTCCGCCGTACCAGGCGAACATCCTGCGGATCCACTTCGGCGACCAACTGCGGCGAATGGGTCGTGACGACCGCTTGTCCGTCCAGATGATTGATGATTCGCCGGGTCGTCACGACGGCCTGTGGGTGAAGATGCGCCTCAGGCTCCTCTAGGAGGGTGATGAGGTGTGGCTTCAGACCTCGATCCACCCCGGCTCGGAGCGAACACATCGTCTGGAATACGAGAAGAGACGCCAGGCTTCTGCTCCCCAAACCGTGAAATCGCAAAGGGAGTGCCGTTTTGTCGATCTGCGTGATCACCACCTCAACCGAGCGTGCCAAGTCCTCAATGTGGGGCGGGAGCGCCCGCAGGTCGACCTCGCCTAGCGTGGTTTGGGACGTCCCGAGTCGTTTGAGGTCCGTCTCGAGCTGCTGCAGCACTGGGCTCGCAGCTTGCAGCCGCTCGGCGAACGCGCCGAGATCGTCCTCCAACCCGGCCCGGCCCTTGGGATCGTTGGATCCGTCCGCGAGCGCCTCGAGTTCCGGGACCTGCAGATCCGATACGACTCGACCCCATGTACTCGTCCGATTCCCGAGCTCGGTGAGAAGGTCGCGAGACGCGTCGAGAAGATGCACGTCGACAACCTGTAGTGCCCCGGGCGGGAAACGCGCCTGGCTTTCGACCCAATCGCCACGAGACGGCTGGAGCAGTTGCCGGGTCTCGGCGAGCACAGAACCCTCGTTGCTCGCGGTAAGGGTCGTCCGAAATGCAACAACCTCCGAGGATCCGTCCGGCAACCGCTGGATGGACTCGAGACGCTGACGCGTTGGCTCGTCGAATCCGGAGCCTGAGGCCGGAATCATGAAGACGTCGATCATGGCGGCGCCGGCCGAAGCGGCACCGGTCTTTCGGAGATCATCCCGAGTCGCTTGCCGCTTCCCGAAGGCGATTGCGACGGCCTGCAGAAGCGACGTCTTGCCAGAGTTGTTCTCACCGACTAGGAACGTTGTTTTTGGTCCGAGGTCGAGGTCGGCGGTGATCACACCGCGGAAGTCGGCGACCCGAACTCGAGAAACAAGTACGCCGGCAGATGGCATGGCGTTCGCCCCGGCCGTGCTTGGCGATTGAGATGCTGTCGGAGTCGCGCGGGCGGTCATCGTCTCTCGAATCATGACGCCTGCCCAGCCTCAGGATGGCTAGTGTGCTACATCGGCGGCCGTCAACCGGCCGACACGTGTTCGCTTTCGCCGCCACGACGCAGCATTCCCTCGCAAGCGCTCTGACGACGTTGCACGTGATAGGGATGCGCTGACGCCAGCCAGCGTTCTGCGTTCCGCAACACTAAGCCGTTGCGTGAAGGAGACGGACTGCCGCGACCGTGGCGTGCTACTGGACAGCAAGATCCGCCAACAGATCCGACCCGCCGTACTCGCCGTGGCGCATCAGGCTGATTACGGGTTCAAAATGGCCTCCGCCAGTTTGGTATTCAACCCAAGTGGAGCCGACGTGAATGTCCAAGTGCACGGCCTGATTCCGGAGCTGGTTCGCAGTCTTGATCTGGTCTAGTTCGACCCGCCACTGGCTCCGGATCTCAGCCGGCAAGTTCTGGCGGACGCATGTAAGGAGTTGACCAGCGGTCTTACGCTCAGGATCTATCTCCGGCGCGACTGCTGCGAGAATCATGCCGAGGACCGCTTCTGTCTCCCCGCACTGCGCCATGATGAGCCCGCGAAGACGGTTCATGTCAGCGGCTATGTGCGAGAACTCGGGCTCGGGGCCTGCGTCCGGATTGAGTTCCTGATCGATCGTGTGCCAGGAGACGACGCTCTCACCGTATGGGGGATGGCGGTTCGACGGGTTGGTCACGGCTCGAACCCTATTCGACCACATGCGACGAGCTATGCCGATGCCATCCTCACGACGATCCCTCTCAGCATCCGCAGTGTGCGAGCAAGAGGGGGTTCGGCGACGCAGCGGCAGTCCGGCGCTCTACTCCGGCGGCCGTACGTCACCAGGGTGGTCGCTGAACCAGACATCTCGAACACCAATCCCCATGCGGAGGTGACACCGCAGTAAGCGAGGTAACCGTCGATCGAGCCGGCGCCGAAATGGCCTTGTCCGTCGTTCGACCAGTCAGTCGTCTTCTCACCATCGAGGAACCTGCAGCTGGCAAAGATCAAGTCGAGCCGTTAATGATCCAGAACTCGACGTAATCGTTCTTGCGATCGGTGGCAGGCGCGAAGTGGATTCTGTACTTCAGCAGCGCTTGATAGTTGGCGCCGTACGTGAGTTCGAAATGCTGCCGGCCACCGTCCGGAGCGATCTCCGAGCCCTTATCGGGACGTCCCTCGAACCCGAATGAATTGTCCTCCCAGGGCGTCGTCAAGACCAGCTCGAGCTTCAGATAGGGTTGTGGTTCAGCACCGTCCACCTACGGCTCGCGGCGCTTGCCGGTCCGGCTGTCGCCAGCGCTCCCGCCAGCACGCAGCCCGCGACGATCGCCAGTACCGCTCCCCTTAGGCTCGTTCCGCTCATCGCCAACTCTCCTTGCCGTCGGTCTAGATCAGGCGGAGTATCGGCGGGCCGGGTTGTCCCACCATCGTGGGCAGCCCCTAACGTGACCCCCAAGGTTTGCGTAGCGCAGCAAGCCGACATGTCGCGCACGAACGCTTCCGCCATCTCGTTCGCCGCCGGCGCCGGCGATCCCTCATGGCGGCGACGGACGCTTAGGTCGGCGGCTTGTCGGAGCCTCGGCCATGCCCAGCGCCAAGGTCTGGCGGTGGCTAGCGGGTGCGCGAGTGCTTGGACGAGCTCAGCCGGGCGCGTAGTTCATCTGGCGACAGTGGAGGATCAGTGCGGTGAAGCATCCGATGGCAGTTGGCGCATACGACGATCACGTCAGTCTTCGGATTGACCCGCGTTGCTTTCCGAAGACCGCCGAGAGGCTTCAGGTGGTGGACCTCGGCAAACCCGGCGCCGAGTGATCCGTACCTCTCGACATACGAGAAGTCGCAGATCCCGCAGTCGATGCCCTGAAGCGCGGGTGCAGCGGTGCGCACTGCCGGCGATCGTTCCGTGGCGAGGTGCCGACGCTCGCGCTTTGAGCCCTCCTCGAAGGTTTGATCGAGCCGGACGGGGATTAGCTCTCCGAGCACGTGGTCCAACAACGCGGCTGAACTGTCCGTGATCCGTCCGGTCGTTCGCAGCGACTGAGGGTCTATCCGGTAGCGCCGTGGATCGATCTTGATCGGCTTGCCGCTCTCACGTCGGATCTTGCGCACGATGCCTTCGGGGACGACGCGGTCGAGCTCAAGGCGAGTGCCGCTTCCGAGTAAGTGGTCTGGTGCTTGGTAGACCGCTTGACCGGGGAACCGTCGCTCGGCCGTCGCCTGATCGACGATCCGTTCGACGGTCAACCGGCCGAGCAGGAGGAGCCGTCGGTCTCGTGTCGCCACGATGTACACACGGTCGCCGCGGCTAACGCCTCGAGCACGAAATTGGCGGCTAGCGGAGTGGTCAAGCGTGCCGCCGAAGCCAGCGACAGCGCGCCGCTCGATTTCGACCTGCGGTTGATCCCACAGCGCGATGTACGCGGAGCTCATGTCTACAACCTAACGGCGAGCTGCCAACAGGGCCACCCTGGGACTAAGCCGCGATCCCGAGAGGATCGTCTGTCCGCACTCGGCGTGGGCCCGCCGACCCTAACCCGTGCGCGATCTCTTTGACACCGGCGCTTCTCGCCGTCGGGCGATCGCAACGACGGACCACTCGCCGATCCGATCGCGCGCGTCGTCACCGTCATGCGAGGAAAGCAGTCATCGCCGAGGGCGCGGCATCTCGACATCGCCGTGGGGAGCGTTCTCGAGTCGTCGGTCTTGGGCCAGCCTGGCACTGAGGACACCTTGGCGGAGTGAGCGTCATGTTGCACAGTCGAGTTGCGCTATTGACGTTCTAGCTACTGCGGTGATGTGCGTGATCAACGGCTTGGCCAATGCGTGCAACGATCTTCTTGCCGCGTCGCTCAAACCCAAGTTCGCTCATCACAGCGTCGATGTGCTCATCGCGTGTGCGGAGCAGCGTGTCGCTCTGGATCCACTCAGCCATTTCGTTCAGTTCCCAGTCGCTGTAATCATCGATTCGTCCGGTCGCTGGTATCGGAGGGCGCGGTCCACGTGGACTCGCCGGCGGGTTCGCCGCCAGCACCGATTCGTGGCCGGGAGGCTCATCGTCCGAGATGGACCCGTCCGCCGCGACCGCTCGCCGGTAGGCATCGAGAGCTCGCTCGATCTCGCGTTCGCGGTGCCTGAACCAGTCTTGGCTCCATATCCGATGGAAGCGCCAGCCGAGACGTTGGAGTTGTTCTTGGCGAAGGCGGTCGCGATCGCGGGCGGTCTGGGCGCTGTGGTAGCTGGCGCCGTCCGCCTCGATGGCCAAGACGAGCCGTCCGGGCTCCTCAGGATGTTTGGCCGCGAAATCGATCCGGTAGCCGCTCACGCCGTATTGGCAGATAAGCGGGATACCGGCTGCCTCGAGAGCGTCGCGAATGTCGATCTCGAAGGGATTGAGCTCCGGTGTATCCGTTGCCTGGCGGTCCAGTCGTTCGCCCCTCGTCTCGGCGTACGCGAGATACAGCCGGAGGAGGTCAGCTCCCCGCCGCGTCTTCTCAGGATCCATCTCCGCCGCCGTAAATGAGGAGACGACTGTCATGCGGTGCCGCGCCCGGGTGATCGCGACGTTGAGCCGCCGGGTGCCGCCCTCCTCGTTGAGCGGGCCGAAGGCGTAGCGCATCTGCCCGTGATCGCCTTTGCCATAGCCAACGGTGAGGATGATCGCGTCGCGCTCGTCCCCCTGGACGCGCTCTAGGTTCTTGATGAAGAACCGCTCGGGTTGGCTCTCGTCAAAGTACTCCTCGAGGTCAGGGCGCTCGTGGAGCGCGAGTCGAAGCGCTCCGTCTATGCGGTCGGCATGCTTAATGCCCATGGCGATCACACCAAGACTCTGTTCCGGGTTTTCGGCCGCGTGTTCGAGAATGAGTTCGACTACTCGGCGCACCTCGGCGTTGGAGCTTTCGTCACTGACATGTTGGGGTTCCCAGGGTACGTGGACATGCCTCAAGCAATCAGGACCGCTGATCCCTGGGAATGTGAGTAGCGAACGGTCGTATAGGTGTGCGTTGGAGAACGCGATGAGCCGCTCGTCGGCGCTTCGGTAGTGCCACGTGAGCATCTGCCATTCGATGAGAAACAGCAGGGTGTCAAGGATCGATTCGAAGTCACCGCTTGCGGCGGAGAGGCTGACGTCGTCGTCGTCTTGTGTGCCGCCGACCGTCTGGACATTGAAGAAGTCGGTCGGTGGGAGCTGCTTCTCGTCCCCGGCGACCACAACCCGCCGGCCCCGGGCTATCGCCGGGATCGCCTCTGCCGGCCGAACCTGACTTGCCTCATCGAAGATCACGACGTCGAAATAGGGCTTGTCGTTCGGAAGGATCTGACTCACCACGAGCGGGCTCATGACCCAACATGGCTTGACGGCCGTCATGACCTCGGGGGCGCTTGCGAACGTCTCGCGTACCGGCCGGTGTCGTGTCTTCTTCGCAGCCTCCCGGCGGATGACCGACGCCTGATCGACTTGGTCGTCCTCAACCCGCACTGCTCGCTCAGCGACAAGTCGGCGGACTCGCTGCGCCGTACTGGATATATGACGGCTATCGGCTGAGCGAAACTCCTTGGCGCAATTGGTGTGTTCGCCTCCGTTGAACGCGCCAGCACGTTGATCACTGAGACGGATCTCGTCACTAATAGAAGCGGCGACGCAGTAGTCAAAAGTCGCGAGTCCGCCGTCGACATCAGCGCGCCAGCTCTCGAGCTCATCAACAAGCGCCTCGAGCCCGGCAGCGTTCAGCGCCGTCCGAAGGCGGTGAAGCTCGGGGAGCGCCCCGAGCGTTCCGTTGTCGTCGCGCAACGCGCGAAGCCGCTCGGTGATCTGAACGGGCGTACCGCGCAGCCCACTTGCGCCAAGTAGGTCGGCCAGTTCATCAAGCTGGCGGCCGACGCTGGAGTGACGCTCCTCAAGCTCATCGAGCCCTTTTGGGGCGGATGGTGGCCCATCAGCGCCCGTCGAGCTCCACGCCTCCTGATTGCGAGCAGCTCGCTCGAGCGCTTCCAGGAGCCGAGACCCGCGGAGCGTGACATCCTCGCGCCGGAGCGCCCTCGCACGCCTCTTCGCGGCTCGATAGCCAGAGTCGCCAAGGGCTGCGCCGATCCTGGCTGGGACGCCTCGCCCGAGTGGTGCTAGCGCGTCGACCATTCCGCGAACCGGCTCTTCATAAACGGAGTCGTCAAACTCGGACTGCGTTGCACTGATACCGCCCCAGAGTACGAGCCGGTCATTCCAGTCCTCGATGGCCTCGGGCGGGCTTTGGCCGACTGATTGCGCGGCGCTGTCGATCCACCGGCTGACCTCCTCGAACGCGCCGGAGAGGAGCTCGTCAATGAGCTCCGTGGCACGGCTGACCTGTTCGGGCGTCGTGATGGCGGCGCCTGCCCATGGCGACGCTGAGGAGGCTCGAAGGCCCCCCAGCGCGATGTATCGGCGAAGCGTCTCCCTCACCCGCTCGCGGGTTTCTGGATCCATCCCCTGGAGCGCCGCCCCACGCAAGCGGACGTCGGTCTCGGCATCGTCGCCTAGTGCGAGAAGCCTCATCTGAGCCTCGAACAACGACAGACCCCACTCAGCGCGTCGATGGTGCAATGCCTGATCCCACCCATTGAGCTCGCGACGACGCGCCTCAAGACGCTGCTGTTCAGACGAGAAATCTTGCGCCGTGATGCTGCGGTTTCCATGGAGTGCGGCGGCAAGCGATTGGGCGACGTGGCGTTTACTCGACACGCCACCGTGGAGGTCAAGCACAAGATCGCCCAACCCAACTTGCTCCAACCGCTTCAGTACGGCGTCGATGGCGGCGCGCTTCTCTGCGACGAACAACACCGTCCTGCCGCGAGCAAGCAACGTCGAAATCAGATTCGTAATGGTTTGGCTCTTGCCGGTGCCAGGCGGCCCCTTGATCACCAGGTCCTGGCCGGCGAGGACCTTGTTGATCGCGTGGTTCTGGCTGCTGTCTGCGTCGCGGACAAGGAACTCGTCAGCTGGGACGGTGGCATCTGGAAGCGCAGGATCGACGTCCACACGACGATCGCGAATGGCCTGGCGGGCCGCTGGATCGCCCGCGAGGGCAGCAACGAGCTCATGCTCAGCAAGAGCATCAATTGACGACTGCAGGTCACGAACCATCGGCAGCTTCGCATAGGAGAAGTTCCCCAACACCGTCTTTGACCGGATGGAGAACTCCGGAACCCGGCTGGCCTTATCGGCCAGCCATCGGAAAACGATTTCAAGCTCCTCCTGGGTGTCGATCGCGCCATCGATGCCTGAGGTGACAAGCAGTTCATCTGGATCGCACTCGACCCCAAACTCGATCTGTAGGGCGTGGATTAGTGTCGGGTTGACCTCAAGATCCCCGGTCACCTGCAGATCGAAATCCTGCTGAGACGCTCCGCGAGCGGTCAGGGTTGCCGGTGCGAGTAGCACCGGGGCTGCGGGAATGGCCGTTCCCTGCGATCGATTCCAGCTGGCGAGCCCGCACGCCAGATAGAGCGTGTGAATACCGCGCTCTTCGAACATCGCCTGCGCCTTGGCGTAGATCGCTTTCGCACGTCTCGCAGCGTCCGTCCGCGAAGACTCCTCCGCCGAGACCAGCTGGCTCACACTGCGTGAGCGACCGGCGAGAACCGCGAACACGGGGCCCTGCTCGGCCGCCGTGAAGTCAAGCGTTCCCGCTCGCTGGTCTCGGAAGAAGAGCAAGTTGTTCCGGGCTGAACGGTCGACAAGCTGATCCACCCAGGCCTTCACTGCCTTTGCGACGGCTTGCCGGCGCGGAGAAAAGCCGGCGAGACCAGGATCGACAACGGTCTCCGCGGCCTGAGTTACTAACGGATCCTGCAGTGCCAGACCGTCGTCAGCCATCCGGTCGGCCGGGAGATCCGAAGCACTCATCGCATTGCTGAAATCGGCGCCCACGATTTGCCGTTCCAACCTACCTCGTCAGCGGTCGTTCTGCCAAGGCCGGGAGCGGGACCCCGCCGCACCGTGATCCTCCGTTGCACACCGTCCGGGACACGGATAGGCTCTGTCGCATGCCAGCACGGATCGACGTGCCGGTGGGGGCAGTACCGGAGGGGTGGCGGCACGCGCGACTCATTCCGACGTTCGGGATCCGGAACCAACAGGAGCAGGAGAAGCGCGCAACGTCGTGTCTGCTCGCCGTCATGCACGGCGTGCCCGAGTTCGGGCACGCACTGCTGAAGGAGCTTGACGCACCGAAGTCGACGGTGATCGAGACATTTGCCGAGGTGCGGTTCAAGGACAGCAACGGCAAAACGGTCATCCCAGACGGCGCCATCGTCTGCCGGCGAGGCAAGAAGACGTGGACCTGTCTCGTCGAGGTCAAGACCGGCTCGGCGAAGCTCAAGGATGAGCAGGTCGCCGCATACCTAGACATCGCGAAAGTGAACGGGCTGGACGGTGTGCTCACGATCTCGACGCAAATCACCGCGAACTCGTCGGAGTCCCCGTGCTCGATCGACGGGCGCAAACTGAGAGGCAGTTTGAATCTGTGGCATTTCTCCTGGTGGAGGGTGCTGACTGAGGCCGTCGTGCAGCAGCGATATCGCGGGATCTCCGATCCCGACCAGGAGTGGATCCTCCGCGAGCTCATTCACTACCTCAGCAGCGAAGCGTCCGGAGCGGTCGGCTTCGAGGACATGGGGGATCAATGGGTCACCGCCCGCAAATCGGCTCACGAAGGATTACTACGGGCAAGCGACCCAGCCGCCCACGACGTCGCGGAACGCTGGGAGCAATTCACGAACTACCTCTGCCTAAGCCTCTCCCAGGAACTCGGGGCGAGCGTCACCGCACCCCGGCCTCGCGGGCAAACAAGCCCGGCACGGCTCGAGGAGGTGGTCAAGCAGCTCGCGAGCGACGGCGCGCTCTCATCGACGCTTCGCATCCCCGACGCCGTCGGACCGCTCACGATCCGTAGTGACCTGCGCTCCCGGCAGACGTTCGTCGCCATCGCCGTCGACGCCCCGCGGGAGAAAAGGCCGAAGACGAGCATCGGCTGGCTGCTGCGGCAACTCCGCGACGCCTCGGATGATCTCCTTATCGAGGTCGCGTATCCGAACGCAAGGGCGACGACGGCCGCGAAGCTCGGAGAGATCCGCGAGGACGCCACCCGCCTTCTGTATCCACCCGATCCGAAACGCAGCCCACGCGAATTCACGATCACCCGCACGCGACCGATGGGTCAGAAGCGCGGCCGAGCCGAAGGGTCATTCGTGCGCGAAACAAGCGCACAGACGGTCGCCTTCTACCGCGACATCGTCCAAAACCTCAAGGCCTGGCAAGCCCCCGCGCCCAAACTCCGGACCGAACCCGAGCTCGCGGACGACGCCCCATCCGCGGAGCTCGTCGTCGTACCCGCCTGGGTTGGCGAACAGCCAGCCTCCCCGGAGCTCCCGTAGGTCCGCCACGCATGCACCGAACCGTCGCAGCACTGCTCGTCGTGCCGCGCTACAGCATGGCGTTCGTTGTCGCCGGTTAGGTTTCGAGCCGATGGGCTTCTTGGATCGCTTTCGCACTGCACCGAAATCGTCCGTTGGGCGCTTCGCCCCGCTGCCCGAAGACGGATTCATGCGCGTCGTTGGCGAGTCGCATTGCCAGCCGGCGCTTCAACGGATGCGCGGCCGCTGCGTTCCAGGTGCGGAGGGCCGACCAAGCTTCTCGGTAGCGCTCGTCCCCGAGCCCGAGAACGCTCACGACGAGCACGCCGTGGCCGTGATGAGCGAAGTCGGGCGCGTCGGCTACTTGCCGCGAGAGGACGCGCGGAGATTCGGACCCACACTCCGAGCACTGAGCCGTGCCGGCTACGACGGCGGGACGTGCCGCGCGCTGCTCAACGGGGGTACGCGGGACAAGCCGAGTTTCGGGATCACGCTCTGCATCGCCTATCCCGAGGATTGCGAAGTGCATCTCGGCCTTCGCGCGCCCGATGGCAAGCCCACAACCGGCCGAGTCCGTGGTCGTCACTACACGGATTACATAGACGAGGTCAAGCTTCTCCGGCGCGACGACCGCGATGACGCGGCTGAGCAGCTCTTGCTGGAACTCGTCGAGGCCACCGAAGAAGAAGCACGCGCTCTGGGCGCCGGCGTGGCTCCCTGGTACTACGAGCAACTCGCGATCATCTATCGCAAGCGCAAGGACGTCGAGGCGGAGATACGCATCCTCGAGCGCTATCGCGGTCAACCACCAGCGCCCGGTGCAGGGCCTGAGAAGCTCGCCCAACGCCTAGCGAAGGCCCGCGCGCGGCGAGATGACACATGACTCTCACCGGCCGACCGGGGTCGGGATCTGGCTTGGCGATCGAATGCTCAGTGTCAGACCGACCTCCTAATGCGCGACCCTTGCTCCGATGCAGCTGACGGTTGATCCCTGGGACCCCGAATACGGCGCCTCGGTGGAGTTGGACGCCGACCTCGAGCCCGCGGCTGGCCTCGACCTCACCGTCGAAGTGCCCGGAACGTGGATGCCGATACCCGCGACGCCGCGCGGCACAGTCCCGTGCTGCGCGTTCGTCGACGGCGTTCGTCGCATCGATGTTCGCCTCTTTGCGGAGGAAGGCGACGTCTCCGTGCCGGGCCTCGCCGGTTCGTGGGCCGTTGGCTGCGCATGGGCATCGCGCCCGCCGACCATCGGTGATGTCCGTGTCGGGCGCGAAATCGTGACGGGCGGCGGGCTACTACCACCACCGCTAACAGCAGTTGTTGGAACGCAAACCTTGTCCTTCGCGCCGTCGTCGGTTCCCGGGAACGCCCCGCTCGACCCGCTGCGCGGACTGCAGAACGCGATGCGAGAAGCCGAGGCGGAGTTGGCTCGCGCAGCCGTCGACTCGGGCAAGGCGGAGCTCGTCTTCGCCGACGGCCCGCTGAGTTATGCGATGTCCGGCTGCCTCGTCGGGATGGTGAAGCGCCAATCCCGTGCATACCTCGACGCCGAGCGCTCGAGAGTCATCTCGAACCTTCGAGCTGGCGACCGCACTCCTCTGTTCAAACTCGGCGAGCAACGCCTCGAGCGATACTCGTGGTACCTCCGTCTTGTCGATGGTCGGTCGATCGACGGCGCGATGGCCGGCGTTGTTCGCCTCGAAACGGATGCCTCTAGAGGAGTCGATTCAGCGCGCGAACTTGCTCACCTCGTTGGCAGCATGCTGCCGATGTTCGCCAGCCAGCCGGGTCGCGATCCACGTGCACCGCAAAATCTCTATCCCGTCGGGGCACTGGAAGCGCATCTTCGGCACCGCCTCGGCGACGCCCAGCTTGTCCGTCGCGCCATCGAGGCGCATCTGCTCGAGGAGACGACTCATGCCTGACGATCCCGTCAATCCCCCAGGCAGCGATGGCGCGAGCCCGCCTTCTCAGGCCCCGAGTCGAGCGATCGGCAAGGTTCTCGGTACGCAAGATGCGACCCCACTCGAGTTCTGGGTGGCCATCGATGACGAGAACTATCTGCAACTCGATGACGTCGTTGCGGTCGGTACCGAGGTGCCAGGGGCTGGAGGGCTGCGCATCTCGGGCGTGGTCGACATGGTCCGCTCTCGACATGAAGGCAGCCGTTTCGACTCCGACGTCTTCCTGGTCGATCAGGGACTGCTGCCCGTCCAGACGGCCCGTGCCGCGCACGTCGTGAGCACGCGCTTCGAGCCGGAGCTCTACGTGCCACCCGTGCCAGGCGACACGGTTCGTCGCGTCGCCGGCGTCGAGCGGGACGAGGCTCTCTACTTCGACACGATGGAGCAGCGGCTCGCTGCGGGCATCGCGCGCGATGGTGAGCCGATCTACCTTGACCTGGCGTTCCTCGACGGCCGTCGAGGCGCTCACGTGAACATCTCGGGCGTTTCCGGCATCGCAACGAAGACCACCTATGCGAGCTTCCTTCTCTACTCGCTCTTCCACTCGGCGGTCCTTGGTGCGGAGGCCGTCAATACGAAGGCGCTGATCTTCAACGTCAAGGGCGAGGACCTTCTCTTCCTCGACCAGGCCAACGGTCACCTTCCGCTCGCCGAGCGTGCAACGTACGCCCAGCTTGGGCTGCCTGCCGGGACCTTCGAGTCGGTGGGGCTGTGGGCACCCGTCAGGCGCGGGCCGGACGTGGCGATGCCCGATACCGGGAGCCGGCAGCGCGGCATCACGGCGTACTTCTGGACGGTCCTCGACGTCGTTCGCGACGGGCTTCTCCGATTCATGTTCGCGGAAGAAGGGGATGAGCGGTCGCAGATCGCCGATCTGGTGATCCGCGTCGAAGCGCAACTCCAGCGTCATGCGGAGGCGATCAGAGACTTCCCGGCGTCGGTCCGGCTTCCCGATCCGCTGGGCAATCCAACAGTCGTTCACGACTTTGACGCGCTGTGCGAGCTGATTCGGGAGCACCTCGAGGACGACGGTCCGGGTTCCTGGCGCGGGCCGATCGCGGCCGGGACAGTCCAGGCGTTCCTTCGGAGACTCGACGGGGCCCGCTTCCACTGCGGTCACCTCATCCGAGGCCGTGAGGCCGCTGACATTGAGGCGCATCGCGTGGACTGGCGAGCGTCTCAGGTCTCTGTCATAGACATCCACAACCTCCACGATCGCGCGAAGCGCTTCGTGGTTGGCGTTGTGATCAAGAAGCTGTTCGAGGCGAAGGAGCGCTCGGGCCAAGCGCGCCCACTTGTGTTTCTCGTGCTCGACGAGCTCAACAAATATGCCCCACGCGAAGGATGGAGTCCGATCAAGGAGGTACTGCTCGATATCGCGGAGCGCGGGCGTAGCCTCGGAGTAATCCTCATTGGCGCCCAGCAGACAGCCTCCGAGGTTGAGCGTCGGGTCGTCTCGAACTGCGCGATTCGCGTGGTTGGCCGGCTAGACCCAGCAGAGGCAGAGCGAGCCGAGTACGGCTTCCTTTCCGCGCCCGCGAGGCAGCGCGCAGCGATCCTCAAGCCGGGATCAATGCTGCTGCAGCAGCCGCAGATTCCCGTTCCGTTGCAGATCCGCTTCCCGTTCCCGTCGTGGGCCACGCGGGTCAGCGAGGTCGCGACGCAGGCCGCCGAAGATCCGTTCGCAAGGTTCGAGCGATGAAGCTGCTGCACACCGGCGACTGGCACGTCGGTCGCACACTTCACCGCCGCCAGCGACTCGAGGAGTGTGAGGCCATTCTGGCCGAAGTGGTTGGCATCGCCGAGGACGAGAAGGTGGACGTCGTGCTCGTCTGTGGCGACGTCTTCGAGCACTTCGCGCCCTCGGCCGAAGCCGAACGGATCGTCTACACCACGCTCCTCGACCTCCGCGCCACCGGAGCAGAAGTCCTCGTCATCCCTGGCAACCACGACAACGCCAAGCGCTTCGGGGCCGTCGAGACGCTGTTCCAGGCGGCAGGCGTCCGCGTTGTTCCCGAGGTGCGGCGGCCGACTGAGGGTGGGGTCGTTGAATTCAGCGGACGAGACGGAGCTCGCGTGCAGGTCGCCTGCCTGCCGTGGGTCGCCGAGCGCATGCTCTACACCGCGGCCGATCTCATGCATGAGCAGGAAGAGCCGTACAAGGAGTACGCCGAAGAGCTTCCTCGGCTTGTCGCTGCGCTCTGCTCCGAGCTCGATCCCGCTGCCGTGACCGTGCTTGCGGGGCATCTCTTCGTATCCGGGGCCGCGGTTGGCGACGGCGAACGCGACCTGACGATCGGCCAGATCTTTGCTGTCACTCCTGCTGCCCTCCCGACGACGGTCCAATACATCGCACTCGGTCACGTGCACCGCCCTCAGGACATTCCGGGAGCCGCGACCCCGGCGCGGTATGCCGGGTCGCTGCTTCAGCTTGACTTCGGGGAGGCCACCCAGTCGAAGAGCGTGACGGTCATAGACGTAGAACCTGGACGTCCTCCGCGACTTCGAGAGCGCGAACTCACAGCAGGCCGCCGCCTCGTCCAGGTCCGCGGGACGCTGGACGAGCTCGAGGCCTACCGCGATACGGAAAACGAGGCCTGGCTCAAAGTCGAACTCGTCTGCGACGGTCCGCAGCCAGGGCTCGCCGATAGCGTTCGCGAGATCCTCCCGAACGCTCTCGAGGTCCGACTGGACTACCCGCGCGAGGACCCAGAAAGGCGTGCGGGCGAACTGCGCCGACTCTCCCCGCGCGACCTCTTCTCTCGCTACTACAGCGAGCGCCACGGAGCAGAGATTGCGCCATCCGTGCTCCAGCTCTTCGATGAGCTCTTGGAGGAGGTCGGTGGTGCGCCCACGTAGGCTTGAACTACATGGGTTCACAGCATTTCGCGATCCGCAGGCGATCGACTTCACCGACCTCGATCTGTTCGTCATCACCGGACCGACGGGCGCCGGAAAGACCAGCCTTCTCGATGCCATGGCGCTGGCGCTGTATGGACAGGTACCGCGCATGGGCAAGCAGGGTCTCGGGCAGCTCGTCAGCCACGGGAAGGCGGAGGCACGGATCCTTCTCGAGTTCGCCGTTGGTGGCGACTCCTACCGTGTCGCTCGTCGACTCCCGCGAAGCGGCGCGCAGCAAGGACGATTCGAGCGATGGTCCGGAGACGTGTGGGTCGACGCGGTCGAGCGCGGCGGGATCAAGCCCGTAAACGACGCCATCCTGGACTTGATCAAGCTGGACTTCGAGAGCTTCTGCAAGGCGATCGTGCTCCCGCAGGGCGAGTTCGCGCGCTTCCTCAAGGGCGAGCCCGCTGAACGCCGCAAGACACTCGTCGCGCTGCTGGGCCTCGGGGCGTATGAGCGCATGGGAATGGTGGCCCGAGACCGAAGCAAGGAGCTCCGGATCAAGGGCGAGCAGACACGCACGATCCTCGCTGAGCAGTACGCAGACGCCACTCCCGAGGCACTCGCGGAAGCAGCTCGGGCGGCCGACGCCGCCGTGCGCGCCGCTCGTATGGCCGGCGAGACGTTGTCGACCGCACGGGACATCGATCGGCGCCGCGCAAACGCCGTTGCCCACCGCGCGGCGGCGGCCGGTCTCGCACAGCGATTCGACGTGCTCTCGCGCGAACTCCTCGACGAAGTGGAGGCCTGCCAGGCGACGCGGCTCGCTCACCGCGACGCCAGCGACCGCTGTGAGGTGGCGCGTGGGCTGCTAGAGGCCGCTAAGAACGACGGTGCCGCTACTGCGGCGCGTCGCGCTGAGGTGCTCGGCCGGCACGGCACTCCAGAGGAAGTGGCACGTGTGATGGACGCCCTTGAGCGCCGGAGCACTCTCGACCAGCGCGTCACCGACGCCAATCACCAGCTCGAACAGGCGGCGCAGACGCTTGAGACGCGCCGCGCCGAACACGAGGCGAGCGTCGCCGCCGATCTTCAAGCGAAGACCGCGGCCGCAGACGCCGCGGCTGTCGAGACCACGAAGCTGACCGAGGCGCAACGGCTCTGCGGCGACCGCGATCTTCTCCAGCGGCGTGTCGAGGACGCACGGACCGCCGCAGGCGAGCACGACACCCAAACTGCAGCCCTCACCGAGCTTGACAAGCTGGCTGCTCGCGCAACGGCTGACGTCGCGACCGCACGCGCGAAGCACGCCAATGCGGCAGCCGCCTTCGAAGAGTTGCGGCGTGACCATCTGGTCGTGGCGCTCGTCGCCGGACTCGACGCTGGGGATCCCTGCCCCGTCTGCCGACGACCGCTCGCCGAGCATCCTGCAACCGACGCCGACGTCGAGCGGCGGCTGGCTGAGGCGAAGCGAGCAGTCGACTCCGCTGCGGAGGCAGTGGACGCTGCTCAGCTCAAGGCCGCAGATGCGGCAGCGAGCCTCACCAACACGAAGACGCGCATCGACGATGCCGCACGTCGGCTCGCAGCAACGCTAAACGGATTGGCAGACATCTCTGTCTTGGACAAGGCAGCGACGTTGGCGCGCAGCGAGGCGGCTGGTGCTGAGGCGGCGCATGCCGCTGCGAAGTCGGAGCTGACCGCAGCCCAGGAGCGCAAGCACGCAGCCGCCCTCGCTGCCGCCACGGCTCAGGCCGAGCTGGAAGCTGCAGCTCGCGAGCAGTCGTTGCGAGCGGAAGGCCGCGAACACGCGATCGCTGACCGCGACGCTGCCCTTCTCGTGCTGCACGAATACTTCCGCAGTGCCGTTCCGGAGGACGCCGCGGACCGGGTTGCCAGCGCACGTGCAGAGCTTCGGGAAGCCGACGAACATGCCAGCGCCGCGGCCCGCGCGGAAGCCGCGGCGCACGAGGCGGTTGCAGCTGCCGATGAGGTCCAGCGGCTGGCGCTTGCTGCGCTGACCACCGTGGACTTACGACTCGGTCAGCTTCGTACTCGGGCCGAGGCCGCCTACGGCGATCTCGCTGCGATGTCGCTCGGTTGCGAATTGGAGGACTTGCCGGAGCCTAGCGATGAGCCAGATGAGCGCGCGCAGCACCTCGCAACTTGGTGCTCGACAGCGCATGCCGCGCTCGACGAGGCGGCAAGGGAACGCGATAAGACCGCTACGGTCGCCGCGCAGGAGCTGGTGCAACTCGCCGCGGCGCGCGCGCTCGAAGCAGGGGACGCCGTATCGGCGCTGGCCAGCCTCGAGAATGCCGAAAAAGACGCTATCGAGGCGCGAGCACGTGCCGAGGAAAGCCTCAGGCGCCTTGGTGAGCGCGTCACACAGCGCACCGAGCTTGAGTCCACCATCTCGGACGATGCCGAACGGATCTCGGTGCTTGACGTGCTCGGAATCGAGCTGCGCGCCGATCACTTCATTGACTTTGTGATTCAGGAGACTCTCGACGTACTCGCTGTGCATGCTTCAGAAGAGCTGCTCCGTATCTCCGACGATCGCTACAGCCTGGTGTCAGACCAAGGCGAGTTCAGCGTGGTCGATCACATCAACGCCGACGAGAAGCGATCCGTCAAGACCCTCTCTGGGGGCGAGACCTTCATGGCCTCCCTCAGTCTGGCCCTCGCACTGTCCAAGCACGTCTCTGATCTCGCCGGCGAAGGTCTGGGCGCTCGCCTCGAAGCTGTCTTCATCGACGAAGGCTTCGGGTCGCTCGATCCCGAGACCCTGGAGGAAGTGATCGATGCGCTCGAGCGCCTTCGCGAGGACGACCTCCTCATCGGTGTTATCAGCCACGTGCCGGCGCTGGCTGAAAGGATCCGCGCCGGACTGCAGGTGCAAAAGGACGGCAACCGAAGCGTCATCGCTAAGGCGAGCTGATGCCGGGGCTGCGTTCGCTGCCACGCAATGCAACCGCGGAGCGAGATGCCACATGACGAGCCGGTATTTCGATCTCAACATCCAGCGTGTCCTCGAGCACTGGAGCGTTAGCGAAGCGCTGCGGGAGGTAATCGCGAACGCCCTCGATGAGCAGGCCCTTACGCGTACAGCGGACGTCGAGATCACCGAGTCGGCGAAAGCTGTGTGGCACGTCCGGGATTTCGGGCGCGGCCTGCGGTATGAGCACTTCACCCAAAACGAAAACCCGGAGAAGCTCGCTCAGCCGAGCCTGGTCATTGGGAAGTTCGGTGTTGGGCTGAAGGACGCCCTCGCGACCTTCGATCGCCACGATGTCGGCGTTCTGATCCGCAGCGCCCATGCCGAAATCACGATCGAGAGTGTCTCAAAACATGGCTTTGACGACGTGCGCACCCTCCACGCCGTCGTAAGCGAGGCGCCAGACCCGACGATGCCCGGCACGGAGTTCATCCTCTCAGGGCTGAGCCGCGACGACGTTGACCGAGCAAAGGAGTTCTTCCTGCGCTACTCCGATGAGACGGTGTTGGAATCCACGCGGTACGGCGCAGTCCTGGGCAACACGGTAGGAGAGGCCCGAATCTACGTCAACGGACTGCGCGTGGCCACGGAGCCCGACTTTCTCTTCAGCTACAACATCACGTCTCTCACGAAGGCGTTGCGCGCCGCGTTGAATAGGGAGCGCAGCAACGTCGGACGCCAGGCGTACTCCGATCGCGTGAAGGCGATCCTTTTGGCTTGCGAATCGTCAGACGTCGCCGGCCCGCTCGCGGAAGACCTGGCGGCCTTTGCTGCGGGAACCGCGCACGATGAGACGGGGTGGATCGATGTCGCCCTCCACGCTTGCCGGATCCTCAATTCTCACGAGCGCGTGGTGTTCGCTACCGCTGACCAGGTGCACCTCAGCGCTGGGCTCCTCTCCAACGCGGAGCGCGATGGATATCGGCTCGTCGTCGTCCCTGAGAACGTCGCGCTGAAGCTGCACCAACTGACGGATCTCGACGGCAATGCGATCCGCGACCTCGTCGAGTACCGCCGCGAATGGAACGAGAGTTTCGTCTACGACTTCGTCTCGACCAGCGACCTCTCGGCTCCGGAACAGGCAGTCTTCGCCCTCACCGAGCCGATCATGCGGCTGCTTCGGAGCGAGACGAATCGCGTGAAGGACATACGCATCTCCCGGACGATGCGCATCGACTCCTACGAGAACGCCGAGGCGGTGGGCGTCTGGCATGACGCAGAGCAACTCATCGTCATCAAACGGGACCAGTTGAGCAGCCCACGGGCGTTCCTTGGAACGTTGCTACACGAGATCGGGCACGCACTCACCGGCGCCCCCGATGTCAGCCGTGAGTTCGAACACGGACTCACGCACCTACTTGGAAGCACCGGAGTGGCCGCCGTCCTCAAGGAGGCGTAGCACATACGCGAGAGAGGCCCCCATCTATCTCCTTGGCGATGCAAGCCACCGGCGCGTAGCTCGTTGTAGGCGAGGCGTGCAACCACCGTCGGACGCTGCCAGCTGCCCCCAGGCACGCCCACATTGAGCGGACGAGTGGTAGCGAGTGGACGAAGTGTTGGTGCCAACGGGCGAGCGGTCATTCGTCTGGGCGCCCGAGCGCGTAGAGCGGTAGTCGAGCATGGGAGCGGCTGAGTCCGCAGCTGGAGAGGAGCCGACGTGACCACGGGCAGTGCGATGGTCGTGCTGCAGTCCTGAATTCTCGTCTCGTCGGCGACTGTGAGCGACCGCTAAGCACTGACGGCGCCCCTGCCGTCGGACGGTCGCTTCTACGCCTGGGGTTGGGGCGACCGCACGATCGGAATGGCGACGGACCAGTAGCACCAGGAAACCGCTCACCTGGCACGCGGCGACGGCAGGCTCCCGCCCCGTGTCAGGCGCCGCGCTTGCTCCGCGCGGCAAGTTCGGCGGCGCGTTGCTCGATTCGGTCCTCGTCTGTGATCACGTACCACCGGGTGCCCCGGCGATTGCCGGTTCTCCGAACGCGGCCACTGGCCTCAAGCTCGCGCAGCAGTCGGAGCACTTGATCGTGACCGCCGTTCGCGCGCTTGGCGATCTCGGATGTGGCCAACCCTCCCGTGCCGACCAGGAGCAAGTCGAGACTTTCGGCGGTCACGACTTTCGCCGATCGTGGGGGCTTCGCGCGCCCATTCCGGCGTGCAGCGCGATCGGTTGCTCGCGCGCCACGCTTTGCGGTGGCCGCTGCGGTCTTGCGAGCCACCACCTCGACCGGCTCATCTGCCGTATCGGCGGTGGCTGGACCGATGGCTTGTCGGCCTTGAGTCCGCGCAACGACCTGTGTACGTCGCTGCGCCGCGGGTCGTGTGCGGCCAGGATGCAGCGCGGCACGCGCCGCGCTCAGTGTTTCGATTTCGCCGCGCAGATCGCGGAGGCGGTTGTCGATCGATTTCAGGATCTCGTTGGTCGTTTTCATTTGTCCGATCCTATGCAAAGACCTTCCGCTCCGGCCCGGCCGAGCCGAGCCGAGCGCCTCTCGCAGACTCGACCCAGGAGCGACGGCTGGCGGGAGGCCCCGCCAGCCATAACACCCCGTTCACTACGAAGCGGCGATCAGGTCGAGAGCGCGTGTCTTGTCCGATCCGCTGTCGATGACCCGCGCGAACCGCTCGCTGTCAGCGCGCATGGCGCGATGCCAATCGCCGTATTCGACGATCGCGTTGACTGCTGCCCACTTGCTCCCCGGAGCGTTGCCCTGGGTGTTGCCATGGAGGAACAGCTCCATGATCTGTCGCTTCGTTCGCTCGCGTGAGCTGCGTGTCCGGTCGGTCATCCGATCGTCGGTGCCCGACGGGTAGAGCTCGTCAAGGACGCATGAGAGCTGGCGCTCGGTGCACCGCTCGGATGCGAGTCGGTTGCCGGTCTCTCGGAACTGCTTGTAGTAGTCGATCGAGAGTTCGAGCACGCGACGTGCCTCGTGGACGCGCCGGCTGATCTGCTCTGTGTGGCGGATCGAGAATCGCTGCCGGGCGCGGTCGAGTCCCCAGTTCAGCGTGTTCTGGCAGACGACGCGCACCGGGGTCGTGGCCGCGATCACGGCCGTCGACCCGTCGTGGCTATTCATCAGCAACACGTAGGGGCGGACCGGGTCGCCGCCAACCTCGATGTGGTCCGGCAGGGTCGCCAGAACCCAAACGCGGCGACCGCCGTGCAAGCTGCCCGCGGTCTCGAAGTGCATGCTTGAGCCGAGCAGCTGGTCGACGAACTGGAACGCCTCGTGGTTCTGCACGATCCGGTAGCGCTCGCCGACGATCCCGAGCACCGCACGCGTGTCCTGGCGGACCGTCGCGTAGTAGCCGGGGATTTCCTCGCATCGCGGCTCCCACAGATCATTGACGGTGGCCACGTCGCCGCGATCAACGGCGATCGGCTCACGCTCGACACGCCAGCCCAATCCTGAGGCTGCGACCGCTTCTGCGATCGTGGCCGGCGGTCGGTCGAGGACTGCGCCGAGGCCGTGCCACGGTGCCCTGCGCACGGAGAACATTGAGTCGTCTTGTGTGATTCCTGCGGGCATGAGGACCATCCTCTGTTTGTGGCCGCGCTCGGTGCGGGGCCGGTCGAGGCGGTCGCCGCGCGCCCGAAGGGCGTGCAAAAATGGCGCCGTCCGCCGGCTCCCGCATTGGACACATACCGCGTCAGGTGTCCGTGCTTGCGGTGGCCACCACACTTGCGCACAGCGTGATCACGATCTGTCGCAGCGGGTCACTCGGCGGGCGGCCGGCGAGACACGGTGCGAGGTGCAACCGGGTGGCTCCAATCGTGGCGAGAACCTCGCCGCGCAGCTTCACAAGCATCATGTCTCCATGAGCGTTGCGCCCGACGTTTTCGCCCCCCAGATGTTCAGGGGCAGGCCGCTCGCAGTTTGCGGCGTGCACGCAGGAGCTGACGCTCGACGGTCCGGAGGCTGTCGGTGGTAACCGCCGAGATTTCGTCGTAGCTGTAGCCCGCCACGTGCAAGGAGAGGATCCGCAATTCGCGAGCGGTGAGGTGCGCTCGCTGGATCGTGGCGGCGGCGTCCAGCGTCTGTTCGTGCTGCAGCACTGCATCGTGCAGGTCGACCGGATCGGTGTCGGCAGCCTCGGCTGGCTCGGGACCCAGCTCGCGGCGTCCTTCGCGATCGAGCTTGATCGCGTACCGCACGGCGACGGTGAGCAGCCACGAGTACGTGCTGTCACTTTGAGGCGGATGACGCAGAAGCTGCATCCATGCGTATGCGCAGGCGTCGTCGATGTTGGCGGCCGAGGTCCGCACGATGTTGGAGAGCTGTCGTTTGAGCCGTGGCTGGTGCTCCTGGAAAAGCGCCGAGACGGTCGCTGTGTGCTGGGGCAGGCGGTTCATGCGCGCCACTGGCACCCGCCAGGGTGCGAAAATGTGCGTGCTGAACCACCTGCACCGCCCGCGGGATCGAGTGCCCCCAGTGGGTGTCACTCGGGCGCCAAACGGCGCTCGCCCTCCCGTCGTCGTCTTCGCCGACTACACCGCGTTCAATGGCTGCGGCCGTGGACTCCGCGCTCGAGTTCGTCGAACGTCCGCTCTCCCGGTGCGTCGATCGCGATGTCGTAACCGTGCCGGCCGAGAATCTCGATCAAACGCTGAGCATGTTCATACACGCACGCGCGTGGCGCGAGCGTCGGATCTAACTCGACCGAGTCGTGCTGACGTTCCTCGATAGCCGGCGTCACACCGCGCGGCCCGAGAATGAGATGGACGCTGTGCGCCGCCACCGCCGGATGCCCAACGAAGGTCGAATGCAGCTCGAGCGCGAGGTCCGCTCGGGGAACCGCGGTGTGGATTGTGAGGACGTGAGCTCCGGCCCACGTGTACGTCGTCTCGCTCTCCAAGGGCTGACCGCCGAGCTTGAGGCGCAGCGGAATGGTTGAACGCGCGGCCACCTGCCGCACGCTAGCGGCCGCCGTGGTCGTCGCCTCACGTTCCCGCCTCGTTCCCGCCCGTGCGTCCGGCGTGCTCGTCCGGCCACGCCGCGAGTCTCACCCGTCATCTCGACGAGAGAGGGCGACGAGGACAGCCGCGAGACGGTCCACAGCCGATTGATCCAGGATGAGCTGATAGCCACGCCGATGGGGTCGTGCGTCGACCTCACAGCCTGTAGCGCCGACGAGTAGGTCCTGGAGGTTCGCCGCCGCTGCCACCTGGTCGGGATGAGGCTCAGCGCGGCGCGGCCGCCGCGTCGCGCCCTTCGCGATCTCAGCTTCAAGAGCCCGAACTGACCAGCCACCATCCACGGCCCGCCTAGCGAGCGCGCGTCGACGGGCGTGGTCGGGCTCGGTCAGGAGGACCTTCCCGTGGCCTTTAGAAAGCTGGCCGGAGTCGACCAAGTCGATCACCGCATCGGGCAGCTCAAGCAGTCGGACCGTGTGGACGAGATCGCTACGGCTGCGCCCGAGCCGGCGGGCCAGTGTTCCAGGTGTGATCTGCAGATCGTCGAGCAGTGCAGCGATAGTCCGCGCTTCCTCAATCACGCCCAAGTCGTCGCGAGCGATGTTCTCGATGAGTGCCATCTCAATCGAGAGCACAGCGTCGACTGGATCCGCGATGAGAGCCGCGATCGTCTCCAGCCCCGCGATCCGCGCGGCGCGCCAGCGTCGTTCCCCTGCGATGAGCTCAAACTCGCCATCGCCTCGGCGCTGCACGATGATCGGCTGGAGGACCCCGCGCTCCTGAATCGACTCGGCGAGTGCCGCGAGCGAGTCTTCATCGAAACGTTTACGCGGCTGCGCCGGGTTGGGGCGGATGTGATCAAGCGGCACTTCTCTTAGCCGCCCCATCCAGCGGTCCGCCGAGGTCTCGTGTGCCACGTGGCACACCTCGCCGCCGACCGGGTCGTCAATTCGCAGAGATCGTCTGACTCGTGGGCTCATCGCGCGCGTACCGCGATCAGTTGCGTGGCCGTCCGGTCGTAGGCGATCGCCGGCGAGCTATCAGGGCTGAGGACCGTCAGCGGGACACGCTTCGCCGCCGCCCCGGCGAAGAGTGCCGACCGAGACGGGATGCGTTCCGCGATCACGAAGTCGTGCTCGCAAAGCGCCCGCTCGGCTGAACGACTGCTGATCCGATACGGCGCCCAGCGCGTCAGAATCGCGGTGATTGGGAGCGGCGGCCGGTCGAGACGCTCGGCGAGCCGGCGAATCGTCCGCCTCAGTTCGAGGATCCCGTGCAGCGATTCCTCGTCCTCGGCACTGACCGGCGCAAGCACCAGGTCGGCGAGCACGAGCGTATTGATCGTGAGCAGCCCCAGGTTCGGTGGTGTATCGATGACGACGTCGTCGTAATCGCCGATCGCCGTATCGAGCGCCTCACGTAGAAAGTGCTCGCGGCCGAACTCCGAGACGAGGCTCAGTTCGATACCGGCAAGGTCCCGCCCGCTCGCTATCACGTCAACCCCATGTACGCCTCCGACGAGGGCCTCGGAGGCGGCGACTCGCCCGGCGAGGACATCGACGAGGTTGACACCGAGAGAGCGGTCCTCGAGGCCGAGTTGGCGCGTCAGCGCGAACTGCGGATCCGCGTCGACAAGAAGCACTCGTCTCCCGTGTCTGCCCAGCAGCACGCCAACATTCGCGGCAGTGGTCGTCTTCCCCACCCCGCCCTTCTGGTTTTGTGCCGAGTCGCTGGTTATGCCGAGTCGCTGGGATCGCGGGTCAGGTTCGGCCTGCTGAGTGGTGCTTTGTTCGGCCGCATGACGCGGCATAACGCGACGCGTCTGGGCAGGCTTTCCTTCAGCCGTTCTGTTGTTCGGCGAAGGAGGGTGGTCATGTGTCCGTATCTGGCTGATCGTGTCCGCGGGCCGTTGGCCCCGGTCGCTGCGGGGTTGTCGGTCGAGCTGCTTGAGCGCGGCTATAGCCCGAGCCGCGTTCGCGCGCGGTTGCGGCTGATCTTGGAGTTGAGCTGGTGGATGGCCCAGCGTGAGATCGGTCTCGCGGAGCTGAACGCCGAGCGTGCTCGAGAAGCTGCTCGTCGAGGCGCGGGCTGACCCGCACGGTCCGGGATGCAGGTGGTTCTCGCCGTTCTCGGAGCGGGACGTGCTGGCGTATCTGCGCAAGCTCGGGATCGTCGAGCCGGCGGTCGTGCCTGTCCCGACGCAGGTCGATCTGATCGTCGCCCGGTTTCTTGAGTATCTCGCGCGCGAGCGTGGGGTCACGAACCGCACCTCGGTCTATTGGTATGAGCGGATCGCCCGCTCGTTCTTGACCGGCCGGGTCGATCCCGACACCGGCGCGCTGGCGTCGCTGACGGCGGGCGAGGTCTCCGGGTTCCTGCTCGAGGGAGTGTCGTGACGTGCAGCCGGTGGGTCGGGATGCGAGCTGGTGACCTGCGTGCGTGGCCTGTTGCGGTTCCTGCTGGTCGACGGTCTCATCGACGAGGATCTGAGCGCCGCGGTCCCGCGCCTGCCGGCGTGGAGCTTGGTGCGTCTGCACAAGGCGCTGGCGGCCGAGGACGCCGCGCGGATCGTCGCGAGCTGCGACCGGTCCACGCCGGTGGGGTGCCGTGACTACGCGATCCTGATGATGCTGTCCAGGATGGGCCTGCGCGGCTGCGAGGTCTCGCGGCTGTTGCTCGAGGATCTCGACTGGCGGGCCGGGGAGGTGATCGTGCGCGGCAAGCGCCAGTACTACGAACGGCTCCCGCTCCCGGTCGACGTCGGCGAGGCGCTGGTCGACTACCTGCGCCACGGCCGTCCCGCGTCCGCTGACCGGCACGTGTTCCTGACCGCGATCCGGCCGTTCAGGGCGCTGCGCCAGGAGGAGTACGGGATCGTCGGCCGGATCGTGGCTCGCGCGAGCGAGCGGGCGGGGCTCGGCCACGTCGGTGTGCACCGTTTGCGGCACACGGTCGCGACCGAGGCGCTGCGAGCCGGCGCGCCGTTGGAGGAGATCGCGTCGCTGCTTGCGTCATCGCGATTGGGTGACGACGATGGGATACGCGAAGGTCGACTGGGTCCGGCTCAGAGAGCTCGCCCGCCCGTGGCCGGGGGTGCTGGCATGACCCGGCTCGATGACGCGGTCCGCGACTACCTGACGATCCGCCGGGCGCTCGGGTTCAAACTCGTCGAGCATCAGCGGCTGCTGCCGCAGTTCGCGTCGTTCTTGGAGGCGGCGGGCGCGGACACGATCACGACCGAGCTCGCGGTCGAGTGGGCGAGCCGCACCCGCGGGGCGGAGAGCTGGAAAGCGCAACGGCTCTCGATCGCGCGCGGGTTCGCGAAGTACATGCGGACGATCAACCCGGAGACGGAGATCCCGCCCGAGGGCATCTTGTGCGGGCATCCGCAGCGCTCGATCCCGTACCTGTTCTCCGATCACGAGATCACCCGGCTGCTCGCCGCAGCGGGCACGATGAGCCCGCCGCTGCGCGCCGCGACGTTCACCACGATCCTCGGGCTGCTGGCCGTGACCGGCATGCGGATCGGGGAAGCGGTCGCGCTGGACCGCGACGACGTCGACCTCGACGCCGGCGTCGTGACCGTCCGCAAGACGAAGTTCGGGAAATCGCGGCAGCTGCCGTTGCACCCGACCAGCACCGCAGGCGTTGGCGAACTACGCCCGCGTCCGCGACGCGCTGTGCCCGACCGCGACCGGTGAGAGCTTCTTCCTCTCCGGCCGCCGGTCGCGGCCGGACAAGAGCACCATCCAGGAAGGGTTCCGGGTGCTCCGCACAGGCGGCGCAGATCAGCACAGCACCTGGCGTCGGCGCCGCGACCTTGCATGACTTCCGCCACACGTTCGCGGTCCGCACGCTGCTTGGACTGGCATCGCGACGGAAGCGATGTGCAGGCCCGGATGCTGTGGCTGGCGACCTACCTCGGGCATGCCAAACCGTCCTCGAGCTTCTGGTATCTGACCGGCGCGCCCGAGCTGCTCGCGATGGCCGCCGCCCGCCTGGAGACGATCAATGGAGAACCTCACATGACGCTGCTTGGCCCCGACCCTCCAGGCGTGGTTCACCGAGCGGCTGATGACCCAGCGGCAAGCCAGCCCGCACACGATCGCCGGCTACCGCGACACGATGCGACTGCTGCTCGGCTTCGCCAGCACGACGCTCGGCAAGCCGCCGTCGAAGCTCGAGATCGACGACCTCGACGCCGAGCTGATCAGCCGCTTCCTGACGCATCTCGAGACCGAGCGCGGGAACAGCGCCCGGACCCGGAACGCGCGACTGGCGGCGATCCACTCGCTCTACCGATACGCCGCGTTCCGCCACCCCGAACACGCCGCCACGATCGAACGGGTCCTCGCGATCCCGACCAAACGGTTCGACCGCGCGCTGGTCAACTACCTCACCAAAGACGAAGCCCGCGCGCTGATCGCCGCACCGGACCCGCACACGTGGACCGGCCGGCGAGACCACGCACTGCTGCTGACCGCGATCCAGACCGGACTGCGCGTCTCCGAGCTCACCGGCCTGAGGTGCAAGGACGTGCGACTCGGGGCCGGCGCGCACCTCTACTGCCAGGGCAAGCGGCGCAAGCAGCGGGTCGTGCCGCTCACCACCCAGACCGTCAAAGCGCTCAAGCGCTGGCTCAAAGAACACGACGGCGGGCCCGACGATCCGCTGTTCCCGTCCAACCGCAGCGGGCCCCTCAGCCGCGACGCCGTCGAGTGGCTGATCAACAAGCACACGACGACCGCCGCCACCGGCTGCCCGTCGCTGAGGACCAAGCGGGTCACCGCCCACGTCCTGCGTCACACCAACGCGATGACGCTCCTGCAATCCGACATCAGCACCAGCGTCATCGCGCTGTGGCTCGGGCACGAACAGGAAGACACGACCCGCGGCTACCTCCACGGCGACCTGCGCCTCAAACAGCGAGCGCTCGATCGCACCGCGCCGCCCGGGACCCGTCCCGGCCGCTACCGGGCGACCGACCAGCTCCTGAAGTTCCTCCAGGACCTCTGATCCAGCAATCCAAGTTATGCCGAGCTGCTCACCACCCGAAACCGCGTCACAGCAGGACAAACGACGGCGTCGATCCCGGCAGCCCGGCATAACCAGCGACTCGGCACAAAACCAGAAGGGCGGCGTCGGCAAGACCACCACCGCCGCCAACATCGGCGTACTGCTCGCCGCCAGCGACCGGCGGGTGCTCGTCGTCGACAGCGATCCGCAGTTCGCGCTCACCCGCCAGCTCGGCCTCGAGGAGCGATCCCTCGGCGTCAACCTCGTCGACGTCCTCGCCGGCCGAGCCGCCGCCGCCGACGCGATCGTCCCAGGCGTACACGGCGTCGACTTGATCGCCGCCGCGCGCGGCGCTCGCCGGCGTCGAGATGAGCCTGGTCGGCGAGCTCGGCCGCGAGCGATTCCTGCCCGACGCGCTCGAGCCGCGTGATCGGCGAGTACGACGACGTCGTGATCGACACGCCGCCGAACCTCGGGCTGCTCACGGTCAACGCGCTCGTCTTCGCCGAGCTGCGTGATCGCGCCGGTCAGCGCCGAGGACGACGCGTCGCTCCACGGGATCCTCGAGCTGCGGCGGACGCTGCACAAGCTCACCGATCGGCTCGGCGCGCCATCGCCGCCCTGATGTCCGGTCCTGACACGCTGGCAGCCGTGTCGCATCAGCAGCCGGCTGTCGAGCAGGCGCTCTGGCGAGCACGAGTTGCCGATCGCGGCACGGATCCCGCGCGGTCGGCACGTTCGCCGCGGCGGCGGCGAAGCGGTACCGCTCGCGGTCCTCAGCCTGATAGCGCGCCGGCGATGGCCTACGACCGTCTGGCCACGCAACTCACGGCGGCGATAGCACGATGAGCCGGCGAGTCAGACGATCGCTGCGAATCGACGACCCGGTCGGTGGCGAGGCGTGCCACGTGGCACACATGACCGCGGCGAATCGCTGGATGGGGCGGCTGCGAGAGATAGCGATCGATGAGATCCAGCCAACCCGGTGCAGCCGCGCAAGCATTTCAACGAAGACTCGCTCGCGGCACTTGCCGACTCGATTCAGGAGCGCGGGGTGCTCCAGCCGATCATCGTGCAGCGTCGAGGCCATGGCGAGTACGAGCTCATCGCAGGGGAGCGACGCTGGCGAGCCGCGCGGATCGCGGGGCTGGAGACGATCATGGCCCTCGTCGCGGATCCAGCCGACGATGTGCTCTCCATCGAGATGGCACTCATCGAGAACATCGCTCGCGATGATTTGGGCGTGATTGAGGAGGCGCGGACGATCGCTTCGCTGCTCGACGATCTGCAGATCACGCCTGGAACGCTGGCCCGCCGGCTTGGGCGTAGCCGCAGCGATCTCGTCCACACGGTCCGGCTGCTTGAGCTGCCCGATGCGGCGATCGACCTCGTCGACACCGGCCAGCTTTCCAAGGGCCATGGAAAGGTCCTCCTGACCGAGCCCGACCACGCCCGTCGACGCGTGCTCGCCAGGCGGGCCGTGGACGGTGGCTGGTCAGTTCGGGCTCTTGAAGCCGAGATCGCGAAGGGCGTGGCGCGGCGCCCGCGGCGCGCTGAGCCTCACCCCGACCAGGTGGCCGCCGCGGCGAACCTCCACGACCTGCTCGTCGACGCCACGGGATGTGAGGTCGACGCACGACCCCATCGGCGTGGCTATCAGCTCATCCTGGATCAATCGGCCGTCGACCGTCTCGCGGCGCTCCTCGTCGTTCTCTCTCGGCGAGATGACAGTTGAGACTCGCGGTGCGGCGGGACGAGGCCGCCGGACGCGCGGACGGGAACGAGGCGCGAACGTGAGGCGACGACCAGGGCGGCCGCTAGCTTGCGGCAGGTGGCCGCGCGTCCAACCATTCCGCTACGTCTCAAGCTCGGCGATCAGCCGTTGGAGAGCGAGACGACGTACACGTGGGCCGGTGCCCACGTCCTCACAATCCACACGGCGGTTCCCCAGGCGGACCTCGCGTTCGAGCTCCATTCGACCTTCGTTGGGCATCCGGCGGTGGCGGCGCACAGCGTTCATCTCATTCTCGGGCCGAGCGGAGTGTCGCCGTCCATCGAAAAACACCAGCACAACTCGGGCGAGTTAGACCCGACGCTCGCGCCACGCGCGTGCGTGTACGAGCATGCGCAGCGTCTGATCGAGATTCTCAGCCGGCACGGATACGACATCACGATCGACGCCCCGGGAGAGCGGACGTTCGACGAGCTCGAGCGCGGCGTCTCCGGCCGCAGCTAATGAACGCGGCGTAGTCGGCCGCCACGACAGCGGGAGGGTGGGCGCCGTTTTGCGCGGGGACGACATCTCCGCTGCGGTCGCTCAGTCCCGCGGGTGGTGCAGGCGGTTCCGCGCGGGCATTCTCGCACCCTGACGGGTGCCGGTGGCGCGCATGAACCGCCTGCCCCAGCACACCGCGACCGTCTCGGCGCTTTTCCAGGAGTACCAGCCACGGCTCAACCGACAGCTGTCGAGCATCGTGCGGACGTCGGCCGCCAACATCGACGATGCCTGCGCATACGCATGGATGCAGCTTCTGCGTTGCGCGCCTGAACGTGACAGCACGTACTCGTGGCTGTGCACCGTAGCCGTGCGGCACGCGATCAAGCTCGATCGCGAAGGACGCCGCGAGCTGGCACCGAGCCAGCCGAGGCTGCCGAGACCGAGCCGGTCGACCTGCGCGATGCAGTACTGCAGCACGAACAGACGCTGGACGCCGCCGCCACGATCCAGCGCGCGCACCTGACCGCTCGCGAATTGCGGATCCTCTCCTTGCACGTGGCGGGCTACCGCTACGACGAAATCTCGGCGGTTACCACCGACAGCCTCCGGACCGTCGAGCGTCAGCTCCTGCGAGCGCGCCGCAAACTGCGAGAAGCGCGCCTTTGAGGATCCAAGGGGGGCGAAAACGTCGGACGCGAAGCTCATAGAGACATGATGCTTGTGAAGCAACGCGGCGAGGTGCTCGCCACGGTTGGAGCAACTCGGTTGCACCTTGTGCCGTGGCTCGCCGCCCGCCCGCGGAACGACCCTCTGCGACAGATCGTGGTCACGCTTTGCGCAAGTGTGGTGGCCAGCGCGAGCACGGACGCCTGAACGCGGTATGCGGCCGGTGCGGGAGCTGGCGGGCGGCGGCCATTTTGGCACGCCCGTCGGGCGCGCGGCGACCGCCTCGACCGGCCCCGCACCGAGCGCGGCCACGAACAGAGGATGGTCCTCATGCCCGCAGGAATCACCCAAGACGACTCGATGTTCTCCGTGCGCAAGTCACCGTGGCACGGCCTCGGCGCCGTCCTTGACCAGCCGCCGGCCACGATCGCGGAGGCGGTCGCAGCCTCAGGCTTGGGCTGGCGTGTCGAGCGTGAGCCGATCGCCGTTGATCGCGGAGACGTGGCTACCGTCAACGATCTGTGGGAGCCGCGCTGCGAGGAAATCCCGGCTACCACGCGACCGTGCGCCAGGACAACCGCACGGTCCTTGGAATCGTTGGCGAGCGCTACCGGATTTATCTCCAGTCCGGCGTTATCTGAAGTCGGCGGCGGTTCCCGCTCTGATGCTGGCTGTTCGGTCCGGCGACTTCTGATAATCGCGCCCGTCGGGGACTGCCGGGTCTGGTGGATTCAGCTCAGCGGCGCCAGCGGCGGTAGGCGTTGATCCATTCTGCGCCGTCGGGTGCCGGGTCCGGGAGTGGCAGGTCGAGGATCGGGATTGCCTGCTTGTGGTGGTCGCGTCGGCAGATTGCGACGATCTCGTGAGCGGTGGTCAGGTCGACCTTCGTCACCTTGACGGTGGTGCCGAGCAGCTCGGTGTCAAACGGAGGGCGAGGTGCTCGTCGAGCATCGTGAACAGTCCGGTGATCTGCTCCTCGTCGTTGTAGCAGTCGACCGTGGCTTCCTCGATCAGCGCGTCCAACTCCGCTCGTGTCATGGCCTGCGCAGCGTAGAGACGGCCGCGGACGCGCCGCCCAGGCGGCACGGGGGTAGGCTGCGGTGGTGGAGAGCGGTCAGGTGGGAGGCGTGTGAGCCTGAGCATGACGCGCGGTTTCGTCGGATCGCGGATGACTATCTCGATCGGCCGGGCGGCGATTATGCGGAGTTGCTGCGCCGGGGTGAGGTCAGCTCACCGGAAGGCGTTGACCCGGAGGTGTGGCGGGCCGAGATTCGTGCGAAGGCACGCGCGGACAAGATCAAAGTGATCACGATCCGTTCAGAGGACCGCGCGATCGCCGCACTCAACCGCAGCATCCCGAAGGAGCAGGAGCTCGCCGAGCTGACCGCGGCGATGCAGCGCGGCGAGATCCTCCGGCCGGTCGCCGAGCGCGCCCGCCAGCTGGGGCATGAGATCCCCCGGTGGGTCGCGCACGACCAGGAGAGCATCGCGATGTGCCGCCGCTGCCACGCCCGGCTGTATGTTCGCCTCGATGTCGATCCTCCGGTCGTAGACGGAGAGGCGCTCGAGGCGCCCTGTGCCGGCTGACCCGGCTCACAGGCTCTCGAGGAACGCGAGCAGCTTGTCCGTCGGCTTGTAGCGGCCGGGTGGGGTGTCGATCGGCGCGATCTTGTCGATCGCGTCCTGTTTGATCTTCGTGTTGGAGTGCAGGTAGACCTCGGTCGATTCGTGCTTTCGTGCCCGAGCGAGAGCGCGACGGTCGCGATGTCGTTCTTGGTGACACGAGCATCGCGTTGGTGTGGCGCAGCGTATGCGGGGTCACACGCTTGGCTTCTTCAGCGACGGGCAGCGGGCCGCGGCGGTCGCGGTGTGCTTGTCGAGCAGCGCCGATCGCGTCGCGGCTGAAAGGCCCGCCTTGCCGGGTCGGGAACAGCGGATCGTCGCTCGTTGCCTTGGCGTTCCGCAGCCAGGCCGCAGGACTTGACGGTGGCCGGGTCAGCGGCGTGACGCGTTTCTTGCGTCCTTTCCCGATGACCTGGATGTGGGCGCCGGTGCCGAGGTGGACATCGCAGATCGCAGGCCGACGAGCTCTGAGACCCGCAGGCCGGTCTGGATCATGAGAGCAGTAGTGCGTGGTCGCGGCAGCCGAGCCAGGTGCCGCGGTCGGGGCGGCGAGCAGCGCTTTGATCTCGTCGATCGAGGTAGCTGACGGTGTTGCGCTCGTGGCGTCTTGGGCGGGATCGCCATCACCCGCGCGATCGTCGTGCGCGTGCTCGGGGTGTCGCAGCGCGGCGAAACCGGAAGAAGGAGTGGATCGCGCCGAGGCGGGCGTTGCGTGTCCGGGGGCTGTTGCCGCGGTCGTGCTCGAGATGGTCGAGGAACGCGCCGATCAGCGGCGCGTCGAGATCGTCGATGTCCAGCTGCGAACGGCTGCTTGCCGGTCTCTCTTGCGCGAAGCCCAACAGCAGCCGGAACGTGTCGCGGTAGGCGGCGATCGTCTGCGGGCTGGCGTTGCGCTGGGTGATCAGACGGTCGGTGAAGAACGCCTGAGCGCCGGCGCGAGCAGCGGTCATGAGAGCGCCTCCGCCGATCTGCTCCAGCGCTCGGCTGACGAGCTCCAGCAGCTCCGGGGCCGCCTCCAAGTACCAGTATGTGCTGGCCGGGTCCACGTGTTGGATATGCGGGTGATATGGCGGCCGTTTCAGAGCCTGTGGATCGCGTCGAGCAAGGGTTAGCTCGCCGAGCTTGGGATACGCGGTGGGCGCGTAGCGGAGGTCGCCCGGAGGGCGGCCGGAGCGGAGCGCCTACCGCGTGCGCGCCGTCCGGGAGGGGGGTGATCGTTCCGCTCCGTCCTGTCGTCCTGTCGGAGGTGCTTTTGCGATGACGTTCGTGCCCAGGATGGAGCGTGTGATGGACGGGTCAGAGCTCCGAGCGATCACGCTCGGCCATCCGCTGATCGACGCGTACCTGGAGTTCGTCGGCGCTCGTGGCGCTGTGAACACGTGGCTGGCGACCGCGTACGACCTGAAGGTGTTCTTTACGGCGATCAGCGGCAAGGAGCCGGACGAGGTGACCGCGGCTGACGTGTTCGCGTTCCTGGCGCAGCAGCGCGCGCCGCGCCGCGAGAACGTGGTGCGGCTCGACGATGGCGAGGCAGGCCTGTCGGCGAGGACGATCGCCCGGCGGCTGTCGAGCATCGCCGGGCTGTTCGAGTACCTGATCGTGCGTGGCGATGCGGGCGTGGACCGCAACCCGGTGCCGCGCGGGTTGGCTGGCCGACGGGCGGGTCAGCCCGGCCGCGGTGGGGTGCGGCTCGTGCGGCGCCCGCGGACGCTGCCGCGGGTGCTCTCGCCGGTCGAGGTGGACGCGCTGCTGGGCGCGCTGCGCACGCAGCGAGACCGGGCGATCGTGCTGGCGATGCTGCTGGCGGGGTTGCGGCGCTGCGAGGTGCTCGGTCTGCGACTTCGGGATATCAATGCCGGTGAGCAGCGATTGTTCGTCGCTTCGGGCAAGGGCGGTCGCGAGCGGATCGTGCCGGTCTCGGGCCGCTTCTTCGAAGCGCTCGGCGCGTACCTGCAGTCCGAGCGTCCGGCCGAGACGGCGAGCGATGCGTGCTTCGTGGTGCTGAAGGGCCCACGGCGCGGGATGCCGCTGTCGGCCGCCGGCCTTGATGAGGTGGTCGACGGCGCCAGGGGTCGCGCAGGGGTTACGCGGTTGACGTGCCACATGTTGCGGCACACGTGTTTGACACGGCTGCGGGAGCAGGGGATGTCGCTTGAGGCGTTGCAGGCGCAGGCGGGGCACGCGTCGATCGACTCGACCCGCATCTATCTGCATCTCGCGAACGACTGGCTGGTGGGCGAGTACCTGCGGGCGGCGGAGGCGATCGAGGCGCAGATCGACCCGACCGAGACCGAAGGGGAGGCGGCATAGTGGCCCGCCTCGCGCGCGATCCGGAGGTCGAGGCGCTGATCGCCGCCTACCGCGCCGATCTGCTGGCGGCAGGCCATTTCGCAGAGAACGAGGTGACCTCACCAGCGCGCGCGTTCTTGTTGCGGATCGGCGGACCGTCGGGGTGGTCGCGGCTCTCGCTGGAACAGCAGTGCGCTGTCTCGGGGCGCGTGAGAGCGCGCTGGTGACGTGGATGATCACCGCCGGCCACGCGCAGGCCAGACCCGAGTTCCTGGCCAGGGACTATCAGCGGCTCGGGAAGGTGGCGGCGTGGGTGCACCCCGAGTTTCACCGGCGGTTCATGCAGGTCGCCGCCGAGGTCGGGTTCGCGCCGAAGGTCGCGGAGTTGCAGTGGTGGGCGGTCGCGAAGGTCGCCGCGGTCGCGGGGGTGGCGCCGGGCAAGCTCACCCGCGTCAAGTTCGATGCGGCGAGCCGGGAGCTGATCGATGCGGTCAAGCGATTCGGCGCGCGTTCGGGGCGGATCACGTCTGAGCACCAGGCTCTACGGTGCGGAGGCGACGCTCTATCACGCCGGTGTGATCGATGGGGCGCCGCGCAAGCGTGCGCCGAACCAGGCCAGTTTGCGCCAGCAGGAGTGGGCGAGCGTTCCCGTCAGGCTGGCGGAGACACTGCAGGGCTATGTGGAGCAGATGAGCGTCACGCTGCGCCCGGGCTCGATGCCGCACATCGAGCGCACACTGCGCGAGTTCGCGCTCTGGCTCCGGGACCAGGCGCCCGAGGTCACCGCGGTCCGGGATCTCCGCCGCGTCCACATCGAGCGCTACAAGCGCCACATCGCGCAGAAGCCCAACCTCCGTGGAGGGCGACTGTCCAAGCGCACGATCGCGGGCGAGCTCTCAACGCTGCGGATCTGCCTGGAGCGGCTGGCTGAGTGGGACAGCGAGGACGCCCCGGCGCGGACGCTGATGTTCCCGGGCGACGTGCCGAAGCTCGATGACCCGCTGCCCAGGTTCATCGACGACGGCGCCGCGAAGAAGCTGATCCAGGCGGCGCGTGCGACCGATGACCCGTTCGCGCGTCTCGCGGTCGAGTTCCTCGCCCGCACCGGACTGCGGCGCGGCGAGTTCCTGGACCTGAAGATCGACTCGGTCGTGCAGATCGGCTCTGCGTACTGGCTGCACGTGCCGCTCGGGAAGCTGCGCACCGACCGCTACATCCCCTTGCACCCGCAGCTCAAAGAGCTGCTGGACGAGTGGGTCGCCCGCCGACCGGCGAGCCTCCGGGAGCCGTGGCTGTTCATGGACCACGGCCGGCGACTCGGCCCCGAGAGCGTCCGCAGGGTGCTGCTCAGGGTCTCCGAGGAGGCCGGGCTCGGGCCGGTGACCCCGCATCAGCTGCGTCACACGCTGGCGACGCAGGCGATCAACCGCGGCATGTCGCTGGAGGCGATCGCCGCGCTGCTGGGGCACAAGTCGATGCGGATGACGATGGTCTACGCGAAGATCTCCAACCGCACCGTCGCCGATGAGTACTTCAAGGTCTCAGCACAGGTCGAGGCGCTCTACGACGCCCCCAAGGAGCTCCCGGCCGAGGCGGAAGGCGCCGAGATGCGAAAGCTGCGCGCGGAGATGCACCGGCGGATGCTCGGCAACGGGTACTGCGCCCGCCCGATCGGCTTGGATTGCCACTTCGAATCGATCTGCGAATCGTGCACCTACTTTCAGACCACGCACGAGTTCCGGCCAACGCTCGAACGTCAACGCGATGACGCCGCCGAGAAGGGCCAGGTCGGGCGGCTGAAGATCTTCGACGGGCTGCTCACCCGACTCGAGCAGCAGGCATCATGACCGCGATGCCCGATCGCACCGTGTTCGAGGTTGCCGCGAACCCCGACCCCGACTCGACGCTGCCGTTCCTGATCCGGCTACCGCTCCCCGACGGCGAGCTCGTGCTCAAGGCCCGCGATAGCTGGCCACGGACCGCGAAGGTCTACTGCCACCGCGCCGAGAACTGGCCGCGGGAGCCCGAGATCGTCGAGCGCGTCCCGATCCGCTCCTGCCAACGCCGTGGCGTCGCGATCGACCTCGTCCTCGACCGCCCCAGGGAGAACCGCTCCCAGCTGGTGTTCACCCGCATCCAAGGAGGCCGCGAGGGGATCTTCTGGCAGTCAGCGCGCACGACCCGCCAAGCCCGGCCCGGGATCCGCGTTCCCCGCCGCCGCGCCGCCGAGCTCGCGCACCTGACGATCCTCGTCGACACCCGCGAGCGCTATCCCTACAAGTTCACCCAACAACAGGCCAGCACCGAACACCGCGCCCTGCCCGCCGGCGACTACGGCATCGCACACGACGAGCAGATCATCGCGGTCGTGGAACGCAAGAGTCTCGACGACCTCGTCCGCCGCGTGATCGACGGGCAGCTCACCTACGCGCTCGCCGACATGGCGAGCCTGCCACGCGCGGCCGTCGTGGTCGAGGACCGCTACTCCAACTTGTTCAAGCTCGAGCACACCAAGCCCGGGTTCGTCATCGAGATGCTGGCCGCGCTCAGCGTCCGCTACCCCACGGTGCCGATCCACTTCTGCGAGACCCGCCCGCTCGCCGAAGAATGGACCTACCGGTTCCTGGGCGCCGCGCTCGCGCATACCCAAGCGACGATCCCGGAGTCCTGACGACCACAGGTCCTCTCGTTCTGACCGGTCCGGCTGCAACGCTCAGCGCGCACCCGCTCAACAGGAGGCGCGAATGGCCGGACCAGGACGAAACGATCCCTGCCCGTGCGGCTCAGGCCGCAAAGTCAAACGCTGCTGCGGAGAGCACCGCGGGCCCGGCGAGGACGATCTCGCGCGCGCCTACCTTGCCCACCAATCCCGTGACGCCGCCCGCCGGCTGCGACACCTCGACGACGACGAGTTGCGCGAACTGTTCGACGAGCTGTTCGAGCTCCCAGAACTCGATCTCGCGCTGACACTCACGCTGCCGCAGCTGCTCACACCGGACCTCCAACGTCTGTTCGACGCTGTCAAGGCCGACGACCCCGACGCCGGCGACGACGTGATCCCCCAGATCCTCGATCAGCTCGACACGCCCGTCGAGCGCGCCCGGCTCGCGCGCGCGATCATCAACTTGCGCGATTCCAAGCGCGTCGACTCGCTGCTCGCCGCCGCCGCGATGATCGACCTCGACAGCCGCTCGCGAATCCTGCTCAACGCCAGCCTCGTCCACGCAGCCTTCATCCACACCGGCCGACTCAGAACACCCGGCGGCATACGCCTCGCCGCCTAAATCACCCGTCGCGAACACATCGGCGTTCGCGTCACTTGACAGGATCACCCGCATAATGCCCGAGATAGGTGGACAGAAACGGCATCCTGGAGGCGACATCACCTCCGTCGCGATACCAGCCGAGCAGCGTCTCCACAGCAAAACTGTGGCGGAGATCGTGTATGCGGACGTTCCTTGGCGGCGATGGGTGGCTGAGGCCGGCCTGGTCAAGCAGCGCCCGTAACGGCTGATGGATCGTGGGGTGCACGGGTCTGGTCCCCCCTGGGGATGCCGCGATCGTCGAGGAGCTGCCCGACCTGGAGCGGCTGAACCAACGTCGTCCTGGCGTGGCGAACGAACCCAACAGAACGAGGCGCCGGACTGACCCCCGCGAGCGAGACGAGCGGCCCTTGCACCGAGTCCGGGGGCGCTGCGCGGCTCGACCATCACCCGGCGCGACGGCGGGCGGGCGGGCTCGACCGGTCGCCTCTGATCCTATTCTGGCCGGAGCGGCGGCTCAGTCGGTGCGCTTACGGTCTGTGTGCGACCGCCTGGATCCTCTCTCGCAGTGCGTGAGCCCGCGCCTTCAGTGCGTCGACGATCCGTCGGATCTCCTCTTTCGCCCGTGAGCGCCGCGTCTCGAGTAGCTGCTTGCGCGCTTCGCGCTTTGCGGCCCGCTGCGCGTGCTCCGCGGCCGCGATCTCGGCTTCGACGTCGTCGACACTACGGCGCAGGACGGTTCCGCCCAGACGCGCCATCGCCTGGTCCACAACTTCGTCGCTCGGCTCGGCAACCTCGGCGAGCACCACGGTCTGGCCTGGCCGAATGGCGCTCGAGATCTTCGCAAGCACGGACTCGGTCTCTTCGGCATCGCCCACGTCATACAGCGAGCCGACCAAGAGCCCCGTTGCGCCGCCGATGAGCACTCCGAACGGGCCACCGAGGATGCCTATCAGGAGCCCGATCAAGCCGCCGGTAGCGGTCCCGGCGAACTGCTCGCTGTCAACCGAGTCCTTGGTGAGGATGCGGCCCTCCTCTCCGCGCTGCACGACCGCGGCGCCCTTGATCGAGACCTGGCCTTGCTCGTCCAGCTCCTTGAGGTTGGTGAAGGCCTCATACGCCGACCTGTCCTCGGCGAAGGAAACGACGATCACGTTCTCGCCAGCCATATAGAGCCCCTTTCAGGCATCCAACATCGGATCCGGCGCCGACCCCCCGCGAATAGCCGGGGAGAACGCTACACCCGCACGTCGAAAATGCAACCGCGCCCGCATGACCCCGCGGCGCCGCTGGAGAGCGACCGGAACCGGCTTCAGACAGCGGTCGAGACGCGGTCGCGCAGCCAGCGCGTCGCCCAGCGAAGCTCGTCACCCGGATGGTGAGTCGCCTCCAACGGACGTCGCTCCGCTCGACGGGAAGGAGTCTTGAGCAATCTGGAGCGCACCGGGAACGAGCGCTCGGGTTGAAGGCGATCGTGATCGTGGCCGGGCCCTGTCCGAGAACCGCGCCGAGGGCCTCGTCCGGCCGGTCTGCCAGGTCGACCGCCGCGGCGGTTCGCAAGACGCACCAGCGATCCAAACGTCCCCTCCCGGGGGGTTACTCCCCGGCGGAAGACGGCCCGTCCGGGCCCGTCTCCCGCCGGTGAGTGGATGCATTCCCGGTTCAGAGGAGTCGCACGAACATCAAGAACATCCCGGGGAACGGCAACCCGCCGGACCCGGATACTCCAGGCGGTCAATGAGCAGACCCACGCCACGAGGACCGCGCGGTTTCCAAATGGTTTCCAACCGGCCCGCGGACAACACTCGCCAAACGCGTTCCGAACTCCCAAATCCCCCGCCATCATAGGCGATCCCGCAGAGCCCTCTGACGGACTCGAACCGTCGACCCCTTCCTTACCATCCGTGTCGTCGGCGCAAGGGCGTTTGTACGAAATTGCTGCGAAAAAGATGCGGTCTCTGACCGGTCAGCAACCGGCCATCTCTCATTTATCTCTTGGACTAGCCCGCTCTTTCTGAAAGAAGAGGCGGCTTCAGGCGCCCGAGCCTGGTGTGCGGCGGGCGAGTTTCGCGCGCGCCGAGCGCACCTCGGTCACCCAGTCGACGGGCTCCGTGCCCCGGTACTCGGCGATCTCGTGTGCGTACGTCGCGGACAGCTGCGAGATCGTCGTGTGGCCGAGCTCGGCCACTAGCCCGGCGAGGTTGTTCGACATCCCGGCGCGCAGCCTGAGCGATGCGTAGGAGTGCCGCCCGAGGTCGTAGGGGCGCGCGGCGAGCAGCTTTGCGCGCTCGCGCGCGGGGACGTGAGCCAGCGCACGGTCGCGCGCTCCGCGCCACACGCGCTTGCGCCAGTTGCGCCAGTTGTGGTCAGCGATCGGCATGCCCGGCAGTGCCGGGTCGTCGAAGACGAGCTGCCCGAACTCCACCGGCCAGCGCTCCAGATAGGCGTCCAGCTCCTCGCGCAGGAGCGGATGGAGCGGCGGGTAATGCCATTCGTCCTCCTTCGTCCGTTTGACCTCGCCGTGGGCGACCGCCTGCACGACGGAGATCGTCCGCTCCCGGAAGAAGTCGGGCTGGAGCGCCCACGCCTCCTCCGGGCGCAGGCCGGCGAGCGACGTGCATGACTGCCACAGCGCGTCTCGTGCTCGCTCTCGCTCGCTCCGGCCCGGCGCGTGCAGGAGTTCGAGGCGGACCGCCTCGAAGGCGACCGGTGCGAACACAAGAACCGGGCGTACCCGCTTGGCCCTCGGTTTCTTCACGCCGCCCCGAAGCATGGGGTTCTGCCGCACGCCCGTATAGGAGCGGCGCTCGGCCGCCGCCGAGAGCAGCGACGACACCAGGGTCAGCGTTTTTGACTGCGCGTTGGCAGGGACGCCGGCGCTGTCCATGTCGTCGCGGAATCGAGCGACGCGCTCGTCGGAGAGCGTTGGCAGCGGCTCGTCCGCGATCCCGTAGCTGGAGTCGGCGACGTGAGCGCGGAACACGCTGCGGTAGTTCTTCTGCGTGTTTCGCTCCCATCCGGCACGCTCGCGGTGCTCCAGGTACCAGTCGCCGAGCGTCACTGCTCTCCGGCGGCGGTGCGGCTCGGGCGCCGGCTCGCCCCTTGACTGCGCCCGGCGCAGCTCCCTGACGAACTCCTCGGCGTCGTCGGAGTCGTAGAAGCTCTTGGACTTCTGGTTTGAGCCCGGGTGCGGATACCAGCGCACCTCCCACACCTCGGTGCCGTCCTTGCGCCGCTTGGGCTTGATGGCGGCCACAGGCCCAGGCTATCTCTCAGAGTGGAAAGTGGTCAAGCGGCGTCATGGTAGGCGGCGTTCGAGCGCGCCCGCGCCGCGCGCAGGGCCTCAATCGAGTCCGGCGCCGAGCCGTGTCCCGCTTCCCGCGGGACCACCGTGCGCTCGCGTTCGAACCGTTCGAGGGCCGTCAGCGGCACCCGATACTCGGCACGTCTGGAGCCTGGCAGCGTCAGATCGAGCGCGGGGAGAATCCCCGTGCGGATCGCACGCAGCACCTTCGGGTAGCTCCACTGGAGGCGCTGTGCGACCTGCTTGGGAGTAAGGTGCGTGACCTCGCCGCTCGTGTCAGCAGTCCGCTTCCCCTGCGCCCGCTCCGCCTCGTGGCGGCTCTTGTGGCGAGTGCCGCTCACTGGTCAACCGGCGGCCCAGATTAGGTTCGGGATGTTCGCTTCTCTGGCGTCGTGCTCGGACCATCCCGCGGCGACGAGCGACGCGATCAGCTCCCCGACGAGCTCGCCGATCTCGGCTGCGAGCTGGCGCCGACGCTCCGCGGCGTCCTGGTGGGCGATCAACGCGTGGTGGATGGTCCAGTGTGCGCGCTGGGCCTCTCGCAGCGGATCGCGTGCATCGAGGATCTCTGAGCGGTTGTGCGCCGCCGCGCTCTCGATCGCGGCGGGATGCTCGCCGTAGATCGCGACGATGCCGTCGGGATGTAGGCCCGACCACAGGCGATCGTTCGCGTCTCGCAGTCGCCGCTGCGCGTCGTTCAGCTGTGTCGCGAGCTCGGCGTCGCGCGCGAACCGCCGCTCCAGCTCGGCGGCGAGCTGCCGCGCGCGCTCTGGGATCGCCCGGCTCATGCCGCCGGCTCTCCTGACTTGCGCTGCTGCTGCGGCGCACTTCCTGGCCGGCGTGATCTGGCGCGAGACGGGTCTGCCGCGGTCGGGTCAGCGGTGGATTCAGCGTGATCGCTCCGCGGCGCTCCGAGCCTCTGACCGAGTCGTCGCTGTAGCGTGGCGTGCAGCAGCTGTCTTGGGAGCAGGGCGGCGGTGAACGAGCTCGGCGACAGGAGCGCGTCGAGCTGCTCCGCGCTCCAGTGCGAGTTGCGGGCGGCGAGCACCACCTCGACCAGGATCTGCTCGCACCACTCCCGGACCTGCGCCTCGATCATCGCATCGGCGCCGGGGACGCCGCGGTAGCGTCCGCGCCAGTGGGCGAGCAGGTCGGTGATCGCGCGGAAGTCGGCGTTGATCGTCAGCTCGTGGCGGGCGGGGTGGTAGCGGGCGGCCTGGTCCTCGAGGTCGCCCGGGGCCCGGGTTGCGTCTCGCGCCGAGATCCACGCGACGTCGGGCAGATCGACGATCGCGCTCGAGGGACCGTCGTCGTCGCAGTCGTCCGCCGGCGCCTGGCCGCCGGCGAGGCCGTGGTCGGACCCCGGCTGGACGGGTGCGCATGCTGGATGCGGCGCCGGCTCGGTGCTGGGTGCTGGACGCCTGGGCGAGGGTGGGCCGGTGGACTCGTTGGCCGGGCGGGCGGTGGCCGGCTCGTCGGACCGTGGGTTGTGCGTTCTGGTTGGGCGGTAGCGGCTCAGTCGGTACAGCGGCAGGATCGCGCCCACGCGGCTGCGGATCGCCTCTCGGCGCGGCCCGCAGTCGGTGCCGGCGGCGCGTTCCTGCAGCCGCAGGATCTCGGCCGGCATCGCGGCGGCGAACTCTTCGCCCCAGCGTGCCCACGGCAATGGCTCGTGGTCGAGCAGCAGCGTCGTCCGCGCCGTGTTGCACTGAACGCGGCCGGCCTCGGCCTGGGGCTCGATGTGCAGGACCACTCGCTCGTTGCCGAAGCGGATGCCGAAGTCCTGTAGGCGTCCATACCCGCCGCGGGTCGGCGCCAGCACGTCGTAGAGCTCGCCGTCGAACACGGCGGCGGCGTGACCGGTCGACGCCCACAGAGGCGCCTCGCGGCGCCGGGCGCGGTGGTCGTCGTCGAGCACCCACCAGCGGACGATCGCGTCGCTCAGCGCCGACGGTTCCTGCCGCGACGGCGAAACTTGACG
>CAVVSB010000009.1:0-755582 GCA_963750695.1 uncultured Solirubrobacterales bacterium
TGACCCAGCCGGCCTGGACAACAACTACATCACGTTCGCGATTGCCGAAGATCCAGGTCACAGCGAGTACGCCACGGCACCGTCCGACGGACTGCTGGGCAGGATGTTCGGAAAGCTCGCTCAGTCGAATGTCGCCGACGAGGGCGGGCTCGCGATCAATCCGACGGACTTCATGAGCGAGGCCCCGCACCACGCGTGGTGGCGGGGGACGATCGGCAACGACCCCTGCTGGTGGGGCCCGGTGTTCTGATCGTCCCGCAGGCCTTCGTCCCCGCTGGGGACTGATCGCCCGCCCCTCCGCCAGCCGACGAAAGAAGAATCACAATGGCTGAACACTCGACCTACCACGCGACACGCCTTGCGCGGCGTACCTCGGCGCCCGCGCGGGGGGCCTGGTGCCTCGCGGCCGCATTGACCCTGATGGCCGGTGCGGCAGTCGCTCCGCCGGTCGCTGGAGCGGATGCAGCTCGGACGGTGGCGCTTCATCGTGGGGTCACCGGTGTCGACCTCACCGTCCCGCACGTGAGCGGTGCGCGTCCGCCGGCCATTCTGCTGTCGCTGACGCGAGCGAGCGGTCGGTGCTCGGTCGCCCGGTATAGCTACGTCGACCACGAGCGCCGCGCCCGGTTCCGCACGCGCATCCGCTGTCCGCGGGCGAGCCGGGGAGCGCGCGCGAGGCTTGTCTTTCGCGCGCCGCTGCAGCGGACGTTTCGGCTGAGAAACGGTGTCGGGACCGTCCGCATCGTCGTCGACAAGCCGCTCGGCCGCGCGCTCCCGATGGGAGTGCTGACGACGCGACCGGCGGATCGCGATTGCCGAGTTACGTGGTCACGCATGTCCACGGCCGGCCGTCGTCTGACGGCGACGGAGCGTGTCCAGTGCCGCGGTCTGCCGGCCAACGCACGCGGCGTCCTCACGGTCGGCGGACTGATCGCAGCCGACGCGCCGACCGATCCTTCGAGGTCGTCACGGCTGCGGAGCGCCGCTGCGAGCGTGGCGGCGGCGTCTATCTCCGAGGGCTGTGAGGCTCCGACGAGGCTCAGCCTCGGGGGCGATTCCGTTGAGTGGAAGCAGTGCTTCACCGGTCCCTTCACCCTCGGTCCGTGGCAGTCACAGTGGGTGGGGCACATTGGCTCAACCCCCCAGTTCAACTGCGCGGCGGGATGGGTCCGGCGATTTGGAGCGTTGGAACACCCCGTGCTGTGGGCGTTGATCGGTCGCTTCGGTGTCGACCTTGCCACCGACCCGCGCGACGCCTGGGCGTGGTCCTGGCGGCTCGGCGTCGTGTCCAACTGGCAGTTCAGCGGCGACATCACGTTCTGGTGGACGTACCGCTGCTTTCACATCAACCCGCCGGGCCCGCGCTGAGCCACCTCCGGGGGGCGTGGCGTTGCTGACGCACTCGCGGCTGGGCCCGTCAGCAGTGACTGTGTCGCCGACGACGTGCTTCGGCGGCCCGACCGTGAGACCGCTCGGAGTCGTCCATGTGCCCGTCGCGAGGATGGTTCTGATGCAGGGTTACAGTGAAGAGTTGGCGGCAGTTAGATGCTGCCGGTTTCACCGCGCTTGCGGCCGCCGCTGGCTTGGAGCTGCTCGGGCGTCTGCCGCGTCTTCTCGCGTGGTGGAGCTGGGCTGCGGCGACGGCACGACAGCGCGCCTGCTGTCGGAGGCCGGTCACGAGGTTCTTGGCATTGATCGCTCCCACGCGTTCATCGCGCTCGCTCGCGAGCGCGCGCCGCGTGCGCGGTTTCGCGTTGCCTCGTCTGTGGACGTCGCGTTACCGTCGCGGTGCGACGCGGTCATCGCGATCGGGAGGTTCTGGGTTACCGACTCGACGCGCGCCACGACGATCGCACCCTCGACGTCGTGTTTGCGCGCGCGGCGAACGCGCTGCAGCCGGGCGGAATGCTGCTGTTTGATCTCGCCGGCCCCAATCGCGTCCCGAGGACCGGGCAGCGAGTCTGGAAGGAGGGGGCAGATTGGGCCGTACTTGTGGAGGCAACGACCGGCAGGGCGGAGCTGCGGAGACGGATAGTCGCCTTCCGCGAGGTGGGTGCGGGCTGTTTGCAGCGCTCCGAGGAGGTTCGTCATCTGTGGCTGCACTCGCCCTTCGAGGCCCTCGTTCGGCTGAGAAGCGCTGGCTTTGCGGCCCGGAGGCTCGCTCGCGGCTATGCGGGTGAGCGGCTGCCATGCGGTCTGCCCGCCTACCTCGCCCGCAAGCGGTGAGAGGCCTGGGGCGCACAGGTGGGCGGTGGTCCCACTGCCGATTCTGGCTTGGCCGCAGCTGCTCCTCGACGCCATCCAGCAGCCGCTCGGCCTCCTCGTGGCGGCCCTGCGCCAAGCGCAGCTCCGCAAGGCCCGCCAACGCCTGGCCACGGAGCGCCCACTCGGGTGAGCCGCCGATCCGCAGCGCGGCCCGATACTCGCCCTCGGCACCCGCCCAATCACCGATTGCGTACAGCAGCGCGCCATGGTACGCGCGGCACAGCGTATAGACATGCGGGCAACCGTAGCGACGCGTGAAATCCTCGGCGGCACGGATCCACTGCGCCGCCCGCTCGAGCTCGGCAACCTGGCTGCAGGCGCTGATCATATTGCAGCTCGTGTAGACGACGGTGTGCAGCCGCTCGCCCTCCCCGCCCAGCGACGCCGCCAGCGCCTCGTCGAGCAGCGCGCAGCCCTGATCAAGGCGGCCCGACTGCACGAGCGCCGCCCCGAGCTGGCTCAGAGCGCACAACTCGAGATCCACATCCTCGAACCGACGCGCCAGTTCCCGCGCCTCACGCGCCCACCGCTCCCCGCTCTCGGGATCGCCCGCATCGTGCGCGCGCAGCAGCGCAACCCAGCCCGCAAGCGGCGCCAGCTCGAACTCCTCGACCAACCGCGCCGCCCGGCCCAGCCAGCCGCGCGACGCGGCCCGGTTGCCAAGACTAATCCGATAGAGGAAGTACAGCCCCACCGCCATCAGCGCGGCCTGGACGGGATCCGGCCTGCGCCGGAACGCCGCATACGCGCCCTCCTGGTAACGAACGGCCGCCTCGGTCTCGCCCAACCACCACAGCGTGTCGCCCAGCCCGGCCAGTGCCTCCGCGCTCTGCTCGTCCTCGAGGACCTCCTCGAATGCAGCGCGGGCCGCCGTCAAGTCGCCCCTCCGGAGTGCCTCCGCACCCGCGTCGAGCAGTGCCTCACTGTCCCCCATCACGCGTCAATGGTAGACCTCGGCCAGGGGCATATTGGGCGAAGCAGTGTGCTCCGTGTCGGGCCTAGAACCCGGGGCAGCGGCGTCGTGGGATCCAGCGCGGATGCGACGAGCAAGGACTGCCCGCAACCCCACATTCGCTGCAGCCAAAAGCGCAAAGCGGAAGACGCGCGCGTCAGGCGGATTACCCCGCTGAGACCGAGGCAGGTCTCGGGCGGAGATAACATGCCGCCCGTGAGTTTCGCCAATCTCGAGCCTCGCCGCAGCAGGTGCGGCTACCGGCGTGACGCGATACACCTGGTTTCCGCCGACAGCAGGGCAGACGAGCCTCGTCCCTGCTTCGTGCGCTCAGCAGGGAAGAGGGTCCCCCGCCCTGCAATGCGCGGCCAGCGGGGCGCTCGCGCCGCCGAATCCAGCCGGGGGTGCCCGCCGGGGCGTGATCGCCCCTTTTGCGCTCGTCGCAGTATCCAGACGCACTGCCGGCAAGCGTGCCGACGCTCTTCCGAGATCGATTAGAGTACGCCAGCAGGCCCCCTTCGGGCGTGTTACTAGGCCAGGCTCATGGTTGCGCTCGTCGCCGTGACCTCGACCGACTGAGGGGCAGCCGGTCTCGCCCCGATTAGCTTCGCTACCTGCCGCGCGTCGTGGCCCACGCCGCCTACGAGCATCGACGCGAAGCGTGTCAGGAAGGGCGCGCCGACGAAGAACAGGCCGGGCGCGGGCTCCAGGGCGTGCGGGAACCCGCTGTCATCGGTAACCGGTGCGTCGATCCACGAGACGTCTTTGCCGAACCCGGTGCACCACACGACGTTGGCCACGTCGAGCACGCGCCCGTCGTCGAGAACGGGTCGGCCGTCCCGCACGCCTGCGACTCGGGCGTCGGTGCGTTCGACGCCTGCCGCCTCCAGATGCTTGCGCTTCACCCGCAGGAGCGGCCCGCCGCCGGCGCGGATCTCTGGCCGCAGCTTGCGCCCGAGCGGCGTCTTGACCGTCAGCACACGATTCGCGAGGAACCACAGGATCGGGAGAACCATCCGCGCGGCGTGGCCCTCGATGTCGAACGGGATCTCGCCGTGTACACGGCCCGAGAGCACTGTCTCATGCGACGCGGCGACTTCGAGCGCAATGTCGGCTCCGGAGTGGCTGCAGCCGACGACGAGGACCGGCCCGGGGTGCAGCCGTGACGGGTTGCGGTACTCGTGCGAGTGAAGCTGGCGGATCGACGGATCGAGGTCGCCCGCGAACGGCGGCATTACGGGCTCTTGGAACGTCCCCGAGGCGACGACGACGCTGTCGGCCTCGAAGCGATGAGCGCCGGCGTGCACAATCCAGCGCTCGCCGTGGCGGCGCACCCCGTCGACGCTCACGCCCGTCACGATCGGCAGCTCGAACCGCTCGGCGTATGCCTCCAGGTAGTCGGCGAGCTGATCCTTCGTCGGGTACGTCGTGCCTGGCAGTGGCATGCCCCAGCCGGGGAGCCCGTCATAGCGGGCCGGGCTGTAGAGCTTGAGCGAGTCGAAGCGGTTGCGCCAGATGTCGCCGACGCGGTCGTGCGCTTCGAGGATCACGAACTTCCGGTCCTGGCGCGAGAGGTGGTAGCCGGTGGCGAGTCCCGCCTGGCCGGCACCGATGATGATTATGTCGAATCGTTCGGTCATGGCGCGAGGCTAGGCACGCGCCGCGCCGACATCATCGGCTGAATCACCCATCTGGGCGAATGGGTACCGAGTCCTCCCGGCCTCTCAGCGCAGGCCGCGCTCGTACGCGTGCGCTGTTGCCGCTGCCCGCGATGAGACTCCGAGCTTCGCGAAGATGTTCGACACGTGACGATCCACCGTCCGCTCCGAGAGAACGAGCTGCGCCGCGATCGCCTTATTCGTTGCGCCGGCGGCCACCAGTCGCAGGACCTCGAGCTCGCGGGCGGTCAGCTCGCCGCGCCCGCGGCGCGCGACCGCAGGCGCGACGACGCCGAGCCTTGTGAACGCGTCACGAGCGGCGTCGGCCTCCAGCGCGGCCGCCTCGTCGTCACCCGCGAGCCGCAGCGCCTCCGCGAGCAGCGCGCGTACCCGTGCTGCCTCGTACGGCGCCTCGAGCTCCTGCCACACGCGCGCGGCGCGCCGCAGGGCCGGCAGCGCAGCCGTCGCGTCGCCCTGAGCCAGCGAGATCGTCCCGTGTGCTTGGGCGACGATGGCGCCCAGCAGATCGATGTCCGCGGCCGCCGCCGCCCGCTGCTCGAGCTCCGCAGCCGCCTCCTGCGCTGCGTCGAGATCACCTGCCGCGACCATCACCTCGACAACCGCGGGGAGCAGCCTCGTGCGCATGAAGCGGTCGCTCGTCTCGCCTAGCGCTCGGCGGATCGACGTCGCAGCGGCGCCCGTCTTGCCCTGGGCGAGCCGCATCAGCGCGAGGCCCGGCTGCGGCTCGCGCCCGAGCCTGCTCGCCTCGCGGAACGCTTCTTCGGCCGCGTCAAACGCGCCGCGCAGGCGGTGCACCTCGCCCTGCACGTACGCTGCCTCCGCCATCGACCGCCGGTAACCGCCGAGCTCAGCGCGCTGCCGGGCCCCCCGCGCCTCGTCCAGCGCGGCGTCCCAATCTCCCTCCAGCAGCATGATCTCGGCCCGGTGCACCCGGCAGCGCCCGGAGAACGCGACCATGTCCGGCTGGCTCTCGCACCAGCCCGCCAGCGCAGCCGTCCACTGCTGGGCGCGGCGCGGCTCGAACGCCGCCTGGCAGCCGATGATCACGCCGCAGTACACGACGCCGCAGACGATCGGCGATGCCTCACCGCTCGTCACGCCGATCATCGCCTCGTCGAGCAGTCGCAGTCCCTCGGGCACGCTGCCGGCCTCGACCAGCATGTGGCCCTCCATGTGCAGGGCGAGCGCGAGCAGGTCGCCGTCGCGGCAGCGCTGCGCGACGGCGACGGCCTCGGCGGCGACCGCCGCCGCGCCCGCGTGGTCGCCGGTCGCCTCGAGCCGGAAGGCGCCCGGCAGCATCAAATAGCCGCGCTCGACACACTCGACAACCGCCTCCTCGACGAGCCGCTGCCCGCGCGCCAGCCAGCCCGCCCCGCGGGCGACCTCACCGCGGATCATCAGCGGCATCCCCGCCCAAAAGGCGCACCGGGCGGCGCGCAGCCGGTCGCCCAACTCCAGGCACGCGAGGTGCGCGCGCTCCATCGCAGCCGTGTGCTCCTCGTCGCGCCCGAGCATGTAGCAGGCCACCGCGAGCTGCACGAGATCGTCGATCTCGAGCCACTCCCGCCCCGAGAGATCATCGTATGTCGCCCGCCACGCCGCCACCACCCTCAGGCTACCCTCGCCCAACGCGCACGAGAGCATCTGATCTGGCGTACGCGGGTTCTCGAAGCTCTCATGGCCCCCGCTCCCGCCGTCCATCGCGAGATTCCGCATGAGGTCTCCCTCCTTCATTCACGCCGGTGCGATGAGGTACGAGCGACCTCGTAGTCAACAGCGGCGACCCGGCCCACCAATGCGGCGGCCTCCGCCAACTCCTCCTCCGCGATCATGTCGAGCTCCTTATTCCACATCGATGCGTTCCAGCGACACGGGCGCAGCCAACATCCGTACGCAGTTGAGGTGGAGATGGCACGCACGTTGAACCCGATGCGACGGCACCGCGAGCGCTGCCGCGAGGTGCGGGCACGCATGTCGGGGTATCTCGATGATGAACTCGATCCCCGTGCTGCCGCGTCGGTGAAGCGCCACGTTCGGTGGTGCCCGAACTGCCGGCGGATGCTCGAGAACCTGCGCCGCACCGTCGGTGGCCTGCTAGCGCTCGGCGAGATGTCGAGACCCGTTGACGACGCACACCGCTGATGGCGCGCGAGTCACTCCGATTTCGGTGCGGCGTGCAGCCCCAGGTAGCCGGCGTCGCGTGAGAGCCTGCCGGCGGCGGTCGCGAAGGAGCTCTCGCCGGCGTCGATTCCGAGTCCTTCGACAAGCCGGTTCATGAAGTTGAACAGCGCACACACCGACACGGCATCGTGTAGCGCCTGCTCATCCCACCCGGCGGCGAACACCTCCTCGGCGTCCGCCGGTGTCATCCGGCTCGGGGTCAGCGTCAGCTTGCAGACGTAATGCAGCACCGGACGCAGCGCGACGCTCACCGCCGCCGTGTCAACGTCCGCGAGCAGATCGGACAGCAGCCCCTCCGGGATGCCGTATCTCTGCGCGGTCGCAGCGTGCACCCCGTGGCAGTAGTGGCACGCGTTGAGCCCGGACACGTACGCAGCGATCAGTTCACGCTCAAGCCACGGTGAAGGGTGAAGGGCCGCGCAGCAGCACCTGGTGGTAGTCCAACAACGGCCCTGCGGTGTTGGGGAAGGCCTTGAACACGTCGAGCAGAACCGCATCGCGGGGAAGTGACGGTAGATACGGCATCGGTCCTCCACCTGTTCCGTTTGAGGGTTGCGACATTATTCGGGGGCGTGCAGTTAGGTGACTGCCCGCTGAATCTCAGCGACGCTCGGACGATCCTCGGGCCCACGGCTGCGGTGGACCCATGCCACCTGCCCTGCGCCGTCGAGCAGGACGTCGCCGCCGAGTTGCAGCGTGTCCTCTTGCGGTAGTGCGGACCTGCCTACCCGGCGGCCGCGGCGGATCAGTTGCCCATAGCGCCGCCACACGCGAGGGTCGAGCCAGACGCGACGCATGCTGGCCCGGTCAAAGCCGAACGCGTAGTAGGCGTCGCGCCCGGGGTCGCTGAGGACGAGCAGATCGTCGAGCCCCTGCAGATGCTGATAGGCAGCAAGTGACTCGGCCGGCGCGAACGCGATCACCACGACCCGGAGGCCAAGCCGCTGCGGGGTCAACAAGGACGAGCTGATCGTCCGCCTCGCCCCTCAGGACGAGGAAGCCGCGCTGGGGCACACCGCACGCTCGCCCGATGGACTTCACCAACCGCCCGATCAGCGGGTTCGTCACGATCGCACCGGCTGGGCTCAGCGACCGAGACCTTGCCCGATTAATCGCCGCCGCTGCCGCACACGCCAAATCGCTCCCGCCCAAGCCCAATGGACGTTGATCATCTTGCTTGACGCGGGTCGCGAAGTCAGCGAGAGCGCTCCGCGCCCGTGCGGCGCTCTCGCTCCTAAGGCCAGCGTGGTGGAGAAGACGTCTGTTGCGCCGACGGTCCGCGGCATGGCGTACGGGCCGCTCAGACCCTCCATCGAGTGGCTTGCGGACGGGCCCCCGCCTCGTATCCTTATCCTTTGGTGCGGTAGAGCCACATCGTCAGGGGGCCGAACACGGCGGTGAGCGTTGCGCTGAAGGTTAGTACCCACGCGATTTGCCCGATGGTTGCGTGGCCTGCTGTCAGTCCTCGGACGGCGGTGACGAGGTGCGAGATCGGGTTGGCGTTGACGAACGTGTGCAGCCAGGCTGGCATCGTGGTGGGTTCGACGAACACGTTGCTCGCGAATGTGAGGGGGAACAGGACGGTCAGTCCGATGCTCATGATCGCCCGGGGAGAGCGCATCGCGAGTCCGAGTGCTGTCCATACCCACCCCAGACCGAAGGCGAACGCGAGCACCAGTCCGAGTGCTGCGAGCACCCCGCCGGCGCCGCCTGCGGGCCGGTATCCCATCAGCAGCCCGAGGCCGATCACCAGGCTTGACGCGACCAGGTAGCGGGCCGTGTCGCCGATGAGTCCCCCGATGATCGGCGCTGGGCGCCAGATCGGCATTGACCGGAACCGATCGAACGCGCCCGTCGAGAGGTCCGTGTTGAGTGTGACGCCGGTGTACACGGTGACGAGGACCACGGCCAGGACGAGGGTGCCCGGCAAGAGGAACTGCAGGTAGTGACCGGTTGAACCGGCGAGGGCCCCGCCGAAGAGATAGGTGAACATCAGCGTGAAGATGATGGGGATGCCGACGACATCCGCTAACTCCTCGGGCACGTGCTTGAGCTTTAGCATCGCCCGCCAGGCGAACGTCAGCGACGCCGAGACGGCGCCGGGGCGAGCTCGACCGGGCCGTGAGGAGGGCAGGAGGGTGGTGCTCATGTCGTCACCGCCGCGAGCGGCGCCGGCTTCTCGCAGGCACGCCGGGTCATGGTGAGGAATGCCTCATCGAGCGTCGGCTGACCGAGCGCGAACTGGCTGACCGCGATCCCCTGATTCGACAGCTCGGCGAGCGCGTGGGTGGCCCGCGCGGCGAGCTGGTCGCTGCCGGGCTCAGTCGGGATCCGGATGAGGAGTCGGGACGGCTCGGGCCCCGTCTGCACTGATGCACGCAGCTCGCCGGCGAGCACCCGTTCGGCGTCGGTCCGCCGCTCGGGATCGTCGAGGCGGATCTGAAGGATGCCGACACCGATCGAGGCCTTGAGCTCGCTGCTCGTCCCCTGCGCGATCAGGCGGCCCTCGTCGATCACCGCGATTTGATCGGCCAGCTGATCGGCTTCGTCGAGATACTGCGTCGTCAGCACGACCGTCGTGCCGGCAGCAACCACGGAGCGGACCAGCTCCCACGTCTGCTGACGGCTGCGGGGATCGAGCCCGGTCGTTGGCTCGTCGAGGAACAGGAGGTCCGGCCTGACGATCAGGCTGGCCGCGATCTCCAGGCGCCGGCGCATCCCACCGGAGAACGTCGCCACCTGGCGCCGGCCCGCGGCGGCGAGATCGAACGTCTCGAGCAGCTCGCGAGCGCGCGCCTTGGCGTCAGCTCGACGGTATCCGTGGAGGCGGGCGAGTAACGCCAGATTCTCGTACGCGGTCAGCTCGGCGTCGACAGACGCGAACTGGCCGGTCAGCGCGATCCGCCCACGCACGGCCTCAGCGTCGCGGACAACATCGTGGCCGAACACCCGAGCCGTTCCCCCGTCCGGTCGCAGAAGTGTGGCCAGGATCCGGATCGTCGTCGTCTTGCCGGCTCCGTTCGGACCGAGCATGCCGAACACGATCCCGGGCGGCACATCCAGATTCAAGCCATCGACCGCTCGGGTCTCGCCGAACCGCCGTGTCAGCCCTGTCGCTTCAATCGCTGCTGTCATTGTCGTCTCCGTGCTCCGGTCTCTGAGCTGGTCCACTCGCGAGACACGCACCGTACAATAAATCTGGCCAGATGGACAGTTCAAATGGACAATTCTGTCAGCAGGCGAACCACCACGTCTGATGAGACGCGACAGCGGCTGCTCCGGGCGGCCGCGGAACTGATTGCCGAGGTCGGCTGGGGCCGCGTGACGACCCGGGCCGTCGCCACCCGCGCCGGTCTCCCACACGGCACCGTCAGCTACCACTTCCACGGCAAGCAGGAACTCCTCACCGACGCCGCGCTCGACACGTTCGCGCGGGCGTTCCCGGTCGACCAGCTACACACGCTCGCGACGCTTCCCGACCTTGTCTCCCTCTTGGAACCATGGATCAGCGAACCCGGAGACGCCGATCCCGTGGTATCGCGCGTCGGGATCGAGGCGATGCTCGAGTCCGAGCGAAACCCACTCCTACGCGAACGTCTCCGTGCCCTCCTGCGCGAATTCCGTCAAACATTGACCGACCTCGCCCGCGCCGCCCAGGCGAGCGGGAACGCACCCCCCGGCGTGCCACCCGACGCGATCGCGACCCTCATCGGCGCAATCGGCGACGGACTATTCCTGCACGCACGCCTCGACCCCGACCTCGACACCACAGCCGCACTCGGCGCACTCCGCAAGCTCCTGAGCCGCTGATATGAAGAGTCGTTGCCGCACTGCGCCGTGGGGAGCGGCGCAGGAATGAGGTGGAATCGCGCATAGGCCACCGGCGTCGACGTGGTAGTAGCTGGCGAGTCTTTCCATGGGCAAGGTGACTTCCTCCGGTTCGGTTGCAGCACGTCTGGGTCGACGCTGTGAAGCGGGAAGTAGTGGTTGCCCTCAACGGTGATCGTGTCGCGCTGTGGGCGATCGTGACGCCATGAACACCGCTCTCATCCGCTGACCTGTGCCGGCACCCGGTGCCGATCGGGTGGCGAGTTCACCGTCAGCAGGGCTGGATCATGTGTGCTGATCGTCGCCTGCGCCCTCGACGGGCGCGAACGTCTCCTCCGCCACGCGTCGGATCCGTCCCTCGTGCTCGGCGTCGTGGAGCGCCTCGCGGAAGCGGCCAGGACCCCAATAGCGGCCGCCGACGAGTTGCCGCAGCTCGCGCCGGTCGACCGCGCCGTGCTCGTCGAGCACGCGTGCGATGGCGTCGATCTCGCGCTCTCGATCCCACGCCCGCTGTGCGCGGTCTGCCCCGGTTGTGCCGACCATGCGTGGGGCATAGAGGTTGCCGCCCGGCCCCGGACGGAAGCGCCGCAGCCCGCGGCGTTCGTCCTGCATGCCGCGGCTCAGCCGCTCGCGGACGCGGCGGTCGCGCTCGCGGCGCTCGCGCTCGCGCCGTTGCGCCTGCGCCGCCTCAGCCGAGCGCTGCTCGTCCTCGAGCAACTCCGCCTCGGCTGCTCGGTGCTCGGCGGCCGTGGCGCGCTCCTCGGCCGCCAAAGCCAAGCGTTCACGCTGCTGCGCCAAATGCTCCTGCTCCTCGAGCGCAGCCTCATGGCGGCCCTCGGCCCGCAGCTCGGACAGACGGGCGCGCTCCTCGTGGACGGTGCTCCATGCCTCGTGCGCCTCGGCTCGAGCCTCTCCGAGGGCGCGGGCTGCGCCGTCGCTGCTGTCGCGCGCCAGCGCCTCGTTGGCCAGCGCCTGCTGTTCGCCCGCCCGCGCGCGCTCCTGCGCTGCGACGGCGAGATATTCCTGGCGACGGCCATCGACTTCGCGCTCGGCGGCGATCGCATCGGCCTGACGCTCAAGCGCGTACGCCCGCTCATCCGCCGCCGCCGCCCGCGCCTCGGCCGCACGCGCCGCCTCCTCCGACTCTGCGCGCTGCGCCGCCTCGTGCTCGTCGTGGGCGCTGGCCCGCTCCTCCATCGCCTGAGCGCGCAAGACCGCGATTTCGGCCAGCGCGCTCTCGACTGCGATCCGCCCGCGAGCCCGCTCGCCATCGTCGAGCGCCTCGAGCTCGCGTACGGTGGCGCGATGCTCGGCCGCGTAGGCGCGCTCTTCCAGCGCTTCGGCGCGACAGCGCAATGCCTCCCGATGCTCCTCGCTGGTGTCGATGCCATCCTCTTCCTCGTCGTCGGCGCCCTCGGCGTCGTCGACGGTCAGAGGCTTGGCGATGTCCTCGAGCTGCTGGCCCTCGGCCTTGACACCGAACAACATCTCCGCGACACCGCCGAGCGTCATCAGTGCGGCCCCGATGAAGAAGGCGATAGCGACCTCACTACGGTTGCCTGAGCCGATCAGGTTGCTGAACAGCAACGGTCCGGCGATCCCGCCGGCCGCCGTACCGACGGCGTAGAAGAACGCGATCGCGAGCGCTCGCGTCTCCATGGGGAAGATCTCGCTCACGGTCAGATACGCGGCGCTCGCGCCGGCGGATGCCAGGAAGAAGGTCGCCATGATGAGCGCCTCGAGCGTCCATGCCGTCAGCGACCCGTTCATGAACAACAGCGCCATGATCACTGCCACAAGCGAGGAACCGATGTAGGTGAAGACGATCATCGGCTTGCGCCCGACGGTGTCGAACAGCCGCCCCAGGGTCACCGGGCCCAGGAAGTTACCGAGGGCGTAGAGGATGACGAACACCGGCACGTAGCTCGAGGACACGTTGAAATACTTCGTGAACAAAGCGCCGAGATTGAAGACGACCCCGTTGTAGAGGAAGGCCTGACCGACGAACAGGGACAGGCCGAGAAGCGAGCGCTTGGGATAGAGCTTGAACGCCGTGCGGGCGATCTCACGGAACGGAATCGACTCGCGCTGGCGGACGGTGATCGTGCCTTCGGCTTCGGGCAGCTCGCGGTCGGTCTCTTCCTGCGTGCGCTCCTCGATGCCGTCGACGATCCGCTCGGCCTCCTCCTGCTGGCCGTGAATGAACAGCCAGCGCGGGCTCTCGGGCACATTTCGCCGCACGAGCATGATCGTCAGACCGAGGACCGCACCGACACCGAAGGCCACCCGCCACCCGAAATCCTTAGCGAAGATCGATGTGTCGAGGAAGAACAGGGCAGCCGCCGAACCGGCTGCCGAGCCCAGCCAATAGGAACCGTTGATGAGCAGGTCGACACGTCCGCGCACGCGCGCCGGGATGAGCTCGTCGATGGCCGAGTTGATCGCCGAGTACTCACCGCCGATGCCGGCGCCGGTAAGGAACCGAACGGCGTAGAAGTAGAAAGGGCTGAACGCGAAGGCCGTCGCAGTAGTCGCGGCGATGTACAGGCCAAGCGTGATCATGAACAGCTTCTTGCGCCCAAAGCGGTCGGTGAGCTGCCCGAACACCAACGCGCCGAGACACGCGCCGGCGACATAGGTCGCCGCGGCGATGCCGATGCCACCCGCGCTGATATCGATTCCGCTCCCGCTTTCAGTCAGCCGCGAGCCGATGGAGCCGACGAGCGTGACCTCGAGACCGTCGAGGATCCACACCGTCCCCAGCCCGATCACCACAAGCCAATGAAAGCGTGCCCAGGGAAGGCGGTCGAGCCGCGCAGGGATATCCGTCTTGATCGTGCTGGTCGCCACGTTCGTGCTCATGCGTCCAGGTGTTCCCGCACGTCCGACGGCTGCGGCACGGCTCGTCATAGACCGAACAATTCCGGGGCTGTCGCGCAGCACGCGGGTAGCCCCGGCGACAGATGCACGTCTGCAGCGTCATCGGTCATCGTTATCGGTTCTGCTCGGTCGGCGAGCGGCTGGAGTGGACGTGCGAGCGCGGCTGCGGCACCGGCGGCAGCAAAACCTATGCCAGCCCGGAGCTGGCGGAGCGCTACGCGCGCGCCTTCGATCGGGAAGACCGCCACGAAATCGGGCGCCGCGCGCCGCTGCTCGGCATGTTCCCCCTGCGCATCGCGTACGCGCTACGGCGGCGCCGACGGCGGGCCGGCTAAGGACGCCCGCGGGTTGGACGCTCGGCGGGACCTCAGCCGGGGCGCTGACCGCCCGCGCTGGCGGCCGGGAACGCTGCGTTTCGCATGCCAACCCGCTCGGCCAGCAAGGCAATCCGCCGGCGGTCGTCCTCGATCGTGGCCGCGTCGATCACCGGACCGGCGATCCCGTCGGCCGCTCTCTGCAAGACGGGCAGCCGGTTCCACGCCCGGGCGTCATAGGCCACGGAGGCGACCTGGCCCAGCGCCTCGAGAAGCGCGCCTGCCACGCGAACGTATTGGGAGACATGGCGTCCGATCTGGACGAAGGCGACGTCGACGTAATCGTCGAATGACGCCCGCCGGGCAACGACGACCGACTCCTCCCCACCCGCCGCGTAACGCCGAACCTCGGGCGGGAGCCCCCGCGCCGCAAGCCGCTCGAGGATGGCCTGGATGTAGTGGATCGCCGTCCAGGCCGTCGACGGATCGTTGATGCCGGGCGAGATCGCCTTGATCGCGATGTCCGAGAGCTGGCGCACGCCAAACATTACGTCCTGGTCGAGATCTCGACTGCTGCCGACGACGATCGCCACCTCCAGCATGCGTTCGATCTCGCTTGGGGAACTGTCGGTCCATACCTCGGCCATAGCTCCCGCAGGCGTTACGAAGTCGCCCGGCGTCACCGCGACGTGAACTCGTACCTGGTGACCGGTGAGACCGTCGCGGAGGTCATCGACGCTGACCCGGCTGACGTACCCGGGTCGGGGCGGATATACCAGCGATGGCTCACTCTCGTCTCGCCATTGCGACACGAGCGCGTCGGCATCCTCTTCGCTGCCATGGCCGAACGGCTCGGGATATAACCGCTCCAGCGCGGCGAGCGTCGCGTGGGCCACGTCGGCCGAGATCTCAGAGATCTGCACCGTTCGCGCCATGTGATGGAAGAAGACGAGCAGCACGGCGAGCGACACCAGGCCGAGGAGGATGGCCAGTGAAACGCTGGCCGTGGGTACCACGGCTGGGTGCCCGTCGGTCGCCTCGCGCGTGATCCGGATGACGACAAGCGCATACCCGAACGTGCCCACGAACGTCCCCGCCATGATCTGCGTCACGCGGTCGGAGAGGAAGTTGCGCAGCGCTCGCGGCGAGAACTGCTGGGAGACCAACTGCAGGGCAACGATCGTGATCGAGAACGAGATGCCGAGGATCGTCGCGATCCCGCCCGCCACGACGGTCAGCGTCGACCGCGCCGCTGAGGCGTCACCGAGGAACAGGACGTCGAAGCCGCGCGGTCCGACGTGCCGCTCAACAGTGCTCAGAATGACCCCGAGCGCGACGAGCAGAAACGCAATCGTGCCGGGCACGAGCAACAAGCCGTAGCGGAGCTCACGCGTGCGCGTACGAACGCCGCGCCACACCGGGCGGCTCATCGCCAGAGCCGCGCACGCCGCGGGCTGTGACGCCGCCGGCTGTGACGTCCGGAGGAGTGAGCAAAGCGGATCACCGTACCTCTGAGTTACCTGATCTGGCAGGCACGTACACGTCGACCGTATCCGCGCGCCCGCGCGCGGATACGCACGCGGGTCGGCCACGGCGTGTTCCGTCGCGAGGCCTGAAGAGTGCGGACCGCGGGCCGACGAAGCTCTCGGCGACCCTCACCCCCATCTCGAGCGTCGCGACCTCACGCATGTCCTCTGCCGACGCGCGCGGGAGGCCGCCCCTACTCGGGAGGGCCCGTTCCGGGCAGTGAACCGAGGGTCCGGCGATGGCGGGACGGTGCAATCGGGAGACCCTGCTGCTTCCAGGAGTCGAACCCCCCGATGACGTCTCCGGCTCGAGAGAAGCCACGCTGCACGAGGTTGCTTGCGGCGAGAACGGACGAGTAGCCGTGATCGCAAATGGGGATCAGTCGCTGGCAGAGGCCGCCGAGATGCGGGATTGCGCCATGGGCTATTCACGGCGACGCGCCACTCGAGCACGATCCTCGGGATGTGCAGACTGCCGGGGATGACGCCCTGGATCTCGCGGATGTCCTGTGAGCGTATGTCGATCATGAGCCCATCCGCGGCAGCGGCGATGAACGCCTGGCGAGCGTCGAAGCGAGTGATCTGCTGGGCGGCTTGTTGACGAACTCGTCAAGTGACCGGCGCTCTCGACCCACGTCCGACACATCGAAGTGCGACCGATAGCGCGCGGACAACTGGGCACGTCTCCGATGTGCCATCTGCTGTCGGCGGTCGCACGAGTCTCGCCACGCGGCAACCGCTACCCAGGTGTCAGCTTTCAGTGCCGCGACGACGCCTTCACGGAGGCCGAGACCGCGCATTGGCGCCGGCGATACGCCCACCACGCCAGGGGCCCGAGATAGAGGGCCGTGACGGGCCACACGGCGTCCATGATCCACATCCTCTGTCGATAGCCGCGGACGAACAGGTCGAAGAGGATCGCGGCAGCGGTCGCGAGCGCTGTAGCCAACGACAGCCAGGCGAGGAACGTGAGCCAAAGCGGAGGCACGGCCGGTGTCCTTGTGCCCGGTCGGTAGCGATTACCGCAGCAGAGTGCTCGAGGCGCTACCGCTGGAGAAGCGCCAAGCTGCAGCGTTGCCTGAGCTCGCGCGGCGGATGGAGGGTCTGCCCGGCGAAGTAGGAGTCTGAGTACGGCGACATGAGGCACCTCCGATAGTCGGTAGTTCCCTGGGCTCGTGGGAGCGACCTACCCCCTTGGCCGGCGGGTGTGCCTCGTCCAGCCCCACTGCGTCCCCGCACGAACACTTGCGTGCGGCTCAGCGCCGGACGCAGCCATGCCGCAGCCCTCCCGGATCGCCGGATTGCGCGATCGCGCGCTCTGATCGCCGGGCGTGAATGGCGGCCAGACCGACCGGCGGCAGTCACACCACCAGCGATCACTCATCGGTTGAGCTCGATCGTCGCGGGCGTTCACTGCGATGAGTGACTGCTCGTACGCGCGGAATTCGACCTCGAACCGCGACCAGCAGGCGCCGCGCAGATCCGGCGGACGCCGGAGGTGGAACCAGAGCAGCAGCGAGCCGGCGAAGACGCATATGGGCACCGAAGGCAACGATGAGAACGACGGCGGTCATTCAAGCGCGTGATGAGATGACGTTTCATGGCTTACCCCGGGTCGGAGAGCGGTCCTAATGGGAAGCCGCGGCTCGTCAGAGCGCGCACAGACCGCCCGTCTCACACGAGCGGATCGTCAGTCCTCAGACGGTGCTGCACCTTTCGCGTCGCCCGTCTGCGGACCCGTTCCACGCGTGGGGTAGTTGGGTCAGATGCCGAATATGGAGCTCGTCCTAGGGCTGCTCGCCGCGGCCACCGCACTTGCCGGCGTGGCCCGCCGCCTCAGCATCCCCTACCCCGTGGTGCTTGTGGTCGGCGGAGCCGTGCTGGCCGCAATCCCCGCCGTGCCGGAGGTCACGGTCAAGCCCCCGGTTGTGTTTTTCGTCTTTCTGCCCCCGCTGCTGTACTCCGCGGCGCTCTCGACCTCGACGGCCGAGATGCGCCAAAGCGTCGGCCCAATTCTGATCCTCGCGGTTGGTCTTGTGCTCGCCACTGTGGTCGCGATCGCGGCCGTGGCCCACCTGCTCATCGGGTTGCCGTGGGCCGCGTCATTCGTGCTCGGCGCGATCCTCGGGGCGACGGATCCCGTGTCGGCAACGGCGATCATCCGGCGGCTCGGCGCGCCCCAGCGGATCGCGACGCTGCTCGAGGGCGAGGCGCTGATCAACGACGGGACAGCGCTGACCGCGTTCAAGGTCGCGCTCGCCGCCGCGGGGGCGAGTTCGTTCACGCTGGGTCACGGACTGCTCGAGTTCGTCGCGGTGAGCGCAGGTGGGATGGCGATCGGGCTGTCCGTGGGGGTACTTTCGTCATCGATCCGCCGTCGGCTCGACGATCCCAACCTCGAGACGACGATCGGAGTTCTGACCGCCTACGGCGCCTATGTGGCAGCCGATCTTGCCGGCGCTTCCGGGGTTCTCGGCGCGGTTGGCGCCGGTCTCGCCGTGTCGCGCGGCTCGATGGATGTTTTCTCGCCCGGATCGAGGCTGCGGAGCTACGCGTTCTGGGAGGTTGCGAGCTTTATCCTGAACGCACTCCTGTTCTTGCTGGTCGGCCTTCAGCTCCGCTCCGTGCTGGACGGGATTCGGGGCGCGAACGTTGGTGCTCTCGCGTGGCAGGCGGGGGTGGTCATCCTCGTGCTGATCGGACTGCGGCTGGCATGGATGTTCGTGGTTCCGCGCGTGGCGCGGGCCATCGGAATGCGCCTGCTCGCCGTTCGCCCACGCTTCGACTGGCGCGAGCAGCTCGTTCTGGGATGGAGCGGCATGCGGGGCGCTCTCTCGATAGCGGCGGCGCTTTCCTTGCCGTTCACGCAGTTCGGTGGCAGCCGACTACAGGTGCGCTCGCTTGTCATCTTTCTCGCTTTCGCCGCGACGTTCGTATCGCTCGTGCTCCCGGGTCTGACCCTGCCAACGCTGATCCGGCGGCTTCGCCTGGGCCAGAGCGAACGTCGCCTCCGCGCCTCGCTTGAGGCGCGCCTTCGGGTGACCCGGGCGGCGCTGTCGGAGCTGGACGAGATCGCTGCGCAAGGCGAGGTCTCCGAGCGAGCGCTGACCCGGCTGCGCGAGGTCTACGAGACACGGACGGGGGCACTCGAGGCGCGGCTCGGCGAGCACGAGAACCGCGATGCCGCCGGGGCGCTCGAGGAAGAACGACGTGCCCACCGGCGCCTGCTCGGTGCACAGCACCGCGCCCTCAGGCGTCTGTGGCGCGAGCGTTCAGCGCCTGTGGAGTTACTGCACGAGATCGAACGGGATCTGGACCTGGAAGCGTCGCGGCTGGGTGCGAGCAGGTGAATCGCGGTTCGTCACAGCCATGACCTTGGCGGCGCTCTGCCGCTGGTCCTCGAACTTCATTGTCTCGAGCTTCTTCCTGTCGTTGGTCGCAGCGATCACAGCCGGTCGCTGAACCGATCTGCCCCGGCTCTCGGTCGCTCCGGCGGGCATAGCGACGGGCCTAACATTTCCCCGGAAGGGTATCTCTGCATCATGAGGCCGTCCGTCTCTGCCCCCTGGAACGGAGCTCTCGATCGACCATTCCGGCGGCGTGAGCTGGCGGACACGGCGCGGCGGCTCTCGGCTGGCTGCGGCCTGATTGCCGTTCTCGCTGGCGTGGTGGTGCTCTCGGGCTGGGCTTTCGGCGTCGAGCAGCTGAAGAACCTCTCGCCGGGGATCGTGACGATGAAGGCCAACGCCGCCGTCGGGTTCGTCCTGTGCGGACTGGCGCTCCTGCTCTGCCAAACCGGACGCGCGTCTCGCCTGCGCCGGGCGGCAATAGTCATCTTCGGTGGTGTGGCAGCAGCGGTGGGCGGTCTGACGCTGGTCGAGTACGCGACGGGGACCAACCTGAGGATTGACCAGCTGCTCTTTCACGAGCCCGCGCACACCGCCGCAACCGCCTCCCCTGGCCGGATGGCGCTGGCGACAGCCGTGGGTCTCGTTCTGTCGGGGTGCGCGCTCGCGGGTTTGGCGAAGAGAAAGGCCGTGCTCGACCAGGTGCTGGCCGGAGCTGTGCTGCTGGTCGCGCTGAGCGGCATGCTGGGCTATCTCTACGGCGCCGACTTGACCAGACCATGGGGATCGACACAGGTGTCGGCCGACACCGTGGCCGTACTCACGATCCTGGGTCTCGGGCTGCTGATCGGGATCCCGGATGCCGGCTTGCTGGCTGCGCTGCTGCGCAACGACCCAGGGGGATTGATGGCACGCTGGCTGTTGGTGGCGGCCGGCATCACGCTGCCGATGCTCGGGATGTTGCGTCTGGCTGGCCAGCACGCCGGCCTGTACAACGCCAGTGCCGGCGTGGGGATCATGGTCCTTGCCTCACTCTTGGTTCTCTTGGTCACGGTCGGCGTGACCGCAGCCAAAATCAACGCGCTGGAAAGGCAACGCTCGCGCGCGCTCGAGCACCTCGCCGCGACCGACCGCCAGCTGCGAAGGACCTTGGCGCACCTGCTTCACGTACAGGAGAACGAGCGCCGAGGGCTCGCCATCGATCTCCATGACGATGCCCTACCCGCCCTGAGCGCAATCGGCTTGCAGCTCGAGTTGGCCGGCATGCGGTGCCAGGACCCGGATGTCGGCGAGCGGGTGAGTCAGGCAGAGGCGGAGTTACGCGCCACCCGCGTGCGGCTGCGCCATCTCATGCTCGATCTAGTGCCAGAAGCGCTGCGGCAGGAGGGCCTCGGCGCCGTCCTGCGCAAGCGGCTCGAGCAGATGCAGGGGTTGAGCGGGCTGGACTACGAGCTCGTCGACCGGGTCGGCAAGCGACCCTCCCCCCAGGCAACGAGCATTCTGTACCGGATCGCGCTTGAGGCGTTACGCAACGTGGCCCGGCACTCCGATGCACAGCGCGTACGAGTCGAGCTCGAACAGCGGGACGGCCGCGTCGAGCTCACCGTCGCCGACGACGGTGTCGGCTTCCGGCGCTTCTCGCAGAAGCCCGGCCATCTCGGGCTGTCGATCATGGCCGAGCGTGCAGAGTTGGCCGGCGGAGGCATTCGGATCGACTCGCGGCTGGGCGAGGGCACTACCGTGGTCGCCTGGGTTCCAGCAGGGCTAGCTCGGTTTCTCGAAAGCGACCACCCGCCGCTACTCGAGGAGGCCGCTGCGCATCGCCCGAGCCACGGCGGCGGCGCGATCTGACACCTCGAGCTTTTCGTAGAGGTGGCGGAGGTGACTCTTGACCGTGGTCCCGCTCACCGCCAGCTGTTGGGCGATCTCTCCGCTCGACAGGCCCTCGGCCAGCAGCCCCAGGATCTGCGCTTCGCGCTCGCTCAACCGAGGTTCGTGCACCGGGGCTCGCAGGCGCAGCTCGCCGGCGAGCACCGACTGCACCTCCGGCCCGAGGGCCACCTCGCCCCGGGCCACAACCGCCACCGCCTCACAGATCACTGTCCCGGAGCTCTCCTTTGAAAGAAACCCGACGGCGCCGGCGGTCAATGCCTGGTGCACCAACTCTCCGTCGATCACCGCGGTAAGAAGAATGATCCGTGTGCTCAGCGCGTCGCGCTGCACCGCGTGCAAGACCTGCATACCGTCCAGCCGCGGCATCTTGATGTCGAGCACTGCGACGTGGGGCTGATGCTCCCGAATGTGGGCAAGCGCCGTGCGGCCGTCCGCGGCCTCGGCGACAAGTGACAGCTCCGCACGCTCGTGGATCGCTTGTGAGAGGCCCTTTCGGTACAGCGGGTGGTCTTCGGCCACACTCACGCGGATTGGAGCTGCTGGCATCCCGGATGGTGTGTCCCCCCCCGGGCCGCGGAGGTGGAGGTCGTTCGTGGCATCATCAAATCGAGCTTTACGCTGTAAGGTACCTACCCGTGTCGCTCACTCGCCGAACCGCGGCTGCAATTGCTCGCGGTCAACGCCAACCCGACTGCCACCTCAGTCGGCGACGTGCGCCGCTACTCCGAGCTGCACGGACTGACCCGGCGACGGCATTTCCTCACCGGATCATTGGGCGCTCAAACAAGTCTGGCGGGCGTACAAGATCGACGCGTCGATCGAGCACGGCCAGATCGACCGCACGCCAGCGCTGTTCACGATCGACCCCCGCGGCCGTCTCGCGAGGCTGTACCTGACCCAGTAGTCCTATGCCGCCGTTCCCCAGCTCGGACAGCTGCTGGCGCAGCAGGCATTGCGACTGCTGCCGGGGCACCCTCCTGTCCGTGAAACGACGCGCGTGAGCTGGCTTGCGGCCATGTGGTAGCTCAGGTAGCTGAGCTGGTCAGGACCCCGACGACGATCTTCATCACCTCGGCGGGCAAGATCGCGAGGGTTCACACCGGCGAGTACCCATCGCAGGGGACCCTCGACGGCGACATCGAGACCTACGCGCTCGGGCGATGGCAGGGCGCGCTTCAGTCAGTCCTCGGGCGAAAAAGTTGCTGCGAGCGCCGGCGCGCCTGTACGGCTGGCACGCCGGGTGGATCCTCGGGCGCCGCTTCCTGCGCCTCACGCACGTCGGCCGCTGCTCTGGCCGCCTCTACCAGACGATCCTCGAAGTGATTGGCGAGAACCGGGAGTCCGGCGAGCTCATCGTCGTCGCCGGATTCGGATGCACGGCCGACTGGTACCGCAACCTCCAAGCGAGCGACGCGCGCGAGGTCGCGGTCGGCCGAGAGCGCTTCGTCCCCATTTCACCGTGAACTCGGCGCCCCCGAGGCGGAAAAGGCGCTCGCCGCCTACGAACGACACAAACCGCCTCGTCACGCCCCTCATCCGAACCGTGCTCAGCCGTCTTGTCGGCGGGCGCTACGACGGCAGCGAATCCGCCCGTCGGGCACTCGTCCGCGAACTGCCGATGATCGGCCTTCGGCCACGTCCCGGCACTGTTCCCGCACGCACCAAGACCGGCGTGGCCGGGCCCCGGCCGGGTACGCCGGACTCCATGGAAACACGACACGAACTGCTCGCCATCGAGGAAGCGTTCTGGCGCGCCGCCGGAGATCGCGACCGCTACGCGAAGCACCTGGCCGCGGACGCCGTCCATGTCTTGCCCGAGCTCGGAATACTCCCTCGCGACCCGGTGCTCGACGGTGTCGACCAGGCGGAGCCATGGCAGAGCTTCCGGATCGAGGATCCGCAACTCGTCACACTCGACGACGGCACCGCCGCCCTCGTGTACCGCGCCCGAGGGGAGCGATCCGGCAGCCCGAGCTACGTCGCGGCGGTCACCAGCGTGTACCGCCGCCACGACGGATCCTGGGAGCTGGTCGTCCACCAGCAGACACCACTGCCGGCGCCGTAGCGGGCTCGCTCTCCCTTCGTAGAGCGCCCTCAGCGCCGTCGTTGCGGTAGTCGCGCGTGCCGGTGCGGGGGGCTTCGGGTCCGCTGCTCAGGTCTGAGGGGTCGAGCCCGGCCAACTCGTCACCGCAGCCCATACCGTCGCAGCCGCAACCCGCAGTACTCGGGATCGTTTGCTGCGCTCGCCCGGGTGGCCGTCGCCGCCCAGTCCGGCCTCGCTGCGCTCATGACTGCCATGCGCTCGATCGATGGATGCCGAGCGAGGCACGTATCTCGAGTCGGATCCTCGGCGAGCGCTCGGCGTCAGCGGAGCTTCCTTTTATCAAGGCTGGGCCGCCTACCCCTCACCGCGCAAGTAGGAGCCAAATGCCGACCTCGCGCAGCGTATCCAGGCCGCCACCTTGCGGTTCGGCAAGCGGCTTGGATTCGGGAGATGAATCGGCTCACCGTCCTCTCCCGGCTACTCGCCGCAGTGCTGTTCGCCGTTGGCGCCCGGATCCTCATCGCCGGCCCGAACCCCACCAGCGCTCTCGCCGCCGCGCTCAGCGCAACGCTGCTGCTCGCAACAATGCTTCTGGCCCGCTACGGACGCAGACACCCTCCAGCGCCCGTCCGTCCGGCAGCACACCCTGAGTCAACACAACCTGTCCGCGCGACCCGCACGTCCAGGGCATCTCGACCTTCGGTGCACGAACATCGTCGCGCACGGCACCCCCCTCCCTGACCCAAACGCCGATCGACTTCGAATTCAAGCAAAGCGGGGGTCGGAGTCGTGACGACGGCCCCAGGGACCGGGACCGTCGTCACGCAGTTCGGTGTCAGCGTGCGCCGATCGGACCTCGGTGGCCGCGGTCGTGGCTGGATACCTTGTGCGCCCCGAAGACGCCCAACGCAAACAGGACCCCGATGAATGCGACGCCGCCACCGGCGACAAAGGAAATCCACACGGCGACGCCGATGATCACGTCAAGCACGAACCACACGATCGCGCCTACAAGCACGGCTGTGAGTACACCGCTGAGTGACTTACCCATTGAGTTCACCTCCACGTCGATGATTGACCTTCGCTCATCGGATACCCCTGTCCTGATGCGCTTCTGATTGAACGTCAGCACGGAAACCGCCCTGGGAGCGAGCTTTGTCCGACCGCGAACGATCTCCACGAGCCGCCTCGGCATCGGTCCCCGGATCAGGACCTCGCCCGGCCTGGGCTCGGCGCCGGGGCGTCACCGATCAGCGCTGGTCGTGCGCGGTTCAGTAACGTCTGCCGCCGGGCGCGCGATGCTCATGGCAATCGAATTCCGTTCCTGAGGGGCAGTGTCTTCGGCGGTCGGAACCGTGACCATGTAGAGCTTCGCCATCGCAGAAGAGCGACGCCAGTCCGGTGGCGCCGACATCGTCGCGCTTGTTGGGATGCCGCAGCGCCGACGCGGCGCGGCGTGACTCCTGAACGTCACACATTCGATGCGCGCGGATTGTCGGAGCGCGAACGCGCCGTCAACCGTCTACGCACGCCTCGGGCAAGGCGTGATCGTCCTGCACTTCGACTTCGAGGAGAGCCATGACCCTTCTCAGGACTGCAACCAATGGAGTTCTCGCGGGCAGGGCGGCCACGGGCACCGTCAAGCGCCCCGAGATCATCGGCTTCGGCGCTCGAACGATTGCGCCGATGCCGAAGCTCGGCTACACGGTCTCAAAGCCGCATCTGCGTCGCGCAGCGCGCCGTCGCGCCGAGAGACTTGGGGATGCGGCGCACACCGTTGGCGAGGTTCTCACGAAGTACGGCCCCGAGGTGGCGTGGGAGTTCGGGCTGGCCGAGCGACCGAAGCCGAAGCGCAGCGCGCCGCGTGTCGGCTGCTCACGGTGACCTTGCCGCCCGTCGTGAAGCATGGCGGACCGGGTGTTACTTCAGCCTGTCACGCGAACGACGAAACCAACATGTCTTAGCGCGTACAAATCGAGCCCCGACGGACAGATCTACTAATGGTAAGCCGGCCCAGCGGGGAACGCTATCGAGATGGCGCCGAGCCACCGACGCACGAGGTGACCCATTTCATGCCCAGCCCGCGGGAGCTCCGTGCACTCGATGCGGCGCTCGCTATCTGGGTCACGGTGTGGCTCGGCCTCGGGATCGCGATCGGCGTCAAGGTTCATGACCTCACCACGCTGAGCCGTACGGTTGCCGACGACGGGCGCGCTGTGCAGACGATCGGGGGGTCGCTGCACGCGTTGGGCGGGGTCGCGCTTATCGGCGGCCAGATTTCGAAGGACGCAGCGCGGGTTCAGGCGGCGGGAGCCAGTGCGGTGTACAGCGGTGAGAAGAGTGCCTCGGCGATCCGGGTGCTCAGCGTCTTGCTGGGGATCGCGGTGGCCTTTCTCCCGACGGTCCCGGTTATCTGCGTTTACCTGCCGGCCCGGCTCGAGCGCCGGCGCGAGGCTGCGGCCCTTCGGAGGGCACTGGCGTTGCATGGTGCCGATCCCCGGTTTCACGCGTTCTTGGCCCATCGGGCGGCGGACGCGCTCGGGTATCACCAGCTGCGCGCGGTTTCGACCACGCCGTGGGCCGACATCGAAGACGGCAAGTGCGAGGTGCTCGCCGAGGCGGAGCTTCACCGCCTGGGCATCGAGACCGGCCTGCTGCGCCGGGCGGAGCGGAGCCGCTCGTGAGGGACTTCGGGTCTGCGCTCGCCCGCGGGCTCGTCAGGCTGCGTTGGTTGATCGTCGCTGGCTGGATCGCAGCGGCCGTTTACGCGGGCGTCGCGCTCCCGTCGATCGGGAGTGGCGCGGGCGGATCGCTCGGTGCGCTTGTCCCGAAGAACGCGCCCGCCTTGAAGGCGGAGGCCATCTCGAAGCGCCAGTTTCGCTTTCCGGTGCTCAGCCGGACGGTGATCGTCGTCCGAAACCCGCACGGGCTATCGCCGAAACGTCAGGGTGAGCTGGTCCTGCTGGCCGAGCGGCTGTCGCGCGGTCGCGTCGAGGGATTCGGGCAGATCGCCGGCGCGCTGCCGGTCCTGAACGCATTTGGCGCCGCGCCGTTCTCGCGCGAGCACAGCACGACGGTGTTGCTCTACCTGTACTTCCGGCCGGGAATCAACAGCTTTGGGCGGAGTCAGGTCGCCCGGCGGCTACTCGCTCAGGAGGTGGGACAGCAGCGTGGCGAATCCGCGGGCGTGACTGGCGAAGCACCGGGACGTGTCTCGCGCACCAGCCTGATCAACGCGAACCTCGGCTGGGTCGAGCTTGCGACGGTTGCGCTCGTCGCGCTGGCGCTCGCGGTCCACTTCCGGGCGCTGGGCGGTGCACTGATGACGCTGCTCACGATCGGCGTCGCATATGTGCTCTCGGACCGTCTCGTCGAGCAATTCGGGCGAGCGATCGGGGCCACCACGCCCGCCGAGGTCCAGCCGGTTCTCGTCGTGCTCGTGTTCGGCATCGTCACCGACTACTCGATCTTCTTCTTATCCGCGTTTCGAACGCGCGTCACACGCGGCGGAGAGGTGTCCGACATCGTCGAAGACGTGACCCGCCGGACATCGCCGATCATCGCCGTTGCCGGGATCACCGTCGCAGTCGGTACGGCATCGCTGATCGTGGCTCGCCTTGAGTTCTTGAGAGCCTTCGGGCCCGGGCTCGCCGTCGCCGCCGTGATCGCGATTATCGTCTCGCTGACATTGATCCCCGCGCTGCTGGCGATCGGCGGCACGAGGCTGCTGTGGCCGAGCCACGCCGCACGCGCCCACGAATCGCCGAGCGGCCGCGGCTCCCGAGCGCAGGGACGAACGCGGGTGCGCACCGTTCAGTTTGCCGTCCGCCGGCCGCTGGTCGCTGCCGCCCTGGCGATCCTGCTCATCGGGGTCGCGGCAACCGGATTACTCCGAATCGCGCTCGGCAACGAGCTGATCCTCGGACTGCCTGCCGAGGCCGGTGCACACCAGGCCTACGAGCACGCGACGGCTGGCTTCGCGGCCGGCGCACTTGCCCCAGCGATCCTCGTCGTCACCGGACCACATGTCGCGCAGCATCGCGCCGCCCTCTCCCGCCTCCAGACGCTGCTCACCAGAGCACCCGATGTTGCGCAGGTCCTTGGACCTGCGCAACAACCGCTTCCCGAGCGCTTCGGGGTCGCGCTCTCCCGCTCCGGGAGCGCGGCGCGCTATGCGCTATTTCTCGGGAGCGACCCGCTCGGAGCCCGGGCGATCTCCGTCGTGCGCCACCTCAATCACCGACTCCCCCACCTGCTCTCGCAAGCGGGCCTCGGTGGCTACCACGCCCTGGTCGGTGGCGACACCGCGCTCTCCGCGGATACGGTTGATGACACGCTGAGCGATCTTGGGCGCGTCGCGCCGACAGTCTTCGTCGCGATCTTCCTCGTCATCGCAGTATTCCTCCGCGCGCTGGTGGCGCCCATCTATCTCGTCTTGACCAGCGGTTTAGCGGTGTTGGCATCGCTGGGGCTAACGGTGTACGTGATGCAGATGCTGCTCGGCTACGGACAGATCACGTACTACGTCGTGTTCGTCGTCGCCGTGCTGCTCGTCTCGCTGGGATCGGACTACAACGTCTTTCTCGTTGGGCGGATCTGGCAGGAGGCCCGCGTCCGGCAATTCCGGGATGCGGTGGAGGCCGGCGCGATGCATACGGCGCGGCCGATCACGACCGCGGGAATCGTCCTTGCCGTGTCGTTCGCGCTGCTCGTGATCGTGCCGGTGCGCGCTTTCCGTGAGATCGCGTTCGCGATGGCGGCGGGACTGCTGATTGACGCATTTCTCGTCCGGACGATCCTCGTCCCGGCGCTCCTCGTGCTCGTTGGTCCAGTCAGCGCGTGGCCCGGTCGCAGAGTCAGTTCTGCCCGCGTCGCGCGGGACACCGCGTCCGGAGTTGCGCCAGCCGGGCTCACCTCCGCAGGCGGCGAACGACATTCAGAATCCGCAGCGGGAACATCCCGAGAGTCCGCGTCGGCGGGGGCGACTCGCCGGTGAACCCAGGCCTGGTCGGCTAACTCGGTCGCGTCGCGCGTTCAGCGGCTCAATGCTGCAGGCAGCCCGATCTCCGGATCCCGCCGAGTCCGGCCGAACCATATTGAGCTCGAGAGGGCACGCTGCCTCACGCGCCGAGACGGTGCGCCGCGGAAGGGTAGGTCTCCTGCCGGCGGAAAGGCCGAGCGTGGGCAAGCCCGGAGACATGTGATCGCCTCCCTCGTTGATCGAGCGGACAACGCACGCATCCACGGCCGACGAGCTGCGAGGCGAGGACTGGAAACTCGGCTAAAGCCGACGCCCGGACTCGAACCGGGGACATCTTCATCCGGGGATCGTCGACTCACGATTTGGTGACGCCCCGGACGGGCGTCACAAATCGGGAGTACCCCCGCCGGACGCGACGTTGAAGTACCGAAGCGTCCTGCGAACAGCCGCACGCGTCGCCGATGTACCAGCCGCATGAGGCCCGCGACAGCGTGCCGGCGGAGACGCTAACGCTGACCGGTTTCATGGCCCAGGCGGGCGGCGGGAACAGACGACGCCGATCTGCATCACGGCGCGCCACGAGGACCCGCAACCAGGCCACCGCTTTGTCGCCACTCCGGTCGTCGGCGTGGGGGCTGGGGGAGTCAAAAGCGGTCGCTCGAGAGCCGAGCGCGATGTAGACCCGGGGCGGACCACGACAGGCGGTGCCAATGGCCGATACTTCTCTACACTTATCGCCAGTTATCCATGACCCTTGGATAAGTCGCTATAAGTCAACCTAACCAACGGCGTTGGATCCGATCAAGAACCCTTACACCCCAGGCGCCGGAACGCGCCCGGCAGAGCTCGCTGGTCGCGATGCCGAGATCGAGAGCTTCAGGATCCAGCTTGCCCGGCTGCTGGACGATCGCCCCGAACAGAGCCAGATCATCACGGGATTGCGCGGGGTCGGCAAGACGGTGCTGCTCAACACCTTTGAGGACCTCGGTGAGGCCAGCGGTTACCTGACGACGTTCCGCGAGCTCACTGAGGAGAGCAACCTTTCTGAGCTCCTCGCGAAGGATATCCAGCGCCTGTTGCGAGAGCTGAAGCTGAGCGCAAAGGTCGCCGAGGCCGTCCGCGCCGGCTTTTCGACCCTCAGTGCCTTCAAGCTCACCGACCCGAACGGATTTGAGCTGTCGATCGACGTCAGGAAGGTGCAGGAACAACAGCTCACGGAGGATCTCGTCGAGATGTTCCTGCAGCTCGGTCGTGCGGCGAAGGGTAAGAGGAAAGGAATTGCCTTCTTCCTCGACGAGATTCAGTTCGTCAAGGAACACGAGCTTCGAGCGTTGATCAGCGCGCTACACCGCGCTATGCAGAAGCAGCTGCCGATCACGCTGGCAGCCGCCGGCCTGCCCCAGATCCCGCGGTTGGCGGGGGAAGCGCGCTCGTACGCGGAGCGGCTCTTCCGGTTCCCGCACATCGGAGCGCTCAACGAACCCGCCGCTCGCGCTGCTCTCGTGTTGCCCGCCGAACGCGAGGGCGCGAACTTCGATGAGCACGCCATCGAGCGAACGCTCGAACTCACTCAGGGCTATCCCTTCTATATCCAGGAGTTCGGGAAGCACATCTGGAACCTCGCGGCATCGTCACCGATCACGCACGATGACGTCGATCGGGCCGCACCCCGAGCGGAGGAATCGCTCGACCGTGGCATCTACGAGGTTCGCATCCAGCGCGCAACCGCAAAGGAGCGACGATACCTACGCGCGATGGCCGAGCTCGGTGCGGGTCCTTATAAGGTCGGTGCCGTCGCCAAAACGATGGGCAGCACGACGACCGCGCTGTCGACCGTCCGCCAGAAGCTTCTCGACCGAGGCCTCATCTACGCGACGGAGGACTACGGACACGTCGACTTCACTGTTCCTCGGTTCGACGAGTTCATGCGCCGCCACGTGCCTTTCAAATCGGCGGCCCCCCGTCAGGGCCGTGCGTCGAGGCGCAAAGGCGTGTAGACCACCGCCCCTTGAGCGGTAGCCACCACGCGGCACTTCGTTAGCTATCCCGCGTGCACACACCCGAGCAGGCTGCATAGCGCTCCTCCGTCGCCAATGGAGTCGTCGGGTCCGACCGCTTGAAGCGATCGTCCGCTGGCGATAGCTCGCTGCGCGTTCGCCACGAACCATCAGGATGGCTGGCCCGACGGGCGCCGATTGACACGCCCGAGATGTGGGGACGCGGACCAGGAGCCCGCGTGCGGGCCTGCTCTCATCGTGGCGCACGTCGCTCACCGGTGACAGGCGGGCACGCACGAGCTGCTGCCGTAGGATCAGCGGGCGTGACTGGCATCCAGCCCGAGCTGTGGGTTGATCGAGCAAGCGCAGCGGTCGAGTTCTACAGGGCGGCGTTCGGTGCGGCTGTCTTGCACTACGTCGGAGAGGGCGACGACATCGTCGCGCAGCTTGCGGTGGGCGACGCTGCGTTCTGGGTGACGGCCGCGTCGCCGGACATGAAGCGGTTCAGCCCCGACTCCATCGGGGGCGCGACCGGCCGAACTCTGTTGATTGTCGATGATCCGACCGCGGTCCACGAGCAGGCAGTGAGTGCCGGCGCTCGAGCAATTGCAGCGGTCAGCGACGAGCACGGGTGGCAGTTGGGCCGAATCGTCGATCCGTTCGGACACGAGTGGGAGATTGGGCGGCCGCTTGGGGTTTGGCCACCGCTCTGAGGCACGGGCACGCCGATCCCGGCCGGCCCGGGCTTGCCGAACCGGACCGGGTCCAGACCTGCTCCGATGCACCGACGGCTTCTCAGTCCATCCGGTGACCAGGCCTCCTTTGTGCGGACGGATGAATGTCAAGGGCCGGCCACCAGCTTCTTGAGGACTTCTTGGGCGACCCGGTTCGGCGCGGAGAGGTGGCGGGTGGCCGCCGATCGGCACCTGTGGGCGGCGTGCGAGCGGTCCGGTCGCTATTTGCGGCGTGGGCTGTTTGCCGCCGGGCTGTCGACGGGCACGGCGGCGTTAGGTTGTGGTCGGACGCGGGTGACTGACGTAGCGAAGCGCAGACGTCAGGAGCTTTGGGTCTGCCGCGCGGCTGTGCCCTTCGAGCGCCTAATGTACGCGCGCTCCGGTGTCGCGCTCGCTGCTGCAGTGAGGACGCGGTCGCGATCGACCGCGGGCACGTATTTGCGTTCGGCGTGGTGGGAGGCACGGCACGCTGTCGATTCGTTGGTCTCGCTGCCGGCAAGGTCGTGTGGAGACTGCCGTTCGATGTGCGGATACTCTGATCGCAGGAGCTCCAACCCGTAGGCTGTCGGCGACCCGGAGAACGCGGGGGAGGGGCTGCCGCGCTGTCGTGACCAGACGGGCGCGACGGTGATGCCGTACCCCACCGCGCGGCACACCTCATCGCGCCGAGAGTGAGCATATCCCCAGAGCGTTGCCGCTTCGAGCGCCACCGGACCTATAAGGGGTGGATCATCCGTGCAAGGGATGGGCGGGGGGACAAGGACGCCGTTCCTGCTGGATTGCGGGTTGAGATCACCGGCCGGTTCGCCGCTTTGCGGCGCTCCTGAACGTGAGCCTTCGCGTGGACACCAGCTTGGCGGTAGCAGCTATCCGCTTTTTGATCGTCAGGGTGGTCCTGAGCTTGTGACGCGCGCGCAGCAATCGCTTGCCGGTGCCGTTTAGCGCGAGCTTGACCGTCCTGCTGTGGCCGGCGCTGAGCGTCGCGGTCGCCGACGCGAGCACAACAACCTTCTTGCGGTGCTTGTGCCTGGCGCTGCTCTTGACGGTCTCGGTCGCTTTGAGCGTGAGCACGAGCTTGCAGCTCTCGCCAGGCGTGCCGGCGCAGTGCAGAGACACGCTCGCCGTCGTCCTGGCGATCCTGATGTGCGCGACCCTCGGCCTGCCGATGCCCGAGCCCGAGCCAGTGCCGCTACCACCGGTACCGCCCGTACCACCGGTACCACCGGTACCGCCCGTACCGCCGGCGACGCCGGTGGGTTGCTTGCGCGTTGGCGGAGGCTGCGGCGCGACGCGGGCAGAGCAGTAGCTACGGTGTCGGGGACGTGATGGTGACCGGCTCCTAGAGTGTGATGAGCGCGGGGCGCGATTTCCCCGATCGGCTCGGCCTGACGTTGCGCGAGGTGTGTGAGCACTTGGCGCCGATCGACACGACGCCGTGCTCCTCAGGCGAGCGCGAGGCGGCGAGGTGGATCGCCGAGCGGCTGCGCGCAGCCGGGGTGGACGATGTCGCGCTCGAGGAGGAGGCTAGCTGGGGTGCCTTTCCTCCGACCGTTGTGGCGCTCGGTGTGCTTGGTGTGCTCGGCGCTGGGTCGGTTCTCTTGGGTCGGCGGCTGGCCGGGGTGCTGTTCGGCCTGACCTCGGCGGCGGGGGTGCTTGACGAGGCCGAGAACGGTCCTCGGGTAGCGCGCCGGCTGCTGCGGCGGCGCAAGGCGACGGTCAACGTGGTTGCGCGGCTTGGTGATGGCAGCGCCCAGCGCACGCTGGTCGTGCTCGTCCACCACGACGCCGCGCAGACGGGATGGATCTTCGACCAGCGGTTGCAGCGCAAGATCCACGACCGGTTCCCCGGTCTCCTGGCGCGGCGCAAGACACAGCCGCCGCAATGGTGGATCGGGATGGCAGCCCCGCTCGGGGCGGTCCTATCCGCGTTCACCGGACGCCGTGGGCCGGCGGCCGCGGGCGTTGCCAGCGGCATGCTCGGTGTGGCCCTGGCCGCGGACATCTGGCGCAGCCCGACCGTCCCCGGCGCAAATGACAACCTCTCCGGTGTCGCGACCGCGACTGCATTGGCCGAGTGGCTGCGTGAGACGCCGATACCGGGTCTGCGTGTCTGGCTGGTCTCGGCGGGTGCCGAGGAGACCCTCCAGGACGGGGTGCGCGGGTTTATGCAACGACACGGCGGCGAGCTGGATCCGGACAGCACCTGGATGTTCGTCCCCGACACGGTCGGCTCAGGACAGCTGATCATGCCCGAGGGCGAGGGACCATTTCGCATCCACTACTACACCGACCCCTCGTTCCGGGATCTCGTCGAGCGCTGCGCGCACGAGGAAGAAATCCCGCTGGAACGGGGATTCAGAGCACGCGCATCGACCGACGCCGTGATTCCCAGCCGCGCCGGTATCGCGACGGCGATGCTGGCATCGCTCAACGAGTGGCGAGCCATGGCCAACTACCACCTCATGTCAGACGTGCCCGAGAACCTCGACTATGACACGATCGCCGACGCCACCCGACTGGCATACGCGGTCGGACGCGCTCTCGCCGCAGCGCCTGCCGGACCTGCGTCCGCGTAGGCGGCGCGGGCGCGATCGCGATCGGAGGCGAATGCCTCCGGGCGTGCTGGAAACGGGCATCGGGGCGGGATATGATTCAGCCGTGGGGTTGCTGGGGCGCACGTTGACGGGGGGTTTGCCGCTGGCGTTGTTCGCCGCGGGCGCGCTGAGCACGCCGGCGCTGGCTTCCAAGCCGACCCTTCCCAAGCATCCGTCGAAGAAGGTCGTGCATGCACTCGTGAAGGCTGCCGGGCGGGTGCGCTCGCTGCGTGGCGGACGAGTGATCTTCGAAGCGACGTCGCCGACCGACCGCCATTGGGCCGTGGTCGATATGCTGCGCGGCGTATCGCCGGCGCCGAACGGCGCCCACGCGTCGCAGGTGCCGTCGATCACCCGGCAGGCGATGCACCAGCGACACGGGCGCTGGAATCCGGCGAAGGCTCCGCTCGGGCCGATCACGCGCACGTTGTTTCGTCGGCCGACGTTCCGGATCACCTACGACGGCCACGGGACCGAGCACAACCACCAGGTGATCACGCAGGACTTCTGCGTCGGAGGCAACGTTGACCTGCGCGGAGATGCGACGTTCGCCTGGCACGGCGTGTACTCCAAGCTGACCGAGGATCAGCTCTACTTCCAAGGCCGGGACACCTACAGCCGCGGCTCGACGGTCAGCGGGCAGGAGACGATTGACGACCATGTCCCAAGCTGCGATCCGCAGTCGCCGCCGTACCACGCGGTCTGCAACTTCACCTTCCACGCGCTTGACGGACGGGTCTCCCCGCTCGGATGGCTGCTCGAGTCAGAGCCCCGAAGCGACGCGAGCGTCGACATCCATGTCCCCGTTCCCGACACCGCGCTCAAGCCGCCCGCCGGCGGATGCCGCGACGAGCCGAACGCGGTGCGCTGGTCGGATAGCGCCGGGACGTCATTCCACACCGACCCCGAGACGTTCTTCTTCACGGTGAAGAAGGAGTACCCGGTAGCGATCGACAATCCCGATCTGGCGCGACACGAGCGCACGCTGGAGACAGCCACCGGGAGCGACACGGTCGATTGGACCGGAAAGATCACTGTCACGCGCGACGGCAGCTACACGGTCCCGCTGCGCTCGTCGCCCTAGCGCGGAGCGCCGAAACTGCTCGGGAGCCGCGATCAGTCGAGCGGCGCCCCCGACCGCTGACGCTCAGAACGGGGTGTCGCGCCCGCCCGTTTCAAGCGCGTGCGCGCACCGGGCGAGCAGGTCCTGGAGGACGTCGACATCCTCGGTCGAGAGATGGTCGAGCATGTTGGCCTCGATGAGGTCCACTGACTCATCACAGCTTTCGAGGGCGTTGAGACCCTTTCCCGTTACCGAGGGACGCAGGACCCGGCGGTCCAGAATGCTGCCGTAGTTGAGCCGGGTCTTCTCGCTCAGCTCCAACAGGTCCCATGACCGGCGCCACGACGCCGCAACTTCGCGAACGGTGGTCTCCCCCGGCTTGCTCGGCTGCGGCTTTCGCGGGTCAACCCACGTACCCGCTCGGATCGCGCGGCGTGTTTCGACCAACCATTCCTCGGCCTTGGCTCGCGCGTTCGCCTTGCATCCGTAGTCAACCTCCGAAAAGGTGCGCTCGATGTTCGCCGGTTCGCCTAGCTGCGCGCGGTAGACGTAGTAATGCCCGCCGGTCGTGCGGTTCCGCTTGCGTCGGGTCATGCTGCCTTGCATTGGTCCTCCTAGTTCAACTTCAGATCTTCAGAAATCCCGCGTGGGTGGAAGCGCCGGCGCCAGCCCCGCTCCGCTGTGGGTGCCAGGGGTGGCGTCACGGGCCGAGACTCTCGGGAAGGCGCTCGGCCCGTGAGCGATTTCACCCTCCCGGACGGCATCGTGTGATCGGAGCACCTCGGCGTTCGAGTGTTCTGCGTCGGCCGCTCCCGACCCGCAGCAACTCGCAGACCAGATCTCGGTCGTGCTCGGTGAGCACCTCGCCGCTGACGACGAGCTCCACATCACCTACGGCGCACTCCAAAGCGGTTGGCAGCACGACCCGGGCAGGGCCGGATGGCTCGGCCGCGAGCCGCACACCCAACTCTTCCGGGAGTACACCGCGCTCCTCGTCCTGCGCCTCATCCACCGAAGAACATCGGTGATGAAGACGGGAGCGAGCGATCGGCGGCCGCGCCGAGAATCGCTCTCCGTCGGCAGTCAGCTTCTGGCTCCGTCTGGCCACGCGATGCCTCATTGTCGCGGAGAACGGTGACTCCGGCATCGCCACTGCCATCGCGTTAGCCGCGGCGCTCACGACCCCCGGACCAACAGTGCCAACAGCAACAACCGCAGGCCGATCCCAAACCGTGTCGTGTCGGAACCCGTTCTCCTCCATTGGGCCAGGTGGTGCAACGAGGCAGCCGCGTAAGCACGTATATGCCGCCCTCCCGACCGGCAAGGCCGTCAGGGTAGATCCGCCCGCAGCAGGCGATACCGACCTACGAAGCACCGGCGTCGGCCGCGTCCTCCCAACCGACGGTGTATCCATGGAGGTGATCAGACAGCTTCTCGAGGCGTCGCGCCGGGGGTTCATCGCGCTCGATCAGCCGGGCAGCACCGTAGAGAAGCGCCTCGATCGATGGATAGGTCGTCGAGCTAGCCGACAGCTCATCCAGGCCACGAATCACGGTCGCCACGTCGTGGTCGACCGCCCACTGGTCCCGTAGCTCGTCGATGCGACGTCGAATCCCCGTGAGCTGATCGAGGATTTCCTCCGTTTCCTTTGACGCCACCGCGCTACACCGGTTTCCGGTCTCGTGCCTCAGCCGCTAGTCCCGCGGCGGCTCTTCTTGCGTGATGCCCGCCGCCGTTCGCAAGCGACATGAGAGTCACCCTAACGCTCTTGGCAGCTTCGATACGAAGTCGATCCTACGAGGGTCTGGCAGGCGACGTAGTCGCCACCGGGCACTGTGAGTGGGTCGCACTGACGCACATCGGTAGTGCGCCACGTTGTGCCGTCGGGCGGATGGGCGCACGATCAGGCAATGCCCGCCGCGCGAGTGACCGGGACGTTGGTGGCTCCGCTCACGTTCGGCGAGCCGGCCTCGTTTACGGCACGGGACGACACCCGTCCTCGCGTGATGGCGGGTGGGTGCGTCAAGCGGTCGACACGCTCGAGGGACGGGGCTCGGACGGCGTGATGTTGGTGAACGGCGATGCGGATAGGTCACCGGTGGGTCGCGTGCTGTCGGCGGGGGCGAAGGGCGCCGACCGGGTGGCGCATGCCACGGGCGTCGATCGCGCACTTGATCAGGCGGTCGAGGAAGCGACCGTTCGTGCACTGCGTAGCCCGGCGGTGATTCGTGCGATAGAGCGAGCGCTCGAGAGCGATGCTGTGACCGCGGAGCTTCGCGGCGAAGAGATCAGGCGCGTCGTGAAGCACGCACTGCAATCAGACGGCGCCGCAACCGCGTGGAAGGAGATTCTCGAGAGCGAGCAGGCGCAGATGCTCGTGGAGCGGGTGGCGGGTGCTCCGGAGATCCGTGCGGCGATTGCGTCACAGAGCGCCGGCCTGATCACCGACATCGGGGTCCGCCTCACGATCATCACCGAGGGTCTCGATGATGCGATGGAGCGGATCGTCCGACCCCGGGACCCCGACTCAGAGACCGATCAGGCCGGGCTCGCGACTCGACTCGTGGCGGCAAGCATCGATCTCGGGCTGCTGCTGGCCGCCTATTCGCTGATCTCCAGCGGGCTTGCGAGCTGGATTCCCGGCGTGTTCGGCGCACACCGATCGGCTGTGACGCTGATCGTGCTGTGCGCACTTGGAGTCGTCGCCGGCGCCACGATCTTCGCCGCCTTCTGGGCGCTGGTAGGACAGACGCCGGGAATGCGCTTCCTCGCGATCCGCGTCATCCACGACGGCTCGCGGGCGATCACGTTCGGTTGTGCGGTTCGTCGGGTGCTGGGCCTGATCGTGAGCCTGCTAGCGCTGGGACTCGGGTTCCTTGCGATTCTGCGCGATCCTCGACGCAGGGCGTGGTATGACCGCTGGACCGGGACCGAGGTGATCTACGACGTTGTCGCGCGCGCCGCGCCGCACGCCGGCGACGGACCGAGCTCCGTGGCCGCCGCACGGCACCGACCTCGCCGCACGTGACGACGGTGTCGGCTTCGGCGTTCGCGACGTGAGGACGGGTCGGCATGGCCGATAACCCCGGATCTGGGTCGACGCGAGCAGCCCACCCACGGCCGATGCAGCTCGTGCCGTTCGGGCTGGTCGCGCTGTTCGCCCAGGTGAGCACGGCGTTTCAGGCGGGACTGGAGCACACCTGGGCGTACGTTGCCGCCTCCGCGGTGCTCGCGGTAGTGGTGGCGGTGGTGGTGCTCGTGCGGTGGGATCGGATGCCGGTCTGGTCTCAGCTGCTGGGCCCTCTGCTCTTAGCCCTGTGGGTCGGGTTGCTGTTGGCGTCGCAGCGGACGGCGGAGACCGGCCTGACACCGCTGGTGCTGTTGCCGATCGTGTGGGTCGCGCTGTATCACCGCCCATCGGAGGCCGCGGTTGTGGTGATTGCGGTCGTCGGCGCGCTCGAGCTGGATTCGGTGATCAAGCACGATCCCGCGTCGGTGATCGAGCGGCGGGCGGTTCTGTGGGGGATGCTCGGCGCCGTGGTGGTGGCGTCGGCGTACGCCTTGCGTCGCCGCCTCGCCGACGCGATCGCCGAACGCGAGGAGGCGCTGCGTCAGTCCGAGCTGCTCGGTGCCGCGACGCGCGAGCTGAACGCGAGTAGGGATCCCGACGAGGTCGTTGCTGTCGCGAGCCGTCTGGCTGCCAGGATCGCATCCCCATTAGGGGGAGCGCCGTGGCGTGGAAGCTTCTACCGCCTCGACGGTGAACGCGTCAGCGTTGATGCGCAGTTCGACCCGGGTGGCGTCAGCGCCAGCGAGGGTTGGCCGCTCCACGAGCATCCGTTGCTGCTCGAGGCCGTGCGCACAGGCACGCCCACACGAGGCCCGCTCGTCCTCGACCAGCTAGGACCGACGGTTCGGGAAACGGTCCGCGCTGCCGGACTGACCCACGGCGCATGGGTGCCGATCGTGAGCGGTGGCGATCTCTACGGCGTGTTGGCGCTCGCGACCCGCGGAGAAGCGATCTCGGCGGCGCAGCTCTCGCGGTGCGCGGATGTCGGACAAATTCTTGAGCTGGCGCTCGGCCACGCGCTCACGCACCGCGAAGCAGCGCGAGCCGCCGTCACCGACCCCTTGACCGGCCTCGCCAACCGGCGAGGCCTCGAGCAGTTGGTGCGCGAGCGTCGCGGCCGGCGCGCGTTTGCCGTGCTCGCGATCGACGTCGACAAGCTCAAGGATGTCAACGACCGCAACGGCCACGCCGTCGGCGACGAGTTGCTGAGAATCGTGGCCGAGGCCATCGGCCACGCGCTTCGCGAAGGCGACGTGCTGGCGCGCATCGGGGGCGATGAATTCGTTGCCATCACGTTCGACGCCGACCAGGCGAGCGCGAGCGCGGTCGCTCAGCGGATGCTCGAGTCGGTGCGCGCCGCGCACACCGACAAGCTGCACCCGCGCATCAGCATCGGCATTGCCTACGCGAGCCAAACGGACAGCGCCTCCGTCGTGCTCCGCCGGGCTGACGCGGCGCTGTATGACGCCAAACGCCTTGGGGGCGCGCGCTACACAATCGCCGACGCGGGCGCCCCGCTCCCCCACCCGGCCTGAACGTCAGCCGTTGACCCGACGGTAGACAAGGCGCGAGAGGGCACCTGAACGCTCCCACCGCAGCTGTGTCTCCGCGCCAGGCGAGTCATTCCTGCTCTCCGCTCGAAGGTGAGCGGCGATGTCGAATGGCACCTGCTGCAAGGGCTGCCAATGTCAGCCCAGCGATCACGAGCGCGACCGTCCCGCGCCTGGCCGAGAGCCTGCCCAGCACGGCGGCGCCGATCCCATGGGCGCCGAGCGTCGCGATGCACGTCGACACGATCGCGGCGAGCGCGTTCCAAACCAGAAACGTGTTGCGCGGCATCCGTAGGGCACCGGACACCCACGTCGGCGTCACGAACACAGCGAGCCGTCCCCACCGGCGGTAGATCCGCTCGCCAACGATCATCGCGTGCCGGCGCTCTCGATGCCAGCGGCCCGGGCGGTCCGAGACAGCGTCGCCGGCACGGACTCCGATCAAGTACCCGACGTACCCGCCTGTCCACGCAGCGGCCGTCGCGACGGCGATTACAAGCCACAGGTTCGGCTCGCCCTCATTCGCCAGGACCCCTGCCGCCGCGAGGACCCCGGCCCCAATGATGGGAATGCCGACCCACGATGCCGCTACACCGAAGTACAGAACCACATACCCGACGACGCCCGTGTGCGCCACTCCAACCACGAGGAGGGCCGACATCGAATCCACCTCGGCCCTCACCGCCTGCGCTGAACCATTGGGACGCGCGGGCCCACGGAGTGTGAGCAGGGTTCCGATCCCGGTCTGGTTCGCGAGCTCGCCGACGAGCGGTGTGATCCGACGACCGCCGGCAACTCGTCGACTGGCAAGAGCTGCGGCCCGTAGCCTGCAACGCTGGTTGCTCCTTTCGCTGCGTTGGCTCGGTGCGGCAGACCACTCGGCTCGGATCACAGCGTCGAGGTTGTGGCAGTCCGCCGTGACGGGACGAGCTCGATACACAGCCATGCTCGGCGAGCTACCGGGAAGCTGCAGACTCTCCGGGGTGATGACCGACGCACACCGGTTGGAGGCCGGCGACAATCTCGCGCTCCCCGACCGACCCGGCAAACACCGACGCAGACGTGGACCGGATGGGGAAGGCCCACCGGATGCTTGACGTCACCGTCCTCGGTTGGGTGGCGACACTTGGCGTAATCGCCGGTTTGCTGACGCTCGACTGGCTGTTGATGGGTCGACGGGCGCACGCGGTCGGGCTGGGTCCGGCGACTCGTTGGTCGCTGTTCTACGTCCTCGTTTCCGTCGTGTTCGGCGTCGTGTTTGCTCTGCTCAACGGGTGGGACCTCGGCGCGCAGTTCTTCGCTGGATACGTCGTGGAGAAGAGCCTGTCGGTCGACAACCTGTTTGTGTTCCTGATCATCATCGGTGCGTTTGCCGTGCCATCGGCGCAGCAGCCGAAGGTGTTGACGATCGGAATCGTGATCGCTCTCGCGCTGCGGGCGCTGTTCATCGCCCTCGGCGCCGCGCTGCTGGAGCTCTTCACGGTCATGTTCCTGATCTTCGGATTGACACTGGTCGCCACCGCCGTTCAGCTCTTCCGCCATCGCAATGAGGATCCGGACGTTGAGGACAACCTCGCTGTCCGGCTGGCCCGCCGAGCCCTGCCGGTCAGCGATCGCTACGACGAAGGGAACATCGTCACAAGGCGCGGCGAGCAGCGCGTGCTCACGCCGATGTTCCTCGCACTGCTTGCGATCGGGAGCACTGATCTCCTGTTCGCGTTCGACTCGATCCCGGCTGTGTTCGGTGTGACCGACCACGCCTACATCGTCTTCGCCGCGAACGCCTTTGCTCTGCTCGGACTGCGCCCATTGTTCTTCCTCGTCTCCGGCCTACTAGACCGGCTGGTGTACCTGTCCGCGGGTCTCGCGCTGATCCTTGCCTTCATCGGAGTCAAGCTCGTTCTCGAGTTCGGGCACCACGAGAACCACTCGATCCCTGAGATACCGACCGCAGCTTCGCTGGCCGTGATCCTGATCGTGCTTGCCATCACCATGCTCGCGAGCCTGCATAAGGCGAGGCGTGATCCCGGCATCCGCGCCCATCCGGGATCGCTCAGACGCAGCGCTCGGGAACGGGACAATGGGCGGCCACTTGGGCGGGCGTCCCGCTAGAAGGTCGTCAGCAGTACGTGAATAGCTGCTCACGTGGGCGCACCCGAGGCCGCTGCGCGACCTCAGCCGACGATTCGGAGCAGCCGTAGCCGGCACGGAGTGATTGTGCGTACACCCTCCGGATGTTCGATGCGGGCGAGCCCACTACGGTCGAAGCCATGTCGAGTGTCTCCGAAACGGAGCGTCGGCTGCTATCGGCGGATGACCGTCCGAATGCGTTGATCGAATTGTCCGCGGTCAGCCGGCGCTACGCGGTTGGTACGAACGTCGTGGTCGCACTCGCGGACGTTTCGATCCGGGTGGCGGCAGAGGATTTTGTTGTTGTGCTCGGTCCGTCGGGGAGCGGCAAGACGACGCTGCTGAACATCATCGGCGCGCTCGATTCGCCGAGCGAGGGGTGCGTCGTTGTGGCGGGCCAGGACATCACTCGGCTGTCGCGCAGGGAGCTGTTCGCGTTCCGCCGACAGGGCGTCAGCTTCGTCTTTCAGACGTTCAACCTTTTCCCAGCGCTCACCGCGCTTGAGAATGTCGAGTTCGGCGCCGATGTCGCCGGGCGCGCAGGTGCGCGCGCACTCGCCGGCGAGATGCTCGATCGGGTCGGCTTGGCAGCGCGCTCAGCCCACTTCCCGCATGAGCTGTCAGGCGGCGAGCAGCAGCGCGTCTCGATCGCGAGGGCTTTGGCGAGCGGGAACCCAATCCTGCTCGCCGACGAGCCGACCGGCGAGCTCGACTTCCACACCGGCATCCAGATCCTCGAGCTGCTGCACGCCCAGGCCCACACGGGCCGCGCGGTCCTCGTCGTCACCCACAATCGCGAAATCGCTCGGGTGGCCGACCGCGTGATCGAGCTCTCAAGCGGTCATGTCGTCAGCGACGGGCCTCCCGAGGGTGGGCAGGTCGAGATCGCGGACCTGCGGTGGTGAGCCATGACCCGCTCCGCACGAGCGCGACTGTGGCTCACATGGGCGCTGCGTGACGCCCGCAGCCGCTGGGCGCAGATCACCTCGATCGGCCTGCTCCTCGCACTCGGCGTCGGCATGTATTCGGCGATGAGCAGCATGTCCGCGTGGAGGACGGCGTCGGCGGACGCGAGCTTCGCGGCGTTACGGATGCATGACCTTCGCGTCGCCCTGACGCCGGGCAGCTACGTGGCTGAAGGCCGGTTGAGCAACGCGCTCGCCTCGATTCCGGACCGCTCGTTGCTGACGGGCGCCCAGGAACGCCTCGTGGTCCCGACTCAGGTCGATGCCTCCAGCGGCCGACAGAGCATCATCGTTCCGGGCCGGATCGTCGGCGGCTCTGTCAATGCACCAGTCGACGCGCTGGCGACGATGCGAGGACGGGCACTCGCTGCCGCGGACGACGGGCGTCCGATCGCCCAGCTCGAGCGCAACTTCGCCAAGCACTACCGGCTCCCGGCGGCAGGCACGGTCCAGCTCGCCGGCGGCCGCAAACTGGCTTACGTTGGCCAAGGGCTCGGGCCGGAGTACTTCATCGTCACCGCCCCCGGAGCGGACTTCGGAGCGGAGGCCGGATTCGCCGTCGTGTTCACCTCGCTTCGGACCGCGCAATCGTTGAGCGGCGAACGCGGCCGGGTCAACGAACTGGTCCTCCGAGTCAAGCGTGGCGTCTCGCTCGCGTCCATCCAGGCCGAGCTCGACCGCTCGCTGCGACACGTCGTGCCCGGCATCGGATTCACGTTCACGGCGGGCAGCCAGGAGGCCGCCCGTCGCATGCTCTACAAGGACGCCGAAGGCGATCAGCAGATGATGAACATCTTCGCCGCCCTGCTGCTCGGAGCAGCAGCGTTCGCCGCCTTCAATCTCGTCAGCCGCACGGTCGAGGCGCAGCGCCGTGAAATCGGGATCGGGATGGCGCTCGGCGCGCGACCGCGCGTGCTCGCGCTACGACCGTTGCTGCTCGGTGGCCAAGTGGCGGTTCTGGGGATTGCGCTCGGGATTCCGGCCGGATTCGCCGCCAACGCGTGGCTGCGCTCGGTGATGCAGACGTTCTTTCCCCTGCCGGTGCTCAGGACGCCCATGCAGTTGGGGGTGTTCGCCCAAGGCGCGGCGCTCGGACTGGCCGTGTCTCTGCTCGCAACGGCGATCCCACTGCGACGAGCGCTCGCAGTGACGCCTGTCGAGGCGATCCGGGTCGGGGCACGGGCCGCGCGGAGCAGTGGCGCTGCGTGGATCACCCGCGGGATCAGGCTTCCGGGCGGCAGCCTCGCCAACATGCCGCTGCGTAACGTGCTGCGCGCGCCGCGGCGCACATTGATGACCGTGCTCGGGATCGGTGCCGTGGTCGCGATCACACTCGCCCTCGCCGGTGTGATCGACTCGTTCAACGCCACGCTCGACGCGAGCCGGGCCGAAGCGCTCGCCGGCCCACGCCAGCGCCTGACCGTTGATCTCGCTGCACCGCAACGCGCGGACGGAGCCGCGATCCGCGCGATCAGTGCGTCCCGGATCATCGGCGCTGAGCAGCAGTCGCTGCGTATCCCGGTGACGCTCAGCGCCGGGGTTCGGCGGCTGGACGCCTTCTTGGAGATCGTCGTGCCCACCGGGCCGCTGTGGCACCCCACGCTCAGCGGCGGCACGCTCGTCACCAACCGCCCGGGAGTCGTGATCGCGAAACGGGCCGCGGAGGACCTGCACGTGCGAGTTGGCGGCACGGTTACGGTCCGCTACCCGATCCCCACCGGGCCGAGCAGCTCCCAGCTGACCTCGACAACGCTTCCAGTGACGGGAACCCACACCAGTCCACTGCGATTCCTCTCCTACACGAACCGGCCGGCCGCGGCCGACATGGGCCTGGACGGGCTGGTCAACCGGGTCTCGGTCATCCCTGCCGCCGGACGGACTGCGGCAGACGTGAAACGAGCGTTCCTTGCGATGCCGGCGGTCACGGCCGTCCAGGGCGCCGCGGCGACGACAGACGCGGTCGATCAGACGATGGCGCAGTTCACCGACGTGCTCTTCATCACCGTCGCGATTGCAATGATCATGTCGCTGCTGATCGCCTACAACTCGGCTGCGATCAACGCCGAGGAACGCACCCGAGAGCACGCAACCCTGTTCGCCTACGGCGTCAGCCCCGCCCGCGTGATCCGGGGAAACGTCACCGAAGCGCTGATCACCGGAGCGCTCGCAACCGCCATCGGCGTCGCCGCCGGCTACGGAATCCTTCGCTGGATCCTGGGTGTCTCGATGCGCGAGACGATCCCCGACCTCGGCACTCTCGTATCGATCTCGGCGCTCACGTACGGCCTCGCTGCGCTCGCCGGCATCGTCACGGTCGCGCTCGCTCCCGTATTCACGCTCAAGCGACTGCGCCGCACAGACATCCCATCGGCACTGCGAGTCGTGGAATGACGATCAACGGCGTGAAGCGCCGCGACGTCTGCGTCTAATCGGTGAGTCAGCCGGTGACGGCGATCAGGAGGTGACCGATCGCGAACCGCACCTTTGCGCTGTCAGTCGCTGCCAGTAGGCCGGTCGGCCTGTCGGCCTGTCGGCGTCAGGCTGGCGCTTAGCTTCCACCACTCAGTGCCCATCCACCCCATGCGCCGACGAGGATGAGCACGAGACCGGGGCAGACTTGGAACGCGAAGCGCCGATTGCCGAGCGCACATGCCATCACCGCCTTGCTGAACGTGTTCGACGTCAATGCGACAAGGATCGCCACGGAAGCGCTCGTGGTGCCGATATGTCCGGTGCTCGCGAGCGTCGCCGCGGAGATCGCGGCGGACTGGGAATCCGCCAGCCCGGCGGCGGCGGTCCCGAGCACGAGACCGGCGCGGCCCAACGCCGCTGCCAGGACACTCGAGACGAACAGCACGAGCGTCACGGTGACAGCGAGCACAATCGCGACCCGGAGGTTGAACGCCCAGCCCCGCTCGAACTGAGCGTTCGGTTCGCCCCGCGTCGCGCGGACCGCGAAGAGCGTCGCGTAGGCGACCGCCACCAGCCCCGCGAGCGCGAGCGGAAGCGCAAGCTCTCGGAGGACGGTCGGGCTGGCCGCGCCGACGACGATCGCGAGCAGGATGATCGTCGCCACCGACGAGACCACCGCCGCGGCCGTGGCCCCGCGGTGCAGCTCCGGCTCGCGCTCCGCGCGAGCTCCCATCAACCCGATCGTTGCTGTGCTCGAGACGAATCCACCGAAAAACCCGACCAGGAGGAGGCCATAGCGTGGGCCGATCGCTCGGAGCGCGACGTAGCCTGCGGCCTGAAGTGCCATGACGATCACCACCAACCGCCAGATCACGGATGGGTTCAGCGAACCGTGTGGACCGACGCCCTTGTCGGGAACGAGCGGCAGCACGATCAGAGCACATGCCGCGAACAGGAGACCGTCATGCAGTTCACGTTCGGAGAGCGTCTGCCGCACGATGTGGTGCAGCCGCTCGCGCTCGGCCAAGATCACTGCCGTCGCAACCCCGAGCCCCGCAGCCTCGGCGGTCTCGCGCTGTGCCAAGGCGCCCAAGAGGAAATCGACGACGAGCGCGACCTCGGTCGTTAGCCCCGGATCCTCCTCCTCGCTGCGAATGTAACCCAACAGAGCCGCGACACCGACGAACGCCAGCGCGACGGCAGCAGTCACCGCGCCGCCAACGCGCCAGCTGATTCCGCCGGCCAGCCCGACAAGCGCAAACGTGCGCACGCCCGCTGCCGCGCGGGTGCTGCCCTCACCCTTGCGCCGCTCACGCTCCACCCCCAGCAGCGTCCCGACGCCCAGCGACACACCAAGAGCAAGCGACGCTTCGGTCATGACCGATACAACCGTCGAGGTACCGGCAATGCGAAACCCGGCTGAGCGCGCACGAGACCATGTTCCGCCCGCGCGCATCGCGGCGACAGCGTGGACGTCCGCACTCGTGATTCGTGATGTTGACGGCACCGGGCCAACGCCCGCACCAACGCCGCCGAGCCCTCACGACCAGTAGAAAGCGGCAGACCACACCGGGGACGGCTCCTGATGGGCGATCGGTATCGAGGGCGTACGGTTGTGACCGGCCAGCAGACTAATGTGATGTTCGAAGAGAACGTCGTCGCGTGGACGGGCGTTCGGCGGGCTTGACGCGGTCGCTCCGGCGAAGAACTTGGCTGCTTCTGGCGGGAGACTGAGCCCCCTACGTCCTCGGAAGTGGCTCGTCGGTTGTCGTGGTGTCCCGGACGAACCCACTGCCCAGGTTAGGTCGCCGCCGGCGCGTTCCGGCCTGCGGTTTCAGGAACGCGTGATGATTGGTCATCTGAGACGGTGGCTAGCCATGACGCCAACCGAGACCACGTCGCCTCGGTGCGAACCGCGGCGAACGGTTCCCCGAAAGCGCTGCGGGGAGTGACGTGCGCCAGCGGGCCTCTCGGTATGCGGACGGGGAGACCGTCGCCGGCGCCGGCTCCAGCAGGTGCCCGAGCCGCACCGCGCGCCGCGGATGCGACTCGAGCCGGGTGGTTCGTCACCGGTTGCGGTTAACCGCGAGATAGATCCCACCACCGCTCAGCAGCAGCAGGACGATGCCGGCGCCGAGCAAGGCGATCCCGATCGTGAGCAAGTGCGGGAAACGAGCCCCGATGCTGATGTCGCCCGAGACGGCTGCCGAGCCGTCTGCGTTCATCATCACGATCCGCCAGTCGCCATTGTGGGGGGTCCAGGTCAGCGTCTGCTCCCCGGCGCCGACCGAGCTGGCACCCCAGAATTGCTGTGCGAACGGGGGCGAGGCGGGAGCACCGCCGGGATGGGCGGTGAAGTCCGAGTTGCGCGCGTCGAACCGGTCGCCCTGCGCATGGGCGACGTTGGCCAGGTAGGCGTTGACCGCAGTCTCGGGTCCGATTCCGATGAACACCGGACGTGTGCTGTCGACCCGTACGCGGACGTTGCCGAGGAGGTCTCGCGCGATGAACCAGTCGTTCGATGTCCCACCCCTATAGCTGGCCGAGACGAGCGCGTAGGTTGTCGTCGAGTACAACCTCGAGGAGGTCATCAGGTAGCCGCTGGCGTTTCGCTGGGTCTGATCGAGCACGATGCCCGTTCCGCCCGCAGCGATCAGCCCGAGCGACACCAGCGCCGCGAGGCTCGCGGCAACGAGCCCGACTACCCGCCCCGGGCCCCATCGCGCGGGCGGGCTCTCGCTGCCCGGCGCGATCGCCGGCGGCGGGGGTTCTCTCGGTGCCGCCGTTGACGGCCGCGCGGTGCCGGTCGAGGGTGTCACCCTCAGCATCCCGCCGGGCTCCGTCTCACCGGGATCAACTCGGAACGGCGGGTATTCGGGGGTCAGCACGGCGGAATACGCGAGTGTGCGCAGCACCCACCGATTGAGGCCGAGCACGAAGTCGAAGATCGAGCGCGGGTATTCGCCCCGGACGAGGAGCACGATCACAGCGACCAGTACGAGCAGTCCAATCAGCCCGATCCACGTCACGCCTCCCCACGACCGATCGGCGGCCCTCCAGCCCGCGGCGCCGCCAGCGCCGATGAACACACCGGCGATGATGTACTGAGGGATTCCGGCTAGCCACCATCCGATCAGCGGGAAGCCCTTGCGTTGATGTTCGGGGTAGTCGATCTCCAATCGGGCCGGGTAGTCCTGCACATCCTCGAGGGTGAACGGCGGATAGCGGTCAGTGCCGTTCGCCCCGAACGCATAGAACCCCACGCGCCAGGACCAGCGCAGCACCCCGACATTGAAATCAAACAGTGACCGCGGATAGCGACCCGTGAACAGCACCGCCACAAAGGCGATTACAGCGCTGACAAAGAACGCGAGCCACAGAAATGCCAGCACCACGTAATGAGGGACCACGAGCAGCCACTTGATCAGCCAGAGCCCCCGTGAGGGATGCTCAAAGTGACCCGCGAGCCGTGCCGGATACGGGCCGACCGCCGGTGAGAGCGTCGCTTGCATCAGACCACCTTCTTCCAGTCCGAACGAGCCGACAGCACGCGACGTGCTCCCGTAAGCGTCGCGCGCCGCGTCCCCCGCGACATCCGCAGTTCACCCGGACGCCGAATGCAGCGGACTACCGACCGTCGGCCCGTGGTCGTCCGCGGCCACCTGTCAACCCTCATCGAAACTGACCGGCAGCGTGTCGTCCAGCCGTCCGTCACGCAGCGGACGGCATCCAATCCGCCCTCGCGTTGTGACGTTCTCCTGCTCGGAGCCCCAGGCGGTGAACCGATGCTCATCGGTTCTTCCCATGACCTTACGGAAGCTTCAAGTTGGCTTCACCCGCGCGCACGATGGTGAACTTCAACGACAGCCTCCTCGCCTGGAGCACGCAATGACTGCCATTCACATCAATCGAGGGTCACTCCACTTCAATGGCGCCGCGACGGGATCGAGAGCACGTCCGCGAATCCGCCATCCTCGACGGCCCCCCCGCGACCGGCGGTTCATCCGCTGGTCAGTCGCGCGCCCGCTGTACCCTCAATCACGGCACGATCCAAGCCGTCACTAGGGCCGCGATCAAGGGGTTGATCGCGTACGTACGACGTCAACCCCGCCCACGTACTCCGAGGCAACGTCATCGAAGCGACCATCACCGGTGCGCTCGCACCAACGCTCGGCGCGGTGCCCGACCTCGGCAGGCTCGTATCGATCTCGGCGCTTACGGACGGCCTCGCGGCGCTCGCCGGCATCGTCACGGTCGCGCTCGCTCCGCTCCTGACGCTCAAGCGACTGCGCCGCACAGACGTCCCATCGGCGCTGCGGGTCGTGGAATGACGAGCACGGGCTAGCGGGCGGCGTTGTGCGGGCCGCGGTTGCCGCTCTCGCGAAAGGCCTTGAGCAGCAACCCAAGGGCGATCAGCACGATCGCCACCGGTTCGCTCAGCCGAGTGATCAGGATCACAGCGCCGGCGAGGATGAGCGCGGTCCCGGCCCGGCCCACGGCGAGATCGACCGAAGGTGTGAGCCGGGCATGTGCCGCAGCGAGGTCCCCAGTCTCTGCGTGGCGGGTGCCGCTTGCCAGCAGGCGGCGCAGCTTGACGGGGGCGCCGATGCGCAGGATCGCTCGCTCGTAGATGCGTGCGGCAAGCAGGATCAGTCCGGCGGTGGCGACGAGGTCGACCGCGACGGCGCCGGCGAGCCCGACTGCGCCCATGTCCCCGAGCACGACCCGTGCCGGCACGACCATCGGTGCAAACGGCGGCACGAACGCGGCGACGGTGGCCAGCGTCCCGTTGGGGTTGTCAAGCGCGATCATGGCGATTACGAACGAGCCGATCAGCACTGTGGTGAGCAGCGTGGTCGCCCCCGCGAGATCTTCCTGGCGGGAAACAAGGGCCCCGACCGCGGCGTAGGCCACGCTGTAGAAGGCGTACCCGAGAACGAACCACAGCAGCACGAGCGCCACAGCCTCGGGCGCCGCCGACGGCAATCCTGCACCTCCGGCCAGCTGCCCCGCGGCAAGCGCGGCGCCGCCGGCGACCAACAGCTGAGCGAGTCCGAGCAGGCCGACGCCGAGGACCTTGCCGGCGAGCAGCCGCCTTGGTGAGAGCGTCGTGAGCAACAGCTCGACGACGCGAGAGGATTTCTCCTCGGTGACGCTCGTGGCCACCGCGTTGCCGAACCCGACCAGCGCGATGTACAGGACAAGCATTCCGACGTACAGCAGATCACGGTTGCGCTCGAGGGTGCGCCCGCCCGGCTCAAGCACCTGCACCGGCACAGCCGCCGGCGCGAGCGCGCTGAGTGCCGTCGCCTCGCTCAGCCCCACGCTGCGCAGGCGATCAAGCACGGCCTGTCCTGCAACCGCGTTCTGCACGACGCGGACCGCCGGCGTGGTCCGCGAACGTTTGACGAGCAGCTGGCCACCGTCGAGCAGGGCCACGTCGATCGCGCCGTCGCGCAGCGCCACCGAAGCTGCCGCCGCGCTCGCCAGCGGGTGCAGGTGAACGCGTCGGCCGGCGGCCTGCGCCTTGAGCCGGTCACGATCGGGTCAAGCCCCGCGAACGGCTCATCGAGGATCAACAGGTCCGGATGGTGCACCAGCGCAGCGGCGAGCTGGACACGTTGTTGGTTGCCTTGCGAAAGCTCCTCGACCCGCGCGCCCACACGGTCGCGTAGCCCGAGCCTGTCCAACCACGAGCGGGCAGCAGTGCGCGCCACGCCGTGCGGCGCGCCGTGAAGCACAGCGAAATACTCGAGCTGGTCCCCGACTCGCATCTTCGGGTACAGGCCGCGCTCCTCGGGCATGTACCCAATCCGCTCACGCATGCTCGCGTCGATCGGTGCGTCGCGCCACGTGACCTCCCCCCGTCCGCGGCCAACAACCCGCAGATGATCCGCATCGTCGTCGTCTTGCCCGCACCGTTGCGTCCGACAAACCCGAATAGGCGACCCGCGGAAACCGAAAAGCTGAGTCGATCGACCGCGACGAGGTCACCGAAGGACCTCTTCACACCCCGCAGCTCGAGACTCGCACTGCGCATGCACCAAGTGTCCGCAGCGTCGACTGGGCGCGCATCCGCAGTCACCACGCACATCCGATTCTGGTGAACTACGCCTACGTTCCAGCTCAGGTGACGGCGCTCACAAGATGACCGATCGCGAACCCCACCGCTGCGCTTACCGAGCCGATCAGCATCACCTGCAGGCCCGCGCGTTGCCACGCCTGCCGCGCGATCCGCCCCTTCGCAACACCGAGCGCGAACAGCGCGATCAGCGTGCAGACGATGCTCGTGATCAGCGCCGGAGCCATGAGCGGCAGCACGACGTACGGCCACAACGGGATAACGGCCGCGCCCATGTAGGTGAGGCCGGCCACAAGCGCGTCCCCGCGCGCAGCTCCTCCCACGTCAGCGATAAGCCGAGCTCCTTCTGAACCTTCGTGCGCAAGAACACCGTCGGGTTCGCCGCGAGGCCGTGCGCGACCCGCTCTGCCGCGTCGCGCGGGAGCCCCTCGTCTTCGAGCACGAGCACGAGCTCTGCGATCTCGCGGTCGGGTTCCTTCTCGATTTCGCGGCCCTCGTCAGCGATCTCCGCCGCATACAGCCCTTCCTCCGCCTCGCTCGCGAGGTACGAACCGCCGCCCATCGCGATGCAGCCGGCGACCGCCTCGGCGATCCGGCGACAGGATCGCACCGCGCCCGGGTTCGCCGCCGCCATACCGGTAACCACGCCGAGCGGCACCAACAGACCGTCCTGCGCGCCGAGCACAAACTCGCGCACGCGTGAGAGACGCTCGATGCGGGCCGCCTCCCCGCGCGTGATCGCGGATGTGCACACGCGCCATTTCCCGCAGCTCGTCGCTGATCGGCTCCTCGGCGGAACTCTGCGAGGTCGCGCTGTTCACTTGTTCGACCCTAGGCCCACATCCTCTGGGCGGCATCCGGACTAATCACGCCTCAGGTTCAGTAATCACAGACCATCGCCCGCCCGCCGCGCGAGCCGGCAGAGACGGAATAGCCGCGTCACCGGGCACCGGTTGGAGGCAGTGGGTTGTGCGGGATCCGGCGAGGGGAAAACACGGTTGGTCCGATGTCGGCCCAGTGGGACGATCGTTCATGTATGGCTGCGGTGATCGAGACCGATCGTTTGACCAAGCGATACGGCGGATCGCGGGGAATCGATGATGTCTCAATCGGTGTCGAGCAGGGAGAGGTGTACGGATTCCTGGGGCCAAATGGCGCGGGCAAGACGACGACGATCCGGACGTTGCTTGACTTGCTTCATCCCACGAGTGGCAGCGCGCGGCTGTTCGGTCTGGACAGTCGTCGGGAGAGTCGCGAGATCAGAGCTCGGCTAGGCAACCTCCCAGGCGATTTCACCTGCGACCCGGCGTTGACCGGCCGCGAGCTCTTGCGTTTCTGCGCCGAGGCGCGCGGACTGCGAGATCTGGGGTCAGCCTCAGAGCTGGCGCAGCGGTTTGAGGCCGAGCTGGACCGGCGGATCGGGGACCTCTCGAGAGGCAACCGTCAGAAAGTCGGACTGATCCAGGCCCTGTTTCACGCGCCCGAGCTACTGGTGCTCGACGAACCGACCACCGGGCTTGATCCGCTGATGCAGGAAGAGTTTCTCGCCATCATCGTCGAGTTCCGCGGCCGCGGAGGGACTGTCTTTCTGTCGTCCCACGACCTTGACGAGGTGGAGCGGGTGTGTGATCGCGTCGCGATCATCCGCGAGGGGAGGATCTCCGCGGTCGAGCGGGTCGCCGAGCTGCGCGGACGTGCATACCACCATGTCTCGATCGAGTTCGAATCAGCGATCGACGCCGGTGAGTTCGCGGGCATCCCTGGAGTCAGCGAGCTTGAGGCCGACGGGTCTCGCGTGTCGTTCAAGGCATCCGGTGCGCTTGACCCGGTCATCAAGACCGCGGCGCGGCACAGGGTGATCGACATGGAGCTCACCGAGCCGACGCTTGAGGAGATCTTCCTGACGTATTACGGTCGGAAGACGGCTTCATGATCGCCGAGGTGCGCCGACCGGCTGCAGTCGTGCCGCGTCGCCCGCGACAGGCGCCGGACTGGCCGACATCGCTGCGCGCGGTGGTGCGGCGCGGGCTGCTTGACCGGCGGCGGACCGTGCTGGTGTGGGGAGTGTCACTCGGTGCCCTCGGAGCGTTCATGGCCGCGATCTATCCCTCGATCCAGAACTCCATCGACAGCATCGCCAAGAACTATCCGGCCGGATTGAAGGAGGCGTTCGGCGTTCAGGCGATGAACACCGTCGAGGGCTACATCCACGCCGAGATGTTCAGCTTGATCGTGCCGCTGGCGATCGGCTATTTCGCCATTCGCGCAGTTGCCGCCGCGATCGTCGGCGCCGAGGAACGCGGTTACCTCGACACCATCCTAAGCGGCCCAATGTCCCGCTGGGTGCTGATGGTCGGCTCCATGATCGTTGCCGCGGCGGTGTCTGTCGCAATCCTCGCCCTCACTGGGGCGATGACGTTCATCGCCGGTCGGATCGTCGGAACACGAATCTCTCTCGGACTGGTGATCGCCGGCACGATGGGAGTGTGGCCACTCGCGCTGTTCTTCGCGGGGGTGTCGGCACTCGCCTCCGGCGCCCTGCACGGAGCGAGAACGGTCAACGGGATCGCCCTCGCGACGCTCGTGGCGATGTATGCACTCGACGTCGCAGGACGGCTCGCCAATGGACTCGAGCCGCTGCGCTGGATCTCCGCATTCCGCTACTACGGCGCGCCGCTGCGCGACGGGATCGACCCGGCATCATTCATCGGACTCACCGGCGCAGGGGTGCTGTTACTGATCGCCGGCGCGCTCCTGCTCGAACGACGAGACGTCCTTCACTAAGCCATGACAGGCGTTGGCACATCGTTCTACGACCGACTCGCCGACGCTCGCGGCAACTGTGTCGTGTTCGTCTCACACTGTCTGCTGGACGAGAACGTCCGCTACCAAGGCGGAGCGTTCCACAGCGGTGCCGTACCCGAGACGCTTGCGCTGATCCGGACCGGCGTCGGGATCTGTCAAATGCCGTGCCCCGAGCAGCGGGCGTGGGGCGGGGTCCGCAAGCCAACGATGCTCCGCGCCTACGGCCTGATCGACACCCGCCTCTACCGCTTTCGGACGATGCTCTTCGGGCTGTTCCTCGCCAGCACACGTCTGCGGTACCGCGTCCTCGCGCGACATGTCGCCCGGGAGATCGAGCAATACCGCGACGCGGGGGTGGCTGTCACCGGTGTTGTAGGCATCGGCGCGTCACCGTCGTGCGGAGTCCACACAACACTCGATATGCGACGTTCGTTTGAAGCCATCGCCGCATGCCCGCTCGCGGCTGTCGACAAAACGATGATCAACGACCGCGTCGTGACAGCATGCCGGGTCCCAGGCGAGGGACTGTTCGTTCGGGCGCTACGTCGACAGCTCAGCCGGCGCAGAATCGAGATCCCTTTCCTGGAGCACGATCTGATCACCGAGATGCACGGCCGCGAGCAATCGCTCGCCCTAAGAACCAACGTGCGGCCCGGATCCTCGGGAGCCTGACCATCCACGCTTGTAGGCCAACGGAGCAGGTCGCAGGGACCGGCGCACGCGCCGCAATAGTGCCTCCATGATCTAACAGCGCACGTAGCGGTACTTAGCGCGGGCGCTCGGCGGCGACACTCGTAGCGAACGGCCTTCCTCGTCCGACGCTCGTCTCGCTCGCCCAACCGCAGGTCTCGTAGTCCGCGGGAAGCGCTCTCGTGTTCTGCGATCAGGCTGTCCGAGTCGTCCGCTGACGCTGGCGCTGCTCAACCGCCTCAGCGAGATCCCAGGCCGCGGCGGAAAGCTGCCCGAACGCCTGTGAGATCGCAACGACGCTCACGCCGGTACGCGCGCGACTGAGGGACTGAACGGCATCGTCGAACCGTTCCCATACATCCTCCGGTGCGAGCGAGGAACGCCACGGCGCCTCGCGTAGCTCTTGCGGGGGCAGCCATGCCGGCCCGGGCCGCCAGCCAAAGCCCTGCTCCTCGGCGTAGCGGTAGGCGGCCTGCGCCTGAGCGGCGGCGTCCGCGAGCGCACGGAGACGACGCGTGTAGCCGGCGTCGGGCGGTGGCTGTGCGTGTTCCTTGATCGCCGTCTGCCATCGCCCTTCGGCGAGCTCGAGCTGCTCGCGGGCGCGTTCAACGCTCATCCGGGGCCACCAGATGCTTGCTGAAGGATGGATCCTCGGATACCTCGACCTCGGCGTCGGGCTGGCCGCCGCGCGCCATGAAGGCCCTGAGATCCGAGCGGCTGATCATCCATCGGCGCGGGCCGGCTTTCGTGGCTCGCAGCTCGCGGTTCGCGATCCAGCGACGAACCGTGACAACTGTTACCTGAAGCTCGTCGGCGACCTGAGCCGGGGTGAGATACTGCTCGTCAGCCATCTACAGGACCGCGGAGACTATTCAAAGACGACCGAGGTAGAGACTTAAGCATACATAGAATCTTATGGTGCTACCCTAGCGCACATGTCTAATTGTAGGGGACAATGGACGACCGCAAGCCGCCCGATCCCAACGTAGTCCGGCTGCGCCGCGACGGCGATTTCAGCGATGAGGAGCGCCAGCGCCTTGCGAGCACGATATTCGCCGACCAGGACGAAGTCGGCACCTTCTCCCGCGGGAACCTCATCCCTCCCGCTCCACCGGCACCGCCTGCCAGCAATGAACCCCCGGCGGGCGGACCCGTTATTCGAGCAGCTCCAGACCGAGGCGTCTAACGCCAAGCACCGCACCCCAGCGTCCGCCGGCGATGCGCGAACGTCGCCGCCAACACCTCCACGCCAGTCTCGTCGGCCACCAACACGTCGTGCTTGTCCGACGCCCAGTCGATCCCGGCGCACCGCTCCGCCATCTCCGCCCTCCCTCGATCGGGCCACCTTCACAGCGCCCCGACCGAGAGGCACCGTTGCGGTTCCTCATAGCGAAGGCCCTCACAGATCGGGGCTACGTCCTGTTGCCGCTCGCGGCACCTCACCACCGGCGGGAGGGGCTGGTCTTTCGCGGGCCCTCCGTCAAAGGCAAGCGATCGTGGCCCTCTCCCGACGGTGGCCGAGGCAAACGCAGCTTGACCTATGAGCGATCGTCGCGGTGACGGTCGGATGGACGCTCACAAGCGTGGGTCCGGGCGTCGCGCATCGAGGAGCCGCGTGACTCCCACGAGGGGCAGGCAATCGCGCCAGCGTGTGAGGAGCGTGTGAGCAATCGGGCATGCGCGACACGCCGTCGCCGCGGTCGTCGGCGACGATGGGATCGCGTTACCGATTGTGCCGGGCGGGGTGCCCGCGCGATGAAACCGGTCGCTGACCTTGTCAAAGCGTTTCTCAACGGCTGCTAGGCGAAAGATCGAGCTCGCCGTTAGCCTGCTGTTAGCTCGCGGTTAGCGACACGGGCACATCGGCGATCTGGGGGGAGTCGGCCGCAAGGTGTCGGGGATCGCGCCGAGTACAGCAGTAGTAGCAGGTCGCGGCGCCCGAATCGCCTGCCAGGAGCCCCGCCGCCAAGCGCTCCGAACAACACTTCGAACTCGGCGCACCGTGCGGTTCAATGACCCACGCCACCCTCGTACTCGGACTCTCGCATCTCACCGCCTCGCTCACGCTGCGCCACATCATCGTGGTGGTGTCCGTCCTCGCCGCCGCGGTGAACATCACGGGCATCATCCCGCAGCTGGTGACGATGCTCAGAGCAGGCTCCTCCAAAGGTCAGTCGCCGCTCGGCTGGACCCTCGCCGCGACCTGCTCCGCCTCGTTGCTGTTCGTAAACGCCGTCGGCTACCACGCGCTTGTGCTCGCCGCGGGCAACTTCGTCAGCCTGTCCGGCTGCCTGACAGCGGCGCTGGTTGCGCGCCATTTCCGCTATGGCGTCGGCGTCGGCGCTGAAGCGCTGCGGGAGCTCCAGGATGCGCCCGAGGCGATCGTCTCGGAGCTGCCGGCCCCCGAGCTGCAGGCGCTGACCGGGACCGTGCTCGAAGAGCAGCATCGCCGCACCGGCGAGGCGATCCCGGAGGAGATCGTTACCGAAATGGCGACGCGCGAGTTTCAGGCCTTGGCAGAGGTGGTCCTTGAGGAGCACCGCCGCCGCACCAGCCAGACAGAGCTCTCGCTCGCGCGCGCCTAGCGGATCTCGCGCTCGGGGTGTGCGGGGTTCTACGGGTTCCTACGTGGGCGATCGTGCGCTCGCCCTCGATCGGTCGCCGCTCGGCGTGTGAAATGGTCGCCACGCCGGGGTGGCTGCACTAGGCCTAACTAACCGGGCCGCCTCTATCGCGGCACGTCCACAGCATTCATTGCGAAGGAGTCAACGCGTGCGCTCGGCCACGGGCGGCCGCAGGCCCAGACCGCTGCGGCCGACGGCTCCCTCATCGCCGGAGCGCTCGATTGGCTCAAGCGTTCCAGACGGGCGAAAGCGCTCGCCGGCGAGATGCTGCGGTTCCGGCATGTCGAGCGAATTACGTGCGCCGACGGAGCGCCGGTGTCGGCACACGAATCCTCGTGGATCGCGCCTCGCGCCTATCGGCCGTGATGCCGCACGTGGCGGTTCACCATGCGGGTAGTCCGCGCAAGTTCGTTGCCCTACTCGATCAGACTCGTCCGGCCGGTCACCCTTGGTGTCGCCGAAAGGAGGGCTACCGAAGTGGCGTGCGGGTCTGGTCCGAGTCTGTGCGTCGGCGACGCACCGGCGCGCCTATCGGAGTCCGTGACGGCGCCCGGAATTGGGCGAAGGCGCAAGTGGCTCAGTGAGCCAGTGCAAGTCGACACGGACGTGCGCTTCGTCGCCCAAAGCGATTGCGACACCGACACCGGCGACGGGGCAATCGCAATCGTGAGGCCCGGCTCTGGCCGACGATCGGGTTTAGCCCGGAGGAGCAGTCTGGGCGACGAGTCGCGCGCTTCTCGTTCTCCGACCCTGCGGTGTGCTGCGAATTGGTTTCGGCCCTTTCCCCGGATGCGGCGACGATCCGGGGCGGGCAATATCCCCGCTGAGATGCCCAAGCTGAAGCAGCGATCAAGGCGCTGGATGTATCGCCGTGGCCGTCCCAATCCTGTCGCGGGGATCCTAGGTCGGGCCACGGCCACACTTGCGTCGGTGGGACTCGCGCCGAAGCGGTTGGTAACGCTGGAGGTGCGTGGTCGAAGGAGCGGTCAGCTGATCTCCGTCCCTGTCGTTGTCGCCGACTACGAAGGCGAGCGCTATCTCGTGGCGATGCTCGGCCAGACCGCGAACTGGGTTCGGAATGTGGAGGCTGCGAAGGGGTTGGCGGTGATCAGGCACGGCCACCGGGAAGCCGTCACCCTTGAGCCGGTGGCGTCGGCTGCCCGGGCTCCGATCCTGCGACGCTACCTAGAGCTGGCGCCAGGAGCCCGCGCCCACGTGCCAGTAGACCAGCGGGCCTCTTTGACGGAGTTCGAGCGGATCGCTCCGGACTACCCCGTGTTCCGCATTGTCCCGATGCAGGGCGAAGAGCGCCAGGCAGCGTGAGACAAACCGTTTCTTGAGCCGAACCCTTTCGCCATGAAGATCACCGGCTTCGAGGTCACGCGTCCGGGCTACTCGCGATCGTGCGCTCACCCATCGCGCTCACGACTGCGTTCGCTCGGGCCTTCAGCGGGTAACAGCTAGCGCTTCGGCGACGACGGAATGTTGTGCATCGTCGCCGGCCGACTGCCTCGTGACGGAAGATCGCCGGGGATGCGTCGCAGTGTTAGCGCGCCGCGTTCGGGCTGCCGGCAGTTGGTAGCCGCCGCGCCGTTCCGAGTGTGGCGAATCCCGCAGCATTGGCCGGGTGCAGTACGGATGCCACTCGCCTCGTTGGGTTTACGATCGGTGCTGAGAGTTCGGAGAAGCGCGATGAAGCCCAACATCTGCGCCGCTACGACTGCTGTTCTCGTCCTCTGCCTGGCGGGTCCGGCGACGAGCGGAGCTCAGCCGGTGCCGCGCACAGCGCACTACGTCGGCGAGACGAGCCCGAGGACCGGCGTTGCGGAGGTGACGGTGAGCAACCGTCGTGTGAGCGACGTTCAGATCGATTACCGTTTCTGGCGCTGCTCCGGGCCGGGGTCGCACCGGCAGGCCATGGGCTGGGATCTTCAGGTCTTCAGTCCCAGGAACCCTCGCCTGCGCGTGGGTCGAGATGGGCGCTTCACGTACCGGCACAGCAGTGGTGACAGGCGAGCATTCTCCCGCTTTGCTCTCACCGGACGGTTCTCGGCGCACGGGCGTCGCGTGGCGGGCACCTTTCAATGGCACAAGCGCGGAATCACGAGGCGCGGTGCAGTCGAGTGTCGCTCGCCCGTGCTCCGCTATACCGCCTGGCTCTCGGTGCGTGAGTTCGCGGGCAGCACCAGTCAGGGAGTGCGGGTCCGGGCTGAGTTGAAGTGGACGTTTGACCCGTTGCGCTGGGTCAACGGTCGGCCGCCCTACATCCGGGGGGTGTTCACTCCGGTCATCGGGCTCTCACCGCCGACGCCGCCGTTTGCGGTGGTGCTGCTGCAGTGTCCCGACGGCCCCGAGCAAGAGCAGAACATCCTCGCCGACGCAAATCCACAGACGGGGCGGCTTTCTCTGAGGCCGTTTGGATTGGGGGCGGGCGAGCAGCTCGTTGTCAGCGGACAGGCGTCGCCGCTGGCGACGATGGGACCGGCAAGCGTGTCGCTCGCGATCACCGCCACTCAACGAAGCGATTCTGGCGACGGGTTCTGCACTGGCTCGGCCAGTTTCCGGGCGACCGAGCTTGCGCCGCTCGTTCCCTGACCGACAGTGATCGGAGGCCGTGCGGCGAACGCTCGACGGCGAGGTGACAGCGGTCCAGCCTCGGGAGAGCCGGCCCCCAGCACTCCCGCACCGTCACGGTCCAACAGCGACGGGTCGGCTGGCCGCCGCGGGCTACATGTCCCATCAAGGTAACGACCGGGGGGCGACTTGGCGGCAGCTCCGCATCTAACGTGATCACCGAGCCGACGCTATTGCTTGAGGCGGTGAGCAGCCACACCCACAAGGTCGGCGCGCGAATCGCTCGCTAACAGCTCCTTCGGCGAGGACGGGCAATCGCGTCGCTGACCCTTTCAGCCCTGAGATGCGCCGAAAGCGCGTCCCGCGGACGATCGCTTCGGTCATTCTGGTGCCATCAGGTTGGCGATCGCGTTGACGGCGGACCACTCGCCGGCGCGTTGTCCTGCGGGGTCGTCAGCGAGCCGACACCAGCGCACGAGTCCTTCGTCGCGCCATTGCGATAGCCCGGCCCGCACTGGCGCGAGAACAAAAGCAGTCGCGCCAATGCCGCACCCGCTCAGATCTGGGCGATGGAGTAGTGGGCCCAAACCCGCAGACGGCGCTTGCTTCCCATGCAAGACATCGGGTGATCCCGCTGGGGGAAGCGATTGGATCCAGGTGCTCGAGACTCAGCTTCGGCGTTAGGCGCGCAAACGCTGAGCCGCCCGCTCAATCAGCCGGAACTTCTGCACCTTGCCGGTTGCCGTTGTGGGCAGCTCCTCGGCCCGGAGGTAGATGACGTGCGCTGGGATCTTGAAGCGCGCCAGACGCTCGCGGCAGAACGCGATCAGCTCCTGCGGGTCGGGTGGCGCGTCGGAACCCGGCACCACCCAGGCGCAGCCGACCTCGCCCATCCGCTCGTCGGCCAGCCCGACGACGTACGCCTGGGCCACGTCGGGATGGGCGCTCAGCACCTCCTCCACCACCTTGGGCGCCACAAGCTCGCCGCCGCACTTGTAGAGCTCCTTGCTGCGGCCGGTGAGGACCAGATGGCCGTTGCCGCAATCGATCCGCCCCAGGTCGCCGGAGCAAAGCCACCCGTGGTCGTCGAGCGCCGCGGCGGTCTCCTCCGGCTTGCCGTAGTAGCCGTGGGTAACGATCGGCCCGCGCACGCTCAGCTCACCCTCGCTCCCCGCGGGGAGATCAGCGCGGCTGATCGGGTCAACGGTCTTGTAGACCGCCAATAGCCCGTCCAGCTCCGGATCGCCTGCCACACCGCCATGCTTCGGCGCACCGACGGTACCGGCCACGAGCTCGAGCGGCCCGTCGGGCTGGGTGTAGGTGGTGGCCGCGCTGGTCTCGGTCATGCCGTAGGCGGTCACGACCTCGCTCACGCCGAGCTCATCACGCACCGCGCGCCAGAGCCGCACTGGCGCGGGCGCTGCGGCGGACATCACCGAGCGCAGCGATTCGACGTCGTGACCGCCCGCCCGCGCGGCCTCAAGCACGGCGATCGTCATCGTCGGAACGAAGAGGGTCTCGTCCGCTCGGTGGCGCTCCACCGCACGGAGCGTGTGTATGGGGTCGAACGCGGTCTGCGGGATGATCGCGCCGCCGGCGAACAGCGAGGCCAGCAGGCCTTCGACGTAGGCGAACACGTGGTAGAGGGGCAGCGCGAACAGGATGCGCTGACCGTCCTGGAACGCTCGTGTCCACGCCGAGCCGAAGGCGCTGCGTAGCAGCGCGTCATGGGAGAGCATCACGCCCTTCGGCAGCCCGCTGGTGCCCGATGTGTAGATCACGTCGGCGTTCGCTCCCGGCTCGGCGGCGGCCTCCCGCCGCTCCAGCTCCGCACGGGCGGCGTCGTCGCCCCGGTGCCCGAGCTGCTCCAGGCTGAGCGCGTCGTCGCGCCCGCGGCCGTCGGGCGAGAACACCACGACCTGCCGCAGGTGCGGAAACGCTTCGCCTCCCCCGTCGCGCTCCCAATCAGGCGCCAGCTCGTCGAGCGCGGCCAGGTAGTCGAGGCTCCGGAAGCGGTCCATCGTCACGAGCAGGGTCGCGTCGCTCTGCGCCAGGACGTACGTCAGCTCGTGGGCCTTGAGCAGGAAGTTGATCGGCACCGCGACGGCCCCGGCACGCGCGATCGCGAACTTGAGCGCTACGAACTCTGGGTAATTCGCCATCACGAGCGCGACGTGGTCGCCGGGCGACACCCCGCTGGCGATCAGACCCGCCGCCAGCCGCCTCGACCACTCGCGCAGCTCGGCGTAGGAGATCGAGCGCTCATCGGTGAGCAGCAGGGGCCGCTCGGAATGCCGCTCGGCGACGGCGTCGAGCGCCTGCGCAAGCGTCATCGGCTCCCAGGCGGGATGAGCGGCCTCAAGCATGGTGCGACGTTCGACGACAGACGCTGTGAGCGCTGCAGAGCTGGAAGTGCCCACGGCCAACAGCGTAATGCCTGAGCATGGGCGACCGGACGGCGTGTGGCGTCGGCGGTCCGATTCGTTACGGTGACGGCAGATGACACTGGCCGTGGGCCCCGTCCGCAGGTTCCGAGACCTGCGCGCGTTTGTCGCGCTGCCGTTCCGTCTGCATGGGGGGACACCCTGGGTCCCGCCGCTGAAGCTCGAGCGCTACCTGTTCCTGAATCGCCGCGTGAACGCGTACTTCACCCACGGCGAGGCGGAGTACTTCCTGGCCCGGCGTGGCCGACGCGTGGTCGGCCGGATCACCGCTCAGATCGACCACGCGTTCAATGACTACCACGGCTCGCGCTGGGGGATGTTCGGGTTCCTGGAGTTCGAGGAGGACCAGCAGGTGCTGGACGCGCTGCTCGAGCGGGCGGAGAGCTGGCTGCGGGACCGCGGCTGTGATCGGATGGTCGGTCCGATGGACTTCCAGATGAACGACGAGAGCGGGGTTCTGATCGAGGGCTTCGACCGCGAGCCGATGATCAAGCAGCCGTGGCACCCGCCGTATTACCGTCAGAAGTGCGAAGCCGCCGGCCTGACCAAGGCGATGGACCTGCTGATGTGGGAGCGCAGCGTCTTCGATACCACCCAAGTTGACCCGCGGCTGCTGCGTATCGCGCAGCGGGCCCATGATCGCTACGGCGTGCGGGTGCGGTCGATGTCGCGGCGCCACCTCCGCCGCGAACTCGACGAGTTCGCCAAGGTTTACAACGCGGCATGGTCACGCAACTGGGGATTCGTTCCGTACTCGAAGGAGGATCTCGACGCCTACGCAGTCGACCTCCAGCTCGTCTACTCCAAGGACTGGTTCATGATCGCCGAGCTCGACGGGCAAACCGCCGGAATGGCGATCACCGTGCTCGACGTCAACCAGGTACTGAAGAAGATGAACGGCCGGCTGCTGCCGTTCGGGTGGTGGTACTACCTGAACAGAGGACGGATCATCGACCGCATCCGCGTCGGGTTTCTCGGTGTGATCCCCGAGTACCAGCACACCGGCGCGGGCGTGGCGCTGTACCTGGCGCAGTACCGCTCCGGAGAGCGGACGCGCCAGAGCGGCGGCGAGATGGGCTGGATCCTCGAAACCAACCACTCGATGAACCGCGCGATGGAAGCCCTGGGCGGCCGGATCGTCAAGCGATTCCGGGTCTACGAACGTGAGCTGACGTAGCCGATCGGACGTCCCGCGGCCACGGGCGCTACTGGTCAGGCGCGCCTTTATGCCGCGGCCAGCGACCAGCGCACGACCGTGGCGCCCCACGTGAAGCCGCCGCCGAACGCGGCCAGCAGCACGCGGTCACCCGGGTGAAGCCGGCCTTCGGCCTGGGCCACCGACAGCGCGATCGGCAGGGTCGCCGTCGACGAGTTGGCGAACCGCCCGACGTAATCGACCACCCGCTCGCCGGGGAGACCCAGGCGCCGACCGACCGCCTGGATGATCCGGGAGTTCGCCTGGTGATAGACGAACAGATCGATGTCCTCGAGCGCGGCACCGACCGCGTCAAGCGCCTCACGGGTCACGGTCGATAGCGACTCGACGGCGGCCCGGAACGTCTCGTACCCCTGCACCCGGATCCGGCCGCTGCGCTCGAGCCGGATCAGTTCGGCGCCCGCCGAATCGCTGTGCAGGACGACGGGGCCGATGCCCTCCTGGGCGTCGTCGGCGGCCGAGATCACGGCGGCGCCGGCGCCATCCGCGAACAGCGGCGTGGTGTCACGGTCGCTAAGGTCCAGGAACCGGGACAGGAAGTCGGCGCCGACCACGAGCGCGTGCCGGGCCCGACCGGACTCGATCTGTCCGCAGGCCATGGCCACCCCGGCCAGCCAGCCCGTGCAGGCCGAGCCGACGTCGAACGCCCCGGCCCGCTCGGCGCCGAGCAGCCCCGACACCACTGGCGCGGCATTCGGCGTGATCTCGTCGGCGGTCGAGGTGGCGACCAGCACAAGGTCGAGTTCCCGTGCGTCGAGCCCAGCGCGAGTCAGCGCCTCCCGTCCGGCGCGGGCCGCAAACTCGCTCATCCGCTCGCCCGGCTCGGCCCACGGGCGCTCGTGCGTCCCAGTGCGTTTGGCGATCCAGCGCTCGTCCACGCCAACGTGAGCGGCAATCTCGCGGTTGGAGATCCTGCGGCTGGGCACGGCCATCGCAACGGCCGCGATCCCGGCGCGCCGACGGTTCGCGCCGGCAGACTTTGGGACCGATCGGCTCGCGGCCACGGCGGTCGAGGAGCCAGACCTCACCGTGGCGAGTTTAGGGCCGCCCGCAGCGGCAGATCGACCAGCAACGCGTCGACCGCCTCGTGCGGATAGCCGCGGGGGTTGCTGAGCACCCGCGTCCCATCGAACTCGACATCCGACACCCGCTGCGTGTGGCCGAAAATCCACAGAACCACGCAGTGGCCGGTGCGTTCGCCCAGCGACCTGTCCGACCTGATGGGAGGCGAGACTACAATGTTTGGTCCGGGCGGGTCGCCACGATCATCATGTCGCGGCGAGTCCGGTTTGAGAGTCGGCGTGGGCGCGACGGCCGGACGCGACGGCCGGACGCCGTCGCGCCACTCAGTCGCTACTTCCCGGATCCGCTGTTGGAGCCCGCCACGACGCGAACGGTCGGGTGCTGCGCGGTCACGCTCAGTAGGGTACGGCTCGACCGGGTCATCGGCAGGTACTCGTAGGCGGCGACCCGTAGCCGAACCACGGAGCCGTCCCGCTGTGGGTCATCCATGTAGCGCGGCCGGTAGTTGTTCGTATCGAAGTAGCCGACCAGTCCATGTGGCAGGTCAATCTTGTACAGCGAGCTACCGCCCACCACAACCGTGCCAGCCATTTGGGCCTGCCCGCTGGCAAGCTCCTGGCGGACTTGTGAGACGGGATCGATCGGTGTTGGAGCAGACGAGTCCCGCCGCTCGGTGATCGTGTTTGTCCCGGGGTCGTATTCGAACGAGGTGGTGCCGTTGTCGCTGACCTCGCCCTCGTGTCCCACGGGTCCCTTGATGAGGCGGCTTGCGTACGGCGGGCTGGTCTCCTGCCACCACTCGGCCTCGACCGGCACGCCGTTCTGAACGCCGACGACGCTCTCGTGGAGGATCGCGGTCGCTGGCCATGAAACGGCCGTCAGCGCGTGATGAATGACAGCCGCGTCCGCGACGGCCGGTCCGCCGGATCCGGACGTACCGACATCCACGACGATGGCAATCGCCGCAGCCGCGGCAGACACGGCTGCGATTCCAAACGCGATCCGCCGTGATCGCCGCCGCAGCGGGCGGGGAGCGGTCCTCGCGGCGAGCTGCTTGCGGACCATGCGGCGAACGCGCTCGTCGCTCTCCCGCGGCTCGGCGAGCCGGTACAGATCGCGCTCGAGCAGTTCCAGTTGTGAGTCGTCATGCATCGTCATGGGGATACCTCCGTCGTAGCTCTTCGAGGATCCGGTGCATCCGGACGCGCACCGTCGCGGGGGCGCTGCCGACGATCGCGCCGATCTCGTCGTATCCGAGGTCCGCGCCGTAACGGAGCGCCAGCAGGTGCTGGTGCTCGGGCGGCAGACGCCGGATCACTGCTCGCAGCTCCTGAGCTTGCTCGCGTTCGAGGACGTGCTCCTCCGGGGTGCGGTCTGCGGCCGGTCGCTCCTCGGCGAGCGGCTCGGTGAGGCGCTGGCGCTGCACGTCCCGCACCGAGTTCCGTGCGATCTGGAACAGCCAGCCGGCGAAACTGCCGTCCCCGCGAAAACGACCGAGCTGCTCAAGCGCCGTCGTGAACACCCGACTGGTCACGTCCTCGCAGGTAGCCGCATCGGCGATCCGCGACCGTGCATACCCGAGCACCCGATCGAAGTAGCGGTCATAGAGCCCGAGAAACTCGCGCGGATTCGCCCGCGCACTCGCGACAAGCTCGGCGTCCGGATCGACCCCCCGGACACCCGCCGCCGGGACCTCGGCAACCGCGTTCAACCCCACGACAATCTCATCCTCTCACCGTCCTCTCGGTTGGTCTGGCCCAGGGACGGGAAACGCCCCCGTTCGTTACACGCCACTCCAGTCAAGTGCGATCACCCAAGCCGACACGTCGCGCCGCGACCGCACAAATACGAATCCCACCTGCCCGCGCTCGCACGAGCCAGCGATCGCTTTCTGCTCAGGGCGCCCCTGCGGCGCGTGATCGCATCGGCGGGGGCGACGGCGTTTCGGGCGGCTTCGGTGGCGATGGCGTTGGGAAGCGGACCGGCGGTGAGGTCCTCGCCGCCCTTCGCCCAAGGCGAGAAGTCCTGGTACTGCAGGGACCACCGTGCGGCGCTCGGCTACGGCTTCGGACGAACTCAGCCTGGAAGACTTACTGGCGAGGTCAACGAAGCGATCGAGCGCGGCCAGTGACCCGGCAGGGAGGACAAGCCGATCCTGGTGGGCAGCGGCTCTCGGGATGACGCTCGCCGGCGGCGCGACCTACCTCGTGGGCCTCGCGCTCCCGACCTGAGCCGTCGGTTTTGTTCAAGACTCCGTCGCCGCGGTGCCGCATCCTGTGCGCATGACCTCATTCGAAGATCTGCGTCACGCCGTGCGTGGTGCAGTCGTCGTACCTGGTGACGGCGACTGGGACCGCGCGCGGGCTTCCTGGAATCTCGCAATCGATCAACGGCCGGCGCCGGTCGTAGCAGCCGACGGCGTCGAAGACGTGCAGGCGGCCGTTCGGTTTGCCGCGGCGCAGGGATTGCGGGTCGCTCCGCAGGCGACAGGCCACGGCTCTGAGACGCTCGGATCACTGGACGGCGCTCTCTTGCTAAAGACGAGCAACATGCGCCAAGTCGACATCGACGCCTCATCGGGCGTGGCTCGTGTCCAGGCCGGCGCCCTCGCCGGGGACATCGCGAACGCCGCCGCAGCGCACGGCCTGGCTCCGGTGCTGGGGCTTGCTTCGACCGTCGGAACGGTCGGCTTTACGCTGAACGGCGGCGTCGGTTGGCTGAGCCGGCGCCACGGCTTCGCCTGCCACAACATTCGTGCGATCGGCGTCGTCCTGAGCAACGGCGAATGTCGTACCGTCGGGCCCGACAACGACCCCGATCTGTTCTGGGCGCTGCGCGGAGGCGGCGGACGCAGCGCGATCGTGACCGGGTTAGAGGTGCAGGCTCACGCACTACCAGAGCTGCATGGCGGTGCCGTCATGTGGCCCGCCGAACGCGCGAGCGAGGTGATCGAGCAGTTTGTCGCGCTGACCAGCGACGCGCCGGAGGACCTGAGCATCGTCTTCCGTTACCTCGCCGTCCCGGACGTCGACGGTCCGCCGCCGCCGCTGCGCGGACGCAAGCTGGTCGCGCTGATCGCGGTGAACCTGGGGCCGGAGCCCGAGCAGTTCGCGGCCATCCGCGCGATCGGCGACCCGGTGATCGGCATGCTCGGGCCGATCGAGCCGGCGCAGCTCGTCCACATCGCGGGCGACCCCGAGCAGCCCATTCCAGCTCGTGGCGCCGGGTTCCTGCTCGACGAGTTGCCGCCCGGTGCCGCCGCCACCGCGGCGGAGCTGATCTCCTCCGGATCGCTGTCGTCGCTCACCGTGTTCGAGCTTCGCCATCTCGGCGGCGCGCTCGCGAGGCAGCCCTCCGATCATGGCGCGATCGGCTCCGTGGCCGCCGCCTACTCGGCGTTCGGAAGCGGCGCCGCGGTCTCCGCGGACGCTGTGGCGGCGATCGACGCCGACAACGCATTGCTGCGCGAGCAACTCGGTGCCTGGCGCTCGAGCCGGGCGCTCCTCAGCTCCGCTGCAGCCGGCACCGATCCCGCTAGCGGTTTCGATTCGGACACCTGGCAACGGCTACAGGCCATCGAGCGCGAATACGACCCGGATCGACTGATCCTCAGCAACCGCGAGTCGTAAGCTGGAAGCGATGGGCTCGTTCGTCGAGATCACGCCGCCGAAGTCGTTGCGTCAGTTCGTCGAACGGTTCTGGGTGCACCGGCTCGTCGGGCCGCCTCCCCCCGACGGCCGGCGTCTGCTCCCTGACGGCCGGATCACGTTCGCCTGGGTAAACGGGGTTGGCGTCCGAATCGCCGGGCCGCAGACGACCTACCTGACTCCGCCGGACATGCCGAGCATGCTCGCTTTCGGCGCGTCCTTTCACCCCGGGGCCGCACCCCAGCTTCTCCGGGTTCCGGCCGCGGAGCTTCGCGATCGGCACATCCAGCTCGACGCGATCGTTCCACGCCTGGCGCAGCGCCTCGATGATCGGCTGGCGAACGAATCGCACCCAGAGCATGGCTTGCGGGCCTTTGCCGCCGAACTGCGGCGCGAGCTGCGATATGCAAACGAACCAGATCCGGTGGTCCGTGATGCGGTGCGTCACTTGATGTCTCGCTCCGGTCGCGTCGCCGAGGCGGCGGCCACGGCATTTGTCAGCGAGCGCGAGCTCCAGCGCCGGTTCAACAGGCACGTCGGCTACGGCCCGAAGACCCTGCATCGCGTGCTGCGCTTCCGGCGGTTCATGCGGGGCATCTCCGACGACGGGCTCGACCTCGCGTCAGCTGCCGCCCACGCGGGATATGCCGATCAGCCGCATCTCACCCGTGAGGTGCGGAGGCTCGCGGGCCTCACCCCGCAACAGCTACTCACCTGGCGCCACTGAGTTCTGCGCCAGCAGTTGCTCGACCCTCTGTCGTAGCGACGCGACCTCCTCCTCATGATGCTCAGGATCGCCGCGGCCGTTTGCAGTGGCCCCGCCGCGGCAATGCACGGCCGTCGATAACGCTGGGCGGGAGGTCACATTTGGCCCGCGATGGTCACGCGAAGTAGCAGGGAACCGCCCATCGCTGGTTAAGAGAATCGCGGCCAGCGAGCCATCGACCACCTGCGTCCGCTGCCCGGCGCGGGATCCCAACCTACGCCGGGCGCAGCGACCGCCAGGGATCCTCGTCTGAGACGTCGACGAGGACGTATCCGGTCTCGCCGCCCAGTGACGGCGCGATCACCACCTGCAGCAGCGCCGGCACCTCGGTGCGGTTGAACGACGCGTGGATCACGCCCGGCTCGAGGAAGACCGAGTCGCCAGACGCGAGCAAGCTCGACTGCTCCTCGATGAACTGCACGATCTCCCCCGACTGGACGATGATCATCTCCTCCTGTGCGGGATGGCGGTGGAAGTCGTGACCGCGGCCGGGTTCGAGTACGACGTCCATGACGACGAGCTGGCGCGCGCCGCTTTCGGGACCGAGCCGCCACCCGATTGTGCCCCAGTCGAACTCTTCCTTCCGGACCGCGTCGCGCACCACGAACGTGCTCATCGCTGCACCCCACCGACGGCGAGTGCTTTGAAGCGTCGCATGTTTTCGGTCATTGCCACCTCAGTCGGGAGTCGCTCCATCGAGCTGGCCCCGAAGAATCCGGCCACGCCATCCGTCCGTTCCAGCACGTATGCCGCGTCATCCGGTTCGGCGATGGGGCCACCATGACACAGGACGAGGATCTCCGGATTGACGCGCTTCGCCGCGTCGTGCATCGCCTGAATCAGCCCGACGCACTCGTCGAGCGTCTTCGCCGTCTCCGCCCCGATGCCCCCGCCGGTGGTCAGGCCCATGTGGGGGACGAGCACGTCCGCTCCCGCTTCAGCCATCGCCGTCGCCTGCTCGGGATCGAACACGTACGGCGCGGTCAACAGATCTTGCTCGTGCGCCGCGCGGATCATGTCGACCTCGTGCCCGAACCCCATCCCGGTCTCCTCGAGATTGGCGCGAAAGGTCCCGTCGATGAGCCCGACCGTGGGGAAGTTCTGCACCCCGCTGAACCCGATCTGGCGGATCTCCTGAAGGAACACCGGCATCAGCCGAAACGGGTCGGTCCCGCACACCCCGGCGAGGACGGGCGTCTCGCGCACGACAGGCAGCACCTCGCGGGCCATGTCGATGACGATCGCGTTGGCATCGCCGTACGGCAGCAGTCCCGCCAGCGACCCGCGCCCGCCCATTCGGAAGCGGCCCGAGTTGTAGATGATGATTAGGTCGGCACCGCCGGCCTCGGCGCACTTGGCCGATAGCCCGGTGCCGGCACCCGCTCCGATGATCGGCTGCCCGTTCGTGGTCTGCGCTCGCAGCCGGGCCAGCGCATCCGCTCGGTTCATTTTGTCGCCTCCGTCACCAGCTCGTGCAGACGGTTCGCCATCGCCGTCGCGAACCGATCGTCGTTGATGTCCATGTCTAGCTCGTGCACCTCCACGCTCCCGTCGAGCGTCTCCCGAATGCCCTCGATCAGCGCCCGATCAGCCTCCGGGTCGTGGAACGGCTGGCCCTCGATGTCGATCGCCGATACTCCGCGGAGAGGCGTGAACAGAATCGTCGGGCCGCGCGCCTCCGAGAGCTTGCGGCCGATCCTCCGTCCCAGCTCGGCACATTCCTCCGGCGTCGTGCGCATCAGCGTGACCGTCGGGTTGTGCACGTAGAGCCGGCGCTGCTCGAACTGCTCCGGGACGGTGTCGCGCGGGCCGAAGTTGACCATGTCGAGCGCGCCGAGGGAGACGACTTGGGGAATGCCCGCCTGCCCGGCCGCCTCGAGCCGGTCCGGTCCCGCCGAGAGCACGCCGCCCACCAAATCGTCGGCGAGCTCGGTTGTCGTGCTGTCGAGCACGCCGTCGAGGTAGCCGTCGGCCGCCAGCACCTCCATCGATTGTCCGCCGGCGCCGGTGGCGTGGAAGACGAGCACCTCGTAGCCGAGCTCGTCGAGCACCTCGCGGGCGCGGGTGACGCAGGGCGTGGTGACGCCGAACATCGTTGCCGCGATCACCTTCCGGTCTGCGAGCTCCGGTGCCTGAGCGCCCACCATGCCCGCGATCGCGCCCGCCGCGTTGGTCATGATCCGTGCCGAGATCGAGTTGACACCGGCGACGTCAACAACCGAGGGCATCATCGTCACGTCGGTCGCGCCGACGTAGGGTCGCGTGTCGCCCGCCGCCATCGTCGAGACCATCAGCTTCGGGACCCCGACGGGCAGCGCGCGCATCGCGGCGGTCGCGATAGACGAGCCGCCGGACCCGCCGAGCGCGAGAACCCCATCAAAGCGACCCTCGTCGAACAGCCGCCGCACAACCAACGCCGCCCCCCGCACCATCGCCTCCACCGCAGCGCCGCGGTCCCCCGCCGCCGCCAGTTCCGCGATGCGCGCCCCGCCCGCCTCGGCGACCGCGTCACGCGCGACATCGGGCTCCACACCGACCGGGTCGTTGATCCCCGTGTCGACCAGCAGTACCGCAACGTCGCGCTCGCGCAACCGGTCCCGGACGAACGCGTACTCCTGGCCCTTGGTGTCAAAGGTCCCGAGCAACAGCACGGTTCCCGCCATATCGACCCTACCTCCTCGCAGTCGAGTCACCCGACCGGAGCAGTGACCGGCCGTTCACTCCAAGGCTACCCAGATGGGACGCCCGCGGTGAGTCATCGCCGGCGACGCTCCAGTACGACTCTCCTCAGGAGCCGAGCGAGTCACGCCAGCCGCGAGATGGGCCGCAATCCCGAGGCCCGGGGAGACGACCTGCAGGTCGATTGGGTTGCCGAAGCGCGACGATGGGCCTGGGCTGATGAGACCTGCGTGTGTGTCCGCAGGCGCACAGGGCTGGGGCCACTCGCGTGGCCCATCTGGCGTGGCGCCGCGGTGGTGGCCGATCCCGCCGCTTGCGCCGTTGGCGAGCAACACCAGTCGGTGGAATGAACGCTTGCGTCGGCGATGGGGCTAGGCGACGCTGCCGGACGCTTCTGGTGCGCGGCTGAGCTCGGTGGCCACGGCGACGAACTCGTCGATAAGCGTCGAGCGGTCCTCGGCACGCCAGGCGACCGCGATGTCCGAGGGTGGGACGTCGGTGACCTCGATGAATGCGAGGCCCGGCCAGTTCTGGGAGTTGGCGACCGACGCCGGGACGAGCCCGATCGCGCGGCCGGCGCGAGCGGCTTCCAGCAGGTCATCCAGAGTGCGCCCGTAGGCCGCGAAGCGCGGTGGGGTGGCGCGGCGCTCGCTGACGCGCCAGAAGGCGCACCACACGGGATCAGACTCGACGATCTCGATCCATGGCTCGTCGAGCAACTCGTCGAACGTCACGGTGGCCCGGTGCGCAAGCCGATGCTCCTCAGCGACCGCGGCGTAGCGGGGCTCACTAGCCACGACACTCAGGTCGAGTCCTGTCGCGGCGAAAGGCGGACGGACGACCGCCACGTCGGTGGCGCGGTCGCGCAGCCCGCCGGCGGGATCCTCGAAACCGTAATGCTCGGTGAGCACGCGCACGCCAGGGTGTCGCTCGGCGAACGCTCGTAGCACCGCCGGGGTGAATTCGACCGCCGCGGTCGCCGCCAAGCCGACGCGCAGGGTGCCTGCGCTGCCCGTGGCGAGATCCCGGGCCGCTGTCCGGGCCCGCTCGACGGCGGCCAGCGCCTCGCGAGCGTGCGGCAACCACTGCGAGCCTCGTTCGGTTAGCGTGACCGCACGGCTCGAGCGCTCGAACAGCTTGAATCCGACGCTCGACTCGAGGCGGGCGATCGCGCTGCTGAGCGATTGCTGGACGACGTTCAGCCGTCGCGCCGCACGCGTGAAGTTCAGCTCCTCGGCAACGGCCACGAAGTAGCGCAACTGACGAAGCTCGATCTGCATTGACCGCCCGACGCTAGCAATCAACCAGCCCGCGCTGTGGCGCGATCGATAAGTTCTGTTTTGGTCCTGTACGACGCTGGTCTAGCGTTCGGCGGGATGACAGAGAGCCTCTACGAGCACGCGGGCGGAGACGCGGCCCTACATCGCCTCGAGGAGCTGTTCTACGCCAAGGCCGTCGCCGACCCGGTCCTGCAGACGCTGTTCACCAAGCGCGTGCCGACCCACGTCGATCACCTAACGTGGTTCACGGCCGAGTCGTTCGGCGGCCCGGACCACTTCACCATCCGGCTCGGCTTCCAACACATCATTGACGTCCACCGTCACCTGAAGATCACCGACGAGCAGCGCGAGCGGTTCGTGTCGCTGTACCTGGACGCGCTCGACGAAGCCGGGCTGCCCGACGACGAGCCGTTCCGCACAGCGGTCCGCGAGCATGTGGAGTTCGGCGCCCACGTCGCCCAACAGAACTCATGGGCCCAGACCGACGCCGACCTCCACCCAATCCGGGCAGTGCCGCACTGGGAGTGGCCGAAGTAGGGCGTTGAGGCCCTCCCGCTCGTCACCTGCGCGACCCGCAACCATGCCCGGCTACCACCGGGGCCATCTCGACCGCACCCGCGGCCCTGTGCCCGTCCGGCATTGCCGAGGCCTGGGGCGGCGTCGGAATGCTCGACGAGGTCGTGGACGAGCGTGTCGATCCGGCGCGGCCCGGCGTGGAAAGGGCCACGAGCGCCGCGTGCTCTGGCTCGTGCCCGGCTGAGGAGCGCCGGGGCGTGGCCGCGGTTCTTGACCGTGAAGACGAGTCCGACCGGCGCACGTCCGTCCTTCTCGACCAGCCGCCTCACGTCGGGACCAGCCGGCATCTAGGCTTGGAGCTCATGTCAGAACGACCGTCCGCCAGCTGTGGCCACTCTCTGCAAACGCAAGAATGCGGTTGAGAAGCGAGCAAGCAGCGAGGAGTCCCAAGCGAAGTGAAATACGCGTTCTATTGGCTGTCGAGAGCACTTGGCGTGGCTGGATCACTCACGGCTGCGATCACCGCCGCGAGCGGGTCCAAGGTGCTTGCCGCGGTTGCCGGTGCGGTCGGCACCCTCGGAAGCTCGGCCGCAGTGTTCGGTGTCGGCGAGCGCGCGTCCGCTCACGAAAAGAACAACTGGAAGCTCCCCCCAATCGTCGAGCTCGCGGAGATCGACTAGCCGAGGTCAGCGGCCTTGAACATGACAAGCAACAGGACGCCGCAGTCGCCGCGTTGAAAGAGGTTCAGCTCCGGCTAGACGAGGCGTATGTAGAGCTGCTCTGAGTCCGCAGGGCATCGTGGTGTCCTCCGCGCCCGGAATGGTCGGCGACTGCGGACGACTGCGCCACGGGTGTTCGGGCCTAGAGCCGCAATCACACTGGCGGAACTCGTCCAAACGGGCAGTGATGCCGTGATCCTCGCCGGTCCTGTCACAGCCCGATGTAGTCGGAGCGCGCGGGCCAGAGCCTCCCTGGCCGAACCTCGGGCTGCGATAATCGACTCGGTTGGCGATGTTTTCCGATGCTCTGACCCGCGTGCTCATCGTGGCCAATCGCACGGCGGCGACACCCCTGTTGCTCAACGCCGTACGCGCTCGGGCTCGGCGATCTCCCTGCACTTTCACTCTGCTCGTGCCGCGTCCGTACTGGGACCCGGACACCGAGGAAGCCGAGGCGACGCTGGAGCTCGCGATCCCGCTCCTGGATGAGGCGGCCGGAACCCACGTCCAAGGAATCATCGGCGACAGCGACCCGTTCGTCGCAGTCCGCGACGGCGTGACGAGGCTTGGGATCGATGAGATCATCGTCTCGACGCTGCCAGCCCGGGTTTCCCGCTGGTTGCGCCGTGACCTACCGCACCGCGTGCAGGAATTCGGCGTGCCCGTCACCGTGGTGACCGCTCAGCAATCCGAGCGCCCGGTGTCGCCGACAGAGGCTGGCAGCTAGCCGAGTGCGCGCCCTTCGCCGCTGCCTCGTTGGCATTGGAGCAACCTGCCAGGAAGCGTTCGCGCTCTCTGAGCCGCATGACTCCGACCACGCGCGCTGCCGCTCTTGCTGACAGCGAATCGCGGGCGCGACAGCCGTGGCACTCGGCTGCTCCCGGGCACACGAGGCCACGACATCCCGGTCAAAGTCCGCGCTTCCCCTTTCCATGCGACTCGACAGCAGGACGACGGCCGCGCCGGTCACACTGGACTTTCCCCGGCTTACAACCGGAAGCGTTCAAGTGTCGTCGAAAACGGGGCAAGTCCAGCGCTCGCCGTTCATCACCTTGACGGACAGTAAGGCGTCGCTGTTCACGCGCGTGGCGGACGTGGTGCCGGCGGGCGGTCGCTTAGTCCTCGGCGACGTCGTCGTCCCGCAAGATCCGGCCGACCTCGTGACCCCGATCGACGACGACGGCTACGAGCTCCGTCGCTGATCAGTCTCCTGGCTCGAGGCCGCCGGATTCGCCGCGCGCGTCGAGGGGGCGCACCGCGACCTCGCGGTGATCGTCGGCGACCGGCGCGGGGCACCTGGGCCGGGAGCGAAGCTCCGCATTTCGCCGCCGGTGGCCCCGCGACTTCGCAGGCGTGCTCGCGGGCACGCGCTAACTGCTTGCGCTCAGCCGTGAACCGGCGCTTGCGCTCAGCCGTGAACCGGCCTAGTCCCGTCGATCAACCACCGTGCGGGTCTCGTGTGCTCGACCTTTCGCTTAAGCGAGAGCTTCTGGGCCGGGAAGCTGTTCCCGTGGCTGACGACGGCGGTCGCCTGGCTACCGTGGACCTCCACATGGGAGACGTCCGCGGTCCGGAGTGCCTGGATGAGCTTTGGTGATGCGAACGCATGCCCCAGGGCAGCTGCCGCCGCGCACGTCTTCGCCTTCGGCAGGACTCCTCCGTGCGCGGAGGCGACCATCTGGACCAGCTGGGCCCTGCCGTCGGGGGTGAGAAAGCCACAGACGTCGGTGCTCTTGCCCTCGGCCTCGATCCGCAGAAATGCGTGAATTGATGCCGTCACCCGCTCTGATGGGGAGTCGGACGCACCACAGGCGCTGAGCGCCAGAACCGCCACGAGGACCGGCGGACCCTGCTTCATGGCTCTCCGGATTCGCAGCATCACTCGTTGACTCGTGGCCGACGGCCGCGACTCCCTTGCTCCTGTCGATCTCAACGGGCCTCCTGTTCGAGTGACGAGCAGATGCTTCCGGCGTTCCCGGTCGAACGGCCGACAAACGCATCACGTCCGGGCTCCAACAGCGGCCCGGGAACGTAAGTGCGCCTCTCCTGCGTGTTCGTGATGTTCGCGCCCAGAGCCCGTCCCTCTCGTGCCAGACGGGACTCGTGCGGTGAGGGGTGCGGCTGCAAGCAGCAGCCCTCGCCACAGGGCGCGTCATCGCAGACTCCACCGGCCACCCAAGCCCCGTAGACCTCGTCCAATACGACGCGCTCTTCGGACCGCAAACAGCCACGCTCGAGAAATGCTCGTCACTCGCGGCTGCTACTGCCAAACCAGATCCGCGACGATCGAACGGGTCCGCGCTAAATGAGCAACGAGACACCAACCCACGGGGAGGGAGAGGGCCATGTCACTCCGACCAGGGACCCCTAATACCGTAGGCGCGCGTGGCTGCCCGGACCTGTAGCTAGTTGACGCGTCCGCACGTCCTGCGGATCATTGGAATGTACATCTGCAGGGAGGGCGGAATTATGTATCGTGCCCAGGCCCAGCAGCGTGGCGCGGTTGGATGCTCGGCCGACAGCATTGCGCGGCGGAGATCCCGGTTTCTTGCCGAGCGATTGGATGAGCTTGAGGATTCAAGCGCGGCCGGGTCGGCCGCGTCGTTTTGCCCCACGGAAGGCGGCACTCTGGCCTACATGACCGCCTTGGACGTGCACCACGCCAAGCTGTTTGACCGTCGGTGCCGTTCCACGTCACCGACGGCCTGGCAGTGAAGTAGGGCTCGATGGGGCCGGGGCGTGACGTCCGCTCCCGGCCCCGACGCAGCCCAGGACCACGGGACGTGCTCGTCAGTCCTGTCCGCGCTGTACCCGGACCGCGGGGAACTCGACATCGACGGGTTCGGCGAACCGCCGGCCGTTCACCTCGTCGTGGCGCATGAATGTCGGCGGGTCAATGTGCACCGTCAGCGTGTACTGTCCGTCGGTCGGGGCTTCGAGGTTGCAGCCGTAGTGGTAGATCATCGGGTGCCAAAGCAGCGGGAGCAAGACCGGCCCGACGGTGTCGCCGCCAGGCGCCGTTAGCGTCGCCGTGACCCGCAGCCCCGGGACGAACCGCCCGTCGGCACGATCGCGCACACTGACCTCGAGGTGGAGGTTCTCGTTGTCGGGGCGGCGCCACGTCAGCCGGTCGCCTGTCCACTCCCACATGCCTTCCGCTTCCTCGACGGCGTAGCCCACCGTGTAGTTGCCCGCCTCCGTGGTGCCTCCGTCGTTGGCGACCCGCTCGGCCATGTGCGCCAGCGCACGGCCGTACGCGTCGCCTTGGGCGCGCGCGAGGTCGAGCTGGGTGCGGTCGGCCTCGCTCGTGTTGGGATCCATCGGTGGAATGCGAGTGTCACTCGTGGTCATTGGTACCTCCTTACTTTCGTCGTCATACTCAGTCAGGCGGCAAGCTCGCTGACGAGGGTCTCGGCGAACTGCTCGACCGTGTCGTGGTTTCGGCTGCTGATGAGCAGGTATCCGTCGCGGTCGACGTGAACGTCCGCGTCAACCCACTCGCCTCCGGCGTTCCGGATGTCGGTCTTCAGCGTCGGAACCGAGGTGAGCGTGCGCCCGCGGACGGCATTCGCCTCGATGAGCGTCCACGGGCCATGGCAGATGACGCCGATCGGTCGACCCGACTCGGCAAAGTCGCGGACGAAGCTCACCGCGCGCTCGTCGCCGCGGAGCTTGTCGGGGTTGATGAAGCCTCCGGGGAGGACGAGCGCGTCGAACCGGCCGGGATCGGCCTCGTCAAGCCCGGCGTCGGCCTGGACGTGTTCCGACGGCTCGGCCTGGTCGAAGGTGCGCGCCTGTCCGCCCTCCGGCGTCACGTGCACGACTCGAGCCTGTTCACGCTCAAGGGCACGGCGCGGCTGGTTGAGCTCGACGCGCTCGATGCCGTCATCGGCGGTGAGGATGGCGATGGTTTTGTCCTTCAGTGACATGGTCTGTCCTTTCTCGATGTGCTCTCGGCGGCGGTCCTCAGCAGGTGTCGGTGGTCCTGGGCAGAGCGCGCCGCACCGTGACGAGCGCCGTGAGGAGGATTGCGAGCGGCCCGAACCAGTACGCAGAGATGCCGGCTTGCATGAGCCCGTAGGCGCCGCCGAGCATCACCAGCACCCCCGCGGCGGCGACCCAGTCGTCCCCGATGATGAATCCGTACCAGAACTGGCCGAAGCTAACGATGAGTTTCCACGGGTGTCGCATCATCTGCCGTCGTCCTCCTTGCGGTCGTGTCGCGCGCGCTCGTGCCGGACGCTGCGTATCGCGGTTTGGGTTCTCGCTCCAATCGCGCCGTCCTCGGTCAGCCGGTGCTCGCGCTGGAAGCGGCGAATCTCCTCGGGGGAGGCGGGATCGAGGACGCGACCGTCCCGCGGACGGCCCTCCTCCCCGTACCGCTCGCGGCGCTCCTTGCTGCTCCCGGGCTCCCGCTCGGTTCGCGCGGCGCGCATCCCGGCCTGCGTCTGCGGGCCGACGATGCCGTCCGGGATGAGCCCGTGCCGCTCCTGGAAAGCACGCACTGACTCGACCGAGGCAGCGTCCACGGAGAGGTGGTGCTCGCGCTCCCACAGGATCGCCTGGCGAGTGTGCGCAGCGATCGTTCCGTCGGCGAGCAGGCCGTGCCGACGCTGGAACTGCTCGACAGACGAGCGCCGGAACGGATCGGGCTCGACCGAGGTGGGTACGGGCCGGGACCGGGCGGCCGCGCGGCGGGCGCCGCTGAGCGCCGCGCGGGTCGCGTCACCGATGACCCCGTCGGCTGCGAGCCCATGTTGGCGCTGGAGCTCTCGGACGGCGTCGCCGTCCAGCGGATCAACGACGAGCCACGCGCGCAGCGCCCGCATGGCTCCACGGGTCTCGGGATCGATGTCGCCGCTGTCGGGAATGGCGAGGCTCTTCTGAAAGCGGTAGACGCTGCGTGGGTCGGCGGGATCGAGTTCGCGCAGGCAGCGCACCGGGTCGAGCATCTCGCGGACCTCGCCGTCCCGCGGCCGGTGCACGCCCGGCAGCGAATCGGTGAGCACCGCCGCGAGGGCGACCCGCGTGGGTCCGTCCAAGTCACCGCTGTCAGGCAGCCCGTGCTCCCGTTGAAAGCCGGCGACGGCTGTGGGGTCAAGCGGGTCGACGATCCCCGGGTGCTGCAGCACTCTGATCGCTCCGCGGGTGAGGGCGTCGATCGCGCCGGTCGGCGGCACGTCGAGCCGGCGCTGCAACGCGACGATGGCCTCCGGATCTCCTGCGTCCACGCCGATGCCCGCCACCGTCACCGCATCGTCGCGCTCCGCGCGCCCGGCGCGGACGGCACGCACCGCCGCCTGCGTCCGCGAGCCGACAACGCCATCGGCCGCCAGCCCGTGCGCGCTCTGGAAGTCACGGATCGACACCGCGCTGGCGGGCGCGAGTCCGCTCGGCCCCGCTGCACCCGGGTCGTGCAGCGCGCTCGACGGGACGGGACCGAGCATCCCAGCCCGAACGGCATACATGACCACGAACGTGGAGCCAAGGTAGAGCGCATACAGCCAGGCCAGACTGAGGTCTCCGCCCGGCCAGTGCACCCCGAGCCCCTCGAGCGACCAGAACGTGCCGAAGGTGCAGAGCAGACCGCCGACACCGAACTTCAGTGTGCGGCCCGGGACCCGCTGCAACTGTCGCTTAGCGACCAGGCCGAGCAGGCCGATGACCATGAAGGCGGCCGCGGCACCGACGTAGGCGGCGCCATAGCTCCCGGAGCTGCTGCCACCGGCGCCACCGGCACCAAACGCCACGACGATGAAGGCGACCTCGAGTCCCTCCAGGAGCACGCCCTTGAAGGAGAGCACAAACGCGGTCCAGTCGATGGCACCGGCTGTGCCGGCTTCGGCGTCCACCTCTTCCGCCTCGGTCCCGCCCCTGAAGCCGTCGGCCGCGACCTGGATGACGCCCTTGCGGTACCACTGCAACCCAAACGTCAGCAGCAGCGCGCCGATAATCACCCGGACGACGTCGATCGGGATCAGCTGGAGCGCCTGCCCGAGCCCGGCGATGATCCCGACGAGCACGACCAGACCAGCCCCGGCACCGATCCAGGTCGACCGCCATCCGCGGGTCGCTCCGACGCCGACGACGATGATCACCATCTCTGTCACCTCAACCGAGCTCGCGACAAATGTGCCGACGAGCACGCTGACCGCGGCCGATCCGATCATCTGCGACTCCTTCGGGACTGGTTCATTTCCTTGCTTTCGAACCTTCCCGGTGCGCGGTCGAACCCCCGCTCTTCGTCACCGTGCTGACGATCGCTGCTCGAACATGAGCAAGCTCTCATGCCAGACTGCCGAGTCGCGCGCGTGCGTCGCAGCGCCCGGCGCCGTCGTGCACGGACAGTGCGCAGCGATGCGCGGCTATCGGCCGCGACGCGCCAAGTAGTCAGCTGCGGCCGCGCCCAGAGCGGTCGCGGGCGGGTCCCCATGGAGCTACTCGCCGGCGATCGCGCCCCAGTTCGGCCGGCGCGCAGCTACTGGACTAATCACATGGGGAGAACTCCCGATTGCCCGCGCCACCGGCTGACCCTAGCCTCGCCTCTTACAGTCACAAACGAAGTCAGGAGGCGGACATGCCAGTCGTGATGATGGTCGACAACCCCAACGGAACCGCGGAGCTCTACGACAAGGTACGAGCCGAGCTCGGCCAGGATCAAGCCGCCGGGGGATCGTTCACATCGCCGGGCCGACTCCCGACGGCAGCTTTCGCGTGATCGAGGTCTGGGAGTCGCGGGAGCACGCCGAGCGCTTCATCCGTGAGCGCCTGCGGCCAGCGGTCGAGGCAGCCCGGGCCCGAAGGGCCCGCCCTCGTTCATCACATTCCGAAGCGAGCACGCCGTGCGCCGGCGAGCGGGCTGCCGAAACGCTTGGCGAGGCAGCACTCTCGGCGTTAGCTGGCGAGCTCAACGCTCCTTTGCTCGAAGCCGCAAAGTTCACTTCAGTGCCGCGTTGCCGCAGCGTGGGTCGGTGCTCACCCGTTGGCTGCGCGGTGTTGGGGATCGAGTCGAGTACGCGGACGATCGCGTCGGGTTCGACCGGTCGGGCGAACAGGAATCCTTGGCCGGAGTCGCATTCTTCGCGTTGGAGCTGGCGGAGTTGTGCCTGTTCTTCGATGCCTTCGCCGAGGGTCTCGAGTCCGAGGGTCTTGCCGAGCTGCACAAGCATGTGGATCAGCGCTTTCGATTCGTGGGATGCGGCGATCCCGGTGATGAAGGAGCGGTCGATCTTCAGTGCGTCGACGGGGAATTGTCGTAGGTACGCGAGTGAGCAGTAGCCGGTTCCGAAGTCATCGATGGCGATCCGCACGCCCAGGTCCTTGAGGTCGCGAAGCCTTTGCGCGGCCGCTTCGGAGTCGCGCATCAGTGTGGTCTCAGTGATCTCGAGTGCGAGCGTGGTCGGGTCAAGCTCGGTCCTCGCGATTGCCTCGGCGACGTCCGACACAAGATCGTCGTGGTCGAGCTGTCGTGCGGAGATGTTGACCGACATTCCTAACAGGTGGCCCATGTTGCGCCACGCTGCCGCCTGCTTGCATGCGGTGCGCAGAACCCACCGGCCGATCGGCACGATCAACCCTGTCTCTTCAGCGAGCGGGATGAATGTCGCGGGCGGAATGATCCCCCGCGATGGGTGGCGCCACCGGATCAGCGCCTCGACGCCCGTGATCGTCTCGCTTCGCAGGTCGAACGTTGGCTGGTAGAGCAGGTAGAACTACTGCTGCTTGGCCAGACAGCAGGAGTCCGCAACGTCCTTTCCGGCCTGCGGCAACGTCTGTTGCGGAACGAACTGGGCCGTCTCGTTCACCCTCGCGGCCAACGCTGGCGACGTGCCCGGAAGCGCTCCACAACGTTCCGGAGGTCCTCGGTGCCACGAAGTGGGGGTCTTCTCAGATTCCGTGGCGTCAGGTCTTCCCACGATTCCGAGGTGGCAGTTTGCGTAGTTTCGACGGATCAGGTGTGTGGCTGTCGTGCCGATTAATCCAGTGCTCGATAAAGGCAAACTCGTCGTGAGGCGGGGGCGCAAAGCCAGGGGTCTCATCGGAGACGGCCCAGCTGCCGATGCACACACTCGCATCGAGACAGACATGGAGGTCTGTATGCCCTACCTCATCCCACGGCCCCGCATTCGGCGAAGCGTCGGCGCTCTGGTCGGCGCGGCTCTTCTGACGATTCTGATTCCCGCAGTGGCCCAAGCCTGCACCGTGAGTACCGGCGGCAGCCAGGTCTTCGAGGCCGCTGGGGACCTGAACAACTACACGATGGTGCAGGGCGGGTCATTCGAGAACGGCGCGACCGGCTGGTCACTGACCGGCGCCACGGTTAGCACCGGCGGCGCAAGCGGTTCGCACTCGCTGACGATCACGCCGAACGGTTACGCGGTCTCGCCACCGATCTGCGTCGATATCTCGACCCCGACGTTCCGGTTCGTCGCACGCCGGGCGAGCGGAACATGGGCGCAGATGAACGTCAACGTGCTCTGGACGGATGCCCTCGGCGTCGGGCACAGCACGACGGCTGGCTCGGCCAGTGGCATGACCAGTTGGACCGCATCGCCCGTCATGCTCTTAGGCGCGATGCTGCCGCTCTGGCAGCCGGGCAGCACGCAGTCGGTTCGCCTCCAGTTCCTGCCGGCGCAATATGGCGGCAGTTGGGCAATCGATGACGTCTACGTCGATCCCTACAGCCGACGCTAGGCCCGGTCGATCAACAGCGTGGGAGCGGCGACATCCGACGACTGCTCCCACGCCCGCCGACGACGGCGCCGAGGATCGCCGAGGATGGATGACAGCCCACTTGAAGACGTTCGCGCCAGCGACCCGGTCGAGCGCCTCCTGGAGGATTCCTGGGAGGCGCGATCGCGTGCGGCAAGCCGCCGCGAGCTGATCGTCGAAGCCGGAGCAGCGGTGCTGTTCCTGGCGGTAGCGCTGCCGTTGGCGGTTCCGGCTGTGGCCGGCGGTCAATTGCGGCCGGGGCTGGCGCTGTTCTTGGTCGGTCTGTACGCGGTCGTCTCGCGCGCGGTCAAGTTCCCGATCGGGGCCGGATACGTCGTGCCGTCCTACCTCGTGCTCGTACCGATGCTGCTGATGCTGCCGCCGACGACGGTGCCCGTGCTGGCAGCCGCTGGTCTCGTGCTCGGCACTCTGGGACGGTGGATCGTGCGCCGTGCAACCGCGCAGCAGGTTTTGTTCGCGATCCCGGATGCATGGCATACGCTCGGCCCCGCAGTTGTGCTCGCGCTCGCCGGGCAGGCCCAAGGCGGTGCTCGTGCGCTCGTGTACATCGCCGCGTTTGCTGCCGGGTGCGCACTCGATCTTGTGAGCTCAGCGCTGCGCGAGTCACTCGTGGCCGGTATCGCACCGCGACTCCAGGGTCGGGTGATAGCCCTGGTGTGGCTTGTGGATGCATGCCTGGCGCCGCTCGGAGTGCTCGTGGCAGACGCGGCTAGTGACGAGCCGGCGATGCTGCTGCTGCTCCTGCCGTTCATCGCCCTGCTGATGGCAGCTGAGCGCGACCGCAGCGCGCGAATCGGCGAGGCCCAGCATCGGCTCGACGTGGTGGCGCGCGAGCGAACGCGATTGCAGTCGGCCGTCTGTCGGCTGGGCGACGCCTTCGCCGCGAGGCTCGAGCTGAGCGGACTGACCGATGTGGTGCTGCAAGGATCGATCGATGCGCTCGACGCGAGCGCCGGTCGCCTGATCTTGCGCGGGCCAGCGACATCCCCGGTCTGCAAGTCCTCGGGCTCCGGCGAGTTCGAGTCTCTGCTCGAGCGCGCGGACTCTGCCGTGCAGGACAACGGGCAGCCTTGTCAGCTCGAGGAAAACGGGGCGTGGGTGCTGGCGGTCCCGTTCAGGCTCGGCCTTGACCGTCTCGGAGTGCTGTCGGTCGCCAGAGGAGGTCGCGCGTTCCGCGACGATGAGCAGGCGCTGATCACGGCGCTGGTGGAGCGGGGCGAGATCGCAGCCGCGGAGATCCTGGCCCACGATCAGCTGCGCGAACAGGCGCAGACGGATCCGTTGACTCGGCTGGGCAACCGGCGCAAGCTCGCCGGGGTCCTCGGGGAACGGCTCGTCAGGGCGTCGCTGGGCTCGCCGCTGGTCTTGATGCTGTTCGACTTGGACGGCTTCAAGGCTTACAACGACACCTTCGGTCATGGCGCCGGCGACGCGCTCCTCGCCAGACTCGGCGGCAAGCTCGATCAGGCGGTCTCGCCGTCCGGGTCTGCCTATCGCCTCGGCGGAGACGAGTTCTGCGTGCTGCTACCCGCGCTCGGCCCACTTCAGGACATGATCGCAACAGCCTCAAGTGCGCTCGAGGAGCACGGGGAACGGTTCTCAATCACCGCATCATGCGGCAGCGTTCTCCTTCCACACGAAGCGACGACCGCCGACTACGCCCTGCAACTCGCGGACAAGCGAATGTACGCACACAAACACGCCCGCCCCTCGGGAGCGGGGGACCAGGCGCACGACGTCCTCGTCCGCATCATGCGCGCCAAACGCGACGGCCGGCCGGATCACTCCACGCGTGTGACACAGCTCGCGGTCCGGGTCGGGCGTCGCCTGCGAATGACCGGTGAGGCGATCGACGAACTCCGCCGTGCGGCGACGCTGCACGACATCGGCAAGGTCGGCATCCCCGAGGCGATCCTGACGAAGGCCGGCCCGCTCGAGCCCGAGGAGTGGAGCTTCATCCGCCAGCACAGCCTGCTCGGCGAGCGCATCCTCAGCGCCGCCCCGGCCCTGCGGCCGATCGCAACGATCGTTCGTGCAACCCACGAATGTTGGGACGGGCAGGGCTATCCCGATCGTCTGCGCGGACCCGAGATCCCCCTCGCGGCACGGATCGTCGCCGTCTGCGACGCGTACGACGCGATCGTCACCGACCGCTGCTACAGCCCCGCCCGCACACCGCAAGCAGCACGCGAGGAACTGGCGCGCGAAGCCGGCCACCAATTCGACCCCGACGTCGTGGGCGCCTTCCTCGCGGAGCTCGACCGAGCGGACTCCGATGCGCCAGACACCGACGCGCCACACCGGCACCCGCGGACCGAGGACAACCACGCACAGCTCGCCGCGCAGGTCGTCTGTCACGTACGGGAGCTACTCCAGCAGCGAGGCTGAGCCGCGCCGACCCGGCACCGGTCCTCGGCGCCCGCAACCGAGTACGGCGGTTGCCGCATCATCACGGTGCAGCGACATCTGTTTCATCGTAGTCGAGACGCTCGCCTCTGAGCGCAAGCAGCGCTCTGCCCACAGCCGCCGGCGAGGCCACTCCTTCGTCAGGGGCTGCAGTAGCCAGCGCCGGCCTCAACGAGACCCTCGAAACGGACGAGACGCGACAGCGCGCCGACCCCGAAGGCAGGCTTCTGCCGCCCCTGGACGATGCGGAAGCTGGCTACGCAAAAAGACCTCGTTTCGTTCGGCCGCGGTAATGGCGACCCTCCGAACCGCGCACCTGATTTGCGCGGGATCCGCAACTCAGCGGTGGGCGCCGGCGTGGCAACCGCGGTCGGGGCCGGGACGTGCGCGAGTTCCGCGCAAGGGAGGGCCTGACGGCACCAGGGCGAATATTCGTCGCCGAGCAAGAGCAGCACGCGGCTTCGGCGGACCTGCGGACGAGATGGTTGAGATCAGCGCGATGGGCATGTCTGGCGCGCACAGGCTTGCTGCCGGGTTGCCTCAAAGGAGCAGTGGGCCGGATTATCTCGGGGTTAGCGCCTACCTCCTTGAGCGGTGGGGGGGCGCTGCGCGACCTGCCGCTGAAGCGCACCGAGCCGGGGCTCGGCCCTAACAGCCGCAGCGTTCAGCGCGGTCAGTGGATGTGCGTGGTCATTGCGCCTAGGTGGTGCAGCGCCGCGTGGGTTGGCGAGCCTTCGGCGGCGGTGGCCAGCAGAAGTGTGAGGCCAGGGTCTGCCCGCAGTGCTGCCGCCTCGAAGACGAGGTCGAGCTGGCCCACGAGCGGGTGATGGAAGCGGTGCAGCCCGGCGGCGGGGAGGCGCACGTCGTGCTGTGACCAGATGGCCCGGAACTCGGCGCTGGTCTGTGACAGCTCTTCGATGAGCTCTGCGGGTCCCGGGTCTTGCGCGTCTCGTGCCGCTTCGGAGCGCAGGATGCGAGTGGTGTCGTGCGCGACGGCCTGCCAGTCGTCGAAGAAGCTCCGGGCGCGCTCGTCGAGGAACACGTAGCGGACGTGGTTCGGCGGCCCGGTCCGGCCGTCGAACACGTCCGCGTACACGGCGCGGCCCAGCTGGTTGGTGGCGAGGTAGTCCCAGCGTCGGTTCCGGACGAGGGCCATGCCGCCGGTGAACGCGTCGAGGGTCCGCTGCAGGTTCGGTCGGATGAGGCCGCGCGATGAGGCCAGGCGGGATGCCGCCTCGGGGCGGGCGAGGTCGAAGAGGTGCAGCCGTTCGGCATCGTCGAGGCGCAGGGCGCGGGCAATGGCGTGGAGCACGCTGTCGGACGCGCCGTCGACGTCGCCGCGTTCGAGCTGGGTGTAGTAGTCGGCGCTCACGCCGGCGAGGTCGGCGACCTCCTCGCGACGCAGACCGGGCACGCGTCGAACGTCGCCGTCGAGCACGTACAGGCCGGCCTGCTCGGGCGTCACTCGCGCCCGGCGTGACATCAGGAACTCCCGGATCTCGGCCCGGCGATCCACGGACACGAGGCTAGCTCAGCGCCGTCGTCAACCCTCCATGAGCAGTCGCTGAGGGGGGCTCACAGCACCCCCTTGCAGCCCATCCGCAGATCTACCGTGAAGGCCGTGACAAAGACTTGGCTTATCACCGGCGCCGGTCGCGGCATGGGCGTGGAGTTCGCCCGCGCGGCCTTGGCTGCCGGTCACAACGTCGTGGCCACCGATCGCAACCCGGACGCCGTGGGCTCGGCCGTCGGCGAGCACGAGAACCGGCTGGTGAGCGCGCTTGACTTGACCGACGCGCACAGCGCCGAGGCCGCGGCGGCCGCCGCCGTCGGGCGCTTCGGCCGGATCGACGTGTTGGTCAACAACGCCGGCAGCTTTCTGGCCGGCTTCTTCGAGGAGCTCACGACCGTGCAGGTGCGCGCGCAGATCGAGACCAACCTCTTTGGCCCGATGACGGTGACCCGGGCGGTGCTGCCGGCCATGCGCCGCCAGCGCGCCGGCCTGGTGATCTCGATCTCCTCGGGCGCCGGCCAGCTCGGCAGTCCGTCCGGCTCGGCGTACTCGGCGTCGAAGTTCGCTGTGGAGGGCTGGATGGAGTCGCTGGCTGGCGAGGTGGAGCCGTTCGGGATCCGCACGATGATCGTGGACCCTGGCTTCCTTCGCACCGAGCTGCTCACGCCGGAGTCGAGTGAGTTCGGCGAGTTGTCGATCGACGACTACGACGACGCCCGGGCGCAGAGCAACGCGTTCTGGGCGTCGATGAACGGCGCCCAGGCCGGGGACCCGGCCAGGCTCGCCCGGGCGCTTGTCGAGCTCGCCGGCTCGGATGAGCCGCCGCTGCGCTGGGTGGCCGGCGAGGACGTCGTCGAAGGGGTCGAGGACAAGGCGCGGCTGCTGCTGGAGCAGGTTGACGCGCACCGCGAGCTGTCGAGCAGCCTGGCCCACGACGACGCGAAGGCGGTCGCCTGATGCGTTACCCGGCGCCGATGAACGAACACGAAACGAGGAGTTAGAGCTATGCGAGCCACCCTGATGTATGCCGCCGGTGACGTCCGCGTCGAGGACGTCCCGGATCCTTCCATCGTCGAGCCGACCGACGCGATGATTCGGATCACGAGCGCCTGCATCTGCGGCAGCGACCTGTGGCCTTACGCCGAGCTGGAGCCGACGAAGACCGGCCGGCCGATGGGCCACGAGGCGATCGGGGTCGTCGAGGACGTCGGCAGCGACGTGCGCACCATCAAGCGCGGGGACCTGGTCGTGATGCCGTTCGCGTTCTCGGACGGTACCTGCGCCTTCTGTCACGAGGGACTCCAGACGGCGTGCGTGCACGGGGGCTTCTTCGACGGCCTTTCCACCGGCGCGGCGCAGGCCGAGGCCGTGCGCGTCCCCCTGGCCGACGGCACCTTGTACGCGCTGCCCACGCGCGAGGACGACACGCTGATGCCGTCGCTGCTGACGGTGTCCGATGTGCTGGGTACCGGCCATCATGCCGCCGTCGTGGCGGGCGTCAAGCCGGGCGACTCGGTGGCCGTGGTCGGCGACGGCGCCGTGGGGCTGTGCGGCGTGGTCGCGGCCAAGCGCCTGGGCGCCGAGCAGATCATCATCATGGGCCGCCACGAGGACCGCACGTCGCTGGCGCGCGAGCTGGGCGCCACCGACGTCGTGGCCGACCGCGGCGAGGCCGCCGCCGAGCGCGTCCGCGAGCTCACCGGCGGCTTCGGGGTGCACGGCGTGTTGGAGTGCGTCGGCACCGAGCAGGCGCTGCAGACGTCGGTCGCGATGACCCGCCCCGGCGGCGCGGTCGGACGCGTCGGCGTGCCGCACTACGACGCGATCCCGCTGGCACAGCCGATGTTCTTCAAGAACGTCAAGGTCGGCGGCGGCCCCGCGCCGGTGCGCGCGTACATCGAAGAACTGCTGCCGGACATCCTGGACGGCACGATCGAGCCCGGCCGGGTGTTCGATCGCACCGTCGGCCTGGGCGGCGTGCCGGACGGCTACCGCGCGATGGCCGACCGCGAGTCGATCAAGGTGCTGGTGCGGCCATGACCGCGACCGGTTGGACCAGCGACGAACTCGCGCGTGTCGGCGACGCGGAGGAGCTGACCGTCCAGCCGCAGCTCGCCGACGGCCGGATCGGGAGGCCCGTGCCGATCTGGGTCGTCCGCGCCAGCGACGAGCTATACGTGCGTTCGTTTCGCGGCGAGGACGGCGCCTGGTACCGCGCCGCGAAGGCGCGGCGCCAGGGGCACATCAGCGCCGACGGCGTTGAGCGCGACGTCGGGTTCGCGCATGCCGACGACGCCGTCAACGATGCCGTCGACGCCGCATACCGGGACAAGTACGCCCGCTATCCCAGCTACGTCGAGCCGATGGTCACCGCTCAAGCGCGCGCCACCACGCTGCAACTCGTGCCCCGCTCCGAGGCCGGCGCGTGAGCGAGCGCGGCTCGCAACGGCGTGCGGTGCTGGCGATCATCCTCGCTGGCTACCTGCTGGTGCTGATCGACGTCTCAATTCTGATCGCGGCGCTGCCCAGCATCCGCGCCGACCTGGGCTTCAGCGATACAGGCCTGTCGTGGGCGCAGAACGCCTACACCCTGACGTTCGGCGGTCTGCTGCTGCTCGGCGCTCGCGCCGGCGACCTGCTCGGGCGCCGATGCACGTTCGTGCTGGGCATCGGGGTGTTCACCGCCGCGTCGCTGGCCGTGGGGCTGGCGCAGTCGCCGGCGTGGATGATCACCGCGCGCGCGGTGCAGGGCATCGGCGCGGCGATGCTGGCGCCGTCGACGCTGGCGTTGCTGTCGACGAGCTTCCCGGAGGGCGAGCAGCGCTCGCGGGCGATGGCCGCCTACGGCGCCCTCGCGGGCATCGGCACCGCCGCGGGACTGATCATCGGCGGCGCGCTGACCGAGACGCTGTCCTGGCGCTACGGCTTCCTGCTCAACGTCCCGATCGGCCTGGCCGCGATCCTCGCCGCCCCGCGCCACCTGGACGAGACCATCCGGCACGCCGGGCGGCTCGACATCCCTGGGGCTCTTAGCTCGACGCTCGGAGCCGCGGCGCTGGTCTTCGGCATCGTGCACTCCGCCGACGCCGGCTGGGGCGCCCCGACCACGCTCGTCGCGGTGGCGCTCGGCGCTCTGCTCATCGCCGTCTTCGTCATCGGCCAGGCGCGCGCCGCTGAGCCGTTGATGCCGCTGCGCCTGTTCGCCGACCGCGGCCGTGCCGGCGCCTACGCCGCGCGCTTTCTCTTCAACGGCGTGCTGGTCAGCTTCTACTTCTTCATGACCCAGTACCTCCAGGGCGTCAGCGACGACACGCCGCTGCAGGCCGGCCTGGCCTTCCTTCCGGTCACGGCGGCCGCCTTCGCCGCCGCGACCGTCACCTCGCGGCTCGGCCGCCGGGTGGGCAACGAGTCGCTCGCGGTCGTCGGCGTCGCCGCGATGCTGATCGGCACCGCGTGGATGAGCCGCGTCGGGCCTGACATGGCCTACCTGGCCGGAATCGCTCTGCCGATGGTCATCTTCGGCGTCGGTCAGGGCCTGGGCCTCAGCGCGCTGACGACCGGCGGCATGGCCGGCGTCGCCCCACGAGACGCCGGCGTGGCCGGCGGCCTGGTCAACGTCGCCCATCACCTCGGCGGCGCCCTCGGCCTCGGCGTCCTCGTCACCGTCTTCGACGCCGCAGGCGCCGCCGGGGACGGACCACAGGAACTCCTGGCCAACCGCGTCTCAGCCGCGCTGACCGCCGCCACCGCGTTCCTCGTGCTGGCGCTGCTGGTGACGCTGGTCGCCCGTCCGCGGCGCGCCGCTGCCACGCCAGGCGTTGACGACCTTCCCCCCGCATCAGACCTCACCGCGGTCGACCCAGGCCCCCTCGCGCGCACGGCCGCCTAGACACCCTCACCCAACCAAGAAAAGAACAGCGACATGCAGATCACTCACAGCAGCATCGATACCCAGAAAGGCCCCGCCGACTGGTTCACCGGCGACGTCTGCATCGACGCCGTCGCGGCCCCGGAGGCGAGCTCCACGTTCGCCGCCGCGCTCGTGCACTTCACCCCGGGCGCCCGCACCGCGTGGCTCACCCACCCGCACGGCCAGACGATCTTCGTCAGCGAGGGCGTCGGCCTCTGCCAGCGCGAGGGCGGCCCGATCGAGGAGATCCGCCCCGGCGACCGCGTGTTCGTCGAGCCTGGCGAGAACCCCTGGCACGGCGCCGCCCCGAGCCGCTTTATGGCCCACTTCGCTATGCAGCAGAACGACGAGTCCGGCAGCCCGGTCACCTGGTACGAGCACGTCACCGACGAGCAGTACAGCGGCGGCCAGTTCGCATGAACCCAACCTACGACTTCAGCGGCCAGGTCGCGCTCGTCACCGGCGCCGGCGCCGGCATGGGACTCGACACCGCCCGCGCCTTTGCTCACGCCGGCGCAGCCGTCGTGCTCGCCGACGTCAACGAGCAGGCGCTGCGCGCCGCGACCGACGAGCTCGTCGGCGACGGTCAACGCGCGCTGGCCGTCGCCTGTGACGTCGCCGACGAAGACCAGGTCGCCGCGCTTGTCGATCGCACCGTCGCCGAGTTCGGCCAGCTCGACATGGCGTTCAACAACGCCGGCATCATGATGCCGCTCGCCGACGCGGCCGATGAACCGGCGGAGAGCTTTGACCGCGTCACGGCCATCAACCTGCGCGGCGTCTGGGCGTGCATGAAGCACGAGCTTGGGCAGATGCGCGCGCAGGGCGCCGGCGCGATCGTCAACTGCTCATCGCTCGGCGGCCTGGTCGGCAACCCCGGACGCGCGTCCTACCACGCCACCAAGCACGGCGTGCTCGGCCTGACCAAGAGCGCCGCGCTCGAATACGCGCCGCGCGGGATCCGCATCAACGCCGTCTGCCCCGGCACGATTGAGACGCCGATGGTCGCCGAAATGATGGCCAGCGGCGAGCTCACGGTCGCCGACGCCATCGCCGGCCAGCCGATCGGCCGCCTCGGCCGCGGTGACGAGATCGCCGCCGCCGTGCTGTGGCTGTGCAGCCCCGGCGCCAGCCTCGTGGTCGGCGCCGCCCTTCCCGTCGACGGCGGCTACACCGCCCGCTGACCCACCAAGCCACCGACCACCCAGTGTTCGCAAGGAGAACCACTATGTGCACCGATTCCGAAACGGGCCGTGTAGCCGTCATCACCGGCGCCTCGTCGGGCATCGGCGCGGCCACCGCCCGCGCGCTGGCCGCCGCCGGCTATCGCGTTGCGCTGCTGGCTCGTCGTGCCGAGCGCATCCAGGCCCTCGCTGACGAGCTCGGTGACGGCGCCGTCGCGATCGAGGCCGACGTCACCGACCGCGACTCGCTCGTCGCTGCCGCCCAGCGCGTGCACGACGAGCTCGGCGGCGCCGACGTTCTGGTCAACAACGCGGGCGTGATGCTGCTCGAGCCGTTCGTCTCCGATCAGCGTGCCGAGCAGCGCCAGCAGGTCGAGGTCAACCTGCTCGGGGCGATGAGCGCCACCGAGGTCTTCCTTGACCAGCTCCGTAACGACGGCGGGGATCTCGTTAACGTCTCCTCGGTCGCCGGCCGCGTCGCCGGGCCCGGCGGCGCCGCCTACCACGCCACCAAGTAGGGCCTCAACGGCTGGTCAGAGGCGCTGCGCCAGGAGCTTCAGCCTGACATCCGCGTGATCGTCATCGAGCCGGGTGCGGTCGCGACCGAGCTGGCCAGCCACATCACCCACGAGGAGACCCGCAAGGGCACCGAGGACTTCGTCGCCGCCACGGCGATCCGGCCCGAGGACATCGCCGACGTCATCGCCTTCGCCGTGTCCCGGCCGCGGAGCGTGTCGCTGAGCGAGATCCTCGTCCGGCCGACCGCCGGCGATGTAGCTGCGGCAGCCACGTCCACTCCAACGACCAAGGAACGACTCATGAACTACCGCACGCTCGGCTCCTCCGAGCTCCAGGTCTCCGAGATCTCGCTCGGCTCGTGGCTGACCTACGCCGGCGGCGTCGGGCTGGAGCAGACCCGCGCCTGCACCGACGCCGCATTCGACGCTGGCATCAACTTCTTCGACACTGCCAACGTCTACGGCCAGGGCGCCGCGGAGAGCGCGTGGGGCGAGATTCTCTCCGGCCGCCCCCGCGACTCCTACATCCTGGCCACCAAGGTCTTCTTCCCAATGTCCGAGGACCCCGCCGACCAAGGCCTGTCGGCTGGCCAGATCCACAAGCAGATCGACGCCTCCCTTGCCCGCCTCCGTACCGATTACGTCGACCTCTACCAGGCGCACCGCTTCGACCCCGATGTCCCGATCGAGGAGACGCTCGAAGCGCTCGGTGATGTTGTGGCCGCCGGCAAGGCGCGCTACCTCGGGTTCAGCGAGTGGACCGTGGAGCAGATCCAGGCCGCCGTCGAGATCGTCGGCGCAGAGTACTCCTGACCGGCAAGTACCACCCCGGTCAGCAGCCGCCCGCTGACTCGCGTGCCGCCAGCACCGCGGACGCCGAGTCCTCGATGCGCGGCCTCGTGATGAACGACGCGACGCTTCAAGCGGTCGAGCGGCTGCGTCCCGCGGCCGAAGAGGCCCGGCTCTCACTGAGCGAGGTCGCCCTCGCCTGGGTGCTGCGCCGCCCCGAGGTCGCCTCCGCGATCACGGGCGCCTCCCGGCCCGAACAGGTTCACGCCAACGCCAAGGCATCCGGTATCACCCTCAGCCAGGACACTCTGGACGCGATCGACGAAGCGCTCGACGACGCGCCCGTCACCAGTCCGACGCCCGCGCCGGGCGCACGGGCCGGCGTCACGCATCGCTGAGCCCACGCGGTTCCGCGCCGCAGACCGGGCAGCAACCCTGTCCGTGCCAGACGACCGCATCGCGCTGATCTCGACGATCTCGTCCGCGAGCTCGCCGAAGGCCGGGCCCTGCTTTCGCTCCGCGACGAGTACTTGCCCTGGTGCCGATTGCGTCCTCCATTGCGCGGGCAAGGGCAACCGAGCCGACCGAATCTCCTTCGCCGCGGCGGCGGCCGCCTGGTGGTCGCGGAACCCGCACCGAGCGGGGAAGCCGGCGATGCGCCGAAGATGCTCGTCGCGGGAGCAGAGCAGGGCTCGGCGGCGGCTCCGGAGTGCTGTCGCTTCGCGCCTGAGCAGTCGCGCTCGCGTGGTGGCCGCTTCCTCTTGGACGCGCCGCTTTCGGCGTGCCGACCGCTGAAGCGGCGCCGTGCCGCGCCAGCGGGTCCTCGCCGCGAGCGGCAGCTCGGTCGGGCACGAGGTTGACGTTCGGGTCCAGCAGATAGGAGTTGGGCTCGCACCCGTTGAAGTGCGCCATGGAGCGCCCGTGTATCGGCGACGGCAGTGCTCCATTCGCCGGCGCGTGCGGGCCAGCCGGCCGAGAGCGCGCAAGGTGCGCTGGACCCGGCGCCTCTGCCCCGACGAGCAAGACGGTAAGGCCTCTTCAGCGTGATCGGCTGAGTACGAAGGGAGCGCCAGTCACACGGGCCGCGGCAGCTTACTGGCCACCGCAGCATCGCCCGCGTGCACCTCTGGCCGTCGTCAGCGGTCTCGCCGAACGTGCAGAGACAGCCGGCCGGGATCACGATGATCCCGTGCTCGTGGCAGTAGTTGATCGATTCTCGGAGCTTGCGCCGGGGCCACGCCGCGACGCAGCTGCGTACTTGGGACGTGCGCAGTCGCGGAGTCGGCGAGTACGTCGATCGCCGCGTCCGCCGGGTCACGACCACCCTCCGTCGGGACGGTCCTCGGTCGCGGCGGCTGATGCGTAGCAGCGATGTCTCTCAACCTCCTCGGCGTTAGGGTTGACGACGATCACCTGATGCCCGCTGTCGCAGCAGGCGGCCGTAGATCAGGTCGCAGGCTGCCTGCGGTCGCGGAACACGCCCGCCACGGCGATGCGGTGCTCGGAGAGGAAGTTATCGGCGGCTTGCTTGAGAGTGGTTCTTGGCTCGGCTCCGTTGGTCGCCGGTGAAGCCGGCGCCGACCGAGTTTGTCGATACGCTCGCCGGGAAAGTCGCGTAAGTCATCAGCGGGACACTTCACGTATGGCCCGGGAAAGTATGGATGTGGAGGTTTGGGCAAGTCGTATTTCGCGTCGCCTGACCGCGTTACGATTTCCGCAAGATCGATCTCACTCGATGGAGGGAGGAGCAGGTGATTCATCCCAACCTGCGTTGCGGCGCCGTGGGAATGGCCGTCGCATTAGCGCTCGCAGGCAGCGCATTTGCCTCGAGTGCCGGTGCCGTCGCGGGCACGCCAGTGCGCGTTCCGGACAATCCGCTCGCGGGAACCGCGGCGTGCGCCCCTGTTGTTGCTCGCTCGACTGCCGCCGGCAGCATCAACTACGCCGATGCGGAGGTGGAACCGTACGTGGCGGTCGACCCGACGAATCCCAACCACCTGATCACATCGGTCCAGCAGGACCGCTGGAACGACGGCGGCGCCAACGGCCTGACGAATGCGGTGTCGATCGACGGTGGGTCGAATTGGACCCTCGCCTCGACGCAGCCTGCATTCACCACCTGCGAGGGGGCGCCCGCCGGCTCGACTGGCGCCTTTGATCGGGGCACCGATCCATGGGTCAGCATCTCGTCGGACGGCAAGATCGCCTACTCGATCAGCGACTCGTTCAACGTGAACGGGCCGGGCTTCGGCGGAGCGAGCTCGATCATCATCAGCCGCTCCACTGACGGCGGCGAGACGTGGCAGACGCCGGTCACGGCGCGGCTCGACACGTCGACTACGGTGCTGAACGACAAGGAGTCGGTGACAGCCGATCCGCGTGCGACTCACACCATGGACGCCTACGCCGCCTGGGACCGCCTGGTGTCGCCGAGCACGAACGCGAACCCGAGCGCGTTCCTCGTGAGCCCGGCGTTCCGGGGCCCGGCGATGTTCTCCAAGACCACGGATGGCGGACTCACGTGGAGCACCGGACGTCCCATCTTCGATCCGGGCGAGAAGAACCAGACGATCGGCAATCAGATCATCGTTCCGACGGCGGGGCCGGCAGCTGGTCAGCTGATCGACGGTTTCGACCTGCTGCTCAATAAGGGCGGCAAGGGCAACAACCAGCGCGGATCGGCCAGTGTCGCGATCATCCGCTCCACCGACGGCGGCAACACGTGGTCGCGCCCGACGATCGTGGCCCAGCAGCAGGTCGGCTCGGTCTCGATCGGCAGCACCCCTCTCCGCACAAGCGACGAGCTGCCCGAGTTCAAGGCCGGACCCGAGGGGAACCTCTACGCCGTCTGGCAGGACAGTCGCTTCAGCCCGAGCGGCGTATCGAAGATCGCGTTCTCGATGTCAACCGACGGCGGCGCGACGTGGAGCACGCCGATTCGCGTCGATGCCTCCGCGGGCGACTCACCTGCATTCATCCCTCAGATCGCCACCCGTCCCGACGGCACGGTGGCGGTGCAGTACTACGACCTCGAGAAGGCCACGCCTGTGCAGCCAGATCGCACCGATCAGTTCATCGTGACCTGCTCCAGCAATTGCTTGAGCAGCTCGAGCTGGTCGGGCGAGACGCGGCTGAGCACGACCGGATCGTTCAACATCCTGGCGGCACCTAACACAACGAGCGGTGCCGGCTTCGTCGGCGACTACGACGGCCTGGCGCCGAACGCCACGGCGTTCGACTCCGCGTTCGTGATGGCAACGCCGATCGCCACGAACGGTCCGACCGACCTGTTCTCGAACACCGGTCCGTAGGCAGGCCGATTTAGAGTTCCGGGCCGCCCAAACCACGCGGGCGGCCCGGATATCTCTGAGCTAGCCAGCGATTCGGGAGTTGCGCTCATGTGCGCGACGGAAGGCTGCCTCCGCTCTCTCCTAACCCTCCCCTTTCACAGAGCACGACTCCGTGATTACACGCCGCAGCGCCGTGGCCGAGCTCATCTGCACGTCAATACGCGGCCTCTGCGCCTGCAAGGTCACCTCGTTGTTCTAGTTCAGCCCGAGACCGAAAGCGCGTATGGCTTCGAGCGGCTCTTCCGCCTGGCCGATGACAGCGCCGTTGCGCTGCTGGCTAATCTGGGGTCTCTCGCCTCCGCCGCTGACCCGCCCTGCCTTCGGGCCGAGACCAGAGGCGCTCGCACCCGCACACGAGCTCAACAAGCATCTCGACCGCGGAAAGCGCGCAAGTCGGCGACGGGTGCTTTCGACATCTAAACCGCGAGCAAGCCGACGATCCCAACGGCGACGAAGCGCAGGTGTGCTGCCGTCCGGCGACCAACGTGTCAAGGCCGGCGATGGCTAGCCCAATCCCGCGTTGTTGACCCCGACCGACCAGGCCTCCTCGATCGTTCGAGTATCGCCTCGGCGTTGCAGGGCGATGGCTAGCTGCACGGTTACGGTCGATCTCGCGAAGGACAGGCGTCCGCGCTGAGCGCACAAAGGTCGCCATTGCCCGAAGCAGCGACTACGGTGCGCGTAATGGATGCTGATGATCTGCTCAGCGGTCCTCGTGGGCGGCAGCTGTGCTCACAACTCATGGGCTGCGATTTGGGGCGGATCGCCGATGCTCAGTCGCCCGCGGCAGTCCTCGGTGCGCTCGCTGGGACAGTCTCCGAAGCCAGGTATTGGCAGGAGCCCGCCGAAGCCGAGCTCGTCGGTCCGGACCTCGACCGTGCCTTGCGGCCGATCGCCGATGCAGTGCTTGCGGCTCCTGCTACCCATTGGTGGTCATCTTCCATCGCGCGTGGTGAGCAGTACGAGGTGCTCCTCGCCCGCGGCCAACCGCTTGGCGCCGGTCGAGAGGCTGATCGTGACAATCGCCGGCAGCAGCTGGGGGGTGAGGCCGACCGCGATCGCCAGCGCAAAGCGCACTGAGCCCAGCAGCGAGCGGCCGAGCACAACGTTGATCACCAGGATTGAACCGGCCAGTACAGCCGTCACGCGCACGAGCAACAGCGAGAAGTCCCGCAGACCGAGTTGGAACGCGGTCGGCGGCTGTCGCTCGCCGAGCTGCAGGGCGATCGCGCCGAACTCGGTCCGACGCCCGCACATACGATGACACCCAGCCCGCTCCCCGCACGCACGACGGTGCCCGAGAACGCGCACGACGCAAGATCCAGCGAGGATGCCGGCGCCGTAATTGGATCGCTGCGCTTCTCCGACGGCAACGACTCGCCGGTCAGCACGGCTTCGTCGCACTCCAGACCATCGACCTGCAACAGACGCACGTCGGCCGGCACGACGTCACCGACAGCGAGCCTCACGACATCGCCCGGCACCAGCTCGGTCACGTCGACCGGCTCAGGCTCCCCGTCGCGCACGGCGAGCGCCGTGTGACGCAACTGGGAATGCAGCGCCTCGACCGCCAGCTCTGAGCGGTACTCGTTCAAGAACCCCAGCCCGACGCTCATGCAGATGATCAACAGGATGATCAGCGCGCTGGTGCGCTCACCGACGGCAAACGAGGCCGCGGCCGCAGCAACGAGCAGGATCAATAGGGGATTGCGCAGCTGACGCACCGCAAACGGCCGCGCGCCGTGGCTGCGCAACGCATTGGCTCCGACCGCGGCCAGCCGCGCGCGTGCCTCGTCGTGCGTGAGACCGTCGCCGGTGCTCTCCACGCGCCCCAGCACATCCTCGGCCGAAAGCGGCGCGGCCGACGCCAGCGTCAACGATCTCCAGTCCGTCGCTTTCGACGACACGCGGGCTTCATCGAGCGCGGCTATTGACCCATCGTCTCACCCGGTGGTCACCCGCGTGGGATCACTCGGTAATCACTGCGGCCCGGCAGGGGATTCGGCGTGGGCTCTACTACGGTCCGGAGGGCTTTGTGGCTGCTTAGGGAGTAGGCGGTGGCCGTCGACGACTGCGGCGGCGAGGTCGACGAGTTTGCGGTTATTGGTCCGGGAGTGCTCGCGCAGCATCTCGTAGGCGTACCGCTCGTCGATGGCGTGCCGTTCCATCAGGATGCCTTTGGCGCGTTCGATCAACGCGCGGCGTCCGAACGCCCCTTCGAGATCGTGGTATTCAGCGAAGCGCCGCAGCACGATCTCGATCGCGCTCTGCCAGTCCTCGACGTCCGCATCATTGATGTGAGCGAATACGCCTCGCTTGGACGCCTCCTTGATGAAGTCCGGATCCCGGGCGTGGATCAGCACGATCACGGGACAAGTGGCTTCCCGCACGATCTTGTCGATCAGCTCCAACGCGTGGTTCGAGCTCTCCCCGAGCCCGACGAGCGCGACGTCGGGCCGCTCCCTGGCGGTGACCACACCCACGTCTTCGACGTCGATTTCGCGTGCAATCACCTGGTGTCCCAGCGAGACCACGATCGTCGCCACGAGAGCCAGACGATCCGTTCGCTCGTTGGCGATCAGGATGCGGAGATGCTCGGTCTCCCGGTAGCTCATGAGCGGCTCATGCCCAACTGAGTCTAGCTCTGGCAGTGCGGCATCAAGGCCAATCGGAGACGTGGCGCATGCGGGGTGTATGGTGGGTGCTCGCTCCGCTTCAACCCTCGGCGGGCGGTTGCCTCCCCGGCTCCAGACTTCGGCCGGCGCCGACGCGGGACCCGAACAGTCCGCGCCGTACCCAATCCGTCAGGGAGCCCGTTTGCTCGTCTGAATCCGAATGCGCGAGTGACCCTCTGGGTCGCTACAGCGTCGGGTTACCGGCATGCAGGCCACCTGCCGACACCCACCACAGAGGAGCGCAGCATGATCGTCGAGAGCCCCACCCGTTGCGACACCAACATCGACAGTCAGTCGCCGTCAATCGACAGCCGCGCGGCGCGTCACGAGCGCGCCGTCGCGCAGACGCTCCGGTGGGCGCAGGAGGCAGCCGCTAGCCAGTCGTTCGACGACGCGCTTGAATGGCTCCAGACCGTCGCGGTGGTCGACGGACCGCTCAGCCCAGGTTGGCAACGGACGCAGGCCTCCTGGCGCCTGCTGGCTGCTGAACAGCGGTAGGCGCGCAATTGGTTCGTGTTCGCGACCAGCAGGCCCGCCGCAGTCGCGCTCGAGACAGATCGTGCGCCTTCCTCGTCGTCGAGGTGGCCGTTGCGGACCGTGCGATGCTCTGAAACTGAGTCAGCGCTCGGCTCGGCTGCCATTCGAAGGCGATGAGGTTCAATGACCCAGGCCGACGCCACACTACCGACGGTCGCGCGCCTGCCCGTCTTCGCGGGGGAGCGGCACGGCGATCGACTGCAGGACAGCCCGGCAAGCCCGAGCCGCGGCGCACCGTGAGCCAGCGGACGCAGCACCGCGACGCCATCGGCACGGAGGTCGAGGGCAGCGACCAGGATCGCCGAGGCGACGAGTCCCGACAAGCGCGCCGGGCAGCCTTCGATCGATGTGTTCGACCACGACGATGACCACGAACATCCCCGCCGCCATCCCCAGGCCCAGCCATTCGTCTGATCGAGATGGCTGGCGGTGAGCACGATTCGGTGCACGGTGCTGCCGCTCGCCGCCGCGAGACCGAGGAGATCGGGGATCTGATGGACGACGATCACCACTGCCATGCCGGCCAGGAATCCGGTGATGATCGGTGCGGAGAGGAACTCCCGATCCACCTGAGCCGTAAGAGCCAGACGAGCGCCACAAATATGCCTACCGTCACCGAAAGGACTCCCACGAGATCCACGTACCGGGCGGACCCGACCGGCGCCAGGTGCGCAATGCCGACGGCAAAGAGCGGGGCGATCGTCGGTCGGCGCCTACCGACATCTGCGGGTTCGACCCGAGCATCGCAAACAGCACAGTGCCAGCGAAGAACGCGTAGAAGCCAGTGATCGGAGGCATCCCAGCGAGCCTCGCTGTCGCCAATTGCTCGGGCACGGCGATCACCAGCAACGTGGCAGCAGCAAGCACGTCGGTGCTGACCCACGACCGCTGATAACCGCGCAGTGAACCGAAGATCGTTAACCGTAAGCCCACTCGGCCGGGCGACCGGCTCGGATCGGTTACGTCGCGCCGCATCGCGCGCCATCATCGCGGATCAACGCAGCATGCCCGGCGGCGTTCGAACCAGCTCAGCTAATTCGTGGACCGTCGCGCGCATCGGCGGTAATTCCGAGCGCGGAGGTCGGAATATGGTATGGTTCTCGGTGCGCTCCGTGAGCCCTTGCTCTTCTCGCTCCCCGGGCGACCTGTGCCGGTCAGAAGGGCAGAGAGGCGGTTGGCTGTGGCCACCGCAACAAGAAGGCCTCGGACTCAGGACCACCTCAAGCGTCGTGTGACGGATGCGGTGGCGAAATGACTGACCTCACCCTGCCGCCTCCGCCTGCGCCAACAGGCAGGCTTGGTTTCCGCGCACGGCCTGCCCGAGGAGAACGCGCTGTGATCACAGTCATGGGCCATGTGGCCTCATGACCATCCTGCGAAAACTGCTCAACAGCCGCGACCGGCACGCCGATCGCGCCGTGCGTTACACCGAGGCTTGGGAGCACGAGACCTTCGCGGAAGAACAAGCGCGATGGGAACGAGGCGATCGTGCGTACGCCCGGATTTGTGAAGAGGTTCGGCTCGCAGAGGGCGAGGAAGCTTCGCGGCGCGCTAGCGACGCCAAAGCGGAATGGGACGCTTGTGCTGCCCCGCAGCGTCAGGCGAACGACGACGCCCAGCGAGCCCATCATGTGAACTCCCCGGCCAGCGGGATCAAGCCCGCGCCGGTCCGCATCCCTGATCAGCCCGCATTGAGCAACGAGCCAAGCAAGCTGGAGGTGGAGTAGTGGCTACTGCCGAAGCACCAATCCTGACCGGGAACGAGCAGCTTGCGGGCATCAATGCCGACTACGAACAGCGCTACGGGTTCCACGACGCCGAGAACTATCTGTACAAGGCGCCGAAGGGGTTGAACCGCGAGATCGTCGAGAGGATCTCGGAGTTCAAGTCCGAGCCGCAGTGGATGCGCGACTTCCGCCTCAAGGCGCTGGAGCACTTCGTCGCCCGGCCGCAGCCGACGTGGGGCTCACCGATGCTGGCCGAGCTCAACTACGACGACATTCGATATTTCGTGCGCGCCTCCGAGACGCCCAGCCGGTCGTGGGACGACGTGCCCGAGGACGTCAAGAAGACGTTCGATCGCTTGGGGATCCCCGAGGCCGAGCGTAAGTTCCTGTCCGGCGTCGGCGCCCAGTATGAGTCCGAGGTGGTCTACCACCAGGTCCACAAGGATCTGGAGCAGCAGGGCGTGATCTTCACCGACATGGACACGGCGTTGCGCGAGCACGAGGATCTCGTGCGCGAGTACTTCGCCACGATCATCCCGCCGAACGACAACAAGCTGGCGGCGCTCAACTCGGCTGTGTGGTCCGGTGGTTCGTTCGTCTACGTCCCGCCGGGCGTCCACGTCGATCTGCCGCTCCAGGCGTACTTCCGCATCAACACCGAGAACATGGGGCAATTCGAGCGGACGCTGATCATCGCCGACGAGGGCTCCTACGTGCACTATGTCGAGGGCTGCACCGCTCCCACCTACAGCTCTGACTCACTCCACTCCGCGGTCGTGGAGCTGATCGCGCTCCCGGGTGCACGCATCCGTTATACGACCGTCCAGAACTGGTCGACCAACGTCTACAACCTCGTCACCAAGCGCGCCGTCGCCCACGAGGATGCCACGGTCGAGTGGGTCGATTGCAATCTTGGGTCAAAGCTGACGATGAAATACCCGAGCATCTACCTGCTCGGAGAACGAGCTCACGGCGAGGTCCTGTCGATCGCGTTCGCTGGCGCCGGCCAGCACCAGGACGCGGGTGCCAAGGTCATCCATGCCGCGCCGAACACGACGTCGAACATCTTCGCCAAGTCGATCTGCAAGGACGGCGGCCGCGGGTCTTATCGCGGCCTGCTCGAGATCGCCAAGGGCGCCCATGGCTCACGGTCCAAGGTCGTCTGCGACGCATTGCTGCTTGATGAGCACTCGCGCTCGGATACCTACCCGACGATCCGGATCAGCGAGGACGACGTCAACGTCGGCCACGAGGCGACCGTCTCGAAGGTCGGCGATGATCAGCTGTTCTACCTGATGTCGCATGGCATCCCGGAGGACGAGGCGTCGAAGCTGATCGTCAACGGCTTCATCGAGCCGATCATCAAGCAGCTTCCGATGGAGTATGCGGTTGAGATGAACCGGCTGATCGAACTGCAGATGGAGGGTTCGATCGGCTAGCGGGGCGACTGTGTCGTGTCGAGCCCTGCTCCCCGTCGACGCAGCCGCGAGCGTGTTGGCCACCTGCGTGCTCGCCGAGCGGTATCGATGGCAGATGAGAGCACCAAGAGCCGACCGGATCCCTAGCTAGCGGGGCGCTGACGGCTCACCCCCAGTACTCGAGCCGCTTACCCGCATGCCGACGCGACTGGGTCGTGTCGGACGCGACTGGGTCGTGTCGGCACTCGGCGAAGCGTGTTGAGGCGCAGAGATGACCCTTCTAGAAGTGGAGGATGGTGCTGCCCTCGGTGACCGTCGGCGGATTGACTGACACGCTGATGTTCTCCTTGACCCACTCGGCAGCACGTCTCGAGGACTCGTCCGTGCCTATCTTGTCTTCAGTGACGGTCACGGTCTGGCCACCACCGTCGCTGCGGAAGGCCGCGTAGCTGATGAAGCCGGGCACGGTGCCGATGAGCGCCTTGACGTCCTCCGCTCGCGTAGCGAGGGCATCGAACAACTCCGATGCGCCCTGTCCCGAATAGCTCCTAATGGTCACATACATGTTGCGTTCTCCTTGTGCGACTGACGCCGTGTCAGTTTGGACTTACCCGGGTTCGACGGAGAGTCGTTGGTAGTTGAGTAGTTAACTATATCAGTCAGTGTGATTCCTCCGATCCACCCAGCGGAGAGGCCAGGGTCCTGACGTCTCGTAGATCGGTAACGGTTGGGGCGGCCCGAGCCGGAAGCGGTTGGAGCCCGAGCGCGACCCGCGCCCATACTCGCGTTCGTGCTCGACGGGCGGTCGGTTCCCGATCGAGGAGTGCAGCCGGCGGTGGTGAACCAGCCGACGTGGGTGACGACGCCGAGCTCGAGCTGCGCGTTCGTTCGCCACACGCGGTCGGCGATCAGCTCGGTCTTGAGCGAGTCCACGAACGATTCGGCGAGCGCGTTGTCATAGCAGTCGCCGACGCTGCCGACCGACGCGAGCACGCGGTGGTCGTCGAGCACCTGCGTGTAGTCCTCGGCGGTGTATTGCCCGGACTCAAGCGGTCCTCGCAACAGTGTGTAGGTGACTGGACAGTAAGACATGGAGGTGACGCGGCTGTCGCCGCGCAGGCGCGAGCGGAGCGAGTGCCGGAGTGGCGATAGCCGCGTGCGCGCTGTCGTGGGGTCATGCCGCGCGGGCGAGGTGGTCGGTGAGGGCCTCAGCCGGGGTGCGCCAGCCGAGCGTCTTTCGTGGTCGGCCGTTCAATGCCTCGGCGACCGCGGCGAGCTCCTCGGCGGAGTGCCTGGCGAGGTCGGTGCCTCTGGGGAAGTACTGGCGAAGGAGCCCGTTGGTGTTCTCGTTGGTGCCGCGCTGCCACGGGCTCTGCGGATCGCAGAAGTAGACCTGCAGGCCCGTGTCGATCCGCAGCTTGGCGTGCTCGGCCATCTCGGCGCCTTGGTCCCAGGTCAGCGACCGTCGCAGCTGCTCCGGGAGCGTGGTGATCGCGGCGGCGATCGCGTCGCGAACCTGTTCGCCGCCGTGCCCGGTGACCGGCGGCCCGTTCTTGATCCTCGCCTGTCGGTCCTCGAGCGGCGGGAGATGCAGCAGCATCGTGAAGCGCGTCGAGCGCTCCACCAGCGTCCCGATCGCGGAGTGGCCGGTCCCGAGGATCAGATCGCCCTCCCAGTGCCCGGGGACCGCTCGGTCCTCCGCCTCGGCGGGCCGCTCGCTGATCATGATCTCGTCGCTGACGAAGTTCTTGGCTCGCTGCGAGCGAGCTCTCGGGACGCGGAGCGCCCGCCCCGTCCGCAGGCATGTGACGATCTCTCGCTTGAGCGCTCCGCGGCTCTGGACGTAGAGCGCCTGATAGATCGCCTCGTGCGAGATCCGCATCGAGTCATCATCGGGGAAGTCGACTCGCAGCCGGTTGGAGATCTGCTCAGGGCTCCACGCTCTCGCCCACCGGCGGTCCTGACGGCGCGGCTTGTTCCGACCGTTCCACGGCCTGGTCGCCGGCCCCGGCACCGCCGTCCCGTCCGGGCGACGAACCTGCCCGGCCAGCCGCTCCTGCACGTACTCCCGCAAGCGCTCGTCAGCCGCGAGCTTCGCGGTCTTCGGACGCCGGGCCATCCGCTCCGCCTTCCACTGCGCGACCGACGCCCGGTACTCGAGCTTCCCGCCGCGGGTAGCCGCGTTGCGGCGCAGCTCGCGGGAGATCGTCGACGGCGATCGCCCAACCCGCCGAGCGATCTCGCGCACACCGGCACCCTGCGCACTGAGCAACGCGATCTCCTCCCGCTCAGCAAACGACAAGTAGCGCCCCGACAACGGGGCGAGAGAGACAGTTGGCATCCCGCCACCGTCCCGGAACCACCGGACACCAACCGCCTCCGACACGCCCGTCAGCTTCGCGGCCTCCACCGTCGTCATCCCGTCCCCGACCGCCAACCAGAACACCGCACGATCCACCCGGGACGCCACCGGCGGCCGCCCCGGCGACCGCATCGCCGCCCGTCCCGTCAAATCTGACGCCCATCCGTTCGGCCTGCCCATCGCAACCCTCCAAGGTCAAGCGTTGCGACGACCAGTTGAATCCGCCTTGCGAGCCCTGGTCGGTATGTGTCACGAGCTGCACGTCAGCGCCGGGCTGCCGGTCCCCAGCGCCATGCGCAGCGCGTCGAGCACCAGGTCGGTCCGCATGTAGGTGGCCAGCTGCCAGCCGACGATCATGCGGGAGAACACGTCGATCAGGAACGCTAGGTACATCCGGCCCTCCCAGGTGCGCAGGTAGGTCAGATCGCCAACCCACAGCTCGTCGGCCCGATCGGCGGTGAAGTCCCGGTTGACGAGGTCTGGGCGCTTGTGCGCCTTGGGATCGGGGTCGTGGTCCGCCACGGCTTCCCGCGCCGCTTGGCGCCCCGGATGCCCTCCTGGCGCATCAGCCTGGCGACCCGGTCGCGGCCGATCTGCTCGCCCTGGCGCCGCAGCTCGTGCCACACCCGCGGATAGCCGTAGCACTCGAAGTTCTCCGAGTGCACCTCCCGGATCCGGGCGATCAGCCGCTCATCCTCCACCGAGCGCTCAGAGCGCTCGCCGGTCGCGCGCTGGTAGTACGCGGACGCCGACACGTCCAACGTCTGACAGATCGGCTCGACGCCGAAGCGCTCGCGATGCTGATCAATGAACGCGCTCACTTCGGACGGTCTGCGTCGAGGTAGGGTCGGCGAGAGGCGCCCACACCGCACGGCCTAGCCGACTGGTGCTGGTTTCCTCCCGCCGCCACCTCGATCCGTGCATGCGGTTCTCCCGCACACGGCTCTCCGACGTTCTTCACCGCCAGGCATTCGGTTTCTCCCGCCACGGCTTCTCGGGCCGTGGAGCAACGATGGTTCCGCTGAGATCGATCAACCCCATCCGGTCGGGGGAGGCGACGAGTGTCGCCCACCCTTTCCCACGGCCCCGTTTGTGGCGTTTGCCGACGAACAGAGCAACGCGTTCGGCCGCATAGCGATTGATCTGAGCGAGCTGGATCGCCGAGTTTCCATATCGGAAGTACCCGGCGAAGCCGCGCAGGAAGAGGTTAACTTCGTGCACGACCTGCTCGTCTGTGAGCAGCAGCCGACGCCGGTCCGTCAAGTCCCGGATCCGGTCGCGGGCGTGCTGCATCTTCTGGCGTGTGGGCCAGCGAGCGAGGAAGGTGACGTGCCGGTAGCGCGGGTTACGGACACGCACGCGACGGTGATGAAAACCGAGGAAGTCCAGCCCCTCTCCATCATCCGCCAGGTGCACGATCCGGGTCTTGGGCTGCTTGAGCTCAAGACCGAGCTCCGCCAGGAGCACCGTCAGCGCCGCAAGGGCGCGTTCGGCCTCCTGTTTGCTGCGGCATATCGCTAGCAGATCGTCTGCATAGCGCAGAAGCACCCGTGTCCGCGCTCGGTCCACTGCCGGTCTAACCGGTGCAGATAGACGTTGCACAGGACGGGCGAAATCACACCGCCCTGCGGAGTGCCGCTGTCGCTGTGCCTGACCGCCGCGTCCTGCATCACCCCGGCGCGCAGCATCGCGCGCAAGAGCTTGAGCACGTGACGGTCAGAGATCCGCTCCTCGATCGCCGTCATCAACCCGGAATGCGGGATCGCCTCAAAACAGTTGGCGATGTCCGATTCCGCGATCCATCGCGCGCCGTTCCAGGTCTCGTCAACGATGACCTGGAGCGCGTCGAACGTCGAGCGCCTGGGCCTGAACCCGAAGGAGCACTCGAGCATGTCGGCCTCGAAGATCGGCTCAATGACGATCTTTGTAGCCGCCTGCACAATGCGGTCGCGGACAGCGGGAATCGAGAGTGGTCTTTGCTCAGTCGGCCTGCCGGGCTTCGGAATGAACACCCGGCGAGCCGGCAGCGGACGCCACTGCCCGTCCCTCAGATCCGCAGTCAGCTCGTCGAGCAGCTTGGCGATGCCGTACTCCTCGACGTCAGCGATGGTCTGCTTGTCGATGCCGGCCGCGCCGCGATTGGCGCGGACCAACTCCCACGCCCGCTCCAGAACGTCCCTGCGATGGACCTTGTCATAGAGCGCGTGGAACCTTCGCCGGGGATCGGCCTTGGCCGCCCGGTAAAGCGTTCGCTGTAGTTCTCGGACTTTTTCCTGCTTGGTGGTCCTAGCCACGAGTGGCACTCACCGGCCCTTCTCTATGCGTGACGCGTGAACGAAGTAGCGGCCCTTCCCTCGCCCCGGGTTCTGTTGTCCCGAGCGCTCAAGCAGTGTCGGGTCGGGGGAGGTGGCGGTTGCGTGCCGCTGCCTCCGCCCGCCCTTCCGAACCGCTCGTGCAGTTTTCCCGCAAGCGGCTCTCACCGGGCATAGCCTTTCTGGCGGTAGTAGCTCTCCATGCTCGGAATCAGTTGCAGGAGGTTGACCAGGCCCAGCTCCCCGTAGAGCCGCCGCTCCGGCAGATCGCGCCACCCGGCGTTCCGCCAGTGCTTGTGTTGGTGGTTCCAGAGACGCAGCACGATCCAGCGGTTGAGGCGGTGATACAGCCGGCGGATCTTCGCCCGTCGGTAGTAGTTGCCCCAGCCGCGGATGATCGGGTTGAGCTCGTCCAGCACTCCTTCAAGGTCCTTGGGGTTGCGCCGGTTGGTCGCCGTGCGCACCTTGTCCTTGAAGCGCTTGATCGAGCGGTCAGTCGGAACCGCGTAGAGGCTCGGACCTCCAGCCTTGTGCCGCAGTCCTCGTCCGCGCCCGATCTTGTAGCCCAGGAACTCAAAGCCCCTGGTGATGTGGACGATCCGCGTCTTCTCGGGGTGGAGCCGGAGTCCCAGCCCACCTTCCAGCACTGCGCGGGCGCTCGCCAGCGCCTGCTTCGCTTCCGACTGCGAACGGCATACGATCACCCAATCGTCGGCGTACCGCGTCAGCGCAAAACCCCCCTGCTCCATCCTCTCGTCGAAGACGGTCAGGTAGATGTTGCTGAACAGGGGTGAAGCCACCCCGCCCTGCGGCGTTCCAGCGACCGCGCTCTCAAACACGCCGTCCACCAGCGCTCCAGCCGTGAGCATTGATCTGATCAAGCTCAACACCTTGCCGTCAGCCACCCGGTCAGCGACCAGATCGACCAGCAGCTCGTGCGAGAGCGACCCGAAGAAGTCTGAGATGTCGGCGTCCACGATCCACTCCGCCTGCTCCAACTGCCGCCAGATCCGCCGCATCGCCCCATGCGCCGAGCGGCCCGGGCGGTAGCCGAAGCTCGCCTCCCGGAACGTCGGCTCAAAGATCGGCTCAAGCACCTGGACCAGCGCCTGCTGGCACACCCTGTCCATCACGGTGGGGATGCCTAACGGGCGTTTCTTGGTGGTCCCGGGCTTGTCGATCTCGACCCGTTTGACGGGCCGTGGTCGGTAGCGACCGTCCTTGAGCTGCCGGTGCAGCACGTCGAGGTAGCAGTCCAGGTTCTCATCGAACCTGGCGATGGTCACGCCATCGACGCCGCCAGCGCCCTTGTTCTTCTTCACACGCTCCCACGCTTGCCGCAGGTTTCGCCGGTCATAGACCTGACCAATCAGCGAGTGCGCCTTCTGCGCCTACATGGTTTGCTGCTCTACCGGGCTCCTCAGTCCGGGATCGCGGGTCTCCTCACGAACGCCGCCTCGGTCATTGCCGCAGCAGCCATCAGTCCGTCGTTCGCTACTCACCCGACCCACCGTCTGACTCGCCCTGCCCAGCGTGACCCCTTCCCCCTGGACGACGCCTTTTGGGTCGCCGTCCCGCCGCCCCACAAGGGGACGGTCCCGGGGCTTTTGTTCTGCCCCGGTTCCTGAGTACCGTGGGTCACTCCGACTTCTCGCACGGCATCCCCAGCGATTTCGCCTTGCGGCTTATACGCCCAGGTACCTGGCCCCGTCAGGCCGGGACCGTACGAGATCTCCCGGGGTAACGCGTGTGGCTTTCCCACCGTGCCGCCCGCAAACACCTTGTTGCGTCCAGGCACCCCAAGTACTTCCTTCGCCTCCATACTGCAGGCTCGGTATCGCCTGGATCTGGCCGACCGGTTCGCCGATAACTCGGCTACGGCCCGGCAGTTCGCCGCAAACCCTTCAGACCCCACCTCACGATGGGCGCCCTGTCCTGCGCCATCTGACCGCAGCGAGCACAGCACGCACCAACAGCTCGCGCTCTGAAGGCAGCGGGCGCTCATCCCGACGGTTTCCCGACCCGGCGCCCATCTCCCGCTCCCATAGAGCCTCACTTACATCCCGTTCTCGATCTCCGATCTTCCTGCGCCCGGCGAGGCATTACCCCCGCCTATTGGCTACGGACCCCGCTTGGGGTCGGTCCGACTGGACTTCCACCAGCAAGCAACACGGCCAGCCCGGCGCGCAATACGGCCGCCTCCGACTCCCTCCCGGCACGACACCCACTTCCCGGGATCACCGGTTATAGGACGCCAAGCTCCGGCAGCATCTCGCAGGCCACCGGGCCGGGGAGGGCCTCTCCAGTTCCCGTTATCACCATCCGAACGTTCCGCGCCCTCTACGCCGAGGAGTTCTTCGGAGCTGCGATCCAGGATCTTCACCCCTTCCATGGCCTTCGCCCTGAAGAGCCGGGCTCGGCACTCCCTCACTCCCGCCAACCGGCAGGCTTTCGTTACGACGCGGCAGGCTTCACCTGACGCTACGGACCGCTCGGTCGCTCCCCCCGAAGGGGCTTTCGACGCTGGGCTTCGACCCGACCCGTTTCCAGACCGAGCCGCCAACCTGCTACCGGGCCTCCTGGCAGCTACCCGGACCGGACTCACACCGGCAGGCGACAACGAGCTTATGTTGGATCACGAACTACATCTCGACCTCCAACTCTGGACGCACCTCGGTCGCGAAAAACACCGAGGCGGCCTTCAGGATCTCGTTCGCACGGCGTAGCTCGAACACCTCCTTACGGAGCTTGCGGATCTCCTCGCGCTCCTCCGAGCTCGGCAGATCAGGCCGCAGCCCGCCGTCCGCCTCCGCCTGCCTGACCCGCTTACGCAGCACCTCATGCCCGATCCCGAGATCGCGCGCGACCTGCGCCACCGGCCGCCCCGACTCCAACGCGATCCGCACGCCCCGGTCCATCAACTCCTGCGGATACTTCGATCGTCTTGCCATGAGACCGAACTTCCTTCCCCGAGGTTGGAATCCTCGTAATTCGGTCTCCGTCAAATCCAGACAAGCTCGGTTGCCCTCATCGACTGGTGCGTCCGCGGCGTCGAGGGGAGTTCCGCCAGATCGGGCAGGCGCGCTAAGCCTGAACACGCGCCGGCGCCGTCACGAGGCCGCGGGCGCTGGCATCGACGGCACGGCATCAGGTGCGCCGGCGGTCGGTGGTTCGGTTCCGCCGGGGGTCAAGTCGGAATGGCGGATATGAGTCAGTCATCAACGTCGCGTAAGCGGCGACGCGGAAGACCCAGCGGTTCATCCCGAGGACGGAGTCATAGAGCGACTTTGGGTAGCGGCCGGTGAACAGCAGCATGACGCCGGCGAAGAGGACCAGCAGGCCGACGAGTCCGCCCTAACTCCAGATCCACTGGCTTCCGCTCTCTGTCCAGGCGGCCCAGGCGCCGCCGGTGAAAACTGCCACGACGAGGTAGTGCGGCAGCGCGAGCAGCCACTTCACGAGCACGAGCCCGCGTGACAGTGACTCGGGGGACGTGACCTCAAGCCGAGCCGTAGTCGCTGACGTCATTGCGGGTGAACGGCGGATAGAGGTCGGTCCGAGGGCACTGCAGGAGTAGAAGCCGACGCGCCACGACCAGCGCAGTACGCTCGCGTTGAACTCGAACAGTCCTCTCGGGTAGCGACCGGTGAAGAGGATCGAGAAGAAAGCGATCACGCTCACAACAATGAATGCGATCCAGAGGAAGAAGAGCACGATGAAGTGGGGGATCGCCAGTAGCCACTTGACCAGCCAGAGCCCCACTCCCAGACGCCCGTCCCACCCCCACCGTTGAGCGACGCACGCCAGTATCACCACAGGACTCAAACGCGAGCGTGCCACGGGTCGCCCGAGGCGCTAACTCTGATCAATGAGCCACGTCAGACGAGTTGTTGCTATCCGTCCTACAACCAAGAGCGAGGTTCAAACAACGCACGTGCCGCAAGGGACTGCGTCCGTCGCCGTCTCACCCTCTCGCGGACGCGTCGCCGCCCGATTGCCTCGTCGCCGCCGTAGCTCTCGCGACCTCCGACGTGGCAGCGAGCACGAAACCACTCGCCGGCCGATGAGCGGTTTCGCCCAAGGCACGTCCGCGCCCGCCCGGCGCTGACGCCTGCGATGTCACAAGATCAGGTTTGTGCGGAGTCGTCCTGCACCGTGCCGCCTCAGTCCAGTTGGACATCGACCGTCACCCCTGAGCGGTCGTCGCCCATCGCTCGTGCGCGGCCGGCGCGATTTCTGCCTCGGATGCGCAGTTCCACCAGCCCGGGGTCCTTGAGGTTGCGCCACCAGTGTTTGCGCTCGGGCCAGCCGACATTGATGAGCACCCGATCGCCCTCCTGGCGGTAGCTGACCGGGAACGTGTAGCGACGCCCGCTGCGGCGACCCGTGACGGTGATGAGCGCCAGATTACGGCTCAACAGCGCATGAAACGGCGAGCTGAGCACCGCCCGCACGACGGGATTGGCGGTGCGATTGAACACCGCGAACGGCGCGTGGCGCTCGGGCACGAACGCCAAGTTATCGCAGTCGGAGCGGCGGGGGCGCGGGGTTGAGTGAGGCAGGTTGCCGAAGATGACCGCGTCGTCACGCGGTTCACCGACCGCGGAACGCACACGGCGGAGCTGATGGGCGTTCCCGCGTCAGGAAAACACATCACGGTCCACGGCATCAACCTCGAGATCATGCGCCACGGACGAATCATCGTGCTCTGGCACGTCGAAGACCTACTCGGACTAACGCAAAGACTCGGCGCGGTCCCAGTACCTGGGACTGATACCTGAGTTCGCCGACCGCCGGCGACGAGATGCGTGTGGATGCCGAGGCACGGCTGGTCTGCGCGCCGACGCCGGAGCACCCGAGGTCGCTCCCGACTCTGGGCAGACCGAAGTCCAAACGGCGATCGCTCCCCACCTCACCACGGTCGACCGTCACGACAGCACGGCATTTATTGCGGGCCCGAATCCTGGAAATCAACGTCCAAGCTGCCCGTGCTTGTTCGACATCCGAAGCTGGCGCTACGTTGTAGGCGATCAACGATGTCTGTGCACTGCTGCGTACCGCTAAGGATGTTTAGAGCTGTATCTCGACGGAACACAGTTCGCGATACGGATCGGCAGCAAGCAGCGAGGGATGCAATGTATTGGTTGTGGGTGGGCCCACAAGGTGGGGGAAGGAGCCGCACACGACGCGATCGCAAGAAACCCAAGCCAGCGCGACAGGCTGTGCGCCGGCGGGCACGCGGCCGCGCGACCTACGCTCGAGCTACATCACGCTTCGCGTATACGGAGGGATCCCGCTCACGCAGATCGCCAAGGAGGTCGGAACGAGCATCCGGATGATCGAGCTCCACTACGCCGGCGTCATCGCCAACTGGGACGGCAAGCAGGTGCCAGCCATCGATCAGATCAAGGCCGCCCGCCGAACTCGTGGACGCGGAATGGACGTAACGACGAAAGCCGGACGCAAGCCACGACGCGCAAAAGGCCTGGAAATCAGCTAGAGCCGACGCCCGGACTCGAACCGGGGACCCCTTCATTACGAGTGAAGTGCTCTACCAGCTGAGCTACGTCGGCCTCGTCCCGGAGTCTAACGTCGGTTGACGAACGCGCCCTGGCTCGCGGCATCGAGCGCGGCACCGTCGCCGTCGACCTCGTGGTGGCGCCGCCATTCCTCCGCGAGCAGGGCCCAACGCTCGTGGTCTCGCCATCGACCGCCGATCTTGAGATAGCGTGGCGAGAAGCCCTCGCGCCGGAAGCCGGCGCCCTGCGCGAGCGCGATCGAGGCGCGATTGCCGGGCTGGATATTCGCCTCGATGCGGTGCAGCCGCAGGGTGGTGAACGCACGACGCAGGACGAGGTCGATGCCCTCTCGCATGTAGCCCTTGCCCGCGTACGGCTTGCCGGCCGCGTATCCGAGATAGGCGCTCTGCAGCGAGCGGCGAACGATCTGGGAGATGTTGAAAAAGCCGACGATCGCGTCGTCCTCCTGACGGCAGACAAGCATCGCCTCGAAGTCAGGCCGCCGCGAGTCGGCGAGGTACGCGTCGAACCGATCGTCGTCGGTCGGGGCCGTCGCCCACGGGCGATGGAACGATCGACTCGCCCGCATCAGCTTGACGAACTCGTGCCGGTCGGCGTGCGCAGGCGGACGCAAGTACACCCGCGACCGGTTGCTCACGCCGCGACCGCCTCTTCAAGCCGATACGCAAGCGCCTCGCAGGCGAGCTCCTCGGTGACGTTGAGCTGGAATCGCTGGCGCGTCTCCTCGACAAGCTCAATCGCCGCTCGGAGCCGCGCGGGCGCGCCACCCGCGTCCTCGCGTAGCTCGCTGAGCCGATCGACGTTGCGGACGAGATCCTCGGCCCCCCACGCCAAGGCCAAGAGATCGGCAAACCACAGGCTGACGATCTGCAATCCGAGGTCAAGCATCGCGGTCTCGACGCGTCGCCGCACGCGACGGGTCCGGTCGCCCCACTCGGTCTGAACGCGCTTCTGCTCCTTCTTCGGAAACAGCTCGATGTCGGCCTTCGCCCGGCCCTCGAGTTCGGCCTGGGTCGCCTCACCGCGGGCCTTGACGGCCGCGAGCAAGGCGACCCATGGCCGCCCGTCCGCGGCAGCGCCCCCGCACACCGATCGAGCGAAATTCTCGGCCGCCGCACGGAGCGCCCGCCCTTCCTGACCCGCCAGCTCGATCGCCCGCTCGGCATCGCCGAGCGACAGCCGTGCACACGCGAGCGCCGTCTCCGGCGTGACGCCGAGGGCCTCGACATCACGGGCGACCTCGGCGTCGGGTCGCGCGTCGAAGCGAACGAGCTGGCAGCGGGAGCGGATCGTCGGCAACACGTCAACGAGGCGGTCTGTGAGCAGGATCAGATGAACGAACGACGCCGGCTCCTCAAGCGTTTTCAGCATCCGGTTGGCCGCCTCATCACCGAGTTCGTCGACCCGCTCGATAACAAACACCCGCCGGGCCGACTCAAACGGCGTCTTACTTGCGGCCGCGATCACGGGCTGGTCAATGTCACTGACCAGGATCTCGTGCGCCCCGCTCGGCGCGACCCACGTGAGGTCGGGGTGGGCGCCCGAGAGCACGCGCGCACGCGAACCGGATGGGTCGGGCGAGCCGGCGCTCAGCAGCGCTGAGGCGACCGCGCGAGCGACGTCGCGTTTGCCGGCGCCGCCCGGACCGTGGAACAGATACGCGTGGGACGGGGCACCACCGGCCTCAAGCGCCGGGGCAAGCACGGCGCGAGCATGCGGGTGTCGATCGAGTTCGGTGAGCACGGTCCCCGATGTTATGCCCCGATAACGTGGAACCATCGAACGCGGGCGCCTGATCACGATCGAAGGGATTGACGGGGCGGGAAAGACAACACTCGCCGGCCGGCTGCTCGCCGGACTCCGCGACCGCGGGGTCACCGTGGAACTACTCCGTGAACCAGGCGGCGTGCGCGCGGCCGAACGGATCCGTGAACTCGTCAAGGACCCGGACATGGTCATCGGTGCGCGGGCGGAGGCCCTCCTGTACGCCGCGGCCCGCGCCCAGCTTGTCGATGAGGCGCTCGAGCCGCTCCTCGCGCGCGGCACGTGGGTCCTGCTCGATCGGTTCGTCGACTCCTCGCTCGCCTACCAGGGCGGTGGGCGCGAGCTCGGGATCGACGCGATCCGCAAGATCAACGCCTTCGGGACCGGCGGTCTTACCCCGGACCGAACGCTGCTGCTCGTGATCGATCCAATGCTTGGCAAGACGCGCTCGCGTGAGCGGGGTGAGGCGCTTGACCGGCTCGAACTCGAGCGGGACGACTTCCACGCCCGGATCGCGGCGGGCTACGAACAGCTCGCCGACGCCGACCCGCAGCGGATCCGGCGCATCGACGCATCGCAGCCCGAGGAGCAGGTCGCCCGGTCTGCGCTCGAGGCGCTCAGCGACTTAGTCTGAGTACCCGCTCGGGTGCGCGCGGGCGAACTCCCACGCGTCGGAGACCATCCCGGCGATACTCGGCTTCGCCGGCTGCCAGCCGAGTTCCCGGCGGATCTTGTCGGCCGCCGCAACGAGCATTGGAGGATCACCCGGCCGGCGCGGTGCCTCCTCCGTGGGGATCGCGTTGCCGGTGACCTCCTCGGTCGCGGCGATCACCTCGCGGACCGAGAAGCCGTTGCCGTTACCGAGATTGAAGATCCGGTGCTCGCCGGAGCGCGTCCCGTCGAGCGCGAGCAAATGGGCGGCGCTCAAGTCGTCGATGTGGATGTAGTCCCGGATGGCGGTGCCGTCGGGCGTCGGGTAGTCGGTCCCGAAGATGTTCACGACAGGGTTGATGCCCATCGCGGCGCGCAGCACGTTCGGGATGAGATGGGTCTCGGGCTCATGGTCCTCGCCGAGGCCGCTGCTGGCTCCCGCGACATTGAAATAGCGCAGGCTCACGGCTCCGAGACCGTGCGCCACACACATGTCGGAGATCATCCCGTCGGCGGCGAGCTTCGATGCGCCGTATGGGTTGGTCGGACGAGTCGGGATGCCCTCCGGGATCGGGACCTCGTCGGGCTCTCCGTAGACCGCACAGGTCGAGGAGAACACGAGGCGGCTGACCTCAGCCTCTCGCATCGCGTCGAGCAGATTCAGGGTCCCGAGCAGGTTGTTGCGGTAGTAGAGCTCGGGCTGCTCGACCGATTCGCCCACGAGCGCGAACGCCGCGAAATGCAGCACCGCGTCGAACGATTGGGTCACGGCCCCACGCACCGCATCGAGGTCGCGGAGATCGCCGTGGACGAATTCGGCCTCGGCGGGCACCGCATCGCGGTGACCGCGCTCGAGGTTGTCGAGCACGACGACGGCATGGCCACCGTCAATCAAATGACGCGCCACGATCGAGCCGATGTAGCCTGCGCCGCCTGTAACGAGCAGTCTCATCGGGACGGGTCAACGAAGGGCGTGGACATTCCCATGAGCTGGGGACATATAACAGACATAGAATCGCGTCCGCGGCGATGACTCCCCGCTCCACCATCGACCTGACCGCGTTCGAGCAGATCGATGCCGGCCCGGGGACAGTGCTTCTGCGGGTTGCGGCGCGGGCCGGCGACGAGCTCACGGGCGCGGCGAGGCCAACGCTGCTGCTCAGCGATGGGCATCGGGTCGAGCGTGTTTCGCCCCTTCCGGCGCCCGATGATCCCGGCGGGCTGCTCCGCGTCGCCTATCCGCTCGCCGCGGCGTCGGTCAGCCGGGGCACCTCGTTCGCTCTGGAGTTCGAGGGCGGCCGCCGGGTCGAGCTGCCCGCGCCGACAGTCCGCCCGGGAGCTGGCGGTCGTCGTCCCGCGACTGCTCCGCCGTCGGGATCTGTGGATGACCTAGCCGAGGAGCGCCGCCTCCGTCAGGACGCTGAGCGCCGTGCCGACGCCCGCCGCCGCGCGATCGACGAGCTGGAGCGTCGTTTGCAGGCTGAGCGCTCCCGGCGTGCCGCCCGCGAGGCTGAAGCCGGCAAGGCACGAGCCCAAGCGGCAGCGCTTCAATCGGAACTCGAGAGCGTCCGACGGCACGCGCAGGCGCAGGCGATCGACCACAGCGCGGAGCTCGAAAGTCTGCGAGCCGCAAGCACGGCGGAGCGCGAAGCGGAAGTTGCCCGGCTGCAGCAGCAACTCGCCGAGCAGACCGAGCACGCGACGGCGACCACGGCCGAGCTCCAGGCATCGGCCGAGATCGCCCTCGCGGAGGCGGCGCATCACCGCTTGGATGCAACGCGCGGTCGCTCGCACCTCGAGCAGGCCCAGGTCGCCGCGACGGGCGCCGAGCGACGTGCGGCGGAGCGGGCCGCCGAGCTCGAGCGTCTCCGCGATCAAACCGAAGCCGCCGAGCGAGCAGTCGCCGACGCGGAGCAGGTGGCAGATGAACGCGCCGCCGAGGTCGAACGACTTCAGCAGGCGCTCGCGCAAGCCACGGACGCCGCAGGAGCGGCGGCGGCGGACCTGCAAGCTCAGGTGGACCGAGCGACCGAAGAAGCCCGGACGCACCGCGATCGCGCGGCTCAGCTCGAGAGCAGTCTTGCCGCCGCCCAAGCCGCGTCAGAGCAGGCACAGACACAGCTCGCCGAGACCGAGCAACTCCGCGCCGAACTCGAGCAGGCGCGCCAGTCCGCTGTCGACGCCCGGCTCGAGCTTGAGCAGCAGACTGAGCATGCGGCGGCCGCGTCCGTGCACTCACAGGCGCTGGTGGAAGTCGCCAACGCGGAGGCGGCCGAGCATCGTCAATGGGCTGCGCAGCTCGACTCCGACCTCACCACCGCCCGCACGGATCTGGAGCAAACCCGCGGCAAGGCCGATCGCCTGCAGGCCGAACTCGAGCAGGCGACCGAGCGGCTCGCGCAACTCGGACCCGATCTCGAGAACACGCGAGCGGAGGCCGAGACGCTCCGGCACAAACTGGACGAGGCGCAGACGACGGGGCGCGATCGCGTCCAAGCGCTCGAGACACAACTCGCGCATGACGCCGAGGAGGCCGCCACGGCGGGGGCGGAGCTTCAGGCGCTCGTCGACATGGCGCGCGCGGAGGCGGCCCAGCACCGCGAGCATGCGGCGCGACTCGAAGGCGAGTTGGAGCAGACGCGGACCGCTCGAGCCGAGACGGAGCAGGCCAACGCCGAGCGATCGCGGCGGCTCGAGTCGCTGCTCGCCGCCGCGCAGGCCGAGTCACGCGGCGCACGCGAGACGGTCGAACAGCTTCGCGCTCAGCTCGAGGAGCAGGCCGATCAAGCGACCGCGGCCGCCGCTGAACTTCAGGCCCGAGTCAAGGTCGCCATCGCCGAAGCGGCGGATCATCGGGAGCGTGCCGAACAACTCGAGTCGGGGCTCGCCACCGCCCAGTTGGATGCACAACGCGAGCGGGAGGCTGCCGATCGTCTGCGGGCGGATCTCGAGGAGCAGACGGCGCTTGCCACCGCGACCGCCGCGGACCTCCAAACGCTGGTCGATAGCGCCTCGATCGAAGCCGCCCAGCACCGGGAGCGGGCCGACACCGCCGAAGCCGAACTCGACCAAGCCCGAGCCGAAGCCCACCAGGCGCACGAGGCAAGCGCGCTATCGGAACGCGCGGCAAGCGACCGCGTCACCGAGCTCGAAGCGCAGCTCGCGAGGCACGGCGCCGATATGGCTCGACACCGGGCGCGCGCCGAGCAACTCCAGGCCGAGCTTGCGGCCAGTCAGCAGGACTCCGAGCGCGCGAGCGGCATCGCCGCTGACCAAGCCGCAGAGCTCGAACGCAGCAAGCGAGAGCTCGAGCGAACGACAGGCGAAGCGGCCGCGCGCGCGGCCGACCTCCAGGCGCTGGTCGACATCGCCACCGCCGAGGCCGCCCAACACCGGGAGCACGCCGATCGCTCTCAGGCTGAACTCGACCAGGCGCGCCGAGCGAGCACGACCGCCGACCAACAGGCAACCGAACGCATCCGCCAACTCGAAGCCGACATCGCGGCCAGCCAGGCCAACGCCACGACGGCACAGGAGGCAACCGAACACCTTCGCTCCGAACTCGCTCACCGTGCCGAGCAGGCCGCGTCGTCGGCCGCGGAACTTCAGGCGCTCATCGACGTCACCACCGTCGAAGCCGCCGAGCATCGCGATCGAGCTGAGCGACTTCAGTCGGACCTGGTGGCCAGTCAGACCGAGATCGACGCGGCGCACCAGCGGACCGAGGACCTCCGCTCCGAACTTGAGCAGCACACCGAGCAGGCCAGCGCATCCGCAGCGGACCTCCAGGCGCTCGTCGACATCGCGACCGCCGAAGCCGCCCAGCACCGCGAGCGCGCAAACCAGGCCGAAGCCGACCTCAACCAGGCCCGCCAAGCCAGCACGACCGCAGACCAACTGGCAACCGGACGCATCCGCCAACTTGAAGCCGACCTCGCCTCCGCCCAGCAAGACGCCGAGCGCGCCAGCGGCGTCGCCACCGACCAAGCCGACGAACTCGAACGCACCAAGCGAGAACTAGAGCGAACGACAGACGAAGCCGCCGCACGTGCTGCCGACCTCCAAGCCCTCGTCGACATCGCGACTGCCGAGGCCGCCCAACACCGCGACCGCGCCGATCGGACTAGTGCCCAGCTCGAACAGGCACGCCGCACCGGCATGACCGCGGAGCAGCAGGCAACCGAACGCATCCACCGGCTCGAGGCCGACCTCGCAGCCAGCCGAGCCGACGCCACGACCGCACAGCAGACAACCGAGCAGCTGCGCTCTCAACTCGCCTACCACACCGAGCAGGCCACCGCGACCGCCGCGGACCTCCAGGCGCTGGTCGACATCGCCACCGCCGAAGCCGCCCAACACCGCGAGCGCGCCGACACGGCCCAAGCCGAACGCGAGCAAGCCCGGGCCGATGCCCAACAAGCACACGAGACCGCCACACGCGAGCGAAGCGCTGCCATCGACCGCATCACCGAACTAGAAGCACAGCTCACGCAGCACGCTGCCGACGTCGCCGAACACCACGACCGAGCCGACGAGGCCGAGGCCAGACTCAAGGAGGCTCGCGAGTCCAGCACGATCGCCGATCAACAAGCAACCGAACGGATCAACCAACTCGAGCGCGAACTCGCGGCCACCCAAGCCGACGCCGAGGCAACGCGAGAGACCAGCGAGCGGCTGCACGCCGAACTCGAACAGGCACGGCGGGGCAGGGCGGCTGCGGATCAACAGACGATCGAGCGCCTCCGCTCCGAACTGGCACGACGCACCGAGCAGGCCAGCGCATCCGTCTCGGACCTCCAGGCGCTGGTCGACATCGCCACCGCCGAAGGCACCGAACAGCACGACCGCGCCGATGAACTCGCGGCACAGCTCCAGGACGCCACGGCGCGCATCGCGGCGCTTGAAGGGCAACTAACGGACTCCCGAGCCGAGGCCGAGCGGGAACGCGAGACTGCGCGGCGGGAGCTCGACACACTTCGGCGCGACCTCGAGCGCGCGCAGCACGACGCCAAGGATCGCGCTCGGAAGTCTCAGCTCGACTCGGTGAGCGCGGCGGCTGAGTCACAAGCGCGCGCCACGGACCACGCAGACATGACCGCCGCGCGGGAGGACCCTGAGCGCAGCACAGTGCGACCAGTCGTCCAGCCGCGCGCGCACAAGCTCGCACAGGGGACGCTGACGCCCCCCGGGGCGGCGGGACAGGCCGCCGCGCCCGCGGCCGGCGTCACGGAACGGCTCCGAGGCGCTGTCGAGACGGTCCCGCCCCAGGTGATCGCTGGCTTCGCTCTGGTGGTGCTGGGGATTGTGATCGCAGTCCTCTTCCTCACAGGCTTGCTGGGCTGATCGCGGACCCTCCAATTCGCGAGGAAATCGTCGCCCGAGACGACCGCGAGGCCCCGGGGAACGGGAACCCGGCGGAGTAAAATACGAAGGGTCGAGAGTTCACTTTTTCCGGCGCTCTGCGACCGCCGCCCGACGCGTTTCCGTCCGACCCATGCGCGAGGATTCGCTGTTACCCCCTCAGGCAGGTAGGGGCCGAAGAAAAGCAGCGGAACGAGCGGAAAAAAGAGAGGAGCCGACCCGTATGGAGCACATCCCGCAGACCCATTTTCCCACCGTGTCACCCGACTCAGAGGTGCGCGCCGGGCTCACGATTCGGCGCTACTTCACGATCCCGGGTCGACATCCGTTTGACTCGGTGGAGTGGGAGTTGCGGGACGCCCGGATCGGTCACGGCGACAAGGTGTCGTTCGAGCAGCGCGACGTCGAGTTCCCGAAGAGTTGGTCGCAGAATGCGACGAACATCGTTTCCCAGAAGTACTTCCGGGGACAGCCTGGCTCCGCCGAGCGCGAGCGGTCGGTCAAGCAGATGCTGAGGCGCGTTGCCGGCACGATCGCGTCGTGGGGCCGCGAGCGCGGGTACTTCGCGACCGACGAGGACGCGGAAACCTTTGAGGCCGAGCTGACGCACATCCTGCTCCACCAGCAGGCGGCGTTCAACTCGCCCGTCTGGTTCAACGTCGGTTGGCATCCGGTCGGTGACCCGAAGATGCAGGCGAGCGCCTGCTTCATCCTCTCCGTTGAGGACCGGATGGAGTCGATCCTCGACTGGAACACGAAGGAGGGGATCATCTTCCGCGGCGGATCCGGCTCGGGGATCAACCTCTCGAAGATTCGTGGCTCGATGGAGCCGCTCAGCCGAGGCGGGACGGCGTCCGGTCCGGTGTCGTTCATGCGCGGCGCCGACGCGTGGGCGGGCTCGATCAAGTCCGGCGGCGGGACGCGCCGTGCGGCGAAGATGGTCGTGTTGGACGTCGACCATCCGGATATCCGCGAGTTCATCTGGTGCAAGGCCAAGGAAGAGGACAAGGCCCTGGCGCTCCGCGAGGCCGGCTTCGACATGTCGATCGACGGCGAGGGCTTCTTCTCGATCCAGTACCAGAACGCGAACAACTCGGTCCGCGTCAACGACGACTTCATGCGTGCGGTCGAGAACGATGAGGACTGGCGCCTGATCGCACGCACCAACGGCGAGCCGATTGGCGAGCCGATCCCCGCGCGTGAACTGATGCGCGAGATCTCCGAGGCTGCCTGGCGGTGCGCCGATCCAGGTGTCCAGTACGACACGACGATCAACCAGTGGCACACGTGCCCGAACTCGGGCCGCATCAACGCATCGAACCCGTGCAGCGAGTACATGCACGTCGATGACTCAGCCTGCAACCTCGCGTCGCTCAACCTCATGAAGTTCCGGCGTGCCGACGGGACGTTCGACGTCGAGTCGTTCGAGCACGCGGTCGACATCGTGTTCCTCGCTCAGGAGATCATCGTTTCCCCGTCGAGCTACCCCACCGAGCAGATCGCCGCCAACGCGCGTGCGTTCCGCCAGCTGGGTCTTGGCTACGCGAACCTCGGGGCCTTCCTCATGGCTGACGGTGTCCCGTACGACTCCGACCCCGGCCGCGGCACGGCAGCTGCGATCACCGCGCTGATGACTGGGCGCGGGTTCCTCGGGTCCGCCCGGATCGCCGCAGCGATGGGCTCCTACGACCGCTATTCGGAGAACCGCGAGGCGCATAACGCCGTGATGCGGATGCATCGCGACGCCTCCTACGCGATTCCGGACTCGACCTGCAAGGACACGGCGCTGCTCGACGCGGCCCGCTCGACGTGGGACGAGGCCGTCCTCGCCGGCGACGCTCATGGCTACCGCAACGCCCAGGCGACGGTCCTGGCGCCGACAGGCACGATCAGCTTCCTGATGGATTGCGACACGACCGGTGTCGAGCCGGACTTCTCGCTCGTCAAGTTCAAGGAGCTCGTCGGTGGCGGCCAGATGACGATCGTCAACCGGACGGTGCCGCTCGCGCTGCAGACGCTCGGCTACAACGATCAGCAGATCGAGCAGATCGTCGCGTACGTCAATGAGCACGGCACGATCGTCGGTGCTCCCGACCTCGCGGCCGAGCACCTGCCGGTGTTCGACGTCGCGGTCGGCGAGCGCGCGATCTCGCATATGGGCCACATCAAGATGATGGGTGCGGTGCAGCCGTTCATCAGCGGCGCGATCTCGAAGACCGTCAACCTTCCGGAATCGGCATCGGTGGAGGACATCGCGGATGCGTACATCCAGGCCTGGAACCTCGGCGTCAAGGCGCTCGCGATCTACCGTGACGGCTCGAAGACCGCCCAGGCGCTCCGGACCGACGCCCAGAAGGACGCCCCGGCACCGATCGCGACCGAGGCCGACATCGAGCAGGCCGTCGCCGATGCGCTCGCCCAGGCGCCGCCGAAGCGGCGCCGGATGCCGCGTGAGCGTCAGTCGATCACCCACAAGTTCTCGATCGGTGGTCACGAGGGCTACATCACGGCCGGGATGTACGAGGACGGCTCGGTCGGCGAGATCTTCCTGACCGACATCGGCAAGGAAGGGTCGACGCTGCGCGGAATGATGAATTCGTTCGCGACTGCGATTTCGATCGCGCTGCAGTACGGCGTGCCGCTCGAGACCCTCGTACGCAAGTTCAGCTACATGCGATTCGAGCCCGAGGGGATGACCTCCAACCCGGAGATCCCGTTCGCGAAATCGATGCCGGACTACATCATGCGCTGGCTCGCGTCGCGGTTCCTCGACGCCGACCTCCAGGAGGAGCTCGGGATCCTCACGCCCGCCGTGCGGGCTCGGAAAGCGGCTCAAGATGCGCTCACCTCCCAGGTGAGCGACACCGCCGCACCATCGGCCGCGATCGCCGACGACCATACGGGCAGCGACGGCCCGAGCAACGGTGGCGGCGGGGGCGGTGGCGGAATCTCGGTGCCTCCCAGCGCCGCGTTCACCGACAGCCCGCCGGTCGTGCCCGCGGTCGGTCGCGGCCTTGACCTCGGGCCGGCGTGCCAGCAGTGTGGCGGGATGATGCAGCGGACCGGTAGCTGCTACACGTGCTCGAGCTGCGGTTTCAACACCGGCTGCGGTTGATCGAACCAGGGCCGGCCGAGACGAGCCTGCCCCCGGGCCTGAGCCGAAGCCGACACCTCGTCACATCGACAAGCGCGTTCGCCGCTCGCGGACGCGCTTTGTCGTTTCGGTCCTTCAGCGTCATGCGCCGACCCGTCAGACTGTGCTTGAGTTCGACTGACGCCGATAAGTGAACATATGGGCGCACTCAAACACGCTCAGATAGAAGGCCGTCGTCATGCATCGCGTCCAGCTCGCTCTTCTCAGCCTCGTCTTTGCGGTCCTCCTCAGCGGTCCCGCGCAGGCGGCGCTCGTCACTCGACCGCACGCGCGCGGGCCGTTGTCGGACGCGACCGCGGCGCGGCTGGTGCACCGGTCGTCGTGGGAGCCGCGCAGTCGTAACGGCGGCACCCGCTACCGAACGCCGACACGCACACAGCTGCGGGCTTTCTGGGCCCAGTCGCAGATGCCGTACGCGCACTGGGTGACCGGGCATTTCACCGGGACGACGGATGAGATCATCCAATGGGCGGCCATCAAGTGGGGGTTCGTGCCGGACGTCTTGCGGGCGGTGGCCGCCACCGAGAGTTGGTGGAGGATGAGCACCGTCGGGGACAACGGCGACAGCTTTGGGCTCTTTCAGGTGCGGCGCCCCTACCACTGCCAGGGCCGGGTGTGCGATTGGTTCCGCAACGACGCTGCGTTCAACGCCGACTACTACGGCGCCATACTGCGCTCCTACTTCGACGGCGTCGAGACCTGGCTGAACACCGTCTCCGGCAACGGCGCGCCGTACCACTCGCACGACCTCTGGGGATCGGTCGGCGCCTGGTACTCCGGCCGCTGGCGCGACGCAGGCGCGCGGCAGTACATCGCCACGGTTCAGGCGTACCTGCGCCAGCGCGTATGGCGCACCGCCGAGTTCGCCGGCGGCAATTAGACAGTCAGCGGAACCGTCACGACCGGAGCGACGCGCGGCCGGCTGAATCCTCGGCGTCTGAAGGCCTCACCAGCTGCCGTCGGCGACCGCGTCTTTGCCCGGGATGCCGTAGGTGACAACGGGCTCGGCGTTGATTGAGTCGTCGTCCTGTTGGGGGGCGAAGCCTTTCTCGGCGTCAAGCTCCTTGACCGACTTCACTCCGGCCAGCGGGTCGGCGGGAGCGAGGTCGCCCTTCTGCTCGTCGTATAGATCGAACCACGGCAGCCCGCTCTCCGCGTAGCTGCGCGCCGACACGGGCGTCTCGGGCGGCGGCTCGCCGGTGATCTCGCGCCACATCTGCGAATTGACGATGTGCACATAGACGCGCCCAAACCGATGCTCGTCCCACGTATCGACCCCGTGCCGATCCGGATAGACCTGCTGGCGCATCCGCCCGCCAGCGGCCAGGCCCATCTCGGTCCCACGCGACAGCGCGGCTGCCCGAGGAGCCATCACGGCCGGTGAGGACGCCTGGGGCGGCGGGCAACCGGGCGGCGGGCAACCGGCCGCGGCGGCCGTCAGCCCGTACATCTCGCCGTTCCCACAGTGCAAACGCACCTCCGGGCGCGGCGGCGCATCCGGGAAGCGGCCGAACTTCGGCTCAAAGCTGATGATCTGCAGCCCGCCGAAGCGCTCTTCGCCGGTGAGCTGTCCCTCGACGGTGTACCCCATGCCGAGCGGCATCGCGACGAACTGCCGGATGAGTCCTCGGCGGGCGTTGATGCCGTCAAGCCACGGTTGGTCCGGCACGACCACGTAGTCCTGGTCCTCGCCGCCGCGCGAGGTCAGTCGTTGATGCCATGGCTTGCCAGAAAGCGCGTTGACCTTGCCCACCGCGACCTTGACCGCAGTCGGCTTCCACCACGCCCCCGTGAAGCTCAGCCACATCGCCTCCCGCTGGTACATCGGGAGAAACACGCCGCCGTGCTCACGCCAGCTCGCGGGCACTCGGTCGCGGAAGTCGCTAACGCGACGTATCGGAAACGCGCCGAGACCCGGCGGCAACGGGTACTCGCCGCCGTCGTCCGGGATCCGCAGCGTCCGCATGAACCGAACCGCGAAGCGCTCGCCGATCGTGATCCTGTCGGCGTGAACGGAGACTGCAACTCGCTCAGGCATACCTGATGCCTTTCAGAAGTATCCAATAAGGATACAATGCCTCATCGAGTGAGCAAAGACAAGCAGCAACGGATGTATCCCCGCCATGCGCCATCATGTATCCATGGTCGAGGACACTCTGAGCGACATGGCGGCGGCGTTGCGGTGGCTTCGTGAGCGCATTGGGATTTCGCGGGACCAGCTCGCCACCGCCTCCGGGGTCTCCGCCGTCCACATCAAGTTCATCGAGCGCGGCAAGCGCAACCCGAGCGAGGCGGTCGTCCAGCGGCTGCTGCCGGCGCTTCGTGTCACGCGCGCCGACCTTGACGGGCTGCTCAGCCTGCGTCCGTGGGCCAGCTCGACCGCGTCGGGTGCACCGGCAACGCTGACGTCCTACGCGGCTGGGGTGCCGCTCGCGGTCGACGAAGGCTCTGAGTTCAGGGCGACAACCGAGTTCGCGCGCGCCGCTCCGGTAGCACTGGAGGCGTCGCCGGCGGCGCCGACAGCAGCGGCATCACCGCCGCCAGCAGCACCACCGCCACCCACGCCAGCGCCAACGCCAATCGCCGCCGCCGCGCCGCGGACGATGAAAGCGTCGTCCGGTGAGACTCGGCCCCAGGGCGCCACCGTCCACCCACCCGCACCGCAAGCCGCACCCACACGGGCACCGGCACCGGCACCCGCCGGCTCATTCCCCGCGCCGCCGACGCTACAGCCGCCCACGCTCGACGCGGAACTGATCGAACTACGCGAGCGCTACGTCCATCTCCCCCGCTCCAAGCAGCAGATGGTCCTCGGCTGGCTGCGCACGCTGGACGACCGCTGAGCGGCGTCCCGGGCGCTCAGCTACCGACGGCCCTGGTGTGCCTGCTCGATGGCGTGCTGCGCGTGGAGGTCGAACACGCCGCTCTCGACCTCGACGTCACCGTCGCGCCCGATGGACAGCCAGTCTCCGGGCCGCGCATGCATGTCGCGCTTGCGACCGTGGACGATGAACATGTGATCGCCAATGAGGCTGTACTTCACATCGTTGGTGTTGAAGAAGTCCAGGATGTCCCAGTCGTTGTGCTGGCGAATCTGAACGCAGGTTGCGAACTGCACGGCGGCCTCCTTTTCCGGTGTGCGGCGCCGCTTCCAGCAGTTTTCCCCCCGAGCCGGCCGGCGGCCAGCGTGAATCCTCCCGACTCCGCTGCGTACTTCGCCGCAGCCACACACCACGCTGCGAGATACCGGCTCCACATCTGACGGAGGAGTGGCGGGGGTATCGTTCCTGCCCCGAACCAGGATCGGATGGAGGGTGGGGCGTTGGCCGGACCAGAGATTGGAATGCAGGGGACGATCACGATCGCGACCCGCGGCGAGAACGGACCGGGCGAGGTCGAGTTGCCGGTGGACGGTGGCTCTGGGACGTTCATCGCCTACTCAGACGACGTGCTCCCGCGCGGGGCGTCGGTCGTGGTGATCGAGATCCGTCCCAACCGCAAGGTGGATGTGGCTCGGCTCGCGTAGGCGAGCGGACAGTGATCCTCGAAAGGACAAGACATGCTCGGAATTCGCGTACCGGACCCCGACCAGGCGATGCTCATCTCCGGCGGCAAGGGCGGGCGAGACGGCGCCCCGTTCCGCGTCGTCGTCGGCAACCGGAAGTTCGTGATGCCGTTGATCAACCGGGTCTCCTACCTGACGCTCGCCATGCAGGAGGCCCAGGTGGCCGAGCGCTGCGTGACCAATCAGGGGATTGAAGTCGAGGCGAAGGCAGTCTGCGCATTCAAGGTCGGCACTGACGAGCAGTCGATCGTCAACGCCGGTCAGCGGTTCCTGTCCGACCAGCGCCAGATGCCGAACCTCGTCGGGCAGATCTTCGCCGGCCACCTGCGTTCGATCATCGGCTCCATGACCGTCGAGGACATCGTGCGCAACCGTCAGGCGCTGGCAACCGAGGTGCTCGACGCCTCCAAAGAGGAGATGGCCCGCCTCGGTCTGCTCGTCGACTCGTTCCAGATCCAGTCGATCGACGACTCGGGCCAGGGCTACATCGCGGCGATGGCGGCTCCCAACGTCGCAGCCGTGCAGCGTGAGGCCGCGATCGCCCAGGCGCGCGCCGACCAGGCCGCGGCTGAGGCGCGACAGGAATCGGTACGCCAGCAGGCGCAGTACGAACGCGATACCGAGATCGCGAAGGCGAGGAACGCCGCCGAGGTGAATAAGGCCCAGGCCGACGCCGACCGGGCGAGCCAGATCGCCCAAGCCGAGGCGAAGCGCCAGGTCGCGCAGGCGCAGGCCGAGGCCGACCAGGCGGGACCGCTCGCCCAGGCGAAGGCCGAGCAGGCGGTCTTCGACGCTCAGACCGCCGCGGCCGCCAAGCAGGCCGAACTCCGCGAGCAAGAGCTCGTGTCCGAGCGCGTCAAGCCCGCTCAGGCCGACGCCGAGGCGACCAAGATCAAGGCTCTCGCCGACTCCGAGGCGACCAGACTCCAGGCCGAGGCGGCGGCATCGAACGACCGTGTGGCGCTCGAGCGGATGATCATCGAGCAGCTGCCGCAGCTCGTGAACAACGCGGGCAGTTCGCTCGCCAGAGCGAATGTGACGGTGCTCAACGGCTCCGACGGTCTGTCTCAGATCGCGGCGGGGCTGGTCAGCCAGGCGCTCGCGATCTACAACGAGGCTCGGCACGGGCTCGTGTCGAACGGCAATGGCGGCGTCAACGGCTCGCCGGCGCTCGAGTCCCCGGCAGCGCCCGCGTCCTCGCCTACGCCCGAGTCACCGCCATCAAGCGACGCACCGTCTCAGCCAGGCGGTGCATCACTCTGAGATGTCGAGAGCCCCCGGGTAAAGCGGGGGCTCTTCAGTTGCGCGCGCGGAATACGCGGCGCCGCGTCAGTCAGTGTTTTCCGACGGTCCTGTCGGAAGCTCGCGGCGCTCGCTGCGTTCCGCCTCGCGCGCGCGGGCTTCGAGAACGAACTTTCCGAACTCTTCCGCTTGCTCGTGGAACGGCGCGATATTCGCCGGCATTTGCTCTTCTCCGGTCGGTTGTGAGCGATGTACCTACTTTGATTAATCGGGTATTTCGACGCTGAATCAAGTCGAATCCTGCAGATCACACGCAATCACAACAACGTTTGTGGGAAATCCCGGAGTCGCGTGGTTTTCTACCGACTGCGGTCGCGGACCGACCACGGATGCACGCCCGGTGGACAGCGCTGAACTGCCCTCAGGCGTGGACTTGAAGGTGTCGGTATGGCTCGCGCCGACCGCGTCGATCGGCCCGGTCACCTGCTGAAGCCGCAGCGACCCGAGGTGCGTCAGAAACGTGGGGACGCCACGGAGCGCGTGGACCGTCAGCCGTAACGTTTGCTGCGGCGGGGTCGTGCGCGCCTTGACGTAACCGACCGTCTGCGCTGGCAAGTGGTAGCGCTCGACGAGCGACAGCGGCAGGTCGAGATCGCTCTCAAAGTGCCCGGGCTGAACGCTCGTCAGCGAGATCGACAGGCCATGATGTAGGAACCCAGCTTCAACCGTGGCAGCCGGCACGATCCCCATGAGCCGGGCCGGCTCGCCGAGGTCGAGAGCGAGCACTGGAAGCTCACCGGCAGCAGATCCCCGGGAGCCCCGACTGTGAACACCGGGCGCTCGACCGACTGCAGGCCGGTGACGTTGTCGTTCGGGTCCGGCGGCGTCTGGAGAGCAGTGTGCGGCGGCCGGTCGTAGGTCGTGAAGTCGAAGTCGACCTCGCTCGGCACGCCGTTCGTCGGGCTGTAGTCGACGTAGATGAAGTTCGTCCCGTTGGCGACTGACGGCGTGTACGTCCAGCACTGGATCGCCGGGCAGCCCGTCGTCTGCTGCGTCCCGCACGACCCGTCGACATTGAAGTTCATGTGGCACTGGACGGTGGTGTCGGGAATGAGGACCTGGATCCGGAAGGTCGGCGTGCGGGCTCCGCTGTCGAAGTTGTCGTCCTGATCGGTGACCCCACCGACGAGTTGCTGTCTCCCCCACGCCGTGCGCCCACCGTGATCGAGCGCAGGATTCTGACGCGCAGGCGCGTTGGCCTCAACTAGGATTGGCGCGGATGCGTCGCTCGAGGCAAGGAGGGCAACACATCACCGCCGCGTTCGTCCGATAACGCTCTGCACGAACGCGCGCTACGTGCAAGTATTCGCGCCCGACGCGGATACAGGCGCCAGAAGGCTCGCTCTCCGGAACGCGTGTCCGTCCACCGCGACAGTTTGAATTCCCACCTATCCTGCCGACTCGATCTTTGGAGTACACATGGCTCTTACCCAAACCCAGCTGGTCAATGCCGTCGCCGAGCGCTCGGAGCTCACCAAGGCCGACGCCAAGCGTGCCGTCAGCGCGCTCGAGGACATCATCCTCGAGGAGATCGGCAACGCTCAGAAGGTTCGCATCGGCGGCCTCGTGCAGCTGACCGTCCGGGTCAAGCCGGCGACGAAGGCGCGCAAGGGTCGTAACCCCGCGACCGGCGAAGAGATCACGATCTCGGCGAAGCCCGCGAGCGTCGACATCCGGGCGCGTCCCCTCGCGAAGGCCAAGGAGGCGCTGCCGACGGTCCAGAAGGCGCGCCGCCGCCTCGCCGCGAAGTAGCGCGGCCGACCGCTCAACGGGCCACGAGCGCGCGGCTGCCCGTCCACCGGACGGCCACGCGCTCGCCGGTCGCGCCTACCGCGGCGGTGGCGCGACCGCGACGACGTGGCCCGTCGTCGCACTCTCGCGCGCCGCGTCGAGCACGGTCGCCGTCGCGACCGCATCCCACGGATCAACCGGCACCTGGCCCTCGCCGGTCACCGCCGAGGCGAACGCCGGGTAGAACTCATCCCACGCACCACGTTCTGACGGCAGCGTCTCCGCCTGCCCGTCGTGGTACACGTGGCCCCAGCGGTCAGGCGGCTCAACGCCCCAGTCCTCCGCGGTCGCCGGTGACTCGCCGCCGACGAGACGGGCTTCCTGACCGTCCATGTCGGGCACCACGATGAGGCTCGCGTCGGTCCCGGTGATACGGAACCGCGGTCCAGGCGCGCTTTGGCGCCAACTGCCCCACAGGTGCGATCGGACGCCGCCCACGTGCGTGATCGCGACAAACACGTCGTCGTCGAGCGCCGTCTCATCGTCTCGCACATGCATCTCGGCGTAGACCGAGCGGGGCGGGCCGAACAGGACGAGCGCCTGATCAACGAGATGGCTGCCGAAGTCGAGCAGCGTTCCTGCGCCGGCGACCGGGGGCCCCGGTTCGGGCCTGTAGCGCTCGAAGCGAGACTCAAACCGCACGGGCTCGCCGAGGAGTCCGCCGGCAAGCGCCTTCCGAACCGTGCGGAAGTCCGAGTCCCAGCGACGGTTCTGGTAGACGGACAGCGGTCGCGCAAGCTCCTGTGCGAGCAGCACGGTCTCCTCGGCGGCCGCCGCGTCGAGCGCGAACGGCTTGTCACAGACGACCGCCAGTCCGAGCCGCAACGCCCGCTGCGCGAGTGCGATGTGCGTCGCGGCCGGCGTCGAGATGGCAACCGCTTGCGCGCCCGCCGCAGCGAGCGCCTCGAGCGAGTCGAACGTCGCACCGTCCGGGTAGCGCTCCATGACCAGCCGCTGGCGCTCCGGCGATGTCGTGACGACACCCATGAAGTCGCACTCGGCTGCGCTCGCGATCAGCGGGGCGTGGAAATGCTGGCCGCCAAACCCATAACCGGCGAGGCCGATCCGTACGGCAGTCACGGCCTCAACCTACCCGATCTCATCGGACGTGCTGGTTATGATCCGACGCGCAACGGGGCGCATGGCGCATTGATCAGGATGAATCACATCGAGGCAGGTCGTCGTGGGCTGGCAGCGCTCGCGGCTGCGGTGGCCGTCGCGGCGATCGCCGTGCTCACGCTCGCATCGGCGACCCGGGCGGCGACTCCGCTACCCGACGCAGTGGTGCTCGTGTCCGGCATCACGACGACGACGCCGTTCACGACGCCGCAGGCGCAGTGCTCCGGTCAGTACCCGCGCGGCGAGACCTGGAGTGTGGACGCGGCCAGGTTCGCGGCGCAGGGCTACCGGGTGTACACCGCGCCGGTCAACTACGGCGCGAGTCCGGTGCAACCCGACGCGCCGAAGTTCTCGAGTTGTCCCACGCAACTGCCCGCGAGCATGACGATCAACTCGCGCGCCGACATCTATGCGGACGCTCAGGCGCTCGCGTCGTTCCTCGCGTATCTGCATGCTCACGACGGCGTCAGTACGGTCCGGATCGTCGCCCATTCGTACGGCGGGTTGTGGGCCCGAGGAGCGATGCGGCTCGCCTCAGCGGTCTTCCCCGGCGTCACCGTCCAGTCGATCACGACACTCGGCACGCCGCATCTGGGGAGCTTCCTGGCCGACATCGCTGAGGGCATCGACCCCGGCTTCTGCGGTCAGGACACGACGTGCAAAGTGCTCGCCTACCTCGTGATCGCCACCAAGGACGCGACCTTCGAGCCCGCGCTGAGCCAGGTGACCGCCATCTCGCTCGCCCAGTGGAACCCCGGGCAGGGCGCCTCGCTGAGCGGGATCCCGGTCAGCGCGATCGCCGGTGACGCGGTCACGCTTTCGGGGATCACGAACCCGTACGTCTCGCCGAACGACGTCCTCGTCGGGATGCGCAGCGCCCAGGCGGCAGGCTTGAAGGGCCCCGGCGTCATCCCTCAGCTTTCGTGTTTCGCTCCCTTCCCGGACGTCCACAGCACGACGTTCCTGCCGCTCTTCCCACAGGTCAAGTACGCGCTGCCGACCGATCCGGTGATCGCGACCGATGTTGAGCAGACGCTGGCGGGAACGCCCGCGCCCAACCCGTGCCCGAGCAGCGCCTCCGCGCCCACCGCCACGCACGATGTCACGGCAACGCTCCGCACCGGCTCTTCCGCCATCGGCACGCGGCTCCCGCGCGCCAGCGCCGACGACGCGATCGTCCTGCGCACCGGGACGACGGTCACCTGCCGCGGCCGAACGCTTGCATCGATCCCGCTGCTCTACTCCAAGCAGCTACGGATGATCCCGCGCCCGAGCTGCAGCGGCAAGATCCGGGTCCAGCACGCGTCAGGGGGCGTGCTCTACGTCCGCGGCACTGCCGACACCGTCAGCCTGCACCGCGACCGTCACCGCATCACGGTGACGGCCCATGGCATTCCGAAGGGCGCCAAGGTCGCCGTCGCGATCAAGGGCGGAAAGCGGTTCGTGGCAACGAAGCTCGACCGCCACCGCTCGTTCGCCGCGGCCGGCGCTCGGCGGACGATCACCTGCCGGGTCACGATCACGCCCCGGCGAGGCCGCGCCGAAGTCGCGGTGGTCACGTTCCATCTCTAGTGTCTCGTTCTAGAAGTTCGGTGCCACCAAGAGGTGTCACTGGTGGATGCCGCGGGAGGACGCAGGAGCCGTGGCGCAGCGGAGCTGCGCGAGGCGACGAGGACAGCCGGATGACTCGGGCGCGGCCCAGAAGAGCGAGGCTGGATGCCGAGCGGGCCGCAAGCCCGAGGCGGCGCCGCCAGGGGCGCCTCGGCTGGCATCGAGTGTCTCGAACGGGACACTAGCCGCGGCGCATCCCCCGGTACCGCCGGATCAGGGCGTTCGTCGAGCTGTCGTGCGTGAGGTCCGGCTCGTCGGCGGACTCGAGTTCCGGGATGATCCGCTTCGCCAACGCCTTGCCGAGCTCAACGCCCCACTGGTCGAAGGAGTCGATGCCCCAGATGACGCCCTGCGTGAACACGCTGTGCTCGTAGAGAGCGACGAGTCGGCCCAGGGTCGCCGGATCGAGGACCTCAGCGAGTAGGACGTTCGTCGGCCGGTTGCCCTCCATCACGCGGTGAGGCGCGATCGCATCCGGCGTCCCCTCGGCACGGACCTCGTCCTCGGTCTTTCCAAACCCGAGCGCCTCCGCCTGCGCGAACACGTTCGACATCAGCAGGTCGTGGTGGTCGCGCAGCGGGTTGAGCGTGTTGGCAAAGCCGATCAGGTCGACGGGGATGAGCTTCGTCCCCTGGTGGATGAGCTGGTAGAAGCTGTGCTGGCCGTTCGTCCCCGGCTCGCCCCAGTAGATCGCGCCGGTCTGATAGTCGACGTGGGCGCCGTCGAGCCGCACGTGCTTGCCGTTTGACTCCATCGTCAGCTGCTGGAGATAGGCCGGGAAGCGCTTCAGGTACTGCTCGTAGGGCATGACGCCGATCGTCTCGGCGCCGAAGAAGTCGCCATACCAGACGGCGAGCACGCCCATCAGCACCGGCAGGTTCTCCTCGAACGAGGTCATGCGGAAGTGCTCGTCGATCTCGTGAAACCCGGCGAGCATGGCGTGGAAGTTCTCCGGGCCGATCGCGACCATCGTCGAGAGGCCGATCGCCGAATCCATCGAATAGCGGCCGCCGACCCATTCCCAGAAGCCGAACATGTTGTCGGTGTCGATCCCAAACTTCGCGACCTCTTCGGCGTTCGTCGAGACGGCGACGAAGTGTTTGGCGATCGACGACTCGTCGGTGAGCGCGGACAGGATCCAGTCCCGTGCCGAGTGGGCGTTCGTCATCGTCTCGAGCGTCGTGAACGTCTTAGAGGAGACGACGAACAGCGTCTCCTCCGGGTCGAGGTCGCGGGTGGCCTCGACGAAGTCTGTCGAGTCGACGTTGGATACGAACCGGAACGTCAGTGAGCGCTCGCTGTAGTACCGCAGCGCCTCGTAGGCCATCACCGGTCCGAGGTCCGAGCCGCCGATCCCGATGTTGACGATGTTGCGAATCGGCTTGCCTGTGTGCCCGAGCCACTCGCCGGCCCGCACGCGATCCGCGAACGCGCCCATGCGCTCGAGGACCTCGTGGACCTGCGCGACGACGTTCTCACCTTCGACGATCAGCGTGCTCCCCTTCGGCATCCGCAGCGCGACATGCAGGACCGAACGGTTCTCCGACACGTTGATCCGCTCGCCGGTGAACATCGCGTCGATCCGTTCGCGTAGCCCCGCCTGCTCGGCGAGTTCCACGAGCAGGCGCATCGTCTCACCGGTCACCCGATTCTTCGAATAGTCGAGGAACAGGCCAGGACCTTCGACGACGAACTCCTCACCTCGACCTGCGTCGGTCGCGAACAGTTCACGCAGGTGCGCACCCTTGATCTGCTCGTAGTGGCTCGCGAGCGCGCTCCATGCGGGAAGCTCGCGCGGGTTGGGGATGCTGATCGTCGCGCCGTCACTCATGGGCTCTCCAGGTTCTCGCTCACTCGGGATGAGGTCCGAACCATACGGCCCAGCGACCGCTCGCAGTGAGTAGACGGCGATGGCGCCGATCGAGCGGGAACCGCGCCGGGTGGCGGCTTCGCAATACTGGCCAGGTGCGCATCGGACAACCTCTGACGTGACAGCGCGGGAGGCGGCGGCAGGGACGTGGCGGGTAACCGCGCGGGCGACGCGCTGGACGGCCCGGCTCGTTCGCGGTGAGGTCGTCAAGCGTGTCGGCGGCCCGGCGCGCGCCCGCGTGATCACGATGTTCGGCGCCGTGCTGGCGCTGAGCGGCGCCGACAGCGCGACCGTCGGCTCGGTCGCACCGCAGCTCGAGCACTCACTCCACATTGGCAACACGAAGATCGGGCTGCTCACCGCCGTCTCGCTGCTCGTCGGGGCCGTGTTCACGATCCCCGTCGGCCTCCTCGTCGACCGGGTCAAGCGGGTCCCGATGCTGTCGATCAGCATCGTCCTGTGGAGCATCGCGTCGCTCGCGAGCGCGTTCGCCGCGAACTACCAAACGCTGCTGCTGACCCGGATCGCGCTCGGCGCGGTCACTGCGACGGCGGGTCCGGCGATCGCGTCGCTGACCGGCGACTATTTCCCCGCGAGCGAGCGCGGACGCGTGTACGCGTACATCCTCGGGGGCGAGATTGCCGGGACGGCCGCCGGATTCATCATCAGCGGCTCGGTCGCGAGCCTGATCGACTGGCGCGCCGCGTTCCTGCTGCTGTCGATCCCCGGGTTCTTCCTCGCCCGTGAGCTCGACCGCACCGTCCCCGAGCCCCTCCGGGGCGGCCAGAGCTGGCTCGAGCCGGGGGTCGAGGATCTCCACCAGGTCGTCGCCGAGGGTCACGCACGGGCCGCCGCCCAGAACGACCCGGAGGCAGCGAGCACCCATCCGCTCGCCGAGGCCGCGAACGCGCCTGAGGCGCCCGTCGAGGAACTCGCCCACGAGGCGGCCCGCCAGCGCGGGGTCGAGCCCGATCCCGACCTGATCCTCACCGAGGACCCGCGGACCCTCGGGTTGGTCGCGGCCGTCAAGTACATCCTGCGCATCCCGACAAACATGCTGATGATCATCAGCTCGTCGCTCGGGTACTTCTACTTCTCGGGCCTGTCGACCTTTGCTCTGCTGTTCGTCCGCGGCCACTATCACGCCAGCCAGGCCACGGCGGAACTCGTGCTCGGGATGCTCGTCCTCGGCGCGCTCGTCGGGACGCTCGTCAGTGGACGGGTCAGCGACGCCTTGGTTCGCCGCGGCCACCTCGAGGCCCGGATCTGGATCCCGGCGTTCAGCTACATCGCCGCCGCCGCGCTCCTCGTGCCCGGGATCGTCTCCTCGCAGCTGACGCCTGCGCTGTGGTTCGACGCCGCGGGCGCCGCGTTCCTCTCGGCCGCGAACCCGCCGCTCGACGCGGCCCGGCTGGACATCATGCCCGCCGGTCTGTGGGGGCGCGCGGAGAGCACACGCACGGTGCTGCGATCGCTCGCCCAGGCGATCGCGCCGCTGGTGTTCGGCGGTCTTGCGGACCTGATCGCCGGCATCGTCCCCGAGCAGGCCCCAATCGGCACCCACCCAGGCGTCGTCTCGCCTAGCGCGGCACGCGGACTCGAGATCAGCTTCCTGCTGCTGCTCGGCACGCTCGTCGCCGGTGGACTGTTCCTCCTCAAAGCACGCGCGACCTACCCACGCGACGTCGCGACCGCCGCCGCTTCGCACCAGGGCGCACGCTGAGCCACCCGGCGCCCGTACGGATTGCTACGGACGAGATTCGCGGATCGCTCCGGATCACACGCCGAGGACGTCGTCGTACAACCTGGGCGAAAGGTGGTGCATCCCGAGATGACGGTTCCAATTGCGTTTGCCCTGGCCGGTGGCAGCTTCTGGTTCATCGGCGTGATGGTCGTCGGATTCTTCGCTTTCGCCTACAGCTACTACACGCGTCGCGGAAGCGGGATCAACCAGCACCCGTACGGCGACATCGACCACAACTCCGGCCCCGAGCGGCCGTCCGAGCTGCACCACGACGTCACCGCGGAGATCCGCAACTGGGACCGCGGCGTCGCCGGGCGTCACCATCGCCAGCATTGATCGCAGCGCCCGAGCGCTCCGTCAGTCCACGCTGCCGAGGCCTCGGAGCCCATCCTCGAGGCGGTGCAGTGCCTCCGCCTCGACACGATGTTTCCAGGCGTCCGTGCGCCATTCCGGCATGGGTGGCCGCGGCGTTTTCTCGATCTCAGCGTGCACCGGCACGGTCACGGCACGGGCGACGTGCTCAATCGGGACCCGGCAGCCGCCCCGGCGAGGTCGGACGTGGTGCCGACGATGGGCGGCGCGGGTGCGGGGGCGAGAGTCGGACACTGACGGTCTCGGTTCGTAGACGCCCATTCTCCCGCCGACCAGCGAGGGCACATCCGTAGGCCGGAGTGCGTCCCAACCGTAGTTCTCACGGTGATCCGGTCAGGCCACCGATTTAAGGATGTCGGCGTGCTGATCCTCTGGCGGGAAGCCGTAGGCGTAGACGAGCAGGTCGACCGTGCCGTGGTTGACGGTCTGCAGCGCAGTACCGGGCCCGACGTGGACAACGCCGCCCGGCGGCACGTCGTGGCGCTCGGGCGGCTCCCCGAGGTACATCGACAGCGTCCCCGAGAGGACGACGAACGTCTCCTCCTGCTCCCGATGCCGATGCCGCCGACCACGCGCGCCGGGCTCGTAGCGCCACACGTTGCCGCGCGTGTGCTCGAACTCCAGCCGATGCGTCAGTTCAGCCACGTGGCGGGCGGGCTGCCCGGGCTGGTGGGGCCGGGTGATCCAGTCGAACTCGTCCGGCGCGATGATCTTGAAGCCCATCAGCTTAGGGTGCGCTCAAGCAGTGCAAGCAGCTCGCGATAGTGCCGCTCGGCCGCGGCCTCGTCGTACACGGGCGTGTCGGACATCGTATAGCCGTGGCGGGCGCCCTCGTAGAGCTCGGAGCGATACCGCACGCCCGCAGCGTCGAGCGCCGCCTCGAGCTCCGCGATCTGCTCGGCGGTCATGCTTTGGTCCTGATCGGCGTGGCCGAAGTACGCCTCCGTGCCGACGATCGCCGCGGCCGAGTGGTGGGGGCTGTCCGGTGCGTCTGTGACGAGGCCGCCGCCGTGGAAGCCGGCGAGCGCGGCAACGCGGTCGGGGTGGGCGGCGACAATCCGCCAGCCGACGCGGACACCCATGCAGTAGCCGACGATGGCGACCAGACCCGACGTCTCGGACGCGAGCCGGTCAAGGTACGACTGCCCATCGGCCGCCGTCCGCTCAGGCGTCAGCTCGTTCATGAGCGGCCGGACCTCGCCGAAGAAGCGTCCGCGCGCATCTGGGTCGTCACCATCCGGCATTGGGAGCACCGGGGCACGTCCGGCGCGGTAGAACACATTCGGCGCGAGCACAACGTACCCCTGAGACGCGAGCTCGTCGGCCATCTCCTCGATCCGGGCACGGAGACCGAATGCGTCCATGATCAGCAGCACGCCGGGATGGGCGTCGCCGCTGTTAGGGCGGACGAGGTAGGCGTCCGCGATCCCATCGGGTGTCGCGATGTCGACGATCGTGCCCTGCACGCCCAACACGGTACACATCGGCGGCGGCCCGGGCAGCAGCGATAATGCACACCCGTGGCCTACGACGAGGATCTGGCCAATCGCATCCGTGAGCTGATCGCCACCGAGCCTGGCCTGACCGAAAAGAAGATGTTCGGCGGACTCGCGTTCCTCATCGACGGCAACATGTCCGTCGCCGCGAGCCGTGAAGGCGGTCTGCTGCTCCGCGTCGACCCGGACGAGACCGACGCGCTGCTCGGCAAGCCCCACGCGCAGCCGTTCGTCATGCGCGGCCGCGAGATGCAGGGCTGGATGCGGATCGGCTCCGAGGGCGTCACGACGAAGCGGCAGCTCGAGCGCTGGGTGGCGCGAGGCGTGACCTACGCGAGGTCGCTGCCGCCGAAGTAGCGAGCCGCGCGGCTACAGCTGGCTGGTATCCGTGTCGAGACCGAGCAGAAGCCGTCCAGACAGCTCCCACGTCGCCGGGCCGACGAGCATGTGCTGCGTCGCGACGTGGGCGTCTCGGAACCGCCGCTGAAGCGGGCTCGACTCGTAGATCGCGCTGCCGCCGCCGAGCCGGTAGACGGTCTCGCACACCTCAGCCGCGGTCGTCGCGGCGTGTGACGCCGCGAGGCGCAGCGACAGCCGCTCCTGGACGGCCACCTCACCGCGCTCCTCGGCGATCGTCCACGCTCGGCTCAGCTCACCGTGCAGCAGCGCACGCGCCGCGCGCAGCGACGCCTCGGCCTGTGCCACGTCAGCATGAACGGTCGCCCGCTCGCCGAGCCGGCGCCGGCTTCCCGTCGGGGTCTTCTCGGCGGCAAGCGCAGCGAACTCATCGAGCGCGCCCCGCGCGTTGCCGAGCGTCACCGCAGCGATCGCGACCGACAGCAGCGCAAACAGGGGGAACAGGTACAGGGGCCCCCGCTGGACTGGTCGGTCCGTGAACACCGAGCTGGTGTGCTCACGCGGGATGCGCAGCTCGGCAAACTCGATGTCGTTGCTGCCCGTGCCGCGCAACCCGGTGACATGCCAGGTATCGTGGATGACGACCTCCGGCGCAGGCGTCAGCACCAACCGGATGTCGGGTGCGCCACCCTCGCGGATCGCCAGCTCGCCCTCCGCGGTCTCGACGACGCAGCCACCCATGAACCAGTCACAGTGAGCGCTGTTGCTCGCGAACGGCCACCGGCCGCTGACGCGGAACCCGTCGCCCTCCATCCGCGCACGCCCCCGCGGGGCGAACACGCCACCGAGGACGGTCTCCGGCCGCGTGAACACGCGCGCCGCGGCATCCTCCGGGAGATAGGCGAGCACCAGGCCGCTGGTCGCGGAGACCGCCACGCACCACGCCGCGGACGCGTCCCCACGCGCGAGCGTCTCGATCGATTCGACGAGCGTCACCGGCGACGCTTCAGCACCTCCGATCGCGGCCGGAACGCACAGACGGAACAGACCGGCCAAGGCGAGCTTGTCGACGAGCTCTGGCGCAAGACGGCGCTCCTGTTCGGCACGGGGCGATAGCTCCTGCGACAGCAGGGCGAGGCGTTCCGCAGCGGCGACGGGTGTCTCGATAACAGCGATAACAGCAGTTGTAGCGGACGGGGTCTTCGACCTGGCTATGGCATTTGTCACCATCCCGCACCCGAGATGTCCGTTACAGACGAGATCCATGCGATGTGCGAGCGGGTCCTGCGCCAGAACTGGCGCGAGGGTCTCGCCGCCGCCGACGGCACGCCGTTCGCCTACACCTGCCCGAGTCCCGGCCACTACCCCTGGCAGTGGTACTGGGACTCGTGCTTCACGGCGATCGCCTGGCGCCACTTTGATCCCGAGCACAGCCGCCGCGAGCTCGAATCGCTGATCGCCGCCCAGCGGCCGGACGGCTTTATCGCGCACACGATCTTCTGGAACACGCCGCTGACGGGCATACGCCGCTTCACGTACAACGTGACCGAGCCCGGCGCACCGACGACGGCCAGCATCCAGCCGCCGCTCCTCGCCTGGGCGTGGCGCATCGCCGTCGGCGACCCGAGCGAAGTGCCGGCGATCGCCCGGCAGCATGACTGGCTCGAGGCGAACCGAGAGCTCGACGGCGATGGCCTTATCTGGATCGTTCAGCCGGACGAGTCCGGCCTCGACGCCTCCTCGCAGTTCGACGCGATCTGGCGCCACCGGGCCCACAGCCGGGCCGGCTATCTCCTGCTCGTCCAACGCAATCGCCGGCTGGCGTACGACGCACGCGCCATCGAGGCGGCGGGCGGGCCGGTGTGCTGCGAGGTGATGACGAACGTGCTCTATTCGCTGGCGCGCTCGTCGCTCGGGCGACAGTCGTTGACGGAGCGCATCGTCGAGCGGATGTATGACGAGCGCAGCGGGCTGTTCTGGCCGCTCGCCCGCCCCGTCCCCGCGCGTGAGCCGGCGCTCACGTGGACGGCGCTGTCGCCGCTCGCGCTGCCGGATCTCCCGGAGGACATCGGCCGCGAGCTCGTCGAACGGCACCTGCTCGACACGCGCCGGTTCTGGCTCCCTGTAGCGCCGCCGTCGGTCTCGGCGAGCGACCCAGCCTTCTCGACCCGGGACCGCAACGCGATCGGCGCCCGGCTGTACTGGCGGGGGCCGACCTGGGTCAACGCGGCGTGGCTCGTGTGGCTCGGACTAGTCCGTCTTGGCTACGAGGAGCAGGCCGAGACGCTCGCGAGTCGGCTGACGAGCGCGATCCGCACGCACGGGCTGCGCGAGTACTACAACCCGTACACGGGCGGCGGGATGGGAGCAGTCGACTTCGGCTGGTCCTCACTCGTGCTCGAGCTTGCCTCGCCCGATCCGCGCGCCGCCAACAGTTACCTCAGCGCCTCCGACGGACAGTACGCTGACACGGTACGCCCGTGGACCGATCCCCCGAACACCTCGACGTCCTGATCGTCGGCGCCGGTCTCTCAGGGATCGGGGCCGGCTACCACCTTCAGTCACGGTCCCCGGGGACGAGCTACGCGATCCTCGAGGCACGCGACCGAAGCGGAGGCACGTGGGACCTCTTCCGCTACCCGGGGATCCGGTCGGACTCCGACATGCACACGCTCGGATATGCGTTTCGGCCATGGGAGAACCCGCAGGCGATCGCCGACGGCCCGTCGATCCTCGCCTATGTCCGCGAGACCGCGGCCGAGCACGGGATCGATCGACGAATCCGCTTCAACCACCGCGTCGTCGCCGCTCGGTGGTCGACGGCCGACGCCCGCTGGCTCGTCGAGGCCGAGCGCACCGACACGGGCGGGGCCGTCCGCCTCACCTGCGGCTTCCTGTACTTCTGCAGCGGCTACTACCGCTACGACCGCGCCTATACGCCCGAGTTCGCGGGCGCCAAGGACTTCGCCGGGCAGATCGTCCACCCGCAGTTCTGGCCGGGGGACCTCGACTACGCGGGGCGCCGGGTGATCGTGATCGGAAGCGGCGCGACGGCCGTCACGCTTGTGCCGGCAATGGCCGAGCGTGCCGCACTTGTGACGATGCTCCAGCGCTCCCCGAGCTACGTCGTCTCGCTGCCGGCACGGGATGAGCTCGCGGTGCGGCTGCGGCGCATCCTCGGTTCCCAGCTCGGGTACCAGATCATCCGCTGGCGCAACGTGCTCGTCCAACTCCTCAGCTTTCAGGTGAGCCGGCGCCGCCCCGCACTGATGAAGAAGTTGATCCGCAAGGGGGTCGCGCGTGAGCTCCCGCCCGGATACGACGTCGACACTCATTTCAACCCGCGATACAACCCGTGGGACCAGCGGCTGTGTCTCGTCCCGGACGGCGATCTGTTCAGAGCGATCAGCGACGGGCGCGCCGAGATCGTCACCGACCGGATCGAGCGGTTCACCGCGTCCGGCGTGCAGCTCGCCTCCGGCCGGTCACTCGACGCCGACATCGTCGTCACCGCCACCGGGCTTGAGCTCATCCCGCTCGGCGGGGTGAAGCTGTCGGTCGACGGGCGGCCGATCGAACTCGGCGCCACGCTCGGGTACAAGGGCATGATGCTCGGCGGGGTCCCGAACATGGCGACCGCCTTCGGGTACACGAACGCATCGTGGACGCTCAAAGCCGACCTCACCTGCAAGTACGTGTGCCGGCTGCTGAACCACATGCGCGCCCACGGCTACGCGTACTGCGTGGCGGAGAACAGGGACCAGAGTGTCGTCCCGGAGCCGTTCATCGACTTCAACTCCGGCTACGTGCTGCGCGCGATTGACCGGTTCCCCAAGCAGGGCTCGCGCCGGCCGTGGCGCCTGCACCAGAATTACGCGCTTGACGTGGCCTCGCTGCGCTTCGCCGGGCTCGACGACGGGGTGCTCCAGTTCCGCCGGCTCTCACAGCAGCGCGATCACCAGGCCGCCGAGGAGAACAGTCGCCGTGCTCCAGACGATGATCGTCGCGATCACGCGCTGGTTGAGTCCGTACGCGTGTCCGACGACGAGTGAGTTGATGCCCGTCGGCATCGCCGCTTGCAGGAGGTAGGCGGTCGGCAGCTTGACAATCGCAGCGGAGATGAACCCGAGAACGAGCGGCGCAGCCGCCAGGCGCAGCACGACGGCGAGCACCACCCGGCGATCCGGCAGTTCGAGCAGCGGCGCGGCGTCCTCGCGACGCTCGGCCGAGAGGTTGACTCCGACGGCGAAGAACCCGAGCGGCAGCAGCGCGATCACGACGATGTGGGAGGCGCGGACGAGCGCAGTCGGAGCAAGTGACGCCGGCGCGATCAGCCCTGCGATCACCGCGAGCAGCGGCGGGTTGCGTGTCAGGAAGGCCCGAAGGCGCGCGCCTGCCGTATCGCCCGCGCTACCGCCGAACGCGGCTCCGATCCCGAACCCGATCGTCAGCAGCATCGGGCCACTGACGATCTGGTCGTACGCGACGGCGGAGCCGAGATGGCTCGTCCCGAGCAGAGCGACGGTCATCGGCAACCCGAGGTAGCCGGTGTTGACGACGACTACGCAGAGGATGATCGCGCCCAGCGTCGGGCGCTCCAGGCGCATCACGAAGCGCCCGATCGCCCACGCGATCACCCCCGCCGTCGAGATCGCCACGTACGCTCCGATGAGCCCAACCCCACCGCCGCTGGACAGGTGCAGATGCGCGATGTTCACGAACGAGACGAACGGGACGAGCACGTAGAGCATCAGCGCCAGCGCGTTCCGCGACGCCCGCGCCGCCTTCGGCGTCGACCGGTGCTCGCAGACGACGCCGAACGCCGTCGCCGCGACGACGGCGAGCGCGACGAAGATCATTGACTTGACGCGAGGAACTGCGTGGCGGCGTTGCGTCCGCTTCCGTACAGCTGCTCCGCCGTCGCCGTGTCGATATCGAAGTCGAACGGCTGCACACCTCGGCTGTCGACCTCAATCGATCGGTCGCGTACCCACGGCTGCGCGAGGAAGCCCTGGTCGCGCCCGACGACGGCGGTGATGAGGACGGACTCGAGGAAGCGGGCTCCCGGGATGCCGCCGAGCAGCCTCAGCGATGGGATCAGTCGGGTGTCGCCGGCGGGGAGCTGCGGGAGCAGGGTCACCCCGACGCTCTCCCAGCGGCGGGCGTGACCGTCCGTCCGGTCGAAGATGTCCATCGGGAAGTTGCTGACGAGCCCGCCGTCGACGAGCAGCGACTCGCCGTCGGCGTACTTCAGCGTGAACGGCTCGTACAGATACGGCACCGCCGTCGACGCACGCACGGCGTCGGCGACCGACTGCTTGTCGGGATCGAGTCCGTAGCGCCCATAGTCGCCGGGGAGACGCAGGAGCTGACCCCGGGTGACGTCAGCCGCGAGCACCGTCAGCCGCCAGCCGACCTCCGGCCTCGTGTCGGCACCGGGGTCGTCCGTGATCTTGAGATCGCCGAATGTCTCGACGCCACGCGCCTTCAACTCCTCGGCAAGGAAGTCGTGGAGCTTCGTGCCCGCGGCATAGCCGTTCTCGAGCACGACCGACAGCACCGGCCCGACGATCGGAACCTTGTCCAGCGCGTCCGTATCGAGGAACTGCGAATAGTCAAGCTGCCCGAGCAGCGTGTGCAGCTCATCCGCCGACGCGCCGGCGGTGAGCAGCGAGCCGACGATCGCGCCGGCTGAAACTCCCGCGATGCGCTTGAACTGAGCTCCGTGCTCCTCGAGCACCGCCGCCGCTCCGACATGCCCAATGCCGAGCACCCCGCCTCCGGAGAGGACGAGGTCGAGCGGCCCGGGCAGGATCGGGGTCAGCCGCCCGCCCTCCGGTACGCGTCCGCGGTCTCGGCGTAGCTGTCCATCGCCCGCTCCACGTCGGCCGGCCCGGCTCCGAACGGCACCCAGAACACGGCGCGGTGAACGCCGGCGCCCGCGAAGCGCTCGATCCGCTCCGGGTCTCGCATCATTCCGGTCTGGGTGATCGGGATCTCGGCACGCCCCGCCTCCGCCGCTCTCAGCTGCAGGTGGTCGTACGCCTCGATCATGGCGTCATCCTTCCCGACCCGGTTCGGCATCCATTCATCGCCGAACGCGATGACGCGGTCGAACACCGTGGGGCCGTTGCCGCCGACGAGGACCGGCGGATGAGGCTCCTGGAGCGGTTTCGGCCAACACCAGATTCGCTCGAAGTCGACGTAGCGGCCGTGGTAGCTCGCCTCGTCCTCGGTCCAGATCGCCTTCATCGCCTCGACGCGTTCCCGCATGATCCCGAAGCGCCGTTTGGCGTCGGTCCCGTGATTGGCCATCTCCTCGACGTTCCAGCCGGCACCCACGCCGAACAGGAACCGCCCACCGGAGATCCGATCGAGCGAGGCGACCTCCTTGGCGGTGATGATCGGGTCGCGCTCGATCACGAGGCAGATCGCGGTCCCGATCAGCAGGTGCTGGGAGGCGAGCGCCGCGGCGGTGAGCGCGACGAACAGGTCATACGTCCGGCTGTACTCCGGGGGCAGCTCGCCGCCCGCCGGGTACGGCGTGTCGCGGCCCGCAGGGATATGTGTGTGCTCGGGGAACAGCAGACATTCAAACCCGCGCTCCTCGGCCATCTGCGCGAGCTCGGCCGGGTTCTGAATGTCGGCAGTGGGGAAGATGGCAACGCCGAATTTCATCGTTCGTTCACCCTACAGCGCTAACGTCGGGACCATGGATACCGAGACGAACACCACGCGGGACGTCGCCCTCACCGACGAGCAGTGGCGCGAGCGACTGACGCCGGAGCAGTACGACACCCTGCGTCGCCAAGGCACCGAGCGTCCCTTCACCGGGGCGTACTGGAATGTCAAGGATGACGGTATGTACCACTGCGCTGGATGCGGCGCCGAGCTCTTCAGCTCGGACACGAAGTTCGACTCCGGCACCGGCTGGCCGAGCTTCTATGAACCGGCCGTCGCGGACAACGTCGAGGTGCGGAGTGACCGCAGCCACGGCATGGTCCGCACCGAGGTCGTGTGCAAGCGCTGCGGCGGGCACCTCGGCCACGTCTTCGAGGACGGACCGCGCCCGACGGGTCTGCGCTACTGCATCAACTCGTGCGCGCTCGATCTGGAGGCTGACCCGAACCGGTAGTCACCCCGGCGTCCGCGCCGGCCCCGGCGTCCGCGCCGGCCCCGGCGTCCGCGCCGGCCTCGGCCTCGGCGAGCTCAGCTTCAGCGTGAGCATGAGCTCGCCGCTCGCGGACGCGCATGACCACGACCCCGACGACGATCGCGACCACGAGCACGATCGCCGCGATGATCCCGAACTGCTCGATCAGGTGGGCGGCGGCGTGCCCGCCGAAATAGCCGGCGAGCCCGAACGCGAGGCCCCACGTGATCCCGCCGAGCGCGTTCCAGAAGAAGAAGACGCGGAAACGCATATGGTTGATGCCGGCGAGCCACGCGGCGGCGATCCGGACGAGCGCGACCCAGCGGCCGAAGAACACCGCCTTCGCACCGTGCCGGTCAAAGAAGCGGTCGCCGACCGAGATCAGCATCCGCCGCCGATGGTGGAACGGTCCCGGCGCGGTGAGGACCTCCCGGCCGAAGTGGCGGCCGAGCAGGTACCCGATGTTGTCGCCGATGATCGCGGAGGCGATCCCGATCAGCAGCACGAGTTCGATCTGCAGCTTACCCTGACTCGCCAGCACCGCCGCAAGAATGAGCGCGGTCTCGCCCGGCGACGGGATGCCCATCGACTCGAGCCCGATGATCGCCGGCAGGAGATAGCCCAGGCCACTCGATACGCCGATGAGCGCAGCGAGCTCGAGCGTCATGCGGTCGGCGGGTTCCGGAAGACGGCGAGCAGAGACAGCCCGGCGGGCAGCGTGCCGCCGCGGCGCAGCCAAGCCGCCTCGGCCTGCAGCGGACGCTCGAGCACGCCGTTGAGCCATTGCGGGCCGATATGCAGATCGGGCGTGTAGTCGCCGTTGGGCTCCAGCCCGCGTTGGCGCTGGGCCATGCGGACGACGGCGGCCGGTGCGAGCAGCAGGCTGTTGAACGAGGTCATGCGGACGAGCTCCCACCCGGCGGTCACCCCCGCACCCTTGAGCAGCAGCCGGGAGTAACGGCGGAAATGGTGGTTGGCGACGTCATGGCGTGACCACAGCGATTGATACGCCGGGACGGTCACGAGCAGCCAGCCGCCGGGCTTGGTGACCCGTCTGAGGGATGCGAGCGTCGCGCGGTCGTCCGGCGTGTGCTCGATCACGTCGAGGCACGTGATGAGATCGAACGTCCCGTCCTGGAACGGTAGCTCCTCGAGCCGGCCGATCCGGACATCGAAGCGCGGGTCGCGGTCCCGCGCCACTTCGGCGGCGCCGGGATCAAGCTCGATCCCGGAGACCGTGCCGTAGTCGGCGAGATCCTCCAGCGTGCGACCCGAGCCGCACCCAGCGTCGAGCACGGACGTCGTCGCGGCGTCCGGCAGCGGCAGCCGGTCGAGCTCGGCCCGGATGATCACCCGTCGGCCGCGGTACCACCAGTGATGCTCGTCGACGTCGAGCATCGCCTGCATAAGGCGTTCGTCCATTGCGCCTGATGCTGTCAGACGTCCGCCACAAACGCGGCGCGGAATTGGCACAGACTTGTAGCGATTGTGTCTTGTTCGGTAACGCGGTCTCGTCGCATCCTGCAGAGCATGGCCGCCTCGGACCCCGCCCCCGCGGGCGATGAATGGAGATTCACAGGCAGCAGGTGCCGGTCAAACGCCAAAGTTCGGCTGGCGGCGGTGGCGGCAAAGCAATGGGGGCGGGCTCGCTACGAGCAGATACGTCGCGCCGGCGTGAGCGGCCGGACGATCGGACGGTGGTCCAACGGCGGCGGGTACTTGTTCTGGGAACTGCCGCGTGTCTATGCCGTGGGCCATCCCGGGCGCACCCCAGCATCAGACCTCGCGGCCGCGGTCCTGTACGCGGGCCCCGGAGGCATGCTCAGCGCCACGTCAGTGATCTGGTGGCTCGGGCTCCTGAAGTACCCGCCGCGCCACATCTACGTGAGCACGCCGAGGCGGGTGCAGGATTACGGCCTGATCGTCGTTCACGGCAGGCGGAAGCTGGAGCGCATCCTCCACAAAGGCATGCCGATCACGACCCCGAGCCAGGCGATCCTCGACTACGCCGCCACCAATCCCCGCACGGACATTCTCCGATTCGTCCTCGCCAACGCCGAGTACGAAGGCCTCCTGAACCTCAACGCCGTCCACGCCCTCACCGGCCGTGGCACCGCCGGCAGCTCGGCGGTCAATGCGGCGCTGCAGATCCACCTCCCCCAGCTCGCCACCACGCGCAGTCGCGGCGAAAGACTGCTCATCATCATCGTCCAGGCCGCTGGCCTGCCGATCCCGGAAACGAACGTCCTCGTCCACGGCTGGCTCGTCGATGCGCACTGGCCTCGGCACAAGCTGATCGTCGAGATCGACGGCACCCACGGCCACAAGACACCGGCCCAGGTCCGCCGCGACCATCAGCGTGACTTCGAACTCAGACGGGCCGGCTACATCGTTCTGCGGTACACCGAGGACCAGCTCGAGCGCAACCCCGAGGCGATCGTCAGCGAGCTCCGGCGGTATCTCTGACACCGCCGCCGTCAGGCGCGCGCGCCGCCGGCAGCCGCAGCGTGAAGCGAGCGCCGGGGGCGTCGCCGGACGGCTCCTCGAGGACGAGCTCGCCGCCCATGCGCAGCGCCAACTCACGGCCAATCGCCAGACCAAGGCCGAATCCGGCCTGGCCGCCAGTATCCCGGCCGCGCTTGAACCGTTCGAAGATGAGGTCGCGCTCGTCCTCCGGAACGCCGGGACCTTGATCGCCGACGGTCAGCGACGGGACCGGCCGGCGCCGCAGGTCGATCCGCACCTCGCCGCCCGCCGGGCTGACCCGGACGGCGTTGTCGAGCAGGATCCGGATGATGCGGGCGACGCTGCCGGGATCGCCAAGCGCCCACACGGGTCCATCCGCGTCCTGCAAAGCAGACACGACCCCCCGCTCGCTCTCGCGGACCTCGAACTCGGCAAGCACCGCACGGCTCAGCTCACCGAGCTCGACCGGCTCGGAGCGCAGCTGCACCTCGGCGTCGATCCGGCTGAGGTCGAGCAGGTCGGCCGCCAGGCGACCGAGGCGGCGGGATTGGGCGCGCGCTCGATCAAGCAGCTCGCGGGCATCGTCGAGGTCCGGCTGGCCTCCCCGGAGATCGTCGGCGATCAGCTCAAGCATCCCGTCGAGCGAGGTCAGCGGCGTCCGCAGCTCGTGCGACGCGGTCGCGACGAACGCGCGGCGCGCCTGCTCCTGATGCTGCAGCTGGCGTTGCATCGCTGCGAACGTCCGGGACAGGTCGCCGACCTCGTCGCGGGCGCGGTCCTCCGGCATTTCGACCGGTGGCCCCTCCTCGGCGAGCTGAAGCGCCGCCTGCCGTAGATGCCGCAGCCGCCGGACGAGCGTCGCGGCGAGCGGGATCGCGAGGATCAACGTCAGCGCGAGACCCGCGAGCGCGGCCGTGATGAAGGCCGTCCGGACGGCCTTGACCGCGGCCGGGATCTCGTCGATCGCCCGGCGTACGGCAAGCACGTAGGTGAGGCCACCGTTCTTGAAAGGGATCGCCGTCTGGACGTAGTCCTTGCCGTCAATGGTGCCGTAGCTCGTGCGCGGACGGTTGGTGCGGAACGCCTGAGCGACATCGGTGAACGGATCGAGATCAGCGTTGTCGCCCTCGGATGCGGTCGGGAGCAGCAGTCGCCCGCGGCCATCGGATCCGGGGTAGCCGAGGACGTAGACCAAGCCGCCGACGCGGGTGGCGAGCTGCTGTTGGGCCCGCTGCAGGTCGTTCTGGGCGTCGAGCCATGCCGGGGTCTGCGGGCTCCCATTCGCGTTCGGGTTCGTCAGCCCGGTGAGGTCGAGCTTCTGGAACGCCTGCGTCGGATGCCGCGGCAGGTCCGTGCTCAGCGTTGTCAGCGACGCGCGCCGCAGGCTCTGCTCGAGTGGCCCCAGAAGCGCCAGCGCCGCCACACCCAGGGTGGCGATGGTCGTGACGACGACCGCGCCGACAATACGTCCGCGCAGACCGAGTGCCCCTCGCCGGGGTCGCGGCCGAGCGGAGACGGCCACTACGGTCCTCGCAGGCGGTACCCGGCGCCGCGCACGGTGAGGATGTAACGCGGTTTGTCCGGCTCGGGTTCGAGCTTCTCCCGCAGATGCCGGATGTGGACGTCGATCGCGCGTGGGTCGCGGTAGGCGCTGTCGCCCCAGATCGCCCGCAGCAACTCCTGGCGGTTCAGCAGCCGGCCCGGATCAGCCATCAAGGCGTCGAGCAGCTCGAACTCCGAGAACGTGAGCCGGACCGGACCGCCGTCGACGGTCACCTCGCGCTGGGCTCGATCGAGCGCGATCGGCCCGACGACGAGCACCTCTTCGCCCATCGCCCGAGTCCCGGCCCGCCGGAGCACAGCGCGGATCCGGCTGCGCAACTCGGCGAGGCCGAATGGCTTGGTCACGTAGTCGTCGGCGCCCGCCTCGAGCCCGAGCACGGCGTCGGCTTCGGAGTCGAGCGCTGTCAGCATGATGATCGGGACGACGTTGCGGCGGGCGCGGAGCGTGCGGCATACCTCGTAGCCGTCGGGACCGGGGCCGAGGGCGACGTCGAGCAGCACGATGTCGAAGTGCTCGGTGCTCGCCCGGTCGATCGCGTTGCGGCCGTCGGCGACCGCCATCACGCGGTGACCCTCACGCGAGAATGACCGCGTCAGCATCTCGCGCAGATCGGACTCGTCGTCAACGACGAGGATGCTGAGCGATGCGTTCGCGCCCCGCGCGCCGGGCGGCGGAGACGGTGAAGCAGTGCTCTCCGAGCTCGTCATCGACTGCCGATCGTAGCGATCCTTGGGATACTCAAGCTGCCGCTCGCTCGTCCCGTCCTAGCCACATGGACGCGCGTCGCCTACCTGACACCGCTGTATTTTGACCGGACCTCGTACCTCGGGGGTGGCGAACGCTACCCGTTGAACCTCGCCAAGGCGGTCACCGCGACCGGGGATTACGAGATCGACCTCGTGTCCTATGGGGACGAGCCGGACGTCAGGATCCTCCCGCTCGCGCCGGGGGTCACCCTCAAGGTCCTGCCCACGGCGGCGGTGAGCGGACACGGCGACCGGCTGTCCTGGGAGATCTTCGACGCGGTACGCGCGGTGGACCTCGTGCATATCCACCAGATCTTCTCGCGCTCCTCGGAGGTCGCGCTGCTCGTCACCAAGCTGTTGCGCAGGCCCGTCTGCGCCACAGATCACGGCGGCACCTCCTCGAGCCCTTGAGGGCGCTGACTTCGCGCGGTTTCGACCACGCGCGGTCCTCGTCGAGGCGACCCAACCCGGCACGCAGACGCCGTGACACCATCGGTGGGAGCCCGGGCTCCTGAACGCCGGCTACCAGTTCGTCCTGTTCGACGGTCTCGACCGCTTCTACGCCCGACGCGAGGACGAGGCGCTCGTCGAACCGCCCAGGCGGCTCGCCGGGACGCCGAGACCGAGCTCGCCGCGGCGCGAGGAGCCCTCGAACGCGTCCTGCGAGAACGCCGGACGGACGCCGAGCGGACCAACGAACAGACCTCAGAACGCGTCTGAGGCGGGCGAGGCCGGCGGCGACGAGGCGTGACTGAGACGCGGCTCGCGCGCGGACACCGTCCGCGCTCGCGGGACGAGCGACCCGGCCGCGGCGACCGCCCACAGGACCACCAGCCAGGTGAACGTCGCCAGCGTCACGTGGACCCAGACCATGTCCCCCGGGAGGCGGAGCTCGTACTGGACGCTGCCGACCAGCCCCTGGGCGGCGAGCAGGATCGCAAGCACGGTCAGCGGCTCGAGCGCATCGGCTTCGGCACCACGCCGGCGCCGGAGCAGCCACACCGCGACGACGGCGATCCCAAAGACGGCGGCAATCGTCGCGTGGCGGTGAACGATCCACGTCAGCGTGTCGTTGCCCTTGAAGTGCAGGCGGTGGATGCGCTGACCCGGCGAACCTCCGGCGTGGGGACCCGCCGCCGTCGCCGCTGTGCCGGCGACGATCGCGAGCGCACCGAGCGGTGCTAGCGCCCGCACCGACCAAACGACGAGACGGTCCGTCGAGCGGGGCCGTTCCCCGGGCTCGTACGTGGCGCGCCAGGCGAGCGCGACCGCCGCGATGAGAACGAGCATCGAGAGCATGAAGTGGCCCATGACGAAGCCCGGAGCGAGATGCTCGCGGACGGTGAAGCCACCGAGGACCGCCTGGGCGACGACGCCGAGCGGCAGCGACAACGCGAGCAGCGCGAGGTCGCGCCGGAACGGCCGGCGGGTGAAGGCGAGCACGGCCGCAACGACCGTCAGCACGCCGACGATGCCCGACAACGCCCGGTTGCCGAACTCGATGAGGGCGTGCGTCGACAGCGGCGGCAGCGCCTTGCCGTAGCACTTCGGCCAGTCCGGACATCCGAGCCCGGAGCCCGTGAGCCGGACGGCGGCGCCGGTCAAGACGATCAGCGTCAACGCGCCGAGCGTCCAGTAGGCGACCCGTCGGTACTGCTCCGGGGTGACGGCAAGACGTTTGCGCATGACGACCGGGGCCTCAATTTAGCCCAGGCGGGCCGGTGCCTGGCGTCACGTCGCCTCGATCGGCTTTGGTGCCGCGAACGGCTCCATTTCGCTGATCGGGTGTCCGAAGGCGACCTTGGGGTACACGTTGGCCTGGGGATCGATCGTCACTTCAAGCAGCCTCGGCCCGTCGTGGGCCGCCAGCTCGGACAGCGCGTCCGCGACCGCGTCAGCCGTCTCCACCGAGCGGGCCGGAATGCCGTACGCCTGCGCCACGGCCGTGAACGACGGCGCCGAGTAGCCCCACACAGTCGACTGGTGGCGGCCGTCAAAGTACGCATCCTGGAACTGCCGGACCATGCCGTGCGAGCGGTTGTTGAGCACGACGATGGTCAGCGGCAAGACGTTGCGCACCAACGTCTGCAGCTCCTGGATGTTGAGCTGAAACCCACCGTCGCCGGCGATGAGAGCGGTCGGTCCAGCGGCGAGGCACGCGCCGATGGCGAGCGGAAGCCCAGACCCCATCGCACCCATCCCACCGGACGTCAGAAACCGCGCGCCGGGGCCGAGCTCAAGCGATTGCGCGGCCCACATCTGGTGCTGGCCGACGTCGGCGACGAACGTGACCACATCGAGGCGCCGCGACAGCTCGTGCATCAGTGCGTTGGGGCTGATGCCGACGACGTCGTGAAGCTCGGCGACATCTGGCCAGCGGGCGGCGAGCGCGTTGATCTCGTCGCGCCAGCCGGCATGGCGAGCGCCGTCCGGGCGCCGCGCGCAGAGGGCGCCGAGCGCCGGGAGCGCATCGGCGAGATCGGCGATCAGCGGCCGGCAGCCCTTGACGCGGTTGTTGACCTCCGCCGGATCGATGTCGATGTGGTGGATCGTGCGCCCGGCCGCGAACGACTCGGTATCAGCGCCGGTCTGGCGGATGTCGAGTCGGCTGCCGAGAACCAGCAGCACGTCCGAACGCGCGAGCGCCATGTTCGCCCACCGATTCCCGTAGGTGCCGATCATCCCGACGCGCAGGGGATGCGCCGACGGCAGCGCGTCGAGGCCCATCAACGAGCTGACAACCGGGATGCCGGCAGCGTCAGCGAACCCGCGGAACGTGTCGATCGCCCGGGCGCTCCGAAGCCCGCCGCCGGCGAGGATGAGCGGGCGCTCAGCGGCAAGCAGATCGCTGATGATCGCCCCGACCGCAGCCCGGTCGAGTGCCGGCGTCGACGTTGCGGTGGCCCGGCACTCGGGGCCGGCCGAGACCACGGACTGGCGCTGAACGTCGAACGGGATGTCGATGAGCACCGGGCCGGGTCGCCCGTCGCGGGCGAGGACGAACGCGTCGGCGAGGATCCCCGGCACCTCGTCGACCGACTCCACCCGCCATGCCGCCTTGGCGATCGGTGTCGCCACCGCGACGATGTCCGTCTCCTGAAAGCCAAGCTGGCGGACCGCCCGGTCGCCCTTGCGCTCATGCCGGTTGACCTGGCCGGTCATGAACACCACTGGCGTCGAGTCGAAATAGCAGCTGCCAAGCGCCGTCAACAGGTTGAGGGCGCCCGGGCCGCTCGTCGCCAGCGCGACGCCGGGGACGCCGGTGATCCGCGCATGACCCTCCGCCGCGAACCCGGCCGCCTGCTCGTGATGGCAGCTCACGATCCGGATCCGGCCGTCACGATGCAGCGCGTCGATGAAGTTCGCGATCATGCCGCCGGTCACCTCGAACACAGCACCGACGCGCTGCTGCACGAGGAACTGAGCCACCCAATCGGAAACGTCCATGAGCCCGGGTGAGGGTACGGGAACTGTCCAGAGACGCGAGACCGCTGCATTCCTGAAGCGCACGACGGAGCTCGATGAGCTGCTCATCAGATCGATCCGTCTCGGGGATGGCTGGCTGATCCCGCTCGCGGACATCCACCGCCGAGACCAACCGACGATCGATCGCCTCGGCCGCCGGCGCGCAGCGCACATGGCCGTCCACCCGTCGCAGTTCACGGTCACGGCCGAGGGCACCCGCCGCTGGCTCGAGGACGCCGTGCCCGATCACCCCGACCGGATCGTCTTCCTCGTCCGCCGACGCGCTCGGCCGCTCGATCGGGCAGCTCGGCTTCTCGCTGACGCCGACTCCGGAGGGCGCAGGCGATCCTCGGCACCGGGGATGCGGCCGAACTCGGGTTCGTCATCCGCGGCGAGCCTGACGCCCCCGGGTTGATGTCGCGTGGCGTGGCGGCGGCGCTCGACTGGTGCCGCGACGAGCTTTCGCCAGCGGCCATCTACGCCCTGACATTCAGCGACAACGAGCGCGCGATTGCGTTCTTCGAGCGCTGCGGTGGCGGCCGGCGCGGACCCTGACACGCTCAGGATCGACCTCGCCGGCCCGTCGATCACTCCGCGGGAGGCGAGCTACGCCCGCGACGCCGCGCGGCACGGCTGGGCGCGCCGCGCCGAGTACCTGGACCAGCGCGACCCCGGTGTTCGCCGACGTCGAGGCCGATTCCTGGGGACTGGACCCGGACGGCCTGCGCGACGTGATCACCGAGAGAACCCGGGCGGTTGTGCCGGTGCACCTCTACGGCTATCCGGCGCGCATGAATGAGATCCGGGAGATCTGTACCGAGCACGACCTGTTCGTGCTCGCTCAGATGGAGCGCCTGCCCTCCCTGCTCGAGCGCAAGCGGCGCGTCCACGCGTGGTACCGCGAGGTGCTCGACGGGATCCCCGTTCTCCGCGTCCACACCGGCGCACCGGGAACGTCGCCCACACATTGGATGACGAGCGTCACGCTCGATCCGAACGGCACTCGGTCACGCGATGAGCTCATCGCCGCGCTCGCCGAACGGGGGATCGCGCGCCGTCCGACGTTTCCGTCCGTCTCGGCGCTGCCGATGTGGGCGCCACCGTGTCGGGAGACCCCGGTTGCGGCCCGCGTCGCCCAGTTCGGGATCAACCTGCCGAGCGGAGTGATGCTCCGGCGTGAGCAGACCGAGCGGGTGGCTGCAGCGCTACGCGAGTTGCTCGGCGGACACTGAGCGCACGTCGACAGGCCTCGTCCAGGCACCGTTCTCGACCACACCGACGCCCTCGATCAGGGCCGACACCTTCAGTAGATAGTGACCCGGCTGACGCGGTGCCACCGCCGCCACCGTGACGTCCCTCTGCGCACCGACCGAGAAGCGGCCCGGCAACGCTGCTCGCTCTGAGACCTGGAGCACGGGTCCGGACCCGGGATCGATCCACTGCGCGGCCACGGTGAGCGGCGCTCCGGGCCGTGAGCGCAGCGACGCAGGACCGGCGTTGGACAGCCGGAACGCCAACCGGAGAACCTCTCCGGGGTCCAATGTCAAGCGGTCGCCCGCGACGGGACAGCTAGCGTCCAGCCGCGCCGACACGACGGCCTCGCGCGCGGCTGCCAGCTGCTCCTCGGTGGCTGTCCGCCCAAGGAGCATCAGCACCAGCGCCGGTAGCGCCTCGCGCCAGAATCCGGGGCTCCACCAGAACGCCCGGAGGCTGGCGACCAGCAGGCCGAAGGTCTCTCGTCGGACGCGCGTTGGATTGTTCAGCCGATGGAACGCGAGCGTGTCACGGTGCCCGTCGGGAAACACCTGCAGACGGAACCGCTCCAGCTGCCGACGCGCGTCGGAGCGGTCCACCAGGGCGCTCCACAGCCGGCGCTGGTCCCGCACCGCCTGGGCCAGGAGCGCGTCCACCGAGCGATGGGACGGATGGACGAGGGCGAAGTTCTCGAGCCGGGCCCTCACGATCGCGCGCGGCTCCCACAGCCAGGGGTCGCCCGCGAGCCATGCCCTGACCATCACCCACACGTGCGGATAGATGGAGCCATTGAGCCGCGTTGGTCCGATACTCCTCGACGCTTCCTGCCAGACGCGCGTCCGGATGATCTGCGTCGAGATGAAGGTGGCGTAGAGCCCAAACGCGTCGAGTGCCTCGCGACCACCGAGACGCCTGACGCCGGTCAGCGCCGGCCGGGCCGCGTCCACGATCGCGGACGGCTCGACGAGATCACGGCCGTACAGCCGCCGATCGATGCTGATGCCGGCGATCTCGTCGTCAGCGCGGAGCGCCGCGACGACCCGGTGAATCGCGCCCGGCTCGAGGGCGTCGTCGGAGCTCAGCAGCCAGATCGCATCGCCCCGAGCCATCCCCGCGGCGAGCACGATGTTGCGGCTCGCGCCGAGATCGACCGCGTTGCGTCGATACCGGATGACACCGGGAGCGCGTTGCTGTCGCTCCTCGATGATCGCCGCCGTGTCGTCGCGGGAGGCGTTGTCGCTGACGCACACCTCGACGCGCCCGGCGAGGTCTCCGTCGAGTTCGCTTAGCACGCTGTCCAGCGCGACGGCGAGTTCTCGCGCGCGGCCGTGATGGGTCGCGACGCAGAACGAGATGTCGGGAGCGTCGGCCACGAATCAACCGGCGGCCACGAACGCGTGGATCACTTCGAGAAGCCAGCCGACGGCGGCGTCATCGAGACCGGGATAGACCCCGAGCCAGAACACGCGCTCGAGAACGAAGTCGGCATTGCGAAGCTCGCCTACCGTGCGGAGCGCGACGTCACGGTAGGCCGGTTGGCGCGCGAGGTTTCCGCCGAACAACAGACGCGTGCCGATGCGCAACCCTTCCAGATGCTCGACGATCTGCTCGCGCGTGAACGGCGCGGAGTCGCGTACACCGAGCGGGAATCCGAACCATGACGGCTCTGTGCCCGGCGTGGCCCGCGGCAACACGAACACCGACTCGAGATCGCCGAGGCCCGATCGCAGCCGATCGAAGTTGCGCCGTCGAGCGGCGATGAACGCGTCGAGCTTCGCGAGCTGCGCGACCCCAACCGCAGCCTGAAGGTCAGTCGCCTTGAGGTTGTAGCCGAGGTGCCGGTAGATGTACTTGTGGTCGTAGTGCGCGGGCATGTCGCCGAACTGCCACGTGAAGCGGCGGCCGCACGCGTTGTCCTCTCCCGGCTCGCACCAGCAATCGCGGCCCCAGTCTCGGAACGACTCGACGAGCGAGCGCAGCAGCGCCCGGTTCGTCAGAACGCATCCACCCTCGCCCATCGTCAGGTGGTGCGCGGGGTAGAAGCTCACCGTGGCGAGGTCGCCGAACGTGCCGACCTGGCGCCCCCGGTACGTCGAGCCGACCGCATCGCAGCAGTCCTCGACGAGCCACAGGTCGTGGGCACGAGCGAACGCCGTCACTGCGTCGAGCTCGAACGGGTTCCCGAGAGTGTGCGCGAGCACGACCGCCCGCGTGCGGTCCGACAGCGCCGGTTCCAGCTGGCTGACATCGATGTTGTAGGTCTCGAGCTCCGCGTCGATCAAGACCGGTACGAGACCGTGCTGGATGATCGGGTTGACGGTCGTCGGGAAGCCGGCGGCAGCCGTGATCACCTCGTCCCCGGGGCGCAGCCGCCGGTCGCCGAGCTTCGGCGAGGTGAGCGCCGCGATCGCGAGCAGGTTGGCCGAGGAACCTGAGTTCACGAGACTCGCGTGACGCAGCCCGAACCGTTGCGCGAACTCCCGCTCGAACTGTTCAGCGAAGCGCCCGGTCGTCAGCCACATATCGAGCGCGGCATCGACGAGGTGGACGAGTTCCTCCTCATCAAACACGCGTCCGGCGACGCGGTAGGGCGACGTGCCGGGCACGAACTCCTCAGGGCCGAACGCCTCGGCGTGGTAGCGCCGGACGAGCTGCTCGATCTCTGCGCGCAGCTCCTCGGCGGTCACTTAAACGCGTGCGCCGCGGCGCGATATCCACCGACGTGCCCGGACGGAACCGCAGGTTCCTCGACGAGCATCTCGACCCGGGCGAAGCCGGCCGCGAGCAGTGCTCCCTCGAGCGCCGTCGCGGTGGGGGCAAACCAGTTCGTCGAGTCGCCGCCGAGCTCATCCTCCGGATAGAACTCCCACAGCAGGGCGCCCGGGTGGCCGCCGACGCTGATCGCGTGGGTTTCGATGATCGCCAACTCGTCGGTCATCGCGGCGAGCCGTTCCAGGCCGCCGAACGGGTCCTGCAGGTGGTAGAGAACGCCGAGGAACAGCGTCACGTCCCACCGCCCGACCTTCTCGAGGGGGATCGTCATGAAGTCGCCGACAAGCTCCCCCACCCGGCTGCCGCGCAACCGACGCACGAGGTCAAAGCCGGCTTTGCCGGGAAGTCGATCGGGTTGCCAGAACGGAGACGCGGAGACATCGGCGGCGAGGCGCCGCTCCTCCTCCTCGGTCCCCGGCACGCGCTCCGCCAGGCCGCGATAGTCGATCGACCACACGTAGTGATCGAGCACCGTCACCTCGGAGGCACCGCGTGCCTCAGCCTGCAGCGCGAAAAAACCGTCCCAGCCGCCGATGTCAAGAACGCGCTTGCCGTGCAGGTCGGGGAACCGGAAAGTGCCGACCTCCGCCGAGAGTTGCTCGGGGGTCTTTTGGCCCGGAGTGACGACGCCCGGGGCAACCTCGATCGAGTGCCACCAGAAGGGCACGTCAGCGATGAGCGACTCAGCGTCTGTGCGCGCCGGGCTCGTCACTTGAAAGCGTGCACGCCAGCACGGTATTCGACCACAGCTCCATCTGGAGCCGGTGGCGGTTCGGTCAGCAGTTCCACGCGACTGAATCCTGCAGCGCGTACCGCGGCCTCGAGCGCCGCGGCCGTTGGGACGAACCAGTTCGTCGGGTCACCGCCGAGTTCATCGCGCGGGTAGAAGCTCCACAGCCGGGCTTCCGTCTGTCCTCCGACGGTGACCGCGTGCGTCTCGATCACTGCCATCTCCCCGGTCATCGCGGCGAGTCGCCGCAGACCGCCGAGTGGGTTCTTGAGGTGGTAGAGCACGCCGAGGAAGAGCGTGATGTCCCATACCTCGACATCGTCAAGCGGGATCGTCATGAAGTCGCCGACGATCTCCCCGACGCCGCTCCCCCGCAACTCCCGGGCGATGTCAAAGCCGGCCTTGCCGGGCAGCTCCTCGGGCCGCCAGATGTCGGTGTCCTCGATCACCGCCGGTCCGGCCGCTCCGGGATGCTCACGCTTCCAATCGGCGAGGCGGTGTTGGTCGATCGACCAGACGTAGTGGTCGAGAGCGGCGACACGACGCGCCCCGCGCGCCTCCGCCTCGAGTGCATAGAAACCGTCCCAGCCGCCGATGTCGAGAACGGTCTTGCCGTGCATCTCGGGGAAACGGAGCATCCCGAGCTCACGGGCGTGCTGGATCGGCGTCTTGAAGCCGGGTGTGGTCACCCCGGGAACAACCTCGATCGAGTGCCACCAGAACGGGACCTCGGCGATCCGCTCTCGCGCCCGCCTGATCGCCTCCGGATCCGCTGCCGACCTCGGTGCGGGTGTCGGCGACTCGAACGGCTCCAGCGGGAGAGCCGGGCGTCGGGCCTGCAGGAGCTCGGCTGCCCGACCGGAGGCGATCCGCAGCTCCAGCCGCCGCAGCTCCAGCCGCCGCAGCTCGAGCTCACGCGCGCTCATCTGGTTGAGCGTCTCCAGTTCGGTCACCAACTGCTCGTCGACCTGGCGCTGGTGGACGCTGAACGGCCGGAGCGCTCGGAAGAGGAGCCGCCGCGTCGGCGGGCCAAGCGCCCCCAGTTCGGACTTCGGCGGCGGCACCGGACCGCGGGCAATCAGCTCTCGGGCCGGCGAGATGCTCGCGGTCGCGTCCGCGGCGCTTGGGCCATTGCGGTTACGAAGCGCCGCCGTCCACGGGGCAGACTGGGCGCCGTCGTGCTCCAGCGCGTCGAGGCCGAGGTCACGCGCAATCCTCTCGAGTCGAGCTTCCATCGACATCGCGGCGGCTTCGAGCGAGTGCATCCGGCGGATGTCGCGCGCGGCTCGCTCCCCCACCGCCCGGCTGGCGGCCTGATCGTCGAAAACCGTGCGCATCCGCTCCGCTGCCTGCTCAGCGTCGGGTTCCGCCCAGGCACCGTTGATCGGGTACTGGCGTCCACCCCCACCGATCGGAGCGAGTTCGAAGCCGACGAGGTAGCTGTTGTCCTCGTTCTGGAACTCGAGGTTGCCCGAGTACGCGGTCGCGATCGTCGGCTTGCCGAAGTACATCGCCTCGGCGAGCGGCAGACCGAACCCTTCGGCGCGGTGCAGCGATACGTAGCAGTCGCAGGCGGAGACCAGCGCGTTCTTCGCGTCCGGCGACACGTAGCGATCGATGATGCAGATGTCCGGGTGACTGGCGGCGAGCTCGGTGAGTTGGCGATGGCCGTCGGGGTCGAGACCTTGGTTGATGCACTTGACGACAAGCGTCGCGCCCTCTCCGGCCGCAAAACTCCGACGGAAGGCGTCGACGACGGCGAGCGGGTTCTTGCGTCTCATCGTGCTGGCGTAGTCGAACATCGTCAGGAACAGATAGCCATCGGGAAGCCCCAGCTCCGCGCGTCCGAGGGGTGGCGGAGACGGCACGGACACCGGGAATCTCATGCGATGGACGGGGACGTCGAGCGCGGGGCGCAGCGCGTTCGCGATGTGTTCGCTGGCTGTCCAGACCTCGTCCACGAGCCGGAAGCTGCGACGCCAGTTGAAGGGCGTCGGCCCGTCGACCTCCCACCACCAGTAGCCGATGGAGTACCGATCCAGGAAGAAGCGCTCGCCCAGGTCATACGCCCATGCGCCCATCCAGTCCGGATTCGCGCAGGTGATCGTGATCGGGAAGATGACCCCCTCGGGCGGCACCGTCGTGAACGGATGCCCGTGGCGGCAGTTGGGGCGGATCGAGCTCTCCAGGGGCAGGACCGGTATCCGCCGCTCGTCGAGCGCCGCAACGAGCTGCCGCCCGGCTTCCCCAGTCCCGAGCTCGGCCTGGAGGAAGGACATCACGTTGACACCGACATTCGGCGGGAGTGCCTTCCCGACCACCGGCGTGCGGGGATCGAAATGACGGAACTCCGCCGGCGCCGGCGGCATCAACTCGTCAATGATCGACAGCTGCTCCTGGCCATACGCGTAGAGCCACTCGACGAACGCCGCCCCGTCGTGATCGAGATCGGGAAACCGGCGAACGAGCGTCGGATCCCGCTCGTAGATCTCGTACAGGTAGCGATTGATCCCGAACCCTGCGCCGGCCGGCGCCGGCTCGCGCAACGTCGGGATCAGTTCAAGGTCACGGTCGGTCAGCTGCAACGTCGGTCCCTGGGAACACGTGGGGCGGGATTCTTACGGACAGCCGTCCGTCGTGCTCCCCCGTGCGCACCATGACCCCGCACGCTCAGAATGGAAGGGTCGCGCGGATGTCGGCGAACGGCGGCGCCGAACGGTCGCGCTCGGACACCGTCAGCTCGACGTCGTCCGGCCACTCGATCCCGACCGCCGGGTCGTTGAAGGCGAACCCGCCCTCGGCGGCGGGGTCGTAGTACGCCGAGGTCTTGTAGATGACGTCGGCGACCTCACTGAGGACGCAGAACCCATGGGCAAACCCGTTCGGGCAATAGAGCTGATGATGGTTGCTGTCGCTCAGCTCGTACATCTCCCACTGCCCAAACGCCGGCGAGGAACGCCGCAGATCGACGAGCACATCGACGATCGCCCCGCGGGCACACCGGATGAGCTTGGCCATGCCCGGCTGGAAGTGCATGCCGCGTACGATCCCTCGCCGCGAGCGCGAGTGGTTGTCCTGGACGAGCTCATCGTCGACCCCGAGCTCCTCGAGCGCGGTGCGCCGGTAGGTCTCCAGGAAGAACCCGCGTTCGTCGCCGTGGACGACCGGTTCGAGCAGGAGTGGACCGTGGAGCGTGGTGGGCAGGCTCCGCATCGGCGCGACACCTTAGCGGCGTGCCGGTGAGCTCGGCTCCGGCGGCTGCGCCGTCACCGGGCCGCTTCGGCACACTACGCGGCCGTGCGTGTCCTCGTCACCGGCGGAGCCGGCTTCATCGGCGGCAATCTCGCGATCGGCCTGCGCGCCCGCCATCCGGACTGGGAGGTCCGGGCGCTTGACAACCTGCGCCGCCGGGGCGGCGAGCTCAACCTGCCGCGGCTCCGCGCGGCCGGCGTCGAGTTCGTCCACGGCGACGTGCGCCTGCTCGACGACCTCCTGTCGGTCGGCGAGCTCGACGCGCTCGTCGAATGTTCCGCCGAGCCGTCGGTGCTCGCCGGATACGACGGGAGCCCGGATTACGTCATCGGGGCGAATCTCATCGGTGCCTACAACTGCCTGGAGCTCGCGCGTCGCCGGGAGGCGCAGGTCGTGTTCCTCTCGACGAGCCGCGTGTACCCGATCGCGCCGCTCGAGAGCTTGACGCTGATCGAGTCAGACACGCGGTTTGAGCTGAACGAAGATCAACCGTTCCCGGGTGTGTCGCGTGCCGGGATCGCCGAGGACTTCCCGCTGGCCGGCGCCCGGAGCCTGTACGGGACGACGAAGCTGAGCGCCGAGCTGCTGATCGAGGAATACCGCGCCGCCTACGGCCTGCGGGCGGTGATCGACCGCTGCGGCGTGATCGCGGGCCCGTGGCAGATGGGGAAGGTCGATCAGGGCGTGTTCACCTATTGGATGCTCGCCCACCATTTCGCCCGCCCGCTTCGGTACATCGGCTTCGGCGCAGCCGGCAAGCAGGTCCGGGATCTGTTGCACGTCGAGGACCTGATCGAGCTGATCGAGCGCCAGCTCGCCGAGCCGGCGGCGTGGGACGGGGTCACCGTCAACGTCGGCGGCGGGCGGGACGGCAGCCTGTCCCTCCGGGAGACGACCGCGCTGTGTGCCGAGATCACCGGCAACACCGTCGAGGTCGAGGCATCCGACGAGGAGCGGCCCGGTGACGTGGCCGTCTACATCTCGGACTGCCGCAAGCTGTTCGGCCTCACCGACTGGCGGCCGCGCCGGGATCCGCGCACCATCCTCGCCGACATCCACGCCTGGATCGTCGCGAACGAGGCGGCGATCGAAGCGGCGCTCTAGCTTATAGCTTAGACCCGCCGGCCGATGACGAGGAACTGCTTGCCGAGGACCCGCCACGCGGCGGGCGTCTGCAGATAGCGCCGGGTGAGCGCTGGCGACGGCGGGAGCCGGCCGGTGAACGAGTACGGCAGGAAGCGCGGCTCGATCCGCTCCGGTTCGAAGCCGGCGGCGTACAGGTGCTCAGCGATCGCGCGGTGGGTGAAGATCAGCGTGTGGTCCGCCATGTCGAAGTACTCGCGGGAGCAGTAGCGGAAGTTCGGGCCCATGACCGCGATCCGCCCGCCGGGGGCGACGGCCGCGTGCATCCGGCCGAGGAACGTCGCCACCGCCTCCTGGGCGAGCAGGTGCTCGAGGAAGTTCGAGACGAACACACCGTCGAAGTGGGCGGTGGGGAGTTCCGCCTCAAAGATGTCCGAGACGATCGAGCGGACGTTTGAGCGGTACGTCCCCTCGGCATACGCCACCTGGTCGATCGCCCACCGCTCCTGCGCCGGCACGGCATTGATGAACTCGCCGCGCCCGGCCGCCGGATCGAGCACCTTCTGGGGATGACCCATCAGGCCGTGGATGAACGGCGCGATCTCGTGCCACACCGCCGTCCGGGCGCTCTGATCGACATCGCGGAATCGGTATTCGTAGAGGCGCTGGTAGTTCATCGGGACCGCAGGGTAGGCGACATCGTCAGCTGACGTTCCCGTGATCCTCAACCCGAACCGCGATAACTGCTTCACTGCCGCTCGAATGCCGACCGCGATTGTCACTGGCTCTGGGGGACTGATCGGATCGGAGTCCGTCCAGCACTTCGTGCAGGAGGGATTCGACGTGGTCGGGCTCGAAAACGACATGCGAGCCCGATTCTTCGGTTCGTCCGCGTCGACCTCGCACACGACGGAACGGCTGCTGCGCAACTATGGCGAGAGCTTTCGCTCGCTGGAGATCGATATCCGCGACGCCGACGCCGTTGAGCGGGTCGTCGCCGACACCGCCGGATCGCTCGAACTGATCGTCCATACGGCGGCCCAGCCCTCGCACGACTGGGCGGCGTCGGATCCGCAGACCGACTTTGGGATCAACGCCAACGGGACGCTCAACCTCCTCGAGGCGACCCGCCATCACGCCCCGGGGGCGACGTTCATCTTCTGCTCCACGAACAAGGTGTACGGCGATCTTCCGAATCACTTGCCGCTCGAGGAGCACCCGACACGACTCGAGTTGCCCACCGAGCACCGCTACTTTCGCGGCATCGACACGTCGATGTCGATAGATGCCTCGACGCATTCGCTGTTCGGCGTTTCCAAGGCGGCCGCCGACCTCCTCGTCCAGGAGTACGGTCGCTATTTCGGCATGCACACGGTCTGCTTCCGCGGAGGCTGCCTCACCGGGCCGAACCATGCGGGCACCCGACTCCACGGCTTCCTCTCCTACCTTATGCGCTGCACGATGACCGGTGACCCTTACACCGTGTATGGCTACGGTGGCAAGCAGGTCCGGGACAACATCCACTCTGCCGACCTGGTCGCCGCCTTCGGAGCGGTTCACCGATCGCCCCGCAGTGCCGCGGTCTACAACATCGGCGGTGGGCGCGCGAGCAACTGCTCGATGCTGGAGGCGATCACGCGATGTGAGGCGATCGCCGGCCGTGAGCTCGACTGGAAGCTGTCGGACGAGAACCGCGTTGGCGACCACCGCTGGTGGATCTCCGACCTGGAGCCGTTCCGGCGCGACTATCCGGATTGGGAGATCACGTACGGCATCGACGAGGTGCTGCGCGAGATACACGAGCAGAACGCCGAGCTATGGCTGGCGGCTCGCTGAGCGAGGACGGACTTCGATGAAGCTGTCGGTCGTCATCCCGGCTCACAACGAAGCCGACTCGATCGCCGAGACGGTCACGCGGACCGTCACCGAGCTCGAGCGCGCCGGGATCGACCACGAGATCCTCGTGATCGACGACGCCAGCGGCGACGGAACGGCCGATGTCGTCGCGGCGGTCGCCGCCGAGCGTCCTACCGTCCGCTGCGTTCGCTCGCATCTCCCGCCGGGCTTCGGGCACGCGGTCCGGGCCGGGCTCGATCTGTTCACCGGCGACGCGGTGGCGATCATGATGGCCGACCTGTCCGACTCCCCGCACGACCTCGTCCTCTACTACCGCGTGCTCGAGCAGGGCTACGACTGCGCGTTCGGAACCCGGTTCGGGCAGGGCGGTCAGGTGCACGACTATCCCCGGCCGAAGCTCATCCTCAACCGGATGGCGAACGCGGTCATCCGGATCCTTTTCCACCACGGCTACAACGACACGACGAATGCGTTCAAGGCCTACCGCCGGTACGTGATCGAGCAGCTGCAGCCGCTGCTCTCGAACCACTTCAATCTCACCGTCGAGCTGCCGCTGAAGGCGATCGTGCGCGGCTACTCTTACGCCGTCGTCCCTGTGAGCTGGACGAACCGACGGCACGGGGTCTCGAAGCTCAACCTTCAGGAGATGGGTAGCCGGTACCTGTTCATCGTCCTCTACGTGTGGCTCGAGCACCACCTCAGTCGAGGCGATTACCGGCGGTCTGATGTGCCGGCGGTGCGCTCCGACGAGGTGCGTGAGCGGGTTCTGAGCGGTCCCCGCTAGGCCGCACGATCCGGTCGATCAGGTAGAGGGGGCGGTCGAGCACCTGGTCGTGGACTCGCGCCAGGTAGCGACCGAGGATGCCGACGCTGACGAGCTGGACGCCGCCGAGAAACAGCACGGCGAACAGCACCCAGAGCCCGAGCGACGCATCGACCGCCCCCGCGAGCGTCAGCACGGCGATCACGACTGCGGCGGCGGCACTCACGCCGGCAACAAGCATCCCGAACCAGCTCGCGATCGCCAGCGGTACGTCGGAGAACGCGGAGAGCGCCTCAAACGCGAGCCGGAGCAGCGCCGGGTATGAGGCGCCCCGGCCGCTACGACGCCCGGCCCGCCGATACTCGATCGGGACCTGCTCATACCCGACCCATGCAACCATCCCGCGCAGGAATCGGCGACGCTCCGGCATCGCCCGGATCGCGTCGACGACGCGACGCGACATCAACCGGAAGTCGCCGGCCTGACCCTGGTACGGGACCCTCGCGAGCCGGCGCATGAGTGCGTAGAACGCGGTCGCGAGTGAGCGCTTAACAAGGCTCTCGTCCCGGCCGATCCGTCGGGCATAGACGACGTCCGCCCCGTCGCTCGCCCGCTCGAGCATCTCGGGGATCAGCTCGGGCGGGTCCTGGAGATCGGCGTGCATGAGCACCACGTACTCGCCCCGAGCGTGATCGAGACCGGCAGACATGGCGATTTCCATCCCGAAGTTGCGCGAGAGCTTGAGCAGCAGCACGTTGCCGTCCTCCTCGATCCAGCGCTCTACGTACTCGGTCGACCCGTCCGTCGAGCCGTCGTCGACGATCAATGCCTCGTAGCCGCCGTCGATCGCGCCGAGGGCGTCGCGGAGCCGAGCGCGCATCTCCGGGAGCGCGTTTACCTCATTGAAACACGGGATCACCACTGACACCCGGGGCGGGCAGTCTCCCGTGCTCATGCTCGCAAGCCTAGACGAGTTAGCATCGCGCTAATGGTCTCGTCGGCAGCCGAGCGAAGGCGCTCGTTCCCCTTCGATGCCGCGGCCGGAATCGCGCCGGCGACGATCGTCCTCAGTGTCATGCTGGCCGTCGGCGCGCTCGTGCTCCTGTACGCCGGCCGACACCTCACTTTCTTCTATGACGAGTGGGCATTCGTGCTCCAGCGGCGCGGCGGCGGCCTGGGGTCATACCTCGATCCCCACAACGATCATCTCGTCCTGTTCCCGGTACTCGTGTACAAGGTGCTGTTCGCGCTGTTCGGACTACGGCACTACACGCCGTACCGGTTTGTCACCGTCGCGCTCCATGTCGTCGCATGTGCCGAGCTCTACATCCTCGTTCGCCGCCGAGTTGGACCCTGGCTGGCGCTGGCGCCGACGGTTCTGCTGCTGTTTCTCGGCAGCGCATGGCAGGTCCTGCTGTGGCCGTTCCAGATGTCGTATCTCGGCTCGGTCGTTGGCGGACTCGGCGCCCTGCTCGTTCTAGAGGCCGGCTCGACACGACGCCGCGACGTCGCCGGGGCCGCGTTGCTCACCCTCGCCATCGGCAGCTCTGGACTGGGGCTGCCGTTCGTCGCCGGGTGCGCCGCGCTGATCCTGATGAAGCGGGATCCTTGGCAGAGGCTGTGGGTGGTGGCCGTCCCCGTCGTGTTGTTCGGTGTGTGGTACCTGGGGTGGGCCACCGGCGAGCACGCGACGTCCGAGGCGATCTTGAGCGCCCCGCAATACGTGGCGAGCGCTGCGGCGGGCGCGTCGGCCGGACTCGCCGGACTCGACCAGAGCTGGGGGCCGCCCCTCGCCGTGGCGATCGTGGCGCTGCTCGCCTTGGCCTCTCGTCGCCGTTCGGGAGGGGTTCCGACTCCGATGCTGGTGGCGGTTGTGGCAGCCGCACTGACCTTCTGGACGCTGGCGGCGGTTACACGCGCGGACGCCCCCGACCCAACCGCGAGTCGCTACGTCTACGCCGGGGTCGTCTTCATTCTGATCGCGCTCAGCGACGCCGGGATCGGCGTGCGCCTGCGTACCGCCGGGATGGCGGCGCTCGGCGTCCTCCTGCTGGGAGCGGTCGTATCAAACGTCGGACTGCTCCGCACGGGAGAGCGTGGGCTACGGTTCAGCGACACGAGCGTGCGCGCGGCGTTGGGTGCCGTCCAGGTTGCCGCACCGGTGGTCGCGCCAGGGTTCGTACCGGACCAGGTGAACGCTCCCCAGTTGTCGGCCGGCACCTATCTGGCTGCCGTGCATGACCTCGGCTCGCCTGCTCTGAGCGTCGGGGAAATGCAGGGCGCCCCCCTCGTCGTGGCTGGCAAAATCGATGCGGTCCTCGTTGCCGCGGAGCGCATCACTGCCACGCCGTCAACCGTTCCGGGGTGCCCCGTAACGAGCACCGCCCCGCGCGCCTCCGACGTAACGGTGCCGCCGGGAGCGCGCGTTCAGGCCGCCGCAGCGCGCGGCCCGACGCGCATCTGGCTGCGGCGATTCGCCGCCACCTACCCAGCCACTCCGTTCGCGGCGCTCGACGGACGGTCGAGCGTGACGATCAACTTCCCCGCGGATCGCTCGCCTGGGATCCCGTGGCACGTCCGGATCGCCGGAGTCGGCGGTGTGCGGCTGTGCGCCGGCTGACGAGTTGGCGCCCTACGCACCCTTCCGTGTCGCGATGAGATATGGGCCGATCTGCGCCAGCGGGGTGAAGTTGTCTTCGTAGAACGCAACCAGGGGGACCCGCGGTGGGGGCGCGCCGGTCGATTGATACGCATTCGCCCCCGCGTCATAGCGGATGAGACACAGACCGGGGCTCAGCCGAGCTGAGGCCAGCACCTGACGTTGCTGGCTATCGGAGAGCAGGTGCCAGAACGGTTGGGCGGTCAGCGGACTCGGCGACGGCAGCCGGCTCCAGATGTTGAAGGAGTACATCCCGGGCAGCGTCGCCAGGGTGTGGCATCGGCTTCGGACGAGTCCCACGATCTGGCTGTACGCGGCAGCCGTCGGCGCAGGGAGCCGGACGTGCGTGGCGCCGGCGATTCTCAACGGAACGTAGCTGCGATATTCGTCGCGGTGCTCCTGTACGGGCTGCACGACGAGTTGGAAGACGGCGCCTACCGCCACGGCGAGCAGGACGCCCGAGACCGTCGAGCTCGTCAGCGCGCCCCGACCCTCGCGGCCGACAGCGACAACTTCGACCGCAGCGTCACCAAGGCACATGACGCCGCAGATGACGAGGAGGATCGACCCCAGGTACTTCTGGCTACCCGCCACCGGATAGGCGAGGAGGGCTTGGAGGATCGCCAGCGACGGGATCAGCACGCGCACGAGCCGGGCACGCGCGCCCACGGCGTCCTGGCTGGAGGGGAGCGCCGAGACCCAGGCCAACGGCATCGCCAGGCCGAACGGCGCCGTCGGACTGATGGCGAACGGGAACTGGTCGACGAGCGAGAGGAGAATCGCCAGCCCGGCGATCCCGCGGAGCAGGCCACTCGTGAGGCTCGGCGCCGGGACCGCACCCGTAGCGAGCGTTCGGCCGGCCTGGCGCAAACCCCACGCGATGACGGCCGCTGCGAGGCCCCACCAGATCACCTTGCCGCCGAGCGGCGCCGGGATCGTCAGCGCGGTCGCCTGACGGGTCGGGACAACCACGGTCTGGTCGAAGAGGTCAACCGGCGAGGTGCCAAGGACGAACACGATCACGAGCACGAACACGAAAGCGATCGCGAACCCGGAGAGCAACCACACGGGCCATCGCCCCGATTCATCGTCGCTCTCGGGCACGCTGCGGGGCATCACGACGAACACGAGGGCCGCCGTCGAGAGCACGGCGAGAGCGGCATAGGTCAGGGTCCATCGCGTGTCGAGGGTCTTGATCATCACCGCGGGCCCCACCAACACAAAGACCGCGGCTGCGAGCATCCGCGTCCAGGCGCGTCGCTGAAGCGAACGACCGGCCATCACGGCTGCGAACCCCAGTGCGACGATCGTGTAGCCGCCGACGTTGACCTTCGTGAGCAGCAGAAACGCGGCGAGAGCACCCAGCGCGACGATCGATCCGCGAGGCGCGGACCGGAGTGCGAATGCGACCACGAGCACGATCGCCGTGAGCAGCAGGCAAATCAGCGCCTCCGCGTGCATCGGCTCGGCAGCGAGCGTCGTCATCAGGGCGAAGGACGCGGCGAGCGCGGTCACACCGAGGCTCAGCCGACCGGTGAGCCGGTGCGCGGCGACACCGAGGCCGGCGCTCGAGGCGATCCACAGACTCAATTGGATCAGCCGGCCGGCGTCCATCGTCACGCTGCGGCCCGTGAGCCGAAACAGGCCACCGAAGACCTCGTAATAGAACGGCCCGTAGTCGCTGAACACGGAGGTGTACATCGGATGCCCGTCCGTGAACAGCTTCAACGTGTAATCGAAGAAGCCCTCGTCGTCGTAGGGCGAGAACCGGCTGAACATGTACCAGTAGCCGCCGATGGCGCAAACGACGATCAGCAGTCCATAGACGGCTCCAATGCCGAGCTTGAACCGAGCCGGCCGAGGCGCAGCAGGCTCACTCGTCTGCCGCCCCGCTATTCCTTCCTTGACGGTCATCCGGCCTTCGTGAGTCTCCGATCTGAGCGTAGACACCACACCGGGCTTGCTACCGTCAGCCGCCGTGAGTGCCGTCGTGGGCGAGCCGTCATCAGTAGCCGCGTCCGCGTCGCGCGCATCCGCTCCCGCGATCTCACTCGCGCACGTCTCCAAGCAGTTCCGGCTCCCGCACGAGCATTATCACACGCTCAAGGAGCGCGTCCTGCACCCGTTCCGGACGGGGGCCTACGACGTGCTCCGAGCGGTCGACGACGTCACCATCGAGATCGCGAAGGGCGAGTTCTTTGGGATCGTCGGCCGCAACGGCAGCGGCAAGAGCACGCTGCTGAAATGCTTGGCCGGCATCTATGACACGGACGCCGGCACACTCGCGATCAACGGCCGGCTGTCCCCGTTCATCGAGCTCGGCGTCGGCTTCAACCCAGATCTCACCGCACGGGACAACGCGATCATCAACGCGATCATGCTCGGGCTCACTCGGACGCAGGCACGCGAGCGCTTCGACGACATCGTCCGCTTCGCCGAACTCGAGGAGTTCATGGACCTCAAGCTCAAGAACTACTCCTCGGGAATGCATGTCCGGCTCGCATTCTCCGTCGCGATCCAGGTCGACGCTGACATCGTCCTCATCGACGAGGTCCTGGCGGTCGGCGATGCGGCGTTTCAGCAGAAATGCTTCGACGAGTTCACGCGTCTGCGCCAGGAAGGCCGGACGATCATCTTCGTCACCCACGACATGGGGGCGGTCGAGCGCTTCTGCGATCGCGCAATGTTGCTCGAGCGTGGTCGCGTCGTCGACATCGGCGCCCCAGCCTCGATTGCGCGCCAGTACAACCAGCTCAACTTCAGCCGGATGCGCCAGGACGCCACCGAGCACGGCGGTCCGGACACGCTGACCTCGACTCCGGTCGCCGAGCTGCGGGGAGCGCGATTCGAGAGCGAGGACGGACAGCCGGTGTTCGAGGTCGAGCAAGGTCAGCCGCTATGTGCCCACCTTGACGTCTATTTCCACGCGGAGAGCGTCGACCCGATCTTCGCGCTCGCATTGCACAACGAACGGGGTGCCACGGCGTTCGCTGCGAGCACACAGCTCACCCACGGGCCGACGGGAACGTTCCCGGCGGACTCGAACGCCGCGATCCGCGTCCGGTTCGAGAACTGGTTCGCACCGGGGCGCTACCGGCTGCTTGCCTCCGTCGCCCGCGGGGGGGCGACGGTCGACGCCTACGACGCGCGTCAGGACATCGCGTCGATCGTCATCCACGCCGCCCAGTCAGGTGGCGGTGCGGTCGACTTGCCACACGCGTTCGAGATCGATCGCAGCTGAGCGCGCTCGTCAGGGCCGCGGCAGCGCGATCAGCTTGACTCCGCCGATTCCGAGGTCCGCCCATGAGTAGCGGGCGAGCTCGGGAGTGAGGTGGACGGGCGCCGCAAGCAGTTCGAGTCGGTGGACGTCGAAGCCCGCGGCGATCACGCAGCGCTGGAGCTCGTCGAGCGTGATGCGATTGAGGTGCTCGAACTCGCGGGACATGTACTGCGTCCATTCCGGCGAGTGGCGGTCGCTCGCGGACATCGTCGCCACCGCGTCGGGAGCGCTCGTCTTGAGGTGGTGAAACTCGTCGTCGAACCAGTCCCACAAGTGCGACCCGCGGGGCGAGTGGTAGAAAGGCCACAGTTGCAGGAAGAAGTGTCCGGTCGGACGCAGGATCCGGCGGATCTCCCGCAGGACCGAGACCGGCTCGGTGATGTGCTCGAACGCCGACCACGAGTAAACGAAGTCAAACTCTTCGTCCGCGGCTGGCGTCGCCTGCGGCGTCGAGGTCCGAAACTCGAGACCGTCCGGCAGCGTGTCGACCGCCCCCTCGGCCCGCGCCCGCGTCAGGAGTTGCTCTGCGTTCGTCGGAACGATGTCGAAGCCGACGAGCGACCGGGGGCGCACGCGCTCGCTTAGGCCGAGCGCCATGATCCCGTCCCCGCATCCGATGTCGGCGATGCCGGCGTCGGTGAGGTTGACGCCGCCCTGCTCGCAGAAGTCGGCAATCTCGTTCGCCGCCCACTCGTAGTGGTCCCAGAACCATTGCGACTCTGGGGTCTTCGGCTGGCGCCGCTGTCGGGGGATCAACCGGGACACTAGGAGTCGCTTCGCCGGCCGATGCGCCGCAACCGATATGACGCCCGGTAGCCGAACTTGAGTGCCTGGAACATGGGTGCGCCAACCTGCGGATGGGTCGCGAGCGCCAGCAGTGGCCGCTCGACGTCCTCGGGCAGCGCGCCACCGGGGCCGATGAGGCGGATCGCGTCCTCGCTGAATGTGCCGGTCATCAGCCCGGCGCGGCGTTCGATTGCGCTCGCCGGGGTCGCCGGGCTATTGCATGTCTCGTGGTAGATCTCGAGGAGCCGAGAGGCTGTCGAATCCCAGGTGAGCCGCTCCGCGGCCGCGCGGATCGTCGCGACGTTGCGCTCCCGCGCTTCCGGATCACGGAGCAACGCGAAGGCCGCGTCGGCGCTCAGTTCGGCGTCCCACGGAACGATGCCCGCCGCGTCGTCCGGCAGCAGCTCGCTCAACGACGTGCCCTGGGCCCACATACAGGCGACGCCATGGTCGGCGGCTTCGAATGGGACGAGCCCAAAGCCCTCATGGACGGTGGGGTAGACGACGAGTTGGGCGCGCTCGAACAACCATGCCTTCTCGTCCTCGCTGACCGCCGCCAAGGAGAGGACCGCGTCCGCCAGGCGCGGCCGCAGCGTGATCATTTCCGCCTCGTCCGCGGTGGAGGAGCCGCGCGTCACCCGCGGGCCGACGAGCACGAGGTACCCATCCCACTGATGCCGGCGCTGAAGCTGCTCGAGCATTCGCAGCGCGAAGATCCGATTCTTGTGGCGGAAGTCGGTGCCGATGCAGACGATTGTCTCGGCCCCCTCGCGCACGCGCGACACTCCGCGCGGCGGAGTTGGTTGGGTCGGAGCCCTTGTGAGGACATGATCGACGCCGATGTGGACGACGCTCGCCCGCTCCGGTTCGACAAGATCCTCGGCGAGCGCGTCATCGCGGGCGTGAGCCGAGAAGAACATCACGCGATCGGACACCGCAAGCGCCGAGCGGGTGATCCGCCGATATCCCTCCCACGAGTCGAAGTCGCGGAAGTAGGACGGGTTGTGGTACGCGATCAGGTCTTGATTGGTGACGATCAGCCGCTCGCCGAGTTTGGCGAGGAACGACAGATCCTCGTCATTGGCCACCTGGTACGGACGATGGACAACATCGGCGAGCTCGAAGCGCTTGTCGAGTGCCTCCCAGCGCGTAAGGAGCTCGATCTCCGGCCGGGCGTGGAAAGCATGCTGCGCGTAGCTCGACAGCGCATCGGGGATGATCACCCGGATCCGCGCCTCACCGGTGCGGGCGAGCGCCGCGACAAGCTCGAGCACATGGAGCTGCGTCCCTGTCATTGGCCCGGCAAGCACACGGCCGTCGATGACGACGGAGATCCCCCGGAGCGCGCGCCGGGCCACGCTCAGCGCCCGGGAAAGCGGACCGGCGACGTCGTCCTCGAGCATCCGGACGCTGTCGTGGTAGTACGGGTAACGGGTCCCGATGATCCGCTCGTGTGCGTCCTGGGCCGGATTGCGCTTGCCGTTTCGCGAGAAGCTGGCGCCGCCGTGATGGAGCACGAGCACGTCGTCGGCGAGCACGTGGCTGAGACCGCTGCGGATGCACCGCTGGGAGAAGTCGACTTCCTCGCCGTACCCGGGAGTGAACGCGAGGTCGAACGTGCCGACGAGCTCAAGCGCGCTACGACGCACGTAGATGCAGTGCCCGATCGCCGTCGGCAGGCGCGGGCGCAGCCTCAGCGAGCGCGCTCGCACAACGGCGCTCGCCGCGTCGAGGCTCCACTCCGGCGGCAACTGAGCCGACGGCCGCCGGTCGGGCACGGAGACGAGGCTGCCGTGATTGGTCAGCGCCGTCGCGGTCGCGACCCGACTGTCGACGTAGGCGGCGTCGCGCATCCCCTCGAGCCACCCCTCGCCGACGACAACATCGGAGTTGAGGACGACGACATCGGCCGGCGCGGCCATCTCGAAGGCGCCGTTGACGTTCGCCGGGAACCCAAGGTTGCGCTCGCGACGCAGGTAGTAGAGATCGTGCTCCGAGCCCTCGACGTCGGCGAGCTTGCCCACAAACTCGTGCGAGCGGGGGTCCGGGCTCGCGTCGTCGCACACCAGGATCGGGATTTCGGGAGCGGTATGGGCGAGGACGCTGCGCATGCAGTCGATGAAGTGCTCGTGGCCCGCGTACACGGGCACGCAGACGACCACGTCGCCGCGCTGGGTGCCGAGCGTCGCGCCCGGCTGGATCCACCGCACGTTCACGTCGGCGATTATGCCCGCTCCCCTGGCTCGGCCGCTGCTAGCTTGCCCGCCGATGGCAACGCAGTCCACACCGGCACCAGAGTCGGCACCTGCCTATGGACCCTCGGCGCTGGGCGGCGGCATCCGCCGCTTCCTCGAGCTGACGCTCACGCTCGCCCGGACGGAGTTCAAGCTCAGGTACTTCGGATCGGCGCTCGGCTACCTGTGGTCGCTCGTCCGTCCCCTCTTGTTCTTCGGCGTCCTGTACTTCGTCTTCACAGTCATCTTCGAGATCGGCAAGGGCGTCCCGCACTACGGCGTCTATCTGCTCACCGGCATCGTGCTCTGGAGCTACCTCGCCGAGTCGACCTCGGGCTGTGTCCAGTGCCTTGTCCAGCGCGAGGCACTGCTGCGCAAGGTCCGCTTCCCGCGGATGGTCATCCCGCTCTCGGTGTCGCTTACGTCTCTGTTCAACCTCGGCATGAACTTCATCGCCGTGCTCGTGTTCGCGCTCGCAAACGGCCTCTCGCCGCGGATCGAGTGGCTTCAGCTGATCCCGATCGTGTTCGCCCTCGTGATCCTCGCCACCGGCCTGGGCATGATCCTCTCGGTCCTCTACGTCCGTTTCCGGGACATCCAGCCGATCTGGGACGTGTTCGTGCAGGCGTGGTTCTACCTCTCGCCGGTCATGTACCCGGTCTCGAAGTACGCCGTGCTCGCGACGAAGTACCACATTTCCGGACAGACAGCGACCCAGCTGGCGATGCTCAATCCGCCCGCCGTGCTGCTCACCCAGATGGGCTACGCGCTGATCGGCCCCTCCACCCCGCCGGGCGGCGGCCCACCATCATTCGAATCCGCCGCGTACTACGCCGGCAGCGGCCTGCGCGTGGCGCTGTCGCTCGGGATCATCGTTGTGATCTTCGCGGTCGGGTGGTGGTTGTTCACCCGCGAGGCGCCACGGGTGGCCGAGAACCTCTGATTGCCGGCGGGCCGGCGGAGCCGGGGGGGCCCGGCTGCTGCGGGACAGCAAATCCCCACGGCTGCCTCAGAGTGTCGCGAGGATCCGTGCCAGTCCATCCCGGAGCGACACCGTCGCCTCCCAGCCGAGCTCATCCCGGGCCCTCGCCACATCGAGGCAGCTGCGCTCGACCTCGCCGGCCCGCGCCTCGGCGAGCGTCGGCTCTGGGAGCGCTCCCCTGCCGGAGGCGCTGCCGACGTCGCGCAGCTCATCGACGAGCTGCAGCACTGACGTCTCTTGTCCGTGGCCGATGTTGACCGGCCCGGTCAGCGACGGCTTGTCGACCGCGAGCAGGTTCGCGCGGACGACATCGCCGACCTCGACCCAGTCGCGGGTCTGGCGGCCGTCGCCGAAGACCGTCGGGGTGCGGCCGTCGAGGAGGCAGCCACAGAAGATCGCCACCACGCCGGCCTCCCCGTGGAGGTCCTGACGGGGACCGTAGACGTTGCCGTAGCGCAGGGAGATCGTGGACAACTCATGCAGGCGGTGGAACAGCTCGCAGTAGCCCTCGGCGGCGAGCTTGCCCTGCCCGTAGGGCGCCATCGGATGGATGCCGCCGGGCGGCGTCTCCGGCGTCGGGATCACCTCGGCGTCGCCGTACAGTCCGCCGCCCGTGGAACTGTTGATGAGCCGCCGGGCGCCGAACCGCAGGGCCGCGTCCAGCACGGTGATCGTGCCGAGCACGTTGACATCGGCGTCGGCGCGCGGGTCGGCGACCGACACGCGGACGTCGGCCTGGGCCGCGAGATGGAAGACGACCTCGGGGCGGGCCTGTTCGAACACCACCCGGATACCGTCCGGGTCGCGGACGTCGGTCACAGACAAGGTCGCGCCGCGGGCGATTGCGTCATCGAGATTCGAGCGCTTGCCGTTGACGAGCGAGTCGATTGCGGTCACCTCGTCGCCACGCTCAACGAGCGCGTCCACGAGATTTGATCCGATGAATCCGGCCCCGCCGGTGACCACGCAGCGCATGTCGGCGGCGGAGCTTAGCCGGTGGGCTCCGAGCGCGATCAGACCGTGCCGGTTGGCCCGCCAGCCAGGGTGGGCGGGCCCGCACCGCTGACGCGGCACGGGCCCGACCGAAGGACGACCCTGGTAGGGCTGGGGGCCGTCCGAGACCCGCGAGAAAGGGGGCGATGCTCGCGGGCCCGATCGACGTCCATGTCGCGGGAGAGCATAGCGCCGCCGACGGGAGGCGGCTACCGATCCTGTGTCGCAGCCGACGAAATCCGATCGACCTTTCGTCCAATCTGGACGAACGTTTGTGCTAACGCAATTACCGACATTGAGATAGAAGAATTTCGTCTGAGATCTGTGCGAGGTCGGGGCAACTGCGAAACCAAGACGGCGAAAAGCCGTTTGGATGCGTAACGTTTCCGTTCCCACGCCCAAGTGGAACTACCTTGCGAGAGCCGCCCATGCGCCCAGAGGGCTCCGTCCAACCCCAGCCCGCACCCATCCAACACCCCGGCACCGTCTCGGTCCTCGACGTCCCGCTGGCGCTCACGGACTACGCGCGGACGCTCGCCTGGGTGGATGCGATGATCGCCGCCCAGGAGCGTGGCTTCGTCTGCGTGTGCAACGTCCACACGGTGATGGCCTCGAGCGAGGACTCCGAGCTGCGCCGGGCGCTGATCGCGTCGTCGTTCAACGTCCCGGACGGCCAGCCGCTCGTCTGGGCGATCAACTCGCTCGGGCACGACCTCGCCGCCCGGGTGTACGGGCCGGAGTTGATGGCGCAGGCGTGTGCCCAGTCGGCGCAGCGCGGCCACCGCTTCTATCTGTACGGCGGGCGCAACCAGGGCGGACTCGTGCAGCTTGCGCTCAACCTCCGCCAGCGCTACCCCGGGGTCAAGATCGTCGGCGGCTACTCCCCGCCGCACCGCCCGCTGACCCAGGAGGAGCAGGACGCGGTCGTCGAGGAGATCAACCGCGCCCGTGCCGACGTCGTCTGGGTCGGCATCGGCGTCCCGAAGCAGGAGAAGTGGATGGCGCTGATGCGCCCCCGGCTCGAGGCTCCGGTGCTCATCGGAGTCGGCGCGGCGTTCGACTTCCATGCCGGTCTCGTGCCGCAGGCGCCCACGTGGCTTCAGGAGGCCGGCCTCGAGTGGGCCTACCGTCTCGCCCACGAGCCGCGACGTCTGTGGCGTCGCTATCTCCGGTACAACCCGCGCTTCGTCGCCGCTTTCGCCCGTCAGCTCGCGCAGCATCGCCGCCTCGAGGCCGAGTGACCCCGGGGCGGGGCGGCCCGCCGACTCCCCGCGTCGCGACAATCCCGCCGTGCAGAGTCCACTGTCCGTCTCCGTAGTCATCCCCACACGCGGTCGCCCGGCGTATCTCGACGTGTCGCTTGCCTCGCTTGTCCCCCAGGCACGCGCCGCGTCCGCGGAGGTCGTCGTCATCAGCGACGGTCCGGACCCGTCCGCCGCGACGGTCACCGAGCGCCACGGCGTGCGCCTATTGACGTTGCCGGCGGCCCGCGGCGCCAACGCGGCGCGGAACCTCGCGGTCGAGGAGACGGACTCCGACCTGCTCGTGTTCATCGACGACGACATCGCCGCCCCGCCCGGATGGCTGGGCGCGATCCTCGAAGGCACGCGGACCTCCCCTGACCATGACGTCTTCGGCGGACCCATCACCGCCCGGCTCGAGGGCGGCGGGCCTCGAGCGTGCGGTCGCGAACCGGCCCCGATCACGACGCTGGATCGCGGGCCGGCCGATCGCGACGTCGCGTTCGTGTGGAGCGCGAACATGGCGATCCGCCGTCGCGCGCTCGAGCGGGTCGGACCGTTCGACGAGTCAATCTTCGTCCGCGGCGACGAGGAGGACTGGCAGCACCGGTACGCCGCGACGGGCGGCCGCACCCGGTACCTCGCGGCGGCCGGCCTCGAGCATCGGCGGACGCGCGAGGACGCGCGCCTCGTCCGCCTCGCCCGCGCCGCGTACGCGCAGGGACGGGCCGCCCGCCGCTATGACGAGCGCAAGGACACCGCCCCCACGCTCCGGCGCGAGTTGCGCACCCTCGCCGGGTGCGGCTGGCACACGCTGAGGCGACGGTGCGCGTACGGAATCGTGTTCGCCGCCCACACAGTCGGACGGCTCGTGGAGGCGCTGAGCGAACCGTCCCCGGGCGAGCCCGAGGCGGACTTCCTGTCCGGCACGAGCGGGCAGGTGTGGGGCATCCGGGCGACGACCCGGGCGGTTGTCGCCGACGGCCTGGACGACGCCACCGCGCTCGCAACTCTGACCGCGCCTCGCCTGCGCCGGGCCGCCGCCCGTGCCCCCCGCCGCCGCGTGCACGCGCTCGCAATCGAGCGCACCGACGTGCCGAACCTGCTCCCACAGGCGCGTGCGGAGCTGATGCGCTCGCACCACGATGTGACCCTGCACACCAGCCCGGTCGGAGGGCGCGGCAAGTTCGAGAACCTCAACGAGCTGCTCCGGCGCCATCCGGTGGCCGATGCCGACTGGCTGCTCGTCATCGATGACGACGTCGCCCTCCCGGAAGGCTTCTTGGACGCGTTCCTGTTCCTCGCCGAGCGGTTTGAGCTTCAGATCGCTGCGCCCGCGCACCGTCACCGGTCACACGCGGCGTGGCAGGTCACGCGCCGCCGCCGCGGCTCGATCGTGCGCGAGACGCGGTACGTCGAGATCGGGCCGGTGTGCGCGTTTCATCGCCTCACGTTCGACGTCCTGCTGCCGTTCCCACCGCTGCGGTTCGGCTGGGGGCTGGACCTGCACTGGTCGGCACTCGCCCGTGAACACGGCTGGCGTGAGGGCATCGTCGACGCGACGCCGATCCGGCACGGACTGCGCCGCATCGCGGCCTCCTACGACCGCACGGACGCGGTCAACGAAGCCCGGGCGTTTCTCGCGGACCGGCCGTACACGCCCGCTGAAGAGGCGCAACGCACAATCGCACGCCACCGGAGCTGGTACTAGTGAGCGTGGGCAGCGAGCCGTACACGCCCGAGAACGTGCTCGACCGGCTGAGCCGGCGTGCGACGCTCGAATTCCAGTACGCCCACATGCATGAGCGCGAGCGGCTGCTCATCCGCCGGCACCTCGGCATCGAGCATGGCGAGGTGCTGTCGATTGGCGCCGGCTGGCATCCCGGCCGGCACATGTTCCCGGCCCCCGCGTTCCGCATCACCGCCGTCGACGCCGACCCGGCGAAGGTGCAGGGCGTCATCGACACGGGCCGCGCCGACGCCGCCTCCGTTGGCCTCGCCGGAGCGCTCGCATTCGAACCCGAGTCCTTCGACGTCGTGCTCTACCGGCTCGTGCTCCACCACATCGCGTATCACGGCTCGCTCGGCCCGTGCTTCACGGAGGCGGTGACGCTGCTGCGGCCCGGCGGGGCGCTCGTGGTGATCGAGCCGGGGCTCTGGCACCCGGTCGGCTTCGCCCTCGCCGCCGCCAACACGACCGGTCTCGCAACCCGCCTGCACGGGACGCCCGACGACATCCCACTCTCGCCGCGGGAGCTCGAGACCTACGCCCGCACCGTCGGCTTGCGCCCGGAAATTCATGCCGTCACCTACACGTGGCGCCGGCTGCCGCCGACCCTTCAGCGCGCACTCCACCCCCTCGATCGACTCGGCTCCCGTCCACGCCTCGCGCCGTTCGGTCACACCCTGATGCTGATCGCGCGGCGGCCGGTCGCCGGCCCGGCATGACGGCCATCCGCGCGCGCCTCGACTGGCGCTGGGGACTTGGCGCCATCCTGCTCCTCGCGGTGGCGCTCCGCGTCGCGGCGGTCGGCTCGCCGATCTCGCTCGACGACGGGTACTCCTTCCTCGTCGGCTCAGCGCCCTCCCCGCACGCGTTCCTCGAGCGCCTGGCGCGCTCCGAGAACACGCCGCCGCTCTTCTACCTGCTGCTTACGCCTTTGCCGATCGAGCACCCGGGCTGGCTGCGACTGCCGGCCGCCGTGCCCGGCGCGCTTGTCTGCGTCGTGCTGTTCGCCGCCCTGCGTCGGCCACTCGGAACGCGGGTCGCACTGCTCGCGGCGCTGGCCACCGCGGTGTCGCCGTTTCTCGTGACGTACTCCAACCTCGCGCGGGGCTTCATGCTCGAGGACGTCGCGCTGCTGCTCGCGCTCTGGGCGATGCTCCGGCTGATCGACGGCGCCACGCCGCGATGGTGGCTGCTGTACCTCGCTGCCGGCGTGATCGCTGTGTGGAGCGAGTACGACGCGGTCATCTTCCTGCTCGCGTTGACCGCCGCGGCACTGTGGGTCGGCGTCGAGAACCGGCGCCGGACGGCGCTGCTCGGCGCGCTCCCGATCCTGACGCTCATTCCATGGATCCCGCAGATCTCCCACGCGCAGCATTTCGTCAACAAGACGAAGCTCTCGCCGCCGTTCTCGAGCCCGTCGTTCTCCGGGCTCAAGGAGGCGACGATCACGCTCGCGTTCGGAGAGAACGGCGGGCTGCACGCGGACGCCGCGCGGTGGCTCGAGTTCGTCCTGATCGTCGCCGCCCTCGTCGCGGTGGCCCTCGTCCTGCGCCGCTCACCCCGGCGCGCGTCGCCGCGCGCGGCGCGGACGCTGTCGGTGATCGCGATCACGGTCGCCCTCGTCGTGATCGGACACGCACTCGCAGGCATCGTCAAGATCGAAATCTTCAACCAGCGGTACTTCACGATTCTCATACCGCTGATCGCGGCGCTCGGCGCCGCCGCGATCGCCGCGATCGGCGTTCGGTCGCTCACCGTGGCCGTCACCGTCCTGCTCGCCGGACTCGGCGTCGCCAACCTCATCAAACGCTGGGGACACGACTTTGAACCGAACCTCGCCCCGGTCCGGGCCGCTGTCACCGCCCTCCACCCGCGGACGGTGCTCACCGACACGCCAGTCGTCAGCTACTACCTTGGCGCTCTCCGACCGCGGCTCGACCGGCCGTTCAATCTCGGCAGCGGGGACGCGGTGACGTGCGCGCGACCGTGTGTGATCGTCGATGACCTCGCCACCCGGACCGGCACGGCGCGGGCCGGGGTGCCCGCCCCATCAGCGGTGTTTGCGAATCGTTACGGGCTGATTGTCGTCAAATGACTCCGCTACGCTCGCCGACCGTGTCGTCTCTTGTCCCGGCGCCTGAGCGCGCCGCGCCCGGAAACCCCCCGGCGGCACAAGACGCGCCCACCCTCCGGCTGGGCGTCGGCCGCCAGGGATTGATCGCCGTCTGCCTCGCGGCTGCACTTGTCCTCGTCGCGTTCGTGACGAAGGCGGGCGACGAGCTGCCTCCCAACACGTGGGCGCAGATCGTGCTCATCCTCATCGGCGCGGCAGCCGCGATCTCCGTGCTCATCCTCGGCGCCGCCGGCCGCCGCTTCGGTCTCGCGTCGCTGATCCTGTTCGCTGCCCTTGCCGCACTGACCGCGCTCTCGATCACCTGGTCGGTGACGCCCGACGCCTCGTGGCTGGAGGCGAACCGGACGCTCTCATACCTCGCCGTGTTCGGGACCGGGATCGCGTGCGCGCGGCTACTCCCAAACCAGTGGCGGTCGCTCCTGGGTGGGGTCGCGCTGTTTGCCACGGCGCTCAGCGGATACGCGCTGCTCGTCAAGGTGTTCCCGGCGACGTTCGCTCCTGATGACTCGCTCGGCCGGCTCAGCGCGCCGTTCGGGTACTGGAACGCGACCGGCCTCGTCGCGGCGCTCGGCCTCCCCGCATGCGTGTGGCTGGGCGCTCGGCGGGAGGGCCCGCCGGCCCTCCGGGCTGCCGCGCCCCCGGCGATCGCCGTCCTGGTCACGGTCGTGGTGCTCTCGTATTCACGCAGCGCCGTGCTCGCGTCCACCGCGGGTCTCGCGCTCTGGTTCGTCGTCGTTCCGCTGCGCCTCCGGGGTGCATTTGTGCTCGCGCTCGGCGGGCTCGGCGCCGCGGCGATCAGCGGTTGGGCACTGGCCACCCATCCGCTGACGCACGACCACGTCGCGCTCGGCTCCCGCACGACCGCCGGGCACGGGTTCGGCATCGTGATCGTGCTCGTGCTGCTCGCCCTCGCCGCCGCCGGACTCGCCGGCGCGTTCTTCGTCGACCGGACCGTCCTGCAGGCGCCGACGCGCCGCCGCATCGGGAAGGTGCTGATCGGTCTCGTCGCGCTGCTGCCGCTCGCCGGGATCGTGGCGCTCGCCGCGTCGCAGCGCGGGTTCACCGGCGAGATCTCCCATGTGTGGAGCACGCTCACGACGACGAAGGAGTCCGTCGGGGATAACCCCGGCCGGTTGATCGAGCTCGGCAGCTCACGGGCACGCGATTGGAACGACGGCTGGTCCGTGTTCACACATGACGCGCTGCACGGCGTCGGGGCCGCCGGCTACGCGACCGCTCGCCTGCGCTATTCGGACTCGATCTTCCGGGTCGACCACGCCCACTCCTATATCGCGCAGACGCTCGCCGACTTCGGCGTACTCGGGATCATCGTCAACGTTGGCCTGCTGATCGCATGGTGGCTGGCGGCGCGCCGTCCGCTGCTTGTCGGTGACGCTGGCGCCGCTGGTCGTGAGGCGCCCGAACGGGTCGGGCTGCTGACGCTCCTATGCGTCGTCGTCGTGTTCGGCGTTCACTCGACAATCGACTGGACGTGGTTCATTCCCGGCACCGCGCTGCCGGCACTCCTCTGCGCCGGCTGGCTCGCCGGTCGCGGCGCTCTTGATGCGCCCGCCGGACGCCGGGCTGAACGAGTGAAGCTGTCGCTGCGGCCGGCGGTCGGCCTCGCCTGCACCGCACTCGCCACGGTGACGCTGCTCGCAGCATGGGCGATCTGGCAGCCGTTGCGCGCCCAGGACGACACCAACTCGGTTCTCACCGAGCTCACCCGCGGCGATACCGCCGCCGCGTTCGCCGATGCGCGGACGGCCGCGGCGCGCAATCCGGTCTCCGTCCAGCCCCTCTGGCTGCTCGCCGAGCTCTACAGCCGCGTCGGCGACGAGCACGCCGCACACGCCGAACTCGTCGACGCGATCACGCTGCAACCGGACAACCCGGCGACCTGGCAGCAGCTCGGGCTCTACGACATCACGCACGGCCAGCCGCACAAAGCGCTCGGCGTCCTCGAGCACGCCCAGCGGCTCGATCTCGGCTCGGTCCAGACCGCGCAGGCGATCACCCAGGCGAAGACGCAGCTGGCTGCGATCCGGGCGCAGCACCACTAACCGCGCTGTCTATCGACCGCCGCCCTTGAGGCCCTTCTTGCGTGCCACCAGCCGGGCCGAGCCGCTTGGCGCCGGGGGCCTCCGCCCGTGCCGGGTAAGGAATTCGCCACGGTGCGTCGCCGAGTGGATTCGGGCGAGCACGTGCGCTCAGAGGGTGGGTGGTGCGTAACCGTGTGACGCGGGCGGCCTAGAAGAGCCCTGAAAAAGTCGGGGTCCGTCCGACCTGTTTAAGACCCTTCTGGGCATGCTTGCTACTCAGTCTGCTCAGGTAGGGTTGTTCGATGCTGCGGTGGTGATGGGCCCGTTGCCGGAGGGGTCGTTCTACGCGCTGTTGGCCGAGCACGGCGATCGGATCGTGCGCGACTCGGATTTCGCCGACTGCTACTCGGCGAGGATGGGCCGGCCGTCGATCCCGCCGTCGCAGTTGGCGAAGGTGTTGTTGTTGCAGCATCGGACCGGCGTCTCGGACGAGCAGGCGATGGAGTGCGTGGGCTGGGATTTGCGGTGGAAGGTCGCGCTCGGGCTGGCGATCGATCATCACGGGTGGCATCCGACGTCGTTGACGAAGTTCCGCGCCCGCCTGTTGTTGCACAAGAAGGACGGGCTGGCGCTGGAGAACACCCTGCGGCTCGCGCGCGAGTTGGGGTTGTTGGACGGGCCGGTGGAGCAGATCGTCGATTCGACACCGATGTTGGGGGCGGCCGCGACGCAGGACACCGTGCGCCTGGTCCGCTTTGGCGTGCGGAAGCTGATCGACGCGGTCACCGCGGTCGATCCGGACGCGGGCGGCGTGCTGGTCGCGGGGTTGGAGTTCGACTACACCCAGCCGGCGGTCAAGCCGGACTGTCAGTGGCGGCTCAAAGCGGAGCGGGAGCGGATGTTGACCCGGGTCGCGATGGACGCGCAGCGCGCTCTCTGCGCGGTCGAGCAGGCAGATGGGCTGCTCGATCAGGAGCCGGTCAAGGACGCGTATGAGCTGCTGGGCGAGTTGATCGGGCAGGACTTCGACGTCGATGACGATGACGTTCCCAGGTTGCACAAGGGGACGCGGTCGGGTCGGATCATCTCGACGGTCGACCGGGAGATGCAGCACGGTCGCAAGAGCAGCTCGCAGCGGTTTGACGGGTTCAAGCTCTCCGCTGCGGTCAGCAACACGAGCGTGCCGTTGATCACGGCGGTGCACGTCGCGCCGGGCGGCGAAGCGGACGGCCCGCAGGCCAAGCATCTGATCGATGCCCAGCCTGCCGAGCAGCGCCCGCACCGGATCGTTGGTGATACCGCCTATGGCAACGGTGTCGTGCGCGCGGAACTGGCCGAGCGTCACGTCGACGTGCTCGCTCCGGTCCCGGAAGGCGAGATCGTCCAGGGGCGTGTCGGCAAGCGCGACTTCACGATCGATCCGGCCGCGGGCACGGTCACCTGCCCGGCGGGGCACACCGCGACGATCACGACCTCCAAAAAGGGCGTGCGAACCGCGCGGGTCTCCAGGAAGTTCTGCCGCGACTGCCCGTTGAAGGAGCAGTGCTGCCCGGGACGGGAAAGCCGGCAGATCACGATCCGGGAGCACGAAGAGCTGATCATCGCCGCCCGCCAAGCGCTCAACGACCCGGAGACCGCCGCTCATCTGCGGCATACCCGGCCGCGGATCGAGCGGCTGCTCGGTCTGCTCGCGGTCCGCTACGGCGCCCGCAAAAGCCGATACATCGGCACCGAGAAAGCCACCCTGCAGGCCAATCTCGCCGGCGCGCTGGTGAACCTCAACCCGATCGGCCAACACCTCGCCGCCCGAACAACATGACGCCGAGGACGACGCCGCGAGAACCCCCGCCACGCGCGTCCCAACGCGCCCTGCCGGACCGATCCAGGCCTTCGCACCCACGACCCTCGAACCAGACCCACCACCGACCCAGCCCGACAAGACCCCGAAGCGGCCGCACGACTGACCACGGGCGCCGAAAACATCACTTTTTCAGGGGCCTTCTAGAAGGTTGGTGTTTTTCGGGTTGAGGGGGTCTAGCTCTGTCCGAGTCTCAAGTCATGCTTGAGGGTATGAGCCTTGGACTGACTCCCACGCAGGCGGATGTGTTCACGACGACCGGCTTTTGCGAGTCGCGGGTGTCGCCTGATTCGATCTACGGGTTGTTGCATCGCGAGTGTGTCCAGTTGTTCCCGGATGAGATGTTCGCTGACGTGTTCGCCGATTCGGGGCGTAACTGTGTGCCGCCGATGATCGTGGCGGTCGTGATGGTGTTGCAGCGGTTCGAGGGCTGCTCGGATCGCGAGGCGGTCGACCGGTTCGCGTTCGACGCCAGGTGGAAGTACGCGGCCGGTGGCCTGTCGTTCGACTATCCGTCGTTCGTGCATACGGTGCTGGTCGATATGCGCGCCCGGCTTCGGGCCTCGGAGCGTCCGGACAGGATCTTCGAGGCGGTGTTGGAGACCGCCAAGGCGGCGGGTCTGGTCGGCCGCAGGCGGGTGTTGGACTCGACGTCGTTATATGACGCGGTCGCAACGATGGACACGGTCACGTTGATCCGATCAGCGATCCGCGGGCTGCTCGCGGTGTGCGACGGGGTGCTGGAGGGCGAGCTGCGTGGTCTGCTCACACGCGATGACGACTACCGCACCGCGGGGAAGCCGGTCTGCGATTACGAGGACCGCCAAGCGCGCGAGCAGTTGATCGACGCGCTCGCGAACGATGCCCACGAGTTGCTTGGGGCGTTGGATGGCCGCGATCTGCCGGACGGCGTGAAGCAGGCCGCGGCGCTGCTCGCTGCCGTGGTCGGCCAGGACCTCGACGAGGGGGAGGATGGCGTGTTCCGGATCGCGCGGCGGGTCGCGAAGGACCGGATCATCTCGACCGTCGACCCGGACGCCCGGCACGGCCACAAGACCAGCGCCCGCGGGTTTGATGGCTATAAGGGGCACGTCGCGGTCGATCCGGGCTCGGAGTTGATCACCGCGACGACGGTCACCGCGGGGAACGTCGGCGATGGGCAGGCGGTCGAGGCGCTGCTCGCCTCAGAGCTCGCTGAGCCGGACGCGAGCGATCCGCCCGAGGACGAGTCGCCGGTCGGTCCCGCGGAGCCGCTGGCCGTCTACGGTGATTCCGCCTACGGCGCCGGGATTGTCCTGGACACGCTTGAGCAAGCCGACGTGGAGATCATGTGCAAGGTCCAGGCGCCGAACGCGCCTGGCGGCCGCTACGCGAAGGACGCGTTCGGGATCGACCTGAGGGCAGGCAGCGTCACCTGCCCCGCGGGACAGACCGCCGGGTTGCGACCGATCAAGAACGGGCACATCGCCCACTTCGGCAACGCGTGCCGCTCATGCCCGATCGCGGACCGGTGCACGACCTCGCCCGGTGGACGGTCGATCCACGTCGGCCTCTACGAGCAGCAGCTTCAGCGTGCTCGCGCGCGGCAGACCGACCCGGCGTGGAAGGCCGACTACACAGCGACGCGCCCGAAGGTCGAGCGCAAGATCAGTCATCTGATGCGACGCCGCCACGGCGGCCGCCGCGCCCGGGTCCGCGGGCACACCAAAGTCGATGCCGACTTCTCGTTGCTGGCTGCCGCGGTGAACCTCGCCAGGCTCGCGACGCTCGGTGTCACCCACCACACGTCCGGGTGTGCGGTCAATACCGCCTGACACCCCTCAGCGGGAGCCCACGCTCCCTCAGCGCTCCCTCATCGCTGTCTTGTACTCGACACGACGCGTCTCCCCGCCCACCAACACGCAGCATCACCCGGCCGCCGTCACCGCAGGCCGGTCATCCCCACCGCTCACGGTGGGGCCTCACGGCGCACCCCACCCGCAGAAGGTCGATCTACACCAACCTCCTAGTGGCGCCGGGACACCGCGTCGGTCCGCGTGGCGTGGCACGGGGAAACCGTCGGGGAAAGTCCCAACGATCAGTTCGGCGCCGCGACGTTGCCGCATTGACCCGAGGTGCTTGGGTGAAGGTCTCGACTCACCGCGGCCGCGCGCGTCATTGGGACCTTCGCCTGACCAGCGGGGGCGAAGGGGGCGAGGCCAGGGCGAGCCGATGCGCCGGTCGCCCGCCGCGGCTGGCGGACGACAGCGAGGGGACCGCAACGAACCACCGTTCCGCTCAAGCTCAGCCAGGACCAGACGGACACCCCCGCGATTGGGTCCACGGCTTTGCCGAGCAGACGGTGCGCCGGGCGGCGGCGGAGTGGGACGAGCGTGAGGAGACGCCGTGCCCGATCATCCAGGAGGCGGCGGAGATCGGGCTCTACAGCCTCGAGGAGTCCGCACAGTCGCTTGACCGCTGACGCGCATGGCAGTGGGTGGGGGGCCCAGGCGGTTCCCCTCTACGACACGACTCTCGTCCGCGGCGTGGAGGCGCCATCGGAAGGGAGCATGGATGCGCTGGCGCTTGAGCTTGGGGTCGTCCCGCTGCGCGTGGCCTCAGTCCGCCGCGATCCAGGGTGGCATGACGTCACTGCGCTGAACGCGATGGTCCGGATCCTCCGCCACCACCGGCCCCAGATCCTCCACACGCACGCAGCCAAGGCGGGAACGATTGGTCGCGTGGCTTCAGTGCTCGCGACCACCGGTACGCGTGGGCAACGCCCGGTCCGAGTGCATACCTATCACGGCCACTCCTTGACCGGCACTTTTCTCCGCGGACGGCCGAAGCCTACCGACGGATCGAACGCTGGCTGGCCCGCCCATCGCCGGCCTCCAGCGCTTGCTGACCGATCCGGACCTCCGCCGCCGGATGGGGGCGGCAGCCCAGGCGCATGCCACGGGACGATTCGGCATCGAGCGCCTCATCGACGACGTCGATCGGGTCTACCGGGAGCTTCTCCGCGCCCGGTAACACCTACGCCCCGCCCGCAAAGGCCTCCCGTGGTTCCGCGACGTCGAGCGGATAGCCGCCAACCCACTGGTTGATCCAGCTGGAGTAGGTCGGGATGTAGTGCATGTCGAAGCGGGGATGCACTTCCAGCCAGCGCACGATCGCGGGAATCTTGTGGGCGCCGTAGTTGTCACAAGCAAGTAGGACGCGTTGCTCTAACGGAACTTCGGGCCCCGCCGCACCAATTCGTGAACGCTCGAGCTAATAAAACAGATGGGGTTAGCCGCGGCGCGCCACGCGTCGCGAGCGACGCCGCACCGTGACCGACCGAGTCGCTTGTGCTCGCTCGCCATAACTGTCCCACGCCGTGAAGACGACCCGGTAACGGCGGACCCGGCCAAAGCGATGGCAGGTCGTCAAGTGGCGGACCGATTTGCCGTCACCGAACCGCCACTCGACTGCCGTAATCCTGCCGGTGCGGCTGCTCGCACTGGCGCGAAAGCAACCGCGTCGGGCGGCCGTGAGGATGCGCGGTGCTTTGAGCACACGGATGTGTGGCGGCACGTCGAGGACTCGCACTGAGTCTTCGACTGTGTCGGAAAGCCCGGTGCCACCGGTAACGGTGACCGCCACACCGTATGTACCAGGCTTGGCAAACGCATGTTGCACACGTGTGCCCGAAGCCGTCGCCCCGTCCCCGAAGCGCCAGGACGTCGTGGCAATGGAACCATCTGGCGCGGAACTCGACGCCGCGTCAAAGGTGATCTGCGTTCCAGCTGGCGCGATCCGAGGTGAAACCGTCAATGCGGCAACGGGCGGCAGGGACGCAGCTGCGCCTACAGCGACGCTACGCGTGACCGAAGCGGTTGCGCCGGCATCGTCTGTGACCGTGAGCGTGACCGAGTAGTCACCTGGGGATGCGTAGCGGTGGGTGAGCGTGGCGCCTGCGCCGGAGGTGCCATCGCCGAAATCCCAGTGATAGCCGGTCACCACGCCATCGGGATCGTAGCTGCTGAGGCCGTCGAATTGGATGGTTCTGCCGGCGGTGCCCGGAGAGGGGGCAAATGCGGCGACTGGGGGAAGATTGCTGTCGGCGCGCGGGTACTGAGCATCCATCGCCTGCTCGAGCTTGTCCGATGTGACCTCCGGGGGGAGCGGGACCGCGCGATAACTGAATTCTGCGCCGAGGTTGAGTTCAAACTGACGCGCGCCAGTTGGTGAGTACTCGCCGAGGAAGGGGGTGCTCCCCCAGTCGACGAGCCAGTTTCCGCTCGAGAGAATGCGCGCCGAGCCGACGTAGCCAGAAAGCGGGGCGTCGGGCTCACCAAACGCCCCGACGAACGTTGCGGTGCGCGCGGTTTCGTCAATTTGGTACTCGAGAGCCCGCGGCGCCTCGCTCAGGAGCGTGCGGTCGTCATACACCGTCAGGACGCCATCCGCGGAAAGCCGCGCGTCATGCTGGCCTCCGAGAGGATAGGGCTTTGGGTCCGCCTCGACGGTGAGGCTCTGCGGCGTCGTTCCCCCCCCAAGCTTCCAGTCGACGTCTCCGGTGGAGCGAGCGATGCCAAGGACTGCGTCCAGTTGCCGGAATGACACGACAATCTCATTGCCGACGGCATCGATGGAGTTCATGTGGACGATGTCGTAAGGGGAACCGTTCTTCAGGATGGTGCTCCACCAACGCTGCGGAACTTCAGAGAGCGAGACGTGATCTTTGGTGTTCCATGACCAGATCAGCTGCCCGGACGGGCTGACCTCCTCAACTTCCGCGTCGAGAACCGTCGCGTCCTGCGGGCCGCCGTAAGGCGAGAGATCGACTCCGGCCCGCGGAACGTAGGCGCCAATGAGATAGTCCCCATTCCCCAAGAGTTGGAGCTCGTGAAAATCGGGTGTGCCGTGGACGTTCGTGACGTTCCGTATGAGAGAACCATCCAATGAGCTGATTGTGTACGCATTCGAGGCAACGTCGAAGTACGCCAAGGTTCCGTCCGCGAGGAGCGCGGCGTTGATCGCGCCGGCAGGTGTCAGGGACCACCAGCCGGGTACGCCATCCTGGTTGAACACGGCGATGTAACGGTACGGCTGGTTGCCGTTCGCGGTGGGCGACTGAAAGGCGACCGAGTAGAGGACGGGGGAGGGCGTTTGATCCCTCGTGTAGCTGAAGGGGGGAAATCCCGGCGGCAGGCATCTGACGTGATAACGGGTCGTCGACCCGTTGCTGCGCACCGAGATGGAGAATGACTGTCCGGTGGCGAGCGGGACGCTCGTCGTGAAATCGGACGTGTGCATCGACGAATGGTCGACGCTCACTCCATCACCCGATGGATCGGTCACCGACACGACGAGCGGCGAGCCGTCGCAGCGGACCGCGTAATCCTGGGCGCCGGTCGAGAAACCAGGAATCAGGCCCTGATCAGTCGTGATCGAAAGGGGATTTGCGGCGGCCGAAGCGGATGCCGTAAGAGCAACGACGCCAGCGACGGCGATGAGGAGCATCAGTCGGCCGGCATCGTGGTGCGGGCGCATTGGGGAAGAATAACGGCGGGCGTCAGCGGAGGATGCGACTGCTAGCAGCGTCCTGCGTCTTGAGTTCAGGTATCCCCTGGAGTCACTCTCCCGACTTCTTCAACGAATCAACGGCGCGGGACACCAGTTGGCGCCGAACGCGAAGCGGGCGTGGTCAGGCATGACGTGCCTCCGCTCCGTCCATTTCATCCGACATGCGTCAGCGATGCTACGTCATGCGCTAGTTGCTAGTGCACCGTCCGATGCTTGGAGTGCTCGCGTCGAGGGGATTTTCCAGGCCGGTAGATTCGACGCGAAGTGCGGCATTGCGGGCAAGATCGACACCCGGCGAGCGGTTGACGCGGCGCTGCTGCAGCGCATGTGCGAGAGCATCGCGCACCCTTGGACCGGACTCGCGCGGAGTGCATCTGGACGGCGGCGTGGGACTTGGGGTTCAGCGCCTTGCCGTGATCGATCTCGCGCACGGTGACCAGCCGATCTAAACCGAGGATCGCACGATCGTGATCGTGCTCAACGGGGGAGATTTACAACTACATCGAGCTGCGCGAGGAACTGGCTGCACGGGGGCACCGATTCCGTGCTAGGAGCGACACCGAGACGATCGTCCACCTGTACGAAGAGCTCGGACCGCGCTGCGTCGAGGGCTGCGTGGGATGTTCGCGTTCTCGCTGTGGGATGGCCGACACTGGCGCCTCATGCTGGCGCGCGACCCGGTCGATAAGAAGCCGCTGTTCGACCGGGCGACACCGTCGACGCTCTGGTTCGGATCGGAGCCGCGCGCGATCCTGATGGACCCGGAGCTTATGCGGGAACTCGACCCGATCGCGATCGACAGCTACCTGCGCTTCCAGTACGTCCCGCATCCGCGCTCGGCACACGCCGGAATGAGCAAGCTGCCGCCGGGGCATGTCCTGCTCTGGGAGGACGGACGGTCGACGATCCGGCCCTACTGGGCCCTCAGCTACGGCCAGCACGACGACGTGACGATGACGGAAGCTGCCGACATCGTCCGCTCGGAACTCCTCGAGGCGACGAGGCTGCGTCTCCGGTCCGATGTGCCGCTCGGAGCGTTCCTGCCCGCTGTCGTTGACTCGAGCGCAGTGGTCGCGGTGACGGCGTGGCAGAGCCCGGGGCGTGTGAAGACGTTTTCGATCGGTTTCGACGTGCCCGGCTTCGACGAGACTCCCTACGCGCGGCAGGTCGCGGAGCGCTATGACACGGACATCACGAGTTCGAAGTTGCGCCGGACGCGATCCGCGTCTTGCCTCGGCTCGTCTGGCACTTCGGTGAGCCGTTCGCCGACTCATCGGCGCTGCCGAGCTTCTACCTTGCAGAGCTAACCCGCCGGCACGTGACGGTGGCGCTCAACGGCGACGGCGGAGATGAGAGCTTTGCCGGCTACCGCCGCTACCTCGCGCAGGTCCACAGCAACAGGCTTCGGCGGTTTCCGCCCCCCTTGCCTCGCCTGCTCGCCAGCGCGGCGCGGAGGCGTGGCCCGGGCGTTGATCCACACACGTTCGGCAGCCGCGCCATCCGCGCGCTCAGTGCGCTGGATCGCCCCGAATGGCAACGGTACGACACGTGGATGTCGTACTTCGCGACGGCCGACCTGGCGCGGTTGTACACGGAGGATTTCGTGGCCGCCCTGCCTCACGCCGCGCCAGCGGATCGGCTCATGTTCCGGACGTACATCGACGCTTCCGTACCTAAAGAAACAGATCTGCCTGGCATCGAGCCGGCGTCCCGGTCGTGATGAGGTCGGGCGGAACGCGCGACGCACCGCAAACAGCGGCACGGGCCGCCGCTCATCCGCGCAGGAAGGCCCAGTACGACGGCTTTGGCTTACCGGTCACCGTGAACAACCCGCCGTTGCTCGTCGGCGGATCATCGTAGACGTGGATCCAGCCGAGGGCGTAGATCCGCTTCCAGTGTCGGGCCAGGCGCAAGGCATCGCGAACCCAGCGGCCGGCGACCGGAGGATCGACCCAGATCGACATCTCATGGTCCGGATGGGTCGAGACCGTGAACTCGGACAAGAACAGTGGCATCCCGCGGCGGAGGAAATGATCGACCCACCGGGCGAGCCTCGGGAGGTCAGAGAAATCGACGGCGTGGCCCGGTGACGGGCGGTCTGAGAAGTTGGGGTCCCGTCCAGTGAACGGGTTGTGACCGTACATGTCCATCCTGGGAGCCCGGCCGTTTGGCAAGCGAAGGTTCGAGATCCACTGGTACGGGTCGAGCAACGACGTCGAATAGCTGTCGCCGGCGATGACGACGTTCCTGCGGCTGGCTGCCTTGAGCGCGCCGTACGTTGTATCGACGAGCACGGCGTAGTGATGGGGCGCCACCCTCTGGGCGCGGTTGAGGCGGGCGCCGTGCCGCGCGGGCACGATCGGCTGAAACGTCCGAATCGGCTCGCCCCACAGCATCCAGAGATGAACGCTCGGCCAGCGACGTGCCGCCGCGAATGCGAAGTCGGCGAAGTCACGCGCGCGGCGTGGCGCCCAGTCCCACTCCGCATGCCCGCCGTTCGCCCAGGCCGGCGCTCCAGTCAGCTGAATGAGCACTCGAATGTGAAACCGACGGGCCTGCCCGATCGCCTCGTCAACGGTCGCGGGCCACACGTACGCGGGGTCCGATGGATCCCGTGCGTGTTTGGGCCGAACCGGCGCGACGGAGGCCCAGTTGACGGCGGTCTCATAAATCCCGACGCCGAGCTTGTGGTAGAGCGGAAATTGGTTGACGCCGTTGCGGACGACGTCACCCCAGATCGCCTTCGTGAACGCGTTCGCGGAGCCGACGGGGCCCGCACACAGCAGCACGATGAGGACGACCAACCCCCCGCAGATCCGGCTCCGGACCGACCCGCTCATCGAGCTGTCGTGCGCCGCCGCAAGGCCAAGCCGCCGCCCCCTCCGACCAGCAACACGAGCGCGCCGCCTCCCGCGAGGGCGAGCCAAGCGCTGTCGCCGGCACCGGATACGTCCGTCGCCGACCCCCCGCCGCCTCTGGTCAGCGACGAGGCCGGCTGTCCGGCGGTCGCGGTACCGGAAGGAGAGCGGCGGGCGGCCTGACGCTTGACCCGAGGGCGGTGTGCGGGCTTGGGTGCAGGGGTCGGGTTCGGACCCGGTGCCGCGTTCGCCGACGAACCGCCGGCCGCCCCCGCCGACGCTGACGACGGGTGCACGCCCTCGCCAAAAGCGGGCGCGTTCCCGGACGTGCTGCCACTTGAGCTCGAGCCACTCGCCTCGCTCCGCGCCGCCCCGACCGGAATCTGGTACTGCTTGCCGGCCGGAGAACCGGGATCGATGTGGACCCCGGGCTCCAGCCCACTGCCGGCGCTCGCGCTCGACGCGGCGGCCAGCATGACGACAGCAGTCGCGGCTCCCAGCTTCCGCCTCATTGCGGTCAGAGTATCCAATCCGGGCGTCAGCTCCTGCTGAGAGCGGTACGCGGATCTGCCGCCAGCGCAGCGACGGCCGGATCCCTTGGGTCGAGCGCGTGTGCGCGTTGATAGGCGGCTTTCGCCGTCGCGAGATCGCCCGCTCGGACGGCGAGATCTCCGAGCAGCGTCCACGTCACGAAGTTGCCGGGCTCCTCGCGCACAGCCGCCATCAGTACGGCGCGAGCCGCGGGCGCGCGATCGAACCGGGCGAGACCCGCCGCTTTGACGTAGTAAGCGTCGAGATTGGCCGAATCGATTCGCAGCGAACGATTGGCGTCAGCGATCGCCGCAGCGGGCTGACGGCGGAGCTCCGCCCGGGCGTTATCGAGATAGTGGCGAGCGAGTCCGGTGCGCAGCAGGCTGGCTCCCGCGACCGCCAGGACGAACGCCGTGACGGACGCGCCAAGCAGCACCTGTCTGCGGCGCTGGCGGGTCGGGACATCGGCCGGCCTCGGCTCGAGTCCGACGGCGCCGGCCGTCGTGCACAGCACCGCGACCGCAGCCAGCGCGATCGCGGTGACTCCGGGAAGCAGGTGCATCCAGTCCCCGCTCGTATCGACCAGCCAGACGACGACGGCGCCGGTGGACGCAACCATCGCCGTGCGCGCGCTCGCAGACGCCCTCGCCGCCTGCCGTAGCCGCGCGATGCCGATGGTGATCCCGGCGATGAACAGCGCCACGAAACCGGCGCCGACGAGGCCCAGTTCCGCGAGCACCTGCAACTCGATCGAGTGTGGGTTCTGGATCGCCTCCGTCGTGTGTCTCTGGAGGAAGTACGGCTCGGAATATCCCCCGGCACCGACACCGGCGAGCGGATGGTCCTTGAACACGTCCCAGGCCACGCGCCAGTAGTCATAGCGATTGCCCCCGCCGGAGAACAGTCGCGAGCTGGTGGCGGCGGGAGTTGAAGCGCTCGGCGTCTCGGCGATGTGCACGAACGAGTTCCACTGCGTTCTCAGCGTGTGCCCAATCTGCGGCGCCCGAGCGAGGAGGACGCCGAACGGGAGCAGGACGACGAGCACCGCCGCCACCGTGCCGGCGCGACGGAGCGTTCCGGCGACGTCGGTGCCGCGGCGCGAGAGGGCACCCGCACCGCCCACCACAGCACCCCACACCACGGCGACACCGACCGCGGCGAGGATGAGGGCTCCGGCGGCCGAGTGGACGACAGACGCGGATGGCCCGCTGGCCGAGGTGCTGCTGTAGATATCCGCGAGGTCCGGCGCGCTGGCGGCAAAACCAGCCGCGATGGCGGCGAGCGCGAGGAGGCGGCGGCGGACCCCGGGCACGGCCACGAGTGAGACGACCAGCGCTGCAAAGGTCGCGATCGCCGCGCCGCGTGACTGGGAGAGCAGCGTGAGGCCCACGAAGACGACGGTCATCCCCGCGCCCGCCCCCGCCAACAGCGGTTCCCGACGCTCGGCGAGTGCGAGCCCAAACCAACATCCGATCGCGAAGGCGCACCCCTCCCCGTTGATGTAGCCGAGCGGCGAGTTGAGCCGGCCTGAGATGAACATCGTCGCCGGATCTGTGCCCAGCAGTCGGACCAGGACGCTGACGGCGACGACCGCGATACCAACGCCGACGGCTCCGAGGAGCACGGTGGCGTGGGCTCGCCGACCGAGCAGCACAAAGAGCAAGAGCAGTAGCGCCGCGTAGCTCAGCCAATGGTTGGCATACAGGATGGCTTGCTCGACGGCGTGCCCCCAGCTCGAGGACACGAGCGACCACAGCCCGAGCCCGGATAGGCCGGCAGAGTGTAAGAACCATGGGCCGCGACAGCCGCAGCGGCTGCGCGAGGCTCGCCGCGGCCGCGCCGATGACCAGAGCGAGACCGATCGGTACCCAGACGCCCGGGTCGTAGTACGCGGAGAACAGCGGGCTGATGCCGGCGCCGAGGCCGAGCACCGCGAGCGCGGCGAGACCGAGACGATTCGACGGCCCTGCCGTCAGCCTGGAGTCGGCGGAGGCCGTCGTCACGCGCACCGTCTCCTTCGACGTTGCCGGTGGGTCCATCGCATCATCGAGAGCGACGATCGTGGCTGCCGCGCAGACGATGAATGCCAGCACGATGTAGACGAGAACGGCGGACCCGGCGCGGCTGCCGACGATGACGATCGCGCTCAGCAAGGCCTGGGCCGAGCCGAGCACGATGGCGACCCGACTGGCGGTCCGCATCCGCTGCCGGGCGCGGTGCGTGAGGTGGTCACGTCCGCCGGTCAGCACCGGTACGCCGCGCCGGGTCCGCGAGAAGATGACGAGGCACGTGTCCAAAACGGGGATACCGACGAGGAGGAAGCCAACGAGCAACGCCAGCGACGACGGCTCGGCGCTGTGCGCGGCACCAGCGACGAGCGCCGCCACGATGAAGCCAAGCGGCATGCTGCCCCCGTCTCCGAGGAAGATCTTCGCCGGCGAGGCGAGATTGTGCGGGAGAAAGCCGAGGCAGGCCCCACACAGCGCGGCGCTCCCCACGGCGACCCACGTGTCGCCGGTGACGATCGCCAGCACGCACGCCCCCCCGGAGGCCACGAGCGCCATCGTGCTCGCCGCCCCGTCCATGTTGTCGAACAGGTTGAACGCGTTGACAACCGCAACGACCCACAGGGCCGTGACAGCCGCGTCGACGACGGGGCCACCGCGGAGCTTCCAGCCGAGCCCAGCCATCGAGACGAGCACCCCGACGGCAAGCTCGGCGAGAACGCGCAGGCCGGGCGATAGGTTCCGACGATCGTCGATCGTGCCGACGACGGCAAGGACGGCCACACCGCCGAGGAGTGGCAGGGTCCGATGCGGATTGCCGGCACCCACGAGTATCGCGATTGCGAACGCCAGCATGACCGCCGTGCCGCCCAGATAAGGCGTCGGCTGGGCGTGGCCCTTGTAGCCCGCGGGTAGGTCAAAGAACGCAAACCGGCGGGCGGCCCGAATCGCCACCGGGGTCGTGACGTAGGCGAATGCGGCGGCGACGCCGAGCCCGACAGCGAGACGAATCCACATCGGCGTGCTCACAGCGGCCGGGGCGTGATCGCGTCGAGGGTCATGATGACTTCCACGCCTCGAGCACAAGATTGTTTCGGTTCATCAACCCGAGACGCCGCCCGGTCGTGTCGAGGAACCGAAGCGCCCGCACGATATGTCCTGGGCCGACACGGCGGGCGAGTCGGCCGCCCCCTTCGTCCAGAACAGCGGCCCGATCTCGTACCGTCGAAAGCCCGCCCCCCGCGCGAGCTGGGTCAACGACGTGGTCGTGTAGGGACGGACGTGGGTCCAGTCGTCGTAGAACGTCGTGGTGACGGTCCGCGCTGAGGGGACGATCACGCAGGCGTAGCCGTCGGGCCGGAGGATCCGGTGGATCTCCCGCAGCGCGAGATCCGGTTCGTGGAGGTGCTCGAACAACCAGCAGCAGAACACGGCCGCGAACGTGTTCTCCCCGAACGGGATGTCGGTGATGCTCCCCTGCGTCGCGGCGAGGCCATTCGCGACGTGGTGGGCGACGAGATCTGCTTCGAGATCGAGACCGTGGATCCGGTCGGGCGCCTGCCGAAGGAACCAGCCCCGACCGGGGCCGATGTCGAGAACCGGATCCATTCCGCCGAACCGCGATTCGTGGAGATAGCGTCCAAACGCGTCCTCCCATGCGGCAAGCGCGGTCCCCGTTTCGAGGATGTAGTCGCTGTAGCTCATGACGCGGTAGCTCCCGTCGCGAGCCGCTCGCTGCGCGCCCGCCAGCGGTGCGCAGCCCAGATCAGGACGAGCGGCCAGAAGAAATACAGAGCCACCTGCGACACGACCTCGATCGAGCCGACGACGAGAAATCCCAGCCAGATTCCCGCGTACATCCAGGCGAACGCCTCAAGGCTGCTTCCGGACCTCAGAAACCGGCGATCGACAGCGTCCACGGAAACCCCAAACACGAAAAAGCCGACAACGATGCCGATGTAGGAGAAATCGAGCAGGAGTTCGCCTTGAAACGGGATGACCTGATCGGCGTCCGAACTCGTCGGCCCGTAGATGAGATGGTTGAAGATGGTCACGCCGCTGTCGTTCCGGAACGGCGCGCCGAGCGCCGGGACCGGAAACATGACCGAAGCCACGAGTGTCCGGCCGTAGTGTGGTGAGGCACCGAAGGCGGTCCGGTCGAGCAGGTATCCAAGGTACTGCGGCGCGTTCGTGTAGATCTGGATTTCGTGGCTGAGGCTCACGTGGTGGATGAGATGGGTCTGTGCCTTTGAGCTCGTGACGAGCTGGCTGAGGGAATCGCCGCTGTTCCGGTACGCCCGGTACCCGGTCAGAGCGACAAGCGCGATGAGCCCAACGGCGAGCAGCGGCAAGAGGCGGATCCGCGCCGTTCGGGCGCCGATCGCGCCGACGATCGCCAGAACGGGTGCGACGAACGCGGCGCGGTTGTACGAAAACGTCGCGTTCAGTGGAATCACAAGCACGATCACCAAAGCGGTGACGAGCACGAGCCGCCAGCCTGACCGGCGGGGCCGGTCGAGCCAAGCACAGAACGGGACGATAACGGCGAAGCCGAGGAACGCCCGCAGCGCCACCGAGGCCGACTTCGTCGCGCCGCTCTGGCCGGCCTGAGTCGCTACCCCGACATGGCCGGAGGCGTTACGGAAGTACTCCAAGAGGTGGTGCGGCGTCCGGAATGCCAGAAACAGGCCGGCGACCCCGGCCACGAGGCACAGCGCGGCGACGCGCCAGGGTCGGTCCGTCCACGGCTCGGTGCGTCCCGGAACCGGCGCGTCGGGGCGGCGGCGCGCCGCGAGCTCGCTCCCGGCACCAAATGCCACGTAGGCCACGACGGCGAACCCCATCGCGACGTTCGTCGCGCCATCGGGTGGCAGGCCCGGAAGCGTGTTGATGTAGGGACCAGAGAAGGCGAGCAGCAGCGGATCGACGACCAGCTGGAAGAAGAACAGGAGCGTGACCCAGTTGTGCGGGCACGCGGGACGCTCGGTGTGCAGCCGCGTCGCCGGGAGGAGCACGGGAACGAGCCCGAACGCCGTGATCGTCACGATTGCCGCTGGGAACCGGTGCCGTTCGGGAGCGACCGCATAGAGCGCCAGGCCCGCGACTGCGGTCAACGCCGTGCCGAGAGCCGCGCGCTCAGCGCGGGCTCGAGGCAGAGAGGGCCGGTGCCGGAGCCGCTGCAGCACCGCGCGGATATTAGGTCGGCTGCGGGCGTGGCGCGGTCGAGCCACGCCCCGGGCCTGATTACACTGGCGCGCCGTGCCTCGCCTTTTGCCACCGGCACGCTTGGTTCTCGAGCGGGCACGCCACGGGACGTTCGGTTCACTCATGCTCAGAGCGTCCGCCTGGCTCCTGCTCGGAGCGGCGCTCAGCCGCATCGCCAGCGTCGGAGCCACGATCATCGTCGCCCGGGTCCTGTTGCCGCGTGATCTTGGCCGACTGACCCTGCTTCAGACCGCCGTGACCCTCCTGGCGGGGCTGTCGGGTTCCGGTCTCGTCCTCGGGGTCACCCGTCAGGTCGCGGAAACGCGGCTGCGGGATGCCGCGCAGGCCGGTCGGTATATCGGTGTCGCAGTCCTCCTGACGGTGGTCGCATCAGTGATCGTCACGGTCGCCTATCTCGCTGCGGGGCAAACCTTCTGCACGGTCGTGCTTCGTGACTCGTCGCTGCAGGCATTCGTCCCCGCGTCCGCAGCCGCCGTCGGGATCACCGCCGTCAACGCACTGCTGCAGAGCGCCCTGACCGGCCTCGAGGCGTTTCGGATCACGGCAATCGCGCAGGCGGCGCTGGCGCTTGCGACGGCCCTCGGCTTGATCGTCGGCGCCGAGACCGACGGCATCCGGGGGGCGCTGCTCGGTACCGCGGTGGGCCAGTTCGCGGTGGCGGTTCCAACTGCCATTGCGCTCCACCGCACTGCCCGCCGCGAGGCCATCGGGATCTCACTCGCCTTTCACCGCGCGGAGGCTGGTCGCCTCTTCGGACTCGGCGTCCCCGCGTTCGTCGCCTTCCTCTCGGTCACAATCGCTGGGATTGCCGGACAGGTGCTCTTGGCAACCTCCAACCACGGCTACCAACGACTGGCCGCATTCGCCGTTGCCTACCGATGGCATCTCGCGATTGTCTTCGTGCCGGCCGCAATCGTGCCCGCCCTGCTTCCGTTGATGAGCCGTCTCCGGGTCCAGGACCGCCACAGCCAGGTGCTGTCGTTGTTTCGGACGACGTTCTGGCTGACGGTCGTGATCGCCACGGTGCCAGCAGCTGTGATTGCCGCTGCAGCACCATTCGTGCTGCGGCTCAGTGGCGCCTTTTACGCTCGCGACACACTGCCGCTGGTGATCCTCGCGGCCGCCGCGATCCCATGCGCCGTCAACAGCGTTCTGTCGAGCGCCAGCGTGAGTCTTGGTGCGATGCGCGCGTGGCTTCTGAGCGATGTCGTGCTCGCGATTGCTCTGCTGGCGACCGCGGTCTGGCTGATCGACCCCCACGGAGCCACCGGCCTGGCCATCGCCTACCTTGTTGCCTACATCGCCACCGACGCGTCGCTCGCCCCCCCACTGCACACGCGCTTGCGCGGGCTCGCGCAGCTGGCCTGACCCCGATGCGGATCTGCATTCTCGGCGGCATCTTCGGCAAGCCCGCGAGCTACCGCGAGGCGGTTCGGGCCACTCCAGAAACGACGCTCGCGGAGGGTCTGCGCCGCCGCGGCCACGCCGTGGTGACGTACGCTCAGGACAGAGCACCGGGCCGACTCGACGCGTTCGACGTCGTCCACGCGCACCACCTCGCGCGCGGAACGATGTACGCCGCCGCCCGGCGCCGGCGCGGCCCGCTCGTCTTCACGAGCCATTGGTTCGGTGAGGAGACGAGCGTGGTCCGGAGGGCCGCGCAGCGATACGTCCTCGCGCGGGCCGACGCCTCGATCGCGCTCTCCGAAATCGAGGCTGTCTGGCAAGCCCAACGACTCCCGCGTCGCGCCGGTCCGCCGCACGTCATCGCGAATGGCATCGAGGACAGCCTGTTTCCCTATTCACCGCCGCCGAGCCCGCCGCCGCCCGGCAACCCGTGGCGGATTCTGTTTGTGGGTCAGCTTGCCTCCTTCAAGGGCGTGCATTTCCTCCTCGACGCCCTGTCCCGGCTGTCGCGCCGGCTGACGGTCGAGCTCCAGCTGGCATTCCACGTCGACGACGAACGGACCGCGCTTGAGGCCCAAGTGGAGCGCCTCGGACTCGAGCGGGTGCGATTCCTCGGCCCCCGGACACCAGAGGGCCTCGCGCCCCTGTATGCGGCCTCGCACGTCCTCGTCCTACCGAGTACCGCCGAGGCGCTGCCACAGGTGATCAGCGAGGCCCTCCTGGTCGGCCGGCCGGTTGTCGGCACTGACGTGGGTGCCGTTCGCGAGCAGGTGGCCGGGTACGGCGCCGTCGTCGCGCCACGGGACAGCCAGGCCCTGGCGGATGCGCTGGAGCATGTGTGCGCGAACTACGCCGGGCTGACGCGGCAGGCAGCCGCGGTCAGCGCTGCGGCCCGCCGCCGGTACTCGGTCGCGGCGATGGTCGACGCGCACGAGGCGCTGTACGAAGAGCTCCTGCGGCGCGGCCGCCTACGAACGAGGCGAGAAGATTTCGTCGATGCCGTGGTACGCGCCCTGCTCTGGACCGCCGACCGGCGGTCGTTCCGCGGCGGGAGCCCGGAGACGCCCGACGCGTGGTACGGCGACGAACAGCACGCCGCAGAGCAGGAGTGCGAGCGCGAGCGCGATCCACGCGTTGAGGACCGCTGACGAACTCGAGCTTGCGGATAGCCGAACCTCGGTCTGCTGGCCCCCGCTCCGAAGGGCAGCGCGCAACCCGGCGATCGCCTGGTTCAGCCGCGCCCGCACACCGGGCGGCGCGCTCCGCACCCGGCGGGCGAGCGAGGCGAGCCGCGCGTCGACGCTCGAAACCGACTGGGCGCGGCGGACCGCCAACACGGCGCGGGCGAACGCGTCAGCGATGAGAGCTGCCTGCGCCGCCCTAGGGTCATGAGCGGTGATCGAGATCGTCCCTTGCGCCGGTGTCGTGCTCACGGTCACCTGTCGCATCAATTCATGACCCCGCTGGATCAGGAGCGCCGCGGTCGGCGGTGCGGGCCGCAGCAACGCCGCCGCCTTGATCGCGGTCGAAAACGAACGAGCGGTGTCGGCGTCGAGCGTCAACGCAGCCGGATCGAGCGGGGCAGCAACGAGCATCGGGTCAACTGAGCCTGAGGTGATCCGAAGCGTCACGGTCGCACTCGCCCCCGCGGCCGAGCCCCCGCTGGCCAGGCGTGAGAAGCCGTACGTCAAGAGAACGACGAGCGCGACTGCTCCGAGCACTGCTCCGGCAACCCTCCGGTTGGCGAGCGGCCGGCGAGCGACGTGCTCCTCCCCGGGCTCGCTGGACGACTTCGGAGGCACGAGCGCGATAGTAGTGTCTGATGCCGACCACAGTGCCCAGGCGATCCGCGAGCCCAGGAGGAGCGGGGCACCCTGAGCTGCGCGTCGTCCGGATCATCGGCCGTCTCAACATCGGAGGTCCGGCCGTCCAGGCGCTCCTGCTCAACAAGTTGATGCCGCGGCGCGGGATCGAAACGACGCTCATTCGGGGCGCCGAGGGACCCGACGAGGGGAGCCTGGATTACCTGGCCGAGGAGCTCGGCGTGGTCCCGGTGCGGCTCAACTGGATGCGGCGGGATGTCGGATGGCGCGACCTGTTGGCGCTGGTCTCGCTGTACCGCGCGCTGAAGCTTCTGAACCCTGACGTCGTCCACACAGAGGCGGCCAAGGCAGGAACGCTCGGGCGCGCCTCGGTCCTGCTGATGCGGCGCTCGCGACGGCCGGTGCTCGTGCACACGTTCCACGGGCACTCTCTTGAGGGATACTTCTCGGCGCGTAGAGCCCGGGTCTTCCTGACCGTGGAGCGGATGCTTGCCAGCCGCACCGATCTACTGATCGCCGTCTCGCCTGAAGTCAAGGCCGACCTCGTTCGCCTCGGAGTAGCACCCGCCGCGAAGATCGCGGTCGTTCCACTGGGTCTCGACCTGCGAGCGTTTACGGTCCCGGATACCGACCGCATGGCCCGCCGCCGGACCAAGCGCGCCGAGTGGCAGATTGCCGACACCGCGCCGGTCGTGACACTCGTCGCCCGTCTCGTGCCGATCAAGCGCGTCGATCGGTTCCTCCGGATCGCCTCGCGCCTCGCTGTCGAGCAGCCGGACATGCGATTCGTCGTCGTCGGTGACGGGGAGCTTCGACGCCAGCTCGTCTCCTCGCTCGCAGCGCAGGGCCTCGGCGAGCGGTTGACATGGGCAGGCTTTCAGCGCGATATGCCCGACGTGTGCTTTGCGAGCGACGTCATCGTGCTGACGTCGGACAACGAGGGGACGCCGGTCAGCCTCATCGAGGCGCAAGCGGCGTCGGTTCCGGTGGTCGGCACCCGGGTCGGCGGCATGGCAAGCGCCCTCCGTGAGGGCAAGAGCGGCTACCTCGTCGAGCCGGAGGACGTCGATGGTTTCGCGGCCGCGGTCATTGAGGCGCTGAGGTGCCCGCTTGAGCTGGGGCGGGCAGGTCGGGACTACGTCGCTGAGCGTTATGGCGCAGACCGGCTCGCGAGCGACCTCGAGCAGATCTATCGCCGGCTGTGCGACGGGGAGGCGTAACCGCCCACTGGCGGTGCGAAGGTCGTGCCCGCGACGGCCGTCACCGTGTCCCAGACTAGCCCCCAGTCATGGATCGCGGCGGCCGACGGCGGCATCGAGCGCCGGGGGAGCCTGCGCCCGAGGCCGGCTCCCATGGCGGCCACGTCGACCGCGCCCTTGAGAGCTTGTTCGGCGATGACAGCCGCCGCGGCGCCGCGGCGGCCCTGCGCCCAGAGTGCGCTCGCAAAGCGGCGTGCCATGTTGCGGCGACCTTCGACCAGGTTCTGCAGCACGAGCGTCCCCTCGCGGTAGCCGAAGAGCGGCTCAGGCAGATTCGCGAACCGGCTGGTTCGATAGGTGCGGAACAGCAGATCCTGGTCCTCGCACCGGGCAGCGTCCGTCGCATACGGGCTCGCCCTGAACCACGTCGTCCGGCCAAGCCAGGTCGGATGGAACAGCGGGAATCCACGGGTTGGCCGGCGACAGATCTCGGCGTGCTCCGTCGGCGCTCGCCGCAGACGCAGACAGCGCCCGACATCGTCGAAGACCACCATCGTCGTGCCGAGGAGGTCGACTTCCGGGTGCCGGTTGAGGAAGTCGACCTGTCGCTCGAGCCGCAGGGGATACGAGACGTCGTCACCGTCCATCCGCGCGGTGAGGGGAGCCCGGACGGCCGCAACGAGCTCGTTCAGTCGCGTTACCAGACCGCGTGGGCGACGGTCGTCGAGGACCCGGATGCGGGGATCGCACACGGCCGCGTGGTCGAGGAGCGCCGGCGTGGCATCGGTCGAGCCGTCGTCCGCCACGACCAGCTCCCAGGCCCCGAATGTCTGGGCAGTGAGGGAAGCGAGCGCAAACGGCAGTGTCGCCTGGGCGTTACGAACACTCATGATGACGCTGACCGCCGGCTGTGTCATCGAGGCCGTCCCGCGAACCTGTACGCCTCCTCCAGGCGGTCGGCGACCCTACCCCATGAGAGGCCGCGCGCGTGAACGCGCGCCTTCCGGCCGAGCGCATCCCGTTCGGCGCGATCGGCGAGCAGCCGCTCGATCGCACGCGTCAATCCGTCGATGTCGCGCGGCGCGAAGCGGAGCCCACACCCATCGGGAACGGTTTCGGGAAGTCCACCGTGGTCGCTGGCGATGACCGGCGTACCGCAGGCCTGCGCCTCAAGCGCCGCCATGCCTTGCATCTCGAGCTCCGTCGTCGGCATCACGAAGACGTCGGCGAGGCTCATCAAGGCCACGAGGCGGTCCTCCGGAACGAGTCCGAGATACCGGGCACCGGCCCGATCCATGTCCGTGCGCCACCGATCCGCGGCCAACCCGTCACCCGCCGCGCCAAACTGCTCGATCGGCCCCGCGACCAGCAAGTGGGCGTCGCTGTGACGCCTGCGGACCTCTCGGAATGCCGACAGCAGGATGTCAGTGCCTTTCTGTTCGCAGACCCGGCCGACGTAGAGCAGGATCACCGCGCCGTGGAGACCGAGATGACGGCGCTCCTCGGCGGCGGCCGCAGGATCTGGCGAGAACCGCTCGATGTTGACTCCGTTCGGCACCACGATTGACCGCTCCGGGGAGAGCTTCCACCACTTGAGCGATTCCTCAGCGCAGTACGCGCTCACTGGGAGCAGAGCGTCAAAAGCCTGCAGCGCCCGCCGGTAGACCGCGAACAAGCGGTCGTGCCCGCGGAAGAAGTAGTTGTCGTAGTGGAGCACGGTTGGTATCCGCAGCCGGCGCCCGATCAGCGCCGCCTCGGGCTCGTTGTGGACGTGGATGACATCAGGGCGCCGGCCACGTCCGGCAGCGAGCAGGGACCGAATCTGGTGCTCGAGATGCAGCCAGGGCGACCCCAGCCGCGAGCGGACGAAGCGGACGTCCACCCCGCCGATCCGCTTCTCGGCATCGAACCGTTCGGCAACGAGAACGCGCACGTTGTGGCCCCGCGCGGCCTGCTCGCAGCTCAATTCGCGTACCCGGCGCTGGAGCGCGCCGCCGCTGTCGGCATACGGTGACGGCAACGCGCCGAAGCTCAGGTGCAGGATGTTCACGCCGGCGCAGTGGCGATCAGTACCGCCGCGCAGCCGCCCGCACGGGAGACATCCCGCGCCTGCGCCCGCGCGCACAGCCGGCGACCGATCTCGCGTTTGAGCTCGGACTTCCGAGGCGCGGGGAGCAGCGCGCTCACGACCCGATGAGCCACGGGAGCAACCCGGTAGCGACCGTAACCGAGCGCACCGATCAGGTCGAGGCGATCCCAGTACCGGCAGGCGGTCCCGTCGAGGTACGTCGCGCTCGAGACCTTTATGAAGCCGGCTGTTTCCAGCCGCTCGCGCCACTGTTCGAGAGTCCAGAGGTTGCGGTGTTCAAGCTGCGCTTGCCTCGCTCGCGAATACGCGCTCGACCGCGCGGCGAGGTGGTCGTTCATCGCTCGCAGGGGAACCGTGACGATGAGCCGTCCATCGGGCAGCAGCAGGTCGCCCAGGGTGGCAAGGACCGCCTCGACACCATCGACGTGCTCGAGGACGCTGTTGGCGAAGATCGTTTGAAAGCGACCGACCTCGTCCGCTCGGAGATCACGCATGTCGAGCTGGATCACGCGGTCGTACGTTTCGCGACGCGCGCTCGCGCGAGCGACGGCGTTCGCCTGTGCCTCGATCGCGACATCCACGTGGATTCCGGCTAGCGCGGTGAAGGTGCCATCGCCGCATCCGAGCTCGAGGATCGGGCGCTGAAGCGGGAGTTGGCGCCGGACCTCCTGAAGCTCGAGAAGCCTCCAAAATGCCTCCGCCGGCCAGGCACACGCGCCGAGCAGACGGACCGCATCATCCAGCGTCACCGAAGAGCGAGAAACGCCGCTCGGGCGCGGCGTCGTCGCGGTCACGGGCTCCATACGGCGCCCATTCAAGCATCTGCCTTGAAGACGTCGATCGACGCGCTGCCCGGGGACGGGCCTGTGTAGCCTTCTCCGCAGTGCACCGGGGAGCGCTGTCGATGATTGACTGGGAGGGTGTGTTGCGAGGCACCCAGGAGGTTCGAGGGCCGTCACCCCGGGGCGTGGGCGGGTGGTAGCCTGCTCGCCGATTGGGAACCCGTCGAAGGACTGCATGCGAGGCTCGTTGACGTGGATGCGCTAATTACCGGCGGGGCCGGATTCATTGGGTCGCATCTCGCGGAGGAGTTGCTTCGTGCAGGACACCGCGTTCATATCCTCGACGATCTCTCGACTGGTTCGATCGAGAACATCCGGCATGTTCGGAAGCACCCGCGATTCAGCTACACGATTGACACCTGCCACGACAGTCGCCTCGTGGCGGAACTTGTCGATGCTGCTGACTTCGTGTACCACCTCGCGGCAGCCGTCGGAGTCCAGCTCATCGTCGACAGTCCTGTACGCACGATCGAGACAAACGTGCACACGACCGAGATCGTGCTGTCTCAAGCGTGCAAGAAGCGCCGACCGGTGTTCCTCGCTTCGACGAGCGAGGTCTACGGGAAGTCGACGTCCGTCCCGTTTCGGGAGGACGGCGACATCGTCATGGGAGCGACGACGCGCGGCCGGTGGGCGTACGCCTGCTCAAAGGCTCTGGATGAATTCCTCGCCATCGCCTACTACCGCGAGCGCGGACTTCCGACAATCGTGGGGCGCATGTTCAACACGGTTGGCCCCCGGCAAACCGGGCTCTATGGGATGGTCATTCCGACGTTCGTCAGGCAGGCCCTCGCGGCCCAGCCGATCACCGTTTTCGGCACGGGCGAGCAGCGCCGGTGCTTTTGTCATGTCACCGACGTCGTCCGGGCGCTCGTCGCGTTGCCGCTGCGCGAGGATCTTCACGGCGAGGTGCTGAACATCGGTTCCGGCGAGGAGGTATCGATGCTCGACCTTGCTCACCGAGTGAAGCTGGCGACCGCGTCAGAGTCCGAGATCGTGCTCATCCCCTACGACAAGGCGTACGGCGAGGGATTCGAGGACATGCGCCGCAGAGTTCCGGACACGACGAAGATCGAACGCGCGCTCGGCTGGCAGGCGACTGCCTCGCTGGACGAGATCCTCGCGGACGTCATCGCGCACCAGCGCGCCGCGGGGGACAGTGCCGCCCGATCCCTTCCGATCGGCACGCCGTGACGGTCGGAATCGTCGGACTCGGTTATGTCGGGCTTCCGCTGGTCGTTGCGTTCGCCGAGGCCGGCGAGCAGGTCATCGCGGTCGACATCGATCCGCGCAAGGTCGCGGCGATTCAGGCTGGCGAGTCCTACGTCGAGGACATCCCGTCCGAGCGGCTGGTCGCGATCGGCGACATGGTCGAGGCGACGTCCCACTTTCAGCCGCTTGCCCGCACCGACGCGATCATCATCTGCGTCCCCACACCGCTGACGCCGAACCGCGAGCCCGATCTCAGCTCGCTCGTCGCCGCCTCGACTCGCGTCGGTCAGGTGCTCCAGCGCGGGCAGCTCGTCGTGCTCGAATCCACGACGTATCCCGGCACGACCCGGGAGCAGCTCGTCCCCCGCTTGGAGCTCGAGTCCGACCTCACGGTCGGCCGAGAGGTGAACGTCGCGTTCTCGCCCGAGCGTGTCGACCCCGGGCGGACCGACTACACGCTGCGCAACACGCCAAAGGTCATCGGCGGTGTCACGGAGGCCTGCGCCGAGCGCGCGATCGCGCTGTACGGCAGCGTGTGCGACCACATCGTGCGCGTCTCCTCGCCGGAGGCGGCCGAGATGACGAAGCTGCTCGAGAACATCTTCCGGTCGGTCAACATCGCGCTCGTCAACGAGTTGGCGATCCTCTCCGAGCGGATGGGGATCGATATATGGGAGGTCGTCGACGCCGCCGCCACGAAGCCGTACGGCTTCATGCGCTTCGACCCGGGCCCCGGGATGGGCGGCCATTGCCTGCCCGTCGACCCGTTCTACCTCACCTGGCGCGCCCGGGAGTTCGACATGTCGACCGAGTTCATCGAGCTCGCCGGCAAGGTCAACGCGACAATGCCCTACCACTGCGTGGAGCGCATCGAGCGCGCGCTCAATGACGCGTCGAAGCCGGTCCGGGGCTCACGGATCGCAATCCTCGGCGCGAGCTACAAGGGCGGCGTCGGCGACACGCGCGAGTCGCCCGCCCTGCGGATCATGAAGGTGCTCGGAGCCCGTGGAGCCGATCTGCGCTACCACGACCCGCACGTCCCCTCACTGCCGGACTGCGGTCTTGAGAGCATGCCGCTCGAAGCGGCCGTCGCGGCTGCCGACGCCGTCGTGCTCGTGACCGCCCACCCGGGGATCGACTACGGGGCCGTCGCGCGGGACGCCGCGCTGCTCGTCGATCTGCGCGGCGTGACCCGAGGGCAGAGCGCGCCGAACGTCGTGCGGCTCTGAGCGGTCGCCTGGATCGGCGTTTCGGATCGGCCACGCCGGGGAGTGTCCCCGGTATGGATCACACCTTCGACGCCCAGCCGTCGCCCAACCCGGTCCTCCGCTACATCGCGATCCTCCGCGCGGCCCGCGATTTCGGAGTGAGCCTCGCCGACATCGAGGAGATCGCGCTGCAGTTCGACCCGCGCACAGCGCGCCCGCTGGAGATCGCGGACGCGCTGGCGGACAGGCTTCCAGCCGACCGGTGGGTCCTACGAACCGTTTGACGGCTTGATGTTCTGGTTGAGCCGGAACACGTTCTCCGGGTCATAGCGGTCCTTCAACGCCACGAGCTTCGCGTAGCGCTCGGGACCGAACATATCGCGCACCCGCTCGTCACCCGTGTCCGAGGTGAAGTTGAGGTACACGCCCGTCGTCGTGTGCGGCGCGAGATCCGACGAGAGGCCCTTGGCCCAGGCGATGTGAGCCGCGTCCGCCTCCTCGCTCGGCTCCATCCATAGCGACAGGGCGTGGTAGCACCACGGGACGTCGCGACGCCCAAGTGCGGTCTCGCCTTCGGGCACGCGCGCGATGGCACCTCCAAGCGGCTCGAGCAGGAGTTGCACCATCGGTCCCGGACGGGTCGCGCCGTGGGCCGCGAGCTTCTCGATCACCTCGTCGGAGAGCTCCGGCATGAACTCAGCCTTCATGTAGGCCCGCGTGCCGTGCGGGCCGCCCCCGTCGAGCATGCTCTGGAGCGCGACGTACGGGATCGGCTGGACCATGTCCATCATCGGCTGGGCCACTTCACGGATCGGCGCGAGCACCCGCTCGCCTTCCTCGTGGTCGCCGGTCCAGCAGACGATAATCCCGAACATCGGCGCGCCCTGGACCTCCGGCGGCACGAACGGCTCCGGCGGCGCGCTCACGAACGCCGCGCCGAGGCCAAGGTCGTCGGGCGCGTCGACCATGTAGTCGCGCAGGAAACGCAGCGCCTCCGCCCCGCGATCGGGCGGGCAGGCCATCATCCCGCCGAGCACGATCGGTCCGATCTGATGGAGGCCATACGTGAACGAGGTGACGATCCCGAAGTTGCCGCCGCCGCCTCGCACGCCCCAGAACAGGTCGGGATTCTCATCCTTGCTCGCGGTGATGAGTTCGCCTTCGGCGGTCACGAGATCGACGCTGATCAGGTTGTCGGCGGTCAGTCCGCATTTGCGCTCGAGCCAACCGCTCCCGCTGCCGAGCGTGAGTCCGGCGATGCCTGTGGTCGAGAACCGGCCGCCGGTGACAGCGAGACCGTGCTCCTGGGTCGCGCTGTCGAACTCACCCCACGTGAGGCCGGCGCCCGCCCGGATCGTGCGCGCCCCTGGATCGATCGCCACGTCCTTGATCGGGGCCAGATCGATCACGAGCCCGTCATCCCACGACCCGTAGCCCTGGGCGGAGTGACCGCCGGCGCGGACGGCGATCTGGAGCCCGTTGGCGCGCCCGAAGCGCACCGCGGCCTGCACGTCAGCTGCGTCCGCGCACTGGGCGACCAACGCAGGATGAGGATCGAAGTATCCGTTCCAGACGGTGCGTGCCTCGTCGTAGCCGGCGTCCTCCGGCCGAAGCAGGCGCCCCGAGAACGACGAAGCGAGGTTCTCCACTGCAGGAGCCGAAACCGCTGAATGAGCCATGCGTCCCCCTCATGATGAGAATCCCGGTGGCTGGGCGGGATCCGTTGTCAGAAATGCCGCGTCAAAGGCAGCGCGACTGTCGCGCACCTGTCGCAGAGTGTCAAGGCACCGCGCACGGCGTCGCTGTGACAATCGTCACGGTCGGTTCTTGCGGTGAAATGCGAGGCGCGTTGCGGCGTTGTCCGGATGCAGACACGCCGGGTGGGTGCCGATCATCGGGGCATGGCGGATCGCGACCAAATGGCACGCCTGCGCAACGAGGAACACCAACTCGAGTTCGCAGTGCGCAAAAGCGCACGCGAGATGGACGCCGTCGAGCGAACGCTCGAGCGCCGGCTGCGGGAATTCGAGCACGACGAGGCCGAGACGAAGCGCGCGCTCGAGGCGGAGTTCCGACGCCAGCATCTCGGACACGAGCCTGAGCGTCCGCCCAGCTGGCGGACCGAGGGCTAGGCTACTCGTACTGGAGCGCGGCGAGGACGTTGAGCCGCGCGGCACGGCGCGCCGGGAATATGGCCGCCAGGATCCCGGCGAGGATCGCGGCGAGGACGAACACGATCAGCGTTCCGACCGGAACCGTGAACGCCGCGTACTTGATCGCGACCCCGATCATGAGCGCGAGCGCGACGCCGAGCGGAATCCCGAGCGCGGCGCCGAGCAGCGCCGTGATGACGCTCTCGTGCCGGATCATCCGCCGCACCTGGCGGCGTGTCATTCCGACCGCGCGCAGCATGCCGAGCTCGCGCGTGCGCTCGAACACGGTCAGCACGAGCGTGTTGACGATGCCGAATAGGCTGACGACGATCGACAGCGAGAGCAGGACGTACAGGAGGTTGAGCAGCGTCGTCAGCCCTTGTAGCTGGTTGTGGGCGAACTGCGCCTTCGTTTGGATCTTCGCGTCCGGGAACGTGCTGAGCGCGGCAGTCAGCCGATTGGTCGCAGCGCTGCCGGCGCCGCCGGCGACGTTGATGAACGTGTAGAGGTTCTGCGGATTCGGATAGGCGGCGTCGAACGTCGGAGTGGCGACCGTCACGTCCCCGAACGGGGCACCTCCCTTCGGCGGCGAGTAGACGCCGCGCACGTGCAGCGGCAACCGAAGGCCGCTCGGCGTCGTCACGACGATCGGCGAGCCGCGGACGAGATGATGAGAATTGGCGTAGTCCTTGGATACGAACGCGCCGTCGCGCCCGAGCAGCGCGGGGGTCGACGGGCCACCGACGGGCCATGACACCGAGATGACGCGGGTCACGTTCGGCTGTACGCCGGTGACCGTGACCCGCTTGCCGAACGCACGCCCCTGGCCGGCGCGGACGCTCGAGACGACGTCCACCCCTGGCACCGGCTGCACCACGCCCGCCGCGGCGACGCCGATCGGGCTGAAGTTGTCGGTCGCGGTGAGCACGTAGTCGGCGACGAACACCTTGTTGACGGAATCCTGAAAGCGCGTGCGCAGACCGGCCGCCAGCACACCGACCATCGTCACCAGCGTCAGCCCGATCATCAGCGCCGACGCCGTCGACGCCGTCCGCGCCGGGTTGCGGGCACTGTTGGAGCGGGCGAGCGCGCCCGGCGCACCGGCGATCCGGGCCGCGGGCGCACCGAGGACACGCGCGAGCGGAGGGACAAGCGTCGGCGCCAGCATCGAGATGCCCAGGAACAGGGCCACCGCGCCAACCCCGATCGCGATCAGCCGCCACGTTGTCGAGACCGACCCGACGAACAGCCCGATGATCCACAGTACGACCGCCCCGGCGATCGTCGCCGCCGCCGGATAGGAGCCGAACCGGGCAAAGCGCGACGGCGGCAGCACGGCGCCCTCACGGACCGCCGCGATCGGCGGTACGCGGGTGGCTCGGAGCGCCGGTCGGAGCGCCGCCCCGACCGTGATGAGCACCCCGACGAGCAGCGAGATGACGACCGTCCGGGACTTGAACACGGTGCTCGTTTGCGGGAGATCGATGCCGAACGAGACGAACAGCTGATTGAGGCCCTTGGCGAGGCCGAGACCGAGGAACAACCCGACGATCGCCGCGAACAGCCCGATCACGAACGCCTCGACCATCACCGAACGGAGCACCTGCCGGCGGGTCGCGCCGAGCGTCCGCAGCGTAGCGAGCTCCCGCGTGCGCTGGGCGATCGTGATCGAGAGCGTGTTCGCGATCACGAAGCTGCCGACGAACAGGGCGATCCCGCCGAACGCGAGCAGGAACGACTCGAACACCGTGAGCAGCCCGCTCGTGTCCTTCGTCGCCTGTTGGGCTTGACCCTCACCCGTCCTGACCTGCGCGGTGGCCGGGAGCAGCGGCCGGATTTGTCCGACGAGCGCCTGAGGCGTGACGCCTGGCCGGGCAGCGACGCTGATCTGGTCAAACCGGCCCTGTTTGTCGTACAGCCGCTGCGCGGTCGGCAGGGTGACGACCGCGAGCGTCGAGCCGCCGAGCGACGTCACGCCGGCGATCTTGACGATCCCGGCGACGCGGAAGCGCTGCACCGGCCCGCGGGCAATGAGGCCGATCTCCTGCCCGACGGCGAAGTGGTCCTTGCTCGCCGTGTTGGCGTCGATGTCGACATCGTTCGGCGCCGACGGCCAGGTGCCGCTCGTCAGCGTCAGCGGGTTGAACCGCTGCCCCTCCGGGGTGTAGCTGTTGAGCAGCCCCGGTGCGCCGCCCCGCGCGATGACCTTGCCGTTGTGGCCGACGAGCTGGGCGAGGTCCGAGATTCCACCTGTCGCGACGGCGACCCCGGGCAGCGACTGGACCCGCTGCAGCAGTGCCGCAGACAGCGTCGGCGTGTTGACCCGGTTCTCGCCGCGGTTGGAGCCCCCGATCACGCTGCGGCCGGTGATGACGGCGTCCGTGTGCCTGTAGACCGTCGTGTACACGGTCGTGAAGGCCGCCTTGATCGTGTCGGTGAGGATGAACGTACCGCTCACCATCGCGACGCCCAGCACGATCGCGACCGCCGTCAGCGCGGCGCGCAGCTTGCGCCCGAGGAGTCCCTTGAGCGCGACCCGGATCACGACTGAAGGGTGGCCATCACCGACAGCACATCCGCCTGGCTGGCGCCGGTGAGCTCGTTGACGATGCAGCCGTCGGCGATGAACAGGATCCGGTCGGCGATCGACGCGGCGCGCGGATCATGGGTCACCATCACGATCGTCTGGCCGTAGGCATTCGCCGAGTCGCGCAGCAGATCGAGGATCTCACCGCCCGTCTTCGAATCGAGGTTGCCGGTCGGTTCGTCGGCGAACAGGATCGTCGGCCGGGTGATGAGGGCACGTGCGATCGCCACCCGCTGCTGCTCCCCGCCGGAGAGCTCGGCCGGCCGGTGCGTGCTGCGCCCACTCAGGCCCGTCCGCTGCAGAAGCTCGCTGAGCCATTCGCGGTCCGCGCGCTCACCGGCGATCGAGAGCGGAAGCGCGATGTTTTCCTCCGCCGTCAGCATGGGCAGGAGGTTGAAGAACTGAAAGACGAACCCGATGTGCTCGCGGCGGAGCTGGGTGAGCTTGTCATCGTCGAGCGTCGTGATCTCGGTGCCGGCGATCGTCACGGTGCCGCTGCTCGGAGTGTCGAGGCCCGCGAGCGTATGCATGAGCGTCGACTTGCCCGACCCGGACGGGCCCATGACGGCGACGAGCTGGCCCTGCGTGACATCGAGTGACACGCCGCGCAGCGCCTCGATTGCGCTTACGCCCTCGCCGTAGCGCCGCGTGATGTCACGGGCAACGACCACCGTGGCTGACGCCTGGACGGTCATCGCCGTCGATCTAAGCAGACGGCTCAGCGGCGTGCCCGCGCGAGCAGCGCGCGGCGCAGCAGCGGGGGCCCGCCCGCGCCCCGGACCTCGATCTCGTCGAAGTCGAATTCGCGCAGCAGCGCCATAAGTGACGCCCGGGTGTACAAGTGGAGATGGTCGCCGAGCGGGTCGCTGTAGGGCTCGACTCCGTGCAGCAGGAGGCGGAGCCGCCCATGTGACGGCGTCGTGATCAGTACCCGGCCCCGGGGCGTGAGCACCCGCCGCACCTCGGAGAGCCAGCGTGCCGTGTCCGCGACGTGCTCGATCACTTCGCTCGCCCACACGAGATCGAACGTGTTGTCCGCGAACGGAAGCGGCCCGTCGAACGGGACGAGCCTGAATTCGAGGTCCGGGTAGCGCTGATGGGCGCGATCGATCGCCGCCTGGGCGACCTCGGCACCGATGACCTCGTGGCCCTGCCGGTCGATCTCAGCGGTGAATTCCCCGGTGCCGGAGCCGAGATCGAGCACCCGGTCCGACGATCCCAGCTCCCGGGTCAATAACGCGCGCCGCAACTCCCAATCCGGCGGCGTCAGCCCGGACGGGAGGCGCTCCCACATGTCCTCGTAGTAGTCCTTCATCGGTGGCGCGCCGTCGGGATGACACTCTTCGGCGAGATGGATCATCATCCCAGGGGTGGGTGCGCTCAGGGACTGATGCGCCATCGTGACGGATCCGAGGCATAAGGAGGTCGCATGGAGCGAATGATCGCGGCATGAGGATCGCGTTCGACAGCCGTCCGACGAAGGACTCACGGGGAGTCGGCAGGTACGCGCGATGCCTCCTGCAGGCGCTCCGGGATCTCGGTCACGGCGAGATCGTCGAAACGCAAAAGCCCCGTCGCTGTAACGTCTTCCACTCGCCATGGATCGAGGGGGCGCTGCTGCGCTCCCCCGTGCCAATGGTGGTGACGCTCCACGATCTCATCCCGCTCAAGCGCCGCGGCGAGTACCTGCGCACCGGGATGCGCTTCCGGATGCGCTACCTCGCCGTCCAGCGCGCCGTCCGGGTGATCGTCCCGACCCACGCCGTCGCCGAGGATGCCGTGCACGCACTCGAGATCCCGCCCGAGCGAATCGTCGTCATCAGCGAGGCGGCCGCGACGGCGCTCCACGCCCGTCCCGAGGAAGAGGTGAGCGCGGTCCGCCAGCGGTTCTCGCTGCCTGACGAGTACCTCGTGTGGGTCGGAGGGCTGCGCACCCCGGATCCCCGCAAGCGGATCGCCGCGCTCGCTCGCGCGGCCCGACGGATGCCGCTCGTCCTCGTCGGCGAGACCGGGCCATGGGCAGCCGAACTGCCGAACGTCACGCTGACGGGAGAAGTGACCGACGACGACCTCGCCGCGATCTACACGGGCGCCCACGCGCTCGTGTTTCCCAGCGACGACGAGGGCTTTGGCCTGCCACCGGTCGAGGCGCTCGCATGTGGGACGCCGGTCGCCGCCTGCGACGTGCCCGCGGTCCGCGAGGTCTTGGATGGGCGGGTGCCGCTCAGCAGCATCGACGACCTCGACGCGCTCGTCACCGCCGCCGAAACCGCCACGCGCCCGGCGCCGCCCCCGCTCGACTGGACGTGGGCCGATGCCGCTCAGGCGACCTGGGAGGTCTACGAGGACGCCGCCCGAGCGCCCGCTCGCTGGCGCAGCGCCCGGCGCCGGCCGCCGGCCGCCGATCCGCCGAAACCTGACGGGCGCGATGAGAAAGCGCAGTCGACGCGGTCTCTGTCCTGACTGAGACATGAACGACCCGGAGGTGGGGATATGCCGATGCCGACGAGCGACCGGCTTCAGGCCGCACAGGACATCTACCGCGCGTTCGCGGCGGGCGACCGCGCCTACGCCGAGCGCGCGTACACCGACGACTTCACGTTCTCGAGCCCGCTTGACGTCGGGCTCGATCGCGCCGGTTTCTTCGAGCGCTGCTGGCCGGGCGCCGGCCAGCGGACCGACTTCCACTTCGCCCGCCTGATCGAATCCGGCGACGAGGTGATCGTGACCTACGAGTCCCGGCGCCCGGACGGCTCACGCGGCCGGAACACCGAGGTCCTCACGTTCCGCGGCGATCAGATCTGCGCCGCCGAGGTGTACTTCGGCTGGGACGTGCCGGGGTGACGCGGTGCCGTCGGGTCGGCTCGCCCGGGTCGGGGGCGCCGAGCCGACCACCACAAACGTCCGCCGAACGACTCTCGCGGACCGGATCGGGCAATCGTGCCGCTCGGACCGTCAGGACCTCCCGATCTGCCGCCAGGCCTCATTCTGGCGGGTCGTCCCGATCAATGACACTAACTTCCCACCGCTCGACGTCGCGGCGAGACAGTGGTAAATCGAGGCGGTCTGATCCCATCACTTCCACAACGTCCTCGGCGAGCTCCGAGCATTGGGGATCTCGTGCGATGAGTGGTCCGACCCGCACGCCGAGGGTTGAGCAGCGGACCGTATTCGCGGTCGAATAGGGACCGTGACCCGTGGAGGTCCGTCGCCGGACGCCTACGGCGACGTCCCGGCCAGCGCCCCGATCGTCGCCATCGCGATCGAGGCGCCCCGGCGGTCGCCGAGCATGCCCGCCTCCATGCGGTTCATGACGTAGGCGATCGTGATCCGCGCGTCGAGGTCGTTGACCACGAGCGATCCTCCGTACCCGCCCCACGAGCAGGAGCGCGGGCCCATCGGCATCGTCTCACTGGCGAGGCCATACCCCATCCCGAACCGCAGCGGCACGCCGAGGACGAGGTCGTCCCCGTTGGACTGCTCCTCAAGAATCGCCGCGACGCCCTCGCTTGAGAGCAAGCGCACGCCGCGCGCCTCGCCACCACCCGAGACGACCGACTGCACCGCGGCGACCGAGCGCGCGTTCCCGTGCCCGTTGACGGCCGGGATCTCGGACCGGCGCCACCACTGCTCGAAAGTGGTCGCGCCCCCGATCAATGGGTTGCCGAAGGTCCGCACGCCGAGTTCCGGGAGCCCCGCCGTCCGCAACTCCGAAGGCGGTGGCGGGATCAGTTGCGCCAGGCGACCCTCCTCAGACGCAGGAAGCCCGATGTGGAAGTCGGCGCCGAGCGGCTCGGCCACCTCGCGGCGGAAGAACTCGCCGAGCGACACGCCAGCGACCCGGCGCACGACCTCGCCGACGAGGTATCCCATCGTCAGCGAGTGATAGCCGGAGGCTGTGCCCGGCTCCCACCAGGGCGCCTGACCGGCCAGCAGCGTCGTGCATCGCTCCCAGTCGGCGAGATCCTCAGGAACGAGTCGCTCGTCCCAGCCCGAAAGGCCGGCGGTATGTCCAAGGAGGTGACGCACCTCGATGCCGTCCTTCCCGGCGGCCGCGAACTCGGGCCAGTACCGGGCCACAGGCGCGTGGAGGTCGAGTTCGCCCCGGTCGGCGAGAATGAGCGCGCACAGGGCGGTCATCGTCTTCGAGGTCGAGAACACGGTGACGACCGTGTCTCGCTCCCAGGGCGTGGTCCCGTCAGGATCGACATGGCCGCCCCAGATGTCGACGACGTACTCGCCGTCGATCGTCACCGCGACCGACGCACCGATGTCGAGTCCGTCGTCGAGGTTGCGTGCGAGCGCGTCCGCCACACCGGCGAACCGCTCGTCGTAAGGTCCGCTCACGTCAGCCATGAGCGGACCCTACCCGGCCTTCGGGTGTCAGTGCGTGGTGACAGCCTGCCGATCGTGGCGTCTCCGCCCCCGACGGCCCCGGCTCTGCAGATCCGACTCGATCTCCTCGAGGCTCCGGCCCTTCGTCTCCGTGACGAACGCCTGGACGAACAGCGCAGCGAGCATGCCGAGCACGGCGTAGCCGATGAACACCGGTCCCGGCCCGAGGCCCTTGAGCAGGGCCGGGAACGTCTGCGAGACGATGAAGTTCGCTGCCCAGTTGCAGAACGTGGCGACGCCGACGGCGGTCCCGCGCACGCTCAGCGGGAGTACCTCGGGAATCATCACCCACACGACCGGGCCCCACGTCGCGGCGAACGATGCGATGAACGTGCCGAGGCAGATCAGCGTGATGATCGCGGCCGGGTCACCCGGATGGTGAGGTGTTGGCAGCGCGGCATTGGACACGCCGAGCACGAGCAGGCTCGTGATCATCCCGGCAGCGCCGGCGAGCAGCATCGGTCGGCGGCCGACGCGATCGATGATCTTGATCGCGACGATCGTCATGACGACGTTGACGACGCCGATCACGAGGTTGGCGTAGATCGCGCTCGTCTTCGCAAAGCCGACGTTCGTCAGCGTCGTCGGCGCGTAGTAGATGATCGTGTTGATCCCAACGAACTGCTGGAACGCGGCCAGGCCGCAGGCGACAAGGAGCGCTGGCCGAACCCATTTGGCCTGCCACAGCGCGCGCAGTCCGGTCTGTCCGTGCGCCTCCTCCTTGACCTCCTTGATCTCCTCGATCCGCTCCCGCGGCGGCTCGTCGCCCGGCAGGTCGTCGAGCACGTCGTGCGCGGTCTCCTCGTCGCCGATGTGGACGAGGTGGCGCGGCGTCTCGGGCATGAACACCATGCTCGCGAGCAGCACGAGCGACGGCACGGCGGCGAGGCCGAGCATCAACCGCCAGTTCTCCGAGGACGCGAGGATTGCGTTGACGATGAACGCCAGCAGAATGCCCCCGACGATCATCAACTGGTTGAGCGACGTGATCCGCCCCCGTTGCTCCGCGGGCGCGATTTCCGCGAGGTAGAGCGGTACGACCATTGCTGAGGCGCCGACGGCGAGGCCGAGGATGACCCGCGCAGCGATGAGGACGCCCACACTCGGAGCACCGGCGGCGAGGAGGGCGCCGACCGTGAACACCGCCGCGGCGATCATGATCAGCATTCGCCGGCCGAGCCGGTCGGACAGGCGCCCGGCGACCGTGGCCCCGACCATCGCACCGAGCAATAGGCCGGCGACGATTGCGCCCTGGAGGAACGACGACAACTTGAAGTCGTTCGGAATGAACAGGATCGCCCCCGAGATGACGCCGGTGTCGTAGCCGAACAACAGTCCGCCGAGCGCGCCGAACGCGTAGATGCCTCGGCCGGTTGGCCGCAATGCCTGCATGACTTTCCTCCCTCACGACGCGATCACCCGTACGTGACCGTTGTCGAAAGCCTTCCCGGTCGGGCCCTATTCGGAAACACGAAGCGCGGCGGGCCGCCACCGAGGCAGCCCGCCGAGCCGCGGTTCATCAGTGTGAGCGCGCCGGATGCGCCTTCTGCCAGCGCATTACGACCCAGTACGCCGCACGCGGGCGCCCCTTGGTGTCGAGCAGCGCCGAATCCCAGCCGGCGGTCCGGACGGCGGCCCACTGGTAGTGGTAGATGCGGGCGATCCGGTGGTAGCGCTTGGACAGCGAGAGCAGGTACGACTCGTCCTTCCCTGCCCGAGCCGCACTCTGGTTCTTGTAGATCCAGTGCCCACGACGGATCACCCCACCGGTCTCGTCAAGCCAGATCGGCCCACGCGTGAGCCGCATGAGCGTGTGCAGCTGCTTGGTGTTGCGGCCGCGGATCTCCGTGTAGTCGTGGAGCGCCCAGCCGGCCGGGCGATGGTGCAGACCCTTGATGTAGCCGGGCAGCCATTTCCCGAGGCGGGCCTGCGAGTGGTTGATCACCGGAGCGCTCGGTCCGGTGGCGGGCAGGAACACGTCGCCCGCGAGGACGGTGCAGTGCCTGCGGCACAGCTTGTAGAGCGCGTTGAAGTACTTCGCCGCGAGCCGTGGCTTGCGGGACAGCTTGTAGTACGGGAAGTCCGGCTCGTTCCACGCTGTGTAGTACGTGATCTTCGGGAAGCGCTTGCGGAACGCCTTCACGGCCTTCGTGTACTCGTTCACGCTCGGCACGTGGCTCCGCGTCTTCGACGAGCCGACGGTGTCGGCGCCGAACGAGATGAGCGGGCTGACGCCGGCCGCCTGCGCGGCGGCGTACCAGATCCGGAACGCGCGCAACTGGCCGGCGTCGCCGCGCCGTTTCGCGATGTCGTACGCCAGTCCGTAGCGAGCGGTCGTGATGTGCAGCGCCTGGAAGCGGGGACTCGAGAACATCCCCGGATCTGAGCTTCCGATCCCGAGCGTGACCGCTCCGAAACCAGCGGGCACGACCACCAGGCCGGCGCACAGCGCCGCAAGTGACGTCATCAGGACGCGTCTGATCATCAGGGCTCCTTTCAGGCCCGAGCGCGAGGTCCAGACGGCGCTCGGCATTGCTTTCAGCCTTGCCTGCGAATCCGACCCGGAAGCTCAGCCGCCTCCCAGGCCTGCCTCCTAAAATACGTATCCGCCGTCGAAGTTGCGGTCAGCGCCAGACGAAAGTCACCGTCGACCGCGGACCGAGCGCGTAACCGAGGTACCGGTTGCGCCACTCCACGGAGAACGGCCGCCGTTCGGACGAGTTGTTGTAGACGACGAGCACTTTCGTGCCGTCCGGGTTGCGGAACGCGACGTCGTCGAGGCCGGGCGTCACGCCGTATGCGCCGCTCGCCGTCCGAAAGTCGCTCACGAAGCGCTCGGAGAAGATCCGGTCCGCTCCCGGCATGACGAACTTGGAGAGCTGGCCGAGCTCGTAGAAATTGCGGCCGAGCGAGGCGGTGTGCGTCTGCTCGGAAATGGTGGCGAGACCCGTGCACCCGGAACAGCCGGAGTTCTTCGGCTGGACCGGGCCGCCGCTCGGATCGAGCGCGAGGTTCCACAGCTCGACTGCGCTCGCCCAGTTCCGGGTACCGGCGATCACGGCCTCGGCCGCGGTGTACGGGATGATCCCCGGGGAGCACTCGCTGATGATCTGTCGGACGCCGGGATACGCCGCATGGAGCGCCGCCATCGCGGTCTGCCCGCCGTAGCAGTGCCAGGCAATCCGGGTGACGCTGCCGGAGGCCGCGAGCAACAGCGCATCGCCGAGCACCGCGCCGCGATCGAGTCCGTAGACCGTCGGGCGCAACCGCGCCGCCGCAAGCGCGGGCCGAAGGTTCTTCGCGACAAACGACGCCTCATCGGCGGCACTCAGATTCATGCCCGGGAACGGCGGCTGCGCGCCCGGCTCGTTCTGCGGGGTGATCGCGGAGATTGGGATCCCCGCAGCCCGGTAGGACTGAATGAACTTGACGAAGTAACTGGCGAGCGCCGGGCCATACTGCGGCAGCAGCGATCCGCGCCCGCCGAGATTGTCGAATGCGGCGTTGGCCTTCATCCACGGCGGCGGGCTCCACGGCGTGGCGAGAATCTGCACGCCCGGATTGAGGGCTCGCATGGCGCGGAGCGCCGGGATGATGTACGCGAGGTCGTGGGCGATCGAGAAGTGCGCGAGCTCGGGGTCGGTCTGGCCCGGCGGAAGATCGTCATAGCTGTAGGGGACCCCGGTCGCGGTGAAGTCCGACGCCCCGATCGGCACGCGCATGAAGCTGAGATGGATGCCCGTGTCGGAGAAGAAGCGGCGCATCAGCGCCGTCCGGACGTCCGGTTCCAGTTGCGTGTTGATCAGCCACGCCGAGGTGTCGGTCATCGCCGCCCCAAAGCCGTCGATGCGCTGATAGCGCACATGCGCATCGACGTGCATCACCGGTCCTGGCGCCGGCACGAGCCGATCGAAGCGCAGGCTCGGCCGTGGCTCGAGCGCGCTGCTGAGTGTCTGTGTCGTGAGGGTGACGTCTGCGACCGGTCCGGGGCGAAAGGTGGCGTCCGGGTGCCCAGAGCGGTTGGACCACGACGTGGCCGGTGCCGCGCTCGCGGTCCCCGAGGCGACGGAGAGCGATGCGACGCCGAGTGCGGCGAGATGACGTACCGAGCGGAACACGGAAGAGCGGATGATCCTGCCAGGCGCTAGGCTCTGACGCGACGGAGCGGCCTGCCGGGGCGCCGCCGACCAAGGACAGAGGAGACCCTCGTTGCGCTGCAAGTTCGTCGCGCTCGCGGCTGCCGTCGGGACCGCTGGTTCCGCAGCCGCCGGAGCCCTACCGGCCACCGCCCTCGCCGCGGTGCCCACCACCAGCAAGGATTACGCGCTCATCGCGCGGGACATCATCCCGTCAGGCCAGTACGGCGAGATCCCGTCGCCGGCGACCGAGCAACGTGACCAGCAGCAGGCGCAGATGTACGACGCGCTGACGCCGCTGTTCAACCACGTCACCGCGAACGACGTCACTACCAACTTCAAGCCCGAGCCGGTCGGCTCAGCTGTGAGCGGACCGACGACGACCGAGACGGTCCCGCATGCAGGCGTCACGATCCTCCGAGACAGCTACAACGTCCCCCACATCTACGGCGTGACCCGGGATGACGTCACCTGGGGCGCGGGGTGGGTGATCGCCGAGGATCGCGGTCTGCTGCTCGAGCAGGCGCGCTACGACTCGCGGGTCGCAGCGATCGATGCGCCGGGCGTCAGTGCACTCGGGCTCGTCGGCAACCTCCAGTCCTTCACGCCGTCCGCGCAGACGGAGCGCGAGGTCGCCAAGCAGACGGGCGTGCTGACGAGGGCCGGGGCCAAGGGGCGGGCAGTGCTGCACGACATCGACGTCTACTTGCAGGGCATCAACGCCTACCTCGCGGCACACGGGCATGCCTTCGGGCCGCTGCCGGCGAAGAACTTCACCCGCACCGACATCTACGCCTTCAATGCGCTCAAGGACCAGTTCGTCGGCGAGGGCGGCGGCGATGAAGCCGTCCGTTCGCAGTTCCTCGGGGGACTCGAGCGCAAGTTCGGCCGCGTCAAGGGACTGAAGATCTGGAACGACCTCCGCGACCCGTATGACCCGGAGGCACCGGCGAGCGTGCCCGGTCGTGTGCAGTTCCAGCCCCGTCCCAAGAGCACGAGCGGCAACGTCGTGCTCGATCCGAGCAGCCTGAGCGCGAGCGCGACCCAGGCACTCGCCGTGGCTCGGGATTCCCGCGGCCACGCCAGCAACGAGTTGATCGTCTCGGGTCGGCGCTCGGCGACCCACCACCCGCTGATGGTGGCTGGGCCGCAGATTGGCTACTACTACCCCGGACTCACGCTCGAGATGGACCTCGAGGGACCCGGCATCAGCCAAGTCGGCGCGATGTCCGCGCCGTTCCCGGGTTACATCTTCATCGGCCGCAGCCAGGATGCAGCGTGGTCGCTGACCTCAGCCGGGCTTGACCAGATCGACACATACGTCGAGACGCTGTGCGGACACAGCATCCATAAGTACCTGTACAAGGGCAAGTGCCGGACGATGACGTTCTTCAACGCGGGCACGCTCGGGTCCGGTGCGAAGGCCAAGCCGCTGACGTTCTACCGGTCGGTCCACGGGCCGATCATCGGCTACGCACGCGTTCACGGCTGTCGTGTCGCGCTGTCGTACAAGCGCGCCAGCTACGGCCAGGACTCCCGCGACCTGCTGTTCTACCACGACGTCGCCCACGGGCGGGTGCACAACATTCACCAGTTCTTCCGCGCCGCGTTCCAGACGCCACAGACGTTCAACTCGTTCTACGTCGACGACAAGGACATCGGCGTGTTCACGAGCGGGCTCGTCCCGATCAGGCCGAAGAACGCCGACCCGGCGATGCCGATCGATGGCCGCGGCAAGGAGGAATGGAAGGGCTGGGTCTCCTTCAAGAATCATCCGCGGGGCATCAACCCGCCGAACGGGGAAATCGTCAACTGGAACAACCGCACGCAGCTCGGCTACGAGGCGCCGGACGACAACTGGAACCTCGGTGCCGTGCAGCGGGTCGACCTGTTGCTGAAGAACCTCGGTGGCGGCAGCAACATCACGCCTGCCCAGATGGTGTCGGCGATGAACGCGGCGGCCACACAGGACGTCCGCGAGATAACGCTCGAGCCGCTGCTCTCGAAGCTGCTCCACGGCGGTACCGCGCCCAATCCGCGGGACGCGCGGATGCTCGCGCTGCTCGACGCCTGGCGCGCTCACGGCGCCAGCCGCCTCGACCGCACGGGCGATGGGAAGATCACCGACCCGGGCGCCGCGATCATGGACACGGCTTGGCCTTCTCTTGCCAAGGCGTGGCTCTCGTCGCGGCTCGGGCTGAACTCGAAGCTCGAGGACGCGTTCGCCTCGTTCGAGAGCATCTACGACCTCCCGCCGGCGGGTCAGTACTCCGGGTGGCACATCCCGATGGACAAGGATCTCCGGACGCTGCTCGGACAGCGTGTTCAGGGCAAGTTCAAGCTCCGCTACTGCGGCGGAGGCAGCCTCAAGAGCTGCCGGAAGCAGCTGTGGCGCGCGCTCGATCAGGCGGGTAACGCGCTGCAGCGCACCCAGGGTTCCGACCCCAGTGCGTGGCGTAGCGACGCCGTCCGGGAGCGGATCCACTTCACCCCGGGTCTGCTGCCGTACACGATGCGCTACACGAACCGGCCGAGCGGCATCCAGCAGGTGCTGAGCTTCGGCGGGCACGATCCCGCCGACACCGGCCGCTGAGCAGGGCGACTACCTGACGGACTCGGAGATCCCGCTTCGGCGGGGTCTCCGATCCAGCTCGACCTTGCCGGAGATCGCGGTCGCCATACGGCCGCTGCGCTTCGCCTGGTAGAGCGCGATGTCCGCCTCGGCGATGAGCGATTCCGCCGTGCTGTCATCTGACGCTTCCACGAGTCCAGCCGAGAACGACGCCTCCGGAGAGGCCGCGCGCAGGCGGTCGATCACGAACACGGCGCACCCGGCATCACACGACGGCAGCAGCACCACGAACTCATCGCCGCCCCACCGGCCGAGCACGTCGGTCGCCCGGAGCGCGTCGACCCACGCGGCAACCGTGCTCCGCAGCAGGCGGTCGGCCGCCGGATGACCGTGCTCGTCGTTGTAGTGCTTGAAATGATCGAAATCGAGGATCGCCACCGACAGCGGGTGGTGGCCGCGCCGCCCGAACGCGAGCTCGCGCTCCAGCAGTTCGCTCCAGGCGCGCCGGTTCGCCACGCCGGTCAGGTCGTCGGTTCGCGCAAGCGCGTGCAGCTGATGCATCAGGACCTGGACGCGCCCGACAAGCCGCATCAGCGTGATGCCGAGGCCGGCGGCGATGACGACGGACAGCACGCCGGCATGCCACTGGGTGGTCGGGTAGCGCGGAGCGCCGACGAGGACGATCGGGGCGAGGTAGATGACGGCCACGCCGAGGGTCGCGACGACCATCTCGCTCCGCCGCTCGCGCAGCGCCGACCACGCGACCGGCAGCAGTACGAGCACGCCGAAGCCGACGGTCGGCCCGGCGCCGTCGCGCAGGATCGCGACTGAGGCGAGGTAGGCGATGACACCCAGCGGGCCGGCGAGCGGGATCTCGCGGTCGATGCGCATGCTCAGGGCGAGCAGCGCGCCGACGAGCACCTGCAGTGCGAGCGCCGGCCCGATCTCGGACCACCGCAATCCACTGGTCCCAGCCAACAGCACCGCGGAGGTGCCTGTCGCGACGGCGTACAGAATGAGAACGCCATGCCCCATACCCGCCCGGAACACTCCGGACTCGGCGGCCTCCGCCGCGCCGGTCGCACGAGCAGCGCGAACCACTCGTTCCGACTCCACTCCCATCGAGGGCGTCATGTACCCGTGATCGGCGCGGGTTTGCCCCCGTGCAAGCGGACGAACCCGCATTGACGTCCGTAGTTTCCCGCACGCCGTAAACCCCCGGTTGGCGCCGCGGGCTGCTGTCGTCAGCGCTTGCGCTCGGACAAGTGCTTCGTCGCGTCACCGAGCGTGCGATCGATCTGCCGACCCACGGTGTGCGTGAAGATCGCTGCGAGTGCCTGCGCGCCGAGCGGCCGTAGGCGCTCGATCGACTCCGCGACCTCCGGCCAGCGCTCTTGCGGCGTCTCGGACTCAAGGTAGGGCTTCCAGATGTCGTCGACGAAGTTCTTGACGAGCCGGCGCGCGATCGTCTCGCTGTGGCGGTGCACGGAGTCGACGAGTTCGATCACGTGCTCCGTCGTGATCCCCCTCTGCAGGGCCTCCTCGACCGCAGCGAGCAGCGACGGGCTCGTGATCTCGTAGTGACCCGACCCGATTGGCAGCACGAACCCGAGTGCGGTCAGCTTCTCGAGCAGCTTCGAGCGGGCCGGGCCCGCCTGGTTCAGAAGCTCGTCAAGTTCGTCACCGGTCACGGTTTCCGACCGTTCGAGAGCGACGGGCTCGGCGATCGTCCGCCGCAGGCTGAGGAGCCGCTCCACCGTTCCCTTCGTGTCATCGAGGAGTTGCTTGACCGCTTTGAGATGGAGGCCCTGGGCCTGGAGCTCGGCGATCACGCCCAGCCGCTCGACGTGCTCGGGCCCGTAGAAGCCGACCCGACGCCGGACTTCCGGCGGGGGGAGCAGCCCGCGCGCCTGATGCGACCGGATGTTGCGCACCGACAGACCGGTCTCAAACGCCAGCTGCTCGATCGTGAGCGAGTGCTCATTCGGGGTCTCGGGAACGGCCCGGAGCTCTCGACGGGCAGGCGGCACACGTCGATCCTATCGCTTGCTATCGTGCCGTTATCGAACGTCACGGATCAAACCGTCACGCTGCCTGATGATATGACCCCACCGCTGCCGGACCGGCGGGCCCTCGTCGCGGAGTCCGACTGGGTCCGCGGGATGCCCGGTCTGGCGACGACCGCCGCGCGCTGGCAGCGGATGCTGCCCGCCGTACGCCGCGACCTCGAGGCAGACGCTCTCGCCCTTGCTCAGCCGCGACTGTGGCCCGACACGATTGGGTCGTTCGCCGCCACCGGCTGGAAGATCACCGCGACGGCGGCGCCGGAGGTTCCCATGGCGCTGCTGGGCGCCGCTGCCAGCGCCGCCCGTCTGCCGATCGCGCCGGCGCGGGGCAGTCGCGCGATGCTCGAGCGGGCCGAGCGGCTCGTACGGGCCGGCGGTCCGGCCTACATCAAGCTCGGGCAGTTCATCGCCTCCGCGGACGGGCTCCTGCCCACCGAGTGGGTGCAGGCGTTCGGTTGGTGCCGGGACGAGGCGCCGGCGCTCCCGGCCGACGTGGTCGAGACCGTCCTGCGGGCGCAGCTCGGCCGTCGCTACGCAGCGGTGCGCGACTTCGATCCGGAGCCGGTCGCCGCCGCCTCGATCGCCCAGGTGCACGCCGCCCGCCTCGATGACGGCACCGAGATCGTCCTCAAGGTGCGGCGCCCGGGTCTCCACGAGCAGCTACGCGCCGACATCGAGACGATGGCGCTCGCCGCCGCGGTCGCCGAGCGGCTGCACGCCGGCGCGCGGACCGCGAACCTGACCGGGTTCGTCGAACTGTTCGCGGAGCTCGTGCTCCAGGAGCTCGACCTGCGGCTCGAGGCGCTCAACCTCGTTGAACTCGGGGCCGCGTTCGAGGACGCGGGCATCGATTACTGCACCCTACCCCGGCCGATCCCCGGGCTCGTCACCGAGGGGGTGCTCGCGATGGAGCGGGTTGCCGGGGTCGCCTACGACACCGCAGCGGAGACGTTTGGCGCTGAGCTCGACGGCGACCGGCTGCTCGAACTGGCGATCCGAGGCGTGCTCGAGACGACGCTCATCTACGGGATCTTCCACGGCGACCTGCACGCCGGCAACGTGATGATCGACGGAGGCGATGCGTTCTCGCTCGTGGACCTCGGCATCTGCGGACGGATCGACGCCTCCCGGCGCGCAGCGCTCATCCGTTTCATGCTCGCGTTCGCGCAGATGGACGCCGCAGGTCAGCTCGACGCGCTCGAGCTGTTCGGAGCGCTGCCAGACGGGGTCGACCGCGCCTCGCTCGCCGCCGAGCTGCAGCCCGAGCTCGACGCCATCAACCCCGCCGACGGCCACAGCCTCAGCTTCGACGAGGTCGGCGTCGCGCTCAGCCGCATGCTGCGGATCCTGACCGCGGCCCGCTTCCGGCTGCCGAAGGAACTCGTCCTGTTCTTCAAGAACCTGCTCTACCTGACCGGCTTCACCGCGAGCGTCGCTCCGGATGCCGATCTGCTCAGCCAGGTCGCCCCGGTCCTGTCGCACTTCGTCGGCAAGTACGGCGCCGAGTTGGCGGGCGCCGTCGCGACCGCGTAACACCCCGGTCACCCGGCAGGCGCTAGGGTGCGCGCGTGGTCAAGCGCAAGATTCATTCCTGGTTGATCGACATGGATGGCGTGCTCGTGCACGAGGAGGAGCTCATCCCGGGCGCGAGCGAGTTCATCGGCCGGCTGGGTGAGCTCGGGCTGCCGTTCCTCGTGCTCACGAACAACTCGATCTACACCCGCCGTGATCTCGCCGCCCGCCTGCACACGAGCGGCCTCGACGTGCCCGAGGACGCGATCTGGACCTCCGCGCTCGCCACGGCGCGCTTTCTCGAGGATCAGCGGCCGGGCGGGTCGGCGTTCGTCATCGGGGAGGCCGGACTGACGACGGCGCTCCACACGTCCGGCTACACGCTCACCGAGCGCAACCCGGACTACGTCGTTCTTGGCGAGACCCGGACCTACAGCTTTGAGCGGATCACGCGAGCGATCCGCCTGATCGAGGGCGGAGCTCGGTTCATCGCCACCAACCCGGATGCGACCGGTCCGACGATCGAGGGTCCACTGCCCGCGACCGGCTCCGTCGCCGCGCTGATCAGCAAGGCGACCGGCGTCGAGCCGTACTTCGTCGGCAAACCCAATCCGCTGATGATGCGCTCGGCGCTCAATGCGATCGACGCCCACTCCGAGACGACGGCGATGATCGGCGACCGGATGGACACCGACGTCGTCTCCGGGCTCGAGGCGGGGCTCGAGACAATCCTCGTGCTCAGCGGCGTGACGACGATGAGCGAGGCCGAGCGGTTCCCGTACCGGGCGTCGCGGATCGTCGATTCGGTCGTCGATCTCGTCGACGAGCTGGGCGAACCGTCGGCCTGAGGCGTGGCCCGCAACCCGAGCGCCACGACTACTGTCGCGCCGGGCTTTCGATCAACAGCGTGACCGGCCCGTCGCCGACGAGCAGGATCTGCATCGCCGCACCGAACACGCCACGCTTCGCGCCCGTGCGCGCACAGAACCGCTCGTACAGCGGCTCGGCCTGCTCCGGCCGTGCCGCTCCGACGTAGCTCGGCCGGTTGCCCTTGCGCGTCTCGCCGTACAGCGTGAACTGACTCACGCACAGAAGCTCGCGGTCGCCAAGCGCCTCGTTCATCTTGCCCTCGGCATCGGCGAACACGCGCAGCGCGCGGACCTTGTCCGCCAGCCAGTCGGCGTCCTTCTCGGTGTCCGTGTGCATCACGCCGAGCAGGACGAGCAGCCCGGGCCCGATCGAGCTGATCGACTCGCCGTCGACGGTGACCGAAGCCCGGGACACGCGTTGGACGAGCGCGCGCATGGCACGTCAGGCGTCGCGCAGCTCCGCCGCGGCCTGCTCGGGCCGGACGATGTTGAGGTTGACGCCGGCGCCGAGCTCGAGCCCGGCGAGGTGCGTGAGCCGCGGCAGGATGTCGATGCGCCAGCAGAACTCCTCCGCGCCGCGGGGCGCAGTGCGGACCCACAGGTTGAGAGGCGGACTTGCTCCGAGCCGCCGGGCGAGCCGCCCGAGCGCGGCGTGCAGCATCGCCGCCCCGTTCGGCCCGTCGTCCTCGAACCGGGCCCGGGTGCGGCGCGGCGCGAGCATCAGCTGATACGGCACGCGGGCGCCAAACGGTGCCATCAGCACGCTGTCGTCGTCGATCGCCACGATCCGCTCGCGCTTGCGCACCTCCTCCTGCACGAGATCGCCAAGCAGGTTGCCGCCCATCGTCCGCGTCGAGTACGCGCCGAACCGCTCACGTTCCCGGGCGACGGCGGCGGGTACGAAATCGAGCGCGTACAGCTGGGCGTGGGTGTGCGGCAGCGACGCGCCCGCCTCGCGTCGCTCGTTGACGATCACGTGCACGTAGGCGGCGCCGGTGTGGGCGAGAATCCGGTCGCGCCAGACTTCCATCGCCGCGGACACCTCGTCGACGGTCAGCTCGCCGAGCGAAATCACCGATCTCGGGGAATTGACGATCACCTCGTGGTCACCGACCGCGGGCGTCGACCAGAACAGGTCGCGGTTGGGGTTCGCGCCCGGCTTCGGCGCCGGCTCGCCCTCCGCGGTCATGTCGGCGAGCTGCTCCGGCGCAATCGTGGCGCTCAGCGCCGGGTACAGGTTGGGCACGACCCGCACCGTCCACCCCGAGGTGTTGGGGCCGCCGCCGCCCGGGCGTACCGCATAGACCTCGGGGGGCGTGCGGTCCTCGTTGCCCTCCGCGAACGGGTCCTCGGCCGCGTCGAGCGCTGGCGCCGGCGTGGCGCTCAGACCACCGCCCGGGCGCCCGGCACGAGCGCCGGCGACGATCGCTCGCAGACCCGTCAGCGGGTCGATCCGGATCTCTGGAGTGCTCACGGGCGCGACCGTAGCAGCGTCGGCGCTACGGTCCCGGCGATGAAGCCGACACCGGTCGCCATTGTCTGCGCCGCAGCCGTCACGCTTGCCGGCTGCGGCGGCACGAGCACGAGCACGACCTCGTCATCGACGCCGTCCACGCGGGCGATCACAACGACGGTGACCGTGTCCTCTTCCGCCACTCGGACGGTCCATCACCGCAGCCGGCCGCCGGCGCCCGGTTCCCTGCCCCAGACCCGCCAGCTGCCGTCCGAGCACACCACGACGTTCCGGCGCGAGATGGACGCGCTGTGGCGCGGCATCACGACGAACTCCGTGAGCGCCGCGCTGCCCGCGTTCTTCCCGGAGGCGGCGTACGCCCAGGTCAAGGCGATCAGCGATCCGCGGGCGGACTGGCTCGACCGGCTCGTCGGCACGTACCGCCTCGACATCGCCGCCGCGCACGCGCTGCTGCACGACGGGGGCGCCCGCGCGTCGCTCCTCCGCGTCAGCGTGCCCGCCCACTTCGCTCACGGGGTGGGTCCGGGCGCCTGCTACAACCGCATCGGTTACTGGGAGCTGCCGAACGCGCGGATCGTGTACCGGGACGGCGGCGCGGTGCGCTCATTCGGGATCGCCTCGATGATCTCGTGGCGCGGCGTCTGGTACGTCGTCCACCTCGGCGCCGTCAGTGGCGACACGAGCGGGACCGTCGATGCGCCGAGCGTGGGGCCGGGCGTGTCCACCCCGTCGCTCACGTGCTGAGCGCACGCGGACCCCACCGGAACTAGAGCGTCTTCTCCATCGCGATGTGCTCGATCTTCGCCTCGGTGAACGCGCGGCCGCGCGGCCGGTAGCCCGCCTGCTCATACAGCGCCTGGGCGTAGGTCTGGGCGTGCAGCACGAGTCGCCGGCCGCCGGCGGCGATCGTCTCGCGGTCGGCAGCGCGGAGGATCGCGGTGGCGATCCCGTGACGCCGCGCTGACCGGCGCACGGCGAGGCGGCTGAACTGCGCGGTCGAGCCGACCATCAGCAACCGGCAGGTGCCGACGACGTGCTCGCCGTCGACCACCGCGACGAGGTGGATCCCCTCGTGGTCACGCCCGTCGAGCTCCTCGCGCTCAGGGACGCCCTGTTCGACGCAGAACACGTCGTGACGGAGCTCGAGCGCGGCGGCCATCTCGCGTTCGCCCCGAACCCGGCGAACCTCGTAGGTGAGCGTGTCTGTCATCCGCTTCCCAGCGCGTATCGCCGGATGTCCTTGACCAGTGCGCTGTCGGTGACGTAGGGGCCGGCGTGATCGTAAACGAGCTTCCCTTGGCGATCGAAGTAGATCGTCTGGGGATAGAACGTTGCCGCCTGGATCGCCCGCGCGATGTCCTCGCCCGGGTCGGTGTAGCTCGGATACGTGACCGGGAACTGCTTCAGAAAGCTCTTCGCCGCCGGGTTCTTGTCCTTGCCGTCGATCCCGACGAACGCGACCTGCCGGCCGAACCGCACCGCCGCCTTCTGGAACACCGGGAACTCGCTCTGGCACGGGCCGCACCACGACGCCCACTTGTTGACGACGACGGGGTATCCGTGGAGGGTGGCGAGGCGGGCCTTGAACGCCTTCGTCCCGCCGCCGAGGAGTTGGTTGGCCTGGTCATGCAGGGTCGCCAGAGGCGGCGGAGATCCCTTGAACGCCGTGGTGACCTGCTGCGGCGCCGGCGCCTCGTTGCGCGCGGTCGTGCCGCAGCCGCCGACGAGGACAGCGACGAGAGCGAGTGCGATCAGGGCGCAGCTTCTACCCACAGGCGGACAGGTTGCCACAGCGCCCAAGGGTGGTCGTCCGGCATAGCGGGGAATCTTCACTCTGCTTAAATACTCGCTATCCTCTTCAATAGGTTCGGCGAGGGGGGAACCGCTGCTAGGGAATCCTCGCCGGTTTCGGCGACAGCCGAAGGCCGCTTGAGCCGCTACGCGCAGTTTGCCGCGGCTCCTGATCGAAGTCGTATTTCCCATCTGATCTTTATGGGTGCTTCCACCCCTTTCCCGAGTCCTGCCGCGATCGCGCGTGCGGAGCTGTTCACACGAGAGCGCTTCGTCTATGACGGAGAATCGCTCGAAGATGCGCTGGCCCCAGGCTCCGCACGGCGCCGGGCACTTGACGCTGCGCTCGCGGAGCTCGACAACGACGCCAGGACGCCCTCGATCGAATGGCGCCGGCACTTCTCGCTGCTGCTCGGCCTCGAACGGCTGCTCTCCGAGGAGGAGCCCCACCTCGTCGACGGCACCGTCCTCTCGGCTCACCAGGTCGACGCGCTCTCCGGCACGCTGACCGCCCTTCTCGCAGAGGCTCAGCGCAATGGCAATGGAAATGGCGCAGCCGCCCCCGTCCCGGACCCGCCGCAGCTCGCGTCCGCCGCGATCCCCGGCGAGGAAGATGAGGACGACGCGCTCGAGGACGACGGCGAGCCCGAGGACGAGGAGCCGCAGGACTGGTCGGATGACGCCGACCCGGTCGACCCGGACGTCCAGGAGGCGCCCGAGGACCCCAACGCGGACAAGCGCTTCTGGTTCGAGCACGCGACCGGCGCCGGCAAGACCGTCGCCGCGCTCGGATTCGTCGAGGCCTCACGCACGGGCGGCGTGCTCATCCTCACCCACCGGCGCAACCTCGTCGACCAGTTCAACGGCGAGCTGCGCGACCGCGGTTACCGGGACCGCATCAGCGCGCCGCTGCTCGGCGACCACGATGCCGCGAATGGACCGGTCACCGTCGAGACCTACCAGTGGTTCGTCCGCAACGCGGGCAAGGTCTCCGACGCGTACACGATCGTCATCTGCGACGAGGCCCACACCGCGCTCGGCGAGAAGACCTCGGCGTCGATTCGCCGCTGGGGCGGCCCGATCTTCATCGGCATGACCGCGACGGGCGCGCTCATCGCCCGCCACGTCACCGACCTGTTCCCGACGCAGACCTCGCGGTTCGATCTCGCCCAAGCCGCGAGACGCGGCGTCATCGCGCCGCTGCGGTGCATCCGGATCCCGCCCGGCCCGGGCGTGCGCACAATCGCGAAGGTGCCACTGCGACGCGGCGAAGTCGACACCGAATTCGACCAGGAGATGCTGGCCGAACTCCTCGACCAGACGCCGTTCAACATGGCGATCGCCGATCTCTACAAGACGCGCTTCAACGGCGTTCCCGGCGTCGTCTACGCCGCCGGCGTGCGCCACGCCTACAACGTCGCGCAGGCGTTCCGCGAACTCGGCATCAAGGCCCAGGGTGTGTCCGGCGAGACGCCGAAGCGTCAGCTTGCGCGGATCCTGGCCGACTACGAGTCGGGCAAGATCGACGTGCTCGTCAACGCGCAGCTTCTCGCGGAGGGCTGGAACAGCCCCCGGGCGACGATCTGCATGCACCTCGCGCCGACCGCGTCCAAGCGGATCTACCAGCAGCGCGTCGGTCGCGTCACCCGCCGGCATCCCGGCAAGGAGGCGGGCATCGTCGTCGACTTCGTCCATCCGGCGACGAAGCACGACGACCCGGTGGTCACGCTTCACAGTCTCTTGGACCGCGACGTCTACCGCGGCGGCGCGATCGTCGTCGGGCCGGTGCGTCGTGGCCGCGGACGCCGGGTCCGCGTCGAGCGGCGCGTCCTGCCGGTCACCGCCGATCCCGACCGGCGGGCCGAGGTGTTCGAGCGCGAGCTGTGGCGGATCGCGGTCGAGCATCTCGACTACGGCGAGCAGCACGTATGGGCCGCGCTCGCCGGCGCCCGGGTCGCGCCGAACGGCTGGCGCCGGGCGAAGGCGATGCTCCACTTTGACCGCGGCGGCGAGCTCAAGCGCCGCTTCCTGTTGACGGCCGTGCAGCGCAACCGCAACGCGCAGCTTCGGCTGCGGGCGCTCCAGGAGATCGCCGCGTCGCGCGATGCCGAGGCGTTCGACACCTCGATCGACATCATGGCCGGGTGGCCCCGCGACGAGCGGCGCGAGGGCGTGAAGATCATGCTCCAGGCGCTCGCCGAACGGCGCATCGGCCGCCGGGATCAGGCGAACGCGTGGATCTGGCGGATGGCTGAGTACACCCGCGAGGTGCACGAGGAGTACGCCGTGCAGCGCTGGCCGGAGACGAAGCGCCTGCTCGGGCTGCTCGTCAACTCGAGCGGCGCGGCCCACGCACGCAATGCGCGACGCCTCGTCCATGCCGCCCGCAAGGAGGACCGGCGGCTGTCGGCGGCACTGCTCGCCGCGGCGCTCGCGCACACGCCGGAGGCCGAGGAGGCCCTGCGCGGCGCCCGCACCCGGATGGCCCGCAAGCCGGCCGCCCTTGCCCGCGAACTGCTGCGCAACTTCCCCAAGGGCCGTCGGGGCAAGAGCCGCCGCCGGCGCAAGGCCGGCGCGAGCGCGGCCGGTGAGGAAGAGGCGGCCGTCGCCGTCGCCGCGGCCGCGGAGGACGGGACGACGACGGATGACGGCGAACCCGATGACGTCGAGGTCGTCGAGGTCGAGGTTGACATCGACGACGACCACGACGACGACGATGACGATCTGGACGTCGCCACCGAGAGCGACGACGACACTGACGACGAAGACGATGGGGACGACGAGGACGGACCGGAGCTCGATGCTCCGGACCCGGACCCGAACCCCGAGCCCGAGCCGGACGCCGCCGCCGAGGTCGAGGCCGTCGCCGAGTCCATCGCCAAGGCCCGGCCGGCCCGTCGCCGCCGGCGTCGCTCGACCTCAACCGAAGAAGAAGCCGCCTGAGCGGCTTACAGCCCGGACGGGTGCAGCACCCGGTTGAACGTCGCCAGGTAGGAATCCGACGGACGGCCGATCTTCTCGACGCCGCCACCCCCGCCCCACGCGCCGGCCTGTCCGCCTGATTCGTAGAACTGACCCGCGATCTCGATGATCACGTGGCCGGCCTGGCCGGTGCCGTCGCGGTCGTAGATCGTCACCAGCTGGCCAGGTCCCGAGAGGATTCCGGGCTGGCTCGGCAGTGCAGTGGTGTCGGCGGGCGCGCTCAGGTATCCGCCGGCGTGGAGCACGGCCGAGACGAAGCCAGAGCAGTCATAGCCAGACTGTGGACCCCAGCCGGAATGCCCGCCGCCCCACACGTACGGCTTGCCGACGAGCGAGTTCGCCATGTTAACCATCGCCTGCACCCGCGCGTTGCCGGTGAACGACGCGCCGCCGGTCGCCGGCGTTGAACCCGATCCCGTCGTCGATCCGGTGCCCGACACGAGCGCGCTAGAGAGGGCGTTGCTGAACGAACTGCCGCCCGTCGACGCTCCGGTCGAACTGTTGGCCGCGGTCGTCGCCGATCCCGCGGCCAGCGACTGCTCGTAGGCGACGGGGTCCATCAGCGCCCGTTGCATCGCCAGGATCGACTGAACCCGGCCCACCGCGGTCTCGACACTCATCACCCCAAGCGGATCGGCTCTCACCCCACCAACTTGAACCGACCCCGTAGTTCTCCTCGACCGGCGCGGCGTGCTTCTTCGGATGGCGCTACCGCGATCCGGTGGAACGCTCACAGCCATGGCGGTGCTCACCTGCACGGAGCTGCGCAGGCGCTTCGATGAGATCGAGGCGGTGCGGGCCGTCAGTTTCGAGATCGCCGCCGGCGAGAGATGCGGACTGCTCGGCCCCAGCGGCGCCGGCAAGACGACGACGATCTCGATGGCGTGTGGCCGCGGGCGCTGACGCACTGAAAAATCATCGGCCCAGGTGCACCTCGCCGGCCTCGAGTTCGACCCGCCCGCCGTCGGTGAGGACGATCAGCCGGCCGTCGCCGTCGATCCCCCCGCCGCGGCCGGAGCCGCTCGCCCAACGCACCGGCTGGCCAAGAAGCGCGTCCCGGCCGCGGACCGCGTCAAGCACGGCACCGGGGGACGCCGCGATCCACCTCTCGAGCGCCGCGAGCAGGCGTACGAGCGTCGGCTCGATCGCCTCCGGCCCGAGCCCGAGCGTCGTCGCCGTCGCGCGGAGCTCGGCTGGGAAATCGGCAACGCGCAGCGCGACATTGAGGCCGATGCCGACGACCCCCCAGCCCTCCTGTGGGCGCCCCTCGACGAGGATTCCCGCGACCTTCAGCCCGGACAGCCACACATCGTTCGGCCATTTGACAAGCGCCCGCTCGGCGCCATTCCCGAGCGCGTCGACCGTTTCCGCCACGGCCACACCGGCCGCGAGCGGCAACATCCGTGGCAGCTCACGGACGATCACCGAGAAGAGCAGCGCGCGGCCTGCCGGTGCCACCCAGGTCCTGCCCTGCCGACCCCGGCCCGCCGTTTGCTCGGCGGCGGTGACGACGGTCCCGTGGGGTGCGCCGCCCGCCGCCAGCTCGCGGGCACGGAGATTGGTCGAGTCGATCTGACGGAAATGGAGACGGGGCTGCCCGAGCGTCACGCTGCAAGATTGTCGGTCATCGGCGACGCGTGGGGCACGTGGACTAAGGTTCCCGGCGGGCACGCGGGATCGGCGCCACTTACGACGGCAACGACAGGAGGGCGCAGATGGGCTTCATGGATCGACTGAAGGGCGCCGCGGAATCGGCGCAGGCGGCGACGAGCAAGGTCGGCGTCGGCGCCTCACGGGGTCAGATGGACCTCGCCAACCGCGCGCAGAAGCTGACGAAGGTCGGTGTCGACACGCCCGCCCACATCGACGCGATGGAGTCGACCGGCAACACCGACACGCCCGGCGGCACCGAGTACGACATCACCCTGACCGTCTCCCCGGCCGGCGGTGAGGCGTATTCGGCGACGATGAATCAGTACATCTATCCGTCGAACCCGTTCGCGACCGGCGACAACGTGACCGTCAAAGTCGACCCGGACGACCCGAACGTGATGATGATCTTCGGCCGGGGTTAGCTCAGCCGCGTCGCTCGTACACGTCGAAGCGGAACTTCTGACGCATCCCAACCCGCTCGTAGAGCTTGAGGGCACGCGGGTTGTCGGTCGCCACCCCTAGCTGCGCCTCGCGCAGACCGGCGGCGGCGCAGCCGGCGAACGCGTGCCGGAGCAGCGGAACAACCCGGCCGGTGTGAACCCGACGGCGCTCTCGAAGTCATCGAGATCACGGACCATCCGCCAGTAGCTACGCAGCAACGTGTAGCCGTCGCTCACGAGGAGGTCACGGGCGCGTTCGTCGACGGCGCCGATGAGCTGGCGGTGACGATCGTGGCCGCGCTCTCGCGCTCGCGCGCTTGCGCCCACTCGAGCAGCGCCCGGCCGGCGCCGCGATCCTCGACGCGGGGGTCGACGGCGATCATCGCCCCCATCCGACGCACGATCGCGTACCCGATGACCCGGCCGCCCCGCTCGGCAATCCGCGCGTCGGCGGCGAGCTCGACCTCATCGAGCTGCCACTCCTCGACCAGATCCGACCGCGTGTAGTCAGGTGCACCCGTATCGGCGACGTCGCGGGCGACGAGCACCTCGAGCACCGCGTCGGCGTCGTCGAGGACCGGCGCCCGAAGCCGCATCACGATCGCGTCGCGTCGGCGAGCAGCGCGTCCACGAGCCCGTCGATGTCGTGGCGCTCGGCCTCGACGTGAGGCTCGAGGCCCCGCTCTCGCAATGTCTCGCTCGTCACCGGCCCGATGCTGACGAGTCGCGTCGAGTCCCGCAACCGCGCGCCCGCCGCATCGAGGAAGAAGCGGACCGTCGATGAGGACGTGAACGTGATGTAGTCAGCTGCCGACACGGCCGCGAGCTCGTCGTCGGTCAGTCGTTCGGCGACCGTCTCGTAGAGCGCCACGACGTCGACCTCCGCCCCGCGCGCCCGGAGCGCATCGGGGAGTACGTCACGCGCCTCGGCGGCGCGGGCGATCAACGCCCGGCGCACCGGGACATCGGCTAGGGCCTCGATCAGCCCCTCGGCGACGAACTTCTCCGGTACGACGTCGGCGGTGATGCCGTGCTCGGCGAGGGCGCGGGCCGTCCCGGGCCCGATCGCCGCGACCCGAACGCCGGCGAACGCCCGGGCGTCGCGGCCGGCCGCGGCGAGCCGGTCGAACAGCAGCCGCACGCCGTTCGGGCTCGTCAGGCACGCGAGGTCGTACGCGCTGAGGTCCGGAGCCGGACCCTCGAGCGGGACGATCTTGATCGCCGGGGTCTCGACGACGGACGCGCCGAGCCCGCGCAGCTGCGCGGCGAGTCCACTCGCCTGGGCGCGCGCCCGTGTCACCGCGATCCGCGTCCCGGTCAACGGGGGCCGGCGAAACCACTCGAGCCCGGCGCCGAGCGCCGCGACCGGGCCGAACACGGCGATCGCCGGTGCCTTGATCTCCGCCTCGCGGCCGACGTCGGCGATCGTCGCGAGCGTCCCGGCGACCGAGCGCTGGTCCGGCATCGTCCCGCGCTGAACGAGCGCAGCCGGCTCAGTTCCCGGACGCCCGCCCGCGATCAGACGCTCGGTGATCGCCGGTAGCTGCCGGACGCCCATGTAGACGACAAGCGTTCCGGGAAAGGCCGCCAGAGCGCCCCAGTCGAGCGCGGACTCGGGCTTCGCCGGGTCCTCGTGGCCGGTCACGAACGCGACGGCGCTCGCCGCATCACGGTGCGTCACCGGGATCCCGGCATATGCCGGGGCGGCGACGCCAGCCGTCACACCCGGGACGATCTCAAACGCAACCGATGCGTCGATGAGCGCCTCCGCCTCCTCGCCCCCGCGGCCGAACACGAACGGGTCGCCGCCCTTCAACCGCACAACCTCTCGACCGGCCCGCCCGTGCTCAACGAGCCAACCGTTGATGTCCTCCTGGGAGACCGACGGGCCGCCACCCTCTTTGCCGGCGTACAGCAGCTCAGCGTCGCCCCGCGCGCCATCGAGCGCGGTGTCCGGAATCAACCGGTCATAGACGATCACGTCCGCCCGGGCGATCAGCTCCAGCGAGCGTGCGCTCATCAGGCCGGGATCGCCCGGCCCGGCTCCGACGAGGTAGACGGTCACCCCGCCACCGCCCGCTCGGCGGCGCGCAGCAACTCGGCGGCGCCGATCGCCTGCAGGCGCCCCGCGACCAACCGGCCGACCTCACCAGGACCGCCCCGCAATCTGTCGCTCAGCCACTGCGTGCCGTCCGGAAGACCGACCCACGTCGCGAGCTCCAGCTGGTCGCCGTCACGCGCCAGCGCGAGCGCGCCGACCGGTGTGTTGCACGATGCGCCCAGAGCGTGGACGAGCTCGCGCTCGGCGTTCACCGCGCGTGTGGCGTCGGCGTCAATGAGCTCGGGCAGGACGAACCCCGACCGCGCCTCGATTGCGAGCGCCCCCTGCCCGGCCGCCGGCACGAGGTCCTCGAGCAACCCGTCCGGCGTGAGGCCGAGCCGATGCAGTCCGGCGGCCGCAAGGATGAGCGCATCACACTCACCCTCGCGGAGCTTGCGCAGCCGCGTATCGACGTTGCCGTGCACCGGCAGCACCTCGAGGTCCTCGCGCAGCGCCCGCACCTGGGCGCTTCGGCGCAGGCTGCTCGTCCCGACGCGCGCGCCGGGCGCGAGCGCCGCGAGCGAGGGCGCGCCGCAGATGGCGTCGCGAGGATCCTCGCGCGCCGGGATCGCGATTAGCTCGAGTCCGTCGGGAAGCTCGGTCGGCACGTCCTTCGCGGAATGCACGGCAATCTCGATCTCGTCCGCGAGCAGCGCGCGCTCGAGCTCGGTCACCCACCGCGACTTGTCACCAACCGGCCCGGTCGCGGTGATCGTCACGAGCTCGGTCTCGTCCTCGATCCGGTCCGCAACCCAACGCGCCTGCGTGAGCGCGAGCGCGCTCCCCCGCGTCCCGACGCGGATCAACGCCGGCGCAGCTCGCGGACCTCCGCCAGCTCCTCGGGGTTGCTGCGGGCCGGTGCGTCTTCCTCGACGTCGCTCTCGAGGCCGAACAGCTCACGGACGAGCGCCATGCGCGCGTGCACGCGGTCGTCGCGCACTTCCTTCATGCGGGTCGTCGGCTCGTGCAGCAGGCGGTTGACGATGCTCCGCGCGACCGCCTCGACACGCTCGATGTCCTTCTCCGACGCGCTCTCCCACTTGCCCGCGTTGTCCTGGACGACCTGCTGGGCGATGTCGGTGGCGTGGGCACGGAGCGCGGCCACGGTCGGCAGCACCTCGAGCGACCCGAGCCACGTCGCAAACTGGCCGATCTCCTCCTCGATGATCCCCTCGGCCTTCCGCGCCTCGGCCTGGCGGACGCGGCGGTTGCGGGCGATGACCGTCTGGAGATCGTCGATATCGAACAGCGAGATACCCGGGATCTCGGCGCAGTCGCTGTCGATGTCGCGCGGCACGGCGAGGTCGATGAGGAGCATGGGTCGCCCGGCACGCCCGGCCATCACCTCGGCGAGCTCGCGTGCTTCGAGCAGCAGGTGCGGCGAGGCCGTCGCGGCGACGACGATGTCGGCGGCTCCCAGCACCGCGGGAAGCTCGTCGAAACCGACCGTGCGGCCCTGGTAGCGCTTGGCGAGACTGATCGCGCGGTCATGGCGACGCGTGGCGACGAACACGGTCCGCCCGCCGCTGTCCGCGAGCGCCCGCGCCGTGAGCTCACTCGTCTCCCCGGTGCCGACGATCACGACCTCGCGGCCGTAGAGATCGCCGAGCCGCTCGCGTGCGAGGGCGACGGCGAGACCAGGAAGACTGAGCGCCCGCTCGGCGATGCCGGTCTCTGTCCGCGCTCGCTTGCCGGTCGCGAGCGCCGCGTTGAACAGCCGGTTCGTCATCGGGCCGGTCGTCTCACGTGCGAGCGCCGCCTCGTAGGCGCGCTTGACCTGCCCCTGGATCTCGTTCTCGCCGGTGATCATCGAGTCGAGCCCGGCGGTGACCCGGTAGAGGTGGCGCGCGGCGTCGCAGTTGCGGTGCGCGTAGATCGCACCCGCGAGCTCCGTCGGGCGGATCGCGGCCTGGGCGGCAAGCATCCCGAGCACCGTGCTCTCGGCCTCGACCGGCTCGCGCACGACGAGGTAGAGCTCGGTCCGGTTGCACGTCGAGATCGTCACCGCCTCGAGCACGTCGGCGGTACCGCGGAGGTCGCGCAGGAACTCGGCTGCGCGGTTCTCGGGGAGAGCGAGCCGCTCGCGGACCTCGACCGGCGCGGTCTTGTGCGAGACCCCGATCGCGAGCAGCTCGGTCATGCGACCGGCTCAGTTTCGCGATCGGACTCGGGCTGGGTGCCCGAGCCGTGCTCCCGGGCGTGCTTGGCCTCGAGGTCGCGTCTTAGCTCAGCGATGTCACGCTCGTTGCGCGACAGCCGGACCGCCATGATCGCGACGTAGATGAGCAGGATCGCGACAAACACGACGTAGGCGCCGGCGACGTACTTGCCGGCGCTATGCAGCGGCAGCGCGGGGGCCGCGGCGAACAGGGCACTCATGACGGGGCGGCGCTCCTCTTCAACGGTCGGAGGTCGTCGTCGCCGAGCAGCATCCGCCGCAGAGCACGGGTCTGCATGCGCGCGTTCTTCGCCGCCATCTCGTACTTCCACAGGGTGACGTAGAGAAGCAGGATGCCGAGCAGGCTGATGTAGAAGACGAGCCGCATGGAGCCAGGAAGATTGCCGCCTTCGAGCGTCAGCACCCGGGGATGGACGAGCCCCTGAGCGAGCCGGACGGCGATGAAGTTGAGCGGCACGAACGCGCCGGCGACGATCGCGAACACGCTCGCGTAGCGCGACTGCCGCTCCGGATCCTCGATCGAGAACCGGAGCGGCTGGTAGGTCGCGAACAACAGGACGACGATCAGGAACGAGACGAGCGTCGGCTCGTTCCACACCCACCAGTGCCCCCACGACGCCTTGGCCCAGATCGAGCCGGTGATGAGCGCCGCGATCGAGAACACGAGTGCGATGTGAATCGCGACGTACGACCGCATGTCCCACTTGCGGTCGGCTGTCCGCAGATGCCCGATCGCCAGGATGCCCCCAAAGATGAAGCCGCACAGCGAGACGATCGCCAGCGGCACATGGATGTAGAAGATCTTCTGGATGAAGCCCTGGTCGGCGTCGAGCGGCGCGTAGAAGAACACGAGCGCGAGCGCCAGAGTGATCGTGGCAACTGTCGCAATGGCCAACGTCCGAAGGCCGCGACCGTAAATCGTCATCACCTCGATGATAAAGAGTCACCCGAGGGGTCGAGGGCGTCGCGCACCGATTCGAGGCGGCCGTCGCGATCAGCGACGGCACCCGCTGCTCTGGCTCCTGCTGCGTCTCTTGCGCCCCGGCACGCGAACAGGACCGGAACCGAACCGGAATAACGTGACAAACCCGGTCTGCCATCCCGATCTCGGCACGTTATTCCGTTTCACGCAGCATTTCTCTCCCCGATCCGACAGCCGTGCCCGATCTGGCGCAAAACTCCCCTACACGCCCCGGGCCAGGCCAACCCGCACCACACCCGATCCCACCCCCACGGCCGCCGTTCACCCCCCCTCCCCGAACAAGCCGGGGTCCTCGGTCCTACGCCGTCCCGGCCGCGCGCGCTGGTCGCTACTCCTCGACGAGGAAGTCGAACACCCCGTACGCGACGAGCACGAACACGAGGTCATACAGCCCGAGCACGAGCATCCACTTTCCCGGCGGCGAGGTGACGCCGTGCGTGGCGAGGAGCGGGCCCGCGGCGCGGGCCGTCGCGATCAGCGCCGGGACGAGCAGGGGCAGCCCGATGATCGGGCCGATGAGGTCCCGCGCGCGGGTGTGAACGGCGATCGCCGAGACGAGCGTCCCGATGACGGCGAACGCGACGTTGGCGAGCGCGAGCACGCCGATCAGGCCAAGCAGCGGAGGTCCGATCGACGGGCGCAGCAGCAGCAGCGCGAATGCCGGCACCGCGATCACCTCGAGCACGACGAGGAACAGGAACAGCGCCGCCGCCTTTGCGAGCAACAGCGCGGTGCGGTCGACCGGCGCGAGCAGGAACGCGTCGAACCCGCCCTGCTCACGCTCGGCGACGAACAGCCGGTTCACGGCGAGCATCGCTGCGAACAGCAGCGTCGCGGTGAACACGCCTGCCGCGAGCTGGCCGTCGATCGCAGTCCGGTTGAGCCCGAAGTGGAAGATGACGAATGTCGTGACGGCGAACAGAGCCATCGCCGGCACGGTCTCGAAGGTCCGCAGCTCGAGCAGCAGGTCCTTGCGCAGAACGGTGAGCGCGGTCCTCACGCGTACAGCTCCTTCAGCCGCGCGCCGCCAAGGCCGCCCGGGGCTCCGAAGTACGCCGCCCGGCCCTCCTTGAGCGCAAGTACGACGTCGGCCTCGCCCAGCGCGGTCTGCGGGTCATGGCTCGTGATGACGCGCGTCGCCCCGCTGGCGCGCCCGATCAGGGGCTCGACGAGCTCGCTTGCCGCAGGGTCGAGGTTGGCACGGGCCTCGTCGAGCAGGAGCAGCTGGGGGCCGTGCAGGACGGCGCGGCAGACGGCGATGCGCTGGACCATGCCGCGGCTCAGCAGCCGCACGGGATCATCGGCCCGGCGGTCCATCTGCACCGCCTCGAGCACCTCGTCGACGCGGCGCTCGTCGGTGCCGTGCAGGCGCGCGTGGTAGCGGAGGTTCTCGCGTCCGGTCAGATCGCGGTAGAGCAGGGGCTCGTGACCGAGCAGCCCGATCCGCCCGCGGACGGCGAACGCCCGGCGCGGCAGCGGCTCGCCGTACAGCTCCACTTCCCCGCCGTGCGGGCGCAGCAGCGTCGCGAGGATCCGCAGCAGCGTCGACTTCCCGGCGCCATTCCGGCCGAGGACGGCGACGGTCGAGCCGGGCTCGATCCGCATCGACACGTCCCGCAGCGCCGTGCGCTCCCCGAAGTGCCGGGTGAGGCCGCGCAGCTCAATGGCCGGGGGTTCTGCCACCCTCGCGCTGGAGCGTCGCGACGACGTGCTCGAGCGTCGGCCCGATCACCGGGAACAGCTCCCGGATCGCCTTCGGATTACCGGGGAAATTGATGATCAGCGTCCGGCCCGCGATCCCGGACACGCCGCGGGTGAGGATCCCCAACGGCGTGTGCTTCAGCGACTCCGCCCGCATCGCCTCGGCAAACCCGGGCGCGTCACGGTCGATCACCGCCCGCGTCGCCTCCGGCGTGACGTCATCGTGGGTGAGCCCGGTGCCGCCGGTCGTGAAGATGAGCGAGATCCCCGATTGCGGCGCGGACAGACGCCGGAGGACCTCCTCGATCGCCCGCTGGTCGTCTGAGACGACCTCGTTGGACACGACCTCGGCCCCCGCCTCGCGAGCGTGCTCGGCAAGCGCCTGCCCGGACGTGTCCTCGGTCGCGCCGGCGGCGACAGACGTGGAGACGGTGAGGATCGCGGCTTTCATGTGCCGCGAGGTTACGGGAGTTCCCTACCGACGCCACTCGCCGGACTTGCCGCCCGACTTCTCGAGCAGCATGACCGACTCGATCCGAGCGCCGCGCTCGATTCCCTTGACCATGTCGTAGACGGTCAGTGCGGCGACGCTGGCGGCGGTGAGGGCCTCCATCTCGACGCCGGTCTGACCCGTCGTGCGGGCCTCGGCGGTCACGGTGATCGTGCCGTCGTCCGCGTCGATCGTCGCCTCGACACCGACGAACGACAGCGGCAGCGGGTGGCACAGCGGGATCAGCTCGGAGGTGCGCTTGGCAGCCTGGATGCCGGCGATCCGGGCGACGCCGGTGACGTCTCCCTTCGGCGCGTCGCCGGCGGCGACGCGGCGGGCGGTCTCCGGGCGTGACGCGGACGACTGCCTGCGCGACCGCGCGGCGGTCGGTGCTCAGCTTCGCGCCGACGTCGACCATGCGGGCGCGCCCGCCGGCGTCGAGATGGGTGAGCTCGCTCACCTCAGGCCGCGGCGTGGACGCGCTGCGCCGACTCGATCAGGTCCCGCACGGCCTGAACGTCGCCGTCGCGCAGCAGCGAGATCGGGTCAGGGTCGCCACCCACGATCGACTCGAAGAACTCCTTGCGGTCCTGATAGGTCGGAAGCGTCGCCTTCGCCCAGCCGCGGGCGTCGTTGAGCATCACCGCGAGCTGCGCGTAGGGCTCGCCGAACAGGTCGGAGATCTCGCGCTTCATCCGCTTGGCGAGGGCCGGAGAGGCTCCGGCGGTCGAGATCGCGACCGCGAGCGGGCCGGTGCGGACGATCGCCGGCAGGATGAAATTGCACAGCGGCGGCACGTCGACGACGTTGATGAGCATCGAGCGCTGCTCGGCGTTCTCAAAGACGCGGATGTTGACGTCGGTGTCGTTCGTCGCGGCGATCGCGATCAGGCAGCCATCGAGGTCGGTCGGCTGATAATCACGCCGCTGCCAGGTGATCGAGTCCTCGAGTGCGAGCTGGACGAGCGCGGGATGGGCCTTGGGCGCGACGAGCGTCACGTCCGCGTCGCACGCGAGCAGGCCCTCGACCTTCTCCAGGCCAACATCGCCGCCGCCGACGACGACCGCGCGGCGGCCCTTCAGCCGCAGGCACGCGATGTAGAAGGGAGTGTCGAGCATATCCTTGACACAGGACTGGTCGCAGATCCCCTTCCGGAATTGGCAGACGCACTCCTTGCCGATGTAGGCCTGAGCGGGCATGTCTCTACAGGGTAACGACCGGTCGCCGCCACGCTGCTCGCAACTTCCCAAGCCCCGGCGGGTTACCAGGACGTGCGCCGAGTTGTCCTCCCGCTGTGCATCGTCTGCCTCCTCCCGCTGGGCGGCACGGCGGCGGCCGACGTCGTGCCGGCGCCCGTCGGACCGGCGCCGATCCGCTACCGCGACGTCCTCTTCCCAAGGCTCACGGTCACACCGGCTCTCACCTACGGATCCGCGCCTGACCAGTCCGGCAACCCGGTGACGCTCACGCTCGACATGTACCGCCCGACCGGGGACATGCAGGCGAGCCGGCCGGCGATCGTGCTCGTGCACGGCGGCAGCTTCGTCGGTGGAAACTCGCACAACGGCGCGATGGTGACGATGGCGAAAGGGTTCGCGCAGCGCGGTTACGTCGCAGTCTCGATCAACTACCGCCTCTTCAACACGAAGAAGGAAGCATGCGGCTCGGAGCCGGAGCCGTCACAGAACTGCGTGACCGCGGCGATCACCGCCCAGCACGACGCGCAGGCGGCGGTCCGTTGGCTGCGGCGCAACGCGGCGACGTACGGGATCGACCCAAGCCGGGTCGCGATCGGCGGCGGTTCGGCGGGGGCGGCGACCGCACTGGCCGTCGCCATCAACTCGACCGATCCCGGCGACAGCGGCAGCCCGGGCTACTCGTCGAAGGTGAGGGCGGCGATCTCAATCTCAGGTGCGCTTCCAGGGTCGGTCGCGAAGGCGTCGTTTGACCGGGCCGACTCGCCGACGCTCATGTTCGAGGGGACCGCCGACATGACCGTTCCATACGGGGCCGCGGCGGCGACCGCCGCCGAGATGCGCTCCGCCGGCATCCCAGTCGTATTCGAGACGCTCCAGGGTGGCGGCCACGTCCCGATGAAGACGTTCGGCGACACGATCGTGAGCCAGTCCGTGAACTTCGCCTACGACGAGCTCAACCTCGCCCGGTCCGCCGGCCAGCGGACCGTGTCGCCGGCCGTGACGATCGCCGCGCCACGCACTGGCGGCTCGTACGTCCCCGGTCAGGTCGTGGCGACTGCCTTCAGCTGCGCCGAGGGTTCCGGCGGACCCGGCCTGGCGTCGTGCCGCGACTCCCGCGGAGCGTCCTCGCCGAAGGGCCGCCTCGATACAAGCCACCCGGGCACCCACACATACGCGGTGACCGCCATCAGCCGTGACGGCCTCGCGCGCACTGGGCGCATCACGTACACCGTCAAGCCGCCCTCGCTCTCGCGCCTGCATGTGTCGCCGCTTCGATTCCGCGCGGCCGCTCACGGAGCCACTCTCGTCCGCAGCGGCGGCCTCAAGATCAGCTACCGCGACTCGGCGGCCGCGGCCGCGCGCTTCGACGTCTTCCGCACGGTGCGCACGGGCAAGCGCACACGGTCGGTCCCCGTCGGGTCCTTCAGCCGCCGCGATCGCGCCGGCACGACGACGACACTCCACTTCAGCGGCCGCCTGCGCGGCCGCACGCTCACGCCAGGCAGCTATGTGCTGAAGGCGAGCGCGTCGCTGTTCGGCCACCGAGGCCGAACCGTGACCACCCGCTCGTTCACGATCCGCGCGCGCTAGGGCCTGGCGACCCCGCCGGTTCCGGGCGTGGGGCCGCGTGTACAGCAGTTGTACACAAGGCCCCAATCGCCACCCGGGGGGCGGCGCCGCCACGCTCTCAGCGCTTGACGGCGTCCCGCGCGAGTCGGCCGCCGAGCCTCAGCAGCGGTCCGAGCCCGTCCTTCAAGGCCCCGGCCCGGATCGACGGCCGGCCGTACAAGATTGTCGCGGTCTGCTTCAGCGCGCGGCCGAGCGTCTCGTCGTACGGATGCCACCACGGGTCGCGCAGGGACGAGCCTTCCCACACGCGCAGCTTGATGTTGACGCACTCGTAGAGGCCGAACTTTGAGTGGGTGCGGCCGAGGCCGGATTCCTTGACGCCGCCCCACGCGCACTGGCAGGCGCCGTGGCTGAACATGTGGTCGTTGATCCACACCATTCCGGACTCGAGCTCACGGGCGATCCGCTCGCCCTTGCTGCGGTCGGCGGTCCACACCGAGGCGCCGAGACCGAAGTCGGAGTCGTTGGCGAGACGGACCGCTTCGTCCTCGGAGGCGACGACGATGATCGGCAGCACCGGACCGAAGATCTCCTCGCGCATGATCCGCATGTCGTGGGTAACGTCGGTGAGCACTGTCGGGGCGTAATAGGCGGCGTCGGACGACATGCCCGGCACGCCACCGTCGACCGGCCCGCCACATCGCAGCACCGCGCCCGCCGCGACGGCGTCATCGACCAGCGAACGTACGGTCTCGAACTGCTCGCGTGAGACCATCGGGCCGATCTCGGTGTCCCAGCTCAACGGGTCACCGACGGTCAGGCGCCGCGCGCCCTCGATCACCTCGGTGATGAACCGGTCGGCGACCTCCCGGACGACGTACACCCGCTCAATTCCCGAGCATGTCTGGCCGGCGTTGGCGAAGCCGCCCCACAGCGCACCCGCGACGGCATGCTCGAGGTTGGCGTCGGCGAGCACGATCATCGGGTCCTTGCCGCCGAGCTCGAGCACCGAGCCCTTCAGTCGCCGCGCGCACTCCTCCCCGACGCCGCGGCCGACCTCGACCGACCCGGTGAAGAACACCTTGGCCACGCCAGAGCGAACGAGCGCCGAGCCGGTGCCCGGTCCGTGGACGACCCGCACAAGTCCCTCGGGCACTCCCGCGCGCTCGAACACGCGCTGGATCCGCTCACCGATCAGCGGGGTGAGCGAGGCGGGCTTGAGCACGACGCCGTTGCCCGCCATCAGTGCGAGCGCGACCTCGCCGAACGGGATGCTCCACGGGTAGTTCCAGGGCGAGATGATCCCGATCACGCCGAGCGGCTCGTACGTGAACGCCGAGCGCTTCGTCTTCAGGAACGCCTGCGACATCGGGATCTTCTCGTCGGCGAGGAACTCCATCCCGGCGCGGGCGATCCACTGCAGAGCATCGATCGTCGGCAGGATCTCCATCGAGAACGCCTCGTTGCGGGGCTTGCCCTGCTCGCGCACGAGCAGGTCGCGGATCTCGTCGGACTCGTCGAGCAGCACCTGCGAGGCGCGCTGGAGGTAACGGGCCCGGTCGGCGAGGGTCAGCTGGGCCCAGAACGGCTGGACCTGGGCGACGCCGGCGACGATCGCTGCGACCTCCTTCGGTGGGGTCATCGGCACAGCGCCGAGGCGCTCGCCGGTCGCGGGGTTGAACGATTCGAGCTGCTGCGTGAGGGTGGCTGCTTCCATGCGAGATGAGACTACCCCGGCGGAGGTCAGGCGGCGTCTGCACGCGTACGGCGGAACAGCGCGCCGGTGAGCAGTCCGCGCAGGATGCCCTCCGGATCCTCGGCGACGAGCACGAGGTCGGGCGACGCCGCGTCGAGGTCGATCGCGCCGACCGCGGCGATCGTCTCCTGCGCTCCGACGAGCGCGCTCGCGCAGATCACCGCACGACGGCGTGGATCGAAATGCAGCAGCCGGGCGAGCTCGAGCTCACCGATGCCGACGCCGACGTCCGCGAGAAACGCGCGGACCGCCGCGGAGTCGCGGGGCTGCACCATCCGAAGGCGGACCCGGGGTCCGCGAGGCAGCGAGTACGACCGGCCAACGACCGGCGGGCCGAGGGAGCGAGGAATCATTCCTACAGCGTAGTAGCTTCAACAGGACACATCTGTGAACGCCCTGCAAACAGCGGAAAACTACGTGCGCCCGCGTTCGCGGCGGAGCACCTCGAGACGCTCGCGCAAGGCAGCCTCCGCGTCGTCCGGCGCGTAGAAGCGGGCGCCGATCGCCCGGTCCGGCATGAGCTCCTGCGGCGAGATGTGCCCGGGCCGACGATGCGGGTTGTCGTACTCGCCGTCACTGCGCGTCGAAGAGCGCAGCCACGGCGGCGGCAGGTCCGCCCCGTGCTCGGCAATGTGTTCGCGCGCAGCGAACACGGCGCGCTTCGCCGCATCCGACTTCGGCGCCAAGGACAGATAGATCGCCGCCTGGGCGAGTGCGAACTGCGCCTCCGGAAGACCAACGTGCTCGACCGCCGCAGCCGCCGCTGTCGCCACCGCGAGGGCCTGCGGATCGGCGTTGCCGATGTCCTCGGAAGCGAGGATGATCATCCGCCGCACAATGAAGCGTGGGTCCTCGCCGCCCTCGAGCATGACCGCGAGGTAGTACAGCGAAGCGTCCGGATCCGACCCGCGTGTCGCCTTGATCCACGCCGAGATCGTGTCGTAGTGGCGATCGGCCTGGCGGTCGTAGCGCAGCGCGCGGCGCTGGAGCGCGTCCTCGGCATGGGCGAGCGTGACCGGCTCGCCGGCGGGCGCCACCTCGGCCGCGATCTCCAGGGCATTCAGCGCGGTGCGGGCATCACCGTCCGCCCGCGCCGCGAGAAAGTCGAGCGCCTCCGGCAGGACCCGGCCGGGATCCCCGACCTCCCCGCGCGAGATCGCGCGCTCGAGCAGCGCCCGGATCTCCTCCGCCGTCAGCGCCTCGAGCTCGTACACCTGCGAGCGCGAGATGAGCGCCGAGTTGACCTCGAAGTACGGGTTCTCGGTCGTTGCCCCGATGAGCGTGACGAGCCCGTCCTCGACCGACGGCAGCAGCGCGTCCTGCTGGGCCTTGTTGAAGCGGTGGATCTCGTCGAGGAAGAAGATCGTCTTCTTCCCTGTGCTGTCGAGCCGCTGGCGTGCGCGTTCGAGCACTGCGCGCACCTCGGCGCGCCCCGCCTGAACGGCGCTCTCCTCCTCGAACGCGGCGCCCGAGTGCTCGGCGATGATCCGCGCGAGCGTGGTCTTGCCGCTCCCCGGGGGGCCGTGAAAGATCATCGAGTGGCGGCGGTTCTCCTCGATCGCGCGGCGCAGCGCTGAGCCGGGCGCGAGCAGCCGCGTCTGACCGACGAACTCATCGAGCGTCTGGGGACGGATGCGCGTCGCCAGTGGCGCGTCGGGGGGCAGCGCGCGCGCCGCGCCGCCGATCTCCTCATCTCCGAACAGCTGTTGCATGGCGTTCAGCGGCCAATGATCGCCAGTGCAGCGTCGTGCAGCAAGCCGTTGCTCGCGAGCGCGTCGCCGCCGTCGGCACGTGCCACCCCGGCGAGATCGCTGAACCGGCCGCCCGCCTCCTCGACGACGATGCGCGGCGCGGCGAGATCCCAGAGCTCGACGATCGGCTCGCACGTGAGGTCGACGACGCCCTCGGCGAGCAGGGCATAGGACCAGAAGTCGCCGTACCCGCGCGAGCGCCAGCAGCTCTTGGCGAGGTGCATGAGCCGGGCGCCGCCGTCCGGCCAGTCCTCGAGCCCGGAGAAGGACAGCTGCGCGTCTCCCAGCTCGTGCACGCCGGAGACGCCGATTGGCCGCGGGCCGCCACCCTTAAGGCGGTCATCGACCCACGCCCCCTCGCCGCGCGCCGCCCACCAGCGCCGCCCGAGCGCAGGCGCCGAGATGACGCCGGCGACGAGCTGCTCGTCGTGTTCCAAAGCGAGCAGCGTCGCCCACACCGGGATCCCGCGCACGTAGTTCTTCGTGCCATCGATCGGGTCAACGATCCATCGGCGCGAGCCCTCGCCGGGCTCGGAGTGGCCGTACTCCTCGCCGAGGATCGAGTCCTCGGGATGCAGCTCGGCGAGGCGCGCGCGGATCGCCTCCTCGACGGCGCGATCGGCCTCGGTGACGGGGGTGAGGTCGGGCTTCGTGTCGACCGCGAGGTCCTCCGCGAGGAACCGGTCCATCGTGATCGCGTCGGACACGTCAGCGAGCGCGAGCGCCAGATCGAGATCGGCCGACATGCCGCCGCATGGTATTCACCCGACCGACTACGCTCACCCACCAATGACGACGACCACTGATCTTCAGGCCGAGACGACCGAGGTTCTCCAGCGCCTCATCCAGTTCAACACCGTCAATCCTCCGGGGAACGAGCGGCCGGCGATCGAGTACCTCGCCGAGTACTGCCGGGGCGCCGGGTTCGAAGTCGAGCTGCTCGCAGCGGTCGAGGACCGGCCGAACCTCGTCGCGACCCTGCCGGGCGTCGACCCCGACGGCCCGATCCTGCTCTACCTCGGTCACGTCGACACGGTCCTCGCCGATCCGTCGGAGTGGGCACACGACCCGTGGTCCGGCGAGGTGGCTGACGGCCACCTGTGGGGCCGCGGCGCGCTCGACATGAAGTCGCAGGTGGCGGCCGAGGCCGTCGCCGCCGTGTCGATGGCTCGGGATGGCTGGCGCCCCGCCCGCGGTGCGCTGAAGCTCGTGTTCGTCGCCGACGAGGAGACCGGCGGTGACGTCGGCGCGCACTGGCTGTGCGAGCGCCACCCAGACAAAGTCCGCTGCGACATGCTGATCAACGAGGGCGGCGGGTCGGTGTTCGAATACAACGGCACCCGTCGGTACGGCGTGTGCGTCGCCGAGAAGGGCATCTTTCGCTTGCGGGTGACGGCCAGCGGCGTCGCTGGCCACGCGTCGCTGCCGAAGACGGGCGACAACGCGCTGCTCAAGCTCGGGCCGGTGCTGACCAAGCTCGGGGCGAGCACGATGTCGTTCGAGGTGACCGAGGGTCCCGCCGCGCTCCTGCGCGGACTCGGCTACGACCCGGATGACCCCGCGGCCGCGCTGCAGGCGATCACCCAGACGGCGCCCGGGCTGCTCATCTTCCTCGAGCCGATGCTCGGCGTGACGCTGACGCCGACGATGATTCACGCCTCGGACAAGATCAACGTGATCCCATCGCGCGCCGAGCTGAAGATCGACTGCCGGGTGCCGCCGGGCCTCGGCGAGGAGGCGGCCCTGCGGCGGATCGAGGAGGCGCTCGGCGAGGACGCGAAGCAGCTTCAGATCGAGTTCACCGAGCGGGTGTCGGGCAACGCGTCGCCGGTCGAGACGTCGCTGATGAGCGCCATCGACCGATGGGTGACGGCCAACGACCCGGACGCGCAGACGGTTCCCGTGATCCTGCCGGGCTTCTCAGACTCGCGCTGGTTCCGCGAGGCGTTCCCGGAGTGCGCGGCCTACGGGTTCTTCCCTCATCGCCATATGAACCTATTTGATACCGGGCCGCTCGTGCACAACGCCGACGAGCGAATTGACGTGCGCGACCTTGGCTTCGCCGCCCAGTTCTACGCTGACCTGGCCCGCGAGACCCTCGGCTGAACCGCTCTCCGGACCGGGCCCGAGCCGGCGCACGGACCGTGGCACGAGACTGAGCGTGAGCAGCACGAGACCGATCACGCACCCGACTCCGAGCACGGTCCGCGCTCCGAACATGTCGGCGAGCGGCCCGGCGACGAGGTAGCCGAGCGGCAGCAGGGCCGTCGAACCCATCCAGTCCCAGGCGCTCACGCGCCCGAGCGAACGCGCCGGGATGTGGCGGGCGAGCGCCGTCTCCCACCAGATGATGAGCAGCGAGAACCCGAAGCCCGTCGCGAACGCGGATACGACGATGACGGGGATCGGGACGCCAACGGCGAACAGCCCGTCCTGGATCGGCCACGCGAGTGTCAGCAGCAACCCGTTTCGGAGGGGATGGCGCGGACGCCAGCGCAGCGCGATCACGGCGCCCACCACCGCGCCGACGCCGGCGACGCTCTCGAGCACGCCGAACAGCCCGGCGCCCCCGTAGTGGTCACGGGCGATCACCGGTGCGAGCGCGTACCACGGTGCGTACACGCACATGATCGCGCCGGCGAACACCGCGATCACCACCCACACCCACGTGCGCGAGCGGACCTCGCGCCAACCGTCGTGCAGCTCGCGCAGGATCGACGGCGACTCAGACGATGCGTCGGCGGCCGTGGCGGCCGCGGCCGCCTGGAGCGGCCGCGGGTGTACCCGCAGCATGAACACGACACTGACGACGAACGTCGCCGCGTCGAGCGCGAACGCCTCGCCCGCGCCGATGCCGAGCACGAGAATGGTCGCGAGCGCCGGGCCGATCAGGAACGCCAGGTTCGCCATCGTCTCGGTGATCGCCTTCGCGTCCTGGAGCAGCGACTCGGGCACGGTCTGCGGGATGAGGCCGGTGTAGGCCGGCTGGAAGAACGCCTGGGCGAAGCCGAACAACACCTCGATCACGACCAGTTGCCAGATCGCGACCGAGCCGGTGAAGATCATCGCAGCGAGCAGTCCGTGGAGCGCCGCGCGCGTCAGATCGGTGGCGATGATGATTCGCTGCCGAGGCAGCCGGTCGGCCCACACCCCGCCGAAGAGCAGCAGCGCGACGAGCGCGAGCGCTTGGGCTCCGAGAACGAGTCCGAGATCCGACGCCGATCCGGTCTGCTGCGTGATGTACAGCGCGAGCGCGACGAGCACGACGCGATCGCCGATGACGCTGGCGGCTTGCCCGAGGAACAGATTTCGAAAGTCTGGGACGCGCAGAACGCGCACGTACGAACTCATTGATCACACTCGACGAAAAAGCGACGGCACGATGGCGGCAGGGCCGCCCGACGCCTCAGCGAGAGGCGGTGAAAAGGCGTGAAGTCACGGTCGAGCTTTGCTGAGCATCGCGCGCCCAGCGTACCAATGGGGCCAGTCGCCCTCAAGGTTGCGAGTCGCGCTTGGGCTCCCACGTTTGCTCCCGGCCTAGACTTGCCCGCATGGACACGCAGGTGGCGGCCCGCCTTGATCCGCAGATCTTCCGCCTTCCGGTCCAGCGCATCCGCGAGGGCTACTACTCAGACGCGTACTTCGTCTACACGAAGGAACTGCTCGAGAACGACAACCGCCACCCGCATGTCGTCATGCAGGTCTTTCAGAAGCAGGACTCGCTCCTCGGCGGGATCGACGAGGCGATCGCGATCCTGAAGATGTGCGCCGGACGGTTCGCGGGCGGTGAGTGGGTCGACGGCTGGAGCGAGCTCGACGTCCGCGCGTTGCACGAGGGCGACAAGATCGCGCAGTTTGAAACGGTGCTGACGATCGAGGGCGACTACAGCCTGTTCGCCCACCTCGAGACCGTGTATCTCGGCGTGCTCGCCCGCCGCTCGCTGATCATGCGCAACGTACGCGCAGTCGTTGAGGCGGCCCGGGGCAAATCGATCTTCTACTTCCCAGCCCGCCACGATCACTGGCTCGTGCAGACCGGCGACGGCTGGTCGGCTCACGTCGCCGGCGCGATCGGCGTCTCAACGGACGCCCAGGCCTCCTGGTGGGGCGGCACGGGGATCGGCACCGTCCCGCACGGGCTGATCGCCGCATACGACGGCGACACCGTCGCCGCCGCCCGCGCTTTCGCCGACCGTTACCACGACACGATGAACATCACGGTGCTCGTCGACTGGTCGAACGACTCCGTGAAAACGGCGCTCGAGGTCGCCGAGGCGCTCGGTCCGCAACTGTGGGGAGTCCGGCTCGATACCTCCGAGAACCTCGTCGACCGTACGCTGTGGAACGAAATGGGTCACTTCAAGCCGACGGGCGTCAACAGCCGTCTGGTCGAGAAGGTCCGGGCCGCGCTCGACGAGCATGGCTTCCCGGAGGTGAGGATCGTCGCCAGCGGTGGCTTCACCGCGGAGCGGATCGCCGAATTCGAGTCCGACGGGGTCCCGGTGGACGCCTACGGGGTCGGTTCATCGCTGATTCGGGGTCAGAACGATTACACCGCGGACGTCGTGATCGTCGAAGGTAAGCCCTGCGCGAAGGCGGGACGTGTGTATTCGCCGAATCCGAGGCTCCAGAAGGTTGAGTGACCGCCGCCGGTTGCCGATGACCTGATAGCTGCTTATGGTGCGCGCCAACTTCCTGTGGGAGCCGGACATCCAGACGTTCATGCTCCACTGGATCCCCATCCTGTTCATGGGGGTGCTTTGCGTATCGGTGATCGTGCTGATGCGCCACATGCCGAAGACGAAGCCGGTGGAGATCAAGCCGGAGCGGGCGCCGTCGCTCGGCTGGTCGGACATCGCCGGCGCGGACGAGGCCAAGGACGAACTGCGCGAGGTCGTCGAGTATCTCCGCAGCCCGAAGCGCTTCCGCGAGCTCGGCGCCAAGGTGCCGAAGGGGATCCTCCTCCACGGTCCGCCTGGAACCGGGAAGACGCTGCTCGCCAAGGCCGTCGCCCACGAGTCGGGCGCGACCTTCTACTCGCAGTCGGCCGCGTCGTTCATCGAGATGTTCGCCGGCCTCGGGGCGGCCCGCATTCGTCGTCTGTTCCGGATCGCCCGCAACAACGCGCCCGCGATCGTCTTCATCGACGAGCTCGATGCCGTCGGCGGCCACCGGGGGATGGACATCTCCGGCGAGCGCGACCAGACGCTCAATCAGCTGCTCGTCGAGATGGACGGCTTCAGCACCGCCAAGGACGTCGTCGTGATCGCCGCCTCGAACCTGCTCGAGAAGCTCGACCCAGCGCTCCTGCGTCCCGGGCGCTTCGATCGCCAGATCTTCGTCTCCCCGCCCGACGTCGGCGGCCGCGAGCGAATCTTCGGGGTGCACTCTCGCAACAAGCCGCTCGCCGATGACGTCGACCTCAAGCTGCTCGCCCGCCAGACGAGCGGTCTCACCGGCGCCGACCTCGCGAACATCTGCAACGAGGCGGCGATCTTCGCCGCCCGGCGGAGCGCCACGACGGTTGCGATGGTCGACTTCGACGCGGCGCTCGAGCGCGTCGTCGCCGGGATGCAGTCCCGGCGCGCGCTCACCGACCACGAGAAGCGCGTCGTCGCCTTCCACGAGGCCGGCCACGCGCTGTGCGGTGAGCTGCTGCGGTCCGTCGACCGCGTCCACCGGATCTCGATCGTCCCCCGCGGCAAGGCGCTCGGCTACACGCTCAACCTCCCCGAGGAGGACCGCTACCTGAAAACGCGTGAGGAGCTCATCGACTTCATGACGATGCTGCTCGGCGGTCGCGCCGCGGAGCAGATCGTGTTCGGCTCGATCACGACCGGCGCCTCGGACGACCTCAAGCGCGTCGCCGACATCGCCCACGCGATGATCCACGACTACGCGATGGGCACCGGCGTGCACTCCCTCAAGGTCCTCCCCGACAGCTCCGCCGAGGCGACCCGTCGCGTCCACGACGCCGAGGTTCAGGACCTCGCCGATCAGGCATTCCGGACCGCGACGAGCATCATCAACCGCCATCGACCCCAGCTCGATGAGCTCGCCGCCACCCTGTTGACGAATGAGGTGCTCGAGCGCGATGACATCGACCGGATCATGGCGGGCGTGCCGGCCGAGGCACCCCGGCGGGTCGGCGGTGAGCTCGGCATCGCGGCGGCGAGCGCCGAGCGGCCGCACGAGCGGCCACGTGACCGGCCGCACGACCGGCCGTAGCGCGGCGCGGGTATTCTCCGCCCCCGCATGCTGACCCTGATCGACCACGTCGGCGTCGCCGTTGAGAGCATCGACGACGCGCTCGCCGTCTATCGCGACGCGCTCAGGATGCCCCTCGTGCACCGCGAGACGGTCTCCGAACAGGGCGTCGATGCGGCGCTGCTGGACGTCGGCGACTGCCACGTCGAGCTGCTCCAGCCGCTCGGTCCAGACACGGCCGTCGGCAAGTTCCTGGCCCGGCGCGGGCCAGGTCTACATCACGTCGCGTACCGCGTGGAGGACATCGAGGCGACGCTCCGGGAGCTGTCGGCGGCGGGCATGCGATTGATCGACGAGACGCCGCGTCGGGGCATTCGGGGGAGTAGCGTGGCCTTCGTCCACCCCGCGTCGACCGGTAGCGTCCTGACCGAGATCGTCCAGCCCGCAAAGGAGGCTCACTGACATGGCCGACGCCAAGCCGCAGAAGATCAGCATCGGATTCCACGGAGGCCAGGTGCTCGGTGCCCGCGTCAACCCGGACGAGCTGAAGAAGCTGCGGGGCGCACTCGGCGGTACCGGCTGGCACGACCTCACTGCAGAGGACGGCGTCGTCGCGCTCGACCTCGCCAACGTCGTCTACGTGCTCGTCGATGCGGAGGAGCACCGCGTCGGCTTCGGCCTGACGTAGGCCGCGCAAGCCTCTGCCCGCCTCCGCAAGATAAGCGCCGCCAGGCGGCGCTTTGCTTGGTCAGCGACGCAACACGGCAAAAAAAATCGGCCGCGCACCGGGGCAGGGAACCAGCGCGCGGCCGAACTGCTTGCGGGGGGGCTAGCTTCCCCTCTGGACTGGATCCGTCCGCAGAAGAATGATGGCTTTTGGCCCCGTTCCGGGCCACCGTACCTAGAACGGCATCGACTCCGTGTAAAGCACGGATTGTCAGATGACGGCGGCCAGAGCGTTTCGGACCGCCGCAAAGCGGTCACTGGAAGCGCACTGTGAAACGGCACCCAGGTGGGCTGGTACGTCGTCACCGCCGACTCATCAGCCTCGGCGTGGGTGTCGCCGCGCTCGGCTGCTTCATCGCGTTCGTTGTGCCTCAGATCGAGGGCCTCTCGGGCACGCTCACACGCCTGCGCGACGCGGATCCGGCGTGGATTGCGCTCGCGCTCGGGCTCGAGACGGCCTCGCTCGGCGGCTACGGACTGCTGTTCGGCACGGTGTTCTCGTGCCACCCCGTCCGCCTCGGCGCCCGTGCGGCGTTCGAGATCACACTCGCAGGCACGGTAGCGAGCAAGCTGCTCTCGACCGCGGGCGCCGGCGGCGTGGCGCTGACCGTGTGGGCGCTCCGCGCCGCCGGGCTGTCGGCGGCGGCGATCGCGCGGCGGATGCTTGCGTTCGAACTCCTTCTGTACGGCGTGTTTGCGGCCACCGTGACGGTCGTCGGCGTGGGGCTGCGGACCGGGTTGCTGCCAGGGGAGTCGCCGTGGACGCTCACCGTCGTCCCGGCGATCATCGGCGCGCTCGTGATCACGATCGCGATCGGCCTCAGCCTCCTCGCGCGCGCCCCGCAGGCCGTGCGCCAGGGGCTCGGGATCGCGTTCGACCTCGTACGCGCCCGGCGGCTCGGGGTGCTCGGCGGGGTCGCGTACTGGGGCTTTGACATCGGCGCGCTCTGGGCGTCGTTGCACGCGTTCGGCACACCGCCGCCGTTTGCGACTGTCGTCATGGCGTACTTCGTCGGCCAACTCGGCAACACGCTCCCGATCCCCGGCGGCATCGGCGGCGTTGAGGGCGGGATGATCGGCACGCTGATCGCGTTCGGGACGCCGGGCAGCCTCGCCGTCCTCGGCGTGCTCGCGTACCGCGTCATCTCGTTCTGGCTGCCGACAATCCCCGGCGGGGTCGCGTACGTGCGGCTGCGCGCGACGGTCGCCCGCTGGCGCGTTGCCGACGCCGTCGCCGCGACCTCAGCGAGCGGCGACGAACGCGATATGGCCCTCCGCGTGAGCGACCGCGGGACCGTCGGCGACGTGGTGGATGACGCAGCCGCGCGCGCCGCAGCGAACCCCGACGGTGTGAGCGCCGCCCTCACTGGCGACGAGCAGGTCACCGGCACGCACGCCGGCGGCGAGAAGCGCGGCGTGGCGGACCCGCAGGACGAGATCGTCGCCCGGGTGCCGGTTTCCAGGCGTGAGCCGGTCGGCGAGGAGCGCGTCGACGGCGCCGGCCGGCACGAACCCGGCGCTCTCCACCCCGATGTCCGGCCCGTGCGGCAGGCCGGAGGCGCCGATCAGGATCGTGTGACCGCGTGGCGTGATCGCGTAGATGTTGCCGCCCCGCTCATCGGGCGCGATCAGATCACCGGCGAACCGTCCGAAGCCACGCGGCGCGACCGCAATCCCGCCCTCGATCCGCGGTGCATGCGTCGCGATCGCTGTGACCCGGCCGTGGCAGTCGATGGCGTCGACCGTCGAACCTGAGCCCGCGTTGACAGTGACGAGCAGGCGGTCCCGAAACGCACCGGTACGGTCGAACGCGATCCCGTCCACGAGACCGCGGGCGCGCAGCCGGGTCAGCACGCGAGTGCTGCCAGACGCCGCCACGCGCACGACGCCCTTGCCCGTCCCCAGGCGGATCGCGTACACCGTGTCGCGGCCGAAGCACCCTCGCGGAGCGAGTGCGATGTAAGGCTCCTCGCCGGCCGGGCTGCGGTACGCAGCCGCGTAGGGCGTCACCGTGCCATCGGCCCGCAGCAGGGACAGCCGCCCGGCGGCGGCGAGCACGATCGCGCCATCCCGGCGCGGGCCGGTGACGTCGAGCGGCCGGCGGGTGTGGACGAACGCCGTCCAGTGGACGACCCGCGCGGCATGCACCGCCGGTGCCGCCGTCGAATGCACGCTCGCGGCACCGCCGCCACACCCTGCGAGTACGACCATCGCGCCGGTGAGCACCTGCAGTCGGCTCGATCGCCGCACCATCGAGAACACCGTACTCCGCACCGGCCTCGTACAGTGCTGCGTCGTGTCTGTGCTGAGCCTCGACCGGCGCCTACTTGTGCTGATGCGCACCCGAGCGCACCCGCACGCGCTCGAGCGTGCCCTCGGCGTGTACTCGCGTGCCGGCGAGCACGCTGCCTGCTGGTTCGCGCTCGGCGCGGCCGGCGCCGTCCTCGACCCGGGCCGCCGCCCTGCGTGGCGACGCGGCATTCGGACCGTGGCGATCGCGTACGCCGCCAACTACGCCGTCAAGCTGATCGTCCGCCGGCACCGCCCGGAGCTCACGGACCTGCCGCCGTTGACACCAACCGTCTCACGCCTGTCGTTCCCGAGTGCCCATTCGACGACCTCGTTCGCCGCCGCCCGGGCGTACCGGGGCCTCGCTCCGGCTGTCGCTCTCGATGCGGCCGCGGCGGTGTTCGCCGTCAGCCGCCCGTATCTCGGCGTGCATTACCCCAGCGACGTGCTCGCCGGCGCCGCCCTCGGCACGGTGATCGGGGTGCTCGCGTCATGAAGGTCGGAATCGTCGGGATGCCGAACGCCGGCAAGTCGTCGCTGTTCCGCTCGTTGACCGGGGTTGCCGTCGAGGCGGCGAACTACCCGTTCACGACGATCGAGCCGAACGTCGCCGTCGTGCCGGTCACCGACGAGCGACTTGACGCCGTCGCCGACACGGTCAAAGCGTCGAAGATCGTCCCGGACACGATCGAGTTCCACGACATCGCCGGGCTCGTCGCCGGAGCGCACAAGGGCGAGGGGCTCGGCAACCAGTTCCTTGCGAACATCCGCGAGACGGACGCGATCGTCCACGTCGTCCGCTCCCACGACGATCCGAACGTCGTTCACCCGGACGGACGCGTCGACCCGCTCGCCGATATCGAGACGATCGAGACCGAGCTCGTCTTCGCCGACCTCGAGCAGGCGGAGCGCCGCCGCGACCGCGTCTCCAAGACGGCGAAGTCCGGCGACCGCCACGCGATCGCCGAAGCGGCGTGGCTGGGCAACGTGATCGAAGCGCTCCAGGCAGGCAAGCCGGCGCGCTCGGTTCCGCCGCCGACCGAGGCTCCGGACGCGATGCAGCTCCTCTCGCCGCTGACGGCGAAGCCGGTGCTGTTCGTCGCCAACGTCGAGGAGGGCAGCGACGAGCTCCCGACCGCCGTGGCCGAGCACGCCCGCGCCGTCGGTGCCGAGGCCGTCGCCGTCTCGGCCCGCCTGGAAGCCGAGCTCTCCGAACTCGATGATGAGGACGCCGCGGCGATGCGCACCGACCTCGGCCTGAGCGAGTCCGGGCTGCAGACTGTCGTCCGCGGCGCGTTCGAGCTGCTGCATCTCGTCGCGTTCTTCACCGCCGGCGAGGATAAGCCGGCGCAGTCCTGGCATCTACGCCGTGGCCTGTCCGTCTGGCACGCGGCGGGGATGATCCACAGCGACATCCAGAAGGGCTTCGTCCGCGCCGAGGTCGTGCCGTGGAATGAGCTCGTCGGCGCCGGCGGCTACGCCGGCGCGCGCGACCGCGGCACGCTCCGGCTCGAGGGCCGGGACTACGTCGTCACCGACGGCGACGTGATCACGGTCAAGTTCACGCCGTGATCGCCGGAGGTCCGGCGCTCCCGCGCGCCGGACCCGACACGTCAGCGATTGATCATCACCGCGTCGAACGTGATGCTGGTGGGCACGTTCAAGGTGGACGACCACGGGTTGCACACGTACACCGGCATTTGGATGCCTCCACTCGTGCTGAACGCGTGGCCGGACACGACCACGTACCCGTAGTTGAAGGCGTCCATGTAGTTGTGGAAGGTCACCGACAGCGGCACCATGTCGGCTGCCAGCTGCGAGGAGACGAGCTGATCCTGAGTACAGGAGTGCGCAGCGAGATTGGTCACCGCGTTATTGAGCGTGAGGCCCGTGACCAGTCCCAGGCCCGAGATCTAGATACCCGATTGACTTCGTCTGGATGTTCGAGTACTCCGGATAGATGCGCCGCCCGGCCGATCGTCGGCCACCCGAGCGACCTCTCGCGCCAAGCGCCTAGTGGACGAACCCGGGCTGCTTGGCGAACGCCTGCTGGGCGACGGAGAAGGCCGGCTTCACCGAACCGTCGTAGGCGATCAGGCCCTTGTGGTGGATCCCGTCCGGCTCGGTGCCCGCGGGCAGCGTGACGCCGCCGCGCCAGCCCGGATTGACCGCGAACTCACGAAGGGTCCAGTAGATCGCCCCGTTCATGAACGACAGCCGATCGAGCACGTTCATCGTGTTCTGGACGTACGCGCTCTGGAACTCGAACGTCCCCTTCGTCGTGGCCGAGCCGTCGAATCGCGACTCGGCGCCGAACTCGGACACGGCGAGTGCGAGCTTGGGATAGCGCTTATGCGCCTGCAGCAGGAACGGCCGCAGCCCACTGAAGTTGACGATCGAGTGACCCTTCGGCCCGGTGTACCAGCCGAAGTAGTGCGAGATGCCGAGGACGTCGAGCGACGAGTAGATCTTCTGCGCTGGATACCCCGGATAGCAGTACGTATCGAGCCCGACCGGGACGCCAGGGTTGAGCGAGCGGGCAAGCGGGACAGCCTGCCCCAGGTAGGTCCGCGTCCCTTTCGTCGCATCCGGGTTCGGCGACAGCTCGTTGCCGACCGAGTCGATGATCACCGACGGGTGGCTGCGATCGCCGAGCAGGGTCGAGCGCAGCAGCGCCAGCGCGTGGTTGCGCCCGCGACCAGATCGCAGCGCCCCGTCCGCGTGGTCGACCGGCGGCTGTGCCCACACCATGATCCCGGCGCGGTCGAGCGCGTCGAGGAGCCGCGGGCTGAGAAGGTAATGGGCGCGGGTGACGTTCGCGCCGACGGATTTCAGCTCCGACACGATCGTCTGGATGTCATCGTCGGTCAGCGCGGCGCCGCGGCCGTCGATGTCCTCGTGGATCGACGCGCCGTGCAGCCACAGGCGGCGTCCGTTGAGGTAGAGCAGCCCCTTCTTGACGGTGACGCTCCGCAGCCCGCTCGTCAGCGTTGCCTGCTGCTCGACCCGCCTCCCGGAGGTGACCTGCACATCAACGGTGTAGAGCGACGGATGCTGCGGCGACCACAGCGCAGCCGGGCGGTGGACCGGAACGCTCACGTTGACCGCCTGGCCGGAATCCGAGCGGACCTTTCTGAGAGACTTGCGCACCGTGACGGTGTCGCCGCTCGGCGACGTGACCCGGGTGACGAGCGTTGCGGGAAGCGTGCCGAGCCCACGGTTGACGATGGTGCCGCGGACGACGAGGGATCCGCACCGGTAGCGGCAGCCGACCTGAGACGTGACGCCGAGGTCCTTGAGGTCGAGGCGCCCAACCGGCTCGAGCGTCACCGGGCCCATGATCCCGCCCCAGTTCCACCAGTCCTCGGGCAGGCTGCCGCCGCCGCGGATGTTGTCGACGCGGACGATGAGCAGGTTCGGCTGGCGCGGCTTGAGCGTCGTCGCCGGCAGGCTGAACGGCGCGTACGGGTCGGAGTTGGAGCCGATCTTGTATCCGTTGAGCCACACCTGCGCGTTGCGCCGAACGCTCTCGAACGCGACGCGCCACGCCCGGTCGCGCGTGATCGCCGGCCCGGTGAACTGCACCTCGTACCACGCGACCGTGCCGGTGTTCGACGTGCTCGAGACCGTCGCGTTGAAGTCATTGGGGATGCTGACCGGCGACCACGGGAGCGAGCCGCCGCCGCCCTGACCCCAGTCCTCGGCGATCCCCAGGTTGTGCGGATCGGCCACCCACTGCCAGCCGTCGGTCAACGGCACGGGCGAGGGGGGCTTGGAGGTCGACGCAAGCGCGGTCGAATGGGCGCGCGGCCGTGCCCGCTCGGGAGCGAGTGCGGGGACCCATTGCAGCGACGCCACCGCCTGGTCGCCGCGCGCGCCGGCGACCGATTTGACGGTCCAGCTGTCGGCTCGCGCCTGGCCATGCCCACCCCGCGTCGAGGACCAGCCAACCGCGGCCAGCAGGAGCAGCACGGTCCCGAGGAGCAGCAGTACGCGTCGCGGCAACGAAGGCATCATGTCGGCTCTACCCAGCTACAGGTCGGAGATTTCGTTAGCTGCTTCGAGGCGCTCGGCGAGCCGGTTCAGACCATACCGGCGGGCGGCCTGCGCACCATCCTTGAGTTCCGTCGCCCGGTCGGGCGGTCGCTCGAGCGACACGGTTCTCAACGTCGCGATCTCTTTGAACGCGCGCAGTCCATCGGCGTTGTCGACGAGCGCGGCCGCGACCCGCGGCCGTTCGTCTGCGGCCCCCGCGATCGCGCCTTCGAGCGACCCGTGGCGCTCCAGCAGTTCCGCCGCCGTCTTGGGACCGATCCCGGGCGCGCCGGGCAGCCCGTCCGAGGGGTCGCCGCGGAGCGCGATGAAGTCCGGGACGAGCGACGGTGACACCCCATAGCGCTTCACCACGCCCGGAGGGTCGACCTCCTCAAAGCCGCTGAGGCCCGACTTCAAGAACAGCACGCTCACCCGCTCGGCGGCGCACTGGTACATGTCGCGGTCCCCCGTGACGATCAGCGCCTCGCCGCCGGCCGCGACCTCCGCCGCCGCGAACGAGCCGAGCAGATCGTCCGCCTCGAGATCCGGTGAGGTCTCAGAGCTCCAGCCGAACGCCTCGAACAGCTCCGGCGCCTGCCCGAACTGCCACGCGAGCGCGTCGGGCGGCGCCGGTCGGTCAGCGTGATACGCCGGGAACAGCTCAGCGCGATAGTCCGCCGCCTCCGCACCCCAGCACAGGATGATCGCTCGCGGCCGGCGATCGGCCGCGATCCTCAGGAGCAGGTTCGTCGCCCCGAGCAGCGCGTTGACGGAATGCCCGTCGGCACCCGTGATCGAGTCCGGCAGCGCGTAGAAAGAGCGGTACAGGACGTACGGGCCGTCGACGGCAAGCAGCGGGGCAGGCACCCACCTCAGGGTAGACAGACTGGCCCGAGCGTGCGCTTGGAACGCCCGACATCCGGTTAGATAGGGTGCTGGCTATGGCGGAGCGCAAAGCATCTGAGGTGTTCGTCGAGTGCCTCGAGGCCGAGGGTGTGCGGTACGTGTTCGGCATCCCCGGCGAGGAGACGCTTGACCTCAATGAGTCGCTCGCGGACTCCTCGATCGAGTTCGTCCCCGTCCGCCACGAGCAGGGCGGGGCGTACATGGCCGACGCCTACGGCCGCCTCACGGGCCGCGCCGGAGTGTGTCTGGGGACGCTCGGGCCGGGCGCGACCAACCTCGTCACCGCGGTCGCCGACGCGTTCCTCGATCGCGCGCCCCTCGTCGCGCTCACCGGCCAGGCGGACGTCGAGCGGATGCACAAGGAGTCGCACCAGTACATCGACCTGATCGGGATCCTCAAGCCGATCGTCAAGTGGAACGCGCGGGTCTCGAGTCCCGAGATCATTCCCGAGGTCGTCCGAAAGGGGTTCAAGGTGGCCGAGTCCGAGAAGCCGGGCCCGACCCACCTCGAGTTACCCGAGGACGTGATGATGCGCTCGCTTGACGCGACGCCGTTGCCGCGGCTCGAGGCGGTCCAGCCGGAGCCCGGGATGCGCGAGCTCCAGCGCGCCGCCGAGATCATCGACGCCGCCGAGAATCCGATCGTGCTCGCCGGCAACGGCGCGATCCGTGGCCACGCTGCTCGCGCGCTCCGGGCGTTCGTCCAGGTCACCGGGATCCCGGTCGCCGAGACCTTCATGGCCAAGGGTCTGCTCGATTACGAGAGCCCGTACGCCGCCGGCACCGTCGGCTTGCAGTCCCGGGACTATGAGATGGCGGGCTTCGAGGACGCGGACGTCGTGATCGCGGTCGGCTATGACCTCGTCGAGCACGCGCCCGGGCACTGGAACCCGAGAGGGACCAAACAGATCGTCGTCGTCGACACCGTCGCCGCCGAGATCGACGAGTTCTATCTCCCGGCGGTCGAGCTGATCGGCGATATCGCCCAGGTGCTCGCCCGGCTCGCCACAAGTTGCGTCCGCTCGACCACCTCCGGCGACGGGGCGATGCCGTCCGGCTTGCGGAACGTCACGTTGGGAGCACTCAACGAGGCTCAGGAGGATGACCACTTCCCGATGCGCCCGCCGCGCGTGCTCTGGGACATCCGCGCCGCGCTCGGCCGCGAGGACATCCTCGTCTCCGACGTCGGGCTGCACAAGCTGTGGATCGGACGGATGTTCCCGGCTCACGAGCCCGGGACGGTTCTGATCGCCAACGGCCTCGCCGGGATGGGGTTCGCGCTGCCGACCGCGATCGCGGCAAAGCTCGTCTATCCCAACCGACGCGTCGTCACGGTCAACGGCGACGGCGGCTTTCTCATGAACTTTCAGGAGCTCGAGACGGCGGCGCGGCTGAAGACGCCGGTCGTCAACGTCCTCTGGGAGAACGGCGAATTCGGCTCGATCAAGTGGAAGCAGGACAAGAAGTTCGGCCGGCACTTCGACGTCAGCTTCGGCAACCCGGACTTCGTCAAGCTCGCCGAGTCGTTCGGCCTGCCCGCCTGGCGGGTGACCGCGCCCGGCGAGTTCCGCCAGCGCCTCGACGCTGCGCTCGCGCTCGACGTCCCGTCGCTGATCGTCGTCCCGATCGACTACTCGGTCGACGTCGCGAAGGGCGTCATCGGGCTCGGCGCCGAGACGGTCGCGACCTAGCTATTAGCTAGAGATTGCCCTGCGCCATCTTGCGCAGGTCCATGGCCTTGTTGTACGTCTCCTCGTCGACGCCCTTCTCGTAGGCGACCTCGCGGAGCATCCGGCCGGAGCTCGCAGCCTCCTTGACGATCTCGCCCGCCTTGTCGTAGCCGATGTGCGGGTTGAGCGCGGTCGCCGCAGCGAGCGTCGCCTCGGCAGAGCGTCGGCAGCCCTCCTCGTTGACGCGGATCCCGTCGACGCACTTCTCCTTGAAGATCTTCGCCGTGTTCGCGAGCAGGCGGATTGACTCGAGCAGGTTGCGGGCGATCAGCGGCACCCGGACGTTGAGCTCGAACTGGCCCTGCATGCCGCCGATCGTGATCGCGGTGTCGTTGCCGATCACCTGAGCGCTCACCTGGAGCACGACCTCCGGGATGACCGGGTTGACCTTGCCGGGCATGATCGAGGAGCCCTTCTGGAGCTCGGGCAGGAAGATCTCGCCGATTCCCGCCCGAGGCCCCGAGCCGAGCAGCGCGAGATCTCCGGCGATCTTCGTCAACGACACGGCGACGACCTTGAGCGCTCCGGAGAGCTCGACGAGCGCGTCGCGGTTGCCCTGCGCCTCGAACGGATCCTCGGGCCCACGGATGTCCAGGCCGGTCGCGTCGATCAGATGAGCGCGCACGCGGGTGGCGAACTCCAGGTGGGTGTTGAGGCCGGTCCCGGTCGCGGTGCCGCCGAGCGGGATCTGAGCGACCTGGGGCAGCGCGTTGCGAACCCGCTTGGCGCCGAGCCGGACCTGGGCCGCGTAGCCGCCGAACTCGTGGCCGAGCGTCACCGGCACGGCGTCCATCAGGTGGGTGCGGCCGGCCTTGACGATGTCCTTGAACTCCTCGGCCTTTGCCGCGAATGCCGCCTCGAGCGCATCGAGCGCCGGCAGCAGGATGTTCGTCGCCGTGTCGAGCGCGGCGAGATGGACCGCCGACGGGAACACGTCGTTGGAGGACTGGCCCATGTTGACGTGGTCGTTCGGGTGCGAGCCGTCACCCGCGAGGTTCGCGATCACTTCGTTGGCGTTCATGTTCGAGGACGTGCCCGACCCGGTCTGGAACACGTCGATCGGGAACTGGTCATCGAACTCGCCGCCCGCGACCCGGTCGGCGGCGGCGGCGATCTTGTCGGCGGTCGCACGGTCGAGGAGGCTGAGCTCGGCGTTGACCCGCGCCGCGGCGCCCTTGATGCGGCCGAGCCAGCGGATCACGGATACCGGCACGTTCTCGCCCGAGACGGGGAAGTTGCCCACCGCTTTCGTCGTCTCGCCGCCCCACAGCTGCTCGGACTCTTGGACGCTCATCCCGTTTCCTTTCGCACAGTCTTCAAGGTCAGTTATCAACGGTACCGCGCGTCAGCCGCAGAAAGCGATCAGCTCCCGGGCGACCGCGACCGGATCGTCGTAGGCCATCAGGAAGCCGGTGCCGGGCAGCGTGCGCAGCTGACCGTCCGGGAGCAGATCGAGCGCCTCCTGGGCGCCGATCAGCGGATGAGCAGGGTCCTCCTCGGCCCATAGCAAGAGCACGGGCAGGTCGATCCGCGGATACGCGTCGAGCAGGTACCGCTGTGGATCGATTGGCCAGCGGCGCACGAACTTCGCCCATGAGCGGGCACGATTGCCGTTCCCGCCGACGTCCATGAACGCGTGGCGCAGCAGATCACGGGCCGCCGGGTTGTGCTGGACGGACAGTCGCTCTCCGACCGACGGGCGGAATACGAGCTTGGCGGTGTGGGACAGGGCGCGGTCGAGCCCCGGGAGTGCCGCCGCGCGGCACGCCGTCCGCCACACGGCTCGCTTGCCGGTGAACTCCTCGCGGCGGTGCAGGCGATTGGGCATCAGCACGAGCCGGGATGGGCGCAACCGCTCGCTGACGACGGCGCGCAGCGCCAACTCGGCGCCGATGTCGTGGCCGGCGAGCAGTGGGCGCGGACCGGCGACCTCGCGGCAGAAGCCCGCGATCACGTCAGCGAGCCAGTCCGGCGTGTACGGGTGGCGAGGCCGGTCCTCGGAGTCGCCGTGGAGCGGGAGATCCGGGAGCACGACCCGGAAGCGCGCAGACAGCGGCGACACGATCGGCTCCCACTCACGATGCGAGAGACCGAGCGAATGCAGCAGTGTGAGCGCCGGACCGGTGCCGGTTTCGCGATAGGCGACTCGGGCACCATCGTGGTGGTGGTAGAGACGCAGCCGCATTGAGCGCATCCTTGCATCCGAATGCCCGTTCGGCATCTTCGCTCCCAAAGCTTGTGCAAATCCTCGTCGACCCTCTCCAACGCTGCTCATCGCGGTGAAATGGGTCACATGGAGCCAATCAAAGAAAGCCCCCTCGGACTTTCGACCTCCCAGGCGGCTCGTGCACTGGGCGTTTCGCTCGGCACGATCCGGCGCTGGTCGGACATGGGCTACCTCGAGTCCTACCGGACACCCGGTGGGCAGCGGCGCTTCAGCCGCGACCAGATCGAGGAGTTCATCGAATCGCTGCAGCGCGGTTCGCGACCGACGCAGTCAAGCCTCCGGGCCGATCGCATGGCTAGCTAGCGCTCCCGGGGGGCGCACACACCTATCAGGCCGGATGACGCGGCGGACCTCGGTCCGCCGTTCCGGCTACCCGGCGCCGGCTTCGCGGATCCGGCGTTCCATGTTGAGCTCGGAGTCGAAGTCGACGGTGTCGGCGTGCCGGTAATCGACCCCCTCGCCGCTGAGCAGCACGGCGAGCATCTCGACGTAGCGGCCGTCGAGCTGGCTGCCGGAAACGCGCCGCAGCTCGCGGAGCGCCTCAAACGAGCTCACGCGCGTGCGATAGGTGTCGCTCGCGGTCAGCGTGTCGTAGACCTCGGCGACCGAGATGATCTTCGCGATCTCCGGGATCTCCTCACCGGTCAGCCCGCGCGGGTAGCCGCGTCCGTCGATGCGCTCGTGATGGGAGAGCACGATCTCGGCGACGGGCCCGTAGACGCCGAGGTCCTTGAGCATGTCGGCCCCGAGCTCCGGATGGCGCTGGATCGCGACCCAGTCCTCGTCGGTGAGCGCCCGTCCCCGTTCCGCGACCCGGTCCGAGAGGGCGAACGTGCCGATGTCGTGGAGCAGACCGGCGGTGTGTGCCAGCTCGCACTGCGCCTCGTCCATGCCGACCTTCTCAGCGATGTCGCGGGCGAACCGCGCGACTGCGGCCGCGTGCCTGGCGGCTCGCTCGTCGCGGATGTCCAGCGAACGCATCAGTCCCGCGAGCACGCCCCACGACAGCGCCACGTACTGCTCGGAGCGATGCCGGGCGCGCTCGAGCAGGGTGGCCATGTACGTGAATGCGAACACGGCGACGAGCGCGAAGACGATCCCGCCGATCCCGACCTTGAGGTAGATGCTCGTGCCGGCAACGGCGAGGGCGATGTTGAGCGCGAGACTCGGCAGGTAGTCGAGCAGCACCGAGAGGCTGAGCGCGCTCGCGGTCTTGCCGCGGTGCCGGCGGTGGTGGTCGGCGGCGACGATCGCGAAGTTGAGGATCGCGTCGAGCGCACCCGCGGCGCACACCGTGGCGTAGAAGGCCAGCGAGTCAGTTGGCGTGGGGTGGAGCGCGTGGACGAGATTGCCGGCAGCGAGCGCCGGGGCCATCGAGCCGAGCAGATTAGCGGCGACGGCGACGCGGGGCGTGCGCAGCTTGGCCGCGGCGGTGACCTCGGCGAGAACCGCGCACGCGCACGCCGCGGACGGGCCCAGGAGGGCCGCGGCGAGCGTCGCCACGATGAACGCCGCCGACGCCGAGGCCCGCCCGGACATCGGCACGGTCAGAAGCCCCGCCGCAATCGCTGCGATGCCGAGAACAGGGCCGAGGGCCGTATCGCCGGCATGGTCGATCGGCACCTGCACGATGGCAAGCGCAACACAACCGGCAAGTCCCAACCCCAGGACGAGCCGCGGCGCCCAGCGCGCAGACCAGCCAGGCGCGTCAGCGGAGTGGTCCGCCATGCGACTCACGTTACCGCGAATTGCGGGGATTTCTAGTCAGACGTCTATCGGCCAGTGCGGAAGTGCATGGATTCCCCTCCTTGTGGACACCGGGCTGGACGAAGCTGGACAGAAGGTCGATCAGATCTGCACAGGTTTCGCACAGGTTCCAGGCGGTAACGTGTGCAATTCTGGCAGCGGGTGGCGCCGATAGCAACGAGTGGCTCGACCTTTCCACTGGCATGCGTTATCTGAAGACGAGCGAAGCGGCCGCGTTGCTGAACGTGAGCCCCAATACTCTGCGTGCGTGGGAGCGCCGTTTTGGCTTCCCGAAGCCGCAGCGCTCGCCCGGCAAACATCGGCTGTTCACCCATGGCGAGGTCGCGGCCCTGCGCGACGCGCTCCAGGAAGGGCTGTCGATTTCCTCCGCCGTATCCCGTGCGCGTGAGGGACTCGCCGCCGACAGCAATTCGCTCGTCGGGGCGCTCGTTTCCTACGAGCGGGAGCGTGCCGACGCCGCGATCGAGGCAGCGCTCGCGCTGCGATCGGTCGAACGCTCGGTCGAGGAGGTGCTGCTGCCGACGCTCGACGAGATCGCTCGCCGGCACGGCACCGAATCCGCCGCCTGGGCATTCGCCGCGCACTGGGCGGCGGACTGGCTGCGCCGCGCCCAGCGGCTGGCGCCGCCTCCGGTCCGCCCGGTGAGCATCGTCATCGGCGACGCCTCCCGGGATGAACTCGACCGCGACGCCCCGTACATCCGCGCGCTCGAACTGTTCTGCGTGCGCGCCGGGATCAAGGTGTTGAGCCTGTCCGCACGCGGCGTCGCCGGGATCGGCGACGCGCTGGCGGTTCACCGACCGGACCTCGTCGTACTCGCGGGCGGGCACCTCGCGGACGACACTGTCGCGCGGTGGGCCTATGCCGTCCGGCTTGCCGCGGGCGCGATGCCGGTGGCCGTCTATCGCCGCGGTGATCAACGCGTGCGTATGCGGACGACGGGAACGAGCGTGCTGCCTGCGAGTGCCGGAGACGCGCAGCGGCGGTTGCTCGAGCTCGTCGAGTCGGAACATGTGAGTTCCCCGGTCCCATTCAGCCCGACATCGCATGAGACGCGAGAGACGGGCGGGGGTGCACGGACCATGAGCCTGTAGCAACCCTTCGCAGGCTCCGCGAGTACGAACAAGGACATTCGGAATGACCCAGCGACAGATGAGGTCGGGCCGCGGCGTCCTGGCCCTGGTTCCGACCGAACCCCTCCACCGCGCACCAGACGAGCGCGTCCTGTTCTGCGGACACTGCGGCCGCCGGCCCGAGCAGGAAGCCGAATCTCGCGTGTGTCGCAGCTGCGGACTTGGGCTCCTGCTGGAGGCCTCAGCCGAGGCCGCGCCTGCGGAGGGGGGAGCGTTCCTGGTGATCGACAGCTCGATGTCGGTCTGCGGCGTCTCGGCGGCGGCGGAGCAACTGCTCGCCACATGCGAGACCGACGCGGTCAACCACCACCTCACGGAGCTGCTCGTGCCGGCGGACGCCGAGGCGCACGGCCCAACCAACCTCGCGGTGGCCGTCACCTGGGCCGCGCGCGGCGAAAGCGAGATCCGGCGGACGTTCGTCCGGCCGGCCAAGACGTTCGGGGTACGCCTCAAGGCCCGCATCGCAAGTTGTAACTCCCCAGGTGCAGCACTGATTGTTCTCGACTGACCTCGAGATTTCCCGTCGCGGTCCATGGACCGCTCCTTCCACTGCATCAATCTATGCAGGTTGCACGCACAATTGCGCGCATTGCAAAGTCTTTGCACAAGCTCGATAAATCTCTGCGCATATGAGCGGAATCCGGACAAATGCTGCGGCGGTCATGTTGGGCGTCAGTCCGAACACGCTGCGAAGCTGGGAACGGCGCTACGGCTTCCCCAGCCCGCAGCGTTCGGCGGGCGGTCATCGTCAGTACGCGCTAGCCGAGATCGAGTCGCTGCGGCTGACGCTCGCCGAGACCCACAACGTCTCGAGCGCGATCTCGCTTGCGCGTGAGCGCGGCGAGGGTCCGTCCTCCTCCTCACGCCTCGCCGGCGCGTTCGCCGCTTTCGACGAGGACAAGGCGAACCGACTGCTCGAGGAGAGCCTAGCGCTGCGTTCCTACGAGCGCACCATCGAAGAAGTTCTGCTCGACGCCGTCGCGACGCACTACGACCCGCAGCACACCACCGCCGAGTACGAGTTCGCGTGGCGCCACGCGAGCGGCTGGCTGTCGGCGCTCAAGCGTCTCGCCCCGCCTGCGAACCGGGTTGACGGCATTCTCATCTTCGACGCCGCGCTCGCCTGCGACCTCGACGCCCTGTACGCGCAGGCACTCGAGGTCGTCCTGCGGCGGGCCGGCATACGCACGCTTTCACTCACCCCGGCAATCGATCCGAGCCGGCTCGGGCGCGCCGTGCGGGCGTTGACACCGAGCGGCATCGTGCTCACCGGTAGCCGCGTCTCGCTCGACGCGATCGGCCGGCTCGTGTACGCCGTTCGCGGCGTCGCCCAGCAGGCCGCCGTGTTCGACTACCGCGGCGCGGTTCCGGACACTGGCGCGAGCACCGTGTGCCGTCTCGGGGAGTCACCCGTCGCCGCGCGCGACCTGCTGCTCGGTCGACTCGACGAGCGCCGCATCGGCGTCGTGGCCGCCGCGCCATCCGGGCCGGTCTCACTGAGCTCCTTCGCGCTCCGCTGAGGCGCCTCCGAAGCTGCGACGGACTGCAGGTTTTTGCACAGATTCGCCCGATTATGTGCACTGCCAACGGACGGAGACGACGTCCGGCAAGATGTCGAACGATCAGGCGGGTGATTCGTGGCCGGGGCGCGGGTGCCTCGGCTCGTACAGATGCAGATCGCCCGCGCCCGGCACCGTCAGTGCCGCCGTCCGTCCCCACCGCTGCTCGCTCACCTTGTCGCTCACCTCGGCGCCCTTCGCTCGCAGCTCGGTGATCGTCTCTTCGAGGTCGTCGCACATCAGGTAGAGCTCGTGGCGCGGCGGCCCCTCCGTCGGATGTGCCGCGAGCTCGGCCGGTGGCAACGCGAAGATCAACCATCCGCCGCCGGCGTCGACGGACTCGAGATCGAGCACGTCGGCCAGGAAGGCGCGCGTGGACTCAGCGTCGCGGCTGTAGATGATCGCGTGAGCGCCGGTGATCACCGCGACATGAGCCTACCGGCGAGCCACTGGAGCAGGATGACAGTCTTGCCGTCCGCGATCCGGCCGTCGTCAACCATCGCCTGCGCGTCATCGAACCGAAGCTCGAGGACCTCAATGTCCTCGCCGTCATCGGCGAGTCCGCCACCCGCGGCGACCCGATCGGCGGGCGTGTAGGGCGCGGCGTAGAAGTGCAAGCGTTCGGTCACCGACCCGGGACTCATGCAGATGTCGAACACGTGCTCGAGCTCTCCGAGCGACACCCCGAGCTCCTCGCGGGCCTCCCGACGGATCGCTGTCTCGGATCGTCGTCGTCGTCGAGCAGCCCGGCGATGGCGGACTACCGGACGCGGGAACGCGTCGAGCCGGAGAGCAAGGCGCGCGTCGCGCGGCTGGCGGCCGGCCTCGTCCACGCTGGGGACCGGGTCATCCTTGACGGCGGGACGACGACGCTCGCCGTCGTCCACGCCCTCCCCCGCGACCTCGATGCGACCGTGATCACACACAGCCCGACGATCGCCGCGGCCCTCATCAATCACCCGACGGTCGACGTCTTCCTGCTCGGCGGTCGCGTCTATAAGCACCCGGCCGTCCCGTGCGGGGCGGTCGCGGCCGAGTCCGCGGCCGGCGTCCGGGCCGACGCGTTCCTGCTCGGCGTGACGGGCGTGCATCCAAAGGAAGGGCTGACGACGGGCGACGCCGACGAGGCGGCGATGAAACGGACGCTCGCGGCGGGGCGGCCGAGACCTACGTGCTCGCCGGCGCGGAGAAGCTGGGTGCCGTTTCGCCCTACACCGTCCTCGGGCTGGGCGACGTGACGGCGATCGTCACCGATGCGCCGCCGGATCACCCGCTCGTCGGCGAGATCGCGGCCGCAGGGACCGAGGTCGTGCTGGCCGATCCGTAATTGGGACGACACCTACAATCGACCGGCCATGCCCAGCCCGCATCGTCCGGTCGACCCCAAGGCATCGTTCCCCGCGCTCGAGGAGCGCGTGCTCGAGCGCTGGCGCGAGCACGACGTGTTCGGAGAGTCGGTCCGCCGCCGCCAGGGCGCGCCGAGCTGGGGCTTCTACGAGGGGCCACCCACCGCGAACGGGGCGCCCGGCTCACACCACGTGCTCGCGCGCGTGTTCAAGGACATCTTCCCCCGCTACAAGACGATGTGCGGTTACTACGTCGAGCGCAAGGGGGGCTGGGACTGCCACGGCCTGCCCGTCGAGCTCGCCGTCGAAGCCGAGCTCGGCTTCACCCAGAAGGACGACATCGAGCGCTACGGGATCGCCGAGTTCAACGCGCTCTGCCGTGAGAAGGTGCTCAGCCACGTCGAGGACTGGAACCGGCTGACCGAGCGGATCGGCTTCTGGCTCGACCTCGATGACGCCTACCGGACGCTCGACCCGTCCTACATCGAGTCGGTGTGGTGGGCGCTCAAGACGATTCATGACCGCGGGCTGCTGTTCGAGCGGCTCAAGGTCGTTCCCTACTGCACGCGTGACGGAACGGCGCTCTCGAGCCACGAGCTCGGCCAGCCCGACGTCTATCGCGACGTCGACGACCCGTCCGTGTACGTGCGCTTCCCGGTGACGGTCGCGAGCCCGGCGGTCCGCGAGGGCGACAACCTCCTGATCTGGACCACAACGCCGTGGACACTCGTCTCCAACGCAGCGGTGGCCGTTGACCCGGACTTGATCTACGTCCGGGCACGGACCGGCGGCGAGGAGGTGTTCGTGCTCGCCGAGGCGCTGCTCGAGCGCGTGCTCGGACCGGGTGCCGAGGTGCTCGACCGGTTCCCCGGCCGTGCGCTCGAGGGCACCCGCTACGACCCGCCGTTCGCGTTCATCGCCGGCGAGGCGTACGGCCCGCGCGGCCACACCGTCCTGCTCGCCGACTTCGTCACCGCCGAGGACGGCACCGGCCTCGTCCACACTGCGATCGCGTTCGGCGAGGACGACTTTCGCCTTGGCGAGCAGTACGGCCTGACGGTCGTCAATCCGGTCCGGACGGACGGGACATACGACGAGCGGATCGGGCCGTACGCCGGGCGCTGGGTCAAGGACGCCGACGCCGACCTCGTCGAGGACCTCCGCGGGCGCGGGCGGCTGCTGCGCTCCGAGACCTACCGCCACTCCTATCCGCACTGCTGGCGCTGCGGCACGCCGCTGCTCTACTACGCCAAGCCGTCGTGGTTCATCGGCACAAGCGAGATCAAGGATCGCCTGCTCGCCGCCAACGAGACCGTCAACTGGCATCCGGAGCACGTCAAGCACGGGCGGTTCGGCAAGTGGCTGGAGAACAACGTCGACTGGGCCCTGTCCCGGGAGCGATACTGGGGAACCCCGCTGCCGGTGTGGCGGTGCGCTTCCGAGCACACCCATGCCGTCGGCTCTTTCGACGAGCTCGAGCAACTCTCCGGCGTTCGTCTGGAGGATCCGCACCGCCCGTTCGTCGACGCGGTGACGTTCCCATGCCCCGACTGCGGGGAGGAAATGCGCCGGACGCCCGAAGTGATCGACGTGTGGTTCGACTCGGGCTCGATGCCGTTCGCTCAGTGGGGCGCACCCCACGCCAATCAGGAACACTTCGAAGAGCGGTTCCCCGCCGACTTCATCTGCGAGGCGCTAGACCAGACGCGTGGCTGGTTCTACTCGCTGATCGCCGTCTCGACGCTCCTGTTCGATCAGAGCTCGTACCGCAACGTCGTCTGCCTCGGCCTCATCCTCGATGAGGAGGGGCGCAAGATGTCGAAGTCGCTCGGCAACGTCGTCGCCCCCTGGGAGGTCATCGACCGCTTCGGCGCCGACGCGTTCCGCTGGTACTTCTTCACGTCAAAGTACCCATGGGACGGGTACCGCTTCTCGCTCGACACGATCGCCGAGTCGGTGCGGCAGTTCCTGCTGCCGCTGTGGAACATCTACGCGTTCTACGTCCTGTACGCGAACGCCAACGACGTCGCGCCCGACGTCACCGGCGAGCCGAGCGAACTCGACCTGTGGATCCGTTCCCGCCTGAGCGCGACCGTTGAGCTCGCGCGCGAGCGGCTCGACGAGTTTGACGCGACCGGCGCGGGACGCGCGATCGCGGCGTTCGTCGACGACCTCTCGAACTGGTACGTCCGCCGGTCACGGCGGCTGTTCTGGGACGGTTCCCCCGCCGCGTTCGAGACGCTCCGGACCGCGCTGGTCACCGTCGCCCAGCTGCTCGCCCCGTTCACGCCGTTCCTCGCCGATGAGATCTACGGCAACCTCGACGGCCGGGAGCCGAGCGTTCACCTGACGAACTACCCGGTGCCCGACGCCCGCGACGAGGACCTCGAGGAGGCGATGGCGGTCGCGCGCCAGACGGTGCGGCTCGGGCTTGCGGCCCGTGCGTCGTCCAAGCTCAAGGTGCGTCAGCCGCTGCGCGCGGCGGTGATCGTCGCCGACGGTTTTGAGCGCGCTGCGATCGAGCGCTTTCTCGACCTCGTCCGCGACGAGCTGAACGTGCGGGAGCTGCGGTTCGTCTCCGAGGCCGATGAGCTGGGCCAGATCGACGTCAAGCCGAACTACCGGACGCTCGGGCCGCGGTTCGGCAAGGACATGCCGCAGGTCGCCGCCGCCGTCGCCGGGCTCGATCCAGTCCGGGTCGGTGCGGCGCTCCGTGACGGGACGACGGTCGGGATCACGGTCGGCGGGAGCGACCACGAACTGTCAGCCGATGACCTGCTCGTGTCGATGAAGCCGCTGCCCGGCTACGAGGTCGAGCGCGAGGGGTCGCACGCCATCGCGCTGGAGGTCGAGATCGACGACGAGCTGCGGATCGAAGGCTGGGCCCGTGAGATCGTCCACGCTGTGCAGGCGGCCCGCCGTGGCGCCGGCCTCGAGGTCACCGACCGGATCGCGCTGACGCTCGCAGGCGACGAGTCGCTGCTGGGCGCGGCGCGCACCCACCAGGAGTACATCGCCGGCGAGACGCTCGCCGTCGAGGTGAGCTACGAGTCACTCGACGGGGCCGAGCCGGTCACGATCGACGGCCTGCCGTTGCAGGTCGGGGTCGCGCTCGCGGCATAGCGCGGCGCGGCGCGGAGCGGCTCGTCGTCTAGTGGCGCTCGATCAGCAGTCGCGCGCGGCCGCCGGGGGCGAGGCCCAGCTTCACCGTCGCACTGCCGACCGGCACGTCTTCGATCCACACGCGCTCGGACTCGTTGAGCGGCGCGAGCACGCTGACCTGCTGCATCACCCGGGCAAGCTGGGCGACTTCGGCATGCGTGCCTTCGAGCTGCTCAAGCCCGGCGTCCGTGATGAACGTCACCTCTAGGCCGAGATCCGTCTCGCGAGCATCAAGGACAGCCAGTCCCATGCCGACAACCATACAGTGATCGGCAGCATGGAGCCAAACCTTTAGGAGAAATGTGTGACGATGCTCTCTTAAAGGAGGGTCGTCTACGCGAGCGCGGGCTCGAGCTCGGCCTCGAGGCGCTTCTTGGGGTACGCACCGATCACGGTCTTCGCCGGCTGCCCGTGGCGGAACAGGATCAGCGTCGGGATCGACATGACGTTGTATTGGATCGCCGTCTGCTGGTTCTCGTCGGTGTTGAGCTTGACGACCTTCAGCGCGCCGGCGCGCTCGTTCGCGATCTCCTCCACGACCGGAGCCACCATCCGGCAGGGCCCGCACCACGGCGCCCAGAAGTCAACGAGGACGGGGACGTCTGACTCGAGGACCTCGGCCTGAAAGTTGTTGTCGGTTACTTCGGCGACATTGCCAGCCATGGGGGGTGGGCTCCTTCGTGGTGGTTCGTGGGTTGCTTCAAAAAGTATAGCGTGGCCCGCGCGGCCAGCCGGTCGGCCCGGCATGGCGTGCGAACGTAACACGTCGATGGCGTGTTTACCCCGGGATGCGCGAGCCATGCCGGCCCGGCCGACCGACCGCACGGGTCAGCCGGAACGTGCGGCGCACGAGCCAACCACGCATTAGCCTTGAGAAGCGACACCAGGACCAACCGTGGCCGATCCGACGAATTCTGAAATTGCCGCCGCTCTTGATGAGCTGGGGGACCTGTATGAGCTCGATGGGGCGATCGTGCATCGGGTGGTGGCGTACCGGAATGCGGCGAAGGCCGTGCGGGACGCGCCCGTGTCCGTGTCGGCGATGGCGCGGCAGGGACGCGCGACGGAGCTGGCGGGAGTCGGGGCCATCATCCAGGAGAAGGTGCTCGCGCTCGCCGATGACGGTGCGATCCCGGCGGCGGTCAAGCTGCGGGCGAAGTTCCCGCCGGGTCTGATCGAGATCACGCGACTGCCGGGGCTTGGGCCGAAGCGTGCGCGCAAGCTCTACGAGGAGCTCGAGATCGACTCGCTCGACGCCCTCCGCAGCGCGGCCGGGGAGCAGCGCATCCGCAAGCTGAAGGGCTTTGGGCCGAAGGCGGAGGAGTCGATCCTCGCCGCGCTGAGCAAGGCGGGCGCCGGCGAGCCGCGCGAGCGGGTCGTGCTCAACAAGGCGCTTGCCGCGGGCGAGCAGTTGCTCGAGCAGCTGCGCGCCCATCCGGCCGCGGTGCGCGTCGAGCTTGCCGGCTCCGCACGCCGGATGGCCGACAGCGTCAAGGACCTCGACATCATCGCCACCGCGACCGACCCACTCGCGCTCGCTCGGGCCGCGGCCGGACTCGAGCTGATCGAGTCGGCCGGCACGCCGACGGAGGCGGGCGTCCGGATGCGCACGCACACGGCCCTGAGCGTCGACGTCAAGATCGTCGCGCCGGACCAGTTCGGCAACTTGCTTCAGCACTTCACCGGGTCCAAGCAGCACAACATGGCGCTCCGCGATGCCGCGGTCCGGCGGGGGCTCCACGTGTCCGAGTACGGCGTGCTCGACGACGCGACTGGCCACACGCACCGATGCGAGACCGAGGCCGAGGTCTATGCCGTGCTCGGGCTCGAGTACATCGAGCCGGAGCTGCGCGAGAACCGCGGCGAGCTCGAGGCCGCGGGGAAGGGGACGCTCCCGACCCTGATCGAGCAGGGCGAGCTCAAGGGTGATCTGCACTGCCATACGACCGCCTCCGACGGCACCGCGTCGATCGAGGAGATGGCGATCGCCGCTCGCGACGCCGGTTACGAGTACCTCGCGATCACCGACCACTCGGCGAGCTTCGGCTTCGGCGACGACCTCTCCCCGGAACGCCTGCGCGAGCACGTCGAGCGGATCCGCACCACGGACGTCGACGGCATCGAACTGCTCGCCGGCAGCGAGGTCAACATCCTCCCCGACGGCTCGCTCGACTATGAGGACGACGTGCTCGAGCTGCTCGACTGGGTCGTCGCCAGCGTCCACTCCTCCTTCCGGATGGCGGGCGACGCAATGACCGAGCGCATCGTCCGTGCGCTCGAGCATCCGCTCGTCGACCTGCTCGGGCACCCGTCCGGGCGCAAGATCGAGCAACGAGACCCGTATGCGTTCGATGCCGATGCCGTCATCGCCGCCGCCAAGCGGACCGGCACGATGCTCGAGATCAACGCCAATCCTGACCGGCGCGATCTTAACGAGGTCAATGCTCGCGCTGCGGTCGCCGCGAGCGTGCCGATCGTGATCAACTGCGACGCCCATCGCGTCGGCGGCTTCGAGGTCGCCCGCTATGGGATCGCGACCGCGCGCCGCGCGTGGCTCACGGCCGCCGATGTCGCGAACACCCGCTCGTGGTCCGAGGTCGACGCGCAGCGCAAGCGGAGTCGCTCGGCGGCATGAGGCGGCCCGCCGCCGGTTTTTGCGCCGCACTTGCGGCGGTGGCCGGACTTGCGCTCGCCGGCTGCGGCGGTGGCGGGGGCGCCAGCAGCTCGTCGTCCTCCGCCGCGTCGTCGACGACGATCAGCGACCACACAGCCCCGCTGACGACAAGCACCGGGCAGAACGCCAACACGGCGCCCGCGCCCGCGGTCCGCCTCGCGCGCGGGTTCCATCTCACAAGCCCGGCGTTTCGCCAGAACGGTGGGGTCCCGAAGCGGTACACGTGCGACGGCGCCAACCTCTCGCCGCCGCTGCGCTTCTCCGGTGTGCCACATGGCACCCGCGAGCTCGTGCTCATCATGCGCGACCCGGACGCGCCGGGCGGGAACTTCGTCCACTGGGCCCTCGCCGGCATCCCGCCGGGCACGACGGAGCTACAGCAGGGTGGCGTCCCGGGTCAGATCATTCCCGGGCGTAACAGCTTTGGGAGTCTCGGCTATCGCGGGCCCTGTCCACCCCGGGGCAACCAGACGCACCATTACGTGATCACGCTCAACGCGCTCGGCGCGCACTCCGGTCTGAAGCCCGGGTTCACCGCCGATCAGCTGCAAACGGCCGCGATCGGTGTTGCCACGCTCGTGGGGACTTACCGGCGCGGCTGATCCGCAGCCCGCCGCCCACACGACGATCCACGCCGCGCCGAGTGTGCCCGCGGCACGCCGGAACCGCCATCCGCGCTGGATCGCGACGAACCACAGCAGGCCGCCGATGCACAGCGCCGTCGCGACGAAGAAGTTCAGCCGCAGACCGAGCACGTGGTTCGAGGTGTCGATCCGCAGCGTCTCCTCGAAGATGCGAAAGCCCGAGTAGCCCGCCACGTACAGCGCAAACAGGCCCGGCGGCCGGATCTTCCGGGTGCGGCCGAGCCAGATCAGGAACCCGGCAAGCGACAGGTTCCAGATGATCTCGTAGAGGAACGTCGGCTGGAACGTTGCGTACTGGGCGTACCCGGCCGGGCGATGGGCGGGGTCGATCTCGAGCCCCCACGGCAGGGTTGTCGGACCGCCGAACAGCTCCTGGTTGAAGTAGTTGCCGATCCGCCCGATCGCCTGCGCGACGAGCAGCCCCGGCGCGGCGGCGTCCAGGAACGCCGGGATGCTGGCCTTGCGCCGGTGCAGAACCCACAGCCCGGCGAGCGTGCCGCACGCGATCCCGCCCCAGATCCCGAGGCCGCCCTGCCAAATCGCGAACGGCCCCCACCAGTGGTCGGGGACCTGTCCGGGCGTCGTGATGATGAAATAGAGGCGGCCGCCGATCAGTCCGGCGGGAAAGCCCCACAGCGCCACCTCGTTGACGAGCTCCGGGTCCTTCCAGCGCCGACGGGTGACGAGAATCGCGGCGAGCACCGCGAACACATACGCGATCCCGTATGCGTGGAAGAAGAACGGTCCGATGTGGAGACCGTTGGAAGACGGGCTCGGAATGAATGCGGGGATGGTCACGTCGCCAGTAATCGTGGCAGGAGCGCGTCGGCGACCACTCTGTCGAGCTCCGCAGTGCTGAACGGGGCGATCAGCTGCCGCGCCCGCGCCGCGTAATCGGGGAGTGGTGCATCGAGGCCCGCGCGGATCGCGCCGGCGAGATCGTCGGCGACGAGCCGGCGGTCGAGTTCGCGTGCGAGCCCGAGCGCCGGGTACGGCCCGGTCGCCGGTGTGGTCACGAGCTGGCACCCATCGGCCAACGCCTCGAGCGCCCCGATCCCGTAGTCCTCGTGGCGCGGCGCCGTGACGAACAGCCGGGCGCGCCGCAGGAGCGCCCGGTACTCGGACGGCGCCAGTCGGCCGGCCCAGCGGACGCCCTCGATCCCCTCCGGCCGGCTGATGCCGGTGACGATCAGCTCCTCACCGTCGCGGCGCGCCCTCCGCCACGCCTCGAGCAGGACGTCGAGCCGCCGCTTGCCGGGGTCGGCGGCGTACGCGATCGCTGTGATGTCACGGTCCGCCGGCGCGACGGGCGGACCGGACGGCTCGATCGGAGACCGGACGACGAGCGACTCGGGTGCCCCGCCGCCGAGCGGATCGAGCGAGTGCGCGCTCATCACGAGCACGAGCGGCGCGCGCGCGAGGCGGCGGCGCTCGACCGGCCGCTGCCAGAGGCCGTGACGACCGGGGCGGTTCTCGGCCGCGAGCGAATCGACCCATACCGCCCCGGGGCGTGGCCACATCAGCGCGGCCGTGATCGAGCAGTAGACGATCGCGCGCGGCCGGTGCGTCGCGATCGCCGCGGCCGTCGCGCCCCGCGCCGCACGAGCCTGCACCAAGTCGGTCAACATGAACGTTCTCACCTCACGGACCGGCGGCGTGCGGATGAGCTCGGCGGATGCGCCGGCACGACGGATCGCCGCGGTCAGGCCGCTCGAGGACGAGCGCCACCCGGTGGTGCTCTCGACGGTGACGACGAGGACGTCGGTCCCGGCCACGCTTCTCGGCGCCTGCGGTTGGCCTACGCGCCGCGCCGAGCGGTCGGTCGTGAGGCGCCGTTGAGCTCGAACAGGTTGGAGCGGAAGCCGGGAGTGCGCACGAGCTTGATCGGCCGCAGCGGCGAGGTCCGTTCGATGTAGAAGCGCGCGCCGTCCCGCTCCTCGATCGCCGTCACCGCTGACGCCTGCCGGCGCCAGGCGAGCGACCAGATGATTGCGAACCCGGTCGCCACCGCCGGAACCTGAGGCAGGATGAAGGCGAGCGCGCCAGCGCCGATCGTCGAGACGAGCAGCGGCCACAGGCGGTTGAGGACGACGCGGCCGGGGTTCACCTCCGGCAGTGTCGGCTGCATGCGCGCGCTCGCGAGCAGCGTCGCGATCGGCGGCGAGGTCTCCGCGCGGCGGCCGAGCGAGATCCCGATGATCGCCGCGATCAGCCACCAGCCGGCGGCGAGGGGCACGAGCAGATCGTCACCCGCGCCGTTGGCGCCAGCGAGCGTCACGGCGCCGAGCGCCGTGGCCGCCGCCGCGCTGATCAGGACCGTCGTGCGAAGGAAGTCCGAGAACCGCATCGCCGCCCGCGGCTACTCCGCGACCAGCATCGAGAGCAGCTGCTGCACGCCCTCGGTTCCGTCCACGACACAATCGGCCTGCTCGACGATCTCCGGAGGCCCGTCCTCGGAGGTGACGCCGACGCGGATCGCGCGGGAGATCTCACCCTCCTCGGTCATCGAGACGAGCGCCCGGAACGCATCGAGGTCGGTCGCATCGTCGCCGACGTAGAGCGCGATGTCCACATCCGTGCCGGACAGAAACGAGCGGATCCCGGCGCCCTTGTCGATCCGTACCGGCGGACGGACCTCAAGGACCTTCCGGCCCCAGTGCGTCCGTAGCCCGGCCGCTGTCGCCCGCTCCGCGATCGCATCGATCGCCGAGCGCGCCGCGTCCTCGTCACGCGCACCACGCCAGTGGAACGCGACGATCGGGCCCTTGTCCTCCAGACGCACGCGGAGCCGGCGCAGGCCGGTCGTGTCCGCCTCGCGGCCGAAGTCCTGGATCCGGCGCGCCCAATCCTCGAGCGCGGGGTCGATTACGGATTCCGTCCAGCCGGCTTTCAGCAGTTCCGCACCGTGGGAGCCAAGATACGAAATCGAGCCGATCGACACCATCGCGCGGGCCTCCGAGGCCTGGCGTCCGCTCACGCACGCGACGACGCTGTAGCGGCGTGAGAGCGCGATCAGCAGCTGGCGCGTGCGCTCGGGAACACGCGCGTCCGCCGCGTGCTCGACGATCGGCGCGAGCGTGCCATCGATGTCGAGCAGAATCGCGGCGCGAGCCGGATTCTCGCGGAGAGGCGCAAGCACCTCGTTGCCAACGGCTGACGTCACACGATTAGTATGCCCTGCCGCTGACGCCGTCGCACGCGCGGACATTAGGATTTCAGGTTCATGACACAGCAAGGTGACGGGTACACGGTTTCCAGCCTCGACGACATGGGCGAGGGACCGGGCTTTCGGAAGATCCGCCGCGAGCTCGGCGTGACCGCGTTCGGCATCAACGCGATCGTGCTCCCGCCGCGCTACCAGACCGGAACGCACTACCACGACGAGCAGGAAGAGACGTACTTCGTCCACCGGGGACAGATCGAGTTCCGCTTCGGCGACGGGTCCCGCCACGTCCTTGGGCCGGGCGGTATGGCGCGCGTGGCGCCGGACACCCACCGCGGGATGACGAACATCGGCGACGAGGAGGCGGTCGTCCTCATCGCCGGCGGGAAGGACGGCTACGTCGGCCGGGATGGCCAGGCCGTCGGCAAGAGCTCGTCGGGCGGTCCGCCCGGCGCTGCTTGACGGTCTCCTCCGGGTCACCGGGCCCGGTCCTCTTCCTCCACGGCCAGCCCGGGGCCGCACGCGACTGGGATCGCGTCATCGCCGCGCTCCGAGACCGTGCCACGCCGCTCGCGATCGATCGCCCCGGATGGGACGGCGTGTCGCAGGCGCGCGGCCTCTCCGGCAACGTGCGGGCGGCGATCGACGCCCTCGACGCGGCGGGCGTCGAGCGGGCGACGGTCGTCGGTCATAGCTTCGGCGGTGCCGTCGCAGCGCAGCTCGCCGTCGAGCATCCCGACCGCGTCAGCGGTCTCGTGCTCGTCGCGCCGGCGGCGAACGTCGCCTCGCTCTACGCCATCGACCGAGCGCTTGCCGTTCCCGTGCTCGGCGAGCTCGGGAGTCTGCTCGTCGTCGGCGCTCCCGCGCTCGTGTTGCGCGCGCCTCCCGCCCGCCGCGCGATCGCTGCCCGGCTGCAGCTCGACGAGGACCACCTCCGGTCTGCTGGCCGCTCGTTCGGCCGGCCGGCGGCGCTCCGCGCGTTCACGGTCGAGCAGCGGAGCATCGTTCGCGAACTGCCCGCGCTCGAGGCGCGCCTGCCGGCGCTCGACGTGCCGACGACGGTGATCATCGGGGCACGGGATCTCATCGTGCCGGTGCACTCAGCCCGCGAGCTCGCCGCGGCGATGCCGGGCGCGGAACTGATCGTCCTCCCCCGCGCAGGTCACCTGCTCCCGCAGCGCCACGCCGGCGCGGTCGCCGACGCGATCGCCCGGGCAGCGCCCTAGCGGAGCAACGTGAACGGCGCGGTCACGGCCCGGCCGTTGCGGGCCCGCAGGCGCGGCGTCGCCTGCAGCACGTACCTACCCGGCGCCAGCCTGTGGCCGCGAACGCCCGTGAAGCGGAAGGTGTTGTGCCCATCCCGGTCGCTGCGGCTGAAGCTCGCGAGCACGACGGTCCTCGTGCAGCGCTTCGCGTGCGCAGCGGTTCGGTGGGCCGGGAGCGCGACGCAGCGGCCCGCTCGCATGATCCCGCTCCGGTGGGCGAGCACGCGGAACGTCACGTGCGCGGCGAGCGTGTCCGTGTAGGTGATCGTCGTCCCCGGCATCCGGTCGCGCACGCGGGGCGCGACACCCCGGCGCAAGGAGAACTTCGCCGGGGACAGACGCAGGCTACGGATCACCGGCGTGCGCACCTGCGACCCCGTGCCCGTTCCCGAGGATGACATGCCGCCGCCGCTGATGACCGGCGTCTGCCCGCCAGTCCGGGTGGCGGTCTCCTGACCGTAGAGCAAGCTGATCGTGCCGGCGCTGAGAGTCTCACGCCAGACGTTCACGTCGTCGATGTCGCCGCGGAACGAGCGCAGCATGCAGCCGGGGTAGTCGCCGATGAAGAAGTCGTTGGAGTCCGGAAGGGTGTACTCGAGCGACCCGCTGTCCGGGGTGCCGTGCCCGACTTCTGCGCCGTCGACGTAGAGCCGCACGGTGCTGCCGTCGAACGTCCCCACGGCGAGGTGCCACCGGCCGTCCCAGACGCCGGTGCCGGCATCGGGCGAGCGCACGTACGCATTCCCGCGCCCCTTCGAGACGTAAAACTCGAGCCCGCCGGCCGGGCCCGTATACAGGCCGTAAGAGGCCGCGATGCATCCCGTCGCCCCCTTGGCCAGGACGTAGCGGTAGTCGCCGGGGGTGCCATCGCTGCGGACCCAGGCGCTCGCTGTCACCGTACGCGCCGGCTCCAGCGCGAGGTTGTCGGCGATAGTCACGCGTCCCGGGCCGCCGTCGAATCTCAGCGCCGAGCCGAACCGCCCGCTCACCCAGGTGACGCCGCCCCGGATGACGCCGTTGTTCCCGTTGCCGGAGCTGTCCGCGACGGCGAGACCGGTGCCGTCGTCAAGGTGCCACTGGCCCGCGGTGCCGGGGGCCACGGCCGCGGACGCCTGTGTTGCAGCCGTCAGCGCGCAAGCGGTGACAGCGATGAAAAGGACCTTCTTCACGACAACCTCGTTACGTCAGAGCGGTGTCGTTGGACGGGACGCGTTTACAAGTGACTAACGGCGCCGCCCGAGGCATGCTTACGCGCCCGCGTCATCGAGCGTTAGGCCTCGTCCCGCCCCGGCTCGGGCACGGCGGGCGTCGGCGGCTCCTCCGGTGCGGGCACCTCGGCCGGTTCCTCCGGCGCCGCCGGGTGGCCGGGGTCCGGGACGGCCGGCGTCACCGGCGCGTCCGGGACGGCGGGTGTGACCGGTTCACTCGGCTGGGGGACTTCCAAAAGCGGGTTCATCCCCCATGGCTACCCATTTTCGATCGCCTCTTTCAGCTCGCCGGCCCGAGCCTTCACGAGCATCCCGCGGAGCGCGTCGACGAGCGGGCCGCGGATGACCATGCTCAGCATCCGCCCCATGTCGACCTCGAGCGAATAGGTGGCCCGGGTGCGCCCGTCGCCGAGATCCTCGAGGTCCCAGCTGCCCTCGACCGACTTCATCTCGCCCTTCTCCTGCGTCCAGGACAACCGCGTCGGCCCGTCGTAGGTGAAGCGGACCGTCGACTTGATCGTCCTCACCTTGGCGTCAGAGGAGGACTCGACGAGGGTCGCACGGCCCTCCGAATCACGCTCAATCGCCTCGATGTCCTTGAGTCCGCCCTGCCAGTCGGGCGCCTTCTCAACGTCCTCGACTAGCTTCCACACCTCATCAATGGGCGCGCTGATCTCCGCGGTGGAACTGCCTGACAGGTTCGCCATCGTGTCCGCCTCCTGTGTCTCCCCGCCGTCGTCGTCATACGTCAGGTGGCTAACCTAGCCGACGCAGCCTCGCGAGCGCACGCCCGCGCCCGCGATCGAATGGAGGCACCCATGGCACTCAACACACCGGTAGTTCTTGACCGTCAGCGGATTCAGGAGCTGATCGACCGCGAGTCCCGGCAGCTTGATGAGCGGACGAAGGGCTCGGCGGAGATGTATCGCCGGGCGCGGCAGTCCCTGAGCGGCGGCGTCTCCTCCTCGTATCAGCTCCGTGACCCGTGGCCGATCTACCTGACGACGGGTGAGGGACCGGTCGTCTTCGACGTCGACGGCAACCGAATGTGGGACTTCCACAACGGCTTCGGCTCGATGGTGCAGGGGCACGCGCACCCTGCGATCGTCAAGGCGGTTAGCGATCGCGTCGCCGAAGGCACGCACTTCGCCGCAACAACCCTCGACGGCGTCATCGTCGCCGAAGAGCTCCAGCGCCGCTGGGACCTTCCGCGCTGGCGTTACGTCAACTCGGGCTCCGAGGCGACGATGGACGCGATCCGCATCGCCCGCGGCCTCACCGGTAGGGACACGATCGTCAAGATCTTCGGCTCCTACCACGGCCATCACGACGGCGTTATGGTGTCGATCGGCGTCGAGTACGACCGCATCGGAGACCGGGAGAACTACGAGTCGCTCCCTTACGGCGCCGGCATCCCGAAGGCGGTCAGCGACCTCACGATCGCGGTTCCGTTCAACGATGCCGGTGCGATGGAGCGCCGCATCGAGAAGCTCGAGGCCGAGGGCCGTAAGCCCGCCTGCGTGATCATGGAGGCGGCGATGATGAACCTCGGGGTCGTGCTCCCCGAGCCGGGCTACCTGGAGGCCGTTCGTGACATCACGAGCCGTCACGGGATCGTCCTCATCTTCGACGAGGTCAAAACCGGACTGGCGATCGCCGCCGGTGGCGCGACCGAGTGCTTCGGCGTCAAGCCGGACATGGTCACGCTCGCCAAGACGCTGGGCGGCGGACTACCGGCCGGTGCGATCGGCGGCACCGAGGAGACGATGAGCGTCGTCGAGGACGGGACCGTCTACCAGGTCGGAACCTACAACGGGAACCCGCTCGGGATGGCGGCGGCGCGCGCCAGCCTCATCGAGGTCCTCACGCCGGAGGCGTACGAGCACCTCGACGCGCTCAACGACCGGATCGTCGCCGGCTGCCAAGGCGTGATCGAGCGCTACAACCTTCCCGGCTATGCCGTCGGCGCGGGCGCGAAGGGGTGCGTCACGTTCTCGCAGACGAAGGTCGTCGACTACGAGACGTTCAAGGCGAATCAGGACGTCGACGTCACCGAGCTCGCGTGGCTCTACAACATGAACCGCGGCATCTTCATGACGCCCGGTCGTGAGGAGGAGTGGACGCTCTCGGTGACCCACACGTTCGAGGCGGTCGACGCGTACATCGCCGCGTTCGACGAGATGGCCCGCGAGCTGACGGAGTAGCGCCTACGCGCTGATGACATCGCCTCTGTTGACGTCCTCCTTGGAGAGCGACGTCAACAGCAGGCCGATGTTCTGGCCCTCGGTGGCCTCGTCGAGCCGCTTGCGGAACGCCTCGATGCCGTCGACCCGGATCGGCGGGCCGACGTTGACCTGCACCGTGTCCCCAACCCGGATACTGCCAAGCTCGACCTGGCCGGTCACGACGGTGCCGCGGCCACGGATGTAGAAGACATCGTCGACGGTGAGGCTGAACACGACGCGATCCTAACGCGCGACCCCGCGCTGAACGACTAACGGAGGACGACGACGAACGACACCCGGCCCGACACGAGCGCCACGGTCACGGTCCAGCGTCCACGACTGAGGCGGCCACTGAACGTGTAGTGCCCGCCATGGCCGCGGGCACGCAGCCGCACGCTGTGCCCGTGCTGCGCTGCGCTGGCCTGCGGCTTCCCGGCCGCGCTGTCGACCGACACGGAGAACGAGACCGTGCGGGCCGCCACCCGGGCACGGCCGACGTGGAGCACCGTCCGGCGACCGACGGGCCCGACGGCGGCGCTGTAGGCATTCGCTGAGCCGCCAGCGTTGCTCGCCGTCACACGGACCCGGAGGAGTGCGCCGTTGTCCGCCGCGGCGACGGTATAGCTGGAGCGGGTCGCGCCGGCGACCGTCGCCCAGCTCCTGCCGCCGTTGCTCGAGCGCTGCCAGGCATACGTGATCGCGCCGGACGGTGACCAGCGGCCGGCGGCGGCGCTGAGCGTTTGACCGACGCGGGCGCTGCCGGTGATCGTCGGGCGAGCCGTGTTGGCCGGTGCGCCGGCGACGACCGGGCCTGCGGCGTTCGACGTCGCGATCGACTGACCGGCGGCGTTTGTCGCGGTCACGCGCACGCGGAGGTACGTGCCGGCGTAGTCCGGGCCGATCGTGAAGCTCGTGCTCCGGCCTGCCGCGATGCTCACCCAACCCGTGTGGCCGTCGGCGGAGTACTGCCACGCGTAGGCATACGTCGTGCCGGCGGGCACCCAGACGCCCGCCCCGGCCGTCACGGTGCCCTCGACCCGCACAGGCCCCGACACGGTCGGGGCCACCGTGTTCTGTGGCGGTCCGGATGCCACCGGGCCGGCCGCCGCCGAGGTTGCGCTCGCCTGGCCGTAGCTGTTCGACTCTGTGACGATCACCCGGAGGTATGCGCCGAGATCCGCCGCCTGAGTCGTGTACGAGAAGCTCGTCGCGCCGCCGATGTCCGTCCAGCCGACACGGTCAGTGGAGCGCTGCCAGCGCAGCGACGAGGACGTCCCGTACGGCGACCAGGTACCGAGGCTCGCCGTCAGCGTCTGGCCGACCGCCGTGCTCCCGCTGACGGCGGGCAGGCCGACGTTGACCGGCGCCGTCGTCGCGGGCGCCGAGCCGACGAGCTGGCCGACGGCGACGGCGTCGAGGACGTACCGGTTGATGAACGACCACGACAGTGTCGCGAAACCGCCGTCCCCCCAGTCGGTGCTCCACGAGTTCTCGATCCGGACGCCGGTTGCGTCATAGCCGAGCACGGTGATCGCGTGGCCGCCCTCGTACGCCCCGCTGATTCCCGAGTAGTAGCCGTGGTTCGCGGAGCCGAGGTACATGAAGTTGTCGTAGACCGGAATGCCGATGACGACCGGCTCACCGGCAGCGACCGCCTGCTCGATCGACTGCTGGGTCACGGTGGAGTTCGCGCTCCCGAGCGCGAGCTGCGTAGCGCCCGTCAGCTTCCAGTGCGCGGCGTTGGCGATCTCGGACTGCGTCGGCAGGCTCCAGTAGTTGTACGGGCCCTGCGTGTAGTCCGCCCAGCTGTCCACCCCCTGCGACTTGGCGATGCTGAGGTGCGACTCGATCGTCGTGCCGACGTCCTCGCCGCCCGTGACCTGCGAGTACGTGTACATCGGGGCGAGCACGCCGCCCGCAATCCCCTGACGGTTCTCCCAGTACCCGAGCGCGGCGTAGTCGGTCGCCCACGCGGCGCAGGAGTTGACCTGCCCCTGATCGCCGGCCGGCGGGGCGTACGGCGTCAGGTCGACGCTCGACGGCAGCACGCCGGCGGAGAAGCGAATCACCTTCGAGGCTTGGCTACGTGGCTGTGAGGTTTCCGCCAGGCCGAGCCCGTGCGGGAGAGCGGACGCCGAGGCGGCACCGGGGACGGCCCACATCGCCGTCAGCGCGAAGCCCACCAGAGCCCCCTTGAAGGACAGACATCCGTGTCTGCGTCCGGTCCGCATACAGGTTCAGCAACGGGCGCCGAGACGGGCTGGATAAGCCCCGTCCACGGTTTTCAGCCGATCGTCCATCGTTTCCCCCGCGGCGGGCTCGAGGTCGGAGGGAATCCGCGATGATGCCAGGATGGCCGACACGCCCATGAGTCCCATCGAGGGAGCCACCATCACCGTTCGCGGGGAGGCGTCGCTGCGTGCCGACCCCGATGAGGCGCTGCTGTGGATCACGCTCGGCGAGGTCGAGAACACGGCGGGCAAGGCTCTCGCTGACGTCGGCCGCCGTACGGAGGTGTTGCTTGCGCTGCTCGACGAGCTCAGCGTCGCGAAGGAAGACCGCTCGACCTCGGGCGTCTCGGTGGCGGAGGAGTTCGACGCGTCACCTTCGCGCGGGCGGCGATCGCTCGGGCATCGGGCGACGGCGGGCGTGGCTCTGCGGGTCACCGACGCCGACGTCATCAGCCGCGTCATCTCGCGATCGGTCGAGGAGCTGCGCGCCTCGATCACCGGTCCGCGCTGGTTCGTCTCCCCCGCGCATCCGACTCGGTTGGAGGCGGCTCGGCTGGCCGCCACCGACGCGCGGCGCAAGGCCGAGGCCTATGCGTCCGGGGTCGCATCAGAGCTCGGCGCCCTGATCACGCTCGTCGAGCCAGAGCGACCGGGCGGCGCGACGCTGCGGCTCGGTCGGATCGAGCCGATGTCAACCGCCGCGGCAGGTGGCGGACAGGTCCCGGTTGACGCCAGTCAGATCGAGGTCACCGCGGCGATCGACGCGACGTTCGAGCTTCGCCCGCGCTAGCGGGGCGGTTGTTCCAGAGTCAGCGCCACCAGGGGCGCGTCCGGATTGCCGCCACATGCGCGGCCGGATCGATCAGCACCTCGAGGTGGTCGACGAGCTGACTGAGGTACTGCTCGAGCCAGATCGTCCGGCGGTACCGGCCCGGGACGGGCGCATCGCAGGCGAGCGACGGGACCGTGAGGCGAGCGTGTGGCCCGGGCCGCGGGGCGTCGACGCTCGCGGCAAGCTCGCTGTACCAGGAGCACAGCTCCCCGGCCTGCCGCATGACCGTCTCGACCGGCTGCCCGTGCCGCGCCGCCCACCCCGAGGGGAGCCCGGCGATCGTGTGGGCGGTGAGGCGGAGCCGCAACGTCCCGCCGACGAGCCGCCAGAGCTCCTCCTTCTCGATGTGCTTCGTCCCCTGCTCGGCGAGGAACCCGCGCAGCGCGTCATCGAGGCGACGCGCGGTGACGAACGCGACGGCACCCGCCTGCGGCGCCTCCGTCCGCGAGCCGCAGACCCAGTCGATCGCCTCGCGCAGATACGTCGCGCCGGCGCGGAACGCGTCGGCGAGATCGTTGCCGACGACCGGCGCGGTTCCGCGGGGCCAGAAGAGCACGCCGACCGCGAGGCTCACCCCGCATCCGATCGCGACGTCGAGAATGCGCAGCTCGCCGATCTTCCAGCCCACGGGATCGAGCAGGTTGAACAGCACGACGACGGTCACGGTGAACGCGGCCTGACCGAGGGCGAACGGCAACGTGCCCGGGGCGTACGCCGCGATCAGGACGGCGATCGGAAGCGTCACCCAAAGGGCCGCGGTGGATGTCCCGATCGCGAGCAGCAAAACGGCGCCGGCGACGAACCCGATAGCGGTGCCGAGCAATCCCCGGAGCGCGGTCGCCCCGGTCGCCGCGGCACTCGTGCGAAGCACCGAGAGCGCGCCGAGCACGACCCAGAAACCGTGCTGAACCGTGCTCGCATCGGCGATCGCGACCGCCGCCGCGAGCGCGCACGCGCCGCGCACGCTCGAGACGAACCAGACGGAGCGTGCGGTCGCATGATGGGTCGCGACGCGCGCGTACGCCGACAGTTGTCCGCCCCGACCGAGCGGCTCCTGCGCCGCCCCGGCGAACCATCGCGCCCGCTCACCCTCGATCCACTTTGGATCGACGAGCTTGGCCGCGGTGAGCGCGTCGGCGCCGATGCCGAGGATCGTCATCGCGATCGTGTGGGTGTGAAACGACAACCGGGCCGCGTCCTCATAGCCCGGGCTGTCGAGCGGCACCTGACGCACCCAGTCGAGCGTTGTGATGCGCTGCGCCTCGAGGCGTTCAAGGTCCGGGCGGGTGCGGCCGTCGCTGAACAGCCGCCCGGACGCCCGGAGCGTCGTGGCCGCCACCCGCAGCAGCTCGCGTTCCGGCTCCGCGGCGGACTCGAGATCGCCCCGCGCCCGCCATGTGTCGCCGACGAGTTGCGTCAGCCACTCGAGCAGGTCGGCGGCGTTGGCGAGCGCCTGGTCGCGGACCGCCAGGCCGGTCGGGCGAAACGCGGTCGCGGTGAACACGGAGAGCACCGCGTTCTTCGCATCCAGGCAGCGCTGCAGTAGCTGCTCGCTCGCCTCCCCGGCGAGCATCGCCTCGAGCTCGTCGGCGAGGCTGTCCGACAGCGTCGTCACCGCCCCGCGCAACCGGTCGGCGGTCTGCGGGTTCGGGAGCGCCATCACGGCCGCCGTGCCGGCGACCGATGCCAGCCACCATCCGGCGAGCCGATCAGGAACCATCGACATCGTGCCCGGAGAGGCCGCCGGGAGCACATAGGCGAGCAGGGCGCCGGTCACCCCGGAGGCAGCGTTCGGTCCAGTGACGCCGGCGAAGAACACGACGAACGCCACGACGACCGTCACGAGCCCACCGGCGAGCGCCGATGAGTTGACCGCGGTCCCGATGACGAGCAGCACGCTGCCGACGACCGCGAGACCGGCATGCGCGGTGAGCTTGTCCCGGGTCGTTCCCCCAAACGTCACCAGCACGAGCGTGGCGAACGAGCCGAAGCTCGCGAACAACGCGATCTGCAGGTTGCCGAACCCCTCGAGCGTGATCGCAAACAGGACCGGCATCACGACGGCGGCCCGGATCGCCCGGCGCACGGCGGCTGCGCTCGCCCACGCGCGCCAGCTGCCCGGCGTGCTCGTTTCCCGCCACCGTCGCCTTAGCGTCGCCACTGAGAGCGCGCCGACACCGCTCGACACGGCGCGGAGTCTATTGCCCACCTGCTTGACTCCCTAGGACGTTGGAGCGGCAGGTCGACACGGTCGTGGTAGGGGCAGGACCGGCGGGCGAGGTCGCCGCCGGTCGACTCGCGGGTCGCGGCCGGCGACGGGTGGCGGTCGTCGAAGGACATCTGATCGGCGGCGAGTGCTCGTTCTACGCCTGCATGCCGTCGAAGGCCCTGCTGCGGCCACCCGAGGCGCTGCACGAGACGCTGCGCGTGCCCGGCGCCGCCGAGGCAGTGCGCGGTTCCGTCGACGTCGCCGCGGCGCTGGCACGGCGTGACGAGGTCATCCGCCATCTCGACGACTCCTCTCAGGTGCCGTGGCTCGAGGATCGCGGCGTCGAGCTCGTCCGCGGCTGGGGCCGGCTGGACGGCGAGCGGCGCGTGCGGGTCGGGGATGATGTGCTCGTCGCGGCCGAGGCCGTCGTGATTGCGGTCGGCAGCGGGGCGCTGTTCCCGCCGATCCCCGGACTCGCCGAGGTCGGTGCCTGGTCGAACCGGGAGATCACGACCGCCACGACGGTTCCACCCCGGCTGGTCGTGCTCGGGGGCGGCGTCGTCGGCGTCGAGATGGCCCAGGCGTGGGCGTGGTACGGGTCCGCGGTCACGGCCGTCGAGGCCGAACCTCAGCTGTTGCCGCGGGAGGAGCCATTCGCCGGTGGCGCCGTGCGTGATGCGCTCGAGCAGTCCGGAGTGAGCGTCGAGCTCGGGGTCAAGGTCGTCTCAGCAGAACGCACCAATGACGGCGTCCGGCTGTCGCTCGAGGACGGCCGAGAGCTCACCGGCAGCCACCTGCTCGTCGCTGTCGGGCGACGGCCCCTGACCGATGAGCTCGGCCTTGAAACGGTCGGGCTCACGGGCGGCGGATCACTCGAGGTCGACGATCAGATGCGGGTCGCGGGGCTGCCGTGGCTGTACGCGGTCGGTGACGTCAACGGGCGCTCACTGCTCACGCACTCGGGCAAGTACCAGGCACGGGTCGCTGTCGACTGCATCCTCGGTGAGGACGCGGTCGCGTGGGCCGACCGGGACAACGCGCCCCGGGTCGTATTCACCGAGCCGAACGTCGCCGCCGTCGGCCTCACCGAGCACGCCGCTCGTGAGCGCGGGCTCGAGATCACCGTGATCGACCTCGACACGAGCGGCACCGCGGGCGCGAGCTTCTACGGACGCGGCGTCGGCGGAACGACCCGATTCATCGTCGACACGGCGCGGGAGGTCCTCGTCGGCGTGACGTTCGTCGGCGCCGACGTTCAGGACTTCGTGCAGACCGCGACGCTGGCCGTCGTGGCGGAGGTCCCGGTGGCACGGATCGCCCACGCGATCGCGCCGTTCCCGACCCGCAGCGAGCTGTGGCTGAAGTTCATCGAGGCCTACGAGAAGGATCGCGGGCGCTCGGTGCACACCGTCGCCGGCGATCGCGGCTGAGGGTTCGCGTCGCCCGGCCGATAACCGGGGTGTGGTCGACAATCGACGCGTTTTCATCCTGCTCGCGGCGGCGATGATCGTCATCGGCGTCGTGCTCGTCGGCGAACTGAACCACGCTCCGGCTCAGAGCATCCGGGTGACGTCCGGCTCGATGCGGCCGACACTACCCGTCGGGCGGGTCGTCCCACTCGACACGACGGCGTACCACTCGGCCACGCCACAGGTCGGCGACATCGTCGCGTTTCACGCGCCGGCAGGGGCGGTCCCGGACACACCCGTCTGCGGAGTCTCGCGCGCCGGCCGGCGCCGTCTGCCCGCAGCCCACCCCCACCCGAAGCGACGAGCTGTTCGTCAAGCGCATCGTCGCCGGACCCGGCGACACGCTCGCAGTGCTCGGGGGCGTTGTCATGCGCAACGGCGTCGAAGCGCACGAGCCGTACATCACGCCGTGCGGGGCCAGCCAGGAGTGCAACTTCCCGACGACGGTGACGATCCCATCCGGCGAGTGGTTCGTGATGGGCGATGACCGCGGCGCCTCCAACGACAGCCGGAACTGGGGACCGATTCCGGCGAGCTGGATCGTCGGCAAGGTCAAGGTCAATCCCTGACCATCCGCAGGGCGCGGCAGAACGGCGCCTGTCCTAAGTGATCGTGGCCAGAGGCGAGCTCGCGCTCGCGCCACAGCGGCTCCCAGCAGCCGTGCCGTTCGAGCAGCGATCGGACATCGTCCCGCGCGGCAGCGGGCATCCGCTCAAAGGCGACGCGTAATTGTTCAAGGCACCACACGCGGTACGCGCTCGTCGGCACGTCACGGTACGTCGTCCCCTGGACCATGAGGTCATGGGTCGGTCGGTCGCGCGCGTGCGCCTGGGCGTTCTGGTCGAGCGCCTCGAGATGGGTGGCCCCGACCTCGCGGAGCAACGGCGACACGTCGTCCGGCACCTCGGACAGCAGAGTGTCGGCGGCCGACCCGGCTGCCGCGGGCGTTCCACATGCGGGCGGTCCACTCGTACGTCGCCGGTGCAGTGTCGGCGAGCAACCGGGCCGGCGTCGGGTCGTGGACGAAGTGCCGCCAGAACGGCCCCATGAGGCCGACGTCCGCGATCGTCGGGCGCTCGCCGAGGAGGAAGGGGCGCGCAGTGAGGATCGGCTCCAGGCAGTCGTAGGCCCGCCGGACGCTGCCTTCGGCATGGGCGCGGGTGTGCCGATCGATCCCGTCGCCACGGACGAACAACTTCGTCTGGCGGCGCGCGACCGAGCGCTCCCGGAGACCCGGGGCAACGGCAGCCGCACGATCTCCCTCGCGAGCGATGATGCCGCCAGGCGGCGGTCGTCGGCGAAGCTCCAGCGGTAGTGCATCGCCGGCCGCCACAGCCAGCCATCGGCGTAGTCCTCGATCAGCAGCGCGAGGTAGCGCTGTACCGGGTCGGCGGGCAGGATCGGCGGATCCGGATGGCGCTGCTCGAGCCACAGGATCATCGGCGTCGTGTCGCTCATCCAGCGCCCGTCCGAAAGCTGCACGCTCGGGTACTGCGTCGCCCCGAGCACGCGGGGCACGACCCAGTAGTACATCCGCAGATCGAGCGGCCGGTAGCGGTAGGGGATCTCCTTGTAACGCAGGTAGGCCTCGAACTTGCCGGTGAAGTACGAGATCTCCGAGCCGTAGACCGTCAGCGGGGCGGGCATGAGGCCGCCCATTCTCGCGGGACGGGCGACGTCAAGGGTGGGACGGCGCGGTCCCGGGGGAGCAGCGGACCGGCCGACCGATCGACGTTGACCGGCTTTGCTCGCAAGCACTTTGCTCTGAGGGGATGGGGATGGCGCGCTGAGCGCGGGGCGGGTGCGGGTCCCTGCGGGTGCGATGGGTCAGAGGCGCAACAGGATGCGTGCCGCCCGATCGGACACCCGGGGGGTGGGCCGTCGCGCGCAGACCGTCACGGCTCTGCGACCCCTCGCCCGGGCCCCCCCCTCGGAGCGGCAGAAACGTCACAGGATCCGTCGGCGCGGTACATCCTGCTGCGTTCCTTGCGCTCATCGGCAGAGACGTCTCAGAACGCCCGGCGGAGGCGCATCCTGATGCGTTTCTGACACACCAGGGGGTCGGCGCATGCGCCCGTTGGCGCCGGGCGCCGGGCGCCGGGGCCGATGCGGCCCGCGCGGACCGGCATAACGCGCCAAATCCCGACCGCCGCGGAGATCCGGGCGTCTTATGCCGCCTCAACCGGCATTTCCTGCCGACATCCGAATCGCCCACGAGGTCTGGCGAGTTATGCCGGTGTCGCCGAGAGACAGCCCCGCACCACAGCCCATCCCCATCTTCAATGTGACGGCGGCGGGGCCTGCTCGCTGCCGGCCGCAGCCTCGGCGCCGGAGAACGGCCCGGGGCTCCCCCGCCGGACGTCGCATCCACCTCTCCTTCGATGCCAGAGAGCCTGCGAGCAACGCGACAGCATCGCGACAGCATCGCGACGGCTGCGAGATCGTGTTGCGTGGCCGATCGGCTCCCGCTCACCGCGGGGGCTGGGTCGAGCCGTTGACGCTGCGCAGCACCGAGTCACGCAGGAGGCGGACGACCGGGCTCGCCGGATGACAGGCGAGTACGAGTGCGGACGGAAGCCACAGCAGCATCGACAGCGCCGGCGCCAGCACACCGCTCGCGCCGAGAAGCAGTGACCCGGCGGCCAGAAGGAAGAACGGGATTCGGATTCGGCTCACGAGCACGTCTTCGGCAGCGCGCGCGTGAACTGAAGGTCACCCCGCGCTCACCAGCAGATCTCGCCAGTCGTGCAGGGCGAGCGCGACCGCCTCACCGAGCCTCTCAAGGTCCCCGCCGCGACGGTCAGCGCCGCGGCCTCTACGCGGTCGCCCTCGCTCACTTCACGCCACAGCGAGAGCTCGGCGGGGATGCGCTCGATCAGCGCGCTGGCCGTCGTGCGCGCGTCAGGCGTCGGGTAGTCGCGGTTGATGCGGATCGGTGATCCGCGGAGTGACCACGAGCTCAGAACGCCCGCATCAGCGGGTTGACGCTGATGCGCCCGTGGCACGGCGCAAAGGGCTTGCGGCGTGACCCGACCGCCAACACGAACGGCGACATGAGCGCCCGGAAGCGCGACGCGAACGCGCGCGACCCGTGGGGCACCGCACCGCGTCCAGGTGACCGAACCCGAGGCCGCCTCACCGGGGTCAAGTGACACCACCCCGGCGCCGGAACCGCGGTGGACCTTCGCCGGCAGCCGGTGTCCGGCCGCGTCGAGCAGGCGCAGACGAGGGAAGCCGGCGACGCGGCAGACCGCGCGTGAGCGGTTCGTGAACGTGAACGCGACGTACCGCCCGTCCGGGTCAAACGTCGGCGCGCTCGCCGTGGCCCGCAGCTGGCCGGCGGCGCAGACCGGGATCGCGCCGACCCGGATGAGATCACTCGTCACGGACGGGTCATCGGCCAGGTGAGGCCCGGCGCGGCCGCCGATGGTCAGGGACACGTAGGCGCAGCCCGTCGGATGTTCCTCCGCGCTCGCCACCGGTGCGCCCGCCGCCGAATGGAACGTCAGCCGGACGGTCTCGTTGAAGCCCGCCGGACAGGAGCTGACACCGGGTTGGACGACGCCGAGCCGGTTGATGGCGGAGACGAGTTGCGGCGCCGCCGCCCCGGTCAGGGCTGTGCGGCGCAGACGGGCGACCGAGCCTGCCCGCTGCGGTCTGCCCGCGGGCGGTGAAGGTCACACTACGGACGCCTGCCGGGATCTGCTCCCACGCGGGACGCACCGTGAGCCAGATCGCCTCGCCGTCCGTCCGGATGCCGGTGCGGCCACCGGCGAGCGGGACGAGCGTCGCCGCGATGAACCGGTCGCTGAGGACCCCCGCAGTCGGGCCGAGGCTGAATACCTCCTCCGCGACGCCCGTCGAGGAATGGCCCGTCACCGCAAGCCGCGCCCCGGGCGGCAGATGCTTGCCGACATAGGCGAGCACGTCGGCGGGCTTCAGCGCCGTCGTCCACCACCCCCACGCGTCGACGAGGTTCGGTGTCGCAACGTTGAAGCCGGGATCAGCGAGCGCCCCGCCGTCCCCCGCGGGCTCGTTCGGAACGCTGATCACGCCGGGCGGCAGCGCGATCAGCGACAGCAGCCGAGGCGCCTCGGTGCGGGCGGCCGCGCGGTTGGGCGCCGAGTCCGCAGCCCCGCTCGTCGCGACCCACGCACCGGCGAGGGCGCCGAACGCCGCGACGACGGCCGCTGCCACTACCACCCAGCGTCGCCCCAGGTTCACGCGCCGAAGGATACGGGACGTCCCTATGGCTCCAAGTGCACGACGTCGAAATCGAACCGGTCGACCAGCCGCTCCGCAATCAGGGACCGATGGCACGCCACTGCGGTCGCTTCGACACACAGGAGCGCGCCGATGCCGTGGACCGGCAGGCGCCGGACGAAGGGCTCGAGCGGAACGATGTCGAGGATCTCCTCCGCATAGCGGCGCACGTATTCGGGCGCGAGATGCTCGCGCGAGCGCTTTCCCACTCCCTGGCGGTCATCTTCTGCGTACTGGAGATGCCGCAGCTCCGTCGTCGGCGCGAGCTCGGGGTGATGCTCATACGCGATGCCAGCGGCGTCGAGCAGCCGCTGAAGCCGCTGGGCGTTCGCCCACGTGTACCGCGAGCCGCGCACGCCACGACGCTGGCGAACGTCGAACAGCTTGCTGACGTTGGCGCCGTCGAGCGCCTCGACGAAGCTGTCGGCAGCCCATTCGTATACGCCGATCGTGGCGATTCGCGGCATTAGACGGTGCGCGCTTGGCTCAGAAGGACTTGTACTTCCCGTTGCCGATCACGAAGCCATGGTTGTCCTGGTTGAAGCACAGCAGGGTGTTCGTGCTGACGTTGCACGTGACCCCGATCGAGCTCCACAGCGTGCCCTTCGAGAGCGTCTTGACGCTGTTGCTCACCCACGATGCCTGGCTGATCGCGACGAGCGTCGCCGACCCGGTCGCGCCGAGCTGGACGAACGGATCGCCAACCGGGCTCTTGGTCCGCGGAATCCCGCGGGCGCTGCGGAGCACGAGTGTCGCCGGCTTGTTCGGCGCGTGGATCTTCAATCCGCACGTCGCGGTCTTCTTCGGATTCCGGAACGTCTTGACGTGCGACGTGCCCGCGGCGAGAGCCGCTGCCGGCGCGGCGACCGCGACGACTCCGATGGTCGCGACGCGTGAGGACGACATCAGCAACTACCCCTTTCGTTCAGCGCCGGCCCGGTCTGAGTTATCCGGCGAACAGGAAGGTACGACGCCGACCCCCGGATCACCTCGCCGGCGGGCGAGATTCTCAGGGTTCACTCAGCTTCGAGACCAGCCCCGACGGTCTCATTGTTCTCATCGCGTGCCGCGCGCGGCCTCTCGACGGGCGAGAGCTCATCGATGATCCTCGCCCCACGCCCACGGGTGAAGAAGCTCACCGACCAGCGGATCAACACGATCAGCCGGTTCTGGAACCCGATCAGGTACCAGAGGTGAACGAACAGCCACACAAGCCACGCGAGCGTCCCGCTGACGCGCACGACGCGCAGATCCGCGACCGCCGAGCGCCGCCCGATCGTCGCCAGGTTCCCCTTGTTGCGGTAGCGGAACGGCCGGGGTCGACGGCCCGCCAGCCGGCGCTCGACGAGTTCCGCCGCGTAGTGCCCTTGCTGGATCGCGACCGGCGCAACGCCGGGTAGGGTTGTCGGCTGACCGTCGCGACCGCGCACGCGCACCATGTCCCCGAGCACGATCACATCGGGATGCCCGGGGAGCGTCAGGTCCCGCTCGACGGTGAGCCGGCCGGCGGCATCGACTTCGCCGCCGCACCGCTCGGCCAACTGTGCGCCGAGCCCCGAGGCCATCACGCCAGCCGCCCAGACGATCGTGCCGGCCGGGATCGTCTCCCGGCCTCCGTCGGCAGCGGTGACGGTGACGCTCTTCGCGTCCATGTCCACGACCGGCGCGCGCAGCCGCACCGTGACCCCGAGCTGCTCGAGCGCCGTTTTGGCGCGGGCCGACAGCGACGGCGGAAACGCGGGCAGCACACGGTCGCCGGCCTCGAGCAGCAGGATCCGAGAGCACGTCGGATCGATCACGCGGAAGTCGCGACGTAAGGTGTCGATCGCCAATTCGGCGATCTGTCCCGCCATCTCGACGCCTGTGGGGCCGGCGCCGACGACCACGAACGTCAGCTCGTCGGCACGCGCCTCTGCATCGGGGTCGAGCTCCGCGCGCTCGAATGCCCGCAGCAGCCGCGTCCGCACCGAGACAGCGCTCTCCAGCGACTTCACCTCGGCGGAGAACGCGCGCCACGGCTCGTGGCCGAAGTAGGAGTAGCTCGAGCCGGTGGCGACGATCAAGGTGTCGTACGGCACCGACGCCGGCGCAGGCACCCCCGGAGCGGGTTCAAGCGAGACCGTGCGCCGCGCGAGATCGACGTCGTTGACGCGCGCAAGCATGACGCGGACATTTGGGTTCTTCGCGAACATCGCGCGGAGCGGGTAGGCGACCTCTCCCGGCGACAGGGCTCCCGTCGCGACCTGGTAGGTGAGCGGCTGGAACAGGTGGAAGTTCCGCTTGTCGATCAGCGTGATCTCGACGGGAAGCCGCCGCAGCCTCTCCACCGCCCGGATCCCACCGAAGCCGCCACCGACGACGACGACCCGGTGTCCAGCCGTCACCTGCTGACCCTGCTCGGTCATGACCTCAGTGTGAGGACTTCGAGCCGCGCGCACAAGGCCGCGGGCAAACTAGCTCGCGCCGAAGTGACGCTTCGTATCGCTGAACAGGCTGCGCGTGATCGCCGCGTTCAGCGGGTTGCCCGGCCGCGCCGTGGCCGGCACCTCACTCGCGACCGTCCAGGTGAAGCGGCACCTCGTCGGCGAGGTCTCCTCGACGAGGTAGTCCTCGGCGAAGCGCTTGAACAGCGGCAGGCTCGCCTCGGCGACGTAGAACGACTTGCGCCGCCCTTCCTCCCATCGAAAGTACGTTTCCTTGAGGACGAGGGCCCCGAGCGGCGTCTTCACCGTGCGCGTCGTCCCGACGCCGAACGGCCGCGGCGACGTCCACGTGACGCCTGCGAGCGCCCGGCACCAGCTCAGCGTCCCGTCGGCGGTGAGCGCCGACCACACCCGCTCGGCGGGATGCGGGATCTCGAACACCCCGACTTGCCGGTTCGGCGCCGCGTCGAGAAATGCGGCGTCGCACGGTTGCAGCTTGAAGAAGGGTCGCGCCATGCGCGCGGCACCTTAGCTGAAGGCCGGCGGCCCGTGGCGCTACGGGCCCGGAGGGCGGCCGGAGAACCGCTCGAGGCCGTCGTCCGGCATCGTCTCCCACGCCGCACGTGACGCGACAAAGCTGTGGTATTTCGGCCGGATCCCGGGATCGTCGTCGAGCACGCCGAGCCGGACTGACACCTCGGGGCCCTCCGGCCACGTCCCGCCGAACAGGCTCGAGCCGCACACCCGACAGAACGCTTTCGCCATCCCGTCCTCTGGGCGGAACGTTTCGATCAGCTCGGCGCCCGCAAGGAGCCGAAACCCGTCCCTTGGGACGCGCCCCTGCGCGAGCGCCGCCGCCCCGGAGTGCTTGCGGCACCGCGAGCAGTGGCAGTAATTGGCGCGGCGAAACGGCGCCGTGATCTCGAAGCTGACACCCCCGCATAGGCATGAGCCCCGGACAGGATGGTGTTTCGAGGGAGAAGCGGTCATGTGCACCAGTATGCGCGAGGTGTCGACGCAGCCGGCCCGACGCTGTCACAACGCACGGGTCGCGCGGGTCACGTGCTATGACCATTGCAATCGGAGGTGTGTGACGTGAATGAGCAGGACTGGCTGGCCGGACGCTTCGAGGAGCACCGCTCGCGGCTGCGCGCCGTCGCCTATCGGATGCTCGGCTCGCTGAGCGACGCCGACGACGCCGTCCAGGAGGCCTGGTTGCGGCTCAGCCGAACCGGCGGCGACGAGATCGAGAACCTCGGCGGGTGGTTGACGACGGTCGTGGCGCGCGTGTCCCTCAACATGCTGCGCGCCCGCTCGGCACGGCGCGAGGAGGCGTTCGGGCCATACGTCCCGGACCCGATCATCGACCCGGCGGACGGGACCGATCCCGAGCACGAGGCGCTGCTCGCCGATTCGGTCGGGCTCGCGCTGCTTGTCGTGCTCGAGACGCTCTCGCCTGCCGAGCGCCTGGCGTTCGTCCTCCACGACATGTTCGCGGTGCCGTTCACCGATATCGCGCGGATCATCGATCGCTCGCCGGACGCGGCGCGGCAGCTTGCCAGCCGCGGCCGGCGACGCGTGCGGGGCGCCACGACGACCTCGGATGTCGGACTCGATCGCCAGTGGGAGGTCGTCGACGCGTTCGCCGCCGCCGCCCGCGACGGCGACTTCGACGCGCTCGTCGCGGTCCTCGATCCGGACATCGTGCTCCGCGCCGACGCGGGAACGACCGTTTCGCAGGAGGTGCGCGGAGCCGAGAACGTCGCCGGCCAGGCGCTCATGTGGTCTCGCGTCGTGCCGACGATGCGCCGCGCACTCGTCAACGGTGTCGCCGGCATGGTCGGCCTGCGCGACGGGCAGCCGGTCTCGGTCGGGGCGATCACGGTCCGAAACGGACGGATCGTCGAGCTCGACATCCTCGCCGACCCGGAACGCATCGCCCAACTCGATCTGACAGTGCTGGACGCCTAACGCGGGCGATTCCGAGCGGCCTTGATCAGGCCGTCCGCCTGGGCGAGCACTGTGCTCCGCGAGAAGATCCGCGCCAGACGCCGCACCGCGGCCCGGTCCCCGACGAGCGTCAACCGACCGGCCGCGGCGGCGGCCGTCGCCGTCGTCTCCCCGGATGCGACATCCGCCCAGGTGTCGTCGTCGGTCGTGATCGTGACGGCAGGGCGTTCCGCCCGCCCGGGACGGAGCTCGACCGTTCCATCCGCCACGGCGAAATGGAAGGCCGTGTCGCCGACGACGTACTCGTAGGTCTCGTCGACACCCGCGGCCGCCTCGCGATCGGCGAACGTGACCATGGCCAGCGCCGCCCAGTGGGAGCGGAAGCTCTCCTCCGGCCCGCGTTTGCCGAGCCGACGTGCGCCCCAGGCAACAAGCGGGATCATCGCGTCGACGAGCTCACGACCCTCGGCCGTCAGTTCGTAGACGTGTCGGGCCGCCGGGGGAGGGAGCTCCCCGCGAACGACCACCCCGTCGGCCTCGAGGGTCCGCAGCCGCTCGCTGAGCAGGTTGCGGCTGATGCCGGGCAGCCCATCGATGAGGTCGGTGAAGCGGCGAGGGCCGAACAGTAACTCGCGGACGATCAGCAGCGTCCAGCGATCTCCCACGACGTCGAGAGCGCGGGCAGCGCCGCAGTACTGGTGATAGGAGTGATCGGACATTAGGTAGCGCTCGTGAACTGAATGGTATAGATTGTGAACCTAGTTGCAATACGCGGGATCGGCACGACGAATTGGAGGCTGACGCCAATGGAGGCATTTCGCGCCGCAATGGAAACCGCCCGGGACACGGGCCGCGCCGAAGGAGTCATCGCGCTGCTCGCGGATGACGTCGTGTTCCGCAGCCCGGTCGTGTACGCCCCGTACACCGGACGCGCCGCCGTCGCGCCAGTGCTCGAGGCCGTCGTCCACGTCTTTGACGAATTCCGGTTCCTGCGTCACCTCGGCGTCGCCGGTGACAGCGATCACGGCTTCGTATTCCGTGGCCGGATCGGCGACCGGGTTGTCGAAGGGTGCGACTTCATTCACACCGGTGACGACGGTCTGATCGACGAGTTCTATGTCATGGTCCGACCGCTCTCCGGCGCGCTCGCGCTCGTCGAGGCGATGCAGCGCGAGCTTGCGCGCCACGAGGTCGCCTAATCCTTCGCCGCCCTGCCCCGATCGCGCCGGGCCCGCCACCGGTCGAGCATCGCCGGCATCTCCTCGCGCAGGAACTCGAAGAACGCGAGCGACTCGCCGAGCCGTTGGCCGGCGGGCGTCGTCGCGCCGACGGCCTCGACGCCCTCGCGCGTCGTCGCGATCCACCGGTCGAGGATGCGTTCCCGACGGGCGACCATCTCGTACCAGGTCGGATCCTCGAGCACGTACCGATAGCGCCGGGACCCGGGCTGACGCTCGCGCGTGGTGAGGCCGACATGTCCCAGATAGCTGACGGCGCCCGAGATCGCGGCCCGGCTCACCTGCAGATCAGCGGCGAGTTCATCCGCCGTCAGCCCGTCGCCCTCGGCGACGAGCAGGGTGACGAAGACGAGCGCCGGCATATGTGGCACGCCGGCATCCACGAGCGCCGACGCAAAGCTCTCGATGAAGCGACGCACCGCCGCCGGATCGGCTGGCCCCTTGACCACCATCTACGTCGCTGTAAGTTTCACGGAAATCTGAACTGTGTGTAACCTGTGAAAGGTCATGCTTCAGTCTACTCGGAGTTGGCCTACCGGACGAGGACGATGAGCACGACGCCGGCTATCGCCACGCGCGGCCTGACGAAGGACTACGGAGCCGGCCGCGGTCTGTTCGGGCTCGACCTCGAGGTCCGTCCCGGTGAGGTGTTCGGGTTTCTCGGTCCGAACGGGGCCGGCAAGTCGACGACGATGCGGCTGCTGCTTGACCTGATCAAGCCGACGTCCGGGTCGGCGTCGGTCCTCGGTCTCGACGCCCGCGCCGACAGCCTCGCGATCCGACGCCGGGTTGGCTTCTTGCCCGGCGACCTCGCGCTCTATCCGAAGCTGACTGGGCGGGTCGTGCTCGACCACCTCGCGGAGCTCCGCGGTGGCGTTGACCGGCGCGTCCGCGATGCGCTCGCCGAGCGCTTCGACGCCGACCTCGACCGTCCCGTGCGCGAACTGTCCACCGGCAATCGCCAGAAGCTCGGGCTCGTCCAGGCGTTCATGCACGCGCCGGAGCTCCTCATCCTCGACGAACCGATCGCCGGCCTCGACCCGCTCGTGCAGGACAGCTTCCACGCCTTGCTGCGCGAGGTGAGCGCCGAGGGTCGCACCGTGTTTCTCTCCTCGCACACCCTGTCCGAGGTCGAACGCGTCACCCACCGTCTCGCGATCCTCCGCCAGGGTCGGCTCGTCGTCGTCGACACGCTGGAGAACCTCCGGCAGTTTGCGGTCCAGCGACTCGAGATCGAGTTCGGCGAGCCGGTCTCGGCCGACGAGTTCCGCACGCTGCCCGGCGTGACCGAGGTGAGCGGGAGAAACCAACGGACACTGATCGTCGCGTTCGAGGGCTCCGCGGATGCCGTCGTCAAGGCCGCGGCCGGGCACGACGTCCGTGCCGTGCGGCCGTACCAAGATGACCTCGAGGACATCTTCCTGCGCTACTACCGCGCCGAGGAGACGACGTGAGCTGGCCGTCGGTGCGCATGACCCTGCGGCTGCGACTCGTCTCCACCGTGTCGGCGGCATGCGGTCTGATCGCCGTGCTGCTCATGGTCGGCGCGCTGTTCCCGGCGGTCGGGCACACGATCGGCAAGCTCAACATCCCCAAGAGCGTCGCCCAACTTCTCGGCGGTGCGGACTACGGGTCGATCACCGGCTGGTTCCGCAGCGAGATCGGCTCGATCTACGGCCCGCTCGTGATCGGGGCGCTCGCCATCACCGGTGCCGTATCGAGCACCGCCGGCGAGGAGGAGGACCGGGTCCTCACGCTCCTGCTCGCCCATCCGCTCGGGCGCTCTCGGCTCGTGACCGCGCGGGCGGCGGCTGTCGCCACGATCGTGGTCGTGATCGCAGCCGCGGCATGGATCGGAATGCTCGCCGGCGTCGCCATCGGCGGCGGCGGGATCTCCCTCGGACACATCGTCGCGTTCGCCGTGCAGCTCGCGTTCTTCGGTCTCGCGACCGGCGCCGTGGCGCTCGCGCTCGGGGCCGGCACCGGCCGGCGCGGTCTCGCCGCGGGGGTTGCGGCCGCCGTCGCCATCCTCGGCTGGTTGATCAACGGCTTCGCGCCCGTCGTCAGCGGGCTGTCGTGGCTGAAATACGTCTCGCCGTTCTACTACTACGCCGGTCACGACCCACTCACCCACGGGGTGTACTTCGTCGGGCTCGTCGTGCTCGGCGCCGTGGCGATTGCCGGCACCGCCGTCGCCGTCATCACCTTCGAGAGGAGGGATCTCCGTGGCTAGCGCCACACCCACCGCCGCCACCGCTGCGCCGCTCCGGCCAGAGGTTCGCCAGATCGCCGTTCCGGACCGCATTCGCTCCCGCAGCACGCTCGCCCGTATCGACTACGCGGACACGTTCGTGGTGACCGGTGTCCCGCCGACGAATCGCACCGCAGAGCAGTGGTGTCGGATCGTGCTCGACGGCTCCCCGCGCCGGGTCCGCGCCCGCCTCGTGCTCGGCTGGTCATCGCTCGGGTTGAGGCTCGGTCCGCCATGGTCCGCCGACCGTGTTCTCGGCTGGGCGATCCGGCGGCGCACAGCGGAGTCGGTGCTGCTCGGTGCAGGCTCCTACGTCGGCATGCCCGCCGAACTGCTCTTTGAGCGTCGTCCCGGCGGGCTCCTGTTCGCGACCTTCGCGACCCACCGCAACCCCGCCGTTCGGGCGATGTGGTCGCGGGTCGAGGACACGCACGTCGACGTCGTCGGATCGCTGCTCCGCCACGCCGCCTCGTCAGCAATCTGACGCCCCAACCGCCGGCGCCGGCGAGCCGACGCACTCCGCACGACGTTCGGTGCGTGGGGCGCACGCTGGACACGCCGCCGACCGCGCGCGAGACTCTGAGGGTGGCTCAGACCGAACGTATGCGCCGACGACTCGAGCACAGGCTCAACGCCGCCTACGCCGAAGGGCTGATCAGCCACGACACGCACGCGCGCCGACTCGACGCCCTCCTCACCCACCGTGTGATCGATGCGCAACGGCTCGTCGGCGATCTCACCGAGCGGACCGCGCGCGGCGGCGTGTCGCCTCGTTGCGCGACGCGCTCCTCGACCGGTTCGGTCGCAGACCCGCGGATGAGATGCTGGCGCTCGACTGGAGTGGCGCGGTCGACGAGCTGATCATCGGCCGCAGCCATAGATGTGATGTCATCCTCACCTCTCCCGACGTCTCCCGCCGGCACGCCCGGCTCCTGTTCCGGGACGGGTCGTGGTTCGTGCAGGACCTCGAGTCGACGAACGGCACGACGGTCAACGGCACGCGCGTCGGCCGGTGCCGCTTGGAGCCAGGCGACAAGCTCGGCGTCGGCGGCCACCGGCTCGAGATCGACTGACTCCTCGCTAGACGCCGCGCGAGTGCGGCGCCGTTGTCACGCGGCGAGCGCGCAACGCCGCCTCGAGCTCGAACCGCGCGTCGGGGTCGTCGAGCTGGTCGCCGAGCAACTCGCGGAGCCGAGCGACGCGATACCGCGCGGTCTGTGGATGCAGGTGCAGGTCGCGCGCGATCGCGGCAGCGTTGCCGACGTGCTGGGCGTATGCGAGCGTCGTTGTCGCCATCCGCTCGCGCGCGGCCTGGGTGAGCTGATCGAACGGCGCGAGCCGTCGCTCGGCGATGCGCTCGACCACGGGCGCGGCCTGACGGACGAGGAGCTCGCCGAGGTGCTCGTCAGCGACGATCAGTTCCTTGCCCTCGGCGAGGTCGAGCGCCACGGTGGCGAGTCGCCACGAGAGCGGCAGCCGGTCCAGCGGGACGTCGGGACCGATCGCGGCCGTCCGTCCGCGGGTGACGCCGCGGATGAGCTCGCGGCGGCCTGGGCCCTCGGCATCCGGCACGATCACGCACCCGAACGCGTCGACGGGCGTGAACAGGACATCGGAGCCGAGCCGGCGGGCGAGTCCAGCCGCCCGCTCGGGCGAGCACGCCACCGCCGCCGCCGTGCGCGGCAGCGGCCAGCCGGCAATTGCCGCGAGTGCCGCCGGATCGACCCCGGGCACGTTGCCGAGCAGGGCGGCGACAAGCTCGGCACGCTGGCGGTCGCGCTCCCCGGCGAGCTCCGCTTGGGCCTGCGCGTAGCCCTCGACCGACTCCGCGGACAGCTCGTCGATATAGGCGAAGATCGCCTCGGCGAGCCGTGCGCTGATCTCATGGTCGACGCTTGCGCGCTGGGTCACGCGCGCAAAGCCCCGCCACGCGAGGCGCGCCCCGACGCGATAGGCGGCCTGCAGCGCATCAAGCGCGCGGCCTGCGCGGAGCTCACCGCGTCCGAGCGCGACGTATACATCCCGGCCCGCGTCGACCGGCGCATCGGGGTCGCGAATGAGCGCGATGAACCGTCGCAGCGCCTCCTCGACGCCGGTCCGGACCGCCTCGCCGAAGGCACCCTCGAGCGGCCGGGCGTACTCAGGCACCTCCTCGCCGAGCGCGGGCATGATCTCGGCGGTGATCGCCGGCAACTCTGGCTCGAGCAGATCGGCGACGGCGGGTGGCAGATCCCGCCACGGTTCGGATGTATTACTCATATTAGTGAGTATATCCGCCGATAACTTCGACCGTCCGTACGTAGAACTGCGTTGGATTACGCTATAGAGTGCGATTTGCGTGTCCCGTACCGAGAAGTTCGCGAACCTCATGGGCGTGGTCCTGCCGTTCCTCGGCGTGATCGTCGCCGTCGTCCTTTTGTGGCAGAAGTGGGTCGACGTCACCGACCTGTTGATCTTCGCCGTCATGTACCTCGTTTCGGCGATCGGCATCACGCTCGGTTTCCATCGGTTGCTCACGCACCGGGCGTTCCAGACGTACCCGTGGGTCGAGCACACGCTCGCCGTCGCCGGCTCGCTGGCCGTTGAAGGGTCGGTCCTCGACTGGGTCGCCGACCATCGCAAGCACCACGCTTTCACCGACGTCGAGGGCGACCCGCATTCGCCGCACGTCGAGCACAGCGGCGGTCTGAGCGGCCTCTGGTACGCCCACGCCGGATGGCTCATCGAGACGCAGGGCCAGGCGGACTGGACGCGCTACGCCAGGGACCTCTACGACGACCCGACGATGCGCCGCATAGGCCGGCGCTTCCCGCTTCTCGTGCTCGTGTCGCTGGGCGTGCCGACCATCGCCGGGTTCATCCTCCACGGGTTCACGGTCGAGGGTGCGATCCGCGGTCTCATCTGGGGCGGGCTCGTACGCATCTTCCTCGTCCACCACGTCACGTGGTCGGTGAACTCCGTGTGCCACTTCTTCGGCACCCGCCGCTTCGACATCGAGGACCACTCGACGAACGTCGCGTTGCTGTCGATCCTCTCGCTCGGCGAGTCCTGGCACCACAATCATCATGCGTTCCCGCGCAGCGCCCGCCACGGCCTGCGCTGGTATGAGATCGACCCCACCGCCTGGATGATCTTCGGGCTCGAGCGCGTCGGGCTCGCCTGGAACGTCGTCCGGATCACGCCCGAGCGCCAAGCCGCCCGCCGGTTGGCAAGCGGCGCCGCCTGACGGCGGTCATTTGTCACACGTCGTTCGTGTCAAACGACGCGGACGCCGTGGCCGAGCGGACATACGGTGTCCCCCACAGCGGATCGACATGACAAGCCGAACCGCACGACCACTTTAGGGGACGACATGAACGTGCAGCTTCTCTACCACACCGCTCAGGCCCACAGCGACGACCTCCTCCGGGCCGCAAAGGCCGCGCGCACCGTCGACGGACTCCCGCGCCGCAACCGCTTTGCCCGGTTTGGACACGTCTTCGCGAGTGCGCGGCTCGTCCCCCGCCGGCCGGGGCTGCGCGCGGCCGCCGGCGACGCCGACGCCGCTCGCGCCTGACCAGCCCACGGTCACGACCCCGCGGCGTGCGAGCGCAGTCCGTCGAGATCGAGCACGATCACGCGGAGCCGGGCGTGCGGATCAGGCCGAGCTCACGCAGCGACCGCAGCGCACGCGCCGTCGACTCGCGCGAGGACGCGCTCCAGGACGCGAGGTCGTCCTGACTCATCGGCAGCGGGACGGCGATCGTCCCATCGTCCGCCGCCTCGCCGAACCGCACCGCCAGTTCCGTCAGACGGCTGCTCACTCGGGCGAGGCTCCCTGACGTCGCAAATTCGAGCCGCCGCGCGTCCGATGCGGCGAGCCGGGACAGCGCAAGCTCGAGCAGCGCGAGCGTACTCGCGTGATGGCGGGAGAGAAAGTCGCGAAGCTCCGGGACCGGGATCACCGCTGCGTCAACCGCCTCGAGCGCCGTCGCCGTGGCGGACCGCTCAGCGTCGCGGACGGCCGAGATCTCCCCAAGGAGATCGCCCGCACCCACGAGCGCGAGCACGACGTCCGCGCCGTCGGAGGAGAGCTTGTGCACTTTCACGAGCCCGTCGAGGATGACCACGGCGCTGTCGGCGCGGTCGCCGGCATGGAACAGACGGTCGCTCCTCTCCCATTCGCTGTGACGGCCGAGCGCGAGCAACGCGGCGCGGTCGGCCTCGGGCAGCGAGTCGAGAAAGGTCGGTCGCTGCCGGCGAGCAGAACCCGCCATCACTCAGCGCTGCCGATCGAGCGTGAACTCGGGCGTGGCGTAGACGCCGCTCTGCGGACCGTCGTCGCGAGGGTCGGCCTCGCGCGGACCGCGGCCGACCGCCGACACGGCCCGGGCGTGGTCCTCGGCGTTGTCCTGCGGGTCGAATCCGATCGCCGTCCCGGCGGCGAGATCCCACCAACGCCGATGGTTGCGGGACACCGCGTAGAACGCGGTGAACGTCAGTCCGGGCGTCGTCATCGCGGCGACGAATGCCGCGAGGCAGTCTGTCGGGCTCAGCCACGTGCTGAGCTGCCGGGCATCGGTCGGCGCCTCCTCGAAGCTGCCGATCCGGACACTCGCGACCTCGAGGCCGAACTTGTCCGCGTACAGCCGCCCGAGCGCCTCCATCGCGACCTTGCTGACGCCGTAGAACCCGTCCGGTCGCGGCGGCATCTCAGGATCGACAACGACGCTCCTCGGATAGAACCCGGTTAACCGGTTGCTGCTCGCGAGCACGACCCGTCGCACGCCCTGGCGGCGAGCGGCCTCGAACATGTGCTGGGTGCCGACGACGTTGACCTCGATGAGGTCGTGGAAATCGGCCTCGTCGGAGAGCCCGGCGAGGTGTAGCACTCCGTGAGCGCCTTCCACGACGGCGTCCATCGCCGCCTGGTCGCATACGTCGGCGACCGTCGGGACCTCGCCCGTGGCCTGCGCCTGCACCTGCGCGGCGTCGACGACGCGCAGCTCGCGCACCATCGTCGCCAGGGCCGGCCGCAACCGTCGTCCGATTCGGCCAGCCGCGCCTGTCAGCACCCACGTCTCGTCTTGGAGCATCCGGCGTCCAGTCTGCCCGCCGGCCCGGGGGTCAATCTCGATCGGCCTGAGCGGCAAGGCCGTCCCACGACCAGAGCGGGAGCGGAAGGCCGTCCGGCACGTCATCGGCCGATCCGTTGTACCGCGACATCGTCGTCGTCGTCGCCCAGGCGAAATAGTCGTGCAGCGCCGCGTGAACCTCGGGGTCCTCGGCGAGCCCAACATCGGCGAGGGCCTGATCGAAGCAGGCGATCGCCCGGCGGTCCATCTCCTCATGAGGGCTGTTGCCACTGTGCATGCGGACGACCGTCGTCTCATCGCCGTACGCGGTGGAGTACGTCGGCGGACCACCGAGCGCCTCCGCCCAGTACGCAGCGAGTCGCTCGCTGTGATCGGCACGAAAGCCGTGACTGAACGCGTGGCTCACGACCTCGTCCTCCATCACCCGCTCATGCCATGCGTGGGCCAGCCGTAGCAGGCCCTCGCTCCCACCGGCGGCCTCGTACAGGGTTGGCATCAGCGCGACAGCCTACCGCGAGCGCACGAGACGTCGAGTATTGGCAACTTTGGGGGTGGCGGTGAGCGGCCGAGCGACCCGGCCGGCGCCTCGGTGCCCAGATGACATCGCCGGCGCGACCGATTACGCTGGTTCGATGGAGACTGAACACGCCCGCGAACTGCTCGCCGCCGAGCGCGCGCGGATCGAGGAGGCGCTCGCGGTGCTCGAAGGCGACGGCCCGCTCGAGGGCACCAACCGCGTCGAGCCCGGAGATCGCGACTCCGAGGACCTCTACCAGGACGAGTTCGACGCGGGACGCCGTGAGGACCTGCGCCGCGAGCTCGCCGCCGTCGAGCGCGCAGAGGCACGGCTTGAGGCGGGCACGTACGGACTGTCGGTCGAGAGCGGCAAGCCGATCCCCGACGCCCGTCTGGAGGTGCGCCCGACGGCCGAGCGGACCGTGGCCGAGGAAGAACGCTCCCCGCGCCGCTGACGCGCGTCTCTCAGCTCACCCTCCGGACGGTGGAAGCGTGTAGCTGCCGTCGGCGACCTCTGGGACCGGCTGCCCCTCTTCGAGGTACACGCAGTGGTCAGAGCCGACGGCCGCCGCGACCCGGCGACGGAGCGGCCCGCTCAGCAGCGCCAGCGCCTCGTCGAGCGGCGCCAGCCGATGCTCGACGATCTCGGCCGGGTCAACGACGACACCGGCCAGAACGTGTTCGATGAACGTTCCGCAGTCGAACAGGAACCGCACCCCGCCCGCGCGCCGCTTCTTCGGACGCAGGAAGTCGACGCACGCCAGGCGAGCACCGGTGATGTGGAGACCGCACTCCTCTCGCGTCTCCCGCTGGCATGCCTCCCACGGCGATTCGCCGTCGGGTTCCATCTGACCGCCGGGGATCGCCCAGCCCTTCTTGTAGTTCGGCTTGAGAATCAGCAGCCGACCCGCAGTGTCGAAGATGAGAGCGCCGGCGGAGGCCGGCACACGCGGTGGCTCGAACGGAGTGTCGGTAGCGGTTTGCTGCACGCCGCCCCCATCATCGCGGGTCAGGACGCCGGTTTGTCCGCGTCGACAGTCACGCTTGTCCGACATCGTGCAGCGGCTTCGTTCGCCAGACGTCCTGCTCATCATCCTGGCCGTCACGACGGGCGCAACCGACGCGACGGCGTTTGAGCAGCTCGGCAATGCCTTCGCCAGTGTCATCACGGGCAATCTCGTGTTGCTCGGCGTCGGCGCCGCTCACGGCGACGGCCGGCCTGCGCTCCTCGCCGGCTGCGCCCTCGCCGGGTATGCCGCCGGCGTGTTCTGCAGCGCACCGCGCCACCGGGATGAAACTGGACCGCGACCGCCGTGGCCGCCTGCCGCGACGCGCGTGCTCATCGGAGACCTCGCGCTGTTGTGCATCCTGTCCGTGGGCTGGGAGACGAGCGACGGCCACCCCGGCCGGGTCCTCCAGACTCTGCTGCTGACCCTCGCCGCCGCGGCGATGGGCGTCCAGAGCACCGCGATTCGCCGCCTCGGGGTAATTTCGACGACGTACCTGACGAGCACGTTCATCGGCGTGTTCGAGGCTCTGGCCCAGCGCCGGTTCTCACATGATCACCGGCGCAGCGTGGCGATTCTCATCGCCGCACTCGCGGGCGCCGCCGGTGCCACCGGCCTGATCGTGTCGGCCCGCCGACTGGTCCCGGCCCTGGTGCTCGGACCCTTGCTCCTCGTCATCGTCGCGTCAAGACACCTGACGCGAGCCGCTCGGCCCGTCTGAGCCTAGTGGTACGTGGATCCCCGCGTACCCGAGACACACCGACACCAGGTCCGACGCACGCTCGCCCTCGGATCAGCGCCACCAGGGTCAAGGCACGCCGTGCGTCGGGTGCAGCTGCGCACGGACGAGCAGGACATCATGGTCGGTATGGATGGCCGGCAGTACACGCGCCGCCGGCGAGCGGAGCGCCGCCGTTCCGTAGACGTGCTGGCTCCCGGGGTCCTGGTACGCGGCCGCGTCGGTCCGGGTCCAGGCTCCGTTCGGAGCACACGACTCGCGACGGTTGACATCACCGCCGAAGATGACCGCGCGGGCGGCTCGACGAGACGCCAGTAACGCGCGGAGCTCGGCGCACTGCGGATCGTTCGCCGCCGCCTCATCGGGCTCGGAAGACGCGAGGTGGGCGGTGCATACATCGATGCCGCCACGGGTCCTCACGCACAACCATCGGCGCCGCTCGGGGCCGGCCTGCGCCTGGAAGGCTCCGCTGTCGGAGCGCCGGATGGCCGCCTCGGTGAGCACCGCGTCGCCGAACATCCCCCGGCCAAGCGGGTGGATGCAGGGAAGCGGCGTGCCGTGGTAGGGCACCGTCGAGAAGCGCAGGTGATACCCCGTCCGCCGAGCGATCAACGCGACGTCCCCGGCACACGCCTCGTTGAACGTGACCGCGTCGGGCCGGAGTTCGCGGATCCGGGCGAGGGCCTCGGCGACGACCGCCGGATACGCCACCTTGCCGAAGCAGCCAGCCAGCCCCGACAGACACAGGTTCATCTGCATCAGCGTGTAGGGCTTCGAGGGTGACGAGGACGGGGCGGCAGCAGTCCCGGAGGATCGGCCACAGCCGGTCAACACAGCGACGATCCCGCACCCAACCACCGCAAGGGATAGAGCCGCGGACCGGCGGACGCGTCGGCATGCCGTAACGATCTCCATCGACACCCGCCTGCGACTATCGCAAGCCCCGGCTCCGTTGACCACCGCCCGAACCCATGTGAACCCGCGAGGGCCCGAGCGTGGATCGCCACTCGTCGCGAGTGGCGGACTCGCGTCGCGGGAATGGTGGCTCCGTGGACCGGCCACATGACCGATGAATGAGGCACTTGCGCTGGTCGCGTTGGCGGCGACGCTGGCGGCGGCGGTGACGCAACCAAAATGGGCTCCAGACTGGGTGGTCGCCGCAGGCGCGTCGCTGCTCCTCGTCGCCGTCGGCGTGTTGAGCTTCGCCAGCGCACGCGAGGCCGTCAAGGGCCTCGGTCCGACGGTTGGGTTTCTCGCCGCGCTCCTGCTGCTCGGCGACGGGTGCCGGCGCGCCGGGATGTTCGAGGCGCTTGGCGCCGGGATGGCGATCGGTGCACGGGGTCGCCCCGGCCGGTTGCTGGCGCTCGTGTTTGCGGCCGCCGCGGCGACGACGGCCGTGCTGAGCCTCGACGCGACTGTCGTGCTGTTGACGCCGATCGTGTTCGCGACGGCCGCGCGGTTGATGCTCAACCCGCGCCCCCACGTGTACGCGTGCTCCCATCTGGCAAACAGCGCGTCGCTGCTGCTGCCCGTATCCAATCTCACCAACCTGCTTGCGTTTCGCTCGAGCGGCCTGTCGTTCATCCGGTTTGCGGCGCTGATGGCGGTGCCGTGGTTGGGCGCGCTGTTGATCGAGTGGCTGATCCTGTCGCGATCGTTCTCCAGCGAGCTCCGGCGCTCGGGCGATGAACGCGAGCGTGCCCTCGAGCGCCCTCAGCTGCCCGTGTTCGCGCTCGTCGTGGTCGCGGCGACGCTGGCCGGCTTCGGGCTCAGCTCGGTGGTTGGGATCGCGCCGGTGTGGATCGCGGCCGCCGGCGCCGTCGCCCTCGCGGCGACACAGCGGCCCCCTGGGCTGGAGCTGGCACGCGCGGTCGAGCCGGCGTTCCTGGTGTTCGTGCTCGGCCTCGGGATCGTCGTGAGTGCCGCCAGCCAGCATGGTCTCTCCACCGCGGTTAACGCTCTGCTCCCGAGTGGCAGCTCACTCCCAGCGTTGCTCGCCGTCGCCGCCGTCAGCGCCGTGCTCGCCAACCTCGTCAACAACCTGCCCGCGACGCTGATCATCCTGCCGGCGGCGGCGCTCGCCGGTCCCGCCCCGGTCCTGGCGATGCTCGTCGGCGTCAACGTCGGCCCCAACCTCACCTACGTCGGGTCGCTGGCGACGTTGCTCTGGCGCCGGATCGTGCACGCCCATGATCACCCCACCGACATCGCCGAGTTCACCCTGCTGGGCCTGCGCACGGTTCCAATCGTGATACTGGCCTCGACGACCGCCCTGTGGTTGGCTGTGCACATCGTCTGATGCGTGCCCTGATCTGGATCACCGAGAACACGTGGGAGCCGTGCATCGACCGCGCTCGTGAGTTCCTTGCGGACGACGCGGTGATCGCGCTGCTCCACGTCAGTCCCACCGATGTCGAGGAACTCGTCACCGGCGGCCCCGCCCGCCTCCTGGGCCGCCACCCGCGACCGCAGCCGGGGCCGCCCCTGGATGCGCTTGCCGCTGAGGAGGCCGAGGCGCTCCTCGAGGCCGCGCGTGCGCGGCTCTCCCGCCCCGCAGAACTTCTCGCTCGTCGGGGCCGGGTCGAGAGTACCGTGGTCGACTCGTGCACCGGCGTCGACGTGCTCGTGCTTGCTCGCGACGGCGAGCCCCGCCTCGGCCCGCCGAGCCTCGGCCCGCGCACTCGCTTCGTCGTCGACCACGCCCCGTGTCAGGTGCTCCTCGTCTGGAGCGGCACACCGCCCGGCCCGGAGACGATGCGACGACCGCCCCGACGCCGTCGCTGACAAGCCGGGACGGCGGCGCTACGCCCCCTTCAGTTTGTGCGAGACGAAGCGCCCGTAGATGAGCGGGAGCAGGCTCGGGGCGATCCCGTTGCCGTCCCACGACTTGTACTCGGTGTGGACGCCGCTGAACATCGAGTTGACGATCGTCTGTTTGCCGCCCGAGACGCACACCGGGTCGACGTTGAAGCACACGTCGGCAATCCGCCCCGCCGGCAGCGGGATCGATCGCCGACCGAAGATCCCGTGGCCGTGGCGCTTCCAGCCGCGCTGATTCTGCGTGAACGGGTTGAAGGTGTAGGCGTACTTCGTGTCGCCCTTCGCGAACGTGTCGGCGAACAGCAGCAGTGCCGTGATCCGCGCCCGGTCACCCGACGCCATCATCCGCACCGCCTGGCTAGCCACTCCGGCCCCCTGCGAATAGCCAATGATCGCGATGCCGGTGTGCCCACACCGCGCCGCAAGCCGGTGCACGGCCGCCACGAGCTCGAACTCCCCGTAGTCCATTGACCGGAAGAACGTGCTGGGGTCGTTGAGCAACGTGCCGACGCTCGCAGCGGGATACGGGATCGAGTAGGCGACCGTCGAGTGCTTGGGCAGGTCACTGATCGCGTATTCCGTCGCCAAGCCGACGGTCCCGCCCATCTTGTACAGACCGGCATACGACTCGCCTGAGCCGCGGAGCCCGAAGATCTCATAGCGCGGGCACGGCGCCCGCTTCGGCTTCGGCTTCGGCCTCGGCCTGGAAGGTCCGGATGACTTCTGTCCGAGCGGCGCGGCGTCATGAATGGGGTCGCATCCCGGGACGCCGGCGAACTTGCCGTCGTTTGCGCCACCTTTCGCCCACACGGCGTTGACCCATCCCCAGTTGTGATCGTTGGCCTCGGTCCAGGCCCACCAGTGGTTGTAGGTCTTGCCATGGACGACCTTGCCGCCATACATCTGGCAGCTGACCCAGTTGTCGCCCTGATTGAGATAGCCGACCCAATAGCCGCTGTCGTTGACGACCACCGCACCACCATGAATGCCGTCCCCGCCCGGCCAGAAGCCGCAGTGGTGGCGACCGTCGGAGTGCTTGGAACACGGGACCGCCGCGGGCGCGGCCACCGCGGACGCGGCGGCGACCAGCAGCGCGAGGCACACCAACAGCAGCGTCACCGCCCGGAGCAACCCAGAAGGGCGTATGGCCTCGGTCGGCCGCTCGACGATCTCACGCATTCCTACCTCCCTGGGTCGCTGGGCACTCTGGACCGGAACGCCGATCGCGACGATAAACCCGCCGACCGGACGAAAGTCGCGGCGCGATCTCAGGCTCGCAGCCGGTTCGTTGGCGAACACTGACTCCCGGCAAGACTCTGTAATGGCCCGCATCGCGGATTGCTCGTCCGTCTGACATCGCCACCTCTGCCTTCCTGCCACATGGTTATCGCGGGCAAGACTCGATTTCAGTCTGCAATTTGCCGCAAGCAGCCGCCGCTGCTCTCGGAATTCACTGTCGCCGCCGCTGTGCCTTTACGGAGGTAGGCTCCGTCCACCACTGGTTATCCAGTGGCTCGTGCTGTGTCACGCCCCCGGGCGCGGCCGCTTTTGTGTCACCGCGTTTACGGGGAGGAGACGTGCATTCGACTACGTCCGTTCGTCGTGACTACACGCCGCGTCGATCCCACTCGAGAGGTTTGGGGCTGCTCGCGGCACTCGTCATGCTTGGTGGCGTCGGAACCACGTCGCGTCCCGCGCTGCGACGGGCAAGGGCGCGAAGCGATCCGGTGGCCCGGCAACCGGCGGTGGCACTTCGGCATCACTCGTCTTGCACCAGGCGTCAGCACTGACGCTCGGCCTGTCGCCGTGCTCGGCGGTACCGACAAACCGATCGGCATCGGCAACTTCGGCACGGTCGTGGCCGCGAGCGTGATGGCGCACACGGGGCTGAGCAACTACCAGACGCTCCGCGCGTTCACGGTCGAGCCGGCGAAGGTGATGGGCGTCCTGAACCAGATCGGCACGATCCAGCCGGGGATGGTCGCCGACATGGACATCATCCACGGCAACCCGCTGCAGAACATCGAGACCATCGCCAACGATGACTACGTGATGCAGAACGGACGGCTCATCACTGAGGCTCAGCTGATCGGGCCGTACGCGCGGACTCAGCTGAACACGCCGCCCGGCTCCACCACCCACGTGTCGACTGCGCTGGCCGAGGCAGCGACGCTTTCGCGCGGCAAGAAGCCGTGGGCGACGGGTCGGCGAGGTCGCGAAGCTCCAGCAGCGCAGCATCTACCTCTGCCACCCGGAGAGCGGCAGCGATCCGCTGGCGGCCAGCGCAAACGTCGATCAGGCTCTGGGGGCGCCCGAGTACTAAGAGAGCACCCCGGGGACCGACTCGGTCAGCGCGGCACAGAACGCCTCGACGACCGTGGCATCGAACTGGGATCCCGCGCACCGTCGCAGCTCGGCAACGGCGGCGTCCGGTGCCATCGGGCTGCTGTACGGGCGTGCCGTCGTCATCGCGTCGTAGGCGTCTGCCACGGCGATGATCCGCGCCCCGAGCGGGATCTCTGCGCCCGTCAGGCGATCGGGATAGCCGGTGCCGTCCATCCGCTCGTGGCTCGCCCGGACGATCTGCGCAACGCGGTGAAGCGACGGCGCAGCGCTGAGGATGCGCTCGCCGATCACGGAGTGCCGACGGACGTATTCCCACTCGTCGTCCTCCAGTGGGCCCGGCTTGTTGAGGATCGCCTCTGGGATGGCGACCTTCCCAACGTCGTGCAGCTCGGCCGCCAGTCGCACCCGCTCAACCTCCTGCTCAGTGAGCATCAGTTTCTGCGCCACCTGGGCCGCCAGCTCGGCGACGCCGTGCGAATGATCGTCGAGGTCGGGATAGCGTTCGGCAAGCGCACGCAGCAGGACGTCGGTCGACTGGCGCGAGGCCGACGGGCGCCCGCCCTGCTTCTGCGTGTACATGCGTTGATCGGCGATGCGAAGCGCGTCCTCGGGCGTGGTCGCCTCATCGGGAAGCACAACCGCTCCGCAGGAGCTGGTGACAGTGAAACCCTCGCCGTGCTCGCGGAGGGCCGCGGATGCGGCCTCCAAGGCCGCGAAGCAGCGCTCAAGGTCGCCGTGGACGAGCACACAGAACTCATCGCCGCCCATGCGGTACGCCTGACCGTGCCCCGCGATCGCGGCCGCCAGGCCGTGGCCGAGGCGAATGAGAAGGGCATCGCCAGCCTGGTGACCGAACGCATCGTTGTAGTGCTTGAAGCCGTCGAGGTCGTAGAGCGCCAGCACACCGCCGCCCGCCGAGGTGTACGTCTCCAGCGCCCGTGCGAGCGCCCGTCGGTTCGGCATTCCCGTGAGGGCGTCGGTGAGAGACTCGGCGCGGACGGTGCGAAGAAGCGCGAGCGATGCCCGGAACGTGAGCACGAGCCGCATGCCGACCGCCGCCAGCGCCCCGAGCGCGAGTCCGACGGCGCCCGCGTTGAGCGGCCGAAACCGCACCGAGCCGTACACGAGCACCGCCGCGGCGACCGCCCCAAAGGCAATCGGGAGCGCGATCATCCAGCCGCGATCTTCCTCGCCGGCGTGCGGCCGATCGCGCCGGACCGGTTGCCATGCCGCGACCGCGATGAGAACGAGCCCGAGCCACCACCCGATGTCGAAAACGCCGCCCGGCGTGTACGTCCCCAGCGCTGTTTCGACGAGATACAGGCTGTCCGCGATCCAGAAGACGACCACGCCGCCAGCGATCAGCAGCCACGTGCTGTCGAGCCGCCATTCGCGGAGCGCGATCACAGTGATGCAGCTGCCAAGCAACACGAGATCGGTGACCGGGTAGGCGAGGTTCGTGATGACCTCGAGCGAGTGCCCCTGCGCGTGGACGAGCACCTCATCGAGCACGATCGCCGCCGAGACGGCGCCGACTGCGAGGGCAGCGGCCAGCCCGTCCGTCCAGAGGGTCGTCGCGGCACGCCGCACCTGCGCGCGCGCCAGCGCGCAGATGCCGGCAAAGGCAAGCACGGGAAAGGCGAGGTACCCGCCGTCGGCGGCCGACGGAATCGGGATCGACGGCAGGTTCCAGAGCGCCAGCGTGTAGTACACCTCGCCGAGCGACCAGGCGAGCACCCCGAGGCCGATCAGCGCCCACGCCAGTCGCTCCTCTTTGCGCACGACGACGCGCAGCAGGATCAATCCCGACGCGCACAACAGCACCATCAGATGGACGTCCTTGTTGAAGACCGTGTGGGTGCCGGCGTGCGAGGCGAAGATCGCGTGCAGTTCGTACGCGGCCAGCCAGACGAACAGCAGTGCGAACACCCCTACAACCCAGCGAGGTCGTTGATCAGGCGACCGGTGCATTGTCGTAATGAATCGGCCGCGCGCGACCGTGCTTGATCCGAATCCCGGTCAGCCTGGGGACCGCGGAGGCTCTCGCGATGTCATGCGGCCCCACGGTCGATTGTGATCGCGACGTACTCGGCCTCGATGCGGCAGCTCCCGTCACTCGCCGCATTCCGGCGCTCGAACAGCTCGCGCAGTTCGGCGCGGCAGTCTTCCCAGCGGCCGTCAGGCCCGAGCTTCTCCTGCGCCTTGATCGTGGGACCGTAGCGCTGCTCGAAGAACGTCTGGTAGGCGTCGACACTCTCGAACGCGAACAGGTTCTTCGCGCGCGTGAATGACAGCGTCACGTCGTGGTGTGCGAACAGTCCGCGCACGTGGCGCTCATCGCCCCACGTCGGCGGGGCCGTCGCGAACGCCGGCGGCGGCGGCAAGTAGCGTCCCATGATTTGGAACATCTCGCCGATCAGCCCGTCCGGGGTCCAGTTGACGAGTCCGATCGAGCCGTCGGCGCGGCACACGCGCACGAGCTCATCGGCCGTGATCTGGTGGCGCGGCGCGAACTGCACGCCGAACACCGACGTGACCGCGTCGAAGGAACCGTCGGCGAACGGCAGCGTCTCGGCGTCGCCGTGCACCCACTCGATGTCGACGCCTGCCGACTGCGCGCGCAACCGCGCCACGTCCAAGAGCTCTGGCACGAGGTCCAGGCCGACGACGTGCGCGCCGGCGTTTGCGGCATTGAGCGCGGCGTTGCCGCTGCCCGTCGCGACGTCGAGTACCCGTGCTCCGGCTCGCACGCGCGCGGCCGTCAGCGCGTCGCGGACGGGCTGATCAGCGACGTGCTGGGCAACGGCCGCGTAGTCGCCGGCGGCCCAGGTGGCGCGGTGCGCCAGCTTGAGTGCGGCGATGGGATCGGAAGACTCCGCGATGGTGGTCATGAGGGCTCCGGGATGGTCGTGGTGGTGGCGTATACGTACGGGTGCTCGAACGCTTCCAGGGCGGAGTGGCGGTCGACGTCGAACTCGAGCCTTTCACCGGAACGTGAGTCCAGAACCTCGAGGGTGACCTCGTTCGTGGACTGGCTCCAGTACAGAGTCACGTCGATCCCGTCACTGGTCCGGTGAGCCAACTCGCGGCGTTCGGTGTGTGCTGTTGCGGTCATGGTGGTTCACTCGTCGGAGGGGACGGAGATGGTTGGTGCAGCGAGTTGTAAGCGTCGGCTCTTTGCCGGCGCTTAGAGGTCCCTTAGCGCTCTCCGTAGTCGCGCGCGAGCTGCTCGAACAGCTCTGTGCGCACTCCTGCTAGGTGCCCGTTTGGTCGCTCCGTTCGCGCGCGCGGCGCTTTCCCTCGTGCATCGCCTGGACGCGAGCGACCGGAATCGCGCGTCCCTCCTCGATCAGGTCAGCGGGGAGTGACTGGGGCTCGGGCAGCTGGTCGGCCCATGGGTTGCCGTCGCTGAGCAGAGCCGGAACGGTGCGGATCGTGAAGTCGGTCGGCGCCACGCGGTCGAGCTCATCCCACGTGACCGGAAACGACACCGGCGTGCCAGGCCGGATGCGCGGGCTGTAGGCGGCGACAACAGTCGCACCGAGCGCGCGCGTGGCGTCGAGAAACACCTTGCCGTCCCGGTCCGCGACGACGTACGCGGTCGTGGCCAGCTGGGGGTCGATGCGCTCGGCGCGCGCCGCGAGCGCCCGGGTGGCCGCTGCGATCTCCTCGCCGCTCGCGGGCTGCGCAACGGGGACGAACACGTGCACGCCCTTGGCACCGCTCGTCTTGACCGCTCCCGTGAGCCCGGCGTCCTCGAGCGCTCGGTGGACAAGCTTCGCGGCGCGCGCCACGGCGTCGAATCCGGCCTCCGCGGGCGGGTCGAGATCGAGCACGAGGTGTGACTGGACGAAGCCGCGTGAATCGACGCGCGCAAGCGTCGGGTGGTACTCGATCGCGCGCTGGTTTGCGAACCACAGCAACGTCCGCTGGTCATTGCACAGCGCGTAGGCAACGTCGCGCTTGGAGCGCTCCGCCCAGATCGTCACCGTCTCGACCCACGCCGGCGCGTACTTTGGGACGTTCTTCTGCATGAACGGCTTTCGGCCCCGCAGCGCCCTCACCACCGACAGCGGTCGATCGCGCAGCTCGCCGAGCACCTGCTCGCCGACGGCATCGAAGTAATCGACGAGATCCCGCTTCGTCGCGCGCGCGTCATCGAACAGCGGCTGGTCGAGGTTCGTCAGCGGGACGTCATCGTGACCGTCCATACCTGGGCACTGTACGCCACCCCGGAGGGGCCGCATGAAGACGACTAATCCTGCGTCGCGGCGATCTGGGCGAGGGCCTCTTCGAGGGCGCCCTTGCCGCCGGGCTTGCCGGTGATCGCCGTTTCTGGGGACCACGTTGGGACACGACCGGCGAGCGCCTCGGCGCGCTTGCGGCCCGCGACCTCGATCGGCGCACGCTGACGGACCTGGGACAGCAGTCGGGTGCCGTATTCCTGTGGCGACTCGTCGGGTCCAATCGCCGCTCGATCGAACTCAAAGAACTCCACCCGCACGCGCGGGCGCTCCCTCGGCAGACGCGGAATCGCAGCCGTGCCGCTGCAAGCGACACCGATGACCGTCGCCTCCGGCACGGCGCGAGCCAGGTATCCGACGCCGCTGCGCGCGCGCAGCACCCGACCTAGCGAGCGCGTGCCCTCGGGGTAGATCCCGATACAGGCGCCTTTGCGCAGCTCCTCGACCGCGCGGTCAAGCGCGCCAGCATCGCCCGAGCCCCGCTCGATCGGGATCTGGCCCATCCCGCTCAGCACCACCCCGAGCAGCTTGTTGTTCCACATCGAGGACTTCGCGAGTGCCCGGATCTGCCGGCGCGGCATCCCCGCGATCCCGGTCGTCACCGTGTCCCAATAGCTGTCGTGGTCGCCGACGAGCAGTACCGGCCCTTGCAACGGCAGCAACTCCAGTCCCGTCACCTGCAGTCGGCCCCACCACACGACCCCAGGCCACGAGACGATCATCACGCTGCGGTAGGCCCGCGTGATTCGCTCGATGCGGTTCGACATCGCAGGGGAGGCTACTCGGCCGACGCTTCGGCAGCGGTCCCGCCGGGCGCCGGGGTGCACTGGCCGGCGCGTTCGGCTACGGCTTGGTCACGCGCAGGCGCGCGACCACTCCGAGGTTGCCACCGCCGCACCGGCCGGTGATCGTGTACCGCCCGGGTCTGCGCGTCGCTGGGATCCGTGTCGTGACGGCAAAGCGGCCCTTGGCCCCGACGTTGGCGTACACCGCGGGCAGCCCCGCGAACCGGTACGTAGCCGCAAACGCCTTTGAGATCAGGTCACGGCGTCCCCACGGGCGCACCCTCCTGCAACCGTGCCAGAGACCGTAACGCGTCTACCGGCCTTGACCGCACCCGGCGAGACCGACAACGAGGGTCCGCGCGACGCGCCGACGCCGCTGCTCGGAATCGCCAGCGAGAAGTCGCCGTTGGTGATCGTCTGGGTCGGGCCGTCGTTGACCGACGCCGTGATCGTGTCTCCAGCCGGAATCGTGGCGATGCCGTCGACGGTGGTGCCTGCCACGCCGTAGCCCCCCAGGAGATCCAAGGCGCTGACCGTGCCGCTGTCGGAGGACCCCAGGGCCCAGCCGGTCTGGCTTGTGGTGACCACCTTCAACGATCCCGCCAAGGCTGCAATTGACTGCTGGCTGATGCTGTCAATCCCTCCGGTGAACGCGATCGCGACCCGGTCACCCGCGGCCATGGTAATCGAGAACTGGATGTTCACGCCAACGCTCAACCCCGGCTGATCCGCATGGGCGGCCGCCGTGAAGGCGCCGACGGCAAGAAGCGGGCATCCGCACGCAACCGAAAGAACAACCCGACGAGAGATCGATCCCTCGAACGGCACATGCCCTCGCGCCGCCTGCAGCCATCCTGCTGCCTGAGCCTGAGCACGCGATGGGAACAGGGGCGGCCAAAACGTCACCGTGGTGGCTTCGGCGCGGTCAGTTCGTTGATTGCGCAGTCAGCGGGGGTCGTCACCCGCCGCTGTCGCGGTATGCGCGCCGACCCAGTCGGTGATCGTCTTGACGACGAGACGCGCGTCGTCCCACATCGGCACGTGCCCGACGCGCGCCAGCACCCGGAACTCGACCTTCGGGATCTCTCGCCGGAAGCGGGCGGAGCACGTCGCGAGGGGAAGGATGCGGTCAAGCTCGGCCCACGCGATGAGCGTCGGAGCCGCGACGTGATCGAGGCCCTCGAGGTGCGCCCGCCCGTCGCGGAGGCTGCCGAGGACGTCGTCCACGACCGTGCAGCCGAGCGGGTCGAGACTCAGATCGACTGCGTCCGCGGGGGCGATCAGCTCGCCGTGGCGCATGATGTCCCGCATCGCAAGACGGCGCGAGCCGGGCCGGCGCATGATCCGAGGGAGCTGTCTGCGCGAGCCCCGGACCATCCGCATCTGGCGTGCGAAGAACCGCGCCACCCGCACCGGCTCCTGACTCCCAGGCTCCCACCCACCACCAGGCGAGAGGGCGACGACGCTGCGCGCGCGGCCGCGCTTGGCGAGCTCGAGCGCCAGCGAGCCGCCCATTGAGTTGCCGACGAGGTGCGCCGTGCCGACGCCGAGCTCGTCGAGATGTCGCTCGAGCGAGTCGCCGGCGTCCGCCACGTTCCTGAGGCCCATGCCGCTCGCGTACGGCGGTCCGCCGTTGTGCCCCGCCAGCGTCGGCGCAATCACCTCGTAGCGAGCGACGAGATCCGCCAGCACCGGCTTCCAGTGACGCCAGTGACCGGTGAACCCGTGCAGGAGGACGACTGGTTCGCCCTCCCCTGCGCGGTACAGAGACGGAGAGATCTCTGACATGGGCGGGACATCCTAGTGTGCCCGCGTCACGCCACGCGCAGATCGGTTAACCGAGGTCTGGCGGACGTGAGCCAAGCGGCGGCAGCGCGCTCATCGCCTGCCGGACCCGCTCCTCCTCGAGGCTGTGCGCATAAGCCTCCTGGCGGTCCTTATCCGAGTGCAGCGCCTCGGTGTCGATCTCTACATGCGACGGCTTGGCCGAATCAAACCGAATCGGCAACACCATCCCCGGAGTGATCCCGAGCGCAATCAGCCCGCTGCTCGTACCTGACGCCTCGACGTAGCGATCGAAGTCGGCGGTGCCGCCATCCGGGGACTTGACCCGGATCGTCACATTCCAGCCGAAGATGCCGGGCCGACGTTCGAGCCGCCGCCACGGTCAGCCTTCGCACTGACGACCACCGCCTCGCCTCGCTGCCCGCTGCGCAGCAGTTTCCGATACCCGGGAGTGAGCTGCTTCCAGAGCATGGCCGAACGCGATCATAGGAGCGCGCCAGGTCTGTGCCAAGGCGTCAGCGCCCGAGTGCCGGGCCACGGCACCAACATCCGTCGTCCGTCCGTTAAGACGCGGCCGCGGCTGAACCGAGGCGCTCGCGCACTCCGACTCGCGCCCGCTCGAGGATCGTCGGATCCCCGAACAGGGGATAGGCGAGGTTTGCCGATACGAGTAGCGCGTTGGTCTCGAACGCGAGCTGGGCAGCATCGATCTCGGGTCCGATCTCGCCGAGCGACTGCGCCTCGCGGATCGCTGCCTCGATCGCCTGCAGCCAGCCGGCGACGAACTGGCCGATCTGGTCGCGGACGGGGCCCGGTCGGACGTTCATCTCCGCCGCGGCGGCGACGAAGAAGCAGCCGCCTGGGAACACGCCGCGCTCGACGTGGGACAGGAACGCGTCGCTGAGCGCGAGCACGCGGTCGATTCCCGGCGGCACGGCCTGTCCCGGATCGATCACCTCGCGCTCGAACACCTCGCTTGCGGTCGCGATCGTGGCCAACTGGAGCTCCAACTTCGAGCGGAAATGCGCGTAGAGCCCGCTCTTGCTCATTCCGACCGCATCGGCCAGACGCCCGATTGAGAGCCCCTCGAGCCCCTCGACGGTCGCGAGCTGCGCCGCCGTCTCGAGGATCGCCTGCCGGCTCCGTTCACCGGCCGTCTGACGCCGCTGTGAGCCGATCTCAGATTTCACCCTTGACAGATTAGCACGAACGGTCGTACTCTCTCGCACATAGAACGAACGGTCGTGCTATTTAGGAGGCAGTCATGGAAGGTGCAGCAAGTTCCAACGTCGTCATCAACCTCGCGACGGGACACGAGGATGCGGAGCGGGTCACGGTTGCGTTCCTCGTCGCGACGGCGGCGGTGGAGGCGGGAAAGCGGGTGGTGATGTTCCTCACGAAAGAGGCGGTGAGGCTGGCCACACCCGGGTACGCGGACGCGATCGAATCAGCCGGCGCTCCGCCCGTCGCCAGGCTGTTCGCGCAGTTCGCCGAGGGCGGTGGCGAGTACTACGCCTGCCCGGTCTGCGTCCACGCCCGCAAGCTCGATGAAGCGAGTCTCGTGTCGAACGCCACGCTCGCCGGGGCGACTCCGCTCTGGCAGTTCATCGGTGACGGAGCGACCGTCTTCAGCTACTGAGCTGCGCGCGTCAGCGCGTCGCATCGGCCGTTACTCAACCGCAAAACCAAGGACTCAATCTCATGACGCTCGTTCCCTCGTCCGCCCCTCCCGCTCGGTTCGCCCGGCTGGGCACCTGGACGGCCACGCACTTCCGGCACGTGCTTGCTGCCTGGGGGGTGATCCTCGTCGTCTTCGGCGCGTTTGCCGTGAGCATCGAGGGCTCCCTGTCCGGTGCCGGCTGGCAAGCGTCGAACAGTCAGTCCGTCAAGGCCCGGACGATCATTCAGCGCCACTTCTCCGGCCTCGGGGCGACCGGCCTGCAGGTCGTCGTCGTTGACCGAAACGCCCCGATCGCATCCGACCCCGAAGCGCAGGGGATCCTGGCGAAGGCCTCCCGGCTGCTGCGAAGCGACCACCGGGTCTCCACCGTGGTGCCACCGCAGCCGGGCAGCTCGCTGTCCCGCGATCGGCATGTCGCGCTCATCACCGCCGGCGCGGCGGCGGACGCAAACGCGATGGTCAAGGCCGCCGACGAGCTGGCGAGCCCGCTCGCGGCACTGGGCCGGCCCGGAATCTCCGTCACCCTGACGGGCGACAGCGCGCTGTGGGCCGACTTCAACAACGCCAACCGCACAGCGATGCTGCGTTCGGAGCTGTTGTCCTGGCCGGTCACGATCATGATCCTGATCGTCGCCTTCGGCAGCCTGGTCGCGGCCGGCCTGCCCTTGCTGCTGACGATCGCCGGCCTGGTCGTGGCCGCCGGCGCACTCGTGATCTCGACGAAGATCACGCCGGTCTCCGTCTGGGCGCTCAACTTCGCGCTCATGTTCGCGCTCGCGCTGGGAATCGACTATGCGCTGTTCCTCGTCGTGCGCTTCCGCGCCGCCCTCGAACGCCGAGGCGCCGCGTCAGGTGACCAGGCCGCCGTCGTCGCGTCGGTGGCCGAGACGATGGACACGGCCGGCAAGGCGATCGCATTCAGCGCGCTCACCGTGCTCGCTTCCCTCGCCTCGATTCTGTTGGTGCCGAGCCCGGCGTTCCGAGGGACGGCCCTCGGCATCATGCTGTCGGTCGTCGCGGTGCTGGCCGCCACCCTCACCCTGCTGCCGGCTGTGCTCGGACGCCTGGGCACAAGGATCAACACGGGGCAGATCCGACTCAGGCGCCGGAACGGCGCGGCGCCCGACGGGCGTCTGGACGGGATCCTGCACGCGTGGGGACAACTGCTGTGGCGTCATCCGGTGCCCGCGGGAATCGCCGCCCTCGTGGTCCTCCTCGCAGCCGCGGCGCCCGTCATCGGCCTGCGAACGAACATGCCGTCGATCACGATCGTGCCGGCGGACGCCGCCGCGCGGGTCGGCTACGTCCAGGTCGCCGCGGCGTTCGGCCAAGGCGCGCCCGGAACGCTTCAGATCGTCGTGCCCCAGCAGAAGCAGCGCGAGGCCACGACCATCCTTCAGCACACGCATGGAGTGGGCGCCGTCCTGCCTGGGCCGACGAGCGCAGGCTGGGCTCTCGACCAGGTCGTGCCGACGGCTGGGCCATCGACGAGAGCGACCGGAGCACTCATCGAGCAGCTCCGCACGGTCCTCCCCCGAGGAAGTGTCGTCGGAGGAGCGGCCGCGGAGAACCACGACCTCGAGGCGACCCTGACCTCGCGGGCGCCCGTTGTCTTCGGCGTGCTCGGGATCATGGGTTTCCTGCTGCTCCTCGTCGCCCTCGGGGCGCCTTTGATCGCGGCCCTCGGGGTGGCGATCACAGGGCTGTCAGTCGCCGGCGCGTTCGGGATCGCCCGTCTCATTTTCGAAAGCGGTCACCTGTCCGGGTTCCTCGGCTTCCAGCCCCAGGGGTTCATCGATGCCTGGGCTCCGCTGTTCTTCGGAGCCATCGTCTTCGGCGTCGCCATGGACTACACGCTGTTCATGCTCTCCGCCGCCAAGGAGCGTTACGAGACCCACCGCGACCCCGAGTTCGCGATGGTCGAATCGATGCGCACGTCCGGACGGGTCGTCCTTTCTGCGGCCGCGGTGATGATCGCTGTGTTCCTCACGTTCGCGCTCTCGGGACCGCTCGCACCCAAAGAGATGGGCGTCATCCTCGCGATCGCGGTCGCGCTCGACGCCCTCGTCGTGCGCCTCGTTCTGCTGCCGGTGCTGCTGCGCCTGGGCGGCCGCCGCAGTTGGCACCAACCGAAATGGCTCGGGCGCACCCTGCCCGCAGTCAGCTTCGCCCACTGAAGCATGACCCACCCCATCCGTCACCACCCGGCCGAGGAGGCCCAATGAACACCGGTACCACCACACAGAACGACGAACTCGTCCACGCCGCGACACTGCCACAGGCAGATGCGCGCTCGCTCGTCGACGCCGACACGCTCGAGGAAAAGGTCAAGGAGATGTACGGGCGGGTCGCCCGTGAGGAACGCACGGACCTGCATTTTGACGTCGGTCGGCCACTCGCCGAGCACCTCGGCTACCCACGGGAGCTGTTGGACGAGATCCCAGAGCCGGCGCTGGCGTCGTTCGCCGGCGTCGGCTACCACCTCGACCTCGCCGCGCTCGCGCCCGGCGAGGCCGTCCTGGACCTCGGGTGCGGGTCGGGAACCGACGTCTTCTCCTCGGCCGTGAGGGTTGGCCGATCGGGACGTGTCGTGGGGCTCGACTTCACGCCCGAGCAGCTCGCCAAGGCGCGTCGGCTCGGAAACCGCGACGGATTCACCCACGTCAGCTTCGTCGAAGCGCGCATCGACGACCTGCCGTTTGAAGACGCGACGTTTGACGTCGTGATCTCCAACGGCGTGGTCAACCTGTCCGTCGTCAAGGACCGGGTGTTCGCAGAAGCCGCCCGGGTGCTCAGGCCCGGTGGACGGCTCGCGCTCGCGGACATCGTGAGCGACAAACCGCTGAAGGAGCGGACGCGGCGCAACGTCGAACTGTGGGCTGCCTGCATCGCAGGCGCGATCCCTCGGTTCAGCTACACCGACGCGATCGAGACCGCCGGCTTCGAGGTTCAACAGGTGCGCCGCAACGACTACCGCTTCGTGTCGAAGCGCGCCCTGGACGCCTCCGACACATACGGGGTTGAAAGTGTCTCGCTGGTCGCCGTCAAGGCGGCCTAACGCGACGTGGTCGTTGCCAGGGTTCCTCGGACGCCGCAGGATTCCTCGATGAGTAGGCGTCGCAGCTCGCCGACAGCGGCGACCGCCGACTCGGGGTCGCTTGCGCAGGGAATGACATTGAACGTGGAACAGCCGGCCTCCACGTATGGCAGCAGGAACTCTGCGACGTGCTCCGGTGTCCCGTAGGGCGAGTAGCGCTCGAACGGTTCGAACGGCATCTGGTACATGGTCTGCATCCCATCAGCGAGCGGCGCTCGCGCGGCCTCGCGCGTCGCGCCAAAGCCACACCAGACGTTGATCGCATGCTCCAAGCCGCTCGCGTCTCGGCCGGCGGCGGTCGCCTCCTCACTGACCCTGTCAACGACGGTTGCGAAGCGCTTGGGTGAGACCCAGATTCCGAGCCAGCCGTCGCCGAGCCGGCCGGCGCGCCTGACCGCCGCCTCCGACCGTCCTCCGACAACGAGCGGGACCGGCGGCGAAGGCGCAGGGAGGATGAGGGCGTCCTGAACGAAGAAGAATTCGCCATCGAACGTGACCGGCTCGCCGCCGGCGAGTGAGCGGAGGATCTGCAAGCACTCGTCCATCCGCCGCCCGCGTGTGCCGGGGTCGACGCCGCAGACCTCGATTTCGTGCCTGTCCTCGCCCCCGATCCCGACGCCGAGCGTCAGCCTGCCGGGGGCCAGCTCGGCGATACTGGCGAGCTGGCGCGCCACGGTCACCGGTGCACCGTGTGCGGGCTCACGAACAGCTGCTCCGCGATCTCGCGGTCGCTGAGACCGGCCGCGACGAGGCCGAGCACCTCGCGCTCTCGTTGCGAGAGCGAGACCCCCGCCGGGTCGCCGACCGCGCGCTCCGGCTGTCGATCACCCGCCAGCGCCGCGCGCAGCGCCCTGACCACGCTATCGGCGTCGCCAGCCCATGGGAAGTGGGCACTCCCCTCCAGCGGAACCAGAGTCGCGCCGCTGATCCCCGCAGCGACCTCGGCTCCCGCAGCACACGTTCCGACGCTCCCACACCAAGCCGGTCATAGCGGACCACGGAATGCCCATCGCCGATCGCCTCCCAAAACCGCATGAACGTCTGATTGCCGCGATCCAGCTCTAGATGGCTGACCCACCACGCGGGACACACCAACAGCGGCCCCTCACCGGCCACCTCGTACGCGAGGCGGCGGCCGTCAACCGTCAAGAACCGAATCTCGGCGACCGGCGGCATCCTAACCTCGAACATTCAGTAAGCGCCTGAGGGGTACTCGCGGGCATGTGTTCGGTGGTCGGGGGCGGTGATGGTGGTGTTGTTGGGGGACGTGGTGGCGTTTGGGGCGAGTCTGCCGACGCGCGGACGGTTGTCGTGCTGGTTTGCGGGCAGCGGTGATCGTGGCCGTGGCCGGAGGGTTGCTTGGTGGTGTGAGTCGGCCGGTGGTTGGTTCAGCCGCTTGCGGCTGGGAGCGCTTCGAGTCGCTCGAACGCTGCCTTGAGCTCTGTGACCCAGGGCCACGTGTCCTGCAGGTGGAGCTTCGCGCGACGGCCGGAGAACGCGAGCCGGGCGGCGACGTGCAGCAGCCTGTATCGCAGCCGCTTGGGCTCGGCCTTCGCGAGCTCGCCGTCGAGGGCGAGCGCTTGGGTCCAGATGATCAGGTCGTGCGCGAGCATCACGATGTCCAGCCACACCTCGTTGAGCGCGAACTCCTTGAATGGAAACTTTGCGAGGCCGGTGTCCTTGTCGTCACGGATCCGGTCCTCGACGTGCGCGTGCTGGCGGTGACAGCACTCCAGGACGGCGATGTCCTCGTCGGGCTGGTCGGTGAGGATCGCTTGGAAGCGGTAGCCGTCGTGGTCGGTGAACGACAGCTGTGCGCCGGGGTGCGGACGCTCACGCCGCACGATCAACCGGCAGCCCTCCGGCCAGGCGGACAGATCCACCATGTCTGTGATCTCGCAGACCTCGCCGTTGGTGCGCTCGGAGCCGTCCTGATCCAATGCCGGGATCCAGGCGTCCTCGGGGATTTCGAGGATCGCGGTGCGGACTTGCTCGGTCAGCTCGTAGCCGACCGAGAAGCGCATGTTCCCCTCCCGGCAGTAGTCGATCAGCCCGTGCGTCGCGCCGGCCGAGTCGGCGCGCACCAGGATCTCTACAGTCTCGACGTACTCGGCCGGGATCTGCGCCAGCGCCCGGTCGATCACCGTCTTGTGATCATCGGCGGTGTTCGAGCCGGCGTTCCCCGCTCGCAAAAGGCCGCCGAGCGCTTCGCGCGTCTCGTCGAGGTAGACCTGCAACGGGTGAAACCCGTAGCCGCCTTTGTAGTTCCCGGCCGCGTTCTCCTTCTCCGAATGCGCGGTGATCAGCGTCGCGTCGACATCCAGCGTCAACCGCTGCGGCGCGCCATGCAGCTCCCAGAACCGGGCGCGGGCACGGGCGTGCGCGACACGGAGGGCGTCAACCAACCGCGGCTCAGAGGCGATCCGGTCGATCATCCGAAACGCCGTCGAGTCAGACGCCACCGCCCCGAACAACGCGTCCTGCTCGCGGACCGCACCGAGGTCAGACACGCACTCGCCGCCATCGACCAGCATCACCGCGAGATCGCGGATCACCCGGCCCGGGTCATGACCGCGACGCCGCCGCTTGATCGCAGCCAGCCCAGACGACAACGCCGCCGTCAGCCCCACCTGGTCAGCGACCTGCGCGACCAGCGCGGAGCCCGCGTGCGACACCAAACCCGCTCCGTCCGCCGTGACTTCTACGGTTACTGGGCGTCCATCACGCATCACCCTCAAGGTGAACCTCCAAGCTCGGGATCAAGGACCTTCGACAAGCCCAGGATCCCTGCTCACCGGACGTTTCCGCGCCCCCGCCCGCCGGGGGTGCGGTCGTTACTGCACGCTCCGGGCTAAGCGGAGGCGCCCGCCACCATGCCCACCCCTGCCAGGATCGCATGAGCTGAGCGGCGGATGTCGTCGTCGGTGGTGCGCCAGTTGCATACCGAGACGCGCATCGCCGGCTCCCCCTCCCATTCCGTGCCGCTCATCCAGCACGTCCCCTCGCGCTGGACGGCATCGATGACCTGATCGGTGATGTTCGCGCCGTCGCAGGCGAAGCGGACCAGCACCTGGTTGAGAACGACGTCGTTGAGGACGGTGGCCCGGGGGTCACGCGCCAGCTCCTCGGCCATTAGCCGCGCGCAGCCACAGCAGCGCTCGACGAGCGCGGCAGTTCCGTCGCGGCCCAGCTGACGCAGCGCCGCGTAGACGGCGAAGCCACGCGCCCGACGCGAGAACTCAGGAACCCATTCAGCCTCATAACGCTCGCCGTGCTGCGGCTGCGGTATGTACTCCGCGCCGACAAACGGATTCATCGCGGCGGCGTGAGCAGCGCGGTCGCGGACAATCGCGACGCCACAGTCATATGGAACGTTGAGCCACTTGTGCGCATCGGTGGCCCAGGAGTCGGCGCCGGCGGCGCCCTCGACGAGACCTCTCAACCTCGGACTCGCCGCCGCCCACAGCCCAAACGCACCGTCCACATGACACCAGGCATCGTGCTCGCGCGCGAGTTGTGCGATCGCGCCCACTGCATCGATTGCACCGGTGTTGACCTCGCCGACCTGGGCGATGACGATCGCCGGACCCTCTCTCCCAGACAGCAGGTCCGCGAGCTCTGACACGCGCATCCGGCCCTGGTCGTCGGCCGCGACGAGCTCCACGCGACGGCTGCCCAACCCGAGCATCCGCAACGCGGCGAACACTGATGTGTGCGCCTTGGCGCCGACCAATACGCGGATCGGCGGGGCACCGAACAGACCGTCGGCCTCAACGTCCCAGCCGGCATCGGCGAGCGCGCGGTGACGTGCAGCGGCGAGGCACACGAAGTGGGCCATCTGACAACCGGTCGTTAGGCCCACCCCGGCGTCATCTGGCAAGCCGAGGATGTCCAGGAGCCACTCGCAGGCGACCTCCTCCGCCACCGCCGCCGCGGGGCCACCCGGGTAGCCCGCCGCGTTCTGGTCCCATACAGACGTCAGCCAGTCGGCAGCGAGCGCCGCGTCGAGAGCGCCGCCGATGACGAAGCCGAAGTACCGGGGACTCTGCGTCCCGACAAGGCCAGGCTCCGCTGCCGCCACCAACTCCTCGATCACCTGCAGTGCCGGTTGCGGTGCGTCCTGCAGGGCAACCCGCAGCGCCGAGCGCAGCTCGTCGAGCGACGCACTCGCGCAGACGGGACGCTCGGTCAGCGACGTCAGGTACTCGACGGCGATCCCAGCGGTACGGCGAAGGAGTTCGGGATCCATCTCACTGGGCAAGGCGGTTCCCTAGGCGGGCTGCACGAGGTGCTGCTCGAACGCCCAGACCGTCGCGGCACTCCGGGTTCGTGCGCCCGTCTTATCGAAGATGTGCTGCACGTGGTGGCCGGCCGTCTTGGCCGATATGCCGAGGTTCTCAGCGATCTCTTTGTTGCTCTTTCCGGCGGCGAGCGCGAGCAGGACCTCGTGCTCGCGGTCGGTGAGACCCGCGGGCAGCTCGCGTGGCCGTTTCACGACGCGGTGGCCGGCGGCGGCGAGAACGGCGTCGACCGCCTCCGGGCACAGACGGCCGTCGTGCGCCTCGCGCAGGAGCTCGGCTTCGGCGGCGGCAGCGTCGAGCGCAGGCCGGTGCGGGCGTCGCTCGCGCATCGCCTGGTAGCTATCGGCGGCGGCGAGGATGCGCGCCGCCCGGCCAAGCGCCGGCGCGAGCGTCTTGCGGTGATACCCGGCGCCGTCGAGCCGCTCATGATGGGCACCGGCCAGCTCGCCGATGGACGCGAGCGCTGGCGCGTGGGCGAACGAGCGCTCGGTGAAGTACGGGTGCAGCTGCACGCGCTCCCAATCGGTGAGGCCGAAGGGTCCGGGCTTCTCCCAGATTGCGTTCGAGACGGCGACTCGGCCGAGGTCGAGGGCGAGTGCGGCGCGCCGCACGATTGTCACCTCGCCCTCCGGCAGACCGAGACGCCAGGCCGCCGCCTCGGCAAGCTGTGACGTGCCCTCGGCATGTCCGCGCAGCCAGTACGACTTGAGGTCGGTGAACGTCCCGACGACTCCGAACGCGACGTCGATCTCATCGCCGGTCATCCAGCGCTGGGGCGGCGGCTCGGCCGAGATCGCCTGCTCCCAGATGAGCGCGTCGTCGAGCCCGTCGAGCAGCTCGGCAAAGTGATCGGTCGCGAGGGCGGCCAGGTGCGGGTCGTATGCGCCGCCGGCGCGTTGCTCGATCACCTCGCGCGCGCGATCGGGCCCGCCGGCGGACAGGAAGACGGAGATGTCGCGCGCGACGTGAAGCACCCGTGCCGGGAGTCCAATCGAGTCCCCGGCGGCCGCGCCCGGGAACCCGTTCCCGTCCCAGCGCTCGAATGCGTAGGCCAGATTCGAGATGACGCCGGGGCCGAAGCCCAGCCAGCGGGCGAAGCGCTGCGCGACCTCGCAGTGCAGGGCGAATGTCGAGCGCGCGATCTCCAGTGCGTTGTCGACCGCGTGCGCGACCATTTCCTGACGAACCTCAGGCGGCCGTCCCTGCCCCACGACATCCCTGAGGAACGCCTTGATCTCTTCCGTATTGCCCCCGTCGACGAGGGCGAACTTGGCGCGCGGCTCGATGTCGTCACCGAAGAGCTCGGTCTGCTCGGTCGCATCCGACGTGCAGCCGAACGAGTGCAGCAGCGAGACGTAGTACGCGTCCACGAGCTCCGGCGGCGCCAGCTCCGCGAGCTCTCCGAGGCGGACCGCGAGAATTGCCGTCCTCAGCGCGTGCTCGAGCGGCTGCCCCGTGCCCAGGTCGGTCGCGATCGACATCGCGCCGATGACCTCAGCGGCACGCACGGGCGCCTCGCCGACAGGCGGTCGCGCTGCGGATTCGCCGTTGCCCCCGAATGCCACGGGGTAGATCCTACGCGCTGCCACGCCCCGCGTGTTACGCATCCGGCCGCCGAGCAGGAGAAGCCGTGGCGCGACCGGCTTCCCCTTGATCGACGTTGTGGTGTCTACGCCATCGCCCGCACGTGCTCGTTCGGGTCAATTGCCCCCAGGCTCTCGACGACCTCGAGCCTGCTGTCGCGCACCTGAGCGATGTACACGTTCAGTCGCACATGGTGCTGGCCGGGCACCATCTCCGCCGGGCCCCCCGGGCCGTTCGTGATCTTTGCGTGGTCGAGCGCCGCGACCACGGCGGCCTGGTCGAGCGAGCCGGCTTCCGTGACGGCGGCCTCCCAGAGCTTGAGTCCTCGATACATGCCCGTGGACCCGCTGCCCGCACTGAACTGGGGCCCGTCCGGGAAGCGCCGGTTGTACCGGTCGAGCAACGCCCTGCTGAACGGGTCACTCACCGACTGGTAGTAGTCGATGCACCCGTACAGGCCCTCGATGTGCTCGGCTGGCAGCGCGCCGGCGAGGTTCTCCTCGAAGTACGTCGTGATGACTCGCCCGCCGCGTCGGGTGAATCCGGACTCGTAGAGCGCCTCGAAGAACGGGACGCACCCGGGCGGCACGGTCGTGTTGAACACGACATCCGCGCCACTGCGGTTGATCCTCTCGACCGTCTCGTCCCAGTCGGTGTGATCGATGGGGAAGTACTCCTCTCCGACGATCTTGCCGCCGTTGGCCGACGCGACTTCGTGGACCTTCCGGTTCATCACGTGCGGCCAGATGTAGTCCGCCGAGGGCAGGTAGAACGTCCGTGCCCCGGTTTGCTGCATCAGCCACGGGATGAGTGGTTCGACCTGCTGGGCGGGGACGGCGCCGGTGCAGAACAGGAGCGGGTGGTACTCCTGCCCCTCGTACTGCTCGGGGTAGATGTAGAGCGTCTCGCCCTCCACCACGGCCGGCTCCTTGATGGCTTCCCGCGTCGAGCTGAAGATGCCGCCCAGGACCACCGCGACGTGGTCATCCTGGACGAGCTTGGCCGCGGCGGTCGCCGCCTGCGCGTCGTCGCTGGCGCTGTCCTCGGTGAGCAACTCGACGCGACGGCCGAGCACCCCGCCGGACGCGTTGATCTCGTCCACGACCAGCGCCGCCGTGTTGGCCTGGGCGCCGCCCAGGACGGAGAGGGGGCCGGTCTGGTCGGCGATCACGCCAACCTTGATTGCTTCTCGCATGACGTCGCCCCTACGCCTCGTAGTGGGCGCTGAGCTCAGGCACCTGCGGCCGGCCCTTGTGCCCGGCTTCCTGCATGATCGGCGGGACCTCAGGATCGGAGGCGAAGCTCTGCCACCCGTCGAGGTCCCAGTCGAAGATCACCCAGACCCGGTCAGCCTCGTTGGGGTCGCGGAACACGAGCGCGCCCTTCGAGCCGTGCTGCTTGCGCTTCTCGGCACCCTTGGTCGAGAAGACACTGTTGAAGCGGTCGAAGTCCTCGACCGTAGTCGTTGCCAGGAGCATCCTGGTCCTCCTTACGTTTCCGGCATCTCCGAACGACGCCGAGGCTGGCGCGAGTATGTGATCGACGACGCTCGAGGGCCATAGGGCAATTGCCCTATGGCCGGATGGGTGCCGGTGCCGCTTCGACCGCGGGCTCGCGTCAGCGAACGCCGAGCAGGTCGACGACGAATACGAGCGTCTCGTCCGGTCCAATCACCCCGCCAGCGCCGCGCTTGCCGTACGCGAGCATCGGCGGGATCGTGATCCGCCGACGACCGCCGACCCGCATCCCGACCACGCCCTGATCCCAGCCGGCGATGACCTGGCCCTTCCCAAGTCCGAACTTGAACGTGCTGCCACGGTCCCACGACGCGTCGAACTGTTGCCCGGTCTTCCATGAGACGCCGACGTAATGCACCTCAACGACGCGGCCCAAGACGGCCTCATCACCGTCTCCGACAACGATGTCCTCAACCTCAAGCTGATACGACGGCGCCTGATCGGACGGCACAACGACATCCGGCTTCTCATCAATTGCCATCACCCCAACCTATCGCCCCGCGCCCTCAGCGTGTGTCAACACCGGTCCTGGTCCGACCGATCTGTACCCCGGCGTTCTACCGCCGCCCCCCGGCGGTAAATCGCCATCGTTCGCCTGACACGTCGCGGCTGGACGCGGGTACGTCGGACCGTTAGCTTCCCGCTCGGTGTGACCCTCGGGCTTCTGTTCGCCGAATCCGTAATGACACGACGAGGCGCTGGAGGGGATGGCAATGGCTGGAATGGGTCGAAGTGGCTCGTGGCGGGCGGCGATCGCGGGAGCGACCGGCCTCGCGCTTGGTGTCTTCGCAGCTTCTGCCTCGGCTCTGCCCGCTGGGTGCACGCAGTCCGGCGTGACCGTCTCCTGTCCGTTTTGTCTCGACCGGCTCGGAACAGCAATTCGTGGTACCAGGCGGGGTGTTCGACCCTGACGTAACAGCGACCGGTGCCACAGGCGGCGCGGGCGCGGCCGCCGGCGGGATTGGTGGGGCCGGCGGCTTCGGTGCGGCCGTGACCGCACAGCTCGCTGTGACGCAAGGACAGGTGCTCTACCTCGAGGTGGGCGCCACCGGCGGATCGGCACCGTCGTCGTCCGTGGCCGGGGCGGTACACCCTCACGATAGGGATTCATCACGGCCGGCGCACGAGCGCGCGCCGGTCGACGATCACTGTGACCTGATTGCTCCGGTGGTGATCGGTGGTCGATCCTGACGGGAACGTCAAGCCGTACCACGACAACAAGTGGGTGGGGTTTGCGCTGCTTGCCTTCTATGTGGCCCTGCCGATCGCCCCGCTGATAGAGGCCGTCGGCGCTCACACGTCGTCGCCGCGACCTACGTCCTGTTGCCGCTCGCGGCACCTCACCACCGTCGGGCCGGGCTGGTCTTTGGCAGGCCCTCCAACCAGGGGCAAGCAATAGTGGCCCGCTCCCGTCGGCGGTCGCGGGAACCACAGCTTGTCCTATGAGCGAAAGTAGGCTCGAGCCGGGGGCGATTTGATTGTCGGTCGGAGTACGCAACGTGGAGCGATGGTGACCGCTTCCGCTCTCGCCACAAGGAGAAGCCTCCGTGGCGTGACATCGCCCGGACTGCTGCTTGCGGACGGGACGGGTCGCGGGATCGTGGGGCCACGCCGTGGCTGCTCGCCGCGGCCGGTCGCAAGGTCGAGACCGCCGGAGCCGCGGATGCGAAAAGTCGCCAATCCGATCGTGCTGATCCCGGCGGTCCGGTGCTATCAGCGCGCGTCGGCGGCGTGCCTGCGCATGCGGCTGAGCGCGAGGTCTGCGAGCCCGGGTGCGACGGCTCACGCCGGGTCCGTCAGAGCCAGCGACCGGAGCAGAGCGAGCTGCTCCTGCGCAGCGGCCCGGTTCCCCGCCGTGACGGCCCGGCGTCCGGCCTGCGCAGCCTCGTTGGCTTCGCGCAGCCGTTGCTCGCACCGCGCGATCTCGGTCGAGCTGCCAGCGGTCCGTGCTCGCTCGAGCGCGGCGCCGATCGACCTCCGCGTCGCCTGGAATGTGTGGCCGATCGCGTTCTCATCCTGACGGAGCTTCGCTTGTTTGCGCATGGCCGCCTTGCCCGCACCTGGCGCGGAAACGGCTGCCCTCGTCGGCGGCGCCAATGCGTCGACTTCGGCCCGCGTGAGCCATTTCGGCAGCGTCGGCAGGCTCTTCTCGCGCTCGTGAACAAGCACGTGGTGGCGCTCCTCGCCAGCCGCGACGAGCAGCGGCAGGTCGGCGATCAGCGGCGCCACCTCGGCGCGCGTCTGCGCTGCGTAGAGGACTCCGAGACGGCGGTCGAGCTCGTCAATCGTCAGTCGACCCTCGGCCGCGTGTTCACCGAGCACGTTTGAGATCTGATCGCGGTCAGCGTCGCTGATTCGCAGGCGGCCGTCGGACTGCTCACGGTCCCACATGTGCGCGGCACCGTATGCGGCGCATCCAGACCAGTCAAGAGGGCGACCCGGGTCCACCGTGTGTTCGCTTTGATCATCCGAGCACGGCCTGACGCCGAGAGCGCTTGAGGCCCAAGCGTTGGCCGGTCTCGGCTCGACGACTTTGTCGCCGCGAAACGCGAAAGCCGGTTCGGCGGTGGCCCGGACGAGCACCACGGCGAGCTCGAATGGGTCCGATCCGCGTCGGGCTTGCCGCCCGAACAAGCCCTGTAGAGCGAAGACAGCCTCACTCAGGGTCCGGGCTTCCTTCCCTCAGCACCACAGCAAATCTCTTCGACCGCCGCCGGGGAGGCCCACGCGGCGTGGTGCTCCCTCGATGCTTCCGTTCGAGCCGGTCCACGCCGGCCCGACCTTCTCTGGACCTGACGCCCCGACGCCAGCCGGTACTTCGCATACCAGACCGGTCCTCGCGCGCGGGAAACCTTGAAGACATGTCCCGACACCTGCTGCATCCCCGCCCACACACCGCCCCTCTCGGGACATTTTGGGGACATTTCTCAGATCCGGCACACCGGAGGTCCGCAACCTGACCGCACCGAACCCGGCAATCCCAGCCACGACGCGGCGAAGGAATCGAACCTTCCAAGCCGGGGGCTGCCCGGCCCTACCGGTTTTGAAGACCGGATGGGCCACCAGGCCCGTGCCGCGCCGGCGCGGATGCTACGCGGGCCAGGTTTCCGCCGCAGAGCGGCGGGTTTCTTGCGCGGCTCTGGCGTGAACCGCAGGCCACGTTGCGGATACAGGAGCCTTCCTCGCGGCGGGGCGCGTCGGCCTGCAACGTTTCGTCCTCTATCCGGACGAAACGTTGCCCGGGTGAACGCGCGCCGCCCCGCCGAACGCTCAGTCCAGCCCGGTCTCGAGCGCGCCCTTGACCGTGACGTCGAGCGCGTTCAGACGAAACAGCGCGAGCGCCTCGGGCGAGGCGAATCGACCGCCCGGCGCCGAGGACGCCCCGTGGTGGGCGAGGACGCAGTGCAGCAGGGCGAGCTCGCGCTCGGCGTCAAGCCGCACGTACGACCGCCGGGCAAAGCCGGTCAACAGCCGCTCCCCGATCACGAGGTGTCCGAGCAGGCGGCCCTCGTCGGTGACCCCGATCTCCGCACCGAGCGTGAACTCCCGGGTCCGGCCGAGGTCGTGGACAAGAGCGGCGGTCAACAGGAGGTCGCTGTTCAACCGAGGATGCAGCGCGCACACCTCGTGCGCGAGCGTCGCGACCGCGACCGTGTGCTCGAGCAGGCCGCCCAGATAGGCATGGTGCACGCTGCGTGTGCACGGCGAGCGGCGCCAGGCAGCGCGCAGCTCCCCGTCGGCCAGCAAGGCGTCGAGCAGGGCCCGGTAGCCCCGGTCATACACCTCAGAGGACAGGTGCTCGAGGAACCCGTCGAGCTCGTCGACATCGCGATACGTCGAGGGCAAGAACAGCGCCGGATCAACGTCGTCGGAGGCGCGACTGATCGCGTCGATCTCGAGCACGACCTCGTCTCGGAAGCGCTCGACGCGGCCCCGCACCGACACGAGATCACCGCGCTCAAACAGCGCCGCGAGCTGATCGGCGTCACGGAACGCGCGCGCTGTGATCGTTCCGGTCCGGTCCCGCAACTCGAGCGCCAGGTACGGCGAGCCGGTCCGCGACGACAGCCGGTCCTTACGCACGCAGGCGTAGATGCCTCGCACCTCTTCGCCGGGCCGCAGCACGCTCACCGTTTGTTCCGGGGCCATGTGCCCATGATGTACGGTGAACCGGATGCAGCCGTTGCGATGGGAGTATCGCCCTGACGGTCTGAGGGCCCCGGCACTGATCTGCGCTTTCAAGGGCTGGAACGACGCCGCGGACGCCGCGTCAACCGCGAACACGTTCGTCGGCACCGGCCTGGGCGGCCGCCGCTTCGCGACGATTGACCCGGAGGAGTTCTACGACTTCCAGGCGACCCGGCCGCGGATCCAGCTCTCCGAGGGGCAGTCGCGACAGATCGTCTGGCCGGACGTCGAGCTTTACGAGGTCCGGATCCCCCGCGCCCCACGCGACCTCATCGTGCTGTCCGGCACTGAGCCGTCGTTCCGGTGGCGGACATTCAGCCGGCTGATCGTTGACGTCGCCGAGGCGATCGGCGTGCAACTCGTCGTCACCCTCGGCGCGCTGCTCGCCGACGTGCCGCACACCCGGCCGGTATCGGTGACCGGCTTTGCCTCCGACCCGGCCCTCGTGTCCCGCCTCGGCCTCACGACCTCGAGCTACGAGGGCCCGACCGGGATCATCGGCGTCCTCCACGCCGCGTGCATGGACGCTGGCCTGCCGTCGGCGAGCCTGTGGGCGGCCGTGCCGCACTACATCGCGGCGGCCCCGAACCCAAAGGCGGCGCTCGCACTCGTGCGCAAGCTCGAGGGCCTTGTCGGGGTCGCGGTCGACGCGTCTGACCTCGAATCCGCGGCCGCCGACTACGAGCGTCAGGTCAACCTCGCGGTCCAGAGCGACCCGGACGTGCAGGCATTCGTCGAGCGGCTCGAGCAAGCCGCCGGCGAGGAGGAAGACGACGAAACCGGCCCGCTCCCGTCCGGCGAGACGATCGCCCGCGATCTCCAGCGCTTCCTTCGCCAGCGCGGCGGCGACGAGCCCTCCGGCCCCCCGCGCGGCCCGGCGGGACCCTAGGCCCCTAACGCTCCGCCGCCGGACACACCAGCCGGTAATCACAGATCGAGCACGCGCTGAATGACGGCGTCGGCTCGAACCCCTGCGAGAGGATCCCCTCAGCCGTCTCCATCGCGACGGCCGTGATCCACTCCGAGCGGTCACCGTCGTCGAATGGGACGCTCACCTTCTCGTCGTCGAGCACGTAGTAGTACGCCTGGCGCGATGCCTCGAGCTCCCACGCTTCGCGCGCACCCACGGCGTAGAGCGAGAGCTGGACGTCGTCGGCGAGCTGCGCCACCGTCTTCGGGCGCCCGGTCTTGTAGTCGATCAGCTCGTAGTCACCGCTCGGCAGGCGGTCGACGCGGTCAACGCGCCCCCGCAACAGGTGCGGCCCGAGCTTGAACGTGAACTGCCGCTCGAACCACACCGGCTCGCACTCCTCGGTCTGGAAGCGCTCGTGATAGCGGGTCAGCGCAGCGGCGGCCTTCCCTCGCAGCTGCCGTTCCTCCTCGGAGTCGCCGAAGCCGCCACGCCGCCACGACGCCTCGAGCAGGCCGAGCAGCTCGGGCAGACCGCCGGGCGGCCCCTCCCCGGAATGGAAGCGCTCGAGCACCTGGTGGACGACGATCCCGAAGCGCTGGTGGACGGTCGGCTCCTGCGGGATCCGGAACACCCGCGCGAACTTGTACTTCAGCGGACACGTGCGGTAGGTGTCGATGTCTGACGCCGACAGCACGACTCCATCCCCGCGCCGGGGCAGGAACGCCTCCAGCGACGGCTCGTCCCGAGCCGCGGTCGCCGCGGCGCGCCGCCGGGCGTCGCGCTCGGCGTCGAGCAGATAGTCGTCGAGCGCCGAAGAGGTGAAGATCTCCCGCTGCTCGGCGGTCACCGCTTGACCAATCCTCGAATTCACATCACGCAGCGCCTCCGCCACGTTTTGACCCTCCGGCCGGGCGATCAGCGCCGCGACCTTCAGCAGCTCGAGATAACGCACGACGGCGTGGGAGATGTCGAGGTCGGTGTCAAAGCGCAGCTCACCGAGCCGGCCGGCGGTCCGCATCGTTCCCTCGAGCAGCTCATCCCGGAGCAGCCGATAGGTCGAGTGCAGCGTCTCGGCCGGGCCGAACAGCTCCTCCTCCTTCTCCTCCCACTCGAGCCCGAGAGCGACCCGCGCTGCCTCGACCACCGGCAACGGTGCCACGTCGTCGCCCCGGTCGCCAGCCGCCGGATAGCAGAGGACGACCCGCTCACGGGCCCGCGTGGCGCCGACGTAGAGCGCCTGGCGCAGGCCCCGCTCGCGTCCGGTCTCGTCATCGGCCGGCACGACCTCCGCATCCGGCAGCAGCGCATCCGGGACCGGTTCGGGCGCCGGCACGCTGACCCCGGCCCGCAGCCCGAGCAGGAACACGTGCGCCGCCTCGAGCGCGCCGGCCCCGTCGAGCCCGAGCACCTGCACCGTCCCGGCTCCCGACACGACCGGCTCCTCCTGCTCGCGTAGGCCGAAGTCGGCGACCGCCGCGATCGACCGCGCGAACTCCCGCGGCGTGGCGAGCGCCTTGCGCCGGACGTACGCTGAGGCGAGTTCGCCGAAGCGGGCGAGCGCGCGCAGCCGCTCGACCACGTCCGCCTGCGCTGCGAACAGCTGCTGGCGGCGCAGCCCGAGCCGGTCGATCAAGCGATGCACGTAGAGGTCCGGACGCGTCGTGTCGATCGCCGCCGCGCCCGAGCGGTAGAGCTTCAGGAACATCCGGATCCGCTCCCGCGCCTCGGGTGGGACCTGTGGCGATTCGGTCGCCGCCGCCAGCGCCGCGACCATGTCGAGCTTGCGCCGCCGTGCGATCTGGGTGCAGCGTGCGATGTCGACCGAGCGCAGCTCGATCGGCGGTCGGGCGAGCGCCCGCACCACCGCTGCGGCGTCAGACGGATCGGCGAGCAGCCGCAGCCACGCGAGTACATCGCGGATCTCGGCCCGCTGGAAGAACGCCGCCTCCCCGATCAGCCGGTGCGGTACGGCCCGCTCCTCGAGCGCGACCGCGACCGCCTGCCCCTCACGCGAGACCTCGGGGACCAGCACCGCGACGTCGCCCGGATCCACGCCCTCGCGACCGAGCAGCCGCTCGATCTCCGCCGCCACGGCCTGGGCCTGGGCGCGATCGTTCGTCGCCCGCCAGAACGCCACCGCACCGCCACCGCGTGCCGCGGACCCGGTCATTGGCGAGCCGAGCAGCGCCCCGGCGACCCGTGCGACCTGGACCGGGCAGCGCTCGGAGCGGTCGAGCCGCGCGACGCGGACGTCGGGGAGCGACGAGAACGGCACGATCGCCGCCGTCCCCGCGCGCCGGAAGCGACGCAGCGAGGCCGACACATCGGCGGTGACGGTCAGCCCGCGCGCGCCGAAACCGGTGACCGCGCACACAAGCCGAGCGGCGGCCAACTCGAGCTCCTGCGCGTCGTCGACGAGCACGTGCCCGAACCGCCGCCCGATCGCCGGATGGTCGGCAGCGGCGCGCAACGCGTCGCGCATCAGATCGCCCTCGTCACGGGCGCCGGCGTCCGCGAGCATCCGCTCGTGCGCGCGGTACACCTCGGCGAACTCCTGCTCGAGCGCCGCGGCCCCGGCGGGCGGGGCGGACGGGTCCTCATCTCCGAGGCCGGACGCCCACGTCGCGTACGCCTCGGCGTCGACCAGCTCCGCCTTGCAACGGTCGATCCGGCGTACAAAGGAGCCGAACAGAGCATTGACGCGACCCCCGAAATCGTGGTGCCGGACCGATAGCTCGTCGATCCGCTCGATCAACATCGCCAATCGGTCGCCCGCGCTCAGCGTCGTCGCATCGAGGTCGCTCTCGCCGCCCGCCGCAATCCCGAGCACCCAGGACGCCAGCCCGATCGGGGTCAGCACGAACAGCGTTTCGTACCCGCGCGCCAGCCGCGCCTCGAGCCGCACCCGCAGAGCGTCCGCCCGGCCCGCCGAGGGGACGAGCACGAGCACGTGCTCGGGTCGCTCGCCGTCGTCGACCATCCGGCAGAAGCGTTCTTCGATCAGGGTCGTCTTCCCGCTCCCCGCGCACCCGAGAACGAGCTCCGGAGCACCGACGTCACGGAACGGGGTAGAAGCCTCCTCAGACACGTCTGCAAGCATAGGTATGAGATGACCTCCACCCGCTCCGCCCTCGATGCCGACTGGCTCGGCGCCTGCCGCCGCGCCGTCACGGGCCTGAAGGACGTGCTCTCCGCGCGCGCGACGATCGCCGAACGCGCCGAGGAGACCGGCACGCGCGGCAGCGGCGGCGACCGCACCCTCGTGATCGACGCGTCGGCCGAAGCGGTCGTGTTCGCCGAGCTTGAAGCGCTCACCGCAGACGGCTACCGCTTCGTCGCCCTGTCAGAGGAGCGTGGCGAGATCGACTACGGCGACCCGGGCGTCCGGATCGTCATCGACCCGATCGACGGCTCGCTGAACGCCAAGCGAGGCCTTCCCCACCACGCGTTGTCGATCGCGGTCGCGGCCGGCGAGACGATGGCCGACGTCGTGTTCGGCTACGTCTACGACTTTGGACCGCAGGAGGAGTGGTGGGCCCGCAGCGGCGAGGGCGCTTACCTGAACGGCGGGCGCCTCGACCCCACTCAGAGCGAGCGGCGCAGCCGGGACGGCCGCGTCGAGGTGCTCGGGATCGAGTCCGCCGACCCCCGCTGGGTCGCGGCCTCGATTGACGGGCTGCAAGCCGTGGCCTACCGCCTCAGAGCGCTGGGGACGATCGCGTCCTCGCTGTGCCAGGTGGCCGCCGCCCGGTTCGACGGCATGGTCTCGCTCCGTCGCGCTCGCGGCGTCGACTCCGCGGCTGGCCAACTGATCGTCCGCGAGGCGGGCGGCCACGTCAGCTTCCCCGGACACGCCGAGCCCCTCGGAGCGCCACTCAATGCCGATCCGACGTCGCACATCTGTGCCGCGCGCACGCCGGAGACCCTCAAAGAGCTCGAGGCGATCACGCGATGATCGACTGGATCATCGCCGAACGGATCGCCGCGTTCGTCGCGGGCACGGGCGAGGCGAAGCCGCCGACCGTTGACCTGGCCCCGCTCGCCGCCGACGCCGAGAGGCGCGTCGTCGCCTACACCGGCCTGCAGCCCGCCCGCGCGCTGCCGCCGCCGGAGGGAATCAGCCGCCGCGAGTGGGTCGCGAGCAACATCGCGTCGATGCGGCTCCTGCTCGACCCGGTGCTCGAGCGCGCCGGTGCCGGCCTCGGCCCGCTCAAGCCGGCGATGCAGATCGGCGTCGGGTTCGTGCTCTCGACCGAGGTTGGCGTCGTCGTCGGCTATCTCGGCCAGCGGGTGCTCGGTCAGTACGAGCTCGTGCTGCTCGACGAGGCCGTCGAGGACCGCCCACCCCGGCTCTTGTTCGTGCTCCCAAACCTCGGTCAGGCGGTCGAGGCGTTCGGCGCCGACGAGGACGAGTTCATGACCTGGGTGACGCTCCACGAGGTCACCCACGCCGTCCAATTCGCCGGCGTGCCGTGGCTCCACCCCCACGTCGCGGGGCTCGTCCGCGACCTGCTCAAGCAGGCCGAGGTGCGGATCGACGCGCCACGCAAGCTGCGGTTGCCGAGCGGCGACGAGGTCAAGCGCGTCCTCGGCGCGCTGCGCCAGGGCGATCTCATCTCGATCGTGACGAACACGGCCGAGCGCGACACGCTCGACCGCGTCCAGGCCGTGATGGCGGTCATCGAGGGCCACGCCGAGCACGTGATGGACGCCGTCGCGCCTGAGCTCTTGCCATCGCTGCCGAAGCTCCGGGCGGCGATCGATCAGCGACGCAAGTCCCAGTCCGGACTCAACCGGCTCGTCGCGCGGCTGCTGGGCCTCGAGATGAAACTCAAGCAGTACGAGCGGGGCAAGATCTTCTGCGATGCGATCGTCGCCGAGGCCGGTCGCGGGGCACTCGCCCATGTGTTCTCCAGCCCCGAGGCACTCCCGACGCTGGCGGAGATCGAGGACCCGAAGGCGTGGCTTGCCCGCACCGGGTTCACCGGTGGCTCGGGGCGCCCGTCCTCAGCTCACCGCTCGAGCGCGTAGAGGTGCCACTCGTCGGGTACGCCGCGCAGCGCGTGCACGCCACGATCGTCGAAGCGCAGGCCTGAGCCGACGACGAGATCCTTGACCGTGCTCGACGCGAGCACCTCTCCGGGACCGGCGTTCGCCATCACGCGGGCGCCAATGTGGACCGCGATCCCGGCGACGTCATCGCCCACGAGCTCGCACTCGCCGGTGTGCAGACCGGCCCGGATCTCGAGTCCGAGCATGCGAACCGCGTCGACGATGCCCGCGGCACACTGGACCGCGCGCGCCGGACCGTCGAATGTCGCCAGAAAGCCGTCGCCGATCGTCTTGATCTCCTGGCCGCGCCAGCGCTCGAGCTGGTCGCGGACGAGCGCGTTGTGCTCGCCCAGCAGGGCCCGCCACCGCCCGTCGCCCAGCTGCGAGGCGAACTCGGTCGAGCCGACAATGTCGGTGAACATGACGGTCGCGAGCACCCGGTCGATCTCCCCCGGCCCGCGCCGACCGGTCAGGAACTCCTCGACATCGTCGATCGCCGGGTTGCCGTCGGCCCACGCGAACGTGTCCTCACCCGGATACTCGATCATCCGGGCGCCCGGGATGAGCGTGGTCACCTCGCGCCCGAGCTCGATCGGGACGTACCGATCGCCGACGCGGTGGGTGACGAGCGTTGGCGCCTGGATCGTCGGCAGCACCTGGCGCAGGTCGGTCTGAGCGACCATGTCGATCAGCTGCCGCGCCATTCCCGGGCTGACCGCCGAGCGCTGCAGCCGACCCCACCAGGCGGCAAAGCTGGCGTTGCCGATCTGGCTGGGCGCATAGATCTCCAGCAGGGTGCCCTCGCCCCAATGATGCTCGATCGCGTCGAGCATCTGCTCGTGGATCTCGGTCTGTAGCGTGGCACCGCCCTGTGGCGCGACCGAGGAGAGCACGAGCGCGGTGACGCGCTCGGGATATGTCGCGGCGAACATCGCCGACAGACCGAGGTCGCCGGCGCCCCACAGCGCCGTCTGCTCGACGCCGACGGCGTCGAGCACAGCTGAGAGGTCGTCCATCTGCTGCTCGAGCGTCGGCGGTCTCGAGACCGGGTCCGAGAGCCCGGTGCCGCGGCGATCGAACATCACGAGCCGTGAGAACGCGGCGAGCCGCTCGAGGCAGCGCGCTGTGGAGGGCTCCTCCCACAGGATCTCCAAATGCGAGGCCGGCCCATTGACGAGCACGAGGTCCATCGGACCCTCGCCCACGACTTGGTAGGCGATGCTCGCATCGCCGCTACGGGCGTAATGAGTCCGGGTTTCGATCACAGCACCACCGAGGACTGTAACGAAGGTCTGCTATCGGTTTACAAACACATGTTCGGTCGTAATCGGGCCCCGCAAAGAACTTAGAGCTAATATCCTTATTCCTACGGGAGCGAAGCAACCCATGGCTACAACGAGCAACACCACACCCAGCGGACGCGGCACCGCGTCCACACGCAAGAGCACGTCGGCGCGCAAGCCGGCCGGCTCCACGGCACGGAAGCCCGCGGCCTCGACCACCTCGACCCAGCCCAAGACGCAGGTCGAGCAGATCCAGCATCTCGCTGAGCGGGCCATTCTCGTCCCGGTCGGCGCAACCATCCTCGCCCAGGAGAACCTCGTCTCCACGGTGAAGGGCCTGGCGACGAAGTACCGTACGCGTACCGGCCTCGAGCGCGAGCTCAAGCGCTACGAGCGCCGTGGCGCGACCGCCCGCAACCGGTTCGAGCGCCAGGTGCGCAAGACCCGGACGCGGTTCGAGCGTGAGCTCCGTCAGCGCCGGTCCCGCGTCGAGCGGACGGTCAAGCAGAACCGCCGCCGCTTCGAGCGCGAGGTCCGCGCGGTCCGCAAGGACTTCGAGAAGCAGTCCTCGGTCGTCAGCAAGCGCGCACAGGACCTGGTTTCGACCGCACAGGAGCGGATCAGCTAGCGCCCATCGACTTAACCCGCACCGGCACCAGGAGAGGCCGGGCCGCGGGAGAGGTTCGCCGGCCTCATACCTCGCCGGCGAATGCAGCACCCTCTCCTCCCTCAACCGCCGGGGCGTCACGCAAGTGGCGCCCCGTCGGTCCTTAATGAGGCGGCCAGGACGCGGGCAACGCCAGGTCTATGGGCCTAATAGTCGCTGTGGCAGCCATAAGTCCCAGCGACCCCCGTCAAATCCGCGCACCTCGACGCCGGAGAGCGGTGCCGGCGCGGTCGGGACTCCTGCCGGGCGGCATTTGGCGTCTGTCACAATCGAACCATGCCTAATAGAGACCAAGTCCTAGATGCCCTGCGTGCCGTGATCGACCCCGAGCTGCGTCGGGACATCGTCGAGCTTGAAATGGTCCGCTCGATCGACGTGCACGAGAACGGCGTCGTCGACGTGATGGTCTCGCTCACCACGCCGGGTTGCCCGATCCGCAGCCACTTCCAGACCGGGGTCGCGTCCGCCGTGGGCGAGCTCGAAGGCGTCACCGGCGTCAACGTCAGCTTCGACGTGCTCTCCGATCAGGAGAAACAAAAGCTCGGACACAAGCTGGGCCGCGGGACGCTGCCGGAGGGCGCGCTCGCCGCCGTCAAGAACGTGATCTGCGTTGGCTCGGGCAAGGGCGGCGTCGGCAAGTCGAGTGTCACCGCCAACCTCGCCGCCGCGCTTGTTTCGGACGGCAAGCGCGTCGGCGTGCTCGACGCGGACGTGTGGGGCTATTCGCAGCCGCGCATGTTCGGCCTCGGTGCCGAGCGCCCGAAGGTCAACGGGCAGCGCAAGCTGATCCCGCTCACGGGCCATGACGGCATCGAGGTGATGTCGATCGGGTTCTTCGTCGAGGAGGACGCGGCCGTCGTCTGGCGTGGTCCAATGCTTCACAAGGCGCTGCAGCAGTTCCTCGAGGACGTCGAATGGGGCGAGCTCGACTACCTGCTGATCGACCTGCCGCCCGGCACCGGCGACGTCTCGATGACGCTCGCGCAGCTCCTGCCGCAGGCGAAGTTCATCCTGGTCACGACCCCGCAGCCGGTCGCGCAGAAGGTGGCGCGCCGCTCGGCCGAGATGGCGACGAAGCTCAAGCTCGAGATCGCGGGCGTGATCGAGAACATGTCGGGATTCGTGACCCCGTCCGGGGAGCGCTTCCAGATCTTCGGGGAGGGCGGCGGTCAGCGGCTCGCCGAGGAACTCGACGTGCCCCTGCTCGGCAAGATTCCGCTGACGATGGCGCTCCGCGAGCAGTCAGACGCCGGCACGCCGCTCGTTTTCTCCGACCCCGACGACCCGGCCGCACAGGCGATCCACCAGGCCGCGCGGGGGCTGATCGCGCTGTCGCCGATCGAGCTGCCGGTCATGCAGGCCCCGTCGCCGGCGGCAGCCCCGAAGCCGGTCGGGATGTCGCTTCCGATGGCCTAAGAGGCAGTGAGGGGCGGTGCATGCACCGCCCCACCGCGGGGGCGCATGCGCCCGCGGGCCGGGCGCGCATGCGCGCCCGGCGAACACTGACTACTTGCGGTTCGCGTAGTAGTCGGCGTTGATCTGCGCGTACTTCGTCCACTCCTCCGGGAGCTGGTCCTCGGCGAAGCAGGCATCGACCGGGCAGGCCTCGACGCAGGCGTCGCAGTCGATGCACTCCTCCGGATCGATGTAGAGCATCTCGACATCGTCGTAGTTGGGCTCGTCCGGCGTCGGGTGAATGCAGTCGACCGGGCAGACCTCCACGCACGAGTTGTCCTTCGTGCCAATGCAGGGCTCGGCGATCACGTAGGCCATAGGTCTTGATTCTTCCTCTGTCGTTTCGGATGACGGGGGGAGCGCGACATTTTACGGACGTGTAACCGCGTGAGTGCGCCCCACCGAAACGTTCCACCAGTTATGGCGGTCCCGGATGACCGCTGGCCCGTGTCCTCGTTCGGTCACGTGCCAGAGGCACGCTCCCTCACTGCGTCCTCGGCCAGCGGCCCTCGGACCTCGCCATTTCCTGGTGGACGTTCCGGCGAGACCCACTAGGCTCCCGCCCCGTGCTGCTGCTGACGGGCGCCACGGGGAACGTCGGACGACCGCTGCTGCGGAGACTGACCGCAGCCGGGGTCCCTGTGCGCTGTCTCGTCCGCGATCCGCGGCGTCTCGGCGCCGAGCGAGTCCGGGTTCAGATCGCCCTCGGCGATCTCTCCGATCATCTCTCGTTCCGCCACGCGCTCCGAGGCGTCGACACGGTCGTCCACCTTGCGTCGGTCGTCCGCGACCAGCCCGGGGGCTCGATCGAGGAGCTCGCCGGCGTCGCCACATGGCGCCTCGTGCGCGCCGCCGAGAAGGCGGGCGTGCAGCGATTCGTGTTCTTCTCGGCGCTCGGCGCCTCGACGCGCAGCCGCGCACGCCTGCTGCGGGCGAAGGCGGTCGCCGAGCAGGCGCTCGCTGAGTCCGGCCTCACGCATACGATCTTCGCCCCGTCGATCATCTACTCGCCGGGCGACCCGTACCTGCGGCTGCTTCAGCGCCTGTCGCTGCTACCGGTGATGCCGATCCCAGGCCGCGGCCGGACGCCGTTTCAGCCGATGTGGGCTGAGGACGTCGCGGATTGCGTGATGGCCGCCTTGCCCGGCGGATCGCACGCGGCCGAGGCCGACGGCCGGCGTTACGAGCTCGCCGGGCCCGAGACACTCACCCACCGCCAGGTCGTCGAGATCATCATCAGCTCGTTTCACCGCCGACGTCCGATCGTCGGCGTCCCGGTCCCGATCACCCGCCGCGCGCTCGACCTCGTGGAGTTGCTCACCGGCCCGGCCGCGTTTGCGACGTGGGACGAGGCGGAGCTGATGGAGGTGCCGATGATCTCCCGGCAGGGCACGGCCGACGCTGAGTCGCTCGGGGTCATCCCGAAGCCGATGCGCGCCGTGCTCGGCGTCGGCTGAGCGGTCACCTCATGGCGGCGGCGCGGGCCTCCGCCAGCATCCGCTTGGCTCGGTAGCCGAGATGCTCCTCATCGAGGCGCTCGGCCTCAGCGTAGGTCGCCGCGGCATCGGCGTATCGCCCCGGCCGGAACAGGACGAGCCCCCGGGACTCGAGTGAGAACACGCTGAAGATGCGCTCGTCGTACGCCAGCCCGGTGGCGGCCAGCTCGGTGCGATCAACCGACAGTGAGCGACGGAACCGGCTCTCGGCGATAACGAGGCGCCCCGCATCGAGGTGCACGTGGCCGTCGATCCAGACGAGCACCCACCGCTCGGGCCAGCGCCGCCTCCCCTCCTCGAGCAGCTCACTCACGTCATCGCCGCGGTCATGGCGGAGGCGGACGAGGTCCCCCAGGCGAGGCTGCATCCCCGGCACTCGCGGGCCGGTCCAAGGACGGGCTCCGGGCCACGCGGTCGGTCGTGTACTCCGTCAGGTAAGGGGCGAGCGGAGCTCCCGTCAGGCGGTCGCCAGCGCAGGACGCCGCTCGCGCCACGGCAGTGCCTGCTCGAGCTGGGTCGCGAGCGACAGGATGACCTCCTCGCGGATCGGCGGACCGATCAGCTGGACTCCGGTCGGCAGCCCGTCATCGCCGTGATAGAGGGGCAGCGAGACCGCGGGCAGGCCGGTGCAGTTGACGATCGCCGTGTAGGGCGTGAAGTACCCCGAGCGCTGGTAATGCGCCCACGGCTCTGGCCCGCGGCCGTGAATCTCGCCGGTCTTGACGGGCCGCATCGCGAGCGTCGGGGTGATCACCGCGTCGTAGTCAGCGAGGGCCGTGATGATCCGCCGGGAGATGTGCTCGAGCCGCGTCTGGGCGCTGAGCAGGCTGAGCGTGTCGTGGCTGCGCGAGCTCTCCCAGACCGCCCAGGTGAGCGGCTCAACGTCCTCTGGAGTCGGGTCGCGTCCCGCGAGCCGGGCCGCGATCTGCGTCGTCTGCGAGATGAGCGGGCCGAACGCCCGGGTGAAGTCCGGCAGCAGATCGTGCCCGGACCACGGCGGGGTCACCTCCTCGACGTCGTGCCCGAGGGAGTCGATAAGCGCGGCCGCATCCCGCGCGGCGCGCTCGCAGACCGGATCAAGCTCGGCGCCGTCGAGCGCGGGGTTGAGCGCGAGCCCGACCCGCAGCCGGCCGGGGGCGCGCGCCGCCGCGGTCACGTAGGGCTCCACGGGATCGGGCGCCCACGTCGCATCGCCGAGCTCGTAGCCGGCCATCACGTCGAGCACGGCTGCGGTGTCGGCGACCGTACGCGTCAGCACGCCGTCGACCGTGAGGAAGCTCTGGCCTCCGTCGGGTCCGACCGAGATACGGCCGCGCGCCGCCTTGAGCCCGACGAGCCCACAGCACGAGGCGGGGATCCGGATCGAGCCGCCGCCGTCGTTCCCGTGCGCGATCGGGACCATCCCGGCGGCGACCGCCGCCGCCGAGCCGCCACTCGAGCCGCCGGGCGTGCGGTCGAGCCCCCACGGGTTGTGCGTCGGGCCGAAGCGCCGGGGCTCGGTCGTGGGGAGGATCCCCATCTCGGGCAGCTTGGTCTTGCCGACGAACACGAACCCGGCGTCGCGGAGGCGACGGACGAGGAACGCGTCGTGGTGGGGCATGAAGTCCCCGAACAGGTCGCTGCACATCGTGATCGGCATCCCGGCGACGGGACGGTTGTCCTTGATCGCGATCGGCACGCCGGCGAACGGCCGCTCGTCACCGGCGCCTATCTCGGCCGCGGCAGCAAGCGCCGCATCGTGCGCGACATACGTGAACGCGCCGATCGTCGGCTCGAGCGCGTCGATCTGGGCAAGGCAGTCGGACACCAGCTCGGTCGCTGAGATCTCGCCGGACCGGACGAGCTCGGCGAGCTCGAGCGCGCCTTGGAACATCAACTCGGCCATCGGCTCGAAGCCTACGACAGCTAGCCTGTGGGCGACCTTTATCGCGCTATGGAGAACACGCAAATGTCTGCAACCGCCGAAGTCCAGTCGGGGCTCGAGGGTGTCGTAGCCTTCGCCACCGAGATTGCCGAGCCTGACCGTGAGGGTGGGGCGCTGCGCTATCGCGGCGTCGACATCGAGGAGCTCGTCGGCAACGTCCCGTTCGGTCGGGTGTGGGGCCTGCTCGTCGATGGGAGGCTGCTCCCCGGCATGCCCCCGGCTGAGCCCCATCCGCTCGTCGTCCGCTCCGGCGACCCGCGCGTCGACGTGCAGGCGGCGCTCGCGATGCTCACGCCGCAGTGGGGCTTCGGGCAGCTGATCGACATCTCCGACGAGGAGGCGCGCGACAATCTCGCCCGCGCGTCGGTGATGGCGCTCTCGTTCGTCGCGCAGTCCGCCCGCGGGATCGGCAAGCCGCCGGTGCCGCAGCGCGAGATCGATAAGGCGAACAGCATCGCCGAGCGGTTCCTCATCCGCTGGCGCGGCGAGGCTGACCCGCGCCACGTTGAGGCGATCGACGCGTACTGGATCTCGGCCGCCGAGCACGGGATGAACGCCTCGACCTTCACCGCCCGCGTCGTCGCCTCGACCGGTGCCGATGTCGCCGCTGCCCTGAGTTCCGCGGTCGGCGCCCTGTCCGGCCCGCTCCACGGTGGCGCGCCCTCCCGCGTGCTGAAGATGCTCGACGACGTCGCCGAGTCGGGTAACGCCGAGCGTTACGTCAAGGACCTGCTTGATCGCGGCGAGCGGCTGATGGGCTTCGGTCACCGCGTCTATCGCGCCGAGGATCCGCGGGCCCGCGTGCTACGCCGGACCGCAAACCAGCTCGGCGCCACCCGCGTCGAGGTCGCCGAGGCGCTCGAGCACGCGGCACTCGCCGAACTGCACGCTCGCCACCCGGATCGCGTGCTGGCCACGAACGTCGAGTTCTGGTCAGCGGTCGTGCTCGACTTCGCGCAGGTGCCGCCGGAGCTGTTCACGCCGATGTTCACGTGCGCCCGGACCGCCGGCTGGTCCGCGCACATCATGGAGCAGAAGCGCGAGGGCCGGTTGATTCGGCCGACGGCGAAGTACGTCGGGCCTGGGCCGCGGCCGCTTTCCGACTTGCAGCCGTAAGGACTGGGTCGGCGCCCGTGCGTATGCTGCGGGCGCCAGCCAATGCCACCCGAACGTCAACTCGACCCGGCGGCGCTCGGCGATCACATCGATCGGCTGTACCGCGCCGCTTGGGGTCTCTGCGGATCGCGGGAAGAGGCCGAGGACCTCGTCCAAGAGACGTTTGCGCGCGTCCTGCGCAAGCCGCGGATCCTGCGCTCCGAGGACGACCTCGGCTATCTCCTGCGCGTGCTGCGGAACACGTTCTTCTCACAGCGCCGGACCGCCGCGCGCCGGCCGCAGACGACGGCGCTGCCCGATGAGCTCGACCTGATCGAGGACCGCAGCGCGGTGCAGCCCGAGGCGCGCCTCGAGTCGGCCGAGTTGTATGCCGCGATCTCCGAACTGCCGGACGACTTCCGGGACGCCCTGATCGCGATCGACGTCGTCGGCCTGTCCTACCGCGAGGCGGCACACGCGCTGCGCGTCCGCGAAGCGACGATCACGACCCGGCTGCACCGGGCACGGCAACGGGTCGCGCGGTCGCTCGTACCGGAGAACGCTCCGGAGAACACCTAGGCCGCGGAGCCCTCCCAGGCCGCCAGCTTCTGCAGCTTCTCCACCGGAACCCCGGTAGCGGACAACACGCACGTGTGGTTGGCCTCGGTCCAGGTGACGACGAGCCGGCCACCGATCGTGAGCGTGCTCAGTTCGACTCCCTTGAGGCTGCGGACCTGCGCATTCGGGATCTTCAGCGCGGGGGCGCCGACGATCGTGTACGCGATGCGATGCCCCTTCCAGTCGTAGTAAACCGTCGTCGCCTTGCGGCCCTTGATCGTGTCGGCCCGCTGGCCGCTCGCGCGCCAGTGGAAGTTGGTCCAGTCCGGGAAGTAGATCCCCTGGAACAGGGTGTCGAGCTTGCCGGGCTGGTCCGCATCGGCCGGTGGCGCCGGCATCGACGGTCCCCGGCTCGCAATCGCGGCCGCCTCGCTGAGCGACGGCGCACCGGGCGCGCCACCGGGCAGTGCCAACACGATCGCGAGCGCGGCCGCGGCCAGCGCGGTGGCGAGCGCGCCCCCGTAACCGATGCGTCGCCGCACCGTGACGTTGCGCTTTGGCCGCTGCGCCTCGATGCGCGCCCGGAGCGACGCCGGCGCTCGATCGGTCTCGCGAGCGTGGTGAAGCATCTCGACGACGCGCTGCTCCCGGACGTAGAGCGCGCTCAGCTCGGCCGAGCCGGCGATGCGCGCCTCGACATCCGCCCGGCGCCCAGGATCGAGCGTCCCGTCCGCCAGGGCGGAGAGATCGCGCAACTGTTCAGCGCTCACGTCTGGCATGTCAGCATTTGCAGACATAGCTCTACGTCTCCTACGACGCCTCCGCGGCTTGATTCCTTCCCGGGAAGGTTAGGGCCCGCCGGACCCTACGCTTCGGAATACCGCCCGTCCACGTACTCGGCGAGCATCCGGGTCGCGGCGAACTGAGGTCCGAGCGTTCTCAGAGAGGCGCGTACCAGGGCCAGCCAGCGGGTGGGCAGGCCACGCTCGTCGCGTTCGTAGAACGGGGGGAGGACCTCCTTCGTCACGACTTCGTGCAACGCCTCCGCGGTGCGCGCATCTTGGGCCTCCTCGTCCTCGCCCTCTTTGATGTCGCCGGGCAGTCCCCACCCGTTGACGCCGTGCTCGCACGCCTCGGCCCACCAGCCGTCGAGCACCGAGAGCTGAAGGCCGCCGTTGATGACGGACTTCATCCCGCTTGTCCCGCTCGCCTCGAGCGGCGGGCGCGGGAGATTGAGCCACACGTCGCACCCGCGCACGAGCCATTTGGCGGAGTCGAGGTCGTAGTCGTCGAGGAATACCACGCGCTCTCCGACGACGAGCGAGCGCTTGAGCTCGAACACGTGACGGAGAGTCTTCTTGGCGTCATCGTCCCGCGGGTGGGCTTTGCCCCCGAGCACGACCTGCACCGGCCGCTCGCCACTGAGCAGGGACAGCGTCCATTGCGGGTCGCGGGTGAGGAGCTCGAGTCGCTTGTACGTCGCCACCCGACGTGCAAACCCGACCGTCAGCACTTCCGGCTGGAACGCGCGCAGCGCCGACTCGACGTACTCGCGGGTGTCGCTGCGGCCGAGCCGCTCGGCGGCGCTGCGCTCGCGCGTATACGTGATCAGCGCAGCCCGCTGGCGGGTGCGAGCGGCCCACAGCTCCTCGTCGGGGATGTCGTCGACGCCGGCCCACGTCGCGGGATCGGCGGCCCGATGCATCCAGCCGTCGCCGAGGTACCGATTGAGCAGGGCCCGGATCTCGGGGCCGATCCAGGTCGGCACGTGGACCCCGTTGGTGACGTGGCCGATCGGGACGTCGTTGACCGCCCGGTCCGGCCACAGCTCGTTCCACATCTCCCGGGCGACCTCGCCGTGGCGGCGGCTCACAGCGTTCGCAGCCCGGCTCATGCGGAGTGCCGCCTGCGTGACGCCGACCTCGGCCTCCTCGTCGGCCGGATCGGTGCGGCCGAGCGAGATCAGCTCGTCGATGTCGACATCGAGCTCGTCGGCGACGGCGCCGATCGCGCTCGCGACCTGGTCGTCCGGGTAGGAGTCATTGCCGGCAGGAACAGGGGTATGCGTCGTGAAGATCGTCCGCCCGCTCGCCGCGGTGATCGCCTTATCGAACGGCGTGCCGTCGAGCAGGTCCGGTGCGGCCAGCTCGAGCGGAGCGAACGCCCCGTGCCCCTCGTTGAGATGGATGACCCCGGGCTCGATCCCGATCGCGCGGAGCGCGCGGATCCCGCCCATGCCGAGCAGCACGTACTGGGCGAGCCGGGTGTCCGAGTCGGCGACGTACAGCCGTCCGGTGGTCCACCGCTCGACCGGGCCGTTTTCCGGCGTGTCGGTGTCGAGCAGGAACAGCGGCACGCGCCCGATGTCGGCGCGCCAGATGTGAGCGGTGACGGGGACGTCGTAGATCGGCACGGTGATCGACACGGGGCGGCCGTCCGAACCGGTGACGAGCGCAGCCGGGAGCCGGTCTGGATCGGTATCGAGCCAGTACTCGTGCTGCCAGCCGCTCGCGTCGATGTTCTGGCGGAAGTAGCCCTTGCGGTACATGAGCCCGACGGCGACGAGCGGGACCGCCTGATCGGACGCCTCTTTGACGAGGTCGCCGGCGAGCGCGCCCAGCCCGCCCGAGTAGATCGGGAGCGAGACGTGAATGCCGTACTCCGCGCACAGGAACGCGACGGGGCGGGCGGGATCGAGGTTCGTCGCCGGTGGGCGGGCGAGGTCGGCCTCGAGCGCGGCGAGCAGCTTACGGCCGCGCTCAGTCACGGCCTCGTCCGCCGCGGCGCGCCGCAGCTCGGTGCTCGAGGCCTCCAGGAGCGTGCGGACCGGGTTCTTGTTCGACATAGCGAACCGGCCGGGGCTGATGGCCTCAAACGCCTCACCCCCGCCGGCCTGCCAGCACCAGTGGTAGTTGTAGGCGAGCTGGGCGAACGGCGCGAGTGCGTCGGGGAGGCGCTCGGCGAGCTCTCCTGCGGCGCGCTCGAGGTCGTGTCGGCCATCGAAGGCCGTCGGCGAGCTGGAGTCCACGGACGGCATTATCTAGGAGGGCAGTACCCTCGCGCACTTGGCCTCTACCAGGCTCGGTGTTCTCGCCTTCGGCGACTCGATCACAAACGGCGGCGGGGAACTGCAGTGGGGTGTCGCGCTGCAGTCCTGGGCGCTGTGGGTCGCCCGCGCGACCGGGCTCCCGTACACCGGCTACGCGGTCGACGGCGCGCGGGCGCACAACGTCGTGGTTGATCAGATTCCGGCTTTTGTCGAACGCGTGGCGCCGGATGCGCGATACGACCTCGGGTGCCTGTACATCGGGGTCAACGACGTGCGCTCGCCCGACTGGGACCCGGTTACGTTTGAGGCCGACTACCGCGCCGCGCTGTCGTTCGTGGGCGGGCGCTGCGATCGGGTGCTGACCGCGACCGCGCCGCTCGACCTGGGGCGGCCGCTGGCCGGCGCGAAGGTTCAGGACATGAACGCGATCATCGAACGCGCGGCCGCGTCCGCGGAGCGCCGAGCGCTCGTCGTCGACCTCACCGATTTCGGTGCTCGCAATCAGGTGATGGCCGATCACGTCCACCCGACGGCGTTCGGCCAGATCGCGATCGCACAGCGGGCGCTGCGGGTGCTGGCGGCGGACGGGATGGTCGTGCGCGTCGATCCTGCGTCGCTGATCCGCTACGAAACGACGTGCTGGGAGCGGTTGCGCAACGACGTGACGTACACCTATCGGGCGACGAAAACCGCAGGCCGGTCGGTCTGGGTGAAGCTCCGCGCGTAGCGCGTGGGCGATTGTGTACGACAGCTGTACACAAGGCCCCAAGCGCTAGCCGCCGAGGCGCCCCGCGTCCGCCGTCGCCGCCCGCAGCCGCCGCGCGAGCGCGCCGGTCAACGCGTCCGGCTCCATCTGCCAGCGCCACTGCCCGCCCTGACGTCCCGGGTTGTTCATCCGCGCCTCGGAGCCGAGCCCGAGCACGTCCTGCATCTGCATCATCGCCACGCGCCCTGGTGAGGCAAGCGCGAGCCGGATCAACGCCCACCACGGCTCTCGCTCCAGGGCCACGCTGTCGGCGAGCCCGAACGCGCGCAGGTCAGCCTGCACCAACGCGCGACGCGCCTCGGACAGCCCCTCGAAGAACCCGCGCGCCGTGTCGTGGTCATGGGTGCCGGTGTAGACGAACCTGTTCACGACGTGGTTGGCGAGCCGGTGCACGCTGCCGGGCACCTCGGGCTCGAAGCCGAACTGGAGCACGACCATCCCGGGCAGGCCAAGCGCGTCCCGGAGCCGGTCCACCGGCGGCGTGATCACGCCGAGGTCCTCGGCCACGAAGGGCAACCGCCCATCAGCGCCGATCCCCGCCGCGATCGCGTCGAACACGGCCCGCCCCGGCCCCCGAACCCAGCGCCCATCGACAGCCGTCGCCGCGTCCGCCGGCACCGACCAGTACGCCACGAAGCCGCGGAAGTGATCGATCCGGGCGACATCGAACAGCGACAGCGTCCGCTGCGCCCGCTCGACCCACCACCGGTACCTGCGCCGGCGCAGCGCCGGCCAGTCGTACAGTGGGTTGCCCCAGAGCTGGCCGTCGTCGGAGAACGCGTCGGGCGGCGCGCCGGCGACGAAGTCGTCCTGGAACAGCTCGGGATGGGCGCGGTGATCGACGCTACCGGGCGCGACGTAGATCGCCACGTCGCCGAGCAGCCGGATCCCCAGCGCCTCGCAATACGCCCGCAAGGCGCCCCATTCCCGATCGAAGCGAACCTGATCCTCGATCGCGTGCCGGCCACCGGACAGGCGGGCCCAGTCGTGGATCCAGAACGCGTGCCGAGACACGAACGCGTCGACCTCATCGAGCGACACCGGCGCGTCCGGTTGCGCAACGAACCCCGGCCACGCCGCGAACGCGGACTTCGACTTATACGGCGAGCGATATCGGTCGGGCGGCCCGAGCGGCAGCACCTGCCACCAGGACTGGCCGGCGGCAGCGAGCCAGTCGGCAAACCGGTACGCCTCGGGGCCGAGGCGACCGCCCGGCAGCGACGTGAGGTGCAGCTGAATGCCGCTTGTCCGTAGGGAGTCCGTCACAGGATCATCACGAACCGCTGTTTACCTGACCCAGCGGTCTGGATACCTTCCGGGTTGTGCCTCCGGTGACCCGAGCCCAAACGAAGCCCCCCACGGACGGCCCTGCCCCGGCATCGAGGCGCGCCCCGGCCCGCATCGTGGTCCAGTACCCGGCCCCGGCCGTCGACGGCGGTCGCTACCCGGCCAAGCGCGTCGATGGCGACCATGTCCGGATCGAAGCCGACGTGTTCCGGGACGGACACGAGCTGATCCGGGCGGTTGTCAAGTACCGCGGCCCGGGCGAGAAGCGCTGGCGGGAAGCCGAGATGCGCCGGATCGACGAACAGATCGGCGGCAATCGCTGGTCGGCCGAGGTGCGGCTGGGCCGCGTCGGCCGCTGGCAATACACCGTCGAGGCGTGGACCGACGTGTTCGGCACGTGGCGCAACGAGCTCGAGCGAAAGATCGGCGGCGGACAGCGCAACCTCGCGGGCGAGATGTCCGAAGGCGTGCTCCTGCTCAAGGCGACCGCCGAGGCGGCGAAGGAGCCTGGCGACCGGGCGCTCATCGAGCACGCGCTGCTGACGCTCGGGGACGGCGCCGTGCCGGAGAGCGCCAAGCATGACGTCGCGCTCGGCCCGGAGCTGTTCGAGACCGTCGAGCGCAACCAGGAGCGGCGCGGCGCCGTCGCGATCGATCCGCCGCTGACGATCGAGGTCGACCGGCCACGGGCGGTCTTCGGCGCCTGGTACGAGATGTTCCCGAGGTCGTGGGGCGGGCTCGCCGGCGTTGAGCGCGAGCTGCCGAAGCTCGCCGATCTCGGGTTCGACATCATCTACCTGCCCCCGATCCACCCGATCGGGCGCACGAACCGCAAGGGCAAGAACAACTCGCTGACCGCCGGCCCAAGCGATCCCGGTTCGCCGTGGGCCATCGGGGACCAGCGCGGGGGCCACGACGCGATCCATCCGGACCTTGGGACCGAGGAGGATCTGCGCAGCCTGACGAAAGCCGCACGGGCTCACGGGATCGACATCGCGCTCGACTTCGCGATCCAGGCCTCCGCCGATCATCCGTGGCTGACCGAGCATCCGGAGTGGTTCCACCGCCGGCCCGACGGGACGCTCAAATACGCAGAAAACCCGCCCAAGCGCTACCAGGACATCTACAACGTCAACTGGGACAGCCCGGATTGGCGCGGTCTGTGGGACGCGCTGCTCGAGGTCGTGCTCCATTGGGTCGATTGCGGCGTCAAGGTGTTCCGCGTCGACAACCCGCATACGAAGCCGTTCCCGTTCTGGCAGTGGCTGATCAAGGAGATCCACACCCGCGACCGAGACGTCGTGTTCCTCGCCGAGGCGTTCACCCGACGCGCCGTGATGCGGCATCTGGCGAAGATCGGGTTCAGCCAGTCCTACACGTACTTCACGTGGAAGAACTCGCGCCATGAGCTCAGCGAGTATGTCTCGGAGCTCGCGTACTCCGGCGAGCAGGAGTACTTCCGGCCGAACTTCTTCGCCAACACGCCGGACATCCTCCACGCGTACCTGCAGCACGGCGGGCGCGGCGCGTTCGAGGCGCGGTTGATCCTCGCCGCGACGCTCTCGCCGAGCTACGGGCTGTACTCGGGCTACGAGGCACTCGAGAACGTCGCCGTCCGCGAGGGGAGCGAGGAATACCTCAACTCGGAGAAGTTCGAGCTCAAGAACCGCCGCCTCGAGGGTCCGCTGCTCCCCCTCATCCGGCGCGTCAACGAGATCCGTCGCGCCAACCGGGCACTGCAGTCGCTGTCGAACGTCACGTTCCTCGACACCGCCAACGACGCGATCGTCGCCTACGTCAAACAATCGGGTGCGAACACGCTCATCTGCGTTGTCAACATCGACCCCTACGACGCTCAGGAAGGACTGGCGATGATCCCCGCGCACCTCGGGCTGCCGCCGGTGTTCACCGTCGAGGATCTGCTCTCCGGCGAGCACTACCAGTGGCGGATCGGTCCCAACTACGTCCGCCTGCAACCCGGAGTGCGGCAGGCGCACATTAATCTGGTCGAGGCATGAGCTCCGTCGGCCCGCCTACCCTCACGCACCTGATCACGTCAGAGCGCGCCGCCGCCCGGCTCGAGCGGCCCGCGCACGATCCGTCCACCGACGCAACGGCGCAGACGCGGCAGTGGTTCGAGGCCGAGCCGCTCTGGTTCAAGCGGGCGGTCTTCTACGAGATCCACATCCGCGGCTTCTTCGACGCCAACGGTGACGGCTCCGGCGACGTCCGCGGGCTGACCGAGAAGCTCGACTACCTGCAGTGGCTCGGGATTGACTGCATCTGGCTGCTTCCGTTCTACGACTCGCCGCTGCGCGACGGCGGGTATGACATCTCCGACTTCACGACGGTGCACCCGGACTACGGGACCGTCGAGGACGTTCGTCAGCTGATCGACGCCGCCCACGCCCGCCGCATCCGGGTCATCGCCGATCTGGTGATGAACCACACCTCGTCCGACCACCCGTGGTTCCAAGAGTCGCGCTCGAGTCCGGACTCGCCCAAGCGCGACTGGTACGTGTGGTCGGATCGGAACGATCGCTACCAGGACGCGCGGATCATCTTCATCGATACCGAGTCGTCGAACTGGTCGTGGGATCCGGTCGCCAGGGCGTACTACTGGCACCGGTTCTTCTCCCACCAGCCAGACCTCAACTACGACAACCCAGAGGTCCAGAGCGCGATGCTCGACGTCTTGCGTTTCTGGCTCGACCTCGGGCTCGACGGGTTCCGGCTCGACGCGGTCCCGTACCTCTACGAGCGTGAGGGCACGAACTGCGAGAACCTGGCGGAGACCCACAGGTACCTCAAGCGAGTGCGCAAGGAGATCGAGGAGAATTACCCCGACCGCGTGCTGCTCGCCGAGGCAAACCAGTGGCCGGCCGACGTCGTCCAGTATTTCGGCGACGGCGACGAGTGTCAGATGGCCTTCCACTTCCCTGTCATGCCGCGGATGTTCATGGCGGTGCGGCGCGAGGAGGCGGCCCCGATCTACGAGATCCTCGCCAACACGCCGGAGATCCCGGACAGTTGCCAGTGGGGGCTGTTCCTGCGCAACCACGACGAGTTGACGCTCGAGATGGTCACCGACGAGGAGCGGGACTACATGTACTCGGAGTACGCGAAGGACCCGCGGATGAAGATCAACCTCGGGATCCGGCGCCGGCTCGCACCGCTGCTCGACAACGGCCGTGACGACATCGAGCTGATGACGGCGATCCTGTTCTCGCTCCCAGGCTCACCCGTTCTCTACTACGGGGACGAGATTGCGATGGGGGACAACGTCTTTCTCGGCGACCGGGATGGGGTCCGGACCCCGATGCAATGGACCGGCGACCGCAACGGCGGGTTCTCGCGGGCCGACTTCGCACAGCTGTACGCACCGCCGCTGATGGATCCGGTGTACGGATATCAAGCCGTCAACGTCGAGGCGCAGCTCCGGACGGCGACCTCGCTGCTGCGGTGGATCCATCGCTTCATCGCGCTCCGCAAGGAGCACCCCGTCTTCGGGTTCGGCACCTACGAGCCGATCGAGACCTCGAACCCGCGGATTTTCGCCCACATACGCCGGTTCGAGGACGATCTCGTGCTGTGCGTCCACAACATCGCTCGATCAGCGCAGGCGGTGGAACTCGACCTGCGCGAATACGAAGGCCGCTACCCAGTCGAACTTTTCGGGCGCTCCCGGTTCCCCCGAATCGGCGAGCTGCCCTACCTGCTGACGCTTGCCCCCCGCGGCTTCTACTGGTTTGAGTTGGTCGAGGAGGAAGGACAACGTGAGCCAGATGCGTGAGCCGGTTCAAATACCTGCAGATGAGGTCCGAGAATTTCTTGACGCAGAAAGCCTGCGTACGTGGGTCGAGCAGCAGCGTTGGTATGCGTCGAAGTCCCGCCACGTGTCGGGGATCGAGATCGTCGAGGGGGTCACGCTGCGCGAGGCGCCGTTCCTGTTCCTCGCGCTCGTCCAGACGCGCTTTGCGACCGGCACGCACGAGCTCTACCAGCTGCCGCTGTCGCTGATCCGAACCGACGTCGCGGTCAATGACCCGATCGCACGGACAAAGGAGTGGACGGCCTACGACGCGCTCGCCGAGCCGCTGCGACTGCTCGAACTCGTGCTGCGAATGGACACCGAGGACGAGATCCAGGCCACCGAGGGTCGGTTCACGTTCCACCGGGCGGACGGGCTGGCGACGATCACCGAGGACTCGGCCGTGCGGGCGATGGGCGTCGAGCAGTCGAACTCGTCGATCGTGATCGACGACGCGCTCGTGCTCAAGGTGTTCCGCAAGCTCGAGCCGGGGATCAACCCCGAGCTCGAGGTGCTCCGTTTCCTCACCGGGCGGGAGTTCCCGAACATCGCGCCCCTGCACGGCTGGTATGACTACGACGGCGTGTCACTCGCCTCGACACTCGGCGTTGCCCAGCAATTCCTCCCGGATGCGATCGGCGGCTGGGAGCTCGCGCTCGACAAGACCGAACACGACCCCGACTGGTTCCTCGATCAACTCAGCGAGCTCGGACGCGTCACCGCCGAGCTGCACAACATCCTGGCCTCCGATGCCGGCGATCCGGCGTTCTCACCGGAGGAGCCGAGCCAGGAATCGCTGTCGCTGCTGACCGCGACGGTCGACGAGGACATCGAGCGGATCTTCGTTCGGCTGCCCGATGATGAGCGCGTCGCGCCGATCATCGGCCGCGGCCAGGACGTGCGCGAGCGGCTCGCCGCCCGCTCGCAGCTCGGCGTCGGCGGCAGGATGATCCGCACCCATGGCGATTACCACCTCGGCCAGACCCTGCACACGCCGCGCGGTTGGGTGATCATCGACTTCGAGGGTGAGCCGGCGCGCTCGCTGCCCGAGCGCCGTGCCAAGCGCTCGCCGCTGCGGGACATCGCGAGCATGCTCCGGTCGTTCGCGTACACGACCTCGGCGGTCCCGATCCTCCGCGGCCACCAGGCGCCGGAGGGCTTCGAGCTGCAGGCGCGGGAGCGCTTCCTCAACGCCTACTTCGAGCACATAGATCTGGGGCTGATGCCGCCGGGCGACGCCGCGATCGCCAATCTGCTCTCGATCTACGAGCTGGAGAAGGCGATCTACGAGCTCCAGTACGAGCTTGACAACCGTCCCGACTGGGTATCGATCCCCGTGGCCGGCATTCGTCGGCTGCTCGAATCCGAATGACCGTCGCCACTCAAGAGCTCGACCAACTCGTCCGCCGCGAGCACTCCGACCCGCATACCGTCCTCGGGGCTCACCCCCAGGACGGCGGGGTCGTCATCCGCGCGCTCCGGCCGGCCGCCGGCGCCGTCACCGCCCATTTCGATGACGGGAGCACGGTTGAGCTCGAGCGGATCCACGCCGGTGGCGTGTTCGAGGGCATCGTCGCGGGCGCGGAGCTGCCCGTGCACTATGAGCTCGAGATCGACTACGGGTCGGCCGGGTCGTTCCGGATTCTTGACCCGTACGCGTTCACCCCGACGCTCGGCGAGCTTGACCTGCATCTCATCGGCGAGGGCCGGCACGAGCACGTCTACGACCTGCTCGGCTCGCACCTGCGCGAGATGGAGATCGGCGGGACCACGGTGACCGGAGCCGCGTTTGCGGTGTGGGCGCCGTCCGCCCGGGCGGTCAGCATCGTCGGCGACTTCAACTCCTGGGACGGGCGGCTGCACGCGATGCGCTCGCTCGGGTCGTCCGGCACCTGGGAGCTGTTCCTCCCGGGCATCGAGCCGGGACTCCGTTACAAGTACGAGATCCTCACCGCGAGCCATGAGCTTCTGCTCAAGGCCGACCCGTATGCGCAGGAGGCCGAGCCGCCGCCGAAGACGGCGTCGGTGGTCACCCGCTCGCAGTACACGTGGAGTCCCGAGGACCGCAATTGGCTCACCTCCCGGGCGGAGGCGCAGGCGCTCGCCGAGCCGGTGTCGATCTACGAGGTTCATCTCGGCTCGTGGCGGCTCAACCCGCTCGAGGGCAACCGCTCGCTCAGCTACCTCGAGCTCGCCGACGAGCTGTCGGCGTACTCGAAGGACATGGGGTTCACGCACATCGAGCTGCTGCCGGTCATGCACCACCCGTTCAGCGGGTCCTGGGGGTACCAGGTGACCGGGTATTTCGCCCCCTCGCCGCGCTTCGGCACGCCGGATGAGCTGCGCGCGTTCGTCGACCGCATGCACTCCAACGGGATCGGCGTGATCCTCGACTGGGTGCCCGCGCACTTTCCCCGGGACGAGTTCGGCCTCGCCAACTTCGACGGCACGGCGCTGTACGAGCACGCCGACCCGCGACGCGGCGCTCACCCCGACTGGGGAACGCTCGTGTTCAACTTCGGCCGTCACGAGGTGCGCAACTTCCTCCTGGCGAGCGCGCTGTACTGGCTGCGCGAGTACCACGCGGACGGGATCCGCGTCGACGCCGTCGCCTCGATGCTTTACCTCGACTATTCGCGCAACGAGGGCGAGTGGATCCCGAACCAGTTCGGCGGCCGCGAGGACCTCGACGCGGTCGCGTTCCTCAAGGAGTTCAACGAGGTCGTCTACGGCCGCGAGCCCGGCAGCATCACCGCAGCCGAGGAGTCGACGGCGTGGCCGGGCGTCTCCCGCCCCACCTACCTCGGCGGCCTCGGGTTCGGCTTCAAGTGGAACATGGGCTGGATGCACGACACGCTCGGGTACTTCCAGCAGGATCCGATCTACCGCCGCTACCACCACCACGAGCTGACGTTCAGCCTCATGTACGCGTTCAGCGAGAACTTCATCCTGCCGCTCTCCCACGACGAGGTCGTCCACGGCAAGGGCTCGCTGTACTCGAAGATGCCCGGCGACCGCTGGCAGAAGCTCGCCAACCTTCGGGCGCTGTACGCGTACATGTGGGCCCACCCGGGCAAGAAGCTGCTGTTCATGGGCGGGGAGATCGCCCAGGAGCAGGAGTGGAGTCACGAGCGCTCGCTCGACTGGCACCTGCTCGAACGTCAGGAGAACGCGGGCATCCAGGCGCTCGTGCGTGACCTCAACCACCTCTATCGCGACGAGCCGGCGCTGTGGCAGGTCGACTCCGACCCGTCGGGCTTCTGGTGGATCGAGCCGAACGACGCGGACGCCAACGTGCTCGCGTTCGCCCGGCGGTCGCGTGACGGCGAGCGGGTCGTCGTGTTCGCCGCCAACCTGTCGCCGGTCCCGCGGGAGAACTATCGCCTTGGACTGCCGCGCGCGACGCGCTGGCGCGAGCTGCTCAACACCGATTCGAAGTACTACGGCGGCAGCGACGTCGGGAACCTCGGCTCCGTGGAGCCCGACCCGATCCCCTGGCACGGTCAACCGGTGTCGGCCGAAGTGACCCTTCCGCCGCTCGCGGCCGTTTGGTTCGTGCCGGAGTGACAACGCTTCCCTGGGAGGAGCCGCTCGGCGCGCGGCCGGGTGGGTTTCGCGTGTGGGCGCCGCGGGCCGAGTCGGTCGCGGTCCGCCTCGGCGACGGCGATGACGTGGCGATGACGCCGGCCGGTCTCGGCGTGTTTGTCGCCGAGCACGCGGTTCCCGTGGGCACGGACTACCGGTTCGTGATCGACGGGGGCGAGGCGCTGCCGGACCCCGCCTCCCGCTCACAACCCAACGGTCTGCGCGGACCCTCCCGGGTGTGGGCGCCGGGCGCTCCGCCGGCGCCGTTCACCCCGCCGCCCCTGCGTGACCTCGTCATCTACGAACTGCACGTCGGCACGTTCAGCGACGAGGGCACGTTCGAAGGGGCGATCCCGTACCTCGGCGAACTCGCGGCGCTCGGGATCACCGCGATCGAGATCATGCCCGTCGCCGAGTTCCCGGGCGCCCGCGGTTGGGGCTACGACGGCGTCTATCTGTCCGCGGCGCAGTCGTCCTACGGCGGGCCGTCAGGTCTCGCCGCGCTCGTCGCCGCCGCCCATGACGCGGGTCTCGCCGTCATCCTCGACGTCGTTTACAACCACGTCGGGGCGTCCGGTGTGACGGCGCTCGAGGCGTATGGGCCGTACTTCACCGAGAAGTACGAGACCCCGTGGGGCCGCGCGATCAACTTCGACGACGCCGAGTCGGACCCGGTGCGCGAATGGGTGCTACAGAGCGCGACCGGCTGGATCCGCAACTTCGGGATCGACGGCCTGCGGCTCGATGCGATCCATGCCATCTTCGACTCGAGCCCCGAGCACATCGTTGCGGCCGTCGCGCGGCGTGTCCACGAGACGCGGGCCGACGCGTTCGTGATCGCCGAGTCGGGTATGAACGATCCGCGCGTCATGCGCTCGCCGGCGGTCGGCGGCTGGGGCTGCGACGCCGCCTGGGCGGACGACTTCCACCATGCCGTGCGCACGCTCGTCACCGACGAGCGCGAGGGCTACTACGCCGAGTTCGGCCAGGTCGCCGACCTGGCGAAGGCACTGCACCGGCCGCACATCCATGACGGGGTGTACTCGGAGTTTCGACGGCGGCGGTTCGGGGCGCCCGCCGACGACGTTGCACCAGAGCGGTTCGTCGTGTTCTCCCAGGATCACGACCAGGTCGGCAACCGGGCGTTCGGCGACCGCATGCCGCCGGACGCGCGTCCGCTCGCGGCGCTCATCACGCTCCTGTCCCCGTTCACGCCGATGCTGTTCATGGGCGAGGAATACGGGGAGCCGGCGCCGTTCCAGTTTTTCTCTGATCACATCGACAAGGAGATCGCGGACGCGACTCGCGACGGACGGCGCCAGGAGTTTGCGTCGTTCGCGTCGTTCACGAAGGAGATCCCAGATCCTCAGGCGGTCGAGACGTTTGCGGCGTCGAAGCTCACGCGCCGTCGCAACCCGGACCTCGCCCGCCTCTACGCGGGCTTGCTCCGCGTCCGGCGGGAACTGCCGCACGGCGATGTGGATACGATCGCCTTCGACGAAACGACGCGGTGGCTGCGATTCCGCCGCGGCGCATATGAAGTCGTCTGCAGCTTCGCCGCGCAGGGCGCGAGGTTGAGCTGTGAGGGAGTCAGCGTGGTGATCGCAACACACGACGCCGTGGAAGTGAGCGACGCGGAGATCACACTCCCGCCGCTCTCCGGAGCGCTCGTCCGATGACCGAGGTGTGGCCGGGACAGCCCTACCCGCTCGGGGCGATGTGGGACGGCGGCGGTACGAACTTTTCGGTGTTCTCGGAACACGCCGAGTGGATCGAGTTGTGCCTCTACGACGACGAGGACAACGAGACGAGCATCGAGATGACCGCTCGGCGGGCGCAGAACTGGCACTGCTACCTGCCCGACGTCGGTCCCGGCCAGCGATACGGTTACCGTGTCCACGGCCCGTACGCGCCCCTCGAGGGGCATCGCTTCAACCCTGCCAAGTTGCTGATCGACCCCTACGCCAAGGCGATCGACGGGACCGTCAACTGGGCGACCGAGGCAAACGTGCTCCCGTACGTCCCGACCGGCGAGGACGACGCCGATCTCGAGATCGACGACGAGGATGACGCCGTCGCGATCCCGAAGTCGGTCGTGATCGACGACTCGTTCTTCTGGGAGGGTGACCGGCCGCCGCGGATCCCGCTCGCCGACACGATCATCTACGAGACGCACGTCAAGGGCTTCACGATGAAGCACCCGGATGTCCGCGAGGACCTGCGCGGCACATACGCCGGGCTCGCGTCCGACGCGGCGATCGCCTACCTCAAGGATCTCGGGGTCACCGCAGTCGAGCTGCTTCCGGTCCATCACATCTCCGACGAGTCGTTCCTTCATGAGCGCGGTCTGCACAACTACTGGGGCTACAGCACGATCGGCTACTTCGCGCCGCATTGCGAGTACGCCGCGACGGGCTGCCGGGGTGAGCAGGTGCGCGAGTTCAAAGGGATGATCAAGGCCCTGCACCGCGCCGGCATCGAGGTGATCCTCGACGTCGTCTACAACCACACCGCGGAGGGCAACCATCTCGGCCCGATGCTGTCGTTCAAAGGGATCGACAACCGCTCGTACTACCGGCTCATGCCGGATGACCCGCGTCACTACATGGACTTCACCGGAACCGGGAACTCACTGAACCCGGTGCAACCCGGGGTCCTGCGCCTGATCATGGACTCGCTGCGCTACTGGGTGGCCGAATGCCATGTCGACGGGTTCCGCTTCGACCTCGCCTCGGCGCTCGCCCGCGAGTTCTACGACGTCGACCGCCTCTCAGCGTTCTTCGACGTCATCCACCAGGACCCGCTGCTCTCACAGGTCAAGCTCATCGCCGAACCGTGGGATGTCGGGCCGGGCGGCTACCAGGTGGGGAACTTCCCAGTCCTGTGGTCGGAGTGGAACGGCATCTACCGCGACGCGATGCGCGATTTCTGGCGCAGCTTCACCAATCCCGGGGAGTTCGCCAACCGCATCTCCGGCTCGTCTGACCTTTACAAGGACGACGGCCGCGAGCCGTTCGCGTCGATCAACTTCATCACCGCGCACGATGGGTTCACGCTGCGCGACCTCGTCTCCTACAACGACAAGCACAACGAGGCGAACCTCGAGGACAACCGCGACGGGACCGACGACAATCGCTCGTGGAACTGCGGCGCCGAAGGCGAGACCGACGACCCGGAGATCAACGCGCTCCGCGCCCGCCAGCAGCGCAACTACCTCACGACTCTGCTCGTCTCCCAGGGCACGCCGATGCTCCTCGGCGGCGATGAGCGCGGCCGCACCCAGTTCGGCAACAACAACGGCTGGTGTCAGGACAACGAGATCTCGTGGTACGCGTGGACCGACAACGAGGGGTCGAGAGAGCTACACGACTTCACCCGCCGGCTCATCCGGCTGCGCCACGAGCACCCGGTGTTCCGCCGCGAGGCGTTCCTCCGCGGCGAGGAGGTCCGTGGGTCGAGCCTGCCCGACGTGTGGTGGTTCCGCACCGACGGGCGCAAGATGACCCAGCGCGACTGGCAGCGCGGCGAGCCGGTGCTCGGCATGTTCCTCAACGGCAAGGAGATCCCGACGCCGGGCCCGCGCGGGGAGGACATCGAGGATGACTCGTTCCTGCTCCTGTTCAACGGGTTCGGCGAGGAACGGACGATCACGCTCCCGCAGCGACGGTTCGGCGCGCAGTGGGACCTCGAGATCTCAACGGCCGATCCGAGCGCGGAGCCGGGCAGCACCCGCTACGGCGCGCGCAGCAAGGTCGAGCTGATCGCGCGCTCCATGCTCATCCTCAAACGTTTGACGTGAGCACCGAGCTCCGCGCCACCTACCGGCTGCAGCTGACGCCGCAGTTTGGGTTCGCCGCTGCGCGGGCCCTCATCCCGTACCTGCGCGATCTCGGCATCTCGCACCTGTACCTGTCGCCGTCGCTCCAGGCCCGCGAGGGATCGATGCACGGCTACGACGTGATCGACCCCCGTCGGCTGTCGGACGATCTCGGTGGGCGCGCTGAGTTCGAGCGACTCGCCGGCTCCGCTCGCGACGCCGGCCTCGGCCTGGTGCTTGACATGGTCCCCAACCACATGGGCGTCGACGACGCGAACCGGTATTGGTCCGATGAGACGCTCCGAATGAAGTTCTTCGACATCGAGCCGGAGACCGGGATCTACCGCCGCTTCTTCGACATCGGCGAGCTCGCCGGCCTGCGCCAAGAGGATCCCGACGTGTTCGCCGAGACGCACGCGCTGGCGATCTCGCTCGTCCGCGACGGCCTCATCGAGGGTTTGCGGATCGATCATCCCGACGGGCTCGCCGACCCGGCCGGCTACCTAGCGCGGCTGCGCGAGGCCGGAGTGGAGCGGGTGTGGATCGAGAAGATCCTCCATCCTGGCGAGCAGCTCCGGGACTGGCCGATCAGCGGCACTGTCGGCTACGGGTTTCTCAACGACGTTTGCGCAGTGTTCGTCGATCCGGGCGCCGAGCATGCGCTCACGTCGCTGTGGGAGTCGGTGTCCGGCGATGAGCGTCCGTTCAGCGCGTACGCGCACGAGGCGAAGCTCGAGCAGGTCCGCGGCCCGTTCTGGCAGGACGTCGAGCGGCTCGGGCGGGGCGGCGAGTGGGACAACCTGGAGACGTTGGCGCACTCGCTCGCGTCGCTGCCGATCTATCGCACCTACGTTGAGCCGTGGTCGGGGCGAGTCGAGGAGGCGGACCGGGACGCGCTCGCCGAGGTCGATCCCGAGGTGCGCGCCCGGCTGCTCCTGGAGGCACCCGGACCGGCCGAGTTCGTGACGCGCTTTCAGCAGACGACGCCGGCGATCATGGCGAAGGGCGTCGAGGACACCGCGTTCTACCGCTACGGACGGCTGCTGGCGTTGAACGACGTCGGCGGCGACCCGTCACGGTTCGGAATCAGCGTCGAGGAGTTTCACGTGGCAAATGCCGAGCGCGCGCGCCGCTTCCCGCTGAACCTGCTGACGACCCAGACGCATGACGCAAAGCGCTCCGGCGAGGTCCGGGCGCGGATCGCCGCGATCTCAGCGATGGCGTCCGACTGGCGCGACGCCGTCTCCGAGTGGTTCGCCGCCACCGAGTCTCTGCGGTCTGCGGAGGGTGCGCCCGATGACGTCGAGCGGTACTTCATCTTCCAAACGCTCGCCGGGGCGTGGCCGATCGAGTCCGAGCGGATCGACGCCTACATGGAGAAGGCGCTGCGAGAGGCGAAGCGCAACACGAACTGGATCGACCAGAACCATCCGTGGGAGGACGCCGTCCGCGCGTTCTGCCGCTCCCTCTATACGCACCGTCCGTTCCTCGACGCGTTCGAGCCGTTCGTCGCCCGGCTCGCGGCGTTGGGCGGCCGCTTCGCGCTGCGCCAGCATGTGCTGAAGCTGACCGTCCCCGGCATCCCCGACATCTACCAGGGCCACGAACTGCCGGTCCGGGCGCTCGTCGACCCGGACAACCGCCGGCCGGTCGACTGGGAGTGGTCGGAGGCGACGCTGCGGCGTCTGATGGGCGGCGGCTCCCCGGACGCCGAGTCGATCAAGCTGTTTCTCACGCTGCGACTGCTCGGGCTGCGCGCGCGGCGGCCGGAGCCGTTCTCCGGGTCCTACGAGCCGATCGCGGTCGGCCCGGGCGCGTGCGCGTTCGTGCGCGGAGGCGAGGTGCTGGTGGCGGTTGCCGTGCGGGACGGGAGCCCGTCGCTCGAGGGCGCGTCCTTGGACGGACCGGGCGGCCTGTGGCGTGACGTCCTCACCGGCGAGGAGCGCACGTTGCACGGGCGCCTGCCGTTAGGCTCGCTGCTCGATGACCGGGGAATCGCCGTCTTTGAGCGCGTCTGAGGACGCTGGGGCTCTTCGCCTCCGGCAGGCCGTGCTCGCAGCCGGCGACCTCGATGCCGTCGCGGGAGGTCTGCGGGCGGCCCTGTCACTCGGCGAGCCGTTCGCGGACGAGGCGGTCGGCTACTTCGGTCTGCGCAACGCCGTCTTCGCGCTCGGCGACACGTTCCTCGAGGTGGTGTCTCCGGTGCGCGACGACACCGCCGCCGGCCGGCTGATCGCGCGGCGGGGCGGCGACTGCGGCTACATGCTCATGTTCCAGGTGCCGGACCTGGCCGCGGTCCGGGCCCGTGCCGCCAAGGCCGCGATCCGCGAGGTGTTCGAGATCGCGCTCGACGACATCGCCGAGGTTCATCTCCATCCCGCCGACATGCACGGCGCGATCGTGGCGCTGAGCCAGCCATCGCCGCCGGAGTCGTGGCGCTGGGGCGGTCCGGATTGGCGCCATCGCCTTCCCAAAGTGGGTGACCGGTCACTCATGGGCGCGGTGGTCGCGGTGGCCGATCCGGATGCGATCGCGTCGCTGTGGGCCTCGATCCTCGGCGCGCCGCCGCCCGGGATCGAGTTCGTCGCCGACCCGTCGGAGCCCGGCCTCATCGAGATCCGGATCGGCGCGTCGTCCGTCCCCGAGGCCGACGCGCGCATCCCGGAGCCCATCACGATCGGCACCGCCCAGGTCACGCCGACCGCGGTCTGAGTGGCGAACTTTGGCGTTTGACCGGCACCCGCTGCCGGTGAATCGCCATTCATCGCCGGCCGCCCGCGCCGTTCACGGCGGGCCGATGTCGTTGTACAGCCGCGCCGCGGCAAGCCTGCCGCCCTGTCCCTGAACGAAGACGGTCATCCCCGCCTGCGGCGGCAGTCCCGACCGCACGGTGTTGCCCTCCAGCGCGCACGAGTGCCCGTCGTCGATGAGCGTGCACGGTTCCACCAGGACGCCGCCGTCGTTCGACAGCAACCGCTCGTAGAACGCGCGCAGGCCGTCCGAGCCGGAGTGGAGCTTGTCCTCGCCCGCGGCCTCACGCGTGTAGCCGTCGGGTTCGAACGCCGCCACGACCGCGGTGACGTCGCCCGCCGACAGCGCGCGCCGGTAGTCCGCCACGACGTCCGGCAGCTTGAGCTCCGGGTCGGGCTGCAGCAGTGGCGGGCGGCTGACCTCGCGACCGGTCAACGACGAGTTGCTGAAGTACATCCGCAGCTCGCGGATCCGGCCGTCGGACCGTCGGTCACTGACAACCGCAACCGGCAGCGCAACGCGTCCCGACTCGCCGTCGAGGTGCAGAACCACTTCGGCAAAGCCGTGCCGTTCGGCGACCACCTGCTCCACGTTCTCGACCGCGACGTTGTGGCCATTGAGCCACGCCCGCGTCTCGCTGACATACGTCCCAAAGGCACGGACTCCCCTGATCCGCCCCCGTATGGGATCGTGCAGTTCGGGCTCGCCGGCAAACGACCCCACCAGCGGATCGACCTCCCCCGCGAGCACGCCGTCGAAGAACGGCACGGTGACGAGTTCACGTCCCCACTGCTCCTCCACCCGCTGCAGCAACGGCGCTGAGAACAGTTCCGGGGCCCACGGCATCGGTCAAAGCGTCCCACATCTCGGGTGGCGCCTGACCGGACCGTGCGGCCCGGATCAGCCCCGACCCGGTAGGGTGCCGGTGGGCAGATGCGTGCGCTGTTGATCTCCTGGGAGTACCCGCCCGTCATCGAAGGCGGCCTCGCGCGGGCCGTGCGCAAGCTGTCCGAGCACCTCGTCGAGGACGACGTCGAGGTTCACGTCCTGACCCGAGGAGGGGGTCGCCTCCCGAAGCAGGAGGAGCGCCACAGCGTCATCGTGCATCGCGTCGTCGAGCCTCAGTTCCCCAAGGACGTGAGCGCGTTCGTGCGCTGGGTCGACGCGATGAACGCCGACATGCGCGAGCTCGGGATTGAGATCGCCGACCGCTATCAGTTCGACATCGTTCATTCGCACGATTGGCTCGTGGCGGGTGGTGCCGAGGCGATCGCCCGTCATGCCGCGACTCCCTGGCTCGTCACCGTCCACGCGACCGAGTTCGGCCGCCATCAGGGCTGGGTCCACAAGCCTCCGCAGTCTCACATCCATGCCGCGGAGCGGACGATGGTCCGTCGCGCCGACCGCGTCATCACGTGCTCGCGATACATGCGCAGTCACGTGTGCACGGTGTTCGGCGTCCCGACGAGTCACGTCGAGGTCATCCAGAACGGCGTCGATCCGCGTGACCTCGAGCCCGTCGCCGACGACCTCGACGGACTCCGGGGACGTTACGCGCAGCACGACGAGTTGCTCGTGCTGCTCGTCGGCCGGCTCGTCTACGAGAAGGGCTTCCACCTCGCGCTCGATGCGCTTGCGCCGCTCGCCAAGCGGCTCGGCAACGTCCGGTTCGTGGTCGCCGGAAGTGGCACCGCCGAGCAAGAGCTCAAGGTCCAGGCCCGCCGCCTCGGCCTGACGAAGTACGGCACGTTCCTCGGCTGGGTCGGCGACGACATGCTCCATTCGCTCTACCGGGTCGCGGATCTCTGCATCGTCCCCTCGATCTACGAGCCGTTCGGGCTTGTCGCGCTCGAGGCGATGGCGTCGGGATGCCTGTGCGTCGTCGCCGATACGGGCGGCCTACGCGAGGTCGTTCCCGGCGACGGCACGGTCGGCCTGCGCTTCCCCTCTCGCGATTCGGACGCACTCGAGGCGATCCTCGCTCAGGTGCTCACCGATGACGCCGCGCGCGCCCAACTGGTCGCCGAGGCGCGCGAGCATGTGCTCCGCTTCGACTGGTCGGAGAACGCCCGGGAGACGCAGTCGATCTACGCCGCGCTCACCAAGCAGGCGCTCACAACGAGCCGCCGAGCGCTGCGTTAGTCAGTCCTTCGAACCCCGGGTCGCGCGGGTGAGGAGTTCCTCGAGGTCGTCGATCACCGACTCGACGCGTTTCGTCACCGGATGCTCGCGGGCGTCGGAGAGGCGGCCGGAGAGCTCGTCGCGTGCGTCGGAGATGATCTTGGAGAACGTGTCGTCGGTCGTCACGTAGCCGAGTTCCTCGTCGGTCGCGCGACGGAAGCGCTGGCGCAGGTCCTCGGGATCGGCGCCGGCTCGCGCGGCCTCCCGGGCGGCCCGTCGCGCGCGTTCCTTTGCCTCGTTCGCCTCCCGGAGCTCCCGTTCGAGGTCGGCCATGCGCGCGTCGAGGTTGGGATCGGACGGACCCGGAGGCGGAGGTGGCGGCGGCGAGCCCGCGCGGCGCGCGCCCGATGATGAGGCGCCGCTCTTGCGCAGCTCGACGATCCGCGCGTACGCGTCCTGCACCTCCTCGAAGCGCTGCTCCGATTCCTCTGACCCGTTGTTGTGGTCCGGGTGGTGGACCTTGACGAGCTTGCGGTACGCGCTGCGGACCTCGGCGTCGGTCGCGGTGCGACTGACACCCAGAGCGTCGTAGGGATCGCGAGCGCCTGACATTGCGGCTCACAGCCTAGATGACGGGGGTGGGCTCACTCCACCCCTTGGGTCTCTGGGAGCGCCGGCGCCCAGACCCGACACTGCACCCATCACCGCAAAGCAACGCACCAGGAGCCGTCAGATGATCCGCAAGCCCACCCGCATCGCCCTCGCCGCCGCCGCCACGTTCGCCGCCTCGCTCGGCCCGACCGCGCTGGCTCAGGCGAGCGCCCGCTGCCAGCCTCACGGGGCGCAAACGATCACGCAGAACAGCAGCGTGCGGGTGTACAGCAAGAGCGGGAACGCCTACGCGTGTTACAGGGGCTCGGGCAAGACGACGCTCCTGCAGAACGCGTCTCCCTCCTCCGACAAGTTCGCGGTCGGCGGCAAGTGGGTCGGCTGGAGCTCAAGCGACCCGACCGACTCGAGCGTCCTGCCGCACTCGATCATCACCGTGATGCGGACCTCCGACCGCTTCACCAACAACCGCTGGTACCCCGGTCAGCTGGGCGAGACGATCAGGAAGATCGTCGTCCTGAGCGACGGCGCCGCCGCCTGGGCGATCACGCCCGAGCCGGGCAGCGACTCTAGCTTCACGATCGTTCAGGGCACCGACCGTGCCGGCCATCCCGCAGACCAATTCTCCGACGACCACACCGACCTCGTCGGCAGCTCGCTCCACCTGATCTCCGGTAAGACCATCGGCTGGAAGTACGACGATGGGACGACCGGAAAGCAGGTCCTCTTCTAGGCCGAGCGAGCTCCCCCCGCAGCGGAGGGGTCTGTCGCCAACCCGGCGGCAGGCCCCTCGCGCCCGTTAACGACGCGCGCCGAAGCGTGACGTTTTCGCCATCTGCCGCCCCGTCGTCAGGACTGAGTTAGGCTGCGAGGTCCCGGCAGGTAGGTAGGGATCCACATACGGAGGTACTGCATGCGCCCGCTCAGCCCCAGGCGGTTGTTGGTAGCCATCTCGTTGCTCGTCGGCGTCCTCGCGGCGGGCGGCGTCGCTGTCGCCGCCGCGACACGACCTCGCCACCGAGGACTGTCGCTCGCCCAGGTTCAGAGCGGGCAGTCAGGCTCCCCGGCGCGCGTGATCGTGCTGCTGCGCAACCAGCACGCGAACCTCCCACCGACCCGGGGACGCCTCTCGGCGCGTCACGGCGCCATCCAGCAGGACCAGAGCTCGCTCCAGTCCTCCGTCCGCAAGTCCGGCGGCAAGGTGACCCGCACCTACAGCACGGTGAACGCGTTCGCGGCCACCGTGTCGAAGACCGAACGGGCCAAGCTCGCCGCCAACTCGGCGGTCGCCCAGGTCCTGCCCGACACCTTCGTCCGCCGGCCGAATCCCGGCGTGACCGGCGGCGCCTCGCGACTCGGTCCGCGCGCCGCGTCCCCGAGCGTGCCGAACGGCGGCCAGCAGATCTGCCCGGCCGATCCGAGCAAGCCGCTCGTCGAGCCCGAGGCCCTGTCGATCATCCACGCCGACCAGGCCGCGCCGCTCGCGACCGGGAGTGGCGTCAAGGTCGCGTTCGTCGCCGAGGGGATCGACACGAACAACCCCGACTTCATCCGGCCCGACGGCTCACACGTGTTCGTCGACTATCGGGACTTCAGCGGCGACGGGCCGAACGCGCCGACGTCAGGCGCCGAGGCGTTCGGCGATGCCTCGTCGATCGCCGCTCAGGGCACGGTCACGCACGACCTGTCGAGATACGTCAACCCGGCCCACCCGCTGCCCGCAGGATGCAACGTCGTCATCCGTGGCGTCTCACCGGGCGCCTCGCTCGTCGGGATCAAGGTGTTCGGCCTGGCGGCCGGGGCGTTTACCTCGGTCATCCTGCAGGGCCTCGACTGGGCCGTCTCCCACGACCACGTCGACGTCCTCAACGAGTCGTTCGGCTCGGATCCGCTGCCGGACACCTCGCAGGACGTCATCAAGCAGTTCAACCGTCTCGCGGTCGCCGGCGGCACGACCGTGACGGTCTCCAGCGGCGATCAGGGCACGGCGAACACGATCGGCTCCCCGGCGAGTGACCCGAGCGCGATTGACGCCGGCGCGACGACGCAGTTCCGCCACTTCGCTCAGACAGACCGCGGCGGCTACCAACTCGGTGGCGGCGGCTGGGTCAACGAGAACATCGCGGAGTTCAGCTCCGCCGGCTTCACCCAGCAGGGACGCACGCTCGACCTCGTCGCCCCCGGCAACGAGAGCTACGAGACGTGCACCGCCGATCCCAACTACTCGGACTGTGTCAACTTCGCCGGCCAGCCGTCGGACATCCGGTACTTCGGCGGCACGAGCGAGTCAGCGCCGCTCACCGCCGGTGTCGCGGCGTTGGTCATCCAGGCGTACCGCAACACCCATGGTGGCGCGACCCCGTCGCCCGGTCTGGTCAAGCAGCTCATCCTGTCCAACACGGACGACCTGAACATTCCGAGCAACGAGCAGGGCGCCGGCGAGCTCGACGCGGTCGCCGCGGTCAAGGCCGCGGAGTCCTACAAGAAGAGTTCGCGTACCGGGAACGGTCGGCTTGTCGACCCGACCCAGCTCGATCTCGCGACGCCGGCCGGATCGGGCACCGGCGGCGACGTGACCATCACGAACGATGGCTCGGGCGCCGAGTCCTACAAGGCGACGCTGCGCACGCTGACCAACCGGATCGGCCATCAGCGGGGCAGCGTCTCACTCAACCCGACGGGCGATCCAACGTTCATCAACGAGCGCGGCGTCCCGCAGGCCTTCAAGGAGATCACGTTCCATGTGCCGGCGGGTGTCGACCGGCTCGATGCATCGATCGCCTTCCCCGGCCCGGCGAACACCGTCAACCTGACGCTGTTCGACCCGTCGAAGAAGTTCACGGCATTCACGTATCAGCCGCCGGGCGGTTTCTTTGACTACGACCACATCTCGGTCCGCAATCCGACTCCCGGCACCTGGACCGCCGCGTTCTCGACCCCGGCGGACTCGACCGGCTTCAGCGGCGCGGTCAAGTACGACTTCACCGACTCGCAGTTCGGGTCGGTGGGCAACGTCTCACCGTCGTCGTTCACGCTCGCGCCGGGCGCGAGCAGGTCGATACACGTGTCGATGGGCGCACCCGTACCGGGCGACTACACCCGGGACCTGCAGCTCTCCGGTTCGTCCGGAAAGACGACGGTCGTGCCGGTCGTGCTCCGCTCGCTCGTGCCACTCGGTCGCGGCGGAGGCAGCTTCAGCGGCACGATCACCGGTGGCAACGGCAATGGCTTCATCGGACGCGAGGACACGTTTGCGTTTGATGTGCCGCGCGGCGCTCCGGCCGCGAACGTCGCGCTGCGCCTGCCGCATGACCCGAACACGCAGTTGATCGGGTTCCTCGTCTCGCCTGACGGGCAGGCGATCGGCCAGCAGGCATCCGTCCAGAAGAACAACGGCGTCTCGACGATGGACATCTATCGTCACGCGCCGCGGCCGGGTCGCTGGACGTTCGTCATCGCAACGCTCAACCCGGTCGGCGGGACGAGCACCGCCGCCCGGTTCACCGGCACCGTGTCGCTGGCCCAGCCGCCGGTGAGCGCGAGCGGCGTGCCGAACAGCCCGCACACGGTCATCCAGTCGGGCGGGCAGGTGACCGCCAAGGTCAGGGTGACCAACCCCGGCCGCACGGACATGAACGTGTTCATCGATCCACGGCGATCGGAGCGGACGCTCTACTCGCTGCTGTCGCTCACCCAGGCGACCGGGTTGACGCTCCCGCTCTCCGGGGACGCTCTGCCGCCGGAATGGATCGTCCCGACCCAGACCGACCTGCTGCTGGCCGCGGCGCACGGGAGTGCCCCGATCACGTTCGACTGGGGCTTCGGCGATCCCGACCTCGAGTCGCGTACGTTCGGGAACGACGCCGCGGGCGCGTTCAGCGCCCAAGAGGTGACGCCGGGCGTGTGGTTCATGGCGCCGGCGCTGATCGGTCCGTTCAACGGCCCGGCGAGCGGGACCGCCGACACCGGCCTGGCTGCGCACGCACGGGTGTTCGACACCTCGATCACCTCGCCGCCGGGCGACCCGCAGCTCGCGGACATCGACCCGAACGCGGCAGCGGCGAATCCGGTCGTCGTGCACCCCGGCCAGACGGTCACGATCCCCGTGAGGATCGCCGCCAGTGGCCGGCGCGGGTCGGTCGTCACCGGCGATCTGTTCGTCGATGACAACCAGGGCGCGCTCGGGTCGGTCAATGAGGTGACCGCGATCCCGTACGCGTACCGGATCGGCTGAGCCGAGCGTGACTGGGGCGGGGCGCATGCGCCCCGCCCGTCATCTCTGCGGGTTTTCCCGGAGGTCGAGCGCCGGACGATGACGGATGTCGCCATGGCTCGGCTCGGCGATGCTTCGGCCATGCCTGAGCACAGCGCAATGACGATCAGCGTCGAGCGCGGAAGTCGGGGCGACTGGCAGGTGGCGCTCCCGGAGGACGACGGTCGCTTGTCGTGCGAGACCCTGGTCGACGCAAGGTGGGTTGCCTACCTGCTCGCGGCCGACCGCCAGCCATGCCAGCTCGTCGTCCGCGACGCGTATCACCGCGTCGTCGACCGCGAGTTGATCGCGGCTTAAACGGCGAAGGCCCGGCGATTGCCGGGCCCTCGACTACAGCACTCGCCTGTTGGCGAGAAGGTTACTCGCAGATTACATCATCCCCGACATGTCGGGCATGCCACCGCCGGCGCCGCCGCCGCCATCCTTCTCCGGCACCTCGGCGACGATCGCCTCGGTCGTGAGGATGTTCTTCGCGATCGACGCGGCGTTCTGGAGCGCGGAGCGCGTCACCATCGCCGGATCAATGATCCCCTCCTTGACGAGGTCGACAATCTCGCCGGTCGCGGCGTTGAGGCCCTCGCCCTTCTTGGCCCGGCGGACGTCGTTGACGACGACCGAACCCTCGAGGCCGGCGTTGTCCGCGATCTGGCGAAGCGGCTCCTCGAGCGCACGGTGCACGATCTTCGCGCCCGTCTGCTCATCGGGATCCGTGATCGCGTCGATCTTGAGCGCCGCCTGAGCGACGAGCAGGGCGACACCGCCGCCGGGGACGATGCCCTCCTCGAGGGCCGCCCGGGTGGCCTGCAGCGCATCCTCGACGCGGTGCTTCTTCTCCTTCATCTCGGTCTCGGTCGCAGCGCCGACCTTGACCACGGCAACGCCGCCGGACAGCTTCGCGAGGCGCTCCTGGAGCTTCTCACGGTCGAAGTCCGAATCGGTGTTCTCGATCTCGGTCTTGATCTGGTTGATCCGGCCCTTGATGCCGTCGGCATCGCCCGAGCCGTCGACGATCGTCGTCGTGTCCTTGGCGACGACGACGCGACGGGCGCGACCGAGCTGCGAGAGCTGGGTGTTCTCGAGCTTGAGGCCCATCTCCTCGGTGATCACCTCGCCGCCCGTGAGGATCGCGATGTCCTCGAGCATGCGCTTGCGGCGATCGCCGAAGCCCGGTGCCTTCACCGAAACGCCGGTGAACGTGCCGCGGAGCTTGTTCACGACGAGCGTCGCGAGCGACTCGCCCTCGACGTCCTCGGCGATGATCAGCAGCGGCTTGCCCGACTGGATGACCTGCTCGAGCACGGGCAGGATGTCGCGGACGGAGCCGATCTTCGAGTTCGCGATCAGGATGTACGGGTCCTCGAGGACAGCCTCCATCCGATCCTGGTCGGTGACCATGTACGGCGAGATGTAGCCCTTGTCGAACTGCATGCCCTCGGTGAACTCGAGGTCCATGCCGAACGTCTGGCCCTCCTCGACGTTGACGACGCCGTCCTTGCCGACCTTGTCGATCGCGTCGGCGATGACGTCGCCGATCTCATCGTCGCCGGCCGAGATCGTCGCGACGCGCGCGATCTGATCCTTGCCGGAGATCTCCGTCGACTGCTTCTCGATGTTCTTGACGACCTCGTCGACGGCCTTCTCGATGCCGCGCTTGAGCGCGAGCGGGTTGGCGCCGGCAGCGACGTTCTTCAGGCCCTGGCGGACGATCGCCTGGGCGAGCACGGTCGCCGTCGTCGTGCCGTCTCCGGCGACGTCGTTCGTCGCCGTCGCAACCTCGCGGACGAGCTGCGCGCCCTGGTTCTGGAAGACGTCCTCGACCTCGATCTCACGGGCGATGGTGACGCCGTCGTTCGTGATCGTCGGGGCGCCGAACTTCTTGTCAAGGACGACGTAGCGGCCCTTCGGGCCAAGCGTGACCTTGACGGCGTTGGCGACCGCGTCGACGCCCTGCTCGAGCGCCTTACGGGCCTCCACGTCGTACTTCAGTTCCTTGTGTGCCATGTGTGTCTGGTTCTCCTAGGGTTACGCCTACGACTGGACCTTGGCCAGCACGTCGGACTCACGGAGGACGAGCAGATCCTCGCCGTCCACGACGATCTCGGTGCCGCCGTACTTGCTGTAGAGGACCTCGTCGCCCTCGGCGACGTCGAGCGGAGTCCGCTTGCCGGTGTCCTCGTTGAGCTTGCCCTCACCAACGGCAAGCACCTTGCCCTTCTGGGGCTTCTCCTTGGCCGTGTCGGGCAGGACGATGCCACTGGCGGTGGTCTCCTCCGCCTCGATTGCCCGCACGATCAACCGATCGCCAAGGGGCTTGAGATTCATCTGATGAAACCTCCGAATGGGGTAATGATGTTTCAGCGTGCTTGGCACTCGTAGGGGCAGAGTGCCAACGTCGCCTGACTATAGCTTGCGGTTACGGGGATGCAAGGAGAATTTGGCACTCCTTTAGGGAGAGTGCCAATAGGGTTCGAGCCCGGGAGCGCGCATCGGGGACTTTGTCTGATCAGAGCGCGCGTACCACCCAAGCCGCCGGTGGGGCGCCGAGCGTTGGGAACTTATGGTCCGCGGCCGGTGGTCGGCTAGTTGCGCGCCGGGCCGAGCCCGTGCATCCGGTCGCGGACGTCGGGCGGGTTCTCGATGATCTGCGAGAAGCGCACGACGGTGACGGTGTCGTCCATGCCGACCGACCGGCCGTAGATCTGCTCGAGGAAGTGCACCATCTCGTCGACGCGCCGGAACTCCGGGTTGTCGTGCTCGATGTCGCGGGGGGACAGGTCCTTGACCCGCTTGACCTCGACCTGGTCGATGACGGCGTAGAAGATCTTCTCGCGCGGGGAGTGCTGATAGCCGATCGTGACCAGCACGCAATCGTTCTTGCGGTACTTGTGCGACTTGTCCCCGAGGCGGATCGTCGCTGTCTTGCGGCCGCGTCGGAGTTGGTCACCGAAGACCGAGGAGTAGAAATTGAGAACTCGCACGCGCCCAGCCTACCGATCCGCCCGCAATCTCGACAACGCGCGGCGCACGATCTCGCGCTCGCCGGCGTAGGACAGTGCGCCGAGCGCCTCCTCGGGGGGCATCCAGCGCGCGTCCTCGATTTCGTGGTCGTGGTCGGCGACGTCGCCCGACACGTAGCGGAACAGGTAGAAGCGGACCTGTTTGTTGACTCGGCGGCCGCGACGCTCGTAGGAGTACCGGACGTCCCCGAGCTCGGAGACGATGTCGGCGGTGACGCCCGTCTCCTCGCGGACCTCGCGTGTCGCGGCGGCCTCCGGCGTTTCCTCGCCGTCCGGATGTCCCTTCGGCAGCCCGACAACGCGGTTCCCGCCTGCGTCGCGCTTGACCGGCACGATCACGATCATGTCGTCGTTGTCGCGCACGACAACGCCCCCAGCTGAGAATTCCAAGTTGCCCTTCCTCGTATGACTAGTGGACGTGTGACTAGTAGACGTATCGCTCGAGCGCGGCGGCATCATGCACAACTAGCTTCCCCCGGCCCTGAGTGATGAGTCCTGCCCGCTCGAGGACGGCGAGAAAACGGCTCGCCGATTCCCGAGACGACCCGGCCAGTTGCGCCAGGTCCGCCTGCGTGGAGGTGATGAGGACGTCGCCGTCCGAGGCACCTTCGGCGCGTGCCTCAGCCACAAGCTGGGCGAGCACCGAGGCGACGCGGCTCTGCACCGTTTGGAACGACTGCCGCGCGAGCCGCTCGTTCGTCTCGCGCAACCTCCGGCCGAGGGCCGCGAGCAGCTTGACCGCGATGTCCGAGTGCTCGCGCAGCAGGCGGCGCATGTCGCCGCCCAGGATCGCGATCACCTCTGTCGGCTCGAGCGTCTCGACCGTCGCCGAGCGGCTCTCGTCGTCGAACATCGCGAGCTCGCCGAAGATGTCACCGGGCCCAAAGTTCGCGAGCGTGATCGAACGCCCGTCCGGGTGCTCACGGATGGCGCGCGCGTGACCGGAGCGCACGATGTAGCACGTGTTGCTCGGGTCGCCCTCCCGGAAGACAACCGCCCCCGCCCCGAACGTCCGTGGCACCGCGACGTCGGCGACCCGCGCGAGATCGTCCTGGGCAAGCGCGGAGAATGCCGGCACGCGACCGAGCAGGGCAATCGTCTCCTCGCTGGTCGCTGCCACCGCGAGAAAGGAAACCACACTGCCCTACGCGGTGGCGCGCTGCGCGAACTGCTCGTGCTGGGCGAGATACGTCGTCAGGTGCCGAGCGAACACCTTTGGCTGCGCATTCTCATCCTCGGTGGCGACGCGGGCCAGCGTGGCGAGGGTCGCCTGGCCGGAGGCGTCGAGCTCGGCGCGCAGATAGATCGCCTCGGGCGCGCCGACGAGCCGCGCCTGCAGCAGGCGCTGGGAGCGGCGCTCCGGCGGCTGCACGCCGAAGTCCCGCGCGATCGAGTCGGCGACGAGATCTGCGTGCTGCGTCGCAAGGCCGGCCTGCTTGACCGGATAGTTGGTGATGTCGCCCGCGGCGTAGACGTCAGGGATCCCCGCGACCCGACCGTCACCGTCGACCGCGATGAACCCCCACCAATCGGCGGGGATCCCGGTGATCCAGCGCCCGCGCAGCTGAGGCCCGGCGACGACCCGGTCCGCCGGCACGACGTCGCCGGAGCACAGCTCGAGCGAACCGTCACGGCGCACCGCTCGCGGAACCGCGTTGCCGACGAAGCTCACGTCCCGCGCGGCGAGTAGCTGGGCGACGAGCGAGGACGGGCGATCGCCGAACACGGCCAGGGGCGTCGGCTCCGGGCTCACGAGCGTCACCTGGGTGTGGAGTCCGCGCGCCGAGATGCGGGCTCGGCTGAGCAGCGCAAGCTCGTAGATGGGCAGCGTCCACGTCTGGCCCGGCGGGAGCGTGAACACGACTCGGCGAAGCTTGCCCGAGTCGATCCCGCTCAACACGCTGCTGAACAGCGCGACGTCACGCTGATCACGGAACGTCAGGGCCCCCGAGATGTGGGACACCGCCCGCGCGCCGATCGCAAGCACGAGCGCGTCGTACGGGAGCCGGCTGCCGGAGGAAAGCCGCACGTAATGGGCGCTTGTCGCGACCGACTCGAGCCGTGCGCCGTGGAAGGTCGCGCCGAGGTCCTCCGCGATCGAGCGCAGGTCATAGACAAGCGGCGCGGCACCGGCGAACGCTTCGACGGTCGCGGTCGGCCGGAACACCAGCTCGGGCGCCGGACTGACGAGGCTGACCGCGACGCGATCACCGAGGATGGCGCGCAGCGCCAACATCGCCTCGAGTGCGGCGAAGCCACCACCGGCGATGACGACGTGGGGAGAGGTGTCAGGTGTGCGGGTCGCGGCCATCGTCTGGCATACGATCGACCACTCCCGCGGCTGTCACATCCGCTCGTCACCGCACACGCCTCCGGAAAACCACGGAGGCCGGGAGATCTCTTTCCTGAGGGACCCTCGAACGCGAGGAAATGCCCGTTAAATGACCGCTGGGCGGGGGTGGGAGACTTCCCGACGCACCGATCAAAGGAGAATGTGTGGTGCCGTGGTCCGCGTCCGGCCCTCGCCCAGCTAAGTCTGCCTGAGCCTGTGGGGCTATTTCCTGTGTGCGGTAGTTGTATCCCCGCACCCAATCGCGAGCATCCGCAGTCGGACGCGATTCGCACTCAGTGGTTTCCCCGCATCTCCTATGCGAGATCGAGCACGCGCTCACGCCGCCGGTGACGGATCAGCGAGCCGGCCCACCACACGAGCGCACCGACGAGGGCGAGCGGCACGAGCACGGCGAGGGCGATCAGGGCCACTCCCGCCGCGACCGTGAGTACGCGCCCGGCGTCGTGCGCCGCCTTGCCGAGCGTGAACGAGGAGCCACCGCCGTGTGACGCCGGGGTGGCGATCGCGTTGATCGTCACCGTGATCTGGCTCATGCTCACGGCCCGGTTCAGCTCGCGCAGCTGGGCCTCGAGGCTCGCGATCGACGCCTCGGCTTCCCGGATGCGCGCCCGCAGCGAGTCGATCTCGGTCTGCGTCGTCGCCTGCGCGAGCCGACGCAGCAGGCCGGTACGCAGAGCCCGGGCGTCGGCGAGCCGGCGCGTGAGGCTGACGTAGCGGTCGTTGACGTCGGCCGACGCGTCCGTTCGAGAGGCGACATTGGCGCCGTGGAGCCGGGACAGTGCCGTCATCGTCTCGGCCAGGGACGCAGACGGCACGCTCAGCTGGAACTCGGCGGTGCCGTCGAGCCCACCGGTCTGGGTGACGCTCGAGCGCCGCACGACGCCCCGCTCACGACCGACGACGTCGAAGACCTGCTGGGCGACATCCTCGACCCGGTTGGGGGACGCGGTCAGCGCGAGCTGGGCAGATTGGACGATCTTGCGCCCGTTGCTCGGCGGGGCTGGCGCCGCGCCCGCACCTCCACTCGCACTGAAGCCCGAGCCCGCCGATGATGCAGCCGACGACGAGCCCGAGGACCCGGCCGCAGTCGCCGGAGCCCGTTCAGCGGAGGGTGTGCTGGCGGTGCCGGCCCCGGCGCTTGAGCCGGTCGCACTCGGGCCGGCGGCGGTGACCGTGGGCGATCGCAGCACGGTCGGGGTGCTCTGCCGGTTCGAGGTCACCACGACGACGATCACCGCGGCGGCAAAGCCGGCAGCGAGCGAGCCGAAGCCGGCCTTCCACGTGAAGCGGAAGCGTCGCCTGCCGGTGCCGCCGGGCACCGGCTCGAACCGCCGCTCCACGCGGGCATCGAGGTCCCGGACGAAGTCGGGATCCGGCTCGGGCCGTTCGGCGTAGACGAGCACCGCGAGGTCGGCGAACTCAGGATCGATCATGTCGTCGTCAAGCCGTGACATTGCAGGCCTTTCTCAGCTTCGACATCGAGCGGTGCAGCAGCGTGCCGGCGTTCGACTCACTGACACCGAGGACGCGGGCGAGTTCGGCGTTGGACAGGCCGGCGTGAAACTTCAGCGCGATCAGTTCCCGGTCACGCGCCGGAAGACTCGCGAGCGCGTCGCGGACGACCGTCCGGCGGATCGCCACGTCAAGCTCGTCGTCGTGCAGGCCAGAGACCGGCGCGCCCGCGTCGGCCGGGTCGGTCATCAGCGCTGTCACGCGCTTGCGGCGTCGAAGCTCGTCGAGCGCGGCGTTGCGGGCGATTCCGAACAGCCATGCCCGCTCCTCGCCGCGCCGGCGGTCGAACGTTCGCCGCCGCCGGTACGCCCGCTCAAATGCGGCCGCGGTCACATCCTCGGCCGCACCGCGATCGCGCAGGAGCGTGAACGCATACGCGAAGACATCGTCCCGGCTCGAGCGGTACAGGGCTTCGAAGTTCTCCCACGAACTTTCAATCACACCCTCACTACGAACGTGCGGGGCATCCATCACAACCTCGATATCTTGGACGCCGCATGCGCACTCGCCTGACGCTCCCCGTCATCGCCGTCGTGCTCCTGCCGACCGCCCCAGCCGCGGCCGCCGGCCACGCGCGACCGGCCGGGCCAAGCCACTCGCAGATCTCAACCGCGGTTGCACGCGTCGAACGCTCCCGCAAGCTGTGGGCCACGGTCAACATCTGCAACACGAAGAATCACCCCAACATCGTCGGCATCCGCGGACAGATGCCGACGCTCGGCTTCGACTCGGTGCTCTCGATGCAGGTCGAGCTCCGGTATTGGTCCGATACGGCGAAGCGGTACATGACGCTCCCGAGTACGAAACAGACGATTGCGCTGGGAACCGAGCGCACCGGGCTTCATCAGACCGGGATCTCGTTCCGCTTCTCGCGCCACGCGGGCACACTCGCGGGGACGATCCGCTTCGAATGGCGGCTGAACCGCCACTCGATCGGACATGCGACCCGGCACACCTCCCCCGATCACCCAGACGCCGACCAGGGCGATCCGGCGCACTTCAGCGCCGGCAAGTGCGAGATCAGCTGACCGCCGCTGATTCGGCGAGCGCGCCGAACAGCCGGGGGTCGTTCGTGATCACGCCAGTGACGCCGATGCCCTCAAGCGTGCGGATCCGTGGTAACTCGTCGACGGTCCACACGTAGAGCTCGCCACCGGCCGCCCGGATGCTCCGCGCCAGCCGAGGGGTCGCAAGCCGCCAGTGGGCCATGAGCGCGTCGACCGCCCCGGCTCGCAGCGCTCGCGCCGCCCGGATGGGAAGCACGGCGCGGGCAACGTAGAGCGCCGCCATCGCCGGCAGCAGCGCCGCACGCGAGCGAAACGGGTCGCGGCGGAGCTTGGGGACCGACCACCCGAGCCGGACCCGCGGCTCCCGTGCACGGATGATGGCCAGGCTTGAGCGGTACTGGCTCGAGATGAGGGTGCGATCGAGCAGGGCGAACTCCCGCAACGCCTCGAGCACCTCGAGCTCGTAGCCCGGCAGCTTGAGGTCGACGTCGAGCTCGATTCCGGCGTACGCCTCCGAGGCGAGATGCGCCAGCCCCTCCTGCAGCGTGTGCGGCTCGCGACGCGAGGCGTCGCCCCAGTCGTGCGCGACCACGAGCGTGGCGCCCGGCCACGACCGCCGCTCGGCGGCCCGCACGCTCACGCTCCGCCATTCCGGCGGCGGCGCCGGCAGAACGTCGAACTCGATCATGTCGACGCCCGCCGCGAGCGCGGCGTCGAAGCTCGCGAGGGTGTTGCCCGGGGCGATCAGATCGGCACCTTTGTGCCCAACCCTGCGTAATGCTGACGCCATGTGCACAGCGTAGTGAGGGCTCGCACTGCGCCGGTCTTGATTTCGGTACGTCGCAGGATTAGGTTCGCGCGGCCAGCGTTCGCCTTCGGTCAGAACCACAGCAGCTATCGCTGGCACCCCGGGCACCAGTACGTGCTCCGGTTGTTATCCCCCTGCCCGCGCGCACGGATCCGCGTGCCGCAGCGCGGGCAGGGCTGGCCGCGTTTGCCGTAGACCTCGGTGACGATCGAGCGCGGGCCCTCGGTGGCCGAGAGCAGCATCCGCGGCCGCATCCCCTCGATGATCGCCACCGCCTCTGCATCCGACACGGACCGCACAGCGCGCCACGGATCGATCTGCGCCGCCCAGCAGCCCTCCGCCTTCCACATGTTCCCGATGCCCGCGACCGTTCGCTGGTCGAGGAGCGCGTCCCCGATCGCTCGCGTCGGGTCATCGCCACGGAGCCGCGCCACGAAGCGGTCACGGTCGAACGCGTCAGCGAGCACGTCGGGCCCGAGCCCGGCCAAGCGCTGGTCGAACCGCGTCCGCCCGTCGGTCATCAACTCGAGCACCGGTCCGTCGAACTGCACGACCTCGACCTCGCCGACGCGCAGCACGAGCCACGCGCGCCGCGGCGAACGCCCCCAACGGCGACCCGGCCGATAGACCCCCCACGAACCGGTCATCCGCAGGTGGGAGTGAAGCGTCAGCCCTCCGTCGAAGCAGCCGGATGACATTCGGTCGGCCCGGTCTTGGCGAGCCTGGATGGCGAGCGGGCCGAACCGAATGAGAAGGTGCTTGCCGCGGGTGTCGATCCCCGTCACCGTGCGACCGCCGAGCCGCTCCGGCCAGCGATCGCGGCCGTGGCGCGGCTGCGGGGTGCGGATCTCGTCGGGGACGCGGCCCTCGAGCACCGGCCGGATCCGGTGCGCGTGCCACGCGATCGTGTCGCCCTCGGGCACGACCAGTACGTTAGGCGCTCAGGGTCAGCCGCCGCGGGCCTTCCTGGAACCCGAGCCGAGTGAGTAGCGGGGCGAGTCGCGATCCCATCGCCGACTCGCCGTCAACCTTCTCGAGTGCGAGCCGCTTGATCGCGCCGGTGTGGACGTACTCGACGAGCGCACTCAGCGCCGGCTCGAGCCGTTCGTCGTCCGCCGCGGTGAGCGTCTGGAGCGCCTTGCCGCCCCGCTCGAGATAGACGATCGGCTCCCCGCCGGCGAGCACGACGTAGGCACCGGGGGTCCGGGCCGGCCGGCGTCCCTCGCGCTCGCGCCCGCCCTCGCCCTCGCCCCGGGCCGGCCACGGGAGCGCGGCGCCGTACGGCTGTGCCGGGTCGACAGCCGCGAGCACGAGTGGCGGATCCTCACGATCGCTGATCGACCGCAGCCGCTCGACCGCACCCGGGAGCGCAAACTGCGCGCCGCCGAGCCCCTCGACGAAATAGCCGCGTCGCGCCGTCCCGAGCGTCTCGAGCTGCGAGAGCTCGGAGTAGATCGCCGAAAACCCGCCGGGGACGCCTTCGGCGAGCACCTGCTCGCGGGTGAGGATCCCATAGCGCTCGAGCAGCAGCTCCCCGGTCGCGCGCCGGCGCGCCACCGGATCGATCCGTGTGTCGCCGAACAGCGGGGCCGTCAATGACCAGCGACCCTGCACCTGGGCGGAAGCGCCCATTCCTCGCCGGCGCGAGGCCGCGAATCGGCTGGCGCGGCGACCTGCCGCGCGCGTGCGCTGTTCACGTTGCGCTCGGGCGAGCGTCAGCCGCGGCGCCCGCAGCGGCGCGAACGCGTCGTTCGTAGCTTCGCCCGCCCAGACGAGATCCCACAGCGCCTCCTGTAGCTCCTCGGGTGCGAGGTCGACGTCGACGAGCAGATCAGTGAAGAAGCAGGCGCCGCGCGCGAGCCGGTCACGGACGAGCCCGTGCGCGTCGGACTCGGGCGGGGCGCCCTTATACGGCGGCGGACCGAGGACCTCAAGGTCCTCACGGAAATAGAGGGCGACCCGCCCGCTGTTCCGCCCGAGCGCGCCCGCCCCGATCCACACGAGTTCTCCGGAGGCGCACAGCTGGTCCATCCACGCCGGCGAGTACGCGCCGACGCGACGCGGCAGCACGTCGCGTTCCCACGTCTCGGCCGGCAGCGCCAGCCCCTGCAGCGCGACGAGCTTCTCGCGCAGCCGGTCGATGCCGGCGCCCGACGCGGGGCTACGGTCGACGCCCTGCCAGGTGGGCAGGAACCGCGCAAGCGCGCGCTGGTCGGCCGGCTCGATCTCCTTGCGCAGGACGGCGAGCGATGCCCGTCGCAACCGCCGCAGGACCTCCGGGTGGCACCATTCGCGCTCGCTGCCGCCGGGGCGCAGCTCGCCGCGCACGAGGTCGCCGGCGTGCTCGAGCTGCTGGAGCGCGGCGGTGGGGTCGACGCCATAGCGCACCCGGAATTCGTTCGTCGTGAACGGCCCGTGCGTCTGCGCATAGCGGCGTGCGAGCCGGCTGAGCGCGTCCGGCACGTCCTCGAGAAACGCGGTCGGCAATCCGCTCGGGGGCGCGACGCCGAGGGCGTCGCGGTAGAGGCCGGCGTCGGCGGCGTCGATGAAGCGTTCCTGGGAGGCGCGGCGAACCTTGATTGCGCGCCGCTCTCGGACGAGATCTCCGAGCATGCGGTCGGCGTCGAGGCCCTGCAGAACCCGCGCGCGCACCTCCTCGAGCGTGAGGTCGCCGACGGCGCGCAGGATGTCGTGGAGCGTGTCCCTGCTCGTCGCCTGACGGTGCTCGGAGCGGAACTGCAGATCGGCCTCGACATCCGCGAGCGCGCCCGGGTCGATGAGGTCGCGGAGCTCCTCCTGTCCGAGCAGCTCTCGGAGCAGCTCGCGGTCGAGCGAGAGCGCGGCGGCGCGCCGCTCGGCGTTCGGTGTATCACCCTCGTACATGTAGGTCGCGACGTAGTCGAACAGCAGGCTCGAGGCGAACGGCGAGGCGGTCGGCGTCTCGACCTCGACCATCGTGATCTCCCGGCGATGGAGCTTGGTCAACAGCTCGGTGAGACCGGGCACATCGAGCACGTCGCGCAGGCACTCGCGGTACGTCTCGAGGATGATCGGGAACTCCCCGTACTTCTTCGCCACCTCGAGCAGCGACTGTGACTTCAGCCGCTGCTGCCACAGCGGCGTGCGCTTGCCGGGGCGCGCGCGGGGGATGAGCAGCGCACGACCGGCGTTCTCCCGGAAGCGGGCACCGAACAGCGCGCTCGAGGACAGCTCGGCGACGACCCGGTCCTCGAGCTCGTCGGGCTCGAGCAGCGCGAGGTCGGCCCCGGGCGGCTCCTCAGCATCAGGCAGGTGGACGATGATCCCGTCGTCGGACCAGATCGCGTCGGCCTCGAGGTCGAGTTCGTCACGGATCCGGGCGGACAGGGCGAGCCCCCACGCGGCGTGGACGCGACCGCCGAACGGGCTGAGGATGCACAGCCGCCAGTCGCCGATCTCGTCGCGGAAGCGCTCGATCACGATCGCCTGGTCGGACGGGATGACCCGCGTCGCCTCCTGTTGCTCGGTGAGGAACTCGACGAGGTTCTTGGCGGCGAGCGGGTCGAGGTCGTACTCGGCCTGGAGCTGCTCCGGCGTCTCGCTCACAGCGGTGCGGGCGAAGGCGCCGATCGCCTCGCCGAGCTCACGCGGGCGCCCGACGCTGTCGCCCTTCCAGAACGGGACCGCGCCGGGGAGGCCCGGCGCCGGGGTGACGATCACCCGGTCGCGGCCGATCTCCTCGATCCGCCACGTCGATGCGCCGAGCAGGAACGTCTGGCCGGGTCGCGCCTCGTAGACCATCTCCTCGTCGAGCTCGCCGACGCGCCGGCCGTCGGGCAGCGTCACGGAGTACAGACCGCGGTCGGGGATTGTCCCGGCGTTCGTCACCGCGAGCTGGCGCGCGCCCGGGCGGGCCTTGATCGTGCCGGTGATCCGGTCCCAGATGATCCGCGGCCGCAGCTCGGAGAACTCGGAGGAGGGGTAGCGGCCGTCGAGCATGTCGAGCACGTTCTCGAGCTGCTTGCGGCTGAGCTCCGCGTAGCTGTAGGTGCGGGTGACGAGTTCGTACAGGTCATCGATCGCGACCGGCTGGTCCTCGGGCGCGGCGGCGGCGATCGCGACGATCTGCTGGGCGAGGACGTCGAGCGCGTTCCGTGGCACGACAGTCGTCTCGATCTCCCCGTCGCGCATGCGCTTGGCGACGACAGCGCACTCGAGCAGATCCGCGCGGAACTTGGGGAAGATCCGGCCCCGGCTGACGTCGCCGACCGAGTGCCCGGCGCGCCCGATCCGTTGCAGTCCGCGTGCGACCGACTTCGGCGACTCGACCTGGATGACGAGGTCGACCGCACCCATGTCGATGCCGAGCTCGAGGCTCGAGGTCGCGACGAGGCACGGCAGCTCGCCGGCCTTCAGCATCTCCTCGACGACGAGCCGCTCCTCGCGGGCGAGGCTGCCGTGATGTGCGCGCGCAATTTCTCTCTCGGCGAGGTCGTTCAGCCTGAGCGCGAGGCGTTCGGCGGCACGCCGACTGTTGACGAACAGGATCGTCGACCGGTGCGCCTCGATCAGCTTCAGCACCTCCGGGTAGATCGCGGGCCAGATCGAGCGGCGAGTCGCCTCCCCGCCGGCGAGCGGGTCGAGGTCGGGTTGGGTCCCGCCCACCCCGTCGTCGGGCTCGACCATTGACTCGACCGGGACGTGGATCTGGAGATCGAGCTCCTTGCGCACGCCGGTGTCGACGATCCGGCACGTGCGCTTCGGCCCGACCATGAAGCGTCCGACCTCCTCGAGCGGGTTCTGCGTCGCGCTCAGACCAATCCGCTGGACGTCGCCGCCGGCGGCCGCGCTCAGCCGCTCGAGCGTCAGCGCGAGGTGCGCGCCGCGCTTCGTCGAGGCGACCGCGTGGATCTCGTCGACGATGCACCACTGCGTCCCCGCGAACAGTTCCTGAGCGCGGCCCGTCAACATCAGGTACAACGACTCGGGCGTCGTGATGAGGATGTCCGGCGGCTGGCGGAGCATCGCTTGGCGCTCCTTCTGCGGCGTGTCGCCGGTCCGGACCGCGACGGAGACCTCAGCTTTGATGCCCCGCAGCGGGACGCGGAGGTTGCGATCGATGTCGTAGGAGAGCGCCTTCAGCGGCGAGACGTAGACAAGCCGGATCTTCTGGTCTGGCTCGCGCGGCTCGCTCGCCAGGCGGTCGATCCCGTACATGAACGCGGCCAGCGTCTTGCCTGAGCCGGTCGGCGCGCTGATGAGCACGTGCTCGCCGGAGGCGATCGCGGGCCACGCCTGCTCCTGGGCGGGCGTCGGGGCCGCGAACGCGTCGGCGAACCATCGGCGAGTCGTCGGACTGAAATGATCGAGCGCAGACACGGACTCGGTCGAGCGTAGCGCCTATTTAGGGCGATTTCGGCCCTCGATTCGGGGTACCCACCGACTCGTCGCGGCGTCGCTCAGCCGGCGCGCGCGCGGGCGGCCTGACGGACCAGGTGGTCGCGCTCGGCGACGACGGTCGCCCGGCGGGCGGCGTCCGTGTACGCCTCGGCGGCGGCCGGCAGATCGCCGTCGAGCTCATGCAGGTGGCCGCGGACCGCATGCCACCGGTGGCGATCGCCGAGCACCTCGCGCAGCCGGTCGGTCTCGCGCAGCCCCGCGCCGGCGCCGAGCACGTGGCCGACCGCGACCGCGCGCCCGAGCACCGCGGCGGGATCCTGATGCACCGGGTCATCGGTGAGGGCGACGAGGTCGTCGTACCAGGCGAGGATCTGCGGCCAGTCGGTCTCCTCGGCGCTCGCCGCATCGTCGTGCAGGGCGGCGATCGCGGCCTCGATCTGGTAGCGGCCGGGGCGCTCCACGGCGAGCGCCGACTGCAGGACGCGCACGCCCTCGGCGATCTCGCGCGTGTCCCACAGGCCGCGGTCCTGCCGGTCGAGCGTGACGATGCGACCCTCTGGGTCGAGTCGGGCCCGGAGACGGGCGTGGTTGAGGAGCATCAGCGCGAGCAGTCCGCGCGCCTCCGGTTCGTCGGTGGCGAGCGTCAGTTGGCGGGCGAGCCGCATCGCCTCGCCGGCGAGGTCGACGCGGGCGGGCGGGCCAATGTGCCCGGCCGTGTAGATGAGGTAGAGCACGCGCAGCACGACCGCGAGGTCCCCGGGCTGGTCGAGGCGGCGGACGGGCGGGCCGGCCAGCGCGCGCTTGGCCCGGCTGATCCGCTGCGCCATCGTCGCCTCCGGCACGTAGAAGGCGTCGGCGATCTCCCGGGTGCTGAGGCCACCGACCGCTCGGAGGGTCAGGGCGACCTGGGAGGTGGGCGCGAGGTCCGGGTGACAGCAGCAGAACAGCAGGAAGAGGGTGTCGTCGCCGTCCTCGGTGACGACGGGCCGCGGCTCGGCGCGCGTCGCCTCCTCCCGGCGGTGACGGGCGGCCTCGCTGCGGCGGGCGTCGACGAGCCGGCGGGTCGCGACCGTCGTCAGCCATGCGCGCGGGTCGCGCGGCGGGTGCTCGGGCCACACGCGCAGCGCCTCCACCAGCGCCTCCTGCAGGGCGTCCTCGGCGGCGTCGAAGTCCTCACCGCGGCGGACCAGCCCGGCGAGCACCCGGGGGACGAGAGCGCGCAGGGCGCTCTCGTCCAGCCGTTGCACCGGCTCGCCGGCCATGCGGCAGTCAATCCTCTGACGGCGCCCCGGACATGACCTCGCGGACGTCGATCCACTCATAGAGCGGCTCGCCGCGGGGTCCGGGCTCGGAGGACACGTGGGCCGCGACCTCAAGCGCGCGCTCGTGGGATTCGACGTCGATCATGAACCAGCCTGCGATCAGGTCGCTCGTCTCGGGGTGCGGGCCATCGGTGGTGACCGGCGCGGCGTCCGGACCGCCGTAACGCACCCAGGTGCGCGTTGGCGTGAGCGCCTGCGCGTCAACGTACTCGCCGCTCTCCTCGAGGAGCTTTGCAATCTGACGTTGGAACGCGATGTGCGCCTCCACGTCCTCGGGTGCCCATTGGTCCATCGGGGGAAACGGATGGTGCGGCTCCGGGCCGCCCCGGTAGTGCTTGAGGAGCAGGTACTTCGGCATGTTGGTCTCCTGGTGTCGCGGGCCGCGCCTGCCGTGGCCCTTCACCTAGTGAGCGGAGCCGGTCAGAGCTTCTCGACATGAAATCATCGAGCTTCGGGCGTCATGAACGCGACCGGCTGGCCGAGCCCGGCGGCGCGCTTCAGGGTGACGATCTGGCGCCCTGGCTGGACGGCCGGTTTGACCTCTCCCGCCTGGGCCGCATCAAGGTGGTTAGCGACCCAGCCGAGGTCACGGAGGACGACGACAAGCCCCCAGAAGCGCGCCGGGCCGGCTGGCATCTGAGGCGCCTCGACGAGTTCGAGGATCCCCGGGCCGAGGCGCCGGAAGCCCTGACGGAAGCCGCCGGCGTCGCGGATGCGGCGCAGCGGCATGCCGCGGGCATGGAGCGCCGCGGCGGTCCGATCGAAGTCGGGGGTCGTGATGACGACGTGGTCGAGCTCGGTGGCGTCGTTCGGGTGTGTCGGGTTCATGGGCTGCCGCGGCCCCTCGACGGTCGTCGGCAACCCATCAATCTCGTCGACCGGCTCGATCCCGGCGAGCGACCAGCGACTGATGCCGGCCTCGGCCCCGCCCAGGATCAGCCGCAGCCCCGCCAGCTCGATCGCACCGTCGACGACGCTGAAACCGAGCGCCTCCCACCGCTCGGGCGGATCGCCGAGGTGCAGCGCGGTGAGCGTCGGTCGCGGCAGGTCATTCATCGCCGACCACCTCCTTCACACGCTTGAAGATCGCGTCGAGCATCGGCTCGTTCAACCGACCGGTGAACGTGTTCTGCTGGCTGACGTGGTAGCAGCCGACGAGCGTGTAGCGCCCGATCGTCACCTCGGCACCGTGGGCGAACTTCGGTCGCGGGCGCGGCGGAGGCCCGAGCACGCGGAGCGCGGCATCCCAGGCGAAACCCCCGAGGCACACGATCGCGCGCACGCGCGTCAGCAGTTCCAGCTCGGACCCGACGTACGGCAGGCAGTTGTCGCGCTCGCCCGTCGTCGGCCGGTTCGCCGGAGGCGCGCAGCGGACCGCCGCGGTGATGAAGCAGTCCGTTAGCGTCAGCCCGTCCTCACGCGACACGGACGTCGGTTGGTTGGCAAAGCCGGCCCGCCACAGCGCGGCAAACAGCCAGTCACCGGACCGATCGCCCGTGAAGATCCGGCCTGTCCGGTTGCCACCGTGGGCCGCCGGGGCGAGCCCGAGCACGCACACCCGAGCGCGAGGATCCCCAAAGCCAGGGACCGGTCGACCCCAGTACGTCTCGTCCGCGAACGCGGCGCGTCTGACGTGCGCCACCTCCTCGCGCCACGCCACGAGCCGCGGGCAGCGGCGGCATGTGATGATCTCCTGCTCGAGCGCGTCGAGCGCGGTCACGAGGTCTCGGCGGCGGACGCGAGCACGCCGCTGAGGAGCCGGTCGATCACCGGCGCGAGCTCGACCACCTCGGCGGGCACGCCCAACCGGACCTGGCGCGAGATGAGCTCGGCGACCGCGCCGACGATGGCGAACGCATCGTGCGGCGAAGCGAACCGGGCGATCAGGCCGCGGGACGCGGCGGCCGCGTTCTCGCGGTCGAGCAATTCGGCGAACTGCTGGAGGATCTGATCGCGCCGCTGGGCGGCGAGCGGTCCGGCGGCGATGATTTCGACGAGCAGCGTCTGGGCGTACTCGGGGTGCTCGGCGAGCGTCGTCAGAAACGCGCGCGTGCCCGCGCGCATCCGCTGCGTCGCGTCGGCGCGTCCGGCGCGCCGGGCCGCCTCGGACATCGCCTGGCCGACCACCGCCGCCCCCGTGTCGAACAGGGAGAGGATGCAGTCCTCCTTGTTCTGAAAGTGCTCGTAGAACGTCGCCTTCGACATGCCGGCGCGCCGGCTGATCGACTCCGAGCTCGCGCTCGCGTAGCCGCGCTCGGCGAACTCGGCGGCCGCGGCGCGCAGCAGCCGCTCGCGCTGGAGCGGGAGACGGACCTCGGGCGGCGGCGCGTGGCGTCCGCGTGCTGCCGGTGCGTCAGCCCCCACGCCCGTCACCCCTTCAGCGCCCGACCGTAGTGGCGCTCGTAGTAGTCGCGGTACTCGCCCGAGCGAATCGCCTCCCACCACCACTCGTTCTCGCGATACCAGTCGACGGTCCGTTCGATCCCGTCGGTGAAGCGCACCTGCGCCTGCCAACCGAGCGCTCGCAGCTTGCCCGACGACAGCGAATAGCGGCGGTCGTGCCCCGGCCGATCCGTCACGTACTCGATCAGCGACTCGTCGGCTCCCGTCAGTTCCAGGATCCGCTTGATGACCTCGATGTTCTGGCACTCGTCGGGCCCGCCGCAGTTGTACGCCTCACCCGGCGCGCCGTGGGCGAGCACGTGCCCGATGCCGCGGCCGAAGTCCTCGACGAACAGCCAGTTGCGGACGTTGCGCCCGTCGCCGTAGACAGGAAGGTGGTCGCCCGCAAGTGCGTTCAGAATCATCAGCGGGATCAGCTTCTCCGGGTACTGATACGGACCGTAGTTGTTGGAGCCACGGCAGATCATGCTCTCGAGCCCGTACGTGTGAAAGTAGCTCGCGACGAGCAGATCGGCTCCGGTCTTCGTCGCGCTGTACGGGGAGGACGGCTGCAGCGGCGACTCCTCGGTGAACGAGCCTTCCTCGATCGAGCCGTACACCTCGTCGGTCGAGACCTGCACATACCGCAGGCCATGCTCCCGCGCCGCCTCGAGCAGGACATGCGTGCCCTGCATGTTCGTCACGATGAACGCCTCGGGACCTGAGATCGAGCGGTCGACGTGGGTCTCGGCGGCGAAGTTGACGATTGCGTCCACGTCGCTCACCGCGTCGGCCACGGCCGCGGGGTCCTCGATCGCGCCGTGCACGAAGCGGACGTCGTCGATGACGCCGTGCAGGTTCTCTTTGCGCCCGGCGTAGGTCAGCTTGTCGAGCACCGTGACCTCGTCGCCGTGGTCGCGCAGGCGCAGACGCACGAACGTCGAGCCGATGAACCCGGCGCCACCGCACACGAGCAGCTTCACGAGACCACCACCAGGTCCATGAAGGCGTCAAGCCCGTCGCGCCACTCGGGCAGGCGCGGTGCCTCATCGCCACGCTCGCTGGTCAGCACGCTGTACGCCGGCCGCGGGGCGGGACGGCCGAGCTCGGCGGTCGTCCCGCGGACGACCTCGCACACGTGCCCGGACCGGGCGACGATCTCCAGGGCGAACTCGAACCACGAGCATTCGCCCGTCCCCGCGACGTGCAGCGTGCCGAGCGGCCGGCGCCCGGCGAGGTCGACGAGCGCGGCCGCCAGGTGGCCGGTGAACGTCGGGCAGCCGATCTGATCGTCGACGACCGTGAGCTGATCGCGCTCGCCGGCGAGGCGCAGAATCGACGCCGGGAACGACTTCCCGTGGGCACCGAACAGCCACGAGCTGCGCACCGTCGTGTGGGCCTCGGGTGCGTGGCGGGCGACCGCCCGCTCGCCCGCCAGCTTCGAGCGGCCGTACTCGGACGGCGGAGCGGTCGGGTCGGACTCCAGGTACGGCGTGCGCTTGTGGCCGTCGAAGACGTAGTCGGTCGAGACGTGAATGAGCCACGCTCCGGCGGCGGCCGCGGCGGCCGCGACATGCCCGGCGCCGTCGCCGTTGACGGCGTGGGCGAGGTCGCGTTGCTCCTCGGCGCCGTCGACGTCGGTGAAGGCCGCGCAGTTGATGACGCACTGGGGCGCCGCGGCGGCGATGGCGGCGAGTGTCTCGTTCCGATCGGTGACATCGAGCTCCGCCCGGCCGAGGGCGACGACGTCGTGACCGGCGGCGACCGCCGCCTCCGTGACGTCGCGGCCGAGCATGCCGGCGGCTCCGGTGATCAAGACCCGCATGCCCGCCTACTGTAGACCGACACGTTCGTTTGCACGCCGCCGTACGGTTGTCCATATGGATATGGAACGGCGCGGAGGCAACTTGTATACCCGCCCGATGACCACCCTCGAGCTGTCCAGCGGCTACGCGATTCCGGCCGGTTGCTGCGACGAGGTGTTCGATTCCGACGGAGCGGCGTGGCCGCACGCGGCGTCACTGCTGGCGAGTCTCGAGCGGCTCGGCACCGACGCGCTCGACGCCGCCGGACGGCGGCGCGACGCGATCTTCATGCAGCAGGGGATCACGTTCGAGATCGCCGGATCTGACGGCGAGCGTCGCGACCGAGCATGGCCGCTCGACCTCGTTCCGCGGATCCTCACGGCAGCCGAATGGACGACGATCAAACGTGGTCTGGCCCAGCGGATCCGCGCGCTCAACGCGTTCGTCGACGACGTCTACCACGCCCACGAGATCGTGCGCGCAGGGATCGTTCCGTGGTCGCTGATCGTCAGCCGCCCGAGCTTTGCGCGCCCGGTCCACGGCGTTCGCGCGCCCGGCGGCGTCTATTGCCATGTGTCCGGCTGCGACCTCGTGCGGGACGGGGCCGGGCACTGGCGCGTCCTCGAGGACAACGTCCGCACGCCGTCCGGGATCTCCTACGTGCTCGAGAACCGGGTCGCGATGACCCGTCTGATGCCGGAGCTGTTCGCGGGGCACCGGGTCCGCCCGGTCGACGATTACCCGTCGCTGCTGCTCGACGCGTTGCGAGCCGTCGCGCCGTCCGGCGACGGGAGGGCGAACGTCGTCGTGTGGACACCCGGATCGATGAACTCGGCCTACTTCGAGCATGCGTTCCTCGCCCGGCAGATGGGCGTCGAGCTCGTCGAGGCCTCCGACCTCGTCGTCCGTGACGCGGTCTGTTACATGCGGACGACCGCGGGCCTGCAGCGGGTCCACACGATCTACCGCCGGCTCGACGATGCGTTCATCGACCCGCTCGAGTTCCGCGCCGACTCGCTGCTCGGCGTCCCCGGCCTCGTCCGGGCCTACCGGGCCGGCACGGTCGCGATCGCCAATGCAATCGGCACCGGCGTCGCCGACGACAAGGCGATCTATCACTACGTGCCCGAGATGATCCGCTTCTACCTCGGCGAGGAGCCGATCCTCGAGAACGTCCCCACGTACCTGCTCCACGACGACGCGACCCGTCGTGAGGTGCTGCGGCGCCTCGACGAGCTCGTCATCAAGCCGACGTCGGAGTCGGGCGGCAAGGGGGTGTTCATCGGCCCCCACGCGAGCGCCGCCGAGCGCGAGGCCCAGGCCCGCCTGATCGAGCAGGACCCCGACCGGTTCATCGCCCAGGAACTCGTCCACCTCTCGACCGCTCCGACCCACACGGGCGACGGCCACCTTGCGCCGCGCCACGTCGATCTGCGCCCGTTCGCGGTGTTCGGAGACGAGATTCGGATCGTGCCCGGCGGCCTCACCCGGGTCGCGCTCCAGGAGGGCTCGATGATCGTCAACTCCTCGCAGGGCGGTGGTTCGAAGGACACCTGGGTCCTCGATGACGAGACGTCCGCCGATCTCGCGCCCGGCACGCTGCCGACGCACCGGCCGCCGCGGCTCCCCGACGTCCGCTACGGCGGCTGGCACGAGCAGGCCCAGCAACAGCAGCAGTGATGCTCGCCCGGATCGCCCAGGAGCTGTTCTGGCTCGGACGTGACCTCACGCGCGCCGAGCACACCGCGCGGATGCTCGACGGCGCGTTCCACGCCGACGTGGCCGGCGCGCTCGGAGATCGCGCGGTCGCGCTCAGCTGGGAGGGAGTGATCGCGATCATCGGCGCCAAGTCCCCGGTCCACGGGGAGGAGGCCGATTCCCGGCTCGCCGACCCAGCGGTCGACGAGGCGCTGTCCGAGGTCGGCTCCGGGCTGGCCCGCGGCGACGTCGCGCGGCTGCTGACCCTGGAAACCGAGAGCCCGGCCTCGATCGTCTCGTGCATCAGCAGGGCCCGTGAGCGCGGCGGCCGGCTGCGCGACGTCATCTCAACCGAGATGTGGGAGGCGCTCAACTCGTTCTTTCTGTCGCTCAGCCGCTACGACCTCCAGCAGGCACTCGTCACCGGCCCGTATTCGCTCTACCAGGAGGTCAAGGAACGCTGTGCGCTGTTCTGGGGACTTGTCGACCGGACGATGCTCCGCGACGAGGGCCGCGCCTTCCTCGAGGCCGGCGGGCGGATCGAGGAGGCCGACATGGTGCTGCGCATGCTCCGTGTCGCGCTCGGTGAGGACCTGCTCGTGGAGGAGGACGGCGACACCGGCTACGAGGGCGAGGCGCTCGCGCTGCTCCAGGCCGTCGGCGGGTTTCAGGCCTACCGGCGGGCCGCGCGGCGCGCGCCGAGCCTCCGCTCCGTCGCCCGATTCCTGCTCTACGAGGTCGGCTATCCGGGCTCGGTCGCGTCGTCGATCAGTGCGCTCCATGACGCGCTCACAGCGGCCGATGCCCAGCCGCGATCCTCGCCGCCGGTCCTTCGGCTGGGGCGCCTCATCGCCGATCTCGAGCTGCAGCGGCGCAGCCCGGACACGGCGGCCACGTTCAACGAGATGCTTGCGCGGGTACAGGATGAACTCGAGCTCGTCGATCGCGACGTCGACGAGCGGTACTTTGCGATTGCCGCGCTCGCGGCGATCCATCTTTAGGTCACGGCATGATGACCGTGCCTGTCATGAACTACGCGATCCGCTACCTGACGAAATACGCCTACGACTCCGAGGTCGTCGACAACCTGAACGCGCTCCGCGTCAAGCCGCATACGAACGGCCGCCAGCGGTGCGATGAGTTCAGCGTCCGCCTCACCCCGGAGGTGCGCCTGCACCGCCACGCGGACTACTTCGGGACCGAGGTCGTCGAGTTCGAGGTCTCCCGGCCCCACACGGCACTCGCGATCGACGTCCGCGCCCGGGTGAGCATCAAGGCCGCGCCCGAGCCGCCCCAGGCGACGTGGGAGGCGCTCCGCGACCCCGGCTACCTCGAGGCGGGGGGCGAGTTCCTGCTCCAGACCGACGACGCCGTGGGCAACCCGGTCCTCGACGAGATGCTCGCCGCCGCCCGCGCCGCATCGACGCCGCTCGGGGCGCTGCTGCTGGTCTCCGAACTGATCCCCGACCGCTTCGAGTACCGGCAGGGCGCCACCTACGTCGACTCGACGGTGTCCGACCTCCTCGACGTCGGCGCCGGCGTCTGCCAGGACTTCGTCCATCTCGGCCTGTGCCTGCTCCGCCACCTCGGGATCGCCGCCCGCTACGTGTCGGGCTACCTGTTCGCCGCCCCGCCGGACGACGGCGAGGAGTCCGTCGAGGTCGACACCCACGCCTGGCTCGAGGCGCTTCTGCCCGTTCCCGGCGGCGGCGAGCCCGTCTGGGTCGGCGCCGACCCCACGAACCGCGGTCTCGCCGGCGAAAGCCACGTCAAGATCGGGCACGGCCGCCACTATCCCGACGTCCCCCCGATCAAGGGCGTCTACCGCGGCGCCGCCACCGCCGACCTCGAGGCGAGCGTGACGATGACCCGCCTGACGAACGTCGACCCGGCGTCGATCGCCCGGTCATAGGCGCTCGGGCCTGCGCGGGCGCCGCGGTCGACGCAACGTCCTTCTGAGCGCGAGCACGCTCAGGCAGGACCTTCCTTCGGTACCGGGATCGGCATAAGGTCGCAGGCTCGGCGCCACGGCGAGATCGGGGCGGGTTATGCCGCTCCACGGAGCATTTTCCGCCTCGATCCGAGCAGCGATCGGGATTTGATGCGTTTTGCCGGTCAGGACGGCGTAGACCGGGTCGATGCGTGCGCGTGCGCCCAGAATCCGCCAAATGCGCCGTGGAAATCCTGGCGCGCCCCGGAGCGCGCGTCTCAGTCCGCCGGCCAGAAGTCCTTGATCATCTCGCCGTCGCCGCCCTCGGGCCGGTCCGCCCCGATCGCGACGAGTTCGATTCCCGCCGGCCCGCCCTCAAACGCACGGACCACGGATGGGGCGACCCGGACGACGTCCCACTGTCGGAGGTCGCGCACCTCGTCGTCGAGCCGGACCCGGCCTGAGCCGGACACGACGACGTAGGCCTCCTCCTGCTCGCGGTGACGGTGGCCGAGCGAGGAGCGGAACCCGGGGCCGTAGCGGAAGTAGGAGATGCCGAGGTGCTCGGAGTCAATGTGACTGCGAGCAATGTACGCCTCGACGTTGCCGCCGCGGCCGGCGGCGATGTCATCGAGTTCCTTGAGGTTCTTGATCGTGTAATCGGGCATGGCGCGGAGTGTAAGAAGCTGCGAGACTCCGGGCGGGGCCATGGCGGACCTGGTGGAAAGAGAGGGTGCTCGGGACGAGCTGTTGGCGTCCGCGGGTCAGGCGCTGGCGACCGGGGCGTGGAACGAGGCGAGGCGGAGCTACGAGCGGGCGCTCGAATTCGGCGAGAGCGCCGACGCGCTTGAGGGGTTGGCCGTCGCTGCCTGGTGGCAGGACGACGTCGATGCCGCCATCGCCGCCCGCGAGCGGGCGTTCGTGATCCGTCGCGAGCACGACCAGAATCCCGAGGCCGCTCGGGTCGCCGGCTTCCTGGCTTGGGACTACGGCGCGATGCGAGGCGCGAACGCGGTGGCGAACGGATGGCTGCAGCGGGCGCGCCGCCTTGCCGACGAGCTGTCGCCATCGGCCGAGCAGGCGTGGCTGCCGCTGATCGAGGCGTCGTTTCACCTGGACACCGACGCCGGCGAGGTCCTGCGGCTAAGCAGCGAGGCCGTCGAGCATGCGCGTCGGCACGGCGCGCTCGATATCGAGATGACGGGCCGGACCCTGCAGGGGCTGGCGCTGGTCAGTCTTGGCCGCATCGAGGTGGGCTCGCGCCTGCTCGACGAGGGAACGGCCGCGGCGACGTCCGGCGAGCTGCATGACCCGATCGCGATCGGATCATGCTGCTGCAACATGATCATCGCCTGCGAGCGGGTGCGGGATTTCGATCGGGCGGGTCAGTGGTGTGAGCAGCTGGACGCTTTCGCGCGGCGAACCCGGCAGCGGCCGCTGCTGGCGCTGTGCCGCGCGCATCACGGCGCGATCCTGGTCGCGCGGGGTGCCTGGGACGACGCCGGGACGGAACTCGCCTGGGCGGCCGACGAGCTGTCGCGAGTGCGCCCGCCGCTGGCCGAGTTCGCACGCGCGCGGCTCGCGCAACTGCGCCACCGGCAGGGACGCGATGGCGAGGCGGTCGGCCTGCTCGACGGCGCGGCCGACCATGTGTTGGTGCCGCTCATCCGGGCGGAGCTCGCGCTCGATCTTGGTGACTGTGCAGCCGCGCTGGGGCACGTCGAGCGATATCTGCGCCGGCTTGGACCGGAGCCGCCGATCGAGGCCGCAGCCGGGTACGAGCTGCTCGTCAGGACCAGTCTCGCGCTCGGCGACCTCGCACGGGCGCGGACCGCGCATCACGCGTTGCGCGAGATCGTGGCCGCAGTCGCGAACGATCCGCTTCGAGCGGCTGAGCGCCGTGCGGCAGGCGAACTGTCGATGGCGGAGGGTGACGCCGAGGAGGCGGCCCGAGCGTTCGAGGATGCGGTCGAGTCCTACCGTCGCGGCGCGGCCGTATTTGACCTGGCGCAGGCACATCTTTCGCTCGCCGGGGCCCTGGCGGCAAGCGGTCGCACGGCCGCGGCGCTCGAGCGGGCGCTCGAGGGGTCACGAGCATTGGATGCGCTCGGCGCGCAGCGCGCGGCCGGCGACGCGACGAGGCTCGTGACGCGCCTGGGCGGCCAGAGCACCGCCGCCAGTCGGTCCGGGCTCACCTCCCGCGAGCTCGAGATCCTCACGCTCATCGCCTACGGGCTCTCGAACCCGATGATCGCCAAGCGTCTCGTGATCAGCGAGCACACCGTTCACCGGCACGTGGCCAACATCTTCGCCAAGCTCGGCGTGTCCTCGCGAGCCGCCGCGGTGGCGCTCGCCGCCGAGCGTGAACTGCTGGCCTGAGCCCGGGCCAGACCGGCGCGACCGCCAAAGATGGCCCGATCGGGCGATGACGGCAGCCCCGCGGGCGCCGACACTTCGGCGATTCCCATACACGTCGAGGCAGGAGGGCGCATGCCAAACCAAAGCAAGAACTTCGATCAGCCAGAGGAGTCGCGCTCGTTCGAGAGCGGCCGCGTCGATCTCGTCGAGATCGCGGGCAACAAGGTCGGGCGAATCAACCTGCAGCCGGGGTGGCGCTGGTCGAGTTCGGTCAAGCCCATCGTCGGGACCGACAGCTGCGAGGTCGCGCACGTCGGATACGCCCTCGGCGGCCGGCTGCACGTGCGGATGGACGACGGCGCCGAGATGGAGATCAACGCGGGCGAGGCTTACGAGCTCGCGCCGGGCCACGACGCGTGGGTCGAGGGGGACGAGGCGTTCACCAGCGTCGAGTTCGAAAGCCTCGCCCGGTACGCGACCGAATCCCACTGACCACAGCGAGAACGCCCGGGCCGAAACGCTCATCCGGGCCAGTGGTAGGGTCGAGACCATGGCTGAGCGAACGACATACACCCCCGGGACGTTCTCCTGGACCGATCTGACGACAACGGACCAGGAGGCCGCGAAGAGCTTCTATTCCGGCCTGTTCGGATGGGAGGCGGACGACCGACCCGTCGGCGACGGGATCGTCTATTCGATGATGTCGATCGGCGGCAAGGCGGTCGCCGCGATCTCACCGCAGCCCGACGTGCAGCGTGACGCGGGCGCCCCTCCCGTCTGGAACTCCTACATCACGGTCGAGAGCGCAGACGGCGCGCTCGACCGCGCGAGGCACCTCGGCGCCGAGGTCCACGCGCCCGCTTTCGACGTCATGGACGCGGGCCGCATGGGTGTGCTTCAGGATCCCCAGGGAGCATTCGTGCTCGTGTGGGAGCCGAAGACGAACATCGGGGCGTCGCTCGTCAACGATCACGGCGCGCTGTGCTGGAACGAGCTCGCGACCGCCGACGTGGACGCATCATCGGCGTTCTACGGTGACCTGTTCGGCTGGACGTTCACACCGATGGAAGGCGACATGCCGTACCTCGTGATCGAGAACGCCGACGGCCGCAGCAACGGAGGCATGCGCCTGCGGATGGAGAGCGAACCGCCGTACTGGCTCGTGTACTTCGGCGCGAGGGACCTCGAGGCGAGCATCGCCCGCGCCGGCGAGTTCGGCGGCGCGACGATCGTGGAGCCGATGCAGATCGGCCCCGCCCGCATCGGCGTCGTGCAGGATCCTCAGGGTGCCGTCTTCGCCCTTTACAGCGGTCGCTTCGACGATTAGGAAGGTGGCGTGCCGGACGGTGCGGCGCGCCATACTGCTCAGGGTGCGGATGCAGGCCATGCTGACCCTCGCGGCCGCGGCGGGACTGATCGCCGGGTGCGGGCAGCAGAACAACCACTCGACGCCGAACATCGTGCAGCAGCACGCCACGCCGCCGAGCACGCCGGCGCTGCACGCCCATCCGCAGGCAGTGGAGCCGGTTGCCGGAGCCGGCGGTGCGTCGTCGTCGCAGGGCTCAGCCGGCGGTAGCGGCACGCCCGCGGGGGTCAGCGTTGGTGGACCCGCGGGCTCGCTCCCCCAACCCGTCTCCGACGCCGAAATCCGGCGCGAGCTCGCCGCGAGCGGACTCAACGCCAGCGCGAACCACGCCGCCCTGACGACCGCGGGTCTCGCGGTCAGCCCGGTCAGCGCGCCCCCTCAGGTCCAGACGATCATCCAAGCGGGCAACGAGATCGCGCATCTGCCCTACGTCTGGGGCGGCGGTCACGCCCGCTACATCGACACTGGCTACGACTGCTCCGGGTCGATCTCCTTCGTGTTCGGCGCGGCCGGGATCCTCAACACGACGATGACCTCCGGCGAGCTGGCGAACTGGGGCAAGCCCGGACCCGGTAGGTGGATCACGGTGTTCGCCAACAACGGGCACACGTTCATGTACGTCGCCGGGCTGCGGTTCGACACCGTCGCGTTGGCCGAGACCGGCAGCCGGTGGTCGAATCGACCCGCCGACGAGTCAAACCTGAGCTCGTTCGCGGTCCGCCATCCGCCCGGACTCTGAGAAGGAGAGCAGTAGCTCAGTCAAGCGGTCGGGTGCCTCGACCTGCGGGCAGTGGCCGATCCCCGGCAGCAACTCAAGCCGCGCGTCCGGCACGACGTCGAGCACGCGCTCGGCCCCTCGGTGAAAGACGAGGCGGTCTCGGTCACCCCATACGAGCAGTACGCGGGTATCGATCCGCTCGAGGTCGTAGGGCGAGCGGAGCTCCGGGATGAGCCGCCGGGCGATGTCGAGGTAGCTCGCGACCTGCGCCCGCTGACGGTGGTGCCACGTGAACGTCGCCACGACCTCCGGCTTGACCCGCCGCGGTGTCGCAAAGGCAAGCTGGAGATAGAGCCGCGCGACCGCCGCTCGCAGAACGAGGCTCGGGACCGGGGCGGGCACGGCGAGCAGTGACTTCAGCAGGGGGTCACGCTGCACGATGACGAGCAGCCGCGACATCTCCAGGCCGGCGGGGGCGACGGCGACGACGCCGTCGAGCCGTCCGCCGTGTCGCTCGGCGAGCCGCAGCGATATGCATCCGCCGAGCGAGTTGCCAACAGCGAGGACGGGCGTGCCGGGCCGGCCGGCGGCGTAGCGCAAGGCCGCGGAGGCGAACGCGTCGAGTTGGGGCAGGATCGGATCGGGCAGCAGCGGATCGGCCGTGCCAAACCCCGGCAAGTCGACCGCGATCGCCCGGCGACCCTGCCGCGCGAGCAGCGCCAGCGCATGGCGCCACGTGTCGGCGCTGTCGGCGTAGCCGTGGAACATGACGACCGGCGGGCCGGTGCCTTCGAGTTCGAGCACACGGGTCTCGTACCCCGCGAGGTCGAGGCGATGCTCGAAGAGCGGCTGGATCATCGTTCCCGCGAGGCAGCCTAACCGGCGGCCGCGGGGGTAGGCTCCGCTTCGGGTTGAGGAGCGCCGTAGGTGACGAAGTCGCGCTGGCGGACGAGGAGCAGCGTCAGGATCGCACCGACGAACGCGACGATCACGCTGACGAGCAGGATGTCGTTCATGGTCGCGGCGAACGCGCTGTGGATCGCGTCCGCGGCATGGGCCCGCTGACCCGGCGGCACGCTCGCCACCACCTGACTGGCGCCGCCGGCGGCGACGGCGTGAGAGATATCGGTGGCACGGCCGGCGGCGGGTGTCCCGGCGAGTGCGGGCGCGAGCTTGTTCGCGAGACCGCTCTCGAAGATCGCTCCGAGCACCGCGATCCCGGTGGCGATGCCGACCTGGCGAAACGTGCTGTTGATTCCGGACGCCATCCCGCTGCGCTGTGGTGGTACGACGCCGATGGCGGTCGATGCGAGCGCCGGGTTGATCGCCCCGACGCCGGCCCCGGCGACGATGAACCCAGCGAGCAGGGCGGTCCAATCAGAGGAGACGGTGAGGCCGCGCATCAGCATCAGCCCGATACCAGTGAGCACGAGCCCGCCCGCGAGCAGAAACCGCGCCGGCACCTTCGATGACAGGTTGCCGGCAGCGACCGCCGCGAAGAACGAGACGACGGTGAACGGCAGAAAGCGCAGCCCCGTCTGCAGCGGCGAGTAGCCGAGAATCGTCTGCAGGTAGAGCACGAGGTAGAGGAACATCGAGAACATCGCCGCGGACACGCTGAACGCGGCGATCGAGGCACCGCTGAACGTCGGCTTACGGAACAGGGACACGTCGAACATCGCGTTCGTCTGCACGAACTGCGACACGAGGAACGCTGCGAGCAGCACGATCCCGCCGGCGAACATGCTGACGATGAGGGTGCTGCCCCACCCCTCCGCGTTACCGCGGATGATCGCGAACACGATCAGGAACAGCGCCCCGGTGAACGTGACCGTGCCGATCCAGTCGACCCGCCGTCCCTCGGGATCGCGGGACTCCGAGACCTTGGCGAGCGTCAACACGAGCGCGGCGATTCCGATCGGAACGTTGATGTAGAAGATCGACGACCAGCCGAACGCCTCGGTGAGCACGCCGCCGAGCAGCGGGCCGACGGCCGCCGACGCGGCGATCGTCGCGCCCCAGGCGCCGAACGCGGTGCCACGTTCGCGGCCGTGAAACTCCTGGGCGAGGAGGGCGAGCGACGTCGCGAACATGATCGCGCCCCCGATGCCCTGGCCGGCGCGGGCGAGGATCAGGAACGTCGCGCTCGGCGACAAAGCGCACAGCAGCGAGGTGAACGCGAACAGCCCCAGGCCGATGGCGAACAGCCGCCGGCGGCCGAACAGGTCGGCGAGCGTGCCGGTCGTGAGCAGCACGGACGCGAGCGTCAGCGCGTACGCATCGATCACCCACTGGATGTCGGTGAAGCTCGCTTTGAGATCAGCGGCGATCCGCGGCAGCGCGACGTTCACGATCGTGATGTCGAGCAGCAGCATGAACGTCCCGACACAGACAACAATCAGGGTCCACCACTTACGTTCCATAAGCGCCGATGTTACCCCTCGGCCCACACGGCGAACCTTCCCGCCGGACCGTTAAACGGAGTAGGATTTCCGCAGGCGGTCGCGGGGGCGCCGCGGGGCAACGCGAGGCAGGAAGGGCGTCCTGGAGACATGACGAGTCCGGTCTACACGACGATCGAGCCAACCCGGGGTTATGCGCGATCCGGCGACGTGCACATCGCCTATCAGGTGCTGGGCGACGGACCGGCCGAGATGGTTCACGTGCTGCCGTTCGGAACCCCCGTCGAGATCGGCTGGGAGCTTCCCCAGATCGCCCGCTGGTGGACGCGCATCGGCGCGTTCACGCGCTCGATCATCTTCGATCAGCGCGGGGTCGGTTCCTCCGACCGTCCGGATGCGCCCCCGACGCTCGACGAGCAGGTGTCGGACCTCGAGGCCGTGGTCGAGGCGGTCGGTGCCGAGCGCTTCGCCCTCGCCGCCTATTCGCAGGCCTCACCGATCGGGATCGCCTACGCCGCCCGCCATCCCGAGCGGGTCACCCAGCTCGTGCTGTACGCGGCGACTGCTCGCGTCATGCAGGCCCCCGACTACCCGGAGGGACGCACGACCGCGGAGGCGGGCGCCTGGGTGGCGGCGCTCGCGGCGGGTTGGGGCAACGGCGGAACGCTTGACCACAATCAGCCGTCCGTCGCCGACGACCCGGCGATCCGGGACTGGATCGCGCGAGCCGAACGCACGATCGGCAGTCCAGCCGCTGCCGTCAAGATCGCGCAGGCGCTCGGCGCGACCGACGTCCGTGCGGAGGCCCGCTCACTGGGGGTTCCAACGCTCGTGCTTCACCGCCGACGCGACCCCGCGATCCCCTTCGCCCAGGGGGAGTGGCTCTCGCGCAATATTCCCGAGGCCCGGTTCATCGAGCTCGAGGGACGCGACCACGCGCTCTACTTCGGAGACACGAGCGTCGCGCTGCAGGAGATCGAGGAGTGGGTCACCGGGACGCGGCCCGTGCACCGTCCCGAGCGCATCATGGCGACGCTGATGTTCACGGACATCGCGAAGTCGACGCAGACCGCGGCGACGCTCGGCGACGCCGAGTGGGACCACCTGTTGACCCGCCATGACGCCGTGATCCGCCGCGAGCTGCGCTACCAGGGCGCGACCGAGCTCGACACGACCGGCGACGGGTTCCTCGCCCAGTTCCCGACCGCCACCGCCGCCGTCGCAGCGGCGCGGGCGATCCGCCGGCGGGTCGCGCGGCTCGGTCTCGAGCTGCGGATCGGCATTCACATCACCGAGTGCGAGCGGGTGGGCGCGAACGTCGGCGGCGTCGGCGTGCACGTCGCGGCCCGGCTCTGCTCGCTCGCCGAGCCGGGCGAGATCCTCGTCTCCGGCACGGTGGCCGACGTCCTGATCGGCTCCGGCACACCGCTCAGCTCACGCGGAGAGCATGTGCTCCGAGGCGCCCCCGGCCGGTGGCAGGCGTGCGCCGTGGAGGAACGACGGGCCGAGCCGCGGGACGGCTCGACCGAACGTCCTCAGGCGCGCCCGTAAACCGGGATCGCCGCCCCACTCGTCGGACCGGCATCGGACGAGAGCAGGTGCGCGATGACGCCCGCGATCGCGGCCGGCGTCACCCACTTCTCGTGGTCTGACTTCGGCATCGATGCGCGGTTCGCCGGCGTGTCGATCACGCTCGGGAGGATGACGTTGCAGCGGATCCCGTCGTTCTTGTACTCCGCCGCGACCGCCTGGGCGAACGCGATCACCGCCGCCTTGGAGGAGATGTAACCCGCCGCGCCGGGGAACGGCTGGAGCGCGGCCCGCGTGCCGACGCAGACGATCGCGCCGCCGCCTTGGCCGAGCATCTCCCGCACGACGGCCTGGGTCATCAGATAGGTCGGTCGCAGGTTGAGTCGGAACTGCGCCTCGAACTCGTCGATCGGGGTCTCGTGGACCTTGGCGCCCATCGCGAAGCCGCCGACGAGGTTGACGAGGCCGCGGAGAGGAGCGGCGTCGTCGCCGCTCGCGGCCGCCACCACCCCGGCGACGGCGTCCCCGTCGAACAGATCCGCCTCGACGAGCTCGAGCCCGTTCCGCGGTGGGAGACGCTCAAGCTCGCGCTCGACGACCCACGGCACGACGACGCGCCAGCCGTCGGCGAGCAGGCGCTCGACGACCGCGGTGCCGAGCCCGCCGGTCCCTCCGGTGACGATCGCGGTGCGATCCATGGTGGGGACTCTACCCCCGTCTCCCGCCGCCGCGTCTCCGCTGCCGTCCGCCCCCCGGGCTATCTTCGCGGCACGGTGAAACCTCGGGAATTTGCAGATGGACTGCACTGACGCACCCGACGGGCCGGTCCGTGCCCCCGAGCAGATGGAGGCGGACCTACGCGAGCTGATCGCGACCGTCCAGAACGCCGATCTGCTGCGCCTTCTCGCACTCGTTTTCGGCGAGGGGACGCCGACGTGGGCGTTGTTCCGCAACGCGCCGGCGGCCAAGCACTACCACCAGGCGTATCCGCACGGCCTGCTCGAACACTCGCTCACCGTCGCCCAGGCGGTCGGTGCGATCTCGGCGACCTTCCCCGGGATCGATCGTGACGTCGCGGTGACCGGCGCGCTCCTGCACGACATCGGCAAGCTCGACGCCTACGAGACCTGCGACGGCGCGATCGCGATGTCCGACGGTGGCCGCCTGTACGGCGAGATCCCGCTCGGCTACTACCGCGTGCGCCGGCTGATCGAGTGTCTCGACGGGTTCCCACCCGAGCTCGAACGCGCCCTGCTCCACATCATCCTCAGCCACCACGGCTCGCTCGAGCACGGCAGTCCAGTCGTGCCGTGCACGCGGGAAGCGACCCTCGTGCACATGATCGACAACCTCGGCGGCCGGCTCGGCAGCTTCGATCGCGTGGAGCGAGCCCTGCTCGAGGGCGAGCAGTGGTCCGCATACGACAAGGGCATCGGCGGCGGGGCGTACTTCGCGGCCCGTTCGGCGCCCACGGCTCGCCCGGTCGACCCCGAGCGCCGGGCCGCCTGAGCGGGCCCGATCGGCCCTGAGCCGATCGCATAGGCTGCGGCGGACCACGCTCTTGCTCCAAATCTGCGCAAATTGCGTGGCGTCTTCGTGACGTCCGGTGAACGCCGCGCGGCGGCAAACTACCCTTGGGCACGTGGCCAAGGACACCGAAAAGCTCATCCGGCAGCTGTCGCTGATCTCCTACCTGATGGCGGAGCGCCGGCCCGTGACGGCGTCGGAGATCCGGCGGGACGTCGAGGGCTACAGCGTCATGAACGAGGACGCGTTCGCCCGGCGGTTCTACGCGGACCGCTCCGAACTTGAAGCGCTCGGGATCGTCCTCACGGTCGAGAAGCCGGCCGACGGCCTCGTCGAGCAGGAGAACTACTCGCTCCCCCCGGAGAACTTCCATCTCTCGCCGATCGAGTTCAGCGATGCCGAGCTCGCCGCGCTGCGCACGGCGCTCCAACTGCTCGACGGCGAGTTCGCGTACGCGGAGCCGCTCCGGCTCGCGCTCCAGCAGATCTCGTGGGGGCGCCCGAGCCCGCTCAGCTCACCGGAGCAGCGGACCGTCGCGCTCGGCATCACCGGCGCCGCCGGCGGCCACGAGGTCTCCCAGCGCCTGGCCAAGATCGAGACGGCGATCTTCCGGCGCAAGACGATCGTGTTCGACTACTACACGATGGAACGCGACGACCTCGGCAGCCGCAAGGTCGATCCGTACCAGCTGCTCTACCAGGGCGGCCAGTTCTACGTCGTCGGCCGCGCGCACGAGCGGGGCGCGATCCGCGTCTTCCGCCTCTCCCGGATCCGGGGCAAGATCGGCTACGCCACGAAGGCCGAGCACGACTTCCAGCGACCCGCGGACTTCGACCCGCGGGCATACGCAAACCGCGTTCAGTGGCAGTTCGGCGAGCCCGTCGGGACCGCCGAAGTGTGGATCAGCTCGCGGATCGCGTGGCAGATCGAGCGCCACTTCGGCCACCACGGCGAGATGCGCCCCGGCGAGGACGAGGGCGACCGGGTGTTCGTCACGCCGTACGCCAACGCCCGCCAGCTGATCGCCTGGGTGCTCGGGCTCGGCGAGCACGCGCGGATCCTCGCCCCCTCCGAGCTCGTCGAGGAACTTCACGACCGCGTCGGACTGCTGATCGAGCGCCACACCGGCGATCCCGAGGTTGCGGCGGAGCGGGCCGAGAGCCCGGCGAGCGACGCGGCCGCGGCCGCCGACGCCGCGGAGATCGAGGGCAATGGCCATCAGCCGGACGCCGCAATCCGCCCCGAGCGGTTCGCCCGGCTCGTCACGCTCGCGAGCATTCTGATCGACGCCGGCCGCACGCGCCAGCGGCTCGACGCCGACTTCCTGATCACCGAGCTGAACGTCTCCGAGCAGGAACTGCGCGAGGACATCTCCGTGCTCAACGTCGTCAATTTCGGCGCCGGGACGTACGTCCTCTACGCCGAGATCCTCCCCGACGGCACGATCGAGGTCGACCCGGAGCCGTACGGTGACTCGTTTGCTCGGCCGGCCCGGCTACTGCCGGTCGAGGCGAAGGCGCTCGTCGCCGCCATCGACCTGATCGGCGAGCACATCCCCGAGGGCTCGCTCGCCTCGGTGCGGGAGAAGGTCGTCGCCGCGCTCGGCGAGGACCCCGCCCACGAGGGCCTCCAGGTGGCCGCGCCGGGTGGCGATGACGCCGAGATCGCGGCCGCCGCGTCCCGCGCCATCGCCGCGCGCCGGCTGCTGTCGTTCGAGTACTACAAGGAGAACGAGGACGAGTTCACGACTCGCGAGGTCGAGCCGTACGCGCTCATCAACGGCCGTGAAGGTTGGTACCTGGCGTGTTTCGATCCCTCCCGCGGCGACGTTCGGCACTTCCGCCTCGACCGCATCAAGTCGGCCCACGTCACCGACGAAACGTTCGAGCCCCGTCCCGATGTCGACCCCGCTGCGGACGTCGACGGCTGGCCGCGGACCGGCGAGGTGCCCGCGTCGAAGCGGGCCCGCCTATGGATATCGCCGGACAGAGCCCGCTGGGCGCGGGAGGAGCGCACGGTCGTCGCCGAGCTTGACGACGGGGCGATTGTGGTCGAGCTCGGCTACAAGGGGAGCGACTGGCTGACCCGCGAGGTGCTCAAGGAGGCCGGGGACGCGGTGGTGCTCGACCCCGAGGACGCGCGCGACGCCGTCCGGACCGAGGCGCAGGCGATCTCCGCGGGCGTCGGCGCTGCCGGCTGACGAGCCCCGTGAGCCGCCGGGACCAGATCGCCCTGACAGCTGAGGAGCTTGCGGCGTTCCTCGATGAGCAGCGCGTCGTCATCTGCGCCACCAACGGACCGCGCGGGTGGCCGCACCTGATGCCGCTCTGGTACGTCATCCGGGACGGCGAGATCTGGGCGTGGACGTACGCCAAGTCCCAGAAGGTCCGCAACCTCGAGCGCGACCCGCGAGCGACGCTCCAGGTCGAGACCGGCGAGGAGTACCAGGAGCTGCGAGGGGTGATGATCGAGGCCGAGACGACGATTCATCGCGAGACAGAGTTCGTGGCGACGTTCGGAGCCGAGCTGTTCACCCGCTACGGCGCAGGCCAGGCCGGACCGGAGTTCATGGACGTGATCCGCGCCCAGGCGGCCAAGCGCGTCGCCCTGCAGTTCGTCGCGCGGCGGACCGCGAGCTGGGATCACGCCAAGCTCGGCGGCACGTACTAGCCGCCGCCCGGCTACTCTCCGCCGTCGATGCATGACCTGAAAGGGCTGATCCTCTCCGGCGGGAAGGGGACACGTCTGCGCCCAATCACGCACACGAGCGCCAAGCAGCTCGTGCCCGTCGCGAACAAGCCGGTCCTGTTCTACGGCATCGAGGCGATGGCGGCGGCCGGGATCACCGAGGTTGGGATCATCATCGCTCCGGAGACGGGCGGCGAGATCCGCGAGGCCGCCGGCGACGGCAGCCAGTTTGGCGTGCGGATCACCTATATCGAGCAGGACGCGCCGCTCGGACTCGCGCACGCCGTGCTGACCGCCGAGCCGTTCCTCGGCGACTCGGCGTTCGTCATGTACCTCGGCGACAACCTCCTGCAGGGAGGCATCCAGGACCTCGTGAGTGCGTTTCGGACGAGCGGTCCGGACGCCCTCATCCTGCTCACCCCGGTACCCGACCCGGAGAACTACGGCGTCGCCGAGCTCGATGACGGCACCGTGGTGCGGCTCGTCGAGAAGCCGCCGGAGCCGAGGACCGACCTCGCGCTCGTCGGGGTGTACATGTTCACGCCGACGATCCACGACGCCGCCCGGGCCATCCGGCCCTCGGGTCGAGGCGAGCTCGAGATCACCGACGCGATCCAGCATCTCGTCGACAAGGGCCAGCGTGTCGAGCCGCACGTCGTCCGCGGCTGGTGGAAGGACACCGGCCGGCTCGACGACATGCTCGCCGCCAACCGGCTCGTGCTCGAGACGATCGACCACGCCGTCCACGGTGAGTTGATCGACTCCCGCGTCGACGGCCGCGTGATCATCGAGCCGGGCGCACGGCTCGAGCGATCGGCCGTCCGCGGCCCCGCCGTGATCGGCAAGGACGCTCGCCTGACCGACTGCTACGTCGGCCCCTACACGGCGATCGGCGATGGCTGCGTGATCGACAACGCCGAGGTCGAGCACTCGATCCTCCTCGCCGGCTCCTCGGTGCGCGGGCTCGACGGTCGGATGGAGTCCTCGCTGCTCGGACGCAACGTCCACATCGGGCGCGACCACAGCCAGCCGCGCGCTTACCGGTTCCTCGTCGGCGACAACTCCGAGATCGGGATCCTCTAACGGGCAAACCGGCGCGCGGAGCGCATCATTGCCGCTGCGGACTGGGTCGATGACCCTCAACACGGTCCGCCGCTGTTCTGGCGGACGATTGTGGCGGCGATGGCGACGGCCGCCCGCCGAGGCTCGAGCGTCGGGCACTGACCCCCCGACGCTTAAAGTGAGAGCGCCCCGAACCCGGCGGAGATATGAGGCCGGATCTGCGGGGCGCGCTCGAGGGAGGAGAGAGGTGCTGCATGAGCATCATCGACATAACGGCTCTAGTTGTCCAAGACGAGTTCGCCTCCGTATTTATAAGCTCTGCTTATGGAGCTCCGTCAGCTTCGCTACCTGATCGCGCTCGCCGAGGAGCAGAACTTCACCCGCGCCGCCGAGCGTGAGCACATCGCCCAGCCCGCGATGTCGCAGCAGATCCGCCGGCTCGAGGAGGAAGTCGGGCTCGAGCTCGTGGATCGCAGCACCCGGCGCGCGACAATGACCGAGGCCGGTCACATGCTCGTCGCCCGCGCTCGCCGCGTCCTCGCCGAAGTCGAGGCCGCGTGGAGCGAGCTCGAGCTGATCCGTGGCGTTCAACGCGGGCGCGTCACTCTCGGCGTCATGCACACGATGGGGCCGGTCGACATCTCCAGAGCGCTCGCCGTGTTCCACGACCGCCACCCTGCGGTGGAGCTCACCGTGCGCGAGTACTCGAGCGAGGAGCTCGCGGACCTGCTGCGCGTCGATGAGCTCGACCTCGCCTTCCTGTCGGTCACGGACCGCATCGAGCGCCGCAGCCTCGGCCTCCAGCAGCTCGTCTCGGAGGAGCTCGTCGTCGTGTTGCCGCGTGGTCATCGGCTTGCCGACCGTACGGACCTCACGATGAGCGAGCTCGCCGACGAGCAGTTCATCAGCTTCCGCGAGGGCTCCCGGCTGCGCGAGCTGCTGATGGCCGCCGGCGAGCAGGCCGGCTTCACCCCGCAGGTGATGCTCGAGTCAAACGAGAGCCGGCGGATCCGGCGACTCGTCGAGCGCGGAATGGGTGTCGCCATCCTCCCCCGGTCCGATGCCGAGGAGCCGGGCGCCGACGTCGCCGTGGCACGGCTGACCAAGCCGGCACTGACGCGGGACATCACGCTCGCGTGGCGGGAGGACCGTCGTCAGCCGCCCGCCGCGGAGGAGTTCCAAGCGCTCGCCCGCGAGCTGTTCCTGACGCGCTGATCCGGCTCAGGCGCCGCCGAGCAGCGACAGCACGCCGGTCGGCGTCTCGGCCCGCCCGACGTGGATGCGCGGCATCGTCAGCGGATCCGCGCTCGACTCGGTCGTGCCGCCGGCCGTCGTGTAGGCCATCGTGAAGCCCGCCGATTTGAGCTCGGCGAGCACCGCCCCGTTGTACGCCCCGAACGGATACGCGAAGAAGTACACGGGGTGGCCGACGACGCGCTCGAGGACCGCGCGCGACCCGGCGATCTCCATCCGGAGCTCGCTCGTACTGAGCAACCGGAGGTCGACGTGGTGTGCCGTGTGGTCGCCGACATCCATGCCCGTCTGATCGAGCTGGCGGATCTGGGCGGCGGTGAGGAAGCCTGGTTCGGTCATGCGCCCGGTGATCACGAAAAACGTGCCCACCATGTGGAAGCGCTCGAGCGCCGGCAGGATCTTCGTGACGTCGTCGACATAGCCGTCGTCAACCGAGATGATCACCGGCTTGGAGGGGAGCGCCACCCCCTTGTACATCGCATCGAACAACTGCGACTGATGGATCGTGTGGTAGCCGGCCGCTTTGAGCGCTGCGAGCGTCGTCACGAATGTCGAGGGCTCGACCTTCAGGTCGGTGATCCCGACGGCGCTCAGCGGCGCGACCCGGTGATAGGTGAGGACCGGAACGTGGACCGTGCGCACCGGCGCACCGGCCGGCGGGATCAGAGCCGGCACCGAGTGGCCCGCGACGGGCGGATGGGTGGCGCCCTTGCCGCCGCCCGGAGTCAGCTTGCGCCCGGTGCTGCTCGTGCTCGTGCTGGTGCTCGCCGAACTGCCGCAACCGGCAACGGCCAGCGCAGCGACGAGCGCGCCGATGAGAAACGTCTTGGGAACGCCCACGGTCGATCAGGCTAGCGAGCCGATGGGTAGGCTCGGAATCGTGGCAAGCCCGTTCACGACGACACCTGAGGCTCGCGAGCGCCTGCTCAAGGCGTGGCGGGGCGAGATTCTCGCCGGCGCCGTGTACGAGTTGATCGCCCAACGGATGCCCGACCGAGAGGCCGGCATCCTGCGGCGGATGGCGGAGGCCGAAGGGGGCCACCGCCATCGGCTCGAGGAGCGCATGCAGGAGGTTGGGATCGAGATCCCAGACCCGGCGACCGTGCGCGTGCCGGTCTGGCTGCGGCTGCAGGCCCGGATCGCTCCCGTCGACCGGCTGCTCGCCTCGCGCGAGGCCGCCGAGGACGAGGAGGTCGACGACCTGTACAAGCGCTCGACCGGCGACGAGGAGACCGACCGGCTACTCCGCGCGATCCGCAAAGAGGAGCGCTCGCACTCGCTGGCGGTGCAGGACATTCGCTCTGGAGGAGGTGGCGACGATGCCTCCGGCAACGGGGCACCGCCGCAGCCCTCTCCATCAGCACCGCTCGCCGTCGCGGGTGCCCAGGCGCGGCTTGACCGGATCCTCGGCCGGGAGCGCTGGCACCGGACGGGCGGCGGCTGGATCTCCGGGGCGATCTACGGCGCCAACGACGGACTCGCGGCCGTATTCGGGATCGTCGCCGGCGTCTCCGGCGCGACGAACGGGTCTAGCGCCGTTCTCACCGCCGGGCTGGCGGGCGCGATCGCGTCGGCGCTGTCAATGGCCACGGGCGCCTTCCTGGCGGAACGTTCGGAGATGGAGGTCGCCTCCGCCAACGTCGAGCGCGAGCGCCAGGAGATCGCCGAGCACCCCGAGGAGGAGAAGGAGGAACTCTCGCTCTTCTACCAGCTGAAGGGGATCGACGAGAAGACGGCCGATGAACTCGCAGAGCGGCTGTCGCAGCATCCGGACGCGATGCTCCAGACCCTTTCGACCGAGGAGTTCGGCGCCTCCCCGGGTGACGGCGGCAACGCCGCCGAAGCCGCGCTCGCGGCCGGGGTCTCGACTGGCCTCGGGGCGATCGTCCCGGTCATCCCGTTCATGATCACGACCGGAAGCGCCGCCATCATCGCTGCGGCGGTCGTGTCGCTCGTGGCGCACTTCCTCGTCGGGGCCGCGAAGTCGCTCGTCACTCTGCGCAGCTGGTGGTCGGCCGGGCTCGAGATGACGCTCGCCGGCGTGATCGTCGGCGGGGCGACGTACCTGGTCGGGCTCGCCCTTCCGACGTAGTGTCGTGAACCGTTAGTTCGGTGGCAGCCTCGCCACCGAATTTACGAATCACGACACTAGAAGACCCCTGAAATAGTCGCGGGTCTGTCCGGCGGGTTTAAGACCCTGTGGGCATGCTCGCGACTCAGTCTGCTCAGGTCGGGATGTTCGACGCGGCGGTGCTGGCAAGGCCGTTGCCGGAGGGCTCGTTCTTTGCGTTGTTGGCCGAGCACGGTGATCGGATCGTGCGTGATGAGGACTTCGCGGAGTGTTATTCGTCGCGGTTGGGTCGTCCGTCGATCCCACCGTCGCTGCTGGCGAAGGTGTTGTTGTTGCAGCACCGGACCGGCGCGAGTGATGAGCAGGCGATGGAGTGCGTGGCGTGGGATCTGCGGTGGAAGGTCGCGCTGGGTCTGCCGGTCGATCATCAGGGGTGGCATCCGACGTCGTTGACGAAGTTCCGCGCCCGGTTGTTGTTGCACGAGAAGGAGGGGTTGGCGCTTCAGAACACGTTGCGGCTCGCTGGGGAGCTCGGGATGTTGGACGGGACGGCGGAGCAGATCATCGATTCCACGCCGATGCTCGGCGCGGCCGCGACCCAGGACACCGTCAGGCTTGTGCGCCACGCGGTCCGCAAGCTGCTTGACGCGGTTAAGGCCGCGGACGAGGAGGCGGGCGAGAAGCTGGACGACGGGCTTGAGTTCGACTACGAGACGCCGGGCGAGAAGCCGGATTGTCGTTGGCGGGAGAAGGCAGAGCGGGAGCGGATGCTGACCCGGGTGGCGCAGGACGCCGAGCGGGCGCTGGAGGCGGTCGAGCAGGCTGAGGGGCTGCTGGACGACGAGGCGGTGCAGGCCGCGCACAAGCTGTTGCGGGATCTGATCGGCCAGGACTTCGACATCGATCAGGACGGCGTGCCACGGCTGCACCGCGGCACCCGGAGTGACCGGATCATCTCGACCGTCGACCCGGAGATGCGCCACGGCCGCAAGAGCAGCCAGCAGCGCTTCGATGGCTACAAGCTTCATGCCGCCGCCACGAACGGCTCAGAGCCGCTGATCACCGCGGTGCACGTGAGCTCGGCCGGTGAGCAGGACGGGCCGCACGCCAAACATCTGATCGACGCCCAGCCCTCAGAACAGCGGCCAGAGCGGATCCTGGGCGACACCGCCTACGGCAACGGGCCGGTGCGGGCGGAGTTGGCTGAACGTGACGTGGAGGTGCTCGCCCCGGTTCCGGAGGGCAAGGTCGAAGAGGACGTGCTCGGCAAGCAGGACTTCGCGATCGACCTGACCGCCGAGACGGTCACCTGTCCCGGTGACCACGTCGTGCCGATCTGGACCACCCCGAAGGGATATCGCGGCGCGAGCTTCACCGTGGCGATGTGCGGCGCCTGCCCTTTGAAGGAACGCTGCTGTCCTGGGCGAGCCCGCCGTCAGATCAGGATCATGGAGCACGAGCACCTGCTGCAAGCCGGACGAGCCGCGCTCCGTGACCCCGACGACAGCGAACATCTGCGTCGCACCCGACCACGGATCGAGCGGCTGCTAGGACTGCTCGCTCACCGCTACGGCGCGCGCAAGAGCCGCTACATCGGCAGCGCCAAGGCGCGATTGCAGGCCGCGTGGGCCGCTGCCTTGGTCAACCTCAACCCCATCGGACACCGACTGGCAGGCCAACACGCATGAGAGCCAACGATCCCCGACCGACGCGAACTCGTCCAGCATCGATCCGAACCACAAACCACCAGCTCACCGCACCGGACCGGCATATCCCACACCCCACTTCTTCAGGCGTCTTCTAGGACAGGAGCTCGTCGAGCTGCTGCCTGAGCGCGGCGACCTCGGCCTCGAGAGCGGTGACGCGCTCGGCGAGCCCGTCGTCGGGCACCTGGGCCGGGGACGAAGCGAGCGGAGCGGACGAAGCGAGCGGGGCGGACGAAGCGAGCGGAGCGGACGAAGCGGGCGCCGGCGCCGGCCGCGGTGGCTCCGACGTCGGCTCGTACGACGGCATCGGCTCGCGCGCTGCGACCGACGGGGACGCCGCCGTCACCGCGATCCCCCCGTCGCCTCCGCCGAGCAGCTGCTCGAAGCGGTCCTCCTTCTGACCAGGGCGCCGGCCGATCCGCCGTGCGTAACCCCGCTCGATGAGCGTGTTGAGGACCTCGTCGACGTGGTCGAGCGACCCGAGCGGCGCCATCCGCTCGGTGCGCTGCTTGAGCTCGCCCGGCGTCTGCGGACCGCGCAGGAGCAGGACGGCGAGCACCGCGAGCTCCTCCCGGCCGAGCCCGAGCGACTCCTCGGCGAGATGACGGAACTTGATCGCGCGGCTCGAGTGGCCGCTGGCCAGCCGGGTGAGGCCGTATTTGGAGAGCCGCTGGGCCGCCTCGCGTACGGTGTGCTCGTCGTAGTTGGTGACGGGGTCGCGGTTCGTCGACTGGTTGCACGCCAGCCGCAGTGCGTTGAGCGAGAGCGGATATTGCTCCGGCGTCGTCCAGCGCTTCTCGATCAAGCAGCCGAGGACCCGCTGCTCGGGTGCGGTCAGCTCGGAAAAGTGCACGGTCGGCGAGGATAATCGACCCGTCGATGATCGACACTGAGCGCGCCCGCCAACTCGCCCTCGCCCTCCCCGAGGCGGTCGAGCAGGACCACCACGGCCGGCCGTCGTTCCGGGTCGCGGGCAGGATCTTCGCCACCCTGTGGGATCCCGAGCACCTGAACGTGATGCTCGACGAGCCCGGGATCCGCACGGCGGTCGAGGCGCACCCGGACGTGTGTGCCGAGGTCTGGTGGGGCAAGCGGCTGTCAGCGGTCCGGGTCACGCTGAGCGCCGAGGCTGCGTCCGAGGCGCTGCTGAGCACGCTGCTCGAGGATGCGTGGGAGGGCAAGGCGCCCGCCCGACTCCGGAGGGCCAGCGGCTGACGGACGGTAACTCGCCTCATTGACAGATCTCTCGCGCCGATATATCCTGCCGAGGCATGTCGAGCCCACCTGAGACGACCCCGACCGGCCGCGTCATCCTCGGGATGCTCGCGTTCGGCGTGAACACGGGCTACGACATCAAGCAGTTCGTCGATAAGTCGACGCGTCACTTCTGGGCCGCGAGCTACGGGCAGATCTACCCGGAGCTCAAGCGACTCGAGGAAGCCGGACTGATCACAGGACGCGAGGAGCCGACCGGGAGCCGGCCGCGGACGGTGTACGAGCTCACCGAAACAGGACGACAGGCGCTGAACCGCTGGCTGTCCTCGACCGAGATGCCGCTCTACGAACTGCGCGACGAGGGGATGCTCAAGCTCTTCTTCTCGGACTCGATGCCGGAACGACGCATCGAGAACATCCGCCAGATGCGCGAGCGCCACGAGCTGAAGCTCGCGCAGCTCAAGGCGATCGAGTCGCACGCGGCGCAGGGGCCTGTTGGACCGCGGTTGACGCTTGAGCTCGGGATCGGATTGACCCAGTACTTCATCGCCTGGTGCGAGCAGGCCGAGCGCCGGCTTGTGGATGATCCGGAACACAACGGAGAGATCAATGCTGACGAGAATCGCTGACTTCCTGTACGCACACCGACGCCGAGTGCTCATGATTGCCGTGATCGGGGCCGCGATCTGCGGCGTGTTCGGCGCCGGGGTGGCCAAGCACCTCAGCCCGTACGGGGCCAACGATCCCGCCACCCAGTCGGTCCAGGCGACGAACCGGTTCCAGGCCGCCGCCGGCCGTCAGCTCGACGCCGGCATCGTCGCGCTGATCACATCCCACAGCGGGGCGGTGACGAGCCCTGCCGCGCGCGGGCGCATCGCCCAAGTCAGTCGCCAACTGAGGGCAGATCCGGCGGTCGCCAGAGTCGTGAGCATTCTCACGACGCCGAACCCGGCAATGATCTCCAAAGACCGCACTCAGACGTACGTGCTCGCGTACTTCAAGCCGCTCTCCGATACGCAACTGGGCGACGTCGCCAAACACCTCCAGCGCCAGTTCGCCGGCCAGCCGGACGTCACGCTCGGCGGCGGCGCGATCGCCAACGAGCAGGCAAACACCCAGGTCGGCCACGATCTTGCGCGCGCCGAACTGCTCGCGTTCCCGTTCATCTTCCTGCTCTCGCTCCTGTTCTTCCGTTCGCTCGTCGCCGCGTTGCTGCCGCCACTGCTCGGCGGCCTCGCCATCGTCGCGACGTTCCTCGCGCTGCGAATCGTCTCCGGCTTCGTCGACATCTCGGTGTTCGCGCTCAACCTCGTCACCGGCCTCGGACTCGGGCTGGCGATCGATTACAGCCTGTTCATGGTCTCCCGCTATCGCGAGGAGGCCACGAAATCAGGATTCGGACGACACGCGCTCCGCCGCACGATGCAGACCTCCGGACGCACGATCTTGTTCAGCTCGATCACGGTCGCAGTTGCGATCGCGTCGCTGGCGATCTTCCCGCAGCGGTTCCTGTACTCGATGGGGATCGCCGGGGCGCTCGTTGCTCTGCTCGCGGCGATGCTCGCGCTGCTCGTCCTCCCGGCGCTGCTCGCGGTGCTCGGCCCGCGGGTCAATGCGCTCGCGCCGAGGCGGCTGCAGCGCGCCGCCGACCGTGACGCTCGGCCGGAGCAGAGCGGGGCGTGGTATCGGCTCTCCCGGCTCGTGATGCGCCGGCCCGGCCCGATCGCCGCGGTCAGTGCGGGCGTCCTCATCGCGCTCGGGATCCCGTTCCTCGGCATCCAGTTCGTCACCGTGAACGCGAGCGTGCTGCCGCACACCGCAAGCGCCCGGCAGGTCGACGACGCGCTCAATCAGAACTTCCCGCCGAACCGGACCGAGCCACTCGAGGTCGTCGTCGGCGCTCGCGCCGCCTCACCGCAGATCCGCGCGCTTCGTGCGGAGCTCCGCCAGCTCCCGAACGTCTCCGCCGTGTCCCCTGCCCAACCGGGCTCCGCGACAACGTCACTCATCAGCGTGGCGCCGGCCCAGCCGCCGCTCAGCAGCGCCAGCCAGCAGCTGCTCCACGACGTCCGCGCCCTGCACCGACCGCACTATCTCGGCGTCGCCGGCCAGACGGCCGCATACGTTGACCTCGAGCACAGCCTGCAGTCGCACCTCCCGGCCGTCCTCGGCGTGATCGTGGCCGCGACGCTGATCGTGCTGTTCCTGTTCACCGGGTCGGTCGTGCTGCCGATCAAGGCGGTGATCATGAACGCCCTCAGCCTGAGCGCCGTGTTCGGGATCCTCGTGCTCATCTTCCAGGACGGCCACCTCGAGGGGCTGCTCGGCTACACCAGCCAGGGCGCCCTCGACGCGACGCAGCCGATCTTCCTCGCCGCCGTCGCGTTCGGCCTGGCCACCGACTACGGCGTGTTCCTGCTCTCACGGATCAAGGAGGCGCGCGACGGTGGTGCGTCCGACTCCGAGGCGGTCGCCGTCGGACTTGAGCGCACCGGCCGGATCGTCACCGCCGCGGCGCTGCTGTTCGCGGTGGCAATCGGCGCCTTCGCCACCTCGAAGCTCGTGTTCATCAAGGAACTCGGGATCGGCACAGCGCTCGCGGTGCTGATCGACGCGTCGATCGTCCGCGCGCTGCTCGTCCCCTCGCTGATGGAGCTCCTCGGGAAGTGGAACTGGTGGGCGCCGGCGCCGCTGCGGCGCCTGCACGACCGGATCGGGCTCGCCGAGGACGCGACCCCGCAGACATCCCGAGCGCCCGCCCCGGACCCGGCCTAACCGGACCCCGGGAACGTCAACTCGGCGATCATCAGGTTGCCGGTGGTCGGGCCGCCGGGCGAGCGGCTCGTCATGTCGAGCTTGATCCGAGTCGTCGTCACCGGGTCAAACGTGATCGTCGGTGGCGCATTGGAGGCGCTGGCGAAACTGACGTGCTGCCCGAGCCGAGCGCGCATCTCCCACCTCTCTCTTGGACGCGGCGGCGGGCCTACCCACGAGACGGCCGCGTCAGCACGAGACGGTTCGGAAGCTGACATCGCGCGCCGCCCCCGACGCGACCGACCACTCGCCGTCCCGCCATGCGATCCGCGTTCCGTCGGCGAGCCGGACCGCAGTGCGGCCGAGGCGCGGAACCCCCCACAACGTGGCGGTCAGCGGCCGCTCGGCCTCCGGGACGTCGCCGAGCCCGCGCGCGACGTGCTCGGCCGGATACGACACGACGATCGACCCGGCGCGGACCCACACCGGGATGCGCTCGAGCGGCACGTCCACGACGCCATCCGACGCACCACCACGAACGTGCGCGCCCGACCACGTCTCGATCCAGTCCCCCCGCGGAAGCACGACCTCGCCTTCCCGGGCACCGTCATCGAGCACCGGTGCCACCCACAGCGCCGGCCCGTAGCCGTACGAGTCGGTGATCGACCAGCCGCGCGGGTCAGCCGGGTCGATGAGGCACAGCGGCCGGATGATGGGGAGCCCCGACCGGGCCGCAGTCGCCGCCGCCGCCCGCACGTACGGCACCAGCATCTCGTGCAACAGCGCGTATCCGCGGTACAGGTCGAGGACGCGGTCGCCGTAGTTCCACGGCTCCTGCGGCATCCGCGCGTGCGCCTGCATGAGCGGCGTGAAGCAGCCGAACTGCAGCCAGCGCACGAGCAACTCGGGCGGACAGCGCTCGACGAGGCGGTGCCCGAGGTATCCGCCGACATCGTGCGACCAGTTCGAGAAACCGCTGACGGCGGCGGACAGCGTCGCGACGACGAGCACCCGCAACGACCAGAAGTCGGACGCCTGATCGCCTCCCCAGGTCAGGCCAACCGCGTGCTGCCCGGTCCACCCGCTGCGACCGAACAGGACACCGCGCGCCGGATGAACGTCGTCGAGCACACGTTGCAGCGCGAGCCGATGCAGCCCGCCGAGCGCCCACGCCGCCTCGGCGCCCGAGCGTCCGTCGGCGAGCATCGCGTCATCGGGGATGTAGTAGCCGTCGCCGTCGTCGGCCTTGATCCCTTCGACTCCGAGCGAGAGGACGCGCCGGACCGAGTCCTCCCACCAGGCCGCTGCCGCGTCGCTCGTGAAGTCGACCGGCGAGCCGGTGCCCATCCACCACTGCCGCACGAACGGGTCCCCGTCGGCCGAGCGCACGAAGTGGCCGGCGGCCGCCGCCGGCGCGTAGTTCGGTGCCGGCTCGCGGTGCAGCCGTTCGGATTCCGGTTGCGGCGGGATCTGCCCGTCGCGGGAGTCGAGATTGACCCACGGCGTGCACCACAGCACCGTCCGCACCCCGTCGGCTCGCATCATCCTGACCATGCCGGGCGCATCGGGGAACTGGTGGGGGTTGAACTCCCACGTGTTGTACTGCGTCGCCCACGGCGAATCGATCACGATCGCGTCGAGCGGAATGTCGTTGCGTCGAAACCCGTGGAAATCGTCGAGCACGTCATCTTGGTGCTCGTGGACGTCGCGGCTCTTCCAGACGCCGTAGCCCCACTCCGGGAGCACGTCGGGGAACCCGGTGAGCGCGCAGAATTGCCGCAGGCGCGCCGCCGGCGTCCCCGCGCACAGCAGCTCGATCTCGAGCGGCCCGGCGAGTGCCCGGGTCGACACGGACACCCGCTCGCCCGCGAGCTCGAACCGCGTCCCGTTTGCGTGTGTCCTCACCCACGCCCCGTAGCCGCGACTCGAGAGCAGCCACGGCATCGGCGCGCAGTCGCCCTGGGGAATGCCGCCGGCCGCGAGCATGTCCGGCGGACAGTCCGGCCCGGTGTAGCGGCGATCGGCGCCGAGCTGGACCTCGCGACCGGCCTGGTCGAACTGCGTGCAATGACGCGCCCCGAGGCCGACGAAGCGCTCCTCCGAGCGCCGGTCCCAGTCGATCGCCAGCCGCAGTGGCTGCCCGTCGGCGCTGAGCGCCAGCCCCACGCGGTCCTCGGCCGGCACGGCAATCCGCAGGCGCGCGGCCCGGCCACCGTCCGTCACCAGTCCGAGCACGACGCCGTCATCCCCCTCGCGCGCCACCACCTCCGCGCGCCGTCCCCGCTCCACCGCGGCCAGGTCCTCGTGAGCGATCACCCCCTCGGTGAACTGCACGAACGTGTCGTGCACCACCCCGTCGGCGACCCAGACCCCCGCCGCGCGCAGCAGCCGGCGCCCGCGGCGGCGGATCGTGAAGGAGAACGGACGCAGCACCACCTCGACGCGGATCGCACCGCGCTCGAGCAGCAACAGCTCAGCAGTCGTCGTGACGCTCGTCGGCACCCACGACAGCTTCTCCGACTGCGGGTCACCCCATCCCTGCGTTCACGGAATCGTCACAGGACGGCAGCGCCTTCTTCACGGAAGCCGCGATGTGCAGGGCAATTCTCCAGACTATGAACGACACGACTCGCGCCGATCTGCACGTCCACTCGACGGCCTCGGAGCTTTCCAAGCTCGGAATCCAGCGCAGCCTGCACATGCCCGAATGTGCCACGACGCCCGAGGAGGTCTACGAACTGGCCAAGCGCCGCGGGATGGACTTCGTCACGATCACCGATCACGACACGATCGCGGGAGCGTTGTCGCTCGCGCACCTGTCAGACGTCTTCATCTCCGAGGAGCTGACGGTCTGGTTCAGGGGCGAGCCGCAGGCGGTGCACGTCCTCTGCTACGGGATCACGCCGGACGATCATGAGTGGCTCCAGGCCCACAACGACGACGTCGAGGCGTGCGCCGACTACCTCCGCGCACACGACATCACGACCGCGCTCGCGCACCCCTTCTATGCGGTCGAGGCGCCGCTCAGCGCGCGCCACCGCCGCCGGCTGGCACAGCTGTTCCCGATCTGGGAGACGCGCAACGGCTCGCGGGCCAAGGAGCTGAACCTCCCCGCGTTCGTCTACATCGAGACCCACGGGGGCACGGCGATCGGCGGCTCGGACGATCACGCCGGCGTCGACATCGGGCGCACCTTCACGGAAACCCCGCGAGCGTCGACGCCCGAAGAGTTTCTCGCCCACATCCGCGCCGGCCGGGCGTCGGCTCACGGCGCCCAGGGCAGCGCCGCCAAGTGGACCCACGCGGCGATGTCGCTCGCGATCCGTGCGCTCGGAGATGGCACCACCCCGGGCCGGCCCGATCCCGCCGCGGTGCTGAAGATCACCGAGCGCGTCATGCGTGAGGGCGACGTCCGCAGTGGTGGCGTCGGCGCCGATCTCGGACCTGACGACGCGCTGGCGCTGCTCCGCGCGTGGCTCGAGGCGATGAACCTCGGCGTCGATGAGCGCAACCTGCTGACACTGCTACAGGACGGCGAGCTCAGCCACCCGGACCTCTATCGCCGGGCGCGCCGGATCCACGAGCGCCGCCTCGCCGGCGTCGTCGACCACGTCGTCCGGATGGCGGACCCGGCCACGGAGGATCCCCTGGACCTGCACGGCGCCGCACTCGGGCTGTTCGACGCCTGCATCCCCGCGATCCCGTACGCGGCCGCCTCGGCGTTCCTCGGGCGCGAAAAGCTGAAGCTGACCCGCAGCGACGGCGACCGTCCCCGGGTCGCGCTCGTCGCCGACGGTCTCGGCGGGATGCACGGTGTCACCCACACGATCGAGCAGATCCGCGAGCGCGGCGTGCGCGGGTTCGACGTCGAGGTGATCGGGACCGACGCGGACGTCGATCGCCGGCTCAGCGCCGTCGCCGAGGTCGACATCCCGTTCTACCCCGGACTGAAGGTCGGCATTCCGAGCCTGCCGGCGATCGTCGACGTGCTCGCCGAGGGTCGCTACGACGTGGTTCACCTCTGCTCCCCCGGCCCGGCCGGCATCGGCGCGTGGCTGCTCGCGCGCGTGCTCGAGCTGCCGGTGCTCGGCAGCTACCACACCGAGCTCGCCGCTTACGCCGGCCTGCGCAGCGGGTTGGCGCACCTCGAGGCGCTCGCTGCAATCGCGCTCGGCACGTTCTACGGCGCCTGCGAGACCGTCCTCTCGCCGAGTTCCGCGAGCGACGCGCGACTGCTCGCGCTCGGGATCGACGCCAACCGTATCGGCCGCTGGGACCGCGGGGTCGACCTCGACCGCTTCGACCCGGCGCTACGGACGCCGGGGTTGCTTCCCGGCGACTCGATCAACGTGCTCTACGCCGGCCGGCTGACGAAGGAGAAGGGTCTCGAGCTCCTGGTCGACGCGTTCCTCGCCGCGCGCTGGCGGGACCCCCGCCTGCACCTCGTGCTCGCCGGCGGTGGGCCGGAGGAGGAGGGCCTGCGCGAGCGCCTCGGCGACCACGCGACGTTCCTCGGATGGCTCGGCGGCACCGACCTCGCGCGCACCTACGCAAGCGCCGACGCCTTCCTGTTCGCCAGCGAGACCGACACGTTCGGCCAGGTCCTCCTCGAGGCACAGGCGAGCGGCCTCCCCGTCGTCGCGGTCAAGGCCGGCGGACCCGCCTCGCTGATCGAGCACGGTACGACGGGCCTGCTCGCCGCCCCCGACGCCGATGCCCTGGCCGACAAGCTCATCTCGCTGACCTCCTCCCCGCTGCTCGCCGAGCGGCTGCGACGCTCGGCGCTCGCCGGAGTCGGCGGCCGCACATGGGAGGCCTCGCTCGAGCGACTCGCCGCCGGCTACCGGCGGACCCTTTACGAGCGTCACGCCGGCGGCGCCCGCCACGTCGCCTAGACTTTCATCGGCACGTGGCAGTCACCGACGCGGTCGTACCGGTTGCCGGCCTCGGCACCCGCCTTCTGCCGACCACCCGGTCGCAGCCGAAGGAGATGCTGCCGATCGTCGACAAGCCGGTCGTCCAGTACGTCGTCGAGGAACTCGTCCGCGCCGGCGTCGCGCGCGTGCTGTTCGTCACTGGGAGGCGCAAGCGTGCGATCGAGGATCACTTCGACGCCGATCCGGAGCTCGAGACCGGGCCCCTGATCGATCCCCGCACCGGCCTGCAGATCCTCTACACCCGCCAGGCGCACCCCGCCGGACTCGGTGATGCGCTGCGCTACGGCGAGGGGCTCGCGGTCGACGGTGACGGCGTCGTCGTCGCCCTCGGGGACGCGATCGTCGAGACGCCCGCGTCGGTCCGCCGCGCGATCGTGCCGCGCCTGATCGACGCGTTCGCCCAGACCGGCGCCGTCGCCGCGATCGCGGTCGCACCCGTCACCGATGAGCTGGTCGCCCGCTACGGAGTCGCCGTGCCGGCGAGCGCTCCTTCGGGCACGGATCCGTTCGAGGTCAGTGACCTGCTGGAGAAGCCGTCCGCCGACGCCACCGACAGCCGCTTTGCGGTGATGAGCCGATACGTCCTCGGACCTGCCGTGTTCGCGGCACTCCGGGAGACCGCACCCGACGCGAGCGGCGAGGTGCAGGTGGCGGATGCGCTCCGGATCGCGCTCGGACGCGGCGGGCGCGTGCTCGCCGTTCCGCTTGCCCCGGGAGAGCGCCGTCACGACATCGGGTCGATCGAGGGGTACTGCACGACGTTCCTCGAGTACGCGCTGCGCGACCCGCGGTTCGGTGGACCACTGCGAGCACGTGCGGCCCGGATGCTCGATGAGCGGGGCTGACAGCGCCGTCGCCACCGTCCCGGCGCGCGCTGCGCTCGCCGGAAACCCGTCTGATGGCTACGGGGGCGCCGTCCTCGCGGTCGCGTTCGACGACCGCGCGGCGTGGGCGCGGGCCACGCCCGGCACAGCGTCGCGGGTGACCCCCGCAGCGGAGCTCGTGAGCGCCGCCGCCGCCCGGCTTGCCCGCGCGACCGGCGCACCCGTGTCGGCGAGCGAGATCAGCTGGGGCACGACCATCCCCCGGTCGGTCGGTCTCGCCGGCTCGAGCGCGATCGTCATCGCCGCGCTCCGCGCCCTGTGCGCATGCCACGACATCACGCTCGCGCCGGACGCACTCGCCCGGCTCGCACTTGAGGTCGAGACCGAGGACCTCGGCATCGCCGCCGGACTTCAGGACCGCATCGCCCAGACGTATGGCGGCGTCATGTTCATGGACTTCGGTTCACCGCAGCGATTCGAACCGCTCGATCCGACCCTCCTGCCACCGCTCGTCGTCGCCTGGCTGCCGACGCATGGCGAGGACTCGGGCGTCATCCATGGCAAGCTGCGCGACCGCTACGCGCGCGGCGAGCGCCGAGTGCACGACGCGCTCGCCGAGCTCGGGCGCCTCGCGCACCGAGCGCGCAACGCCGTCCTCGCCGGCGACGGCGACGCGCTGGCGGCGTGCGCGAATGGCAGCTTCGACGCACGCGCGCGGATGCTCGAACTTGACCCTCGTCACGTCGCGATGATCGAGACCGCGCGGACCGCCGGGGCGGGGGCAAACTATGCGGGATCGGGCGGTGCGATCGTGTGCGTATGTCGCGATGCGGCGCACCAGCGGGACGTGATCGATGCGCTCGCGGCCAGCGGGTGTTCGGCGCTCGCGCCGACCATCTCGGCGACTACTGGTCGGTACTGAGCCCCGAGGGCAGCAGTCCGAGCCGCTCGAGCGTCCCGTCGTCGGTCAGGTACGCCTTGCCGCGGATGATCAGCCGATCCTCGAGCTCGAAGATGACCGTCGCCTCGGAGATCAGCTCGCCGTCCATGAGGACCTCGCCGCACATGACGAACTGCGTGTCCGAGCACGGTCTGACCTCCTTCCACGCCGCGGTCTGACCGCGATCATTCGCCTGAAGCTCTCGGATGTACTCGCGGATCTGATCGCGTCCGGCGTAGACCGTACGGGAGCCGACGAGCACCGTCGGGAAGTACTCGCAGTCCGGGTGAAAGATCGCCGCCCAGGCCTCTGGGTCGCGCGCGTTGTAGCCGTTGACAAACGCGCTCGCGATCGTCTCGAAAACGGTCTCCGTTACGCCCACCGATGGAGAGTAACGGACCTGTTACGCCGTGTGTGACTCAGTGTCCGTTGATGCTCCGGACCGGATACAGGTCGATCAAGCTGTACACGAGCGCGACGACCCAGCCGATCGTCGCCGCCCGGGGTATGCGTGACGGCGAGAACATCCGCACCGCAATCAGGTAGATCCCGGGCAGGACGATCAGCATGTAGTAGAGATAGGAGGTGCGGCTGAGGATGACCGACTGCACGGCGAGCGGCACGAACGTCCCCACGCACCAGGCGACTCCGATCGCGGCGAGTTCGTCGCGCTCGTACCAGGCGGCGGCAATCGCGGCGAAGAGAGCGGGGAAGAGGATGAAGATGATGAACGGATTGATCTCGCCCCGGGCATCGAAGACCGCCCGGCTGGCGACGATCTTGCCGCCGGACACCGAGTTGACCGCGACACGCGAGTACGGGATCGGCTTCTCGTTGACGAGCCACTGCCACGGCGTCGAACTGATCCCCGTCGCGTCCGGCACGGACTTCAACCGCTCGGCGTAGGAGAGCATGTGTCCGATGTGGGTGAACGGGCTGCCCGCGTAGGTCGTGTGGGTTCCGGGGTCGTACGCCGGGACCGCGAGGTCGAGCACCCATACGCCGATGACGAGCGTGACGACGGTCGTGACCGTCGTGAGCGCCAGCGGGATCCCGCGTGAGCGAATCGCGGCGCCGCGTCCGTCCGGGCTCCGCCACGCCCAGGCGACGCGAATGAGCTCGAACACGACGAGCGCCGCGATCAGGAAGAGGCCCGGTAACTTCATGCATCCCGAGATCCCGAGGACGATCCCGGCGATCACCGGCCGTCCGCGCAGGTACACCGCGGCGGCCAGGACCATCAACGAGACGGAATAGATGTCGAGCGTGGCGATCCGGCCGTGGACGAGCATCAGGTTGTCGAGCGCCATGACTCCGGCCGCTCCGACGGCCAGCCAAGGGCTGCCGCGCGCGGCCCGGACGAGCAGGTACATCGCGACGATCGCGATCAGCCCGAACAGCACACTTCCGATGCGCCACCCCCACGGGTTGTCGCCGAACAGTTCGATCCCCCACGCGATGACGAGCTTGGCCAGTTGCGGATGCTCCGCGTTCGGATCCTTGTGCAGCGGCGCATCGGCATACGTCTGGCCCGCCGCGGGGTGGATGCCGGCGATCACGCGCGCCGCGTTGACGTAGTAGGCCTCGTCGAAGATCAACGCGTGATCCGTCCCCTTGCGGCACGGCGAGCTGCACGGCCGGCCGATGAAGAGCACGCGGGCGAGGAACGACAGGAGCAGGATGACGAGCAGGGCGACGAGCGGCGCGCGCGGATGCGCGAGCAGCTGTCGGATCCTTCCCATCACGCGACGCACGCGCTGCACGTGCGCAACGTACTAGGCGGCCCGGCCGCCCTGCAGCGCTGCGGGCGCTGGTACGGTCACGTCGTGTCGATCGGGGTCTGCGAGGCGGGCGACGGATGAGCAAGGGCCGGCTCGAGGCGTTCTCGGACGGCGTGCTCGCCGTCGCGATCACGCTGCTCGTTCTCGACCTGCGCGTCCCCGAGCCCGGGACCGGTGATCTCGGCCGGCAACTCGTCCACATGTGGCCGAGCTACGCGGCCTACGCGATCTCGTTCCTCACGATCGGCGTCATCTGGGTCAACCACCACGCGGCGGTCGCGCGGCTGCGCGAGCCCGACCACGTGATCCTCGTCCTCAACCTATTGCTGCTGATGAGCGTGTGCGTGCTCCCGTTCGCGACGTCGCTGTTCGCCACGTACCTGCGGGAGGCCAAGGGAGAACATCTCGCCGGCGCGGTGTATGGCGCGGCGCTGCTCGTGATGGGGGTGGTGTTCGTCGTGTTCAACCGCCACATCCTCATCTCGAAGGCCTACCTCCTTCAACCGGAGCTCACCGTCGAACGCCGCGAGGAACTGCTCCGGCGCAACATCCTCGGCGTGCTGCCCTACGTGCTCGCCACGGCGCTGGCGTTCGTCTCGCCGTACGTGACGCTCGGGATCACCGCTGCGGTCGGGGTGTTCTACGCGCTGCCGACGACGACCGGTTTCGTGCGCCGACCAGACTGACCGGACGCGGACCCGGACTCCAGCGGTCCTCGATCTCGACCGCCGGCGCCGGGGGCCCGAGGTGATAGCCCTGCGCCAGGCGGGCTCCGAGTCGGAGCAACCGTCGCTCCTGCTCGGCCGTCTCCACGCCCTCGATGATGACCTCGAGTCCGAGCGTCGTCCCGAGCGTGATGATGCCCCGCAGCAGTTCCTCACCGACTGGATCGCCGGGAATCCCGGCGAGGAAGCTGCGATCGCTCATGAGCAGCGAGAATGGCATCTCCCGCAAGCGGGCGAGCGAGCTGTACCGGTGCCGAAGTCATCGAGTGACAGCACGAACCCGGCGAGTCGGCGCACCTCCCCGGTCTCGACGACGAGCTGGTCGCCACCCCGCCGCTTGGCGACGAACATCGCCTCGTCGGCGTGTGCGAACAGGTCGTGATGCGACTGCGCATCGTGGGGGAACGCGCTCGCGCCGGCCGAGGCACTGATCTCGAACGTCGAGCGCGCGGCGATGAGGCGGAGCAGGTCTAATCCACGTAGACGGTGTGCGGATGCGTCAGGCGCGCGTACGCGTCGGGTCGTCGCGTCGTCAGGAACGGGAACAACTCGAGCCAGTCGCGTCGCTGGTCAAGGTCGAGGTCGGCTACGAGCACGGCGGGCTCGTCTCGAGGCGCCTGGACGATGATCCGCCCGTACGGGTCGGAGATGAAGCTCGAGCCGTAGAACGTGAGCGGGCCCTCGACGCCGATGCGATTGACCGCAACCATGAACGTCCCGTTGGCGATCCCGTTGCCGACGATCACCGACTGCCAGAGAGGTTCGGTGTTGAAGCCGGGATGGTCGGGCTCCGATCCGATGGCGGTCGGGTAGACGATGACCTCGGCGCCGGCGAGCGAGTACGCGCGCGCGACTTCCGGGAACCACTGGTCCCAGCACGTGGGACAACCACACAGAACGGTCCCCTCGCCGGTCCGCAACTCGGTCAGCGGAAACGGGTCGGCGTCGGCTGGACCCGGACGGAAGTAGCGGTCCTCGTGGTAGCCGGCGGTGACGGGAATGTGGAGCTTGCGCGTGCGCGACACGAGCCGTCCATCTGGACCGACGACAACCGCCGTGTTGTAGCCGAGCCCGTCGTCCCCCTCCTCGTCGCGCTCATACAGCGAGGTGTGCACGTGCACGCCGGTTTCGGTCGCCAGCCGTGACGCGAACGCAAACGTCGGCCCGGTCTGCAAGTCCTCGGGGTGCGCGCCGGTGACGGCGCCTGGGCCCTCGGGCGTGACCGCGAAGTACGGCGACAGTGTCAGCTCCTGCAGGCAGACGATCAGGGCTCCCTGCTCGGCCGCGAGCCGGACTCCGGCGGCGAGCGCCGCCTCGTGCTCGTCTGGATCGGGATGCCAGCGATGCTGCACGGCGCCGACCCGCAACGGAGCGCGGTCCGCCGGCCGGGTGCGGGCGGGCGAGTCCGCGGGCGGTGAGGAGACGAGGAGCTTCAGGTTGTCGGTCATCGCAGCATCAAATGGGCTCTTAACACGACGGCCAATCTACCGCCATCCGTACAAACTACGCACGGTCGCCGCGGGATAACCCCGCTCATGGACTGGGGGGTTTCCGCCGACTGAGAACGTATGCGGGACTCCGAGCGGACCTTTGGCACGGCCTCACTGGGGCTCGGTGTGCTGCTCATCGCGATCATGTCGACCGCGCTCGCGGTGTTCGACAGCATGGGCGCCTGGGTCGTCGCGCTCCTCGGCGGTTCGGTCCTCGGGATTCTGTTCGTGCTCGCCGGTGTCGGGATCGTCGGCGTCTCCAAGGCCCTCGCCGCCACCGAGCAAAGGTCGCTCATCGATCCGCTGACGGGTCTCCCCAACGCCGACCAGGTCACCGTTGATCTCGCCGACGCCCTCGCACAGGGGGCCGACGCCGTCTTCTCTCTGCACCTGCTCGACGGCTTCAAGGGGTACAACGAGGCCTACGGCCGGGCGTGCGGCGACACGATGCTCGTGTGGCTGGCCGACAAGCTGCGCGTCGCCGCCAACGGGTCCGGGCGGGTCTACCGGATGCGGGGCGGTGAGTTTGCTCTCCTCGCCGAGGGGACCGACGCCGACACCCTCGATGTCCGTGCGGCCGTCGCCGACGCGCTGCTCGAGACCGGCGAGGGGTTCGTCATCCGCTCGCGGATCGGCGAGGTCGTGCTGCCCGGGCAGACCCGGACCGTCAGCGAGGCGCTCAAGCTCGCCGACCACCGGGCGCAGAGCCAACGCACGGCGGGCCGGCGTGATCCGGAGATCACACCGCCGGAGGACGCCATCGAGACCGGTCATTTCCAGTCCTCACAGTTCGACGTCGCCGAGCTCGCGATCGAGGTCGGGAGGCGGATGAGGCTGCCCGCGGACCGGCTCGACGATCTCGCCGCCGCGTCCCACCTGCGTGACATCGGGAATATGGCGCTCCCGGGCGAGATCCTCCGCGGTGAGCACGAGCTGTCCGCCGCCGAGTGGCATTTCATCCGCCTGCACACGATCGTCGGAGAGCGACTGCTGTCGGCCAACTTCGCGATGTCCGAGGTCGGGCGCCTCGTCCGCTCCAGCCACGAGCGCTGGGATGGCGACGGGTACCCGGACGGGCTGAGCGGCGAGGAGATCCCGCGCGGATCACGGATCGTGTTCGTGTGCACGGCGTTCCAGGACATGACGTCCACCCGGCCCTACCGCGAGGCGCTGTCGATCGAGGCGGCGCTCGAGCAGCTCCGCGAGGCGGCCGGAGGACAGTTCGATCCCGACGTCGTCCGGATCTTCGACGAGGTGTTCGAGCGAGTGGCGGACGGCATCCGGACGCCGGGCGTCGCGCCCGCGCCCCGACGCCTGCGGGTCCTCGTCGCCGACGATGACGCGGCCTCGCGGTTCCTGCTGTGGCGCGCCGTCGAGTCCGCGGGCCACGAATGCGTCGCCGTCGCCTCCGGCAACGAGGCGCTCGAGACGTTCCGGCGGGAGCTGCCTGACATTGTCATGTGCGACGCCCGTCTGCCGGAGATCGATGGACACGAGTTGTGCCGGCTGATCCGAGCGGAGCCGAACGCACCGCACACATACTTCGTGATGCTGACCGCCCTCGGAGACCTCGGACTGCTCCGTGGCGACGGCGGAACCGGCGCCGACGACTTCCTGACCAAGCCGATCGCCCGCGAGGAGCTTGACTCCCGCCTGCTCACCGCAGCCCGCGGCGCGATCGCGCACGCCGGCGGCGATCACTGAGCCGTCTCGCCGGGTCTGCGCCGTCAGGCGAGATGCTGGCGGTGGGCGACCGCGGCGGCCTGGGTGCGGCTGCGCACCCCGAGCTTCGACAGGATCCGGGAGACGTGGACGCTCGCGGTCTTCTCGGCCATGTAGAGCGCGGCCCCGATCTGCCGGTTCGTCGCACCCTCGGCGATCAGCGCGAGCACCTGGCGCTCGCGCGGGGTGAGCCCGAACGGATCCTCGTCGGCCGGACGGCCGTCTGCGCCGCCCGTCGCGTCCCCGGCCGCCCCCGCGCCGTTTGCGGAACCGAGGTCGAGCCGCGCCCGTTCGGCAAGCGCCGTCGTCTCCTCGGTCATCCACTTCGAACCGAGCGTCCGGGCCGTCTCGAGCGCGCCGCGCGCCTCGTCGGCCGCCGCCTCGCGATCGCCGGCCTCGACGAACGCCTCGGCAGCGCGCCACTGCGCCATCGCCATCGGGTATGCGCGGCCGATCGCTTCCCAGCTCGCGGCCGCCTTCAGCCACAGCTTCGGATCGTTTCGCCCGCGCGCGCGGCCGAACTCCGCGGCTCCAGTGTCTCGCCATCCGGTCTCCACCGGACCGCCCGCCTCGGCGGCCGCGGCGAGGCGATCCATGTGGATCCGCGCGCGGTTAATCGCGTCGCGCTCCTGCTCCTTCTCGTGCAGGTCGCGCGCCCGTTGGGCGACGTCCGCCTCGATCTTCAGGCCGATCGCGGTCACGCGCGCGATCCGCATCACGTCATCGGTGCACAGCTCGAGGCGATCGAGGGCGCTGGCGACGGCTGCCCGCGCACCTTTGAGGTCGCGCCGGCGGCGGCACAGCTCGCCCATCATCGAGCCGAGCACGCCGATCCACTGGGGTTCTGAGCTCACTTCAACGAGTGGCTCGGCAGCGGTCAGGCGACGATCCGCCAGTTCCTCGTCGCCGACCCCGAGCGCCAGGTCAGCATCGCGCAGGAGACAGAAGATCAGCTGGGTCCCAAGGATCTGGCCGTCGGAAGGGACGAGATGCGACCGCGCGGTCTCCCAGTCGCCGAGCTCAAACGCGATCTCCGACAGTGTCAGAGACATCCACTCGTGGGCCCGCTTGAGCCGCCGCGGCGTCTTCGCCAGCCCCTCGCGCGCGACCTCGAGCGCGACCTGCCCGCGACCCCGCAGGCTGAGGAGGTCGGCGAGGTTGGCGTACGCGTACGTGATCCCGTCGGCGTCCTCGTTGCGCTCGGCGATCGCGATCGCCTGACGCAGGCTCGCGAGCCCTTCGTCGACCTCGCCGAGCGCGATCTGAGCCATGCCGAGCGTGTTGAGTACCTCGCCCTCGGCCACCGAGTCACCGGCCGCCATCGCCTCCTCAAGCGCTTTCTCACCGGCCTGGATCGCATCCCGGAAGCGGCCGCGGAGCACGCGCGTCCGCGCGAGCCAGCCAAGCAGCATCGCGCGCTCGTGACTCGGCTCGGCAGAGTCGGGCAACATCGCGAGCGCCCGCTCGGCCGTCGCGACGCCCTCGAGCCCGCGGTTGAGCGCCCAGAGCGTCCGAGCGAGTCGTGCCAGCACCCACGAGTACCGATACGGGTCAGTGTCGAGGTTGATCTCGGCGAGCGCCGACTCGAGCAGCACCATGGCCCGGTTGTAGTCGCCGATCTGCGTTTGCGCGGCCGCGGCCAGGGTCAGGAGGTCGGCGCGGTCCATGCCGGCGAGCTGCTCGGCGTCGGGCACGCGGGGCCACAGCTCGAGCGCACGCTCGGCGAGGTCGGCCGCCTCGCCGTAGGCGAGCGCGTTGCGAGCCGCTTTCGCCGCCCGGGTGAACGCCCGCAGCGCCGCCGGCTGATCGCCTGCCGCCGCATAGTGGCCGGCGATCGCCCCCGCGGCATCGGCGCTGCCGTCAAGGTCGACGGTGTCGCGTTGCTCGAATGCCCGTGCGAGCGCGAGGTGCAACTCGACCCGCTCGCCCGGCAGCAGATCGTCGTAGACGGCCTCGCGCAGCAGTGCGTGGCGGAACAGGAGCGCACCGTCCGGGCCCGCGACGAGCACCTGCTCGGCCACCGCCTGCCGAAGGGCATCGTGCAGCCGTAGATGGTCGATGCCGGTGACGGTCGCGATCGTCGCCTCGTCGACCCGCCGACCCACCGCTATCGCCCGCGCCGCAAGCTGCGCGTCGACCGGTAGCCCCTCGATCCGAAGCATGAACGCGTCACGGAGGCTCTGAGGCGCGCTGCCGCGTCCGTCGAGCCCCGCCGCCAGCAGTTCCTCGGTGTAGAGCGGATTACCCTCGCTGCGGGAGAACAACCGCTCAACCAGATCCACGCTCGGCTCGTCCCCGAGGATGTCGGCGAGCGCCTCGGTGAGCTCGCGCCGGTCAAACGGCGCCAGGTCGACCCGCCGCACGCGCTCGAGGCGCTCGAGCTCGGCGAGCAGGGGACGCAGGGGATGGCGGCGGTGGAGCTCGTCGGTACGGAACGTGAGCAGCACCATCAGCCGTTCCTGGCGCAGGCTCCGCGCGAGGAACGTCACGAACGTGCGCGTCGAGCGGTCCGCCCAGTGGAGATCCTCGAGCGCGAGCGCCACCGGCTGCGTGTCGCTGAGACAGTCGAGCAACTCGAGCAGCGCTTCGAACAGCCGGAGCTGGCCGACGCCGTCGCCACCGGCCGGCGTGCGCGTTCCACCGCTGTCGTCGAGCGAGGGCACGAGCGCCGCGAGCTGCGCACGGCTCCCGGCCGTCAGCGACGTGATCGACGGATGACGTTCCCGGACCAGCGGCCGGAGCGCCCCAAGCAGCGGGCCGTAGGGCAGCTCGGTATCGCCCTGCTCGACCGCCTCGCCGCGGAGCATCAGCGACGGTTCGCCGGACGCTGCCAGCCTGCCTTCAAATTCGTTGACCAGCCGCGTCTTGCCGACGCCTGAGTCCCCGCCGAGCAGCACGACGTTCGGGCGACGGTCGGCGGACTCGGCCCACGCCAGCTCAAGTTCCGCCAGCTCTCCGACCCGTCCGACAAGGTGGCTGCTGGTCAGCCGCGCGCGCATCAGCGAAGTATCGCCGGACGCAGCGGACGTACGCCACCCCTTAGTTTCTGCGGGCACCAACCTTACGTTGGCCGGTCGAGAGCCTTACGCAGCGCGCAGGCGCGGCTGGGACGACCGGCGCGCCCGGGCGCGGCGGGCTGCCTCCCGGCGGCGGCGGATCCGCTCGGCCAGCGAGTCGTGGCTCGGCCGCTGCGCCTCGTGGACATGGCGCACGAGCTCTGAGGAGCGGGCACTCGCCAGCGCGTAATCAAGATTCGAATTCATCGGAGCGTCTCCTTGAGGTCACCAACATCGTGATCTCAGGATGAACTGAGACCCGGTGCCTTACATCGGGAGAACGCTGCGTGTTTGGGCTTACGGGGCCTTACCCCGCCGGCGCCGCGGCGGTGTCGTCACCCTCGTTGCGCGTCTGCAGGGCGGCGGCACCCTCCTCGGACGCGGGCACCTCCTCGCCGGAGCTGAGCGGGCTCGCCTCCGAACGCGTCGACGCCGCGATCTCCTCGACGGTGACGTTCTGCGGGTGATGGCAGGCCGCGAGGTGCCCGTCGCCGTACTCGGTGAGCCGCGGCTCGACCTGCGAGCAGATGTCGGTCGCCCGCGGGCAGCGCGTGTGGAAGCGGCAGCCCGACGGCGGCCGGATCGGGTTCGGCGGCTCGCCGGTGATGACCTGGCGGCCTCGCGCGCGGTTCTCGTGGGGATCGGGAATCGGGATCGCTCCGAGCAGCGCCGACGTGTACGGGTGGATCGGCTTGTCGTAGAGCGCCTCTGCGGGCGAGACCTCCATCAACTTGCCGAGGTACATGACGACGATCCGGTCCGAGACGTGACGCACGACGCTGAGGTCGTGGGCGACGAATACGTAGGACAGGTCGAGGTCGTCCTGGAGGTCGTCGAGCAGGTTGATGACCTGAGCCTGGATTGATACGTCCAGCGCCGAGACCGGCTCATCGAGCAGGATCAGCTGCGGGTTCATCGCGAGCGCCCGGGCGATCCCGATCCGCTGGCGCTGGCCGCCGGAGAACTCATGCGGGAAGCGATTGATGTGCTCGGGATGCAGGCCGACGCGATCGAGCAGGCTGCGCGTCTCGTTTTCGATCTGGTTGCCCGGGACGCCGCGCAGCTTCAACGGCGTGGCGATGATCTGGAGAACACGCTTGCGTGGGTTGAGCGACGCCTGAGGGTCCTGGAAGACCATCTGCATCTCACGCCGGATCGGCTCGAGCTGGCTGCGATTCGCGCCCGTGATGTCCTGGCCCCGGAACCGGATCGCGCCGCTCGTCGCGTCGATCAGGCGGACGAGCGCGCGGATCAGTGTCGTCTTGCCGCAGCCGGACTCGCCGACGATGCCGAGCGTCTCACCCTTGCGCAGCTCGAACGACACATCATCAACGGCGTGAACGTGCCCGACGGTGCGGTCGACGATCAGCCCCGACTTGATCGGGAACAGGATCCGCAGGTGCTCGACGTCGAGGAGCGCCCCGTTGCTCTGCACCGGCGTCGTCTCGGCGTTCGTGGCGCCGGTGGCGCTCACGAGGAGGTCACCGGCTCGGGCGCCGCCAGGCCGATCTGGTCATCGACGACCCGCCGGCGGCGCTTCGCTTCCGTGTCGAGCCAGCAACGATCGAGGTGCTCCGGGTTGTTGGGCACGCGAGCGAGCAGCTCTGGCACGTCCTTGCACTTGTCGAACCGGTGCGGGCAGCGGGGATGGAAATGGCACCCCTGCGGCGGGCGGAGCAGCGACGGCGGCAGCCCGGCAATCGCAGGAAGGCGCGTCGACCGGTCGCGATCGATCCGCGTGATCGACCCGAGCAGCCCCCACGTGTACGGGTGCTGGGGGTCGTAGAAGATCTCGTCCAGCGTGCCCTGCTCGACGACGCGGCCCGAGTACATGACGACGATCCGGTCCGCAATGTCGGCGACGACTCCGAGGTCGTGGGTGACGAGGATGATCCCGGCCTCGGTCTCGGCGCGCAGTTGGCGGAGCTCCTCCAGGATCTGCGCCTGGATCGTCACGTCGAGCGCGGTCGTCGGCTCGTCGGCGATCAGCAGCGTCGGCGAGCACGAGAGCGCCATCGCGATCATGACACGCTGGCGCATGCCGCCGGAGAACTCGTGCGGATAGGAGCGCAACCGCTCACGGGCGCGCGGGATGCCGACGCGCTCCATCAGTTCCACCGCGCGGTCGAGAGCCTGCGCCTTCGTCGCACTCTTGTCGTGGACGCGGATCTGCTCCACGATCTGATGCCCGATCCGGTAGACCGGGTCGAGCGAGCTCATCGGGTCCTGGAACACCATCGCAATCGAGCCGCCGCGGATCTTCTGCAGCTGCTCGGCGGACGCGCCGAGCAACTCAACGTCTCCCAACATCGCCCGACCCTCGATCTTGGCGTTGGGGCCGCGGGTCAATCCCATCAACGTCATCGCGGTCACCGACTTGCCGGAGCCTGACTCGCCGACGATCGCCACGACCTCGCCGCGGTTGATCGAGAACGAGACGCCGTCGACGGCTTGGACGATGCCGCCCTCGGTCGCAAACGACACGCGAAGGTCATCGACCTTCAGCAGATGCTGAGGATCGTCGCTCACGTGAGCCGGATCCGCGGGTCCAGGTAGGCGTAGAGGACGTCAATCACCGCGTTGAGGAGCACGACGAAGAACGCCGTGAGCATCACGATCGCGAGCAGTGGAACGATGTCGAGCTTGCCGATCGAGTCCGCGGCGAGCTGCCCGACACCGTGCAGGTTGAACACCGTCTCGGTGAGGATCGCGCCGCCGCCGATGACCTGCGCCATGTCGAGCCCCCACAGCGAGATGATCGGGATCAGGCTGTTGCGCAGGATGTGCCGGAAAAGCACCTGGCGATCGGACAGGCCCTTTGCGTGGGCGGTGCGAACGTAGTCCTCGTTGATCGTGTCGAGAATCGTCGAGCGGAGCACTCGCGAGTAGAAGCCGATGAACAGCACCGAGAGCGTGAACCACGGCAGGATCAGGTGCGTGAACCACTGCCACGGGTCGTCGGTGAACTTGACGTAGCCGCCGAGCGGGAAGATGTTCGCCTTGTAGCCAAGGAAATAGAGCAGCACCGCGCCTAGGAAGAACGGCGGGAACGACACGCCGGCCATCGACAGAACGGTGAGCAGCCGATCGACGAATTTGCCCGCCTTGACCGCTGCCAGGGTGCCCACGGCGATCGACGCCAGCAGCCAGAAGATCCCCGCTCCGATGGCGAGCGACAACGTCGCGGGCAGGCCCTGCTTGATCTCGTCGAGCACGTTGAAGCCCTGCGTGTACGAGTACGCCTCGCCGGTGAAGATGTTCTTCATCGTGTTGGCGTACTGCTCGTAGATCGGCTTGTCGAAGCCGTACTTGGCGTCGATCTGCTGGATCTCTGCCTGGGTGGCGCTGCGGCCGGCGAGGCGCTGACCGGGGTCACCGCCGGGGATCTTCACGAGCATCACGAACGTCAGCACCGAGACGATGAACATCACGAGGATCATCGCGATCAGTCGGCGGACGATGAACCTGGCCACTGCGTTAGTCCCTCAGTGGGCGATCCGTACCTTCGAGCGCGGGTCGAGCGCGTCGCGCAGACCATCGCCAAAGATGTTGATCGACATGACCGTCAACACGAGCATGATGCCCGGCACGAGCACGTTGTGGAACGCGGCCGGGATCGTGTTGACGCCGTCGGAGATCATCGTCCCCCACGAGGGGTTCGGCGGTTTGATACCCGCGCCAAGGAAAGACAAAGCGGCCTCGAGCAGGATCGCGTTCGCCAGGATCAGCGGCACGAACACGACGATCGTCGAGGCGAGATTCGGCAGGATCTCCGTGAACATGATCCGCGTGTGGCTGAGGCCTTGCTGGCGGGCCGCATCGACGAACTCCCGTTCTCTCAGCGTCAGCACCTGCCCGCGCACCGGTTTCGCCACATACGGGATGTAGACGATCCCGACGACGACGGCGGGTACGTACAGCGCGTTGCCGTTGATGCTGATGAACCCGATGTGGATGCCCGAGACGGCGAGCGTCGCCCCGAGCGCGATCCCGAGCAGCACGGCGGGGTAGGCCCAGATCGAGTCGAGGAAGACCCCGATCGCACTGTCCGCGATCCCGCGGTAGTACCCGCCGACGACCCCGAGGATAAGCGCCAGGGTCATCGTGATGATGGTCGCGATCGCGCCGACCTCGAGCGAGTTGCGACCGCCGTAGAGCAGGCGCACGGCGACGTCACGGCCGTTTGAGTCGGCGCCGAGAAGATACTGGCTGTGCCAGGTCGGCCCGATCGGGATGCCGGTCGGATCGACGACGTACGTCTTCTTGCCTGCGATGTTGATCGGCTTATCGATGTTCTGCTCGGCGAGACCGATGTGCGCGATGCTGTGCGAGTAGACCGGGGCGAGCAGGCACAGCACGAGGATCACGAGGAACACGCCGCCGAAGAACAGCGCCACCTTGTTGCGACGCAAGCGACGCCATGCGAGCCGCCACGGGCCAAGCCCTTCGGGCAGCCGCTCGCCGTCAACCTCGAAGGCCGACTCGAGGCCGGACGAGAATTCTGTGCCTGGAGCGGAGGTAGTCGCCATGAGTAGCGAAGTGGGGCTGGGACAGCGTAGCCGTCCCAGCCCCTACTTACGAGTCGCTAGCTCACTTCGTGGTCAGGCTGCTCCAGTCCCACCCGTACAGGCCATGGAAGATGGCCTTGTTCAAGTCGATCCGACTCGAGGTAAACGCGGGGAACGTGAGGTAGCCGAACGTGGCGACGTATGCCTTCTGCGCGACGTAGGTGTCGAGCGCCTGCCATTGGCTGGCGACCGTGTTGAGCTGCGCAGTCGGGGTCTCCCCGAGCTTCGTCGACTCCTTGTCGATCTTCGCGTCCTTGACCTGGCCGAAGTTCTGGTTGTTCGTCGGCTGGATCGCTGACCCCTGCAGGAGCAGGTAGAAGTCGATCGGGTTCGGGAAGTCCTGGTTCCAGTCGGCGAAGCCCGTCTGCGGGTTGAGCTTCAGGTTGCCGATCGTCGTGAAGTACGTCGCGTCGGCGATGACCTTCTGGGTCGCCTTGAAGCCGATCTGGTTCAGGAACTGCGTGTAGTACGTCATCCACTGCTGGCGCGGCGAGCGGGTCTCACTCCAGACGGTGACCGGCGTGCCGGCCATTCCGGACTGCTTGACGAGCTGCTTGGCCTTGTTGATGTCGCCGCCGTTCTTCGGGTCGCCGTACGGGCACTGCCCGGTCGGGTGCCCGACCATGTTCGGCGGCAGGAAGAAGCAGCCCGGGATCAGCGAGCCCGAGCCGAGACGGCTCATCGCGTTCTGGTCAAGACCGGTGATGACGGCCTCCCGAGCGAGCTGGCTCGAGAACGGCTTTGTCTGCGTGTTCAGGAAGATGTAGTAGGTCGAATTCATGACCTTCTTCGAGTACCGGTCCTTGGCCTGCGAGTTGATCTGCGGCAGCAGGCTGCCGGGGATCGTGTCCGCCCAGTCGAACACGTCGGCGTTGTTCTGAAGCACTGACAGTGCGTTCGAGGACACGTTCGACGAGATCTTGACGTTGATGTTTGCGGAACCGCTCGGGATCCCCGAGATCGCCTCGGACGCCCAGTGCGGGTTCTTCACGACCTGGAACGAAGCGTTGGGCACGACGTTCGTGATCATGTACGGCCCGACGCCCGGGGGCGGGTTGTTCGGCAGGTTCTTCATCGGCGTCCCGGTCGGGACGAGGCCCGACGACGGGAAGGCGAGAACGTTGTCGAACGCGCCGTAGGGCGCGAGCAGATGGATCGTGATCTTGCCGGTCGCATCATCAGTGGTGATGCCGGAGATCGTCTTGGCCTTGCCGGCGGCGTACTCCTTGGCGCCGACGATCGTGCCGCCGTAGAACTGGCCGGAGCCGCCCCACGGGAGCTTCAGCGAGCGCTCGATCGTATACGTGAAGTCGCTCGCCTTGACCGGCTTGCCGTTCGAGAACACGAGGCCCTTGCGCAGGGTCAGCGTGTACGTCTTGCCGCCATCGCTGACGGTCGGCAGTGCGGTGGCGAGACCTGGAATGACCTGGCCACCGGCCTGACCGTTCGCGTGCGCGTAGGTCAGTAGACCGGTGTACGCGAGCCAGTCTGCCTCGGCGGCCTGCGTCGTGTAGCCGAAGCCAGGATCAAGAGAGTCAGGGGCCGTGCCCGAGACGACAGTGATGGTGCCCCCAGACGAACCACCACTGGTGGTGCTGCTACCGCCGCCGCCTCCTGACGACGACGAAGAGCTTGACGACGAGCCTCCGCACGCGCTCAGCGCGACTACTGATGCGAGCGCAAGAAGGGTCGTGCACAACGACCTGCTGTGCCTCCTCAACTGCATTCCTCCTCTGCGACGTTGTGGTCCCGCGCGAAAACTAGCGCGGCATCGGGCTTCCCGGAGCGAGAGGCTACTCCTCCTAATCAAGGCGCAACATCACTACGCCTTCGCGGCCGCTGATCAGTCGAGCGTCAGGACGACTTTGCCGTTGACGCGGCGATCGAGCAGCGCGGTCATCTCCGCGGCCGCGCCTGACCACGGCGCCGTGACGGCGATCTGCGGGTCGAGTCGGCCGGCCGCGACGAGCTCGGCGAGCCGGCGCAGATCCGCGCCGCACCGTCGAGTGTGCTCGACGTCGTCGAAGATGTAGAGCCCGTGGACCGTCGCGCCGAACCCGCGTCCGAACAGCGCTCGGGTCGGGTATGACACGGGCTCGGGGACAGTCGCCGCGAAGCTGACGACCGTCCCTCGGGGGGCGACGCGTTGGAGCGCAAGTCCGAGCACCGGGCCGCCGATGGCATCGGCGATCACGTCGAACGTGGGCCCCTCCGGGTCAAGCTCGGTCAGCACCTCGTCCGCGCCGAGTTCCGCGAGTCCGTCCGTACGCCGCGCAACCGCGGTCACGTGCGCGCCGGCGAGCTTCGCGAGCTGGATCGCGAACCGCCCGACACCACCGCTCGCTCCAGTGACGAGCACCCGCTTGCCGAGCACGAATCCGCCTAGCTCAAGCGCTCGGAGGGCCGTCAGCCCGGCGACCGGGAGCGTCGCCGCCTGCTCGAAAGAGACACCGTCCGGCAATTCGCCGAGCCATTCGGTTCTGACGGCAGCACGCTCGGCCCACGCGCCGAGAAGCCGCATCCCCACGACCCGTGTGCCGGCTGCGGGACCGGTGCCGTCGGCGGCGGGCTCGGCGACGACGCCGGCGAGATCCCAGCCCCACACCGTGCCGGGCTCGCTGCGTTCCAGCCGCTTCGTCTCGCCGCGGTTGAGGCTGATCGCCCGCACGCTGACGAGCGCCTCATCGGGCGCGGGTTGGGGATCGGGAACCTCGGCGATCTCAACGCCGGGTCCGCCCGCGGAGGCCACGAGTGCGCGCACCGCGTCAGCGTACCGGAGGTATGGTGTCCTCCCGGATCGGTTCTGAAGGAGGAGAGAGGACGTGACGAGGATCAGACTGCTCGGAATTGCCGTTCTGTCGTGCGCGGTGTTCGGCGTCGCGGCGGGCTCGGCGTCCGCGCTGAGCGTGCAGTGGATGAACGGTTTTGCGGCGCCCGGTACGCCCGCGAAGTACAACAAGGTCGGGGTGCTGAAGATCGGTCCGCCGCACGCGAAGAACGTGCTCGTCCTCGAGCCGGGCACCTCGGCTGGGAGCACGTACTTCGTGCCCCTCGCGAAGTGGATCGTCGCCAAGGCGCGCGGCTGGCAGGTCTGGTCGGTCGAACGACGCGAGAACCTCGTCGAGGACCAGTCCGAGCTCAACCTCGCCAAGCGGGGCAAGGTGAGCGGAACAGCCCTGTTCGACTACTACCTCGGCTACCTCACGAACCCCTCGATCACGAAGCACATGGCCATCCCGGCAGCGTCAGCGTTCAGCTTCGCCAAGGGCTGGGGCATGAACGTCGCCGTGCAGGACCTTCACCGGTTGATCGCGTCCGCGCGCAAGCTCGGCGGCAAGGTCGTGCTCGGCGGGCATTCGCTCGGCGGGTCGGTCGTCGCCGCGTACGCGACGTGGAACTTCGGCGGGCACGCGGGTGCTCGTGACCTCGCTGGGTTGGTCTTCATCGATGGCTCGAGCTTCCGGACCGAGACCGCGGCGCAGGCACGAGCGGCGCTGAATGAGCTGCGTGCGCCGAAGACCTCGCCTTGGCTCACGTTCGGCAGCATCCCCTCGCCGTTCGCCGGCCTGTTCGTCATGACTGGCTCCGAGGGCGCGCTGATCGATCCGAACAGCCCGTCCACGGGCCAGGCGTTCTCGCTCCTGCCGGATGGGCTGAAGCCGTCGGTGCGCGTGACGAACCTCGGGCAGTTCGGATTTGCTTTGAACGCGACGGCTCACGAGAACGTGTTGCAGAAGGGCCTCGCCGCCTCCCAGGCCCACCTCGGCCGCGGCGTCGCCGCCGCCGGACCGATCCACGGCTGGGATGGCACAGGCGCGCTCACCCCCATCCTGCGCTTCGCGACGATGTTCGCCGGCCCCGGGATCCAGAACGCGGACGGGAGCGAGTGGTACTTCCCGCAGCGGCTCACCGACGACACCGGCGCGGTCGCGAATGGCATCGCCAACCCGGCGCAGTCCGTGTTGAACGTTCATGCAACGTTTGGTCGCAAGCTGCCGAAGCGGTTGCGGATGTACGCGTTCGCCACCTCGCTCGGCAATCACTTCGTGATCGACGCCGTGCGGGCGCTCGCGCAGCAATCCCACATTCCGCGGCGGAACGTGAGACTCATCAACCGGGCGAGCACGTACGCGCACAACGACCCGAACGGTGCGTATCCGCACAACGTCTTCTTCGATCACCTCATGCCGTTCCTGCGCGGAATCGCCGCCGGATAGCCGCCTCGCACGCTAGCTTTCTTTCCGGTCCATTGCCGCGGCGAGCCATCGCGCCGGCGGTGTGGCGAGGAGGTCAGCTGTGGGAAGCAACGGCAAGGGAATTCAGGCGCTGGAAGCGCAACTGCAGGGGCCCGTCCCGGGCGCGCTGCACGACCTTGCAGACCGCGATCTGATCGATCTGGCGGACGCGATCCGCGAGGCCCGCCACCGGCAGGCGGCCGAACTTCAGGCCGCCGGGGACCAGGCGCTGAGACACATCCCGCGCCTGCTCCGCATCCCGATCCGGAAGGCGCTCGGCTGAGACGATGAGCGAGACGCTCGAGGCACGCGCCGAGATCGTCAAGCTGTCACGGCTGCTCGGCCGTGACCCCGATCAGCTTGGCTATCTCGAGGGGACGCCGGCCGCTGAGCTTCGTCTCCTGCGTGAGCAGGTCACTGATGGCCTGTTCACCGCGCATGGACCAGCCCTCGCCCGGCTCGCCTCGGCGAGCCGCCTACTTCCGGTAGCACTCGTTGCGACGCTCGGCGAGAAGGTGTTCGGCCCGGTGTTATCGGCGCGGGTCGCCGGCCTGCTCGATCCGGGTCGCGCCGTCGAAATGGCCTCGCGCCTCCCGGTGAAGTTCCTCGCCGACGTGGCGATCGAGCTCGACCCCCGCCGGGCGAGCGACGTCATCGCCCAGATCCCGCCGGAGCAGATCGCGGCGATCACGCGCGAGCTGATCGCCCGCGAGGAGTACGTGACGATGGGCCGGTTCGTCGGTCACCTCGGCACGGATTCGATCGTCTCCGCGGTGGCGGCGATCGACGACACATGTCTGCTGCGCGTCGCATTCGTGCTCGAATCCAAGGACACCCTCAAGGACCTCGTCGGCGTGCTGCCGAGCGAGCGGCTCGATGGGATCGTGGAGGCGGCCGCGAGCGCGGATCTGTGGCGTGAAGTACTCGACCTCCTCGGCCACCTGACGCTCGACCAGCGCCGCGAACTCGTCGAGCGGGCTTCTGCCTGGGACGACGGGAGCACACTCGGTTCGCTGCTCGAGGCGGCGCGGGCGGAAGGCATGTGGGCGGAGCTGCTGCCGCTCGTGTCGCTGCTGCCCGCCGACGGTCGCGACCGTGTCGCCGGCCTCGTCGGTTCGCTCGAACTCGACGACGACTCCGTGCAGCAGATCGCGACCGCGGTCGTCGAGAACGACCTCTGGGAGCCGGTACTGATCATCGCCGACGCCCTCCAGGACGCCGACCTGCAGCGGGTCGCGACCCGCCTCGCCGACCCGGTCGCCGCGATGGACCCTGCCGAGCGCGAGTTGATCGCTGAGCAGGCGCGCAAGGCCGAGCTCATGGACCGGCTCGGGCCGCTCAGCGCGGCGCTACTCGGCGGCTGACGCTCCGAGGCGGCGGAGGATCCGCTCGGCAAGCCGCTCGGCGGAGCCGGGCGCATGCGAGAAGAAGAGCGACGGCTCGGTCAGCTCGAGCTCGATCAGCCGCGGCGCACCGTCCGGTCCGGGGATCACGTCGACGCGAGCGTAGAGCAGTTCGTTTCGCTCCCAGGGCAGCGCATCGAGGATCTCCTCCGCGACCGCTCGCTCGGCGTCCGATGGCGTTCGCGCCGCAATCTGCTCTTGGACAAAGAGGGCGTTCGAGGGTCCGTGACCCTGACGGAGCATCTGCCCCTTGCGGATCGCGTGCGAGTAGGAGCCGTCGAAGTAGACGAGTGCGGTCTCACCGTGGTCATCGACCGCGTGCAGGTACGGCTGAACCATGACGTCCCGGCCCGCCGAGAGCAGGGATGCGGCGTGTGCCTCCCCGCGGTCAGCGTCCTCGGGGACGTAGCGGGCGGCGTCGTGCGAGCCGGCGGCGACGGTCGGCTTGACGACGAACTCGTGGTCGTGGTCGGGCCGCCACGTCTCGCCGGGGGCGATGAACGTCGTCTCGATCGCGTGCGGCACCTCGCGGAGGTAGCGCTTGTCCGTGTTCCAGCTGAGGACGTCCGGCGCGTTGAGGATCCGCGGTACGCGCCGCGCCCACTCCAGGAACGCGTCGCGCTTGCGCGTGTAGTCCCACGTCGCGCGGACGACGACGAGGTCATAGCCGTCCCAGTCGACGTCTGCGTCATCCCACACCACTGGCCCGGCGTCGACGCCGAGATCGTGCAGCGCGTCGACCAGGAGCGGCTCGTCGGCGTCGAGCTTCGGCAGCTCGGCGCACGTGGCGAGCGCGACACGCGGCACGGTCACGTCACCCAGCGCTGGTTGAGCTCTGACCAGCTTGGAGCGGCTGCCGGGAGACGCCGGCCGTCCCCGGCGCCCGCGTGCAGGCCGTCGAGAACGACGGCGAGATAGCGGCGGCGCAGCTCCCGCGTGCGATCGGGGTCGCCGACTCGGATCGCCGCCACGAGCTCGAAGATGAGCGACAGGTCATGCACCTCGACATCGTTGCGCAGAACGTGCCGGACCCGCTGGTAGAACCGCTTGAGCAGCGCGTTCGCCCGCTCGGCGAGCGCGAACATCGCCTCGGTCGGCGTGAACGTCCCGGCGAGCGCCAGCGTCATCGAGCTCGTGTCGGCATCGACGAGGCGCCGCATGTAGTCCGTGAACGCGGCCCAGTCGTCGCGCGTGTCAGCCAGCGCCGCCTCGGTCTCGGCCACGAACAGCGCGAGCCCGTCGTGGCACAGGGTTCGCAGCAGCTCCTCCTTGCTCCCGTAGCGGGAGTACAGCGCGCTGATCCCGACCCCGGCTTGCCTGGCCACGGCCGTGATCGGGGCGGTCGGATCCGCGATGAACACATCGCGAGCGGCAGCGAGGATCTTCTCGTCGTTACGCGCCGCTTCGGCGCGGCGACCGGACAGGGGTGATGGTGTTCGTGCGGCGGGCATCGTGTGATCTCCCGCCCATGCTACACAGCGGAACGGACCATTCCGTTCCCAGTAGGACGGACGAGGCCGCGATCCGTGGTAGCGCCGGGCCGGCATAAGGTCGCCAAACCCGCCGCCGTTCCAGGATCCGGGCGGGTTATGCCGCCCTCAGCGGCATTTCGCGCCGGAATCCGCGGGGCGGTCCGATCCTGGCGGGTTTTGCCGGTCGTGTTGGTAAGCGACGGGAGTCGATCTGGGGGCCGCCGACGTGGCGTACGACCAGCGAACGGCGCGTCGAAAGCGAGGCCGAGAACGGGATCGCGCGCGCGTGTGCGGAGAACCGGGACGATGGTCCGCTGGATGGCGTCGTGGCGCAAGCCCGGACCGTTGTCCCGGTCTGGGCGGGACGGTGGTCCGATGGGCTTCAGGGGGTTGTCTGGCGGACCCTTTTACGGTCGGGTCGCCGCCGGCGGGTCGCGCGCCGGCGGGCCGTGGGCGGCCGTGCCGGGATCGGGTCCAGCCGGGCCGGACGCCCCACCCCCGTCTCCTCGATGCAATCATCAACGCCGCGTCACGGCGCCCCGCGCCGCACCAACGCGGCCGCACCTAACCGAGCGCCGAACGCGGCGGCGTCGGCCACCGACTGCCCCCGTGCGAGCCCGACCATGAACCCGCCGGCGAACGAGTCGCCACACCCGTAGGCGTCGAGCGGCGGCCCCGGAAGCGGTACCGCCTCCCAGCGACCCGAGGACTCCCCCCACCACCGACCGCCGTGCTCGCCCTCGGTCGCAACGAGCAACCGGGCGCGCGAGGCGGTGCGCGCCGCCCACGCGGCCTCGTCCGGATCATGCTCGCTGAACACGATCGCGTCGATCGTCGGGCCGGGCGACTCGAGCGATGTCCGCGCCCGCGGCGACGCGACCACAACCGCGGTGGCACATGCCCGCTTCAGCGCACTGGCATCACCCGCGGTGAAGTAGACGCCCGCGCAGTCCGCGAGCCGCTCCCACGGCAGCGGGTCCGCGCCCAGCGGCTCGAGCCGCTCGCCGATCGTGATGATCGTCCGCTCGCCGTCGTCCTCGAGCAACGTGACGGCTCGCCGCGTCGGCTGATCGCGCCACGCGACGTGCAGTACGGCGCCGCGCTCGGTCAGTTGCGCGACCGTCGCCTCACCCTCTGCGTCACGGCCGAGCGCCACAAAGAACTCCACCTCGATATCCGGCAGATCCGCGAGCACCCCCGCGACGACACCGCCGCCGCCCCCCGCGCGCGCAAATGATCCCGGCGCGTGCACGACGGTGCCGGGCTGCGGGAAGCGATCGACCTCGACGAAATCGACCCATTCGACATGGCCGACGACCGCAACCCGCGTCACGGACGAACTCCGGTGACGCGGGCGCGGTCGAGCAGCATCAGTCAGTGGCCGTTAGGGGACGTAGGAGTCCGTATGACACGGCTTGCCGCCGCACGTGTCGACCACCGCGCCGTTCGGGGCGAGGAAGTCGGACTTCTGCGTGCGGTTGGCCACCGTCGAGCGCGGGAACTCGTGCGGATCCTGGTTGTTGGGGGCCTCGACCGGCGGCAGGTTCGCAAACGGCGGCGGCTGCACCTGCCCCGGGCCGCCGTCCCAGACGACGATCGCCGAGCCACGGAACGGGTATCTCTTGATCGCCGGGATCCCGTACAGCAGGTGCTTGTCCCGCGCCCGGCTCGGGTCGAGCGCCGGCTGGTGCGCCGACGCGCCGATCGTCCGTGCCTCGACCGCCGCCGCGTACTGGCTCACCTGCTGGTCGCCGTACGCGATTTCCATCAGCACCGTGTGCTTCGGCGTATCCGCGTACGGGCGTGTCGTCATGTGCTGGGCATAGCCGTCCGGATCCCCGCGATCCCACAGTTGCTGCATGAGGTCGAGGATCAGAGTCGTCTCTGAGCGATCCGTGTAGCTCTGGGCGAGAAGCAGGCCGAACGGGGCGAAGTCCTTGCTCCGCTCGACGAGCACGTTGCCGTAGTTCATCCCGGACACGCCGAGCACGGCGCGCGTGAAGTCCGGCGCGACGGCCGCCGTCATGCCGCCCATGATCCCGCCCTGGCTGTTGCCGTCGTAATACAGGTGCGACGTGTCGATCACCGGCCGCCCACCCTCCTGGAACGCGGCGCTCGTTGCCAGCCCGTCCTTGTGGAGCAACAGCCGCCCCAGGAAGAGCATGTTGAGCACGCCCTGCTGGAGCCGGTCGACCGCGACCGGGAACCGATTGACGTCCTGGAGGGCGGTCGCGTCGTAGATCGCGTCGCCGGAGGCCAGGCCCCACCACGCTGTCGCGCAGAACACGAAGTTGTGCTCTCGGGCCATCGCCTTCACGTTGCCGGCATGGACCTCGGACGGGTCGCCGAGGAGGCCGTGGCCGTAGAGCGAGATCCGTGCCGGGTGCGCGGCGCTCGCCGTCTGCGGAATGATGCAATCGAGCTGCGCCGTCGCCACGGCGCCCGGCGTGGGCGTCGGCAGAGCGTCCGGCTTGCTCGAGCTGTAATGGAACCCGCTCGACGCGCTGTCTCCACACTGCACGAGGTAGCACGGCACCTTGAATGTTCCCGTCACCTCGCGGACGTCGTTCAGGTCCGCCGGCGGCGTCTCGGCCGTGACGGTGAACGACGGTGCGCGCCCTTGCACGACGCCGTCGGCGAGCTTCTTGTCGCCGATCTGCGCGAACGCGTTGTCGCGGATCGCGAGCATCCTCCCCGCGAGGCTGCGTGCCGAGGCGACCGTGAAGTCCCACGCCTCATAGAGGCTGCCTCGTTGGATCTTCGCCCGCTTCAGCGCCTTGAAGATCCGCGTGTACCGCGCCAGTTGGCCGCGCTCGCGCTTGGCCAGCCGCCGGCCGTCACGCAGCTGCGCGAACCACTTCGGCGCCTTGATGACGTGACCGCTGCGGTTGCGCAGATTGCGCAGCGCGACGACGTACGTGTGGCCCTCGAGGAAGTTCTTGCCCGGGTGAATGAGCAGGTTGATGTTCTGGTCGCCCTGCGCGTTGGCGTCCATCTCGGCCCAGATGAGCTGCCGGGCGCCGGTCTTCTCGTCGATCACGACAATCGGCGCCTTGCGGACGAACGCCTTGCTCATGTCGGGCAGGCCGACGGCGCCGGTCTTCGTCAAGTCGAGTCCGCCGACGTGCACGATGATCGCGCTCCCCGGGCTGAATCCGTCCGCCCGGTCGTACTCGCCGACCTTGATCCGGCTTCCGTTCTTGTTGACCGGCATCGCCGCGGCGGGCAGATGCACGCGCAGTCCGGTCGGTGTCGAGTGATCGACCTTCGTCATCAGGTTGTTCGGGAACGGCAGCAGGCATGGCCGCGCCCCGTACGGCTGGCAATCCGCGGCGGGCGTTGCCGCCGCCGCGACCCCAGCGCCGCTCAGCCCCGCCAGACAGATACAGACGGCCGCCAGCGGCAGTCGGATCCTCCTGATCATTCTCTCTCTCCTCTCGGTACTTCGGCCGCGTCGGGAGACTACAAAGTCGGCGCTATGGAGAGCGATCGGACCGCCGGCAGCAGCTCGTCCTCGGCCCACGCGATGAACGCTGCCTGATCGTCTGCGCCGATCTGCACGAGCGCGACCTCATCGAACCCGGCATCGAGAAACGGTCTGATCGCCTCCACGTGTTCCTCGACGTCCGGACCGCAGGAGAGCTGTTGGGAGATGTCCTCCGGGGTGACGAATTGGGTCGCACTGTCAAACGAATCCGGGTTCGGCAGGTCGGCGTTGACCTTCCAGCCGAGACCGAACCAGCGGAACTGTTCGTGGGCGCGCTGGACTGCTGCCTCTCGGTCGGCGTCGTACGCGATCGCGACCTGACCCACACGCGGCTTGCCGGCGCCACCGGCTGCATCGAACATCTCCCCGAGCTCCTCGCGCGGCTCGACGGCGACCATCACGTCCGCCTTGGCTCCAGCGAGCCGGCACGACTGTGACCCGGACACGGCGACGCCGATCGGCACCCGCGTTGCCGGGAGATCCCACAGCTTTGCGCTCTCCAAGTTAAAGTGGTCGCCCCGGTAGCTGACGCGGTCGCCGCCGCTGTCGAACAGCAACCCGATGATCTCAACCGCCTCACTCAACATCCGGTGCCGAATTCCGACGCTGGGCCACCCCTCGCCGACGACATGCTCGTTGAGGTTCTCGCCGGCGCCGAGGCCGAGGCGAAAGCGGCCGCCGGACAGGATCTGGACTGTCGCCGCCTTCTGCGCGACGATCGCAGGGTGATACCGGATCGTCGGACAGGTCACGTACGACATGAGCGGGATCCGCTCGGTCGCATATGCGGCGGCGCCGAGGATCGACCAGGCGTAGCCCGAGTGTCCCTGCTCCTCGAGCCACGGCTGGAAGTGATCGCTGATCACCGAGAAGTCAAAGCCGGCGCGCTCGGCCAGCTGAAGGTCGCGGATGAGCTGGTCCGGCGGGGCCTGCTCGGACATCATCGTGTAGCCAAATTTGTTCATGACGCCTCGCTTACCCGACGCGGGTACCGCGACAAACGGCCGGGTAGCGCTTCCCACTAGCGTGCGCGTCTCGCTGTTCATCACGTGCCTCGGCGACACGATCTTCCCCCAGACCGGGCAGGCGATCGTCCGTTTACTCGAGCGGCTCGGCGCCGACGTCGAGTTCCCACGCGAGCAGACGTGCTGCGGGCAAATGCACTTCAACACCGGCTACGCCGAACAGACGGTGCCGCTGCTGCGCAGGTTCGTCCGCGCCTTCGAGGACAGCGAGGTGATCGTCTCACCGTCAGCGTCGTGCGTCGCGATGGTGCGCGAGAACTACGAAGGCCTCGCCGCACGCACCGGCGACCGCGGGCTCGCTGCCGCCGTCGCGGCGATCCGCCCGCGCGTGCTCGAGCTCACCGAACTGCTCGTCGACCGGATGGGCCTCGAGGACGTCGGGGCGTTCTTCCCGCACCGCGTCACCTACCACCCGACCTGTCACGGGCTGCGGATGCTCGGGCTCGACGACAAGCCGTTGCGGCTGCTGCGCCGCGTCCGCGGGATTGACCTGGTCGAGCTTTCGCAGGCGAAGGAGTGCTGCGGCTTCGGAGGCACGTTCGCGATCAAGAACGCGGACACGTCGACGGCCATGCTGAGCGACAAGGTGGCGGCGATCCTTGCAACGGAGGCCGAGATCTGCACCGCCGCGGAGAATTCCTGCCTCATGCACATCGGCGGCGCGCTGTCCCGCCAGCGCGTCGGCGTGCGGACGATGCACGTCGCCGAGATCCTCGCCAGCGCCGACGAGGCACGTCGATGAGCGACGCGATCACGCCGCGGATTCCGTTTCCGGACGCGGCCCGCGGCGCGCTCGCCGACACCCAGCTGCGGCACAACCTGGGACACGCGACACACACGATCCGCGCCAAGCGCGCCGCTGCGGTCGCAGAGGTCCCAGACTGGCAAGAACTGCGCGAGGCGGGACGCGCCATCAAGGAGCGGGTGCTCCGTCACCTCAATACGTACCTGCTCGAACTCGAGGCCTCCGTCACCCGCGCCGGTGGCACGGTGCACTGGGCCCGCGACGCGGAAGAGGCGAACGCGATCGTCGCTCGCCTCGTCGCCGCCCACGGCGTCAACGAGGTCGTCAAGTCGAAATCGCTGACGACCGAGGAGACCTCGCTCAACGAGGCGCTCGCCGCCTGCGGTATCACCGCCGTGGAGACCGACCTGGCACAGCTGATCATCCAACTCGCCGATGACACGCCGTCGCACATCCTCGTCCCGGCGATCCACCGCAACCGCACCGAGATCCGCGACCTGTTCCTGCGGCGACTCGGCGACGCAGCGCCACCCGACCTCTCAGACGACCCCCACGAGCTCGCCGAGGTCGCCCGGCGGCACCTGCGGCGGCTGTTCCTCGACGCGCGGGTCGGGATCAGCGGCGCCAACTTTGCCGTTGCCGAGACCGGCACCGTCGCCGTCGTCGAATCCGAAGGCAACGCCCGAATGTGCACCACCCTGCCCGAGGTCCTGATCACGGTGATGGGCATCGAGAAGCTGATCCCGACCTGGCAGGACTTCGAGGTCTACCTCCAGCTCCTACCGCGCTCGTCGACGGCTGAGCGGATGAATCCCTACACCTCGCTGTGGACCGGAGTGACGCCCGGGGACGGCCCCCAGCAGTTCGATCTCGTGCTCGTCGACAACGGACGCACGAACGTGCTCGCCGACACCGTTGGTCGCCAGGCGCTGAACTGCATCCGCTGTTCGGCCTGCCTCAACGTCTGCCCCGTGTACGAGCGGACGGGCGGGCATGCATACGGCTCGACGTACCCCGGACCGATCGGGGCGATCCTCACCCCGATGCTGAACGGACTGCGGAGCGGCGGCTCGCTCCCGTACGCCTCGAGCCTGTGCGGCGCGTGCTACGAGGTGTGCCCGGTGAAGATCAACATCCCGGAGGTACTCGTGCATCTGCGAGAGCGAGTTGTCGAGGGTGCCGGTCCCCGCTCACCGGAGACCGCGGTGATGGGACTCGCGGCGCGTATCTTGACGAGCCGCCGGCTCTACGAGCTCGCCCAGCGGATCGGCCGTCGCGCCCAGCGACCGGTCGTCCGGCGCGGCAAGGTCCGCCGCCTCCCCCGGCCTCTGTCTGGCTGGACGACGTCCCGCGATCTCGATCCGATCGCCGAGCAGAGCTTCCGCGAATGGTGGGAGCGGGAGCGCCGCTCGTGAGCGCCGCCCGCGACGATGTGCTGCGACGGATCCGCCATGGTCTCGCCGATGTCACGGCCGGCGAGCGTCCCGATGACGTCCCGGTTCCGCGCCAGTATCGCCGCACGTCCGATGCGACCCCCGCCGCACTCGTCGAACAGTTCACGGCGACAGTCGGGGAGTACCGCGCCACGGTCAGGCGGGTGAATGCCGACGCCCTCTCGGGCGAGCTGAATCGCGAGTGTGCCGAGCGAGGTCTGCGCCGAATCGCCGTCCCGCCCGCGCTGCCCGACGCGTGGCGGCCGTCCGGAGCCGAGATCGTCGAGGACCACGGACTGTCGGCTGCCGAGCTCGACCAGATCGACGGCGCGCTCACCGGCTGCGCCGCCGCAATCGCAGAGACCGGCACGCTCGTCCTCGACGGTCGCGGCAACTCAGGCCGACGGGCGATCACACTCGTCCCGGACCATCACATCTGCATCGTGCTCGCCGAGCAGATCGTCGGACTCGTGCCCGAGGCGATTGCGCGTGTCGCCGACGCCGTCCGCGACGAGCGCGCCCCGATCACCCTCATCTCAGGCCCGTCGGCGACGTCCGACATCGAGCTGACCCGCGTCGAGGGCGTCCACGGCCCCCGGAACCTGCTCGTTCTAATCGCGGAGTGACAGCGCCGGCAGGCCGTCGATGCTGAGCCTGTTCTTCTCGACCTTGTACTGCTCGAGCGCGTCAGGGCCACGCTTCGCGAGCTGACCCTCGGCCCAACGACGCGAGTTCGGCCGCTCGCCGACGTAGTCCATCAGCGGCACCCCATAACCGCAGGAGTCCGCGATCCGCTCGACATCGACGCGGATGACCGTTCGCAGTTGCTCGGGGAGCACGTCGACATCCGGGAACGCGATCGCGTCGGGCTCGAGCACCTCGCCGCGCCCGTGAAGCCGCAGGATCCGCGGCGAGTGGGTGAACGCACAGAACATCACGACGATCCGCCCGTTGTCCCTGAGGTGCGCGATCGTCTCGGCGCCGCTGCCGACGAGATCGAGGTACCCGACCGTGCGCTCATCGAGAATCCGCAGCGTGCCGATCGGGCCTTTCGGCGAAACGTTGATGTGCCCGTCGCCGCCGCTCGGTGCGGTAGCGACGAAGAACATGGGCTGACGGCGGATCCAAGCCGCAAGCTGTGGTGTGATCGACTCGTAGATCTTGCCCATCGGGCGAGTCTGTCATGCCCGCCCGCGGGAGGTCCTCAACGTCGCGCCGGAGATCGAGCTTCTTCCATCTCCATCGTGTCGCGTAGCTGGTCCGTGATCCGACGAAGGATCCGCGAGACCTGCATCTGGGAGACCCCGATCCGGTCCGCGATCTGATGCTGGGTCAGCTCATCGTCGTATCGCAGCGAGAGCACCCGACGGTCAGCGGCAGGCAACTTTCCGACGGCCGACTCGAGGGTCATCGACGTATCGACCAGGGCGTATCCCTCGTCCTCGTGCCCGAACGTGTCGAGGCGAGTCATCGACTCCTCCTCTGGCGCCGAACTCACCGGCGCGTCAAGCGAGGCGGCGTGATGGGTGGCGAGGACCTCGAGCGCCTCGAGCACCTCCTCGGCGTCGATCTCGAGGTACTGCGCGATCTCGTGAACGGTCGGCGAGCGTCGGGCCGTGGAGCTGAGCTTCATCTCTGCGGCCTGCACCTTGAGCGCCAGCTCCTGCAGGCCACGGGGAACATGGATCGACCAGCCCTTGTCCCGGAAGTGACGTTTGACCTCGCCGAGGATGGTCGGCACCGCGAATGATGAGAACACCAGTCCCCGGTCGGGGTCGAATCGGTCGATCGCCTTCAGCAGCCCAAGGCTCGCGACCTGAAACAGATCGTCAAACGGCTCGCGCGTGTGTCCATACCGCCGCGCGATCTTGCGCGCTAACGAAAGATGGCGTCGGACGAGCGCCTCGCGGGCGCTGTAGTCGCCTTGGTCGCGCCAGCGGCGAAACAGGTCCAGTCCCTCTGTATCTCGCGCGTGGGTCAAAGTGGTCATGTCCTCAGACTGACCACTCTGACCATTCCCAAACGAGACTCCACACGCAGGTTGGTTTGCAACCCCAGAGCGGTTATGCCGTGACGAGCTGATCTCGCTTGGCTGCGACGCCCTCGAACAACTCCTTGAACGAGGCGTCGAACTTCTCAACGCCTTCACGCTCCAGCGTGTCAACGACATCGTTGTAATCGATACCAGCCTCCGCAAAGCGCTCGAGGGTTCGCTTCGCGTCGTCGACGCCGCGCTCGAGCGTGGGCTCGACCCGGCCGTGATCGTTGAACGCGTCGATCGTCGCCCGGGGCATTGTGTTAACCGTCCTCGGGCCGATCAGCTCCTCGACGTAGACGACATCGCGGTAGTCCGGGTTCTTCGTCGACGTCGATGCCCACAGGCATCGCTGGGGCGACGCGCCGGCAGCCTCGAGCTCCTCCCAGTCAGAACCGGAGAAGATCTCCTTGTACGACTGGTAGGCGAGCTTCGCGTTCGCAATCGCGAGGGTGCCCTTGAGCTCACCGTGGCCGCCGATCTCGTCGAGACGCTTGTCGGCCTCGGTGTCGACGCGGGAGACGAAGAACGACGCTACGGACGCGACCTTGGTGAGGTCTCCGCCGCTATCGCGCAGTCGGCGCAGACCCTTGATGTACGCCTCGGCCGCTTCCCGATGGCGCTGCAGCGAGAACAGCAGCGTCACGTTGACCGGAATCTCGGCGGCAATCGTCTCCTCGATCGCCGTCAGACCCTCCCGCGTTCCGGGGATCTTGATGAACAGGTTGGGCTTGTCGATCATCGCGTAGAGACGCTTCGCCTCGGCCGCCGTCTTCTCGGCGTCGTGGGCGAAGTTCGGGTCGACCTCGAGCGACACCCAGCCATCACGGCTCTCGTCCCCCCGGTTGGCCACGGGCGCGAGGAGATCGCACGCGGCCCGGATATCCTCGCGCGCGATCGCCAGGAACACTTCCTTGGGCTCGGTCTCGGTCTTGAGGATCTCGCGGAGCTGATCGTCGTACGTGTCGCCCTCGGAAATCGCGGACTGGAAGATCGTTGGGTTGGAGGTCAGCCCGGCGACCCCGTCGTCGACCAAGCCGGCGAGCTCGCCGTTGTTGATGATCTCCCGCGAGATGTAGTCAAGCCACGGGCTCGTCCCCTGTTGGGCGAGCTGTTGAAGCGGTGTTGTCATGGGGAAACGTTCCTCCTTCGCGGGCTTAAGTGAGGCGTACCCCAGAGCGTAGTCAGGAAACAGCCTGGGGACCCGACTTTGTTGTGACTCAGGACAGTGAGCAAAGGTTCGACCCCACCGCGGGTCCACGTCAAGGCCGGCTTCCTCACCCGGTCGGGTCGCCTGCTGCGCCGGAGGCTGTCGCGTCGACGCGGAGCGGAGCCGGCATCATCGCCGCCCCCGCAATCACTAAGCCGAACGCGAGCATCCGGCCGATGATCGCGGGCGCGCCTGATCCGATTGGGTCGTGGAAGACCAGGACGCCGCCGACGATCGCGACAAGGTTGGCCGCGACCGAGGTGAAGGCAATCACCTCCACGGCCTGACCAAGCTGGAGGCTACGGGCGGAGGCGTAGAAAGAAATGACGGCGGCGAGGATCGCGCTGAGCGTCCATGGGCTCAGCAATCCAAGGAGCGGTCCGCTCGCGTGGGTCAGGTACTTGACGGCGACGTCAGAGACTCCGAACAGGGCGCCCGCGGCGACCCCGAGCAGCAATGACTCGGCGCGGTCCTGGATGTGACGGGTGGACAGAATCACGAGTCCCGCGCCGATGGTGAAGATCGAGCACTCAACGCTGATCAGCGCCGCAAGTGAGGAGTGCTTCGGGTGACGCGGACCAACGCCGGTCAGGCCGATGATCGCCAGGCCCAATGCGGTCATCGATACGCCCACCCATTGCCGCCGCCCGAGCCGGAAGCCGAAGAATCGCTCCGCCAGCACGGCGAGGAAGACGAGCCCTCCGGACAGCACGGCCTGGACGATCGACAGCGGAGCGAGCGCGAGTGCGCCGGCGTGAAACAGCCACGCCCCCACCGCGACGATCCAGCCAATCGCAAACAACCGCGAGCGGAAGAGATCCGCCGCGCTGAGAAGCGGATGACGCACCCGCACCGGCGGAGCCGCGACCGCCCCCCGAGCCTTGAGCAGAAAGGCAGCGTTCGTACCGACTGCCGAAGCAACCGCAAGGATCAGGCCGACGAACATGTCTCGCTCACCTCGCCCGTATGGTCGCGATCTCTGCACCGCGACGAGGACCGCCGCGGGTCGGCGCCGCCGGGCGCAGGCGGCGAGCGGTCACTCGGCCACGGTCAGTGAGCGCCCGGTCTTCGTCGTGAGCGTCTCTCGTGCGCGGTGGGCGAGCGATCGCAACGCTCACCGACACAAGCCAAAGCGATGGCCCGGCGACTGATCGCGGACCACAGCAGCGGGGTTCCGGCGATCGCCGGTCTCGCCTGACCCATAGGCACGACTGCTAGGCTCGCTGGATCAGGTTGGGCTGTTCGCCCAACAACGTAGTGCCAGCGCTCGTAGCCGTTGCCTCACGCAATCTCCACGTTCGCAGCACACATCAACGCTGGAGGAAACAATGGCTACCGGAACCGTTAAATGGTTCAGCGACGACAAGGGCTTTGGGTTCATCACGCCCGACGATGAGTCCAAGGATCTGTTCGTCCATCACACCGCAATCGTCGGCAGCGGGTATCGCTCGCTTGCCGAGGGCACGAAGGTCTCCTACGACGCCGAACAGGGCGACAAGGGACCCAAGGCCCAAAACGTTCAGCTGGTGTAGCGCTCTCGCGCCTGCCGATCTAAGCGTTGGCAGGCGCGACCCGCTTCCCCCGCGGAGGGGATCTGTATGACCCAGCAATCGCGTGACGACGTCGTCGTCATCGAACACGAGACGCTCGACCGTGTCGCCAACATCATCGTCACGGTGGTGCCACTCGTGCTGCTCGGCGTCGCGATCTGGTTGGCGTGGGGAGGCACCCTGCACTGGCAGGACCTGGTCGTGCTCGTCGTCAGCTACATCCTGACGGTCATCGGCGTCACGGTCGGCTACCACCGGCTCTTCACCCACCGCAGCTTCAAGACCAACCGCCCGCTGCGGGCGCTGCTCGCAGTCCTCGGCTCTGCCGCGGTGGAGGGACCGGTGATCGAGTGGGTCTCGACCCATCGCAAGCATCACGCCTTCACCGATCTACCCGGCGACCCTCACAGTCCCCATGTCGATTGCGGCACCGGCTTTCGCGGCGCGATCAAAGGGCTCTTTCACGCCCACGTCGGATGGATGTTCCGCGGCATCGACCGCGCGAACCCGAGGCGCTACGCCAAGGACCTGCTCGCCGACCCGGTGATCCGTCTGGTTGACCGAGCGTTCCTGCTCTGGGTGCTGCTCGGGCTCGCGTTTCCGTTCGGTCTCGGGGTCGCGCTTACCGGCTCGATCATCGGCGGCCTCACCGGCTTGCTCTGGGGGGGAGCGGTTCGCATCCTGTTCCTGCACCACGCGACCTTCTCGATCAACTCGCTATGTCACTTCTTTGGCCGTCGGCGCTTCGACACGGGCGACGAGTCGCGCAACTTCGCCTGGCTCGCACTCCCAACCTTCGGCGAGGCATGGCACAACAACCACCACGCGTTTCCCACGTCCGCCCACCACGGCCTCACCCGCTGGCAGCTCGACCCAGGCGGCTGGCTGATCAACGCGTTCGAGCGGCTCGGCCTCGCGTGGGACGTGGTCCGCATCGCCCCAAGCGCCCAGCTGGCCAAACTCCGCGTCACGCCGAGCTAGGAGTTCGCCCGGGTGGCTCGCACCGGCGACCAGTTCCGCATGCCCGACGGCAGTGTCTACATCGTGCGCCATGCTGCCGCCGAGTCAGGCGGCGAGTTCGTCGAGATGGAGTTCGTCCTGCCGCCTGGATGCGTGCCACCGCCGCCGCATGTTCATTGTCAGCAAGTGGAGCAGTACGAGGTGTTGGCGGGGCAGTTTGATGTGATGGTTGATGGCCGGTGGCGCACACTCCGGGCCGGAGAAGCTGCCTCGGTGCCGGTCGGCACCCTTCACACGTTCAGGAACCGCTCCGGAAGAGTCGTGCACGTCCGCAACTGGCACCGGCCGGCCGTCCGCTTCGAAGACTTCATCGAGCGCACATGCACGACCCTGAGCGCTGCCGGCATAAAGCGCAAGCGCGACCCGCGCATCCCGCTCTATCTCTCGATGATCATGCTCGGGTTCGACGACACGCTCGTGCCCGGACGACGGCGCGTGCGGCTTCCGATGCAGGCGCTGGCGCGCCTCGCGCGACTCCTTCCGGCTCCCCCGCCCGTCGACGTCGCGGAAGTCCCCTGAGCGTGGCCGGCGCGCTGCCGGTATCTGGGCGCTAATCGCTTCTGGGCGTCGTGAGAATCGCCAGCAAGTCGCCCACGCTCTGTTCGTGGACGAGCCGGTCCGGAAGTGGCAGAGCTCGGTGAACCGCGTAGTGGTTGCGCCGGCCGTTCCGCGTCCGCGAGATGTACCCGGCGTCGACGAGCTCGTCGACGATGCGGTGCGCCGCGCGTTCAGTGATTCCGACCCGCTCGCCGATCTCGCGGAGCCGGACACCGGGATCTTCGGCGATGCAGAGAAGGACGCGGGCATGGTTGGTGAGAAACGACCATGAAGGGGTTTGTCCCGGGGACATCGTCTAGAGAATATCGTTTCTAGATTCAGAGTTCATGTATAGTCCACCGCGAACAACCAACGAAAGGGGCCCCATGCCCGATTACAGATGCGAGGCGTGCAGAGCACGCCTGCGTGTTTCGGGGAGCCCACCAGATTTCGTGGGCGACCTTTGCCCTGAGTGCGGCTCGCTGCTAGAGCCCGTCCCCGATCTCGCGCAGCTCGTCGGATACCGATTGATCGCAGCTCGGGACGGTGCCACCGAGGAGCCGCAGTCCGAATTGCACCAGCGGCTCGTGAATTCGCTCGACGAGTTCGTCACGCGTCGCGCGTCAGCTCTCGACCGAGATCGCCTCGACGCAGAGCGCAGGCTCTACGACGGCGGCACACCCGCTGCCGCGGCGGTTGCCCTGCCCCCACCGGGCACGTCCCTGTGAGCACCACAACCGAAGGGACGCGAGTAATGGACGACGCCGCGATCGTGACGTTGGTCACCCGCCTGGCACGACCGCACGGCTCCGGTGGCCGGGTCATCGAACGTGCGGCGATCCTCGCAGCCGGGGCCGACTCCCCGGCGGTCATCACATGGATCCTCGCCCACGCCGGCACACCCGAGCAGGGCACCGCAGTGCGGAGCCGCGGATTGCACGGCGATCGCTTCACGGGTGCCTCGGGGGCTCCGACTGCACCGCAGCGCTACGTGCTTCCGGCCGGCGTTCTCTGACCGCGGCGCGTCCGCGGAGGCTCGGCGGACCCCCGCGGAGGATGGCGAGCGGCACCCATCTAGAACAATATTTCTAGATAGATAATTCATGTATAATGAATCAGGGGTCCGTTTGCTGCCGAGCCGAACCGCGCAGCGCGCGCGGCGCTCGGCGCGGCGGCTGCGGATCGCGCAGAACCGGCTTAACCCAGGAGCAAGCAATGGCAACCACGCACAAGGTCACCGTGTCCGTGAATCCGGCCGGGCGGCGCCCAACTTCCGCCGAGCGGCGCGCCGCTCAACTCGAGACTGTGTCGACCCATCAAGCGAAGCTCAAGCAGGAGGCAGCGGCCCGGCGCCAAGCCCGGCTTCACGACCCGCCAACCGCAGCGCCGCGCAAGAGCTTGGTCACGAGACGCCGCAACCCCGTCTGAGGAGTCTGCCGGTCGTGCACGTAGCACGGTGCGGTGCGCCGGCTCCCCGGCTCGGCCATCGCGTCGCGCTGAGCGTCGTTGGCGGGGTCGCAGTTACCGGCGCGCTGGGAGTCGTACTGGCGGGAAGAGGACCAGAGTTCACCGCTGCTCTCCACGCCGCGCCGATCTGGATCCTGTGCTTGACGGCCGGGCTGCAAGGCGTTTCGCTGTTGGCCCGGACGGAAGCCTGGAACGTGTGCGTGCGGGCCACCGGTGCCACCGTCTCGCGCCGGGTGCTGTACCGCGCCGCCGGGTTCGGGTACCTGCTCAGCCTCATCAACGGGTCGCTGGGCCTTGCCGCCCGCATCGCCTCCCTCCGCCGAGCGGCTCCGCAGACGAGCCCTCGCATCCCGGCCCTGTTGGCAGCGGAAGTGCCGATTATCAGCGTCGAAGTCACCCTGACGGCGCTGTTCTCGTTCACCCTGATCGGTCCGCTCGGCACACCGTGGTGGGTGCCCGTGATCGCCGTCGCGATCGCGGTCGCGGCATTGACCGGACTGCGCCGCCTCTCGGACTGCCGGCGGCTAGGACTGTGGAACGGCTTGGCCGTGATGCACACTGGTCGTGGACGGATGATCGCGCTCGTCCTCTTGGGTGTCGGGGCCCAGGTTGCTCGCAACTGGTTGGTGCTCCGCGGCATCGGCGTGACCGTCTCTCCGTTCGACGCAATCGCCCTGTTGATCACAATGTTCACGCTCGGACAGCTTCCGATCGGACCCAGCCTGGGGGCCGCCTCGGCCGTCCTGATCCTCGGCAGCCACGGCGTCGCCACGGCCGCTGCTGCCGGGGTTCTGCTGACCGCCACGGCAACGCTCGGGACTCTCTGTTACGCCGTCTGGGCCGGGAGCGACAGTCTCATCGCACGGCGAGCGCCTCGCCGAGACGAAGTCGCCCTTGCTCCGAGCCTGCCCCTGAGTACCTCGGAGAGTGCGGCCTAAGACGCTTGGGGCGCTCGCGATGCGAACGCTTACCCGGGCGGGCACTGCAACAGATAGTCGATGACGTCCGAGCAGCGGGCGGTGGCAAGCCCGATGCGGGTGTCCGCCGCGCCGTAGTACAGAAACAGCTTGTCGCTCTGCCGGTTGTGGACCAGGCCGCACGGAAAGACGACGTTGGGGACGTCGCCCGAGACTTCGTAGTCCGCGCCGGGACCGAGCACCCATTCCTCCGAGCGACGCAACACATGCGAGGGAGTCTCGAGGTCAAGCAACGCCAGCCCGGCGCGGTACACCCCTCCGGCGACCGTCTGCCGCACACCGTGGTAGACGGTGAGCCAGCCGTGCTCGGTCTCGATCGGCGGCGGGCCCATACCCACGCGTGCGGCGTCCCACCAGCCGCCCTCCCTCCGGCCCAGCACGAGCTCGGGCGATCCCCAGTTCTTGAGGTCGGACGATCGTGATAGCCAGACGTCGGCGCCGTGCGTCGACACCGGTCGGTGGAAGAGCACCCAGTCGCCGGCAATCCTGCGAGGCAGCAGCACGGCGTTCTTGTCTTCGGGGGGCAAGACCATCCCGAGCCGCTCGAACGTTTTGAAGTCGTCGGTCTGGGCCAAAGACACACCCGGCCCCCCTCGACCGAACGCGGTGTACGCGATGATCCACCGGCCCAGCTCCTCGACAAACGTCACCCGCGGATCCTCGAGTCCCCACTCCTCTTCGGGGTATGAGCCGTCATACGTCAGTGCCGGTGCGTGGTCCACTACCCAGTTCGACGCACCGTCGGGCGAGCGGGCGCAGGTCAGGTGCGAGAAGCCGCGGCGGTCCTCGACGCGGCAGAGCAGCACCGTCTCGCCACCGAAGGTCGTCGCTCCGGCGTTCATCACCGCGTTGACGGTGTAGGGCCAGCGCTCCGGCGCCAGCAGCGGATTGCCTGGGTGACGAGTGAAGAGTGAGGCGCTATCGGTCACGGAGCACGCTTTCGTAGACATCGATGTAGCCGTCGACCATGCGGTCCGCGGAGAACCTGCCCTCCGCCGCGTGTCGGCACGCTGCTCGGTCGAATCGCGCCGCACGCGCGACGCCCGCGACGGCCGAATCCACTCCATCCGCGAGGACGCCGCTGACGCCGTCCTCGATGACCTCGGGCATTGACCCGCGGGCGTAGGCAACGACTGGCGTTCCGCACAGCATCGACTCGACGACGGACAGACCGAACGGCTCCGCAAATGCAATCGGGTGCAGCAGGCATGCCGCCGACCCCAGGACCCGCGCCCGCTCCGCGCCGCCCACGGATCCGAGATAGCTCACGCAGTCGCCGTCGACGTGCGGCTCGACCTCGTCAGCGAAATAGCGTTCGTCCTGCACTGGGCCGCAGAGCACGAGCGGGTGACCGGCGCGCCGGGCGATCTCGATCGCCTCTGCGGTGCCCTTGTCGGGATGGATGCGGCCAAAGCACACGAGCGCGTCACCAGCAGTCGCGTTGAACGGCACGGTCGTCATGTCGACACCGTGATAGACCGTCGCCGCATACTCGAGCTCGGGCGCGCGGTCAGCGTCGGAGATCGACACGAACACGCTGTTCGAGCCCAGGTAGGCAGGCAGGATCTGCCGCGAGGAGAACCCATGGATGGTGGTCACCATCGGCGCGTGCGCCAGGCCCGAAAACGCAAGCGGCAGCCAGTCGAGATGGTTGTGAATCAGGTCGAACTCGGCCGAGCGGCTCAGGGCGTGGGCGACATGCAGCGCCTCCCACACTCGTCCGTCGATCTTGTCGTCCTCTTCGTAGGGCCGGGGGCAGATCCCCTCCAGCCGCGCGAGCGTGATGGAGTCCAGCGTGGCGAACAGCGTCACGTCGATGCCACGTTCCGCGAGGCCGTCGGCCACGAGTCCCGTGATTTGCTCCCACGGCCCGTAGTGGCGGGGGGGCGTGCGCCAGGCAATCGGTCCGAGAATCGCGATCTTCATTCGGGCAAGGTCGCTTGAAGCCCAGCAGAGTCGAGCGCGAGTAGAGCCTGCAGGTAGGCGAGCGTCGATTCGGCTCCTTCGTTTCGGTTGACCTCTGTCTCGCCGAGACCGTCGCGACACCCTCCGGTCGCGAAGTCGTACACGGACTGCTGGAGCCGATTGCGACCCAGGAACCATTCGAACGCACGCACCGCGTGCCGCGCGTGCGCCTCGTCCCCAGTGGCTGCGAACGCTTCGACCTCCGCCTCGACGAGTGCAGCGGCGTCGAGCGGCTGCTCGTCACCGTCGCCTTGCCGAGGCTCGCCACGACGGCGACCGCAGTGCCCGACAAGCTGCAGCCACGGACCGGCGATACCGAGTTCGCCCTCATACCATTCGAGTGAGCGCATCCCCTCGCTCACCAGCTTCCCGTCACCGAGCCGCATCCCGGCCGCGATCAATGCCTGCGGCAGGCGGGCGTTGTCGTACGCGAGGACATCCTCTGCCCAGTACCAGTCCGCCGACCCGTTCACCCGCTGCTGATCGGCGAGTCGTCCAGCGAGGACACCGAGAACGTGCATGCCCTCGCAGCCGATCACCTCGGCGCCGGCGCGCGCGAGCCCAAGGGCAGCAAACGCGATCGTGCGGGGGGAGCGCTGCACGGCGAGCGCAGGCAGCATCTCGCGGAGCAGAATGAGACTGGGCTCGCACAGCGCCGGAACCGGTGCGGCCGACACGACCTCACCCAGTGCCCAGGCAGCACGCCCAAAATGGTCGCCCATGTGCGGTTCATCCAGCCAGCGACGGTCATAGGACATGAAGTTGCGCATGCCCCGCTCCTCTGCGCTCCAGGCGTAACGTAGGAACCCGAGGCTCCGCGCCAGCACGCGGTCGTACGCCTCGGCGCCGGTCGTGCGCCCGAGCGCCATCGCGACGATCGCCAAGCGGGCAACATCGTCAGTGCAGTAGCCGGACGAGCGGAGCGGCACGACGCCGTCTGCATGCTGGATGATCCCGACGTCGTCGACCATCGTCAGCAGGTGCGAAGACCGCGCCCGTGGCAATGTGGCAGCCGGCGGGTGCCGCACGATTCGCGGCGGACCGAGAATCACCGCCTCGCGCAGCACCTCGGCGGTCTGGCGACCCACCTGGGGCCAGGTCAGCTCACTTCCGACAGCGCGCGCTTCGGTGCGCGTTCGTTCGAGCTGTTCAGGGTTGTCGAGGAGGCCGATCACAGCATCGGCGAGCGCCGCCGGGTCATCGAACGGAACAAGCACGCCTGCGCCGGACGCGAGCACGTCCTCCGCGTAGAAGTATGGAGTCGACACCGTCGGGCAGCCGGCCACGATCGCGAACGTCAGCGCGCCGGACACGATCTGCTCGCGAGAGCGGTAGGGCGTCAGGTAGATGGTCGTATCCGCGAGCATCGCGGACAGGTCCTCCATGTTCAGGAAGCGGTCATCGAACACGACGTGATCGCCGAGGTCGAGATCGCGCGCCAGGCGCTCGAGTGAGATCCGGTACTCCTCGCCATGCAGCTTTGCCACCTCAGGATGGGTCTGCCCGGCGATCACATACAGCGCGCTCGGATGGCGGGCGACGATCGCTGGCATCGCCGCGATGGCGACCTCGATGCCTTTACCTGGCGAGATCAGTCCGAATGTGGCAAGCACCGAGCGGTCAGCGCGGACCGCGCTCGGCGCGAGGCCGCCGTCGCGGCGCCGTAAGCGTGCACCCGGGCCCTGGCCGGGGCCGGGGGCGTCCGAGCCCGGGAGAAGTTCCGCGGGGCCGCCGTGCGGCACGACTCGGACGCGCTCGGGCGAGACCAGCCGCGCGTCGAGGATCATTCGTCGCGCGGTCTCGGTGAACACGCACACCAGGGTCGCGAGATCGCACAGCGCACGCAGCGTCTCGGCCTGACGGACGGACGGGGCGCTCAGAACCGTGTGGAGCGTCACGACGATCGGCTGTCGCAACTCCGCAGCCAGTGACAGGATGTGCGCGCCCTCGTGGCCGCCGAAGATGCCGTACTCGTGCTGAATCACGACCACGTCATCGCCGCGGCGCTCGAGCACGCGCGCGGCTGCTGTGTAATCGCCACGCTGGTCCTGGTGGATCCTCGTCACGACCTCCGACCTCTGCTCGGAGTCGTCCTCGCGAACGATCGCGACGAGGTCGACAGCCGACACGCCCTCGGCCCCGAGCAGCGCCTCGCGCAGATCGCGCGAGAAGGTTCCGATCCCGCACGCCCGCGGTGGGTACGTGGAAACGACCCCGACGCGCATCGTCCGCGCGCCGGAGGTCCGCGCGTGTCCATTCGTCCCGGCGCCGTTGCTCAGCGACGCGGGCGCAATGCCGCGGCGAGCCAGCGGCTCCGAGTAAGGGAGACTCTGCATGTCGACGACCTTCCTGAGCGAAGATCGCCAATTGCGGCGTCCTTCTGCTCTGGTTGCGGATGGGATCTTCCGTCGCTGGGACGAAACTGTCCGTGAGGTCGCCGTTCGGGAATGGCCGACGGTGCTCTGCGCGAATGCGCTTCGCAGAAGCGGAGAAATGCCCAGATCGAGTGTAGCTGCTACGCCTGCCCCGACTGAGCCGACATGAGCGCCCGCCCCAGGCTTACGCAACAGCCCCTTGCCGGGGGGGAAGTGGCGAGACCCGGACTCGAACCGGGGACACCACGATTTTCAGTCGTGTGCTCTACCAGCTGAGCTATCTCGCCCTGGTGGCGCGATGCTAGCGGCTTCTGAAGAAGCGCTTAGGCCCCGCGTTGAGGGGAATGATGCGGTGCTAAAGGAGGACCGGATGAGCAACCACAGACAACTGTTCGTGCTGCGGCACGCCAAGTCGAGCTGGGACAACCCCGGGTTGGAGGATCACGAGCGTCCGCTCGCCCCCCGCGGCCAAACGGCGGTCAAGCTGCTCGGCGACCATCTCCGAACCGCTGGTGTCGAGCCCGAGCAGGTGTTGTGCTCATCCGCTCGGCGGACCCGGGAAACGCTTGCCGGCGTCGATCCGACCGGTGAGCGCCTCATCGAGCGCGGCCTGTACAGCGCGAGCGCCCACGACGTCCTCGTGCGGCTGCGCCAGGTGTCGGCGGAAACGGGCTCGGTGATGGTCGTCGGCCACAACCCGGCGATGCAGGTTCTGGTGCTCCGGCTCATCGGCGCGAATGGGAACGGTGGCGCGGTTGTCTCAGCTGATGCTGAGGGGGATGTCGGGGAGCTGCAGAGGAAGTTCCCGACCGGCGCGCTCGCGACGCTCGAGTTCGACTGCGAGTGGCACGAGCTCGGGATCGGCTGCGCGCGCCTCACGGCGTTCGTCGTACCCCGACATTTGTCGTAGTGTCAGCCGTCTGGAGCTCCGCTAAGCTCCGGGACGAGGGCACTTTCAGGATGCGTCGTCGCAGTCTCATTGCGCTGCTCTGTGCAGCGGGTTTCATCGCCGGATGCGGTTCGAGCTCGTCATCGAGCAACCCGGTGGCGACCGAGATGTCGTACTTACCGGCGGGCTCGCCGCTGGTGATGACGATCGCAACGGATCCAAACGGCGCGGCCATCCACGGCGTCAACGGCCTCCTCGGACAGTTCCCGTTCGCATCGCTGGGCATCGGCGCCCTGAAGCAGAAGCTTCAGCAGAGCGGCATCAACTACGACGGTGATCTCAAGCCGTTGTTCGGCAATCCGATCGCGCTCGCGGTCTCACCGGCGAGCCTGACGAATCCCGGGAGCCTGACAAGCGTGAGCCGATCGAGCGCGCTCGTCGTGTGGATCACGAAAGACGGCGACAAGTTGAAATCGCTGCTGACGAAGGCCGACTCGAGCATCAAGCCGGCTGGTAGCCACAACGGCGCCTCGCTGTATATCGACGGCAGTGGCGATGCGTTCGCGATCGACGGCTCAACGCTCGTGTTCGGTGCTTCGGCCGGCAGCGTCAACGCGGCGCTCGACCGGCACAAGAACGGTGGCGGGATGACCGACGCGCAGTTCAAGAGCGCCACCTCCACGCTTCCCCAGGACGCGGTGCTCACGATCTTCGGCGACATCGGCACCCTGCTGAACCAGCAGGGGCTGGCGAGCGCTCGCCAGGTGCCATGGGTGTCCGCCATCCACAGCTACTCCGAGGCGATTTCGGCAAGCTCGTCGGGGCTGAAGTTCAGCTACCACGTCGACACCAGCGGCGCGCAACTGACCGACGCGCAATTGCCGTTTGCGCCCGGCTCCACGGCGCCTGCCCTCGTCAACGGTTATCCGATCACGTTCGGGGTCCACGACCCCGCGCACACCGCGCAGTTCGCCGAGGACTCTGAACGAGTCGCCAGTCCGGTCAGCTACGCGAAGTTTCAAACACGCCAGGCGGCGCTCAAGGCCAAGACCGGCGTCAACCTGGACAGCCTGATCAGCTTGCTGACCGGCGATCTCATCATCGCAAGCGATCTCCACGACACGATGGGCCGGGTCACCGTGAGCGACCCGACGGCCGCGGCGAACATCCTCGACAAGCTGTCGACGAACGTGAAGGGCAACACACTGCGGAAGACCGCCGACGGCTGGGGATACATCACCAAGCACCGTGTGCTCCCGGTCCTACTCGTCGGCAACCAGCTTGTCGTTGGCAGCGCGCCGGTGGCCACCCTGAAGGCCTTCGCCACCGCTCCGACCTCGCCGGCCGCGGGTGCGCAGGGCAGCGTCGCCTTCCGGATCAGCCTGACGCAGCTGATCGCCCTCGCGCTGCACAGCTCTGGGTCAGGCTCGACCGCCCAGGTCGCGCGGTCCGTGCTCAACCAGCTCACCGACCTGACGGGATGGAGCTCGGTGTCTCAGAGCGGGCTCACCGGCCACGCGACGCTGGGCGTTCACTGAGCGTCATCCGCTGCAGCAGCTCGAGGGCCCCACGCTTGGACAGCGGCTCGTTGAGGTTGCCGCATTTCGGCGACTGGACACACGACGGACAGCCCGCCTTGCACGGGCACTCGCCGATCAGCCGCTGAGCGTCGTCGACGAGCCGGTCGAAGCCGTCGAAGCCGCGACGCGTGATCCCGACCCCTCCGGGATGCCCGTCGTAGATGAAGATCGTTGGCCCGGCGGTCTGCGGATGCGCGTTCGTCGAGAGACCACCGATGTCCCATCGGTCGCACATCGCGATCAGCGGGAGTACCGCAATCTGCCCGTGCTCGAGTGCGTGCAGCGCTCCGAGGAGGTGCTCGGGCGGGAACGGCTCGCTTGCGATCAGCGCGTCGAGCTCGTACCAGAGCGCTCGCGTCTCGAACTCGACGGTCGGCATCTCGAGCCCGTTGAAGTCGATCACCGAGTGGTCCTGGAGGTGCTTCCTCTGAAATCCGATGACGGTCTCGGAGTACACAACCGAGCCGTACGAGAGCGTGACCCCATGTGTCGTGCGCTGCTCGTGCAGACGCTCGATGTAGGTCATCGTCTCGCGTTTTGTCTGGGTGAAGTAGTCACCGGTGAACGGCTCGAGGAGGGCCCGGCGCGCCGCAAGGTCGAGGTCGACGACACGGTAGGAACGGCCCATGTGGAGATAGATCGCGCCGGGATGGACGGTGCCGTATGCCCGCACGGCCTCGATCGTCCCGAGAACCTCACCCGAGCTGCCGTCGAGCAGCACGAAGTTGTCTGACGACGCGGTGCGCAGGGCGACACGCGCCGCCGGGTAGTCATCGGCACGCCGCGGAACGAAGCCCGTGGCTCGCTCGCGGAGGAAGCCGGCCTCGGCGAGCTCCTCTGCGTACGACCGCCAGTCGCTGCCGAGGAACGGCGTGTCATCGTCGCTGAGCGGCGCCTCGTGGGCCGCACACACGAGGTGCTCGGCGTAGATCTGCGGGTTGTCCGGATCCAGGATCGCGGCCTCAACGGCACGCTCGAGGAACTCGTCGGGGTGGCGGCAGAAGAACTGATCGAGCGCGTCCTCTCCGGCGATGTACACAGCGAGCCCACGCTCCCGCCGCCCCGCGCGTCCCCACATCTGTCGGAGGCTGGAGACGGTGCCGGGGAACGTGACGCAGATCGCCGCGTCGAGCTCGCCGATATCGATGCCGAGCTCGAGCGCGTCGGTCGCGACGACCCCGAGCAGCTCGCCGGCGGTGAGCTGGCGCTGAATCTCCTGCCGCTGTGCCGGCGTGTACCCCGCCCGATACGGCGCGACCCGTTCCGCGAGATCCGGATCAAGCCGGTCGCGGGCGTGCTTGAGGATCAGCTCGATCCCCTTGCGCGACTTCATGAAGCAGATCGTCCGCGCCCCTGACTGGATCAGCTCGGAGAACACCTCGGCGGCCTCGTACAGCGCCGAGCCCCGAACGCCCAGATCCTCGTCGAGCAGCGGCGGGTTCCACATCACGATGTGCCGCTCCGGCCGCGGCGCCGCGTCGTCATCGACGAGGTGGAAGGGCGTGAGGCCGGTGAGCTGGGTTGCGAGTTGGGTGGGGTTCGCGATCGTCGCGCTCGCCAACAGGAAACGCGGCGCGCTGCCGTGGATCGCCGCCGCCCGCCTCAGCCGCCGCAACACGTTGGCGACGTGCGAACCGAACACGCCCCGGTAGACGTGGGCCTCGTCGACGACGACGAACGCAAGGTTCGCCAGCAGGTCGTCCCAGTGCTCGTGGTGGGGCAGGATCCCCACGTGGAGCATGTCCGGATTCGTGAGGATGAGATTGCTGCGCTTGCGGATCGCCGCCCGCTCATTGCGAGGCGTGTCGCCGTCGTAGATCGCCGGGCGGATCGTCTTGTGCAGTCCGAACGCGTGCAGAGCGCGCGCCTGGTCCTGCGCGAGGGCCTTGGTTGGGTACAGGTAGAGCGCCCGCGCCGTTCGATCGGTCGCAAGCACGTCGAGCGTCGGCAGCTGGAAGCACAGCGACTTACCCGAGGCGGTGCCCGTGGTGATGATCGTCGGCTGCGCGAATGCCGCCTCGAACGCCTCCGCCTGATGGGCGTACAGGCTCGTGATGCCGACGTTCGCGAGCGCCTGCGCGACCGGGGCGCTCAGGTCATCCGGCGGGCCGACGAGACCTGGTCTGCGCGCTTTGGTGACCGTGTCGTGCACGAGCCGCTCGTCGGCTCGGCCCACCTCCAACAGGTCCGCCCAGGTTTCTCTCGCGATTGACACTCGCTCCGTGATGGTACGGTCGCCCGCTCGATGCGCTGTCTGTATGTCGATCTCGATGGAACGCTGCTCGGACCCGGGGCGTCGCTGCTCCGGGGCGCTGACGGCCGGTTCTCGCCCATGGGTGTCCGTGCGCTCGAGGCGTGCTGGCGGGCGGACGTCGAGGTCGTGCTGTATTCCGGCCGTCGACAGGGCAGCGTCTTCGAGAGTGCTCGCTTGATCGGTTCCTCGTCCTACATCTTCGAACTCGGCTGCGGCGTCGTGATCGACGGCGAACGCGAGTGGCTGACCGGCGGCATCCTCCCGTCCGAGGAGGCGGGCACGATCCACGACCAGATCCAGCGCAGCGGCGCGTGCGACCTCCTGCTGTCGGAGTTCTCCGGTCGACTTGAACCGCACACGCCGTGGTCGGCCGGCCGCGAGGTCTCGCCGCTGTTCCGCGGATCCGTCGACCTCGACGAGGCCGCAAGTGTGCTGGCGCGCGGCGGGTTCGATTGGCTGCGACTCGTCGACAACGGAGTCGTCCGTGAGCACACGATGCCGGGGCTGCCGATCGTCCACGCGTACCACGTCGTCCCCGGTGGGGCGTCAAAGGCGCGCGCGGTCGCGCGCCACATGCAGGCGCGCGCCTACGCGCCGTCGGACTGCATCGCCGTCGGCGACTCCCGTGAGGACATGGACGCCGCGAGCGTCGTCGGCACGTTCTGGTTGGTCGCGAACGCACTCGAGCGCGACCCGACGCTCGAGGTCGTCGGCCACCCCGGGGTGCGGGTCGCCTCCGAGGGTTACGGAGCCGGTGTCTACGAGGCCGTCGTGACGACCCTCGCCGAGGGGCGGTAGCGCGCCGGCCTACCCAGCGGCGACGGGCGCTGCAGTGACGTTCTCGGTGCTGAGCGGACGCCGTTCGGCATCCCTCTCGACCTCGTGGGCATCGTTCACCGCCCACCCGATGCGCTCGACGAGTTGCTGGGCGAAGTGCTGGCTCTCAAAGTCGCTCGCGTTGATGCGCTCGCGCCATGTCACCGTACCTTCCCCGCGATCTGCCGTCACGATGATCTGCGGCATGGTCTCTGTCTCCCTCCTTTTGCGTTCCGCGAGCGAGGCTGACAGGGCTGCCTTCAGTGTGAGTAAAAGGAGTGTTGTCGTTGTGCAGGGTCGGGCCCAACGGTCACCGTGCTGACGAGCGTCATCCGTATCGGGGTCTGCAGGCAGCATCAGGCCGGGCGCACGCATCGCGAGCGACCACATCGCGAGCGACCGCATCGCGAGCGACCGCATCGCGAGCGACCACATCGCGTGAGCCGAGACGCTCGTCCATCGGTCGACCGACAGCGTGACGCCAACTGCCCAATGCTCGACGCCTTGACGAGGCGTTGGCGAATCGGTGCGCTCAGATCGCATCATTTCCCCTATGCGTTGCAGAAGCCCCGAGCATTGACGAGTCTGTGCGGTCACTCGGGCCGCGGTCCCGGTCGCCATCGGGCCGGACGACAAAGCGCCACTCCGGCGAAAGCCCACCGGCGTGCGCACGACGACGCGACCCCAGCGCACGACCGACGGACCAGCACTGTCTCGGTCGCCGCTCAGCCGCGAGCCGGAGTCCGAAGGATGCGTCAGGCCACGCCTCGGGCCGTGCCCGGCTCGGCGTCCTCCTTCGCCACCGCTTCGGCGAGCGCCGCGGCAGCGTCAGAGAGCTCCCCAAAGCCGTCGGCGACGGCGGCTGCGTCTGAGCCCGTGATCGCCCGGTTCAGCGTCCGCACGGCGCGGTCGAACCGCTCCCACATCGCCGCCGGACCTCGGCGTCCCGTGCCCGGCCGCAGCTCATAGGGCGGCTCGGCCTGCTCGGCTCCCGGCACTGGTCGCCACAGCAGCCCGGCGGCGTGCGCCCGCTCCCACGCGATTTTCTCGCTGGCGGCGGCATCGGACAGCGACTGGAGCCGGCCCGCGAAGTTGATGTCCGGCGGCGCGAGCTTGTGCGCCTTCATCGCGTCAGCCCAGCCCATCCCCGCCTCCCGGACCGCACGCATGACCTCGGCTTCCTGCGGGTCGGTATCGGTGTGGCTATCGCTGGTCATGCGATCACGCCGTCCTCGTGCGGACTCAGCGCGACTGTCCGTTGTGGTGGCTGTGGGGAGCGGAGGACGTTCCCGGCGCAGAGGCGCTGCCAGCTGTGGAGGTGCTGCCGGGAGCCGGGGCCGTGCCGGGAGCCGAGGCCGTGTCGGAAGCCGGAGCCTGGCCCGGAGCCGGGTCCGGGAACCCAACCGGCTCGCCGCCCCAGAAGTCCTCCGCGCTTGGCGTCGGCTCAGCCGACGACGTCTGGTCGCCAGCTGCCGTCCGAGCGCCGGCTGGCGCCCGCCCCGCGGCTGGCGCCTGGTCGACCCCGGCGGGGGTTGTAGAGCCGCTGTAGGACTCCTCCAGGATCCGATCGAAATCAGACCGCTTGATCCGGACCCGGCGACCCACTCGCAATGCCGGCAACGACCCCTGATCGATCCAGTTGCGGACGGTCTGTTGATTGAGCTTCAGCACCTCCGCGACTTCGGCGACCGTCAGGAACGTCTCTTCTGTTTCGGCCTGATCCACCGATTCACATTCTCCAATTGAGACAAATTGGAACCAATTTAGATGGTTATACTACTCGCCCTGGAGGACGTCATCGTTGCGTAGGCGACGGAAGGGTCTGCAAGGGTTGGATAGGGACGGCCGAGAAACCGAGGAAGGCGTAGAGGGGAAAGCGACCGAGAGCAACGTCGTGCGCCTCCCCCGCGACTGGCTCGGCCCGCGCGAGGAACTGATCCCATTCGGTCCGCGCGCCCGGGAATCGAAGCCGACCGCGCTGAAGCCGCCCCCGCCAGAGCCAACGGCCCAGACGGAGGACTCGCCGCTGGCGCCCAGCCCCTCGGACTTCTGGGGCGAGCACTCGGCGGACATGCACCACGTGCTGCAGGGACCTGACCGCGACGTCGGGCCGCCGCCGGGGCACGGCCCACCCGACAGTGCTCGACGCGCTCGGCTCCTTCAGCGCACGCGTTCGGCGGCGCGGACAGGGCGGCTGACACGATGGCGCCGTTGGGCCGAACGACCGGCGCCGGAGTCGTCGCCAGCGCCGCACTCTCGCCGGCCGAGCGTCCGCCGCTCGGTTGCCGCGCTCGCCGGACTCGGGGTCTTGATCACCGTGGTCGTCGCGGCGCTCGGCGGCAACGATGGCGCACCGTCGCACCGCAGCGCCCAACTCCGGCTTCCGATCAACGATCTGCTCCGAGGAGATTTGTCGGCCGGCCGGCTGCGGTTCCCATCACGGCTGGCCGTGGCCCAGCACACGCGACACGTCGAACGCCGCGCAGGTCGGCCACACAGGCACTCCACGCCGAGGTCTGGCGCACGATCCCCAGTCCGCGCGAGTACTTCGGCCTCATCGACGCCATCGTCCTCATCGGGCTCCACCGGCGCAACGGGCACGACGACGACGCCCACCGTGTCGACCTCCGCGTCCGGCGCCGGTTCAGGGAGCAGCTCGGCCAGCGGGTCAAGCGGGTCCACGAGCAGCAGCTCGGGCGGCCGGAGCTCGACCGGCTCAGGCCCAGTCGGACCCGGCGCTCCCTTCGGCCCCGGACACCTCGGATGACCCGAATGTCACAGCTCCGTCACCGCCTTCAAACGAAAGTGTCAAAAGTTGCCATCACCGCTCCACCAACCCGCTCCCAAGTGTTGAGATGAGGGACCAACAGAAAGTGAGCAGGACGTGACCCGGCTGATCCACCATCTCCGTAGCAACGCGATCGCATATCTCGCCCTCATGGTCGCGCTCGGCGGGACCAGCTACGCCGCGATCAACCTCCCCGCCAACAGCGTCGGCACCCACCAACTGAAGGCCGGCGCGGTCACGACGAACAAGCTCGCCAACGGCTCCGTCACCGCAAAGAAGCTCGATGGGAAGAGCATCGGCGGGGCGGTGCTGCACTGGGCTCGCGTCGGCGAGAGCGGCCGGGTCCTGAGCGGGAGCCGTGGTGCTCGCGCGTCAGTCTCGGCCAACGAGTACACCGTCGACTGGAAGTCTGACTTCTCGGCTCGGTGCGCCGTTTTAGTGACGCCAGATGCAGTACCCGGAATCGCGCCAGTCGCTGACCGGGTCGGGGTCGGGGTCAATGAGTCGCACAACGACGCAACGCGCATCTTTGTGTGGACCTACGACCAAGCCGGCCCGACTCGGGCGCCATTCAACATCGCGGTGATTTGCTAACGGAGGACGAGAGGAGTGACGGCAGCCTTCCCCAGCTCCAGGCTTCGGCGTCTTGCAACTCTGCTCACCATCGCCACGGCGGTTGGCCTGAAGTTAGCCGCATCTGCGGGGGCAGCCGGAGTTGTATGGATCCACCTCTGCGGCAGCTGGACCCCCGGTGCAGGGATCACGGGCAGCAGAAATGGGGTTGCGAGGTCTGGCTCGACGTCTGCGGGAATCGCCGCCGAATATCAATGCCCATCTGGCGAAACCGTGAACGGGCTGGAGGTGATTGGACGTAGCTCCGGGGTGCCTGCTGGGGCCCGCGGCTACTGGGAGATAGACGCGGCGAGCGGCTTCGCGATCATCGAAGCGTTTACGGAGGGCGCGGGAATGACGAGTTACGGCGTCGACCAAAACTGGGGCTGGGGCGGCGGCTTCTACTGGAAGAACGGCGGCGCCGGGGTAAAGCCAGGCCAAACCGGGTTCAACTCCGGACTCATCAATTCCCCGTACTTCGGATGGCAGGTCGTGTGCGGATGGAGCAAGTGCGACGGGGCAACCAAGCCTGGAGAGATCACCGTGCTCGGCCTCGAACTCGCGGCGATCGAGACGCGTGGTCCGATCCTTAGCCCCACTCCGCAAAGTCTTGGATGGACAAGCGGATGGGTCCGAGGTTCATGGCCCGTCGCGTTTCTCGCCGACGCTCCGTCCGGAATCTGTCGGATGAACGCGACGCTTGGATCGATGCAAGTGAGCCAAACCGTGACGCGAGCCAACAACCAAACGATCTGGCACCAGTGCCCTGCCGGCGCGTTCTCTCAGATCGTCGACACCGCCTCGGCGCCGTCGGCTGCCGGGGTCCCACTCACGATGTGGGCCAGCGATGCCTCGTACGACTACCAGGCCCACCTGACCCCGACGGCAACCGTCACCAAGCCGGTCAACATCGACAACACGCCGGTCTCGCTCAGCCTGAGCGGGCCGACGGACGCTCCGTCGACTGCGGGGCCGCAGACGATCACAGCGACGGCCCAGGCCGGCCCGAGCGGCGTGCGTGGGACGTGGTGCTCGGTCGACAACGCGCCGTATCAGCTGTATCCGGGGACGAGCGGGCAGATCCAGGTTGCCGGGATCGGAGCGCATACGGCGAGCTGCTTTGCCGAGAACAATGCGCTGGACGTCAATGGCCAGCCGGCGCGGTCTGCGGTTCAGACCTGGCGGATGACGATCCGCGAGCCGTCGGTCAGCACGGTGTCGTTCGCTCGCGTCGTCAACGCGCTTCGGTGCGTCAAGACGCGCGAGCGAGTGCATGTCCCTGCGCGCTGGGTGACCGTGACGTTCCACGGCCATAAGCAGCGGATTCGGATCCCAGCCGAGACCCGTCACGTGACCGTCGTTCACTGCCATGCGCGGATCGTGCGCCGTCGGGTGAAGGTGAACGGCCGCTGGCGGGTGAAGCGCGTCGTGCTGTTGCCGCATACCGTGCGCGTCTCGACGAAGACCGTGCGACATGGCGCGCGGTCCACGATCAGCGGTTGGCTGGGCACCTTTAGGGGGACAGCGATCGGGGGTCAGCGGGTCGCGATCCAGACGGCCGCCGACACCGGCAACGGCGTGTTCATGACGGTGGGCTCAACCGTCACCGCCGGCGACGGGAGCTGGTCCGCGACCGTCCCGGCGGGTCCGTCGCGCCTCGTCCGAGCCATTTACCCGGGGACCTCGACGCTTGAGCCGTCGATCTCGACGACGGCGAACGTCGTCGTGCCGGCCTCGGTGTCCCTGGGGATCTCGCCGCGACGGACGCACTGGGGCGGGACGATCAAGCTGAGTGGGCGTTTGCGGGGCGGGTACATCCCGCCAGCGGGCGAGCTTGTCGTCCTGTGGATCGGGTGGCCCGGGGGCTCGACCGAGATCGGTCACCTGTACGCCCGCCCGAACGGCCGGTTCGCCAGCAGCTACACGTTCCTCCGGGGAAACGGCACCGAGACATATCGCCTGTGGGCGACGACCGCGCGGGAAAGCGACTACCCGTTCTCGCCCGCGCGGAGCCGACGAACGACCGTCAAGGTCTCGCCCTGAGGCGACATATACCGCCGCCAGTTGTCGAACTCTGCCTCTGCGTCTAGCCCTCGCCGGAGCCGGCGGCGCTTGACTCCGCCGACGGCGGCGCGTCAACAGCCGGCCGCGCCCGCGCCTCGATCACCTCGAGGAACCGCGGCACCTGCTGTTTCGCTGCACCACGGAAGCGCATCTCGCCGTCGGGCCATCCCAGCACGAATGCCTTCTTCTCCCGGGACACGATCGTCAGGCCCTCGTAGGGCAGCGCGACGGTATCCCGCGGCGCACCGCCGGCGCCCGTGCCGATCGCCCACACGCATGCGTTCGTCGCTGCCAGCACGACGTTCATCGTCTTGGTGAACTCGTTGAGCGCGAAGCCAACGTTCACGAGTCCGCCCGGGACGCCCCGCGGCTTGTACTCGTAACTCGGGTTGAGCGTGACGCACGACGCGAGCAGCGATTCGTCGGGCGAAGCGACCGTCGCGGCGTGCTCGAGGGCCTTGCCGAAGCGCCCCCAACCGAACGGGAGCGTCTGCTTTTCCCGCTCAACCTCCTCCGGCGTGACTGCCATCCGACCCGACCCTCCTTCAGACCGCGAACCGAACGAACGGGTCGCAGCATTGCCCTCACCTGAACTGAAGTCAAGGGACGGCCACAGCGGTCGCCCGTAGGAACCACGCGCCATAACCGCGTACTGAACCGCCGACTTTCTAAACAGCTGTTGGATCGACTCATCGGTTCAGCTACAGTCTGGTCACAGTGATTGGCGACATCCTTCAGCCAACCCATCTGCTGTTCGTGCTCGTGATCGCGCTGCTGGTGCTCGGCCCGAAGCGCTTGCCCGAGGTGGGACGCTCGCTCGGGAAGGGACTCCGGGACTTCCGGAACGCCCTGAGCACCGACGAGCCTGATCGCGTCGAGAGCGGTCCGGTCCACACGAGCGCAGAGCCGGCACAGCAGTCGGCGGCGGCGCAGCCCGTGCCCGCGCAGCCGGTGAACGAGCCGGCCGAGCACGTCAGCTAGACCAGCCCCCAGCTCGCTGGATCGCCGCGGATCCAGCAGCGTTGCATGTCCACGCTCGAGCCACAGCTACACGCTGCACCAGTCCGCGCGCGGCGCGGACGTTTGCTCGTGCGCATGCTGCTCGGCTGCATCGTTGTGGTGGCGGCCGTCGCAGCGACCGTCGCCACCGGCACCCTGCTCGAGGTCAAGTTCTTCACCGACGCGCTCAAGCAGAGCCCTAGGCTGAAGCTCGGCAACGAACTCGCCAACGCCAACGCGGGCGGGCCTCAGACGCTGCTGCTGATCGGCTCCGATCAGCGTGCCAAGACGGCGATCGACGCCAACAACCCGCCCCATTCAGACACGATGATCCTCGTTCGGCTTGATCCGAACGAGCCGAACACGACGCTGCTCTCGATCCCGCGCGACCTCAAGGCGACGATCCATCCCGATCGCGGGCGGCCGAGTACCCAGAAGATCAACGCCGCGTACACGCTCGGCGGCCCCAAGCTCGCCGTGAAGACCGTCAAGCAGGTCCTCGGGATCAAGATCAATCACGTCATCGACATCAACTTCGGCGGCTTCAAGGCGCTCGTCGACTACCTCGGATGCATCTTCGTCCAGGTCGACCGCCGCTACTACCACTCCAATCTCGGGCTCGGCGCCGGGCAAACGTACTCGGAGATCAACGTCCAGCCTGGCTACCAGAAGCTGTGCGGGACCGATGCGCTCGCGTATGTCCGCTTCCGCCACGCCGACACTGACCTCGTGCGGGCGGCCCGCCAGCAGGACTTCCTGCGGCAGATCAAGAACCAGGTCGGCGCCAGCGGGCTGGTCGCCCGCCTGCACCCGATCGAGGAGATCTTCGGCAAGTACGCGAGCACCGACATCCGCTCCACAGACGACGTCCTGAAGCTGCTCGAGCTAATCGTCCAATCCGCCAGTCACCCTGTCCGCCAGGTCACATTCACCGCCGACGTCGGCCCGTCCTACGTCACCGCGAACGGCAGGCAGATCCGCCGCACCGTCCACGAGTTCCTCAACGGCGGCGTCAAGCCCGCTCGGATCTCTGTCGGGGGTGGTCGCGGCCCCGCCAAGAAGGGCGGCTCCGGCGGCGCGCCGCCGCCGACCCCACCGACGCCCGCGACGTCTGACGAGCTCCTACAGGCGCAGAACAACACGCGCAAGATCCCGTTCCCGCTCTATTACCCGGTACGCCGCGTGACGGCCCTCGGCGCCCTCCCCGACACGATCCGTCCGTACCGGCTGCAGGGCCACGTCGCGTACGTCGTCGTCGTCTCCCAGGGGAGCCTCGGCCAGTACTACAACCTCGAGGGCACGACGTGGCAGGACGCCCCGATCCTCAAGAGTCCGAGCCAGACGATCACGCTCGGCGGACGCACGTTGCAGCTGTACTTCGAGGGGCAGCGGTTGCGCGTCATCGCCTGGCATGACGGGCGAGCCGTCTACTGGTTGACGAATACGCTTCAGAACATCCTGACCAATCGTCAGATGCTCGCGATCGCCGCCGCCGCACGCCCGGTGCGGTAGCGGCGATGTCCCGTGCCACGAAGGTGCTCGCCGCATGCTCGTGCGCAGCCGCGATGCTGATCGCGATGGCGGGCTGCGGATCGTCCTCGCACAGCACTGCGCCGGCGTCGGCCACGATCACGACCTCGTCGGCTTCACCGTCCGCGACGATCGACACCGGACCGGCCGGAGGCCTCTCCGTGGCGGCCATCGAGCACGCGCTCATCAGACACGGCGGCCCGCCCGCGCCGACGCAGGCCACGTGTCACATCGCATCGATGGCCGAACGCGCGGCCTCGCCGTTCGGCCACACCACGCTGCCGATCTTCATCTGCGAGTTGACCCAGCGGGGCCAGCGCGCGAGCTACGCGGTGCAGGTGCAGCGCAACAACTGCTTCGTCGCCGAGCGCAAGGGCGGCGGCCAGGCGGTGTACGGCTGCGGCGTCGTTCGCTCGTAGGCCAACCGAGACCCCGCCGGAACGTCTGTTCGCATCAGTAGGCTCGCTAGCCATGGAGCCGTTGGCGGAACGCGCAGCTCTCGTGCTGCTCCTTCGAACCGGCACACGCCCGTGGCAGCACTACGCCGAGCTCGTCGAGGAGGCTGGGAGCGCGCTTGCTGTCCTCGAGCAGGAAGCGGGTCCGCAGCAGCAGTTGCTCGATCCCCACCCCGATCTGCAGGCGGCCGCGGGTCAGATCGAGCAGTGGCGGGCCGAGGGGATGCGGCTGCTCACCGTGCTCGATGAGGACTACCCGGAGAACCTGCGGGGCGTTCACGACCGGCCGCCGTTGATCTTCGTCGCCGGCGAGCTGCGGCGCGAGGACGCCCGTTCGATCGCCATCGTCGGCGCGCGTCAGGCCACCGACCGCGGGCGGGCGATCGCGACCAAGATCGCGGAGCACCTCGTCCACCTTGGCTTCACGGTCGCCTCAGGACTCGCCGCCGGCATCGACACGGCGGCTCATACGGCCGCGCTCGCTCGCAAGGGGCGCACGTTCGCGGTGATCGGCACGGGCCTCCGACGCGCCTATCCGCCGCAGAACGCGCCGCTCCAACGACGCCTCGTTCGCCAGGGCGCGGTCGTCTCGCAGTTTTGGCCCGACGCCCCGCCGAGCCGGCGGACATTCCCGATGCGCAACGCCGTCATGTCCGGGATGACGCTGGCGAGCGTCATCGTCGAGGCGTCGGAGACCAGCGGGTCGCGCATGCAGGCGCGACTTGCGCTCGAGCATGGTCGGCCGGTGTTTCTTGTGCGCTCCTTGCTCGAGCAGCCATGGGCGCGGGAATTCGCCACCCGCCCGGGTACACACGTCGTCGATCATCCAGCCGCGATCACGGACACGATCGAGCGGCTCACGAGCGGGGCGCTGCAGCCGTGAGGTGACGCATGCCGACGGTGGGGGAGCTGACGGCGGTCTACGGAAACTTCCTGCTGAGCCCGCGGCATGGTCCAGGGGTGTGCGAGGTCTGCTTCAACTTCACCGACGGCTACGAGCAGTGCTACGCGTGCGTCCATGGCCAGCAGTGGCTCGACTGCATCGTCCCGATCTCGTACAGCATCGGTCGCGAACAGCTCCATCACGCGCTCGCCAGCTACAAGCGCCTCGACGGCGACAGCGCCCGGCGCCTGCGTGCTGAACTCGCCGCTGTCCTCTGGCGCTTTCTCGCCGTTCACGAGGCTTGCGTGGCGCACGCAGCCGGCGCGGACGCGTTTGAGCTCGTCACGACGGTCCCGTCGGGCACGGCCACGCGCGAGGCGTCCCACCCACTGCGCCAGATCGTCGGCGACGTCGTCGGTCTGACCCGTGAGCGCCACGCCTCGCTGCTGGCGCGCTCAGACGTCGCCTGCGAGCCGCGGGCGTTTTCGGCCGAGAAGTTTCGACCAACCCGCCAGCTGCGCGGCCAGCCGGTGCTCCTCATCGACGACACGTGGACGACCGGCGCAAGCGCGCAGAGCGCCGCCGCCGCGCTGAAGGCGGCCGGCGCGGGCCCGGTCGCTGGCATCGTCATTGGACGACACCTCAACCGCGAGTGGCACGAGAACGACCGACGGCTGCGCGGGCTGAGCCGCCCGTTCGACTGGGAGCACTGCCCGGTGTGCGCCGGCAACTGACATACACGGCGATAAGGACGAGACCCCAGTCGAAGCCTTCGGCTGTGTAGCCTGACCGCGGCGATGGCGTCTCGGGTTCCGCCCAGCTCTGATCCGTCCGGACGCACGCGACGCCGGTACGCGCCGCGGATGCCCCCCGGCCAGCGGCGCGAGCAGCTGATTGACGCCGCGCTGGGAGTGATCCTCGAGCGGGGCTACGGGGGCGTGTCGATCGAGGCGATCGCGCGGGCGGCCGGCGTAACGCGACCCGTCGTCTACGACCACTTCCCAAATCTGGGGCAGCTGCTCCAGGCGCTCATATCGCGCGAGGAGCACTACGCGCTCGAGCAACTGCAGGAGATCGTGCCCGAGAACCCCGGCGAGTTCGAGCCGATCGAGCTGCTGATCGCGAGCATCCGGCGGTTCCTCGACGCCGTCGCGGCGCGCCCGGCGACGTGGCGAATCATCTTGCTCCCGCCGGAAGGCAATCCGGCGATCGTCCGTGAGCTCGTCGAGAAGAACCGCGCGAGCACGCTCGCGCAGATCGAGCACATCGTACGACTGACGATGGCCCGGCCGGAGATCCCGGACGACATCGACGTCGAGCTGGCAGCGCGAGCGGTCCGCGACCTCGGCGAGGAGGCCGGGCGCATGGTGCTGACCGATCCTGATCAGTATTCGCCGGAGCGCTACGAACGCTTTACCGCGCGCACGCTCAGCCTTCTGTGGCCGCGTGATGACGTCCACGACTGAGCGCGACGAGATCACGGAACGCCCGGCGGTCGACCTCGCCGCCGCGATCCGCCGCGGCGAGCTGTCGGCGAGCGACGTCGTCGAGGCACACATCGCCCGTCACGTCGCCTGGGGGCCGAGGATCAACGCACTGATCGCCAACCGCTTCGACGAGGCGCAGCGAGAGGCTGCGACTGCCGACGCGCGGATCGCGGCAGCGGGGCCGGACGAGGCGCTCCCTCCGCTCCTCGGCGTGCCCTTCACCGTCAAGGAGTCGATCGCCCTGGAGGGGATGCCCCAGTCCACAGGCCTCATCGCCCGCGGCGCGTTTCGCTCGCAGACGACGGCCCCTGTCCCGCAACGCCTGATCGACGCCGGCGCGATCCCCTTCGGCGTGACGAACACGTCCGAGCTGACGATGTGGATCGAGTCGGACAACCGGTTGTACGGCCGCACGAACAACCCCTACGACACGAGCCGCACGGCAGGCGGCTCCTCGGGCGGCGAGGGGGCCGCCGTTGGCTGCGGCGGCTCACCGTTCGGCATCGGCTCCGACATCGCCGGGTCGATCCGGATTCCGGCGTTCTTCTGCGGCGTGTTCGGCCACAAGCCCTCGGCAGGAGTCGTGCCGAACACGGGGTCGTATCCCGCGACCCCGGGGGACGACGCCGGGCGGATGCTCGGGACGGGCGTTCTCGCGCGGCGCGGTGAAGACCTGATGCCGCTGCTGCGTGTCATCGCCGGTCCCGACGGCGTCGATCACCTGACCCGAGACGTAGTGCTCGGCGACCCGCCAGCGGTCACGCTCGAGGGGCTCACCGTCACGACGATCGAGAACTCCTCGCTGTTGCCGATGACACGCGAGCTGCGCGACGCTCGCGAACGAGCCGTCGGAGCGCTCGTGGCTCTCGGCGCGTCCGTGCGTCAAGTCGAGTTTCGGACGTGGCGGCGGGCCCTGCTCCCCTACCTGGCGATGCTCCAATCAGGCGCCTCGCGGGCGACGCTCGGGCTCCTGAGCGAGGCTGGCGCTGACCCCGTCACGGTGCGCTCGCTCGCTCGCCGGGGCGGCCCGCACACGGTGCCGACTCGGCTCGCCCTCGCCGCCGAGCTAATGCCGCAGATGCAGGGGGAAGCGGCGGAGAAGCTCGTCGAAACCGCGCGTGGGCTCGCCGCTGCACTGATCGACGCGATCGGCGACGGCGTCGTCCTCCACCCGGCGCACCAGCGGGTCGCGCCCCGGCACGGACGGACGATCGGGCGCCCATGGCTGTTCACGCCGGCCGCGATGTTCAATCTCGCCGGCGTCCCGGTGACCGAGGTCCCGCTTGGCCTGTCGGAGAGCGGCCTGCCGCTCGGCGTTCAGGTCGCCGCAGGGCTGGACGCCGACCACGTCTCGATCGCCGTCGGGCTCGCGCTCGAGCGGGTCTTTGGCGGTTGGGTGCCCCCGGGCAAAGCGACGCGGGCGGCGCGGCAGTAACACCACGCCGCCCGGCGCCATACCTTCCCCACAGCCTTAACGACAACGGGGGCCCGCTTCCAGGGGCCCCCGTCGCCTGATCTCGTCGGACGCACCCACGGCCGGGTTGGGGGCGCCCTGTCGAGATCGTTCGACTGCAAGACACGCCCGCCCGATCAGAGTTGCGGCGCGCGCGAATAAATTTCTCTTGCCATACTGGAGATCCCCTCAGGGGGCGTAGCTCAGTTGGTTAGAGCGCCGGCCTGTCACGCCGGAGGTCGCGGGTTCGAGTCCCGTCGCTCCCGCTTCTCGTTCTGCCCGCTGACGCGGGAGTTTTGACCTCGCTGGCGGCTCCCGAGCGGCCGTCCTCCGTCACGGGCAACCGTTCCGGGCAACCGTGGAGAGCGTTCGCCGGGCGCTTCGCGGGCTTCCTCCGGCACGTCACGCCGGAGGTCGCCGTGCACGCAACGACGTTTCGCCGCGCGAGTCCTTCGTCGCCGAACCGGTCGTGAGTATGGCGGCCTCGGACCGAGCAAGGCACTCGTCCGCGGCCGCCGATGCGCGCTTGGCAATGGCGACAGCACGAGCGCTGCCGCGGGCTCGGTAGGGGCCCACGTCGCGAAGCCGGCGTGCGGCTGGTGCCGCATACGGCGGTGCAATCACGCGTTTCACGCGGCACGCCGCGACGACATCGTTCGCAAGCTTCTTGGCGAAGAAGGAGATCGCGCCGCTTAGCCGAGGGACCTGCCTTGCGCCAGCGAGAGCGCGTCATTTCGGCGGTTCGCGCAGAGGTGGCCGAGCGTGCGTGCTGTCGCTGCGTGGATGGCGGACCGTGTCCTGCGGTCGCCTAAATGCCACGGCGACAGTCGCACCTGACGTGCCTGTCGTACGTCGACCCGACCGTGCGGCCGCGCCATTCGAAGCGCGCAAACGCTCCGCTGATCTGCTGGCCTCCCGTGAGTTGAGGACGACGCGGTTACGGCCCGCCGCTTTGGCGGCGTACATCGCGTCGTCGGCGGCGGCTATCAGATCGTCGACGGTTGTTCCATGGCGCGGGAACGTTGCGATCCCAAACGAGGCGGTCAGAGCGATCTCGGCAGCGTGGTAGTGCACGCGCGCAACGGCGACTTGGCGGCGCAGCAGCTCGGCTCGGGTCATCGCGTTCTCCTGTGTCATCCCGGGGAGAACGACAAGGAACTCCTCGCCGCCGTAGCGGCAATTGATGTCGCGCTCGCGAGTGTGGCAAGTCATGAGCTCGCCAAACGCGCGTAACACCTCATCGCCCGCGAGGTGCCCGTAGCGATCGTTGACCGACTTGAAGTTGTCCAGGTCTCCCAGGATGACGCTAACCGGATCGCGGGCGCGCTTCGCGCGGGCCAGTTCGCGGGCGAGCGACTCTTCGAGGTATCGGCGGTTGTACAGGCCGGTGAGCACGTCATGGTTCGCCTGTTCCCGCAGTTGCTCCTGTAGCGCGCGGACCTTGCGCTCGGCGCACATGCGCTCGGTGATGTCACTCACCACGGTGACCAGAAGGCGCTTGCCGAGGAGATCCATTGCGCTGCCGTGGCATTCGATGTCAACCAGCGCTCCGTCCCCGCGACGCCCGCAGAAGAAGTATGCGACCTCTTCCACCTCTCCGGCGAGCCGCTTGCGGATGGCGTCCGCAACCAGATCACGATCGCTCTCTACGACGAGATCGAGTGGGCCGAGGTCCCGGACTTCGTTCGCGCCATAACCGAAGATCTCGTTGAACTTTGGGTTGGAGTAGGTGAACTTCCCGCCCTCGATCGTTGCGATGCCGACGAGGGACTGGTTGACGACCCTGCGGAACTTCGCCTCAGATGCGCTCAGGTGGCGAGTGATCCGTTCATTCTCCAGCAGAGCGGCCTGCAGCTCCGCAGTGCGGAGACGTACCTGCTGCTCGAGCATGATCGTCGTCTGAAAATGGCCAAAGTCGGAGCCCTGGACGCTCATGCTGCGCTCTGTGCGATCCATCAGCACTCGAATGATCTTGTTGAGGCGAGTGATCTCGCTGTCTGACAGGGCGGGATCGGCGGGCACATCCGGCCGATTTGCGTCCCCTTGGGGTGCGTCAGGCACTGGCCACCCCGCCGATAGCGATGCCGGTGAGTGTCTGGTTGACGTGAACGCCGCGGTACTGCTCGCCGTAACTATTAAACCCGACAACATTGTGATCGCGGAACAAGCGCTCGACCTGGTCGATCAGGCGGTCGTGAGCGAGCTCCACCTTGCGCAGAATGCAGTCGCAGCCGATCACCACCCGAGTCTCGCCGATAGCCGCCTGTATGTCCGCGAACTCGTGCTGAAGGTCCTGCACGAGATCTCCGCACTTTGCGCCGCGAAGCACGAGGCCCTCCTCGATCGCGCAAAACAGGCTCAGGCTCCCATCAGGGTTGGCCTTCTGGATCGATCGCACGTAGTTGGTCCCGCCGATCACCACGACAACCGGCCGCGCGGCGAAGCGCTCCGGGCTCAGATCACCGACGTCTGCTCCGATCAATCGCGCATATGCTTCTGCAGCCGGCCAGCCATCGATCTCGGTGACCAGCCGCCGCTCGGGTTCGGCGCCCGTCACGACAAAGCGCTCATCGGTCGCGACGACGTGCTGGGTCTTGAACGCAACGAACGGCAGCCGTGTCGTCGCGAGGACCACGACCGCGCTGTCGCTGTGAAACGCGCCGTCAAAGTAGACGTGAGTCTTTCTGAAGTCGAGACCGTCGCCTGCGGAGCCACCGACCACGGGGATTTTGCCCAACGTGCTCTGAAGGGCGCGCGCTAGCTGCTCCTCGCGCATCGACAGACCGTCCGATATCAGGAACGCGAAGCTGTTGCCCGCGCCGGCATTGGGGTCGACTGCCTCGAGCCGCTGTAACAGGTCCTGCGCGAAGCCTTGACCGTACGCCATCTCGAAACGGTGCAGATCCCCGATCCTTCCGGTCGCCGCGCGCAATCCGCCAACGGCGAAGCTCACACCGGCAATGCTGTGCTCGCGGTACCCCAACGGGCCGATCTCCCCGCCCGTCGTACAGCCAACAACTTGCACGCCATCAAACAGGCGGCAGAGCTCGCGCTCCAACCGCTCGAGGTCATATCGCGGCGAGCAGAAGAACAACACCAATGCCATGTCCGGCTGCACGACTGAGCTGTGGAACTCTCGCGCCGCCTCGCACGCATCAATGGCATGCGACTGCGCCGTGCGGATGTACATCGGGGCCTCCATGTCCCACCACTACTGAGAATCGGATCGCGGCGCCCCGCGTCGCCCGTAGTCAACCGCACGCCTCCCCGGAGAGCTACGGCCTCACCGAACAACGCGCCGCGATCCCGGCAGCCCGACCCCACGATTGAGACCACGGCGAGCTCACGGCACCAGCTGCTTCAGCCGAGCCTGCAGTCTCGAGGCAAGCGTGCTTGTAGCGCGCGCACGCGGCCTCGCGATCTGGTCACAGCCGAAGCCTGCGTCGACCTCGAGACGGCTCCGGCCCACTAAGGCGCACTTCGATCGCCAGGGCGAAGCTCTCCGGCTTCTGATATGAACCGGGATGCGCGAGCACGAGCAGCTCGTCGATATTGCTAGGGGGCAACCGATGCACTGGAAAAGTCTGGTCAGGCAGGAGAAGGCGTTCACGTGGGCGCACGGAGTGGGGGGCTGGTGGATCCGCAGCCTGGCCTCGTTCGTCGTCACCGTCGGTGCACTTGGCGCGTTTAGCGCGTTCGCGTCAGCGAAGCAGCTCAGCTACCACGACGGCCCGGTGCTGACCCACCCGACAACGACGTACATCCTTTACTGGCAGGGCCAGTCTGTAGCGCTGCCAGCGACTTACCTTCCTGCGTTAGGAACCTTCATTGATGACTGGAGCGGTTCACAACCCCGAAGCGTGCTGACGCAATACTTCCAGCGTTCCAGGGGCAAGGAGTTCGTGTCCAACTCGATCACATACGGCGGCGTGCTGACGGACAACACGCCGTTCCCCCGGGCAACATTGACCCAGGACGAACTCGCGGGCGAAGTCGAGCATTTCGTTCATTCGCATAGCCTGGCGGAGGGTTATCGCGTGAACTACGCGGTCGTACTCCCTCAGGGAGAAGGGGCGGACGACGGACAAGGGGATTGTGCTTGGCATAACTGGGTTGCCGACGCCAAGCGGCAGGGGAAGATCTTCTATTCGGTTATCCCCTACTACTCCGCGACAGGCGGCTGCGGAGTACCTGGTCCTCGATATCCAAACGGAGCCGATGTCGACAACGCGATCGATCGGCTTTCGCACGAGCTCTCTGAGATTGCGACCAATCCCTGGTATAGCCACTCCGCACCTGGTTCTCCGAGAAGCTGGTACGTCGACGCCAAGCGGCTACGCGATCAAGCGGAGATCGGGGACCTGTGTCGTTTCAAATATGGCCCCCGGAGTCCAAGCACAGGTGCCGACGTGATCCTCGACGGACACCCTTACCTCATCCAGGAGGAGTGGAGTAACGAGAACCACAGCTGCTCGTTGGGGACCGAGACGGCGGATTGCGGCCACGTATGGGGCGGCACCTCGAACGACCCGTTCACCTTCTACAGCCTCAACGTCAAGACGGTGGGAACCAGATGTTCGGTTGCTCGAGCAGCGGCAAGTGGATGGGGTAAGGCAACGAGCTTCGACGGGGGCGCCCCACTGAACGTGAGGATCAACGGATTCGACTGCACCCGCAGCAGGTACACGCAGGTGCGGCCCGCGACCCGCTGCCGAAGTGGCGCCTCCGTGGTGCTGATCTTCAAGGCACCTCAGGTCCCGGCGATCGTCGACTACACCGGCTACGTCAACTTCGCCATCAAGCCGAAGACGATCACGCAAGGCGCGTCAAACGAACTCCACGGCTTACGGTGGATTTCCTGGGGCGGCGCTTCGTCAACTGCTGTCGGACGTGCGACCGCTAACGGCAGCGCCGGTTACTCCCGCGACTATCCCGCACAGGTTCACGCATACGCGGTTGGCCGCTGCCAGGGTCTCCGCGTCTATACCCGACTAAGCATCCGGAACTTGCAGACCAGACACGCCGTCACGGAGACGTTGCATTGCCAGTTCGGATCGTACTTCTGAGCCCTCGAAGTCATGCAAGAACCTTCCTTCATGGTCGCTGTGCCGTAGGTGCGCTGACCCGGTCAGCCGCGATACCGGTCGAGCAGCCATCAACAAATCGACGCAGCCGCTCAGCGCCCGGATCGTGCGGCCAACCGGCGTGTCCGGCGGTGCGGGGTCTCTGATCCGGCTGCTCGGGCCGTCGGTCGCAGCAACCCAGGGGGTGACACTCGCCGGGCAGACGGCCGGCTCGGACGGCGGTTGGCACGGGCATGCCGTCGTGGAGACGATCCGTGATCGCGGCGGCGGGTACCCAATCGCGGTCGCTGGCGATAGTGCCGTGATGCTTGACCTAGTCGCGGGAGCGCATCACTACTAGTGGGCTACGAGTGCCCGAACTGCGGGTCGCTGGTCAGGTGACGAGCCGACTCGATCCGTCCCGCAAGCCCGACGTTGAAGGTCGAGTCGCGTGGGGTCGTGAGGGTGATGTCGTACCACCCGCCCGAGCGGTCCGTGTCGATCGTGAGCTCGCGCGGCTCATGAAGCTCGATCACGCGGTCGCGCCCGTAGGCGTCCGCCACATGAACCGTGACGGGATGGCCGTGCCGACCACCCCGGAACACGGGCGTGAGCCAGATTCGGAGGCGACCGCTGTGCTCGACCCCGCCAGCCGTGACGGCGACAAGCGTCTCGGGCGAGCCGGCGAAGCGGCGGAAGAAGCCGTTCGGTCCGTGAATGCTGAGGTCGTACACACCCGGGTTGGGCAGGGTCGTCCGCAGCCGATCACCGGCGCCGACCGTGAAGCTGTACGGCGCCTCCGGCACGGTCAGCGAGCGCGCCTGAATCTGCACGCCAAGGCGGCCGGCGTTCGTAACCGCGAGCCGCAGCGCGTCCGAGCGCGCTTCGAACGCGACGTCGAAGCGGTAGCCGAGTCGGCGCGACGGTCGCACCCCCGGCTCCTGACTCGGGACCGACCCGATTGCCGGTGGTGTCGGCGTATACGTCGGCTTCGGCTGCCCTGTCGGCTTGTACGCATCGGTGTTCGGCAGCGACGGGACGCGGTCGTGCGCCCGTGCGAAGTCGAATGCGGACGTGAGATCACCGCACACGGCTCGCCGCCACGGCGTGATGTTGGGCTCGTGAGCGCCAAATCGCTGCTCGATGAAACGGATCAACGATGTGTGGTCAAACGTCTCCGAGCAAGCCCATCCGCCTGTGCTCCACGGCGAGACCACGATCATCGGTACTCGCACGCCGAGCCCATATGGACCTGGCACCCCGTCAGACCCGCCCGGGGTGCCGGCCTTGCCGGCGAACAGCTCGTTGTCGAGTGGCACGGTCGACCGCCCGGGAAGGCCGCCCACGTTGGGATAGGGCGACACGACGTGGTCGAAGAAGCCGTCGTTCTCGTCGAAGCAGACGAACAGCGCGGTCCTGGACCACACGTCGGGGTTGCTCGTGAGCGCGTCGAGGGCCCCGGCGGTGTACCACGCTCCGTACCCCGCAGGCCACGCCGGGTGCTCCGTGACGGCCTCGGGAGCGACGATCCACGACACGCTCGGGAGGGTCCCATTGCGCACGTCCGCGGCGAGCACATCGAAATACGTGCCGCCGTTCTTGACATCGGTCCCGGTCCGTGCGTTCTCGTAGAGAGGACTGCCCGGAGCCGCGTTCTGGTACTGGCGGAAATAGAGCAGCGAGTTGTCGCCGAAATTGCCGATGTACGCGTCCGGCCCCCACCCCCAGGAATGCGCCGCGTCGAGTCCCATGCCGATGTCCTGGTAGATCTTCCAGCTCACGCCGGCGGCCTGCAGGCGCTCCGGGTACGTCGTCCAGCTGTAGCCGATTTCGTCGTTCGCGATGACCGGCCCGCCACCGTTGCCGTCGTTGCCGTCCCACCCCGTCCACATGTAGTAGCGATTCGGGTCCGTCGGGCCGAGCATCGAGCAGTAGTACGCGTCGCAGACCGTGAACGCGTCCGCGAGCGCGTAGTGGAACGGGAGGTCGGACCGTTGCATGTGCGCCATGCACGCGGGGGTCTTGGCGGCGAGCCAACGGTCCCAGTTGCCGGAATCGAACATCTCGTGGGTCTTGTCCCAACCGTGGTCGAGATCCTCGATGAACGTGAGTGCCAAGTCGCCGATGTCCGGCCGAAACGGCGGCACCACAGTCGCGCCGTCAGCCTGGTCCCAGACGGGCTTGCCGCTCGGCATGATCGCGGGGTGGGGATCGCCAAAGCCGCGCACGCCACGCATCACGCCGAAGTAGTGATCGAAGGACCGGTTCTCCTGCATCAGGACGACGATGTGATCGACGTCCCTCAGCGACCTCGTCGCCCGATGGGCCGGAATCGCGAGCGCCCGCGCGATGCTGTCCGACACCATGGTCGCCGCAAGGCCGCTCCCCGCGGCGGCGAGAAACCTACGACGCGTGACCTGCGACATGCCTACCTCCTACCTCACGATCGACGGGCACCCTGCCGATGCCCTGGGCGACCGCGGCTCGTGGCCGGGTCGGCGGTTCACATTAGCCCTCGAACCGTGAGACGTCTACCACGTCACAGACTCATCACAGATTGTCCACGGGACTGTCACCTGATCGTGTGACCGAGGCGACGACCGACGAAGAACGGACCCAGCCGCTCGATGTACTCCGCGGTCTGCTCGGTTCTGCGCATCGCCTCGACGGGTCGGGAAAGGCCGTCGAGGCGCGACCTGAGCAGGCCGATCACGAACTCCTTGTCGTCGCGGTCGAGTCCGAAGCATTCGAGCCGCACGTCGTCGCCGTAGCCGGCCTGGCCGAAGATCGCTCCGATCTTGCCGTGCTCGCCGAGGATCCTGCCCTGATCGCGAGTGCCGGCTCGCGGCCCGATCGGTATGTGCGGCCGAACATCGGGAACTCGTCAGCGCTGGCGACCGTCCCGGTCAGCTCGACCGGTCGGGTAACGCCCTTCATCGTGAGGTCGGCCGCGAGCGTCAGCTCACCGTCGTTGAGGGAAGCCTCGCGTAGGGACGCGAGATGCTGGGGAAACGGTCGGCGTCGAGGAATCCTTCCTTGACGAGCGCCGCGTCGCGCTTGGCATCGCCGATGCTGACGCTCGCTGTCTCGACCGTCCCGGCTGCCGCGGTCACACCCGAGCCATCCGTCTTGAGCCAGCCACCGAAGCGGACAAATACACCGTGGACGGTGACGACGGTCAGGTGCCTGATCCCGAACGCCACGCTCGAAGCGTCGGGATCGACCGTCCAGTGTGCGGCCGGCAAGTCGGTGAGCGATGCGGCTCGTGTCCTGCTGAGGGTCCGAAGTCCTATCATTGACGCTCCATCTGTCGTGTCGATCCGTCGGCCGCGCTGGAGGCCCGGCCATGGACGGTAGACGCGGGATCCGGCAGCGGCCATCGGGGAGAACCCACCTGACCGCGTCCGTAGATCGCCCGCGGCCAGACGGATTCCGAGCCGCGACGCTAGCGCGGGTCGAGGATCACGATCGGGATCGTCCGATTCCGCGTATTGCGACGATAGAACTCGTATCCGGGGTAGAAGGCGACGAACTGCGGCCATAGGCGCTCCCGCTCCTCATCGGTCGCCACCCGGGCGCGAACGGGTCGCACCGTGGGGCCGAGCTGGATCGTCGTCTCCGGATGTGCCCGGAGGTTGTGAAACCAGGCCGGATGCGTCGGCTGGCCGGCCTTCGACGCCGCGACCGCACGAAATCGTCCTCCTCGTAGAACATCAGCGGAGACGTTCGCGGCCGTCCGCTCTTCACCCCGACGTGGTCGAGCAGGAGGATCCGGGCACCGGGCCACCCCGGAAGATGGCCACCGAGCTTGCCGCCCGAGCGCCGATAGAGCGCCACGTGCACCTTCGTCGAGCGCCGTCCGAGATACAGGCCGCGCTTGTTGATGAACTCGGAGGCGGCCATCACCAGGCGCGCCCGAAACGGGATCCGACGGCCCGAGCCCATGACGTACTACCCGCCGAGCAACTCCTCGAGCGCGAACGGCTCGTCGAGAAAGCGCGGGTGATCCTCCCAGCGGGGCCATTCCTCGGGCGGTCGGTCCCACGCCAGCTCCAGGTCGTTGCCGTCCGGGTCGGACAGGTAGACGGCGAGATGTGTGCCGTGGTCGGTCAGCTGGCGCAGCGGCACGCCGGCGTCGACGAGTCGCTGCACGACCTCGGCGAGTCGCGCCTTTGAGGAGAAGTTCAGCGCGACGTGGTGCAGGCCGGTGACGCCATCCGGCTGCGGCGCTCCGCCAGCCGACTTCCAGGTGTTGAAGCCGAGATGGTGGTGGTAGCCACCGGCGGACACGAACAGGATGTCGCCGGTCGTGCCCCACCCGGTCACGTCGCGCGCTTCGAAGATGACGTCGAAGCCCAAGACGTCGACGTAGAACGCCCGGATGCGATCGATGTCGGCGGTGCGGAGATGAACGTGGCCGATCCGCACCTCGGGGTCAATCGGACGCTCGGCGGGGACCGCTGCGTCGTACGAGCCCTGAGGGCCGCTCATCGCACGAGAATCTACTCCTGGTACACCCGGAGTGCTTCTTCACGCCAGTACGGGAGCCGATCGGCGTAGCCGCAGGCGTCGAGGTACTCGAGGTCGAGCTCGATCGCCGCCGATGCCAGCGGACGCTCGTTCGCCTCGATCTCCTCGATCAGGCCATTCGCGAGGTAGAGCGCGTCGACGCTCGGCCACGGTGAATTGTGCAACACGCCCGTGTGGTGACGGGCGACCGGTTCGGTCACCGTCGCGGGCAGGCCCCACAGTGACAGCAGGTGAGCACCGAACTCGGCGTGAGTGGCCCCGAAGCGGTCAATCTCGACATCGAACACGTGCCGACCCGAGTTCCGGGCCTCGGTGAGGACGGCGTCGAGATCGTCGCGGCTCTGCGAGGCAAGCACGAGCAAACCCACGTCATGGAGCAGCCCCGCGGTGAAGGCCTCGTCACGCCCAGGACGCTGACCGACGAGCAGCGCAGCGAGCCGGGCGACCTGGAGCGAGTGTCGATGGAGCACCTCGACGTCGAATCCCGCGATCGGCGGGTTGATGCTGAAGGCGCGGAAGGTCTCGGCCTGCAGGACCATCGCGCGGAGCACGTCAACGCCGAGATAGGCCACCGCAGCGGACAGGCTGCTGACCGGCGTGCGCCGACCGAAGTACGCGGAGTTCGCCAGCTGCAGGACCTTCGCCGAGAGTGCGATGTCCCGCTCGATCACGCGTGCAGCCTCGGGAGCGCCCGCGCTGCCCGACGCGAGCACCTGCGTCAGTTCGGCATAGACGTAGGGGACCGACGGGAGGTCGGACGCGCCGAGCGCACGACGCGAGAGCTCGACCTGACGGAGGATCTCCTGGATCGAACACGCCTGGGCGATCAGCCGACCGAGTTCACGGGCGTCGCACGGCTTGGCGATGATGCGATGCGCGACGGTCGCCGCACGCGCCACCAACGCCATGTCCGCGTGGCCGGAGAGGACCATGCGAATCGTACCCGGCCAGCGCTCCTTGACGATGGTAAGGAGCACGGCGCCGTCCGTGCCCGGCATTCTCAGGTCGGACACGATCGCATCCTGTGGTTCCGCCTCGATGACTGCGACTGCCTCGTCGCTGCTCTCGACGAAGGTCATCGTCCACTCGCGGCGATATGACCGGAATGCGTCACGGAGGCCGTCGAGCAGCGGCCGGTCGTCATCGACGAACAGAATCTTCTTCTTCTCTGTCGGCTGGTCGGGGGCGATCGGCGCGGGATCGGTCATGGTTCCTGTCCGGCGGTGAGAACGCGCCGCGGCTGTCGGACGATGCCACGAAGATTCGTGAGGCGCTCTCGCAACTCCACGCTCACGTCCTGACCGCGCGTCGCCAGCAGTTTGCCGCCAACCGTGTCGGCGAGGACGTCGATCAACTGGCCATCGAAAGCGCTGCGCCAGCCGAGCACGTCGACCGCAAGCGCACTCATTGCCGTTTCGCCGCGTCGGCGTCTGGTGGCGCGTGCACGGGAAGCCGAACCGTGAACGTCGTCCCCACGCCCACTTCGGTGTCGCAGGTCAGCGAGCCGCGATGGCGTTCGATCGTCGTCCGCGCGAGCGCGAGGCCCTGGCCGGTGCCCTTGCCGACCTCCTTTGTGGTGAAGAACGGCTCGTAGATGCGCTCGCGGATCTCGGGCGGGATGCCCGGTCCGTCGTCCTCGATCGTGATCACGACATCGTCACCGTCGACCCGTGTGGCGACTGAGACCCGGCCGAGCTCACCCCCGTCTTCGACCTGCTCGGCGATCGCCTGTGCGGCGTTGAGCACGAGGTTGAGGAACAGCTGGTTGATCTCGCCGATGTTGCAGGTCACGAAGGGGAGCTCGCCAAACTCGGTCGTCACCTCGGCGACGTACTTGTACTCGTTGCGGCACACGGCGAGCGTCGTCTCGAGCGCGTCGTTGATGTCCGCTTTGGCGACCTCCGTCCTCGACGCATGCGAGAACCGCTTCATGGCCTGCACAATGGTGCGCACCCTTTCGATGCCGTCCTCGGTGCGGGTGAAGGCCCGCGGAATGCTTTCGATCAGGTACTCGACGTCCGCCTCCTCCTCGGCCTCGGCCATCGCACGCTGGCGCTCGTGCACTGGGACGTCGGCCTCGTGGAAGAGACTCTCCCGGTACAGCCCCGTGAGGATCAGCAGGTCGTCGACCGCGTCGCGCAGGAACGTCACCGAGTCGCCGACGAACTGGAGCGGCGTGTTGATCTCGTGGGCAATCCCGGAAGCGAGTTGCCCGACCGCCTCGAGGCGTTGTGAGACGCGGCGCTCCATCTCGAGCTGCTCCCGCTCCCGGTCGAGTTCCATGCGTTCGGTGACGTCCTGCGAGATTAGTAGGAGCGAGGCCCCGTCGCTCTCGTCAAGCCGCACGACTCGTGATTCGCACCAGCGCCACGAACCGTCGGCGGCACGGACGCTCCGCATCAGGCCGAGCGGCTGGCCGACGCGGACGTCGCGCAGCGCAGCGCTCAGCTCGTCGGCGTGATCGGGATGGGTCGCAAACGTGACGTCGCGTCCGACGACCTCTTCGGCGTTGTAGCCGAGCCAGCGCTCGACCGCGGGACTCACGTAGGCGACGCGGCCGTGCCCGTCAATGACCACCACCATCTCCTCGACCTGGGCGAGCAGGGTCCGCCAGCGCTCCTCGCTCTGGCGCAGCCGCTCGTCGGCGAGCTTGCGCGTTGTGATATCGATCGAGATCGTGACCGTGCCGACGACGGCGCCGCCTCGCTGGTCACGGAGGGGCACGACCGACGTCGAGAGCCACACCTCGCGTCCGTCGGGACGCGCGACGAACTCCTCGCGATCGACCGATGGTTGCCCGCTTGCCATGATCGCCTGCTCCTCGTCATACAGCGCCTGCGCAAGCTCGGTCGGGAAGACATCAAAGTCCGTTTTGCCGATCGCCTCATCGGCGTTCTCGAAGCCGAACGCGGTGGCGAGCGCGTCCGACATGCGCAGGAAGCGTCCGTCCCGGTCCCGGAAGGACACGTAGTAGGGCGTCCGCTGGAGAAACGCGTTGAGCAGGCGACGCTCACCGGCCAACTGCTCCTCAACGCGTTTGCGATGGGTGATGTCGCGGATCTGAGCGACCTGATACCGGCGGCCGTCGGGCGTGTCCTTGAGCGCGGCAACGCTCACCCACGCCCAGATTACGTCTCCGTCGTGTCCGATGTACCGCTTCTCGAATTCGGCGGTGTCCTTCTCGCCTCGCCGGATACGCCCAAACTCGCGCTGTCCGACGGCGGTGTCGTCCGGATGGGTGAAGTCGTCGAAGTACCGCCCCTCGAGCTCCTCCTGGAAGAACCCGAGCATTCGACATAGCGCGGGGTTCACCGCCAGCCATCGACCCTCGTCGTCGGCGAGCGCCATGCCGACGTTGGCGGCGCTGAACATCGCGCTGAGCAGGTGCTCACGACTGTCCGCGTGCACCTGAGCGGTCCGCAACGCCCGCGACGCGCCGAGCGTTCCGGTCACGGCGAGCAGCACGAGCAGCGCAAGCGCAACCAGCGCAGGGATCACCGACAGGTGGCTCGGGCCACCGAGCAGCACATCGACCCCGAGGACTGCTGCGAGGACGACGAGGAGACCCAATCGTGCCCATTCGCGATCGAGCCACGCCAGTGATCTGCGAGTCGCCATTTGACGCTTAATACGTCGACCGCAACGTACGGACCGTCGAGCGGGTACTTCCGCGGACTTGGCTTCGGGCTTTTCCGCAATTTGCGTTCGCCCGGTGTGCCTGAGCCCCTCAATGTCGGCGATCAGACGCCGATCAGCTCACCCGCCAGGGCCCCGAACCGCTCGACCGCTCGGGCGAGCGCCGGCTCCGGCGTGTCCTCGGCCCGGCCGTGGCTGATCCCGGCGGTCGACTGCGTGAACATCATCACCGTCGGCACTCCGGCGCCGGCGAGCGCGGCGGAGTCATGGAGCGGTCCGGACCGGATCGCCGCGCCGCCGTCCGTGAGCCGCACGGCCCGGTCGACGAGCGCCGCGTCGAAATCGACCGGGGCGATCGACCATAGGCCCGCGTGCTCGACCTCGCAACCGCGTCGTGCCGCGGACGCGCGGATCTCGGCCTCCGCGGCGGCGGAGAGCTCGGCGAGGGCGGCCGCGTCGTGGTGGCGAAGATCGAGCGTGAACGAGCAATCCGCCGCGATCGCGGTCGCGATCCCCGGATGCGCCGCCAGCTCACCCACCGTCGCGAGTCCGCCGCCGCGTTCCACGACCAGTGATGCCGCCGCGACCGCCTCGCTCACGGCGCGGACCGGGTCGGCACGTAGGTCCATCGGCGTCGCCCCGGCATGACCTGAGCGCCCCCGGAAGACGAAGCGTCCACGGGTGACGCCGAGGCAGCCCGAGACCGCGGCGACAGGCCGCCCGGCGGCGTCGAGGACCGGCCCCTGCTCGATGTGGAGCTCGATCGCGGCGGTGACACGGTCGAGCTGCGGGACCCGCGCTCCCAGCCGGTCCCCGTCGAACCCGTACGGGGCGACCACCTCCGCCGCCGGACGCCCGTCGACGTCGCTCAGGCGATCGAGCTCGTCACGCAGGAGGGTCCCGCAGGCGGCGGAGGACCCCAACAGCGATCGCCCGAACCGCACGCCCTCCTCGTCGGCCCAGTCGACGAGCGCCACCGTACGGCGTGGCGCGCGCCCGCCCGCGGCGATGGCGGCCAGGACCGCGAGGCCAGCGTGCACACCGAGGACGCCATCGAGCCAGCCGCCGTCGGGCACGCAGTCCGTATGCGATCCAAGCAGCACCGTGTCCGGGGACTCACCCTTGAGGACGTACCAGCGGTTGGCGAACGCGTCCGCGGAGATGCGGATCTCCGGCGCCAGTTGGCGGGCGAGCGCATCGAGCACCTCGCGCTCCGCATGCCACGGCTCCGTCCATGCGACGCGGCGCCCGCCGCTGCGGTCATCGAGGTCTCGCAGCCGTCGCATGACGGCTCGGGCGTCAGGCTGGATGTGATTGACCGCGCGATTCACAAGCGAGACCGAGTATCGCCCGCTCCTCGTCGAATGTCAGCCCTCGAAGCCGCGTCCATCCTCCGCGTAAGCTGTGAGGTGGAGGTCGGACTTGCGCCACGCGGTTGTGTCAGACGCATCTCATTCTCGATTGCCGCCGCTGCGCGGTTCCGTTGTCGCGGTCGGCGTCGCGTTGAGCCTGCTCCTCAGCGCGTGCGGGGGCGGTTCGTCCCACGGCCACGCAGGGACCAGCGGCACGGGCACAAGCACGACGAGTTCGGCCCCGCCGCGCAGCACTGCCCACCTCTCGGTCACGCCGGCCGCGCGGGGGATCGATCAAACCCCGAACCGGGGCATCACCGTGAAGGTTGCGGGCGGCACGATCAGCCGGGTGACCGTTCGAAGCAGCGGCGCCCGTGTCGTGGGCAAGCTGAACGCAGCCAAGACCGCGTGGCACAGCAAGTGGGCGCTCGACGTCGCTCAGCGCTACACCGTGATCGCGAGCGCCGTCGATCCGAACGGCCGACCCGTCACGAAGCGGACATCGTTCCGGACGCTGACGCCGAAGCAGACGTTCGACACCCGCATCGTCCAGGGGGCGGATCAGACCTACGGCGTCGGCGTGCCGATCGTCCTCTACTTCAACCGACCCGTCACCGACCGCAGGGCCGTGGAACGCTCGCTTGAGCTGAAGACGTCAAAGCCGGTGGTCGGCGCCTGGTACTGGGACAGCCCGTGCAACATGGCGCCGGTATGCCTGTACTTCCGTCCCAAGCACTACTGGAAGCCGCACACGCGGGTCAGCTTCGCCGGCCATCTCAACGGCGTGCAGGCTGCCCCCGGCGTCTACGGGCACCACACGCTCACGCAGTCGTTCACGATCGGCCGCTCGCTGATCGTCGTCGCAAGTACCTCGCAACACTCAATGAACGTGTACCGGGACGGGAAGCTGTTTGCGCACTGGCCGATCAGCAGCGGCCGTCCCGGGGACGACACGCCGAACGGCCGCTACCTCACGATCGAGAAGGCCAACCCCGTCCAGATGACGGGCCCGGGCTACAGCATTTCGGTGCCGTGGTCGGTCCGCTTCACCTGGAGCGGCGACTACCTCCACGACGCGTACTGGTCCGTCGGCGACCAGGGCTTCACGAACGTCAGCCACGGCTGCATCAACATGTCGCCGGCGAACGCCGAGACCTACTACAACATGTCCGTGCCCGGCGATCCCGTGACCGTCACCGGCAGCCCGCGCGCCGGGGAGTGGGACAACGGCTGGACGATGTGGTTCCTCTCCTGGAAGCAGTGGGTCCGGGGCAGCGCCCTGCACGCCGCGGTTCACGCCGGACCCCACGGCAGCCGGTTCGTCAAGGCCTAGACGCGCTCGCGCCCCCGCCGGCGCGGCGGCGCAAGCCAGTTCCGCTGACCGCAGAAAAGGCCCCGCTGCTCGACCCTCGGCAGGCGGATCGGACCGCGCTCAGACAGCGACAAGTTGCCGCTGCGTCGCCGGAGTCCGTTTCAGCGGACCGTTGTCGTGGCCGCCCGGGGCGGGCTCGGCCCATTGGAGCTGTGACGCCCGCCGGCCGCAGCCGCCGCCGCACCGCGAGACGTTGCTTCGATCGCGCGGCCCGCAGCGCGCGAGCGGGCCGCCAAGAGGCCCCGCCGGCCGACCCTCCACAGCCGCATCGGACCATCGTCCCAGTCCTCCGCACACGCGCGCGCGGTCCCGTTCTCGGCCTCTCTTTCGATGCGCCGTTCGCTGATCCGCACGCCGACCGACCGCCAACACGAGACCGACCCCGCAGGGTCACGCAACACCCTCCAAACCGTCATAACTGCCCGATCCGCCGCCGAGAGCCGTTCTGGCGGGCGATCGTCGCGGTCAGTGACACCCACCCATCGATGCGACCGAGGCCCGGTCGACGCCCAACGTGGGTCAGTAGTCGTAGAAGCCGCGACCCGACTTCCGTCCGAGCCGACCGGAGGCGACCATCCGCTTGATCAGCGGCGGAGGCGCAAGCTCGTCGCGCTTGAACTCCTCGTACAGGGAGTTGCAGACCGCGTAGAGGACGTCAAGGCCGATCAGGTCGCACAGGGTCAGCGGCCCCATCGGGTGACCGCAGCCGAGTTTCATCCCGGTGTCGATGTCCTCGCGCGAGGCGAATCCGTCCTCGAACATCCGCACCGCCGCCATGAGATACGGAACGAGCAGCATGTTGACGATGAATCCCGAGCGATCCTTGGTGTGGATCGGCTCCTTACCGATCTCCGTCACGAGTGCCGCGGCGCAAGCAACGACCGCGTCGGCCGTGTCGAGCGCGAGCACGATCTCGACGAGTTTCATGACGGGCACAGGCGAGAAGAAGTGCAGCCCTAGGACGCGCTCGGGGTGACGTGTCGCAGCCGCGAGCTCGGCGATCGGGATCGAAGACGTGTTCGACGCCAGGAACTGCGCCTCCGGCAGCACTTTGTCGAGCTTGGCGAACAGCTCGCGCTTGACCTCAATGTCCTCGACGACCGCCTCGATCACCGCGTCGGCACCCTTGAGGTCGTCAAGCTGGGTTGTGAATGTCACGTGCTCGAGCAGCGCGTCCGGGGTCTGGTCGCCGAGCTTGCCGCGCGCTGCCGCCTTCGTCAGCGATGCCGAGATCTGCCGACGCGCCCGGTCAAGGGGGTCTGAGCTCGGCTCGTAGAGCAGCACCTCCCGGCCGGAGGTGATCATCGACTCGGCGATCCCCGACCCCATGAATCCCGCACCGGCGATCGCGACGACGGAAACGCTCACGCACTACCCCGTTTGCTGGAAGAGAACCGCATCGCTGGAACTCGGATCGTATAGCTGCTCGATCGCCCTTGCGAGCCCGAGCGCGGCGCGGGCCGGGCCGCTGGTGGGCAGATAGCGACGCCATCCATAGGCCATGATGCGGTCGTGGGTAGCGGCGGTGCGGCGCTACCGGCCGAGCGCCCGCGCCAACGCAGCCACATGCGCCGGCGTCGATCCGCAGCAGCCGCCGACAATCTGCGCGCCGTGAGTGACGAATCCCGCGACCTGGCTCGCAAACGAGTCGGGGTCCTCCGGGTACTCCACCTTGCCGCCGACGACCTGCGGCACGCCGGCGTTCGGCTTGGCCCACAGCGGGACCGACAGGCCCGCGTCGACGTACTCCGCGACGATCTGATCCGTCTCCGCGAGCGAGCGACCGCAATTGGCGCCGACGGCGGCGAGGCCGAGCGACTCAGTCGCTCGCGTCACGGCGGTGGCGCTCAGCCCCATCATCGTCCGGGATCCCTGATCGAAGCTGAACGCCATCACGAGCGGCACCTCGCTCACCTCGAGAATCGCCTCCGCTGCCCACAGCGCCTCGTCGAGCGCGAAGAACGTCTCGAGCACGAGCAAATCGACGCCGCCGGCGACGAGCGCCGCCGCCTGCGCCCGGTAGGCCTCCGTGCACACCTCGCGCGTGAGTGGCCCGAGCGGCTCCACGAGTTGGCCGGTCGGCCCCATCGAGCCTGCGACGAGTAGGTCATCGCCGACCGCCGCTCGAGCGATCTCAGCCGCATGCGTATTCAGCTCGGTTGCGCGCCCGGCTAGCGGCCCGTCCCTGAGCCGGATGGGCGACCCGCCGAACGTGCACGTCATCACGAGGTCCGAGCCGGCGTCGGCGAAGCGCCGATGCAGCGCGCCGACCTTGTCCGGCGCATCGAACACCCACTCCTCGGGCGCGACGCCAGGCTCGATCCCCATGTCCTGGTAGTTGGTCCCAGTCGCGCCGTCGGCAAGCAGAACGCCCCGACGCGCGAGCAGTTCGGTGAACGAGGGCATGCCTGAACGCTAGCTGCCAGGCCCGCGTCACCATGAAACCCTGGTTTCTAAGTCCTCGCATGTCGAGGCAGAGGTCCATGCAACGATGTTCGCGTGGAGCCGCTCAAGCGCATCGCCGTCATCCCCGGAGACGGCGTCGGACCCGAGGTCGTCGACCTGGCACTCGAGGTGCTCGCCGCGGCGGTCGAGGACGAGCCGGACTTCGCGTACGAGACGACAACGTTCCCCTGGGGCTCTAGCTACTACCGGGAGACGGGCGCGATGATGGCCCCGGACGCACTCGATCAGCTCGCGTCCTTCGACGCGATCTTCTTCGGCGCTGTCGGCTCCGCTGAGGTGCCTGACCACGTCACCCTGTGGGGACTGCGGCTGGCGATCGTTCAGGGGTTCGACCAGGCGATCAGCCTGCGACCGGCGAAGCTGCTCCCGGGGATCCTCGGCCCACTCGCCGACCGCGGCCCGGAGGACGTTGACGTCGTCGTCGTGCGCGAGAACACGGAAGGCGAGTACTCCGGCGTGGGCGGGTTCGCTCACCGAGGCCTGCCGGGTGAGGTGGCGCTGCAGACGACGGTCTACACGCGTGCGTGCATCGAGCGCACGGCCCGGTACGCGTTCGAACTCGCTCGCGCCCGACCCGCCCGGCATGTGACGAGCATCACCAAGTCGAATGCCAGCCTCCATGCGAGCGTTCTCTGGGATCGCGTCGTTTCCGAAGTCAGCGAGAGCTATCCGGATGTCGAGCGTCGGTCGCTGCTCGTCGATGCAGCGGCGGCCCGCCTCATCCTCGACCCCGGCTCGCTCGATGTGCTCGTCGCGTCGAACCTCCATGGCGACGTCCTGTCCGACGTCACCGGGGCGCTCGCCGGCAGCCTCGGCATGGCACCGAGCGGCAACCTCCACCTGGACGGTCGATATCCGTCGATGTTCGAACCGGTGCACGGCTCGGCGCTCGACCTCGTCGGCCGCGGCATCGCCAACCCCGTCGGGGCCATCCTTTCGGCTGGGATGATGCTCGACGAACTCGGTGCGCCCGCGGCGGCCGCACGCATCCGAATCGCCGTCGCGGCGACGTGCGCCGGCGGCGTCACCACACCGGATGTCGGCGGCGCAGCTCGGAGCGCCGACGTCAGTGAGGCGGTCATCGCCGCCCTCTGACGACGATGAGCGCGACTCAGGAACGACGCCGACCCCGCGGCGACCCGCGTGAGGACGACACGGCGACGCCGCGCTGGCATCCCGTCGCGCTCGCGCTCGCTCGACGGCAATTTCACGGGTCTGCGCGACTACATCCGCAGCCTTGGAGTCGGAGGACCGGTCCTGCTCCTCACGCTGATTGTGATGCACGCCGTCATCTACTACCCCAGCGAGATCGTCACGGCGACGGCCGGCTTCGCCTATGGGTGGTTCGGCGGCCTCGCGCTCGCCATGACCGGGTGGCTCACCTCCGCGCTCGCCTCATACGCGCTGGGACGATGGCTCGGCGGTCCGCTCCTGCGCTCGCTGCTCGGTGCGCGTTACCGCCGGTTCGAGCACGCCGCCCGGGCGCCGACAACTATCTGCTCATCAGCGCCCGCCTGATCCCGATCGTCCCGTTCAGCTTCGTGGGCTATGCCGCAGGGGCGGCCCGGATCAACCTGTGGCGATTCACGTGGACGACCGCGGTCGGCTTCCTGCCGCTGATGGTTGCGGTCAGCTTTCTCGGGGCGCGCGCCAAGACGTTCCCGGTCGACAACCCGCTCGTTGGGTTGCCGTCGTGGTCCTCATCGGCCTGCTCGTGCTCGGCCACGCCGCGTCCCGGCGGACGCGATAGTTGCAATCTTCAGACGTAGTTCTCACGTTCCTCTCTCGGGTCGCTCACAACCGGGGCGCACGATCTATGTGTCCCCCACCAACGACCCAAGGAGGCCTATGAGAAACCTGAGATCGATGCTGATCACCGGCGCCGCGGTTGGCGCCGCCGCGATCGGCGGCGCGGCGCTAGCCAGCGCCGCCACCTCGTCGTCGTCGACGTCGACGACGTCGACGACCTCGGGCTCCGGCGGCACTATGGGCAACCACGCCCCGCCGGCCAACATGCCGGCGCCCGGCAGCGCCGCCCACGAGAACGCCGAAAAGACGGTCACCGGCACCGCAGCCGACAAGGCGAAGGCGGCCGCGGTCCAGGCCGTCGGCGGTGGAACGGCCGGAACGGTCACGACCGACTTCACCGGCAACGGATACGAAGTCACGGTCACGAAGACGAACGGCAGCAAGGTCGAGATTCATCTCGATAAGTCGTTCAACGTGATGCGGTTCCCGGGCCGTCCGGGCGGCCCCGGCATGCATGGCAGCGCCGGCATGCCCGGTGGGTATGGCGCACCCAGCGCGAACGGCGCCCAGAGCGGCATCACGGGCTGATCCCCCGGCGCGTGGCGAGGGCCGGGCACAGGCTCGGTCCCTCGCCACCAGCGCCTGTGATGCGAGCGCTCAGAAGGCCTGCGCAGTCGGCCGAATGAGGATCTCGTTGAGGGTCATCCGCCGCGGTCGGCTGACCGCGAACGCGATGACCTCGCCGATGTCCTCTGCCGTGATCGCGGTGCGCTCATACATCGCCTCCGCTTGGCGCTTGGTGTCGTCGTGGGTGATGTGGTCCGTGAGCTCGGTCGCGACGGCGCCGGGTTCGATCAGCGTCACCCGAATGTCGGGCTGGAGCTCTTGGCGCAGCGCCTCAGACCAGCCGTTCATGCCCCACTTCGTCGCCGCGTAGACGGCGTTGCCGGGCCGCGCGAAGCGACCCGCGACCGACGAGATGTTGATGAGGTCTCCGCCGCCGTCGCGCAGCTGGTCGAGGAACACCTCGGTCGCGGTCATCGCCCCGAGCAGGTTCGTCTCGACCATCTGCCGGTGCTCCGCGCGCTGGTCGGACAGGAACGGTCCGAGCAGCATCACGCCGGCGTTGTTGATGAGCACGTCGGCGGATCCGAGTTCGCTGCGTACGCGATCAGCCGCGGCGACGATCGACTCACGGTCGGTGACATCGGCTTCGATCGCGACCGCCCCGTTGCCAAGCTCGTCAGCCAGCGCAGCGATCCGATCGGCACGGCGGGCGAGCAGCGCGAGCCGACACCCATCCGCGGAGAGTGCCCGCGCGCTCGCCTCGCCGATCCCGGACGACGCGCCGGTGATAACCCCAACGCGGCCGCGGCTGTTCTCAGTGCTCACAGGGATGTCTCCTTATCAATGTGGTTGTGGTTCATCCATGACAGCACCTACCCGCCCTCGGATCGGGAGCACCGATTCAAGTCCTCGGCGCCGTGGCCGATTAGCCAGGGCGAACACGCTCTTCCCGGCACGCGCGCCGGCGAGCGACATAGACAAGGGACAGTCGACATGGAGTCGGCTGAACGCACACAAACCGCCATCAAGGAGATGAGCACGTGTCCCTCATGATCAACACGAACATCGAGGCGTTCGACGCGCATCGGAACCTCGTGACGACCGAGAACTCGCTGTCGAAGTCGATGCAGCGTCTGTCCTCGGGTCTGCGCATCAACAGCGCAGCTGACGACGCCGCCGGCCTCGCCATCAGCCAGAAGCTGACCGGCCAGGTCAACGGTCTCGCTCAGGCACAGCGCAACGCACAGGACGGCGTTTCGCTCGTGCAGACCGCTGAAGGTTCCCTGAACCAGGTCCACGCGATGCTCCAGCGCATCCGCGAGCTGGCCGTGCAGTACCAGAACGGCACGCTCGCCACGAGCGACCAGCAGGCGATCCAGTCCGAGGTCAACCAGCTGCAATCGGAGATCGCCCGGATCGGCACGACCGCTGCGTTCAACGGCCTCCCGCTGTTCAGCGCCGGCACGACAATCAGCTTCCAGGTCGGTGCCAACGACGCCGAGGTCATCAGCGTCACCACGATGTCGATGGGTGGCCTGGTCGGCACGATCAGCCTGTCCAGCTCGACGGCGCTCGCCTCGCTCGACGGGTACATCAACGCCGTGTCCGCTCAGCGCGCCGACTTCGGCGCGGTGCAGAACCGCCTCCAGTACACGATGGACAACCTCTCCACCTACCAGGAGAACCTGTCCGCCTCACTCAGCCGCATCCGTGACGTCGACATGGCCTCCGAGATGGTGAACTTCACCAAGGAGCAGATCCTCCAGCAAGCAGGCACCTCGATGCTGTCGCAGGCCAACTCGGCCCCGCAGTCAGTACTCAAGCTGCTCGGGTAATCAGCTCCTCTCGTCATCCAGCTGACACCCGACCACTCTTCTGCCGCCGGCGCCCGCCCGACCATGGGCGGGCGCCGTGCGTTTCAGAACCCGTTGGGGCGCTGCGTACAACCGTTGTACACAAGCCACCACGCGCCCCGAGCCGGCGGAGCGCGTCGGAACTTCCTAGCTAATGTCCCGCGTCGAAAGTTCGCTGCGAAACACTAGCCGGGGATTCCGGCGACGGGCGGCAGCCCGGCGATCCACCCCGTGTAGCCCGCGAAGCAGTCATGCGCGTGCGAGCCGTGACCGGCTGGCCAGTTGACACCGTCGTTGTAGAAGATGTCGGCCTCCTGGCCGTCCTTGGCGATCTCGGTCGAGCTGCTCGCGCTGCCGACCTGATCGAAGTCGCCCGGCTTCAGCGGCGTATCCGGCGTGCTGTCGAGCGCGTCGCTGTTCGTGTGGATGTTGACCTTCGTGCCCGCCGGCGACGGCCCCGTGCCATCGAGATCGGCGGTCGTATTGGCGGTCACATCAAACGTGACCTGGTTCTGCCCGTCCTTGTCCTTGGAGCACGTCGAGTAAAAGGTGTAGTGGCCGGCGCGGCCGAGGACGACCGTCTGCCCGGCACGCAGGAACCGCTCACCGTGCGAGTACGCAAAGTGCCGGTACTGCAGGAAGAAGCTCGGCGACTTCCCACCAAGATGCTTGGCGTTGTTTGCCGTCGACACGACGATCGCGGCGACGCCGGTGCCGCCGAGAGCGACGAACAGCGCAACGCAGCTGATCACGACCGCTGGTGAACAGCGACTGAGTAGTGACTTCACAAGACCCTCCTAGTGATTGGACGCGCCATCCCGCGGCACTCACAGCCCACCGTCCCCACACCCCTGCCGTGCGTTACGCCGATCCCCAACGACACCACGCTTTGCCGCGCGGCATCCTACGCAGCACCCCCTCGCGAGCCGATGAGAGTTCGCTTAGAAAGACTCGCCCTCGCCCTCGCCCACGGCCAGACTTGGCCGATCGCCGCCGCGCGCATACGATATGCGGATGAGCGACGAGAGCATCGCCGAGCGCATCGAGCGCCTGGTCGCCGAGGAACATCAGCTGCTCGGACGCGAGGAATCGGATCGCACTGACGGGGACTCGCTTGAGACCGACCGGGAACGCCTCGATGCGGTCAAGGTCGAGCTCGACCGCTGCTGGGACCTCTTGCGTCAGCGCCGCGCCCTGCGCGACGCCGGCGCCGACCCCGAGGATGCGCAGGCGCGTGACGCGGACACCGTCGAGCGCTACCTCCAGTGACTCACGCCACCAGCCTGAAGTGACGGTGGTCGACCGTGACGCGACCGCGCGCCTCGATCACGACCATCACCACGTCGCTGCAGGCCCGGCACCGCACCACGGTCCCCGGAGCGCTGCGGTAGACCTGAAGCTCGGCGACGAGCGCGCGCGTCCGGCAGTGGGCGCAGACGCCTGCGGCCGTCGTCATCTCGACGCCAAAGTAGTCATGCAACGCCCCCGCGATCGCGTTTCCATCAAGCGCCTCCATCGTCTCCCCTCTCGTTCGGAGTCATGTTCCGCTTGCGCCGAACCGCTCGGTCCTGATGCGTCCGGGATCGTGGCCGGCGACGACGAGCGCCCCGCTCACCGCCTCGACGAATGCGGTCGGACCGCAGACGTAGACGAGGGGTCGATCAGCCGGTGGCCACGCGACTGCCTCAAGCAGGTCGCGGTCGATCCGGCCGCGGTGGCCCGACCAGTCCTCAGGCCACGCGCGGGTGAGCGTTACCTCAATGCGGATACCGTCTGACGTGAGTCCCGCCAGCTCGTCGCGGTAGATGAGGTCCTGCTCCGAACGGGACGAGTACAGAAGCCGAGGCGTCGTCGTGCGCGGGCCGGCGGCCCAGTGGCGAAGCATCGCCCGCAGCGGCACGACGCCCGACCCGCCGGCGATGAGCAGCAGCGGCCCGCCGAACGACTCCTCCCACACGAAGTACCCGCCGATCGGCCCGCGCAGCTCGAGCTCATCGCCGGGGCGAAGATCGTCGACGAGGTACGGCGACACCTCGCCGTCGTCAAGCCGCTCCACCGTCAGGGTGAGCTGTCGGTCCTCAGGCGACGAGGCGATCGAGTAACTGCGCTGTGCCTGGTATCCGTCCTCCGCCGTCAGTCGGATGTCGACGTGCTGACCGGCGCGATGGCCGCTCCACTCCGGGACGTCAAGGACGATGCTCTTCGTCCGCGGCGTCTCCGTGATCACGTCGGCGACGCGGCCGAGCTGCCAGGTCAGTCGCCCTGGTAGCGCTGCTCGAGCCATGGATCCCCGTGGTTGTGGTAGCCGTAGCCCTCCCAGAATCCGGGCTCGTCGGTCGCCGTCAAGGTGAGGCCGCGCACCCACTTCGCGCTCTTCCAGAAGTACAGGTGCGCCACGAGCAGGCGCGCGGGGCCGCCGTGCTCCGACTCGAGTGGCTCCCCGCCGTACTCGTAGACGACCCACGCCCGGCCGCCGGTCACGTCTTCCATCGCGAGGTTCGTCGTGTATCCACCGTCCGACCACGCGGTCAGATACTCCGCCTCGGTCTCAACGCCCTCAAACAACGTGTCCACCGAGACGCCCGTCCACGTCGTATCGAGCTTCGACCACTTCGTAACGCAGTGGATGTCGACGGTAAACCTCTCCGCGGGCAGCGCGATGAATTGCTGCCACGGCCACGACACCGGCTCGTCAACCTCGCCGTGCACCGTGAAGCTCCACTCATCGAGCGGCGTGTGCGGGGTCGGGCCCGCGCTCAGGACGGGGAAGTCACCGGTCACGTACTGACCCGGTGGCACGCGTGCCGGGTCGACGGTGGGACGCCGACGCCCGCTGAACCCGCGGCTGATTGGTGACATCGCGTTAGCTCACAAGGTGACCGTTTGCCGTGAGCTTAACGTCGATGTTCCCCCTCGTGGCGTTCGAATACGGGCACACCTTGTGCGCGGCGGCGACGAGGCCTGTCGCATCCTCCTCGTCCTCGACCTGCGGCAAGGTGACGTCGAGCTCGACCGCGAGCTTGAAACCGCGCTCCTCGGTCGGCAGCAGGCTTACCTTGCTGTCGATCACGACATCGCCGACGTCGAGCTTCTGGCGACGCGCCACGGTACCGAGCGCACTCTCAAAGCAGGCGGCGAATCCGACGGCGAACAGCTGCTCGGGGTTGGTCCCGCCACCCTGCCCGCCCAGCTCGGGCGGCAGCCGGAGTTGCACGTCGAGCGAGTCGTCTGATGTGACTGCATGCCCCTCGGCCCGACCGCCGGTGACGTTCGCCGCCGCCGTGTAGATGATCTTCGCCATGTCCGCTCCCTGTCTGCGGGGTAGTTGAGAGCGCAAGATTAGTCGCTCGCTCGCATCATCACGTGGTCACCGGAGGTCCAGCGGCTCGAGCAGCCGATGGGGCTTGCGGAGCGCGATCGCCACCGGGTCGCTCCTCAGGCGTGCCCGCCGTCCCTTGGGCGCGGCCGTGATGTCCTCCGGAGGTGGCGTCACGCCGCAGGCCGGGCAGGCGCCGGTGGGATCGAGCTCCGTCCCGCAGACGGCGTGGCTGAAACGGCGGTTTGTCGGCGTCCGGTTCTCGTCGCTCCACCGGAACATCGCGTGGATGACCGGCCACAGCGCGCGGCCGGATGCGGTCAGCTCGTAGAGGTACCGACCGCGGTGATCAGGATCCGGGAGGCGGTCGAGGATGCCGTCGTCGACCAAGCCGTTCAGGCGGTCGGACAGAACGGCCTTGGGGATGTCGAGATGGCTCCGAAAGTCGCTGAAGCGACGGACGCCGTACAGCGCGTCACGCACGATCAGCAACGTCCAGCGCTCACCGACGACCTCAAGCGTCCGCGCGACCGAGCAGTCCTGCCCTTCGTAGTCCTTCCCGAGCATGCACACCATTGTAGCGCCTTCGGTTCGATCATTGAACCCAGTGTGCTACGGTCCACCAAGAGGGCTAGCAATGACCACATCAGCACCGGCCGTCGACCAGCCTGATCGGAGATTCCGCCGATCAGGATGAGCGATGTCAGGACGCCGACGGCGTAGGTTGCGTACACGAGCGAGAGCACCAGCGTCGAGAAGTGCCACTCGGCTTGATAGACGCCATACAAGGGGGACGGCGTCGCCGACGCAAACAGCGCGAGGCCGATCACGGCGGCGATCGCGGCGAACGCGGGCCGGAGTGGCAGACGGCGCGAGCCGAGCGGCGCAGTCGAGGCGGATGGTGTGCGGGTCATGGGCGTCCTCCTGGCATGAGTTCAATGATCGAACCGCTCCTGGGGTCCATACCCGTGACGCAGTCGTCGGCGGCATCGCCGCTGCCGCTCTCACCGGTCCCGGCGCGATCGCCCAAGTAGCCGGCCGTGAGCTGTCCAACCGTGCGCTGACGACTGGCGGTGCAGCACTCATCGCCGTCGGGATGAGCCTGATCGCGGTCGCGGTGGCCGCCGGCTCCGCGACGGCGTTCTTCCTCGCCAGCGGGATCGCGGGTGTCGGCTTTGGCCTCGGCTTCATGGGCGCGCTGCGGCACCTCACCGGCTCGATCCCGGCGGGCCAGCGCGGCACGGTGATGTCCGCCTTCTATGTCGTCGGGTACCTGTCGCTCTCGCTGCCGGCGGTCGCTGCCGGCTTGACGGCAAGCGCGCTCGGACTGCCCGAGACGTTCGAGCTCTTCAGCCTTGCGGCGGTGCTCGTGGCACTGGTGGTGGCCATCGGTGGCCTCCGGATCGAGAGGCGACCCGTCGGTGCCGCAGCGGCGGCGTGACGGCGCCCCCATACGTAGTTCTACGTAAATTCGACAAATGTTCGATAGGAATGAGCGGGCGATCGCGCAATCCTGCCCCGCAATAAGCGAATCCGCCGATGACGCCGGGGGCACGGTGTTCATCAGAACAGCGCTGGCTGCTCGCATCGGCGGATTCAGAGCCAGCGCTGGGCGCCCGGGGCAGCGCCCGCGCCGGCGTCCCCCGCCCGCCATGGAAGAATCGGCACGGTGGAGGGTCGCGAGGGTCCGTTCTGGGACGTGATGGCGGGCCGCCGCGACCCCCCACCGGCCGCGGTGCTGCTCGGATGGACGCTGATCGGGATCGATCCGGACGCCGGGACGATCGACGTCGGGTTCACCGCGACGGACCAGTTCCTCAATCCGGTGGGTGACGTCCAGGGCGGGCTGCTGGCGGCCATGCTCGACGACACGGTGGGGCCCGCCCTCGTCGCGACGCTCGCACCCGACGAGTGGGCGCCGACGATCGACCTTCAGGTCCAATTCCTCGCGCCCGCCAAGCCGGGCGCGCTGCGCGCCCACGGACGGGTCGTACGTCGCGGCCGCGACGTCGCGTTCCTGGCCGGCGAGTTGCGTGACAGCCGTGACCGGCTCGTTGCCACGGCAACGGCGAGCGCGATCATCCGCGGGCAAGCGTGACCGCTACGGCCAGTGCCCCGGGACGACGCGCCGGGAAACACGCGGACGAGGGCCACGACCTGACGGTTCGCGGCGAGCCTCGCCAGCGTGTTTCCCGGGCTCGCGCACGATCTGCTCGCGGTCTGCTTGATCGGACTGGTGCTGCTCACCGCGATCAACCTGTTCGGTATCACCGAGTCGGCGCGGCTGCTGATACTGCCGACGCTCGTCTTCATCGTCAGCATCTTCGCCGTGCTGATCGTGGGGCCGTTCCACCCCCACCCGGTGGCGCAGATCGGGACCCCGATTCCGATCCACGCGACGACGACCGTCACCGTCATCCTCCTGCTGCGGGCGTTCGCAGCCGGATGCTCGGCCGTCACCGGCGTCGAGGCGATCGCCAACGGCGTCCCTGCGTTCCGCCAACCGCGGGTCCGGACGGCACAGCGAACCGAGGTCGCACTCGGGATCCTGCTCGGCATGATGCTCATCGGGCTGGCGACGCTCATCCGGGCCCACCATGTGTTGCCCCGTGAATGCTCAGTCCCGCTCGAGGTGATCATCGATCCCCACCGCTCGCTCGTGCGCACCGTCGTCAAGTACATCGACAACATCCCCAGGGACAACGTCACGATCACCGTCCTAATCCCGGAGATCATCCCGACCAAGCGTCGGCGGGAGATCCTCCACAACCAGCGTGGGCGCCTGCTCGAGACCGTGCTGAAGTCACGTACCGACGTGGTCGTGGCGACGCTGCCGTTCCACGTCAAGGCGTGAGGACGCGCGGGTCGCCCGGCCGATCAGAAGTGACCGTGCAGCCCGTTTGTGGCCGAGATCCTGCGGTCGTCCTCGGGCGCCGGCCGAAGAATCATGACCTCCGCCGGAACGCGCTCGAGGAGCCACTGGAGGTCATCGCCACTCAACCCGACGCGCGGGCTGTCGGTCGCCGAGACGATGATGCGGTCGAAGTGCTCCTCGTCGAGCAGGCGCTGCAGTGCGTCGCGGTACGTGCGGCCCCGGCCGACCCGAGCGTCGACCTCGACGCCCTGCGCGACCGCCCGCTGCTCGATCGCCTCGAGCAACGGCATCGCGTCCGACGATTGCGCCGGGAGCGCCGAATCGATCGGTAGGTTGCGCGGCACCCGCGCGAGGAACGCCGGCATGATCGTCGCGTCCTCGGCCTTCGCGAGACGGACCGCGGCCTCGAACGCCCGCCGGGAGATCTCGCGGCCGGTGAACGGCAACAGGATGCGCCGCACCGTGAACGACTGGCGCGCGCGCGCGGGCCGACGGCCGTGCGGCGGGAGCCAGTAGCCGAGCCCGAGTCCCACAGCGATAGCCAGCATGACGAGTAAGACGATGACGATGATGCTCATTTGGACCCCCGATCGGTTCGACGGCTGCGATCGGCGACGATCCGGACGTCGACCCCCGGCAGCAACTCCATGAGTCGCTGCGGAAGGGGGGTGCGGATCCGAGCGAGCCCGCGGGCAGGGCGGCTGCGGCCGAGCAAGATGTAGGTCGTGCCGCGCCGGCGCGCGACGTCGGCAATCGCCTCCGGCAGCGTGTCGGACTCCTCCACGATCAGCTCGGCGCCGAGGACCGATCCGAGTTGCCGCAACGAGCGCAGCGACCGCGCGTGGTCCTCGGACAGTTCGCCGCCGGGCGGACGGATCCACAGCAGGTCGACAGGAGCACCGAGACGCTGGGCGGAGCGCCACGCCCGCCGGGCAAGCCGCTGCGCGCCCGCGTACGGCTCAACGAGCGCTAGCAGCCGTTCGCCGACGGCCTGCGGCATCTCGCTGGCGATCATGTCATCCCGGCTGCCGACCGGCTCGACCGTCGCCAGCCGCTTCTGCCCGACCTCCTGGGCGACCTGGCGCAGGGCGACCTCGCGCAGAGCCGAGAGGTTCTCGATCCGGAAGAAGTTGTTGAGCGCCGCGTCGATCCGCTCCGGCTTGTACACCTTGCCAGCGCGGAGCCGGTCAAGGAGCAGCTCCGGCGTCAGATCGACGAGCACCACCTCATCGGCGTGTCCGAGCACTGCGTCGGGCAGCGTTTCACGAACGCGGACCCCGCTCAGCTCCGCGATCTGATCGTTGAGCGACTCCAGGTGCTGGATGTTGAGCGTCGAGAGCACGTCGATCCCCGCGGCCAGCACGTCCTCGACGTCCTCGTAGCGCTTGGTGTGCTCGACGCCGGGCGCGTTCGTGTGCGCGAGCTCATCGATGAGACACAGCTCGGGCATCCGCGCCAGGATCCCCGGCAGGTCCATCTCCTCGAGCGCCGTCCCCCGGTACTCGACGTTCCGCCGCGGGACCACCGGAAGTCCCACGGCGAGCTTTGCGGTGTCCCCACGGCCGTGCGTCTCCAGCAGCCCGATGACGACGTCGCGGCCGCCCTCCAACTCAGCGTGACCCTCGATCAGCATCCGGAACGTCTTCCCGACTCCGGCCGCCATGCCGAGGAACACCCGGTGATGGCCTCGACGGGCGCCGTTCACCGGCCGCTCATGCGCCAAGGAGATTGTGGATGACGAGGTCAATGAGCTTGATTCCGATGAAGGGCGCGATGATGCCGCCCAGGCCGTAGATCAGGAGGTTGCGGCGGAGCAGGGCGCTCGCGCCGATCGGGCGGTACTGGACCCCCTTCAAAGCGATCGGGATGAGCGCAGGGATGACGATCGCGTTGAAGATGATCGCCGAGATCACGGCGGACTGAGGCGTGCCGAGGTTCATGATGTTGAGAACTTGCAGCGGACCCTCACCGCCCTTGGACGTCGCCCAGGTCGTGACGAAGATCGCGGGCAGGATCGCGAAATACTTCGCGATGTCATTGGCGATCGAGAAGGTCGTCAGCGCCCCGCGCGTAATGAGCAGCTGCTTTCCTACTTCAACGATCTCGATGAGCTTCGTCGGGTTGGAGTCGAGGTCGACCATGTTGCCGGCTTCGCGGGCCGCTTGGGTGCCGGTGTTCATCGCCACGCCGACGTCGGCCTGGGCGAGCGCCGGGGCGTCGTTGGTGCCGTCGCCGGTCATCGCGACCATTCGGCCTTGACCTTGCTGCTCCTTGATCAGCGCGAGTTTCGCTTCGGGTGTCGCCTCGGCGAGGAAGTCGTCGACCCCCGATTCCTCGGCGATCTTTGCTGCGGTGAGACGGTTGTCGCCTGTGATCATGATCGTGCGGATGCCCATCGAGCGCAGGTGGTCGAAGCGTTCGCGCATCCCTTCTTTGATGGTGTCCTTGAGGTAAATGACACCGAGGACCTGCGAGTCCCGGGCGACGGCGAGCGGGGTGCCGCCTTCGCGCCCGATGCGGTCGAGGATGGGCTGCAGCTCGGCTGGTGGCCGGCCGCCTTCGGCCTGCACGAAGCTGATGATCGCGTCACCTGCACCTTTACGGATCTGCCGGCCGTCGAGGTCAGCGCCACTCATCCGCGTCTGGGCGGTGAACGGCACGAACCGCGCATGCAGGCTGCTCATGTCGTGCTCACGAATCCCGTACTGCTTGGCGAGCACGACAATCGAGCGTCCCTCGGGCGTCTCGTCGGCGAGCGATGCGAGTTGCGCCACTTCAGCCAGCTCGGCTTCGGTAACGCCGGGCATCGGGATGAACTCGCTTGCGAGCCGATTGCCGATCGTGATCGTGCCCGTCTTGTCGAGGAGCAGGACGTCGACGTCGCCGGACGCCTCAACAGCGCGGCCGGAGAGCGCGAGCACGTTGCGCCGGACTAGGCGGTCCATGCCGGCGATGCCGATCGCCGACAGCAGCGCGCCGATCGTCGTCGGGATGAGCGCAACGAGCAGCGAGATCAAAGTCGTCTCGGAGATCGATGTGCCGGCGAACAGGCCGAACGGGCGCAGGGTCGCGACGACGATCATGAAGATCAGCGTCAGTCCGGCGAGCAGGATGCCGAGCGCGATCTCGTTTGGTGTCTTGCGCCGCGCGGCGCCCTCGACGAGCGCGATCATGCGGTCGAGGAACGATTGCCCTGGTTCTTGCGTGATCTCGACGACGATGTGGTCTGAGAGCACGCGGGTGCCGCCGGTGACCGCGCTGCGGTCGCCACCGGACTCGCGGATGACCGGAGCTGACTCGCCGGTGATCGCCGACTCATCGACCGAGGCGATGCCCTCGATGACGGTGCCGTCGCCCGGGATCAGCTCGCCGGCGTCGACGACGACGACGTCGCCCTTGATCAGTTCCGAGGCCGGCTTTGTCGAGCCGTCGCGCAGATGAGCAACCGTCTCCTGGCGCATCGTGCGGAGCGTGTCAGCTTGCGCTCGACCGCGGCCCTCGGCGAACGCCTCGGCGAGGTTGGCGAAGATGACCGTCAGCCACAGCCAGACGGAGATCACGAACGTGTACCACGCGGGCTCGTGACCGCCACCGAGCGGCTTGCCACCGAGCACCTGAATGAGCCAGGTGACAGTGGTGATACCCGCGCCGATCTCGACGACGAACATCACCGGATTGCGGATCTGCACCCGCGGATCCAGTTTCAGGAGGCTGTCGACGATCGCGCGCTGAACGATGTCTCGCCGGAACAGCGAGATCGCGCGACGCTCCGACCGCGCGCTCCCAGGAGCTGTGTCAACTGACATCAGTGTCCACCTGTCAAACGGTTAAGGGCGAGGTTTAGTTGCAGGACGTTGACGCCCGGCTCACCGGAGAACCCAAGGCCGCGGCCGTGGGTGTACTGCGATACGAGTGACATCACTCGGTCGAGTGGTAGGTGCCGGACTGTCGCGACCCGATGCGCCTGGATGTCGGCGTTCAGCACCGAGATGTCCGGGTCGATGCCCGATGCCGACGTGTCGACAGCGTCAACGGGCACCTGGGACTTCGTCAGTTTCGGGTTGAACGGCCGCTCGAGCGCCAGGTACGACTGGAGGTTCGCCGCGAGAGCCTGCTCGAGCGCCTTGCTGTTCGGCCCGAGGTTGGAGAACGTCGACGCCGCGGCATTGTCGGCCGGCACGGTGGCGGACGGACGCGTCTGGAAATAGCGCGGATCCGGGACCGTGACCGGGTTGCCGCTCTTGTCGACCTGCGGCTTGCCGTTCTTGACGACCTGATCGGTGAACGCCTGGCCGATAATCCTGGAACCGACGAGCTTGCCCCTCGCGTAGACCTTCTGGCCGTTGGCGTTGCCCGGGAACGCCACCTGGCTCACGCCCGTGATCACCAGCGGATACAGGATGCCGAGGAGAAGCGTCATCACGAGGACGGCGAGCCCAGCGTTGAGGATGTCTTTTCTCATATCAGTAGAGGTGTCCGGTCAGGCCCTGCACGATCGGCCCGAGCAGCAGGGCGGGGAAGAACGTCAGCGCACCGACAAGCACGATCACGCCGATCAACAGCACGACGAAGGTCGTGTTGTCGGTGCGCATCGTGCCGAGGCCCGGCGGGCTGATCCGCTTGCCGGCCAGTGAGCCGGCGATCGCGAGCGCGAACAGAATCGGCGCAAAGCGGGCGAACATCATCGTCAAGCCGCCGACGATGTCGGCCAGCTTGACCCCGTGCGCCCCAAGGTTTCCAGCGTTCGGCTGGATGTAGCCGGTGTAGCCGGCGAACGCCGAACCGTTGTTATTCGCCTGAGAGAGGTAGGCGTACAAGGTCTCGGAGAAGCCGTGCGGTGTCCCGGCGGCGGCGCTCGAGATTGACGCGCGGCCCGCTTTGCTCGCAACGCCGAGCGCGGTCGTGAACAAGGCGGCGAGCGGCGTGATGAGGATGCCGAGCGCGACGAGCTTGATCTCTCGCGCCTCGATCTTCTTGCCGAGATACTCCGGGGTGCGGCCGACCATCAGGCCGCCGAGGAACACCGCGAGGATGACGTACATGAGGATCGAGTACAGACCCGTCCCGACGCCACCGAAGATCACTTCGCTCGCTGACAGGTTGGCCATCGGGACCGCGCCGCCGATCCCGGTGAAGGACTCGATCGCGCTGTTCACCGCGCCACAGGACGTCACAGTCGTGACGACATCGAACAGCGCGGAACCCGCGATGCCGAATCGCGTCTCTTTGCCCTCCATGTTCCCGCCGACCGAGCCGTGGAGAACCCCGGTGTGGAGGCCGGCCGCATGCTGTGCTGGGGACCCATGCGCCTCGGCGATGTAGGCAACGACCACCGCTCCGAGGAACATCACCATCATCGTCGCGTAGATCGCGTAACCCTGGCGCCGGCGACCGGACATGCGCCCGTACGTGAACACGATCGCCGCCGGGATGCTGAGCACGAGCAGCATCTCGAGCAGGTTCGTGAACCCCGACGGGTTCTCGAACGGATGCGAAGAGTTGACATTGAAGAACCCGCCGCCGTTCGTCCCGAGCTCCTTGATCGCTTCCTGCGAGGCGACGGGACCCTGAGCGATCGTCTGCGTCCCACCGGTCAGGGTGTGCGCGATCAGGTAGTGCGAGAAGTTCTGGATCGAGCCCTGAAAAACGAGGATCAAGGCGACGATCACGGAGATCGGCAAGAGCACGTAGAGGACCGTGCGCACGAGGTCCTGCCAGAAGTTGCCGATGCTCTTACCCGACCGCGAGACAATGCCGCGGATCAGCGCGATCGCCACCGAGATGCCCACCGCCGCCGAGACGAAGTTCTGGACGGTCAGGCCAGCCATCTGGCTGAAGTAGCTCATCGTCGTCTCGCCGCCGTAGTACTGCCAGTTCGTGTTCGTCACGAACGACGACGTCGTGTTGAACGACACATCCCATGTGCCCGAGTGGTAGTGCAGCGGGTTCAGTCCAGTCCAGTTCCACAGCGTCTGCGTGCGCAGAATGAAGTAGAGGATCAGCCACCCGGCAAGCGAGAACAGGATCAGGGATTTGGCGTATGCCTTCCAGTCCTGCTCCTTCGTGGTATCCACCCGCATCATCCGGTACAGGAACCGCTCGGGGCCGCCAAGCACCGGATCGAGGAATGTCCGCTCACCGGTGAAGACATGCGCCATATAGCGGCCGAGCGGCAGCGCGATCGCTGTCAGGATCGCGGCGAAGCCGAAGATCGTGAGCCAGCCGAGGAACGTCATCAGAAGCGCTCCCCACGCAACAGCGCGTACAGCAGGTACGCGCAGAGGATCACCGAAACGACGAGTCCAAAGAAGTCAGCGCCACTCATGTGGCCGATAAACGCGGCGAGCGAGAGACTCATATCCGCTCGACTCCGAAGATCAGGGCGTACAACACCGCGAAGGTGATGAGCGCCAGTACAACCGCGACAATGTCCATGCGGCCATGATGTGCCGCCGATATTGAGGCGACATACAGAAACCGCCGTCCGGCGTACAGATTCCCTACAGGCGCCCGGCTACCGCGGGTCGAACCGGTACCCGATGCCGGGCTCGGTGCGAATGAAGTGTCGGCGTGCCTTCGCCGGCGGCTCGATCTTCCGCCGGAGGTTCGCGATCTGTCCTCGCAGCACGGTCACGTCGTCGGCGTACTCCGGTCCCCACACGTCGACGAGCAACATCCGGTGTGTGAGGAGCCGGCCCTGGTTGCGGACGAACGCCCGCAGCAGGTCGAACTCGGTCGGCGTGAGGCGGACCTCCTCACCGTCCCGATGAACGCGGTGCTCGGCGAGATCGACCTCGAGGCCGGCAACGTTGACGACGGCGGCGTCGGGCTCCGGCGCCGTGCGACGGAGCACGGCTTCGATCCGTGCGACCAGTTCCGCCGGCCCGAACGGCTTCGTGACGTAGTCATCCGCCCCCGCCCGCAGCGCACGGACCTTCTCATCCTCCTCGCCGACGGCAGACAGGACGATGATCGGCATTGAGCTCCACTCCCGCAGGCGCCTGGCCAGCTCGATCCCGTCGCCGTCCGGAAGCAGGAGATCGACAATCGCCGCGTCGACGGGCGTGAGCGCCGCCGCATCAAGACCCTCCTCCATCGTCGCGGCCGTGACGACCTCGTAGCCGTGAGCCCGCAGCGTTGCCTTCAGCGCCCGCAGGATCTGCAGCTCATCGTCGACGGCGAGGATTCGCCGGCCCGACCCGGCTTGGGTGCTCATGCAGTCGCTCCGGAAGCTGCCGGGAGTTCCACGACGAACGTGCTGCCGCTCCCAGCCGCCGACTCCACCCAAATTCGCCCGCCGTTCGCCTCGACGAAGCCCTTGGCGATCGCGAGCCCGAGCCCGGATCCCGAGTGCGCGGCCCCGACACCGCCGGCCTGGTAGAAGGGCTCGAAGATCCGATCCTGATCGGCGGGCGGGATCCCCGGACCGCGATCGATCACGCGGATGATCACGCGGTCACCCACTGGCCGGGCACGGATGATCACGGGCTCGCCATCGGAATATCGCAGGGCATTCTCCAGCAGGTTCGCGAGCACGCGCTCGATCTGGACGAAATCTGCGCGTACGGGCTGGATATCCGTGTCGGTGCGTACGTCAAAGCTCGCGTCCGGCGGCTGTCCGGCGAGGGCCGCGTCAATCACCTCCTCGACCGAGCATTCGGCAAGCCGGGGCGCGGCGGTATGCGCCTCGAGCTTGGAGAGGTCGAGCAGATCGTCGATCAGGCGCGCAAGCCGCGCCCCCTCGTCGACGACGAGGCCGCCGAGTTCGTCACGCTCGGCATCGGTGAGGTTGGGCGCCCGGACCGCGGCCCCAGCGGCGACCATCGCGGTGACCGGCGAGCGCAGGTCGTGCGAGACGGCGCGCAGCACCGCCGTCTTCACCGCCTCGCTGCGCCGGAGCCCCTCCGTCTGCACCGCCTCGGAGATCAGTCTCTCGCGCTCGAGCACGATGCCGAGCATCGCCGACAGGGTCGGCACGATCCGCTCGCGCAGGCGGGTCGCAGAGCGTGCCGAGATCGTAGCCGGGACGAGCAGAGTTCCAAGCGTCTGGCCGCCGACGACGAGCGGTATTGCGAGGCGTCGTGCGTCCCCGGGCGCCTCGCCGAGCGCGATCGTCGCCCACGGAACGTCGAATAACTGGGCGAGTCGCCGCCCGATCAGCGCCAGCGCGTCCTCGACGCCGCTCCGGGGCAGCAACAGCTGCGCCATCGCCGCGGTGAGGTCGGCCTCCGCGCGGCGCCGCTCTGCCTCGATCGCGCGCAGGCGGGCCCGCTCGCTCACGGTGCTCGTGACGATTGCGGCGACGAAGAAGGTGCCGAGCGCGATCCAGTTGCGGCTGTCGGCGACCGTGAACCGTCCGACCGGGGGGATGTGAAAGAAGTTGAACGCCGCCGCGCTGAGGACGGCCGTCGCGACGCCGAGCCAGGCGCCCCAGAACGCCGAGACGATCACCACCGCCAGCAGGTACACGACGCCGAGCGAGGAGACCGACGTTACCTGCTTGAGCGGATACACGAGGCCCGTGGAGATCGCGACGAGGAGGACCGCGACCAGAATCCCAACCGGCCACCGTCCCCGGCGTCCCCCGTGTATCAGTACCGATCCCGCTTCCACGACGCCAGCGTATTACGGGCGCCGGGACGCCTTGCACGCGCGCCGGCGTACAGATTTCGTGCGGACCGGCAGAGGTGGGTCGTCTACATCCCGCCGAACAGCGGGTCGGCGGCGTCGTTGGCCCAGATGATCGCCTCGGTGTGCGCCTGCGCGCAGCCCGGGACGAGTTCCTCTGCCTGCTCGAACTCGCCGAGTTCGAGCGCCGTCACACAATCGAGCATCCGACCCATATCGCCGTTGTGAGCGATCAGTGCATCCCGCATCTGCTGCGGGAACGGAATCGACTCGAGCACCTCTTGGATCGGCGTGTCGAGGAGTGCCTCGATGACGGAGAAGAGACCGAGCGTAAACAGCTGGGACGGCTCGACGAACCTCAGCTGCGCGCCGGCAAGCTCGCAGAACCGGCCCCGGGTCAGCGCGGTGATCGTCAGCTCCGCCGGCTTGCCGTCGATGCTCGCAAACACAGTCAGCGTCGCCCAGCGCTTCAGGTTCTCGATGCCGAGCAGGGCGAGCGCCTGTCCGATCGACGTCACTTCCATCGCGAGGCCGAAGAACGCCGAGTTGATGTACCGCAGCAGGCGTACGCTGAGCGCGACGTCGCGGACGATCAGGCGCTCGAGCTCCTGCAGTTCGACGTGCGGGTCGTGCAGCGCCGCGATCAGCTCCATAAGTCCGGCGCGATTCGCCTCGACACGGGCCGGTGCGAACAGCTTCGGACGGCGATAGAAGTAGCCCTGGAACAGGTCGCACCCCGCGGCCATGCAGAATGCGTGGTCCTCGTGGGTCTCGACCTTCTCGGCGAGCACCGACAGGCCCAGTCGCCGCGCCTGAGCGACGTGAGCGGTGAAGCGCGCGGGCCCGAGGGCCATGATGTCGAGCTTCACCATGTCGACGATCTCGAGCAGCGGGTCGGCATCCGGCGTGTACTCAAAGTCGTCGAGCGACAGCCGGTAGCCCTGTTCCTTCAGATCGGCGACCGCGGCGACGAACTCCTCGTCGACCAGCTGTCCCTCGAGAATCTCGAGGCCGACGAGGCCGGGTGGCGCAACCCCGGCCAACCCCCGCAGGACGAACTCGCGCGAAACGTTGATCCACCCAGGATGGCGTCCAAGGATCCGCTCGGGCCCGATCTCGGTGAAGACGTTCAGCATCACGTTAGCGGTGGCAGCCACGTCGTCGATGACCGATGCCTCTTGCACGTGTCCGGGCCGGAACAGCAGCTCGTAGCCAGCGACCCGCATCAGCCGGTCGAACATTGGTTGTCTCGCCACGAACAGCTCCGAGCCCCGAGCGACCGGCCGATTGCTCGGTTGCCCGCGGGAGGCGGACGGATCAGCGCTGGCGGGCGAGGTCCGATGCATGCTTGCGTAGGTCCCTTCAATGCGGGCAAATGCCGGTACCCCCTTGTCTCGGCAAGTTCCCGAATACCTACAGCCGTACTTCCCTCGTCGGACAACCCGTGCTTCATACGGAACCGCATATCAGCGCGAGGGCGGCTGCTCTCCCGCGCCCCGGGAGAGCAGCCTGCACCCGCTGCGGTGCGCCGTGGTCGGGAGGGAAGCGCACCGCGCCGCGCCCCCAAGTCCGTCACCCATGTGGTGGTGTCAACCGCGGCGAGACACACTCTCCCGGACGCGCGCCGATGCGCCCATCCGCCGATCAGAGGACGCGGTGGGCGATCGCCCCTCCTCCGATCGGGGGAGCGGCCACCCCCGTCCCGACCGGCGGACTCGCCTACCAGCCCGGCCGCGGCAGCTCGCGCACGATCCGGTCGAACCGGGGCACCCCGAGCCCGCTCGCGAGGTCATAGCCGCGCCGTGCGCGGTGACCGGGCACCTTGGACGTGTAGCGATTGTCCCCTGTGACGATGTCGAAGATCGTGCTCGGCCGGTGCCGGCGCAGCCAATAGAGGAGCCCGTTCACCGGCCCGAGCGGCGGCCGGTGAGTCGCCCGCAACCGCGCGTTGATGACCGCGAACGCCGAGGCGGTCAACGGCGCCGCAGCGCTCGTTCCCGCATCTTCGATCCAGTGGCCGTTGTAGACGACCGGCCAGCCCGGGAGCATCGAGGCGTGGACGGCGACGTCCGGCACCGCCCGTCGTGCGCCGCCGACGCGGATGCCGCGCTGATACGGCGGCCGCGGATAGAAGCTTGAGAGTCCACCGCCACCGGCGCCGCCGCCGTTGCTCGGCGTCAGCCACCGCAGGTCGTTCCACACGACCTCACGCACCCGTTCGTTGCGCCGGTTCAGTACCAGCCGGGTGCCGCCGACGACGGTCACGTACGGAGACGCCGCCGGCCATGCGACGCCGGGAATCGAGACGCCGTTGCACGTCGAGCCGGAGTCACCGGCCGAGCCGAACACGGACACGCCGGCGAGCCCAAGGCGCACGAACATCGCCCCGAGGAGGCTTGACCCCGTGCGCTGGGAGCGGTCGGCGAGGAACTGCCGCTCGCAGTAGCCGTAGGAGATCGTGAGCGCGTCCGGCAGCCGCCGCAGCGTCATCAGCTTTGCCGGCCCCAGGAACCACATCTGGGGTGCGCCCCACACCCCCGTCAGCAACACTGAGCGCAACTGAGGCGCCATCCCGCGGACGAGCGCGAGATCCTCCTGCGGCTCAAAGCTCTCCCGCCCGAACGGCCGGGTTTGACCGTCGGTCAGCACCGCGTGCACGCGGCCCCCGGGAAAATGGAAGCAGCGGGCGTTCGCCGCGACGTCCGCCGGCGGCACACCTTCCTGATCGCCGAGGATCGCTACCGTGCCGCCTGCCCCGGAGCCGACGGCGTCGAGCCGGTAGGCGTGGCGCACCTGGGCGAAGCTGTAGGCGCCGGTGGCGCGCGCCGCCGCGCACCCGTTCACCCAGGTTCCCGCGTTGCCCGGGGGACGGCCCGCGCCGAGCCCAGCCCGCGGCGGAAGCGGAGCCGGCGGCCGCGACGTGCGGCTGTACATCGGAATGACCTCACGCACGAGCGGCGCAAGCGCGGCGGACAGCCGCACTCGCCCCACGGCCGTGTACGACGTCGCGTTGTCCTCGAACGTCGAGGTGATCCGCAGGTGGAACGCCCGCTCGAGAGCCCGCTGCGTTCCGCTCACGCGCGCAAACACGCCTGACGCATCGACCCGCGGGACGAGTCCGAGACGCCGGATGGCGTGGGTGAACGCCGCCCGGGTCGAGGCGCTCGCGCCGTAGCGCCGCGCGATCACCCCCGGCGATAGGAACCGGCGGTACCTCCGCGAGCCCGGCTGCTGGACGGCGAAGAACGCGGCCACGGCCCGGGACTCGGGTCGCCGCAGACCGAAGTAGAAGCTGATCACGGGCGTCCGCGCCGCCGCCCGCACCGGGGCCGCCCTGCCGCGCCCGGACACGACGCCAAGAAGCGGGGCGGCGCAGGCCAGAACGATCACGAGCACGGCGACCGTCGGTCGCCGGCGGGCTCCCTCCACCATCGGGCCATCCTATCCGCCCCGTCGCGTCGCGCCGTTGACTGCGGCGCGCCGGCAAGCAACACTCCCCGGCGTGCCGATGGACGTCGAGATGAACGAGGCTGCGGCGTCCGAGGTGCGCACGGTCGCACACGCGTGGTGGGTGCTCGGCCTGCTCGGCCTGCTCGGCATCGTCGCCGGCGTGATCGTGCTCGCCGTGCCGTCGATCAGCCTCGCCACGCTCGCCGTGCTCACCGGCATCTTTCTGCTCATCGACGGGATCGTCGAGGTCACCTCGGCGCTCATCGACGCCGAGGAGAACCGTGCCCTGATCGCGATGTTCGGCGTCATCACCGCAATCGCCGGCGTCATTCTCATTCGCCATCCGACGCACGCGCTGACCGCGATCGCGCTCCTCGTCGGCCTGTGGCTCCTCGTCGCCGGGCTGCTCCGGCTGATCCGCAGCTTCTCTCAGCACGGCGCTCGCGGCGCCGCGATTGCCCTCGCCGTACTCGAGATGATTGCCGGCATCGTGATCGTCGCCAGTCCGGACATTGGGCTCGCCACACTCGCGCTGCTCATCGGCATCGCGTTCATCGTCCGCGGGATCATGCTCTGCGCCGCCGGCTGGGCGCTGCGCAGCCTCGGCCGGGCCGCCAGTCGCAGCTGACCGGAGTCAGGCCGCAACCTCGTCGGCGACCGCCTCGAGCAAGGCGGCCATCGCAGCCAACGTGTCGGCATGGCCGCCGACGTCATACATGCCCGTGAGCGCTCGCGGGTCGCCCCAGCCGAGCCGGATCCCGTCGTCGCCGCTGTCCCAGACGAGCATCCGCAGCGGCAGCTCGATCCCGACCCGCGCGTCGTCCTGCATGAGCGGCGTCCCCGCGCGCGGATTGCCGAATACGACGACCGCTTCGTCGGGCAGGTCCATGCCCACGGCACGCGCGCCGGCGGCATGGTCGATCTGCGCAAAGACCGTCAACCTGCGATCGGCGAGCGCGTCGGCAAGACGCGCCAGCGTCGTCGGATAGTCGTGTGAGCTTCTGACCGTGACCATTCCGCGATTGTCGCGCAGCCCGACCATCACCTCATCAGGATGATGTCCGCGCCTCCGTGGTGGCGCAAGCTGCAATGTCACTATCGCAGCGTCGAACGGAGAGCGAGATGGAGGACAAGCGTCGCAAGCGTCTCGAGGAGTTCATCCGACCGTTCCGGGTCACCCCGGGCTCGAAGATCAACCTGGGGAAGGACTTCGACCCTGCGTACAAGGGTGGCGTCAAGAAGAAGAGGGAGGGCGTCGAGCTCCTCGCGGAGGGAGTTCGCCTGCTGTCCGAATATCAGGCGCGGCTCGCGGCACAGGACACGTGGGGCGTGCTCGTCGTCCTCCAAGCGCTGGACGCGGCCGGCAAGGACGGCACGATCCGGCACATGATGAGCGGCGTCAATCCGCAGGGCGTCGCGGTGAACAGCTTCAAGGTCCCCTCGGCCGAGGAGCTCGACCACGACTACCTGTGGCGCTATGCCCAGCACCTACCCGAGCGGGGGCAGATCGGCATCTTCAATCGCTCGCACTATGAAGAGGTCCTCGTCGTCCGCGTCCACCCGGAGAACTTGAAGCGCCAGAAGCTGCCCGCCGCGGCCAAGCGCGGCGATGTCTGGAAGCGGCGCTACCGGGAGATCAACGACTGGGAGCGCTACCTGACCGACAACGGGATCCGGATCGTCAAGCTGTTCCTCAACGTCTCCAAGGAGGAGCAACGGACACGTCTGCTCCGCCGAATCGACCTTCCCGACCACAACTGGAAGTTCTCGGCCGCGGATGTGGCCGAGCGCGAGCGATGGGACGACTACCAGAAGGCGTTCTCCGAGGCGCTGTCGCACACGAGCACCGAGTGGGCGCCGTGGCACGTCATCCCCGCTGACCGCAAGTGGTTCGGACGCGTCGGGTCGGCGGCCGTGCTCGTGCACGCGCTGATGGAGCTTGACCCCCGCTTCCCGGTCGTCGGCAAGCAGCAGCGGCGGGAGCTGCTGGAGATCAAGCAGGCGCTCGAGGCACAGGCGCCAAAGGGCGCGGCGCCCGATCCGTTCGAGGAGCGCGCCGCCGCGGAGAAGTGAGCCATGGCGACGACCAGCTCCACCCAGCCCCAGCCCAGCGAATCGCAGCAGGCGTGGTACCGCGCCACCGCCGAGACGCTCAGTCGGCATTTCGGCGTCGACGTCGCGACCGGTCTCTCCAGCGAGCGCGCCGCCAACCTCTTGGAGGCACACGGTCCGAACGCTCTGCCAGCCGAGCATCCACCGCCCGGCTGGCGACGCTTCCTCGACCAGTACCGCAGCTACATGCAGATCATCCTCGTCGGTGCCGCGATCGTCTCCATCGTGATCAAGGAGTGGAGCACCGCAGGCGTACTCGTTTTCATCAGCCTCCTCAACGCGGTCGTCGGGCTCCGCCAGGAGGGCAAGGCGCAGAGCGCGATGAACGCGCTCCAGGCGATGGTCAAGGAGACGGCGCGGGTCCGGCGCGACGGCGCCGAGGCCAAGATCGCGGCCGAGGACATCGTCGCCGGAGACGTCGTCCTGCTCGCGGCCGGGGACCAGGTACCGGCCGACGGCCGCATCGTCGAGGCGAGCGCGCTCCAGATCGACGAGTCGGCGTTGACGGGCGAGAGCGTGCCAGGCTCAAAGGGGGTCGACCCGCCGGACGGCACCGATCTGGCGCCGGGCGACCAGACCGACATGGCGTTCATGCACACGCCGGTGACGCATGGGAGCGGCGTCATGATCGTCACCGCAACCGGTGCCGACACGCAGGTCGGACGGATCGCCGGAATGCTCGCGACGACCGCGCGTGAGCAGACACCGCTCACTCGCCAGCTGAACACCCTCACCCTCTGGATCGCGGCCGCAGCGGGACTGACGATGATCATCATGTTCATCCTCGGCGGCCAGCGCGGTGACTCGGCGAAGGTCGTGTTCGCGAGTGCGGTCGCGCTCGCCATCGCCGCCATTCCGGAGGCGCTGCCGACGGTGCTCCAGGTGATCCTCTCGATGGGCGCCGCCACGCTTGCCCGCCGCAGCGCGATCCTCAAGGACCTCACGTCCGTCGAGACGCTCGGATCGACCTCCGCGATCAACTCGGACAAGACCGGGACGCTGACGATGAACCAGATGACCGCGATCGAGCTCATCGACCCGACCGACCGCTATTCCATCTCGGGGTCGGGCTACGAGCTCGAGGGCAAGGTTCACCACACCGCCGGCAGCGGCGACACGATCGACGATGCCGTTCTGCCGTTCGTCGTCGCGAACGACGCGGAGCTGGTGGACGGGAAGGTCGTCGGAGACCCGACGGAGGGTGCACTGCTGGTGCTCGCCCACAAGGCCGGCCTCGACCTCGAAGGAACCCGCGAGCGCTATCCGCGGCTGGCGACGTTGCCATTCGACCCGACCTACAAGCTGATGGCCGTATTTGCGCGCACGAGCGACGAGGTCGTGCGGTGCTTCGTGAAAGGGGCCGCGCCCGCGGTGATCGGCCGCGTCACGACGGCGCTCGCGGCCGGCGACACGGTGCCGGGGGACGACGATCTCCGCGCGCGGGCCGACGGGCACATCCAACGGATGGGCGAGGACGGGCTGCGCGTGATGGCGAGCGCGGTCCGGGACATCGACGCCGCAGAGTTCGATCCGGGTGGAGATCTCCTGTCGCTCGTCGAGGAACTGGAGATCACGAGCCTCGTCGGCATGGTCGATCCGCCGCGCGCGGCATCCAAGCAGGCGGTGAAGGACGCCCAGGACGCGCATATCCGTGTGCGGATGGTGACCGGCGACGACGTCGTCACCGGCGCCTCGATCGCGCGCCAACTCGGGATCGAGGGGGACGCGATCCTCGGCGCCGAGTTCGCCGCCCTTGACGAGCAGGAGCGCTTGCGCCGAATCGACGGGATCGGCGTCGTCGGACGCGTCGCGCCAGAGCACAAGGTTCTGCTCGTCGACACGCTCAAGGCGAAGGGCGAGGTGGTGGCGATGACGGGCGACGGTGTCAACGACGCACCGTCGATCAAAGCGGCGCACATCGGCATCGCGATGGGCAGCGGCACGGAGGTGGCCAAGAACGCCGGCCGGATGATCCTGACCGACGACGACTTCGCCACCATCGTGCACGCAGTCGGCGAGGGCCGCAAGATCTACGACAACCTCATGAAGTACGTCCGCTTCGTCCTCATCTCGCTCGTCGCGTTCGTGCTGACGTTCCTCGGCGCCACGCTGCTCAACATCGCGGCCGGGCAGCCATTCACGCCGGCCCAGGTGCTGTGGATCCACTTCTTCTTCAGCGCGCCGTTCGGCATCGCGCTCGGACTTGACGAGGCGAGCCCGGGCCTGATGCGCCGTCGTCCCCGACCAAGCACCGAGTCGATCATGACCCCCGGGCTCAAACTGACCGCCGGCCTCGTCGGCCTGTACATGGCGATCGTGCTCGACTCGCTGATCGCCTTCGGCCACGACCATTACGGCAGTACCGCCGTCGGGTCGTCGATCGGGCTCACCGCGTTCGGACTGATGCTCGTCGTCGCCGCGTTCGAGAGCCGCAGCGTCACGTTCTCGGCGCTCGTGAGCGAGACGTTCGACAACCCGCGGGTGAACTGGACCGCCGCGGCGGAGATCGCGCTGGCGGTGATGGTCACGCAGATGGACCTGTTCAACCGGCTCCTGGGCACGACGGCGCTGACCGCCGCTCAATTCGGTCTGGCGCTTGCGGCCGCCGTGCTGCTGCTCGTGCTCTGGGAGATCGGCAAGCTCATCGTGCGCCGTCGGGAGGCCGAGCGCACGAGCGAGGCCGGCGCTTTGACCCGCCAGCCCGCCGCCACCGGCTGACCCGAGCGACATGTCGGTCGGCTCCGCACTTCCCGGCGTACGCGCTGTGGCCAACTACCGCGCAGCGTGGCTGCGGCGGGACATCGTCGCGGGCCTCGTCCTGAGCGCACTGCTCGTTCCCCAGGGGATGGCGTACGCCCAGCTCGCCGGGCTGCCGCCGATCACCGGCCTGTACACGAGCGTGCTCTGCCTGCTGGCGTATGCCGTGTTCGGACCATCACGGATCCTCGTGCTCGGACCCGACTCCGCGCTCGGCTCGATGATCGCGGCGACGATCATTCCGATCATCGGCTCCGGCGGCAGCCCCGAGCGGGCGATCGAGCTCGCGTCGGTCCTCGCCCTGATGGTCGGTGCGATCATGGCGATTGCCGGCATCGCGCGGCTCGGCTTCGTCGCGGACCTGCTCTCCAAGCCGACCCAGATCGGTTACATGAACGGCCTCGCGCTGACGATCCTCATCGGCCAGCTGCCGAAGCTGTTCGGTTTCTCGGTGAGCGGCGACGGCCTGATCGACGAGGCGCGGGGTTTCATCAACGGACTGAGTGCTGGGAAGGCGGTTCCAGCGGCGGTCGTGATCGGTGTGCTGAGCCTCGCCGTGATCCTCCTCATCGGGCGATTGCTGCCGCGGGTTCCGGGAGTGCTGGTGGCCGTGGTGCTCGCGATCGCCGCCAGCGGCGCCTTTCAGCTCGGCGACCACGGCGTCTCGCTCGTCGGCACACTCCCCCAGGGGCTCCCGCCGTTCACGATTCCCGGGCACGTGTCCGATCTTCCGCTGCTCGTCGCCGGTGCCGCCGGGATCGCGCTCGTCGCGCTCGCGGACACGATCTCGACGGCGTCTTCGTTCGCCGCTCGCACCGGGCAGGAGGTCAACGGCAACGGCGAGATGATCGGGATAGGCGCGGCCAACGTCGCGGCGGGCCTGTTTCAGGGGTTCCCGGTGAGCACAAGCGGCTCGCGGACGGCGGTCGCCGAGCAGGCCGGGGCGAAGACGCAGCTGACCGGCGTGGTCGGCGCCGGGGCGATCCTGCTCATGCTCGCGCTCGTCCCGGGCCTTCTGCGCAGCCTCCCGCAGCCGACACTGGGCGCGGTCGTGATCGCGGCATCCCTATCGCTCGCCGATCTGCCCGGAACGCGCCGCCTGTGGCATCAGCGGCGGGTCGAGTGCATGCTCTCGGTGGTCGCATTTCTCGGCGTCGCGCTCCTCGGCGTGTTGGCGGGCATCGCCGTGGCGGTGGTGCTGTCGATCCTCAACGTCTTCCGGCGGGCGTGGTGGCCCTACCAGACGACGCTCGGGCGCGATCCCGAGCTGGACGGACTCCACGACCGTCTGAACCATCCGCGGGCCGAGTCCATGCCGGGGCTCGTCATCTTCCGGTTCGATGCACCGCTGTTCTTCGCCAACGCTCGGACCTTCCGCGATCAAGTCCGCGCGTTGGCCGCAGCCGACCCGGCGCCCCGGTGGATCCTCATCGCCGCCGAGCCGATCACCGATGTGGACACGACGGCGGCGGACATGCTGCTCGAGCTCGACGAGCAGCTCAACGCCAAGGGGATCTCACTCGTGTTCGCCGAGCTGAAGGATCCGGTCCGGGCCAAGCTCGAGCGATACGAACTCGTCGGCCCGCTCGATCCGCGTCACTTCTTCGAGACGCTCGATGCCGCCGTCGAGACGTTTCATCCGTGAGACAGGCGCTCGCTGGTCGCCGGCTCCTCGCTCTGAAGACGCCGACGCCAACCGAGCAGTACGCCGTGAACGTCGGCAGCGCCCACGACAGGATCGTCCGGCATCGGCAGCTCCACCGGATGAAGAATGAACGGCTCGGTCTGTGGTCCGCCGAGCCCGCCGTGGAACGAGATCAGCTCCTCGAAGGCACATCCCTGTTCAAGCTCGGGATCGTAGAAGCTGCCGACCATGATGTCGGCGACGTTCCGGAACGTGTCTGTCCGGCGGAGATGGGCCGCCGCGTTGGGTGAGAACACGCCCAGTGGATCCTCACCCTCGACCTGGTCCTCGTCGAGGTATCGCGTACCCCGTGGGCCGAGCACAACCGCTCCGCGGTCGCGCGCGCGCACGAGCAAGAAGCCGATGTCCGGATGGCTGCGCAGAGCCTTGATCAGCTTCGGGTGGCGCTCGTCGATCTCCTCGAGCGTGAGGCGCCGAGGCAGCTCCATGAGGTAGACGAGGCCGAGGTTGCCCGATCCGAGCACGATCACATCGGCGCCGGAGACGTCCGACGTCGCGTCAGCTGACTTGCGGCCGGTGGCCTCCGCCACGGCGTGCCCGACCGCGACATCGTTCTCGTCGCCATCGGTGGTTGCCGCGACATTTCCAGCACTGAGCGATCTCGACACGAGCTTCTTTAGGTCGTATCCGTTGCGCTGCTTGAACGTTGCCCCCTGGGTCTGCCCGTGGTCGGACAGGACGACGAGCTTGTACGGCCGCGGCGCGTGCCGGCGAGCCCGATCGATCCGGCTGAACTGCTGGTCGAGCTTGCGCAGCGCCTCGAGCGTGTCCGCCCGTTCCAGGCCGGAATGGTGCGCGACCTCGTCGTAGCTGGAGAACGTCGCATACATGACGGAGCGACCTCGCATCATGTCGGTGAGAACGCTGAAGACGATCAGGTCGCGGACACCGACGCACAGCGCAGCCCGCAGGAATGGATAGATCCCGCCGCGGTGCCCGCGCGGTCGCACATCGCGCCGTCGCTGGCGTGCAGCCGCGACCCACTCGAGCACGACCTCCCAGAAGAAGAGGACGAGCAGCCGGGTGACGTTGAACCCGTTCGCGAGGAACGCGCGGTAGCCCGGATTCGCACTCTTCTCGGAGGACATCCGGCTCACCGTCAGGATGACGGCGTCGGCCTCACCGGAGAACAGATTGCCGCGGCTGGCGCCGCCGTCGGTCAGCAACCCGTTGCCGGTCACGAGGCGCTGTTCGATCTCCGCGCAGTCCGCGGGAGACGAGCAGGCCATGAGCTTGCCCGTCTCCTTCTCTACCCAGCGGAAGGCAGGGATGTCGTCGTTGCGCCCGAGCAGGATGCCCGCCTGACTCGCGCCCGTCTGCGAGCTCAGGTCGGGCTCCCAGGCCTCGAGCCGGAACTCGCCCGAGGCAAGCCAGCTGGCCATATGGGGCGCGTTGCCGTCGCGCATCGCCCTTTGGAGAACCGGCCGCGCCAGCCCGTCGATCTCCAGGAAGATGATGCCGGGCACGTCCGTCCGCCCCGCGGTGCCCTGGCGGCGGGCGATGCGTTGGATGACCTTCAGCGAGAACGTGTCCTCGTCGTTGGCGCCGAAGATGACCTCGAGCAGCAGCGAGACCGCCGAGATGACGACCGCCGCGAGCAGCGCCCAACCGAACGAGTCCACTTTGATCGACTGGACATCGATCACCGACGCGAGCAGCAGCGCCCCCGCATCGACGAAGAGCACGAGCACAAAGCCGATCGCGAGCGTGAAGGGCAGGCGAAGCGCGGCGACGAGCGGCGGCAGAACCGCGTTCAGCACAGCGAGCAGCACGGCAGCGACGAGCGCGTCGAAGAACGTCACGACGGTGACACCGGGCACGATCAGTCCGGCAACGAACACGGCGACCGCGGCGCACAGCCACGACACGACGACGTGGACGAGCTTGAAGCGCGGGCGGCGCGGATTCCAGATCGGCGGCGTGATCGCGTCAGCGGACATCACGGCGGACGGTGTCACGTCGCGACTCTGAGATCATCACCTTGATCGGAGGATGACGTCTGCGGAGAACAGCTGCCGCATCACGTGGCTCGGTCACGCAAGCGTCCTGATCGAGATGAACGGGGCGCGGTTGCTCACCGATCCCGTCCTGCGTCGCCGTGTCGGTCCGCTCGTGCGCATTGCACCTCCGGTGGAGCCGCCGACCGATATCGACGTCGTCATGATCTCGCACCTGCACGCCGATCACCTCGATCTCCCGACGTTGCGGGGACTCGACTCGCCGGCGATCGTCGCTCCCGCGGGATCGGGCGGATGGCTCGCACGCCGGGGCTTCGGCGATGTGCACGAGCTCTGTCCGAACGCGTCGCTGTCGATTGCCGGCGTCACGATCCGCGCCATACCCGCCGTCCACGATGAGCGCCGGCATCCGGGGGGGATCCGCGCGACGCCGGTGGGCTACGTCGCCGATGGCTCGCGCGCCGTCTACTTCGCCGGCGACACCGACCTGTTCGATGAGATGGCCGATCTCCGGGGGTCGGTGACGACCGCTCTGCTCCCGGTGTCGGGCTGGGGCCCGCGGGTGCCCGCGGGCCATCTCGACCCGGCCCGCGCCGCCCAGGCCGCGGTAACCATCAACCCTGCGGTCGCGATCCCGATTCACTGGGGAACGTACGGACTGCTGTGGGCGTCGCGTCCTGCCGACGTCGCGGAACCGGCCCGGCGGTTCGCCGAGCTCGTGCGCCGCGACGCGCCGAAGGTCGAGGTGAGGATGCTCGCGCCGGGTGAAACGTCGGTGCTCGCCGGTTAGGGTTGCCGGCGATGCGCAAAGCCGTTCGTGTCGTCATCCTCGCGGCGCTCGTCGCTGTGGCGGCGTTCGCGCCCGCCGCGCAGGCGTCCGTGGCGCCGCCCGAGCAGGATCCGTTCTACCGCTACGACGGGTCCCGGCCGCTCGCGTCGATCGCTCCGGGGACGATCCTGAAGTCTCGCGTCGTGCGCTACCACGTGATCGGACTCGAGCTGCCGATCCGCGTCGTCCAATTGCTCTACCGCTCGACCGGCCAGCTCGGCCAGCCGACCGTGAACGTCACCTCCGTGCTGCGGCCGCCACTGCGCACCGGCGTCGCCAAGGTGATCTCGTATCAGTCGTTCTACGACTCGCTCGACCGCGACGACGAGCCGTCCTATGCGATCGCCGGCGGGGTCACGTTCGGCGGCCTGCTGCCGACGGCCGAGTCGGTGCTGATCGTGCCCGCACTGCTCCGGGGGTACACGATCGTCGTTCCGGACACCGAGGGACAGAACGCCGACTTCGCCGCCGGTCCCGAGTACGGCCTGAACACGCTGGACTCATTGCGCGCCGCGTTCCGCTCTCACGCGGCTGGGATCCGACCGGCATCCCGGATTGGCCTGATCGGCTACTCCGGCGGCGCGATCGCGACCGAATGGGCAGCCGAGCTTGCGCCCCGGTACACGCCTGGCATGAACCGGCGGATCATCGGCGCGGCGTTCGGCGGCGTGCTCGTCGCCCCGGCGCACAACCTCCATTACGTCGATGGCTCGAGTGTCTGGGCCGGGGTGATGCCGATGGCGATCATCGGCGTCTCGCGCGCGTTCAAGATCGATCTCACGCCATATCTCAACGACTACGGTGTCGCGCTCAACACTCGGCTCCAGCACGCCTCGATCGAGCAGGTTCTCGGTTCCTATCCCGGGCTCACCTGGACGCAGCTCGCGAAGTCTCAGTATCCGACTCCAGAGAGCGTGCCCGTCTACGTAAAGGTCGTCAACGAGCTCACCATGGGGAGCCGCGGCACTCCGACCACTCCGCTGTTCATCGGCCAGGGCGCCGGCGGTGAGCTCGAGGGAACGCGCGGCGACACGCCCGGGATCGGCAAGGGCGACGGCGTCATGGTGACCGCCGACGTGCGCAGCCTCGCCCGCAAATACTGCGACCGCGGCGTCACCGTCCAGTACACCCAGTACGACAACCTCGCCCACACGAGCACCGCTCTCGCCTGGCTGCCCGTGGCCGGAAACTGGCTCCAGGACCGATTCGCCGGCCGGCCAGCCCCGCACAACTGCGATCAGATCGCACCGGGGAACTCGCTGGACCCGATCGGCCCGGTCGCGGTAATCACGCGCCACCGCCGATAGACCGAGGCTCGGGCCAAGCGCCGGCCCCGACCTCAATCCCGCCCCCGCCCCGGTCCCCCAGCCGAGGCCTACCGACCGAGCCCGAGCGCGCCCGCCAGCGCGGTCCACTCCGCGCGCGGCACGCCCCGCACCCCGACCGTCTGGAGGCACACATGGTCGGCCCCGGCGTCGAGGTGCTCAGCCGCGGCGGCCGCGATCGCGGGGGCGTTGCCGTGCGGGACGACGGCGTCGATCAGCCGGTCAGATCCGCCCTCGGCGATGTCGTCCTCAGTGAATCCCGACCGGAGCAAAGCGTTCGTGTAGTTGCTCAGCCCGAGGTAGAGCTTGGCGTAACGCCGGGCCGTCTCCCGCGCGCCCGAGACGTTCTCGTCGATGACGCAGGCGAGCTCGGGCGCGAGCAGCGCCGCCGGTCCGAGACCCGCGCGGGCGGCGCGCGTGTGCTCGAGCCCGACGAAGTACGTGTGCGATCCGAGTGAGCGCTCGCCGGCGAGCGCGAGCATCTTCGGGGCGAGCGCGGCCAGGCAGCGCGCCTCACGTGGGAGCGGTGCCGCGGCACCGTCGAGACCGTCCAGGAACGCGCGCATCGCCGACAACGGTTTGGCGTACTGCTCCTGCGCCTCGGGATGGCCGATACCGATTCCCACCAGCACCCGGTCCGGGAACTCGGCGGCAAGCTCCGCAAAGTCAGCTGCCACCTGCTCCGGGTCGCTCTGCCAGACGTTGAGGATCCCGGTGGCGGCGACGAGCCGGTCGGTCGCCGCGAGCAACGGCCGCAGCGCGGGCACCTGCGGTGAGCCCCCGAGCCACACCGTGCCGAAGCCCAGGTCTTCGATCAGACGGGCCGCCTCGGCTGCGTTCCCCTCACCGATCGCGCGGTACGCCGTCCAGATGCCGACCCTGCCGAGCTCCATATCCACAGGATCGCACAGCGCCCAACAGATCCTCGACCTCGAGGCGCTGTCACTGCTGCCGGAACCGGGCGGCAAGGCACCCGCGCTCGTCCCGTCACCGACCGACGAGCGCAGCCACGGTCCCGGACCGGAGACGACGTGGAACGAGTGGTACGTCGACGCCGTCGCCGACGACGGCAGCCTCGGCGTCTACGTCCGGATCGGTCGCGTTCCCAACCAGGACGTCGCGCTCTACACGGCGGCAATCGTCGCACCCGGACAGCCCTCGATCATCGTGTTCGACGCCCACGCGCCCCTGCCGCCCGCGATCAGGATCGGCGAGCAGGAGATCTCGCTCGACGGACCCGGGCAACGTGATCACTCCTGGGGACCACGAGATTGGTGGGCGAACGATTGGATGTGGAACGGGTTGCACCTCGATGACGGCACGCACATTCACGTCGTGACGATCCCCGAACTCGAGGGTTTCGGCGTCGGGTATGTCCAGCGCGACGGCGTGGTCGACGAGATCTCCGGCGCCACGAGCGGCGAGACCGTTGGTGACAACGGGCTGATCGAGACCGCAACCGTGACGATCACCCACGCCGTGGAGCAGTGCTGGCGGGCCGCGATCGACGGCTTTGCGGTGCTCGTCGCCGAGCGGATCACCCGCGACCAGGCGGTACAGCTGATCCCCGCTACCGTCGACGCGATGACGACCGCGACGTGGATCGTGTGGGGTACCGAGCGAACGATCGCCATGCATGTCAGCGGCCACCTCGGCGACACCTCATCGGACGCGGGGCTCGCGACGGGCATCGCTGCCGCGACCTGGGCGGCGATGCAGCGCTCGTAGGTGCGGATGCCCATGTCTCCTCGCCTCGACGCAATCGTGTTCGACCTCGACGGCGTGCTCGTCGATTCCGAGACCGTGTGGGATGCGGCGCGGCGGGCCGTCGTCAGCGAGACCGGCGGCCAGTGGCAGGAGGGAGCGACCCGCGCGATGATGGGAATGAGCTCGCGCGAATGGTCGCGCTACCTCCACGATGATCTCGGCGTGCCGCTTGCGCCGGCTGAGATCTCCGACCGCGTCGTCGCGCACATGATCGACACCTACCACGAGCATCTGCCGCTACTCCCCGGTGCGGTCTCGACGGTACGACGGCTCGCCGAGCGGTGGCCGCTCGGCGTCGCCTCGTCGGCGAACCGGCCCGTGATCGACGCCGCCCTCGAGGGCGCCGGACTGACCGCCTGCTTCACGGTGACCGTGTCAGGCGACGAGGTCGCGCGGGGAAAGCCTGCGCCCGACGTGTATCTGGAGGCGGCGCGGCGACTGGATGTCGACCCTCGTCACGCCGCCGGCGTCGAGGATTCGAGCAACGGGCTGCGGGCCGCATCCGCCGCCGGGATGCTGGTCGTAGCGGTTCCGAACCGCGAGTTCCCGCCCGAGGAGGACGCGCTGTCGCTCGCCGCGCTCGTGATCGACTCACTCGCCGAGCTCACGGATTCGGCTCTCCTCCAAGCGACGCGGTAGGCCAATCAGCCGACCATCGCTCGGCTGACCGGTCCGGCATCGTCGATCAGCGGCCGGCCGGTGTGCAGGAGGCTCTCGATCGCATCCGGGCTCACCGGCGGGGAGAACAGGAAGCCCTGGCCGAGCGGCGAGCCCATCCGCCGCAACCGCTTGAGCTGCTCGTAGCGCTCGATGCCCTCCGCCACAACGCGGATGTGCAGGCTGTCGGCGAGGTTGACGATTCCGCGGACGAGTTGCGCCTTGCTCGCGTCATGTTCGATCCCGGTGATGAACGAGCGGTCGATCTTGAGGATGTCGACCGGATAGGCCTGGAGACGCGAGAGGGCCGAGTAGCCGGTTCCGAAGTCGTCGACCGCGACGCGGACGCCGACGTTCTTGAGGCTGCTGAGGAATGTGATGATCCGATCGCTGTCGTCGGGAAGCAGGCTCTCGGTGATCTCGAGCGTCAGCAGACCGGGCTCGAGCGCGTGGTCGCGGACCGCGTCGGCGACAGCGTCGGGGAAGGATGGATCCCGGAGTTGCCGCGTCGAGACGTTGACGCTCACGGTCAGATCGAGCGCGGGGAACTGCCGCTGCCAACGGGCTGCGCGTGCGCAGGCCGTGTCGAGAACCCAGGCTCCGAGCGGGACGATCAGGCCCGTATCCTCGGCGAGGTCGATGAACTCCGATGGCGACAGGCGACCGCGGACCGGGTGGGCCCAGCGCACAAGCGCTTCGCAGCCGACCATCCGGCCGTGGTCGATGTCGACGATCGGCTGATAGTCGAGCACCATCTCGCCGGTCTCGATCGCCCGCTGAAGCTCGCCGCTCAGCTCGAGTCGGTGGAGCACCCGCTTGTGCATCCCGGTCTCGAACACCCGCACCGTGCCCTTGCCAGCCTCCTTGGCGGCATACATGGCGGTGTCCGCGTTGCGGAGGATCTCGTCGACCGTGAGCGCGCCGTCGCTGACCGCGACGCCGATCGACGCGCCGACACGGAGCTCTCGCTCGCCGACCACGATCGGCGGCGCGAGTTCCTCGAGCAGCCGGCGCGCGACGCGCTCGGCGTCCTTCTTGTCGTCGGTCAGTTCGAGCAGCACCGCGAACTCGTCGCCGCCAAGTCGCGCGGCGGTGTCGGTGATCCGCGCCACGTCGGCGATCCGGCTGGCGACGGCCCGAAGCAGCTCGTCACCGCTGGAGTGACCGAGGCTGTCGTTGATCGTCTTGAAGTCATCGAGATCGAGGAACAGCACGGCGACCGGCTGGTCCTGGCGGCGAGCGCGGGCGAGCGCCTGAGCCAGCCGATCCTCGAACAGTGCCCGGTTGGCGAGACCGGTGAGAGCGTCGTGGAAGGCGCGGCGGCGCAGTTCATCCTCAAGCGTCTTACGGTCGGTGATGTCTCGCATGCTGAGCACGACGCCCTCGATCGCGGGATCGCTCAGCCGGCTCTCGGCGATCACCTCGAGGTGGCGCCATCCGCCATCCGCATGGTGAAACCGCGCGGTGACGATGACCGTGCCCGGCTTCGTCGCGACCGCCGAGAACTGGTTCTCGAGCCTCGCGGCGTCGTCCGGGTGCACGAGGCTCGTGACCTTGCGGCCGACGACGTCGCCGACCGCCAGGCCGAGAGCGCGCGTCACCGACGGCGATTGCCATCGCACCGTGAGATCCGGCGCGACGACGGTGATGATGTCGCTCGAGTTCTCGACGAGCGCACGCACGCGCTCCTCGGTGCGTCGCTCGAGCGAGCGCCGCTCCTCGGTGATGATCGTGCGGCGGCTGATGCGATACAGCTGCAGCCCAAGCAGCACGAGCACTGCCAGTCCGACGACGAGCGAACCGACGTAGGCGACCCCGGCCCGGTTTGCCGCAGCGCGGGCGACGCGCTGCTGGGCGGCCGACGCCCGCGCCGAGTCTCGATCGAGCCTGTCGAGCGTCGGGGTGAACACCACCCGGGCCTTGTCCATTCCCTTGACCGGGCTGGGCAGGTGATTGAGGGTGGGCAGCATCGCGAGGCCGGCGTCGTAGAGGCGATTGGCGTCGTTGAGCAAGGCTCGGGTGAGCGGGCTCTGGTCGGCCGCACGCAGCGCGTTGACGGCCGAGGAGAGCGAGCCCCAGATCCGCAGGCCCTGATTGAGTACCTTGCTCGGGCTGATCTGGGTTGCCTTGTCGGCGACGTTCGAGGCGGCGACCCATTGCCACGCAAACTCGCCCAGTGAACCGCTCGTCGCCTGAACCTGCTGCACGAGCACCTGGATGCGCTGATGGTGCTCCTCGTCGCGGCGGGCCGTTTCGGCCACGGTCACCATCGCCGCAATGACGGCAATCCCGGCGGCGATCGTCAGCAACTGGCGCCACGGGAGCGCAGCGGCCTGACCCCGTATTCGCCGAGCGGGACCCATATCTATGAAGGTCGGCCGTCCGAGACCGTGCTTAAGCGCTCAGGCGCGTGTTTCGTCGCCCGGAGACCTGCGGACCGGAGTGTGGGGCGAGTACGCACGCAGGGACTACTGAAGGCGATCAAGGGGAGTTCGCTGATTACGCCGCCGCTGCGCGGACGTACCGTTGACTGAGTGACGCGGTGAGACGTCAGCCGGCCAGAGCTGCCGCGGTGCTTGCGCTCCCATGCCGTGGCACTCTGCGCCGGCTGGCAGGCTAATGCGCGGCAGGCGCCCCCTCAGGTGGGCTCGAGCACGATGCGGCCGACGCTCTCCGCGACGCACGCGGGCTTGTTGCCGCCCTCGGTCTCGACCGTGAAGCGGTCGACGACCTCCCACCAGCCGTTGCCCTTCTCCTCGACGGAGACGAGCTCCCCGATGGCGCGGACCCGGCTGCCCGACGGCACCGGGGCCGGGAACCGAACGCGGTTCCAGCCCATGTTGACGCCGAGGGCGATGCCCTCGAGGTCGGCCGGTTCACGCGCCGAGATCTCCTCGCGCAGACCATCGATAATGCTGAGCGTCAGGTTGCCGTGCGCGATCGTCGTCCCGAACGGGGACTCGCGCTGAGCCCGCTCGATGTCGACGTGGATCCACTGGTGATCGCCTGTGATCTTGGCGAACGCGTCGATGTCCTCCTGCGTGACCGTTCGCCATGAGCCCGGTCCGCGCTGGACGCCGATCGCCTCGCGAAGCTTCGCGATGGGGTCGGTAGTCGTAGTCATGCGCGACAACGCTACCGCGCGCCACGAGCTAGGGGTAGAGCCGCCGTTTGACGGCCGCGGCGAGCGGACGCGGGAGCGCAGTCAGCGCCCGGAGTGCGTGCGGCATCGCCCGCAGCTGGCGGTCACTGAAGACGGTTGGGATCACGACCTCGACGACGTGCGGCCCGGGCTCCGCGATCGCGCGGCGCAACTCCTCGGTCAGCCGCTCCACCGTGTCGACCCGCGTCGCCGGCACCCCGAAGCCGCGGGCAAGCTCGACGAACTCGACGTCCGGGCGGCTCAGGTCGAGCTGCGCCTTCGCCCGCGGGCCGGCAGCCCTCGCCCCGACCCGCGCCAGCTCGACGTTGAGGATCCCGTACGAGCGGTTGTTGAAGATGAGCACGGTGATGTCGAGGCCCTCGCGGGCCATCGTCCACAGCGCCTGGATCGTGTACAGCGCCGACCCGTCAGCCTCGAGCGCGAGCACCGGGCGATCCGGACACGCGATCGCCGCGCCAACCGCCGCCGGTAGTCCCTGGCCGATCGCACCACCGGTGAGCGCGAGCACGTCGTGGCGCGGCGCTCCCGCGCTCACGCTGGCAAAGCTGAGGCCGGACGTCACCGACTCGTCGGAGATGATCGCGCCTTCCGGAATGACGGACGCCACGGCCGCGCACGCCTTCTCGGCGGTCAGCGCGCCACGGGGCGGACGGGGCACCACCGGCTCCTGTGTCGACACCGGCGCTACCCCGGCGTCGAGCGCGTCGACGAGCGCTCCGAGGCTGCCGATGGCATCGCTGTCGGGGGCAGCGAGCTCATGAACCTCACAGCCGTCGGGCACGAGGTAGCTCGCCTTCCCGGGGTACGCAAAGAACGAGACGGGCGGCTTGGTGTCGACGAGCACGAGATGCCTGAGCCCGGCGAGCTGGACCATCGCGAGCTCCGGCAGGTAGGCAAGCCGCTCGACCGGCGGCAGCCCGGCACCGCGCTCAATGCGGGTCGGGAACACCTCGGCGAGTAGGGTGGTGCCGGTCGTCGCGGCGATCCGGGCGGCGGCGAGCAGGCCCGGCTCGCGGAGTGCCCGACCGCCGAGAAGAATCGCCGTCCGCCCGCCGCCGCGCAGCGCGCGCGCGGTCGTCTCGATCGTGGCCGCGGAGGTCACCGGCGCGACGGCCCGAGGCGACGGCGTCGCCGGCGACGCCCCCTCGCTCCAGGAAACGTCTGCGGGCAGGATCAGCGTGGCGACCTGTCCGGGCGGCCCGAGCGCGACGCTGACCGCCTCGGCGGCGTCCGCGGCGACGGTCTCCGGTCGCGTCGACGTCCGAACCCAGGATGAGACATTGCGGGCCACTGTCTCGATGTCGGACTGAAGCTGGGCGTCGTACTGCGCATGGTACGTCGCGTGATCGCCGACGATGTTGACGATCGGCACCTTCGCGCGGCGCGCGTTGTGAAGGTTCGCGAGCCCGTTGCCGAGTCCGGGTCCGAGATGCAGCAGCGTGGCGGCGGGCTGCTCGGCCATCCGCGCATAGCCGTCGGCAGCGCCGGTCGCGACCCCCTCAAACTGCGCCAGGACCGCGCGCATCTCCGGCACGGCGTCGAGCGCGGCAACGAAATGCATCTCCGACGTGCCGGGGTTGGTGAAGCACGCGGTCACGCCGGAGTCGACGAGGGTGCGGATGAGAGCCTGGGCGCCGTTCGACATCGAGAGGCCGACACCCTAGTGGCCAGCGGATCGAGACGCTGCGTTAGATTCCCGGAGCGATGAGCCCGATCGCCTCTCGCCCCCTCGGTGACAGCGGGATTCAGACTCCAGTCGTCGGGCTCGGATGCAACAACTTCGGCCGCCGGCTCGACCTCGACGGGACGCGTGAGGTGGTCGATGCCGCGCTCGAGGCGGGCGTGACTTTCTTCGACACCGCCGACATCTACGGCCGCGGGCAGAGCGAGGAGCAGCTGGGTCAACTGCTCGAGGGGCGCCGGGATCAGGTCGTGCTGGCCACGAAGTTCGGTATGGACATGGGCGACGGGAAGGGCCCGCGCGGCTCCAGCGACTACATCCGTCAGGCGGTCGAGCACAGCCTCCGTCGGCTGCGCACGGACATGATCGACGTCTACTGGTACCACCAGCCCGACGGCGTGACACCGATCGCCGAGACGCTCGCCACCCTGCACGAGCTCGTGACGGCGGGGACCGTCCGCGCGATCGGCGCCTCCAACTTCGATGCCGCGCAGATCGCGGAGGCGGATGCCGTCGCCCGGGAGCAGGAGCTGACCCCCTTCAGCGCGATCCAGAACGAGTACAGCCTGCTCGTGCGAGAGGCGGAGCGTGACGCGCTCCCGGCCTGCGAGCAGCTCGGGCTCGGGTTCGTGCCCTATTTCCCGCTCGCCTCCGGCCTGCTCACCGGCAAGTACCGGCGCGGCGAGGACGCTCCCTCGGGCACGCGCCTCGCTGCACGCGAGCAGGTGGCAACCCCCGAGCAGTTCGATCAGCTCGAGGCGCTGACCGCGTTCGCGCAGGAGCGTGGCGTACCGCTGCTGTCCGTGGCGATCGGAGGCCTGCTGGCGCGAGACGTCGTCTCGTCGGTGATCGCCGGCGCGACGAAGCCGGAACAGGTCCGGGCGAACGCCGCGGCGGCGACCTGGACCCCGACCACCGATGACCTCAGCGAGCTGGGGCGCATCCTCGGGAACCCGTGAGCAGTCCGCTGGACCGTCTCACAGCGTCAGACCGGGAACTGATCGCTCCGGCCCCGCCGCCGGATCATGCCGCCGTGATGAAGGCGGTCCTGACCGACGACCGGTTCAGCGACCCCGACTGGATCTTCGAACGCAAGCTCGACGGCGTCCGCTGCCTCGCGATCCGCTCCGGCGAGACGGTGCGGATGCTCTCACGCAACGACCTCTCCCAGAACGCGCGCTACCCCGAGATCGCCGACGCCCTCGCCTCGGAGTCCTGCACGAAGTTCGCCGTCGACGGCGAGATCGTCGCCTTCCAGGGCTCACAGACGAGCTTTGCCCTGCTTGCGCAACGCCAGCAGCGCCCCGTCCGGGTGTTCTTCTACGTCTTCGACGTGCTGTGGCTCGACGGCTGCGATGTGCGGGCGCTGCCCCTGCGGACACGCAAATCCCTGCTCCGCGTCGCGCTGTCGTTCAGGGACGGCGTCCGGCTGACCCCGCACCGCAACGCCGCGGGCGAGGAGCTGTTCCGCGAGGCCTGTCGTAAGGGATGGGAGGGGGTGATCGCCAAACGTGCCGACAGCCGCTATACGGCGGCACGGTCACGCGACTGGCTGAAGTTCAAGTGCGCGCAGGGACAGGAGCTCGTGATCGGCGGCTATACGGCGCCGCGCGGGTCGCGCATCGAGTTCGGCGCGCTGCTCGTTGGGTACTTCGACGGCGAGCGCCTGCGCTACGCCGGCAAGGTCGGCACCGGGTTTGACGAGCGCGTGCTGCGGGACCTGGGTGCCCGCATGCGCGAGCGTGCGAGCGACACGTCGCCGTTTGACGATCCGGGCTCGATCCGCGAGGCCGGCGTCAGCTGGGTGCGGCCGGAGCTCGTCGCCGAGGTCGGGTTCACTGAATGGACCCGCCACGGCCGGCTGCGCCACCCGCGCTTCCTCGGCCTCCGCGACGACAAGCCGGCCCGGCAGGTCGTGCGCGAGCGTGGCTCGTGAGGCCCCGGCGTCCTCGGCGCTCCAACGGTTGACTGTCCGTCGCAGACGCGACAGCGAGACCACGGCGAGCGGGACCGGGAGCCACACGGCAATCGTCCGGTAGGCGAGCACCGCGGGAAGGGCCACCTCAGCCGGGACGCCGAATGCGATGAGCACGCCGGCAATGCCACCGCTCACCGAGCCAGGCAGCGGCAGCGTGTTCGCCACCTGACCGACGAAGTACGCGAGCACGACGACCGGCAGGGACGGCGCTTGGCCGAACGCGTGCAGCATCGACCAGAGCACGGCGGCGTCGAACGCCCAGTACCCCACCGCGCCTGCGTGGCGCGCATCGCCGGCGCGCAGCAGATGCGCGGCATCGCGAACGGCACCACCGAGCAGTCCGGCCCGTCCGGACCGCGGACGGCGAGCCAGCCCGACCGCGACGACGATCGCGAGCGTGGCTCCGATCGCTGGGAGCGCACTGAGCGCCAGCGGCCCGTCGCTCGGCACGAGTCCGATGGCGAGCGGTACGCCGGCGAGCACGATCGCGACGAGAAACACGGTGTACAGGAGCACCAGGAACGTCAGCAGCGTGCGGGCTGCCGCGGTAGTGCTGAGACCGGCGCGACGCAGCGACCACATCGTCAGGGCGGCGCCACCGGCGCCGGCCGTTGGCAGCAACCGGGTCGCGGCCGTGCCCGCGAGCGTGATCTCGGCGCTTTGCCGCACACCGACCCGCGTGGTCGCGCGGCCGGCGACGAGCGCAAGCAGAACGACGTACCCGGCGATCGAGACGCATTCGAACACGAGCGCGGCCGCCGTCCACCAGCCGTTCACGCCGAGCGCCCGATGGAGGGCGGCGGCGATCGTGTGGATCCGGTGGCCGCCGAAGATCACCGCGGCAAGGACCGCCGCGGCAAGGACCGCGGGCACCAGCGCGCGCCGCGCCAGCGAGCGCAGCTCGAGCGTCGGCAGCGTGAAATCGGAGGCGGTGGATTCGGGGGCGAGCATCGTCTTTAGGTCTGCAAACGGCGGCGGGCGTTACTGATGGGTTGTACGCACTGGGCGCTCAAATAGATGTGACATTCGTCCGGTGGAAGATGTGACAGCAGCCGGGACGAAAACTCATCGGTGGTTTGTGACTAGGCTTGACGGCATGCGCGAGGTCCTGCCCGGCGTCTACCACTGGACGACTGTCCACCCCAGGATCCGGATCGAGGTTGCCTCGTATTGGCTCGAGGACGGCGGCGTGCTGATCGACCCCCTGATCCCGCCCGACGTCGGCATCGAGTGGTTCGCCGAGCGATCGACACCGCCGAGCGCGATCGTGCTGTCGAATCGCCACCACTACCGTCAGAGCGCCGAGCTCGTCGAGCGCTACGGATGCCCGGTCCTGTGCGTCCGTGCCGGCCTCCACGAGTTCACGCACGGCGAGCACGTCACCGCATTCGATCCCGGCGATACGCTGCCCGGCGGCCTGTCGGCGTTTGAGATCGGCGCGATCTGCCCGGACGAGATGGCGCTGTACCACGCGCCCGCGCGTGCGATCTGGTTCGCCGACGGCGTTGTCCGCGCCGGTGCCGACGGTCCGCTCGGGTTCGTACCGGACTCGCTCATGGACGAGCCCGAGGAGACGAAGCGCCGGCTGCTCGCGTCGTTCGAGCGGGCGCTGAGCGAACTCGATTTCGACCACATTCTCCTCGCCCACGGCGGCCCGGTCATCGGCGATGGCCGCGCACAGCTGGAGGACCTTGTGCGCGCCGGCGGGCGGACGGCGCTGACGTTCTAGTGTCTAGGCCGCGATGCAGCTCTGCCTGATGATCGAGGGACAGGAGGGCGTCAGCTGGGCGCAGTGGGTCGCCTTAGCGCAGGCCTGCGAGACGGCCCGGATCCCCGCGCTCTTCCGCTCTGACCATTACCTCAACCTCGACGGCGCCCACCCGGAGCGGGCGGCCCTCGATGCATGGGCGACTCTCAGCGCCCTCGCCGCCGTGACGACGACGCTCCGCCTCGGCACGCTCGTCTCACCGGCGACGTTCCGGCACCCGTCGGCGCTCGCCAAAATGGTCGTCACCGCCGACCATATCTCGGGCGGCCGCGTCGAGCTCGGGCTCGGGGCAGGCTGGCATGAGCGCGAGCACGCTGCCTACGGCTTCCCGTTCCCCGCGACCCGAGTCCGGATGGAGATCCTCGAGGAGCAGCTGCAGGTGATCCACGGGAGCTGGGGCGACGCCCCGTTCAGCTTCGAAGGCCGCCACTACCAGGTGCAGGATCTCATCGCGCAACCCAAGCCCCGCCAGCAGCCCCATCCGCCGCTGATCATGGGCGGACTCGCCGGCCCGCGCAGCGCCGGGCTCGCCGCCGCCTATGCCGACGAGTACAACACCGTGTTCCCGACGGTCGATGACGTGCGCGAGCGCAAGGCGCGGGTCGACGCGGCGTGCGCCGCACGCGACCGTGATCCGATCCCGTTCTCGGTCATGACCGGGGTGGTCATCGGGGCCGACGAGAGTGAGCTGGCCATCCGCCGGGCGCGCGTCGCCGAGATCAGCGGCATTCCCGGTCTCATCGACGAGGCGCCGACCGGCTGGATCGTCGGGACGGTCGCGCAGGCGCAGGAGCAACTCGGCGCGCTCCGCGAGGCCGGTGTGAGCCGAGTCATGTGCCAGCACCTCGCGCACGAGGACCTCGAGGCGGTCGCGCTCCTGGGGTCAGAGGTCGCCCCCGCCGTCGCCTGACCGTCATCGCAATTTCCGACCTGGTGGGACTCAAGCGAGCCTGAAACGACACTGAAGCGGGCGGCTCCGATCACTAGGGTGTCTGCCATGATCAAGAAACTCTCGGTTCTGCTCGCGGTCGCCGCTGTCATCGGCGGGTGCGGAAGCAGCTCCTCATCCAGCTCGTCGGCGCCGACTGCGAGCTCGAGTGCGACCGCCGCATCGACGACGAACACGGCGACGTCCTCCGCGGCGGCGAGCAGCACGGCGCCCTCCGGCGGGTCCGCGATCGCGAACAACCCGGCCGTCAAAGCGGCCGTGGCCGCCTGCAAGCAGCGGATCAATGCCGCGCCGAACCTCTCCGCCGACGCCAAGTCGAAGCTGACGACGCTGTGCGACAAGGCCGCCTCCGGCGACGAGGCTAGCGTCCTTAAGGCCGCCGCCCAGGTCTGCCAGGAGATCGTCAAGCAGTCGATCCCGCAGGCAGCTCAGCAGCAGGCGCTTGCCGCCTGCCCCAAGGGCTAGCACCACGACATCTCTCGTGAGATCGGGGCCGGGGTTGATCCTCGGCCCCGCTCGCGTCCGGCGGCCAGTCCGCTCCCGCACGGACCGACCGATCGGGACTCAGGCGCCGCTCAGCTGAGCGCGCCGCGGCGCCCGCTGAAGAACGCGACGAGCGCGAGGATGGCGATGAGGAACAGCAGCGGGTGAACAATCACGCCGCCGGCAATGGCAATGATCAGTAGGACGATCGCTAGTAGAAGGAGCATCTCTCACCTCCTTTCCTCCCTTGCCGCTCGTACTCCCCGATTTCGCGTGATGTAACGCATAAGTTCGCTCCCAAAATCGGCGCAGCCTCGGCGCGAGCCTCGAAGCGACGCCCGGGTGTGAGCTGTACGCGATCAATCGCGCGGCGGACGACCCCGATGTCCTGTGGGTGACCGAAGTGTGGGCGAGCCAGCAGTCACTCGACGATTCGCTCGCCGTGCTGAGGACCCTCTCCGGATGAGCCGCGGGTCCCGGAGCTGGGACCGGGTCACGCACGTCGGCGCCTGTTTCGACCGAGAGCTACGGCCCTCCTTTTCACGGATTTGATTTCCTAAGGGCATTAGGCTATAACCTACGGCTATTAGTAAATCGATTCTGCTTGAAAGGACGACCATGCGCACGACGACCGTCACCGACAACCTGATTCAGCTCACCCGCCTGCGGTTCGTCAACGCCTTCCTCGTTCGGGAGGACGACGGCTTCACGCTCGTCGACACGACGATCCCGGGGTCGGCCGACGATTTCATCACCGCCGCCCAGGCGGCGGGAGGCGAGATCAAGCGCATCGCGCTCACCCACGGCCACGGCGATCACGTGGGCTCGCTGGACGCGCTCAAGGAGCGCCTCGGCGATGCCGTCGAGGTCCTCATGCCCGACCTCGACGCCCGCATTCACGCGGGGGAGAAGGTCGCCGAAGGCAAGCTTCCCGGCGGGTGGCCGACGATCAAGACGACCCCTGACGTGCGCCTGCAGCCCGGCGATCGGGTCGGGAGCCTCGAGGTCGTCGCGGCGCCCGGCCATACCCCGGGGCACAGCGCATTCATCGACACCCGCGATCGCTCGCTCATCGCCGGTGACACATTCACGTCGATTGGTGGCGTCCAAGTGACGAACCACTTCTGGTGGCGCTTCCCGCTCGCCGCCATGGCGACCTGGGACAAGGGCAAGGACCTCGAGTCCGCACGCGCCCTGCGGGCCCTTGACCCCGAGCTGCTCGTCGTCGGTCACGGCGGCCCGGTGCGCCAGCCGGGCGCGGCGATCGATCGCGCGATCGTCAGCGCGGGTGGGTGATGGGGCGCTCCGGGCACAACGACACCCTCGTCGTCGTGATGGCCGGGAAGGTCGCGGACGAGGTCGGCTTCGACCAGCTCACGCTGGCCGGGCTCGCGAAGCGCCTGGAGATCCGCACCCCGTCGCTGTACTCCCATGTCGACGGACTCGACGACCTCCGCCGGCGGATCGCCGAGTACGGTGCGAGGACGCTCGGCCTGACGCTGAGCCATGCTGCCGCCGGACTGTCCGGTAAGGGGGCACTGACGGCGATCGCCGCCGCTTATCGTGCCTTTGCGAGCGAGCATCCGGGCATCTACACCGCGGTCGAGCGCGGGCCTGCCTTCGGGGCCGACCCGGAAGCGATGCGCTGGCCGGTCGATGTCGTCCTCGCTGCGATTCGGGGCTACGGCCTCACCGGCGACGACGCGACCCATGCGGTGCGCATCGTCCGTTCCGCACTGCATGGCTTCCTGATGTTGGAAGCGAACGGCGGTTTTGCACTGAGCCTCGATCTCGACGAGACCTTCGACGAGCTCGTGGCCACCTTGCACCGGGGACTCGCTCCGTAAGCTTGACCACCATGGCGAGCACCTACACGCGAGTCCAGCATGACGGTGTTGACGACGTCGTCGCGGTCGAGGAGCCGCTCGAGATCCGGGTCGACGGCGAGGCGATCGCAATCACGATGCGGACACCCGGCCATGACGAGGAGCTCGCGCTCGGGTTTCTCCACGGCGAAGGACTGATCGACGGTCCCCGCGCCGCCGGGATGACCGACGACTTCGCCAACAACATCGTCGAGGTCGTCGGCCCCCTGTCACACGTGCCGAGCAACCGCCGCTTCTACACAACGTCATCGTGCGGCGTCTGCGGCAAGGGCGCGCTCGAGGAGGTGGCCGTGCACAGTCCGCCGCTCCCTGCCGGGCCGACGATCCCCCGTGCCCTCGCCGCCGCGCTACCGGCCCAGCTCGAGCAGCCGACGTTTGAGCACACCGGAGGGCTGCACGCCACCGGGCTGTTCGAGCCGGATGGCACACTCATCTTCACCCGCGAGGACGTCGGCCGTCATAACGCGATGGACAAGGTCATCGGCCGGGCGCTGCTCGACGGGCTCGTCCCACTCGGGGAGCGGATCCTCTGTGTGAGCGGACGGCTCTCGTTCGAGCTCGTTCAGAAGGCCGCGGTCGCCGGGGCGCCGATCCTCGTCGGCGTCAGCGCCCCCAGCTCACTCGCGATCTCACTCGCGGAGGACCGTGGCCTGACGCTGTGCGGCTTTGCCCGTGGGACGCGGATCAACGTCTACACGCACCCGCAGCGCATCACGGACTGACGTCGATCGTCACCGTGACGGTTGCGGAATCCGCCGTCCCGTCGTTCGCCTTGTACGTGAAGCTGTCGCTGCCCGGCGTGCCGTCGTTGGTGTACGAGAACGTGCCATCAGCGTTGAGCGTGAAAGAGGACGCGTGCGACGGTCCGCTGACAAGGGTTGCCGTGAGCGAGTCGTTGTCCGCGTCGGCGTCGTTGTCGAGGACACTTGACCCATCGCTGAGCGTCTGACCGGCGGCCACGATGTAGCTGTCCGGGCTCGCGACCGGCGCGTGGTTGACGCCGGTGACGCCGACGGTGACGGTGGGGGTGTTCGAGGTCGCGGTGTGCGAGTCCTTGACCGAGTACGTGAACGTGTCGGTCGTCGACTGGCCCTTCGGGACAGCCTGGAGCGTCGCGGATGAGGTCGGGTCATACGACCACGTCCCGTCGCTGTTGACGCTCACCGTCGCGCCCTTGGCACTCGTCGTGTCCGCCGTGTTCAAGCTCAGCGTGTCGCCCGTGTCCGGATCGGTGTCGTTCGTGAACAGCGACGCCCGGCCGCTCAGCGACGTGTCCGATGTCGTCGACGCCACCGGACTCCCCGCGGTCCCGTCCGCCACCGCCGTCGGCGCATCATTGACCCCGCCAGACGCTGAAAGCCCGCTGCAAACGGCGCGTCGACGACGAGCAGGAACGTCACCGCGCGCTGCCCGCCGATGAGCCCGCGCAACGACGCCGCGGTGAAGTCCTGGTGGCGCACCCGACCACCGGTGACCTCCATCCCGATGTTGACAGCCGATGCGTGCTGGTATCCGGCGCCGGCGAGGTACAGGAGCACGCGCCGGCAGTGATGCTCGGCGATCCGATCATGATGCGGACGAACGCCGTCGGCGTCTCGCGCGCGCCGCGGGGGTAGGCGCTCGAGCGAAATCCCGGTGCCGAATGCTGCAGCTGAGAGAACCGCGTGCCGATCGCGCCGAATGACCGCGAGAGACCGGCGTACCCGTAGTAGCCACCCGGGAGGCTGTCTCCCAGTTCGGCGACGCACGCCTGCTCGGATGCGAGCAGAGCGCCGACTCGCCGGGCCTGCGTGGCGTCGAAGGCCGGATGGGGCCGAACACGATCTCGGCACTGGTGTGGTTCTGGACGCCGAGGGCTCGCAGCGCCGCGCGGATCGCCTGCCCGCAGCTCCCAGCAGCACCGGCCCGCGCACTGCCGGTCGTCATCACGGCGAGGAGCGCGAGCGCAATCAGACCGAGGGGCACGGCGCGACGGCGGTACCCAACGACGCGTCTTCTCGATGTCTGACGCCCAGGAACGATCGACTCCCCCACACGCCCCCCTCCTACTCGGTCCCCCGCGCGCAGACTACACGGCGGCGAGGGTGACGAGGCGCTCTAGCTCCTCCTCGGAGCTCCATGCGCCGACCGAGGCGCGCACCATGTCGTGGGCCGGGATCATCCGCACGACGATCCTCTCGGCCGCGAGCCGTAGGACCTCGGCCTCGGCATCGGGCGTTTTCCACGCCACAAGCGTCGTCCGGCCACGCGGTCCGACCTCCAGGCCGCGCTCGGCGAGCCGGTCGGCAAATCCAGCGGCGAGCGTCGCTGCCCGCTCGTGCACCCACTCCCACCCCGCGTCCTCGAACACCGTCATCGACGCTGTCGCCCAGGCGCTGCGTAGTCCGGACGGGAAGCCGTGGTCGAACCGCTTCGCTCCCTCGGCCGGGTCGAGCTCGAGCGCCTTCTCTCCGGCGCTCAGCGATCCGTATCCGGGCCACGGGATGAGCAGCTCGCCGATCCGGTCCGAACGCACGTACAGGCAGCCGCTGCCCTCCGGGCCGCACAGCCATTTCTGTCCGGACGCCGCGTAGAAGTCGACGCCGAGGGCCGGGAGGTCGAGCGGAATCGCGCCGATCGCCTGGGCGGCGTCGAGCAGCACCGGCACACCGGTGGCGCGCAGCGCCGCGATGTCCATTTCGCGGCCGCTGACCCACGACACGTGCGAGCACGCGATCAGCCGCGTCGTCGGCCTGACCTCGCCGGGCAGCTCGGCGAACGGCACGACGCGGATGGTGATCCCGTGCGCCCGCCGCGCGCGCGCCAACGGCGCCAACAGGCCGGGATGCTCCTCGTCGGTCGTGATCACCTCATCGCCCGCACGGAGGTCGAGTCCGGCGAGGACGGTGTTGACGCCGTCCGTCGTGGAGCCGGTGAGCGCAATGTCGGCCGGGTCGCACCCGAGCACCCGGGCGTAGCCGCCGCGCGCGCCCGCGGCTAGCTCCATCACGCTGTCGAAGTACGGGCGGCCGCAGCGGCCCTGCTCGGCCTCGAGATCGATCCGCGCGTGTGCCGCGGCGACGGCCTGCCGCGGGACCGGACCCTCGGTGCCCGCGTTCAGGTATGAAACCTGCTCCAGCACCGGGAACTGCGAGCGGAAGGCGGCCGGGTCGGTCACGGAGTGCTAATTGACCGGGATGCCGTGCTTGCGGCAGGCGGCGAGCACGTCCGCGTTCTGGCCGCGCGTGTAGCCGCTGCCGGTGAGCGCCGAGTGGCAGATGGCCCGGGCGTGCGCGCCACAGCCCGACACCGATTGCGCGCCGATGAAGCCCGGAGACGTGACGTTGATGCAGTCGCTGGTCGACTTCGGCCCGGCGGTCGCGATCGAGATCACCACGATGACGAGCAGGGCGAGCGTCGCCGCCATGACGCCGGAGAGGATCCATTTCTCCCGTGTGTTGAGCGTGCGACGGCCGAATGTCGCCTGAGCGTGTCCTGGCGGCAGGATGAGCACGCCACGAGTGTAAGCAGTCCCCCGACGCGGGGCCCGCCGCTCGGCGAACCCCGCGTGAGGGGGGAACTGCACCAGTGCTAGAAAGCCTCGGTTCCGTTCGGCGTACCGAGACCGGTCGGACCGTCGTATCCGGCACCCGCGGTGCACAGGTACGAACCACCACAGCTACCGTTGGAGCCGCTGGTCACGTCGAACAGCGAGCCCGCGTGGCCGTACGGATAGCTGCCGTAGGTGACCGAGCCGGTGTTGTCGGCGAGCGCGTACACGGACGCGATCAGTGGCGAGCTGAGGCTCGTGCCGCCCACCTGGGCCCAGCCATCGAGGCCTTGGACGACGCCGAGCCCGATCAGCATGTCGCAGAAACTGCTCGTGCCGCAGCTGTTGTACGTGTCGTGTACGCCGAGGCCGCTGTTCGGATCCGCATCGGCCGAGACGTCGGCGACGGTCCGCTTGGCGCAGCCCGAGTCGTGCTGCCAGCTCGGCTTCGGTTCGTACGCCGAGCACCCGCTGCCGGCACCTGACCAGGCGGTCTCGTTCCAGCCACGGGCGTTGCTCGCGGTGCTGAGCGTCGTTCCGCCGACGCCGGTCACGTACTGCGACGACGCGGGCCAGCTGACGCCGTACCCCGAGTCGCCCGAGCTCGCCGTGATCGCGACGCCGGGATGGTTGAAGTGAGCGTCATCGCTGAGTTGCGAAGACGACTCGCTGCCACCATAGCTATTCGAGACCGACGCGACCCCGGACGTCTTGGCGGCGGTGTCGACCGCCTTGTCGAGATCCGGGCTGTTCGCCGAGCTCGCCTCGACGAGCAGGATGTGACAGTCCGGGCACGCCGAGGAAACGGCGTCGAGGTCGAGGCTGATCTCCTCGGACCAGCCGTAGTCACCGCTGGGGAGCGGCCTCGCCGCGCCGTTCTCGTTGACCTTCTTGAAGCAGCCATTCGCCGTGGTGCACGCCGACAGGCCGTACATCTTGCGGAACGTCGCGAGATCCGCCTCCGCCTTCGGATCGTCAAACGCGTCGACGATCGCAACCGTGCGCCCGCCGGAGCTCAGCCCGCCGAGCTTGTACGCCGACTGGATCTGTGCCGGTCCGAGGCCGGTCGGCCCGGCCATGATCTTCGGGCCGGCACCCTGGTTGGCGGCGATCGCCGACGAGAAGCAGCGGAGTGATCCGCCGGCGGTCGTGCGCACCGCCGACAGCACCCGGCCGGTGAGGCCATGGTTGGCCGGATTCGCGCATCCGAAATCAACATGCACGCCCGCGACCGGCGCGTGCAACACCGCCCCGACGTTCGGCAACGCGCTGGCTTGCGCGGCGCCGAGGCAACTGACGGCGCTCGCGAGCGCCATCGCCAGTGCCGCTCTGCGCCCTGCGCGCGCAGCGACATTCCTGCCCATCTCTCTACCTCCCGCGGTGGATTCGTGGACGAGGGCGCGGACATTATCCGAATGCGCGCGGCGAGGCGCCGTTAGTCAGAACTTCTGTCCACTGTCTCGGCGGCCTCGTCCTTGGGACCCCCGTCGACGTCCTCGGCGAGCTCGCGCTTGAGCACCTTGCCGGTCGGGTTGCGAGGCAGCCCATCGAGGAACACGACCTCGCGGGGGACCTTGTAGTTCGCGAGGTTGTCCTTGACGTAGGACTTGAGGTCCTCCTCGGTCAGCTTCGCGCCCTCGCGCAGCACGACGAAAGCCTTGAGCCGCTGGCCGAACTTGTCGTCGTCGACGCCGATCGCAGCCGCTTCCTCGATCGATTCGTGCGCGGCGAGCAGCTCTTCGATCTCGGCCGGGAACACGTTCTCGCCGCCGGACACGATCATCTCGTCGTCTCGCCCCTCGATGAAAAGGCGGCCGTTCGCGTCGAAGCGGCCGACGTCGCCGGATGACATCAGGCCCTGGATCGAATCCTTGCTCCCGCCGCCGGTGTATCCCTCGAACTGCGACAGGTTGCCGACGAAGATGCGCCCGGTCTCGCCTTGCGGAAGCTCCTCCCCATGCTCGTCGAAGATCTTCACCACCGACCCGCGCACGACCTTGCCGACGCTCGAGGAGTCCGCCTCGATGTCCTCCGGAGTCGCAATCGTCGCGTACGCGACCTCGGTCGAGCCGTACAGGTTGTAGATCACCGGACCGAACACGTTCGTCGCCCGCTCCGCCAGGTCGGCGCCAAGGGCGGATCCGCTGACGAAGATGATCCGCAGACTCGACAGGTCTCGCTGCTTGATCTGCTCCTCGCCGACATCGACTAGCCGCCGCAGCATCACCGGCACGACGATCATCGCGCTCGCGTGGTGCTCCTCGAGGCTTTGGAGCGTCTCTTCGGGATCGAATCGCCGGCGGAGCACGAGCGTCGAGCCGAGCCCGATCCCGACGAGCGCCTGCATGAACCCGAGCGCATGGAACATCGGCACGCACAGCTCGGTCGTCTCCTGCGCGCGGAACGGGACCTTGCTGAGCAGACCGCCAAGCAGTGACAGCGACCGCGGCTCACTCCGCGGCGCCCCTTTCGGGGTACCGGTCGTCCCGCTCGTCAGGATCGTGACGCGCGGCGCCTCGCTCGGCTTCGGCGGCGCATCGGCCGACGCCTCGGCGATGAGCGCCTCGATTGAGTCCTTGGGGGCTTCCTCGTCGGTCCATGCCCGGAAGCGACCGCGCGCCGGCTCGTCGATGCCCTTGAGGACCTTGGAGTATTCGTCGTCGTAAACGAGCAGATCGGTGCCCTCGCGCTCGGCGACCTCGCGGATCTGCGGCCCGGCGAATGATGTGTTGAGCAGGATGATGCGGGCGCCGCACTTGACCGCCGCAAGGACCGACTCGAGGAAGCCGCGGTGATTGCGGACAAGGATCGCGACCCCGTCGCCGGGCTCGAGCCCGCGCTCGCGCCACGCGTTCGCGAGCGCGTTCACGCGCGCGTCGAGTGCTTTGTAGGACAGCTCGCCGCGCTCGTCGATCACGGCCGTGCGATCGCCGTGCCGGATCGCGCTCGCCGTGATCGCGCCGCCGATCATGCCGTAACGCTCGAACCCGATCAGCACCTGCGCGACGCGGTGCGGCAATTCGACCCCGACGATCCCGCTGCGGATGCAGAGGGCCGCGAAGTAGGCCTCGTCGCCGAATCGCTCAACGACTCTGGCAGCGCCCCCGACGAGCGCCTTGGGATCGAGCAACCGCTTGGGATCGAGCAGTGCTCGCGGATCAAGATCTACCACTGGGGCTCACCTCGCGACGCACCTTACCCGGAAGTAGAGGATTCGATGCTGACCATCGTACGCCCTGGTTGGTTTGCCCTCGCCCGGGTAGTACCGAGGCGATGGTGGGCGAACTCATGACACTGCCGGTGCGCGTCGGAGTCCGCGTCACGCGCTTCGCACTGAACACAACACTGACCACGTCCGCCCGCGCGATGTCGCTGGCGGGCGGTGCCCTGCAGTCCCTGGCGGGTCGGTCTGACGTAGCGCGTCCTGAGCCGCCGTCGGCGCCGTTGCCGGAGAGGCCACGGCCTGCCGCCGCCGCGCCGGCCCCCGTGGCCCCGGTGGCCCCGGTGGCCGACATGAGGCCAACGCCAACCGCCCAGGAGCCCGAGCCGGTCGACGAGCCCGAGCCAGCCCACGTCTCCGAGGAGCCCGAACTCGTCGCGGAAGTATCGGAGCCGGGCGCCGAAGACGGCGCCGGCGCAGCGGTGAGGGTCGATGAGCCGTGGGACGGCTACGCGCGCTTGAAGGCCGAGGACGTCGTCGACCATCTTGCGACGGCTGACTCGGCCGAACTCGCGGCGATCCAGCTCTACGAGAACGCCCACAAGCGGCGCGAGACGGTGCTGACCGCCGTCGCACGTGAGCTGCGCAAGGGCTAGCGCGTCGCGCGAAGCCCCGACCGAGCACACCCCTGACGATAAATAGGAGCGATATCTGACATGGCTGTGAAGACCCTTAACGAGCGTGACGCAAAGCTGGTCCAGTGGTTGGGCGAGGCGTACGCGAAGGAAGCCGAGCTCGAGGCCGACCTAAAGGCGCACATCGCCCTGACCGAGAAGCAGGCCTATAAGAAGCGGCTGCGCCAACACCTCACCGAGACCCGCGATCACAAGCGGCGCGTCGGCTCGCGGATCAAGAAGCTGGGCGGCACGCCCACGACCGCGCCGAACCTCCCCGCCGCCGTGCCGACGGCGGTTGGCGAGGCGGCCGGAAAGGCAGTCGCTGCCGTCAAGGGCCAGGTCGGGACAGCGCGCGCCCTCGTCACCGAGCAGGCCGAGACGCACCTGCGCAACGCGCAGGAGGAGCTCCGTGAGGAGCACGTCGAGATCGCGATCTACACGCGCGTCGAGACGCTCGCGACCGAGGTCGGCGACAAGGACACGGCCCAGCTCGCGCGGAGCATCCGTCGCGACGAGGAACGGATGGCGAAGTTCCTCGACGCCGAGCTCGTGCGGCTCGTCAAGGAGGTCGTGCGCAGCGAGATCCCGAAGGATCAGCGGGCCAAGCCGACGCCCCGTCGCCGCAGCTCCGCCGCCTCACGCAATGCCCGCCCCCGCAGCGCCTCCCGCGCGACGGCTCGCGCCGCGTAGCGTTCTTCTCAGCGCCGGGCGCTCAGCTTGCGCTCGAGCAACGCGATCGACCGCTCGAGGTCGTCAAGCGTCGCCTTCTCGACGCTGGCGATCCCGAGCCGTCGGTTGAGCCACGCGTTGATCTCCCGGTGGCTCGATCCGTCGCGGCGCCGCACCTCGGACACGAGGCGGTGTCGCTCGGAGCGGAGCAGCGCCCGCCGCTCGAACGCCGGCACGTCCCGTCGCGTCGCCTCGATGTCGACCTCGACCTCGCCGGGCAGCGGGACTGACGGGGGCACGAACGGCGCCGGCAGAGGTGTCGTCGACGCGCTCTGACCGGGCGAGCCGAACAGCGTCATCTGCGGCGCGACGTCGGCGCTGAGCGGCACGAAGGCGAGGTCCTCGCTCGGCTCGGTCCGTGTACGTTGCGCGCGCTCGAGTGCCGCCTCGTCGAAGCCCTCGTCGACGTCCGCGCGCCGGAGCACCAGCCGCACCTCCTCCTCGACCGAGGCTGCGTGGTCCCGCAGCACCGGATCGGCCGGGATGTACAGCCAGCTCGGCTCCACCGCACGACCGGGCATCGTCCGCACGAACCGCCCGACGATCTGCCGGAAGATGAGCGGCGTCTTCGCCGCCGTCGCATACACGCCGACGCGCAGCCGCGGGATGTCGACGCCTTCGGAGACCATGTTGACCGCGACGATCCATGGGTCGCGCGAGTGCGTGAAGTCAGCGAGCTTCTCGGCGGCCCGTGCCTCCTGGTGGAGCACGACCACGGGGGAGCGCCCGGTCGCCTCACGCAGAAGCGCCGAGATCCGGCGGGCGTGGTCGGAGTCGGCCGCGATCACGAGCCCGCCAGCATCGCGGTGACCGTCCTGGCGGATCGTCTTCAGCTTGGCGTCGGCCTCGCGCAGGATCCGCGGCAAGCCGTCCGGGAGGTCGGTCGAGATCGCGGTGCGGTAGCGGCGGCTCGCCTCCCGCGCCGTCAGCACGGTCTCGAAGCTCGACTCGATCACGTCATCACCGCTGCGCCACGACAGCGTCCCGTCGTACGCGACGAAGCAGACGGGCCGGCAGATCCGGTCCCGGACGGCGTCCGCGTACGTGTACGAGACGTCCGGCTCGGCCAGGCCGTCGCGGTCGTAGCGGACGCCGGGAATCGGTGTCGCGTCCGAGCGAAACGGCGTCCCGGAGAGCAGCAGCCAGCGCGCGGCCGCCCGGAATGCCTTCGAGAACCCCTCCCCCCAGGCGAGCTCCTCGCCGAGGTGATGCGCCTCGTCGGCGATGACGAGCGTTTCCGCGGAGGCGGCCTTCGCCCAGCGAGCGGGAGCCTTCGCGATCCGCGCGTACGTGACCGCCACGCCGTGGAAGCCCCGCGGCGGGCGCGGTGTGTCGGAGTCGGGCGCGAGCTCGAGCCCGAGCGCACTCGCGGCGCGCGCCCACTGCCGGGTCAGGGGTGCCGTCGGGCACGCGATCACGACCGAGGTCGCCCGCCGCTCGGCGAGCTCACGCCGGGCGAGCTCGATCGCCGGCCGCGTTTTACCCGCGCCCGGCGCCGCCGAGACGAGAAAAGGGCCGTCGCGCCACCCCGCCATTTCGGCGAGGGCATGGACCTGCCAGCTCCGCAAACCTGCGGAGGTCGATGTCGGACGGGAGGGGAGCACGGGCTCGGCATGGTGGCGAACCGAGCGGACGTTTTCGCCCTTCCGATTACTCTGCGGCAGATGTCACGCGGGGCCGCCGGGCCACCGCGCCGGAGCCCGCCGCGGCCGGCTCAGGCGACGACGCCCTCCGCCTGGGCGGTCGCAGACTCGACTCCGTCCGCAGGCCCCGGGGCGCCGACGTTCTCCTCGACCTTGCCGGCCGGCATCCACACGAGCGAGACAATGAAGGCGACGAGCATCGCCCCGGCCATGCCGAACACGACGATCCGGGTCGCGTGGGCGAAGTCGAGCTGCAGCGCGTGCGTCACCGTCTTCGTGGCGCGGCCGCCGCCCGCGCCGCCTGCGCCACCGGCGCCCGAGATCGCGTGGGCGATCTGGTGGGCGGCCCCGCTCGGCACGCCGAAGTGACCGAGGGTGGTGACGACGCGGCTCGTCGTCTCGGTGATGAGCAGCGACCCGAGCACTGCCATGCCGAGGCTCCCGCCGAAGTTCCGGATGGTCTGGGTCAGGCCGGTGACCGCGCCGTACGCGGTGCGCGAGGCGCGGTTGAGCGCATCGGTGCTCACCGGGCCGAGCACGCATCCGACGCCCGCGCCGGCGATCATCAAGAACGGCCACTGCTTGCCGAACGACAGCGCGTCGAGCTTGGAGCCCCAGAGGTAGAAGCCGACGGTCGCGACCGCGCAGCCGACCACCACGGTCGGGCGAGCCCCGCGGTTATCGAGCACCCGCCCGCCCCACTGGGCGCCGATCGTGAAGCCGCCGAAGAACACGAGCAGCAGCAATCCGGCGTTCTGCGCGCTCTCGCCGAGTGATACCTGGGCGTACAGGCTGGCGAAGAAGAACAGCGGAACGAAGCAGATCGACAGCAGGAAGAGCACGGCGTTGTCGACCGCGAACGCTCGATTCTGGAACAGACGGAGCGGGACCAGCGGGGTCCGGACCCGCAGCTCGAGCCGGATGAAGATGGCGATCAGCACGAGGCCGACGACGAGGCATCCCCACGTCGCGGGGCTGCTCCAACCCCACACGCTCGCCTGCTGAAGACCGAGCACGGCGGCGGCCATCCCGGCACTGATGAAAAGCGCGCCGCGCATGTCGAGCGGCGCCTTATGGCGCTCCTCGGTCGGCTTGGAGATGATCGTCAACACGATCGCGATGATCGCGATCGGCACGTTGACCCAGAAGATCGCGCGCCACGTCCACGCCGTCAGGTATCCGCCCGCGATCGGTCCGACCGAGGTGAGGCCGCCCGAGATCGAGAAGAAGATCGCCAGCGCCTTTCCACGCTCGTTGACCTCGTAGGTTGCGGCGACGGTGGCGAGGGCGGCAGGGAACAGGAAGGCGGCGCTCGCCCCCTGAAGCACCCGGAAGACGATGATCCACGTCTGGCCGATCGAGCCGGTCGGTGTCGCGCCGCACATCGCCGAGAACGTCGCAAACGCCGCGACGCCGATGATGACGACGCGCCGACGCCCAAAGACGTCGGACACGCGCCCGCCGAGCGCGAACAGGGCCGACAGCGCGAGGAGGTAACCGTTGACGATCCACTGCGCTCCCGTCGGCGTGAGGTGAAGGTCACGCTGGAGGTGCGGGATCGCGAGCGCGACGATCGTCTGATCGATGAAGATCATCGCGACGGCGAAGATCATCGCCGCGAGCACGAGGTTTTTGCTGGTGCGCTGCAAGGTGGGTCTCCCTGTCGTTAGGCCCCGATGAACGGAATGTCCCCACACATCGGCCTGATCGGCTTGGTCCTTGAACGCAGGTGACCGACCTGTGACCACGCGGGGTGATCGGTCCCCGCATCTTCGCCAATATACGCTCCCGCGCAACCCCTCTTTGAAGTCCGCACAGGTCATCGTCATCGGCGGCGGCATCACCGGCTGGAGCGTCGCCTATCACCTCCGGCGCGTTCCGCGACGAGATCGAGCATGTCATCCGCTCAGCTCTCGCTGAGCCTCCTCAGCAGGGCCGTCGCCCGCGCCAGCACCTCTCGTTCCTCGTCGTCGAGATCCTCCGCGATCGCCCGGGCCAACCAGCCCTCCCGGCGGCGCCGGTCCGCCGTGAGCGCCTCGAGTCCCTGTGTCGTCAGCTCAACGAGCGCCCGCCGGCGATCGTCAGGGTCAGGGCGCCGGCTGACGAGCCCGTCGGCCTCGAGGTCGCCGACGGTCTGGGCCATCGACTGCGGGCGTACGCGCTCGGCTGCCGCGAGGTCGCTGACGCTCTGCGGACCCTCTCGGTCGAGACGACCGAGCACGGCGCCGTGGGACAACGGGAAGCCGTGCTCCCGGCGCAAGCGCCGGATGAGCTGCCCGATGACGTTGCGTAGCTCGCTCGCCGTCAGCGCGGGATCGGTGCTGCTCGGCATGACGAAATGATAGCCGCGAAGTTCCCAGGCGAACTGCACAGGTTGCCTGTATAATTCCCCGTGATGGCACGGGTTCAGGCAGACGACCGCTACAAGTGGATCGCGCTGTCGAACACAACGCTCGCCGTGCTCCTCGCGACGCTCGACGCGTCGATCACGCTCATCGCGATGCCGGACATCTTCCGCGGCATCCACCTCGATCCGCTCGTCCCGTCCAACAGCTTCTACCTGCTGTGGATGATCCTCGGCTACCTCGTCGTGACGAGCGTCCTGATCGTGAGCCTCGGGCGGCTCGGCGACATGTACGGCCGCGTGAAGATCTACAACCTCGGCTTCGTCATCTACACGGTGGCCTCGCTGCTGCTGACGATCGACTGGCTCACCGGCCGGGCTGGCGCCGACTACCTCATCATCTTCCGCATCGTCCAGGGGATCGGCGGCGCCTGCCTGCTCGCGAACTCCGCCGCGATTCTCACCGACGCGTTCCCCGTCAACCAGCGCGGGATGGCGCTCGGGATCAACAACATCGTCGGCGTGAGCGGCATGTTCGTCGGACTGGTCCTCGGCGGGTTGCTCGCGCCGATCAACTGGCGACTCGTGTTCCTCATCTCGGTCCCGGTCGGCCTGTTCGGGACCGTGTGGGGATACCTCAAGCTCCAGGAGCGCTCCGAACCGCGGCGGCGCCCGGTCGACTGGCTCGGCAACGTCACGTTCGCGGCCGGACTCGTGTTCGTGATGGTCGCGATCACGTACGGGATCCGGCCCTACGGTCACCACGCGACCGGCTGGACCAGCCCGCGGGTGCTCGCGCTGTTCGGCGCCGGCGTGCTCTCGCTGCTCGCGTTCGTCGTCGTCGAGAAGCGGGTGAGCGACCCGATGTTCCGGCTCCCGTTGTTCCGGATCCGCGCGTTCACGTTCGGAACGTTGTCGACGTTCCTTTCAGCGGTCGCCCGCGGCGGTCTGATGTTCATGCTGATCATCTGGCTGCAGGGCATCTGGCTGCCGCTGCACGGCTACAACTACACCGACACGCCTCTGTGGGCAGGGATCTACATGCTCCCGCTCACCCTCGGGATGCTCGTCGCCGGTCCCACGTCCGGATACCTGTCCGACCGGTTCGGCGCCCGGTGGTTCGCCACCGGCGGGATGATCGGGACCGCCGCCAGCTTCGCCCTGCTGCTGCTCTTGCCGGTTGACTTCTCCTATCCGGTGTTTGCGCTCATCCTCGCGCTCACCGGGATCTCGATGGGCATGTTCGCATCACCGAACCGCGCCGCCGTGATGAACAGCCTGCCGAAGGGTGATCGCGGCGCGGGGGGCGGCATGAACCAGACGTTCCAGAACTCGGCGCAGGTCATATCGATCGGCATCTTCTTCACGCTGATGATCGCCGGGCTGTCCTCGACGCTTCCGCACGCAATGACCTCAGGACTCGAGGCTCACGGCGTGCCGGCCGCCGCCGCCGGCCACGTTGCCGCCCTGCCGCCGGTCTCGATCCTGTTCGCCGCATTCCTCGGCTATAACCCGATCCAGCACCTGCTCGGGTCGCACGTGCTCGCCGGACTCAGTGCCCACGCGCAGGCGACCGTCGCCGGCCGCGCGTTCTTCCCGCACCTCATCTCGGCGCCGTTCCGGTCCGGGCTGCGGGAGGCGTTCGGGTTCGCGATCATCGCCTGTCTCATCGCCGCCGGGGCGTCGCTGATGCGCGGCGGGCGCTACTGGCACGCCGACGAACCGACCGAGCCCGCGCCCTTCCCGCTCCCCCAACCCGAACCGGAGAAACAGCATGCACGTTGAGTGGTACGGCCAGTCGTCGTTCGCCCTGAGCGACGGATCCACAACGGTGTTCATCGACCCGTTTGGTGACATGTCGGCGGCCGCCGCCCGCGGGATTCAGTTCGACTACCCCCCGATCGCCGACGTCGCCGCGGACCTCGTGCTCGTCAGAACACGATCTTCGCCTTCGACCTCGACGGCGTCTGTGTGTGCCACTTCGGCGACTTCGGACAGGCCGACCTGCGACCCGAGCAGGAGGCCGTGCTCGGCTCCATCGATCTGCTGTTCATCCCGGTCGGTGACGGTCCGACGATCGGCGCGGCGGCCGCCGCGGACATCGCGCGGCGCCTCAGCGCCCGCTGGGTCGTCCCGATGCACTGCCGGACGCCCCGGATCAGCTTCCTCGATACCGCCGACGCATTCCTGGACCTGATGCCGTCCGTTCAGCGAATCGATGAGACGCGGTTCGACACTGCCACGCTCGATGGCGCTGGGCCTGGCGGTGCCCCGGTCGCGGTCGTGCCCGCCGTGCCGTAGGCCGGGAGAAACGTCGCACGTCGTGCGCGCGCCACGCCCGCCGCCGACAAACCATGAGCGGCTAATATTTTCGCCTCATGGACCCGTCGCCCGCGTCCGCACCCACCCAGGCCGCTCGCGCCGAGGACATCGCCGAGGCACTCCCCGTCCGCGCCGCGGCGATCTCCCGCGTTTTCATGGCCCACACGACGGTCCCGATCTCCCGCACCGAGATCGGCGTCCTGCACGTCGTATCCGAACGCCCGCGGCGGATCACGGAGCTCGCCGCGCGGGAGGGGGTCACCCAGCCCGCGATCACACTGCTCGTCAACCGGCTCGCCGAACGTGGGTGGCTCAGGCGGACGCCCGACCCCCAGGACGGCCGCGCGGTGCTCGTCGAGCTGACGGCGGCCGGCTGCGATCTGCTCGACCAGATCCGCGCCGAGTTCCGGGCGCTCGTGCACGAAGACATGGCCGCCCTCACCGACGAGGACCTGGCAACGCTCGCCCGCGCCGTCGAGATCCTCGACACGATGATCGAGCGCCTCGAGAGCGCGCCGCGATGACCGACGGCGCCGCCACAGCGATCGAGCGCCAGCACTACTGGCTGACGTTCCTCGTGCTCGCGCTCGGGGGCATGACCTACGCACTGCTGCAGTCGATGGTTGCGCCGGCACTGCCGGTCATCCAGCACGACCTCCACGCCTCGGCGACGTCTGGGGCGTGGGTCCTCACCGGCTATCTGCTCAGCGCCTCGGTGCTCACCCCCATCATCGGCCGCCTCGGCGACATGTTCGGCAAGGAGCACACGCTCGTAGCGACGCTGCTCGTGCTCGCCGCCGGGACGCTGCTCGCAGCCCTCGCCGACAGCATCGCCGTGATGATCGTGGCCCGCGTCATTCAGGGCGCCGGTGGGGCGATCTTCCCGCTCGCGTTCGGGATCATCCGGGACGAGTTTCCGCGCGCTCGCGTCGCCCAGGGGATCGCGCTCATCTCGGCTATCCTCGGCATCGGCGGTGGACTCGGGATCGTGCTCGCCGGGCCGATCATCGACTCGCTCTCATTTCACTGGCTGTTCTGGATTCCGCTCGTGCTCGTCGTGATCGCGACGATCGCCACCGTGCTGTTCGTCCCGGAGTCGCCGATCAAGTCACCCGGGCGGATCAACTGGGCCGGTGCCGCGCTGCTCTCCGGATGGCTCGTCTGCCTGCTCGTCGCCATCAGCGAGGGATCGTCGTGGGGCTGGGGCAGCGTCCGGACGATCGGCCTGTTCGCCGCCGCAATCGTGCTGCTCATCTGCTGGGTCCTGAACGAGCAACGCGCCCCCGAGCCGCTCGTCGACATGGCGATGATGCGGATCCGCGGCGTCTGGACCGTCAACGCCGCGGCCTTCCTCGTCGGCGCCGGGATGTACAGCTCGTTCATTCTCATCCCGCAGTTCGTCGAGATGCCCCACTCCACCGGGTACGGCTTCCAGGCAAGCGTCACGCAGGCGGGTCTGTTCCTCGTCCCCTCGACCGTGATGATGCTCGTGATCAGCCCCATTGCGGGACGGATCACGACCCGCATCGGCGGCCGGACGCCGCTCATCCTCGGCTCGATCGTGACGTGCCTCTCGTTCGCGATGCTCGCCGTCGCACACGACCAGCGCTGGGAGATCTACGTCGCGGCGGGACTCCTCGGGACCGGCATCGGGCTCGCGTTCGCGTCGCTGGCAAATCTCATCGTCGAGGCGGTGCGACCAGAGCAAACAGGCGTGGCGACCGGTATGAATACCGTCATGCGCAGCCTCGGGGGCTCGGTGGGCGCCCAGATTGGAGCGAGCATCATCGCCGGCACGATCGTCGCCGGCGGTCTCCCCACGGAGGAGGGGTTCACGCTCGCGTTCATCCTCGCCGCGGTTGCCTGCGGCCTCGCCGCCCTCGCCAGCACGCTCGTCCCCCGTCCCTCCACCATCGATCCGGACCCCCGTCCTGCCCCATCGCTCGCGGGGGAGATCGCGTAGCGCGCCGAGCATGGGTTGTTACTGCACGATCCTCGTCGCGCTCGATGGCTCGCCGGATGCGAGGGCCGGCCTGCACCATGCGGCGACGCTCGCCTGCGACCAGCACGCTCGGCTGATCGTGATGACGGTCGTCCCGCCACCCCGCCACGCCGTCGCGGTCGGCGCGCCGACGATCGTCACCGATCATGAGTCCGCGTACGCACAGGATCTGCGTGTGGCGATCGGCTCCCTTCCTGAAACGGTGAGCGTCGAGTCCCGGCTCGTCACCGGTCGCGCGGCGAAGCGGATCCTCGAGGTCGCCGACGAGTGCCGGTGCGATCTGATCGTGATGGGCTTCCATGGCCACGGCCGGCTCCACACCGCGCTGATGGGATCGGTCTCGGCCACTGTGCTCCGGGAGAGCGACCGGCCGGTGCTGCTCGTGCGCGCGTCGCAGGAGGGCGCGCAAGTCGCGACGGGCTGACCCTCAGGCGTGGCTGAAGGGATCGAGCGTGATCCGGTTGCGCCCCGCGGTCTTGCTCGCGTAGAGCAGCGCGTCGGCGCGCCGCAGGATCCGCTTGGCGGTGTCGCCCTTGATCGCCAGTGTCGCGCCGACCGAGACGGTCACGCTGACCGTCCCTTCGCCCGTGAACAGTTCCGCGCGGGAGACCAGCGCACGCACGCGCTCGGCGATGAGCTCGAGCGTTCGCGGGCGGGCATCGGCGGCAACCACCAGAAACTCGTCCCCGCCCCAGCGCACGACGGTATCCGACGTACGGCACGTCTCCTCGAGGGTCCGCGCGACCGCGCGCAACGCCTCGTCGCCGATGTCATGCCCGTACCGGTCGTTGACCTTCTTGAAGTGATCGATGTCTGCGAACAGCACGCCGAACCCGCGCCCGTACCCATCGAACTGCTCGATCCATCCGGCGAGTGCCGCCTTGCCGAGCCGGCGGTTGCCGACGCCGGTGAGCGCGTCGAGCATCGAGTCACGTTCGAACTCGCTCGCGCGGCGGCGCGCGTCCGACAGGACGGTGTCGTCGTGGAACGTCTCGGCCGCGCCGATGATCGCTCCGTTGGCATCCCGGATCGGAGCGGCCCTGATCGCGACCGGTTTGCGGTGACCGTCCTTGTGCTGGAGGTAGACGTGCACCTCACGTTGGTTGCCGTCTCGGATCGTCGCGAGCAGCGGGCACCCCTTGCCACAGAGGATATTCCCAGCGTCGTCGCAGTGATTGAGGATGTTGTCCTTGCACTGCCGCCCGAGGACCTCCTCCTTTGAGTAACCGGTGATCCGCTCGGCGCCCTGGTTCCAATACAGGATGCGGCGTTGACGGTCGACGAAGTACACGCCGTCGCTGAGGTTGTCCAGCACCGTCGTACGTATCTCCTCGGTGAGGCCGAGGGGCAACTCAGTTGACCCCGAGCTGTCGCCCATACCTCGCGCATCGGCGCTCCGCGCGGAGCGTTAGACCGTAGTTATCGACAGGTCGGGTCCGGGTCCCACCGCGCCGCGGCCTGGGCCGCTGGGACGGCGCCGCCGACAGGGATCACCTGAATGTGGTTGACCTCGGTGTTGTTCGGGTCGCCCGAGGGGTCGAACGGGCGGTAGAGGCCGTACCTGGCAAGCTGAGCCTCGCTGATCTGGGCCGCACTCGATCGGAGCAGGCTGCCGACGCCGATGTCCTCGGCGAGACCCTTCGTGTGTGGATCGCTGGCGAAGCCGCCGACAGCGACGCTGTGCGCGGGCGTCCGATAGCCACTGATGCCGTAGATCGTGACGCCAAGCGCCTTGCCGAGGGCATCCAACCGCGAGGTGAGCAGCGGGAGTTGACCCTGCGTCTGGCTCGTACCCGGATCCGGCACGAAGCCGGGGCCCTTTGAGCTCGCAACCGGCGCGGCGTTGGCAACGTTCGTCACCCCGCCGCACAGGTTCAGCCGTTGCAGCTCACGCTTGACCTCGGCGAGCGACGGCGCATGGGCGTTGACGTCGCCGACGATCGTCGCGCCATCGGCGGATCCCGACCCCGGCGCGGATGCCGCGACGCCGGCCGCGGGCTCGACCGCCTGCGGATGCGCCTGAGGCGTGCTCGCTGTGGCCGGCGGCGGATCGCCGGTCGTCGTCGTGTCGCCACCCTGCCCACCGGTCGCCCCGCACCCGGCAAGCACCGGCGCGAGGACCGCGAGCACGATCATCTTCCGTCGAGCTTTCCTCATCGGACGGGGCCTCATTGTCGCAGTCCGGGAGTCCCGGCACTCCCGGTTGACCCGCTTCCTCCGATCGGGGGACTACGGATCCTCCACCCGGTCCTCCCGACGCCGGATACCCGCCGACGCGTGCCGGGTGCATCGTTGAGGCACAACAACGAAGGCAACCAGGAGCGAACGATGGACACCCAATCAGACCAGCACATCGACATCGTCACGCACGGCTTCACGACCGACCTCGACCGGCACGCGCATCACTACGAAGTCTCCTTCCGCAACGAGACCGATCACCCGCTCGTCCTGGTCGCCGCCAGCCACGGCGGCGGCGACGAGTGGGACGCTGCCCCGCCGTCCGTCGTCGAGGCCGGCGGGACGGCATCGTTCACGGTCGGCTCGTCCCGCCGTGCCGCCGGCGGCGTCGCCATCTACCGCGACGTCGTGCGCGGGGGGCTCGTGACGTTCTGCGGCAACGCCGCGTCGCGTCCCGGCGCGTCCTGCGCATTCGCCACCCCTTCCGACGGCCTCGTCGCCGTGGGGCCCCAGGGCTATCTTCCGGGGACGCAGCCAACCGTTCACGCGGAGTACGTGCTCGGTTAGAGTGCGCCAATGGCGCGGAAAGGGGTGTCCCGCCCGGGGCGACGCCATCTTCCGCCGGGACATGAGCCCGGCGCCCAGAGCCGTCGCGCGGAGCGGGGTGCGCCGCTCGGCTACGCGTTCCTCGCTCTCGCCACGCTCGGGATGCTCGCCGGGGCAATCGTCCTGTTCGCCGGCGCGACCCACGACAAGAGCCCATCGGGAGCGCGGGTCGGCGGCGTCATCTTCGTCGTCGGCGCGCTCGTCTTCGGGCTCCTGCTCGCCTGGCTCGTGCGGCGCCGCCATCCGAGCGAGGCACGCTATCTCCAGCTCACCGTCGAGCCGATCGACGCGCGGCGCGGGGACACGGTGACGGCGACGATCCTCATCGCCGACGCGGACAAGCTCGGCGAGACGCTGGAGCTCGGTCTCGTCTGCACTGAGTACTACGACGTCAAGCAAGAGGTGTACACGCAGAACGGCTCGAGCGAGCAACGTGTCTTGAGGACGACCGACGCGTACGCCACGTGGAGTGAGGTTGATCGCGCAACGGTGCAGCAGAGCCTTCGCCTCACGCTGCCATCGAACGCTCCGTTCTCCTATGAGGGCGGCGCCGTGTCGTGGGCGTGGCACGTCGCGTTGCGCGATCGCCATGCGCACCGGCCGGACCGCTTGCGCGACGTCCCGATCTGGGTCTCACCATGAAGACGCATCTCGTCGTGACGGTCGATCACCCGGCGTACCGGGCCGGCGACACGGTGAGCGGCTCGGTGGAAATCACGGAGGCATCCGACGCCCGGCGGCTGACGGTCGCACTCGAGTACCGCGATTGGACCGCCGACTACCGCGCGGTGAGCCTCGCCGTACCGCTCGAGCCGCCGCTTGCCACCGGGTCGCTGCAGGCGGGGAGGCGCTTGCAGTTCACAATTGCGCTGCCGGCCGACGCCCTCCCCGGGCAGTCGGGCGACTTCGGCTCGACGTCCTGGGGCGTGCACGCTCGCGCCGACCGGCGTGGGATCGATTACCACGCCTGGCAGCCGTTCGCACTCATCGAGGACTAGATGGATTGACCGGCGTGCTCGAGATCACCTCGTTCACACCGTGGCACCGTGCCGGCACCGGCTCTCCGCTCGTCTGCCTGCACGGCTTCCTCGAGACGTGGCGGACGTGGGAACTCGTCCTGCCGACCCTTGAGCGCCGGCACGACGTGCTCGCGCTGACGCTCCCGGGCCATGCCGGCGGACCCGACCTGCCGGACACACTCGGCGCGACCACGCTCACCGACGAGGTCGAGCGGATCCTCGATGCGGCCGGCATCGACACTGCTCATCTCGTCGGCAATTCACTTGGCGGCTACGTCGCGCTGCAGCTTGCCGCGCGCGGGCGTGCCCGCACGGCGGTGGCGCTCGCGCCGGCCGGAGGCTGGGCGCGCGGCGACGACTCGTACAAGTCGCTGCTGCGGATGCAGCAGACGCTGCAGGCCCAGGCCGTCGGGCTGGCGCCGCAAGCCGACCGCCTCATGGCGACGGCGGAGGGACGACGACGAGCCACCGCCCTGCAGACGGTCAACTACGAGCACATCCCCGCGGAGCTGCTCGTCCATCAGCTCATCGGGATCGCCCGGTGTCCAGCGGCCCGTGCGATGATCGATGTCGCCCTGCGGACCGGGTGGGACCTTGACGCCGAGCGGATCGCCTGTCCGGTCCGTGTCGTCTGGGGCACGGACGACCGGCTGCTCCCGTGGCCAGCCGCCGCTGCCCGATACCGAGCCGAATGGCTGCCGCACGCCGACTGGATCACGCTCGACGGTGTCGGTCACGCACCCCAGCTCGACGTGCCCGTCGAGACCGCGCAGCTCATTCTCGGCTTGAGCTCACCGTGAAGGTCGCCGTTCTCGGCGACTAGTTCGACACGGTGCAGACTGGTGAAGCGCTCCGCAGCCACAGGGATCAGATCGCCCCGTGCAGGAAGTACCAGACGAAGAATCCGCTGAAGATGATCAGGATCACGTTGACCCGCCGGCCCCGCAGCAGCTCCGACACGGTGTGGAGCAGCAGTCCGACCCCGACCCCGTTGGCGATGCTGTACGTCACCGGCATGACGATGATCGTCGCGAACACGGCGAGCGGCGTCGTGTTATCCCAGCGGAGATCCCGGACGAGGCCGAACATCATCACTCCGACGATCACGAGCGCCTGAGCAGTCGCCTCCGGAGGGATCATCCCGGCGATCGGCGAGATGAACATGCACAGCAGCAGGAGCGTGCCCGTGATCACGGAGGCCAGCCCCGTCCTCGCACCGGCCGCCACGCCCGCGTTGCTCTCGATGAACGTCGTATTCGAAGAGGCCGACATGAACCCGCCGAGGGTTGCGGCGAACCCGTCGATCCCGAGCACGGTCCGGATCCGCGGCAGGCGGCCGCGGTCGTCGAGGATCCCGGCGTTGCGCGCGACGCTGACCGTCGTGCCGACGTTGTCGAACAGGTCGGACATGACGACCGCGAGGATGACGGCGATCGCGCCGGCGCCGAGCCGGCCTAATTGGAACGCGACGTGCTTCCGTCCGCGAGCGCCAGATCCGGCGTCGTGAGCCACGCTCCGCGCGGCAGCCGCGCGGTCCCGTCAGTCCAGATGTGGTACCCGTCGATCGCGTTGATGACGATGGCGAGCCCCGTGGCGCCGAGGATTCCGATCAGCAGCGCACCACGGACTCCGCGCTCGTACAGCGTCCAGGTGACGAACAGGCCAACCGCGAACACGAGGATCCGCCACGTCCCCAGATGCGGCGCGAGCGTCCCGAGGTTGCCGCCCTCCACGATGAAGCCGGCGTTCTTGAGCCCCACGACGGTGATGAACGCGCCGATTCCGATGCCGATCGCGAGTTTGAGATCGAACGGGATCGCATCAATGATCCGCTCGCGCAGGCCGAGCACGACGAGCGCGACGATGATCGCGCCGTCGATGACGAAGATGCCCATCATCGAGGCCCAGCTGACACGGTGAGCGGCCACCTCGGCGGCCGCGTAGGCGTTGAGACCGGGCCCGCCGCGAGCGCGAACGGGTAACGGCCGAACACTCCCATCGTGACGGTCAGGATGCCGCCGCACAGGGCCGTGACGGCGAGCACCTGGTCGAACGGAAGGTGCGTGCCGTTCAGATCCGGCGTTCCGCTGAGGATCGCCGGGTTGACGAACACGATGTACACGAGCGTGAGAAACGTCGTGAGTCCACCGATGACCTCGGTGCGCACGGTGCTGCCGCGCCCCCCGATCTCGAACCACCGGTCGATCTGCCCGTGGAGCCCGTCCGGACCGCGCCCGACGTCTCGGGGCGGATCAGCGGTCAACTCTGCGCTGTCGGCCATATGCCCCGGCAGTGTTACCCATTCCGCGGCGAGTCAGTCGTTCTGGCGCCACCCGTCCCACCCCGCGTGCGTGTTGCGCCGGTCGCGGCGTGCGAGCGCGCTCAGTGGTTGCGCCTGGGGGTCGCGTGCGACCCCGCCGATGCGGTCGCCGGGCTTGCGGCCGGCCGCCGCGGCGAGCTCCCCAAGGCCGCGACATTCATGGTGACGACGACGGCGCTCGTCGCTGCGGCGCTCGGGATCGCCGCGCTTCAGGACAACACGCCGGCCGTCTAACGCCGACGCTTCAGCGACGGCATCAACAGCGCGGACATCGCGATCCCGCTGACCACCCCAGCCCGCAACGCCCGACGCGAGACCGGCGGGTCGCGGGCGAGTGAGCGCAGTCCGACGACGCCGGTCGGGCCGAGCGTCGCGATCGCGGTGACGACTCCCGGGTCATAGCGGCGATGCCTGAGCGCCCAGCCGACGTGGAGCCCGACGTTCCCGAGGTTGCTCGTATAGAGAATCGCCGCCGGCACGGTTGCTGCCGGTCCGCATGCCGCCAGCGCGCTGAAGCCCCATCCGAAGACGACGTTGATGACGAACGCCATCCGCCGATCAAGTGGGAACTCATCCGCGTCGGAGCCCATCACCTCGCGGTTCATCCACGGCAGAAAGCCACCCGGCCACACCCACTCCTCGGTCTGATGCCACAGCAGGGCGGCGAGCGGGCGCGCCGCGCTCTGACGCACGGCGACCGCAGTCACCGGCCCGAGCGCCCCGGCCGCGACGAGCGGCCATCGTCCATGCCTCTCACGCATCGCCGGGCGATCCTATCCGCGGCTCCGGCGGCTCCGGCGGCTCCGGCGGCTCCGGCGGCTCAGCGGCCGCGCCGGTCCGGCGGGAGGGTGCTCGGCCCGACGTGATCGCCGAGCCAGGTCGTCACCGGTGCGGCCGCGCGCCACGTCTTCTCCACGAACTCGAGCGCCGCCGGTCCGTCGATCCCCCGCCCGGTCTTGATCGACGCGCCGAGCGAGAGGCTCTTGCGCCGCAGCAGAGCGATGCGCTCGTGATCCTTCGGATAGCCACGGGGTGCCGTGCGCAAGCTCTCGCCCCACAGCTCGAGCCCGGTGCCGGTCACGGCCGCCACCGCCGCCTCGAGCGCTGGCCCTCGGCGCGCGTCGGCGACCGCCTCGCGATACCGATCGAGCTGATCCCGAGCCATCATGTGGTAACCGCACCCCGCGACCAGCCCGTTGGCAGAGATCGACGCGTACAGGCCCGCCGGCGCAAGCGTTGCCCGGTAAAGGACGCCGTAGGTGTTCGTCTTGTACGGAGATTTGTCGCGTGAAAACCGGATGTCACGGTTTTGGCGGAACATCTTGAGCTCGCCTCCGAAGGTCTCACTCAGCGCGTCGAACATTGCCTCCATCTGCCCGCGGACCGACTCCTCGTAGAAGTCCCGATGGGCGTCGAAGTACGCCTTGCTGTTGTCAGCCTCGAGTCCCCTGAACCACGCGCGGACCTTCGGGCTGAACCCCTCAAACTCGGTCATGCTCTGATCCTGCCACGCTCGCTAGTCTCGCGGCCCGAATGAGCCGACTTGCACTGATCGCTGGTACCGATCTGCTCGCGCAGGTCAGCGGCCATCGGACCTACGTCCACGCCCACGCACTCGCCGCGGCGGCGGCTGGGTTCTCCCCACACGTATTCATGGTCGCACCCCGAACGCGCTTGGTGCCGGTCGAGTTCGGCACCGTGCACCAGATCGCGTCGCCGATCCTGATGCGTCGCACGATCGTCGCCGCTGCGCACCAGCGGGTCCTCGCCGCCGCTGTCAGCCGGTACCTCGCCGACGACGCCGGCCCGCACGTCATTCACAGCTTCGGAGCATGGGCGATGACGGGGGTGGCCGCCAGCCGGGCGCTCGCCCGGCGCGGGATCGAGGCGGTCCCGATCGCGAGCGCCTACACAACACTCGACCACGAGTCCGAAGCCAAGCTCGGTGGGCTCGCGACGCCGCATCGACTTAGGCAGCGGCTCGCCTACCGCGTCTCGGACCAGTGGGTGCGGACGGTGGCGGCCCCGTCAGAGCAGCGGGGCTACCGCGGCTCAGCCCGGGTGCTCGTCAACTACGAGTCGGTCCGGCGCCTCGTCCGTGATGCCTGCGGCCCCGCGGTAGACATCCGATGGCTGCCGTACGCCGCGCCGGCGGCGTTCCGTCCCGACGCCGACCGCGCCGCTCCCCCTCCGACACCGGTCACCGGGCTGCGGCCGGCGGGCGCGCCGCTCCTCGTCAGCGTGTCGCGCCATGATCCGCGCAAGGGCCTCGACGTGCTCCTCAGAGCTCTTGCCGGACTCGCCTCGGACGGCGTCCCGGCACGCGCGTGCCTGGTCGGACCGGGGCCGCTGCTCGGCGACCACCGCAAGCTCGCCGACGAACTTCGCCTCGGCGGCAGCGTCGCCATCACCGGGCAGGTCGCGGATGTCATGCCCTACCTGCGGGCCGCCGACATCTTCGTGCTCCCATCGCTCGAGGAGGGCAGCGGTTCGGTGTCGCTGCTCGAGGCGCTCCAATCGGGAACGGCGGTGGTCGCGTCCCGGTGCGACGGCATTCCCGAGGACCTCGCCGACGAGCGCGATGCGCTGTTGGTGGCGCCTGGTGATGCCGGGAGCCTGCAAGCAGCGCTGGCCCGCCTGCTCCGCGACGCGCCGCTCAGACGGCGGCTGGCCGTCCGTGCCCGGTCGGTTTACGAAACGCGATTCTCAGCCGATGCGCTCGTGTCGGCACTCGCCGAGATGTACACCGACTTCGGGTTGCGCCCTATCTGATCGCCGCGCAGTTGGCCGGCGCGGGGGCGCCCCGGAACCGATCGGCGGTCCAGCTCAGCAAGTAGGGGATGAGCGGCGAGCCAGGCTGGACGAGCGGAACGTGGTCGAGACCCGGGTAGGTGCGGAACTCAAGCCGCTGTCCAGCGCGGCACAGCCGCGCCGCGAACGCGCGCTGGACGGCCGGAATGATGAGACTGTCCGCGTCCCCCTGCGCGATCAGCGTGGGCAGTCCGGTCGGTCGATCGGGCGTGTTCTGAATGAGCCGCGTTCCGAGCGCGCCGGACGCGAGATGGCGGCTGAAGATCGGTTCCCCGGAGAGCACGGCCGGGATCGAGAGGAGCGTCGACGGCTCGCTCAGGCAGCGGCCGACCACCTGACGCACGACCTCCTGCGCGCTCGCCCGGACGTAGCTGTTGAACGCGACGTCGGGATAGGCGTTGCTGTAGCCGGCCACCATGAAGGTTGCGAACAACATCCCGGCCGGACTCGTCTCCAGGCCGTTCGCGAGTGGCACCAGGTCACTGGCCGGCGCGAGCGCAGCGACCCCGCCCAGCGGCACATCGGGCGCGTATCGGCGAGCCTCGACCCCTGTCCAGAGCGCCGCGCCGCCGCCCTGCGAATGGCCCCAGACGACGGTCTTGGAGCTCAGTTGGACCCCGCGCAACTGCCGCGCCGCCCGCACGGCATCGAGCGCTGAGCGCGCCTCCGGGACCCCGACGAGGTACGGGTGCGGCGGCGAGGCTCCGAGCCCGAGGTAGTCCGGCGCGACGAGCGCCCAGCCGTGCGCCAAGATGCGGTCGGCGACGAACAGCGCCCCCGCCGTGAACGGGCTCGGCAGCAGTGACGGCGCGCAGTTCTGTGCCACGCCGGTCGTTCCGTGCTCCCACAGGAGCACCGGGAGCGGCGCCCGCGCGGCCACGGCGGGCACGACGACGAGGCCGCTCGCGGGCACGATCGTGCCGTGCAGGCCAGTCGTCGTGTAGAGAATCCGCACCCCGCGAGATCCCGGTGGCATGCCGTTCGTCGCCAGTTCCTCGCGCAGCAGCACGCCTGGCTTGTCCGGCATCGGGCCGGACCAGCGATAGAACGCCGGCACCGTCGGTGACGCTCGATGGACGACTGCGCTGATGAGCACGAGGAGCAGTGCAAACAGCAGCCCAGCGGTCGCCCGCGCGCCGCGCAGCCAGAGCCGCACGCGTCCCTTTTGGCGCTCCGAGGCGGGTCGTGGGCCGCGGACCGCGCGCGCCACCTGGCGAACCCCGAAGACGATCGCGACCGGCCCGACGAGCAGCGCAATGACGAGAATCGTCACGTCTTGCCACGCGAGCGCGAGTACGCCGAACACGCCCGTGGCCAGACCGCCGACGATCGCGCTGTACCGCTCGTCGGCCGCGTTGCGCCAGCCCGCAATCAGTCGCGCGGCCCCGCTCAGCACCATGCCGATCCCGACCACGATCGCCGTGGCGCTCACCGTGAGGTTCGGTGCGAGCGCCGCGACGAGCCCGGTCACGACGAGGAGGGCGCCGACCGCGCGATCGCCCGGCGACGCATCCTCCCGCGACGTGAACAGCTCGCCGGCTCCGGAGAGCACCAGGCTGGCGCCGATGTACAGCGACAGCGCATCGAGCGATGTGAACGGCCGGAACGTCAACGCCACACCGAAGAGGACCGCGGCGGCCCCGATCAGTGCTGAGATGAACCGCCGTCGTCCGCTCGCCCCGCCGGTGTGCGAACTCATGGACCCGGAGTGTATTTCCCGGTAGGGTCGCGCCAGCGGGCCGACGGGGACCGATGCTGCGTGTGCTGTGCGCCGCGGTGCTGCGCCACCCGCTCAGCCCAAGCGGCTGCGTCCGCTTTCCATCTTCGGCTTCGCCAGCGGGTTCATCGGCGTCGACACCGTCACGAAAAGGGTCGGCCGGCTCGGCGGCGGGCTTCCCAAGACCGGCCACATCGAGAGCTGACCGTGGACCGGGTCTATCCCGCCTCGAACCTGATCGCCGCCTGCGCGTTCTCCACCTGGAGCTCGAGTGCGAAGAGGCTGTTCGTCCCTCGGCTCGCGTACGGCTCCGCCGCCGATCCGGCGGCGACGTTGACCGGCGGTTGGGCCGAGCTCAGGAGCTGCAAGTAGGCTTGGCCGACCAGCGAGGGCGGCAGCGACCCCGCAAAGGAGCGCTTCAACGCCTGGACATAGGCGGCCAGTGCGGATCCCGGACGCGGCCGCTCGAGCAGGAGGACGTTGTCCGGAAAGCGCGTGTCGACGAGGTACGGATTGACGGTGGCGACGCCGATGTGGCTGTGCGCCTGCCGTAGCTGCGACCACCACGCGTTGGCGAACGCGAGCAGCGCCCGCTTCATCGACGTGTAGCCGTGGAACAACGCCATCGCGTTCGTCGATACCGAGTAGGCGTCGATCGAGACCGTGAAGTACACGCGCGCATAGCCGCGCGCGGGAAGGAACGGGCGCAGACGCTCGGTCATCATCACGTGGCCGCTGTAGTCGGTGCGAATCCCCAGGTCGAGCTGCTCGAAGTACCGGGACGCCCCGCTGGCCGGTGGAACCGGGTTCCCGACGATGCCCCTCCCGGCGTTATTGATGACGATGTCGACGCGTCCCTTCTGGCCGACCCGACGTCGGAGCTTCTTGACGAACGCCGCGGCCGACTTTGCGTCTGCGATGTCGAGGTCGAGCAGTGGGAACTTCGGCGGTCGGTGCACGCTTGCGGCGTCGCGAGAGCTACCGATCACGTGCACGCCGTGGGCGGCGAGCGCCTCACCGGTCGCCCGGCCGATGCCACTCGATGCGCCGGTGATGACCGCCACCTTGCCGGCAAGGTCGATCGCCGGGGTGAAGTCCGCGAGCGGATAGAAGTTCGGGTGCAGCGTGACCGTCGGCGCGGCCGCCGCGGTCGCTTCCAGGCCACTGGGCAGGCCGGCCGCGGCGAGATAGCCGGCACCAGCGGCCAGCTGACCCTTGAGCAGGCCACGCCTCGTGAGCACCCCTGGCACGCTAGCCCGCCTCGCCGCCGGCGGGATCGGGGCAACGCCGCACTTCGGCCGCAGGAAATCTACGCACGAGCGGGTAGCGTGTCCCGGATGTCCGCCGCCGACCGCCGTGCCGCCGTCACCGAGACCGCCGTCGATGCGGTGCGACGGCGCGCTCCGGAAGGCGCCGACGTCGTCACCCTCGAGGACACCTCCGACCTGACAGAGGTCGACTTCCTCGTCCCGCGGCCGGCGTCCGACGACCGACTTGACGAACTGCGCAGTCTCGAGCGACTGTCCGTCGTTCAGGTGCTGTCCGCCGGAACCGACCGCATCGAACGCTTCGTCCCTGCCGATGTGACGCTGTGCAACGCCCGCGGCGCGCGGGACGGCTCGGTCGCCGAGTGGATCCTGGGGGCCCTGCTCGGCGCCTCGGCCGGACTTCTCGAGTACGCCGGCGCAACGCGGTGGAACCGATCCCGCACCGTCGAGGATCTCGGTTCCTGGACCGTGCTCGTCGTCGGGATGGGGTCGATCGGCCGTCGGCTGAGTGCCTACCTGCAACCGATCGGCGCGCGCGTGATCGGGGTTGGCTCCCGCGAGCACGATGGGCTGCACGGCCCCGATGCGTTGCTCGACCTGCTGCCTGAAGCCGACGCGGTCGTCGTGCTGGCACCCCTGTCCGAGTCGACGCACGGACTGATCGGGCGCGAGGCCCTCGCCCGCCTGCGCGACGGTGCGCTCGTCATCAACGCCGCCCGCGGTCCGGTCGTCGATACCGACGCGCTGCTCGCCGAACTGCAGCGAGAGCGGCTCCGCGCGGTACTCGACGTCGTCGACCCAGAGCCGTTGCCCGACGACCACCCGCTGTGGCACGCGCCGGGTCTCCTGTGCCTGACCCCGCATATCGCGGGTGACTCTCCGGCCGGTCAAGCGCATTCGGCGGAACTCGCCGGCGACCAGTTCGCCCGCTGGTGTCGGGGCGAGCCACTGCTGAACGTCGTCCATCGCAGGTCAAAGGAGTGAAGGAATGAACGTCGGCCGGATGAGCCCCATCGCCTTCGGCGTGTTCCTGCTCGGGATCGCGGGCCCGCTCGCCGTTGCGTCCTCGGGGAGCGTCGCCGTCCTCGTGCCGTACGTCGTCGTCTGGCTGGCGTCGTTCGCCTACGCGATGTACCTCTGGATCGCAGTGATGCGCTACGGGGATCGCCGGCTCGTCGGACGTGGGATCGCCGGCACGGCCAAGGTCCTCAGCGCCAAGGAGACGAGCTGGGCATGTCATCGGACGAGTACGACGGCATCGGCGCCCCGACGGTCGGGGAAGCACGGACTGCAGGTCAGCGCGCAAGGCCGGGACCGGTATGACACGACGCTGTACGTCTGCGCGCATCTGCGCAGTGGGGACACCGTGCCCATGTACATCAGCCCGCACAACCACAAGCGGGTCACCGTCGACCTCAAAGCATTGGCGGCGACCCAGAACGCCTAGGGGAGAAACGCAACAGGATGCGTCGCGCCGGTGGATCCGGCGACGTTTGTGACGCTCAGCGGGAGGAACGCAGCAGGATCTTTCGTCCGGCCGGATCTTGTTACGTTTCTCCCCCGGCCCCCACCGGCCCGACCGGCGCTGCCGGGCCCGCGTCAGGACCTGTCGGCCCGGACCTTCGCGGCAAGCGCGAGCGCCGCGCTTCCGAACGTCCCGGCGGCGAGCACCGTGCCGAGCTTCGACCGTGGCGGCAGCTCACCGCCGTCGGACGCGAGCGTCGCTGCGATGTCCGCCCCATCGGCGAGCGCACAGGCGGCGAGCCACGGGTCCGCCGGCGCGCCGGACGCAACCGCAGCGATCGCGCCGGCGCTGAGCGCCAACTCGCGGGCACCGAGGCCGCGCGTCGGAATCGCCGCCGACGCCCGGCGTACATCACCGAGCCACGGACGGGCAACCCGGACGGGCGCCACGATGAGACCGACCGCGTAGAGCCCGCGCAGCACGGAGTAACCGATAACGAGTCGCTGGATCGAGGACGTCACTGCGGTCAATTGTCGCGCCACCGAGAGGTTCTACCCGCACCCGGGTAGACCAAGCGCATGGCAAGTACCGAAACGTGGACGAGCCGACGCAGCGTCGTCCGCTCACGCGATACGGCGGCGGCGAGCCGCCGGACGGTGCTGATCGCGCTCGCCGCGAACGCGCTCGTCGCGGTTGCGAAACTCTGCGGCGGCCTGCTCTCGGGATCCGCGGCGATGCTCGCCGAGGCCGCCCACTCGGTCGCCGACACCGCAAATCAGACCTTCCTGCTCGTGTCGATCCGGCTCGGATCCCGCGAGCCGACTCCCGATCAGCCGTTTGGATTCACACGGATGCGATTCCTGTGGACGTTCATTGCAGCCATCGCAATGTTCCTCGCGGGAGCAACGTTCGCCATCGGCTACGGCATCTACGAGCTGGTCGTCGGCGCCAAGTCGGACGGCTACCTCGTCGCCTATGTCACGCTGGCGATCGCGCTCGTTGCCGAGGGCAGCTCGTTGATCCGAGCCGTTCGCCAGACGCGAGAGGAGGCCCGGCGCGCCGACCTACCGCTCGTCCGCTTTGTCCGGGAGAGCCGTGACCCCAACGTCAAGATGGTTCTGTTCGAGGACACGGCGGCGCTCGCGGGTCTCGCAATCGCGTTTACCGGGATCCTCCTCGATCAGCTCACGGGCTCCGATGTGTTCGACCCCGCCGCTTCGATCGCCGTCGGGGTCCTGCTGATCGGCGTCGCCTCCGTCATGGCCCACGACACGTCCGAGCTGCTCATCGGCGCAGCCGCACGGCCCGCGGAGCGGGCGGCGATCGAGCGCACCCTCCGGGAGTCCGCTGAGATCGACGACGTGCTCGAGATCCTGACGATGGCGCTCGGGCCGAACTCACTACTCGTGGCGGCGCGGGTCGATTTCCGGCCGGGGCTCGACGAGGCCGATCTCGAAGAGGCGTCGGCTGAGATCGATCAGCGGCTCCGCGATGTCGTGCCCGATGTCACTGAGGTGTTCCTTGACGCCACGACCGCGGCGCGGGAGCGTCCGACGTGAGCGCGCCGAGGCCGGCGAACGCGGCGCGGCGGTTTGCGTACACCTCGGCATCGTGGAGCACGTCATCGAAGATGACGGCGTTGCCGCCATCCACGAGAGCGCGGACGGCGTGCGGCATCGCCAGGAGCAGGCGACGGAAGACCGGGCCGAACACCGCGGTGATGCTGATCGGCTCGCCGGGCGCCGATGTGCGGACCATCTCGACACCATCGGCCGTGTAGTTGTCGGTGGTCGTCTGCTCGAGCGTGTCCGCACCGAGGTAGTAGCGCGGCGCCGAGGTGAGGACGAAGTCATCGAAACCGATGCACAGGAACGCCTCCGGGATCGCGAACTGGAGCGTCCGGCAGAGGGTGGTCTTACCCGCGCTCGACGGCCCGTTGACGAAGATCAGGTCTGGCCAGCGGGTTTCGTTCGGTGTCATGCGAGCGCGCGGATCCGGAGTGGACGATCGTCAGGGCTGTTTCGGCATCCGCGCCCGGCATCCTCGCCAGATCGCTTGCATCCGGCCCCGCCACGGTCATCGCGTCGAGCCGGCCGTGGAACGCCACGGCGACGCGATTCGCATGGGCCTTGGCCAGCTCGGCCCGCGGGCCTGAGAACAGCTCGTCGACCGTCGCGCTCCAGAGCCACAGCCAGCGTTCGAAATGCCCGCGACGGAGCGGAACCTGGCGGTGGATGACGACGTGCGGTGCAAACGCGCCCCCGGAGTAGGTCTGCGCGCCGAGCAGGATCGTCTCCCAGAACGTGGTGATCCGCGGGACGTGTGCCTCGAGGTTCAGGTGCGCGACGTCGGTGAAGATGAAGCCGATCACGCGGTCACTCAACGCACGCGTGTAGAACGCGCGCACGAGCCGTTCGCAGTCGCTGCGCTCCTCGATGTCCGCCAGCGCGTTGGTCATGTTTCAGAGGATAGGGCGCGGTTGCGTCGGGCCCCCGGCCTCGGAGGCGTGGCCGACATGCAGGCCAGCGGTGGGGTGATCGATCACGCCGTCTACCAGGCCGAGGGCGACCCGACCAACGTGCTCGTCATGCACGAGTTCGGCAGCGCCGACGAGGCACACGCGTTCTTTGAGAACGCCGACCTCCGTGAGGCGATGCAGAACGGTGGCGTCGACCCGAGCTCGCTGCGCCTCGAGTTCTACGAGCGGACGTAGCCTCGACCGCTCAACTTTGGGGCCATGGCTGGCGATTACCCGGCCATGACTCCTTCTTTTCGACAGCTCGTCGCGCTCGTCGGCATGACGATCGGCCTGGTGGCGCTCGTCATCGATAGCGCTGACAAGGGGTGGACCGTGCTCGGCTCGGTCGGCGTCGCCGCGTTCGCCGTGGCGATCGGGGCCGAGCTCGCCACGATCCGCCGCGCGCGCTCCTGAAAGCCCGCGCGGGCCGGACCCCTACGCCAGCCGGAACTCGTCGTCGTAGCGGGCGAGGAACGCCGCGGGGTCCTCGGCGGCGACCCCGGTGTACAACTCCTCGAAGAACTCGGCGGACCGGCGTGCCGGCGACACCTCCCACTGCACGCGCGCCGGACCGTCGCCCGCCATCTGGTGGACCGCGCCCGCCGGCACGTCGAAGCTCTCGCCGGCGGCGTATCGACGCTCGTGCCCGTCGATGACCGTGCGCACCGCGCCCTCGAGCACGGTGAAGCGCTCGTCCTGCTTGGCGTGCAGGTGAGCGGGCGGCATCGGACCATCTCCGGAGTAGTGCGCCTCCATCTCGAGTCGCTCGGGGTCGATCGACACGAGCCGCAACCGCATGCCATTCGGCCCGTCGAGTTCCTGACCAGCGTGTGCCATCGCGGACCCACCCTACCGCCGAGCGCGTGGTCGTGAGCGCGTTGCCCGGGCTGCTAGCGTGAGCGGTGGCCCGCCGGGCGCTTCTATGCGTGGCGATCACTGACATTCCGCCCTGACAACTCGGCCGGCGCACCGCCCGGTCGACGCGGATGTCTCACGTGTCCCACCGAGCCCCGGAAGGAGCTGTATGTCTTCGCTGCTGCTCGACGCACAGCAGATCACGCGCCGCCACGGCGCACGAACTGTCCTCAGCGCGGTCGTCATCCGCGTTGCCGACGATGCCCGGATCGGCGTGATCGGACCGAACGGATCGGGCAAGTCGACCTTGCTGCGGATCCTCGCCGCGCTCGAGCGCCCTGACGCCGGAGCCGTTCGGTGTCATGCCACGGTCGGCTACCTCCCACAGGTGGCCGAGAGCGCCACGGGCGGGTCAAAGACCGTGCGCGAGACCCTCGTTGACCACCTCGGTATCGCCTGGGCCTGACAGCCGATGAGCGGCGTCGCCCCTGGGTCGTCGCGCTCGAAGGTGTCGTCCTCCCCCGCGGCGGATGGTCGCTCGGACCGATCGACCTTGCCGTCGGCCCGCGTGAGCGTGTGCTGATCACCGGGCGCAACGGCAGCGGTAAGTCGACCCTGCTCGCCGCGATCGCCGGTGAGCTCGAGCCCCGGCGCGGCCGGCTCCGCGTTGTCGAGGGTGCCGTCGTCACCCAACTCGAGCAGACGCATGCTGCACTCTCCGGCACCGAGACGCTGGTCGAGCATGTCCGAGGCGTCACCGGCCTCGGCGAGGCGCCGGCCCGGACTGCGCTCGCGACGTTCGGACTGGGCGCCGAGATCGTCGAGCGGACGGTCGCCACGCTCTCGCCGGGCGAGCGCACGCGCGCGGCGCTCACGATGATCGCGCATGAGCGTGCGACGTGCCTGCTCCTCGACGAGCCGACCAACCACCTCGACGTCGCCTCGCTCGAGGTACTCGAGGCCGCCCTGCGCGACTGGCCGGGAGCGCTCGTCGTCGCCACGCACGACCGGCGGCTGCGCCGTGAGCTGAGGCCCGACCGGGAGGTCGCCCTGTAGCTCCTCCGCCCACAATGTGCCGGTGCCCCACGACGGCCGCTTCGCCCCCTCCCCGACCGGACCCCTACATCTCGGCAGCTTGCGGACGGCGGTCGTCGCATGGCTGTTTGCGCGGTCGCGGTCGGCCCGCTATGTCCTCCGGGTCGAGGACCTCGACCCCCAGCGCTCCCGCCGGGAGTTCGAGCGTGCCCAGCTCGACGACCTGCGTGCGCTCGGGATCGACTGGGACGGGCCGGTCGTCCGCCAGTCCGAGCGCTCCCCGCTGTACGACGCGGCGCTCGCGCAGCTGCGCGCCCAGGACCGTGTCTACGAATGCTTCTGCACCCGGGCCGAGATCCGCACTGCCGCGTCGGCGCCCCACGGCGCGCTGCCCGAGGGTGCGTATCCGGGGACCTGCCGCGACGTGGGAGCCTCCGAGCGCCGGGCGCGCGTCGACGCCGGCCGACCGTACGCGCTGCGGCTCCGCGCGGACGGCGAGCGCGTGGAGTTCGAGGACGAGCTGCTCGGTCGGTGCGGCGGTGTCGTTGACGACTTCGTCGTGCGCCGCGCCGACGGGGTGACCGCGTACCAGCTGGCCGTCGTCGTCGACGACGCCGAGCAGGGGATCGACGAGGTCGTCCGCGGCGCCGATCTCGTCGACTCGACGCCGCGGCAGATCGTGCTCGGACGGCTCCTCGGCCTGCCGACGCCCGCCTACGCACACGTGCCGCTCGTCCTCTCGGCGGACGGTTCGCGGCTCGCCAAGCGTCACGGCGGCTCGACGCTCGCCGACCGGAATGAGCCGGTCGCGCAGACGCTCGCACTGCTCGCTCACACGCTCGGCCTGGCCGCCGATCGAGACCGCGTGGCGAGCGCCGCTGAACTGCTCGACGAGTTCGATCCGGCGCGCATTCCGCCCCAGCCCGTCGTGCTGGCACCAGACTGACGCTCGAGCCACTCGGCCCACCTCCGCGCTCCTTGCCGCGCTACGGCCGAGGTGTTGCCGGCCGTGATCGCCGCCTGCAGGCGGCGTGGCAACGGTGCGCGGCGGATGCGTCTGTTCAGCGACCGCGCCGCGAGGTAGGTCTCCATCAGCTCAACCATCGTGAGCGTTTCCGGGCCGGCGAAGTCGTCCAGCTCACCGCACGCGCCGTCGACGACGGCCTCGACGATGTACGCGGCGAACTCGTCGGAGTCGACCGGCGCCATGCTCGCGCGCGACGGCACCGCCACGAGCGGTCGCTCGACGAAGTTGCTGAACATCCGCTCAAGCAGCCAGTAGAACCCGGTCGCTCGGACGATCGACCACGGGATGTCCGCCTCGCGCACGAGTTGCTCGGCCTGCAGCTTGCGTCGGGCGTAGGGCATGCGGCGCAGATGCTCGAGCCCAACGATCGAGACGTGCACGAACCGCGCAACCCTCGCCCGCTCGGCCGCGCGCAGCAACTCCGCCGTCCCGCGCACGTCGACGTCCGCGGGCGAGCGGTCGACATCACGGAGCAGAAAGCGCCCACGCTGCGCGGCCGGCGAGTGCGTCGCCGCGTGGATGATCGTGTCGACTCCCGCGACGGCTGTGTCCACCCCCGATCCGGTCGCGAGGTCTCCCCTCACCCAGTCGATCGAGGGATCACCCTGCGGCCTGCGGGCGAGGACTCGCACGTGATGTCCGGCGTCGATGAGCCGCGACGCGACCGCGCCGCCGAGCTGTCCGGTTCCTCCCGTCACGAGAATGTCCATGGCGTTGCTCCTTCTCCGGCCCGTCGGGGTGTGCCTGGACTGAGACGAACGAGCGGCCGCCCTGTGACAGCCGCGCCGTGACACCCTTCAGCGTGCATGAGTCTCCCAGCGACCGATATCTCAACCGAGCAGATCTCGCGGGCGCTCGAGCGGATCGATCCCGCCTTCCTCGGCACCCCGCAGGGCGTGAGCGACGCGCTGTCGAGGCGCCTCGGCCGCGAGCTCGTCGTCAAGGACGAGACCGGGACGCCGATCGGGAGCTTCAAGGGTCGCGGGACCTGGCTGCTCGCGGACGAGCTTGACCCGGACCGGACCTGGGTGTGCTCGACCGCCGGAAACTTCGGCCAGGGATTGGCGTACGCCGCCCGCGCGCGTGACGCCGCTGTCCGCGCCTACGTCTCCGCCGACGTCCCGGCGGGCAAGCAGGCGGGCATGCGCGAGCTGGGCGCGGTGGTCACGGTCGTCGACCACCCGGCCGCCGCAGCGCAGGCGTACGTCGCCGATCGCGCCGAGAGTCTGCTCGCCGTCGATGGCGAGCGCCCGGCGATGGCCGAGGGCGCCGGCACGATCGCCGTCGAGCTCGACGCCGACGGGCCGTTCGACCTCGCAGTCGTGCAGATCGGGGACGGCGCTCTCATCTCCGGGATCGCCAGCTGGCTGAAGTCGCGCCAGCCGGGGATCCGGGTGATCGGCGTGTGCGCGAGTGGCGCGCCCGCGCTGGCACGGAGCTTCGCCGCCGGCCATGTCATCACGACCCGGGGGACGGGGACGATCGCGACGGCGCTCGCGATCTCGGATCCCGTGCCGGCGTCGCTGGCCCGCGTGCGGGCGCTCGTCGACGACATCGTGCTCGTCGACGACGATGATCTCCGCGGCGCGCAGCGGCTGATCGGCGATGAGCTCGGCGTCGCGGTCGAGCCTGCCGGCGCCGCCGGGATCGCGGCCCTGATCCGCCACGGCGAGACGCTGCCAGCCGGCCGGACCGCGGTCATCCTCACGGGCGCCGCCCAGCGATGACAGCGATCCGCGAGTTGCTGCTCGCCCACGGCGCGGACGCGCGGACCTCGTCCCACTCCCGCTCGCGGCGGCTCTTGTGTCCCAAGAACGGCACGCAGCCGTGAGCCTACGCACCCAGCCGGGTGCGCAGCTGTTCCTGCTCGGCGGCGCTCAGCCCATGCGCCTCGAGCCACCGCGCCGAGCCGCCGAACCGCTCGTCGACGAGCTCGAGCACGCGCTCCATCGTCGCGGCCACCGGCGCGTGCTGCTGGGGATCGTGGCCCAGGAGCTCGTCCCGGTAGGTCGGTGAGGCGACCAGCCGTTCGAGGATCGCCTCGATCCGCTCCGCTGTCGCGACGTAGTCGCCGACGATTGCCGCGCGATCGACTCCGGCCGCGTCGAGCGCCAGCGCGACGACCACGCCGGTCCGATCCTTGCCCGCAGCGCAGTGCACCAGCACCGCGCCGTCCGCCGCCGCGATCGCGCGCACCGAGGCGACGACAGAATCGGGCCGGGCGGTCAGATAGTTCATGTACGTCCGCACGACGGGCCGTTCGTCTCCGAACGCGAGGTCGGTGATCTCCCCCCACGGCTTGACGGTCGCCGCCTCGAGGTCGGTGTTGCCGCCGGTCTGCGGATACAGCGAGCGATGCTCGACGCGCACGCCCGGCTCACGAGCGATCGGGCCCGGCCCCTCAAGCTCGACCTCGACCTCGGTGCGCAGATCGATCACGAGCTCGAGCGCCTCCTCGCTCACGAGCCGCTCCACATCCTCAGGGGTCAGCGACTGCAGGTTGTCCGAGCGCAGCAGCACGCCGGGGACGACGACGCGGGCGTTCGCCGCACCGTCGAGCGCAAGCCACTGCACGACTCCGTGTTCAATGCTCATGCCTACGATCGTGGCACGACGGGCCCGCCGCGCTGCGAACGTCGTGTTACGGGGCTGCGCGCGCTCACCGTTTCTGCGGCGTGAGCAGGCCGCGATTGAACGCCTCGGCGACCGCCGCCGCGCGGTCGTTCACCGACAACTTGGCGTAGATGTGGAGGAGATGGGTCTTGACCGTCGCCTCGCTGATCATCAACGCCTGGGCCGCATCGCGGTTCGTGGCACCGCGGGAGACGAGCGTCAGCACCTCGAGCTCGCGCTCGCTCAGCCCGTCGCCACCGGGGGCGCGCACCTGGGTGAGCAGCCGTGAGGCGACTGCCGGCGAGAGCACGGATTGCCCCTCGGCCGCCGCCCGCACGGCGCGCAGCAGCTCAGCACGCGGCGCATCCTTGAGCAGGTAGCCGGTCGCGCCCGCCTCGATCGCGGGAAGCACGTCGCTCTCGCTGTCGTACGTCGTCAGCACGAGCACGCGCGAGCACACCTCCTCACGGGCGAGCGCGCGAATCGCCGAAACCCCGTCGAGCTCGGGCATCCGCAGGTCCATCAGGATCACGTCCGGTTTCAGCGCCCGCGCCCGCCGAACGGCGTCGGCGCCGTTGGCCGCCTCGGCCACGACCTCGATGCCGTCCTCGCTGGCGAACATCCCGGTCAGCCCGTCCCGGACGACCGGATGGTCGTCGACGATCATCAGCCGGATCGGGTCGCTCATCGCACCCCCACAGGCGCCGGGGCGCCGACCGGCACGCTCGCGGCGATCGTCGTTCCGAGGCCGGGCTCGGACTCGACCGCGAGCTCGCCACCGAGCTGCTCGATGCGCTGGCGCATCGCCGTCAAGCCGAAGCCGCCGTTCGCGCCCACCGGAGCCGCGTCCTCCGGCGCAGCGGGGAACCCGACGCCGTCGTCGCACACGTCGAGGCTGACGACATCGTCCATGTAGGACAGGGTCACCGCCACGGCCTGCGCGTGGGCGTGCTTGGCGACGTTCGCGAGTGCCTCCTGGCCGGTCCGCAGCAGCGCGACCTCGATCTCCGGGCGCACCGGAACCGGCGAGCCCGTCGTCCGCGTCTTCGTGGAGACGCCTGTCAGGTCCGACCAGCGGGCACCGACCGCCGCGAGCGCGTCGGGCAGCCGGACCTCCTCGAGCTGGGTTGGCGCGAGCGCCTGGACGGAGCGGCGCGCCTCGGCGAGGCTCTCCCGGGCGAGCTCGAGCGCGAGGTCCGTGTGACGCCGCGCACCGCTGCCCCCCTGGTCCGCCGCCTCGAGCTGCGTGATGATCCCGACGAGCCCTTGGGCCAGGGTGTCGTGGATCTCGCGCGCCATCCGCTGACGCTCGTCGAGCACGCCGGCCTCGCGCGCGCCGGCGAGCAACTGCTCATGGAGTCCCGCGTTCTCGCGCATTGACGCCTCGAGCTTGGCGTTCGCCTCGGTGAGGTCATCGACCATCTTCGCCCGCATCGCATACTCCGCGTCGCGCTTGGCCATGATCCGGCTGACCGCGCTGTACAGAAACACGTTGAGCGCGACGATCGCGACCCAGCTGAGCCAGCTCCCCACGGTGTGCGAGGGCAGCCCGCCATGCTGCGAGGTCCCAGTGATCGTGGCGACGACCAGGAACCCGCCGATGCGCAGCGGACCCTGGACGACATCGTGCAGCCACAAAAAGCCGGTCCAGCTGAAGAATCCGTAAACCGGATCGTTGACGACGAGCACGGCGCTGACCGCCATCAGGCCGACGAAGTACACCTCCATCAGCCGCGGCCGGCCGCGCCAGTGCGGATGCAGGGTGATCCACCACAGCATCCACAGGGCGGCGACCGCGGTTCCCGCGATGTCGATGACGAGCTTCGTGGTGTCGGAGTAGTCGATACCGACAGCCAGCGCCGTGGCGAGCGCGAGTAGCACCCATGGCACCACCTCGAGGAGCGGAAACTCAGGCCGCTCCAGGCAGTCAGGTGTCTCGATCGGCGTAGTGCTCATCGCTCAGACATCCCAGGGCTACTCCCACCGAAACAATCTAGCCGCCGCAACGCCGAAGATCGCCGCGTAGGCCGCGAGCACGGCGAGATGGGCCATCCCGGGCGCGTGACCGCGCAGCGTGTCCTGGAGTGCTGCAACGAGCGCTCCGAGTGGCGTGTAGTGGCTCACCTCGCGCAGGCCTGGACCCATCTGCTGCTGTGGCACCCACAGCCCGGCGAAGAACATCATCGGGAAGAACAGCAGCGTGCCGAAGATCTGCGCGACGCGCTCGTTCGCCGCCACTGCGGCGACGGTGGCCCCGAGCCCGAGCATCGCCACCGCCCCGAGCACGAGCGCGAGCACGAACCCGAGCCACGGCCCCGGCAGCGAGACGTTGAAGGCGATCGTGGCGACACCGCCGATCAGCACGAGGGCGCTGAGGATGATCGCGCCGGTGATCAGCATGTCGGCTCCGAGCAGCAACCACGGCGCGACCGGCGTCGTCGACAGCCGCCGCAGGACGCCGATGTTGCGGTAGTTGGCGAGCATCGAGGGGAACGCTGAGACAGCGACGATGCTGAGCACGAACGCCATCAGTGTCGGCACGTACACGTCGATGACCCGCAGCCCGCCGAGGCTCTGCTGCGGCTTATTCGACGCGAGCCCGAAGACGATCGCGAGAACGAGCGGAAACACGATGCCCCAGAACAGGGCGATCGGCTCCCGCAGCCACAGTCGCCCCTCGGTCCGCAGCATCTGTGCGAATGGCCGACGGGGAGGCTCGTGAATGGATAGGGCGCTCATCAGTGGCCCTCCTCTCGAGTGGTGCTGGCATGGTTGGTGAGGGCGACGAACGCGTCCTCGAGGCTCGTTTGGTCGACCCGGAGCTGGCCGGCGACGACGTTCTCCCGGGCGAGTGCGGCGACCACGGTCCCAAGCACGTCCCCCGTCCCGGTGACGACGACCTGGTTGCCGTGGAACTCGACGGTCCGCACGCCGGGCAGCGAGCTGAGCAGCTCGTCCCGAAGCGGGACCGAGGGCTGAAAGCGGATCCGCTGGTCGCTGCTGGTCGCGCTGGCGAGACCCGCCGGCGTGTCGAGAGCGACGATCTCGCCGCTGTCGACGACGGCGACTCGGTCGCACAGGCGCTCGGCTTCCTCGAGAAAGTGGGTGACGAGGACGACCGTCACACCGCTCGCTCGGATCTGCTCGATCAACGCCCACACGTCCCGGCGCGCCTGCGGGTCAAGTCCCGTCGTCAGCTCGTCGAGAATCGCGATGCGCGGGCGTCCGATGAGCGCAAGCGCCACCGACAGGCGCTGCTTCTGACCGCCGGACAGCTTCGCAAATCGCGTATCCCGCTTCTCGCCGAGGCCGAGCATCTCGAGCAGCCGGGTCCCGTCGGCCGGCTCGGGATAGAACGAGGCGTAGAGGTCGACGGCCTCCTGAACGGTCAGCTTGGGCGGCTGAGCCGACTCCTGGAGCTGGACGCCGACGACCGATCGCATCTGGTCGCGATCGCGACGCGGATCGAGGCCGGCGACCGAGATCGCGCCGCCATCGGCCTGCCGCAGTCCCGAGATCGACTCGACGAGCGTCGTCTTGCCCGCTCCGTTGGGTCCGAGGATGCCGAAGATCTCGCCTTCGTCGATCGACAGCGAGAGGTCTTTGAGAGCGACCGTCTCGCCGTAGCGCTTGCGCAGGTGGTGGACTTCGATGATGGACATGACGTCTCCGTGGTCGATGGGAATGACGAGAGACATCGTGCGAAATAGAGGCGCCTGCGACATCGACCAGCTGGCCCTATTCCGAGCCCGGGAGCGGTGGAGCAGACATCGACCGATCGGTTGATCGCGCTCCACGAATATCCTCGACTCTCGCGCCATGGCCCGCATCCTCGTCGTCGACGACAATCTGCTCATCCGCACACTGATCCGGGAGATCCTCGGCGCAGGCGGCCACGACGTCGTCGCCGAGGCGGCGAACGGCGAGCAGGCGGTCGCGCAGGTGATCGAGACACGGCCTGAACTGGTGACGCTCGATCTCGTGATGCCCGGTCCTGACGGGCTCGAGACGCTCGGGCAGCTGCGCCACCTCGACCCGCGGGTGCTCGTCATCGTGTGCTCGGCGTGGCTGACCCAGCCGCGCGTCACGACTGCCCTCAGACTCGGCGCCAACGGTTTCGTCGCCAAGCCATTTGATCGCGCGACGCTGCTCGGCACCGTCGAGCAGGTGCTGACCGACGCGCATGCACGCGCCGCCGAACGCCGCGGGCCTGCTGGCGCCAAGGCGCCCCCGGTCCCCGAGGCGCCCCCGGCCCCCGCGGCGCCCGCGGTCCCCGCTCCCGACCGCAGCGATGAGCGCCGCGAGTTCGACCGGATCGCGGTCGCCTTGCCGGTGGTGCTGCAGCGCGACGACGCTCGCGTGTCGGCGTGGACGGTCGATGTCAGCGGCGGTGGGATGCTCGTCGCGGCGCCGGGTCTCGTCCTCGACGAGCATGTCCACTTCGAACTCACGCTCGGGCCGGGCGACCCCCCGGTCGCGGGCACCGCTCGCGTCGCGCGCGCGTCCGACCCGGAGCGGTGCGGCCTTGCCTTCGAGGAGGTCGCGGCGAGCGATTACGAGCGACTGATCGCGTACATCCGCCGGCAGCAGTCGGCGACGGCCCGGTTGGCCCCGACGAGTTGACGGAACGTCATCTTCTGACTAAGGTCAGATAAATGTCAGATGCGATGGTCGCGCAGGTCCGTCGCTTCAACCGCGTCGTGACCGAGCGCGTCGGTGCGCTCCAGGAGCGCTTTCTCGGGTTTCAAGGACCGCTCGGCGAGGCGCGGCTGCTGTGGGAGATCGGGGAGGACGGCTGCGAGGTCCGGCTGCTGCGCTCCCGGCTCGGCCTCGATTCCGGCTACATCAGCCGATTGCTCCGATCGCTCGAGTCCGACGGTCTCGTCACGGTGACCTCGGGTACGACCGACCGGCGCACGCGCGTCGCACACCTGACCGCGGCCGGCCGGCGCGAGCGCGCCGCCCTCGACGCCCGGTCGGATCAGCTTGCCGAGTCGCTGCTCGAGCCGCTGAGCGATCGCCAGCAGGCGCGGCTCGTCGCCGCGATGGGCGAGGTCGAGCGGCTCCTGATCGCCGCGAGTGTCGAAATCACGGCGGTCGATCCCGAGCATCCGGACGCCCGTTACTGCATCGCCGAGTACGTCGCCGAGCTCAACCTCCGCTCGGACCGCGGGTTTGACCCGTCGGTCGGCGCGACTGCGTTGCCCCATGAAGTCAGGCCGCCGGCCGGCGCGTTCTTCGTCGCCTACCTGCACGGGGAGCCGATCGGGTGCGGCGCCGTCAAACATCACGCCGACGCGCCCGCCGAGCTCAAGCGCATGTGGATTGCGCCGACGGCGCGAGGCCTCGGACTCGGCCGCCGGCTGCTCGCCACGCTCGAGGCATGCGCCCGCGACGGCGGTGCGCGAGTCGCCCACATCGAGACGAGCGCCGCTCTGCACGAAGCCCTCGCCCTCTATCGGTCGACGGGCTGGGTCGAGGTGGCGCCGTTCAACGACGAGCCGTTCGCCGATCACTGGCTGGAGAAGGTGCTGCTCTAGAGGGTGACGCGGTGCGGCCGCTCAGCCTTCCAGCAGCTACCCGAGCCGTTGCCGTGACAGCGCGTGAGCGGCCCGAGGATCGCATGCAGCCGCGCCCTGGTCGTCGCGGAGAGACGCCCGTAGATGTTGTGCCGCTCAAACGGGTCGTGCGTGATGTCGTAGTACTCGCGCTCGCCGTCGAGATACTCGACATACACGGCGCCGGGCAGGCGGACAGCCTCGTATGACGTCGGATTGCCGCTCAGATTGCCGTAGTCGAAGTCCGGGTCGCCGCTGCCGGTCTGGCCCCGGTGCTCGATCACGACCGCCGTCCGCCACGGCAGCCGAGCCCGGGGCGTGGCGTGCAGCAGCGGCACGAGGCTGTGCCCGTCGACGGTCTCGGTCCGCTTCGCCCCGGCGATCTGGAGGAACGTCGGGTACAGATCGACGTTCTCGGTGAAGGCCGAGACGCGGCGGTCGTGCGGCACGCCGGGCCCGACGACGATCAGCGGAACGCGGATGTCGGAGTCAAACGCGGTCTGCTTGCCGGGAAGCAGACGGTGCTGGCCCATGTGGTAGCCGTTGTCGGAGCTGAACACGATGTACGTGTTGTCGGCGATTCCCCGGGCCTTGAGCGTCGCCTCGAGGTTGCCGATCAGCCGGTCGACGGCCTCGACCGATTGGGCGCGCATCCGGAAGTCCCGGTCAATCACCGCGAGCTGCGCGGCGTTGAGCGGCGCCCGGTTGCCGAGCCAGTTCGGCGGCGCCGAGTTGGCGGCGTCGAACGACGGGTCGCGCGGCGCGCCGAGCCCGGGGAAGTCGCCCGAGTTACGCGGCGCCGGGACGTATGGTTTGTGCGGGGCAAACGACGCGACCTCCATCACGAACGGCTTGTGCGCCCTCGCCGCGCGGTCGATGAACTCGGTGGCCCTGCCGCTGAGAACGTCGGTCAGGTAGTTCTTGGCGTTGCCCGGCGGTGGCGGCGGCGGCCCGTAGTGGTTGATCGTCCCGTTCTCGTTGAGGTCATAGTTGAACTCCGGGTAGCCGTTGGAGGCGCCATGCCAGTCGTCGAACCCTGGCGGGACGTGGGTCGTCATCACGGGCTTGCCGTAGCCGTTGAGGTACTTGCCCATCAGCGAGGCGAGATAGCCGGAGTCGTGCATCGCGACCGCGTAGGTCTGCTGCTCGAGTCCGCGATGCAGGAACTGCGCGTAGCCGCCCTGCGCGCCCTTGTTCTTGAACACCTTTGTGTTGTGCGGGACGAGACCGGTGAAGATCGACGAGCGAGACGGGCAACACAGCGAGTCGGTCACGAAGTAGTTCGTGAACGTCACACCCCGTTTCTCGAGCGCGATCACGTGCGGCATGTATCGCTTCGTGACGAGATTCCACGACAGGTCGTCGGTGAGGACGAACACGATGTTCGGGCGCCTGTTGACGGTCGTGGCTCCGGTGTTGCGGGCGCGCATATGCGCCCCGGCGAACGTGACGACCGCTCCGGCCGCGAGGACTCCCACCACGCTGATGATCACGAAGATCCTCCGACCAGCTTTCACACCGGCCTGAACCCACATGCGCGAGGAGAGTTCCGAATATCGGCCCTTTCCTTGCACGAGCGGCGGCATTAGCGGCTCGGCGTGAACCGCCTGACGAGCCGAGTCCGCCTCGCCGGACCACGCCCCGTGTCCTCGACGCGGTCGGCGCTAGCGAGCACGGCGGTGATCAGCCGCTGGGCCACGACCCGCGCCGGCTCGATCTCCCAGCGGCCGCTGTCATGCCCGACCCACGGCAACGAGGTCAGCTCGCTGTCGCGATCGAGGATGAGATCGGCGAGCGTCCGGCCGCACAGGCTCGACGCGACAAGGCCGTGTCCGGCGAGCCCACCGGCGCGACCAAGCCCGGTGGCGGGATCGAACGTCACGGACATGCTCCAGTCCCGCGGCACGGCGAAGACTCCGCCCCAGCGATGGGTGATGGCGGCCCCGGCCGCCGCCGGAAACCACGCCCGCAGCGTGCGCTCGAGCTCGTCGTGCACGGAGGGCTGGCGCTCGTCGCTCGGGCGGATCGCGTTGCCGGCGCGGTACCGCGCGCCCCGGCCGCCGAGCGCGATCCGGCCGTCCATCGTCCGCTGGCCGTACGTGAAGAGATGGCGTTGGTCGGCGATCGGCTCGCAGCCCTCCCACCCGATCTCCGCCCAGGCCGCGTCGTCGAGCGGCTCGGTGGCGATCATGTGCGAGACGACGGGCATGTAGTCACGGTGATGACCCGGCAGCCGCACCGTGAACACCTCGGTCGCCTGAACGACGACGCGCGCCCGCACCGCAGGCGCCGCTCCACCGCCGTTGGCCGCCGCGCAGGTCGCTCGCCCGGCCTCGATCCGGTCGACCGGCGAGCGCTCGAAGATCCGCACGCCGCGGCGCTCGCACGCCTCGGCGAGCCCGCGGACGAGACGACCAGGGTGCACCCGCGCGCAGTGCGGCGTGTACGTGCCACCCACGGCATCAGCAATGCGGACGCGCGTCGCCAGCTCGGTGGCGGTGAGCAGCGCCACGTCGCCTTTACCGAGACCGCGGCGGCGGCGGTTCTCGACCCCGGCGCGGATCCGCTCGAGCTGGGCAGGGCTCGTCGCGATCCGCAGCGCCCCACCCTTTCTCCAGTCGCAGTCGATGCCCTCGCTCGCCACGACCTCGCCGATGAAGTCGACCCCCTCGACCATCGCGCGTTCGCCGCGCTGCACCCCGTCCCAGCCGCCGCGCCCGACGTACGCCTCCGCCTGTCCGGCGATCCCAGCAGACACGAATCCGGCGTTGCGCCCGGCGGCGCCGAACCCGGCGATCTCCGCCTCGAGCACCACCACATCGAGAGTCGGAGCGGCCCGAGCCAGGCAGTACGCGGTCCACAGTCCGATGAATCCGGCACCGACGATGACGACGTCGGCGCGCACATCCTCGCAGAGCGGCGGGCGAGGTTCGATTGGGGTCGCGAGCGTGTCGAGCCAGAGGCTCGTGCCGGTGTAGTCGGGGGCCCCGGTCATGGACGAGATCGTTGCAGGTGCACCTGGATCTCACGGGCGAGCGCGAGTGCCTGCGCCGGCGTGTCCGCCCAGGCGGCATGCGGTGCTGCATGCGTGAACGAGTCGTACGTTGCGCGGAGCTTCCCGTAGCTGTTGTCGGTCACGACCGTCGGCAGTCCGAGCATGAGACCGAGGATGTGGGCGTGGAGCGAGTCGGTGATGATCGCGTGCCCGCGCTGCAAGATCCGGCATCCCCGGTCGAGACGCGCGCGGGCGAGTTCCGTGCGGATCGCCGCAAGCTCGCGCCAGTCACCGCCGGCGGCGACCTTTTTCGTCAGCGACCTGTTCCGTTCCAGCAGCGTCACGACTCGGGCGGCCAGCGGCAACTCACCGTCGAGCGGCCGGCGCTCATCGTCGCGGAGGTTCCAGTCGACGCGCCACACGTCCGCTGGCACGGGCGCCCGGCACAGGCCTCGGGATTCGCGGTCCTCCCGAGCGATCATCACCACCTCCGCTACCGGTGCGGACACCGGCAGATCGAGCGGGCAGGCGAAGGCGAGGTCGGGCACCAACCGCACGTCGACCGCGTCGGTGTCCGCGGCCAGAGCGCGACTCATCTCGTCTCGGACCATTAGTACGACGTTGCCGTGGCGCGCCAGCAGCGCTCGCGTCCGAGCAAGCGCCTGCGCGTCTTGGAAGTGGATCGTCTGCGGAAGCTGCACGAACCGGACGCCCGCGAATTCCTCGAGCACCCGCTCCCGCAGCGTATGGGTCGCCGGCCACAGATCGCCGAAGTTCCCGCCTCCGGTGAAGACGATCTGGGCTCCGCTCGCGACCGCCTCGGCGAGCGCGTCTCGCGAGTAGTCACGCCACGAGCACTCGTACACGACCTCGGCACCAAGCCGCGCAAGAATCGCCTTGGTCCCGAGCCAGATCGCCAGATCGCCCGGGTTCGTGTGGTTCGGAAAGCCGAGCAGTGCGCATCGAGACTTCGGCTCGATCGCGGCGCCCGCCCCCCGCTCGGCTTCGTCACGCAGACGCTGAACGAACGTGATCGTGCCCGCCTCCTCCATGACCCGGCCACGCTACCGTGCGCGCCGACGATGCCCCGGACACGTTCGAAGATCGTCGTCGTCGCGTGGGACCTCGCCCACAACGGCGCGAGCAGCGCGTTCGTGCTCGCGGACATGCTCCGCCGCCGGGCCGACGTTGAGCTCGTCGGCCCGACGTTCCTCAACCGCGAGATCTGGCCGCCGATACGCGCGGCCGGTGTACCCATCCGGACGTTCCCCGGTGCCCGGCTGCCGCAGTTCGTCGACGCCGCCGAGCGACACGTGTCCGGGATCACCGCCGACCTCATCGTCGCCTCCAAGCCGCGGTTCCCGACGCTCTTGCTGTCGATGCTGATCAAGGATCAGTGCGACGCGCCCATCATCCTCCACATCGACGATCTCGAGCTCGGGCTCGTCGGCGCGGCGGGCCCGATCTCACTCGCTGAACTCGAGCGCCACCACCGCGACCCGGAGGCCGCCAATCCGGCGGGGCGCCTGTGGGTGTCCGTCTGCGAGTCGCTGATCGCCGACGCCGACGCAATCACTGTCTCCGGGGAGCCGCTCCGGCGGCGCTACGGTGGCGTCGTCCTCGGCCAGCCGCGCGATGAGCTCCGGTTTGATCCGGCGCTCGTCGACCGGCGCGCGGCACGCACCGCTTTCGGCTACGGCGATGAGCACCGTGTCGTCCTGTTCCTCGGCTCACCGCGGCGACACAAGGGCATCCACGAGCTCGCGACCGCGGTAGCCGAGATCGACGACGAGCGGGTCCGGCTGTGCGTGATCGGCTCGTTCACCGACCCCCGCCTGCGCGCCGAGATCGCCATCATCGCGCCCGACCGGATCCAGCTCGTCGACTACCGGCCCGTCTCCGACGTTCCGCGCCTGACGATGATCGGCGATCTCGTGTGCCTGCCCCAGGACGCGAGCGTCGAGTTCGTCGGCTTCCAGACGCCGATGAAGCTGACCGAGGCGCTCGCCATGGGCGTCCCCGTGCTCGCGCGGGAGACTCCGGCGATGGCGCCGTTCGTCGAGGCCGGCGTCGTCCATCCGATCGGTCCGCACCCGCTCGCGCACCGCATCTCCGAGGTGCTGGCGAACCCGGGTGACACGCCGGTCCGCGGGCGTGAGCTCTTCCATGAGCGCTTCAGTTACGCGGCCGCGCTGCGCACGTTCGACGATGTCGTCGACGGGCTGCCGGCACGCGCCGGCGATGTCCCCGCAAGCTGGGAGCGCGCCTGTGAGATCGCGGCCGCGATCGAGGTCGCGAGCTGAGCGCCGCTCAGTCCGCGGCCTCGCCGAGCAAGGCCCGGGCGATGACGAGCCGCTGAATCTCGCTCGTGCCCTCGTAGATCTCGGTCACCTTGGCGTCGCGGTAGTAGCGCTCGAGCGGGAATTCGCGCGTGTAGCCGTAGCCACCGAGCACCTGGATCGCCTCGCCCGTGACCTCCCGGGCGACGCGCGACGCGAACAGCTTTGCCTGGGCGCCCTCGACCGTATGTGGATGCCCCGCCTCCTTGAGTTCGGCGGCGCGCCACGTGAGCGCGCGAGCCGCCTCGATGCTCGTCTGCATGTCGGCGAGCTTCTGCTGGATCGCCTGATGGCCGCCGATCAGCTTGCCGAACGTGCGTCGTTCCTTGGCGTACGCGACGGCAGTATCGAGCGCCGCCTGGGCGATCCCGACCGCCTGGGCGGCGATCCCGATGCGCCCGCCGTCGAGCGTCGAGAGGGCAACCCGCATGCCTGCGCCGCGGGCCCCCAACAGCTCCCCCGGCGTGCCCGCGAACGCGAGGTCGGCGGTCGAGGAGGAGTTCAGGCCCATCTTCTCCTCCTCCCGCGTGACCGAGAAGCCGGCCGCGCCACGCCGCACGATGAAGCACGACGGCCGGTCCGGATCCTTTGCGAACACGAGGAACGTATGGGCGTGGGACCCGTTCGTGATCCACTGCTTGGTGCCGCTGATGTGCCCGTCCTCATCCGCGCGGGTCAGCATCGCACCGGCGTCGCTCCCGCTCCCCGGCTCGGTCAGCGCAAACGCCCCGAACTCGTGACCCTGGGCGAGCGCCGGCACCAGCCCTTCCTGCTGCGCCCGGGTACCGTGGGCGATGAGCGGTAGCGTGCCCGCGCTCGTGTGCACCGCGACGGTCACGCCAACGCCCGCATCGCCTCGCGAGAGCTCTTCGAGCACGAGGATGTATGCGAGGAAGTCGGCACCGGCCCCGCCGAGCTCACTCGGCACGCAGACGCCCATCAGCCCGAGTTCCCCGAGCTGAGCGAACACGTCCTTCGGGAACGTGTGGTCGCGATCCCACCGCGACGCTCGCGGTGCGATCACCTCGTCGGCAAACCGGCGTGCGAGGGCACGGATCTCACGCTGTTCATCGGAGAGCTGAGCCACGGCACCACGATATAGCCGTCGCTACGATCCCGCCGCGATGGAGACCCGGCCGGTTGAGCCCAACGATCATGAACAGCTCGCGCGCGTGCTCGCGCGGGCGTTTGACGACGACCCGATCCAGCGCTGGGTGTTCCCGAGCGCCCGAACGCGGGCGCGGTACGGCGACGGGTTCTTTCTCTGGTCGCTCTGGCGGTGTGCCGAGCAGCGAGTGAGCTGGACGACCGAGGACGTGGCCGGCGCGGCGCTGCGGATGCTGCCCGGCCGCTGGCGGGTGAGTGCCGGTCAGATGGTCAAGCTCGCGCGTCTCACCGGTCTCGGTGTCCGCTGGCGGACCCCGCTCGTGAGCTGGGGATTGGGCGCCGTCGAGCGCCACCACCCGCACGACCGCCACCTGTATCTCGGTGTGCTCGGCGTTGATCCGAGCCGGCAGGGGGCCAGGATCGGCTCGGCCCTGCTCGCGCCCGGGCTCGAGCTGTGCGACCGCGAGGGACTCGCCGCCTACCTCGAGACCGGCAAGGAACGGAACATCGGCTACTACGGCCGCTGCGGATTCCGGGTCACTCGGCAGCTGCGCCTGCCGGCCGGACCACCGGTGTGGCTGATGCGCCGAAACCCTCGCTGACCGGGCGAAGTACGCAGTCCGGGCCGGTGGATGGCACGGTGCGCCGCGGATGCGCACCGGCCGATGGATTCGGACGGCCTTGAAAAGGAGGACATCCTGATGTTGCACGCTTTTCGCCCCCGTCACCGCGGTGTGACCCTCGCGCTCGCCTCAGCCGCAGCCGCCGCTGCCTGGGCAGCCGTACTCGCGCCCGGTGCGGACGCCGCAGCGACGTCGCCGCCGAACTACGCAAAGGCGAGCAACTGGCTCGCACGACCGGCACACGTGACCAAGAAGGTCGACGTCTTCTACCTCTATCCGACGTCGTACTTCAAGACGAGCCCGAGCCAACCCGTGATTACGACGATCAACAACCCGGAGATGGTCGCGGGAGCCAAGACCGCGTTCGCCGGGCAGGCCACCGCCTTCGACACGGTCGCCAACGTTTACGCGCCGTACTACCGGCAGGCCGACGCAGTCACCGTGCTGACCTCGCCGCTGGCCACGCAGAAGAAGATCATCGGCGGCACGCCTTCGCACGACGCGACTGCCGCTTTCGCTTACTACATGACCCACTTCAACCGTGGCCGTCCGTTCATCCTCGCGGGTCATTCGCAGGGTGCCAACGTCCTGGAGTTCCTGCTGTCCGGCTACCTGGAGAAGCACCCTGCTGTGTATCGCCGCATGGTGGCGGCCTATGTCATCGGGTACGGCGTGACGCACAGCTACCTGTCGCAGAACCGACAGCTGAAGTTCGCCACAGGCGCCAACGACACCGGCGTGATCGTCTCGTGGAACACCGAGGCCCCGAGCCTGACGATCAAGAACCCGGTCGTGAACCCCGGGTCGATCGCCATCAACCCGATCACGTGGACGCGGTCACAGAGCTCGGCGTCGGCCAGGCAGAACGTCGGCTCGCTACTCCCGAACGCCGCCGGAGCACTCGTCAAGGTCGCGCACTACGCGGATGCCCGCGTCAATCAGAGCCGCGGAACGATCGTCTGCAGCACGTGCAGCGTCGCCAAGTACGCACCAGGCAAGCCCGGCGGGTTCCCGCGAGGCATCTTCCACACCCACGACTACGCGTTCTACTACTTCAACATCCGCAAGAACGCCGGCAACCGGATCAACCATTACCTGAGCACGTACGAGGACGAGGCGCAGTGAGCAGCCGCCAGGCGGTCCGGTCCGGCGCCCCCGCGCACCGAACAACCCGCCGCTCAACTCGCCGCGGCGCACCGAGGGTCGGCCGGAACGTGGCGCGCGCGGTGAGCGCCCCATTGTGAGCCCCGGCTAGGAAAGCCCGCCCGGTCCGCGTCACCGTGATCACAATCGCGAACCGGCCGGCGCGGGCGTTCGTCATCGCGGCGTGGGCCACGAGCACGTGGCGCCCGATCGGGGGCGACGCGTCGGCGTACCAGTTGACTGCGAGGCGCCCGGCCACCGGGAGCGAGACCGTCGCGTGCCCTCCGTGCAGAGTTGGGATGAGATCGGTCACCGTCGGCCGGCCAGAGGCCGGCGGACGGAGGCGCTGGTGCGGGCGGGCGGGGGCTCGGACGCGAGTGCGGGCGCGCGCGCGGACGTGGTGACGCCGGTGCGCACGCGCGGCGGGCCGCCGACGAGACACAACCCGCGGCCGAGCTCGATGGGGCGACGGCGGCGCGCTGACGGTCGCGCCCCATGCACCGATTCCATCGACCGCGGCGGCCAGCGAGGTCGACAGATCGGCGGCACCCCCGCCGGTGTACAGCGGTCGGATGAGGTCGTACATCTCCGAAGAGGTCTGCCGCATCGCCGGACAGCACGGTGGTCCACCCGGCCGGCTGATCCCGATCTCGAGATGCGGACCGCTCGAGATCCCGACGCGCCCGCATCCGACCTCGGCGATCGGTTGGCCTCGGCTGACGTGCTCGCCGACCGAGACGAGCGCCGGCTTGGCATGTCCGTAGTACACATACCGGCCCGCCAGGCTGCCGTGGTCAAGCAGCAGGATCGGTGCGTCCGGACCGAAGCCGCTGATCCCCTCGTCGACGATCGTGCCCGAGTCGACCGCGACCTCCACGGCATCGCTCCCGCAGGCGCGACCGATGGTGCTGATGTCGATGCCCTGGTCGAGCGTCCATGTCGACGGCGGCGCGACAATCGACATCGGACGGATCGGGAACACCCAGCCGCCCGCGCCAGAGGGGCCGCTTCCCGAGGACACGCGTTTGCCCTGCAGCACCCAGCGGTGCAGCGTCAGTGCGGTGACAACGCCGACGACACCGCTGACCGGTTTGAGGCGGGCCGCCGCTTGGAACGATGCTGCCGATTGCTGGGTGCGGGGCCCGAACTGTCCGTCCGCTGACGTCTGCAGGCCGATTTCGGTGAGCCAGCGCTGCAGCGTCTTGACGTCCGCGCCCTGGTCGCCCTGGCGGAGCACCCGCCGAAACGGCGGCGGCGGATCACCGATCCGCCGGTGTTGGCCGACCCAGGTCTGCAGGGTCGTGGCGGTACGAACCCCGACGGTCCCGGTCACCGGACGCAGCCCGGCGGCGGACTGAAAGCGTGAGGCCGACTGGCGCGTGTGAGGGCCGAAGACACCGTCCGCCGTGGTCGACGCACCAACCGCACTGAGCCATCGCTGCAGCGTCTGCACGTCCCGTCCGTGGTCGCCCCGGCGCAATGTCCGCGCGAACGGCGCGCTCGACTTGGCCGACGCGACCGTGGGCCGCAGCGTGCCGCCCACGGCGAGCGTCGTGATGGCGAGGGTTAGACCGAGAAGCGCCCTCCCCGGAAGCGGAATCCGGGGACGCTTCCCGCATACGGGGTCGGCGAATTGCAACGACAAACCTGCTCGGTGGGCCTTGTGGCTGCACCATCGCCCCAGCCCAGTGGGGATGGTGATCCGGTTCCGGCCGATCCGATCCTGCGCACACTGTCGGTCCGGCGGTCCGCTCAGGCAAGCCTTGCAAGATTTGTCCCAAGCGGAGGGTTTCTCTTAACGGCATCGACGAAACCCTCCGCCCCCTTGAGCCCGTGCGCTACGCGGGGCCCTGGCGTCGCGTGGCCTCGCCCTCCGCGACAGGCTCCGGCCGCCGAGCTCCGTCGGCGCCGTCAGAGGCGACCGCATCCTCGCGCGCGGCCGCATCGTCGCGGGCAGCCGCCTCGTCTCGAGCGGTCGCCTCGTTCTCGACCGCCGACGTTCCGGCGAACCGGTCACGCTCGTGGTCCTCGACGAGTTCGTTGTCGGCGAGGCCCTGCTCGTGCAAGTCGGCCTTCTGGTGACCGATCTGGGCCCGCTCGCGCTCACGCTGCGCTTCCTCGGCCGCGCGCCGTGCCCGCGTTTCGGCCGCGTCGGCCCGTTGCTCGCGCAGCGTCGCCTCCTCACGGTGCTCGGCGACGGCACGCTCACGCCGGCGCTCCACCTCGGCCTGACGGCGGCGGAGCCGCGCGTTCGCCATCAGCCGCGGCGCCGCGAACAACAACGCGATGACGGCGATCACGACCACGACGATCACGATGATCAGTGCGGTTGACATACCTGTTACTCCCTCGGTAGGGCGTCTCCCGTCGCAGTGCTTCCCGCTCGGCGTCTGTCGAAACGCCGGTTCGTACTGGTGCGTACCTACGGGCGGATGCGCACGCTCTTGCTGACGGCGAGCTGAGTCGCGCCGTCAGCGAGCGTGAGCACGACCCGCGCCGACACGCGGTAGGGCGGATGCACGATGAACCGCGCGCTCGAGGAGCGGTCGAGCTTCCTCTGCTGAACGGGCCACCAGCCGAAGCGCTCACGCAGATTGAGCTGAGGCACGACCGTCGCCCCCGGGGCCGCCGGGAGCACCTTGACCTTGAACAGGGTGCCGTGTCTCTGGTGGACCGCGGTGACTGTGAGACGGTGATCGACGACCGGCACGCGGATCGACGGACTCGTCATGTCACCGCTGAGCACCCGGTAGGTCGTTGTGGTCCGCGGCGTGACCGTCGCCCTGAACGAGCCGTCATCGCCGACCGTCGCCGACGCGACATTCGTGAAACCACTCCCGATGTCGCCCTGCACCGTCACCTGGGTGCCGCTGGAGAGCGCGGCGCGCCCGTCGATCGTCAGCGCACGCCCGGGCGCGGCAGCCACCGGTCCAGCGTTGAGCAAGATGTCGGCGACATCGACCTCACCTGTCATGTAGCGGTGGATCGAGCAGTAGTAGCGGAACGCGCCGCTCGTCCCGAAGCGGTGGCTGAACTCGTCACCGAAGCCGAGCGTGCCGGAGCCGAACGCGTTCGTGTCGCTCGTGACCGTGTGGCTCCCGCCGGTGTCGTTCCAGGTGACGCTGTCGCCGGCGAGCACGGTCAGTCGGGTTGGGCTGAACCAGCGCCGGAGATCGAGGCGGAGAAGCTGCGTGCGCCGCCGCCCATCCGCATCGCTGCCGCCGGTGAAGCCGCGACAGCGAGCGCCAGCGCGAGTGCGGCGAGCGCGCAGTGCGAGCGGACAGCGAACCTCATTTGCGCCTCTTCACCTGATAGATCCCGATCATTCCCGCCATCATGTGCGTCTCGACGTGGCAGTGGTACAGCCATGTGCCGGGATCCTGCTCGCGCCAGCGAATCGCGAAGCTCTCGGCCGGGCCAACCGTCTGCGTGTCGCGTGGCTCACCGCCCGCGGCGATCCACCGATGCCCGTGGACGTGGAACGTGTGGTGCTCGGAGCCCATCGCCACCACGTCCCACTGGACGATCTGGCCGGTGAAGGCGGTGAACACCGGCGTGTTGCCCACGAACGCTCGGTCATCGATCGTCTGGAACTGTCCCTGCGGCGCAAAGACGACCTCGAACTCGCGGTCGGGGGCGCGTTCGTGGCGGCCGAGGATCGACAGCATCCCGTACATGCCGCCCGCCATCGAGTCCTGCATCGACTGCGAGTGATCGTGATACGGCCAGACGCCGACCGAGTCGTTCCCGGCGCGTAGGCGATACGTGAACGACTGCCCGGGCTTTACCGCGGCGCCGCGACCCGAGAAGCCGGGCAGATAGGCACCGTCGGAGGACGGCGCGTAATGCACTCCGTGAAAGTGCATCGAGTGAACGCGCTGATACAGCGTGTCGCGGTTGAGGAAGTGGAGGAGGATCGTGTCGCCGGCCCGCGCCTGAATGAGGGGGCCGGGGATCAGGTCCTGGTTGCCGCCAGCCGAGGGCTGATTCGGCAGCGCCCGGCGCCAGTGTGCGGTGAAACGCCGGTAGACCACCGTCGGGAACACCGTGTCGGTGGTCGAGTACTCCGTGCCCATGATCGCGTCGTGGCCGTTCGGAACGACGTTCCAGGTGACCGGGACTGCGGCGACCCAGTAGTCGCGCACCCGCGCAGACGCGACGCCCGCGCTGCTCTGGACCGTCAGCCCGAGCACGCACGCCAGCAGCAACGCTCTTGTGGTCAATCGCATCGTCACGCCCCGCAAAGTCAGGTCGGCCGCGTGCTGCGGCCGAGTGCCCCAGGATACATATGAATTCTCTCACCTCGTATCGTCCAATCGATGCCGGACTCGCTGACGCTCGATTGCGCCGACGGAATCGCGGTGATGACGATGCGCGCATCCGAACGGCGCAACGCCCTCACGCTGGAGATGGCCGCGGCGATGATCGAGGCCTGCGAGACGATTGACGCCGAGCCCGACATCGGCGCCGTCATCGTCACCGGCGAAGGCGACTACTTCTGCGCCGGCGGCGACCGCGGCACCCTCGCCCAGGCCGGCGAGGATCCGGCCGACCCGGACACGTACGCCGGGATGAGCACGATCTACAACGCCTTCGCACGCGTCGGGGCGCTCGAGCCGCCGACGATCGCCGCGATCCGCGGCGGCGCGCTCGGCGCTGGTCTCAACCTCGCGATGGCGACAGACCTCCGCGTCGTCGCCGAGGACGCAACTTTGCTTTCCGGCTTCCTCCCGATCGGCCTGCACCCCGGCGGCGGCCACTCGCTGCTGCTCATGCGTAGCGGCAGTCGCGAAACGGCCAACGCACTCCAGCTCTTCGGGCAGCGCCTCACCGGCGTCGAGGCCGTCGCGCGCGGACTCGCCTGGACTGCCGTGCCGGCGGATGCGGTCGACGCCACCGCCCAGGAGCTCGCGGCGGTTCCCGCTGCGGACCCGGCGCTCGCCCGTCGAACCGCGGCGTCGATGCGGCGGATCGCCGGGCCACCCGCGGTCCCGTGGGATGCAGCGCTCGATCTCGAGCGCGCGTCTCAGATGTGGTCGATGCGCCGCAAGGCGCTCGGCGCCTGACCGCGCCCCGCCGACCGCGCGCCCCACTGACGCGCCCCGCCGCCCCGCCGTTTCTCACCGACGAGCTGGTGCTCAACGCAGTGGACGGGCACGCTCACCATCGATCTGGGGCGGGTCCGGAAACTGACCGGGTTCGGCTTCACGCTCGGTTCGATGGACACGAGCGCGTCGGTGTCGCTCGCCTACGCGACGAGCCCCGGCAACTGGCAGCGGCCGCGTGTCACGCAACAGATGTCGCCGCCGGCGGGTCAGCCGGTCTACCTTCCCGCGTCCACGAACGGGCTGAGCGCGCGCTACATCCAGCTCAGCGTGACCGACAACGACGGCACGCCGCCCTGCGTCGGCGAACTGCGTGCGTTCGCGTCCGCACCGCGATCCGCGCTTCCCTACCGCGGCGCCGATCTCTCGTTTGAGCCGCAAGAGGAGGCGGCGGGAGCACAGTTCACCGACAACGGTGTGCCCGCAAGCGCGCTCCAGATCCTGAACAAGCACGGCCTCAACTACGTTCGCCTGCGGCTGTGGGTCAACCCGCCCTCGGGCTACAGCGATCTTGCTCGTGACCTCGCGATGGCGAGGCGGATCAAGCGAGCTGGAGACCGGCTCTACCTCGACATCCACTACTCGGACTTCTGGGCCGATCCGCAACATCAGGACATTCCCGCGGCATGGCGCGGAGAGGATCTCGCCCAATTGACGAACACGGTCCGGAGCTACACCCAGCAGGTTATTCACGACTTTGCCGCTCAGGGGACGCCGGTCGACATGGTCTCGATCGGCAACGAGATCCGCAACGGAATCCTGTGGCCGATCGGCGAGGTCAACTCCAGCGCTGGCGGCGGTTGGGACAACCTCGGCGCGCTGCTCCGGGCGGGAGTGCAGGGAGCGCGCGCGGCGAACCCTCCCCATCACCGGCAGCTCGTGATGCTCCACTTCGATCAGGGCGGCGACAACACCCAGAGCCGTGACTTCTTCGACCACATCGTCGCTCAGCACGTGGCGTTCGATGTGATCGGGCTCTCCTACTACTCGTTCTTCCACGGGTCGCTGGAGGTGATGCGCAACAACGTCGACGACCTCGCGACGCGCTACGCCCGATCGTGATCGCCGAGTCGCAGTACGCGTGGACGCTCGCCGGCGGCGACAGCACCGGCAATTTCGTCTGGCAGGCAAGCTCGAGCCCGGCTACCCCGCGACGCCTGGCGGCCAGCTGTCGTTCTACAACGACCTGCTCTCGATCCTCGCGCAGGTCCCAGGCCACCGTGCGCTCGGACTCTTCTACTGGGAGCCGGAATGGATCCCCGGTGTCGGCTGGGAGCCGGGTGCCGGCACGCCGAACGACAACCTGACGCTGTTCTCGTTCACCGGACAGTCGCTGCCGTCGGTCGGACTGTTCCAGAGCCCGCTCGCGGTGTGCGCCAACTACGACCCGATGGCGTTGCCTTGCGCGATCCCGGCCGGGGCGACGAGCGGGGTGGGACAGGGCATCAACGGCTCCTGAGTGGGGTAGCCGTCAACCATGGGCGAAAGTGAGAGGAACGACCATGGCTTATAGGTTCGACAAGGACGAGCCGGTAGACGACGCGATCCTCCGCTGCGGACGCGAGCAGCTGGACCGAGCAATCCTCGAGTTGCGCGAGGGGGTGGCCAGCGACCCCACCGATGCAATCCACGATGCCCGCAAGGCGATCAAGAAGGAGCGATCGCTGTTGCGTTTGGCCCGCGGGGCAATGCCACCTGAACAACGCCGGCGTGCCAACGCGACGTTGCGGCTCGCCGCGCGCCGCCTCTCGGACGCTCGCGATGCCGACGTGATGATCACGTCCACCGATGGACTCTCCGAGCGCTTCGCAGGCCAGCTCCCCGCCAGCGCATTCGACGCCGTCCGGGAACATCTCGAAGCTCGGCGGGCCGCCGCACACGGACACGGGCGTGGTCGCGGGGTGGACGAGCGCGTCCCGCGCGAACTCGAGGCGACCCGCGCCCGGACGGACGACTGGCAGTTCCGCGCCGGGGGATGGGAAGCCATTGAGAGCCGCCTTTTGCGGTCCTACGAGCGCGGCCGCAGGGCGTTCGCCCGCGCACGCGTCAGCGGCAAGACAGCGGATCTCCACGCCTGGCGCAAGCGTGTGAAAGACCTCTGCTATCACGAGCGCCTCCTCGCACCAACGTGCGGGCCGACCGTGCGTGGTCACGTCAAAGAGCTCGACCGGCTGGCTGACCTCCTGGGCGATGACCACGACCTGGCAGTTCTGGGCCACGAGCTGACGCGGGACGGCACCCAAGTGGCGGCCGACCTCGGCGCGGTACTCGGGCTGATCGACCACCGGCGCACGGAGCTGCAGTCCGAGGCGGCTCATGTCGGCGCTCGGGCGTACGCCGAGACCCCCAAGGCGTTCCGGCGCAGAATGCGCGGATCCTGGAGCGCAGGACGCGCGCTGGCGCGAACGCCACGCGAGCAGCATCCCGCGGAGCTGGCGGCGGCAACGCGTTAGCACGGCGACTGAGGCCGGCGGGACCAAGAAGGCGCACGCCGCCTGTCCGCGTCAGTACTCTGTGATGTCGTCAGGAGGGCTGGATGGTGGTCCGGGGCTTCATGGCATCCGTTGCCATCGCGTCTGGCGCGGCCGGGCTGGTGTTGACTGACGACCGGGTCGCCTCGGCGGCGCCCGCTCGGTGGGGTGCGGCGACAGGCAGGGCTGCGAAGGACAGGAACGTCGCCTGCAAAGGAAGGCGGGTTCCTGTCACGGTGAGGCACAGGACGAGGTGCAAGGCGTTGATCAAGGCGTGCCCGAGGCCGAAGGCCATGGACGCCAGGCTCGCTTACCTGAGGGACGTGATGAGGCTGGGCCTGACCGGCCGGGGCAGAAAGCTGGGTCGCTCGGTCGTTTTGGCCCGAAAGCGGGCGGCGGGACGGCTTCAGCAGCTCCTGCCGAGGGCCCTCGCCGTGATCGATCGCCACAAGCGCGCCCGCGGCGGCGGCTCGTCTCGGGCGAACGACGGACGTGCTGTTGCTGCCGCTGGTTGCCGCGTGGTGCCGACGTTCGTGGGCCGTCTCGGGCCGCTGACGATGACGACGATGTTGGGGGCGAACGGCGAGGAAGGCGGCACCTTCAATCTCCCGTACGCCGGCTTCACGTACCGGGTGACGTTCCAGAAATGCCACGTCGCGGGTCTGTCGGCTGGCGAGTGTCCGACTGCCGAGGGCCGTGATCAGGCCTCCGGTAGCTCCCATCGGTGGGTGACGTCATCAACTTCGAATGCGGCGTCTACGAGTACGGAGACTCGCAGGCAGCGGGCGGCAGCGTCCCTGTTGCTGACCTGATGAGCGGTCGCCAGATGACGTTCACCTTCTCCGGATCAGGCACAACACCGTCTCTGTCCTTGCACTCCAGCGTCTCGATCAACTGGACGCTTTCGGAGTCGCTCACCATTCAGCGCGTTCAGGCCGACGGCTCACCTTTCACGGCAGCCGCGACCGACGCCCGTTCCTCGCGCCGGTAGACAACTACCGTCCGAGCCGACACCTGCCGGACCAGCGGCGCGGCATGGTGTAGGGGGCGCGCGCGGCTGTTAGGCGAGCACGTCGATTTCCGTGCCGACGGTGTCGAACTTGTAGAGGAGCGGCGCGAACTCAAGCGGCACCCGGATGCAGCCGTGGCTCGCCGGAAATGGCGGGACGGACGCAAGTCCGTGCAGCGCTCGTCCGCCGGAATAGTAGCTGGCGTATGGCAGCCATTCCTTATACGGGTTCGACCACGATTCCACTGACTTTGAGTACACGCGGTATCGGCCGAGCGGCGTGACGTACCCCGGCATCGCTGTGGACACCGGCAGCACCCATAGCACTCTTCCGCCCGACACTTCGAGCGCGAGCTGCTTTGAGATTGATACCTCAACGCGTCTCCCGTCGCTTCGGAGCAGCGGCGTCGGGGCCGCCGCCCGCGCAAGCGCCTTCTGGGTCTGCGGACCCGCGGTGCCGTCGCGGGTGACACCCGCCCACTTCTGAAAGGCGGTGACTGCGTCTACGGTCGCCGTGGTGTACTCGCTTGACCCTGGGCCAGGCAGGAAGTGCAAATCGAAGAGCCGCTGATTGAGGGCTCGGACATCCGCTCCGGTCATGCCGACGCGTAGCACCCTCGGCGGCACGCGATGCGCCTGCCGCGTCCGTGGTAGCACCCGCAGCTCAACGGACACCGCACGGAGACGGACGCCGGGCTGCGCGAGAACCGCGGCGATGCGCTGACCGAGTCGCGGCGTACGCGCCGGGACGTCGGGTACGCCGGGCGCGGTCACCGAGACGAATGCGACTGCCGCGCCAACCAGGAGGAGTGTCGTTGCTCTGGCCTTGTTCATGTCCCGATCCCGCGCCGACGCCGCAGGCCCGCGCCGCTCATGGTTCACGTCCGCGCCTGCGTCTCCTCCAAATCGAGACCGTGCCTCACCGGCGGCGCACGCCGGCTTGCATCGGCGTATGCATAACGGCGCCCCGGTCGCAGCACGATCGACGAGTGCGTGGGACGGCGGCTCACGATCGCTCCGTGGTTCCGCAATGCAGCTTCCCGGCTTGACGTTTTCTCATATCGGAATATGATCGCACCATGGCACGAGCAGCGACGACGTCGGACGTCTTCAACGCGATCGCCGAGCCGCAGCGCCGGGAGATCCTGATGCTGTTGCGGACGGGCGAGCGGCCGGTGACCGAGTTGGCCCAGGAGCTGGGGATGGCCGTGTCGGGGGCGTCCAAACACCTGCGGGTGCTCCGGGAGGTCGGTCTGGTGCGGAACCGCACGGCTGGCAAGCAGCGTCTGTATGGCCTTGACGCCCACGGGCTGCGGCCGGTCCACGAGTGGACCGGCGGGTTCGAGCGGTTCTGGAACGAGAGCTTCGACCGGCTGGACGCGTACGTGCAGGACCTCAAGCAGGCAAGTCAGGAGGAGTGACCGATGGCAAAGACAGGACCGGACGCGCCGCCGCAGTCAGCGACGACCGACCGCGAGATCGTGATCTCCCGGGTCATCGACGCCCCACGAGAGCTGGTGTTCGAGGCCTTCACCGAGGTCCGGCACCTGTCGCGATGGTGGGGACCCGAGGGGTTCACCACCACCACGCGAGCGTTCGAGTTCCGCGTCGGCGGGGAGTGGGACTTCGTGATGCACGGACCGGACGGGACGGATTACCAGGAGTGGATCTCCTGGACCGAGATCACCGCGCCGGAGCGGATCGCGCTGCTCCACGGTGAGTCTCGCGGCGACCCGAACGCCTTCGAGTCGGTGCTCACGTTCGCGCCCGACGGCGTGGCGACTCGGATCGAGATGCACACGGTGTTCCCCACCAAGGAGCTGTGCGACGAAGCGGTCGAGAAGTACCACGCGATCGAGGGCGGCCAGCAGACCCTGGGGAACCTGGCTGCCTACGTCACCAAGATCGTTCGGAAGGGAGTTGAGGGCTGATGGCCGAAAAGGTGTTCTTCAGCGTGACGATGTCGCTGGACGGGTTCATCGCGCCCGAGTCCCTCGAGGACTTGATGGGGCAGCAATGGATGGAACTGCAGCAGTGGATATTCCCGCAGCGGTTCTTCCGGGAGAACCTGAAGCTCGGCGAGGGCGGCGAGGAAGGGCGTGACAACGACATCGTGCGGGAGACGTTCGAGCGCACCGGCGCGAGCGTGATGGGCAAGCGCATGTTCGACGCCGGCGAGCAGGCGTGGCCGGAGGAGGCGCCGTTCCACACGCCGGTCTTCGTCGTGACGCACACCGTGCGTGACCCCTGGGAGCGGCCGGGCGGGACCACCTTCCATTTCGTCCGCGATGGCATCGAGTTCGCGCTCGACCAGGCCCGCGAGACCGCCGGCGACCGCGACGTCCGCATCGCGGGCGGCGGCGCAACGATCCTGGAGTACGTGAACGCCGGCCTGATCGACGAGTTCACGATCGTGCTCTCACCCACGCTTTCCGGCTCCGGAATCCGCCTGTTCAAGGGCGTGGACGCGGCCCGCGTGGCCTTGCAGCCGGTCCGCGCCGAGCCGACGCAGCGGGTGACCCACCTGACCTACGCAGTCCGGGAACGGTAACTGTCTCGACCTCAGCGCTCCCCCGCCGAGGTCAGCGGCGCGGTCGCACGAACTGCACAGTCACCTGCCGGCGCGGCACGGTGACGGATGAGAAGCACGGACGGTTCGTGCGGCGCTGGGCTTAGGCGGCTTGGTCGCTGGCCGCCCGGTCGCTGGCGTCGCGGCGCAGGCGGGCGGCGTCGCCGGCAGTGGACGGCTCGTTTGGTGGCGAGAGCCAGTCGGTCGACCGGGCGTTGACATAGCCGCGCGGCCAGTGGATGATGATGGGGGCCATGGGGTGGTGGGTCCCTGTGGGCACGAGAGGGTGATGGAGGGCGGTGCCTGTTGTGGCGTCGAGGTTTGTGGATCGTGATGATCGTCGGCTTTGCCGGCGTGCATGTAGTTGATGCTTCTGTCGGTCGTAGGGCCGGAGCGCGGGCGTTGGTGCTCGTTCGCGGCGGCGGCCACGTGAGGCCCGGCAAGCTCGCCGCACTGGAGGCATTCGTTCCAGCGAAGTCGTTTTGCCGGCTGGCGCTGCAGCGGGGGGCGACCGTCGTTCGCAGCCCCAGTCGCAGGGCGCTACGCGCGGAAGTGCAGTTCATCTGGAGGGTGCCCCGCAATGCTGGCGCTGCTCGCTGGCGTGCTCGCGTGGCTTGTGCGGTTCGGCGGCGCCGCCTTGCAGGGTCGGGAAGCGCAGGGCGGCTGGTCGACAGCAGGCCGGTGACGTTCACGGTGGTGCGGTCAGGTGGCGCCTTGGGCGGGCACGGGCCGATCGCTCGCTCCGCGAGCATCCGGCTGGTGGTAATGGCCCCGGAGCCCGCGCTCGGCCTGAGGTCGAGCTCTGTCGGCTGGCCGTCGTGGGGCAGCGTGCTGGTGGCGGGCTCCAAGTGGCGGGTTCCGGGAGCCGCCGGGAGGACCTGCAACGGCAGGTCCATCACGTGGCCGTGCGGAGTCGACGTCCACTCGAACGCCACCGCGGGCCGGCCTGATAACAGCAAATGGCCGTTATCGCCTGACAGTGCGTTCGGTGCCTTCGGCAGCTACAAGTGGCAATGCGTGGAACTGGTCGAGCGGTTCGTGAACCTCGCAGGCTTGTACCACGGCATCATTCCCGCGCCCGGCGGCGCGGCGGCGAACATGTACAGCGCCGCGGACTCGAGGTTCTTCGTCAAGCACCCCAACGGCAGCGGATATCGCCCAGTCCCGGGCGACATTGTCGTATATGCGGAGAACCCGAAGGTCACTGGCTACGACTTCGGGCATATCGCCGTCGTCGAGTCGGACGATCCCGCCACCGGGAAAGTCACCGTGCTCGAACAGAACGTCGAGGACGAACTCGGCCGGGGCATCAATCAGTTCCACGGAAAGACCCTGTTCCCGAACCCGACCTGGGCCGGATTCAGGGTGCGCGGGTTCCTGCACGCCAAAGCCAACTCGGCCGCTGTGTCAGGGCCGCCGATTGCGATCGGGGTCTGTGGAGCAAGGGGCGAGGGCGCGCCCCCGTCCCCGGGTGGGATCTGCACGATCCTGCCCGACGCCTCACGCCTTCAACGGGTAACCAGGCGTGCCAGCGACTCGCAGCCCGCGTGGTCGCCCGATCACAAGCAGCTCGCGTTCGTGAGGTCAGACGCGCAGGGCGACACGCAAATCGATGTCGCTGATGCGGACGGGACGGGCTTGCGGCAGTTGACGACGGGCACCAGCGACAGCGGTCCCGTCTGGTCGCCGGACGGGACACAGATCGCGTTCTCGCGCAACGGTCAGATCGCGCTGCTCGACCTCGCCAGCGGCGCCGTGACGCTGTTGACCGCCGGCCCGAGCGATGACGACCCGTCCTGGTCGGCCGATGGCTCGCTGATCGCGTTCGCGAGCGGTACTGCACCGACCGAAATTGATGTAATGAGCGCGGCAGGCGCCAGCCGCCACACGTTGGTCACAGCCGGCAGACAGCCGGCCTGGGCGCCATCCGGCACCAACCTCGCGTTCGCGCGCTACACCGACACAGGCAGCCACATCGCGGTCATCAACGGGATTACCGGCGGGCCCATCCGCAGCCTCACGAGCGGCTCAGCCGATGACTCGGACTCGCCCGCGTGGTCGCCGAATGGAAAGCAGATCGCATTCGGCCGCGGAGCCGAGATGGAGAACCCCAGCGTCTGGGTCATGACCGCCGACGGATCGCACCAGGCCCGGGTCTTCGGCGGCGGCGACCCAAGCTGGTAGCCAGCAGCCATCACGCCGGTGCTCGCCCGGTCGTCCCGACCTTGATCGGATCTCGCGGCAAGCCCTCCTTCATCACCAAACGCTTGGCGCGTCACCGTCTGAAACCTCCCGTGGCTCATGGCTGGACCAACGGAACTCGAGCTGCGGATCACGGGACCAAGCGCCCGGGCTGATGATCGCTCTTGCGTTTGGGCTGTCTGGAGCGGGTGACTGTAATGGCGAGAGGCTGGATGGCCAGTGGACCGGAGCTCAACCCGCTTGCCAGCGGCTTCACGTCGTCAGTCGCACTATTGGCGCGAGGAGCAGGTCGCTCCGGAAGACCGGGCCGACACCTGCCTTCGTGCTCGCGCGGTATTCGTGGCGTCTGCGATGGCTTTGCCGACGGCCGGGAGACGCAGATCATCGAAGCGAGGCAGCTGCTCGAGCGCGCGATCGCGCTCGCCGAACTCGAAGGGCCGACCGTAGCGCTCGCGCTGCTCGACGAGCTTGAGCTCGACAACTACCAGTACTTCCACTCAACCCGCGCCGACCTCCTGCGCCGCCTCGGCCGCAGCGACGAAGCCCGCGCCGTCTACACCCGCGCACTTCAGCTAGCGCAGGCAGAAGGCGAGCGGCGGTTCCTCCAAGCGCAGCTCCACGAACTGAGACTGTGAGCGATGGATTTGTCCGTCCGCGCCACTGCCGTTCGTCGATGAGGTATCGGCGTGCATCGGGCACGCCGAGACTCGAAAGGACAACCGACATGACGAAGTTCATCTACCTCTATCGCGGCCCGGCCCCCGACCTCACCCCGGAGCAGGGCGCCGAGCGGATGGACGCGTTCACCGCCTGGATGGAGAAAGTCGGATCGGCGCTCATCGACGGCGGAAGCCCGTTCGGGGCGAGCGCGTCCGTTCGCGATGACGGCACCGAAGGAACAGCCGGCGAGATGATCGGCTACACGATCGTCGAGGCTGACGATCTCGCCGCGGCGCGTGCGCTCACCGACGGCCTCCCGTTCCTGTCGGGCAGTGACGGGAAGTGCACGGTGGAGATCTACGAGTTGCTATCGATGTAACGTAGCCGGATCCTTCGCCGGCGACCTCAGCTCACCCTGCGAGCCGAGCGCGCTTGTCCACGCGGTCGTCGGCTGTCTCCGACCGATAAGTCGCGACATGCGAGAGCTCACCGGTCGACCGTGCCGGGTTGGACAAGCCCGTCTTCGTAGGAGAGCACGACCGCCTGGACGCGGTCTCGCAGATCGAGCTTGCCGAGTATCCGAGGTTGTCCCGCGCGGCGTAGAACTTGAGGTGGCGGTCCTCCCGCCCTCGTCCGCTCCTGATGGGAGCGTGTAGGGCGAATCAAGTCCATTCGTCGGAGTTCCAGCTCCGGCGACGAGAACAGGAGGAACCGCCATGCAGACCGTATCGACTCCGAAGGTCGTGACCGCGCAGGAGGTTGTCGAGCAGCCGTTGCCGCCCCGGATCCAGGAAGCGCTCGGCGAACTGGTTGGGGCAGCGAAGGAGGGACTATTGGCGCTGAGCGTTAGCGTCGGGCTCGGCGTCCTCTCGGAGATGATGGCCGAGGAGGTCGACGACGTTTGCGGTCCGAAGCACAAGCACAACCCGGACCGGATCGCGTATCGGCATGGAACCGATGACGGGACGGTGACGCTCGGCGGTCGGCGTGTGGAGGTCGAGCGGCCGCGGATGCGAACCAAGGACGGTGACCAGGAGGTGCCGCTGCGAACCTACGAGCATTTCGCCGACCGCGACCCGCTCCAGCGGGTCGTGCTGGAGCGGATGCTCGCCGGCGTCAGCACGCGCCGCTACCGGCGTACGCAGGAGCCGGTCGGCGAGCACATCGAGGCGAAGGCACGGTCGACATCGAAGAGCTCGGTGTCCAGGACGTTCAAGGAGCGCACCAAGCGGGCGCTCATGGCGTTGATGTCCCGATCGCTGGCCGACATGCGGCTGGCGGCGATGATGATCGACGGGCTCGAGCTCAAGGGCCGGATGATGATCGTCGCCTTGGGGATCACGACCGAGGGCGTGAAGGTCCCGCTCGGGCTCTGGGAAGGCGACACCGAGAACGCCACCGTGGTGACCGCATTGCTCTCAGACCTCGTCGACCGGGGCCTCGACCCCGCGCAGGGGATGCTCTTCATCATCGACGGATCGAAGGCGCTCCGCAAGGCGATCCGCAAGGTGTTCGGCGAGCGCGTCCCGGTGCAGAGATGCGTGATCCACAAGTACCGCAACGTGATCGACCACCTGCCCGAGTCAGAGCGTCCGGCGGTCAAGGCGCGGCTTCGCCGCGCGTGGGCCGAGACCGACTACGACCGGGCGCTTGACCAGCTCAAGCGCCTCGCCACCGACCTCGAGCGCGATCATCCTGGCGCGGCCGGGTCACTACGCGAGGGCATGGAAGAGACGCTGACCGTGATCAAGCTCGGGATCACGGGCAAGCTCCGCCGCACGCTCGAGAGCACGAACCCGTGCGAGTCAATGATCGACACCGTGCGGCGTACCCAGCGCAACGTCAAACGCTGGCGTGATGGTGAGATGGGAATGCGGTGGACCGCCGCCGGGATGCTCGAAGCCGAGAAGCAGTTCCGCAAGGTGATCGGCTACACCCAGCTGCCACAGCTCGCGATCGCGATCGAGCGCCGACTCACCGCCCTTCCCCAGCCCAACACCGCTCAGACCGAGGAGGCCGATACCCTCATCGCCGCGTAACCATCACACCCGGACCGCCACCGAAATTCAACGCGGTTCGGGACAACCTCGAGTATCCGGCTGACGTGGGTCTTGATGGTCGCCTCGCTCAGGTACATCTCGGCGGCGATCTCGGCGTTGCTGCGACCGCGCGCGATTTCGGCGAGCACTTCCAGTTCGCGCGGGGTGAGCTCGGCGAGCTTGCCGCTCGTGCGCGCCCCCAACGTTCCATGTTGTGCGTATCGCTCGACCAGCCGGCGGGTGATCGGGGGGTCTAGCAACGCGTCGTCTTCGCCGGCCTGGCGTACGAAGCTGAGTAGCCGCTCGGGCGGCGCGTCCTTGCGGAGGAAGCCGCTCGCGCCGGCCTTCAGCGCGTCGTAAACGTACTCGTCGAGGTCGAAGGTGGTGAGCATGATCACGCAAGCGCGGTTGGAGCTCGAGCCGAGGATCTGGCGGGCGGCCTCGAGCCCATCGAGGTTCGGCATGCGGATGTCGAGCAGAACAACGTCGGGGTGCAGGCGGCCTGCGGCCTCGACGGCCTCGAGGCCGTCGCTCGCCTCGGCGACGAGCTCTAGGTCGTCGTGGGCGTCGAAGATCGTTCGCAACGCGGCGCGGGCGAGCGCGTCGTCGTCGGCGATCAGCACCCGCCGGGTCACGCGCCGCCCGGCTCCAGCGGGATGCGAGCGTGGACGAGGTAGCCGCTGATCCGGCGCGGGATGCGCATCGAGCGTGCCGCCGTACATCGCGGCCCGCTCGCTGCATCCCGACGACGCCGCGGCCTGGTCGAGCGTTGCGCTCGCCGGCGTTGTTCGGCGATCCGTGGTCGAGGATCTCGAGCTCGATCGCGAGGTCGGATCAGCGCAGGACGACTCGCGTTGGCGCGCCGTCTGCATGCTTGATCACGTTTGTGAGGGCTTCCTGGACGATTCGGTAGGCCGCGACGGCGACTCCGCCGGAAACGGGACGTGGCTGCCCCTCGACGCGCAGCTCGGTGGCCACGCCTGCCTGTCGGACCTGCTCGATCAGTGCTGGGATCTCGCCCACGCCCGGCTGTGGCGCCAGAGGCGCGTCGACCATCTTGGTCTGAGAGCAGACCCAGCATGTGCCGCAGTTCCTCGAGCGCGGAGCGCCCGCTTGATTGCACTGACTCGAGCAGCTCGCGCGAGCGGCGCTCGTCCCTGCTCATGATCTCTTGAGCGGCGCCGGTCTGGAGGACCATCACGCTGACCGAGTGGGTGACGACGTCGTGCAGTTCGCGGGCGATTCTTGCGCGCTCGGCGCGCAATGCCGCTTCGCGCTCTCGCTCGAGGCGATCAGCGCGCTCGGCAGATGCGTCCGCCTGCTGCTCGCGCCGGCGCATGGCGCTTGCGCCGAGCCACACCGGGGCGACCAGTACGAGCGGGATCAGGCCGTTCGGAATCCGCACCGTGCCGCCCAACGCGAGGGCCGACGCGGACGCCACAAGCAACAGCGCGGCAACGACGAGGCGCCTGTCGCTGTAGAACGCGGCCGAGTAGGCGGCGATCAGCACCGCGACCGCCTGCGGCAGCGTCCAGGCGGTTCGGGAGCGCCACGACACCGGCGACCTCGGCGGCCAGGACCGCGACGGGCGCCCCGCGGCGCCACGCGAGCGCGGCCGGCATCGCGACCAACACAACTGCTCGCGCGGGATCGTCGAGCGCTCCCGGCTCGGCGAGGGCCCAGGCGGTGAGGGCCGACCGCGATACCGGCGTCGAGGGCTCGCGGATCCAGCCGAACGCGCCGCGACCGATCAGGCGTTGCAGCAGTGACACGTACTGAATGTACGCCGGTCGCCAGCGACGGTCATCAGCCGACGGAGTGACCCGCGTACATCGCACGACCGACGCTCGTACGCCTAGCGGCTGAGTGCTCAGCCGATCGTCGCGGCGAAATCGCTCGCGCTGCCGACGACACGGGCCGTGCCCGCGCGTAGCTTCGCCTCATCCCAGATGAGAGGAGCGCTGATGAACCGTTCGCTTCGACTAATTCCAGTATCCGTGTTGTCCGTGGTCGCGCTCGCCGCGTGCGGATCGAGCCAGACTCAGACTGTGCCGAGCTGCCCGGCGGCACGCACCCCGTCGAGCGCGTCGCGGCGGCTTGGCGGCAGCGCGCGCCGCCGTCGCGTGCGCGCGCAGGCACGGGATGGCGGTGTACCTGACCCCGTGCTCGGCGCCGACGGGCAGCCGAGCATCCCTGGCGGGACACCGGCGCTGACGCCGGCCGTGCTTTCGGCGTGCGGCAAGCAGATCAAGCGATCGGAGGATCGGCCTCCGGCAACCCGAACGAGACCGCCTCCGATATCCAGGCGCTGCTGCGGGTTGCCGCCTGCATGCGCACGCACGGCTATCCCGCGCTGGCCTGACCCGAAGCCAGCAGGGCGAGTTTCATGTGCGCAGCGCCGACGCGGGCACCCCCGCGAAGATGAACAAGGCAGAGGCGTCGTGCAGCTCGCGGTTCCCGCCTAGCGGCTGGCATCTGATCGTCACTCCCAGCGGCCAATGAGCGGGCGGCGAACAACACATGATCGCCGGTGCGATCGTCGGCGGCATCAGCGATCATGGCGGTCGCGCTGACGTCGGGCGGGGGACCGACGACCGCGACGGCAGCGACCGAGCGGGACGGCGACCGCGGCGGTCGTGCGCACGACGTTGGCCTCCCGCGAGCAGGTCGCGGGCACGCTCGCGCCGGCGCGCACGTACACGCTGGTCGCCCAGCAGTCGGCGGGCCGCAGCATGTCAGGGACGCCGAGCGGCGCGACGCCCGGCGCCGTGATCGATCGCGGGGAGGTGCTCTACCGGCTCGATGGGCAGCCGGTGCGGCTCCTCTACGGAGCGCAGTCGGCGTGGCGAACGCTCGCGCGCGGGGTCACCGACGGCGCCGACGTCCTGGAGCTGAAGCGGAACCTGAAGGCGCTCGGCTTCACCGCCGAAGGGGCGCTCGCGGTCAACGACCACTTCGACTGGGCGACCGCGGTCGCGATCGAGCAGTGGCAACGAGCGCAGGGGGTTGCGCAGACCGGCGTCATCCCGCTCGGGTCGGTCGCGTTCCTGCCCGGAGCTGTCCGCGTCACGGCGCAGCTCGCGCTGCCGGGCAGTCCTGCGCAACCGGGCTCGCCGGTGCTCGCCCTCAGCTCGACGGACCTCACGGTGAGCGTCGCGCTGGACCCGTCGCTTCGGCAGCTCGTGCACGTCGGCGATCGGGTGCAGATCCAACTCCCGCAGGGACAGAGCACACCAGGCCGGGTGAGCCAGATCGGCGCGGACGCCAGCGCGATCGGCGGTCAGACGACCTCGGCCAGCTCCCCGGCGGCGGGCTCCGCACAAGGCGCGAGCGGCTCCCCGACCCAGGGCGGAGGTGCACCGTCAGCGACGGTGCCGGTGACGATCTCACTCGACCGTCCCCGCGATGCTCAAGGTCTCGATCAGGTTCCGGTAGAGGTCGGCGATCACCGACACCGTCCGCCGCGACGTGCTCGCCGTCCCGATCACGGCGCTGCTGGCGTTGGCCAGCGGCGGCTACGCCGTGGCAGTCGACGAGCGCGGCAGCCGGACCCTGATCGCGGTCACGCCCGGGATCTTCGACGGCAACCTGACGGAGGTCAGCTCGTCTCGCCTGCAGGCAGGGATGCGCGTCGAGGTACCGTCGTCGTGACCCGCGCGATCGAGCTCCACGAGGTCCACAAGCGCTACGGAACCGTCACGACCGTCCACGCGCTCCAAAACGTCAGCCTGACCATCGACGCCGGCGAGCTCGTCTCGATCGTCGGACCGTCAGGCTCGGGCAAGACGACGCTGCTGCACGTCATGGGCGCGCTCCTGCGTCCAACCACGGGCACGGTCCGGATCGCCGGAACCCCGACCTCTTGCCTCAGCGATCCTGCGCTCTCGGCACTGCGCGCCTACGAACTCGGGTTCGTGCTTCCAGGACTACGTCCTGACCCCGGGCGCAAGCGCGCTCGAGAACGTGGCCGACGGGCTGCTGTACTGCGGCGTCTCGCGACGCGAGCGCCTGCAGCGGGCCAAGGAACAGCTCGACCGGGTCGGGCTCGCGGCACGCGAGACCCACATCCCGACGCAACTTTCCGGCGGCGAGCGCCAGCGCGTTGCGATCGCTCGCGCACTCATCGGCAACCCGACGCTCATGCTCGCCGACGAGCCAACCGGGAACCTCGACAGCCAGGCAGGCGACGCAATCCTCGAACTGCTCACGTCCCTGGGCGCCGACGGCGTGACGGTCGCCGTCGTCACCCACGACCGCGACATCGCTGACGCCGCCCCGCGCACCATCGAAATGCGCGACGGCACCGTGATCGCCGACCGCGCCACTGGCGCCGCCCGCATGCACCATGGTTGACCAGCGCACGCGACGCTCCCGCCTACTTCCGGCCGACGTGGCCCGGATCGGCCTCACCGGGCTACGCACCGGGCGCCTGCGCACCGCCCTCGCCATCCTCGGGATCGCTGTCGGAATCGCCGCGCTCGTCGCGGTCATCTGTGTCTCGGAATCATCGAAATCCGACCTCGTCGCACAACTCGACCGCCTCGGCACCGACCTGCTCACCGTGCAGCCCGGCACCAACTTCCTGGACCCGACCCACAACGAGTTGCCGCGACGTGCCCCCGCGATGATCGCCTGGATCCCGCCCGTCCGCAACGTCACCGAGACCGTCAACACCACCGCCTCCGTGCGACGAACAGACAGGATCCCCTCGTTCCTGACCGGCGGGATCACCGTCCTGGCAGCCGGCATCGATCTCCCTCGCGCGCTCGGTGCCCGACTCGCCCACGGTACCTGGCTGGACGCCGTAACCGCCGACTATCCGACCGTTGTGCTCGGTGCCGGCGCCGCACGAACGCTTGGAATCAACCACCTCAATCCTGCCGTCGCCATTTGGATCGGCGAGCGCTGGTTCACGGTCATCGGAATCCTTCAACCCATCGCGCTCGCGCCGGAGCTCGACCAGGCAGCCGTGATCGGGATCCCGGCCGCGCACCGGTTTCTCGCCACCGACACACACCCGACGACGATCTACGTTCGCACGGAGCCAAACCAGACGGTGGCCGTCCGCGGCGTGCTCGCCCGCACCGCCAACCCGGCGAACCCGCAGAACGTGGTCGTCTCGCATCCTTCCGACGCGCTCGCGGCAGAGATCGCCGCCAAGGGCGCCTACAACACCCTGCTGCTCGGCCTCGGCGCCATCGCGCTCCTGGTCGGCGCGGTCGGGGTCGCCAACGTCATGGTGATGGCGATCATCCAACGGCGCACCGAGATCGGACTGCGCCGCGCGCTCGGAGCTACCCGCCGCCACATCGCGATCCAATTCACCGCCGAAGCGCTGATCCTCTCAGCCCTCGGCGGCGCCGCCGGAATCCTCGCCGGCGTCCTGATCACCGCCGGCTACGCCCACACCCACCACTGGAGCACCGCGGTCCCACCCGGGCTAGTCCTCGGCGCGCTCGCCGCCGCTCTCGGGTTCGGACTGATCGCCAGCCTGTACCCCGCTGTGCGCGCCGCCCGCCTCGCACCAACCGACGCCCTCCGCGGGACCGAGTGACTTCGAGCGCCTGCCCAACCAGCACCGAGCCGACCGGATGCGCCACAAGTCGATCGCGGGGCCAAGCTTGACCGGCTGACCTCGGTAGCGCAAGCGCGGCTGGCAAAGACCTGCATTCACGGAGCGGCGCGCATCTCGTCGGGATCGAGGCTTTCCCCGCCTTGCGCGGGCAGGAGGTCGCGGCTGCTACCGATCCGCCGCCTGTTCGAGGTCACGACCCAGTCCTCGATCTGGTCGTCGGCGATGGCTCGGATCGCCGCGACTAGTGGACCGATGCCGGCGGGGCGTCGTGAGAAGCGGCTGGACAGCGCGATCAGCACGCCGTGGTGGTGGCCGCCGGCGGTGCTGTGCTCAGCGGCGATTCTGGCGAAGTCGCCGACGTTCTCGGTGAGCACGGTGTAGCCGCTGGCGACCGCTGCGCCGAACACCTCGGGATCCGACGCGCCGCCGAGTCGGAGGTCCTCGACTGTGGAGGGCTCGATCCCTGCTGCGCGAAGCGCTCCGGCGACGGTGGCCGGATACATCTCGTCGACGAGATTCTTCACCGCGCTTCGGCGGCGGCTGTCTCGCTGCGATGGAGCTCGATCCTGGCCTGGATCTCGTCTGGGTACGCGGCTCGGTACGCGAGGACAGCATCGACCTGAGCTCGGGTGACGACTCCATCGGCGGCGAGCCCGGTGGCCGGGTCGTTGTCCGGTCCGAGGTCGTCGAGCCACATCGCGACCTCCCACACGTCGGGCCCTCCCCTCAGTCCGGCGCGTCGGCCGGTCGGGCCATCACGGAAGGTGATCATCGGGTGCTCGTCGCGACGGGCACCCTCCTCGGCATATCGTCGGAGGCGATCGGACAAGCTCTCGCCAGCGGCACGGGCACGCAGACGCAGCCTTTCGGCGAGACGGTCGTCGAGGCGGACGGACACGTTCACGGACATGCCTACAGTGTTGCGCGTTGTCAACAAGTAACAGGTGGAGTGATGGAATCCATTGCTCTCGACGCCGCCGGGCATCGACGCTCACCGACGACGATGCCCGGTTACCACCACGGCCGACCGCCGCGCAACAAGGGCATGCGGGCTCCAGCGGAGCACGGCGGTCGAGATCGACCCCTCGGGCGACGTCTGGATCACCAGCAACTGGAAGCGCATCCCGGTCCAGTACAACCCGGGCGGGTATCACATGGTGATCATGGTCGGCGCCGCCGCGCCGGTCAAGACGCCGCTGATTGGCCAGCCGACGCCACTGAAGTTGACGCCATGAAGGCGACGCGGTCGTCCACTTCTAGCTCTTACGGAGAGTCTGTTGTCAAGCTGCCAGCACCGGATGCCCGCGGCGGGGCCGGGATCGTGTCGGCTGGGGCCGAATCGCGGACCGGCCCGGCGTGCGCTTCGGGTCGCCGAGGTCGTCGTCGCATAGGACTTTGACCTCGTGCACGGCGTCGACCGCGCCCTCCTCGGTCGTGCAAATGACCGCGACAACCGCGGCGACGTAGGCCTCGTCGCCCAGGGTCTGCGTCGCCTCGTGCAACGCGGCGACGCCCATGCGGAAGTCCGCGTCGACGGGGATCCGGTGGACGGGATCGCCGCGTCGGCGCCGACGGCCTGCAGGTGGCGCTGCAGCGGGTGCGGCACACGGCGCTCACGACCAGCAAATCAGCGCAAGAGCTGGATCAAGCGGCTACTTCGCCAGCCCCGGAAGCGATGCGACGAACCGCGTCGCCCCGCCCGCCTGCGCCGAGCCGCTCGGCGTGCCGACGAGCGGTCCGCACAGCGCCGGCGCTGTCGCCTCGCCCGGCAGCGCGTTGTTGAGCTCGCTGCGGTCCAGGACGTTGTCGTAGACGCCGTTGCCGTTGTAATCGATACCGTGGACGACGATCAGGGCGTTACCGGCGCGAATCGCGGCCGCGGGCCCGGGGCCGATCGTCATTGTGCGCTTGTAGCGGATGTTCCCTGACGCTTGGTAGCGCGAGAAGTCGATGTTGCTCTTCGCGCTGGTGTCGCCGTGGGTGGTCAATGACACCACCGGCGGACCGTAGTACTTCAAGCCGTCCGTGGTGCTGATCGACAGGTGGCCGTTGTGGAGGTGGGCCGCGGACGCGGGCGGGCAGACGCCTTGGCCGCCGGCGTGGATGTGCTGCAGGTGCACGGACCCGTTGAGGAGGCCGGTGGTGTTGAGGGTCACCGTCGCCACATTGCCCTTGAGGTCAACGGTTGCGGTCCCGCTTCCGGTGACCTTGTTGGTGGGAACAGGCAGCGCCGTCGCCTCGAAGCGTGGCCCGGCGCCCGTCGATTTCGAGGAACTGCCGCCCGAGCTGACGGTCGCGACCACCGCGCCGACCGCTACCAGCGTCACCAGCGAGCACGGGCATACGCCAGCGCCGCCGCGCCGCCGCGGCACTCCCGGGGCCGGTCCGCCGGGCGGCGGTCCGCCCGCCGGCGCTCCGGCGGGGTGGAGTCAGCGGGGCTGGCCGTGCGCGGCGCCTCGCTGGCTCCGTGCGGCGCTGCCGCCGCGGCCTGTGGCTGCTCGACTCCTGCTGTTGCGGCGGACTCGGCTGCCGGCCTCACGGGCTGAGGCGCCGGAGGTCCGGTCACGGGCGCGTGCTCCGGCGCCGACTGCGGCGCCTGCTCAGGCGTACTCCTCGACTGCGGGACGATCACCTCCGACATCGGCTCCGACATCGCTCCAGGCGCCGACGGCTGCCGGGCCGGCAGCTGCGGCGCGGGCGGCTCCGGCGCGACGCTCCGTTCACGCAACCCCGATGGCGCCGCCTCGCCGGTCCCGACGGCGGTCTGCTTGCCGGTGTAGCGCATCCCCCTCAGGGCGGCTTCCGCGTCGCGGGCGAAATCGCCGGCACTGAGGTAGCGCTCCTCCGGAGACTTGGCCATCGCCTGCTCGATCACTGGGCCGAAGTGCGGGTAGAGCTCAGCGAGCTGCCCTTCCAGCGAGGGCGGCGGATCGTGCACATGGGCGAACAGCTTCGCTACCGAGTTGGGACGACCGTACGGCACCTCCCCGGTCAGCATCTGGAAGAAGACGCAGCCGAGGGCGTAGACATCGGTGCGGGCGTCGATCTCACCACCGGTGATCTGCTCAGGCGACATGTAGTCGACGGTGCCAACAACCGCGTCCCTTGCCGTCAAATCCGACGCTGTGTCGAATCGCTTGGCGACGCCGAAGTCCGTCAGATAGGCGTGCTCCTCGCCGTCGCGGACGCTAATCAGGATGTTCGCGGGCTTCACGTCACGATGGACCAGGCCGCGCTGGTGGGCGGCGTCGAGCGCGCCCGCGAGCTCCATCAGCAGCGCGACCGCGCGGTCTGGATAAAGCGCGCCGGAGCGCGAGATCAGCTCGCGCAGATCATGGCCGTAAACGAAGTCCATGACGAAGAACAGCAGGCCGTCCTGCTCGCCGGCGTAATGAATGCCGACGATGCTTGGATGGTGCAGCGAGGCAGCGAGCCGCATCTCGCGCCTGAACCGCCCGCGGAACTGCTCGTCGACGGCGAGCTCGGGCGCGATGACCTTGAGCGCATAGATGCGATTGAGCCCGAGGTTGGTGGCGCGGTAGACCACCCCCATGCCCCCACGGCTGATCAGCTCGTCGATCCGGTAGCCCGCGATCACCGAGCCAAGTTGCAGCTGACCGCCCTTCAACTCCACGACAGAGGACCGCTCCCTTCGCCTGGGTCGAGGTTAACAGTCCCAGCTGTCCTGTCAATCGCCCGCCGCGGCGTGCGCTGGCCGCTTCCGCCAGTCCCGGCCCGACGCGGAGCGGATCGCGCTCGAGGCTGATTGCGTCGACGGTGTGATCTGCCGCTTCGCCTACATGCTGGTCGCGGACCCCCTCCGCGCGCCCGGGGCCGCCGCGGTCGACCCCTGGGCGGGGATCCACTACCACTGACAGGCACAGCACAGATCGGCACCCACAACCACATCAGCGGACACTGCTACCGCAACCTGCCCGCTGACGCGGCCGTCGAATTCGTCCGCTTCGGCGAGACAACCCCGCACTGGCTCTCGTTCACGCAGCTTTACCCACTCGACGGCGCCGCCGCAACTGCGGGTGACGATCACAGCGCTTGGCCATGGCGCACCGCGAAGTACGCGCAGATGTTCCTCGGCTGCGGCGATCAGCCCGGCCGCGACACCCAACTGCATCGCTGGGCACGTGGGTTCGCCGACGCCCTTAGCTCCTACGCGATCGGCGGGGCCTACTTCAACTTCGTCATGGACGAGGGCCCAGACGTCGCCCGCGCCTGTTACCGGGACAACTACGAGCGGCTCGCCGCGATCAAAGCGCTCTACGACCCGGACAACGTCTTCCACACCAACCAGAACATCCAGCCGCAGCACGCAGACGTCGATACGCGCAACCCCGCGTAGCCACCGCGAGTGAGCGAACGGCGCGGGACGCGCTGCGCCCGCTTACGCGCGGTCTCGATCCGGGTCGGGCTCGCGCGGCGGCCCGATCGGTCGGCCCTCGTCTCGCCACGCGTTGAAGCCGCCCTCGAGGTGGGCGACGTCGTGGTAGCCGAGCTCGCGCAGCGCGCAGACGCCGAGTGCGGATCTCGACCCCGCGGCGCAGTAGAGGATCACACGCCGATCGCGGTGAAACTCGTTGAGGTGGTAGGGGCTTTGCGGGTCGGCGTAGAACTCGAGCATCCCTCGAGGCGCGAGCACCGCGCCCGGGATGATTCCGTTGGCGGTCTCGGATGGCTCGCGGATGTCGACGGCCACCGCGTCACCGCGGGCCACCTCCTCGGCGACTTCTCCGGGCCTGAGATTCTCGATCCCGGCCTTCGCCGCGGTCACCATCTCCTTCACACCGGTCATGACTACCTCCTTGGTGGGTAACTGGTCAGGACGAGGATGATCGCCGGGTGTTCCCGAAACGTTCCCGGGACCTGTTCAGCCGCGAAGGATCCGAGCGACGCGCGGGCGACTATGCTGGTCAGTGAAGGGGACTTGGTGGCTGTCTGTCTCGAGATCCCGACGATCGAAGTAGAGCTGCTTGGCGTGTTCCAAGTGAGGGTCGGGGCGCGGGAGGTGGCGGGCGACGATTGGCCGGGGCGGCGCGCCGGCGAGCTGGTTCAGCTTCTTGCGCTTGCGCCTGGGCATCGCTTGTTGCGCGATCAGGTGATCGAGGCGTTGTGGCCTCACCTCGATGTCGCCGCCGGTGGGGCGAATCTGCGCAAGGCTGCCCACTACGCGCGGCGCGCTGTGGGCGATCCCGGCGCGGTCGTGCTCCGCGGGGGTGAGGTTGCGCTGCTCCCGTCGGGCCGGGTGCAGACCGATGTCGCGCGCTTCGAGGCGGAGGCTCGGGCGGCGTTGGCTGGTGATGATGGCGAGCGCTGCGCCGCCGCGGCGGGTGTCTACGCGGGCGATCTGCTCCCGGGATCACGGTATGAGGAGTGGACCCAAGCCGCGCGCGAGCGTTTGCGGGAGCAATACCTGCAGCTGCTGCGGCGGGCGGGCGCGTGGGAGCGACTGGTCGAAGCCGACCCGACCGACGAGCGCGCGCATCAGCAGCTGATGCGCGCCGCCCTGGCAGCGGGTAGTCGTCATGCCGCGATCCACTGGTACGGGCGGCTGCGCACCGCCCTCGCGCGCGAGTTCGCGATGTTGCCCAGCCCGACCACCGAGGCGATCTACGAGGAGTGCATCGCGGGGCTGGGGCTCACCGAGCCGGCGTTCGTGGGACGTCAGGCTGAGCTCGCCCGCGCCACGGTTGTGCTCAGAGCGGAGCCGGGGGCCGAGGTCGGGGCCATGGCCGTGCGGGGTCCGGCGGGGATCGGTAAGTCCGCTCTGTGTCGGCAGATCGCGTACCTGGCCAGGGCGCAGGGATCGACGGTGATCACCGTCGGGGGCCAGACGAGCACCCCGTTCGCCCCGCTTGCGCGCGCCGTCGAGCAGCTCGTCCTGAGCGGTCGGACGGTGCTCGACGAGGTTGGCGAGCGAGCCCGGTCGGTGTTGGCCGAGCTGATGGCGCTGGCAACCCCGATCGAGTCCGTCGGGCGGTCTTTGACTCGCCACCAAGTGATCGGCGCCATCCGCCGTCTGCTGCTGGCCGGTGCTAGGCGGGCCGGGGTGGTGCTGATCGTCGACGACGCGCACGTCGCCGACGAGACTACGATCGACGCGCTGCTCCAGCTCTCCGCCGCCGGCGGGACACCGCTCCTGATCGTGCTGTCCTACAGGACCGAGGCGGCGCCGGTGATCCTCCGCGAGGGCGTGGCGCGGCTCGCGCGCGCCGGCCGGGCGGTCGAGATCGACCTCAGCCCACTCCATCGCGATGACGTGATCGCGCTGGTCCTGGCTGCTGCGTCCAGCACGCCGGATCCCTCGGCCATCGACCGGATCCTGGAGCTCGGGCAGGGCAACCCCTTCTTCACGCTCGAGCTGGCCCGCGCCGCCGGCGCCGACCAGCCGATTCCGATCCCGGCCACGCTCGCGGAGGCGGTCAACTCGCGGTTCGTGGACCTGAACGAAGGCGCGGCGGCGATGCTAACGCGACTCGCGCTGGTCGGCCACGACCTCGACGCAACGTCGGTCATCGCGCTCACCGGCTCCTCGGAGGCCGAGGCATTCGCGCTGCTCGACGCGGCAGTCCGCGCAGGAGTCCTGGTCGTCTCCGGAGCCCGCTACAAGTTCCGCCACGAGCTCGTTCGACAGGCCCTCGCCGAGCGCGTCGCGCCCCACGAGAGGATTGCCGTACATCGCGACGCGGCCCGCCGGCTCACGGACGCCGGTGCGCCTCCCGGTCTGATCGCTCGTCACTGGCTCGACGGTGAGCGCCCGACCGAGGCCCGCGACTGGCTCATCGCCGCAGCTCGGGAGGCGATCAGGCTTGGCGCGTTCGCCGACGCGGTTGGCCACCTCGCGGCCGTCCTGGAGCGGCAACCAGGCCACGTCGACGCGCTCCGCCTGCGCGGGGAAGCGCTCGATGCGCTCGGAGACGTCGGCGCGCCTGCCGCCTATGCCGCCGCAGCGCACGTCGCCCGCCAGCCCGAAGCGCACGAGCTGCGAGCCAAGCAGGCGCTGGCGCAGCTCAAAGGGGGCGATCCTCCCGGGGCGTTAGAGACGCTGGAGGGCGTCGAACCCACCACCCTCGAAGGGCGTCTCGCCCAGGCGCTCACCCTGGCCGCCGCCGCCGCGCTCGGCTTCAGCGATCCCGAGTTGGGCGGCGCGAAGGCGGCCGAAAGCCGCCGCCTGGCGCTCAGATCGGGCGACCCGGGCAGCGTGCTGGTCGCCTCCTGGGCCCAGGCGGCCGCCGCCCACGCCCGCGGCCAGCTCCGGCACAGCCTTGAGGTAGACCTCAGCGACACATCAACGCTCCCCGATCTGGCCCTGAGCGTGTTCGACGGCCAGCTTTGCATCACGCAGAGGCTGCTGTACGGGGCGGCGCCCTACCCGGACGTCATCGCGTGGGCCGACGCGCTCGCCGCCGAGGCCAAGCGGCTGCACGCGGCGCGCGGGCATGCCTTCGCCATCACGCTGCGCGGCGAGGCGAAGCTGCTATCCGGGCGGCTCGACGAAGCCGACGACGACCTGGCGGAAGGCGCTCGGCTGCACCGGCGGATCGGGGCTGCGACCGGCGAATCGCTGTCGCTTGAGCGCCGAGCAGAGGTCGCCGTCTACCGCGGTCGCCCGATCGAAGCCGCGGCGCTGCTGGACGACGCGCTGGCCGTCGCTCGCGAATCCGACGCCGGCTTTCACCTGTTCGACCGCGTCTACGGAACGAGAATCCTCGCCGCACCCGATCCGCAGGCCGCACTCGCCGCGGTCGAAGAAGCCGAGGCGGCGGTCCGGGGACCGGCCGAGACCTGCCCCGGCTGTCGGATCACGCTGGCCGTGCCCGCAGCGATCGCAGCCGCCCGAGCCCGAGACCTCGATCGCACCACCCGGTGGGCGAAGGAATCGGAACTGCTGGCAAGCGTAATAATGCGACTGCCGGCCTGGAACGCGGCGCTGGACGAGGTCAACGGACACCAAGCACACTCCGTCGGGGACCCAGTCGCGGCCGCATCGCACTTCCGCGCCGCCGCCGAATGCTTCGCCGACGCCGGCCAGCCCCTCGACCAGGCCCGCTGCGCCGCGCTCGCGGCCAGCGCGCTCTGAAACGGCAACCAGCGGCCCAGCCGCGAGCTCAGCGCCCACAGCGCGAGCGCGGCGGTGGGATTGGTGGGCGTCCGCGGCGGGCGTCGTGAGCAGAGCCCCGCAAATTCCGACTGCAAGTCTCCGCTCGTTGCGCAGCTGAGACCCCCTATGCGCGGATACGAGGGCGCCAGGCTGCCGCGCGCATCGCCGTTACCGCGTTAGGGGGCGCGGAGTTCCCCGCACAGTTCGGCGAGTTCGCCCCGCTCCTCGATTATTGCTTCACGAACTAGGGCCGCTATACGCTGACGGCCCGTTGCGCTCATGCGCGCCGGTGGCTCGCTCGAACTCTGCTGAGCTTCGACGGTCACGTCAGTCGGGCGCGCTGCGCTCGCCTTCTGGCCGGCGGCGCGGACGGCAGCCCGCTCGTCTGCTCGATCCGTGAGATCGCCGGGAGGGAAGGGCGGCGGCTTCCGTCCACATTCCGTCCACATTCATGCCCGATCGGAGCGTTGGTGAACAGCCGTGACGCCCTCGACCTTCCATGGCACGGAAGGAGTCGACGGTTCGAGTCCGTCAGAGGGCTCTGGCGGGTTGTCTTTATTAGCGGGGGTTGCGGGGTTCGGGCCGGTTCGGCAACTGTTGTCCGCGGGCCGGCATCGAAACCATTTGGAAACCGTGCCATCCTCGTGGCCTCGTTCTGCCCGTTTACCGCCGGGTGTCGGAGGCTGCGGGCAGGTTGCCGTTCCCCGTGAGGTTCTTCATGTTCGTGCGACTCCGCTGAACCGGGAAAGCATCCACTCACCGGGAGGAACGTTTCAATCGCTGGTGCGTCTCGCGAACCGCCGCGGCCGTCGACCCTGTAGACCGGCCGGACGAGGCCCTCAGCGCGGTTCACGGACAGGGTCCAGCAACGATCACGATCGCCTTCAAACCCGAGCGCTCGTCCGTCCCGTTCGTCGGCTGAGCACTCCTGCGCCCCGCCAATCCGATCGAGCGGCCTGACGCGGGGTGGCGGGTGGAAGCGATCGTCCGCCGGAGACGCGACTCTCGGCGCCGGCAGCAGGATGCCCGTGCGATCGCGGATGCGGGGCTGGCCGGTCAGCGCGACGACTGGTCAGGCGCTGCTTTTCCACGCCCATGTGAGCCTCCGGCGGGCGGTGAGACAGCGACGCGGGCAGTACTCACCTCCGCATCGCACTGAGGCGCGCGCATCGTGGTCCCTTCGATCGTCTGTACTTAGCCGTAGTTCGTTTCTTCCAGCGCGCGCGTCTCGTCCTCGTTCAAACGACTGAGTCGGTCGCCGGGCATGCTGAAAGCGAGTCCGTCCGCCCCTCGCAAGGGCGGCGCCCGTGCAGGCCGTCACTCCGCCCGCGAGCGACCTAACGAACGTGCGACGCTCGTGAGGTTTGCAGCGGCAGGGATCATCCTCTGATGATTCAACGGGGAAGCAGCTCGACTCGCTCGCAAGGGTCGCGGCGGCGCATTTGGATCGCGCGTTCAATGTTTCTTTCGCTGCACGGATACCAGCGGTCATGGCTGGCCTTTGACTTGGTCGCCGGATTGACGCTGTTGGCGATCGCGGTGCCCGAGCAGCTGGCGACCTCGCGGCTCGCGGGGATGCCGCCGATCACGGGCTATTACGCGTTTATCGCTGGAACGGTGACGTTTGCGCTATTGGGATCAAGCCCGCAGGTGTCGGTTGGCGCGGACTCGACGATCGCGCCGTTGTTCGCGCTCGGCATCGCACACATGGCGGCAAGCGGCTCGAGCCGATACGTGGAGCTCGTCGGGATCTTGTCGGTGGCGGTCGGCGTGCTGGTGATCATCGTCTGGCTGATGCGCCTGGCATGGGTCGCGGAGTTTCTCTCCAGGCCGATCATCACCGGCTTCCTGGCGGGCGTGGCCGTGATCATTGTCGTCCACCAGTTGCCGGACCTGTTGGGACTGCCGCCGCCCGGCGGCAGCACGCTGCATCGCGTCGGCTCCACGCTCCGCCACCTAGATGAGACCAACGGTTGGTCGCTCGCGATCGGCGCCGGCGTGTTCGCGATCATGCTTGCCTGCGAACGGATCGATCGCAGGCTGCCCGGCGCGCTGATCGGGCTCGCCGTCTCGACGCTGCTCGTGGCCGCGTTCGACCTTCAGGGTCAGGGCGTCGCGGTCCTCGGAACGATCGCTCACGGCACGCCGCGCTTTGGTCTGCACGGACTCTCGCTCTCGACGCTCGGCGAGATCGTCCCGATCGCCGGACTCGTCGCACTCGTGGTCGTCACCCAGTCGGCCGCGACGACGCGGGCGTTCGGTGATGACGCGCGTTACGAGGTCAACGTCGGCCGCGACTTCCTCGGCGTCGGCGCCGGCAGCGTCCTCGCGGGGCTCGCGGGGGCGTTTCCCGTGAACGCCAGCCCCCCTCGCACGGCCGCGGTCGCGGCGGCATCGGGCCGCACGCAGCTGGCCGGTCTCACCGCCGCGACCGGGATCATCGCGCTGATCCCGGCTACGGGCCTGCTGGAGGATCTGCCAGTGGCGACCCTCGCGGGGGTCCTGATATACGTCGCAAGCCGCATCTTCCATCTCTCGGAGCTGATCGCGATCCGCAGATTCGATCTCTTCGAGTTCGGCCTCGCGCTCGTTACGCTGCTCACGATCGCGCTCGTCGGGGTCGAACCGGGAATCGCGGCCGCCGTGGGGCTGGCGATCCTCGACCGTGCGCGCCTCAGCGCCCGCGCCCACTTGCACCAGTTGGGCCGTATCCCCAGAACCACCAGCTGGGCGCCGCTCTCGCGCGTCGAACCGACCGCACAGGTACCAGGCGTCGTGGTGGTGCTGTTCGCAACCCCGCTCTGGTATGCCAATGCTGCCCAGTTCCGCACCCAGATGCATGACGCGATCGCGCGCGCGAATGGACTTGTGAGGCTGGTGGTGCTCGACGCCATCGGGATGACCGACATCGACTACACCGGCTCGAAGGCTCTGAGCAACGTGCTTGACGAACTCGATGACAGGCAGATCACATTCGCGGTCGCGAGAGCCGGTCAGCGGCTTCGTAACAACCTTGCGCACACGGAACTGTCGTCACGAATCGGAGATGATCACCTTTTCCCGACCGTCGATCAAGCGGTCAGCACGCTGAGGGCCGAGCACCCACAGTCGTAACCTCGCGACGAGCCTCGGCACACTCGTCCGATAGCTCAGCTCGCGTGGGTCAGAGCACGTTTGCTCTTCGGCTTTGCTCAGCGCAGCAGTCAGGTCCCGGATCAGCCTCGTCGCACACTGCGCGTGTTGGGGCGGTCCGTCCTGCCGAAGCGGACACACGGCTTCGGGTCTAGCCTGCCTGCGATGTCACTTCGCCACAGGAAGAACTCGCGGGTCGCAGGCGAGCGGCACGAGGCGGGCGGATTGGGGCTCTCGGCGTTGGTCGCAATCGGGATCGGTGGGATGGTCGGTGGTGGCATCTTCTCGGTCCTCGGCCTAACCGTGCAGCTTGCCGGAGCCGGCGCGTACGTTTCGTTCGTGGTCGGCGGCGTTGTTGCCGCGCTAACAGGTTTGTCCTACGCGCGTCTGTCAGTGACCGTCCGCAGCCGCGGCGGTACCGCGGTGTTTCTGGATCGGGCCTTTGGGACCGGGGTCGCCGGGCCGCTGAACCTGCTGCTGTGGCTGAGCTACTTCGTAATGCTCGGGCTCTATGCGGTCGCGTTCGGCTCCTATATGGCCGCACTGCTGGGGCTTGACCCGCACGGCGCGTGGCGGCGGATTCTGGCGAGCGCCGTGATTCTGTGCTTCGCCGCGTTGAACATGGCCGGCGCCCGGCTGGTCGGCCGGGCCGAAATGGTCCTGGTGTACTTCAAACTGGCGATCCTGCTCCTCTTTAGTCTCGGGGGGCTGGCGTTCGTCGATACCGCTCGCGTGTCACCGTCGGCGTTCCCCTCGATCTCCGCGATCGTGTACGCCGGGACACTGATCTTCCTGGCTTATGAGGGATTCGAGCTGATCGCAAATGCCTCAGAAGACGCGCGCGAGCCGAAACGAACGTTGCCGCGGGCCTACGCGATCGCGATCGGGAGCGTGATCTGCCTGTATGTGCTGGTGGCGTTCGTTGCCGTGGGGAACCTGTCCCCCAAGGCGATCGGGACCGAGCGCGATTACGCGCTTGCCGCCGCCGCCCGCCCTTTCCTGGGCTCGGCGGGGTTCAAGCTGATCGCGGTCGCGGCCGTGGTCTCCACCGGGAGCGCGATCAATGCCACGCTCTACGGCTCGGCCAAATTCACCTACGTGATGGCCCACGACGGTGAGCTCCCCGAAGCACTCGGGCGACCAGTCTGGAGCCGGCCGATCGGTGGCTTGCTCGCAACCACGCTCGGCGCGCTCGTGATCGTCAACACCATCAACATCGAGGGCATCAGCCTGATGGGCTCGGCCGGGTTCCTGATCATCTTTGCCGCCGTCAACATCGCCAACGCGCGCCTTGGGCGCGAGACCCCGCCAGCCACGAGGATCGCTGCGTTCGCCGGTGCGATCGCGTGCCTCGCATCGCTCGCGGCATTGGCCGTCTACGCCGCCACCCACATTCCCGCGCAATTCGGCGTGCTGGGTGGGATGATCATCGCCGCGACCATCGGTGAGACGCTTCTCCGACCGCACAGACGTGCTGTTCATGACACCGCCCAGCCATGACGACACTTCTGAGTGGACGAGGACCACGCTGAGCGTGCGGCACCACTCCAGGGGGCCGTCGCTGTCGTCGCTGACCTCGCCCCACCAGATGCAGTCGACGGCTCCCGCGCGTCCATCCATCCTCGGGTGGGTGGTGGGTGCGCAGGATCGAGATGAACTCTTTGCCGAACGCCCATGCTGCGTGAATTCCCTCGACGCTTCGTTTGACCGACAGAACGCTTCGGGCGGGGAAGTCGCGTGTGGCGACTTCATACATGGCATGCCTCATTCCTTGCAGATGGTCGATGAGGTAGCAGGCGAGGTCACGGCGAGCGGCGTGCTGGGTCTCGATCGCGGTCCCGTGCGCGCCGATCCGCTCGGCGGCGGTATCCGGCTCGAGGGAGACGAGCAACTTGATCTCGCGAGCGGGATCTGCGGTTGCCGCAGGGCCGCGATCAGCCAAGCGCGGTCGAGCTGTGAGGCCGAGCAGTAGCGGTACCCGGAGTCATCATCGACACGCGCCGGCTCTAGCAGACCGAGCTCGTCATAGAGCCGGAGCGCCTTAAGCGAGAGCCGCGAATGTCTGGCGAACTTCCGATGCTCACGAGATCCACCTGCGCGCTGCCTCCTTGACAGGGTTACCGCACAAGTGTGGGCCTCCCCCGGTGCCGCGCCTCCCCGGCCCATCGATGTCGGCAGGGACAACTTCAATCGACGGATGGTTGCCCGCGACCGTTGCCCGATGACCATACCGGCGCCGTGACTCGCTGCCGGGCGCTCTGAAAAGCCCCCTGTGCAGGCTCAAAGTGAGTGGGCGGTACTGGACTCGAACCAGTGACCCCCTGCTTGTAAGGCAGGTGCTCTAGCCAACTGAGCTAACCGCCCGCGCCCGGCTGATGCTACCGCCGGCCCTCCGCACGGGCTTAGCGCGGACTTACGCCGCTCGCACGCGCCTCTCAAGCGGACGCGGAAAGCTCAGATCAGACCGGAAGGCACAGCGATGCGAATCCTGGTGATCGAAGACGATGACGCGGTTCGCGCCGCGCTGCGACGCGGGCTGACGGATGCGGGCTACGAGGTCCTGCTCGCCGCGGACGGCGAGGACGGCTTGCTGCAGGCCGAGACCGCCGTGCCGGACGCGCTCGTGCTTGACCTCAACCTCCCGCGCGTCGACGGGCTCGGCGTCTGCCGCCGCCTGCGGAGTGCGGGCAACCGCACCCCGATCCTGATGCTGACCGCGCGTGATGCGGTCGAGGACCGTGTCGCCGGACTCGAGGCGGGCGCCGACGACTACCTGGCCAAGCCGTACGACCTCCGTGAGCTCCGGGCCCGACTGCGCGCGATCATGCGCCGCCAGGCGGACGCGGTCCAGGGGCGATCGCTGCGCTTCGGCGACCTCACGCTCGACGCCGACGCGCACGGCGCGCAGATCGGGGAGCGCACCGCCGAACTGACGCGGACCGAGTACCAGCTGCTCGAAATGTTCAAGCTCAACCCGCGGCGCGTGCTCCCCAACGAGGTCATCTACGACCGGGTCTGGGGCCATGACTACGCGTTCTCGGGCAACGCGCTGCGCGTCTACGTCGGCTACCTGCGCCGCAAGCTCGAGGCCGGTGGCGAGCCGCGATTGATCCAGGCCGTTCACGGCGTGGGGTATGTCCTGCGCGAGCCGTAGCGTTCGCCGTCGTGGGTCGCATCCTCGTCACGGGGGCCGCCGGCTATGTCGGCTCCCGCCTCGTCAACGCGCTCCTCGACGACGACGTCGCCGTCCGGGCGGTGACCCGCCGGCCGGCGCCATGGGTCCGCGGCGAGACCCGTGTCTGCGACATCACCGATGACGCGCAGCGCCCCTCGCTCGCGTCGGCACTCGACGGTGTCGACGTCGTCGTCCATCTCGCCGGGGTCAACGAATGGCGAACGGCGCAGGACCCCGAGCGTGCCCGCGCGGCGAGCCTGGCGGCGACCGATCGCGTCGCGCAGGCGTGCCGTGCTGCGGGTGTCACGCGGCTCGTCTACGTGTCGACCTGGCTCGTCTACGGCGACCACATCCGTCCGGGTGTGACCCTCACCGAGGCCACGCCGGCCGCCCCGCGGGACGCGTATGCGACGGCGCGACTGGAGAGCGAGCGCGCCGCCGCGGCCGCGGCGGACGACAGTTTCGACCTCGTCATCCTGCGCATGGCGAACGCCGTTGGACCTCCGGTCGACTGCCGCGTCGATCGGTGGTCGCTCCTCACCAACGACCTCTGCCGACAGGCGGTGCTCACCGGCACGATGACGCTGCGCACCTCCGGCGTGCAGTGGCGTGACTTCATCCGGGCCGGGCGCGTCGTCGATGTGCTGCGGCACGCGTCCCGCGCCGCTCGCAACGGCTCACCGTTCCTCCCACCCGGGACTTACAACCTGTCGACCGGGACGCCGACCAGGGTCCGTGCGATGGCCGAACGGCTACGCAACACCTACCAACAGATGACCGACACCGAGATCCCGCTCACCATCCCGAGCAACGACGACCGGGCCATCGCGCCGACCGTCGTGTCATCGGCCGCCCTCGATCGGCTCGTTCCCCCGGCCGGCGGTGCCGGATCGCTCGAGGACGCGATCCGCGACACGGTGCGGTTCTGCCGCGACAAGCGCGGCGAGCTGCCGAGATGACCGCCATCGACGGCCTCACCGTCACGCCGCTGCGCCGGATCCCGGATGAGCGTGGCGCTGTGTTTCACATGCTCCGCGCCGACGAGCCGGGCTTTGAGCGGTTCGGCGAGATCTACTTCTCACTCGTCTACCCGGGCGCGATCAAGGGCTGGCACCGCCATCGCCGGATGACCCTGAATTACGCCGTTCCGGTCGGCGCAGTGAAGCTCGTCTGCTATGACGATCGCCCCGACTCGCCGACGCGTGGCGCGCTCGATGAGCTCTTCGTCGGCGAACTCAACTACGTCCGCGTCACCGTGCCGGCCATGGTGTGGAACGGCTTCAAGGGTGTCGGCGAGAAGTCGGCGCTCGTCGCCAACTGCGCGACCGAACCGCATGACCCGGCCGCGGTCGAGCGCCTCGACCCCTTCAGCGCAGACGTGCCCTACGACTGGGCGTTGCGGCACGAGTAGCGCGGTCGCTCACCGTGCCCACGGCCCGACCCCGCCGATCCGGTCGACGGCGATGTGCGTGATGTAGCCCGGCGGCGGGTCGTCCATCGGCGGGAACTTCACATCAGGTCCGAGGTAGGTGTGCGCGAGCTTCTGCAGCAGCTCGGGGGCCCCACCCTCGGTGATGCGCGCATGGCCGTGGATCACGAGGTACTCGTTGAGCCCGATCTGATTGCGGTTCGACGTCTCGATCGACAGCGCGACCCGTGGGTCGCGGCGGATGTTGCGGACCTTGCGGTGCTCAGGGAGGTGGGCGGCGACGATCTCGTCGCCATCGATACCGACCCAGACGATCGACACCTGCGGCGACCCATCGGTTTCGATCGTGACGAGATGCGCGAGGGCGGCGGACTCGAGGACCGCGCGCGCGGACTTAGGAAGGACGCTCATGACAGCGACCCTACCGGTACGCTCCAGCGTGCGATGAGACGAGGGGGACGACTCTCGCGGGGACCCGGCGCCTGACGTCGTGGCGCTCCACCGCACCGCGGGCGCGACGCAGATCTCGCTCGGCTTCATTACCGCGTCCGCCGGATTCGCTGCGCGCCGCGGTGGGGCGGCGATCCGACGCTCGCCGTCAGCGGGCCGCACGCCTACCGCCACGCCCGCGTCGCGGCATTCGAGCACCGGGGTGGTCAGGCCGTCATCTCGTTCGGCGGCGCGGTCGCTCGGACGTGACCGGCCGTGCCCCCGCCTCACGGCGACGGCCCCGGGAGAGTTGCTCCGGCGTGGCGCAATCGCCGTATGCGTTCGCGCGGGCGATGAGCCCATGAAGCCGGTCGCGGGTCACCAGGGGCGGGTAAAACCCCGTCGATAAGCTCGAAACCGCCCCACGACACGGAGGAATCAGATGGACTATCGCCAGCTTGGCTGCAGCGGCCTGCGCGTTTCAGCACTGACGCTCGGCACGATGACGTTCGGCGGGAAGGGCCAGTTCCGGAGCGTCGGGGCAACCGACCTCGAGGCGGCGCGGCGGCACATCGACATCGCGGTCGACGCGGGCGTCAACGTCATCGACACCGCAGACATCTACTCGAACGGCCTGGCCGAGGAGATCGTCGGCGAGGCGCTGACTCCCGCGCGCCGTGATGAGCTCCTGATCGCCACGAAGGCGCGCTTTCCGATGGGACCGGGTCCGAACGACGCCGGGCTCTCCCGCCACCACCTGATCCGCGCCTGCGAGGCCAGCCTCCGTCGCCTGAGGACCGATTACATCGACCTCTATCAGGTGCACGAGTGGGACGGGCAGACACCGCTCGAGGAGACGCTTGCGGCGCTCGACCACCTGCTTCAGAGCGGCAAGGTCCGTTACGTCGGAAGCTCCAACTTCGGCGGCTGGCAGGTGATGAAGGCGCTCGGCATCGCGCACCGCACCGGATTGCCGGCGTTCGTCAGCCAGCAGGTCTACCTGTCGCTCCAGGAGCGCTCGGTGGAGCTCGAGATCGTGCCCTCAGCGATCGATCAGGGCCTCGGACTGCTCATCTGGAGCCCGCTCGCCGGTGGTCTCCTGTCCGGCAAGTACCGGCGCGGCCAGGACCCGCCGGAGGGCGCCCGCCACGCCAGCGAGTGGAGTGAGCCGCCCATCTACGACGAGGATCGGCTCTACGACACGATCGACGTGCTGATCGACATCGCCGAGGCACACAGCGCTTCACCGGCACAGGTGGCCCTGGCGTGGCTGCTCGCGCGGCCGGGCGTGAGCACCGTGATCGTCGGCGCCCGGACCGACGAGCAGCTCACAGACAACCTCGCTGCCGCCGACCTTGAGCTGAGTGCCGAGGAGCACGCCCGGCTCGAACAGGTAAGCCGGCCACCGCTGCCGTACCCGTTCTGGCATCAGGCGGCATCTGCCAGTGAGCGGCTCGGGCCGGCGGACATGTCGCTCCTGCGTCCGTACTTGAAGGGGTAGCCATGGACCTCGCGATCACCGGCCGCGTCGCGCTCGTCACGGGGGCGTCGAAGGGCCTCGGCTTCGGCATCGCGGAGGCACTCGTGCGGGAAGGGGCGACCGTCGCGGTCAGCTCCCGCTCACGCGAGCAGATCGACAGGGCGGCCGGCGCCATCGGAGCGCACGCGTTCGTCCACGACGCCGCAGATGTCGACCACGCTCCCGAGCTTGTCCGTCAGGTCAGCGAGCAGCTCGGGCCGATCGACATCCTCATCGCCAACAGCGGTGGCCCGCCGGCGTCGGCCGATGCGCTCAGTTTCACCGCGGAGCAGTGGCGTGCCGCCTATGAGCTGCTCGTGCTCGGCGCCGTCGCGCTGATCGAGGCGGCGCTCCCGAGCATGCGCGAGCGGCAGTGGGGGCGCATCCTGTCCCTCTCCTCGAGCGTGGTGCGCGAGCCCAACCGTGTGCTCGTCCTCTCTGCCGCGCACCGCAGCGGGCTGCTCGCCGCGATGAAGACGTTCGCCTCACAGGTCGCGGTCGACGGCGTGACGGTCAACACGGTGCTGCCGGGCGTGATCGCGACCGATCGCGCGCGGGAGCTCGGCGCCGACGGCCCGGAGCGGGTCGCCCAGATCCCGGCGGGCCGGCTCGGTACCGTCGAGGAGTTCGCCGCGGCGGCGGCGTTCCTGTGCTCGGAGCCGGCCGCCTACATCACGGGCACGACGCTGCTCGTCGACGGGGGCGCCTCTCGCGCGGTGTAGAACCCACCCTCAGATCCCGTCGATTGCGTCCTTCGCTTCCCGCAGTCCGACCCCGGTCAGCGCGCGATATCGCTTGATCGCCTCGATCTTGTTGCCCGCCCGCGCAAGCGCGATGACGTCCTCGGGCACGCCCCCCGACGTCATCGTGAGATCGCCAAACGGCACGCCGAGCTGTCGCCCGACGCGCTCGGCGTGGGCTTCGAGCGCACGGAGTCGCTCGTTGATCCCGTGGATGTACTCGAGCAGGGCAGGGTCAGTCACATCCGACATCACTCGTGTCTCCTTGTGTTCCGCACCGGGCGCCGCCAGGGCGAACATACACGCCCGCCGCTGACATGATGGCCGCGTGATCCCGAACGCGCAGTCGATCCCGCGACTCGCGCCGGAGCGCTACGCCCGCGCCGCAGCGCTGTGCGAGTGGAGGTGCGCGAGCGGGTGCGCAACGTGACGATCACACCGCGCTGGACCCGCGACGGCCTGACCTACGAGCGACAGCTCCCGGATTGCTCGGCGACGGTGTCGGTCGACGCGGGAAGCGGCCGCATCGAGACCCGGCCCGGCCCCCTGCCGGCCACGCCCGCACCACCACCCGGAATCCTCCGCTCGCCGGACGGGCAATTCGATCTCGGCGCGCTGTACGTCCCGTCCGATTTCGACCCCGACGAGTCCTATCCGGTGATCGACAGCGTCTACTCGTGCCCGAACGTCCCGCGCTCGCGGATCGCGTTCGCCGTCGACAGCTCTCGGCCCCAACGCGTGGCCAGGCCAGTGGTCCGCCCCGGCACTTGCCGAGCTTGGGTTTGTCGTGCTCACGGTCGACGGCCGCGGCTCGCCGCTGCGCAGCCGCGCGTTCCGTGACGCGAGCACCGGCCGTCCGCACGAGTACGCGCTCGACGACCACATCGCTGCGATCCGCGCCCTCGCCGCCGAGCGACCCTGGATGGACCTCGGGCGAGTCGGCATCAGTGGTCATTCCGGTGGTGCCGCGGCGGCGGCGCGCGGGGTGATCGAGCCCCGGACGTGTTCCACGCGGCGGCCGCCGGGTCAGGCGACCACGACCTGCGCCGCTACATCGCCTACTGGGCTGAGAAGTACCAGGGCTACGGACCGAAACGTCGATTACGCGCCGGCGAGCAATGTCGAGCAAGCGCATCGACTCGAGCGCCCGGTGCTTCTGCTCCACGGTGAGCTCGACGCCAACGTCCATCCATCGAACACGCTCGCGCTCGTCGACGCTCTCATCGGAAAGGCACCCCCCACGGGACACCGGTCGCCATACTGATCGGGTGCCCAGCGCCGAGCCGCAGCCGATTCTCAGCATCCCCACCGAGGCGGCGATCTTCCTCGTGCTCACCGCAACACCGGGCTCGGAGAACGAGATCGCCGACTTCCTCGCCGACGTGTCCGGCCTCAAGCGCTCGGTCGGCTTCCGCGTTCCAGAGGCCGAACTGACGTGCGTTGTCGGCGTCGGGGCCGAGCTGTGGGACCGGCTCACCGATGCACCGCGAGCGAGCGGGCTGCACCCATTCCGGGAGCTGCAGGGAGACCGTCATCATGCCCCGGCGACACCCGGCGACCTCCTCTTCCATATCCGCGCGCACCGGTTCGATCTGTGCTTCGAGCTCGCCCAGCGACTGACCGAACGCCTGCGCGGCCATGCCGAGGTCGTCGACGAGGTGCACGGGTTCCGCTCGTTCGACGAACGCGACATGCTCGGATTCGTCGATGGCACCGAGAACCCGGAGGGGGCGGCGGCGAGCGACGCCGTGGTGATCGGGGACGAGGAGCCGGCGTTCGCCGGCGGCAGCTACGTGATGGTCCAGAAGTACGTCCACGATCTCCGCGCCTGGGACGCTCTCTCGACCGAGGAGCAGGAACTGATCGTCGGGCGGACGAAGCTCGCCGACATCGAGCTGCCGGACGAGCTCAAACCGCCGAACTCCCACCTCGCGCTCAACGTCGTCACCGGCCCGGACGGCGAGGAGCGCCAGATCATGCGCTTCAACATGCCGTTCGGACGCGTCGGCGCGGAGGAGTTCGGCACGTATTACATCGCCTACGCGCGGACCTCGGAGCTGATCGAGCAGATGCTCACGAACATGTTCATCGGTGATCCGCCGGGCAACACGGACCGCATCCTCGACTTCTCCACCGCGATCACCGGCAGCCTGTTCTTCATCCCGTCGGCTGACCTGCTCGAGGACCTCGGCCCAGCCGAGGCCGACGCCGCCTCAGCGACCGCCCCGGACGAGGAGATCTCGTCCGCCCCGAGCGACGGCTCGCTCGGCATCGGCGGTCTGCGCGACGCGTCTCAGTGACCGCCCCCGTTCCGCCACCGGTCGAGTGGCGCGGCGAGTCGCGTGGCGAGCCGGTAGCGCCGCGTGGCGCGCAGGCCGTCGTACTCCGCCTGCCTCGCGACGAGCTGCTCGTGGAGCGCTCCGACCCGTTCGTCGCGGTCGGCGAGCTCTGCTCGCAGCCGTGACGTCTCGCGCTCGTACTCGATCGCCCGCCGCTCGGTCCGCCAGTGCAGACGAATGAGCCGCGCCAGCTCGTCGCTCGGACTCACGGCCGTCGGCGCGGCGGCCGGGGAGAGGTCACGGACGAAGCCAACCAGCGCGATCGCGTGCTCGCGGACGCTGTGATGGGCCGAGGAGAGGTCCCGGTTGTACTCGCCCATCGTCTCGGTCCATTCTGCGAGTTCGGCGGTCATCCGCTCGACGTCGATCTGCACGTCGGGGAAGGCGGTTCCCGCGAACCCGTCCGACTCCATCGCGCCGTAGCGCTCCGGCCTCACCCAACCGTCACCGCCGACGACGCCGTACACGTAGGCGGCCCGGCCGGCCGCCATCGCCTCGAGCGCGCTGCGGCCGAGGCCGATGACGAGATCGGCGTCGCCCACCGCCACCTCGGGCGTCGGCGTTGACTGCGTTGTCGCGCCGATCCAGGTCACCCGCAGCCCGTTCGCGCGGCACGCCGCCTCGATCACGTGCGCGCGCGGGCCGTCGACGTAGTTCGTGCTGACGAGCGCCGACTGCGCCCGCGGTCGGCAGGGGCCGACGTTCGCATACCGATCGAGCGCAAGCGGCTGACGGAGCCGCAGCATCGGTGCGTGCCAAGCCCGGGCCTCGACCGCACGGCCTACCCGGTCATTGAGCACGATCACCGCGTCACACTGATCCGACAGCTGTGGGGGCGCCTGCAGCACGTGGTCGGCGGAGTGCGCGACCATGAGCATGATCGCGTCGGGATAGCGCCCGGCGAGTTCGTGGCACGTGGCGGCGTCCGACGCGACGACGACATCACACGTCACCGGTAGCTGGCGTGGGGCGAGGACGCGGACACCCTGCGCGCGGGCGTATTCGGCCATCTCTCCGTGGTTCGGCGAGTAGATGGCGGCGTCGTGACCGAGCCGCTCGAGCTCCCGGGCCAACGTGAGGTTGTAGGTCTCGCTACCGCCGAAGCCGATAAGATTCTCGAAGCTGAGGACGATGCGCACGGGCCCAGTATCTGGGATTCCGCAGTCAAGGTTGCGATGATGCGCGGATGAGCAGACCAGGGGCGTGGTCTGAGGCAGCACTCGCCGTTCTCCCACTGGCGCCGCGCGCGCCGCTACCCGAGCCGCCGTTCCTGGTGGCGGGGCTCGGCCGTGCCGGACAGGCGGCGGTCCGTGTGCTCGCCGAGCACTTCGGCCCCGACCTCGTTCGGGCCTGGGATGCCGACACGAGCGGCGGGATGCACCGCGTGCGCCGTCGGCTCGAGGCGGACGGGATCCGCACGACGCTCGCGACGCGAGCAAGCCGGCGTGACGTCGGGTTTGCCCGCACCGTCGTGAAGAGCCCCGGGATTTCGTTCTCGAGTCAGGTCATCGATCGCGCCGCCGGCAGACACCTGCTCGTCATCGACGAGCTCGAGCTCGGGTGGCGGCTGACGCGAACGCCGGTGCTCGCCGTCACCGGCACGAACGGCAAGTCGACCGTCTGCGGGCTCGCCCACGCGGTGCTCGAAGCGGCCGGCCACCATGCTCGGCTCGCCGGCAATACCGAGTTCGGCGAGCCGCTGTCGACCGCCGCGATGCGTCCGGCTGACTGGATCGTGTGTGAGACCTCGAGCTACCAGCTGGAAGGCTGCGTGAGCGTGTGTCCGGAGATCGCCGTGTTCACCAACCTCACCCCCGAGCATCTCGGCCGCCACGGGACGATCACGCGTTACGGGGAGATCAAGCGCCGGCTGTTCATCGATGGGGAGCGCTCCGTACCGAGCGCGGTCATCGACATTGACACGCCGTTCGGTGCCCAGCTCGCCGCAGACGTCGAGCTGCGTGGCGGCGCCGTGACGCGCGTCGGCTCGTCGTGCGCCGCGGACTATCGGGTCACGGGCGCGGAGTGGGATCTTCGGGGCGGCGCGGCGACGATCGCGACGCCGACCGGCGAGCTGACGCTCCTTTCTCATCTCCCGGGCGCCTACAACGCCCGCAACCTCGCCGCGGGTCTGGCGCTCTCGGATCTGCTCGGAGCCGCCCGCTCGGTCTCGGTACCGGCGTTGTGTGGCTATCCCGGAACTCCGGGCCGGTTCGAGCAGATCGACGAGGACCAGCACTACGACGTGATCGTCGACTTCGCGCATACGCCCGACGCGATCGAGCAGTTCCTCGTCACCGTGCGCGCCGGAATGTCCCGCGCCGGTCGCCTGATTGTCGTGTTCGGGCTCGGGAGCCGCCCCGGGACCGCGATGGAACAGATGGGGCGAGTGTCCGCCGCACTGTCGGACCATCTCATCCTCACCACGTCCGGGTTCCGCGCCAACCCGCCGATCCCGGCCCTCGCGAGCATGCTCGCCGGGGCCCGCACGGCGGCCGCCGAGGCTGTCGAGGTCATCCTCAACCGGCGTCGCGCGTTCGCGCGCGGCCTCGCTCTGGCGACGCCCGACGATGTTGTCGTCATTCCCGGCCGGGGCGCGCTCACACACATGCGAACCGATCCCCGCGGTGAGCCAACACCGTTCGACGATCGCGTCGTCGTCCGCGACTTGCTCCGCGACCCGAGTTTCAGCGCGCGGCGTGCGCCGTCGTACCCCAGTCGGTGACCGTCACTCCGCGGCGGTTGAGCACCGGCCGCAGACCGAGCAGCGCGGAGTACGTCGGCAGCGCGACGAGCACGTCGGGCGCGGCACGCAGCGCGAGCGCAAACGACGCGTCGAGATCCTTCTCGACCTCGATGTGACAACCCCATTCGGCGCACTTGATGCGCACCGCGAGCTCGTTGGCGCGCCGGCCGCTGCACGTCACGGCGGCGACCCGCCCGCACAGGCGCTCGAAGTCACAGTCCCAGATCCACGACACATCCCGCCCGTCCGCGATACCGTCGTTGAGCGCGAGCCATAGGTGGAGCGGGTGCGCCTGCCGATCCCCCTCCAGCACACGCAGCGTCGCGTTGACTCCGGCGGGATTCTTCGCCAGGCAGAGGTGGACATCCCGACCGCCGACGGTGAGCCGCTCGGCGCGGCCGAACGGCGGTCGAGCGCCTGCGAGCCCCGCGGCGATCGCGTCGGGACCGACGCCGAGCGTGACCGCAGCGGCGACCGCGGCGAGTGCGTTGTAGACGTTGTGCAGGCCCGGCTGCCGGAGGTGTGCCTCGATCACACCCCCGGTCGGCAGCGTGATCGCCACGTCCGTCCCGTCGAGTCCGCACTCGTCGATCCGTGCCGCCGCGACCTGCGGCGCCGGTCGAGAGCGACCGCAGCGCGGGCAGCGGTAGTGGCCGAGGTGTCCGACGAACGCGCATGCATAGTCGAGCGGTTCGCCACACGCGGCACAGCTATGTGCCTCGTGCGGATGTTCCGGCCGGGGGGCACCGGCCGCGGCATCGGCCACGCCGAATGTCACCGCGTGTGTCCGTGCCGCGTCCAGCACGCCACCAGGTCCGGCCAGCAGCGGATCGTCTCCACAGACGACGACCGCGTCGCACGCGGCCGCGTCGCTCACCATCCGCCGCCACAGAGTGACGAGTTGCTCGAGCTCCCCGTACCCGTCGAGCCGGTCTCGGGAGAGGTTGCCGAGCACGACGAGCCGGGGCGCGATGTGGGCGCACAGAATCGGCAGCCACGCTTCGTCGACCTCGAGAACGCCGATTTCCCCCTCGCCCTCGGCGAGCGCGGTGGCGATGCCCCAGTTCGTGTTGGCGCCCGCGCGGTTGTGGGCGACCGCGCGGCCATCGGCCTCCAGAATGCCGGCGAGCATGCGGGCCACCGTCGTCTTCCCGTTCGTCGCGCTCACGAGCACGACGCCGTCGGGCAGGCGCTCGGCCAGCGTTCCGATCGCACGCGGCGCCAGCTTGAGCAGAAGGCGCCCGGGCGCGGCAGTGCCACCGCCGAGGCCGGCCGCGCGGCTCGTCCGGCCGACCGCCCGGGCCAGCGCGAGCTTCGTGTATGTGAGCGGCGACGGGCCCAGTTGACCGAGCAGGGCGCGGCCGTCCCCGGATCCGGTGTAGACGACATCCAAGTGTTCCTCGAGTTGACCGTCGAGCCACACGCGCTCGAGCAGCGCACGTTCCTGATCACCTGGTGTCATTAATCACGCACCCACGCCGGCGGGAACGTTAGCCTCGCATGTCGTGGACCGGAAGAAGCTCGATCGTATGCGGCAAGGCGGCAGCGTGCTCGTGATCGCCGTAATCATCGGGCTCGGCTTGGCGGGGCCGGCGGCCGCAGTCTCCAAGGGGAAGTGGAAGGCAACCGTTGTCTCGGTTCAGAAGCACGTCGACGGGATCGCGCCCGGGCACGTCGAGGCCGCCGACGCGTCGTGCCCGGAGGGCTACGACGTGTTCAGCGGCTCGTACGCGATCGGCGGAGAATCCGTGTTCGCACACGCAGCCGGAGCCGCGCCATTCCTCTCCCAGAATCTCTATCGGGTGATCGTCGTCAACCCTCCGATCAACCCGTTTGGTTTCGTCCGAGCCCGAGATGCGTCGGTGACCGTCGCCGCGATCTGCGCCGTGAGCGGGACGCCGGTCGTCGTCAATGGCGCGTTCGGAAGCGGTTCGTCGAATAGCTTCATCCCCGTCGGGGGCCTCCCGTCGAACGTGGAATCGCACGTGGCCACCGGGACGGTGCCCAACGGAGACGTGAAGAAGGTCGACTCCGAGTGTCGCTCGATCAAGGACTCGGTGTTCTCGGGTGGCTACACGGTGGCCGGATCCTTGTGGGCCCACGCGCCGATCGCCGCAGTCCTCTCCAAGGTCGGAGCGTTCTCGGCGACCGTCGTCAACCCGCCCGTCAATCCATCGCTCGGCGTGCTCCGCGGCGACGCATCGGTCCGGGTCGCGGCAATCTGCGCGCGCAGCGGCCGACCGATCGTGCTCGGCCCCGGCGTGACCGCTGCGAGCAGCGCCCATACGGCCGCCAAGCCGAAGCCACGCAGGCCGAAGACCCCGCCCCTCCCTAAGGGCCATCTTCGGGAGACCGTCGTTCTCAAGCGCACGAGCGCGGGCGACATCAAGGCTGGCGACCTGCGCAGCGTCGACGTCAAGTGCCCGGCCGGGACGAGCGTCTTCGGCGGCTCCTACATCATCGGCGGCAATTCAGTCCTCGCCCATGCGACCGTCGCGGCCGTCTTCTCCAAGAGCAACATGTACGGGGTGACGGTCGTCAATCCGCCGGTCAACATCAACGCTGGGATCCCCAAGTCGACGGCGTCGGTCACCGTGGCGGCAAACTGCGCGCGCAACGCGACACCGATCGTCGTCGACGGTCCGTTCGCGAGCAAGTAGCGACCGTCAGGTCGCGTGCAGCTCAAGCAGGGAGTCGACGACCCGGGGGTCGAACTGGCCTCCGCGGTTGCGGCGCAACTCCTCGAGGGCGGCCGCGAGCGGCAGCGCCTTGCGGTAGGACCGGTCGGTCGTCATCGCGTTGAACGGTCGCAGCAGGCGACGATCCGGGCCTCGATCGGAGTCGTCTCACCGGCGAGGCCGTCGGGATAGCCGCGGCCGTCATAGCGCTCGTGACAGGAGCGGACGATCGTGCCCACCTCGGCGAGCAGACCACCGACACCCTTCAGCATCGTCTCACCCTCGACCGTGTGGGTCTCGATGATCGTGCGCTCGTCCGGCGTGAGCGCGCCGGGCTTGTTGATGATCTCGTTCGGAATCGCGATCTTGCCGAGGTCGTGAAGGAGCGCCGCGAACTCGAGCCTAATTTGCGGGAGGCGCCGAGCGCAGTACCGGCTGTGGCTCAGCCGTTGTGGTTGACGACCTCGACGTTGTGGCCGTCCGGGTCGAGCACGAACGCCCCGTAGTAGCCCGGGTGGTAGACGGCGCGCTCGCCGGGACTGCCGTGGTCCTCGTAGCCCGCGGCGAGCGCGGCGGCGTGAAACGCCCGCACGGTGGCGTTGGCGTCGGCGGGGAATGCGAGGTGGACGTGCTCGGTGAGCGGGCGCGCGTCGCGCACGAGCGAGAAGCTGTAGTCCTCGCCTCGGAAGTCCACGCGTTCCGGGGCGTCGTGCGCCAAGCGGAGGCCGGCGTGCGGCGCGATCGTCGTGTAGAAGCGCCGCGACACCTGCGGATCGCGGACGCGAAGCCACAGGTGGTCGATGTGGCCGTCCGGCACCGGGCGCTCACGGTCGCCATGGACCGCCTCGACGCTGTTGCCGTCCGGGTCGAGCAGGAAGCCGCCGTAGTAGTCGGGGCCGTAGACCGGGCGCGGCCCCGGCGCGCCGTCGTCCGGGTGACCGGCATCGATCCCGGCCCGCCAGAACGCGTCGACGGCCGCGCGATCGGGGGCGCGGAAGCCGACGTGCAGGCCGCGGGTCAGAGGGTGCTCGCGATCGGTCGGGCTCATGGCCCACTCCTCCCACTCGACCAGCTCGGCGTCCGCGTGACTCGGCTCGACGCCGAGCGCGGAGAGCACCGTCCGGTAAAAGCGCTCGGACGCATCGAGGTCGGACACCCTGATCCCTACGTGATCGAACATCGCCCCGAGGCTACCTGCGCCCCGCAATGCCGGTTGGTGATACGCGTGACCCCAACAGTGGTGGCGAAAAGTGAATGGCACAGAAGACGTGACGACCCGTCGGACTCCTCCGCCGGGCCGTCACCTTGTGATGCGATTGCCCGCAGACTCCTCAGCGGGCGTCCGGGCTGGGGATGAAGCCGCCCGGAACCTTCGTCGGCGCGTAGATCCTCGAATCACCCGGGTAGGGCACCTTCCATCCGTGTGCCTGGTACCACGTGTACCGGTTCATCTGCTCCGGGTTGGGGTAGTCGGGGATCGCGCCGTTGCCGGTGAGGTGCTGGCCGGCGAGCCAGGTCTTCCAGGCAGTGGCGGTGCGCTGCTCGTTCGCAGGCACTTCGGTCTTCTGAGCCTTCTTGATCACCTTGCCGTGCTGGGCCCAGGGGCTGATGACTTGGACCGGGGCACGGTGGCCGTCGACGTGGTCGGCGCCGTCCTGGCTGTCGTCCTCGAGGACGAAGATGGCGGACTCCTTCCAGTACTTGCTGTGCGAGATCGTGTCGACGCTGTCACCCGTGGCGAGATCGTTGTCGGCCACCCCGGCCTCCGGCGTCGTCGGCCCACCGGTGTGATCGCTGGAGAGCCAGACCATGTTGAAGTTGGCCGGACCGTTGTTCTCGAAGTCCTGCTTCCAGATCTGGTACCGGTAGATGTCCGGGATCGAGAGGTCAGACGGCGGGGACTGCGGGTCGGCGATCTTGTTCAGCGACGGGATCACCGAGCCGTAGTTGCCCTTCAGGTCCGGCGCGGTCAGCAGGGCAGGGTCACCACCGTTCTCGACGCTCTCGGTCCCGAGCGCTGGTGGCCGAGCACGTCCTCCTCGGTGTCATAGCTGCGCTGGTACTCACCGGCAGAGGACTCGGAGTACTCGGGGTTGTCGCCCTGCATTAGCCAGTTGTGGCCCTCGGCGGAGTTGGTGCCGACGTCGTAGGTGTTGTCGTAGAGACCGAACTGCTTGGCCAGCGCGAGCGCTCGCGGTCCACTGCGACTCACACACCCGCTGCACCGTGCACGCGCCGCCTCACCCGGCGGGCGCCGTCAACGTGACAGCGATCGTACGCCGGCTCGGCTCCGCTCACACCCGCGGTGACCGATACACGTACGCCGGCTGAACCTTGGCTCGGACGCGTTCCTCGCGATAGAGGCGGTCGGCAAACTCCCCCGCTGGATGGCCGCGCAGGCGCTCGACTTCCCTTGCGGCTGCGCGTGGCATCACCGCGGGCGGAGGCAACGGCGAGCCATAACGCTCCGGTAGAAGGACCGGCGCAGCGAGCGCCGCGAACGTGAGGTCAGCGGCCGTGAAGCTGTCGCCGACCAAGAAGCGCCTTCCGTCCGACAGGCGGGCGGCGATGTCGTCGAACACTCGGTCGACGAGCCCCAACGCCTCGCGTGATGCGGCCGCGTCGACTCCGAGATACCGGCGGATCGCCACGCTGACGAGTGGGCTCGTCACCCGGAAAGCCACGCGCTCCCACGCCGGAACTCCGGCGAGCGCCCACGGCGCCAGCTCGCGGACGCCTGGCAGGGTCTCGTGGTAGAGCCACAGCCGCCCGGCCGGACCAAAGCCATCGTCCAACGACGTTTCCAGTGCCGACGCCTCGACTCCGAGCTGACCTTCGGGGTACAGCCGAGATCCGGGAGCCACTCGCGTATCGGTCCATCTCAAGATGTCGCTCGAGTCCGACAGCACCTCCCCGCCCTCGGTCGCCAACACCGGGACGGTGTTCCCGCCGCCAGCGAGCCGTGCCGCGAACACATGCACAAGCTGCAGGTGTCGCCGCTCCACGTAGTCGACCCCTGCGCGATCCAGCGCCCAGCGTGCCTTCTCACAGAAGTGGCTGATCGGGATCGTCACCAGACGCGCACTCACCGACGCCAGTGTCCCACCTCCGAATGCGATGAAATCACGCGGCGCCGCCGTCGAGCAGTGCCTTGACGGCGGCCGAGCATCGGTTGCGCACCACACGGTGAAGGGGTGCCGTCCCGTTCATGTCGAAGGCGTTCGGATCGGCACCGAGCGCAAGGAGACGCAGCAGTGTGTCGCGTTGGGCCGCCGAGTCCCACCGCGCGTTACCCGGGCCGCCGTCGAGGGCGTAGTGAAGCGGCTGCGCGCCCCGGCGGTTCGCCGCCGCGACGCTCGCGCCGGCGTTGACCAACGCTCCGGCCAGGCTGATCTCGCCGCACGATCGCCCCGGCGAATTCCACCAACGACGGATCGCCGCTCACCGGTCCGACTGTATCCGGCCCTCAGGTGCACGAACCGGGGCTGGGCGCTCATCACGGCTGAGCAGGACCTGGCCCCTTGCTCGATAGGCTGCCGTCCCCCCGACTCAAAGGCTCGTGATGACTTCTCCTGACGTGACTCCCACTCGCAGCCGCGCCGTGCGCTCCACCGTCTCGTCCAGCGGCGAGCTGAGGCTGGAACTCATCCAGCGCGACGTTCCCGAGCCTGGCGAGAGCGAGGTTGTCGTGGCGGTCGAAGCTTCGCCGATCAACCCGTCGGATCTCGGCGTGCTGTTGGGCGCGGTCGCCCCTGGCACGTTGCGCTCGGACGGGCCGTCTCTGGTAGGCACCGTTCCTGAGGCGGCGCTCCCGCTGTATCGCGATCGGCTGGACAAGCCGCTCCCGGTCGGCAACGAGGGCGCCGGCACCGTGATCGCGGCCGGTCCGAAGGCGGCAACGCTGATCGGCCGTCGCGTCGCGCTGTTCGGCGGGGCGATGTGGGCCGACCACCGCGTGGCCGACGCGGGCGCCGTCGTCGAGTTACCTGACGATGTCAGCACCGCCGAGGGCGCAGCGCTGTTCATCAACCCGCTCACCGCGCTATCGATGGTCGAGACGATGCGCGCTGAGGGGCACACCGCGCTTGTCCATACCGCGGCGGCGTCGAATCTCGGGCAGATGCTCGCGCGGATCTGCGCCGCCGACGGGATCGGCCTGGTCAACATCGTGCGCCGCGCCGAGCAGTCTCAGGTGCTGCGCGACCTCGGCGCGGCCCATGTCGTGGACTCCTCAGGGCCGGACTTCGCCGACCAGCTCACCGAGGCCATCCGCGAGACCGGCGCGACCCTGGCCTTCGACGCCATCGGTGGGGGTTCGCTCGCGGGCGACATCCTCACCGCGATGGAACGTGCGCAGCCGCCGCTGACGTCGTGGACGCCGTACGGAACCACGGTGCTCAAGCAGGTCTACATCTATGGCTCGCTCGATTTCTCCCCGACTGTCATCGAGCGCAAGTTCGGACTGGCCTGGAGCGTCGGTGGATACCTCCTCACGAGCGCGCTGGCTCGCCTGGGCGGTGAGGCGATCGACCGGATGCGCGCCCGCGTCCTGGCCGAGGCGAAGACGACCTTCGCCTCGGGCTACGGGCAGACGATCGGGCTGCACGACGTCCTGGAGCCGGAGGTCCTCGCGGTCTTCGCCCGCCGCAGCACTGGAACGAAGTACCTCATCGACCCATCGAGCGACCGTTCAACCTGACGAACTGCTCGGCGGGCCTATTCGCTCGGTTCGGCCGGGGCCGCTGCCAGGTGTCGCTCGACGCGGCGGTCAGGCACCAGCCACATCAGGGCCACGAGGACGTAGATCGCAACGCCGAGCCCGGGCTCAGCGAACGACAGACCGATCCCGAGGCAGTACAGGAGCGGCGACAACTTGCCCTTGGCATCCGAGCCGATCGCGATGCGCAGCCGGGAGTCCGCTCCCTCAGCACGGAGGAGCGTCGTCTGGAGGATCACGTACGCGACTGCGGCAGCGAGCAGAACGATTCCGTAGACGGCCGTCGGGATCGGCGGAAAGCGGTGCTCGCTCATCCATGCCGTGCTGAAGGGGATCAGTGAGAGCCAGAAGAGCAGATGCAGGTTGGCCCACAGCACCGCGCCGCTGACCCGAGAGACCGCCACGAGCATGTGGTGATGGTTGTTCCAGTAGATCCCCAGGTACACGAAGCTGAGCACGTAAGCGAGGATCGCAGGCAGTTCGTGGCCCAACCCATGCCATGAGGTACCGGCCGGGATGTGCAACTCCAGCACCATGATCGTGATCAAGATCGCGATCACGCCGTCGCTGAATGCTTCTAACCGACTCTTGGGCACAGGACGAGGCTATCCGCGACCCGGGACGCTGCTGCTGCACTGCGTCTATCGGATCCTCGGCGAGCTCTGTAGCCGACGAGATGACAAGCACGTTCAGTGCCAGCACGGAGACGAGATTCGGTGCGCGCGCCGATGTGCGCAGAGGAGATCAAAGAGATCCTCCCCGAACGAAGTCTCACGTCACCGAGGAGGACCAGATGCCGAACCTCATCACGCTCATCAAAGGCTGCCGTCTGGCGGCCCTCGCCGCAGGCCTTGCGCTCATTCCTGCCGCGTCCGCGACGGCGAGCACCGGGGTGGCGCTCGCACCGTACGTCGGCTGTGTCCACTTCAATGGTGATCCCGCAAACCCGGTCTACACGGCGTACTTCGGTTACAGCAACACCGGAGGGGCGCGATTCATGTTCCCGATCGACGGGGTGGAGACAACGTCGTCTTCCCGGGCTCGACCGATGGAGGACAGCCCACCTTCTACGACCCTGGCAACTACCCGCGTGTGTTCGCGGCCGACTTCGACGGCAAGTTCATTCCGACCCTCAGCTGGACGGTGAACGGCGTGACGGTGAACGCCACCGCGAACTCGCCGGCGTGCACCGACGGCGCGACGACGCCGGCGTCTGACCTCGGGACCACATCCGCGACGCTGAACGGCGTCGTTACGCCGGAGGGCGAGGACACGACATACAGTTTCGAGTACGGAACGTCGGACTCCCTCGGCACGTCAACACCGGCCCAAGACGCCGGTTCGGGAACTCAGCCCCAACTTGTGCAATCAGCGCTCGCGGGGCTCATGCCCTCGACGCAGTACTTCTTCCGTCTCGACACGACCAGTTCCACGACCGGCACCACTCGCGGCCAAATCGAGACATTCACCACGCTCGCGCCAGCCCCGGCCCCCGTCGCGAAGCCGGCGTCGATCGTCCCGGCGGCCGGCGCCAACCAGACAACCAGCATTCGCACCACCTTCCCGGCGCGCCTTCAGGCGAAAGTCCTTGATGGCGCGGGCGCCGGCGTGTCTGGAGTCCCAGTGATCTTCGCCGCTCCGAGCACCGGAGCCTCCGCGCGCTTCCCCGGAGCCAGCACCATGGCTGTCGTCTCCACGGACCGCACGGGTCTGGCCACGGCCCCGACGCTGACGGCCAACGCTACGCCCGGGACATACTCGGTGACCGCCGCCGTTGCCGGCGTCACGACTCCCGCACGGTTCTCGTTGAGGAATTCCTTGGTCGTCGGTCGCCACGGACATCACCCGCGCCGGCATCCGCGTCCTGACCACCGGCACCGGTCGACGAAATAGCTCACGGCTCCGGTCCCCGCAACGATTCTCGCGGGAGGCCGGCGTCCGCGAGTCCATGAGAGGTCATGTGCGAAAGGTCCCAGGCACGCGCGCCGCAGCAGACCAAGTCTGGCATTCGCTGAGCATGCCGAAGGGAGGTGGCCAAAGCGGCAGCGGCAGAATCGCGGCCGGCTGGCACGCAAGGTAAATGTGCCATCGTGGCGATACCGGTGTGCCGCCCTTGTGTGTTGGAGTGCGGCACGTCCGTCCCCCGAATCGATCGCGACGACAGAATCCTTCGGATTGACATGCTGCAACCGAATCGACAGATCCTTGCCGCGGCCTAGTGTGAGAGGCGCACGGGTGCGCTCATCTCAATCCGGCTCTGAGTGCGGCACGGTGGTCCGCGCCTTCGCAGCGTCGGACTGTGCGCGCCCCCTGGGCCGTCGTGTTCCTCCAGGCGGCTCAAGTAAGCGGCCCGGATGTCCCGAAAGGCGTCGGTGCCGAGCGGGACCCGCCGACGTGCGGGGGCTCGGTCAGCGTCGATGATCGCGGCTGCCACCTTCGTCGTGTCGCTCGGGAACTCGACTGCACCGGATTCAATCGCGCGGCGGATTCCCCGGCCGGGGTGACGTCGTATTCCGGCATCCTGGCAGCCGTGCCGTTGACGGAGGAGAAGCCGGTCGGCCTCGCGCCCGGCTCGACGATCGTCAGTTCGATCGGCTGCAGCCGCTACCTGGAGGCACGCGACGCCTCGTGCCCGAGAGCTCGTTGCGATCGAGGAGGTGGGACGCGGTCGCGGTCAAGCGACGACGCGCATGGCGCTGTTCGCGCAGTCCGGTCGGTGTTGGGACGGCGAAGTCAACGCGCGCCTGCTCGAGCATGTGCTCACCCACAGCCCAGTCCCCGCGACCCGTGCACAGTGCGGTCAGCGCGGGCCTCGAGAGGTCGGCGTCGACCTGTTCGCCCGCAGGCGATCGGCAAATCGTGAGCGTGGACGCAATCAGACAGGACCCGGCGTGGTGCTCGTGCGCAAAGGACCGCCACCACAAGTTCCACGACGACGGGACAACCTCCGGCTGCGCTCGCTGATGGACCGCTGCCGCGCCCCGTGACCTACCATTGACAAGGTGCCGCGGCGGGGCGATTCCTGCGCTGGCTCATCCTCGATGCAGCGTCCACCTGTACAACCCCCGCTTTCGACCGAGCCATCGACGAACGCCGTGCGGCGGCGCGACTTCCTGCGGATTGCCGGAGCCGTCGGCGGCGGCGCGCTTTTCGCTGGCTGCGCGGGTGGCGGTCGGGCCCAGACTGAAAGTGGGCGCCGGATAGCAACGCGGTTCCGTTCGCGGCCAGATCTGCGGCCGCCCGAGGTGACGATGTACAGCGATCTGCCCCGGCGACGCGAGCAGGTCGCCGGCGCTCGGCAAATGGTCGGCCGCGTGATCGTTACGGACGCGCATGGACAAGGCCAGCAGGGACCGCTCATCCTCGATCGCTCCGGAGAGCTCGTCTGGTTTCACCCCATCTCTGGCCACGGCACACCGGGGACACGCGCGATGAACGTCCGAGTTCAGCGCTATCAGGGCCGGCCAGTCCTCACGTGGTGGCAGGGGTCAATCGTGAGCGGCCACGGCGTCGGGCATTACATGGTGGTCGATGAGACCTACACCCCGGTGGCGCGAGTGAGCGCGGCAAACGGGTACCTCGGTGACCTCCACGAGTTCCTCCTCACCGAGGAAGGCACCGCGCTTTTCACGTGTTACGGACAGGCCACCGCACAGATCCCAGCACACGCCGACGCTGGTACGCGGCGTGGCCGGTACTGGTACGGAATGGTGCAGGAGATAGACGTCGCCACCGGGGAGCTTCTCTTCCAGTGGCGCAGCGACCATCACGTCGGGTTCGGCGCTTCCTACCACCGCCCCCCACCCGCGGACCCGTCAGTGCCCTGGGACTACTTCCACATCAACTCGATTGCTGTCGATCCCGTTGACGGCCACCTATGGATCTCCGGCAGAAACACGTGGACGGTGTACAAGGTCCACCGCCGCAGCGGGCGGATCATTTGGCAGCTCGGCGGTCGTCACAGTGACTTCAAAATGGGACCGCGCACCCAGTTCGCCTTCGCACACCACGTCACCCCCCATCCCGGTGGTCTGGTCACGATCTTCGATAACGAGGCCGGGCCGCCGCGCGAGGCCGCCCAGTCACGCGCGCTTGTGCTTCGGATCGATGAGCGCCGTCGACGCGCCACCCTCGTCCGCGAACACCACCATAGCCCGCCAGTCCTCGCGCAGGCGCTCGGCAGCGTCCAGGAGGCGGGTGAGGGTCACACGTTCGTCGGCTGGGGCGACCCCGCCTGGTTCACCGAATTCGATGCCGCTGGCCGCGTCGTGCTCGACGCCTGCCTGGGGCGAGGAGTCGTCTCGTACCGTGCATTCGAAGCCACCTGGAAGGGGAACCCGACCACAACGCCCGCGGTTACTTGTCGCGGCTCGGGGTCACGGCTCGTGCTCTATGCGAGCTGGAACGGCGCGACCGAGCATCGTCGTTGGCGCGTACTCGGAGGCGATGATCCGGCAGCCATGACGGAACGTCAACTCGTCAACGTCACGGGATTCGAGACGAAAATCGCCGTCCGCACCCCGACGGCGTGGCTCGGGGTCGAGGCGGTCGACGCCACCGGTCAGGTCTTGGGCCGCTCACGGAATATCAAGGTCTAAGGGACCCGCACAAGGCGCGGCGTTCCGCGGTCGGGTCCACGGCCTGGACCCGAACTCGCCTCGGCGGCGATCGCGGAGGCGGCCCGGCCGCCGCGACCCTGGCGTAGGATTGGCTGCGGGTGGATACAGACCATTGGTTTCTGATCGAACCGGGTAATCGCAGAGAGCCGCAACTTCGTCCCGGCTGACGCGTTGTGAGGAGCGCATCGCAGGACGATCGGACAGGGAGAGCCACATGAGGAGACGCAGCAGGGCAAGCCGCGATGTCGGCGGTTGTCGGTCGAAGGGAGCGCGGCGGCGGGTCGCTGTCCGCCTCGCTGGGATCGCTTTGATTGTCGCGCCGGGTACGGCCGCGGCCGCGGGCTTTTCCGGTGCCACTGTGCCGGGTCAGACCGACGAGACGGCGAAGGGGGATCAGACGGTCATGATCAAGGTGCGCTGTCCGCGGAGCACCTTCCGGGGGTGCACCGGGATTCTCTCGCTTCGAACCGTCAGAAAGGTCCGCGGGAAGTTCCGTTCGCTTGGCTCGGCGAAGTTCTCGACCGGACCAGGGAAGACGAGAAAGGTGAAGCTCCGACTCAACGCCGAGGGACAGAAGCTGGTCAAGGACCGCGAGATCTCCGTGCTGGCCAAGGCCATCAGCCGTGACGGTCACAACCGCAAAGCGTCGCACTCGCGGAAGATCACGCTCGACGCCTACACCTACATCAATCCGCCCCCGAACGGCGGCTACTAATCGCACACGAAAGGGCTGCCGCGACCAGTGAGCAAGCCCGGTCATCTGGGCGAGAGACGAGAGGAACCATCGTGAGAAGAATAGGGCCAAGTTGCGGGCTCGCCGTCCTGGCGTTCGTCGCGGTGGGCGCGTTCGCGGCTTCCGGGGGAGCAGCGAGCGCCTCGGCCCCCATCGGCGCGTACACGACGAAGGGCGCCTTCACCTTCACCTCCGAGCCGGCGTTGCATCCGCCGAAGGTCAAGACGGATGTACCGACCCGAAAGGGTCTTGCGCCCGGCTACTTCATGACAGATACGTCGAAGAGCCTGTCGCTCAAGCAACGGATGGTCGGCCGCGGCGGCCCGGTGATCTACGATCGGCATCTTCAGCCGGTGTGGGTACGGCATGTGCCGACGAGCGACCTCTCGCTGAACCTCATCGCCCAGACCTACCAGGGCAAGCCCGTGCTGACCTGGTGGCAAGGGAAAGTCGCACCAAGCAACGGTCCGCTGAATGCGGAGACAGGGGTCGTCACGATCGTCGATAACCACTACCGGACGATCACGCGCCTGCAGGCCACCGATGGCTGGGTCCTCAGCCCCCACGAGTTCCTCATCGAAGGTCAGAACGCGCTCGTGACGGCATATAAGAACGTGCCGTACGACCTCACCCCATACGGCGGGAAGCCGAACGGCATGCTGGTCGATACGGCGGTGCAGGAGTACAACATCAAGACGGGCGCGCTTGTCTGGCAGTGGGACACGCTCGCGCACGTCTCGCCGGCGGAGTCCTATGCCAAGATTGGCGGCGACAACACGCTCGATCCCTACCACCTCAACTCGATCGACGCGAGTCACAGCGGCAAGCTGCTGATCTCGCTGCGTAACACCTGGGCGCTCTATCAGCTGGACCGGGCAACGGGGAACATCGACTGGCGCCTCGCCGGGAAGAAGAGCGACTTCAAGCTCGGATCCGGGGCCGCGTTCTCCTGGCAACATCACTCGCGGTACCTGCCGAACGATGTCATCAGCGTCTTCGATGATGGCTGCTGTCCGGCGTCGGGACCGCAAGCCAACGGACCCGGTCGCGGGCTGTTCCTGAAGCTGGACATGACCAACCACACGGCGACGGTGCAGCGCGCGATCACCCATCACGGTCTGGAGGTCGGCAGCCAGGGCAGCGTGCAGGTCGTTCCGGGCGGCAACATCATGATCGGCTGGGGCCAGCAGCCGTGGTTCTCGGAGTACGGCGCGCAGGGCAAGCTGCTGTTCGACGCGCGCTATCCCGGTCCGGACATCTCCTACCGGGTCTACCTGCAGCGGTGGAACGCGACGCCGTACTACCGCCCGCGGGTGGCGGTCCGCCGCCACCGCGGCAGGGTCACGGTTCATGCAAGCTGGAACGGGGCGACCAACGTGGTGCGCTGGCAGTTGATGGCAGGCACCAGTGGCCGACATCTGACGACCGTCAAGCGGACACGGCGGACGGGCTTCGAGACCACCATCGCGGTCTCTGGGGGTCGGTTCTTCAAGGCCAGAGCGTTGGACCGCAGAGGCCACGTCATCGGAACCTCCGCCGTCGCCCGAGTCCGGGCGGGGTAGGAAGCCGGACCCCGCCCGCGGCTGAGGGCGTCGTATCCTAGGTACGGCGAGCCGGCAACGGCCGAGCTGTAGAGGTCGCCACCGCGGTTGAACGCCAGCCGCCCCCACGCCGCCGCCGCGACCGACACCGCTCCAGCACGAAGAGACACCCACCGCGAGCACACGAAAATCAAGTGCCGTCATCATTTCTCTCTCCCTGGGACGCTGCCCCGTCGCGCCGAGCTGTTCGAGTCAGTGAACGGCCTGCGGTGGGTCGATGACGTTGACCCCGTTTCGCTCGAGTGCTGCGGACATCGTTGCGAAGTCCGGCGGCTCAACTCCCTCGGGACGCTCCCCGTGGCGGCGGACCGCCACGCCGAACTCCTCGAAGAAGTCCTCCAGCGCGGCGGGGATGTGCACGAACAAGAGCCGCCCCTGGCCCTCGCCGGCGTTGCGGAACGTGTGCGGAACATCGGCGCCGACGGATACAGCGGTGCCGGGCTTGCCCAAGAGCGACCCCAGCTCCCCGTCCCGCTCGACCGTGAACTCGTACTCCCCCTCCAGCACATAGAACAGCTCCCGGTAGGAGTGGGCGTGCAGCGGCGGGCCGAACCCCGGGCTGCTGGACGCCTCAAAGCAGAAGAACGCCCCGTCCGTCTCGGCGCTTCTGATCTTGTAGGTGATGTAGTCGGCACCGCCGACCAGCACCGTCCTGCCCTCGCCGCGGTGCCGCACGACGACCTTGTCGCTCACTTCTTCCTCCCTTGATCGTGGTTTCGCGTTCGGAGGTCCGCGATCAGAGTCCGGATCGCCCACCCGATCGCCTCGCCGATCTCCTCGCCCGAGAGGCCGTTCTCATCCCGCAGGGTGGTGTACGCGAGCATGTTGTGCAGATAGCCCAGCACCGCCTCCGCTCGCTTGAGTTCCGGCTCGCTCAGGTCGGTCAGCTCGCCGCGCAGCGCTTGTCTGATGGCCTCAAGCCGCGCCCCGCGGCGGTAACCCCGCACGTGCCGCCCCAGCTGTGAGAGCGCCAGCGCCCGCACCAACCCCGGCCGCTCGTCGAAGTCGGCCGCGCCCCGCTCGTAGAGGTCCGCCACCTCATCCAGATCGCGCGGATACGGATGCTTGAGCAACTCATCCCCGATCCACCGCGCCGCCGCCTCGAGCAGCTCCTCACGCGTCGGGTAGTGGCGGTAGACCGTACGCAGCGACACCCCTGAGGCCTCGGCAACCGCGGGCACGGTCAGCTCCTTCACGTCATCCCGCTCGAGCAGGTCCGCCACCGCTTCCAGGATCCGCTCACGAGTGGCGAGCGCGTGCTGCTCACGCAGGCTGATCGCGTTCATGGCACATAGCGTGTCATATTGCTATTGCTCATGTCAAACTGTCGTGGCCGATGTCACTCGGGAGGCGGCTGCGCGCGGCAGGCCCCGCGCGCATCGAGACCACCGCCGGCCGGCACCGAGCCGCCCCTGACTGGCCTCGCCTACGCCTGCACATGGGCGTGGCGCGGTCCCGGTTGTGGTCCCCTCACCGGCACACGTCACCGAACCAGTGTTGCCCTCGGTGAGCCTGACCGATGATTCTTGCGCGCCGTGCTGGTCTGTACGCCGAAATGCCGACTCACGGGAGGCTGACACCATGCGGAAACTGACCTTCGGCATGAACCTGAGCCTGGACGGCTACATCGCCGCGCCCGGCGACGACCTCGGCTGGAGCGTGCCGAGCGACGAACTGTTCCAGTGGTGGTCCGACCGGGTGGGGGCGACAGGCCTGGCGCTGTACGGGCGCAAGCTGTGGGAGACGATGAGCTCCCACTGGCCGACCGCCGACAAGCAGCCGGGCGCCACACCGGCGGAGATCGAGTTCGCCAGCCGCTGGCGGGACATGCCGAAGGTGGTGTTCTCCTCGACGACCAGCACGGTCGACTGGAACACCCGTCTGGTCACCGGCGACGCGGTCACCGAGATCACCCGGCTCAAGGCCGACGACGGCGGCCCCATGGACATCGGCGGTGCCACACTCGCCGCGGCGGCCATGCGGGCCGGGCTGATCGACGAGTACGCGATCGTCACCCATCCGGTCCTGGTGGGCGGCGGCACGCCGTTCTTCACGGTCCTGGACAACTGGGTGAACCTGAGCCTGGTGGAAAACCGGACGTTTCCCGACGGCGTGGTGCTGACCAGGTACGAGACCAGGCGCTGAGTGCCCGACGTCGGATCGGCGCGGGCTTCGGGCCACCCAAGGATCTCGTGGCGCTGTGTTCCGAGGCGATCGCGACGTCCCTGCCGGATCCTGTTCTTCACCGCGACGATCCGTCCGGATAGGGATCGGCATTCGGACGCGGATACACCCTCGGACGAGACCTCCTTCGGGCGCGTTGCGGTGTTGAGCGAGTACCGTCACGGTGCCTTCCCGCGATCGAAGCAGAACTCGTCGCCCCTAGCCAAACGGTCGGATGCTCGGAAGGCTTATTGGCTGAGGTGGCCGACGATCAGCGACGCGACTGCGTCTGGTTGCTCGAGAGCCAGCGTGTGCGTGCCTCCGGCTAACACTCGGAGCGCGCTGTGCGGGAGCATCGCGTTGAGGCGCTCTCCGACCGCGACCGGGCTGATCGGGTCGCTGTCTCCCCAGATCAAGAGCGTCGGGGCGCTCACAGAAACAATCGATTCCGTGTAGTTGGGCCGCTCCTCTGAGACCCACGCCGCGGCCCCGGGGAATTGCGTTCGGTACTCGTGCCGCCACTCGGCCGCACCGAGCCCCAACACATCGATGCCTCCCGAGGTCGCGACCAGAACCAGCCGCCGGACCTTCTCGGGCCACCGCAGCGCGAGTCCAACGGCCACCACGCCGCCCATCGACTGCGCGACGAGGTCAACGCCTCCGTCGAGATCTTCAGCGGCGAGTTCGACGAGGTCCTCAAATCCGCAGATCCGTGGATCGTGCGGCTGATCGCCAGCTCCTGGCCAGCTCAGCAGCTTCTTCGTCCAGTCCGCGGGAAGCCGCTCGGCGACGGCGGACCAGAAATCACCAGCGCCAGACACTCCAGGCAAGAACAGCACACGCGGGATCTGATGCACCGAGGACATCATCTCGCCACTGGCGTCAGAGAACGTGCAGGGTCACGCGAGTCGCGCCGACACCAAGCCTTGGGATCAGGGCGCGCGCCGCGGCCGGCAGAGGCGCTCGGTCCAGGCGGAGAGGGGACGCCGCTGAAAACTCTGGTGGTCGCCCGTAATGACACGGACGTGAGGGCCGATCAGAATCGCCCATGTGAACGAGCCGCGGTTGTGGCCCATGCGATGTCGCGGAAGCCGTCGCTCGATACTGACGCTCATCCTCGCGCCGGTGATCCTGGCGGTTGCGCTCGCGTCAGCCGCCCCCGCCTTCGGCGCTGCCTCTGGGCAGAACGGACGCATCGCGTTCACGCACCAGATCTTCGGCGGCGGGCTCGACGTGTTCTCGGCTGCTCCGGACGGCACCGACCTTCAGCCGGACGGCCCGCCGCTCCCGACCAATGTCAGCGCAGGCCGGGGCCCGTGGACGGCGGTCTCGCCGGACGGCGAGCACCTCGCGATCGAGACGTCCTTCAACGGAACGACGGGACTCGGGGTGATCGACCTCACGACCGGCGTGCTCGGTCCGAACCTCCTTCCGGCCAACATGTTCCCCAACACGTTCGCCCAGATCGGCTGGTCTCCTGACGGCAGGACGCTCGCGTTCGCCGCCGAGGTGAACCCGGGGACGAACCACTTCGGGCTGTTCACGGTGCCGGCCGACGGCTCGACCCAGGCGCAGATGGTGGTGCCGCCCGGCGCGTCCGGCCTGCCGACCGACGACGTGTTGGACGTCACGTGGAGCGGCAGCGGTCAGGAGATCGTGTTCGTTCACCAGCACATGCAGCTCGGCGGATCGGGGCTCCAGATCCAGGCGATCAGGCCAGACAGCACCGGTCTGCGCGACATCACGCCGCTGAGCGTGAGCTCGAGCCCGCCGGGCCTGCACGGGCTCAACGTCGCCGGCGACGACAGCAAGGTCGCGTACTACGACGACCTCCACACGCGCCCGGTCGACACGCGCCAGCAGCTAAAGGTCGTGCCATTCAACGGCGGCACGCCGGTGACGGTCGTCTCGCAGAACGACATCCTGACGGACCGGCCGGTGGCGTTCGCACCGCAGGGTGACCAGATCGCATACGAACGTTTCGTCGACAGCAGCGGGCCGAACGGGAGCACAACAGCTGAGATCCGCGTCGTCGACGCGGGCGGGACGAGCGACCACCGCGTGTTCTTCGACCCCCACCACACCCCGCAGTGGCTCGGCTGGCTGCCCTCGGGGGTGGCCGTGATCATCGCGGCGGGCCCGAACGGGCCGACGCGCGAGACGAGCCCCACGTTCGTGTTCGGCGCCGCCGGCGCGCCGCCCGGGCATTTTGAGTGCGCGCTCGACACAGGCTCGTTCGCGACGTGCGCCTCGCCGTTCACGACGCCGGCCCAACAGGACGGCCCGCACACGTTCCGCGTCCGCTATGCGCCGGACGGCAAGCCGCCGGGGAGCGCATCGACGCGCGCGTTCACGGTCGACACGATGCCGCCGACCGCGGTGATCGACGCCGGCCCGCCGGCCGACGGCGCGCCGTCGGATGCGAATTTCACGTTCCACTCGACCGAGCCGGCGGGCGCCAGCTTCGTGTGCGCGACGGACGCCCAGCCGGCCGCCGCGTGCACCTCGCCCGCACCCGTCGCGGGGCTCGGCCCGGGGCCGCACACGTTTGCCGTGCAAGCGATCGATGCGGCCGGCAATGTTCAGCCCAACCCGACCACGCGCTCGTTCCGGGTCGGGTCGTCCGGGCCCGCAATCCTGCCGGCGCGTTGCGCTGCGCCTGCGGTGAATAAGGTCGCGTTCGGACCGATCGTGGCGATCGCCCCGACCACCGACGCATGCTTCACGGTCGAGCACATCGGTGGCCGCGATGTCCGCGTCGCCCGCGCGGCGATCTTCGTGAACGGGCTGAAGGTCACCCCGGTCAGCGGGGGCACCGGGATCATCGTCGACGGGATCGTCGGCAACGGGACGGTCCGCTCGACCGGCCCCGTGACGGTCGGGATCGGCCGCTACGCGATCGAGCAGCGCCCGCTCGAGTTGGATGCGCTCGCGACGGGCTCGATCGTCAAGGCCACGACGAAGCTCAACGACATCCTGTCGAAGCTCGCCGGCCTGAAGCTGTTCTCGGCGCCGACGCTCGAGTTCAGCAAAGACAACGGCGGTCAGACCAAGGTCGGGCTGACCGTCTCGCTGCCCGAGCTGTTCACCGCACTTCCCGCGTCCTCGCCGCACGCGAACGGCCAGGCATCACCCGGCGGCCTCACCGGCGAGTTCGGCGCGGTCGCCTCGAACGACCTCGGCGTGTTCTACACCGGCAAGGCGACAGTGACCGAGCTGTGGCTGTTCGGGAAGATCTGCTTAAAGAACCTGACGCTGGGCTTCGACCAGTCGACCGGGACGCTCGAGGGCTCGGTCGGGCTCGCGATCTCGAAGGGCGCGGTGCAGGTCGCCGGCGTCGACCCGAGCGCGACGGTGACTGCATCGATCTCGATCGCTCCGCAGGGCGTGATCGGGAACCTGCGCAAGCTGTCGATCGCGGCGTCCGACCTGCAGATCCACATCGGCGATGGCTTCTTCCTGCAGCGGATCTCCGGCACGCTTGACCGCGGGACCGACCACGGCGACGATGTCGCGATCATCTCGCTGGCCGGCGGTGCCTCGTTCGGCAAGCGGATCGAGGTGAAGATCGAGGGCCGCAAGGTGTTCAAGGGCGAGGCGATCTCGATCGACGGAACCGGCTCGCTCAAGATCCCGCTCGACCCCTCAGGACGCGCGTTCCAGCTGTCGGTGACCGGCACCGGAAAGGTCGTCGACATCCCGATCCTCAACGAAGGGGTGACGTACTCGCGGCCGGGCGGGATCGACCTCACCGGCTCACTCGACTACACGATCGGCGGCTACGGCTTCAAAGCAGGAATCGACCACGCGTTCTTCGACCCGTCCAGCGACACGTTCTCGATCGAGGCGTCCGGCGAGGCTCGGCTTCCGTTCGGGGTCACGCAGGGTGTCCAGGTCGTCGTCTCGTCCGTCGGCTACGCGGCGTGCTTCCAGATGGGCGACGTCAGCGTCGGCTTCACGCAGACGTGGCAGCGTGACCTCGACCCGTGGACGGACTCGTGCGACGTCGGCCCATTCCGAAACGCGCCGCACGCCGCCGATGTCGCCGCAGCGAGCTCGCAAACCGTCCGAATCGCCCGCGGCACGCGTGCAGCCGTGATCGCCGTCGGCGGGAACGGAGGCGCGCCGAAGCTGACGGTCACGCCCCCGAAGGGCGCCCCGATCGCGAGCGGCGACGATCTCGCCGCGCTGCGCCGGCGCCACATCCTGTTGGTCGAGGATGCGACGCGGAAGGTCACGACACTCATCGTCGCGCACCCTGCGCCTGGCGCCTGGCGGATCGCGCCGCGCACAAGCTCCACGATCGCGGGCGTGCGGCTCGCGACGGGTCTCCCGCCCGTTCGCGTGCGCGCACGCGTCGTCGGCAAGGGGACACGGCGCTCGCTCACGTGGAGCGCGAAAGGGCTCGCACGTCACACGCTGACACTCGTCGAGGAGGGGCGCGGCGGCTCCGCGCGGCGGCTGATTACAACGCGGCGCCCGCGCGGAAAGTTGCCTTACACGCCAAGCCCGGTGATCACAGGTGCGCAGCGTCGGATCGAAGCGATCATCGCCCGCCGCGGCATCGTGCGTACGACTGATGTTGTTGCGCGCTACCGGTTTGCCGCGAGCGCGCCCGGGCGCACGACGAGCATCCGCCGGCGCGGCGCAGTCCTGAGCTGGCGCACTGTTCGGGGGGCGTCCGCCTACGCGGTCGCAGTCCAGCCGCGCACCGGGACGACGTTGATCAGGACAGTGACCAGACCGGTCTTGCGGCTGCCCGCGGCGCTGCGACGGGGCGCGGCCGTGGTCAGGATCGTCGCACTCGACGCGGCCGGCCGCGCCGGGCGTCCAGCGACGGCGGTGTTCAAGCGCTGAGCTACGCGGGAGGACCCGCGCCCGACGGCGATTTCCAAGATGACAGGCGCTCGGGGCGCTCCGAGGCTGGTGGCTGCCTCGCGCTCGTCGCAAGCAACGACTGGGAGGAAAGCGCGGCACCCGCCGATGAGGCTGCCGAGCCCGAACCACCCTAGCTTGACTTTGTGCCGTAAACCTTAGTAGAGTTTGCGCTGCAAACGTTAGGAGGAGGAGAGTGATGAACGGGACGTCCGACAGAGGCGCGACCGAGACGCACGAGGACGAGGGCGGGCTGGATCCCCGCCGAGCGGCTCGCCTGCTGGCTCAGACCCGACGGCAGACGCAGCGGGAGTTCGACTTCAGGTCACCGTGGCTTTCACTGCTCGCGGCCGCGGCGGCGCTCGTGGCCTTCGGCTCGGTGTGGCTGTCAGTCCGGGCACAGCATCCCTATAAGTACCCGACCGTCGTGGGTCTGTTGGGCCTGTACGCCGTTGTGGCGATCCGGATCGCCTCCGTGGTGTACGCCCATCGACGCGCGACAGCCGGCATCAGTGGACGCTCGGTGCGCAAGCGGCGCGCCGAAGGGGCCGCCTTGGCGGTGGCGTTGATCGCCGTGTACGTAATCATGGGAGCGCTGGCGGACGCCGGGGCGAGTGACGGGGTCGTCTACGGCGTGTATGTCGCGACAGCCACCATGCTCGTCCTCGGCACGTTCGGGGCGGCCCGCTCGGCAATGCGGGAGGACTGGCAGGAACTTGCCATCTCGATCGCGATCGTGCTCGTCGCCGCCGGCAGCGCATTCGCAGGACCCCGCGGGGTGTGGTTGAGCAACGGCGTCGGTCTCTGCGTTGTCTTGCTGGGAGCGAGTGCCACCCAGGCGTGGCTGCTCCGCGGGTCTCGATCAGACATATGACCGCCGAGGCGCTCGATCCATTGATCCACGTCCCCGCGCGACTCCAGATCGTCGCCACGCTGGCCGCATTGCCCGATGGTGACGTGCTGTCGTTCACCCGGCTGCAGGAGATGATCGGGCTGACGCCCGGCAACCTGATCACGCACCTGCGAAAGCTCGAGGACGCCAACTACCTCACCAGCGAGAAGACCGGGAACGGGCCGGCGTCGCGAACCTCAGTGGCCCTGACCTCCCGGGGTCGCGCCGCCCTCGACATCTACACCGCGACGCTCCGCAACCTGCTCAACGGGCTGTAGATACATGGCTGCAAGCGCATCCATCGCCGTCGCCGGGACCATGAGACCGGACAACACTTCCACCACGGCGGCGAATTCCAGCCTGCGATTACCCCCGGCGACGGACCAGTCGCGGGCGCGTCGTCGCGTGCACCGTCTGCGAGGCGACTCCAGCGCACGAATCTTGCGTCGCCATTGCGATCGCACGATCCGTCGGTGCGTCATGACGAAAGCGAGCGCCGGGTCGATCCTCGGTTGTGGGGAACGCGGGGAGCCGTGGTTGGGGCGCGCAGCTTACGTCGGAGTCAGCAGCCGGATGACGGTGTCACCGCTCTGGACTTTGGGTCTGTGGTTCTCGGTGACCGGACGCATCGTGCCATCGGAGCCGATCACGAACAGCGCGCTGTCATCCGCGATGGATCGGGTGCCCGTGGGCATCTCCACCGTCGCTCCGGCGAACCGGGCGCCGGCTTTGAGTCTTCCCGTGAGCTCGCGCAGCGTCAGGTCGCGCGCTCCGAGAATGTCGTTATCGGATGCCGGGAGCAAGAGATCGGGTTCGTCTGGGTCCGGCGCGACGCGGAACACGTGGCCGTGACCGAGATCAGCCCGCAGTTGGGATGCAGCAAACGCGTTGAGGTCATCGCTGCGCGACAGGAGCACGGCGTCCGTGACCTCCTCAAGTTCCGCCTCTCGGTTGAGGGAGTCGATCAGGATCCGGCCTCGATCGGCGTTCAGCCCGGCGGCTTGCGCGGCCGGCTGAGTTGACGGTCCGGCCCAAAGTCGCACGCTGACACCGGCATCCCGGAGCGCGCGGCCAATCGCGCGCGCTACCTCGTGCCCGCCCACGATGAGAACCATGGTCCCCTGTGCACCCGCTATCCCGAGCCGTCGCGCCACGCGTGACCCGCTGAGGCCGTAGATCACGACCGTGCCGAAGATCACGACGAAGACAACCGGCAGAATTTTGTCCGCTCCCTGGATGCCTGCGCTCGCCAGCTGCAGTGCAAAGGCCGACGCGGTCGATCCCGCGACAATCCCGCGGGGCGCCATCCAAGCCACGAACGCTCGCTCGCGTGTGTCGAGTTCGGATCGCCATGTGCTGATTGCTGCGACAAGCGGCCTGATCAGGAGCACCATGATCGCGACGAGGACGAGCGCGCCGCCCAACACGTGGCTGATGTCACTCGGCGATACTGACGCCGCGATCATGATGAACAGGACACCGATCAACAGCTGAACGAGGGTCCCGTGGAACTCCACGGCCTGGGCGACGTCTATCGATCGTTGATTGGCGAGGAACATCCCCATCAGCAGCGTCGCGAGGAAGCCGGTGTCTTCGCGTATGAGGTCGGCCGCCACAAGCGCGGCGACGGTCAGGGCGAGCGTTACGGCGACCACCTGGCGCGGCGCCAGCCGCTGGACGCGAGGCAGCAACACCCAAAGCACCACCGTGCCGATCGCTCCCACGGCCGCCCCGACAAGAATGCTGACTGCCATCGCCCCAGGGTGCCATCCGCTTGTTCCCCCGGTCCGAGCGAGCTGAAACACGAGGACGCCGAGCAGTGCCCCGAGTGGATCGATCAGCACGCCCTCCCACTTAAGGACCGATCGGACATCACGGGCCGGACGGATGTAGGCGAGCAACGGAAGAACGACCGTTGGACCGGAGACGACGAGGATCGCTCCGATCAACAGAGGTACATCGGAGGCGAGGCCGTTGAAGAGCAGCGCCGTGGTGCCCGCGACCGCCAGCCACGTGACCAACATCCCGAGCGAGACAAGCCGGATGACAACGGGCCTGATCCGCGGGCTGACGTCGCGAAACGACAGCCTCAGCCCCGCCTCGAACAGGATCACGCCAACCGCGACCGCTACGAATGGCTGGTACAGAGCGCCGAGCAGATCGCTGGGATGCACATCCTCTGTGAGGATCCCCGCGACGAATCCGACCGGCAAAAGCACCACGATCGCGGGCAGCCGCAGGGTCTTCGCCGCGAGCTGGGAGCCGACAGCCAGGATCAAGACGAGCCCAATGCCCAGCAGCAGATCGTCAGTAGATAACGCTGTCATCACGCCGCATCGCTGTCAGAAGCAGACCGGAGACACGCGATGTCGGCCCTCCGGTCGCGCGATCAGCAGGCTCGTGCAATCGTCCGGGTGCGCGCAGCCACGGTCATCATCCGTTGTGGATGAAGCGCGCGATCCGTTGCGACCGAACGGTGACGCCCGCTCCGCTCCTGGCGCGAGCATGTGGCCGTTCCCGCAGTCCGCCCCGATGCGTTCGGCGCGGTGCGCCGCTGACCGTCTGAGGCCGCCTGAACTGAGACGCCATCTTCCGGGCCGCTGCTGCTGCGATCGGCTCGTGACAGCAAGCTCATCGTCGAGCGATGTCGGTCGAGACTACGGAACGGTTGTGGCGCAGCGGAAGTGAACTCCCGACGGGTCATGCCACCAATCCAAATCGTCCGGATCGGCCACCCGACCCCTCTCGACGAGCGACTCCCAGTCGCCTTCAGGAGCCCTCTTGGGGTCCGGGAAGTCGGAGATGCCGTGCTGGCGCATGCAGGTCGCGACCCTTTGCAGTTGCACCAGCGCCTGTTCGGAGAACGCCGGCGCGACGCCGCCGTTGGGCAGAAGCTTCTGGCACTTTGCTTTCGCCGACTTGAACGCGGCGATGCGTTGACGGGGAAAGCGAAGCGTCCGCCAGGTTGCGGGTCTGGGAAGCCGGACACACCGTTCGAGCGCATGCACCCCGAAAACGCGAGTGCATTTGGGCGCCCGGAGCCTGACGCGGAGGAGGACGCGCTGGCGGCACCGCCGCCGGATGCAGCGGTCGGGCCGGGCGACTTTCCCCGCATCCCGTCAGAAGGTTCGCGCCGACGACTACCGCAGCGAGCAGAACTGTTCGCAATGGGCGGGCCAGTCGCCTTGGATCAGTGTTCTGCTGCATGTCTTCGCCTCGGCTCCCGTCTCACCTCCGCATCGGTTCTACGTGACGGGCGGGTTTCATGACCGCCTCGCTCCCCGAGACGAAGTTCGAGCGAGCGCCGGTCCGGGCAAAATCATAAGCCGACGCGGCCGCGAGGCACTACGCCCGCCGACCTCCGCCGAGGCCATCACCCCGCCCAGCGCCACGGCGCCCCTCGTTCGTCCACTTTGCGGGGCGGCGGTGACGGCGATTTCGCCTCGGTCACGCCCCGGCCAAGCAGGGAGCGAGCCGCGCGACCTGCCGTGCGCGGACGGCTCGCTTGGGATATCAGCGGTGCGTGCCCGCGGTCGGCGGGATGGTGAGGTCGAGTTGCTCAAGGCGCTCCGGGTCGAGAAGAACATCGATCTGGGCGATCTTCCCGTTCGTGACGGTGAAGGCCATGACCGAGAACACGCGGCCGGGCGGCGCCACCACGGCCCCGGCGGCGCCGTTGACGAGCGCGGGTCTGACGAACGGGTAGAGCTTCGAGTAGGTGGCCGTGTGGGCAGCCACGGCGTCCGCGCCGTGCAGCACGAGTGAGGCCTCTGCGCGCAGGACGCCGCCGTCGATCCGTAGTTCGACGCTGGGGTCGAGCACCTCCAGGAGGGCATCGAAGTCGCCGTCGCGCGAGGCGGCGAAGAACGCGTCGACGACACGTCTCTGCCGCGCGAGGTCACGGTCGGGCTCCGGCGAGTTGCGCACTCGCCGGCGGCCGCGGCTGGCGAGTTGCTGGGCGGCCGCCTCGGAGCGATCGAGCGCGGCGGCGATGTCGGCGAATGGCACGCCGAACACGTCGTGCAGCACAAACGCGAGTCGCTCGGCAGGACTGAGCGCGTCGAGTATCACCAGCAGCGCCAGACCTACGGACTCAGCCAGGAGCGTCTCGCGTTCGAGGTCATCCTCCTCAAAGCCGACCACGGGATCCGGGACGTGCACCGAAAGCTCCTCGCGTCGCGCTCGGCGTGAGCGCAGCATGTTCAGACACACCCGCCCGACGACTGTCGTCAGCCACGCCCGCATGTCCTCAACGGTGCCAGGATCCTGGTCGCGATTCCGCAGCCACGCCTCCTGCAGGGCATCGTCGGACTCGCCGACCGACCCGAGCATCCGGTAGGCGACCGCGCGGAGCTGCGGCCTGTACTGCTCGAACCGTTCGGTCAACCACTCGCGCTCGTCCATCGTCAACTCCCCGCTCCTGCGGTCATATCGTCACCAATGGTTGTGGTACCCGACGCTCGTCGTCAGCGCCGCCACCGCCAGCAGCAGGAAGAACACGGCTCCGCCGATCTGGTGGTCGCGGACTCGTAGGTGAGCGGTCACAGCGCAAATGAAGTACAGGACGAGACCGATCGCCGCCGCCGTCCCGAACGCCGGCGCCGCGAAGCCCACCAGAAGCCCGACCGCCGCCGAGGCCAACAAAGCACCGAGCGGGACCATCCACCGTCGGGAGACCCGTACCCGGTCAGCGACGACCTTGACCGACTCGGCGCCAACGAAGTTCAAGGACGCGGCATAGCCGTTGGCGAGCGCCGCCAGGATCGTGGTAACGAGGTAGATCACGTGCATACCTCATAGACACGCGTCGCCCGAAGAACCTGACAGCCGGCGATGCCGCCCCTCCCCGCACGACGGATCGTCGACCGGCATCTGCGTCTACCTGGCAGAGCTGCCCTGCTCCCGCTACGCGAACCGTCGCCCACGCGGGCAACCAGATTCGACACCGGGATCGCATTCGAGAGTCGAGCGCCGTGAAAGCTACGATTGGATTGGCGACCCGGGATTCGTCCTACAGACTCGACGCGCTGACCGCACGCGGGACCCACGCCCCGCGAGTCGTCCGTCGCCGTACCGCTCGTCGGGTGATGTGTCGCCGAGATCCTGAAGCGATCCTCCGCCACGTCTGCGTTCACGACCGAGCCCGGAGTCGGTCCGGTGATCCCTCGGTTTCCCCCGGACGGGTCGGAGCGGCTCGCCGTATCCGTTCGCGTGATCGTGTTCACAGTCGGGCGAAGCGTCCGGTGGGTGAGGTTGCGTGCCGTGGCGTGTTCGCTCATTGTTTCGGTCATGAACGCGACAATCCGTGCGTATGAGCCTCGTGACCTCTCCTCGATCTTGCGGCTTTGGGAGCAGTTGGGATCCGTGCCGGTGGGTTCGGACGGGCTCAGGCTCGATCAAGCTGTTGGGCTGATCAGCTCGGGCAGCGCCTCGACGCTTGTCGCCGAACGCGACGGCGAAGTGGTCGCCGTGGCCGCTGGGAGCGTGGCGGCGGGCTTGGGATGGATTTATCGGCTCAGTGTGTCGCCGGGTGGGGATGTCGACGGGCTTGCCCAGCAGCTTCTGAGCGAACTTGAGCTGACGCTTGCCGAGGGCGGGGCCCGGAAGCTCATCACCTTCGTCCGAGAGGCAAGCGCGCCTCTGGCCGCGTTCGAGCGGCGTGGCTATCGAACCACATCGGACATGCGTTATCTGGAGCGTGAGCTGCCAGCGATCGGGGCGTCGGTGCCGGCAGCCCTCGAGGAGCTTGGTGCGCACCTGATCCATCCGGGTCTCTGGGAGGAGCTGCGCGGCCTCGATGAGGCCAAGCAGATCATTGAGCGCCGGGTGATCTTGCCGCTGGCCGAGCCGCGGCTGGCCGCGCGCCACGCCGTCTCGCCGCCTAGGGCGATCGTCCTGTTCGGCCCTCCTGGCACCGGCAAGACGACGTTTGCCAAGGGCATCGCTTCCCGTCTGGGGTGGCCGTTTGTCGAGATCGAAGCAGCGGAGATCGCTGCCGAAGGGCCCGAGCGTGAAGCGAAGCTGCTTGCCGAGAGCTTCTCGCGGGCACGGACTGATCTCGCGACGGCCGTGGTGTTTGTCGATGAGGTGGAAGACCTCGCCGCGGCGCGGACCGAGCAGCGCAAGGTGAGCCCGAGCGTCACCAACGAGTTCCTCAAACAGATCCCGCGGATGCGCGAGCTCCCCGAGCATCTCCTCGTGTGCGCCACCAACTGGGTGAGCCGACTCGACGCAGCGTTTCTGCGACCCGGGCGGTTTGACTCCGTGCTGCCGGTCGGTCCGCCGGACACCGAGGCCCGGCACGCGATTTGGAGCCGGTACGTGGAGGAGATCACAGACGCCGACGTCCAGCTGGATACGCTTGTGGCCAGCAGCGATCTCTTCACGCCAGCCGACATCGAGTTCGCCGCACGTAAGGCCGCTCAAGACGCCTTTGAGCGCGAGCACTTCGAGGGCACCACGCATCGTGCTACCGAGGATGACTTCCTGAGCGCGATCCGCAGCACCCGCCCGTCACTGACCCAAGAGGTCCTTCGGTCCTTCGAGCAAGACGTCGAGCGGTTCGCTCGTTACTAGGATGATGCCCGACGCGACGCGTGATCGGCGAGGGCGCAAGCAGCCCGCTCCCGTGCACGCTGCAGATCCCCCGACGATCGGCTGGAAGCCCGACGCCGACGCCGCCAGACCGCGAAGCGGACGATCGGATGGGCGACCAGGCAGAAGTCAGCGCGGCCGCCCTGGTCGAGCTCGTAGTCGCGTCCGGAGTCGTGCTGGGTGGCTCCTCCCCAACCGTTGGAGTAGCGCCGGCTCGACAACCATCCGCGGCCGGGTCACGCCTCGAGGAGTCACGGCCGCGGCGTGGCCGCTTCGGGCTCGGAGCGGTAGCGGCCCAGTCCGAGCTGTCGGAAGGGGCTGCTTCTTGAGCAGGTCGCTTGTATGAGAGCGGCGAGCGCGCCGCCGGCGAGACTTCCTTTCTTGCGGCCAAGCGGTCATTTCATCGTCGGCGGTGCGATGGAAGGGTGTTGAAATGCGGGCTCGGCGCGAGCATTGGCGTTCCGGTCGGGGTCCGTCGAGCACGCTCGTCACGCCCGGCTGGGGGCAACGTCGCTAGGCGGGAGGCAGCGTCACGGTCGTCCGGGCGCCGCCGCCCGGGTCGTTGGCGGCCTCGACGTCGCCGCCGTGGGCGCGGGCGAGGCGCCGCGCGATTGCGAGACCGAGGCCCGCGCCACCGGTGGCTGCGGGGCGCGCCTGGTCTGAACGGAACAGCGGCTCGAACACGTGTGGCAGGTCGCCGGGGTCGAACCCAGGGCCGTCGTCGGCGACCTCGACGCGGACGTCGCCGTTGACGCGTTGCCCTGAGACCACGACCCGTCCGCGGCCGTGGCGGATCGCGTTGTCGAGCAGGTTGGTGAGTACGCGCAGCAGCGCGTCGGAGTCGCCGCGCACCACGAGCCCCGGCTTCGCGTCGGCGACCTGCACGATGCAGCCGCGCGCGGCAGCCTGAGCCTCGACGCCTTCCGCGGCGCGCTGCGTGAGCTGGCCGACGTCGAGCTCGTCGAAGGCGATCGCCTCGCGCGCGTACTCGAGGCGGCTGAAGGTGAACAGGTCGCTAACGAGGCGATCGAGGTGGGCGGCCTTGTCCTGCGCGAGGTCGAGGTAGCGGCCGTCGCCGACGCCGCGCTCGAGCGCCTCGAGCGACCCGCGCAGCATAAACAGCGGCGTGCGCAGGTCGTGCGCGATGGCCGTGACCATGAAGCGACGCTCGCGCTCGGCGGCCGCCGCGCCGCCCAGCGCATCGCGCAGGCCGCCGGCCATCCCGAGCAGCGCGTCGCCGACGTCGGCCACCTCGCGCGCGCGGGTATTCAGCGGTGCGATAGCGAGCTCGCCACCGGCGATCCGCTCTGCGTCGGCCGCCAGGCGCGCCAGCGGCCGCAGCACCCAGCGGCGCAACAACGCGACGACCGCCACGAGGGCCGCGGCGAGCGCCACGAATCCCGCGCCGAGCGCGATCGCCCACCTAGTCGCGGCGCTCTCGCGCGGCACCCACAGCAGCCCCGCCACGTTGGGGAGCGCGACCAGGGTCTGGCGGTAGTGCGGCAGTGGCTGCTTGCCGGTCTCGAGACCGGGCGTCACCACGACCGGCTTGGCGCCCAGAGCTTCCTTGGCCGCAACGTCGGCGGGAGCCCTGGCGTCCACCATGTTCGGCCCAAGCCGCGCCTCGACGTCCAAGGCAGCGAGGCGGCGGGTGACCGCGTCGCGCTGGGCGGGGTCCTCGAGGTTGACGCCGTTCAGCGCCGCCAGCGCCTGATGTTCGCGATGGGCCTCCCGGCCGGCCTGCCAGCTCCCCGTGGCCGCCCACGCGGCGACTCCGGCGAGCGCCGGCGCGGCGATCACCAGCGCGAGCGCGAGGCCGAACCACACGTGCAGCGACAGCGAGCGCCTCATCGCGCCGCCGGCGGGTCGGAGCGGTAGCCGACCCCCCACACGGTGACCAGCAGCCGCGGTCGGCGCGGGTCGACCTCGAGCTTGTCTCGCAGCTTGCGCACGTAGATCGTGACCGCGCTGCGATCGCCCCACAAGCCCCACACGCGCTCGAAGATCTGCTCCCGGGTGAGAACCTGGCGCGGGTGCTCAATGAACAGCGTCAGCAGCTCGAACTCGCGCGCGGTGAGCGCAACCGGCTCGCCGTCGACCAGCGTCTCGTGGGCGGCGAGGTCGACCTCCAGGCGGCCGAACCGCCGGGCCGTGGAGCCGCCGGCCTCGCTGCGGCGCAGCACGGCCTTCACGCGCGCGACGACCTCTGCCGGGGTGGCCGACTTGACGATGTAATCGTCGGCGCCGAGCGCCAGGCCGCGCAGCTTGTCGTCGTCCTCGCCGCGGGCGCTGAGGAACAGCAGCGGCACGTCAGAGCGCTCCCGGATGCGTCGGCACACATCGAAGCCCGATCCGCCGGGCAACATCACGTCGAGCAGGACGCAGTCGACGCCGTTGCGGCCGAGCGCGTCGACGGCGCCCGGCGCGTCGCCCGCCGCGACCACGCCGAAGCCCTCGACGGCGAGGAAGTCGGTGAGTAGCCCAACGATCTCCGGGTCGTCCTCCACGAGCAACACGATCTGGTCGCCCATCGGCGCAGTGTGGCGCAGCCGTCGCCGGCGCGCCGCCTTTTTCTGCAGATCTTCATCGCCGGTTCTCCCGTCGATCATCGCGCGCTGGTGCACTGAGACGCCAATCCGACGAAGGAGAAGCGATGAACAGGTTCACGATGACGCTGCTGGCGGCAGCTGCCGCGGCGGCAGTGGCGACCGCGGGGGTGGCGCTCCCTGCGATCGGTGATTCCGGCGCGAACGGCGCGCAGCACACCGACCAAAGCGCACTCGCCGCGTGCCTGACCGCACACGGCCTAGCAGGCGCTCCGACAACCGCCCAGGAGCTCAAGGCGTGGCTTGCCGACAAGGAGGGAGCGGACCCCGATCGCGTCAAGGCGGCGATCGACGCCTGCAAACCCAGCCGGCATTCGGGCAGCGCGCCGGGACCTGACGTCCAGCACATGATCTCCTGCGTGCGTAGCCACGGGATCGACGCCCCAACCGCGCCCGAGGACTTCAAGCGCTGGGTGGGTGAACAGCCGCAGGCAGGCGCGTCGAAGGCGCTCGATGACGCGCTGATCGCCTGCAAGAAGGCGCTCGCTCCGGCGGCGACGCTCGGCGGTCCCGGCAAACCCGACTGCGGCGCCCCGGCGGGGAACTCGGGGCGGCCCGCCGACAAGCCAAAGCAGGCCGCCTCGCCGAGCAACGCGAACAGCAGGTGACCGAGGTGAAGTGTGGTAACGGTCAGGACACAGCACGCCGCGCGACAGGCGTGCGATCCCCAGCTGCATCGGTCCATGGCGGACGCAGGGGTCTGACCGTGCCCCGGCTCTGACTGCTGGCCGGCCTCGCGCTGCTCCTCGCCGCTGCCGTCGCGGTGGTGGTGACGACGTGCGGCTCTCGGGTAGGTGGTGTTCCTTGCCGATCGCCGAGAAGCTGTTCAACCACCAGCCGTAACGCAGCGACGGCCAGGTCGGCGGAACACGGGCCGGTCCTTGCCGCGGGGGTTATGATCGGTCGGTGCGCAGGGCGCTGCCGGTCCGCGGAAAGGGCAAAGCCCACCTGACCATCGGTATCAATGTTGCCGGCCAGTCTCCTTTCCGGCCCGATCATTGCGGACGCCGGGCCAGCACGAAAGGAGGCCTACGTGCCACCCCGCGGACTTCCCGGAAACGCCAACCTCGAGCAGCTGAAGAAGGGCGCCAAGTCGTTCCAGCGCGCCGTCCGCGCCGGCGATCGGGGTGCCGCCGCGGTCGTCAACGAGTTTCACCCCCGGCTCGCCTCGGCGAGGCCCGGATCTCCGGAGCTGGCCGGGTTCACGCGCTCCGATGCGCAGCTCGTCGTCGCTCGGCAGTTCGGGTTCGCGAGCTGGCCGAAGCTGAAGGCGCATCTGGAGCTTGTCGCGCGTTACGCGCGGTCCCCTCACCATGAGCCGGTCGGCGGACCGCTGGCTGACGAGCACGCGGTGGTCAACGAGTTCCTGCGGTTGGCCTGCCTGACCTACGGTGACGACGACCCCGACCGGCTCCGCCGAGCGCAGGCGCTGCTGGAGCAGCACGAGTGGCTGGAGCGCGCGAGCATCCACACGATCGCCGCGTGCGGCTCGGTTGACGCCGCCCGCGAACTGCTGGAGGGAGATCCGACCCAGGCATCGCTGGCGGGTGGCCCGCACCGGTGGGAGCCGCTTTTGTATCTGACCTATTCGCGGGTTCCGCTCGGTCGGGGCCGTTCGGCGGTGGCGGTCGCACGGCTGCTGCTGGAGCATGGAGCGGATCCGAACACCGGTTACCTGTGGGAGGGGCTCGTCTCGCCGTTCACCGCGCTTACCGGCGCGCTCGGGGGTGGCGGGAGGATGCCGCTGCATCCCGAACAGCACGCGCTCGCGCGCGTGCTGTTAAAGGCGGGCGCGGACGCCAACGACGGGCAGGCGCTCTACAACCGTGGTTGGGGAGCCGACCCGCAGGAGGACTGGCTCGAGCTGCTGTTCGAGTTCGGGCTCGGGACCGGTGACGGCGGGCCGTGGCGGCGATTGCTGGGCGAGCGCCAGGAATCGCCCCGGGGGATGGTCGAGGACCTGCTGATGGCCGCGGCCAGTCACGGGCTCACGGAACGGGCGCGCAGGTTGCTGGCCCGTGGGGTGAGCCCGGATGGCCGCGGCTGCCGGCACCCTGTCTATCAGGGCCGCTCGCCGGTGCAGGAGGCGGCGGTGTCAGGGCATATGGACGTCGTGTCGCTGCTGGTGGACGCGGGAGCGTCGTGGGAGCACGACGAGGTCGATGAGCTGCTCGCAGCAGCGATGGCCGGAGACCGCGGCACTGTCGAGCGGCAGATCGCAGCGGATCCGACGGTGCGCGAGCGTGCGCTCGAGCGGCGACCGGAACAGCTGGTCCGCGCAGCCGAGCACGACAGCTACCGAGCGGTTGAGGTGCTGATCGAGCTCGGCTTCGATGTCAACGCGCGGCCGCGGACCGCGCCGTTGCACGAGGCCGCGATGCGCGGAAACGTCGCGGTGATCAGGCTGCTGCTCGAGCACGGCGCCGATCCCAACGTGCGCGACACCGGCTATCACGCCACCCCGGCTGGCTGGGCCGAGCACCACGGCCAGCACGAAGCGCGCCGGCTACTCGCGGCGCTCGAGCAACCTGACCTCCCTGCCCCTCCAAGCGACGGCAGGCTGGCCGCGACCTCGCCGAAAGGAGCCGCGCTGCGGACCGTGACGGCCGCGTTCACCGCGGTCTCGGAAGTGCGGTTTGACGACCTCGGCGCGTTGCTGGCGAGCGATATCGGCTGGCGTGGGGTCGCCGACGAGGACGGTCAGATCCCCCGCTGCCACGGACGCGATCAGGCGCTCGAGCGGATGCGCATCGGTCTGCTCGCCAACGCGAAGGTGTCCGTCAGCTCACTGGTCGAGGAAGGCGACCGCGTGATCGCGCACGTCCACGGTGCCGCTGATGACGTGGTCGAACCGCCGGAGCGGTTCGTCGTCGCCGAAGTCCACGACGGACAGATCACGCACCTCTCCGGCTACGCCACCGAACCGGAGGCGCTCGACGCGCTACGCGCGGCCGCGCACCCGGATCCCGGCCCCGAATAGCAACCCGCGGCCAGAAACACACACCGCACGATTAGGTCCAGATGAGCGATTCGAGGATCAGCCTTCGCCCCCTCACACCCGCCGACCTGCCGCCCATCACACCGTGGTTCGAGGACCCCGATACCAGTCGATTCCTCGGCGGCCCAGAGTGGCCGGCGCAGATGCTCGCGCTCGCAGGACGATCCGCCGGCACGATGTTCCGCGGCGCCCGGCAGATCGACACTCATCACTACCTCGCGCTCGCCGCCGGCACACCCGTCGGCTACATCGACTGCGGCACGTTTGACCGCTGCACCGTCTACGGCGGGGAAGGCCCCGACGGACCGATCATCGTCGAGACGATCGACGCGGTGACGGGGGCGATCGCGTTCGTGATCGCTCCCGAGCTGCGTGGCCGCGGGCTCGGTCGGGCGATGATCGCCGCGATGGTCGCCCGGTCGGAGCTTCGGGATGCGGAGCTGTTCGAAGCCGGCGTAGAACCGCAGAACACAGCATCGCGCCGCTGTCTTGAGGCCTCCGGTTTCGAGCTGGGCTCCGAGCGGCCCGACTTCGAGGGGATGCTCTACTACCGCGTCTGGCGGCGAGCTCTCACCGAGCGCGGGACGAGATCGGCGTGACGATCCGGATCCCGCCGCAGCTGGCCGACGCAGTCGACGAGGACGACTATCACGAACGGCTCGGGTGGCTGGCCGCGCTCCCGCGGGTCGTCGAGGAGATCGCGGCCGGGTGGCAGCTCGCGCTCGGCGACCCGTATGTCCCGGGCGGCCAGTGCGCTTGGGTCGCACCGGCGCGCGACCGGGCCGGCGAGATGCTGGCGTTGAAGGTCGGATGGCGTCATCGGGAAGCCGAGCACGAGGCCGACGGGCTGCGCCGCTGGGCCGGAGATGGCGCTGTGCGGTGCTTTGCGGCCCGGCGGCTGGACGACACGACCGCGCTGTTGCTCGAGCGATGCACACCTGGCCATCAGCTCAAACGCGCCGTCAGCGAGCCCGAGCAGGACGTGATCATCGCCGGGCTGCTGCGCCGGCTGTGGGCACGGCAGCCGGCCGAGGGGCATCCGTTCGGAACGCTTGAGGAGATGTGCAACCTGTGGGCCGAGTGGTTCGAGCACGACTACGCGACCGATAGCCGGGGTCTAGATCCCGGTCTCGCACGCGACGGCATCGCCGCTTTCGATGCGGTGCAGCACATGCTCAACTGCGACGAGCGCCTGGCGAGCGACCCGGCCGGGCTGGCGGGCCGGATGGCCGACTTGCTCGACGTCGACCGAGACCGCGTTCGCCTGTGGCTATTCGCCCGCTGCGCCCAGGAGTCACTGCACGACCTGACGATGCGGGCACCGGCACGGCGGCTCGCGCCCTGACCACATGCGCCGGCGTCAGGGACGCCTTGACGATCCTTGTTCGTCAGGTTAGCCTTGACGCCTGATGGGTGCGATGCCCGGGATCGATGACTTGACGAGCGAGATCGCGCCGGGCACGCCGCTCGCCCGGTTGGCGGCCGCGGCTGAGCTCGCGGGTCGGCTGCGCGCCCGCGGCGATCAGCTGCTTGACCAGTTCGTCGACGCGGCCCGGTCGGGTGGGGCGAGCTGGGCCGAGATCGGGTGCACGCTGGGGACGAGCAAGCAGGCCGCGCACGAGCGGTTCGCCGCGCTCGCTGATCCGCCGGTCGGGCAGGCGCCCTTCGGGCTGGCCGGAACCGCCGCTGCGGTGCTGACCGGCGCCGGCGAGGAGGCGCTCGCGCTCGGGCATCACTTCATCGCGCCCGAGCACCTCGTCCTCGGCCTGCTGGCCCAGCCCGACGAGCTCGCGGCCCAGGCGCTCGGCGAGCTCGGCGTCACCGCCAACGCGGTCCGCGAACGGGTCGGCGAGCGGCTCGGGACCGGGGCGCCGCGGCCGACGGGATCGCTGGGGGTCTCGCCGCAGGCCAAACGGTTGCTCGAGCTCGCCCGTGCGATCGCGAAGTCGCTCGGGAGCCGATGCCCCAAGACCGAGCACATCCTGCTCGCCGCAACCTCGCCGAAGCTCCACAGCCCCGCCGCGACTCTGCTGGCCGACTGCGGCGCCACGCCCGACAAGGTCCGCGACCAGCTCACCCGCATGCTGCTCCAAGAAGCGCCAGAACTTGCCGAGCGGCTGCGAAACCGGCCGATGCTCGCCCGTTCGCGAATGCGAAGCATCTAGCTCCGCTAGGCCGTTGCGGGGTTCACGGACGAGTCATCTTTAGGCCGCGATAGCGGCCTGTGTGATGATGTTCTCGATTGCGCGCTCGAACGCTCGCCAGGAGCTGGCGAGTGGTGATTGGGTGGCGATCTCGGCCGGGAGAGTGGGGTCGAGTTCGGCGAGGCTGGGGTTGACGATCCGCGTGTAGGTCTTGGTGAAGAAGACGGCCAGTCGGTGTCCTTCGCTGGTGAGCTGGTAGCGTTGGGTGCGGGGGATCCGCTGGATGAACCCTTTGCGGCGCAGGCGTCTGAGGTCGTAGGTCATCTGCCGCGCGCCGTAGCCGGGGATCAGTCCGGCGATCAGCGCGCGCAGGGTGCGGTTGGTCAGTCCGGCGAGCAGGTGCTGGAAGCTGCATAGGCAGGCGAGCAGCGCCATCGTTCTGGGTTCGCCGAACCGGAGTGCGGGGGCGGGTAGGCCATCGGGGGTGGTGGATGGCAGCACCACGCGCTCGAGGAGCGTGGCGTCTGGTGCGCATTGGCACGCGTCAAGTTGGTGGTCCAGGAGTCGCTGGTTGATCTGGTGGCCGATGTTGATCAGCGCGTGCCAGTTCTTGTCGGTGAGTAGTCGTCCGATCCCGAAGTCGCGGGTGTCGTTGATCGTGGTCTCGGTCCTGAGCGCGCGGCCTTCTTTGAAGTACTGCTTGACCTTGGAGGCGCGGTAGTGGATCTGGATCGCGGCCTCGACTCCTCGGTTGATGATCTTGGTGTGGAACTTGCCGGGGGTCTGGCGGTTCACTCGGCGGCCGAAGATGACTGCGGCCTGGTCGGGTCGTCCCAACGTGAGCTGATCGGGGAGCGTCTGCTCAAACCACGCGCGGCCCGCGACCGGCCGGTCGAACACGCGCGTATCGGAGATCTCCAACTGCCGGAACGCGAGCGCGTACCCATAGCCGCGCTGACGGTCCTCGATCGTGAACGGCGACGGCAACGCCGCTTGCCAGCGATCGAAGAACGCGCGCACATCCGCGGCCGAGAGGCTGGCGCAAATCTCCGCCAGCGCCGCCCGGTCATCGCAGGCGGCGAACCCGTTGTCCAGCGCCGTGAAACTGACACCCCGCTGAGCGGCCTGCTGCCTGGCCCACTCGTTCCCGTTCAGATACACCCACACCGAGAACGGCGCATAGGCGACCGTCTTGATGAACCCCGGCCCCCAGTCCGGGTCTCGGATATAGAAGTAGTAGTTGTTCGGAAAGATCGACTGGCGGCGGTACACGAAATGCGGATGGCCGTCGGGGCCGCCATCCCGCCAGCCCCGCCAGACCGAGGTCTTCTCCTGCGCGACACCGACCATCACCACCCCGAAGCGCCCCTCGGACTCGGCGCGCTTGAAGTGCTCGCGGGCGATCTCCTCCTTCACATCCCCCTTGACGAAGCGGACCGTCGGAATCTCATTGGCGGCGATGTAGTCGTTGATCTGCTTGACGTAGTCACGGCCGATCTTCCCCAGCACCGCCGGCGACGGGATCGGGAACCCGCGGTCCAACAGAAACCGGATCACCTGCCCCTCGGTCTGCAGCTTCGGCACGTACCCCTGCAAGAACAACCGATCGACCGACCGCACCTGGAGCGTCACATGATCGGCGAGTAGGCTTGAGATCGTGGCCACGGTGGTACCTCCAGCAACCGCAAGGTGCAAAGCCCCGCAGGGGCTTCCAAGCGGGCGCCGCTCGCCCGCGCTCTAGATCGGAAGGTACCCCGCGGCCACACGCCGCGGCCCGCAGGGACGCCCCCGCGAGCGAGGCTCATACCGAACCCCGACCGCCCCCAAAGATCACCGCAGCGTTCGCACAACGGCTCGGCCGTATGAGGCTCGCTCGCTATCACTAGCGCGGCACGGAACCGCGGCTCGGCACGCGGTCGTGCACGACCCGCCGCCGTCAGCTCGTACCGCCGGCCCGAGCGAACCCGCTCGCTTGAGAGCAACCCGCAACGCTCGCAACGACGCAGCACGTCGTGCACGACCGCATCACCGGCCGGCTCGTGTCCGAGGCCCGACACCCTGTCCGCGGTTCATACATCCCCGTCGAGCGGCGAGACGAGCTGATGACCGCCGGCCAGCTCGTCCGGACCGACGTCGTTACCTGCCGGCTGACCGACACGATCGGTGACGTCGCGGCGCGGATCGCGGATTCCGCCTGCGGCATCGCGCTCGTCACCAGCCTGAGCGGCGTTCTGCTCGGACGGCTCCGCGCCAGCGCGCCGAACATCCCGCCCGAGCGGGCGATGGAGAACGGTCCGTCGACGGTGCGCCCCGGCACGCCGGCCGACGAACTGGCCCGGCGCCTTCGCGCGCGCGACCTCACGACAGCGATCATCACCACCCCCGAAGGCGAACTCATCGGCATCGCCCGCCGCGCCGAGCTCGAAGAGCATTGACACGACGGCTCAGTCAAGCGGCCGGCCGCGAAGAAGGCTGAGATCAATGCGGGCAGCCTCACGGAGCTCCGGTGCACGCTCTGGCGCGACCCAGCACTTCGCAGCCACGCAAACGCTGCGCATACGACGCATCGTCGCGACCAGCTCGCGATCCCCGTCGGGAAAGAACGCGAGCGCGTCATCAGGCGAGGCCGACAGATCCCACTCAACTCTGAGCGCTCGGGATGCAGACACCGTCTGGCGTCATCCAGCTCGAGCCGGAAGTTAGGCAGTGCTCCCTGGTACTCCGCCGAGGCCGGTGGACCGTCGCAATCGCCCCGGCCATCTGCGACGGGACGAGGGCTGCGCCGGCGACCGGTCGCTCGTGCTGCCAGAACGTCATCGTCAATCTCCCGCTCAAGAGACTCGAGTTCGAAGCACCGAAGTGACTGGTTCCGACCTTTGCCACGATCGAGCTCGGAAGAAGCCGAATGATGGTGTTATTCCAGTCCGTGAGGACCAGGGCCCGCTGCGCCCGCACACCAAGTCGGCTGGCATCATCAGGGCCGCTCCACCGCGTTGACGATGGCTGACACCTGCACAGCGCGTCGGCCGGGGTACTCCGCGTTGCGCGGCGAGGGCATCGAGATGCTGAACGTGCGCAAAGTTGAGCAGCACGCTCCGGCGTTGGGCGGCCACCTGCTAGGCGCTGCTTGCCGGTGCGCTCACCCGGCCGCCGGGAGGCTGACGGTCACGACCAATCCACCGTCAGGCCTCGGCTCTGCGGCGACGGTTCCGCCGTGCGCGGTGGCGATCGCGCGGACGATCGAGAGGCCGAGCCCGCGGTGGCGGTCGGACGCCGTGCGCTCGCGCGCGAGGCGCTGGAAGGGCTCGAACAGCCGCTCGATCTCCCCGGGCGGAACCCAGGACCCCGTGTTGGTGACCGACAGGATCGCACCGTTCGCGTCGGTCGCAGTCCGCACGTCGACGCGCCCGCCCGGCTCGTTGTAGTGGATGGCGTTGTCGAGGAGATTGGCGATCAGGCGCTCGATCAGCGTCGGGTCGCCGCTGGTGCCGGCCGTGCCCAGGGCGGCGCCCAACTCGAGGCCGAGGCGGTCAGCCTCTGACCGCACGGTCTCGATCACGGCCTGAGCGGCCACGGCCAGGTCCACGGGTTGGCGGGCCTCGAGTCCCCGCTGGCTGGTGGCGAGCGTAAGCAGGGCGTCGATCAGCTGCTCCTGCTCGCGACCGGAGGCAAGCAGCTCCCCGCAGGTTGCGCGCAGGCTCGTGGCGGTCGCGTTCGGATCCGCCAGTGCCACCTGCAGGAGGGTTCGCTCCACCGTCAGTGGCGTTCGCAGCTCGTGCGCGGCGTTGGCCACGAAGCGGCGCTGCGCCGCGAACGATGCCTCCAGCCGAGTCAGCAGCTCATCGAAGGCGTCCCCCAGCTGCTTGAACTCGTCGTTGGGGCCGGTGAGGGCCAGCCGCGCGTGGAGGTTCCCCGCGGAGATGGTCCGGGCGGCGGTCGTCATCTGCCGCAGCGGGCGAAGCACGCGGCCCGCGACGAACCAGCCGAGCACCGCCGACGCGGCGGCTGTCAGCATGAGCGTGACCCAGGCGCCTGCCAGGAGCCGGTTCACGTCGGCCGAGTGCTGCTGTGAGACAACGCTGTGCAGACCCGGTGAGTTGCCCTGGGCGTTGACGGGTGCCACGGCGGTACTGCTCTGGCCGATCACGCCTCCATGCGAGCCGATCACGAAAATGACCACTACGACCACGGTCCCTAGCGCGAGGAACATTCCCGAGTAGAGGAGCGTCAGGCGCAGCCGCGCGCTGCGCCGCGGCAGCGCCATCCACCGCCGAGGCACCAGCGCTGTCACCGCCGTGGCCATCAGATGCGGTACCCGGCCTCGCGGATCGTCTCGATCACCGGCGGATCGCCGAGCTTCGAGCGCAGCCGCCCGATCGTCGTCTTCACCGTGCTGGTGAACGGGTCGGCCGCCTCGTCCCACACCCTGGCTAGGAGCTCCTCCGCCGAAACGACCCGGCCGTCGGCGGCGAGCAGGTGCTCGAGCAGCGCAAACTCCTTCGGGCTGAGGGAAAGACGACGGTCGCCGCGGAACGCTACGCGCCTGGACGAGTCCAGCGTGAGATCTCCGCGGACAAGCTTCGGCGGCAGCGCCCGCGCCACCCGCCGGCCCAGCGCCCGGACCCGAGCCACCAACTCGGCGAACTCGAACGGCTTGGGCAGGTAGTCGTCGGCCCCCAGGTCGAGGCCCTCCACGCGGTCGCTGATCGTGGTCGCGGCGGTCAGCATCAGCACGCGAGTCTCGCTTTGCTGCTCGACCAGCTTGCGACACACCTGGTCGCCGTGCACCGCGGGCAGGTCACGGTCGAGCACGACCACGTCGTAGCGGTTGAGGGCGACGTGGGCGAGGGCGTCGGCACCGTCGAATGAGAGGTCGACGGCCATGCCCTCGCGGCGCAGCCCCTCCGCCACCGCACGGGCGAGCCGTTCATGGTCTTCGACGACGAGGACGCGCATGCTGTCTGCAAAGCATCCCTCACCGCAGGTGACAGCCGCGTCACAACGCCTGGCACCGAGCTGTCACCAGGCGCTCGGTACAAGTGCCGGCCATGACACGACGAGCGAAGGTCTCACTGATGATGGCGACCGCGGGTGCGGCAGCTGTGTGTGCTGGCTGCGGTTCCTCGCCCTCACGCGTACCGGCCCGCACGACAGGTGGCCCAGCGGCGCCGGCGTTCGCGTACGCGCGCTGCATGCGCCAACACGGCGTCGCCGACTTTCCCGACCCCCACGTTACGACTACCCCGGGAGGCGGGTCGGTCAAGATCGCGATGATGGCCCCGGCGAGTGTCGCCAACTCGCCTGCCTTCAAGACCGCGGAGAAGGCGTGCCGGGGCATCCTGCCCGCACCTGGGAACAACCGGCCCGACGGCCATGGACCGAGCAAACAGGTGGTGCTGGCGTTCGCCCACTGTCTGCGCAGCCACGGAATCACCGGGTTCCCTGACCCTACTCCCCAGGGCCAGTTGACGCGGGAGATGATCAGCGCGGCGGGAGTCGATGTCCACAGCCGGGAGTTCGTTGCCGCCGGGAAGGCATGCGTCGGCATCACCCACGGCCAGATCACTGTCGCCCAAGTCGTGGCGCTGGCCAGCGGGCAGCACTAACCCGGCCGCCATGGCAGCGCGATAACGCCGCTGGTGTCGCGTTACCGCCCGCCGGTCACAACCCCCGGAATGAAGCGATGGAGATCACATACGAGAGGCCGCCGGCGTGCCGTGGCCGCGCTGGCGCTGCTGATCGCGGTCGGCGTGGTGGTCGCGATCATCCTCGGCGTCGGCTCGTCGTCCCCAACGAGCCCGGCCAGCGCCTCCGACCACTCCTCCACCACCACCGTCGAGCGACGCGACCTCGTCGAGACCGACACCGAGTCCGGCACCCTCAGCTACGCCAACTCGCACACCGTGTACAACCGGTTGAGCGGGACGATCACCTGGCTGCCTTCGGTGGGGCAGGTCATCAGGCCAGGGCAGTCGCTCTTCCGGGTAGCCGGTAGGCCGGTCATCCTGATGAACGGCGGCACGCCCGCCTACCGCGACCTCGGCCCCTCTGATAGCGACGGTCAGGACATCCTGGCACTCAACCGCAACCTGGTCGCGCTCGGGTTCAACCCCGGCGGGATCGTCGTCGACGACGCCTGGCAGGCGGCTACCACCGACGGGATCGACGCGCTCCAGGCCTCACTCGGCGAGACCGAGACCGGGACGCTCAAGCTCGGCTCCGTCGTTTACCTCCCAGGTGACCAGATCGTCTCGACCGTGAGCGCCCAGCTCGGCTCGCAGGCCGCGCTGCGCGACGCCGCGCCGGCACCCGAGTTCGTGAGCCTGACTAAGACCGGCGGGACGCCGCGGCAGAGCGGGACACCGCGGCAGAGCGGGACACCGCGGCAGAGCGGGACGCCCAAGCCCAGGCGTCACCCGAAGACCGCGACCACCCTCGCCGCGCTCGAAGCTCTCCTCAAGGCCGATACGGCGCAGCTCCAGGCGGCCGAGGCGCAGCTGCGAGCCGCGCAGTCGACCTCGAAGAGCCCGGGCAGCGGCACGCCGAACAAGAACGGGGGCAGGCCCTCCTCCGCCACCAACGGCAGTAGCCACGACAACAGCAACAACCCTCAAAGTCCTGGCAATCCCAGCTCCGGCAACGCCGGGGGTGGATCCGCCACCGCCGTCCTCAGCACAACCTCCACCCGGCTCGTCGCGACAGTCCAGCTTGACCCGAGCAAGCAGAGCGAGGCCAAGGTGGGGGAGCGCGTGACGGTCGAGATGCCCTCCGGCCACACGCTCAGCGGGAGGGTCTCGGCGGTCAGCCCGGTGGCCCAGGCCTCGACCAGCGCCGGCAACACCGGCAACGGGAATGGGAACAGCAACGGCAACAACGGCTCGGGCTCGTCGACAACGATCCCGGTGACGATCACCCTCGGCGGCCATCCCTCGGGTGGCGGCCTCGATCACGCATCCGTGTCGGTGAACTTCGTGCAGGCGAAGGCCAAGAACGTCCTGTCGGTACCGGTGACTGCGTTGCTGGCGACCCAGGGTGGCGGGTACGCGGTGCAGGAGGCGGCATCCCCGCACCATCTGATACCCGTCACCCCGGGCCTGTTCGCCGCCGGCTACGTCCAGGTCTCCGGTCCCGGCATCTATTCGGGCCTCGTGGTCACCGACTCGCAGGGATGAGCCAGACCGTCATAGCGCTCGCGCTGTGCGGCGTCGTCAAGGAGTATCCCGGCGGTGTCACCGCGCTGCGCGGCGTGAGCGTCGAGATCGATCGCGGGGAGCAGCTGGCAGTGGTGGGGCCGTCGGGCTCGGGGAAGACGACGATGCTGACGATCATGGGCACGCTCGAGCGCCCCACTGCGGGCGACGTGCGCGTCGGCGACCGGAACGTGGCGTCGGTCTCGGACGCCGACCTGGCCGGTTTGCGTGCCCACGAGATCGGCTTCGTGTTCCAGGCCTTCCACCTTCAGGAGGCGATGTCCGCCGTCGACAACGTCGCGCTCGGGACGCTTTATACGGGCGAGCGCCTGCGGCAACGCGCGGAGGCGGCGCGCGCGGCGCTCGAGCGGGTGGGGCTGGGCCACCGGCTCGATTTCAAGCCAAACCAGCTATCCGGCGGCGAGCGTCAGCGGGTGGCGATCGCGCGGGCGATCGCCAAGCGGCCGTCGATCATTCTGGCCGACGAGCCGACCGGCAACCTCGACTCGGCGTCCGGCGGCGAAGTGATACGCCTACTCCGTGAACTCGCCGAAGACGGCGCCACGCTGGGCCTGATCACCCACGACGAGAGGATCGCGTCAGCGTTTCCCCGCCGCCTGCAGATGCGCGACGGTGAGATTCTCGCGGACATTCGGTCATGAGCTCCACGCCCCCGCCGGCGCCTGTCGTGAGCGTCGCGGCCGCCGAGGCGTCTCGCGCTCGCATCGGTATCGCCCGCCTTCCGGTTCGCGAGCTATTGGGCACCGCGCTAGCCGGCCTGTCCACCCGCCGCCTCCGCGCCGTCCTCTCGGCCCTGGGAATCGCGATCGGGATCGGCGCGATGGTCGCCGTCGTCGGCGTCTCATCCTCGACGCAGGCCAACCTCCTGGCCGAGATCGACGCCCTGGGGACGAACCTGCTGACCGTCACGCCCGGCCAGACGTTCACCGGCAACAACGAGGTCCTCCCGGACGCGTCGCTGGCGATGATCGATCACATGCAGCACGTCGACAACGACGCCGCCGTGTACCAGGTCTCGAACGCCAACCTCTACCGAACGCCGCTTGTTCCGACCGCGCAGACCGGTGGGATCGGGGTCGATGCGGCCACCGAGAACCTGCCCCGGGTGCTCGGCGTCGGGGTCGCCTCAGGACGGTTCCTCGGCGCCGTCGCGGGTCGCTATCCGGAGGTCGTGCTCGGCGCCCAGGCGGCGCAGGTGCTCCAGATCGACCGCGTGCGCGGCCACGTCCTGGTCTACCTGGGGAACACCTGGTTCACCGTGGTCGGGATTCTCAGGCCTGCGCTGCTCGACTCGACGCTCGACTCCGAGGTGTTCATCTCGCTTCGGGTCGCGGAGCGGATGTTCCAGGTCAAGCCCAACCCCTCAGAGATTTACCTCCGCGCCGCCATCAACGACGTCGGGCGGGTGAGCGGTCTACTCGCCCCGACCGCCGACCCTCAGAACCCCGACGGAGTCCAGGTCAGCCGGCCCTCGAACGCGCTCCAAGCGCGAGCAGCGGCCAAGGGCCAGTTCACGACGCTGCTGCTGGGGCTGGGCGGTGTCGCGCTGCTGGTAGGAGCGATCGGAATCGCCAACATCATGGTCATCTCGGTGCTCGAGCGCCGGAGCGAGATCGGGCTGCGGCGCGCGCTCGGCGCAACCCGCCGGCACGTCAGCATCCAGTTCCTGACCGAGTCGGCAATGCTGGCGGCGATCGGCGGGGTGGCGGGGCTCATGCTGGGCGCCGGCGGCACCGCGGTCTACGCACTGACCAAGCACGAGCCATTCGTCGTGCCCCTGTACGCGCTCATCGCCGCCCCGGCTGCCGGGTTCGTGATCGGTGTGGTGGCCGGCGTCTATCCGGCGGGCAAGGCGGCGCGACTTAGCCCCACAGAGGCGCTGCGAACGTAGCCGCAGCCCACGTCGGCGTTCACTCGCCACGCACCCGCGCGCGTCGCGACCACATCACCGATCGCGAGCGTGTCCAGCGGTCGCACGAGACATCTGCAGCCTTGCCGGCGTCAGCGCCTTTAGCTTCCGGTCATGCCCGCCCGATGACCGGATTGTGCCGCCGCTGCGGCGCGTGGCGCGGGCTCTGACGCCGCGTGGGGCTGATGGTGCCACTGCCGGTGGCAGCCGTGTGTGGGAGGTCGCGGTGCTGGGTCACGATCGCCCACACCAGCGGCGCCACGACCATCACGATTACGCCGAGTGCGAGGACTGCGTTGAGAATCATGGTGGTGATCATTTGAAGCTCCTCTGTCGTGAGTCTCTCGTCCACCCCAGTCCGGCTCACTGCCCTGATCGGGAGGGACGTCATGAGGTTGCCCGGCGATGGTTATGGAACGGCAATGGCCCGGTGGCGGCTCAGCAAAGCCTGTTCGGGCGGCGGGAAACCCTGTGGAAGAATCGCCGCCGATGGCGTCTGCGGCGCGGGTCCTGGTAGTAGATGACGAGCATGCGCTCCGGCGGCTCTTGCGGCTCTACCTCGAGAAGGAGGGCTACGAGGTCGTCGAGGCCGACGACGGCCTGGACGCGCTGTCGCTGCTGCGCCTGGGCGGGCTTGACCTGGCCCTGGTCGACGTGATGCTCCCTGAGCTCGACGGCTTTGAGGTGGTCAGGCGAATCCGCGCCGAGTCGGGAATCCCGATCATCATGATCACCGCCCGCGGCGAGGAGGCGCATCGCATCGCCGGTCTCGAGCTCGGTGCCGACGACTACGTCGTCAAACCGTTCTCCGCGCCCGAGGTGGTTGCACGCGTGCGAGCCCAGCTTCGCCGCGCGCGTGGACACGTCGGCGGACCGGAACCGATCCGGATCGGACCGGTCGAGCTGGACGCCGAAGCGCGGCGGGTCACGGTCGACGGGCGAGAGGTGGAGCTCACCCGCCGAGAGTTCGACCTCCTCGCGGCGCTGCTGCGCGATCCCGACCGTGCGCACACGCGGGAGGCTCTGCTCGAACAGGTGTGGGGGTCGACCTACCTTCAGCCAAAGACGGTTGACGTCCACATCGCGGGCCTGCGGCGCAAGCTCGGCGACGCGCTGACGATCAGCTCGCTGCGCGGTGTGGGGTACCGCCTGGAGTCCTAGATGCTGACGCGCGCACCGTCCCTGCGACTTTGGCTGCTGGTCGCGATGATCGTCAGCGCCGTCATCGGCCTTGGGGCCGCGGTGCTGCTGTTCAACCATGTCCAAACGGCCAACGAGCACGCTGCCGATACCGCCAAGGCTCGGCGAGAGGCGCAGACGATCGCTAACCAGGTTCAGGCAGGCGCCGACGGCGAGCGCTTGGCCGCCTTGCAGGACCTCCTAGGCAACGACCAGGTCACGATCGAGCGCGGCGGGCACGCGATCTTCCAAGGACCCCGCCCCAAAGGGCGTGAACTCGAGCTCCGAGCCGAGGTTCCGTTCTCCGGCGGCGTGGTCCGGATTGCCGACTACTCCTCGCCGAGCCCGAGCACCACACTTGACCTGACGCTGATCACCGCCGGGGTGCTCGCGTTTGTGATCGCCGCGGCGATCATTGCCGCGACAGTGGTGACTCGGGCCGTCCGTGCACCAGTCGAGCGGGCGATCAAGGCGGCCGAACGGGTTTCCACGGGCGACTTCAGCGCCCGGATGGGCGCGTCTGGACCGGAGGAGCTGGTCAAGCTGGGTGGCGCGTTCGATGACATGGCCGGCCGGCTCGAACAAGCCGACCGCGATCAACGCCAGTTTCTGGCTGACGTGGCCCACGAGATCGCCACTCCCGTTAACGCGGTTACCGGGTTCGCGCTCGCACTCGCCGACGGGGCAGCGCAAGGCGAACCGGAACGACGCGAGGCGAAAAGCATCATCGAGGTTCAGACGGCACGCCTCCGGGACCTCCTGCGCGACCTGCGGGAACTCACCCAACTGGATCTCGCCGAGGGCGTACGGATGAGCTCCGTCTCGCTCCGCCCGTTCGGAGAGAAGCTGGAGGCGAGCTTTCGGCCGGCCGCACGCGACGCCAACATCGACCTGAACCTGGCGGCGGGTTATGCCGAAGTTCTCACCGACGCCCGGCTGCTCGAGATGATCGCTGCAAACCTCCTCTCAAACGCGATCCGCTACACCCCGTCCGGCGGCTCAGTCCAGTTCGAGTTGCGCCACCGCGACAACGAGCTGCTCCTTCGCGTCCGCGACACCGGGCTCGGGATCCCGACCGAGCATCAGAATCGAATCTTCGAGCGCCTTTATCGCATCGACAGTACGCGCGACCGCGCTACCGGGGGTTCTGGCCTCGGTCTAGCGATCGTTCACCGCGCCGTCCAGACCCTCGCCGGCCGCATCGAACTCGACAGCATCCCCGGTCAGGGCAGCGAATTCCGCGTCATCCTCCCCGCCGAGGTCTCAGGCAGGTCGCGGTAGGGTCGGCCCTGCCTTCGGGTCCGCGCGGGTATTAACGCGGTGACGGTGCTCGGGTCACTGCGCATGTCGACTGCAGCAACTGTCGCGCGGCCGACGGAGACGCCGGCCGGTCGTGCGGGTTCTACACGTTGTCGCGCTGGTGCTTGCAGGTCCCCGGATCTTGGCTAATGACCAGACCGCTCGCGTGCGCGAGATCGTCTGAACTCGTGAATGCCGAGCGATCACCACCCTTGGTCGGCGTGCCCGCATTCGCGGAAAGGCACGCCCGCCGGCGGATGGCTCCACGGCGGCCCCAACCGCGGACAGCGCGGCACCCAAGAGGGCGAGTCTCGGGTTCGTGCGTGGTCGCCGCCTCCGCCCCGTCTCCCGTCCTCGAGGGTGCCTCACGGCGACTCTCTCGGCTTGGTCTCACACGTTCTTGGCCGCGAGCGCAGCCGATATATGCCATCTGGCGGATGTAGCCGCGGGCGCTCGCGCGTACGTTGATTCCATCACCAAGCGACGAAGCCGGAGGTGCTTCATGAGCCATACAGTTTCCGCTGAGGACGCGGGCCTGCTCCTCCGATCCAAGTACCCGCGTCTACGTGTGCTGCTCGCAATCGCGGTTATCGCGATCGCCGTCCTCACGACCACGGTTGTCGCGATAACGAGCAACGGCGGCACCAACACGAGTGCCGCGGCGCGTGCGAATCGGCGGGTCAGCAGCTATTACCCCGGCCATTGCAGGCGAACGGCACCGGCCGCGTGGTGCAGCCAACCCTGAGTAATGTGCGACCCGCTCGAGCGCATGGTCGATCTCTGTTTTGAGCGCGAGCGCGTGTTGTTCGGGGCTGATGACGTGGTGTCCGAGTACGGCCGCAGCGTCGCTGATAGGCCGTGCGCGTGCGACGGTGTTGACGTCTTCGTGTTCCGTGAGGGCTTGGTCGGGCGGACGGGCGGCTATGTCGGCGGGCTGACATATGCGAGGCCGGATGTCTCGTGTGGGCGGTGGCGCTGTAGCCGTGGCGCGAATACGGGACCCGGTCGCGGGTCATGACAAGCTTCTCGGCGAGCCTGGGGCTCGGGGGCCGAACTTGTGGGATGAAAGAGTTGCCTGCGATGCACGCCAGTCCAGATATGACGTTTGCTCTGCCGCTTGGGACGGTCACGTTCCTGTTGACCGACATCGAGGGATCGACGCAGCTATGGGAGCGTGCTGCAGACGCGATGCCGACCGCGGTCGCGCGTCATTACGAGATCCTCGACGAAGCGATCAGGGCGCATGGTGGCGTGCGCCCCGTGGAGCAGGGTGAGGGCGACAGCGTGGTGGGCGCGTTCTCGCGCGCCGGGGATGCGCTCGCGGCCGCGCTGACAGCGCAGCGGATGTTGGTCGTCGAGCCCTGGCCGGACGGGGTGGAGCTTCGTGTGCGGATGGCCTTGCACACCGGCGATGCGCAGTTGCGTGATGGGGGGAATTACTTCGGCGCGGCGGTGATCCGCTGTGCGAGGCTGCGCTCGGCTGCGCATGGTGGCCAGGTGCTGCTCTCCCAGGCGACCTACGATCTGGTCTGCGATCGGCTGCCCGAGGACGTGGAGCTGATCGACCTGGGGGCACATCGCCTGCGTGATCTCGGACGGGCGGAGCGCTTCTGGGCGCTGGCGCACCCGGACCTGCCGGTGATTGAGGCGCCGCCGCGGTCGTTGGATGCGCTGGCGAACAATCTGCCGGTCGAGCTTTCGAGTTTCGTTGGCCGCGAGCGTGAGCTACGAGAGGTTCGGGAGCAGCTGCGTTCCACCCGGCTGTTGACGCTCACTGGGGCAGGTGGGTGTGGAAAGACGAGGTTGGCGCTGCAGGCGGTAGCCGAGGCGTCCGACCACTTTCCCGACGGAGTGTGGTGGGCGGAGCTGGCCACGATCGTGGATCCTAGGCTGCTCGGCGAAGCTGTGGCCGCCGCGGTCGGGGTGCGGACCCTGCCTGGGCGGACGGCGAGGGACGCGGTGTTGACGCACCTGCATGCACGGAGGGCGCTGGTGGTGCTTGATAACTGCGAGCACCTGCTGGCCGCGTGCGCGGAGCTGACCCGGGAGCTGCTGCTGGGCTGCCAGGAACTCAGCGTGATGACGACCAGTCGCGAGCCGCTCGGTCTGTCTGGCGAGACGAGCTGGCGGGTGCCTTCGCTCTCACTTCCACTGGATGACGCGCCGGAGCCAATCGCGAGGCTGCGACTCTCGGACGCTGTCATGCTTTTCATCGAGCGCGCGCTGCAGGTTCGCCCGAACTTCTCGGTCACCAATGCGAACGCGTCCGCGGTTGCGCAAATCTGCCACGACTTGGACGGGATTCCGCTCGCGATTGAGCTCGCGGCCGCCCGTGTGCGGCTGATGTCCGTCCAGGAGATCGCCGACGGGCTCGCGGACCGCTTCCATCTGTTGACCGGCGGTGTGCGCACCGCTCTCCCGCGCCAGCAGACCTTGCACGCGTCGATCGACTGGAGCCACCAGCTGCTCGGTGACCTCGAGCGTACTCTGTTGCATCGGCTCGGCGTATTCGCTGGAGGGTTCACGCTCGACGCGGCCGAGCAGGTATGTGCAGGCGATAACCTCGGCAGCTACCAGATCCTTGATCTGCTCAGCTCGCTGGTTGACAGGTCGCTCGTCCAGGTCGATGAGCGCGAGGGGGTGACGCGCTACCGGCTGCTTGAGACGGTCCGCCACTTCGCGCTCGATCAGCTGAACGTGTCAGGGGATCTCGCATGTGTTCGTGGTCGCCACCTCGATGTGTACGTCGAGCTCGCGGAGAAGGCCGCCCCGATGCTTGACCGAGGCCTCCTCGCCGCGCTCGATCTGCTCGACGCCGATGCCGCCAACCTCCAAGCTGCGATCGCGTGGGCAACCCGCGCAGAACCGGACAAGGCGCTACGGCTGTGCACCGCGCTGTATCTGTGGTGGCGGCGAACCGCCCCTCTTGGGGCTGGCCTTGCGGCGTTTGAGGCCGCGCTTGCGGTTGGCCCTGCCCAACCGACGCCCGTGCGGGGCCGCGCGCTTGCCGCTCAGGCGCTCCTGCTGATTCCCACCGGTGATGTCAAGCGGGGTTTGGGCGTCGCGTCGGAGGCGCTGGCGATTGGCGAGGAGCTGGACGACGACTGGATCCAGGCTCGTGCGCTCTACGCGGTCGGGTGGGCGCAGTGCTTCGCCGACCCATGCCGTGGTGTCGCAACGTGTCAGCGCGGCTGCGAGCATGCGCTGGCGGCAGGGGACGAGTACATGGTCGCTGCCGCAAACAGGGTGCTCGGCTTCTGCCGGTACTTCCAGGACGACTACGACGGTGCCCGCCACCAGTTCGACCGAACCGAGGAGGTCGCGCAACGGCTCGACAATAACGAGCTGCTAGCGGTCTTGGGTTTAGACCGTGCTCTACTGCTGATGTCTTCGACCACGGGAGGATCGCGCCGCGAACTGCTGGAGCGGACTGCTGAACTCAGCTCCGACCCCCTGTGGAAAAGCTATGCCCTAGCCGCGCTCGGCTGGCTCGACGTACAGATCGGCGATGCGGAGCACGCGCTCGAGGGTCTGGCCAGAGTGCGCGAACGGATCGTCGCGACCGGCGCTGGGGGGCGCTCGCGAGCGCCGAGCTGTACGCCGGCGGGGCGCACGCGGCGCTCGGGGACTTGGTGCGGGCCCAAGCCACGTTCGCCGGCATCGCGGAACGCGGCGCGGACGGCTTCGCCTTCCTGCACGCATTGGCGCTCTCGATGCTCGCCGCCGTCGAGCGGCTGCTCGGCGACCAACCTGCAGCGGGGGCTCACGCCGAACATGCGATCGCGCTCGCCGCGCACGTCGGCAGTGCTTGGCTGGCAGCGCTTGCCAAGCACGAGCTCGGCCGTCTCGCCGCCGCCCGTCGCGACTGGTCGGAGGGGGAGCGGCTGTCGCATGATGCGCTCGCCGCGCTCGTCGCCGGCGGCCACCGGCTGCACCTTCCCGACTCGCTCGAGGCGCTGGCGGACGTCTCCGCTGGACTCGAGAGCTACGAGGAGGCAGCGCGGCTGCTGGGCGCAGCCGAGCGGGCACGCACGGAACTCGCGATCACCCGTTGGCTGCCTGAGCACGAACACTGGCAGACCCTCGGGCAGGAACTCACGGCCATCCTCGGTGATGAGCTGTACGAAGCGGCCCACAACGAGGGCCGAGCGCTGACATTGGACGACGCAGTCGCGTACGTCCGGCGCGCCCGCGGATCCCGCAAACGCCCGTCCGGTGGCTGGGAGAGCCTCACCCCGACCGAGCTGCAGGTGGTCGAGCTCGCCGCCCAAGGCCTGACGAACCCCGAGATCGGCCAACGAATGTTCATCTCCCGCGGAACCGTGAAGATCCACCTCTCCCACATCTACGCGAAGCTCGGCATCCGCAACCGCTCCGAACTCACGGCCCACGCCAGCCGGCGCGGCACCAGCCAGGAAGGCCCCATGTCTGAGGCGACGCTTCCCCGTCGGAACGGCAGCCCTTCAGAAGAGCAGTCGTAGACGGCGGCCCGCGGGCCGCAGGGCTCAAGTCTGGGGGAGGCCGGGAGACGATCTTCACACGCCGGTCGGCGCTGCACAACCCCGCGCGTCGACCGGGAACCTGGCAAAGCGGAAACGCAGGAGGGAATCATGGACAGTCAGAAGCTTCGTGTCGCCGGCGGGGTATGGCTGGCGGCGCTCGCGGCTCTCGCGATTCCGGCGCTCGCGGCGAGCTCGAGACCGGCCCACAAGCACGTGCCCTTCACGGAGCGCATCACGGGCGCGGGCATCAGCCCGACCCAGTCGGTACTCAAGGTCCACGACTCGGTCGCCGGCAACGGAGCCGGCACACAGATCGCCACGCTCAACAGCACAGCCACCGGCGGGACGGACAAGGAGAAGACCTACTACGGGGACGCGACCGCGACCTCGCACGGCACGTTCACCCTCGGCACCCCGGACGCCCAGGGCGTGGCCACGCTCAAGGGTTCAGGGCACGATACGAGCGGCACGGGCAAGCTCAAGGGGCTCAAGTCGAGTTACACGTACACGGGCACGTACAACTTCAAGACGACGGTCTACTCGGTGACGCTCAAGGGGACCGAGTCTTACTGAGCCGCGACTCCCGGCGCGCGGTCCCAGTCTGCCCTTGGCACGGGACTGGCCGTGGCCCGCCGGTCTGCAGGCGCCGGAGCAGCCGCTGCAGCTGCGCGGCGCGGAGTTAGGTGCCACCGCGAGCAAGCGCCACAGCGGCCACGGCGACTTGACCGACTGCCTGCTCGACAACGACAACCGCGGCGCTCGCCGACGTGGGTTCGCGCAGCCGGACGCACCATCGGCGGCGCGGTCGCCCAGCCCTGCATCTGTTGCACGGGCATTCCAACCATCGTGTGACGCGCCCTGCAACGCGCCGAGAGCGCGTTCCGCCTGCGATCGCTTTGGTCGTGCGGCGACGACGGAGCTAGTGATCGCATCGGTGCAAGCGATCGTCAGCGGAGTGGCGCTCCCGGGGCGCCGCGAACCGCAGCGCCGGAATCGGCGACCCACACCCCCGTCAACAAACGAGATCCACCTAGTACCCCCAGCCGGATTCGAACCGGCGATCTCCTGCGTGAAAGGCAGGCGTCCTAGGCCGCTAGACCATGGGGGCGTTCCATTCGGATTGTAGGTCCCGGCGGATCATCCGAGCGCGTGGGGCTTCAGCCACGGTATGGGTAGCGGAGGCCCCGAGCGTTCAGGCCGCGAACGCCGCCGCGAGCCGCTCAAGCCCGAGGGCGATCTCGTCCGGCCCGTGGGTCGTGAACGAGAGGCGGAGCGTCGCCCGGTCCGGCGGGCCGGAGAAGAAGTGCTCGCCCGGGACATACGCCACGTCGCGCCCGAGCGCGCGCGGGAGCCATTCAGAAGCGTCCCATCCGGTCGGGAGGCGCGCCCACACGAACATCCCACCGTCCGGCCGGTTGTGTGTCGACCCGGCTGGGAGCGCGCGGGCGAGCCCGCCGAGCAGCGCGTCGCGCCGGCGCCCGTACTCCGCCCGCAGGCCCGCGATGTGGGCGTCGAGGTCGCAGCGCTCGAGCCAGATTGCCGCCGCGACCTGGGCGACCGTCGACGAGTGCAGGTCGGCAGCCTGCTTGGCGATCGTGAGCGGCCGCAGCAATTCCCGCGGCGCCCGCACCCAGCCGAGCCGCAGCCCGGGCGCGGCCACCTTCGACAGCGTCGAGATCGCGAGCACGTGATCGGCCGCCTTTGGCAGCGACGCGATCGCAGGCACCGGCTCGCATGCGTACCGAAGCTCACCGTACGGATCGTCCTCGACGATCCACAGTCCCGCCTCGGCGGCGATCGACGCCACCGACTCTCGGCGATCCAGAGGCAGCGTCCGCCCGGTCGGGTTGTGGAACGTCGGGGTTGTGTAGAGCAGCTTCGGCCGGTGCTCGGCGATGAGCGCCGGGAGCGCCGCGGGATCGAGCCCGTCATCGTCGCACGGGACCGGAACGCATACCGCTCGTGCGAGTTTGAAGCACTGCAGCGCCGCCAGGTACGAGGGCTCTTCGACGAGCACGCGGTCGCCCGGATCGAGCATCAGTGTCGCGATCAGCGTCAGCGCCTGCTGAGAGCCGCTCGTGATGAGCAGATCATCGGGGTCGGTGGCCAGCCCGCGGCCGGTGAGCCGTGCCGCCACGAGCCGGCGAAGCGCGGGATCGCCCTCAGTCGTCGAATACTGCAGCGACCGCCCGCCGACGTCGGCGGCCAACGCCTCCGTGAACGCGTCGCGCAGACCCGCGACGTCGAACAGCTCCGGCGCCGGGAGACCGCCGGCGAACGAGATCACACCTGGCCGTTCAGTGAGCGCGAGCAGTTCCCGTACGGGTGAGCTCACGGCGCCGCGGATCGTGAGCGGGGCGGGCGAGGCGGGCGATGAGAGCGACGAGGTCACGGTGGCCCCCCATTGTGCCCGGTCGGCGAAACGTGCTCGTCGAACCGCCAACGCGCGCAAGGTGGAAGACTTCCGCCGATGCCAGGCGCGATCCCCCTCGCCGGTGCCTCCGTCGCCGTTACCGGCGCCGGTCGCGGCATCGGCCGCGCGATCGCGATCCGCCTCGCCTCCGCCGGCGCTCGGGTCGCGGTCAGCGACATCAACGTCGACAGCGCTCAGGCGGTCGCGAGTGGAATCGGTGTCGACGCGTTCGCCCTCGGCCTCGACGTCACGCAGCGGGATCAGTTCACTGCGTTCCTCGACGCGGCGGAGGAGCGCCATGGACCGCTCGCGGTGCTCGTCAACAACGCGGGCGTCGATTGGATCGGCCCTTTCCACGAGGAGCCCGATGAGGTCACGCGCCGGGAAATCGAGATCAACCTGTACGGCACGGCGGTCGGGACGAAGCTTGCCCTGACACGGATGCTCCCGCGCCGCACCGGCCACATCGTCAACATCGCCTCCGGCGCGGGCCGGGTGCCGCTGCCCGGTACCTCGACCTACTCGGCGTCCAAGCACGGTGTCGTCGGGCTCACCGAGTCGCTCCGGCTCGAGTATCACGACAGCGGCGTGGCGTTCAGCGTTGTCCAGCCCTCCCAGGTGGAGACGCCGATGATCGACGGGCAGGGCCGACCCCGCGCGCTGCCGATCATCACCCCCGAGGATGTCGCCGCGGCCGTCCTCGACGCGATCGCCCGCCAGCGCTTCGAGGTCTGGGTCCCGCGCTCACAGGGCGCGACCGCCAAGCTCTCGGCGATCCTCCCGCGACGGGCACGTGAGGCGGCGATGCGACTACTCGGCGTCACGAAGATCGCCGGCGCGTATGACCCGGCCGCCCGCGCGGACTATCACCAGCGCGCGTTTGGCCGCGACTGACCGCCCACGTTTGAGCTGGGCGGCATTCGGCTGCCTCGCCGCCGTCGGCCTCACGTTCGTCATGTGGCGCGGACGCGCCAACTCGTTCTTCTTCGACGACTGGAGCTGGATCGAGTTTCGTCGGACCGGCGTGCACGCGATGCTCGCCTCCTACAACCAGCACCTCGTGATCGCGCCCGTCGCCGCGTATCAGGCGCTGCTGGCCACGCTCGGACTGACGCACTACTGGCCGTACCGGCTGCTCGCCGCCGTCGGGCACCTCGCGTGTGCGACGGCCGTGTTCGCGTTTGCGCGGCGGCGGATCGGCGGCGCGGCGCTACTGCTCACCGCGCCGATCGTGTTCCTCGGTGCCGGATGGGAATCGATCTTCGAGGGCTTCAACGCCGGGATCACGGCATCGCTCGCGTTCGGCATCGCGGCGCTGCTCGCCCTCGACCGCAACGACCGCCGCGACGAGGTCATCGCGTGCGCGTCGCTTATCGCCGGTCTCGTGTGCGGCGAGTTCGCCGCACTGTTCGCGGCCGGCATCGCCGTCGAGGTGACATGGCGCGACCGCAACCTGCGGCGGGCCTGGATCTGGGCGGTGCCGATCGGGCTGTACGTCGTCTGGTGGATCACCGAGTACACGGCGTACCTCGCGCAAGACGATCTCTCGCTCGTCCCCAAGTTCATCGCGAACATGGCGTTCGCCGCCGCCGGCGGGCTGTTCGGCCGCAACCTCGAAGTTGGGCGCGCTGTGCTGCTCGTCGTCTTCGCCTTCGTCGGCTGGCGCGTCTGGCGACACCGCGCGCTGTCACCCCGGCTCGTCGCGCTCGTCGTCATCCTCGGCGGCTTCTGGCTGCTCGTCGCGTTCACCCGCGCCGCGCTCGGCCAGCCGTACGCGTCCCGCTACGTCTATTCCGGCGTCGTGCTGCTCGTTCTCATCATCGCGGAGAGCGCTCGGGATGTCCGACTCACCGCGCCGACGCTCGCCGCCGCCGGAGTCATCGCCGCGCTCGCCCTGATCGGCAACATCAGCGCGTTCGGCGGCGGGGAGGATTATCTGCGCACCGGGTCGCGCACCGTCTCAGCCGAGCTCGGCGCGCTCGAACTCGCTCGCACCACGGTGCCGCCCCCGTTCGTCCTCGATCCGCGCTGGGCGCCGCAGGTGATCGCCGGACCGTACTTCGCGGCGGTGCGATCGATCGGCTCGACGAGCGCCGACACCCCCGCGGAGATCCGGCGGGCGCCGGAGTCCGCCCGGGCCGCCGCCTACAGCGTGCTCGTGCGGGCCGGTGCCTCGGCTGCGGCGAGCCGGTTCCCGCGCTGAGCGCGAGCGCGGATCCGCAGCGCCGGGATCGTCAGGTGCGTGATCGGCCCAATCGACAGCGCGTAAAGCACGGTGCCGATCCCGACGGTCCCCCCGAGCAGGAACCCGGTGAGCAGCACCGTCAGCTCGATCGTCGTTCGGACGGCGCGCATCGAGTGCCCGCGAGCCGCGATGCCCGTGCTGAGACCGTCGCGTGGCCCTGGGCCGAGGCCGGCCCCGATGTAGAAGCCGGTCGCGATGCCATTACCGGCAACCGCGAGGACCAGCAGCGCTATCCGGGTACCGAGCGCATGCGGCGGGTGCACAAGTGCGAGCACGATGTCCATGACGACGCCGATCAGGATCGCGTTTGCCACCGTGCCGACGCCGAGGCGTTGTCGCAGTGGCCGCCAGGCGATCAGCACGATGACGCCGGCAATGATCGCCCACGTCCCGACGCCGAGCCCGAACGTCCGCGAAAGGCCCTGGTGCATCACGTCCCACGGGTCGAGCCCGAGTCCGGCGAGGACGAGCATCGATGCCGTGACGCCGTACAGAACGAGCCCGATCAGCAGTTGGGCGGTACGGCGCAGCCGCCGGTCCGGCGGGACCGGTTCAAACAGCCGCTTGAGGGTGTCGGTCAGGTACGGGACTCTGACTCGCCGGCCTCGGGTACGACCGGCTCGGTGGGCGCCGAGGTCGTGGGCGCCGGGGTCGTGGAGGTCTGGGCCTGCTCTTCGTCCGCGAACTTGTCGACCGCCTGGCTCGTCTTCTGGCCGAACTTGGCGATCCGTTGCGTGTGGCGGCCCTTCGTCTTCTTGTCGACCGTCATCCCGACGACGCCGACGGCGTCGTCGATCTGGTCGCGGTGCTCGGCAACCGACTTCTGGGCCTGCTTCTTGAGGTCCTTGAACTTGTCCCCGAATCCCATCCTGGCTCCTTTGCATACGCGTGCCGGCGGCGTTACTCAGGTTACCGCCGGGGCGCTCAGCGCAGAGTCGAGCGGACGATCGTCGGACGGTGTGCGCTGAGGAAGTAGATGCCTGGGAGCCCGGGCGTATGGAAGACGTCGTTGGGGTTGCCGGTGAGGACGCTGTCGCGGATCGACATCGTCCCGGTGCGGTTGTTGCTGACGAAGAACACCGCGCCCCCGCCCTCGCGCGCGTGGTTGTGCAGGAACGTGCTGCCCGCGATCGTCAGCGTCATCCGGTTGCCGTCGGTGTAGATCGCGCCGCCGTTGCCGCCGCCCGGCGTGCCGCGCCGCGCCGGGTTCGCGCCGACCCCTATCGCGCGGTTGCCGACGAAGCGGCTGCCGCGAACCGTCCACGAAACGCCGATGCTGCTGAGCGCGCCGCCATTGCTGCACGCGTTGGCGCTGAACCGGCTGCCGGAGACGACGACCGCGCGTCCGTGGTACTGCGAGAGTGCCCGCACCGCACCGCCGCCGATGTCGGGCCCCGTACGCTCGCACCGGTTGCCGGTGAACGTCGAGCCGACGATCCGCAGGCGGCCGCCCCGATCGAAGATCGCACCACCGCCGCCGCCGTCGTAGTCGCTCCCGGTCGAGTTACCGTTGGTGAGCGTCAGCCGCTCAATCGTGAGCGCGGGGGTCGCCTGATCCTGGCAATGCGACGTCGTCCACACTTGTGTGCGATCGCAGGTGTCCATGTAGAGGATCCGCCGGCGACCCGCTCCACTCAGCGTGACGAGGCCGCCGCCGTCGAGGACCACCCGCGACACGGTGTTGCGGACGCGCGCGGTCTGACGCATGACGATCGTGACCGGCCGTGGCCCGCACGCAAACTGGACCAGCCCGCCGGCTCGCACAGCGGCGACGACGGCTTGCGACGTGCAGCTGCCCGGTGTGCCCCGGCCGATGACGCGCGCCGCGGCCGGAGCAACGACCGTCAGCGACCCGGCGGCGGCTGCGAGGAGGAGTCGGCGTCGCACCGAGACAAGCGTAGGCCCCTCCTCCGATCGGAGGAGGCGAGGCTCATCCGGCGGATCGTCCACAGGACCGATGGGAGCGGAGGCGGCTCTGATCGATGCTTGCTCATGTCACACCACACACCACCAAAGGGAGTAGACGATGAGCACCACGACAATCACCAGCAACGAGATCTTCGACCACGAGATGAACGCCCCGTCGTTCACGCGGGAGACGCCCCGGACGAACGCCGAGGACCGCGATCGGATGCTCGACTACATGATCGAGGAGTCGCGCCAGCAGCGGGCGCGGGAGCGCCGACGCGAGGAGCAGGCGACCGCGACGCGCCGACGGCGGACGCGCGGCGCCGTGGCCACCTGCACCGTGGCGATCGTGATCGCCATCGGCGGGACGCTGTTCTTCCTCGAGGGCCCGTCGCACGGACCGGGCCCGCAGTCCTCGGGCGGGACCCCCGCAGCCGCGATCCAGCCCGCGTCGAACGGGTCGCAGACGACACCCACCTCCGGCGGTTCGTCGTCATCGGTCCCCGCGTCGACCGTGACGCCGGCCGCGGCCAACATCACGCCCTCGACGCCACCCCCGGGTCCGAGCGGCACCAACACCGGCAATATGGGGACGGGCCCCAACACGCAGATTCCGAGCGGCAACAACACCGGCAACATGGGCTCGAACGGCGGCCCGCTGAACGGTCCGGTCTCGCAGTAACGCGCACCCCACACGCTTTCCGATTGGCGGCCCGCCAAGTGCGGGTCGCCACGCTTTACGCTCACGGTCACATGTCGGAGCACGCGGTCTACTTCCACCCCGCGCCCGGTGTCGAGGCGCTCCAGGCGCGCTTTGTGACGCACGCTTACATGCCCCACTCACACCCGACGTGGACGGTCGCAGTCGTCCATCACGGGGCAGCACAGTTCGAGCTCGACGCAACGCATCAGCGTGCCGACTCAGGCGAGCTGTTCGTGCTCGAGCCCGAGGCGGTCCACACCGGGATGGCCGCCGTGCCGGAGGGGTGGGGGTACAAGGTCCTGTACCTCGAGCCGGAGCTGATCCAGGAGTGGGCCGAGCGGGATGCACCCGCCCCGCGAGCGGCCCGGTGGGTGGTGTTCCGTGACCGGGCGCTGCGGGGCGCGCTGCTCCGCATGCACGCCGTTCTCGCCGCCGGCGCGAGCGGACTCGAACTCGACGAGGCGATCCTGATCGCGGTCGACTCGTTGCGCCCGCACCTGCGCCCCGCTCCCGCGTCGGCCGGCACGCGGCCCGAGCATGCTGCGGTGCGTCGCGCCCGCGCGCATCTCGTCGACCGCTGGGATGAGCGCGTCGACCTCGCCTCGCTGTCGACCGTCGCGGGCCTCAGCCGGTTTGAGCTCGTCCGCCGGTTCCGGGGGCAACTCGGACTGACGCCACACCAGTTCCAGATGAACCTGCGGATCGCACGGGCGCGCACTCTGCTGCGCGCGGGCGAGCGCCCGGCGGCGGTCGCGCAGGCGTGCGGGTTCGCCGATCAGGCCCATCTCACGCGCACGTTCAGGCGGGCCGTCGGCGTCACCCCAGCGCGCTTCGCCGCCGCCTGAGCCGCCCGCCGACGCGCCGAAGACCGCAAGATCGTTCAAGACATCGCCCGCCGGCGACGCCATCCTCCGGGCCCGTGGCGGTCACCGATTTCGATACCAAGGTCGCGATCGCGGTGCGCGACGATCTCGCCGTCTGGCAGCGGATCAACGTCGCGTCGTTCCTGATCAGCGGCGTCGTCGCCTCAGCCGGGCCAGCCGCGATCGGCGAGCCATATCTGGACGGCGATGGAGCGACGTATCTGCCGTTGCCCGTCCAGCCCGTGCTGGTCTTCGAGGCGACCGCTGCCAAGCTACGGACCGTGCGCGAGCGGGCAGAGCGGCGCGAGGTGCCGGTCGCGCTCTACACGAACGAGATGTTCAGCACCGGGCACGACGCCGCCAACCGGGCCGCCGTCCGGACGGTCCGCACCGACGATCTCGACATCGTCGGTCTCGCCCTCCGGGCCCCTCACCGCGAGGCCGACGCGGTCCTGCGGGGACTCGTCCGTCACCCCTGAACGGGCAAAGGTACTGTTGCGCGCCGTGAATGACGGCTCGCCAGGGGTCCCCGACTTCGACCATGACACCGGACTCGTGCCCCAGGGCGAGGGCGTGTGGCGCGCCCAGGTCGAGCGGCACTGGTACGTAATCCGCGGCGCGAACGGGGGCCTGCCGGCGGCCCAGGCCACCCGGGCGATGATGCTCGAGGTCGGGGATCAGGACCGCCTGCCGCGGTCGCTGACGCTGCACTACCTCGACGCGCCGACCGTCGGGCCGCTCGATTACCGCGTGACCGTCGAGCGCGTCGGTCGAACCGCGACCGCGGTCTCTCTCCGGGTCACGCGCGAGCGGACGCTGATCGCGCTCGGGCTCGGCTGGCTCGGCCACTGGCAGACCGACGGCCCCGACTGGACCGAGATTCCCATGCCGGACGTCCCGACGCCGGAGCAGGCACAACGCTTCACCCCGGGCGAGGGCGCGCCGAGGATGCTCGCCAACTACGACCTCCGCTACGCGCTCGGGGCGCCGCCGATGAGCGGCGCCGGACGCTCCCACATCGGCGCGTGGATGCGGACCGCCCGCCCGCGGCCGCTCGACCATGCCGCGCTCGCGGCGTACGCCGACGCGCTGTTCCCGGCCGTCTGGCCGCGGCTGACCGAGATGGCGTTCATGCCGACGCTCGACCTCACGCTCCACTGGCGCGCGCCGATTCCCGCCGGCGAGCATCCGTGGGTGCTGGGGTCATTCTGGTCAGACCGGACGGCCGGTGGCGTGTTCGAGGAGACCGGCGAACTCTGGTCGCAGGAGGGGCAGTTGCTGCTGCAGAGCCGTCAGCTCGCGATCCTGCGCGCCCCGCTCGCTCAGCGCTGAGCAGGCGCACTGCCGATGCCCTGCAGGAACAGGGTGGCCGCGGCCTGCGGCAGCTCGGCGGCGCGCGGCCAGTTAGCGTGGGCGTCCCAGGTCTGGAGGAGCAGCATGTTCGTCAGGCAGATGAACGTGAACGCGAGCGTGTCCGGCGGGGCACCTGACCGGACCTCACCGCGATCCATGCCTGTCCGCAGGATCGTGGCGAGCTGCATGACGCACGGCGCCGCAGCCCGGCGGATGAGGCGCTTGATCTGCGCGTCGCCGGCGAGCAGCTCCCGCGCGAACAGCACCGCGAGCGGGCGACGCCGGCGCGCCCAGCGGAGGTTCTCGGCGACGAACGCCTCAAGCTGGACCTGGGTAGACGCCTCGGTCGGCGTCGCGTGGGCAGCGGCGGCCGCGAGCTGGCAGGCCTCCGCGACGAGCGTCTCGAGTACCACCTCCTTGGAGGGGAAGTAGTTGTAGACGGTCCCCTTGGCGACGCCGGCGCGCTCGGACACGGAGTCGATGCGCGCGCCGTGGTAGCCGCGCTCCGCGAACGCCTCCGCCGCCGCGTCGAGCAGGCGCAGGCGCGTGTCGGCCTGTGTCCGCGCGTTGACTCGCATCTTCTCCAAGATTATAGTGGGTGACCGGTCACCCATATTGAGAGACCACAAGAAAAGGGGTCGTTGACATGAGTGAGGAGCAGGGCAAGGTCGTCATCAACCTGGCCACGGGACACGAGGACGCCGACCGGGTGACGGTCGCGTTCCTCATCGCGACCGCGGCGCTCGACCGCGGCCGGCCGGTGGCGATGTTCACGACCAAGGAGGCGGTCCGGCTCGGCCTGCCCGGCTATGCCGACGCGATCGAGTCCGCCGGCGCGCCCCCGGTGTCACGCCTGTTCGCACAATTCCGCGAGGGCGGCGGCGAGCTGCTCCTCTGCCCGATCTGCTTCAACGCCCGCAACCTCGACGCGGGCGCGATCCTCGACGGGGCCCGGCTCGGCGGCGCCACCCCGCTGTGGGAGTGGATCGGCGACGAGCCGGCGACGGTGTTCAGCTACTGAGCGCTGGTCCCGGACGGCGAGGCGGGGACCGATCGCAGCAACAACTCGCCAACGCTCAGAGCTCGGGCGGGGCAGCGGGGAGATGAGGCGATTGCGCGCACTCGATTCCCCACCGTCCTGCCGGAGCGCCGTGCAATGGGAACTTGAGGCCGGGCTGTCAGCTAGAACGCCGCGCCCTCGTAGCCCATCGCGCGCGCGTCGTCGACGGACACGATGTCGCGCCCGAACGGCATCAGCGACACCGGGATGAGCTTGAAGTTGGCGAGCCCGAGCGGGATCCCGATGATCGTGATGCACAGGGCGATGCCGGTGATGAGGTGCCCGAGGGTGAGCCACCAGCCGCACAGGATCAGCCACAGGATGTTGCCGACCCCAGACGCGACGCCGGCGTCCGGGCGGCGCACGATCGTTCGCCCGAAAGGCCACAGCGCGAACACCCCGATCCGGAACGCCGCGATCCCGAACGGAATCGTGATGATCAGAATGAAGCAGATGATCGAGGCGAGCACGTAGGCGAGGAACATCCAGAAGCCCGCGAGCACGAGCCAGATGATGTTGAGGATGAAGCGCATATGCCGGTCCTTTCCCCCGCGGTCCGTGGTCTGCGTTACGGATCCTACGCCGGTGGGGCTTTCCGCCGGCGCTCCCCCACGTTCCGCCCCGCGTAGCCGCGGGTAGGATCGCCGCCATGAGCTACGCAAAGAAGAACCTACGCGAGGTCGAGGACTCTGCCCCAAAGCACGGTCTCTCCGACCATCAGGAGGCTCGGTTTGCGCGCGGCGATCTCGGCGCTGAGCAAACCGGGCTCAACTACCTGATCGTCAAGCCGGGCCAGCGGGAGGCGTTTGCCCACCGCCACAACAAGGCCGAGGAGGTGTACGTCGTTCTTGGCGGCAGTGGCCGGGTCAAGCTCGACGACGAACTCGTCGAGCTCGCGACACTCGACGCCGTGCGGGTCACGCCGGGGACGGCGCGCTCGTTCGAAGCCGGCTCCGACGGCCTCGAGGTGCTCATCTTCGGCCCCCACATGGAGGGCGAGGCTGAGATGGTCCAAGACTTCTGGTCTGACTGACCGCCGCGGCAGGCGGCACGCGACACGCCCGTGGCGATCAGCGGCGCTTCGGGTGCTTGCGCCGTGGGTCCTTGGCGACGAGCCCGTTCTGGAGCAGGACCGGGAAGTACGGACCGGTCACGCGCGAGACGCGGTTCGAGACGAGCATGATCGCGTACGCCGGCCAGAACACCGCCGTGCCGGGCGCGCCGGGCACGCACTTGCCGCCGGACCGGCCGGGGCTGTCGAACCACGAGAACGCGTCGACCCACATGTAACCGGTGCTGGTGCCGAGCGGGCCAAGTCCGCGGCCGGGCGGATTGCAGAGCACCTCATTGCCCTGATGCACGCGGTCGGCCGGGGCGAGCGGACCGCGTCCGCCGCCATGCGTGTCGACGACGAAATGGACGCCGCCAAGCCGCTTGGCAATCTGCTGACCGTAATAGATCTCGCGTGAGGTCCAGTCGAAGTGGGTGGCGTTGACGAAGAAGCCCTGCGCCCGCTTGACGCCGGCCTGCGCGAGCCACCGGGCGGTCGTGTTGGGGCCGATCGCGTCTGCCGCACCCGCGTCGACGTAGACGGCAACGTGGGGCAAGCGCTCGAGCCGCTGGATCGCATAGCCGAGCTCGTCGACGAGGCGGATATGCCGCTGGTAGCCGTTGAGGCAGCCGGAGGTGATGAGCGAGTCGACCTCGAGGTACATGACGACCTTGAAGTTGCCTATCCCGTCCGCCAACAGGTCGATCCAGTGGCGGTAGCGCTTGGCGAAGCCGGGGTTCGCCGTGTAGCCGCAGCCTCCGTGAACGAGCGAGTACGTCGAGAGCTGAACGACCGTGCCGGGCTGGACGTGCTGGGTCCACTGGAGGTACTTCGAAACGAGACTCCGCGGATCCGGCTGGTTCCAGAACCAAATCCTCCGTGAGCTGGGCGAGTTCGCGATCACCTGAAGCTGAGCGCGCCTGCCGGCGTTGCGCGTGTGGGCGGCCGCCTTCCCAGCCTCGGAGTCGCGTCCGGCGATGTAGAACGGCGCGTTGAGGAGCACGTTGCCGTTCGGCGGCGGCACGGCCAGTCCGAGTGGGTTGAGCGGATCACGCGTGTCGAGTGGAGCGTCACGGAGGATCGTGATGCGGGCCTGGTGGCGCTCCCCAAGGCTCTGGGGGTAGGACCCATACGTGTAGACGACGGCGTGCACAACGGCCGAGGTGTTGATGCCCTGGTTGTACACCCGCATCGGAATGTCGTACGTCGTCTGGCCGTCGGCGAAGTGCGCGAGCGAGTTGGGGATCGTGTCGAAGTCCTGGCCCGGCACCGCATCATTGCGGCGGATCCCGTAGCGGACCCACTCGTCACCCACTGGATGCGTGCGCACAAGAGTGATGTGCAGGTATCCGGCGGTCTCGGACACCGTGTAGGCGTCCTTATCGAGCTGCACCGTGCCGGGCATGTGCAGCGTGGCGCGGGCATTCCCAGCAAGCATCGCGGAGGCGATCAGGCTGCCGATGAGGAGCAGCGAGCATCGCCACAGCAGGCGCTTCGCCCCCGAAGCGGTGCGCGTCGTCAGCGCGATAGTCCATCCCATACCCCAGTCGTCGGCTTCTGGGGACGATTGCTTCAGTCCTCGCCCTCGCGATTCGACAGGCGTCCAACCGGCGGCCGGCCGGTCGACATGCGGCCGTCCGCTCGCTATGTCCGATCCCATCCGTCCCTCATCCGTGTCCAGCCGACAGCGACCGCAACCGGCCCTTCCCGAGTGCCAGTACAGCGAACGGCGCCTCCCCCGGGCTGAGGCGTCGTTCTCTGTGGAAGCTTTAACCCGGAAGCGGCGCGGAGATTGACGACTTGCGAAACGGCAGCCGCAAACCGCGGGTTCTGGGGCCGCCGGTCAGAAAGCTGACCGGCCAGTGTGGCGGTTCAGCATTTCGCCGCCTCTCCTGCTTGGGGTGAAACACCGATGCCGGGCCGAGCCCGCGGTGGAACGGTGGACTCATGAGAGTGTTGCTCTCAGATGGGTGGAGCCTCGCGGCCCGCCAGACGGCGACGATCCTCGGCTGGACCGGCCATGAGGTCGAAGTCCTCGGTGGAGCGTGGAGCTCGCTCTGCCGGCATACGCGCCACGTCGCTCACGTCCATCGGGTGCCGTCGTTTGGCCGTGACCCGCTCGGCTGGCTCAGCGCTGCCAGCGATATCTGCGCGGACCGCGAGATCGCGGTGCTGATCCCGACACAGGAACAAGCGGCCGTCCTGTCCGCGTTCCCGGGCGCGGTTCGCCAGACCGGCACAGCGCTCGCGATCCCACCGTTCGCGTCGCTGCGGAGGGTGCAGGACAAGGTCAGCGCGGCCGGCGTGCTCACCGAGGCGGCATTGCCGCAACCGGAGTTCACCATCGTTCGGGGACCCGAGCAATTGCTCGACGCCGCCGGCCTTGGCCCGGTGTTCGTCAAGGCCGCGATCGGGACCGCGAGCAGCGCCGTACATCCGGCGATGACCCCCGCCGATTTGTCGGTCGTGGCCGCCCAACTCGTCGATGCGGGCGGCTTCGCCGACCCCGTGCTCGTGCAGCGTCGCGTCGACGGTCCGCTCGCGATGGTGCAGGCCGTGTTCGCCCAGGGGACCCTGCTCGCGCACCACGTCAACGTCCGCGTCCGCGAGGGCGCCGGCGGCGGCGCGAGCCATAAGGAGAGCGCCCGGCTTCCCGTGATCGAGGAGCAGCTCCGACACCTCGGAACGCTCCTGCGGTGGCACGGCGCGCTGTCGCTTGACTGCATCCTCACGGCGGACGGGCCGGTGTACATCGATGTCAATCCACGACTCGTCGAGCCGATGAACGCATACCTGTCCGGGGTCGACCTCGTGACGACGCTGCGCGACGTGTCGCTCGGGTGGACGCCGAGTCCGCTCCCGGCCGGCCGGTCCGGGACACGCTCCCACCAAATGCTCCTCGGGCTGCTCGGAACCGCGTCCCGGACGCCGACGCGCCGCGCGGTCGCAACCGAGGCGGCGAGCGCGATCCTGCACCGCGGCCCGTACTGGGACAGCCGTGAGGAGCTGACGCCGGCGCACGGTGATGTCCGCGCGCTCATCCCCGCGGCGATCGTCACCGCCGGACTCTTGGCGCGGCCCGCGGCGTGGCGCTGGTTCGCCGCGAGCGCGACGGAGGCCTACGCTCTGACACCCGAGGCCTGGCGGGATATCGTCGCGCGCCACGACGCCTCAATCGGGCTGCTCGTACGCGCGGCATCCAACGGCACGCGCACGCGCCCCAGCTCGGGCGCAACCTAGTACCCGCCTCCGGGAATTCGGGTCGGAATCGGCGAGTGGCTGGGCGTGACTGGCGCCGCACGTGGGATGAGGCGATGCGAGCATCGGTCGATTGCCACGCGTGGCGATCAGGCGCGTCCAGACGCCGCCGAAACGATCCGAATTGATGGACGGGGGTACTAGTCAGTGACGAGCGCGGCGACAGCGTCCGCAAACAACTCGGAGTGGCGGTCGGCCTCGGCGTCGGTCGTCGCCGGGGACATCAGCGCCATGTTGTGAAACGGCGTGATCAGCACACCGCGGTTCGCCATATACACGTGCAGGTAGTCCTCGAGTTCGCCATCGCTCGCCTGCTCCGATTCGGTCCCCGAGCGCGGGGCGGGCTTGACGAAGCGGTACTCCGTGCGTGCGCCGAGCTGGACGACTGACCATGGGACGCCGGCCCGATCGATCGTCTCCTGCACGCCGGCGGTGAACCTGGTCGCCCGGTTGATCATCGAGTCGAATGCCGCATCTGTCAGCACGTGCTCGAGCGTCGCCCGGGCCGCGTCGACCGACAGCGCGTTTCCCGCCAGCGTCCCGCCGACGCCCCCGACGTCCACGAGGTCGATCCCCTCAAGCTCCTCGATCCGTGCCGCGAGCTCCTCGGTCAGGCCGTAGGCACCCATCGGGACGCCGCCGGCGATCGATTTGCCGATCGTGACGATGTCCGGCGCGAGTCTCCACGCGCGCGTCGCGCCGCCGGGACCCGCCGAGAAGGTATGCGTCTCGTCGTTGATCAGCAGTGTCCCGCGCTCGCGGGTGAGTCGCCTGACGCCGTCGAGATAGTCCGGCTCAGGAAGCACGATGCCGATGTTCGTCAGGGCCGGCTCCATCAGCACCGCAGCGACATCGCCGTGTGAGAGCTCGTCGGCGAGCGCGTCGAGATCGTTGAACTCCGCCACGCGCGTCGTCACGCTCGGGTCAACCGGCGGTCCGACACTGCCCGGGCGCAGGGCGACCCCGTCTGATCCGCGGACAGCGAACGTCTCATCGACGCTGCCGTGATAGCACCAGGCGTTGACGAGGATCTTCGGGCGGCCCGTCACGTGCCGGGCCAGCCGGATCGCCCACCGGTTCGCGTCGGTCGCGGTGAGCGTGAACGACCACCGGGTCGGGCCGAAACGACGTGTGAGTTCGGTCGCGACCCACGCGGCGTTCTCGGTCGGCATCATCGTGCTGAGGCCGCCCAGCTCCTCGACGCGCCGTCGCATCGCAGCGACCACCGGAGCTGGAGAGTGCCCAGCCATCGCGCCGGTGTCCCCGAGCGCGAAGTCGATGTACTCATGGCCGTCGACGTCCCAGACGCGGGAACCACGCGCCGCCTCGAGATACAGCGGGAAGCCTGCCGCCGTCTTGTTCATCCACGTCATCGGTACGCCGCCGAACAGGTACGCCTGGCCCTGCTCGTAGGCGGCGGCAGAGCGCAGATGATGTGCGGTGAAGCGGGCTCGCTCTGTGGCGAGCAGGTCAGCTAGGCGAAGTCGATCAACCCCGGTCATTGGTGCGCCTTCGTTTGAAGGCGATACGTTAGCCGGAACCGCTCACGACCTGCCGCTTAGCATCGCCCGAGTGCGCTGGCGTAGAAGCGCAGGTAGTCCCGCCAATGAGCGTTCCAATAGTCGCTGTCGTGGCCGCCCGGCCACACGTGTATCCGGACCCCGAGCGCATGGAGCGACCGGCCCCCAGGCATCCGCCCACACTAGGCGATGAGCACGCGATACGCGAGGTAGACAACACCGCCTGCAAACCGGCGCTCGTCGAGCAGCCCCAAACGCACGCGGACGTCGGATGGAAGCGCCGGCTTGCCGCCGCCGACGACGACCGGGTTGACGAACACGTGGATCTCGTCAACGAGTCCGGCGCGAATCGCCAGCGCAGCGAGCTGCGGGCCGCCGATTGAGATGTCTCGCTCCTCGCGCGCCTTCAACCCCCCCACCACAGCCGGGTCGAACTCGCGCTCCACGCGCGTGCGGGAAGTAGAGGCGGCCGCGAGGTTACGTGAGTAGACAATCTTCTCGGCCGCCCGCCAGATCCCGGCATAGTCCCGGATCACCTCTGACTGCTCCGGGCCGGCGCTCATCGTCTCCCACACGGCCATCGTCTCGTACATGCGCCGCCCGTAGAGGTAGGTACCGACCGGGCGCTCGCGATCGTTGACGAACGCGTGCACCTCGGCGTCGGGAGCCGACCAGTCGAACCGCCCCTGGGGGTCCTCGATGTAACCGTCGAGCGACGTGATCGCGGAGTAGATGAGCTTCGCCACGTGTGGTGCCTCCTGCCTGCCGGTGGTTCGTACACACGGTAGGACCACCGCACGACCGTCGACTCATCGCAGTGCGTTCAGCGCCCGCGATGTTCGCTCGTAACCGATGCGGATGAGGTCGGGCCAGCGGCTGCGGTCGATGAACAGATCCATCAGCCAGCCACCACGGCACAGCCGGGGATCGGCAGCGTCGATGATCGTCAGCGTGTCGCCGAGCTCGCGCTGAGCCCTCCGCGCGAACTCGACGTGGTAGGCCTGCTGGAGCTCGCGGGTCGCCCGGACGATCCCCATCGTCCGTTTCTCCCAGCCGGTGATGTCCTCTGGCTCGAGGCCCTCGGGGAGCATGAAGTTGATCCCGAACGCGCGGTGGAACGGGCCGTAGTCGAGGACCGGCTGGGTCGGCAGCAACTCGACGACACCCCCGTCCACGTACAGGTGACCGCGCACGTCGACGGCCTCCAGAAACGGCGGCAGTGCGATCGTGATCCGCATCAGCCTCCCGATCGAGACCTCGGGTGTCGTGTGCGTGCCGAAGTATTCGATCAAGCCGAGGTCGGCGTTGTAGACGATCGTCGCGAGCGGAATCGCAAGATCGCCAACGGGGAGATCCCCGAAGCGCTCGTTGAACAGCCGCTCCACTGCCTCACCCTTCATCGCCCCGGAGAAGCCACGCAACGCGGTGAAGGCGAACCGCGGCAGGCGCAACCATTGCGGATCGAGGTAGCGCTCGGGCGCCCATGAGAGAACGAACTCGGTCATCTCCGCCGCCGAGAGCCCGGCGGCCCACAGCGAGCCGAACAGACCCCCGCCGGAGCAGCCGGCGATCAGCTCGGGCTCGATCGCCGCCTCCTCGAACGCACGGGCAGCGCCGATCACGGCAACGGCGGCTCCGCCACCGCCGGATGCGACGACTGCGATCCGCTTGCCGGCGAGCGCGCGGATGGGCCGACTGCGGAACGGCGGGAAGATGTCCGTCGGGAACTTCGGCGGGCGATCGACGAGTGGCAGTGGGAGCAGCGCTCGGCGCGCGTGACGGAGCAAATCGAGGTCGACCGAGTCGCGCAGCCGTTGCGCGGCGGCATCGATGCGCTCGAAGCCGTGCTTGATGTTGTAAATGTCAGGGTCCGGCCCCATCAGCCCTCAGGCTCCCACCCGCACATCCACCCGTCATCACGCAAACTCCGCCCCTCCGCTGCGGGGAAGTACGGCGTCCTCCGCCTTGCGCTACTGCTCGCGCTGTTTGCGGGAGTGCTCGTTGCCATCGATCAGCTCGTGCCCGGTGCGGGCGATCGGCTCGCGGACGCCGACGTCTGGTGGCTCGTCGCCGCTCTCGCTCTCGAGACGCTCGCCTGTGCGTCGTACGCGATGCTGTTCGGCGCGGTGTTCTCGCGGCCCCCGTGGCGGCTTGGGGCGCGCCGGTCGGCCGAGGTCGGGCTCGCGGAACTTGGCGCCTTCGCGGTCCTTCCGACCGGTCTCGGCGGTCCCGCGGTGCGCTTCTGGGCGCTGCGCGCCGACGGCATGCCCTGGCGGGTGATCGTCGTGCGCAGCGTCGCGCATTTCGGCGTCTTCAACCTCCCGTACATCGCGGCGGCGATCGTCCTCGGCGTCGGTGTCTCGCTGCACCTCCTGCCGGGACATGCACCCGTCCTGACCGCGCTCGCGCCGATCGGTCTCGTCGTCGTCTCGCTCGCGCTCGTCGGCGTCGCGGCGCTGCTCTCGCGTAGGGGCAGTACGGACGATCGGTCATGGCGTGCCCGCGCGCGATCGTGGCTCGCCACCGTCCCGGAGGGTGTCGCCGATTTCGTCGTGTGCCTGCGCCGTCCCGCGTCGCTGCTCGGAGCAGCGGGGTGGTGGGCTGGCGACTGCGCCGCGCTGTGGGCCGCGTTTCAGTCGGTTGGCGGCCATCCGGCACTGAGCGTGCTGATCCTCGCCTACATGCTCGGGCAGCTCGGCACCGCGCTCCCGCTGCCGGGAGGCGTCGGCGGCGTCGAGCCGCTGATGCTCGGGATCTTCGCCGCGTCGCACGTCGACGTCGGCCTCGCCGGTGCGGCGATCATCTGCTACCGCGCGATCGCGCTCGGGGTGCAGGGCGCAATCGGGGCGGCGGCATTTGCCCTGCTGGTCACCGAGTTGCACTCCACGGCGGCACGGGACCCGGTATAGACTCGCGCGCCGTGACCGGGCCGACGGCCGAACAGATCGCGACCTACCGCCGCGACGGGTTCCTGATCATCGAGCGCTTCCTCGATCCGGACGATCTCGACGCGATCCGCGATCACTTCACCCGGGCATTCGCCCACGAGTGGGAGACCGGCCTCGCACCCGATGAGGTCAACTACGTCCCCGACCAGACGCCCGCGGATCTCACCCGCCAGCTCTGCAACGTGTGGAAGGCCGATCGGCGGCTCGCGTCGGTCGTCCTCTCGCGCCGGGTCGGGGAATTCGCCGCCAAGCTCGCCGGTCTCCCCGGAGCGCGGATCGCCCAGGACAACGCGATCTGGAAGCCGCCGTCCGGCAAGGCACTGCTCTGTCACCAGGACGCGGCGTACCTGGATCATTTCAATCCGCCGAACATGACGACGTGCTGGATGGCGCTCGACGACACCGCGGCGGACAGCGGCACGATCTACTACGTACGCGGATCGCACCGCTGGCCACACGCGCCGCTCGGCGGGTCGTTCCACGCCCCTGATGACTGGCTCGGACACGTCCGCGAATCGGCGCTCGAGGGGGAGGAACTCGAGCTCGTACCGATCGAGGTTCCCGCCGGCGGTGCCGCCATCCACGACGGCTGGACGTTTCACGGCAGCCCGCCGAACGAGCGCGCCGACCGGCAGCGACGTTCGATCATCAGCCATCTGATCTCCAGCGGCACCCGCTGGAATCCCGCCCACCAACACCCGATCTACTCCCGCTACCGACGGCCGGGAGAGACCGAACTCGACGAGGCGTTCTTCCCGATCCTCTGGCGGGACGGTTACCGCACCTCGTGGCTCGAGGACTACTGCCGGACGAGTTCCTGGAACTCCGCCTCGTCGCGGACGGAGTCGAAGTCCGAGTCGGTCCGCGCGTAGCCGCGCGTCAACTCTGAGAGCTCGATCGCCCGCCGCAGGTGAGCGATCGCGTCGACCGTCCGGCCGGCGAGACACTCGCAGCACGCGACGTTGTAATACAGCTCGGCGTACGGCGGATCGCCGGCGAGCAGCTCCGCGCCGCGATCGGCCACCTCCTCGTACCGACCCGCCTCGTACAGCGGACGGAGCGGCCCCCAGATCTCCCATCCGTGCGGCTGATACGTCTGACCGGGCGTGCCGCCGAGGGCGAGGATCGTCGTCTCGGCGTCCCGGGCGAAGGCGGTCCGCCGCGCTCCGGGCGCGACGCTCACAAACGTCCCCGCCGGAGCATCGACCAACTCGCCGTCGAGATGGAACTCGGCTCGGCCGCTGATGACCACGTAGAGCTCTTCCTGCGAGTCGGGCTCATCCTCGTCGTGTTCGTTGAGGATCCGGTCGCCCGGCTGATGGCCCGTGAACGCGTTGACACCGAACGCGGTGATCCCGAAGTGGTGCCGGACGGGACGGTACGGGCAGCGACCATCGGTGATCTCGTCGATCTCGTCGAGATGCGCGATCGAGTAGCGACTCATGACCTGGTGGACCATACCGGCGCCCGGGTCGCGGCAATCTCGTGATCGCGGTGCGAGGATGTCACGACTGCTACATCCGCCCTGGCTACGGAGCTTAGCCGCGGGGGGTTCAGGCCGCGCACGTGCGGTCGACGACGTGGCCATGGGCATCACGTCGGCCGGACGGTGGGCTCGCCGGCTCCTGCGCAACGAGTATGCGTGGGTGGCGTCGGCATTCGTCGTCTCAATGTCTCAATTCTTCTCGCGTACGTCCTCCTCAACGCCAAGACGACATCGACGTTCGATCGGCTGGAGCGTCAGAACGTCTCCCCCCAGGCGGACCGCATCCGGGCGACGCCTGACAACGACGCCGCCCTCTCGCGCGAGTTCGTGCTGACGAACGCGCAATGGAGCCAGGCGTACGACGCGATCGTCAAGCGCGACCCCACCGCGGCCGCCGGCCTGTTCCCCCCCGACACGCGCCGACTCGTCCGCTCCGGCCGACCGCGCCTCAGCAGCGTCCGAGGTAACAGGCGAGTTCGATGTAACGCACGCGGTTCGCCGATGCCCCGACGCCGAACGTCGAGAACCGGGTGTAATGCAGGCCGGCGCCGCCACCGAAGAACAGGTCGTAGCCGGCGACACCGGTCGAATTATTCGCCCGGGCCGCCGGGTAGGCCCGCTTCACTGCCTGCTTCGTCGAGCCGAGGCCGATGTGCTTGCTCGTCTTCCACTTCGACAACTGCCCGGGCCGGAACTTCTCGTTGGTCCCGGTCGTGCCCGCGTTGATGTCGATCTGGATCGCGTGATCAGCGTAGAAGGTGACCGTCGCCCGCTCGGCGTGGCTCTGGTTCCCCGAACCCAACCAGGTGCAGCGCCCGGCGCCGCATCCGGCGGTCCCCCATACGTGGAAGACCTGGGCCTGGGTCATGCCGAGCTTGACGCCGCCAATCGATGTCCCCGGCACGATCGCGGTCCGCTTCGGATGGGGCAGCTTCGCCGACGCGAGACCGGCAGCGCCGAGACAGCCGGCGGCCACGATGAGCACCGCGAGCACCACCCACCGACGGCCCCGTGAGACGTGCATGGCTGAAAGCCTACGCCGCGGCGCGATCGCTGCGGAGAAATTGATCGAGCGCGGCGAGCGCGGGCTCCGGATTGCGGCGTCCGACCCCGATCCGGAAGCGATCGGGAGGGACGTCGGCGAGAGCCGAGGCGTAGATGTCGGCGGGCAGCAGCACGACCCCGGCGCGCTCGACGAGCCGGCGGCAGAACGTGCTCGTCGACTCTCCCGTGGTCAGCTGTGGGAACGACACGCACCCGCCCGCCGGCGCCTCCCACGCCAGGTGCTCGGGCCACTGGGCGAAGAACTCCTCGAACACGGGCAGGTTTGCCGCGACGATCGCCCGGTTGCGCTGCCGGATCCGGTCGCCGGCGCGGAGAGCGAGCGTCGCCAGGTGCTCGCTTGGCGCGGCATTGCAGATCGAGGTGTAGTGCTTGCGCCGCTCGAGTCGCTCGAGCAGCGCCCGGTCGCGGCAGGCAATCCACCCGATCCGCAGGCCGGGCAGGCCGTACGCCTTGGACATCACGTTCAGCGACAGCGCGGTGCTCGACAGGTCCGCCGCCTGGGGCAAAGTCCGGGCCGGATGACGCTCGAGCCCGCGGTAAACCTCGTCGCTGAACAGCCTGATGTCCCGCTCCTCGCACAGCGCGACGAGCCCTGCAAACACGTCCGCGTCGGGCACGGCGCCGGTCGGGTTGTTGGGAAAGTTGACCGCGATCAGGCGAGTGTGCGGTCGCAGCAGGCGCTCGAGCGCGTCGAGGTCGAGCGCCCAGCCGTCCTCCGGGCGCAATAGCAACCCGTCGACGTCGGCGCCGGAGGCGAGGCTCAGGGTTTCCATCGACTGGTAGTTGGGGACCGTGACGACGGCGTGGTCACCGGGTCCGACGAGTTCCGGCAGAGCCCAGAACATCGCCTCCTCAGCGCCCGCGAACGTCAGCACGTGCTCGGGCGAGACCCGCTCGTACGTCGCCGCGATCGCTTCGAGCAGCGGCTCGCTCCCCCAGGTCGGCGTGTACGACAGCGGCGTCTGCAGCAGCCCCTCGCGCGCGTCCTCGCCGACGAGATCGAGCAGTTCCCCGATCGTCAGCGTCTCGGCGTCGGACGCCGTCAGGTGATGACGGGCGGCGAACTCCCACCGCCCGAGGTAGACCTCGAGGCGAAAGTCGGGCAGCGCGGACACGCCTCAACTGTACGTGGACGAACCTCGCGCGCCGAACCGCAGTGAGTCGCTACCTCGAGCTCGTGCTCGCCGGGTTACGACCGGCGGCGACGATGCTGCCGGGCACCGCCCCAAGCGCGCAGCAGACCCGCGAGGCCGCGATCCAGCCCCGCGGCGCGGCCCGCGCCGGGCGCGGCCGCCGCGCAAGCGATGATCAGGTGGCCGTGATCGGGCGCACCGGCGACCGTGCGGGGATGGTTGCCGCGTCCGCGGTCCCGACGATCTCCCGGAGCGCGGCGATCTCCTGCTCGAGGGCCTTGCGTCCAGCAGCTGTCGCGCTGATCCAGGTGCGAGGCTTGCGACCCTCAAAGGCCTTCGTGGTCTTGATGTAGCCGGCGTTCTCCAGCGTCGTCAGGTGGCGCGAGAGGTTTCCGTCGGTCAGGTCCAGCAGCGTTCTCAGGGAGACGAAATCGATGCGCTTCGTCTCGCAGGCGGCGGTGAGGATCCCGAGCCGAGCCGGTTGGTGAATCGCGGGGTCGAGACGGGTGGTCGGATGGCTCACGATGCGCCGGACTCCCGGGCCTGGCCGTAGATGCCAAGGGACACGAATCCGGTACCGAGAACGAGCTCCCCGACCGCGAGCGGTGCCCCGCGCGCGATGAGCACGTCCCCAGCAACGCCCGCGAACAGCGCTGCCGCAGCCAGCCCTTGCAGGCCCCCGAGGTAGGCGGCGACAGCGGTCGCAATGGCCGCCGCCGAGATGAGCGGGTTCGCACCGATCACGAGCGCGAGGCCGACCCCCGCAATCCCGGCGGCACCACAGATCAGCCGAAGGCGCCGGGATCCCCGGAGGCCTCGGCGCTCCTCGGAGCGGATCATCAACCACCGAACCAGCGGGCGGACGGCGACGATCGCCGCGAGCAGGACGATTGAAACGATCGCCGCATGCGGCCACAGCGTCCGGGCAAGACCGTGAGCGAGCAGCACCGCGCCCAGGACGACGAGGGCGAGCGACGGGGCGAGCGTTGCCCGGCGCGTGCGCTCCTGCACGGTTCGCAGGTAGCGCAGCCGCGCGGTCGCATCGCGGGTCGACATGTCGTGCTCGGTGAGCGGGTGCACGACTGGCACTGTACCAAAGCTCTGTGGTGCAAAGCGCTTGAAAAAGCACTTGACAAGACAAACTACTTGGGTCAAAGTGCTTGGCATCGCAAAGTGACGGTCGACAAAATGGAGGCAGGGAGATGTTGAAGATGGCCGGCGTAGAGACGCACCCGGCGGTGAGGATCCTGATCGGCGCAGTGCTTGTTGTGCTCGGGCTCGCGCGACACAGCGCGACGCCCGCTCTGTTCATCGGCGCCGTGCTCGTTCTCTGGGGGCTCGTCGCCGTAGTCTCCTCAGGCCGGGACCGCCAGGACGCGGCGTCTGAACAGCGACGCGACCGATGAGTGCGATCACGGCCGATCGGCTCCGGAGGTCCTTCGGCGACGTCGTGGCACTCGAGGACGTGAGCTTTGAAATCCCGTCGGGCGGGGTCACCGCGCTGCTCGGCCCGAACGGCGCCGGCAAGACGACCGCGTTCGAGATCCTCGAGGGCTACCTCCCGCCGACCACCGGGCGGGTTTCGGTGCTCGGTGCTGATCCGTGGCGCGCCGCACGGTCGTGGCGCGCCCGGATCGGAGTTGTCCTCCAGTCGACGAGCCTTGACCGCGAACTCACGGTACGAGACGCATTGGCCGTGTTTGCGCCGCTGTTCCCCGATCCGCGGCCCGTGAGCGAGGTGCTCAGCCTCATCGGCCTGGAGTCGGAGGCGGGCGCGCGGATCGGTCGGCTCTCCGGGGGTCAACAGCGCCGCGTTGATCTCGGTCTCGGCATCATCGGCCGCCCGGAATTGCTGTTCCTCGACGAGCCGACGACCGGCCTTGACCCGGCGGCTCGCCGTGCCTGCTGGACGACGATCACCGCGCTCGCCGCCGCCGGAACGACCGTCCTGCTGAGCACCCACTACATGGAGGAAGCGGAGGAACTCGCCGACCACCTGCTCGTCCTTGTCCGTGGACGCCTCGTTGCCGACGCCACGCCCGAGCGCCTACGCGGCCTCTCCGCCCGCAGTCGGATCGCGCTCCCGATCCCGCCAGACATCGCGCTCCCGGATCTGCCGTCGATCCTCAGTGCAGCCCCACCGTCGGAACGGGTCGAACTCATCGTTGACAGCGCGACGCTGCGGCCGGCACTCGAACAGCTGCTCGCATGGGCCGCAGCGAACGGACTCGATCTGGGGGGCCTCCGGGTCGGCCCACCGAGCCTCGAGGATGCCTACCTCGAGCTGATGACATCCACCCCACATGCCGGGATGCTCAGTCATGTCTGAAATCCCAGCACGGTTAGCGCTGCCGCCGCTCCGCCGGCTTCTGGCGAGTCAGCTTGCCTACCACACGCGGCTGCTGCTCCGGACGCCGCGCGCGATCGTCGGCGGCATGCTGCTGCCGATTTTGCTGCTCCTCCTCCGCGGCGGCACCGGGCATCTCAGCGCCCAGGACGAAGCGCAGCTCGTCGCCGGCCTGGCCGTCTTCGGAACGCTGTCAACCGCATACATCACCCACACCGCGAGCCTCGTCGCTGCACGCCAGGCCGGCGTGCTGAAGCGGTGGCGAATCACCCCGCTGCCCGGGTGGTCCTACCTCACCGGGCGGATCTCGGCGACCGCCATCGTTGCCGTGACCGGCGGACTGATCACCGTTGTTGTTGGCTGCGCCGAGATCCACACCACCGTCGCTCCCGAAACGATCGCCGCGCTCATCGCCGTGCTCACCCTCGGCGCCGCAGCGTGCGCGAGCATCGGTACAGCCGTCAGCGCGGTCATCCCGGCAGTCGAGGCGGCGTGGCCGCTCCTCGGCCTCACGTATCTGCCCGTCGTGATCCTGTCCGGCAGCTTCGGCACCGTCGGCGGAGAGCCGCGCTGGCTGAGCACCGCGATCGACTACCTCCCCGTGCGGCCGGTCGTCGACAGCGTCGTCGGGCTCCTCCGCGCTGGGCCAGCGGGACCACCGGTGACGGCACGCGACATCGCGGTCCTCGTCGCCTGGGGCGCGGCCGGGCTGCTGCTGTCCTCCCGGGTCTTCCGCTGGACGCCACGCTGAGCGAGCTCTCCGGACGGTGAACGCCTCCCGGCGATCCCGGGTGAGCCGTGGTCAGATGGCGTACCGCTGGAGCACGACGCCGTTCGGGAGCGCGCGAGAGGACACGAGCGTCAGCGGGACCGGCTGCGGCCGCTCCGGGTAGACGCGCATTCCGCTACCGAGCATCAGCGGGAACACCTGCAGGTTGAGCTGATCGACGAGCCCGGCGGCGAGCAGCGCATGAACGACCGATTGGCTGCCGGCGACGAGAATCGGCCTGGCGTCCTCCTGCTTGAGCGCCCTGACCGCACCCTCGAGGTCGGACGCGACGACCGTGGTGTTCTCCCACTCTGAGGACCCGAGGGTCGTCGACGCGACGACCTTGCGCATCGTGTTGATCTTCTCCGCCATCGGCCCGTCCCGCTGCGGCCACGCGCCGACGAAGCCGTCGTAGGTCCGGCGCCCGAGCAAGAGAACATCGGCGGCAAGCTGCTCCTCGAGCTTGTAGGCCCCGAGCTCATCGCTGAACAGCGGCCCGACCCAGCCCGCGTGGGCATATCCGGCCTCGCCGCCAGGCGCTTCCATCACGCCGTCGAGCGAGACGAACTCGGTGACGATCAATTGACCCATCGCTGTCTCCCTTGCTGTGGTTTGTGTCCCAAGAGACCGAGATGGCGGCCCGGATTCATCGTCGCAGCGACGGTCCTATCCTTGGAAGCGAGCACGATGAGTGTCGTCATGTACGTCAAGCCGGGCTGTCCGTACTGCCAGTCCGCCCGCGAGGATCTCGCCGAGAAGGGCGAAACCGTCGAGGAGCGCGACGCGACGACAAGCGCGGCGTGGAAGTCCGAGCTGATGGGCTACACGAACAACCGGGGAATCGTCCCGACGCTCATCTGGGACGACGGCCGGCGCCAGGTGGGGTTCCCACCGGGTCGTGGTTGAACGGTGCACTAGCGGTCGGTCGACCGCGCGAGCGCATCCGCGGGGGGCCGAGCGTCGATGCTGACCGCCGACGTCATCGCGTTCGTGCGCGCATCGCTCCCGCCACCGCCGTCACGCATTCTTGAGATCGGCGCCGGCCGCGGAGAGCTCGCCGCCGAAATCCGCGCCGCCGGCGACGAGGTGACCGCGATTGATCCCGCGGCGGAGCCCGGATCCGGGGTCGAACCGGTGGCCCTGATCGACGCCACGGGGTCGTTCGACGCCGCGGTGGCGATCGTGTCGCTGCACCACGTCGAGCCGCTCGAGGCGTCGTGCACGCATCTCGCGACGCTCCTCCCCCCGGGCGGCCGGCTCGTCATCGACGAGCTCGACGTCGATCGCTACGACGACCGTGCGATGCGATGGTGGCTCACCCAGCGCCGCGCGCTCGGCGACGGCCACGAGGAGCGCTCTCCCACGGAGATTTTGGCCCACATGCGCGCCCACATTCACCCGCTTGCCCGCGTGCTCGCCGGCCTTCAGCCTCGCTTCACGCTCGGCGAGCCGGTGCGCGGACCGTATCTGCATCGCTGGGAGCTGCTCGCCAGCCTCGGCGAGGTTGAGACCGAGCTGATCGCGAGAGGGCGGCTGCCCGCGACCGGCGCACGGCTCGTCGCGACGCGCGACGGCTGACCACCGCTGTCCGCCGCGCCCGTCGCGACAATGCCGGGGCGTGAGCGACATGGCGAGAGCAGCCGGGCCGGCGCAGGGCCGCCGTGCTGCCGCGCATGGTCTCCGGCGTGCGCTCCGCGACGAGGCCCACGGGCCGCTGCCGGCGCTCCTGCTCGCGCTGACCGTGCTCGCCGGCGTCGTCGACGCGACGAGCATCCTCCGCCTCGGTGGCGTGTTCGTCGCAACCATGACCGGCAACCTCGTGTTCCTCGGGCTTGCCGCCGCGGGTGCCCGCGGCTTCGCCGTCGCCACCTCGGCGCTGGCTGTCGGGGGCTTCATCGCCGGCGTGCTCATCGGCGCGCGCGCGTGCGCCGCCGCCCACGACCATCGCGGGCTCGCGCTCCGCAACGTGCTCGGGGTGAAGCTGGCCTTCGCGATCACGGTCGCGATCATCGCGATCGCAACGGGGCCCCACTTTCCGGTCGGCGCCCGCGACACGATGCTCGTCCTGCTCGCGGTCTCGATGGGCTGCCAGCTCGCCGCGATCCGCTATCTCAAGGTCCCGGATCTGCTCACGGTCGTCCTCACCCTGACGATTACGGGCGCGCTCATCGAACACAATCGCGGCTGGAGCGATCCGGCCCTGCTCCGGCGGGGGCTGGCGCTCGTCGCGTTCTCCGTCGGGGCCCTCAGCGGCGCGCTGCTGATCCTCAACATCGGCGTCGTCGCAGCGCTGTCGTTCGGCCTCGCGATCATCGTCGGCTGCGCGATCGCCGCCCACGTCCTCTCGCGTGAGACCGCGGCGTGGGCCGCGCCGCGCACGCCGTGACCGGGGTCAGGGCTCGGCCAGGATCCGCGCCTTCTCAGCCGCGAACTCCGCGTCGGTGAGTGCGCCGCGGTCATGCAGGTCGGCGAGCTTCTGGAGCCGGTCAACGCGGTCGTCGCCGCCGGTGGCGGGCGGGGTGGTGGGCGGCGGGATCGATGTGGGCGCGCCCGCCGGCGCCGTGGCGCGGTTTCGCTCGGCCTCCTCGAGGTCCATCAGTTCCTGCAGCTCGGGATCGAGGGCTCCGGCGTTCGCGTCGATGTGGCGAGCGTTGCGCTGCATCACGCGCTGGGCGTCGGCCTCGTAGTCGAACGCCACCTTGTCGTGGTCGCCCGGGTCATACAGGACGTTGATCGTGTCGCCGGTGTACTTGAACGTGTTGAGCCGCGTCCGAGCTCACCCGGCGGCATCACGCGGAGCTCGAGTCGGCACAGGGTGCCACCCGTCGTGAGGTCGGAGTCATCGGCCCACGCCGCCCGCATCTCGCTGTAGCTGCCCTCGGTGCGCATCCCGACGATCTCCGCCGGCGCGGCGCGTCCGTTCTCTCGCAGCTCCTTGAGCAGCCGGCTGTGCTTGTAGAACATCCCGCCTCCCCGGTCGTGATCGGTCGCCGGGCAGGATACGCCGTCAGTCGCTAGGCACGGCGGGGCTCGCGCTCTCCCGCGCCCTGGGAGAGTCGCGAGCCATCGCCGGGGCGGCCGCATCCGAGCGGCCCATCCGTACCGCACCCCCAAGCTCCTCATCCGTGCTCTCGCCTGTCGCGGTGAGACCACTTTGCCTGAGAGGCGGCGCGACGCCCATCCACCGATCGCATGATCAGGCAAGGGATCAGCCCTCCTGCGATCGGAGGAGGAACGGCCCCGCACCTCGGTCTCTGGGCCGTAGTAGCGCTCTGACACTACTTGGGCCCATCGACCCCAGGTCAGTGATGCCTGACGCCGTCGATTCTGCCGCGGAGGCGGTCGTTTGCCTGTCGCAAGATGAGCGCTCGGTCGAGTCGTTCGGCCGTCCACGTGCTCCTGTAGAGCACCCCGGTCGTCCGGAACTCACGCGTGATCCGCAGGTGACGCGCGGAGCGGACGAAGCGCTGGAGGTCGTCGGCGTCCCGCCACACCGATACCGACACCTGCCGGCGGGCGCCGCGCAGGCTGAGGAACCACAGCCCGAGCGCCCCCTCCGTCTCCGGCCAGCGGTGTCGGAAGATCATCCCCTCCCAGGAGACACGCGGAATGTCGCGGATCCGGTGGATCAGGTAGTCGTTCATGCTCACGTGCACTGGGCCGGCGTGGGCGATCGGTGCACCGTTCTTCCAGAACGCGTTCCAGCGGAACCGCAGGTCGGCGAGGGCGTTGGGAGCGGCGTCGGCATGCGTGGCCACGGCTGCGTCCTCCTTCGGTGGTGTGGCGGAGACGGTGTGCGGCAATACAACTGTATCGGACTTCAAATACACCTGTATTGCTCCGAGTGCGGGCATATCCTCGTCCCGGTCGCCATGTCCGCCGCCTCCCCGTCCGATCGCATCCTCGCCGCCGCCCTGGAGAGCTTCGCCCGCGACGGCGTCCGCGCGACCACGATCCGCCGTGTCGCCGCCGAGGCCGGCGTCTCACCCGGCTTGGTGCAGCACTATTTCCCGTCAAAGGCCACACTGCAGGCCGCCGTCGACGCGCAGGTGACGGCGATCGCGCGTGCTGCGCTCGCCGTGCGCCCCGTCGCGGGGGACGCCGTCGAGGACATCTCCGAGCGTCTGACCGCACTCGTCGCCGATCACTTCGTCGCCCTGCGCTATGTCGCGCGCGGCGTCGCGGAGCGCGACGGGGCAGCGCTCGCCGTGTTCGACACGATCACGGACCTGTGCCGCGAGCAGCTCAGGTCGTTCGCCGAACGCGGGCTTCTGAGGGACGACCTCGACCTCGAGTGGGCGGCGCTGCACACCGTGCTCGTCAACCTCGGAACCGTGATGCTCGAGCCCGGCGTCAGCCGCCAGCTCGGGCGTCCATTCCTCGACGAGCGTCAGATCGCGCGATGGAAGCGAGCGACGACCGAGCTGTTCGTCGGCGGCGAGATCAGAACAGATCGCGCCAGCTGAACGTCGGCGCGTAGCCGAGGACGTCGCGGGCGTGGCTGATGTCGAGCAGCGTGTCGTTGCCCTCGACGCCGTCCGCGAGCGGGACGTCAGGGTACACCTCGGCCATCAGCTCGCGGCTTGGCCGGCGCATGACCGTGTCCGGCGCGGCGATGATGAAGTTGTCGGTGCCGGTGATGTCGACCTCAAGCGCCCGCCGGACGCTCTCGGTGACGTGGCTCTCGTCGACGTAGCCCCACAGATTCCACTTGCGCAAGTGCGGGTCGTCCTGCCACCCGAGGAACCGCTCGTAGTCCGAGCGGATCATGACGTTCGAGAATCGCAGCCCGAGGATCGTCGTCCCGTGCCACCGATGCATCGTCCGCGCCATCTCCTCCCCGAGCACCTTCGACAGCGCGTAGCTCGTCTCCGGGCGCATGTGCTTCTCGTCGACCGGCGCGTAGTCCGGTGGCGTCTCGAACGGCAGCCCTAGCGTCGTCTCGCTCGACGCCCACACGACCCGCGGCAGGCCCAGCCGACCCGCCGCCTCGAACACCGCGTACGTGCTCGTTATGTTGGTCCGGAACACCGTGTCGGGCGTCGCGTGGGCGGGCGAGGGAATCGCAGCCAGGTGCACGACCGTTTCGATGCCAGGCAGCGTGTGGCCGCCGCTCAACGCCTCAAGCGTCTGACCGAAGTCGGTCACGTCTGCCCTCAGGAACGGAATGTCATCCTCGGGATGGTTCGACTCCGGCGAGCCCACGATGTCGATGTTGAGGACATCGTGGCCGCGTTCACGAAGGTCGCGGACGACGACGCGCCCCGCCTTGCCACTGCCTCCCGTCACCGCGATCTTGGCCATGCCCAGATGTTTACCGCTTTTCGGCGGCGACGTAACCCCGCCTTGGTCCGCCGTCGCCCTCGATCTCCGGGCGACGCGCTCAGCAGACCCCTCACCAACCCAGACTGGGGATGAACCACCGCCGAAGCGGTCTGCCGCTCAACCCCTCTCGAATGCATCGGACCGTTCCTGTGCTCAGAGCGCGAGAAGTTGCCGATGTTGAACGGGAGGCCGTTCCGGCGGATCACATCAACATCCCACTGCTCGACGTCCCCGCGAGACAACGGTGAATCGAGGCGGTCTGATCGCATCACTTCCACAACGTCCTCGGGCGAGTTCCGGACATTGGGGATCCCGTGCGACCCAGGTCGCTCATGCCCGGATGCGACTCGATCCGGCCCTGGGATCCGGATTTGCGGCGTTTCTCACGCCCGCCGCCGCGCCCCGCCGGCGACAGCTCGGTAGTTGACGCCGTATACCGCAACCGGATAGAACCCCCGGATGCTCCGACGCCTCCTCGCCCCCGTACTCCCGCTGCTGCTCGCCCTCGTGGCCCCAACCGCCGCCGGCGCGGCCGCCAGTGACATCGCCCGCTTCGTCCTGCCGCCCGGTAACTACGGTGGCCAAACGCCCAACGCGCACTCGTTCGACCAGCTGAGCCTCTATACGGGGCTCACGCCGCTGCGGCGCAACGTGACGATGGCGGACGTCAACCGGTTCTACCTGCCGGACGACTTCAAGCCGATCGGGGCGACGACGAATGAGCCAGTCGGACGCAGCGACGTCACGGTCACCTACGACTCATACGGGATCCCGCACATCAAGGGCACGACGCGCGCCGGACTGATGTATGGCGCCGGATGGACCACCGCGCGGGACCGCGGCCTGCTGCTGTCGTTCGGGCGCGAGCCGGCCCGCGCCGCAGTCGCCGACATTCCAGGCCTGGACGCGTTCTCGCTCGTGACGAAGGCAAAGCCGTTCGCGCCGAGCGCGCAGACCGAGGCGCTCGTCACTCAGCAGCGGCAGAAGCTGATCCGCGCGTATGGGGCCGACGGGCGGCAGATCCTCACGGACATGACGAACTACGCCAGCGGCGTCAACGCGTACTACACGTCGCATCACCAGCCGTTCCCAGGGGATGGCAAGCCGTTCACCGCCAACGACGTCATCGCCGTGACGGCGTTCATCGGTTCGATCTTCGGCAACGGCGGCGGCTCTGAGCACGAGAACTCCGACCTGCTCGCCCGGCTCGAGCAGAAGTTCGGGGCCCGGCGCGGCCACGGTCTGTGGGCCGACGCGATGGAGGCGAACGACCCCGACGCGCCGACGACGACCCGCAAGTTCTTCAACTACCCGACGCTGACCGGCGGCAAGGTGACCGGCTCGGTCGTGGTCGATCCGGGCTCGATCAAGCTCGTCCCGGACCCGAGCACAGGCGCCGCCCGGGACATGGAATCGCCGCGGCGCCACGCGTCGAACTGGCAGCAGGTCGCGGCGAGCCGCTCGGCGACCGGCCGTCCGCTCGGCGTGATGGGCCCGCAGCTCGGCTACTACTACCCGGAGATCGTCTACCAGGAGCACCTCCAGGGTCCGGGTATCAACGCCCAGGGCGTGTCGGCGTCGGGCCTCGGGCTCTATCTCCTCATCGGCCGCACGCGCGACTATGCCTGGAGCCTCACCACCGAGACCGGCGACAACACCGACGTCTTCGCCGAGAAGCTGTGCGTACCCGGCGGCGGCCGGCCGACCCGCGCGACGCTCTCGTACATGTACAAGGGCCAGTGCCGGAAGATGCAGATCTTTGACGCGGGGAGGCTCGCCGGCAAGGAGGTCACGTTCCCGATGACCGTCCACGGCCCGATCATCGGCACCGCGACGGTGCACGGCTGGCCGTACGCGTTCGCCCGCAAGCGCTCGACCTACGGTCAGGATGGCCTCTCGATCGGAGCACTTGCGGCGATGACCGAAGGGCGCGCGACGACGCCGCAGAAGTTCTGGAAGTACGCCAACCGGTTCGGCTTCACGTTCAACTGGGCGTACACCTCGCGCCGCTTCACGTCGTACTTCGCCTCCGGGCTGCTGCCGATCCGCGCCCGTGGACTAGACCGCCGGCTGCCAACGCTCGGCAATGGCAAGCACGAATGGCGTGGATGGCTGTCAGAGCTCGCGCACCCGCACGACATCGGCGGCCCGAACAGCTTGCTGCTCAACTGGAACAACAAGGCGGCGCCTGGCTTCATGCACGGGGACGACGACCACTACGGCTCGGTGCAGCACGTCGAGCTGTTCGGCCCGTTCCCCAAGCATCCGCGGATCAACGACGTCGTCGGCGTGATGAACAAGGCCGCGACCCAGGACGCCACCGGCGTGCTCGTGTGGCCGATCATCCGCGCGATGCTGCGCCGCGGGCACGCGCCCGACGCCGAGACCGCGAGCGCGGTCTCGCTGATCGACAACTGGGTGGCCCACGGCACCCCGACGATCGGGAATCCGCCCGGCGGTCCGATCCCGTTCGCAGGCGCCGCGCTGCTCCGTGCCGCGTTCCCGCACATCTTCGACGCGGTCATGCAGCCGCGGCTCGGGAGCGATCTGCCCGCGTTCGAGAACCTCCTCGGCCGCGACCCGTCCTACGTCGACAAGGACCTTCGGACGGAGCTCGGCAGGAAGATCCGCGCGCCGTACTCGGTGCGGTACTGCGGCCGCGGGAACGTCGCCGCGTGCGCGCGCTCGCTGTGGGCGGCGATTAAGGCGGGCCGAGCCGATCTCGTCCAGCAGAGCGGCACGTCACCGAGCACGTGGCGCGTCGACCAGGGCATGACCGGCTTCATCCCCGGGGTCATCAACACGACGTTCCCGACGACCAATCGTCCGACCTACCAGCAGGTCATCTCGCTCGCCCCGAAGCCATAGCGCCTGACGGCTGAGGGGCTTGAGTCGGAGCGGCTCGCTGTGGAGCCGCTCCGGACTGAGCACGCGGGCGACCGCTGGGAGGCGTCGTCGACTGAGGGAGCGACGAGATGCTCAGGCTGCCGGCCGCTTGCTGCCAACGTGGAGCAGGTACATCTGCGGGACGTGAATCCGCTCACCTAAGCGGAACGTTTCGTAGCGGCGGACCCAGGCCGCGCGCGCATCGCGGACCTGCGCCGACGACAGCTCGCGCAAGCGCGCGCGCACCGGCGGTGAGGTCCGGACGACCCACGACCAGATCGCCTCGCCGCTGCGTCCCTGCAGCCACCACACGCCCTCCTCGCTCATCAGCTCAAAGCCCGGGAGCAGGTCCGAGGCACCCGTGTCCGAGGACCACAGGCGCGACGCGGTACACGACGCTGCGCACCCGTCCCAGAGGTCGCGGCCCGGGTCGGCAACCCACGCCGTGAACGCCACCCGCCCCCGGCACACGCGGGACAGTTCGGCGGCGGCCTGAGCGGGGTCGGGGGCGAAGATGACTCCGAAGCTCGAGACGACGACGTCGAAGCTGTCGTCTTCGAACGGCAGCGACTGGCAGTCGCCGATCCTCCAGTCGACAGGCTCCGGGCGACGCCGGGCCCGGGCGATCATCCCCGGCGCGAGATCGATCGCCGTCACATCGGCACCGCGCCGGGCCGCGCCCGCAGCCACGCCGCCGAGTCCGCAGGCGACGTCGAGGACGCGCTCGCCCGGCCGGGGCGCGATGCGGTCGAGCAGCCGGTCGTGGATCGGCGCGTACGCGCGCTCTCGGGACGCGTAGTCCCCGTCGCCCCACCAGCCGGCGGGGTCGTGGCCATCGTCGGCGACACGGGTGAGGTGTTCTGCGGAAATCAACATCGGTCCGATGAGGTGTACGCCCGGTGGCTTTGACCCCAATTAGCGCGCGCTTAGCGGCCGGTCTAAGAGCGTGTTTATGCTTCGTCTGCCGGGAGCGACCGTCGCACCCGGTAGATGTCAGGGACCAGGACGCAGGTGTAACGGGCCGTGGGCAATGTCAGCATCACGCTCTTAGGCGGGTTCTCCGCTGCCGTCGACGGCATGGCCGTCGATGCGGGAGCCTGGCGTCTGCGCAAGGCCCGCGAGCTCGTCAAGCTGCTCGCCCTCGCGCCCGGACATCGCCTGCATCGTGAGCAGGTGATGGACGTGCTGTGGCGCGACCGGGCGCCCGCGGCGGCCGCCAACAACCTCCACCAGGCCGTGCACGTCGCGCGCCGGGCGCTCGGGACCAACGCGATCGACGTGCGCGAAGGGCTGCTGACGCTCACCGCCGAGATCGACGTCGATCAGCTCGAGCAACTGGCCGCGGAGGCTCGGCGGCGATCGACCCCAGCGGCGTATCGCGCCGCGCTGTCGCTGTATCGCGGCGAGCTCTTGCCGGAGAATCGGTACGAGGACTGGGTCGAGGACCGACGCGACGAACTTGCCGAGCTCGCGGCGATGCTCGAGGACGAGCTGGAGCGGATTGCCGGAGACGACGCGTACCGGGCGCCGTCGCTGCCGTCGGACCCGAGTTCGTTCGTCGGCCGCGAGCGAGAGCTCGCCGACCTCAGGGCGCTCCTCGCCGGGACTCGCCTGCTCACGCTCGTCGGTACCGGCGGTGTCGGCAAGACGACGCTCGCACTCGAGCTCGCCCGAGGCACAGAGGAGTCCTACTCCGGCGGGGCGGCGCTCGTCGAGCTCGGCGTCCTCACCGATCACGCGCTCGTCCCCGAGGCGGTCGCAGCGGCGCTCGATGTCCGCGCCCTCTCTGGCCAGAGCCCGCTCGACGCGGTGATCGAGCACCTCGGGACGCAGCGCCTGCTGCTCGTGCTCGACAACTGCGAGCACCTGCTCGCCGGCGCGGCCGGACTCGCCGCGGAGCTGCTGCGCGAGGCACCGCGGCTGACGCTCCTCGCAACCAGCCGCGAGCCGCTCGCCGTGCCGGGTGAGGTCGTCTTCCGGGTGCCGTCCCTCGACATCCCGGACCCCGACCAGGGACTCACGCCCGGACAGCTCGCTGCCTACGAGGCCGTTCGCCTGTTCACCGAGCGGGCGCAGGCGGCCCAGGGTTTCGAGCTCGACGAGCACAACGCGCTCGACGTCGCGCGCATCTGCTTCCGGCTCGACGGGCTGCCACTCGCGCTCGAGCTCGCGGCCGGCCGCCTCGGCGCGCTCGGTCCGGCGGTCATCGCCGAGCGGCTCGACGATCGCTTCCGCCTGCTGCGCAGCGGTGGCCACGCCTCGCCGACGCGGCAGCACACGCTCGCGGCGACGCTCGACTGGAGCCACGACCTGCTGGATACGCCAGAACGCACGCTGTTCCGGCGGCTGGCGACGTTCGCCGGTTCGTTCGATCTCCACGCCGTTGAGGCCGTGTGCCCGGACGACGCGGTCCCAACCGAGGAGATCCCGGATGTGCTCGCGCGGCTCGTCGAGAAGTCGCTCGTCGCGATCGACGACGCCTCACCGCGGGAGCGCCGCTACCGGCTGCTCGAGACCGTGCGCCTGTACGCAGCGCGCCGGCTCGAGGACGCGCACGAGACCCGGGGCCTGAGAGATGCCCACGCCGATTGGGCGCTCGCGCTCGCCGAGGACGAGCGCGGTTCGCCGCGGCTCGACCGCGACTCGGCGAATCTCCGAGCGGCCCTCGACACGCTGCTCGACCGGCGGCCCGGCGATGCGTTGTGCATGTGCACGGCGCTGCTGCCGTTCTGGATGCGCCGCATCGACCTCGTCGAAGCGGGATGGCGATTCGACCGCGTGCTCGCCACCGCCACTGAGCCGAGCATCCCCCGCGCCCGCGCATTGATCGATGCCGCTTCGATCGACCTGCGCAGCGGCGCGATCGCCCGTGGCCACGCCCATGCCGAGGAGAGCTATGCGATCGCCACCGAGATCGGCGACGCCCGATCGCAGTGGCGGGCTCTTCAGTTCCGCGGTGAGCTGAGTCTCGCCGAGGACGACCTCGAGGCCTCGCTCACCACATTCGAGCAGGGGCTCGAGCTTGCCCGGCGTGAGGGGTTCCTCACCGCCGAGGCGACAGGCGTGTACTCGCTCGGCATCGCGCACTGGGCACTCGGCGACCTGACCCGCGCCGAAGCGCTCGTCGCGGACGCGGCCGACCAGTTCAAGGCGCTCGTCGGCTCGCCCGAGCGGATCCCGTCACCGCTCAACCTCGCCGAAACGAGTCAGTCCGGCGGCCGACCCGGGCTGCGGGTCGTGTTCGAGGACACGCTGCAGCCGTTCGTGGAGATGTCAATCGAGGCCGCCGTCGGATATGTGTTGGCGAACCAGGCCGGCGTCGTTCGCAACCAGGGCGACCTCCCACGGGCGCGCGTGCTGCTCGACGAGAGCGCGGCACGATTCGCGGACTCTGGCGACGAGCGTGGCACGGCGGCAGTGCTCGCTCGGCGCGCCTACCTTGAGCTCGCCGACGGCGCGCCGGCGGCGGCACGGGCGGCACTCGAGCAGGCACTCGAGCTCCGGCGTGCTCAGCGAGATCGGCGAGGGGTGGGGCTGGCCCTGACGGGGCTCGGTCATATCGACACCCTCGCCGGCGAGTACGCGAGCGCCACGGAGCAGCTGACGGAGGCCCGCCGCCTCTTCCGACGCGCAGGCGACCGCTGGGGGCTCGCCAACGCTCTGTGGCGAACGGCCGACCTCGCGCTGGTGCGAGACGAACTCGACGAAGCCGAGCGCGTGCTGCAGGAAGCGCGCGGGGTGCTCGGTCTGACGCAGCGTGAGCGCTGGATCGCGAACACGATCGCCGGCCTCGCCGAGGTCGCCGTCCGCCGCGGTGACACCGAGCACGCGCGGGCATTGCTCGAGGACGCCCACCGGCGTTACTGCGCCCGGCACGACACCGTCGGCGTGGCCGACATCGAGCAGCGACTCGCGGCGCTTGCTAACGATGTGCTAAGTCCGGTCAAAGGGCCGCCTCGTACAACTCCGCTCACCTCCTAACCCCAACTGAAAGACGGAGATGAGCACCACCATCACCCCAGTTCTCGGGGAAGCCACAATTCAGGAATTGCGCGAGTCCCTGCAGGGGGATGTCGTGCTCCCCGGCGAGGATGCCTATACCGGTGCAGCCCACATCTGGAACGGTGCGCACGACGGCCGACGGCCGGCGCTGATCGTCCAGTGTGCCGCCGCCGCGGACGTGAGCGCCGCCGTTGGCTTCGCTCGCAGCCACGGCCTCACGGTCGCGGTCCGCGGCGGCGGGCATAGCGTCGCCGGTTTCTCCACATGCGACGGAGGCATCGTCATCGACCTCGCGCGGATGAACGACGTACAGGTCGATCCCGCGGCTCGCCGCGCCAGCGCGGGCGGAGGCTCCCTGTGGGCCGACGTTGACGCCGCCACGCTCGCCCATGGTCTCGCCACGACCGGCGGCCTCGTATCGAGCACCGGCGTCGCCGGGTTCACGCTCGGTGGCGGCATCGGCTGGACGATGCGGAGCTTTGGGCTCGCCTGCGACAACCTCGTCGCCGCCGACCTCGTGACCGCCGACGGCCGCTTCGTGCGCGCCAGCGAGACAGAGAACTCCGAACTGTTGTGGGGTCTGCGCGGCGGCGGCGGCAACTTCGGGATCGTCACCCGCTTCGAACTCGCACTGCATCCGATTGGAGCCGAGATCTACGCCGGCCCGGTGTTCTACCCCGCGCAGGAGGCGTTCGACCTCCTCCGCGTGTTCCGCGAGTGGGCCGGGGACGCCCCGGACGACATCACCGCGCTCGTCAATCTCACGAGCGCACCGCCGTTGCCGGTGATCCCTGAGGAGTGGCACGGCGAGAAGGTGGTGGCGCTCGTCGCCGCCTCGACCGGTCCGGTCGGTGAGGGCGAGGCGCTCATCCGCCGCGTCCGCGAGGTCGCTGAGCCGGTCGCCGACCTACTCGGACCGATGCCGTACCCCGCACTCCAGACGCTGCTCGATCCGCTGTGGCCGAAGGGCATCCACGCCTACTTCAAGGCGACGAACCTCGCCAGGCTCGACGATGAGCTGATCGACCGGCTGTGCAAGGTCCACCAGGCCGCGCCGGGACCCCAGTGCGAGATCCACGTACACCAGATGGGCGGCGCGGTCGGCCGCGTGGCCGAGGGAGCGACGGCCTTCTCGGAGCGGTCGATGCCGTTCGTGCTCAACGCGGTCACCGGCTGGCAGGACGCAAGCGCCACGAACGCCCACACCGCGTGGGCCCGTGCCGTCGTCGATGCCGCGGCCGGCGCGTCGACCGGTCGCGCGTACGTCAACTTCCTCAGCGATGCCGACGCGGGGCCGTCCGCGTACGGCGCGGAGACGTATCGTCGGCTCGTCGCGCTGAAGAACGAGTACGACCCCACCAACGTGTTCGAGCTCAATCAGAACATCAAGCCCGCGGCGGCCTAATCGATCTCATCCGGCGTCGCCGGCGCTCGACCGGGCGCCGGCGACGCTCACCGCGCCCGGGCCGGCTCCGGCAACGTGACCACGTCGAGGGCGAGCGGCGCACACACGAGTGCGGGCTGATCGGAGCGCATCAGCTTCCGCCGCAGCAGGACGAACGCGGGCGCGCCGAGCAGCGCGGGAAGGATGAGCTGGAAGAGGCGGTAGAGCAGGACCGCCGCGGTCGCGTCCGAGGCGCCCACCCCGTACAGAACGAACATCCCAATGAGCGCTCCCTCGGTCCCGCCTATGCCACCCGGGACCGGGATGAGGTTGCCGAGCTGGCCGATGAGGTAGCCGAGCACAAGTGTTCCGAACAGCGGTACGTTCCCGATCGCCGCGAATGCGCAGCCGAGGGCCACGATGTCGAACGCCATGTACGCGAACGAACCAACGTTGACGCCGAGGCTGTGCGAGCGCAGGAGAATGATTGCCTGCTCGACGCCGTCGGCACTGGCCTTCAGCCCGCCGCGGACGGTCTCACGCGCCCGGCCGCGCCAGTGATCGGTTTCGCCACGGGCGGGGCGTGAGCCGAGTGCCCGCAGCAGCCGCGGGCTGAGGACGATGAGCGCCGTGCCCGTTGCGGTGATGAGCGCCGGTAGGAGCGTCAGCGCCGCGGAACCGCTGCCGGGCACGATCCCCACGAATACGCCGAGCCCGACGACGATCAACGTCAGGAAGTTGGGTGCGCTGGTGATGACGAAGAACGCGACCGTGCGCCGCGCGACGTTCGCGGTCGGCATCCCTGCCTGGCGCAGCGCCCACACGCCGAGCGCGAGGCCGCCGGCGCCGCCCGTGGGCAGCAGCGAGTTCGCCGCCAGCTCGGACATCGCGATGTCGTAGCTGAGTCGCCACGACATCTGTGCGCAGAACGTCGAGCGAAACGCGAGCAGATATCCGGCGCAGGATGCAAGTTCCGTCACGACGACCGCGGCGACCCATACCGGGTCGGCGCCGGCGAGCCGCTTGCGGACCTCATCGAGGCCGGGGAGGGCTGAGATCGCGACGACGACGAGCGCGACGACAGCGGTGATCTCGACGATGCGGACGATGAGATGCCGCGGACTGAAGTCCGCCGGCAGCGTGTCGGCGCGCGACCCTGACTCCGTCGGCGCCGACGCGCTCACGCGGCCCGCCGCGCCTGCACCGCGGTGAACGCGATCGTTTGCGTCCACCACGCCGGGTCGGCGCAATGCGCAAGGAACGCGTCGATCAGCGACTCATCGAACTGTCCGGACCCGACCAGCTCATCGCGCAGCTCCACGATCGTCTCGCGCCAGTATTCGGCCCACGGCGAGCCGCCGTTGTACAGCACCATCTCAGCGGTCGCGGCGACGTCCGACAGGCCCATCGTCACGAGCATTGCGGGAAGGCGGCGACCAATCATGTAATCAATCCGGTTGGCGCGGGACCACGCTAGCCACCCATCCCAGAACGCGCGGATCTCGGCCGGCTCGGCGATCGTGACAGGAAGAAAGTCCGGCTCGATGAGCAGGATCGCGCCACCCGGCGCGACGCTCGCGACGATATTCGCCAGGGCCGCCTGTAGGTCCGGGATGTGATGAAGCACGGCGCGTGCGGTGACGAGGTCGAACGCCCCGCCTCCACCGGAGCGGCGACGATGTCGCCCTGGCGAAAATCGACGTTCGTCCCTGCGGCGTCGGCGAGCGACAAGGCGAGGTCGACCGCGACCGCGCACCCTCCGGGGGCCGTCTGCTCAGCGAGCCAGGCGGAGATCGAACCTGTTCCGCACCCGATCTCGAGCGTCCTCGATCCCGGCCCGATACCGAGGCTCGAGATGTAGCGACGGTGCATCGGGTCGAGAAGCCGCGCCATCAGCGCGAGTCGAGGACCCTCGCCCGCGTAGTGGTGATCGAGGACGTAGTCGGTCATGCGCGTCTCCATATGATCACGTACCGAGTTGCTGCGGAACATCCGCAGCTCGGAATGGGCACAACTACGGTTCCCCTCCGCATCCTCGAACCGATTTCATGGTGTGGAAGCCGCAACCAGCGCGGAAACAGACGAGGAGCACGACATGACAGAGCAGCCCTCAGCAGGATCGAACACGACAGGATCCTCGGCGCCGTCCGGCGCACGACCGCGCCTACTGATCGCCGACGACGATCGGCTCGTGCTCGCCACGCTGACGGCTCAGCTCAAGGACGACTTCGAGCTCGTGGCCACGGCGTCTGACGCCGACGAGGCCGCTGAGCTGGCGACCAACACGTGCCCTGACGTCGCGTTGCTCGACGTCCAGATGCCCGCGGGCGGTGGACTGCACGCGACACGCCGCATCCGCGAGGTCTCGCCCGGCACGGCGATCGTGATCCTGTCCGTCGACGAAACCGACCAGTCGGTGCGGGAGTTCCTCGCCGCAGGTGCCGTGACGTACTTGCGCAAGGGCACACCGCGGGCCACCATCGTGAAGCGCCTGCAGGAGTCGATCGCCGCTCACGCGGCGTAGCCAAGCCTGACGTTCCTCCATATCAGCGATTGCGCAGCGCGGCCTCGGTGTCGGCGAGGACGGCTCGGAGCGTCGGCAGGACGTCCGGGAGCGTGTCGAGCAACTCGCCCCCGGCGCACTCGTGGACGGTCGCCGCGATTTCGGCAAGTCGCGCGGCACCGAAGGTGGCGCAACTTCCCTTGAGGCTGTGGGCGGTGGCTCCAGCGGACTCGGCGTCGGCGGCGTGAACGGCATCGTCGAGGGCGTCAAGCTTGTCCCGAGTTTCAGCAGCGAACAGCTCGATCAGGTCGTCCGCGGCACCCCCGTCGGGCAGCAACTCCGCGACGATGGCGCGATCGAGCAGGTCCGCTGCGGGCGCTTCATCGGGCGGTGCCGGTCGTCCCGGTCGATCCGTCCCGGACTGATCAACGAGAACCCGAGCCAACACCTGATCGAATGTCGCAATCCGCAGTGGCTTGGCGACATAGTCGTCCATGCCGGCGGCGAGACACCGCTCCCGGTCGCCGTCCATCGCGTGTGCGGTCATCGCGACGATCGGCGTGTGGCCCCCCGCCTGTTCGCGCTGGCGGATCGAGGACGTCGCCTCATAGCCGTCCATCTCCGGCATCTGACAGTCCATGAAGATCGCGTCGTAGCTGCAGCTCGCAGACATCTCGACTGCCGCCCGCCCGTTCTCCGCGATGTCGACATCGACCCCGAGCCTCTCAAGGAGGCGGCGCGCGGCGATCTGATTGACCTCGTTGTCCTCGGCAACGAGTACGCGCAGGCGCTCCGCGCGGCGGCGGACGAGCGATACCACGGCTGGATGCCCTGTCCGCGCCCCTGGGGCGCCGTTACCGCCGTCGGGGCTCACGACGTCGCCGTTGCACCGACCGGGGAGCGTGAACCAGAACGTGCTGCCCTGCCCGGGCGTGCTCACCACACCGATCGAACCGCCCATGAGCTCCACGAGCTCCTTCGCGATGCACAAGCCGAGCCCGGTCCCCCCGTACCTGCGCGTGGTCGTGGCGTCTCCCTGGGAGAACGGCTGGAACAAGCGCGCGCGGGTCGCTGGATCGATGCCGATCCCCGTATCCGTCACGTCGATGCGGAGCGCTGTGCCCTCCCGGCACACACCCACCTGCACCGAGCCTGTGGCGGTGAACTTGACAGCATTCGCGAGCAGGTTCATCAGGACCTGTCGGATGCGCGTGCGATCGCCGCGGATCGTGCGCGGAACGTCGTCATCCACGACGAGCCCTAGCTCAAGCCCTTTCTCGCGCGCGGTCACGCCGACGATCGCACCGAGCTCGCCGATTGCCTCACGGACGTCGACATCGTCATCGAGAAGGTCGAGCTTGCCCGCCTCGATCTTGGAGAAGTCGAGGATGTCGGTGATGACCTCCGTCAGCGCGTCAGCCGACGTGAGCACCAACCGGGCACACTCCTGCTGCTCGTCATTGAGCCCGCTCTCAATCAGAAGTTCTGTCATCGAGAGCACGCCGTTCAGGGGCGTGCGGATCTCGTGACTCATATTGGCGACGAATTGCGACTTCAACCGAGACGCCTCCAGAGCCTGCTCCCGGCTGGCGCGCAGTTCGCTCTCCATCGAGTTGCGCGCGGTGATGTCCTCGACCTGACTGATGAGATGCTGCGGCGACCCGTCCCGGTGCCGAAGCAAGGAGACCGACTCCGCCGCCCAGACGGTGCGGCCGTCCGCTCTCACGTAGCGCTTCTCCCACTGGGAGACCTCGAGCTCACCGGCCAGGAGCGCTCTGATGTGCTCGGCATCGACCTCGCGATCATCGGGGTGGGTGAAGCGCGCCTGATGCTCCTCACAGAGGAGCTCGGCGACGGTCAGCCCGAGCATCTGCGCGAACGCGCGGTTCGCCCTGAGCACTATTCGCTCCGGCGTGTAGAGAACCATGCCGAGCGGTGAGTGCTCGAACGACTGTGCCAGGAGCTTCTCGGCGTCT
>CAVVSB010000010.1:0-26774 GCA_963750695.1 uncultured Solirubrobacterales bacterium
CGCGATCGCGCGCGAGGTCACCGCCCAGCGACGCGTCGAAGGCGCGCTCCGCGAGGCCCAACAACTGTTTGAGCAGGCGTTTGCCGAGGCCTCGATCGGCATGGCGCTCGTCGGGCTCGACGGCCAGTGGATGCGGGTCAACCGCGCACTGTGCGAGATCACTGGCTACAGCGCCGAGGAACTGACCGGGAAGACATTCGCGGACATCACCCACCCCGACGACGTCGCGATGAATGTCGTCGAGGCGCACCGGCTCGCCGACGGCGCGGAGCGGGATTACCACGCCGAAAAGCGCTACATCAACAAGCACGGCGAGGTGATCTGGGTCAACGTGTCGGTGTCCGTGGTGCGCGATGTGGTCGGTCGACCGAGCTACTTCATCAGCCAGGTGCTCGACGTCTAAAAGCAGAAGCGCCTCGAGTTGCGGTTGCGCAATCTTGCCGACCACGAGAGCCTGACCGGCCTGCCGAACCGCCGTTACTTCGCGGAAGCGCTCGCGCTCCAGCTTGGGCGGTGCGAGCGGTACAACGAAACGGCCGCGCTGCTGATGCTCGACCTCGACGACTTCAAGGTCGTCAACGACCGCTACGGCCACAGCGCCGGCGACGCGTTGCTGGAGGCCGTGGCCGACGCGGGCAGCAGCGACCCGGACGCCGTGCTCGCGCTGGCCGACGAGGCGATGTATGCGGAGAAGGCTCGCCACATCGCTGCCGTCGAGGAACACCGGCAACTGGGGAATGACACCGGTCAGCGCCGGGTCAGGCGACAGCGAGGACTAGCGTCCCTGCCACACCGGGGCGCGCTTCTCGGCGAACGCTACGGATCCCTCTCGGGCGTCCTTGGAGGTCATCACCGGCCCGGCGATCTCGCCCTGCCGGGCGAAGAACTCGGAGTCCGGCCAGTCGACCGCCTCCGTGAGGATCCGCTTCGTCGCGGCGAGCGCGAGCGGTCCGTTGGCCGCGATCGTGGCGGCGAGTTCGAGCGCCGCCGAAACTGCTTCACCGGGCTCCGCGAGCCGGTTGACGAGCCCGAACGCGTACGCCCTCTCGGCGTCGATCGGGTCGCCGGTGAGCGCGAGCTCCATCGCGATCGTCCTCGGCAGGACGCGCGGCAGGCGCAGCAGCGCCCCTGCGGCGGCGACGAGCGATCGCTTGACCTCCGGGATCCCGAGGCGCGCTCCCTTGGCGGCGACGATGACGTCGCAGGAGAGCGCCACCTCGAGCCCACCGGCGACCGCGAACCCCTCGATCGCGGCAATCAGCGGCTTCGCCGCGGCGCGCTGGGTGATCCCGGCAAATCCCCGGTCCCCCGCGTACGGCGACTCGCCGGCGACGAACGCTTTGAGGTCCATGCCGGCGCAGAAGCCCTTGCCCGCGCCCGTGAGGATGCCGACACTCAGCTCCGGCGTGTCATCAAGCTCGTCCATCGCGGCCGCGATGCCCTTCGCGACAGCGGCGTTGACCGCGTTGCGCTGGTCCGGCCGGTTGATCGTGATCAGAAGGACGCGCTCGCGGCGCTCGGTGAGGACTGCTGGCTCATCGTTCATGCGGCGAACAATTTCAGGTCTGGCTCGCGTTCGCCGCGCAGAACCGCCAGGTCGACCTCGATGCAATCGATCCCGCGCGCCGTCGCCAGCACACGCGCCTGCGGCTTGATCAGCTGCGCAGCGAGCACGCCGCGGCAGTCGGCGAACGCCGGATCGAGCCGGATCCGCTCGAGGTACCGCGTCAGTTGCTCGACCGCCTCGATGCCGGCGACACGTTTGATCTCGACTGCCACCCACGCCTCCTCGCCGTCGCGGCACATGAGATCGACGGGTCCGATGTCCGTCGGCCACTCACGTCGCACGAGCCGGAGCCCTTCGCCACACCAGTGAGGCTGGTCGGCGAGCAATTCCTGCAGGTGCGCCTCGACGCCGTCCTTGGCGAGCGCGATGTCCTCGTCCGGCGAACCCATGTCGTGGCTGACGTCGCTCAGCACCTCGGCGAGGTCGATCTCGAGTCGATCCTCCGTCTTGCCGGCCCGCTTGCGGACGATCATGCGGTCAGGTTCTTCCTCGATGACGGTTGGCGGGGTCATCCAGTTGAGCGGCTTATAACCGCCGGCGTCGGCATGGACGAGCACGGACCCGTCGGCCTTGACGATGATGAGCCGCAGGGCCTCGGGCAGGAGGGCGTCGAGGCGGCCGGAGTAGCGGACTTCGCAGCGGGCGACGATCAGGCGCATGAGGCGCCTAAAGCTACGTGGTCGCCGCGACGGAACCGGTGTGGGACGATGTTCTTGTTCAAGCGACGGCGGCCGGACGGGGAATCGCGGGTGGGGAAACGGAGAGATGTCATGCGTGCAAGCCGACGGGCGATCGCCCTGGTGATGTCGACGACCGCAGTCCTGGCGACCGCGGGAGCGGCCGCGGCCTCGCAGTTCGCGAGCCTCGACTACCACGTCACCGGTCTTCAGCCGGGGAACCCGGTCCAGATCTACTACACGAGCGGCGTGGACACCGCATTTGGCAGCACCATCGCTATCGCCTCCGGATCGATCCTGAGCGCCGGGCTCGTGACCAACGCGATGTTCGTCCAGGCGCGCCAAGGACCGCTGGACGCTGAGGTCCTGCACTTGATCGCGGTCGGCTCCGCCCCGGTCGTCGGGACCGCCTCGATCCCCGCCGGCGCGAGCGCATCTGTGACGATCAGCACGACGAACAAGCAGTTCCAGCTGACGAACGGGCCGTTCTCAATCCCGACCGGAATCGGGCTCGGCGCCAAGCCGCCCGCCGGGGGACCCGAACGGTCCGCTGCCGCGGGACCGCGCGTTCGTGCAGGGCGTCGGTCTCGATCGCCGGCGGTGCGAGTAACCGCCGTCTCGTGATCAAGCTCACCGACACGAACCTGCGGCTGAACTCCGACACCGCCGTGCCAAGCGCTCGCGACGCGCCTTGTTGTTGACCGGCGGCCACTTCGCGCTCGGCGGCTCGGAATACGTCGTCACGCTCGACGCCGTGCAGTCGAACCCCAAGGGCGCGCACGTGAACCTAAGGTTCGCCTCCTAACATCTGGACACATGCGCAACCAGCTCCGTCCTCTGTTCGACCGGGTCGTGATCAAGGAGCTCGACCCGGACCGGATCCGCCGCTCGGGCCTGCTCGTCCCTCCGGGCACGAACGAGCCCCCGCCCCAACACGGGATTGTGCTCGCCGTCGGCCCTGGGCTCGACTGGTGGGATCACGTCGGCGTGCGCATGCCCGTCAAGCCGGGCGACCATGTCGTGTTCCCGGCATCCGCCGGAGCCTGGGTCGAGGTGGACGAGGAGCGCCTGCTCGTGTGCGGCGTGGGCGAGCTGCTCGGCGTGCTCGAGCGGGCCGAGGACTGCCCGATGTGCGGCGGGCGAGGACTCGAGGGCCAGGACGCGTGCCCGGTGTGCGGGCGCGAGGGCTTCCTCGCGTCCTCCTGAGCACGCGACGGGAGCGACGGGAGCGACGGGACGCGACGCGAGCAGCGAGGCCCGGCGCCAAAGTGCTTGCTACGCCGCGCTGCGCTCCGACAGGCCGCGCGGGACCGCCGCCTCGACCCGACGGAGCAGGTCCTCGACCTCGGGGTCGGGACCAATCCGCAGCGCCTTGCGGCAGGCGTCGAGGCATTCCCGGACCCGATCCGTCCGGGCCAGCGCGTGGGCGAACCCCGACCACGCCGCACCTGAGGTCGGGTCGAGTCGCGTCGCCGCCTCGGCGGCCGAGACCTCGGCGCCGATGTCGCCGGCGAGCTGATACGCGAGCGCCAGGTCAAGCAGTCCCTCGACCGTCGGCCCCATCAGCCGGGCGCGCTCGAGCGCAGTGATCGCGGCGGCCCGGTCTCCCAACCGCAGGCGCAGCCGCCCAAGTCTCTCCCACGCCGACGCGTCACCGGGGCCGCGCTCGGCCGCCCGGGCGGCAGCGTCGGCCGCGAGGTCGTAGGCGCCCATGTCCTCGTAGATCCGGGAGGCAAAGCGCTCCGGGGTCGGCCGATCGGTCTCCACCCTCGCCCAGTCGCGCACCGACCGGGCAGCCGCGGGCAGATTCCCGGCCTGCCAGAACGCCGCCGTGAGCAGCCGCAGGACGGACGGGTTCGACGGTTCCGCGTCACGCGCGTACACGAGCCGCTGGGCGGCGAGCGCCGGATCGCCCTCGGCGAGCGCGTGCTGGGCGGCGGTCATGAAGCGCTGCACTCGGTCGGCTGCCGGATCCGGCTTGGAGAAATCAACGAACTGCAGCGATCCGGCCGGGATCGTGCGTACGCCGACCGCAAACGAGACGCGCGCCCATTGCTGCACGTCGTCGCCGTCGCCGGAGAAGTAGATGCCGCTCACCGTGCCGACGCCCCACTCGGGGTACGACACGCATCGGGCGTAGCGGTGGACGACCGAGTGGTCGGGCACGCGTGAGCCGAACGGATCGTGCTTTTCACGATCGGCCGCGGCGGCCCGTGCGCGCTGTTCCTCCTCGTACGCGCGCCGTCCTTCCTCCTCGCGGGCCCTGCGGGCGGCGGCGGCCGAGACCTTGACCGCATTGCGGCTGACCCGGCCGCCACGGGAGGTTTCGGCGAGCTGCTGGAGTTGGTCAGCAGCCTCGTTGATCGCCTGAAGGTGGCGCTGATGCTCGTGTTGGCGGCCCGTCGGCGCGATGTCCGGATGCCAGCGTTTGGCCATTCGGCGGCGCGCGAGCTGAACGTCTCGCTTGTCGAATGGCGCCTCGAGCTCCAGGAGGAGCATCGCCTGTTCAAGGTCGAGGATACGTGCCATGCGTGCACCTACGTTAGCGGCACGCCTAAAGCCGAGGCGAGGCCTTTTCCACTGCGAGATGTGACAACTCTGTACCAATTTGTCCGATCGCCGCGGCGTCGGCTTATCGTGGGCCGCGGTGTCCGCCGGTCGCTCCGTCACCCGCTCCCGCTCGATCGCGATCGTGATCGCCGGAGCGTTCGCCGGGGTCACGAGCGTCGGCCTCGGCGTCGCGGTTCTCGTCGTTCTGTTCGGGTCGCAGCACGACAGCAGCTGTGGCGGCTCTACGGGCACCGCGGCGTCGATCGCGCTCGGCCCCCCGGGGACCGGACGGACTGTCGGCGCGACCGAATACGGCGGCCCGGGCGACGCGAGCTCGGGTTCGCTCGGGGCCCGGGGCGACAGCCTGCTCGCACATCCCGACACGTACGCCGAGCTCGGCGGCATGACGTGGGCGACGGCCACGGCGATGGGCGGGCTCGCGTACATGACGCCGCTGCGCATCACCTGGGGAGCCCACTCGGCGATCGCCTACAAGCGGGACTTCGGCTTCGGCGGCGGCCCCATCGCTGGGCTGCCTCGGGTCATCGACCTGTGGTGGCAGTTCTCCGAGCGCCTCGGCATCCCCTACGAGAACGGGATGTGGTCAGGGCCCGTCCGGGTGGAGCGTCCGCCGGTTCCTGGCTCCGCGAGCCTCCTCGGGCAGTCGGGGGCGGGATCGGCGTCCGGCACCTCGACTGCCGTCACGACGGGCGCGGCGTGCACGCCGGGCGCGCCAGCCGCCGTGCCACTGACCCCGGGCGAGCACGCCCGCCTGCTCCCGAACGGACAGGCCGCCGCGCCTCAGGCTGCGCCGGCCGCGGTCAGAGCGATCATCGGCGCGGGCAACCAGATCGTCGGCAAGCCGTATGTGTACGGCGGCGCGCACGGCCTGCCACTGTCCGATGTCGCGCCGGCGTACGACTGCTCGAGCAGCGTCGAGCATCTGCTCTACGGGGCGCGACTGCTGCCCGTGACCTATGGCGCCGCCTCGTCGGCGCTCGAGGGCTTCGGCGCCCCCGGTCCGGGCCACTGGATCACGCTCTACGCGAGCGCGGACCATGTGTTCATGTACGTCGCCGGGCTGCGATGGGACACCCACGACGCGGCAGGGCCCGGCGATGGCAGCGGCGGGATCGGGTGGCATCCGCTCGTGCGCAGCGCGGCCGGCTTCGTCGCGCGGCATCCGGTGGGGCTATGAAAGCGGGGGCCGCGATCGTGGTGAGCGCCGCGATCGCCGCGCTCACCGGGTGCGCCGCCTTCGGAGGCGGTAGCGATCCCCGGAGCTCGAGGGCCGGGCACGCCGGCACCGCGGCGAAGGTCGCCCAGGCCAACCGGACCCATGAGTACCCCGCTGCGCCGACGCCGCGTCAGACCACGTCCGGCGGCGCGAGCACCGTCGCCGCCACGGCGGTCCGCCGGTTCGCCGCGCACTACATCAACTGGAGCGCCGCCACGGTCACGCGTCAGATGCAGACGCTCGCCCTCGCCAGCATCGGCCAGGCCCGCTCGGCGATGGCGCTCGCCGCCGCCCAGAGCCAGAACGACTACGAGCTCAGGCACGGCGGGATCGCCAACCAGGGCGTCGTCGAGGCCGTCGCGCCACTCCCCGGGCGCCGGAACCAGTTCGTCGTCGTGACCCGTGAGCAGACGACGGCCACTGACACGAGCGCCTACGCCGGACTGCGGCCGGCCTGGCACGTCGCGATCGCCGGGGTGACCCAGGTCGCGCCCGGCCAGTGGGTCGTCAGCCGCTGGCAGCCGGAGAGCTAGGCCGTACGCATCCGTGCAAGAAACCCGCCGCTATGCGGCGGAAACCTTGCGTCGACACGCCGAGTGGCCCGCGGCACCTTTACCCGCACGGCGGACGTACCGTTGCTTCGCCCTACGCATGTCAGTGCGCGATCACGTTGAGGATCACGGTCACAGCAAAGCACGCCACCGCGGCGATCCGCAGAACCGCGCCCACCCGGTCGCCGGGCCGCCCGGTGACCATCCCGACGATTGCCACCGACATGCACGCGACGGCGATCAGCGCAAACACGGCGGCCAGCACCCGCATCCGTCCCATGGTCGCACGCAGGCGCAGGGCGGACCGTCCTATCCTGCGAAGGCGAATGAACGCTCAATACATCTTCACGACCTACAAGCTCTCTCGCCGGTACCCGCCGGACAAGGAGGTCCTCGCCGACATCTCCCTGTCGTTCATGCCGGGCGCCAAGATCGGCGTCCTCGGCTACAACGGCGCCGGCAAGTCGACGCTGCTGGAGATCATGGCCGGTCTCGACACCGAATTCGATGGCCAGGCCCAGCTCGCACCGAAAGCGACCGTCGGGCTGCTCGCCCAGGAGCCCGAGCTCGACCCCGCAAAGGATGTCCGCGGCAACGTCGAGGACGGCGTCGCGGAGGTGCGGGCGCTGCTCGACCGTTTCAACGAGCTGTCGATGAACTACTCCGAGGAGACCGCCGACGAGTTCGCGCGCGTGCAGGAGCAGATCGACGCCGTCGACGGCTGGAACCTCGACACGACGCTCGAGTACGCGATGGATGCGCTGCGCTGCCCGCCCGCCGACGCGGACGTGACCACGCTCTCCGGCGGTGAGCGCCGCCGCGTCGCGCTCTGCCGGCTGCTGCTGCGTCAGCCCGACCTGCTGCTGCTCGACGAGCCCACGAACCACCTCGACGCCGAGTCGGTCGCCTGGCTCGAGCAACACCTGCGCGACTACCGAGGCACGATCGTGGCCATCACCCACGATCGGTACTTCCTCGACAACGTCGCCGGATGGATCCTCGAGCTCGATCGTGGCCGCGGCATCCCGTATCAGGGCAACTACTCCGGCTGGCTGGAGCAGAAGCAGATCCGCCTCGCCCAGGAGGAGCGCCAGGAGTCGAGCCGTCAGCGCACGATCGCGCAGGAGCTCGAGTGGGTGAGGATGAACGCTTCCGCCCGCCGCGGCAAGCCAAAGGCACGTCTCAACGCCTATGAGGCGCTACTCGCCCAGGACCGCAACGTCAAACTCGACCAGGTCCAGATCCACATCCCCGCCGGGCCGCGGCTCGGGGACGTGGTCGTCGAGGCCGACGGCGTGCGCAAGGGCTACGGCGACCGCCTGCTGATCGACGATCTCAGCTTCAAGCTGCCGCCGGCCGGGATCGTCGGCGTCATCGGCGCCAACGGCGCGGGCAAGACGACGCTGCTGCGGATGATCACCGGGGAAGAGGAGCCCGACGCCGGCACGCTCAAGCTGGGAGACACCGTCAAGCTGGCCTACGTCGACCAGTCCCGTGACGCGCTGGACCCGGAGAAGACCGTTTGGCAGGAGATCTCCGGGGGCCTGGATGAGATCCCCCTCGGTGAGCGGACGATCAACAGCCGCGCGTACACGGCGGGCTTCAACTTCAAGGGCACCGATCAGCAGAAGAAGGTCGGCAAGCTCTCCGGCGGCGAGCGCAATCGCCTGCACCTGGCGAAGCTCCTGCGCACCGGCGGCAACCTGTTGCTCCTCGACGAGCCGACGAACGACCTCGACGTCGACACGCTCCGCGCGCTCGAGGAGGCGCTCCTGGCCTTCGCCGGCTGCGCCGTCGTCGTCTCCCACGATCGCTGGTTCCTCGACCGGATCGCGACGCACGTGCTGGCGTTCGAGGGCGACTCCCAGGTGCGCTGGTTCGAGGGCAACTTCGAGGCCTACGAGGCGTTCCGCCACGAGCAGCTCGGCGCCGAGGCGGACCGACCGCACCGGATCACCTACAAGAAGCTCGTCCGCGGGTAGTTCCGATCGGTAGGCTGCCCGCCGTGCCGAACGCCGCGCTCATCACCGGCTGCTCCTCGGGCATCGGCAGGGCGACCGCCGAGCGACTGCAGCGCGACGGCTTCACCGTCTACGCGACTGCTCGCCGCCCGGAGACGCTGACTGACCTCGAAGCCGGAGGTTGCAAGACGCTCGCCCTCGACGTCACCGACGAGGATTCGATGGCGGCCGCGGTCAAGGCGGTCACCGACGCCGAGGGCGGCGTCGGGGTGCTCGTCAACAACGCCGGCTACAGCCAGTCCGGCGCCGTCGAATCTGTCCCGCTCGACCAGGTCCGTCGGCAGTTCGAGACGAACGTGTTCGGCCTCATCCGCATGTGCCAGCTCGTCCTGCCCGGGATGCGTGAGCAGGGCGCGGGCAAGATCGTCAACATCGGCTCGATGGGCGGCCGGCTGACGTTTCCCGGCGGCGGCCTCTACCACGCGACGAAGTACTCGGTCGAGGCGATCAGCGACGCGCTGCGCTTCGAGGTCAAGGGCTTCGGCGTCGACGTGATCCTCGTCGAGCCCGGTCTGATCGTGACGAACTTCGGCGAGGTTGCGTCTGCTTCCGTCGGGGTGTCCGGCGATGCCGGGCCGTACACGGACTGGAACCGCAAGGTCGGCCGGATCACGGAGGGTGCCTACAAGGGGCCGATGTCAAAGCTCGGCGCCGGGCCGGACAAGGTCGCGGACACGATCGCAAAGGCGGTCACATCCAAGCGGCCGAAGGCGCGATATCCGGTCACCGCGAGCGCGCATCTGATGATCAACCAGCGCAAGTTCACGCCCGACCGCCTGTGGGACGTGATGATGCGCGCGCAGTTCCCGACGCCGAAGAGCTGACGGCCGACACCTCGGGGAGTTGTGTACGACAGTTGTACACAAGCCCCATCGTCTCCGAATACGATCGCGGCTCACGACCTGGAGGGACGAACTGTGAGCCACACAGCGGGCCGGCGGATGACCGCCGAGATCGAGGGCGACTTCGTCGTGTTCCTGATCGGCGCCACGTTCAACAGCAAGCTGCACCTGCTCCGCAGCTTCACCGACCTCGGCGGCCGCCGAGGGATGAGACACATGCTCGACTACCTCGTCGAGCATCCGGAGAAGGGCCTACTCGCGTACGAGTTGGGGATCCCGACGATCGTCCAGTACTGGCGGTCGTTCGAGCACCTCGAGGCATTTGCCAAGGACAAGGATGACCCGCACCTCGACGTCTGGCGCAACTACTGGCGACGGGTGGGCCGATCGGACCGCACCGGCATCTGGCACGAGACGTTTCTCGTGCGCGACGGGGAGTACGAAGCCGTCTACGGCAACACGCGGGCCCGCGGTCTCGGCAAGGCCGGACGGCTCGTGCCGGTGGCGGAATCCTCGAGCGCCCGCTCGCGCCTCAAGGCAGCCAGCGCTTAGCCCAAGGCCGCGTCGATCGCGCCACGCAACTCGTCGGCGTTGCCGGCCACGATGTCGGCTCCCGTGAGTTCCTCGGCTCCGAACGGTCCGGTCGCGACGGCAAAGCAGCGCAGCTCGTCGGCACGGGCGCACACGATGTCACGAGGCGTATCGCCGATGACGATCGTCTGCGACCGCGGATACGGCCGACCCCGCTCCCCGGCGCGGCGCCGCGCGATCGCCGGCAGCGACGCGCGGTCCTCGTGGTCGGAGCCGAAACCGCCGATGCCGGGCGGGAACACTGCCCCCAGACCGGCGCGCGAGAGCTTGCGCCGCGCCACGCATTCGTAGTTGCCCGTGACGAGCCCGAGCGTGACCCCGTCGAGCGACCCGAGCCACTCGAGCAGCGAGCGGATGCCGGGCAGGACGGTGTGAGAGAGATCTTCGGTGGCTCGCCGGGTGTACTCGCGGCAGCACGCCTCACGCACGTCCTCGGCGCGATCATCGATCCGCTCCGCCGACACACCGGCGGCGAGCAGGATCGAGCGCGCGATCTCGCCGTCGGTCCGGCCCGCAGGGGGGAGTGGACGGCCGACCGCGGCCGCGTTGACGCCGTGGACCTCGTGCAGGGCCGCGTGGAGTGCGTCTCGATGGGCGTCGGTCGCGCCCGCAACCAGCGTGCCGTCGATGTCAAACAGGAACAGCACTTCGCCCGCGCCCGCCTCAGCGCTCGAACGACGTGTCGCTCGTCAGCTGGATGGCGAACGCCGCGATCAGGCGCGCAGCGGCGTCGATGTCCGCGAGCGAGATGAGCTCCACCGGAGAGTGCATGTAGCGCAGCGGCACCGACACGAGCCCGGTCGGAATCCCCGCGCGGCTGAGATGGATCGCGTCGGCGTCCGTGCCGGTGCCGCGGCCGAGCGACTCGAGCGTGAACGACACCTTCTCTGCCTCGGCCGCGTCGCAGAGCAGATCGGACACGAGCGGGTGCAGCGTCGTCCCCCGCGCGATCACGGGACCGCTGCCGAGATCATGCTTCGTGATCGGACCGAGCTCGACGCCCGGCTGATCGGTTGCGAACGTCACGTCGACGGCAATCGCCACGTCCGGGCGGTGCCGGTAGGCCGAGGTCCGCGAGCCGGCGAACGTCGTCTCCTCCTGCGCGACGGCGAGCGCGATCACATCGCCCTGGGCGCGGCCGCGCTCGGCGACGATCCGCGCCGCCTCGGCGGCGACGTAGCAACCGACACGATTGTCGAGCGAGCGCGAGACGATCCGGTCATGACGCAGCTCGAGCGGGGCGGCGTCGATCACGCCGACGTCTCCGATGCGGACCACCTGACGGGACTCATCGCCGTCCTTCGTGCCGATGTCGATGTGGAGGTCCTTGAGCTCGGGGACCTGCTTGCGCGCCTCGTCCTTCAACAGATGGATTGGCTGGCGCGCGATCACGCCCTTGACCGGGCCGCTCCGGGTCGTGATCACGACCCGCTGGCCGACGAGCACGACCGGGTCCCATCCTCCGACCTGGCCGAACTTCAAATACCCGTTGTCGTCGATGTGCGAGATGTGGAGGCCGATCTCGTCGATGTGCCCGACGACCGCCACCGACGGCCCGTCACCTGAGCCGCGCACGCGGGCGAACGACGAACCGACGAGATCGCCGCCGACCTCGTCGGCGAACGTCCGGCAATGCTCGCGCCATACGCCGGCGGGAGCGGTCTCGTGACCGGACGGCCCGGCCGTACTGATCAGCTCCTCGAAGAACTCAGGGATGGCCACGGGCCAAATCTAGCTGGCACGCCGCCCGGGCGTCGCTCACCCACCGAGCAGGTGACCGAGAAGTTCCCCGTGGCGCCGTTGGGGAGCGTCCGCTCGCGCGCGATCGTTCCCTCGAACGCGTAGTTGCCGCGCGCGGTCACCGTGCTGGAGACGCTGAAGCCGTTCGTGTAGGTGCCGGCGCCGTACGCCACGCCCTGTGCCGCCGAGACCCCTGGGGGACCCTGGGCGCCCGGTGACCCCGGCGGTCCCTGCTTGTCCCACTGCACCGTGGCCTGACCGGACGTGCACGACCCCGATGCGCTGTACATGAGGGTGCCGGGACCCGCCGGGTCGACACACCCAGAATCGAGACTGCGCAGTCCCTACGAAACGGAACAGCCGAGACGTGAGAACCCTCCTCGATCGGACGAGGAGGGATTCTCTGCCTCGAAGACCCGCCCGGCAATATCAGCCCGGGTCTCAACCTGCTCTCAATCCGCTGAGAGCAGGTTGCGCAGCACGAACTGCAGGATCCCGCCGTGGCGGTAGTACTGCTGCTCCTTCGGCGTGTCGATCCGGACGCGTACGGTGAATTCCGTGTCGTCCGCCTTCACGGTGACCTCCCGCGGGATCGAGTCGACGTCGGCGAGGCCGGTGATCGTGAACGTCTCCCGTCCGGTCAACCCCAGCGACGAGGCCGACTCGCCGTCGGCGAACTGGAGCGGGAGCACGCCCATCCCGACGAGGTTCGAGCGGTGGATCCGCTCGAAGCTCTCCGCGATCACTGCGCGCACGCCGAGCAGCCGCGTGCCCTTCGCCGCCCAGTCGCGTGAGGAGCCCGAGCCGTACTCCTTGCCGGCGAGCACGATCAGCGGCACGCCCGCGTCGATGTACTTCATCGCCGCGTCGTAGATCGGCATCTGCTCATCAGACGACGAGCCGAAATACACCGTCACGCCCCCCTCACGGAGGGGCGGGTCCGACTTCAGTTGGTTACGGAGCCGGATGTTCGCGAACGTCCCGCGCATCATCACTTCGTGGTTGCCGCGTCGCGACCCGTAGGAGTTGAAGTCCCGGGCCTCGACGTGGTTGGCGTTGAGGTACAAGGCGGCGGGGCCATCGCGCTTGATCGAGCCGGCGGGCGAGATGTGGTCGGTGGTGACGCTGTCGCCGAGCCGGGCGAGCACGCGCGCGTTCACGATGTCCTCAACGGGCTCGGGCTCGCGCGGGAGGTCCTCGAAGAACGGCGGTCGGCGCACGTACGTCGAGCGCTCGTCCCACGCGAACCGGTCGCCGCTCGGCACCTCGAGCGAGTTCCAGCGCCCATCGCCGTCGAACACCTCGCCGTAGCTCTTGTGGAACATGTCCGACTGCACCGCGTCGCCAACCATCTCGGCGACCTCGGCCGCGCTCGGCCAGATGTCCTTCAGGTACACGGGCTCGCCGCGCGAGTCCTCGCCGAGCGGCTCGTCGTAGAGGTCGATGTCCATCGTCCCGGCGAGCCCGTACGCGACGACGAGCGGCGGCGACGCGAGGTAGTTCATCTTCACGTCGGGGTTGATCCGGCCCTCGAAGTTCCGATTCCCGGACAGCACCGACACGACCGCGAGGTCCTCGGCGCCCACGACGTCGGAGACCTCCTGCGGCAGCGGACCGCTGTTGCCGATGCACGTCGTGCAGCCGTATCCGACGAGGTTGAAACCGAGCTCGTCGAGGTACTCGGTGAGACCGGCGCGGTCGAGGTACTCGGTGACGACCTTCGAGCCCGGCGCGAGCGACGTCTTCACCCACGGCTTGACCTTCAGACCCTTCTGCACCGCGTTGCGCGCGAGGATCCCCGCGCCAAGCATCACCGAGGGGTTCGACGTGTTCGTACAGCTCGTGATCGCGGCGATCACGACATGACCGTGATCGAGCTCCGTCTCGGTCCCGTCGGCAAGCGTCAGAGGTGCCTGCGTCCGCGCTCGGTCCGCCACCTGGGCGCCGCCGGTGCCGCCGGTCGGCTCGTGGCCGATCCCGTTCGGCGTGTGCGTCGAGATCGGGTCGCTCGCGGGGAAGCTCTCCTCGCCGGCCTCGTCCTCACCACTCTCCTCGGGCAGGAAGCCCTCCAGCGCAAGACGGAACGCGCCCTTGGACTCAGTCAGGGACACCCGGTCCTGGGGACGCTTAGGCCCGGCGATGCTCGGCACGACATCGCCGAGGTCGAGCGACAGCGTGTCGGTGAACGTCGGCTCCTCCGAGTTCTCGTCGTGCCACAGACCCTGCTCCTTCGTATACGCCTCGACGATCCCGATCAGCTCCTTCGGCCGCCCCGTGAACTCGAGGTAGGAGAGCGTCTCCGCGTCGATCGGGAAGATCGCGCACGTTGAGCCGAACTCCGGCGACATGTTGCCGATCGTCGCCCGGTCGGCGAGCGGGAGGTTCGGCAGGCCGGCGCCATAGAACTCGACGAACTTGCCGACGACGCCCTTCTCGCGCAGCATCTCGGTGACCGTGAGCACGAGGTCGGTCGCGGTCGCCCCCTCCGAGAGCTCGCCGGTCAGCTTGAAGCCGAGCACCTGCGGGATGAGCATCGACATCGGCTGGCCGAGCATCGCCGCCTCGGCCTCGATTCCGCCGACGCCCCAGCCGAGCACGCCGAGCCCGTTGATCATCGTCGTGTGCGAGTCGGTCCCGACAAGCGTGTCGGGATACGCGAGGCCGTTCTCGGAGTCAACGAAGACGACCCGACCGAGGTACTCGAGGTTGACCTGGTGAACGATGCCGGTGTCCGGCGGGACGACTGCAAAGTTGCGGAAAGCGCCCTGGCCCCAGCGCAGAAACGCGTAGCGCTCCTGATTGCGCTCGAACTCGAGCTCGGCATTGCGCTGGAACGCGCGCTTGGTACCGAACTCGTCGACCTGGACGGAGTGATCGATCACGAGCTCAGCCGGCACAAGCGGATTGATCTTCTCCGGGTCGCCGCCCATCTCAGCCATCGCGTCGCGCATCGCGGCGAGATCGACGATGGCGGGGACGCCCGTGAAGTCCTGCATCACGACGCGTGCCGGCGTGAACGCGATCTCCTTGCTCGGTTCCTCCTTCGCATTCCACGTGGCGAGCGCCTCGATGTCCTGGGCACGGATCGACTCGCCGTCCTCGTTCCGCAGAAGATTCTCAAGCAAGATCTTCAGCGAGAACGGCAGACGGGCGACGTCGAATTTCGGCTGCAGCGCATCGAGGCGGAAGATGTCGTAGCTGCGGTCGCCGACCGAAAGTGTGCCCCTGGCGTCGAAGCTGTTCGTTTCCATCTCGGATCTCCTGTTTCAAAGAGCAGTGCTTCGTACTCTAGTGTCGTGATTGGGGGGTTGAATGCCACCTCGACTGGCTCTGAAACCCCCCCAGTCACGGCACTGGGAATCTTGCCGTTCCTACGCCGCTCTTAGCCAGGTCTTCGCACCGTCTTGCGGCAGGTGTCGATTCTCATCGTGCAGATGAGAAACGTCTCACCAAATCAGGAGGCAGTCATGAGACGAGTGCGACGCGCACTGCGGAGAGGCGCGATCGGCGCGCTGGGAGCTGTGATCGCGGCGGCGGCATACACCGAGACCCACCGCGTCCCGGGGCAGCCATGACCGATGTGCTGATCGTCATCCCGGTGTACAACGAACGGATCGCGCTCGAGGGCTCGGTCCTTCGGCTGCACGCGTTCCTCGAGCGGTACCTCCCGTTCGCCTGGCAGATCCTGATCGTCGACAACGCGAGCGACGACGGCACCCACCTGATCGCGCGCCGGCTCACGTATGAGCTTGACCGCGTCGACGCCATGCGGCTGCCGCAGAAGGGCCGGGGTCGAGCTCTGCGAGCGGCGTGGTCAGAGGCCGACGCGCGCGTGCTCTGCTACATGGACGTCGACCTCTCGACCGACCTCGCGGCGCTGCTGCCGCTCGTCGCCCCGCTCCTCTCCGGCCACAGCGACGTCGCCATCGGGACGCGACTCACCCGCGATGCGCACGTCGAGCGCAGCGCGCGGCGCGAGCTCATCTCCCGCGCCTACAACCGGTTGCTCCACCTTGCTCTCCGCGCCCACTTCAGCGACGCCCAATGCGGCTTCAAGGCGATCCGGCAGGACGTCGCAGCCGAACTGCTGCCCCTCATCAAGGACGAGGAGTGGTTTTTCGATACCGAGCTGCTCGTACTCGCGCAGCGCGCCGGCCTGCGCATCCACGAGGTGCCGGTCGACTGGGTCGAGGACGCCGACTCCCGCGTCAGCATCACCTCGACGGCGCTCGCCGACCTGCGCGGCGTCGCACGGCTGCTCGTGCACCGGCGGTCTTCGCAGACTCCTACGTTGCTCTCACCCCGGCACCCGATGCTGGCGCCATGAGCACGGACTCGCTGTCGTACCCTGCGCCGACCGCGAGCCCGGCGACCAATCGTCTGGCCCGGGTCCGCTCGCTCGTCACCGCCCGTCCCGAGCTGCTCGGTCTCATGGCCGTCTCCGCCGTGCTCAACCTGTGGGGCCTCAGCATCAACGGCTGGGCGAACACGTACTACAGCGCCGCCGTGCGCTCGATGAGCGCGAGCTGGCACAACTTCCTGTTCGCGTCGATGGACCCCAGCGGCCTGATGACCGTCGACAAGCCGCCGCTCAGCCTCTGGGTGCAGGCGCTCTCAGCACGGATCTTCGGCTACCACCCGCTCAGCGTCCTCGTCCCCCAGGCGCTGATGGGCGTCGCCGCGGCCGCGCTCGTCTATGACCTCGTCCGCCGCCGCTTCGGCCGTCTGGCGGGCTTCATCGGCGGACTGACGCTTGCCGTCACGCCGACCGCGGTCGCGGTCAGCCGCCACAACAACCCCGATGAGCTGCTCGTCCTGTGCTGCGTCGCCGCGCTGTGGTTCGCCGTCCGCGCGCTCGAGACCGGGCGGACAAAGTGGCTCGTCCTGAGCGGCATCGCCGTCGGGCTCGGGTTCGAGACGAAGATGGGCGTGGCGCTGTTCGTCGTGCCAGGCATCGCCCTCGCGTGGGTGTGGATGCGCTGGGATGCTCCCGGCGGCCGGCTTCGGATGGTACGCCAGCTGCTCGCCGGCGGTGTCGGACTTGCGGTCGCCGGGCTCGCCTGGCCGCTGCTCGTGACGCTCACCCCGGCGGCGGACCGGCCATGGATCTCAGGCACGTCGGACAACAGCATCTGGTCGCTGATGTTCGGGTACAACGGGCTCGGCCGCGTTGCCGGTCAGACGGGCGGCCCGGGCGGCGGCGGTGGCCCGGGCGGTGGCCCCGGCGGCGGGACGATGTTCGGGGGGGCGACGGGACCGTTCCGGCTGCTTCAGGCCGGGCTCGGTGACCAGGCCGGGTGGCTGCTCGGCTTCGCCCTCGCGGCTGGTATCGCGCTGCTCCTGCTCACCCGCCTGCGCCGGCGCGACCCGCGCACGGGCTGGCTGATCGCGGTCGGCGGCGCGTTCCTCACCACGGCGGTTGTGTTCAGCTTTGCGAGCGGCATCTTCCACCCCTACTACGTCTCTCTGCTCGCGCCGTTTTCGGCCCTGCTCGTCGGTGCCGGCGTCGCGCTGATGCTGCCCGGTCCCTGGGGCCGCGCGGACTCGGCGCGCAGCGCGCGGATCGTTGCCCCGCTCATCATCGGCGCTGGCGTCGTCACCGAGCTCGTCGTGCTCGGGACGCTGGGCGGCGCGCTGTCGTGGGCAGTCCCGCTCGTGATCGTCGGGGCCGGTGGGGCGGCGCTGGCACTCGCGTTCGCGCTTCCGGGCCGCATCCGGCTCGCGCTCGCCGCCGTCGCGGTTGCCGCGCTCTCCGCCGCTCCCGCAACCTGGGCGGCGCAAACGATCGGCCACGCGACGAGCGGCACGTTCCCCACGGGCGGACCGGCGAGCGCGGCGACCGACGGCCCGGGCGGCTTCCGCGGCGGCGCGCGCGGCGGGTTCGGCGGCCCGATGGGTATCCGCGGCGGCACCGTCCCGAGCGCGTCCGGGATGCTCGGCATGACCGGGGCACCTCCCGGGGCGGGCACCGGAACCGGCGGCGCGGCCCCCTTCGGCCCCGGCGGCGCGGGCAGCGCCGGCGGACCGGGCGGCAGCGCCAGCGGCCCGGGCGGCGGTATCGGCGGCGGCGGCCCCGGCTTCGGCGGTGGTGGCCCGTTCGGAGGCAACACCGCCACCCTCACTGCGGCCACCCGTTATGCCGAGGCCCATGGCGGCGGCACGGTCGGCGTCATGAGTCAGAGCAGCGCCGCGGCGGCGATCGTCCAGTCGGGCGCCAACGTCGCTGGACTCGGCGGCTTCTCGGGCCGGGAGAGCACGGTCTCCGCGTCCTGGCTGGCGGCCGAGGTGAAGGCGGGACGCCTGCGCTTCATCCTCGCCGACGAGAACGGCGGCGGGCGACTTCCTGGCGACACCCGCACCGGGAGCCAGTCGGCGTTCAGCATCGCCGCAAAGGCGTGCAAAGCGGTCAACCTCAACACCGCGAGCGGGACAACAGCGACGATGTACGACTGCTCGGGCCGAGCGTCTGCCATCCTCCGGTTGGGCGCTGGGACCGGTTAGGTGGGCATCACGTGCTCAAGTTCTCCGGCGGAATACCGAAAAAGAGAGAAGTGCGAGTCGCGCTGCGCATAATCCTGGCCGTCTCCGCGGTGCTCGTCGCCAGCGCGCCGTCGGCGTTCGCCGACACGGTGCAGAGCTCCAACTGGGCCGGCTACGCCACCCATCGTGCCGGGGTTCGCTTCAAGAAGGTCGTCGGCGCATGGAAGCAGCCCGGCGTCAACTGCTCTCGGTACAGCCCCGGGTACTCGGCCGTGTGGGTCGGGCTCGGCGGTTACAGCGGGAGTTCGGACGCGCTCGAGCAGATCGGGACCGAGATCGACTGCACGCCTTCCGGCCGCGCCGTGTCGAGCGCCTGGTACGAGCTCGTGCCGGCTCCCTCGCGGGGGATCAGCATGCGCGTCACCCCGGGAGATGCGATGTTCGCGACGGTCAGCGTGTCGGGCTCGAAGGTCACGCTGACGCTGCAGAACCAGACACGGCATAAGACCTTCCGCAAGACCCTCCGCGTCTCGCCGATCGACCTGTCGTCGGCGGAGTGGATCGTCGAGGCGCCCTCTGAGTGCGTCAGCGCGAACATCTGTCGAACGCTCCCGCTGGCCGACTTCGGCACCGCGAACTTTGCGCTCGCCGGCACCCAGACCACCGCGGGCCACACGGGGACGATCAGCGACCGTGCCTGGGGCGCGACGAAGATCAAGCTCGCCCCGAGCGGCCGCCGGTTCGTCCTCAATGGCGGGGGCGCAACCGCTGGCGCCGCGACCCCGTCGGGCCTGAGCGGCGGCGGCAGCTCGTTCAAGGTGACGTTCCAGAGCGGGTCGATCCAGGCGAGCCGGCTCGTGCGCGCCGCGGCGGCCTCGGTGCCGGGCGGCTACATCATGCACGCCGCGCGCCGCTGAGCAGCGGACCCGGCTCACACGAAGCTCTTAGCCGCGCCCTACGGACCTCTAGCGCACGGCCGCGATCCTGAAGGCCATGCACATAGATCCGACGCCTCACCTGTTCTGGATCACTAGCCGCGCTGCCGGCGTTGCCGCGCTCGTCCTGGCGAGCCTCGCGGTGTCGCTCGGCCTGCTGATGAGCACGAAGCTGCTGCGTGGCCGCGCGGCGGACCTGCGCGTGACCCACGAGATCCTGTCCCTGTCCACGATCGCCGCGATCGTCGTCCATGCCGTGACGCTGCTCGGCGACAAGTTCCTGCACCCGTCCGTCGTCGACATCACGGTGCCGTTCGCCTCGAGCTACAAGACCGCGTGGATGTCGCTCGGCATCATCGGCGGCTGGAGCATGGCACTGCTCGGCATCTCCTACTACGCCCGTCGCTCGATCGGCGCTAAGCGCTGGCGCAAGCTGCACCGCTTCACGGCGCTCGCCTGGCTCGCGGGACTCGCGCATGCGGTCGGCATGGGAACCGACGCCGGCCAGACGTGGTTCCTGGCGATGATCGGGATCGTCGTGGTCCCGGCGCTCGCCCTGCTGATTATGCGACTCAGCGGGACCGGCGCGAAGCCGGCCCCACGTGCCGGCTCCCCGGCGCGGCCGGTCGACGGCCTCCGTCCCGCGACGCGGCCACAGCTGCCGGCCCGCGGTGTCGTGCCGCCGCGCCGGGCACCGGCGCGGACCCTCCTGTAGCCGTCGCTCGGGCGGATGCCAGACCCGCCCGTCCGGCTCTCGAAGGGGCGGGTGTCGATAACGGCACCCGCCCTTTCGACGTTACTTCGTCTCACCGAGCGGCATTACCGCCCGGCCGAACGTGTCGTTCGTCACCTCGGCGAGCGCGGCATAGGTGGCCGCGGCAGCCGTCGCGAGGCCGACGTAGCCGCCCCACTGCACGACCATCCGTGTCCACCGGCGTTGCCGATCCCGAGCAGCAGGAACGTCAGGAGCAGCAGCCCGAAGACGACGTTGATCGCTCGGGAGGTCTTGAACGAGGCGACGAACATCACCGCCGTGAAGAGCGCCCAGGCGATGAGATAGAGGCCAACGGCGTTGCCCAGCTGTGCGGCGGGGATGTCCTTGGCATAGAACTGGATAAGCGCCCAGAATGACAGCCAGAACCCGCCGTACGCGCTGAACGCTGTCGCGGCGAACGTGTTCCCCGCCCGGTAGGCCCACATCCCGGCTAGTACCTGGACGAGGCCGCCGAACATGAGCGCAGTGCCGAACACAATCGGCTCAACTCCCTTGTTGACGAGTTTGGCGTTGACCATGCTCAGAAGGAACGTGGTCAGGGCGAACGCGCACACGCCGAGCGGCCCGGCATTGGCGAACTTCGGTGCGACGCCCGCAGGCGTCGGTGTGGGCACCGGCGTGCTGCCGGTGCCGTTGTGCGTCGGCACGTGCTCCGTGCTGATCGACATGGTGGTGCTCCTCTCGAAAGGACAGGCCCGGTCCACACCGGTATTTGCCTTGAGATCGGCCGCGCCACAGCGCTCCTCACAGGAGAGACCGGAGACTCGATCAGGAGGAACTACGTCTCGAGTGCCTCGTTTCCGAGGTTCGATGTCAGTCGAGGCGTCCCTGGCGGCGATCCGCTTCGTCCTCGTCGCCTCGCGCAGCGCTGCTGCGCCACGGCTCCTGCATCCTCGCGTCTCATCCACCAGTGCCAGCTCTTGGTGGCGTCGAACCTCAACCGAGGCACTACAGACCGGGGGGATGCCGCACGACGAATCCGGAGAACTCGCCGCCGCCCTGTGACCAGCGGGTTCCGCCGGAGGCGAGCGCGACCGTATCGAACCGCCAGCCGGCGACGGTCATCCACGCGTGACCGGCGTTCGCGTAGATCGTGATCCAGCGGCCCGGGCCGGCGGCGCCCCAGCTCTCGAAGCCGGTCGAGTCCAGCGGCGAGGAGAGCAGGCCGGCGGCGGCGAGCGCGTAGCTCACCGAGCCCGAGCAGTCATAGCCGCTCGCCTGGAACGAGCCGTGGCCACCGCCCCAGATGTAGGGGAGCGTCGCGATCGCGTTGCCCGCGGCGATCACCTGCGCGACAGCGGGTGGAGCACCGGCCGGCGGCTGGACCATGCCGTGCGTGTTGACAGCGATCCCACCGACGGCCGCGTTCCCGGAGGCGGCGGCGGCGCGCGCCTCCGCGGCGGCCTTCGCCTCGAGCTTGTGCAGCCGTCCGTTGAGCGTGCGCAGCTTGGCGCTGTCGGCCGAGCGGGCGCTCAGCTGCTGGATCTGCCGGTTCAGCAGGGCGGCACGGATCGCCGCGACCTGGTTGCGCTGCGCGAGGATCTGGTCGGTGAGCGCGCGGTCCCGCTGCTCGAGCGCGGCAAGACGCTTTGCCTCGCGGAACACCTCGGCGCGAGCAGTGCGCGTCGTGCCAACGATCTGCGCGTCCTGATGTCCGACCCGCTTCATGAAGTTGACCTTCTCCAGCAGATCTTTGAACCCGCGCGAGGAGAGGATCACGCTGACGAGGTCGGGCGGGCTGTTTTCGTAGGACGCGACGAGGTTGGCGGCGAGTGCGCGGCTCGCCTCCTGCAGGCGGTTCTCGAGTCGCACGAGCCGGTCGCGGGCGGCGATCAGTTGATCCTGGACCTGCCGGAGCTGAGCCTCGCGGGCGGAGAGTGCGGCCTGCACCGCGCTGAGGCGGTGCTCCGCGCTGGCGATCCCCCCGGCGGTCTGTTGAATGCGCGCCGTCTCGGCGTTGATCTGCGAGCGGAGCGAGTTGGCGCTCGAGCGGCTTGAGTCGATCTGGCCCTGCAGGTCACCGGAGCTCGCCGGCACGAGGCTGGTGCCGAGCATCGCGGCCGTCACGGCGGCGGTGACCGCGGAGACACGGAGCCGGCGTGTCGTTGTGGATGCGATCGAAAACATGGCAGTGCGAGACGCAGACCAGCGCCGCGACGGACGCCGTGCGGTCGGCGTGGGTCCCGGTCTGGAACGGTCATCACGGCGGGGCGGCGATGACCCTAACACGCCCCGTCGCGCGCCGGTCCCGTGACCCTACCCCTGCAATAAATCCTGCAAAAAGGCCATTTGCGGATTTCTGATCAGGGGCGCGCATGCGCGCCCCTGCCCCGGGCGCATGCGCCCGGGGGGTCGGGCCGCATGCGGCCCGACCTGTCACTGACTGGAGACGGCCCGACGCGAGCCTTGCAATACTCGCACCGTGATATTGCGCAGAATGACGCTCCTCTCGCTGCTCGTCGTGATCGCCCTCGGGCTCCTCGCGCCCGTGTCGGCGCTCGCCGCCGGGTCCGGCTCCTCCGCCGGCGACCAGCAGTACGTCGACCCTCTGAGCGGCAACAGCGGCAGCAGCTCCAGCGGCTCCTCGGGCTCCGGCTCGAGTTCGTCCGGATCGACGAGCTCCGGCTCCACGTCATCGTCGACCGGTTCGACCGGTTCGACCGGGTCGACGGGGTCGGTGAGCACTGGGACGAGCACGGCCGGAACCACGACCTCGGCAGGCAAGCTGCCGTTCACCGGGTTCGACGTGCCGGCCGCGGTCGCGATCGGCGTCGCGCTGATCGGCGCCGGGTTCGCCCTGCGCCGCCGCATCCTCCGCGCGTAGTTCGTCAAAGAGGTCCAGGCCTGATGGTGTCGCGCGTCCGGACGGCTCCGGTCGCGATCAACGCCCGTGCTGCGATCCGCACGGAGATCGGCGGCGTCGAGCGGCTCACGCGCGAGCTCGCGCTCCGGCTGCCCGCGCTGCGGCCGGATCGCTACCGCGTCATCCGCCCACCGCGCGGGCTCGCTCATCGGGCCGGACATCTCTGGGAACAGGCGCTGCTCCCGGCACAGGCGGCGGGTGCCGCCGTCATCCTGTCGCCCGCGAACCTTGCTCCGGCCGCGTCGCGGCGGAACGTCGTCGTCATCCACGACGCGGCGGCGCTGCGCCACCCCGAGGCGTATTCCGGAGCCTACGTCGCCTATCACCGCCACATCCTGCCGCTGCTCGCACGCCGCGCGCGGCTCGTGCTGACGCCCTCGGCGTTCTCCCGCGGGGAGCTCGTCGAGGTCCTTGGAGCCGACCCCGACCGCGTCGTCGTCGTTCCCGAGGGCGTCGAGGAGCGCTTCAGCCCGGCCGCCGATTCCGAGGCCACCCGGCGGCGGCACGGGCTGCAGCGGCCGTACGCGCTCGTCGTCGGCACGGTGTCGGACCGCAAGAACCTCGCCGCGCTCGAACCGGTCGCCCGCGCGCTCGCCGATCGCGGGCTCGACCTCGTCCTCGCCGGATCTGACCGGGGCTATCTCCGAGGCGAGGGCCCGGGCGTCCGCCGCCTCGGCTACGTCGATGAGGCGCTGCTCCCCGGGCTCTACGCCGGTGCGCGCGTCGTCGTGATGCCCTCCCGCTACGAGGGATTCGGGCTCCCGTGCCTCGAGGCAATGGCCGCCGGCGTGCCGCTCGTCGCCGCTCGCGCGGGCGCACTGCCCGAGGTCTGCGGGGACGCCGCCCTGCTCGTCGACCTCGACCGGCCGGGCGAGCTCGCCGAGGCGACCGTGGCGGCGGCCACCGACGACCGCATGCGCGCGCCGCTCCGCGTTGCCGGGATCGTCCGCGCGTCGCAGTTCACGTGGGACCGCACCGCCGCGCTCACCGACGAAGCGGTGGGGTCGCTGCTCACCGCAGGTTAGACTCGCCGCGATGCGGCGCGCTCGATCCCTCGGCTGCATCCTGCCGGTCATCGCCGCCGTTGCCACGCTCGCCGCGACCGCTGCCGCGCGGGTGCCGCAGGGGTTCGTCGGCATGAACCTCGGTCCATACGCGTTGGCGCCGACGCTCGACCCAAACCGCCAGTTCGACCGGATGGTCGGCAGCGGCGTCGAGAGTGTGCGGATCGTGTTCAGCTGGAAGGACGCCCAGCCGTACGCGAGCTTCGCCGACGTTCCGCCCGGCCAGGTGAATGCGTATGTCCGCAGCCCGGGCGGCGTGCCGACGAGCTTCGGCGCGACCGACGAGGCGATGACGCTTGCGGCCTCGCATGGGCTCACCGTGCTGCCGGTCGTCATCTACACGCCACGCTGGGAGGAGCGGCCTCATCCCGCCGCCGACTTCGGTCTGCCGAAGTCAAACGCCGTCTACGCGGACTACGCCGAGCAGCTCGTCCGGCGCTACGGCCACCACGGCACGTTCTGGTCCGAGCACCCGGACCTGCCCAACCTCCCGATCCGCGCCTGGCAGATCTGGAACGAGCCGAACACGCGCACCCGCTGGCCGATCCAGCCGTTCGCTCGGACGTACGTGGCGATGGTCGGCACGGCGCGCACGGCGATTCGCCGCGCGGATCCCCGCGCCAAGATCGTGCTCGCCGGCATGCCCAACTACTCGTGGCGGGGCCTCGAGAAGATCTACCGGGTCCCGGGCGCGCGCCGCCTGTTCGACCTCGTAGCGATCCACCCGTACACCGCGTCTCCCCAGGGGGTGCTGACGATCCTGCGTCGCGCCCGCGCAGTCATGCGCCGCCACGGCGACGGCCGCAAGCCGCTGCTCGCCAGCGAGACCGGCTGGCCGTCCTCGTTCGGTCATTCGCCGGAGCACTACCCGTTCGACACGACGCCGTCGGGGCAGGCCCGCAAGCTCGCCACGCTACTTCCGCTGCTGGCGCGCAACCGCCGCGCTCTCGGGCTGGCCGGTTTCGATTTCTATACATGGATCGACACCGACTCGGGGCACTCATTCAACTACTCGGGGCTGCTGCGCCTGCGCGGTGGCACGATCACGGCAAAGCCCGCGTTTGCTGCCTTCAAGCGGAGCGCGCTCGCGCTCGACTCATGCCGGGTCAAGGGGCGCCTCGCGACGGTGTGCGTCCGGCGACGATGACCGGCGTCTAGACTCGCTGCGATGCGACTCGTCCGACTCGCGTCCGTCCTGGTGTCGTTGGCGCTCACCGGGGTGATCGCGCAGGCTACGGCCTCTGCGCGGGTCCCGCAGGGGTTCGTCGGCATGCAGGTGGGAGCACCCGTGCTCAGCGGCAACGCCACCGGACACCAATTGGATGTGATGGTCGCGAGCGGCGTCGAGAACCTTCGCGTCGTCTTCAACTGGGCTGCCGCTCAGCCGTACGCGAGCTGGAGCGACGTCCCGGCCAGCCAGCGGGCAGAGTTCGAGCATGACCCCGTGCCGACGAGTTTTGCCGAGACCGATTCGATCGTCGCCGCTGCGGCGAAACGGCATCTGACGATTCTGCCGACGGTCCTCTACACGCCGGGGTGGGCCGCGGACCCGCACCCGGCGAACACCGGTGGAGTCCCTCGATCCGACGCCACCTACGCGGCCTTCATGGCGCTCCTCGTGCGGCGCTATGGGCCTCACGGGAAGTTCTGGTCAGAGAACCCGCGGATCCCCCGCGTCCCGATTCGCGCGTGGCAGCTCTGGAACGAGCCGAACTTCACCTACTTCTGGGCCACGCGACCGTTCGCCGCGAGCTACGTCAACTTGGTGCACGCGGCGCACGACGCGATCAAGCGCCTCGATCGCGGCGCGACGGTGGTGCTCGCCGGTCTACCCAATTACAGCTGGACATACGTCGACCAGATCTACCGCGTGACTCATGCGAGCCGGTACTTCGATGCAGTCGCCGTGCACCCTTACACGCACTATCCGGCCGGGGTCGTGACCATTCTCCAGCGGGTCCGCGCCGTGATGAACCGCCACGGCGACAAGCAGGCGCCGATCGTGGCGAGCGAGGTGGGCTTCCAGGGAGTCAATAACGTGCAGACCCGGGACGTCAAGCAGTTGCTGCCCCTGCTTGTCAGCCACAGCCGGAGTCTGCATCTCAGCTCTTTCGATTACTTTCAGTGGGTTGACCCGACGGATCCGTCAGACCCCTCCCGCCACTTCGGTCTCTTCCACATCTCCAACGGCCGCTGGTCCGCAAAGCCGGCCTACAACGCTTTCCGCAAAGGCGCGCTCCACATCGAGAGCTGCCGCGTGAAGTCGAAGATCGCGACGCGCTGCGCCAAGCGCTAGCCGCCGCACGGCTGCGGTCGCCGACCAGGCGTCTGCGCGAGCCGCACCGCGCGAGCGAAGGCCCGCTCGTCGGGAGTCGTCACGGTGCTGGGCGGCGGTGGATGAATCCCGAACCATTCCCCGATCTGCGCTGGGTCTCGTTCGAGCGTCACCCAAGAAAACAGGATGAGCCCGGCGACGGTGCAATCGCTGTTTCCCAGCTCGGCGATCGCCCCGGCGATGTACCGCGGCCGCTCGCGCTTGACGAGGCGCTGACTCGCCGTGCGCGGCGGTGGCGCCGCCCAACCGAACTCGGTGAGATAGATCGGGACGCCTGCCATGGCCGTCGCGTTCATCGACCGTCGCACGGCTCGGATCTTGGCGACGAGATCCGGGGGGTGCTGAGGGTAGACGTGGATCGCGACGCCGTCGACGTGAGATGCAAGTTGTGGTTCGGCTGAGAGCATGCGGGTCAGAAACCCGGGTGGATCGGCGAGCCCGCCGACGATCACGCGTGAACCTGGCATGACCGCATCGATGGCGGCGCGGGTCCGCAGATAGAGGGCGACGTAGGCCGCTGCGCTCGGCGCCGGGTACCAAAAGTTG